>CAVQBJ010000006.1:0-108546 GCA_963710725.1 uncultured Solirubrobacterales bacterium | reverse complement strand
AGTGCCCCCGGCAGGAATCGAACCTGCATCCCACGCTTAGGAGGCGTGTGCTCTATCCATTGAGCTACGAGGGCGCGGTCCCGGCGAAGGCTACCGTTCGACTCCGGCGCCCTCGGCCACGCGCCGCAGCTGCTCGCCCTCGAGCCGGTGCGTGATCCACTCGGTCAGGCGGCGGGCGCCGAGCGCGCGGTAGAAGCCGAGCGCCGGCTCGTTCCAGTCCAGCGCCGCCCACTCCAGGCGCCCGCAGCCACGCTCGGTCGCGATCTGGGCGAGACGGCCGAGGAGCGCGCCGCCCGTCCCCGCGCCGCGCTCGTGCGGCCGCACGTAGAGGTCCTCCAGCCAGATGCCCGGACGGCACAGGAAGGTCGAGAAGGTCGTGAAGAAGAGCGCGAAGCCGACGGCTTCGCCGTCGCGTTCGGCGATGAGCGCCTGCGCGAGCGGCGCCGGACCGGCCAGGCTCGCCGCCAGCTGCTCCTCGGTTCCGATCGCCTCGTCGCCGAGCCGCTCGTAGGCGGCGAGCTCGGCGATGAGCTCGAGCAGCAGGCGCGCGTCGCCGACGTCGGCGCTCCGGATCGAGACCGGCGCCACTACCGGTCCGGGCGCTCGGGGTAGACCTCGTCGATCGTCGCGAGCGCGACGTACGGCGCGCCCGCCGCCGCGGCGATCGCCTCGCCGCCGCCGGCGAGCCGGTCGAGCACCGCGCAGACGCCGCAGATCGCGTGACCGGCCTCCTGCAGCGCCTCGATCGCCGCCAGCGTCGACCCTCCCGTGGTGACGACGTCCTCGACGACGAGGCAGCGCTCCCCGGGGCCCAGCGGCGGACCCTCGATGCGCCGCTGCAGGCCGTGCGCCTTGGCGTCCTTGCGCACGAAGAACGCCTTCACTTCGGCGCCGCCGGCGAGCGCCGCACAGGCGATCGGATCCGCGCCCATCGTCATGCCGCCGACCGCGGTCGCGTCGCACTCCCGGGCGTAGGCGGCGACGAGCTCGGCGAGCGCCGCGAAGCCCTCGGGTCGCAGGATCGCGCGCTTGGCGTCGACGTAGTAGCTCGCCCGGCGACCGCTCGTGAGCACGACGTCGCCGATCACGAGCGCCTCGCTGCGCAGCTGCGCCGTCAGGCGCTCGCGGGCCGTCATATGTTCGTCCAGCGCCGACACCAGGCGGCAATCTAGCGTTCGGGCCACGACGACACCGATCGTGTGGGAAACCCCGTCCTGAGCTCGCTCGCCGGCCTCGTGCGCATCGCGTCGGTCACGGCCTGCCTGATCGTGGTGATCGCCTTCATCGTGTTCGCCACCCATCAGGCCAACGACGCCGCCACCCAGCAGGTCGCCGACCTCGGCTCTGCGAGCGCCGCCACGGCGCACACGAAGGCCGTCGATGCGAAGCCGAGCGCATTGCGGCAAGCGGTCACGAACGCGAGCAACACCCTCACGTCGCCGTTCCACAACGTCTTCGGCACGAGCAACCAGTGGGGGATGCACGTGTCCCAGCTCGTGATCGCCGTGCTCCTGTACGGCTTTGGCATCAGCTTCCTCATGCGCGCCGTACTGCTGCGGCGGGAGTAGCGCCCGCTGCCCGGCCGGACGCGCCCGGATGCCGGGCGCCCTCGCCGCCCTTCATCAGAAGATGTGTCGAACCGTCAGGGCCCGGCGTCGGCCTGCACGACGCGACTGCCCTGACCGCTCTCGTTGTAGACGTCGACCGCGGTGCCGATGTCGACCCAGGCGAAGACGGTGGCGGCATCCGGGATCGGGATGCGCAGGCAGCCGTGGCTGGCGGCGTAGTTGGGCACCGGGTCGTAGCCGTGGATCGCGTAGCCGCGGATGAAGTAGTTGGCGTCGACCATGCCCTCGCTGTTCGTGCCGGGCGTCTTCAGGTACACGTGGAAGCGACCGATCACGGTCGGGGTCGACGGCTTGCCCGAGCTCATCGTGTAGATCGCGTGCACGTGGCCGCCGGGGTCGATCTCGGCGAGCACCTGCTTGGTCAGGTTGGCCTCGACGTGCTTGCCATCGCCCGGGTAACGCACGGGGAAGCTGCCGTCGCCGTTCTCGAGGTGCTCGAACAGCCCCGAATCGGTGTCGTCGAAGAGCGCCTCGCCGGTCATCTTGCGGTAGGCGATCACGGCGAGATCGGTGAGCTCGTCATAGACGCCGGTGCGCGGCACGGCGTAGCGCAGCGCGGCGAGCGCGCGCTGCAGCTCGCGGACCGAGGGCCCGGACGAGCCGAAGCCCAGGTTCGGGTCGATGACGCGGATCTGCGCCGGGGCGACGAGCGCGAACGTGGCACCCGCCGGCGCCGCCGGGACCGCCGCCGTGGCCACCAGCACGCCCGTGCGGGCGCTCGTGTAGCCGAAGCGCACCTGGCCGGTGCCGTTGCCGAGGTTCTCGACCGCGATCGTGCGCGTCGCCACCCGGTGTCCGTCCACCGCGAGGCGCACGGTCAGGTGCTCGCCGGGCAGGTAGGGGCGGACGCGACCCCAGACGCCGACGCGGTGACCGGTGAGGGCGATCGCGGGCCGGCCGATCCCGTGGAGCAGCTCGATCCGGATCCGTCCGGCCACGGGCGTCGCGGCGGTCGTCGTCGTGGTGGCGGTCGTCGTCGTCGTGGTGGTCGTCGTCGCAAGCGCGGCGGCGCTCGCAGGCATCGCGACGAGCGCGGTGAGCACGGCAGGGAGGGCGAGAAGACGGTGGGGCATGCGCCCGATCCTACGCGATGCGTGCGGACGTCACGGGCTCAGGCGGCGACCGTCGCCGGCCGCGCCGCGACGATCAGACCGCGGGCGCGCATGAGCCCGCCGATCACGGCGAGCACGCCCAGCGACGCGGCCACGAGCAGCAGATAGTCGCGCCCCGGCCAGCCCTCCAGCCCGGCGAACGCGATCGAGTTGTTGATGCTGTGGGCGGCGATCCCGGGCAGCAGCGAGCCGGTGCGCCAGTACAGCAGGCACAGCCCGAACCCGAGGAACGCGAGCGGGAGCAGGTAGACGCTCGGCGCCGACGCGCCGTGCACGAGGCCGAAGACGAGCCCGGTCAGGATCGCCGCCGGCCACGGACCGCGCCAGTTGCGCAGCGCCGTGAAGATGTAGCCCCGGAACAGGAACTCCTCACAGAACGGCGCCATCACGCAGGTCAACAGGGCGCTCGCCACCAGCAGGGCCCCGCCCTCGTTGGCCCCGAGCGTGTTCAGCAACGTCTCGTGCGGGTTGTTGTGCAGCGCCGTCGTCCAGGCGGCGGTCACGAGATAGAAGCTGACGAGCAGGATGATGATCAGTCCCACGGACTCCCACACGCGGGCGGTGCGCAGCCCGAACTGGGCCGGGAGCGCGGGGCGCCCACCGAGACGGGCCACGAACACGGCCACGACGACGAAGACGGCGTCCTGCACGGCCGTGGCCGTGATCTCCAGGCCGGGGGGAAGGGTTCCGGAGGTGACGTTGAGCCCGAGCACGGCGCCGACGACGGCGGCCACGAGCAGCCCTCCGACGCTGCCGAGAATGACCGCGGCGACGAGCACGAGCACTGCGCTGAGCGGCGACCAGTCGGGAACGTCGTCGTCGCCGGCCGGCGGCGAGGCGCCTTCGCCCGCGGCCGAGCTGCGCCACCGTTCGTCGGGCCAGGCGGCAATCGGTGGCACCGGTGCGCGCTCCTCGCCGGGCGCCGACGCCGTGCCCGGCACTGCTGGTGAGTCGCTGTCGGTCATCGAACTGTCACCAGCTTAGGGTGCGCCCGGCCGCGGGTGTTCATGCCGTCTCGCACGACACCAGAGCCGGGAGGGCGGCGAGCGAGTCGATCACCGCGACGTCGGGCGGCGTCGCGGGGGCGCGCGAGCCGTCGCGGCGCAACAGGACGGCGCGTATCCCGCTCGCCCGCGCTCCGGCGACGTCGTGCTCGAGGCTGTCCCCCACGTGCACCGCCTCGCCGGGCGGCACAGCGAGCCGCGCGAGCGCCGCGGCGAAGATCGCCGGCGCCGGCTTCGCGGATCCGGCCTGCGCGGAGGTGATCACGGCATCGAGATGCTCGGTGAGGCCGAGCTCCCGCAGCGCGTGCGGCAGCGAGCAGTCCCAGTTGCTCACGACGGCGAGGCGTAACCCGCACCCGCGCAGCGCGGTGAGCGCCGGCGCGGCGTCCGCGAAACGACGCAGGCGCAGCGCGGCGAGGAGCGAAGCCACGAGCGCGTCGGCGGGGAGCGCCCGCGCCGGCTCGGGCAGCTCTGCGCGCAGGGCGAGCGCGCAGCGCAGGCGCAGGTCGCGCAGCGAGGCGGCATCGACGCCCTCGTCGTGGTGCGCGCGGTAGTAGGCGATCTCCGCGGCGAGCGCGGAGCCGGCCTGCTCGCGCGAGAGCTCCAGGCCATGGCGCTCGCGGAGCTCCTTGACCAGCGCCGCGGCGGGATCGTCGAGGGCGAGCAGGGTGCCCATCGCGTCGAGCAGCACCGCCCGCGGCCGCGGCCGCGACTGCGACGGCGCGCCCGCCGCGGCCGGCGCGGCGGCGCGCGCGGGGTCTACGCCACCCAGTGCCACGTCGCGAACTGCGCGACGAAGAACAGCAGGCCCGCCGTGGAGAGGGCGAACACCGGCGCCCGCACGCGCGGACGGGCGGCGAGCCGGGAGCCGGCCCACATGAAGAGCGGGAACAGCACCACGAGGAAACGGGGCAGCGACATGAGCGGCTCGCGGGTGGCCGGGTAGGACAGCGGCATGGCGAGTGCCACGAGGACGTACGCCCCGTAGGCGAAGGGCAGCGTCCGCAGCACGCCGACGGTCGCCACGACGGCGACGAGCAGGAACAGCACGTCGGTGATGCTGTGCTGGGCGGTGATGTACGGGTTCCCGTGCCCGGCGGCGAAGTACCTGTGCGCCGTCTGCATCGAGGCGAGCTGGCGCACGCCGTCGAACGCCGCGACGAGGCCGAGCCACAGTGTGCGCAGCGGCCCGGCGAACTCGCGGCCCCACACCGCCTGTGCGTGGAAGGGCATCGTCGCGCTCCCGCCGCTCGCCGCCATGTAGCCCATGTAGGCGGCCAGACCGAGCGGCACGAGCGCGGCGGCCAGCGCGTCGGGACGCAGGCGGTAGCGCGGCCGCAGGCGACGCGCGAGTCCCCAGCCCGCGGGCGGTGCCGGTCGGTCGGGCGGCCGGTCCCCGCGCGGGCCGTAGAGGTACAGGAGCACGATCGGCACGAGCAGGACGATCCCGGCGCTGCGCGTCGCGGCGGCGAAGCCGGCGAGCGCGCAGGCGATCACGAAGCGCCCGCGCCGCGCCGACCAGAACACGCCGACCGATAACGCGAGGTACAGCGACTCGCTGTAGACGGCCGATAGGAAGAAGGCCATCGGGAAGAAGGCGATGAGCAGGACCGTCATGCGTGCCGTCTCGCGGGCCGGGGCGTCGACGGCACCGCGCGCGAGCGATCGCTCGACGATCTCGAGCGTCGTGAGTCGGTGCACCCCGTACAGCGCGACGGCCAGCGCGCCGACCGAGACGGCGATCCCGCCGAGCACGAGCGGCATGCCGAGGCGCCCGAGCGCGCCGACGAGCGCCGGGTACAGCGGGAAGAAGGCGGCGCGACTCGCCGCGCCGCCCGGCGCACCGAGGAGCGTCGGGTCCAGCGGGAGGAACGCGCCGCGACTCCGCGCCGCCTCGTAGCCGTGCTGGGCGATCGACAGGTACCAGGCACTGTCCCAGCGCGCCGCCGGGGCGACGAGCCGGTCGCCGAGCCATCCGAACCCGCTCGTCAGGCCGGGGGGGTTGAAGACGGTGTGGCGGTCCTTCAGGCCGAGCGCGAGCACGGCGGCGACGCCGCCGACCCAGATGACCAGGCGCGACGTCCAGAGCGCTCGCCAGGCATCGGCGAGCGCGGCGGTGCGGTCCGGGTCCGAGCGGACGCGCTCGACCGCACGTGCGACGCCGGCGCGCGCGCGTGGCTCGCCGGCGGCCGCGGGCGGCGCGGCGCTCACGGGCGGGTCGGAACCGAGGGTGCCGGGTGGGGAGCTCAGGGCGAACTCGGACGGGGTCGGCGCTTGCCGTGCAAGCACCCGATGTTGCCAGGTCGCAATGCGGCACGCCGCGGGCGGGCCCGCGGTTGGTACCGTGGACGCGCACGTAACGAGACTTGAGTGGGCGGCGCGCGCTGGTGTCGGCGCCCGGAACGGGTGTTCACAGGTGGCCAAGGAAGACAAGGTCGAATTCGAGGGAGAGGTGATCGAGGCGCTCCCCAACGCGATGTTCCGCGTACGCCTCGACAACGACCACGTCGTGCTCGGACACGTGGCGGGGAAGATGCGGCGCTTTCGGATCCGCATCCTTCCCGGCGATCGCGTCCGCTGCGAGCTGTCGCCCTACGACCTCGATCGCGCGCGCATCGTCTACCGGCATCGCTGAGCACGAGCTGATCGTCGCGGTCCTCGACGCGCTCGGCGCGCGGGGCGAGCGCGTCCTGCGCGGGCCCGGCGACGATGCCGCGGTCGTCCGGGCGCGACCGATCGCCGTCACGTCGGTCGACGCGATGATCGACGGGGTGCACTTCCGCTTCGCCGGCGGTTGGCTGGACGCGGAGGAGGTCGGCGCCCGCGCGCTCGCCGGCGCGCTGTCCGACCTCGCCGCGATGGGGGCCGAGCCGGGCGAGGCCTATCTCGCCCTCGGCCTGCCGGCCGGGTTCTCGACGGCCGACGGCGTTGCGCTCGTGCGCGGGGCCGAGGCGCTCGCCGCGCGCGCCGACACCACGATCGCCGGCGGCGACGTGACCGTCGCCCCGGTGCTGACCGTGGCCGTGACCGTCGTCGGATGGGCGGAGCGCGCCGAGGACCTCGTCGGGCGCGACGGAGCGCGGCCGGGAGATCTCGTCGGCGTCACCGGCACGCTCGGCGGAGCGGCCGCCGGCCTCGCCGTCGCCGAGGGCCGCGCGCGCGCCACGGGCGCCGACGCGGCCGCGCTGCGGCGGCGCCTCGTCGCTCCCGAGCCGCGCCTGCGCGAAGGGCGTGCGCTCGCGCGGGCCGGCGCGCGGGCGATGATCGATCTCTCCGACGGACTGGCGACCGATGCCGCGCACGTCGCTCGGGCGAGCGGCGTGCGGATCGCCGTCGAGCTCGAGCGCCTCCCGCTCGCACCCGGGCTCGACGCCGTCGCGACGCAGCTCAGCCGGCCGGCGAGCGAGCTCGCGGCCGTCGGAGGCGACGACTACGAGCTCTGTGTGTGCGTGCCGCCCGAGGCCCGCGCCCAGGCCGAGCGCGCCGCCGGGGCGACCGGGCTGACCTGGATCGGCCGGGCCGAGGACGGCGCGGGCGAGCTGATCCTGCGCGACGGCGGCCGGACGCGCGCGCTGAGCGGCTTCGAGCACCGCTGGTAGGGGCCGCCCCGGGTCGGTCAGATCGCGCGGGCCACGCCGAGCGGGTCGATGCGCACGAGCCGGGCGAACACGATCAGGCGATCGGCGGCGCTGTAGAGCGGGGTGCAGGCCGACAGCACGAGCCGGCTGTAGCCGACGCGATCGATGACCGCCACATCGGTCGGCTTGACGACCTCGTGCCCGATCACCGAGTAGACGAAGCGGCCGTACGGCATGTCGACGGTGACCGTGTCGCCGCGGCGCAGCTCGTCGATGTGACGGAACGGGGCGAGGAACGTCGTGCGATGGCCGGCGATCGCCGTCGTGCCGGCCGCGCCCGGGAAGGCGGTCTGGGAGTAGATGCCCGGGCCGTTGCGCAGGTCGGCCGTGGTCGTCCCCTTGATGATGATGAAGTCCGCGCCGATGCGCGGGATGTGGATGCGCCCGACCGGCCCGCCATCGGGCGCCGTGCGCTCCAGCGAGCGGGCGAGGAAGGCGATCCTCGAGCCCGTGGTGTGCAGGTGGGCGAGCGCGGTCACCTCGAGCTGCGTCGGCGCCTCGCCTTCGATCGCGGCCAGCTCACCGCTCAGCTCCGACTGGCGGACGGTCGTGTACAGCGCCGAGAGCGGCTCCTGCCAGACGAGCGTCAGGCCGGCATCGAGCAGCAGCAGGAGCCCGCTCAGCACGAGCAGCGTTGCGAGGTCGCGGCCGAGCCCGCGGCCGGTGACGCCCGCGCGCCACGACCACCGCCGCCGACGCGCGGTCCTGCGCGAGGCCACGGGGCGCCGAGCCACGGGCCGCGCGCCCAGTGGCGTCGCCGGGCGGGTCGCGGGAGGGCCGGATGCGGAGAGTCCCTTCGGCATGTTGCTCAGCGTCGCAGGGCGGACTCGGTGCCGCCGAGCGAGCCCGGCCCAGCGTAGCTGAGCGGGCCGCGCACGGTCACCGGCGACTCGCGCTCGGCGCCGGCGCCGCGCAGGGCGAGCAGCGTGGCCGCCACCGCGCAGCCGAGGTACAGGCTCCACAGCGCGCTCGAGACGAGCCCGATGTGGCCGCCGGCCGCCAGCAGGACGGCCGTCCAGGCCGTCTCGGGCAGCGAGAGCCCGAGCTGATGCGCGTACAGCCCGATGATCGCGAGCGCCGGGACCAGTCCGGCCAGCACGAGGACCGCCCCGAGGGCACGCCGCACGCCGAGCTCCGGTGCGGCGATGAGCAGCCACAGGTGCGCGGCCGGCGCGAGCAGCAGCGCCGTGAACGGATCGAGGACCCAGACGACGCCGGCGGTGAGATCGAAGCTGAGCATCAGCGCCACGCCCGCGGCGCCCGACTCGGCGAGCTCGATGCCAGGTGAGGCGTCGGCGTCCGCGCGCGGGAGGGTGCCGAGCGTGCGCAACAGGGCGGCGCGCGCGAGCCACGCCACCGCGAAGGCGGCCACGAGCAGCGCGATCGCCGCCCACCCTCCGCCTCCGACCCGGACGTCGAATCCGGGCACGGGAGCGGCGGGAGCCGCATGCAGCAGTCCGGCCTGCCCGAGCGCCACCGACAGCAGCGCGCAGAAGAAGAAGGGGAGCGCGCAACTGAGCACCCAGGCGAGCGCGTGCGCGACCGGCGCCTTGCGCCGGCGGGCGCGGGCGAGCGCGTCGACCGTCACGGCGAGCGATGGGAACAGCAGCGCCGCGGCGAGCACGCTCACGGCCCAGGCCGGAAGCGCCTTCGCCTTGAGCTCGATCGCCGCCGCCGGGGCGCCGACCCCCGTCGAGTCGGCGTCGAGCGCGTTCACCGACTGCAGGACCGCGCGCCCGAGATTCTGCAGGCGCTGCGTGCTGACCCCCTCGCGGCCGCCCGGCCCGCGCTCGCCGCTCGCCTGGACGAGCACGGCCGGCACGCCGGCCGCGTTGAGCGGTCCCTGCTCCCCGGTGGCGAACGGGAGGGCGAGGTGGGCGAACTGACTGACGATCGTCGCCTCGCCGGGGTCCCGCCCGAGCTGCGCGGCGATCGCGCTCGCCACCGTCCGCACGAGCGGATCGGGTGCGCTGCCGAAGCCATCCGACCAGGGGATGACGAGCGGCGTGTGCACGTTCAGGCCGGCGAGGTCGCCGAGCACGATGACCGCGTCGACGGGCCCACCGGTGTGCGCGGCGAAGTCGATCGCGCCGGCGTCGCCGCCGCTCCCGCCGCTCGTCGACACGAGCGTGATCGTGCGATTGGTCAGCCGTCCGGCCAGCAGCTGCGCGAGCTCCACGAGCGCCGCGGTCCCGGACAGCTGCGCCCGCGATCCGGGCGCAGCGGCGTCGCGGTGCGCGAGCAGGACGATCTGGCCGTCGAGGTTCTCCGGGCGCGTCGCGATCACGGTCTGCAGCGTGCGTGGACCGTCGATCGTCTGCGCCCGCACGGTGCGCATCTGCACGCTGAACGGCGCCGCGCTCGCCGTCTGACCGCTCGCGGCGCTCGCCGCCTGGGCGAACTGCTGCGCCACGTAGCTCGCGAGCGCATCGTCGCCGGGCGACCCCGGGCGGCGGTCGGGGAAGTGCTGCCACATGTAGGTCAGCTGCACCTGCGCCGCAGTACCGTCGAACAGGTTCGGCGGGAGCGTCGAGGACAGCGGCGCCGGCCGGTTGGTGAGCGAGAAGGCGACGACGATGATCGCCGGCAGCAACGGGAGGAAGGCGGCGCGATAGAGGCGGCGTTCGAACATCGCGGCCCTTGAGCCTAGGGGGTGGTGCCCGCGAGATGGGCCCCAAAGGCCGGAATCGATCTGGCAAGCTTGCGGTGATGACCGTGCTCGCCGACAGTCCGTCGCGCATCCTGCTCGTCGACGACGAGCAGGCGATCCTCACCCTGCTGTCCTATCCGCTGCGCAAGGACGGCTATGAGGTCGTCGAGGCGGCGGACGGACCGGAGGCGCTGCTGCGCTTCGACGAGGGCGAGTTCGATCTCGTCGTCCTCGACGTGATGATGCCCAAGCTCGACGGCCTGGAGGTCTGTCGCCGCCTGCGGGCCCGCAGCTCGGTGCCGATCATCATGCTGACGGCCAAGTCCGAGGAGATCGACAAGGTGCTCGGCCTCGAGCTCGGGGCCGACGACTACATCACCAAGCCGTTCTCGATGCGCGAGTTCCGCAGCCGCGTGAAGGCGTCGCTGCGCCGCGCGGGCATGAATCGCGGCGAGGACGCGCCGGCCGAGAGCGAGCTGCTCGAGGTCGGCGAGCTGCGCATCGACTTCGCCAAGCGATCGGTGCGTCTGCGCGCCGAGCATGTGCAGACGACGTTCGTCGAGTTCGAGATCCTCGGCGCGCTCGCCCTCAGTCCCGGACGCGTGTTCACGCGCGACATGCTGCTCTCCCGCATCTGGGGAGACTCGGCGTACCGGGATCCACGCACGATCGACGTCCACATCCGCCACCTTCGCGAGAAGATCGAGCGCGACGCCAAGGAGCCGGAGTACCTGTTCACGGTACGCGGCGTCGGCTACCGCTTCCGCGACAGCGAACCGTAGTAAGAGAGGGCTCTGTCCCGCTCGATCCGCAACCGCCTCGCGCTGCTCTTCTTCGCGATCACGCTCGCGGCGGTCGCCGTCGTGTACGCCTACGTCACGCCGTCGCTGTCCTCGAGCCTGCGCGCCGAGAAGCTGAGCGCGCTCGAGGGCGCGGCGACGGCGGACTCGGACGCGATCGCGGCCACGGTCGGGTCGGACATCGGCCGCGCGGGCGTCACCGCCGCCGTCAACCGGGCGGCGGCGCTGAGCGGTGCGCGCGTCACGCTGCTCGGCGTCGCGCACGCGGCGATCGACGGGCGGTCCTCGACGCAGACCTACCCGATCGCCGACTCGAGCTCGCAGGTCCCGGCGAGCGGTGATCCGCGCCTGCGCGTCGCCGCGACCGCCGCCCGCGGAGGCCGGACGCTGGGCGCGACCGGGCCCGGCGGCGGCGTGGGCATCGTCGCGCAGCCGCTCTTCTTCCAGGGCGGCGTCGCGCGCGTCGTCGTGTACTCCGAGCCGCTGTCGGACGTCGCGCGCAGCGTCGCGCTCATCCGCCGCAAGATCCTCCTCTCCGGAGCGATCGCGCTCCTGCTCGCGCTCGTCGCCGGCGCGATCGTCGCCCGCGCGCTCAGTCAACGCGTCAAGCGCCTCGAACGGGCCGCCTGGCGGGTGGCGGGCGGCGACTTCTCGGCGCGCTTCGAGATCGACTCGCAGGACGAGCTCGGGCAGCTCGCCCGCGCGCTCGGGGCGATGCAGCACCAGCTCGCCGAGCTCGACAGCGCCCGCGAGCGCTTCATCGCCGTCGCCTCGCACGAGCTGCGCACGCCGATCTTCTCGCTGAGCGGATTCCTGGAGCTCATCGAGGACGAGGAGCTCGACGAGGAGACCCGGCGCCAGTTCCTGGCCCAGCTGCGCGCCCAGGTCGATCGCCTCGGCAAGCTCGCCACCGCGCTGCTCGACCTCTCGCGCCTGGAGGCCGGCGGCCTGGACCTGCACCCCGAGCCGGTCGACCTCAGCGAGGTGGCGCGCGCGGTGACGGGCGAGTTCGTGCCCGCGCTCGCCACGCACAACTCGCACCTCACGCTGCGGCTCACCCACGAACCGCTGCCGGTCGTGTGCGATCCCGAGCGTGTCGCGCAGGTGCTGCGCATCCTCATCGACAACGCGATCACGCACACCCCCACCGGGACCGACATGGTCGTGACCGCCACCCGCATCGGGCCCTACCCCGAGGGCCCCGACGGAGCGGGCGGCGCGCGCATCACGGTGCGCGACCACGGACCCGGCGTCCCGCGCGAGGCGATGCCGCGCCTGTTCGAGCCGTTCTTCACCTCCGACGGCGTGCAGGGCTCCGGGCTCGGCCTGGCGATCGCCCACGAGCTCGCCGAGCGCATGCACGGCCGGCTGTACGCCGAGTCGGTACCCGGACGTACTGTGTTCACGCTCGAGCTCACCGGATAGCACGGGCACGACACGCCGGTCGTGTGAGGTATCGTCCCGGCGCGTGCTGCAGCCTGTCGCCGTCGGCCACAAGCCGCTCGCGGATTACACCCACATCTGCGGGCGTGACCTCATCGAGGAGGTGCGCGCGCTCGCCGAGCCGCTGCAGGGACAGCGCGTCGTGCACGTGTCGGCGACCGCCTTCGGTGGAGGCGTCTCGGAGATCCTCTACACGCTGGTGCCGCTGATGCGCGACGTCGGCCTCGAGTGCGAGTGGCAGGTGATCTACGGTCGCGAGGAGTTCTTCAACGCGACGAAGCTCCTGCATAACGCGCTCCAGGGCGCCCCCGACGACCTCAGCGAGGAGCAGTGGGCGACGTGGCTGCAGTACAACGAGATGAACGCGCGTGAGCTGTCAGGTGATTGGGACGTGTGCATCGTCCACGACCCCCAGCCGGCGGCGCTCTTTCATCTCGTGCCCGAGAAGGCCCGCGGCTGGATCTGGCGCTGCCACATCGATGTGTCCACGCCCAACCCCGACACGATCGCCCATCTGCTGCCCTACATCGCCGACTACCCCGAGTCGATCTTCCACGTGGCCGATTACGTGCCGGCGGGCATGCAGGGCAAGGTGAACGTCGTGCCTCCGGCGATCGACCCGCTCGCGCCGAAGAACATGGCGCTCTCGCCCGAGGACGCGGCCTACGTCTGCGACCAGTTCGGCATCGACATCGACCGACCGTTGATCTGCCAGGTCTCGCGCTTCGATCCGTGGAAGGATCCGCTCGGCGTCATCGACGCCTATCGCATCGTCAAGGCGGAGATGCCCTCGGTGCAGCTGGCCCTCGTCGGTTCGATGGCCAGCGACGACCCCGAGGGCTGGGACTTCTTCAACGCGACGATCGCCCACGCCGACGGCGACCCGGACGTGCACATCCTCAACAACTTCAACAACGTCGGCTCGATCGAGGTGAACGCGTTCCAGTCGCACGCGGACGTCCTCGTGCAGAAGTCCACGCGCGAGGGCTTCGGCCTCACGGTGTCCGAGGCGCTGTGGAAGGCCCACCCCTTCATCGGCGGGAACGTCGGGGGCATTCCGCTGCAGGTCCAGGACGGCGTGACCGGTTTCCTCGTCTCGACGGTCGACGAGTGCGCCGGGCGGGCGCTGGAGATCCTGCGCGACCCCGCCCTCGGCAAGGCGCTCGGCCTGCGCGGTAAGGAGTACGTGCGCTCGCACTTCCTCACGCCGCGCTACCTGCGCGACTACCTGCGCATCTTCACAGAGCTCGCGGAGAGGACATGACCGACCCCGCGAGCGTTGGCGGCGCAGCGGCGCCGGATGAACGTGGCGCGGGACTCGTGCTCGTCTCCAACCGGGGCCCGGTGACGTTCTTCGCCGACGGCCAGATCCAGCGCGGCACCGGAGGCCTGGTGACCGCCCTCACCGGCCTGGCCTCCCATCGCGCGGTCACGTGGATCGCCTCGGCGATGACCGATGCCGACATGGCGCGCTCGCGCGAGCACGACGGCCGGCCGTTCCTGGTCAAGGCTCCGGGCGGCGGCGAGTACCGCGTGCGCCTGGTGGCCTCCGAGCCCGACGCCTACGACCGCTTCTACAACGTGATCGCCAATCCGATGCTGTGGTTCATCCAGCACTACCTGTGGGACCTCTCCAACGCGCCGGACATCCGCCGCGAGGAGATCGAGGCCTTCGAGTTCGGCTACAACGTCGTTAACGAGGACCTCGCGCGTGCGGTCGTCGAGGAGATCGAGGGCCGGGTCGAGCCCGTCGTGATGGTCCACGACTACCACCTCTACACGCTGCCCGAGCTCGTCCGCCGCGCGCGCCCGGACGTCTTCCTGCACCACTTCATCCACATCCCGTGGACGCAGCCCGACGCCTGGCGCGTGCTGCCGACGCGCCTGCGCGAGGAGATCTACCGCGGGGTGCTGGCCAACGACATCATCGGCTTCCACACCCGCTCCTACCGGCGCAACTTCCTGCAGTGCTGCCGCGACCTGATGGACCTCGAGGTCGACTTCGAGCGCGGCGTCGTGCGGTTCGACGAGCGCGAGGTCTGGGTCCGGGCCTACCCGCTGCCGATCGACTGGAAGGCGACCCGGCGCACCTCGCACAGCCCGCGCGTCGCGAACTTCGAGGCCGAGCTGCTGCGCCGCCGGCGCGACTTCCTGATCCTGCGCGTCGACCGCGCCGACCTGAGCAAGAACGTGCTGCGCGGCTTCTCCTCCTTCGACCTCTTCCTCGAGCAGCATCCCGAGTTCCGCGAGCACGTGACGTTCGTCGCACAGCTGATGCCCTCGCGCACCGACGTCCCGGAGTACGCGGAGTACCTGGAGCGCATCGAGGCGCTCGTCGCGGTCGTCAACCATCGCCACGGCACCCCGGACTGGATGCCGATCCAGCTGAAGCTGCGCGACGACCTCGAGGAGGCGATGGCCGCCTACCGCCACTACGACGTGCTGCTCGTCAACGCCATGTTCGACGGCATGAACCTCGTGGCCAAGGAGGGTCCGATCATCAACGAGCGCGAGGGCGTGTCGATCCTCTCGGAGAACACCGGCGCCCACGAGGAGCTCGGCGACTACGCGCTGTCGGTGAATCCGTTCGACATCCAGGAGCTCGCCGATTCGATCCACGCCGCGCTGACGATGGACCAGGATGAGCGCGGGCGTCGGGCGCGCGGGCTCGTGGACATCATCACCTCCCGCGATCCGGGCGACTGGATCGACGAGCAGCTCGCCGACATCCGCGCGAAGGCCGACGCGCACCGCGCCGTCGCGGACCCGCCGGCGGGGTGAGGCGGGGGCCGGCGATTCGGTGGGGGTGCACGTCCTTTCCGCGAATAGTTCATAGAAAGGACGTGCGCCCCCGCATTCGGACGTCCGCCTGAGCGCGAGGACCCCCAAGGCCCCTCGCCGCGCACTGGTATCATCCGCGGCCGCCTCCGGGCCCCACCGCGATGACGCTTCCGCCCCCCACCTACGACCTCGTCCTGCTCCTCGACCCCGCGGCCGAGGAGGCGACGCGCAGCAAGATCGTCTCCGATGTCGAGCAGACGATCCGCGACGCCGGCGAGCTGCTGCGCCACGACCCCTGGGGCGATCGCGCGCTCGCGTACCCGATCGACCATCGCACGACGGCCGAGTACCACCTCTTCCAGATGCACGCGACGCCGGCGCTGCTGGCCGATCTCAATCACACGCTGCACATCACCGACGGCGTCGTGCGCTTCCGCGTGATCAAGCTGAAGCCGGGTACGCCCGACGCCCCGGATCTGCACGCGGGCCGCCGCCCCGAGGGCGAGCCGGTCGTCGCCGCCGAACCCGCGGCCTAGCCGCCTCGCCTCTCGCCCGGAGCATCCGCGCCGGCCCTCCGCGGCGCCTGGCGCCGCCCGGGGTTGAGCATCAGGGCTGCGGTAATACACTGTCGCCCAATGCGCTCCAGGACGCACCGATGAGCACGCCGAGCGGCAAGTCCGACGTGCTCCGCGCGTCGCCGCGGATGTTCCGCTCGAGCGTGCTCGATCACCTCTCGCGCGTGCATCCGTCGGTGCCGGTGATCATCTTCGTCCCGGCGATCGCGGCACTCGAGGCGTGGGGGCTGTCGCGCGTCAGCCTGCCGGTCACGATCGGGCTCGCCGCGGTCGGCTACGTGCTGTGGACGATCCTCGAGTACTGGCTGCATCGGATCGTGTTCCACTTCGAGCCCGAGGAGGGCTGGGGCGCACGCCTGCACTACATCATCCACGGGGTGCATCACGATCACCCGAACGACCCGCTGCGCCTCGTGATGCCGCCGGCCGTGAGCGTGCCGCTCGCGCTGCTGTTCTTCGCGCTGTTCTACGCGGTCTTCGGGCCGAACCTCGGCCCGGGGGTGACGGCCGGCTTCCTCGCCGGCTACCTCGTCTACGACATGACGCACTTCTACATGCATCACGGACAGCCCCGCAATCGCGTCGCCAGGTTCCTGCGCGAGCGCCACATGCGCCACCACTTCCAGGACGACACCCGCGGGTTCGGGGTGAGCGCGCCGTATTGGGACGACGTCTTCCGCACCGCGCCACGCAGCCGGCGGGCCGCCGAGCGCGAGCTCGAGCCGAGCGACGGCTGAGCGCTCAGCGCGGACGCCCTCACCGCGCAATCTCCCGCAACCAGCGGCGTTATCGGCCCCCGGCGGTAATCGCGCCCGCAACCGTGTCTAGACTCGGGGGCGACCTTTGGCCATCGAGCCGCCCCACCGTCGGAAAGGAAGTGAAGACGTGGCCGCCACGAATATCAACCGGGTCGTGCTGACCGGCAACCTGACAGCCGATCCGGAGCTGCGATCGCTGCCGAGCGGCATGTCCGTCTGCAGCCTGCGCATCGCCTGCAACACCCGGCGCAAGAACAACAGCACCGGCGAGTGGGAGGACAAGCCCAACTACTTCAACGTCACGGTGTGGGGCGCGCAGGGCGAGAACTGCGCGCGTTTCCTGGCCAAGGGGCGCCCCGTCGCGCTCGACGGACGGCTCGAGTGGCGCGAGTGGGAGGCCCAGGACGGCACGAAGCGCCAGGCAGTCGATATCATTGCCGACTCGGTCCAGTTCCTGGGCTCGCGTGATGAGGCCGCCACGGGCGGCGGATTCGCGGGCAACGGGGGCTCGGCGCCGAGCGACATCCCCGTCGACGACCGCGACTTCCAGCCCGCTTCGGTTGGCGGCGGCGCGAACGACGACGACATTCCGTTCTAAGCCAGTCCAGCGAGGTACCAGTGGCAAAAGCGCGCGGCCGCGGCAAGCCAGTCCGCCGGCGAGAGAAGAAGGGTGGGCCCGGGAGCGGCCGGCGCAAGCCATGCCCGTACTGCCGAGACAAGATCGAGCAGGTCGATTACAAGGACGTCACCGGCCTGCGCCGGTTCGTGTCCGAGAAGGGCAAGATCCGTTCGCGGCGGATCACCGGCGCCTGCCGCCGGCACCAGAGTCAGATCGCCACGGCCGTCAAGCGCGCGCGAGAGCTCGCCCTGCTGCCGTACGTACACGAGGGCGGCCGCGACGACGAGCGCAGCGGCGGCCGGCGCGACCGATCAGACCGCGAGCGCTGACGTGCCGGAAGCGATCCTGCTCCAGGACGTCGAGGAGCTCGGCGAGCGCGGCAAGGTGGTCGACGTCTCAAAGGGCTACCTCCGCAACTTCCTCGTTCCCCGCAAGCTCGCTGCACCGGCGACGAAGGGCGCGGTCGAGGCCGCCCGGCGCCGGCAGGAGGCGGCCGAGCGGGCCGAGCGCGAGCAGGTCGAGCGTGCCCAGGACAACGCGAACCTGCTCAACCGCACCGTGCTGACGATCACCCAGCAGGCCGGCGACGACGGGCGCCTGTTCGGCTCCGTGACGACGCAGGACATCGCCGACGCCGTGCGCGACGCGCGCGGGCTGAAGATCGACAAGCGCAAGGTCCACCTCGAGGAGCCGATCCGCAACGTGGGGACGTACATGGTGGTGGTCGAGGTGGCGGATGAGGTCACCGCCACAGTCAAGACGATGGTGGTCGCTCAGAAATAGCGCTGCGGCGGCTCGTTTCAAATCCCCAACTTCAAAAAAGGGGATTTGAAACGAACCTCCTCCGCGCCTCAATGGGGCGGCCGCACCGTATCCTCGAGTTGATGAGGATTACGGCCGCTTGGCATGCACGTCCTCGGGCGATCTTTGGGGGGCTTCTGGTCGGGGCCGCTGCGGTGGTCGGGCTCGGCGGGACCGCGTGCGCCGCCTCGTCGGTGCCCGCTCGAACCGCTCGTGCGTCGACGTCGCTCGTGATCACCTACTCACCGCACGGGGCGGGGGAGCCCGGGGCCGCGCGGCATCGGTGGACGCTCACCTGCGGGCCCGTCGGAGGCACGCTTCCGTCGCGCGTCGTCGCCTGTCGGGAGCTGGCGGCGCATGGGGGTGACCTCATCAATCCGGGCGTCGAGTGCCTCGTGATCGTGCGCGGGGGGCCGCTGGCCACCGTGACCGGCAGCTGGGAGGGGCGGTCGGTCCACTACGTCTCGACGACGTGCTCGCGGGCGTGGACGACGCTGCGTGCGGTCCTCACCGGTTCGGGCTGACCGCGCCGCAGGGCGCGGCGCGGTCAGGGCTCCTCAGGGGAGGCGCGCTCAGCCGACGACGATCTGGCCCTTCATGAACGGGTGGATCAGGCACTGGAAGTCGTACGTGCCCGCCTTCGTGAACTTGACCGCGAAGCTCGTCCCCGCCGTCGAGCCCGGATTCGCGTCGAGGATCCCGGTGTTGAAGAAGCCGTTGCCGTGGTTTGTGCCCGTGTACTGCGGGATGCCGCTCGAGCCCGCGATGTCGCTCGAGTAGGCGATGAGCGGGTTGAACTCGAGCGTCGGTGGGCCGGCCGCGGACTTGATCGGCTCGATGAGGTTATTGCTGATGTTGGCCAGGTAGGCGCTCGGGCCGAAGGAGAACGTGTGCACCTCCACGTCGGAGGTCTCCGAGAAGGTGACCGTCGCGCCGACCGGGACGTGCAGCGTGCTCGGGAAGAAGCTCAGCAGCGACAGCTGGCCCTCGTCGTGCCCGGCGCTCACGGTGTCGGCCGGCGGTGTGTAGTCGGCCAGTGAAACGAACGCCGCGACCTGGCGCGTGAGGATCGCCTTCTCGTGGTGGACGTCGGCCGCGGCGGAGGGGATCTTCGCGCCGCGCGGCAGCACCTTGATGGCCCCGTTCATGTTCGGGTGGACGGCGCACTGGTACTTGTACGTGCCGGCCTTGGTGAACTTGAGCACGAACTTCGGCGGGTTGCCGTTGCCGGTGTACAGGCCCGAGCCGACGAGCTGGGAGCCGTCCTCGACGCCGACCTGCTCGCCGTGGACGGTGCGCACGTTGGACGCCACCACGCCGCGGGGGTCGAAGTCCAGCTGCGGCTGGCTGTTGAACCAGAACGGGGTGTTGCCGGCGTCGAGCGCGTTCGTGACCACGGCGCTGGGGTCGGGCACGAGCAGCGGGATGTCCGTGTTGCCGCGCGCGAACGTGACCGTGTGCCCGCCGTTATCGAGCCACTGCACGGTGTCGCCGACGTGGACCTTCAGCGCGGGCAGCGAGTACTCGTCGATGCTCGGGTTGGCGGCGTTGACGGCCGCGCCCTGCGCGCCGAGGACGTGCTTGATGATCGAGGTCGAGCCGGGCCCCTGGTACCCGCCGACATAGAGCGTCCACGTGTGGGCCTGCGCGGCGCCGGCGAGCGCGAGCGCGGCTCCCATGGTGGTCACAAGTGCGGCTGCGATGCGTCTGGCCATCCGGTGGGCCCCCCTTGAACTCGTTGGTGTCCGCCCCGCGGCGGCGGGCGCGACGGGCGCGAGCCTAACCGATTGTCAATGATCCGTGTAAGGGCGGATGACCTCGGCGGGCGCGGGCGTTGCCGGGGCGTGCCCACGGGCCGGCCCGACGCGTGGTGCCGCCGGCGTCCGAGCCGGATGCGAACATCTGTTCGCTCCCGGCGCCCGCCCCGTCTCGCGGGCGAGCGAGCGAAGAATTAGGCCGACAGAGCGGCTTGTCCGGAGGCGCCGGCGGGCCACCCTGAGGAGACTGAGACGAGATGAGCACGACCGCCCCGCCGCCCAACGGCGTCATCACCCCGCCGCACAATCTCGAGGCCGAGCAGTCCGTGCTGGGCGCCATCCTGCTCACCGACCGCCCGATGTACGCGCTCGTCATCGAGGAGGGGCTGCGCCCGGAGGACTTCTACCGAGACCGTCATCGCCTCATCTACGAGGCGATGCTCGCCCTCTACAACGACTCCGAGCCGGTCGACGTTCTCACGGTCACCGACCGCCTGCGCCAGACGGGCAAGCTCGACGAGGCCGGGGGCGCGTCGGCCGTGGACGAGCTCGCGGGGCTCGTGCCCGCCGCGGCCCACGCGCGTCGCTATGCGCAGATCGTGCGCGAGAACGCGCTGCTGCGTCGCCTGCTCACCGCGTCGTACGAGATCCAGTCACAGGTGCTCGGCCACGCCGCGGCGCCGCGCGAGCTCGTCGAGCAGGCCGAGAAGGCGATGCTCGAGGTCGCGCGCGACGACCGTCAGCAGGACTTCCGGCGGATCGAGGATGTGCTCCACGACGAGATCGACAAGCTGCACCGGCTGTCGCTCGAGCACACCTCGCTCACCGGCACGCCCTCGGGCTTCAAGGACTTCGACGAGATCACGGGCGGCTTCCAGCCGGGCAACCTCATCATCATCGCCGCGCGTCCGGCGATGGGTAAGTCGAGCCTCGTGGCCAACATCGCCGAGAACGCCGCGATCGAGCACGGCAAGGCCGTCGCCCTCTTCTCGCTGGAGATGTCCGAGGCCGAGCTCGCCCAGCGCTTCGTGGCCTCACAGGCGCGCATCAAGGGCGAGGAGCTGCGCAAGGGCCGCGTGGCCGAGAACCGCTGGCCGAAGATCCTCGCCGCGAGCCAGCGCCTCGCGGCGGCGCCGTTGTGGATCGACGACTCGAGTGACATCGGGATGCTCGAGATCCGGGCCAAGGCGCGCCGCCTGCACTCCCAGGCGCCGGGCGGACTCGGGCTCATCATCGTCGACTACCTACAGCTGCTCCGCACCGAGACTCGTTACGAGAGCCGCGTCACCGCGGTCGGCGAGCTGAGCCGCGGCCTGAAGATCCTCGCTCGCGAGCTCGGCGTTCCGGTGATCGCCTTGTCCCAGTTGAGCCGTGCCGTCGAGTCGCGCAGCCCCAAGATCCCGCAGCTGTCGGACCTGCGCGAGTCCGGCAACGTCGAACAGGACGCCGACCTCGTCGTCTTCATCTACCGCGAGGAGTACTACGAACAGGACTCCGAGCGCATCGGCGAGGCCGACCTGATCATCTCCAAGCACCGTAACGGCGCCGTCGGGACGGTGACGCTCACCTTCCAGAAGGAATACCCGAAGTTCATGAACTACGCCGGCGAGCGTTACGCCGCGGCGTGAGGCCGATCCGCGGGCCTGGACCGCCGGGCGGAGCGATTCACCTCGTCTGACGCGCTGGCCGCGCCTTGCCTGACGTGCTGGGCGCACCCTGCTGTGCGTCTCCACATACGGACGCAGTCCCGTATGGCTGATCGGGACATGGCCAGCGAGTCCCGCGCGAATGGGACTGGCGGACTAAAGACACCTGCGGGACGGTGACTGACACTCACGGGGCCAGACCGTGTGTCCAATACCGACAGAGAGTCAGAGCGCGATGAGCCCGTTCACCATTAACAGGGGGACCGATCAGCCATGAGCACCACCACGCCCGCGACCGGGTCTGCGACGACGTCGAGAGCGACGCGCCTACGGCCACAGGCGCTCGGCTTCCCAACCCTGATCGCCCAGTCCGTGGCCGTCATCTCGCCCACCATGACGGCCGTGCTCATCATCGCGACCGTCTTCGGTAACGTCGGCAACGGAACGTGGGCCGCGTACGCGTTCGGCACGGTCATGCTGCTGCTCGTGGTCGGCGGGCTCAACCAGTTCGCCAAGCGCTCGGCGACCGCGGGGTCGATGTACGCCTACACCAACCGCGGGCTCGGCCCGGTGGCCGGCGTGATGTCGGGGTGGGCGCTCATCTGGTCCTACCTGTTCATCTCGGTCGTCGGGCTCGCCGGCTTCTCCATCTTCGCCGGCCAGTTGGTGTTGCAGCTCGGAGGCGGTCACATCTCGCCCTTTGTCTACATGGCGATCAGCGGGGCGGCGTGCATCACGATCGCCCTGAAGGACATCCGCCTCTCCTCGCTGCTCATGCTCGCGTTCGAGGGGGCGTCGGTGGCCTGCATCCTCGCCCTCGCCGGCGTCATCCTTTTCAAGCACGGGGTGAAGGTGGATACGGCGCAGACGGCACTCAAGGGCGTTGACCTCAAGGGGATGGGCCTGGCCGTCGTGATCTGCATCTTCAGCCTGGTTGGCTTCGAGAGCGCGACCACGCTCGGTGGCGAGGCGAAGAACGCGACGCGTAACGTGCCGCGGGCGGTGATCTGGAGCCTCATCATCACCGGGACGTTCATGGTGCTCATGAGCTACGTCGAGGTGTTCGGCGCCGGCCAGACCGGCCTCACGCTGAACACGCTGACCGTGCCGCTCAACTCGCTGGCCGAGGCCTACAACGTACCGGCCTTCCGGATCCCGCTCGACATCGGTGCGATGGTCAGCTTCTTCTCGCTGTCGCTGTCCTGCCTGAATGCCGGCGCTCGGATCATGTTCCCGATGGGCCGGCATGGATTCCTGCCCCGGCGCCTGCACGCCGTGCACGAGACGAACCTGACCCCGCACGTGGCCCTCGCCGTGTACGGCGCCCTCATCTTCTCGGTGGCGATCATCCTGCACGCCGTCGGCACGAGCCCGAACACGATCTTCAACGACGCCGGCACGCTGGCGGCGCTCGGGTTCCTCACCGCCTACTACCTCATCACGATCGCCGCGCCCTTCTACCTGCGCAAGCTCGGTGAGCTGTCGGGCCGGAACATCGCCCTCGCGGTGCTGGCCTGCGTGTTCCTGCTCGTCCCGTTGGTCGGCAGCTTCTACCCGGTCCCGGCGTGGCCGCTGAACATCTTCCCGTACATCTTCTTCGGGTACATGATCGTCGGCGGGACATCTCTGTTCGTGATGAGCCGCCGCCATGTCGGTGCCCTGGCGGGTATCGAGGCCGATCTCGAGCGCGCGCTCGACGAGTCGGTTCACGCGGCCTTCGGCGAGAAGGAGGGCGCCGCGCCGGCGCCCGACTACGGCTACGCCCCGGTGCGGACGGGCACGGGCGTGGGGGTGACCGCCGCGGTGCCGATTCCGCCGGAGTGAGCGAGACCAGCTGACGACGACGCAGGGGGAGCGGGGCGGCGGATGCCGCCCCGTTTCGTCGCCACCACCGGCCCTCAGGGATGCGCGCCCGCCGACGCCACGCCCACGCTCGAGGCGTCGCCGGTGCGCGTGTACCGGCCGGGCTCGGCGTCGAAGGCGGCGCGGCAGTGCTCCGAGCAGAAGAAGTACGTCGCACCGTCCAGCTCCCTGGTGGCGGCGGCCGCGCGGTCGACGGTCATGCCGCACACCGGATCGACCGCGCCCCGTCGTGCCGTCAGCCAGAACAGGCCGGCGAAGACGGCAAGGGCGACGAGGTTGAGCGCGAACTTGTAGTCGAGCCGGACCGATCCGAAGACGTCGGCCCGGCTGGGCCGCGCACCGGTCGGGATTGCGCCCGCCAGATCGAAGAGGCCGCCGACGATCAGCGCCGCCGTCGCCATGGTGACGAACATGAGCGCGGTGATCCGCAGCGCGAAGGCCGTCCCGTAGTACTTGCGGTAGATGGCGATGATCGGCAGCACGATCAGGTCCGCGAACAGGAACGCGAGCACGCCGGCGAAGCTGATGCCGCCCGACCACAGCACGGCCGCCAGCGGCACGTTGCCGATCGAGCACACGAAGCTGAGCACCGCGATGAGGGGGCCGACGAGCACGTTCTCGATCGTGCCGAGCGGCTGCGGCGCGTGCGTGAGGAACAGGCTCTCGAAGAAGCCGTTCCCGAGCTGGGCGATGAAGCCGGCGAGCAGGAAGCCGACGGCGATCTCCTTGTAGAGCATCTGCCAGTCGCCCCGGAAGTTGTGGGCCACGCTCGACCAGCTCTCGATGCTGGTGAGGCGCTCGCGCCACGGCACCGTCGCGCTGGCCGCGTGGTGCTGATGGCCGGTGTCGGCGGCGCGGGCGTTCGCGCGCGCCGTCTCCTCGAGCGGACGGCTGACGAACCGCCGCAGCAGGACGGTCATGAGCACGATCATCACGATTCCGCCGAGGTACTCCGCGACCGTGAACTGCCAGCCGATGAGGACCCAGAGCACGAGCCCGAGCTCCCAGACCAGGTTGGTCGAGGCGAACTGGAAGGCGAGCGCGCCGGCGGCCGAGGCGCCCTTCTGGAACAGCGACTTGCCGATCGCGATGGCGGCGTAGGAGCACGACGACGAGGCTGCACCGAGTCCCGTCGCCCAGGCGACCGAGCGCGGACCTGACGCGCTGAGCGCACCTTCGATGCGCTCCCGGGGAACCCACGCCTGGACGATGGCCGAGATCGCGAAGCCGAGGACGAGCGCCCACCACACCGTCCAGGCCATGAGCAGCGCGTCTCGCAGGCCGTGCCACAGCACGGTCAGCACGCCGTTCATGCGCCGGTCCCCGGTGCCATCGCAACGACCGTAGCATACCCCTAGGGGGTAGTGGTATAGTCAACGACGATGGCATCGACGACGCCGACGCGCGGCTACAGCGCGACGAAGGACGAGCTGCTCGCGCGGCTCGGGCGGATCGAGGGGCAGATCCGCGGCATCGAGGCGATGGTCAACGACGACCGCTACTGCATCGACATCCTCACCCAGATCAGCGCCGCGCGGGCGGCCCTCGACAAGGTCGCGCTCGGATTGCTCGACGACCACGCGCACCAGTGCGTCATCGGCGCGAGCACCGCACGCGAGCGTGACGCCAAGACCGACGAGCTGATGAGCGCCGTCGCTCGGCTGATGCGCCGGGGCTGATGAGCGCCCCAGGCGTCAGACGGCGACGATCACCTTCCCGGTGTTCCCACCGGTGAACAGGAGGTTGAGCGCGTCGGGCGCCTGCTCGAGTCCCTCGACGACGTGCTCGACCGACTTGATCCGGCCCTCGGCCACCCAGCGGGCCATGTCGGCCTGGCCCTCTGCGAACCGGTCGAAGTAGTCGATGATGATGAAGCCCTCCATGCGCCCACGGCGCGGGATGAGGTTGACGTAGTTGATCGGGCCGACGAGCTTCGACTGGTCGTTATAGCCGGCGATCGCCCCGCACAGCACGACGCGACCGCGCAGCGCGAGCTGGCCGAGGCAGGCATTGAGGATCGGCCCGCCGACGTTGTCGAAGTACAGGTCGATGCCGTCCGGACACGCACTTCGCAGCGCGGCCGGGACATCGTCGGTCTTGTAGTTGATGGCCGCGTCGAACCCGAGCTCGTCGACGATCCATGCGCACTTCTCCGCGCTGCCGGCGATGCCCACGACCGTCGAGGCCCCCTTGATGCGGGCGATCTGGCCGACGGTCGATCCGGTGGCGCCGGCGGCGCCGGAGACGACGACGACGTCGCCCTCGTTGACCTTGCCAACATCGATGAGCCCGAAGTACGCCGTCATCCCGGTGATGCCGAACACGTTGAGCGCGGACGTCGGCGGAACGCCGGGCGGCAGCTTCTGCATCGCCGCGACGCCCTCGTCGGCGAGCACCCAGTCCTGCCATCCCGTCATCCCGAACACCAGATCGCCGGGCGCATAGCGGTCGCAGTTGCTCTCGGTCACCTCGGCGATCCCCCCGCTGCGGATCACCTCGCCGATGCCGATCGGCGGCAGATAGCCGACGCGGTCGTCCATCCACGTGCGGATCGTCGGATCGATCGACAGGTAGCGCACGCGCGCACGCGCCTGGCCGGGACCGGCCTCGGGCGCGTCCTGCTCCTCGAGGCGCACGATCGACTCATCGACGATGCCGGTCGGGCGCTCGGCGAGCACCAGGCGGCGGTTGCGTTCGGTCATTGGGCTCCCTCCGGGGACGAGCGGCGCCGGGCGGCGCCCACGCGGCCATCCTACGCCGAGGCGGGCCGGGGCGAGTCCCTCCCGCTCAGTGCCCGACGAGCGTGAAGCGCCGCCAGCCCCTCGTGGTGCCACCCGCCCAAAATGGCGCAAACACCGCCGGCCACGCCATCCCACCGCCCGCATCGTGTCGTACGCTCAGACGGTGACCGCGCCGGCGTCCCCGATCAGCCCCGAGACCGCCCCCTGCCCCTACGGGCTCTGCGATGGCGGCGGCTTCATGATCGACGAGGCGACGAACACGGCGAGCGACTGTCGCTGTCGCCCCCAGCGCCTCAGCCGTGCTCGCGCGCGCAGCCTCGAGGCCGTCATCCCACGCCGATACAGCGGCGCCTCGTTCGACCGGCCGCCGGTCGTGGACATGCCCGAGCCCGTCGTGGCCGACGTGCGCCGCTATGTCCGCCACGTCGAGCAGCGCCTCGACGAGGGTCGCGGGCTGTGGCTCGTCGGCGACGTCGGGACCGGCAAGACGACGCTCGCGATGATCATCTCGCGGGCCGCGCTCGATGCCGGGCGCACCGTCGCCATCTACTCGCTGCCGCGCCTGCTTAACGTGATTCGTCGCGCGATCGATTCCGAGGCCGGGATGCTCGACTACCTCGATCGCCTGACCGCGGTGGATCTGCTGCACATCGACGACCTCGGCGCCGAGAAGACGACGGAGTGGGTGCTCGAGCAGCTCTACTCGATCGTCAACGCCCGTTACGAGGCGCAGCGAGCGATCGTCGCCACGACGAACCTGATGCCCGCCGAGCTCGCCGAGCAGATCGGCGCGCGGACCGTCTCGCGGCTCGTGGAGATGTGCGGTGACCCGCTGCCGCTGTTCGGCGAGGACCACCGCCAGGACTTCCGCGCGTCGGTCGAGCCGGACGCGCCGACCGTCCTCCCGGGCGACATCCGCTCGGCCTGAACCTCTCCGGCGTATCCGGACCGCACCCCCCAGCCAAATAGACTGGCCCTGATGCCCGGAATCGTAATCGTCGGCGCCCAGTGGGGCGACGAGGGAAAAGGCAAGATCACCGACCTGCTCGCCGAGCGCGGGGATGCCGTCGTGCGCTTTCAGGGCGGCAATAACGCGGGGCACACGATCGTGCGCGGCGACGAGGAGTGGAAGTTCCACCTCATCCCGTCGGGCATCCTCTATCCGGGCAAGACGTGCGTGATCGGCAACGGCGTCGTGATCGACCCGAAGGTGCTCATCTCCGAGCTCGACGGGCTGCGTGCCCGGCGCATCGACGTCAGCGGGCTGCGCATCTCGGCCAACGCGCACCTCATCATGCCCTACCACCTGCTGCTCGACTCGGCCGGTGAGGCGAAGCTCGGCAAGCTGCAGATCGGCACGACCCGCCGCGGGATCGGGCCCTGCTATGCGGACAAGGCGGCACGACTCGGCATCCGTGTCCAGGACCTGCTCGACGAGAAGATCCTCAAGAAGAAGATCGTCGCCGCGATGGAGCCCAAGCGCCTGTCGCTGCGCCCGTTCGAGAAGGACCCGTCGCTCGACCTGTTCGCGATGACCGAGGAGTACCTCACCTACGGCCACCGCCTCGAGCCGCACATCGGGGATACGGCGAAGCTGATGTGGGATCTGCTCGCCGAGGGGCGCACGGTGATGTTCGAGGGTGCGCAGGGCGCGATGCTCGACATCGACCATGGGACGTATCCGTTCGTGACCTCCTCGAACCCGGTCGCCGGCGCCGCCTGCGTCGGGGCCGGCGTCGGACCGCGCAGCATCGATGAGATCTGGGGCGTGTCCAAGGCCTACACGACCCGCGTCGGCGCCGGGCCGTTCCCGAGCGAGCTGCACGACGAGATGGGCGAGCTGATCCGCGAGCGGGGTGGCGAGTTCGGCACCACGACCGGTCGCCCGCGCCGGACGGGCTGGCTCGACCTCGTCGCGCTGCGTTACGCCGCCCAGCTCAACACGCTCAGCGCGCTCGTCATCACCAAGCTCGACGTCCTCTCGGGGATCGATCGGATCAAGGTGTGCACGAGCTACCTGGGGAGCGAGGGCGCCGTGTTCCCCGACTATCCCTACCACCAGACGGTGCTGCACCACGCGACCGCCCAGGTCGAGGAGCTGCCCGGCTGGAGCGAGGATCTCGGCGAGGCGACCTCGATGTCCGACCTCCCGGCAGCGGCGCGCGAGTACCTGGAGTTCATCGGCGACTACGTCGGCGTGCCCGTCGCGCTCGTCGGCGTCGGCGCGGGCCGCGATCAGGTCGTCTGGACGGACGCCGGACGCCAGACGCTCGTCGCCCGCACCCTCGTCAACGGCCAGGTGCCGTCCGCCTGACGCTCAACCGGCCGAGCGCCGCGACCACCCGCTCCGCGGCGTGTCCGTCGCCGTACAGCGGAGGGTGCGCCTCGGGAGGCGGCCGATCGAGCGCCGCGCGCAGCTTGTCGACGTCGAGATCGACGAGCGTGTTCCAGCCGGCCTCCACGGTCTCGACCCACTCGGTGCGGTCGCGCAACGTCACGCAGGGGACGCTCGCCAGGTAGGCCTCCTTCTGCACGCCGCCGGAGTCCGTGAGCACCGCCGCCGCATGGACGAGCAGGGCCGAGAAGTCGAGGTACCCGAGCGGCTCGCACAGACGGACGGCGGCCCCGAGGGTGTCGAGGAGGCCGTCCTGGAGCAGGCGCGCTCGCGTACGGGGATGCAGCGGCAGCACGGTCGGGCGGCCGCTGCTCGTCAGCAGCTCGACGAGTCGCCGCAGGCGCGCCGGGTCGTCGACGGTGCCGGCGCGGTGCGCCGTCGCCAGCAGGTACTCCCCCTCGCGCAGCTCCAGGCGCTCGAGGATCTCCCGCCGCGCCCGCAGCGCGGGCGCGGTGAGGCGCGCGACGTCGACCATCACGTCGCCGACCACGTCGACCGCGCCGTCCACCCCCTCTCGCGCGAGGTTCTCCGCGGCGGCCGCCGAGGAGCACAGCAGCAGGGTCGACAGGTGGTCGGTGAGAACGCGGTTCAGCTCCTCGGGCATCGAGCGGTCATAGGAGCGCATGCCCGCCTCGACGTGCACGACGGGGAGGCCGAGCTGCGCCGCCGCGAGTCCGCCGGCCAGCGTCGAGTTCGTGTCGCCGTAGACGAGCACGGCGTCGACCGACAGCTCGCCGAGCAGCGCGGCGATCGTCGCCAGCATGTGGGCGGTCTGCATCGGGTTGCTCGCCCCGAGCGCCTCGCCGAGGTCGAGCCGGTGCTCCGGCGCCGGCAGTCCGAGCTCGTCGAAGAAGACGCGTGACATCTCCTCGTCGTAGTGCTGACCGGTGTGGATGAGGATCTCATCGTGGACGGCGCGTAGCGGACCCGAGACCGCGGCCGCCTTGATGAACTGCGGCCGGTTGCCGACTACCGTCGCGATGCGCACGGCCCGTCGCGCCGGCTATTGCGCGGTGGCCGCGAGCTGATCGGCGACGTGCTGTGTCACGCGCTCGGCGGTGCGCGCCGTCACCGGTCCCGGCGCCGGTAGCTCGATGTCCTCGATGCGATGCACGGGCAGGACCTCCTTGAGGCTGGAGGCGAGGAACGCCTCCTGCGCCCCGCGCAGATCCTCGAGCGTCGTCGGAGTCTCCCGGACCTCGCAGCAGGCCATCACCGCACGCCGGGTGATCGAGTCGAGCAGGTGATCCTCGAGCGGCGGCGTGCGCAGCTCGTCGCCGGTCACCCAGAAGAACGTCGACGTCGGCGCCTCCAGCACGCGGCCGTGGGGCGTGACCATGAGCGCCTCGTCGAAGCCGCGTTCGCGGGCGAGGCGCGAGCAGAGCATGTTCGCGGCGTAGGAGAGCGACTTGATGCCGTCGAGCACCCGCGTCGGCGAGTACGTGACGCAGCCGACCGCGAGCGTGGCGGGCAGGTCCGGGAGCGCCTCGATGAGCGCGATCCGGTGCCCGCCGCGAGTCGCGAGCAGGCGCAGCGCGGCATCGCCCGGCTGCTCGGCGGCGAGCAGCGCGGCGGCATCCTCGGCGACCGCCTCGATGTCGAGCGCCAGGCGCAGGTTCTCCGCCGAGCGGCGCATCCGCGCGAGGTGGGCCTCCATCGCGTACGGGCGTCCGGCGTACAGGCGCACGACTTCGAAGACCCCGTCGCCGCGCAGTAGCCCCTCGTCGGTGACCGGGATCATCGCCCGCTCCGGCGGCACCATCGCTCCGTCCAGGCAGATCAGCGCCATGTTGCTCTCTTCTCGTGGAGGACTGATACCGGCACTGTAGTGACAGGCCACGAGGCGCGAGCGGCGCGCCGCCATGCGGAGCTCAGCGACCGGGGACACCGTGGGCGCGCAGCGCGCCGGCGAGGCGCTCGAGGCCGAGGCCGATCTCCTCCGGCGGGTGCGTCGTGAACGACAGGCGCAGCGTTCGCGCGTCGGGCCTTCCCGCGTAGAACGGGGCGCCGGGAACGAAGGCCACCCCGTGCTCGAGCGCGGTGGGCAGGAGCGCTGTCGCGTCGTGGTTGCGGGGGAGTCGCACCCAGACGAACATCCCGCCGTCCGGTCGGCTGAACTCCGCGTCCTGCGGCAGGGCGGCCGGCAGGCCGGCGAGCATCGCATCGCGACGTGCGCGGTAGGCGGAGCACAGCCGCTCGATGTGGCCGTCGAGCTCGGCCTGCGCGAGGCAGCGCGCCGCGACGAGCTGATCGACGGTGGAGGTGTGCAGGTCGGCGGCCTGCTTGGCGATCACGAGCGCCCGCAGCAGCGCGCGGGGGGCGCGCAGCCAGCCGATGCGCAGGCCCGGAGCGAGCACCTTCGAGAGCGAGGACACGGCGACCGTGCGGGGCGCCGCCGCCGCGTGGCTGGCGATCGACGGCGGGGACGAGCCGCCGTAACGCAGCTCGCCATAGGGATCGTCCTCGACGATCCAGAGGTCGTGCTCGGCGGCGATCTCGGCGAGGCGCGCCCGCCGCGCCGCGCTGAGCGTCCGTCCGGTCGGGTTCTGGAAGTTCGGCACGCAATAGAGGAACTTCGGGCGGTGCTCGGCGATGAGGTCCGGCAGCGACTCGGGCTCGAGCCCCGCCTCGTCGCACTCCACGGGCACGGCCCGCGCCCCGGCGAAGGCGAAGGACTGCAGGGCGGCCAGGTAGGAGGGATCCTCGACGAGCACCGTGTCACCCGGATCCAGCAGGACGGTGGCCACGAGCGCGAGCGCCTGCTGCGAACCGGTCGTGATAAGGACGTCGTCCAGCTCGGCGGACACCCCCCGCGCGCCGAGGCGGGCCGCGAGCGCCGCCCGCAGCTCCGGTACGCCCTCGGTCGGCGAGTACTGCAGCGAGCGGGCCGCGCTCGTCGGCCCGGTGACCGCTGCGAACGCCTCCGCCAGCATCTCGACCGGGAACAGCTCCGGCGCCGGCAACCCGCCGGCGAAGGAGATGACCGCCGGGCGCTCGGTGAGGGAGAGGATGTCGCGCACCGGAGACGAGCGCACGCCCGCGAGCCGGGTGGACAGCGGCGGCGCGGCGGCCGGTGCGCTCGCGGGGGGCACGGGCTCGGGCATCCGCCGAGCGTAGCGGCCGGCCGCGGGGCTACGCCCGCCGGCGAACCGCGAGCGCCGCGACCGCGAGCAGGCCGACCGCGAGCAGCGGCCAGGCGACGGCGGCGCTCAGCTGCTGCCAGGCGGTCCCGGCGAGCGCCCCGGCGAGGATGAACGCGAGCGCCCACAGGGCGCAGCCGACGACGGTCAGCGCGACGAAGCGCCCGAGCGGCACGCCCTGGGCGCCGGCCGGCAGCGACACGAACGTCCGCGCAAGCGGGAGCAGACGGGCGATGAACACGGCCTTCGTGCCGTGCCGCGCGAGCAGGCCCGACCAGCGACGTACGAGCGCGGCCGCCACGGGCACCCGCTCGACGACCCGGCTGGCGCCGAGGCCATAGGCCATGAGCGACCCGACGAGGTTCCCCGCCGTCGCGGCGAGGACCGCGAGCGGCAGGCTCATCCACCCCGCGCTCACGGCGAAGCCCGCGAACAGGAGGGTGATCTCGCTCGGCACCGGGACGCATGCGCTCTCGGGCACCATGAGCAGGAACACGCCGAAGACACCGAACTGCTCGATGAGCGAGGTCACGGTCGGTGCCGGCCCGGCCCGGGCGGTCGAGGCGGTCCGGGGCCGTGCGGTCCGCCCGAAGGGGGCGGCAGCGGAGGCGAGCCGGGCGGGTGCGGGCGCGGGCGCCGATAGCCGAGGGCAGCCTGCACGCTCGACGGACGCCAGTGGGCGCCCCCCCGCGGCGTGGGCACGCCGTCGGCCTCGAGCGCCTCGGCGATCGCCTGCAGGGTGAGCCCGGCCGAGCGCAGCTCGGCGATGCGCTCGGCGAGCTCGGGTGCGCTCGACCGCACGCCCGGGCGCCCGCGCGGCGGTGCGGCCCGGCCGGGGCGGCGCTTCCACGCCTCGAGCTCGCGCACCAGCGCGAGCGCCGGACCCGCGGAGCGTGCGCCGGTGTCGAGGCCGACGTCGAGGGCGACGAGCTCGAACCCCGCGTCCCGCAGCCAGTCGAGCACCGCGACGAGCTCGGTGAGCGTCCCCGCCACGGTGCGCAGCTGGGGGACGAGCAGCGTCGACGCCGTGCCGGCGCTCAGGAGCTCGAGCGCAGCGGCCAGCCGGCCGCGTGGGAGCGTCGGCTCGTCGCGGACGACGGCCACGACGTCCAGCGCCTCGGGGCGCCGCGTCGTTTCGCCGCCGGCGGCGGGTAGGTAGAGAACGGCGTTGCGGGCCATCTGTCGAGCATACGCCAATTATTAGCGTATACGGCGGGGTACCCTCGCGTGAACGGGCGTTTCCCCCGGCCGGTGCGGGCGTTGTACGGATGGCCGCTCGCGCGCGCCGCGCGAAGCTCGTCTTACACCGAACCAGAGAGACGAGGAGTCGTTCATGGCCACCGTAGAGCAGTCATCGACCTTTGCCGCGCCCGGGTCCGCTGGAAGTCCGGTGGCCCTGCAGGCGCGCTACGACAACTTCATCGGCGGCGAATGGGTCGCGCCGACCACCGGTGAGTACCGCCCGAACCCGACGCCGCGGACGGGACAGCCGTTCTGTGAGGTGGCCCATTCGGCGCCCGCCGACATCGAGCTCGCGCTCGACGCGGCCCACGCGGCCAAGGACGCGTGGGGGGAGAGCTCGACGACCGCGCGCTCGCGCGTCCTGAACGCCGTGGCCGACGCGATCGAGGACAACCTCGAGATGCTCGCGGTCGCCGAGAGCTACGAGAACGGCAAGCCGGTGCGCGAGACGATCGCCGCCGACATCCCGCTCGCGGTCGACCACTTCCGCTACTTCGCCGACGTCATCCGCGCCGAGGAGGGTGCGATCTCGGAGATCGACAAGGACACCGTCGCGTACCACTTCCGCGAGCCGCTCGGCGTCGTCGGCCAGATCATCCCGTTCAACTTCCCGCTGCTGATGGCGGCCTGGAAGATCGCCCCGGCGCTCGCCGCCGGCAACTGCTCGGTGCTCAAGCCGGCGAGCCCGACGCCATGGTCGATCCTCAAGCTCGCCGAGGTCATCGGGGACGTCGTCCCCGCCGGAGTGCTCAACATCGTCAACGGGCCGGGGGCGGAGATCGGCAAGGCGCTCGCCACCAACAAGCGGATCGCCAAGATCGCGTTCACCGGGGAGACCGTGACCGGGCGCCTGATCATGCAGTACGCGGCGCAGAACATCATCCCCTCGACCACCGAGCTCGGCGGCAAGTCGCCGAACATCTTCTTCGAGGATGTCCTGGCCGCCGACGACGCCTTCCTGGACAAGGCGATCGAGGGGCTCGTGCTGTACGCGTTCAACAAGGGCGAGGTCTGCACCTGCCCGTCGCGCGCCCTCATCCAGGAGTCGATCTACGACGAGTTCATGGACCGCTGCCTGAAGCGGATCGCCGCGATCCGCCAGGGCGACCCGCTCGATCGCACGACGCAGATCGGCCCCCAGGTGTCGACCGCGCAGCTCGAGAAGATCACCTCCTACGTGCAGATCGGGCGCGACGAGGGCGCCGAGGTGCTCATCGGCGGCGAGCGTAACGTGCTCGCCGGCGAGCTGGAGGGCGGCTACTACTTCCAGCCGACCGTCATGAGGGGCCATAACGACATGCGCATCTTCCAGGAGGAGATCTTCGGACCCGTCCTCGCGGTCACGACGTTCAAGGACGAGGCCGACGCGCTGCGGATCGCCAACGACACCCTGTACGGCCTCGGCGCCGGCGTGTGGAGCCGTGACGGCGGCCGCGCCTACCGCATGGGCCGTGGGATCAAGGCCGGCCGGGTGTGGACCAACTGCTACCACCTCTACCCGGCGCACGCGGCCTTCGGCGGCTACAAGATCTCCGGGGTCGGGCGCGAGAACCACAAGATGATGCTCGACCACTACTCCCAGACCAAGTGCCTGCTCGTCAGCTATGACCAGCACGGCATGGGCCTGTTCTAGGCCCGCGATGAGCGACCCGCGTCCCGATGTCGGCGCGACGGCGGACGCGGTGGCGATGATCGAGCGGCTCGTGCGCGAGCACGGGCCGCTCGCGCTCTTCCAGTCGGGCGGTTGCTGCGATGGCAGCACACCGATCTGCCTGCTGGCCGACGACCTGCCGGCCGGGGCCCACGACCTCCGCCTCGGCGAGGTCGCCGGGGTGCCCTTCTACATCGATGAGGAGCAGTACCGCCGCTGGGGTGAGCCGGCATTCGTCCTCGACGTGGCGCCCGGCGCGCCCGAGGGCTTCTCGCTCGGGTCACGCGACGCTCATCTCGTCACGCGCTCACCCGGTATCGCCGCCGACCGTGGCTGACCGGCCCCGCCGCGGGGCTTCCTTGTCACCGTCGCGTCACGCCGAGCGCTCGTCCTGCGCGCTGCGCGGCAGCACGAGCAGCGGGCAGGGCGCGCGGTCGCACAGGTGTGCCGCGGTGCTGCCGAACATCAGCCGGCGCGCCGGCCCGTAGCCGCGCGAGCCGACGACCAGCAGATCGACCTCGCCGCCGAAGGCGGCCAGCTCCTCGGCGGGCAGTCCGAGGACGGCCTCGGCCTCCACGCCGGGGACGGCCATCAGCTGCTCCGTCGCGCCCGCGTGCAGGAGCTCCTCGAGCTCGTCGTTCCACGTCTCGGCGGCGAACCCGGCGAGTGGTGAGGTCGGCATCCGCACCACCTCGCGCGCCCGCAGGGTGGCACCGTGCGCCGTCGCCAACCCCCGAGCGAGCGCGAGCGCTCGCTCGCTCTCCGGCGACCCGTCGTAGCCGACGCCGATCGTCTCGATCGCGTGCGCCTCGCCGGCGAAGCCGAGTGGGGCGACGGCGACCGCGCACGGCGCACCACTGAGCGCGGCGCGCGTGTCGTTACCGAGCAGCACGCGCCCGGACACGCCGCGAGCGCAGGAACCGACGACGAGCACGTCGGCGTCGTGCTCCCGTGCGAGCTCGTGCAGCCCGCGGCCCACCGAGGACGCGGCGACGCTCAGCAGCTCGGCCTCCACTCCCGACGTCGCGCGCTCGGCCTCCAGCAGCGTCAGCGACTCGTCGCCGGCGACGCCGCCGAGCGGCACCCGGGACGTGCGGCTCGGTCGCAGGTCGCCCGCGTGGACATGGGCGAGGCTCAGGCTCCCGTCGGGGGCGACCAGGAGGCGGGCGAGGGCGATCGCGTCGCGCCCGGCGGGGCGCCCGTTCACCCCCACGATCGCCGTGTGCAGCCGCCCGCCGTCGTCATCGGTCACACTCGGGACGCTATCGCGTGCTGACCGTCACCCGAGGCGCCGAGACCTCGCACGGGGTGCGCTAGGGTCGTGCTCGGAGTGGATGCAACGACCGTGGTCAAGGTCCGAGACAGTCACGTGCCGGAAGTGTCGCGCGACGAGCTTGCGCTCCCCGCCGAGCTCGACCGTCGTCGCGTTCGCTCGCGCCTGATCGCCATCGGCGGCGTCGTGCTCGTGGTCGTGCTCGCGGTGACGCTGCTGCCGGGCCTCGCGAGCCTGCGTAACCGGCTCGAGCACGCGCAGCCCGGCTGGCTGCTCGTCGGCGTGGCCCTGAAGTACCTGTCGGGCCTCGGCTACGTGGCCGCGTTCCGGTCGGTCTTCTGCCGGCGGATGTCGTGGCGCATGAGCTACCAGATCGGGATGTCCGAGCTGGCGGCCAACGCGCTGCTGCCCACCGGCGGCGCCGGCGGCCTCGCGCTCGGCGCGTGGGCGCTCAGCCGAAGCGGCGTCCCGGGGTCGCACATCGCCCGGCGGACGGTCGCCTTCTTCCTGCTCACGAGCCTCCCGAACGTGCTCGCGCTCATCGTCGTCGGCGTCGCGCTCGCGCTCGGCGCCGTGGCCGGTCACGCCGGTCTTGCGCTCACACTCATCCCGGCCGCGGTGGCCGCCGCCGCGATCGCGGCCGTGATCGGCCTCGGCCGGCTGGCCGACCGCCTGCGCGTGCGGACGCAGGCCCGGCACGGCGCCGGGGCCCGCCGTGTGCGATTCCTCGCGGCGCTCGCCGACGGGGTCACCGAATCCCTCAGCCTGCTGCGCGAGGGCGACGCGACGATGCTGCTCGGCCTCGCCGCGTACCTCGCCTTCGACGTGATGGTCCTGTGGGCGACGTTCCACGCCTTCGGATCCGCGCTCCCGCTCGCGATCATCTGGATCGCCTATCTCATCGGCGAGCTCGGGGGCCTCATTCCGGTCCCGGGCGGTATCGGCGGCGTCGACCTCGGGCTTGTCGCCGCGCTCGTGCTCTACGGTGCGCCGTTGACGGTGGCGACGGCCGCGGTCCTCACCTACCGCGCGATCGCCCTATGGGTGCCGGCCGCCGTCGGCGGACTGGCCTTCGTCAACCTGCGACGGACGCTGCGGGGCGAGGCGAGCGAGATCGCCGCCTGCGGGCCCGACGCCGAGCTGGAGGTCATCGGGCGCGGTCGCGTGCGCATCGCCGGCACGTCTGGGGTTTCGACGCCGACTCGCTGATACCGTTGCCGCTACAACTATCTGGCGAGCGGAGGCACGACATGTCGAAGGCGATCCAGTTTGCGCGCTATGGCGGGCCGGAGGTGCTCGAGCTCGTCGACGTTCCCGACCCGCACGCCGGCGAGGACCAGGTACGGATCGCCGTCCGCGCGGCGGGGGTCAACCCGATCGAGTGGAAGGTGCGCCGCGGGATGATGGCCGAGGTCAATCCGCTCTCGCTGCCAGCCGGCCTCGGCTCCGAGCTCGCGGGCGTCGTCGACGAGGTGGGCGAGGGGGTCACCCCCTGGCAGGTCGGAGACGAGGTCTTCGGCTTCGCCAAGACGCCCGCCTACGCCGAGCTCGCGCTCGCCGACCCGGCCAGCCTCGTGGCCAAGCCGGCTCAGCTCGACTGGGCGACGGCGGCCGCGCTGCCGATCGGCGTGCGCACGGCCTACCGCGTGCTCGAGTTGCTGCACGTCGGCGACGGCGACGTGCTGCTCATCCACGCGGCCGCCGGTGGCGTCGGGCTGTTCGCCGTCCAGCTCGCGCGCGCCCGCGGCGCGCGGGTGATCGGGACCGCGAGCGAGACCAACCACGCCTTCCTGCGCTCGCTCGGAGCCGAGCCTGTGGCCTACGGCGAGGGTCTGCGCGAGCGCGTGCTCGCTCTCGCTCCGGATGGCGTCGACGCCGTGCTCGACGCCTCGGGCCGCGGCGAGCTGCCGCTGTCGATTGAGCTCGCCGGGGGGACGGAGCGCGTCATCACGATCGCAGCGCCGGATGCCGCCGCGCATGGCGTCGCCTTCTCGGGTGGGACGGGCGGGCCGACCGTCGACACCTCGGCGGCAATCCCGCTCGCGCTCGAGCTCCTCGGCCAGGGCCGCCTGCAGGTGCCGATCCATCGGGCCTTTCCGCTCGCCGAGGCCGCGAACGCGCACGCCGAGAGTGAGCGCGGCCACCTGCGCGGCAAGATCGTGCTGTTGCCCGACTGAGCCCGCGCGGCAACGCGGGTATGTTTGACGGGTGAGCGACGGACCACCCACCACGGCGGCCGACCACGTCCGCGACACGCGCATCGAGCGTGTCGTGCCGCTCGCCAGCCCGGCCCTCATGCTCCACGAGCTGCCGCTCGGCGACGATCGCACCGCGGCCGTGCTGCGGGCCCGTACGGAGATCTCCGACATCCTCGACCGGCGCGACGATCGCCTGCTCGTCGTCGTCGGTCCGTGCAGCGTCCACGACTATGACGCCGCACTCGACTACGCCCAGCGTCTCGCGACCACGGCCGCCGCACTGGCGCGCGACCTGTGCGTGGCCATGCGCGTGTACTTCGAGAAGCCGCGCACGACGACGGGCTGGAAGGGCATGATCAACGACCCGCATCTCGATGGCTCGGGCGACGTCGGAACCGGCCTGCGACTCGCCCGGCGGCTGCTGCTCGAGGTCGTCGAGCTCGGCCTCCCGGTGGGCTGCGAGTTCCTCGACCCGATCACCCCGCAGTACGTCGCCGACGCCGTCGCGTGGGGCGCGATCGGCGCGCGCACGACCGAGAGCCAGATCCACCGCCAGCTCGCCTCGGGACTGTCGATGCCGGTCGGCTTCAAGAACGGCACCGACGGCAACGTGCAGGTGGCGGTCGACGCGGTGCGCGCGGCGGCCGTCTCGCACGCCTTCGCCGGCATCGACGTCAGCGGCGCGCCGGCCATCCTGCACACGACCGGCAATCCCGACGGACACATCATCCTGCGCGGCGGGCGCGACGCGCCCAACTTCGACGCCGGCGCCGTCGCGTTCGCCGCCGAGCGCCTGCGCGCGGCAGGCCTGCCCGAGCGCGTCATCATCGACGCCTCCCACGACAACAGCGGTAAGGACTACCGGCGCCAGCCGGTAGTCGCCGCCGATGTCGCCGCGCAGGTTGCCGCCGGGCAGGGGGCGGTCGTCGGCGTGATGCTCGAATCCTTCATCGTCGCCGGGCGCCAGGATCTCGTTCCGGGCACGCCGCTCACCTACGGACAGTCGATCACCGACGCCTGCATGGACTGGGAGACGACCGTCGAGGTTCTCGCCGCGCTCGCAGGTGCCGCGCACGCCCGGCGCGAGCGCGCAGAGGACACGACGCTCGCCGCCGGCGGCGGTTGACCGGATCACGCGGCCGCTACTGGTGCGCGCCGGCGCCCTCTTCGGGACCGTCGCCTTCCGTGATGCCGGCCCTGTAGCAGTCGCGGTGGTAGAGCTCGCCGCGGGCCGAGGGGATGCCCGGCTCGGCCGCGCGCGAGGTCTCCCGCGCGACGCCCAGCTCGCTCACGACGACCGGCTCATAGACTCCGATCACGTCGCCGCAACGCGCGCACGTCAGGAACATCGCGGTGATCCGCGCAGAAGAGCTACGGGGCCCCCCGGGACGACGCGGGCTGCCGTGCGTCGTGGCCGGGCGCCGCGACACGGTGCTCGAAGCGTCGCGATCGCGGCCGGCCCGACGCCGACACAAGAGGCGCGCTCGTCAGTCTCGCGAAGCGGTCGGACCCGATCGGCTCGGGGTCGCGACCGATCGACGTCGGGCAGAAGGTGATCGGGGGATCGATCGGCATGGCCACTAGGTCCGACTCTCGGCCCGGTAGTAGTCGCGCCAGATGAGGCGATGCAGGGGGATCCAGCGCGGGATGTCGCGTACGATCGGCAGCACCGGGATAAAGATGAACAGCAGGCTGAGCAGGCCCATCACCGCCATCACGAGGATGTCCCCGTTGGCCGAGGTCGAGAACGGCTTGATCTGGTACCACATCGTGTACAGCCACAGCCACACCTGACCGGGGTAGCTGCCGGTCTCGTTCATCATGCCCCACTGGGTCCCGAGCAGGTGGTCGTTCTGCGCGCGCGCCGCGAGCAGCCCGCCGTCGGACATGAACAGCAGCGGCTTGGTGTAGTCGGTCTGGAAGAACTGGTTGCTGGTCAGCAGCGCGCCGTCGAGGCCGCCGCTCTGGGCGAGCGCGATCAGCGAGTTCATCATCGGCTCGACCGGGCCGTAGTCGCCGGCGGGGACGACGACCGTGTTCCCCGGTCCCGCCGTCGCCTTGTTGAGCGCGTTCGTGTAGTTCGTCGTCCACGTGGACTGCTGACTGGGCGAGGCCGCCTTGTAGGTCGCGATCGCCTGGCGCAGCGCCGGCTGGTTGGGGACGCTCAGCAGCGGATCGATGACGTAATCGTTGGCGGTGTTGATCGGATGATCGACACCGAGCCACTTCGCGAGGTAGATCGGCCCGATGTGCTGGCCGTCGGCGTTGTGGTTGTACGGTGGTCCGTACGTGGCCGTCCCGCTCGAGCCGTCGAGCTCGCCGACGGCCGTCGTGGCGAAGTCGACGGGCATCTGCTGTGACCACTGGGCCACCGTGCTCGGCTTCTCGTCGGGCGAGGAGAACAGGATCGTCAGCACGACGACCAGGCCGATCACCACACCGATGGCGATCACGACCTCCTTGACGAGGTCATAGCGCCGGTAGGAACCCGCGTACGTCCGAGCGGCGGCGTCCTCGGCGCGCCAGGTGTCGCGCAGGCTCATGCCAGCTCACCCCCCTCGGCGGCGGCCCCAGGCGGCTGCTGCGAGGACACGCCCTGCAGCGGGTAGGGCGGCACGACGCCATGACGGCGCACCAGGAGGATGTGTCCGACGACGAGCGCGACCACGAGGATCGGCAGCAGCAGGATGTGCCAGGAGTACATCTGCCCGAAGTTGGTGAGGTTGAAGAACGAGCCGACGCCGGCCGCGTTCATCGCGTCCTTGGCTTGGGTGGAGATCCACTGGGCGTCGAAGTTCTGCTGCGAGACGTACCCGGTGAGCGCGCACGGGATCGCGATCAGGAAGGTGATCGCGCCGCTGATCCAGGTCTTGCGCCGCCCACCACGCCACGCCGCCATCCAGTACTTGCCCCACAGGTGGATGACCATGAAGAAGAAGAACAGCTCCACCGACCACAGGTGGATGCTGTTGAAGAAGTGCCCGACGCCGGTGTCGTGCCACCAGCCGGGTCCCTTCAGCGCCAGGATCATGCCCGACCCGATGAGGACGGTGAGGCTGGCGATCGACAGCGCGCCGAACACGTAGATCCACGAAGCGACGTAGCTCGGCTGCTTGTCCGGCAGCATCGTCTCCGGCGGCCAGCGCTCGACGACGGCATGGCGAATGCTGCCGGTCCAGGTCCCGTTCTCGACGGCGGCCGCCGGCGCGGCGTCGGGCTGCTCGACGGTACTCATGACGGGCTCCCGCTCGACGGGCTTGTGCTCGAGCCGTGGCCGGGGAACGGAAGCAGGATCGCCAGCGCGAACACGACGAACATGAGCGCGATCACGATCAGGTTCGGCACCGACAGCTGGATGAAGTGCCAATGCACGACATGCGCAGGGTTGTTCAGATTGAAGATGGCACCCAACACCACTGGCCCCCCGTTCGTTGCAGGTTCACGCTGGCGAGCTTACGGGCGTCGCGGGCCGGCGACGACGGGCCGGTTCCACAGACCGGGGGGGTGTGGCCCCGCAGCCGCGCCCGTGTTTTCCCGCAGTCATCACGTCTGCTCCGGCACCATCTCGATGGCGCCGCACGGGCATTCCGTCACGCACAGCCCGCAGCCCTTGCAGTAGTCGAGGTCGAAGGCGTACGGCGCGCCGTCCGGTCCCGGCTTGATGACCGCATCATCGGGGCATACCCCGTAGCAGTTGTCGCACGAGAAGCAGTTGCCGCACGACAGGCAGCGGCGCGCCTCGTAGAGGGCCGAGGACTCGTCGAGCCCGTGGACGACCTCTTCGAAGGTGGTCTGGCGGCGGATCGCGGCAAGCTGCCCCTGGACTGCGCGCGGCGCGTCGGTGTAGTACCAGGGGTTGATGTGCTCGTAGCCGGCGAGCTCGACCGGCGGCTCGCGCGGCGCGGGTCGGGCGGCCAGCCAGCCGTCGATGCAGCGCGCGGCGCGGCGGCCGTGACCGATGGCGACCGCGACCATTCGATCCGCGGGCACCATGTCACCGCCGGCGAACACGCCAGGGTGACCGGTCATCATGGCCTCGTCGACACGCACGGTGTGATCGGCGGTCTCGATCCCGTCGAGCCCCTCGAGCAGTCGCAGGTCGGCGTCCTGGCCGAGCGCGAGCACGATCGTGTCGGCGTCGAGCTCCTCGTACTCCCCGGTCGGTCGCGGAAAGCCCGTCGCGTCAAGGGCCATGCGCTCGAGCTTCAGGCGTCCGCCGTCGGCGGCGGCGATCGTCGACAGCCAGCGGAAGGCGATGCCCTCCTCCTCGGCCTCGGCCAGCTCGGTCGGGTGCGCGGGCATCCGCTCGCGCGTGCGGCGGTACACGATGATCGGCTCGGTCCCCAGGCGCTGCGCGCTGCGCGCGGCGTCGAGCGCGGTGTCGCCGCCGCCGTAGACGACGACGCGCCGGCCGAGCCGCGGGCGCTCACCCTCCTCGAGGCCCTGCAGCAGCGAGACGGCGTCGACGATGTGGCCGGCCGTGCCGCCGGGAATCTCGGCGTGCCGGGCGACGTGAGCGCCGACGGCGAGGAAGGTGGCGTCGTAGGCACCCTCGCGCATCGCCGTGGCGAGGTCGTCGACGCGCTCGCCACAGCGCAGCTCGACGCCGAGGGCGAGGATGCGCTCGATCTCGGCGTCGAGCACGTCGCGCGGGAGGCGGTAGGCGGGGATGCCGTAGCGCATCATCCCGCCCGGTTTCGGCGCCTGCTCGCGGATCGTGACGTGATGGCCGCGTCGGGCGAGCTGGTAGGCGACCGACAGCCCCGACGGGCCGGCGCCGATCACCAGCACGCGCTTGCCGGTCGCGGCCGGTGGCGGCGCGAACGCCCATCCGGCCCGGATCGCCTCGTCGCCGAGGAAGCGCTCGACCGAGTTGATGCCGACCGCCTCGTCGAGCTGGGCGCGGTTGCAGGCGGTCTCGCACGGGTGGTAGCAGACGCGGCCCATCACCGCGGGCAGCGGGTTGTCGGCCACGAGCGTGCGCCACGCCTTCTCGTACCCCGCCCCGCCGTCCTCGGCCTCGGCGAGCCAGGCCTGGATGTCCTCGCCGGCCGGGCACGCGTGGCTGCACGGCGGCGTCCGGCGCACGTACACCGGGCGCTCACTGCGCCAGTCGCCGGTCCGGTTGGCCAGGCTCGAGCCCACGTCGAGCGTGATCGCGAACGGCCGCTCGGCGCCGCCGGTGCTCATGCCGGCCCCCGCTCGGCCGCCGCGAGCGCGTCGAGCAGCTCGATCTCGCGCTGCGGCGCCTCGGCATCCTCGAGCAGTCCGTAGCGCTCGATGTTGCGGTCGGCCTGCGCCTGTAGGCGGGCGATCACGTCGGGGCGCCCGTCGCCGGCGAACAGGTGCGCGAAGCGCTTCTGGCGGCGCAGGTACTCCTCGACGCCGACCCGCCGGCGGATGCGCGACACCGAGGTGATGCGCCCGTCGGTGGCCTCGAAGACGGGGAACAGCCCGCTCTCCTTGGCCAGCCGGGCGATCTCGATCGTCTCGGCCGGCGCCGACCCCCAGCCGAGCGGGCAGGGGACGAGCACGTGCAGGTAGCGGGGACCGTGGAAGTCCATCGCGCGCGTCACCTTCGCCTCGAGATCGCGCAGCTCGGCCACGGTGGCCGTGGCCACGTAGGGGATCTCGTGGGCCATCGCGATGAGCGGCGCGCTCTTGCCCTGCCCGAAGTCGTTACCCGGATGGCCGCCGAGCGGTTCGGTCGTCGCGGTGCGGGCGGCGGGCGGTGTCGCGCCCGAGCGCTGCACGCCGGTGTTCATATAGCCCTCGTTGTCGTAACAGACGTAGAGCACGTCGTCGCCGCGCTCGAACATCCCCGACAGGCACGCGAACCCGATGTCGACGGTGCCGCCGTCGCCACCTTGCCCGACGACGCGGATGTCGGTGCGCCCCTTGGCGCGCAGCGCGGCCGCGACCCCGGTGGCGACCGCGGGCGCGTTCGCGAACAGCGAGTGCACCCACGGGATCCGCCACGAGGTCTCCGGGTAGGGCGTGGAGAACACCTCCAGGCAGCCCGTGGCGTTGGCGGCGATGATCCGCCCGCCGCTCGCGCGCACGGCCGCGTCGAGCGCATAGCGCGCGCCGAGCACCTCCCCGCACCCCTGGCAGGCGCGGTGGCCCTTCGTGATCGCGCTCGGGCGCTCGGAGTCGGCCTGAACGGAGCGCTCGCTCTCCTGCAGCAGGCGCCCGCCGACGGCGAGGGTGCCGGTCTGGTAGCCGCGCGTGTTGTCGTCTCGCGTACTCACACCGGGCCCCCGGCGACGATGCCGAGATCGCGCAGGATGCCTTCGGCGTGGGGCCCGGGACGGGCGCCGGCGCGGGCGCGCTGACCGGTTCCGACCCGCGCGAGCTCGCGCTCGACGACGTCGCGACGCAGGTCGAGGAAGTGCAGCTCGCCGAGCTCGCCCGCCAGCGCCTGGCCGATCAGGCCGTGCAGCGAGCGCCGCGTGATCGGCCGCCCGCCGAGGCCGGCGATCACCGTGTGGGCCTGCACCGGCAGTCCGGCGAGCGCGGTTCGCACGTTGGCCGAGACGATCCCCCCGACCCCGACGGCGAGCGCGCGCTCGAGCACGAGCACCCGCTGCGCGTGCGAGAGCGCGAGGCGCAACTCGTCGAGCGGGAACGGGCGGAACGCCTTCAGCGCGATCGCTCCGACCGCGACTCCTTGCTCGCGCAGCTCGTCGACGACGTCGGCGACGGTGCCGAAGACCGAGCCGAGCACGAGCACGACCGTCTCGGCGTCGTCGCTGCGATACGTGTCGAGCAGGCCCCCCGAGGCACGGCCGAAGCGCTCGCGGAAGGCCGCGGCGATCTCGGGGATGAGATCCAGCGCCTGGACCTGCTTGGCGTGGGCGAGATAGCGCACCTCGGTGAACGCCTCCGGGCCGACCATCGCACCGATCGTCATCGGCTCGTCGGGGTCGAGCACCTGATGGGGCTCGAACGCCGGCAGGAAGGCGTCGACGGCCCCCTGGTCGGGAACCTCCAGCGGCTCGAAGGCGTGCGTCAGCACGAAGCCGTCCATGCACACCATCACCGGGGCGGACAGCTCCTCGGCGAGGCGGAAGGCCTGCACATGCAGGTCGACGGCCTCCTGGTTGTCGCTCGCGTACAGCTGGATCCAGCCGCAGTCGCGCATGGCCATCGAGTCGGAGTGGTCGTTCCAGATGTTGATCGGCGCTCCGATCGCGCGGTTGGCGACCGTCATCACGATCGGCAGCCCGAGCCCCGCCGCGTTGAACAGCGCCTCGGCCATGTACAGCAGGCCCTGGCTCGCCGTCGCGGTGTAGGCGCGCGCGCCGGTGGCCGATGCGCCGATCGCCACCGACATCGCCGCGAACTCCGACTCGACGTTCACGACCTCGCACGGCGTCAGCTCGCCGGTGAGGGCGAGCCGCGACAGCGCCTCCACGATGTGCGTCTGCGGGGTGATCGGATAGGCGCACACGACCTCCGGGCGGCAGCGGGCCACCGCGCGGGCGACGGCCTGCGATCCCTCGAGCTGCTCACGCATGGGCGCGCTCCCGCAGGACGTCGAAGGCATCGCGGGCGGCGGCGGCGTTCCCAGCCGCCGCGGCGCCGGAGAAGCGCTCGCCGATCGCCTTCGTGAGCGCCGAGATGGACACGATCCCGGTGAGCGCGGCCAGCGCCCCGAGCAGCGCGGCGTTGGGGATCGGGCGCCCGGTGCGGGCGCGCGCGAGCGCGGCGGCACCGACCGTGGCGATGCGCTCGGGCCGATGGCGCTCGCGCAGCTCGGCGAGGCCGAGCTCGTCGACGCCGCGCTCGGAGTTGATGAGCACGTAGCCATCGGCTTGGAGGCCGCCGAACACGTCAACATGCGTCAGCAGCGTCGCGTCCTGCACGACGACCGCGTCGGGCTCGGAGATCGGCTCGCGCACCCGGATCGGCCGGTCGTCGATGCGGCAGAACGCGACCACGGGAGCGCCCATGCGCTCCGACCCGAAGCTCGGGAAGGCCTGCGCCTCCAGTCCCTCGTCGAAGGCGGCGAGCGAGAGCAGCTCGACGGCGGTCACCACGCCCTGACCGCCGCGGCCGTGGATGCGCACCGCGAACATCAGCGGCGCGCGGCGTCCAGCGGTACCCGCCGCTCGGCGGCGGCGACGAGCGGCCGGGTGCGATCGACGACGTCCATGTTCACCGAGATGCTGTCGGTAGGCCGGTCGTGGTCGTCATGCTCCGCTCCTTTGGATCGCCCGTCAGCGCTGTCGTGGGCACGGTACGCCGGGAGGGCGGGGGGCGCATCCGGCGGCGCCCGATCGCAGAATCCGTAATCACCCGCACCGCGGCGAGGCGATAATGAGGACGAGCATGCGCGAGACGGGCACAGCACGAACGAGGCGGGGGGCCTGACCATGACGGCGCCCATCGTCGTCGCCTACGACGGCTCCGTTGGCTCGGCCGACGCGCTCGCGCTCAGCCGTCAGCTCGCCGCCGCGGCCGGTCGCCCGCTCGCCCTGGTCTGCGTGCGTCCGCCGCGGATTCGCGCCGGAGCCGAGCAGGGCGCGGCGCGCGACGAGAAGCTGTGGAAGGACGCCCACGCCGCGCTCGCCGATGCGCCGATCGGCCCCGAGGCCGAGCGCCACGTGGTCTGCGGCGATTCCGTCGCGCAGGGCCTGCAGGCCTTCGCCGAGAGCGAGCAGGCGAGCGCGATCGTCGTCGGGTCCCCGGAGCGGGCGCAGGCCAGCCGCATCGAGACCGGCTCGGTCGCCCAGAGCCTGCTCCACGGAGCGCCCGGTGCCGTCGCGCTCGCGCCGCGCGGCTACGCGCACGAGCACCCGGAGGCGCTGCGGCGAATCGTCGCCGGCTATACCGACAGCGACGAGGCGCGCGCCGCCGTGCGCGTCGCCGCCGGGCTCGCCCGCGCGTCGAGCGCGACGGTGCGGGTCGTGTCGGCGTTCGCGGTTCCCTCCTGGTCGGTCGGGCTCGACGGCTACGAGCAGGCCGTGCGCGGCGACGTCCAGTCCGAGCTTGATCAGGTGCTGCGGCGCCTGGCCAGCACCGTGTCGACCGAGGGCGTCGTGCTCGACGGCGACCCGGCGCAGTGCCTGCTCGACCAGGCGGACGGGTGGGCCGACCTCATCGTCACCGGCTCGCGGGGCTACGGACCGAAGCGCCAGGTGCTGCTCGGAAGCGTCTCGAGCGCCGTGCTCGCGGCCGCCACGGTGCCCGTCGTCGTGACCCCGCGCGGCGCCGAGACCGAGCTCGTCGCGCCGAGCCCGGTGGCCGCGGAGGTCTGACGGAGCGAGCGCCGGCGGCTACCCGCCGATGCGCCCGTCGGCGCCGTCGTAGTGGTGCAGGAAGATCTCCTCGAGCGACGGCTCGCGACTCGTCAAGGCGACCACCGGGTGCTGTCCCAGCGCGGCGATCAGCGGACCGATGCTCCCGCTCACCTCGCAACGAAGGGCGCTGGGGCCGGCCCGGACGACGTCCACGCCCTCGAGCGGCGGCAGCTCGGGCGCGGGGCCCTCGAACGTCACCTCGACGGTCGTCGCGCTCAGATGGCGCAGCTCGGCGAGTGTGCCCTGATCGACGAGCCGCCCGTCGCGCAGGATGCCGACGCGGTCGCACAGCGCCTCGACCTCGCTGAGGATGTGCGAGGACAGGAAGATCGTCTGGCCGCGCTCCTTGGCCTCCTGCACCGACTGGCGGAATGCCACCTCCATCAGCGGGTCCAGTCCGCTCGTCGGCTCATCGAGGATGAGCAGCTCCGCCCGGGTCGCCAGCGCCGCCACGAGCTGCACCTTCTGGCGGTTGCCCTTCGACAGGGCGCGGATCTTCTTGTTCAGGTCGAGCTTGAAACGCTCGGTGAGCACGTCGCGATAGGCGACGTCCGTGCCGCCGCGCACGCGCGCGAGGAACTCGAACGTCTCGGCGGCGGTCAGCGACGGCCACAGGAACGGCTCGCCGGCGACGTAGGCCACGTGGCGGTGCGCGGTGACCGGCTCCCGCCAGGCGTCGAGTCCGAACAGCTCGGCGCGCCCGTCGCTGGGGCGGTGCAGGCCGAGCAGCAGCCGGATCGTCGTCGTCTTACCCGCGCCATTGGGCCCGAGGTAGCCGTAGACCTCGCCGGGCTCGATCTGGAGCGTCAGCGCGTCGAGGGCGAGGGTGTCGCCATAGCGCTTGGTCAGGTTCTCGGTGCGGATCGCGGCCACGGCCGGCAACCTACCGCTCGAGCTGCCCGCGCCGGGACTGGCGCCGTCCATGGGCGCGCTGGCGCGCGTGTGCCTCGTCGACGATCGCGCAGACCTGCGCCGGATCGTCGACGACGCGCAGGCCGTCGAGGTCGCCCGCGCCGATCCGCCGATCGGCGAGCGCCCGCGCGCGCAGCCAGTCGAGCAGCCCGTCCCACTCGGAACCGCCGAGCAGCACGACCGGGAAGTGGCGGATCGTCGCGGTCTGGATGAGCGTCAGCGCCTCGAACAGCTCGTCGAGCGTCCCGAAGCCACCGGGGGCGATCACGAACGCGCTCGCGTAGCGCACGAACATCACCTTGCGCGCGAAGAAGTGCCGGAAGCGCAGGCTGACGTCCAGATACGGGTTCGCCCGCTGCTCGTGCGGCAGCTCGATGTTGCAGCCGATCGACAGCGCGCCGGCATCGCGCGCGCCGCGATTGGCCGCCTCCATGAGTCCCGGACCGCCCCCGGTGATGATCGCGTAGCCGCCGCGGCCGAGGCCTGCCGCCACGTCGCGCACGAACGCGTAGTCGGGGTGATCGGCCGGCGTGCGCGCCGAGCCGAACACGGTCACGGCGCGGCGCACGCGCGCGAGCGCGTCGAACCCGCGAGCGAACTCGGCGGCGATATCGCGGATGCGCTCGGCGTCGGCCGCGCGCACCCCGGGCGGCTCGTCGCCGAGCCACAACAGGAGCTCTTCGTCAAAGGTCTGCGGAGGCGCAGGCGGGTCGAGACCGGGCGAGGACACGCCGCGCAAGCCTAGAGCTGCGGCCCGGCCGATCGTCTCGGGCGCCCCGTAGTTCGCCGCAATCTTGCGGCGGCGAACCGGCGATGGCGCTCTCCCGACCCGCCACCAATATTGCCGCCGTGAACACACTCGACTTCGCCCGCACGCAGTTCGGCGTCACCACGCTGTTCCACTTCATCTTCGTGCCGATGTCGATCGGCCTCGCCTGCTTCGTGGCGCTCTGCCAGACGCTGCACTACCGCACGGGCAACGAGATCTACCTGCGCATGACGCGCTTCTGGGGCAAGTTCATGCTCATCTCGCTGGCCATCGGCGTCGTCACCGGGATCGTGCAGGAGTTCCAGTTCGGGATGAACTGGTCGCTCTACTCGCGCTACGTCGGCGACATCTTCGGCGCGCCGCTCGCCATGGAGGGCTTGCTGGCCTTCTTCCTGGAGTCGACGTTCCTCGGCCTGTGGATCTTCGGCTGGGGGCGCCTGTCGGCGAAGGTGCACCTCGCCACCGTGTGGCTGATGGCGTTCGGGACGGTGCTATCGGCGTACTTCATCCTGGCCGCCAACTCGTGGATGCAGCACCCGGTCGGCTACACGCTCAACACCGTCACGCATCGTGCGGAGCTCACGAACATCTTCAGCGTGCTCACCAACTCGACGGTGCTGCTCGCCTTCCCGCACACGATCTTCGGCGCGCTCTCCACCGGCGCCATGCTCGTGATCGGCATCTCGGGCTTCAACCTGCTGCGCAAGCGCAACGTCGAGTTCTTCACCCGCTCGCTGCGCCTCGTCCTGCCGATCGCGCTCGTGACGATCCTCGCCACAATGGCGTTTGGCGACAGCCAGGCCCGCCTGATGGCCAAGCAGGAGCCGATGAAGATGGCCGCCGCCGAGGGCCTCGAGCACACCACCAACGGCGCCGGCCTGTCGATCTTCGCGATGGGGCCGCTGGAGAAGCATCCGCTCAAGCTGCAGCCCGACATCCGCATTCCCCACCTGGAGTCGCTCATCGCGACGCTGCACTGGAACGGGTCGCTGCCCGGCGTGCTCAACGTGCAGGCCGCGGAGGTCGCCAAGTACGGGCCGGGTGACTACATCCCGATCCTCGGCGTGACCTACTGGACCTTCCGGGCGATGATCGGCGCCGGCATGCTGATGCTGTTCATCGCGCTCGCTGGTCTGTGGCTGATGCGCAAGCAGGCGCTCGAGCGCACGAGGTGGTTCAACCGCCTCGCGATCGTCGGCATCTTTCTGCCCATCGTCGCCAACTGGAGCGGCTGGATCTTCACCGAGATGGGCCGCCAGCCCTGGGTGGTCTACGGGCTGCTCAAGACGAGCGACGCGCGCTCGCCCAATGTCTCGCTGACCGAGATCGTCATCTCGCTGACCGCCTACATCGTGGTCTACGTGATCCTCATCGCGGTCGGCGCGCGCCTCATGGCCCGCGAGGTCCAGCATGGTCCCGAGGAGCCTCCGGGGCCGGCCGGCGGTCCTGCGGCCGGCGAGGCGCGGTCGCTCGAGAACGACCTCGTGATGGCCTACTGACATGCACGAACCAAGCTTCCTCCAGACCCTGTGGTTCGGCCTGATCGGCGTCCTGTGGATCGGGTACTTCGTCCTCGAGGGCTTCGACTTCGGCGTCGGCATCCTGCTGCGCGCGGTCGGCCACGACCAACCCGAGAAGCGCGCCGTGATCCACACGATCGGCCCGGTCTGGGACGGTAACGAGGTCTGGCTGCTCACCGCCGGCGGCGCCACGTTCGCCGCCTTCCCCGGCTGGTACGCAAGCCTCTTCTCCGGTTTCTACCTGGCCCTGCTGCTGATCCTGATCGCGCTCATCGTGCGCGGCGTCTCCTTCGAGTTCTGGGGGAAGGACGACTCCCCGCGCTGGCGCGCCACCTGGGAGTGGGCGACGATCATCAGCTCGGGCGCGGCGGCGCTGCTCTGGGGCGTCGGCTGGGCGAACATCATCCACGGCGTCGCGATGGGCCCCGCCCACAACGTCACCGCGACGATCTTCGATCTGCTGCATCCCTACGCGCTGCTCGGCGGACTCGTCACCCTGACCCTGTTCACGGCGCACGGCGCGATGTTCCTGACGCTGCGCACGCGCGGCGAGCTCGTCGAGCGCGCCCGCCGCATCGCGCGCCGGGTCGCCCCGGTGGGGGCCGTGCTGATGGCTGGCTTCCTCATCTGGACGGCGTCGGACCAGTCGAGCGGCGGCGTCAAGTGGGCCGCGCAGATCGTGGCGATCGCCGCCGTGGCCTGCGCCGCCGGCGCGTCCTTGCAGGTGGCCCGCGAGCGCGACGCCGCGGCGTTCTCGCTGAGCGCTGTCGCGATCGCGCTGCTCTTTTTCAGCCTGTTCATCGACCTGTTCCCCAATGCGTTGCCCTCGACGACGAGCTCGGCGTACGATCTGACGCTCGTGGCCGCCTCCTCGACGCACTACACGCTGACCGTGATGACCGTCGTTGCGATCTTCGGTGTCCCGCTCGTGCTCACCTACACCGCCTGGACGTACTGGGTCTTCCGCCACCGCCTCGGGCGCGAGGACTTCGCGGGCGAGGGCACGCCGACCCCGATCGCCGTGATCGAGCAGAAGCTCGGTGGCCCGCCGTCGAGCGACGGCCCCGGAACACACGCACCCCCGGCACCGGTGTAGGCGTGCGCGCCTCGCGCTCGCAGCGCGCCGGGGGCGCCGAGCGCGCCGCGCGCATCGACCGGCGCGTGATGCGCGAGAGCGGCGCCGCGCGCTCGCAGCTGCGCCTCGCATCGGTGCTCGGCGTCGGGATGGCGGCCGTCGTGGTCGCGCAGGCGGCGCTGCTCGCGCACGTGATTGCCAGCTCGGCCGAGCATCACACCGCGCTCGCGGGCCTCGAGGGCTCGATCGCCGCGCTCGTCGTCGTGGTGCTGCTGCGAGCGCTGCTGACCGGCGCCTTCGAGACGTCCGGGCTCATCGGCGCGACGCGCGTGATGTCCGAGCTGCGTGGTCGTCTGGCCAGGCAGCTGCTCGTGCGATCACCCGTGCGGCGCGCCGAGGACCGCACCGGCGAGCTCGCCGCCGCTGCCGTCCAGGGCGTCGACGCGCTCGAGGCCTACTTCGCCGGCTACCTGCCCCAGCTCGTGCTGGCCACCGTCGTTCCCGTGGCGATCCTCGTCTGGATCGTGCCGCTCGACCTCGCCGCCGCGATCGTGCTCGCCGTCACGATCCCGATCCTCATCGTCTTCATGATCCTCGTCGGCACCGGAGCGAAGGCTCGCGCCCGCGCCCGCTGGCGCGCGCTGTCCCTGCTGAGCGGCCACTTTCTCGATGTCGTGCGCGGGCTCGTGACCCTGCGCGCGTACCGCCGCGAGACCGCTCAGGCGGAGACGATCGAGCGCGTCTCGGAGCGCTACCGGGCCGAGACGATGGGGACCCTGCGCGTGGCCTTCCTGTCCGCGCTCGTGCTCGAGCTCTGCGCGATGGTCGGCACGGGGCTCGTGGCGGCCACGATCGGCGTGCAGCTCGACGGGGGCCACCTCGGCCTGCAGGCCGGCCTCACCGTGCTGCTGCTCGCCCCCGAGCTCTACGGCCCGCTGCGGGGCGTCGGCCAGCAGTTCCACGCCAGCGCCGACGGGCTCGCCGCCGCCGAGCGGATCTTCGCGGTGCTCGACGCGCCGCCCGCGCTGGTCGACGCCGCACGCACACACGCATGCGCACCTGACCCGGCCGCGGCGGGCCTGTGCTTCGAGGCGATCGACTTCACCTACCCCGACCGCGCCGAGCCGGTGCTCGCCGCCCTCGATCTCGAGCTCGCTCCGGGCCGCACGACCGCGCTCGTCGGCCCCAGCGGCGCCGGGAAGAGCACGGTCGCGGCCCTCGCCCTGCGGCTGGCCGATCCCACCGGCGGACGCGTGACCTGCGACGGCGTGGACCTGCGCGACGTCGACCTCGACGCCTGGCGGGCTCGGGTGGCCTGGGTCCCGCAGCGCACGCGCCTGTTCAGCGGCACCATCGCCGAGAACATCGCGCTCCCCGACCCCGGCGCCGACCGCGACCGCATCCTTGCCGCGGCGCGGGCCGCCGGCCTGGACGACCTGCTGCGCCAGCTCCCCGACGGCCTCGAGACCGGGATCGGCGAGGGCGGGCGCGGGCTCTCGGCCGGCCAGGGGCAACGCATCGGCCTCGCCCGCGCCTTCCTGCGCGACGCCCCGCTCGTCGTGCTCGACGAGCCGACCGCCCATCTGGACCGCGCGACGGCGGCGGCGGTGGGCGAGACGATCGTCGCGCTCGCCGCGGGCCGCACGACGCTGCTCATCACCCACGACGCCGCCCTGACCGAACGCGCCGACCACGTCGTCGCGCTTGCTGGGGCGCGCACCGCGGAGGGCCACGCGCCGGCGAGGCTGGAGACGGTCGCGTGACCGGCGGCACGGCGAGCCTCCTCGCCGCCGCTCGCGCGGGTCGCACCGAGCGGCGGCGGCTGACGCTGGCGATCGCGCTCGGCGCCGTCGCGGTGATCGCCGCCGGCGGCCTGCTCATCACCGCCGGGTATCTCATCTCGCGAGCCGCTCAGCGCCCGGAGATCCTCGCGCTCGCGGTGGCCATCACCGCCGTGCGCGCCTTCGCGATCCTTCGCGCGCTGTCGCGCTACGGCGAGCGCCTGGCCTCGCACGACGCGGCGCTGCGGCTGCTCGGACGCGTGCGCGCCCGCTTCTACCGGCGGCTCGCGCCGCTCGTGCCCGGTGACCTCGGGGGCCCGCGCAGTGGCGATCTGCTGTCGCGCTTCGTCGGCGACGTCGACGCGCTGCAGGACCTGTACCTGCGCGCGCTCGCCCCGCCGGTCGTCGCCGCCCTGGTCATCGTGGCCGCGACGCTGACGGCGTGGCTCATCCTCCCGGCCGCCGGCCCGGTCGTATTCGTCTGTCTGCTGCTCGCCGCGACGGTCGTCCCGTTCGCGGCGACGCTGCTCGCGGCGAGCTCGGGCCGCCGCCAGGCGCCCGCCCGCGCCGCGCTCACCGACGAGCTCGTCGAGACGATCGACGGAGCACCGGAGCTCGCCGTCGCCGGGCGAGCCGCCGAGCGCATCGAGCGCCTGCGCGCCGCCGACGCCCGCCTCGCGCGCATCGCGGTCTCCGACGGGCTCGCCGCCGGCGCCACCACCGCCCTCGGCTCGCTCGCCGGCGGCCTGAGCGTTGTCGCCGTGCTTGCGGTCGCGGTCGCCGCCGCCCACCGCGGCGCGCTCGCCGGGGTGCTGGTCGCCGCGCTCGCCTTCCTCGTGCTCGCCGCGCTCGAGGGGATCGCGCCGCTCCAGCTCGCCGCGCGCCGCCTCCGCGCGTGCGCCGACGCCGCGACCCGCCTCGACGAGCTGTGCGATCGCGAGCCGTCGGTACGCGACCCCCTCGCGCCGCTTCCGCTCCCCGGCGACGGCGACCTCGTGCTCCAAGACGTCTCGATGCGCTATGGCCCGGACGAGCCGTGGGTGCTCGAGCACGCCGATCTGCGCCTGCGCCCGGGGCGTCGCATCGCCCTCCTCGGTCCGAGCGGTGCCGGCAAGACGACGATCGCGCAACTGCTCGTGCGCTTCCGAGATCCCGACGCCGGTCACGTGCGCATCGGCGACGCCGACCTGCGCGAGCTGACGCAGGACGACACCCGCCGCGCGGTCGTGCTCGGTGCCCAGGACGCCCACCTGTTCAACACCTCGCTGCGCGAGAACATCCTGCTCGCGCGGCGCGAGGCGACCGAGGCCGAGGTCTGGGACGCGCTCGACGCCGCGGGCGCCGGCGACTGGGTCCGCGAGCTGCCCGACGGGCTCGACACGCTCGTCGGCGAGAGCGGCGGGCTCGTGTCCGGCGGCCAGCGCCAGCGCATCGCCCTCGCGCGCGCGCTGCTCGCCGACGCACGCTTCCTCGTGCTCGACGAGCCGACAGCGCACCTGGACGACGCGACCGCGCGGCAGGTCATCGACGACATCGTCGCCGGCGCCGGAGCGCGCGGCGTACTCGTGATCACCCACAGCGAGATCGGCCTCGATCGCTACGACGACGTCCTCGAGCTGCGTGACGGGCGCGTGCGGTCACTGTCGGGCGCGCGCGCCTGAGGGGCCGCGGTTACGCGCGCGGGGTGGGAGGCGGACTGCAGTGCGCGCCCAAGGCGCACTCGCGCGCAAGTCCCGTCACACCGTGGACACGTGGCGTCACCCCCGCGGCGCGTCCGACACTGTCGCGTCACACTCGCGCGCGGGGTGTGGTCGCTTTTGGCCCCAGGGCGGCGTATTCGGGAGCACACCCCGCGGCGCACAGCCCCCGCGACCGACACGCGGCACCCGCGCGCGACAGTCCCGTTACACCACAGACACGCAGCGTCACCCGCAGAGCGCAACCGTCACCGTCGCGACGCGCTCGGCGGCCCCGGGGGTCGCCTCCGCCCGGCCCCGGCAACAACCGGTCACCCCCGGCCCGGGGTCGCCTCCGCCCGGCCCCGGCAACAACCGGTCACCCCCGGCCCCGGGGCCGCCTCCGCCCAACCCCGGCAACAACCGGCCTCCGCCCGCCCCGGGGTCGTCCGCTCACCGCCCGCCCCCGAGCACCCCCCGCACCTGCCGCGCGATCTCCAGGTCCTCCCGTGCCCGCACGACGAGCACGCGCGCAGACGCCCCGGCCGCCGACACGTCACGGTCGCCCTCGCCGGCGTCGCGCGGGCCGATGCCCACGCCCAGGAACCCGAGCCGCGAGACCGTGCGCTCGCGGACCTCCGCCGACCGCTCCCCCACCCCGCCCGTGAACGCGAGCGCGTCGAGCCCGCCGAGCGCGGCGGCCATGGCCGCGATCCCCGCCCGCAGCCGATGCACGTAGACGTCAAGGGCCAGCGTGGCCCCCGCATCCCCCCGCCCCGCCGCAGCGAGCACCGCGCGCATGTCGGCGGTGCCCGCCAGCCCGCGCAGCCCCGCCTCGTGCTCGAGCCCCTCGGCGAGCGCTTCGACCGACAGGCTGCCGCGCTCGAGCAGCCACAGCAGTAGGCCCGGATCGACGCTGCCCGAGCGCGTCGCCATCACGAGCCCCTCGAGCGGCGTGAACCCCATCGTCGTGTCGACCGAGCGGCCGTCGGCGATCGCGCACAGCGATGCGCCCGCTCCGAGGTGGCAGCTGACGAGCCGCAGCCCGGCCGCCGAGCGACCGAGCAGCTCGGGGACGCGCCGGGCGATCCACGCATGCGAGAGGCCGTGGAATCCGTAGCGCCGCAGCGGCCAGCGCTCGCGCCACGCCGCCGGCAGCGCGTAGGTCGCGGCCGCCGCGGGCAGCGAGGCGTGGAAGGCGGTGTCGAAGCACGCGACGGCCGGCAGCCCCGGCAGCTCAGCGCTCACCGCGTCGAGCGCGGCGATCGACTTCGCCTGGTGCAGCGGCGCGAGGTCGCCGAGCTCGCGCAGCGCCGCCTCGACGTCCGGGTCGATCCGCGCAGGTGCGGCGAAGCGCTCGCCGCCGTGGACGATGCGATGGCCGACGGCATCAGCGTCGGCGAGGCCATCGCCGAGCGCGCGTCGCAGCGCGTCGGCCTCGACCGAACCGCGCGTCGCCTCGATCTCGCGCGCCGCGATCATGCGGTCCTCGGCGTCGAGCAGCGTCAGCTTCAGCGAGCTCGACCCGGCGTTGACGACGAGCACGCGCACGGCGCGCGACCTACTCACCGCCGGTCGTGCCCGGCCACACCCAGTCCTTGATCTCGGGTGGGTCATCGCCCACCTCGCGGGTGTAGGCGCGATGGCGCAGCCGCGTGTCGACCATCTCCTGGCGCAGGTAGGCCGCCCGCTCGCCGAGGCCGGGCACCCGGTCGATCACGTCCATGACGAGGTGGAAGCGGTCGAGGTCGTTGAGCATGACCATGTCGAACGGGGTCGTCGTCGTGCCCTCCTCCTTGTAGCCGCGCACGTGGAGGTTGTCGTGGTTGTGCCGGCGGTAGGTGAGCCGGTGGATGAGCAGCGGGTAGCCGTGGTAGGCGAAGATCACCGGGCGGCTCGTTGTGAACAGCGCGTCGAACTCGAGGTCGGCCAGGCCGTGCGGATGCTCGGTGTCGGGCTGCAGGCGCATCAGGTCGACGACGTTCACGACCCGGACGCGCAGATCGGGGAGGTGCTCGCGCAGGATCGCGGCGGCCGCGAGGGTCTCGAGCGTCGGCACGTCCCCGGCGCAGGCGAGCACGACGTCGGGCTCCTCGTCCCCGTCGCTGCTCGCCCACTCCCAGATGCCGACGCCGCGCGTGCAGTGGACGATCGCCTCGTCGATGCCGAGGTAGTTCAGCTCGGGTTGCTTGCCGGCGACGATCACGTTCACGTAGTGGCGGGAGCGCAGGCAGTGGTCGGCCACCGACAGCAGCGTGTTCGCGTCGGGCGGCAGGTAGACGCGGATGATCTCCGCCTTCTTGTTGACGACGTGGTCGATGAACCCGGGGTCCTGATGGGTGAACCCGTTGTGGTCCTGGCGCCACACGTGCGAGGAGAGCAGGATGTTGAGCGAGGCGATCGGCCGGCGCCAGGGGATGTCGCGCGTCACCTTCAGCCACTTGGCGTGCTGGTTGAACATCGAGTCGACGATGTGGATGAACGCCTCGTAGCAGTTGAACAGCCCGTGGCGGCCGGTCAGCAGGTAGCCCTCGAGCCAGCCCTGGCACAGGTGCTCGCTCAGGACCTCCATCACGCGGCCGTCCGGGGCGAGGTGATCGTCGGTGTCGAGGCGCTCGGCCTCCCACACCCGATCGGTCGCCTCGAACACGGCTTCGAGGCGGTTGGAAACCGTCTCGTCGGGCCCGACGAGGCGAAACGTCTCCGGGTTGTCACGAATGATGTCGCGCAGGAAGCGGCCGAGCACGCGCGTGGACTCGCTCGTCGTCGTCCCCGGTGCCGGCACGTCGACGGCATAGTCGCGGAAGTCCGGGAGCTCGAGCTCGCGCAGCAGCAGACCGCCGTTGGCGTGCGGGTTGGCGCTCATGCGCCGTTGACCGTCGGGGGCGAGCGCCGCGATCTCGCTTCGCAGCGCACCGCCGGCATCGAAGAGCTCCTCCGGGCGGTAGGAGCGCAGCCACGTCTGCAGCTGGGCGAGGTGCGCCGGTTTGGTGCGGATGTCGGCGAGCGGAACCTGATGGGAGCGGAACGAGCCCTCGGTCGGGAGGCCGTCGACGAACTTCGGGCCGGTCCAGCCCTTCGGCGTGCGCAAGACGATCATCGGCCAGCGTGGGCGCGTCCGCACCCCGCCCTCGCGGGCCCGGCGCTGGATCTCGGCGATCTCGCGCACCACCTCATCGAGCGTGGCCGCCATCAGCTGGTGCATGGCCGCGGGCTCGTCGCCCTCGACGAAGCGGGGGGCGTATCCGTAGCCCTCGAGCAGGGCCCGCAGCTCGTCGCGCGGAATGCGCGCAAGCACGGTCGGGTTGGCGATCTTGTAGCCGTTGAGGTGCAGTATCGGCAGCACCGCCCCGTCGCCCACGGGGTTGAGGAACTTGTTCGAGTGCCAGCTGGCGGCGAGCGGGCCCGTCTCGGCCTCGCCGTCGCCGATGACGCAGGCGACGAGCAGATCGGGATTGTCGAACGCGGCCCCGTAGGCGTGGACGAGCGCGTAGCCGAGCTCGCCACCCTCGTGGATCGAGCCCGGCGTCTGCGGGGCCACGTGGCTGGGGATGCCACCCGGGAAGGAGAACTGGCGGAAGAGCCGCCGCAGCCCCTCCTCGTCGTGGCCAACGTGGGGATAGATCTCGCTGTAGGTGCCCTCGAGATAGGCGTTCGCCACGAGGCCCGGGCCACCGTGACCGGGCCCGGTCACGTAGATCGCATTCAGGTCACGGGCCTTGATCGCCCGGTTGAGGTGGGCGTAGACGAAGTTCAGGCCCGGCGTCGTGCCCCAGTGGCCGAGAAGCCGGGGCTTGACCTGCTCGGCGCGCAGCGGCTCGCGCAGGAGCGGGTTCTCGAGCAGGTAGATCTGCCCGACCGAGAGATAGTTGGCGGCCCGCCACCACGCGTCGATCAGCTCCAGCTCAGGGGCCGACAGCGGGCCATCTGCGGTCGCCGCCGGACCGGGCTCGGATGATGCGCTCACGGACATGCTCGTCGAGGGCCGGCCGCGCCGGCTCTGCCCGCTGGACGCTACCGCAGTCGACTCGCCGCGCTTGTTGCCACCCCGAGACCGTGCCACGCCGACCGGCGGCGTCCGCCATCATCGGCAACCGATGCAGAAGGGCCGACATAAGGTGTTCCTCGGCATGGCGGTTGGCGTCGGGAAGACCTACCGCATGCTCCAGGACGGCCACGCGGCGATCGCCGAGGGACGAGATGTCGCCATCGGCCTGCTGGAGACTCACGGACGGCCCGACACCGCCGCGATGGCTGAGGGTCTCGAACTGATCCCCCGCCGCCGCGTCGCCCACGCCGGGACGTGCTTCGAGGAGATGGATCTGCCGGCGATCACGCGCCGACGCCCGCGGATCTGCCTCATCGACGAGCTGGCGCACACGAATGTCCCCGGCCTCGAGCACGACAAGCGCTTCGAGGACGTCGAGGACGTGCTCCAAGCGGGGATCGACGTGTTCTCGACGGTCAACGTGCAGCACCTGCAGAGCGTGGCCGGGCGCGTCGAGGACGCGACGGGCATCAGCGTCAGCGAGAGACTGCCCGACCGCGTGATCGATGACGCCGACGAGGTCGTCGTCGTCGACGTGACGCCGGAGGCGCTCCAGGCCCGTATCGTCGCGGGCAAGGTGTTCCCGGCCTCGAGCACGCCGGTCGCGCTCGAGCGGTTCTTCACGAAGGCCAACCTCGACGTCCTGCGCGAGCTCGCTCTCGTCCAGATCGTCGAGGAGGTCGAGGCCCACCGCCTCGCCGCCGAGATGCTCGATGATGACGACCGACTCATCTCGAGCGTCCCGGCCGAGCGCCGCCTGCACTTCCTCGGCCTCGTCAAGCCGGATCCGAGCGCGAACCGAATCACCCGGCGCGCCTGGGAGATGAGCGAGCGTCTCGGAGGCGGGCTCGACCTGCTGACGGTCGCGGGCGGCGAGCACGACGGCGAGGGCGAGCAGCGCATCGCGGACCTGCACCGCCTCGCCGCCGTCTTCGGCGCGCGCCTGATCGTCGAGTCCGACCGCGACCTGGCGCGCGCGGTGCTGCGCGTGGCCGAGCGACAGGGCACGACGCACATCGTCATGGGCGTGCCCCACCCGTCGCGGCGCTTCGGGCGCCCGGCCTCGTCGCTCGTCGACGAGATCGCCGTCGGCGCGCCGAGCATGCACGTCGCGTTGATCGGCGACCCACCGGCCAGCCGGGGACAAAGGGAGTCGACGCGGCCTGGTCTCAGCTGACCAGCGAGGGCAGCGCCGGAGCGGTGATCTCGGACGCGACGCGGATCCGCGCGTCGACGACGAGCGCGCCCTCCGGCGTGGCCATGACCGGATTGAGATCCATCTCGGCGATCTCGGGGTGCGCCTCCACGAGCGCGCCGACGCGGAGCAGGATCTCCTCGAGTCCGCGCAGGTCGCAGCGCGGCGCGCCGCGATATCCCTCGAGCAGGGGAAACACCTTCAGCGAGCGCAGCATCTCGGCCGCGTCGAGGTCGGTCAGCGGCGTCAGACGGACGGCGACGTCGCCGAGCAGCTCGGCCGAGGTGCCGCCCGCGCCGCAGGCGATCAGCGGTCCGAAGGCGCGGTCCTGCACGACCCCGATCAGCAGCTCGATGCCCGGTGGCGCCATCGCCTGGACCATGAAGCGCTCGGTCGGGTAGCCGGCCCGCGCCACCTCGGAGGCCATCCGGGCCGCCGCGCGTCGCACTTCTCCCGCACGCAGCCCGACGCGCACGGCGCCGGCCTCGGTCTTGTGCACCAGGCCGGCGGCGATCGCCTTCAGCGCGACCCGGCCGCCGAGCTCGCCGGCCGCCCGCTCCGCGGCCGCCGGGCCCTCCACGACGCGGGCGGGCGGTGCGGGCAGGCCATAACAGTCGAGGAGCGCAGCGACGTCGATGGCCGTGAGCCACTCCGACCCCTCGCCGAGCGCGCGCGCGATGATCGCAGCGGCCTCGTCGGGCCGGACATCGGTCAGCTGCGGGACCGCTCCCGGCGGCGTCTCGCGCCACGCGCCATAGCGTGCGGCGTGCCCGAGCGCGCGCGCGGCGTCCTCGGGAAAGGCGTACACCGGGATCTGGCGCCCCGCGCGGCGCAGCTCGACCGGCGGGCCGTCCTCGGCCATGAAGACGCTCAGGAGGGTCACCTCGTCGGGGATGCGCGCCGCCGCGCGGGCGATCGCATCGGCGACGTCGGCCGCCTCGGTGACGAGCGGCGGGATGAAGATGGCGATGATCGCGTCGACGACGCCCGAGCGCCCGACGGACTCGATCGCCCGGCGGTAGTCGTCGGCGCTCGCCGTGGCGATCATGTCGACCGGGTCGCCGAGCGACGCCTCGGAGGGTAGGAAGCGGCGCAGGCGCGCGCGCAGGCGCGCCGGCAGCTCGGCCACCGTCAGGCCGCTCGTCTCGCAGGCGTCCGCGCACAGGATCCCCGGGCCGCCCGCGTTCGTGATGATGGCAACGCGGTTCGAGCGCGGAGCCGGCTGGGACGAGAGCAGCGCCGCGACGTCGAACAGCTCGCCGAGCGTGTCGGTGCGGATCACCCCGACCTGGCGGAACAGCGCGTCGACGCTGACGTCCGACGCCGCGAGCAGAGCCCCGGTGTGCGAGGACGTCGCGCGGGCGCCGGCTGCCGAACGACCGCCCTTCACGGCGGCGATCGGCTTCGTGCGCCCGACCCGCCGCGCGATCCGGGCGAACTTGCGGGCATTGCCGAAGGACTCGAGGTACATCAGAATGACGTCGGTGTCGGGGTCCTGCTCCCAGAACTGCAGGAAGTCGTTACCCGACAGGTCGGCCTTGTTGCCAACCGACACGAACGCCGACAGGCCGAGGTGCAGGCGGTTGGCGGCATCGACGATCGCGATACCCAGCCCGCCGCTCTGCGAGAGGAACCCGACGCGGCCGGCGACCGGGGCCCGCGGCATGAAGGTCGCGTTGAGGCGCACGTCGGCCGCGGTGTTGAGCACGCCAAGGCAGTTGGGCCCGACGAGGCGCATGCCGTGGGCGCGGCAGACCTCGACGAGCTCGCGCTGGCGGTCGGCGCCCGCGTCCCCGATCTCAGCGAAGCCGGCCGAGATGACGACCAGGCCGCGCACGCCGGCCACGCCGCAGTCGCGCGCGACGTCGAGCACCGCCGCCGCCGGCACCGCGATGACCGCGAGGTCGACGGGGCCGGGCAGCGCGGTGACCGACGGATAGGCCGGCATCGACTGCACCTCGTTCGCCGCGGGATTGACCGGATAGACGACGCCCTCGAAGCCGCCCGCGACGAGGTTGTGCAGGATCTCGCCGCCGACCGTACCGCGCCGCCGCGAAGCGCCGACCACGGCCGCCGACCGGGGGGCGAGCACGCGCTGTACGGCCGCGACGCTGGCCCGCCGCTCGCGGTCGTGGAAGCGCTCCCACCCCTTGTCGCCGAGCTCGGTGGGCAGCCGAACCGAGACGATGTCCAGGCCGGAACTGACCTCGACGGGGAACCCGCTCTCGCGGAAGACCTCGATCATCCGGTGGTTCTCGGGTAGAACCGCGGCGTTGAAGTACTCGATGTCGTGTGCGCAGGCGTGGGCGGCGAGGTGGGCGAGCAGCGTCGTCGCCAGCCCGTGGCCCTGGTACGCCTCGGCGATCGCGAACGCCACCTCCGCGGACGTCTCATCCTCGCGGACGTAGCCGGCGTGGCCGACGATCTCGCCGGCGCCGCCGGCGGTGGCGATCAGGCCATACGCATCGGCGCCGTCGACCTGGACCGCCCTCCGGGCCTGCCCACCGAGATCGGTGGCCGCCGAGAAGAAGCGCAGCGCGCGCGAGCGCAGCGAGAGGCCCTCGAGGAACACGACCATCGCCGGCTCGTCCGCGCGGCCGATCGCTCGCACATGGACCGTCGAGCCGTCCCGCAGGACGACGTCCGCGCCCGAGTCGACGACCGAGGAGTTGCTCACAGCGGCGCGGCGCTCTGCGGCGCCTCATTGGACTGGGCGAGCCGGCGATCCAGCATCGCCACGACGTCGTCGATCACGCTGTCGGGCGGCTGGTCGGTGCGCACGGACAGGTGATGCGTGGCGAACACGTCGTCCTCGAGCGGGTCGAACTGCTCGCGCAGGCGCCCGGCGACGACGGGGCCGGCGTCGGAGACGTGGCCGGGCTCGGACTCGCGGGTGAGTGCCCGCGCCTGCAGGATCGCGCCCGGTGCACGGCATTCGACCACCACCGAGGGCGCGCGCGCGGCGAACGCGGTCGCAAAGGCGCGGCGGTCGGACGAGCGGCGAAACGTGGCGTCGACGATGACGCCGCCCCTGTCGGCCACCACCCGCTCGGCGGCCAGCCGTCCGAGCTCGGTATAGGTCCGTTCGCCCGCCCGGTGGCTGTACGCCTCCTCGGGCGCACGCTCGGTGGGCACGAGCCCGGCGAGACCCTTGCGCGTCTCGTCGGACGAGAGCACAACGCGCCCCGAGCGCGCCGCCAGGCCGCGGGCGAGATGGCTCTTGCCGCTCGCCGGGGGTCCGCAGACGATGATCGTGAGCGGCTCGCGGGCCTGCCAGGTCAGTCGCTCGCCGAGCGCGAACAGCTCGACGGCGTCCTCTGGGTGCGCCAGCGCCCCGGGCTGGCCTGCGCGCGCGAGCGCCACCTTCGCCCGCACCCACGCCCGCAGTGCGGCGTGGAAGGCGATCCACGCGTCGCTTCCGGGATCCCCGCCGGCGGCGCGGTAGCCGTCCACGAGCGCGCGCGAGAGGTCGGAGCGGCCGAGGCGCATGAGGTCCATGACGAGGAAGGCGAGATCCGCGCCGACGTCGACCTCGCGCAGCTGCACGTCGAACTCGGCACAGTCGACGATCCGCACCGGGTCGCCGAGCAGCACGTGCTCGGCGCGCAGATCGCCGTGGCCCTCACGCACGAGCCCCGCCGCGGCCCGCGTGCGCAGGACAGGCGCGTGCCCACCGAGGAACGCGTCGGTGAATCGCTGCGCCGCGAGCACGCGGTGCTCGTCGATCGGTTGCGGACCGTCGAGGAGCATGGCGAAGGTGCCGTCGGCCGCGCGCTTCACCGCCGCGAGCGCGTCTCCGGTCTCATAGCGAGCCGGCGCGGCGGCGTGGAAGCTCGCCAGTCGCCGCCCGACGTCCGCGAGATCGGGCTCGTCAGCGCGTCCCGCGGCGATCGCCGCGGCGAGCGTCTGGGTCTCGTCGAAGCGGCGCATCTCGACGACGGACTCGACCGCGCCGGCAGCGGAGTCGGTCAGTCGCAGCCGCCCGGATCGCCGCGCGACCCCGCGCACGCCGACGTACAGATCGCCCGCGAGCCGCCGGTTCAGCGCGACCTCGCGCTCGCACATCGCGCGGCGTCGCTCGGGGCTCCCGTAGTCCAGGAACGGAAACCTGACCGGCTTCTTGAGCTTGTAGGCATGGTCGCCGACGAGGAACACCCAGGAGATGTGCGTTTCGTGCACCTCCACCTCCATCCCCTCGGCCGCGCCCGGGTAGAAGCCGGGATCGCGCATCGCCTCGACGATCTGGTCGAAGGCCACCGGGTAACGCGTCGCGGGCTCGGCCACGCCTTCCACACGCTGCACCGCGTCCTCCCACGCCCACAGGTCAGTCCGCGTCAGACGCTCCTTGCGCTCGTAGAGCGCCCCCTCCCGTGGCCCGGCCCGTCCGCGGTCGCCTGCTGCGCTCACGCGGCCGATGATCCCCCGCGGCGCCGCGCCTGCGCATCGGCCCGCCGCCCCAGCGCGGACCCGTAGGAACTACGGACGGGGGCGCGCGAGCACCCTCCCCGGTCCCGCCTCGTAGCGGCCGCTGGCCACCCCGCGCAGGAGCTCTCTCAGGCGCGCGCCGAGGCCGCGGCGGGGCAGCGTCAGCTCCACCTCGACCGTTCCCACCGAGCGCTCCAGGACGTGCACCGGCCCGAGGCTCTCGAGCAGCTCGAGCATCTCCCGATTGGTCGCGAGCATGATCGCCGTGAAGCGGGTCACGCCCTCCGCGCGCGCACGGTCGGCGAGGCGCACCACCAGCGCCGTACCGACCCCGCGGCCCTGCCAGTCGTCGATGACCGTCACGGCGAGCTCGGCCGCGTGTGGGTCGTCGCGCGAGCGCACGAAGCGGGCGACGCCGATGCCGTCCCCGTCGCCGCTCAACGCGATCAGGGCCTCGTGATCGTGGTGGTCGACGTCGGTCAGGTATCGCACCTGCGAGGCGCTCAGCCGCGCCGTCACCGCCAGGAAGCGCCGGTAGCGTGAGTCGGGCGACAGCCGGGCAAAGCCGGCGCGCAGGGCCGGCGCGTCCTCGGGGTCGATCGGGCGGACCGTCACGCGCGATCCGTCGCGCAGTCGCACCGATGCGCCTGCGGCCGTGGTCGTGCCCGTGTGCCTCGAGTCCTCCGTGCCGTCGTGTGGGATGTCATCCACGATAGGCGAGCGGGGCGTTGCGGGTTTTCCACAGCCCGCTCCCGGAGAACGCCGCCTTGCCGGCATTCGGCGGGGCACGTAGCGTCTCGGCGCGATGACGGCACGGCAACGAACCTCCGCGGCGCGCCCGAAGGCGTCGGGCCCGCCACAGCTGGCGGACATCCTGTGCGGCGTCGACGGGACGCGCACGGCGTACGAGGCGGTGCGCCAGGCCGCGACGCTCGCCAGCGGCGGCGGGCAACTGACGCTCCTGGCCGTGACGGGGGCGTCGGGCTCCGGGCGCCAGCAGGGCGCGGCGCTCGCCCCGACGCGCGCGACGAGGGCCCTCGGCCACGCGAAGCGGCTCGCCGCTCAGGCCGGGGTGGCGGCGAACGTCGAGATCGACGAGCGCGGGCCGGTCATGCACGAGGTGCTCGAGCACGCCGCCACGCACGAGCTGCTGGCCATCGGCGCGCCGAGCATGACGCGCCTGGCCCACCTGCTGTTCGGCGGCACCGCGACCGTCGCCGCCCACGTGCTGCCGTCCTCCCTGCTCATCTCCCGCCGACCGCCGGCGGGTGCCGCGCTCACCGATCGCGTCATCGTCGCCAGCGACGCGCGCGATCACTCCGATGCGCTCGTCGACTTCGCGGTCGATCTCGCACGCGAACGCGGAGGGTCGCTCACGCTGCTGCACGCCGCCGGGGCCGAGTCGGCGCATCACCCCACGCGCATCGCCGAGCAGGTCCGGCGCGTCACCGAGGCGTTCCCGGACACCGGCGCGGTCCGGATCGAGCCCGCGCGCGCGCATGAGCTGGTGGTCCGGGCCGCGAAGGACGAGCGCGCCTCGCTCATCATCCTCAGCAGCCGCCACCTCGGTGGGCTGCGGGCGCTCGCGAGCGTCAGCGAGCGCGTCGTGCACGATGCGCCCTGCTCGGTGCTCGTCGTGCGCCCCGAGGATCTCCAGACTCCCTAGTTCAGCCGACGCGGTGGCGCCGGCCCTGCTCTGCGAGCTCCCGCTGCCACTGTGCCCGCTTCTGCGCGTACTGCGGAGGGAGCGAGCCCGCGAGCGCCTCGGCCGAGTCAAGTGCGTGCAGGGCCATCGTGTAGTCCCCCCAGCGCGCGTCGTTGTCGGCGAGCAGCAGCGCGAGCTCGAGCGCGTCGGCGTGCTCCTGCTCGGACGGGTGTGGATGCGTCGGAGCGCTGCGATCCGAGAGCGGTGATGCGGCGAGCGGCAGCGGGCGCGCGGTCGCGAGGTAGGGGGCGAGATAGCGCCCCGCGATCTTGCTCGGCGGCCACCACAGCGCGCTCGTCGATGAGCTCGACTCGATCCGGCGGCGGTCGGGCGGCAGCGGTGGCGCCTCGCCGTCGCGCTCGCCGGCGACCGACGACGGGTGTCGCGAGGCGCCCGAGCCGGCCCGCAGGTAGATCGGGACGCCCCCGGTCAGCAGCAGTCCCCGAATGACCGGACTGAACGGCTGCGGCTCCACCGCGGCGCCGGCCTGCTCGGCGATCACCTCGGCGATCGCGTCGGCCTGCTGCGCCGCGAGCCCGCCCTGCTTGAGCGGGAACGCGGTGGCGTCGCCGGCGGCATAGACGTCGCTGACTCCGCGCACGCGGCCGTGCACATCGATCGGCAGGAAGCCCTCGGAGTCGTGGGGCAGCCCGCGGATGGCCGGGCCCCGCAGGCGCGGCATGGCGATGGCCCGGTCGGCCGGCAGCGGCGCTCCGGCCGCGAGCTGGAGCGCACCGTCGGCGAATCTCGAGGCCAGCACCGACAGATGCACCTCGATCCCGCGCGCCCGGAGCAGGTCCGCGACGGCCTCGCTCGCCTGCGGCCCGAACACCTCCAGGGGCTCCTGTTCGCAGGTGACGATCAGCACCCTCGCGTCGAGCCCGTACGCGCTGATGTGCGCGGCGGCCATGAGCGCGAGCTCGTAGAGCGGGAGCGGCCAGGCGTTACCGGTCGGCAACACGAACGCGACCCGCGAGATCGAACGCTCATCGAGGCTGGTGAGGATCTCGCGGAGAGCGGGAACATCGGGGCGGCCGCGGAACGCGAGCGCCCCGGGCAGCGCCGGCACGGCCTGGGCTCCGAGGGCGATGACCAGATCGTCGTAGGTCAGCGTCGTCCCGGCCTGCGTGAGCACCGTCTTCTCTGCTGGATCCACGCTCGCGAGCATGTCGACGTGTCGCCGCGCGCCCTGGTCCTCGAAGATCGTGGTGAGGTCGAACTCGCGCGCCTCGCCGACGTCGAACGCCTCGGCGACCGAGACGGGCCGGTAGAGGAAGGATTCGCCCGGAGCGAGGACCTCGATGTCGAGCATCGGGCCGGCATGGACTCGCAGCGCGAGCAGCGCCTCGAGCGCCGCGACCCCTGCCCCGGCGATGAGGACCCGCCGCTCGCGGTGCGCCCGGCGAGTCGGCCGAGCCGCGCCTGCTGGAGTCCCATCGTCCATGGCCGTTACCTCCCGTTGACTCGGTCCCTCCCGCCCAGCCTGACGCCGGCTCACGCGCGCGGCATCGGTAATCCCCCTTCGGGGACCCGCGGGATTCTCCGGACGAGCGCCGCGGCGGTGGTGCCTACCCTCCAGGCATGCGGGCGCAAACGGAGTCTCGGTGTTCCGGCGAGTGATCGTGGGCGTCGACGGTCGGGCCGGCGGGCGCGACGCGATCGCGCTGGCGCGGGTGCTCGTCGGACCGCGAGGTCGGCTCACCCTCGCCCACGTGCGACGCGGCGGCCGGCACGCACCGCGCGCCGGCGACGACGTCGAGCGGTGCGAGGCCTCGCGGCGGTTGCTCGAGGCCGAGCGCGACGCGGCCGGCGTGGAGGCCGAGCTGACGAGCATCACCGCGCCGTCGGTGGCCGGCGGACTGCACGAGCTCGCCGGCCGTGCCGACGCCGATCTGCTGGCGGTCGGCTCATGCGCCCGCGGGTTTGCCGGGCGCGTGCTGCTCGGGAACGACACCCGCGCGACGATGAGCGGCTCGCCGTGCGCGGTCGCCGTCGCGCCAGCCGCCTACGCGCGAGACCTCAATGCGATCAGGACCGTCGGCATCGGCTACGACGGCTCGGCCGGGAGTCGCGCGGCGCTCGCCCTGGCCCGCCGGATCGCCGGCGAGCGCAATGCCGAGCTGCGCGCGCTCGATGTGGTGGCGCTCCCGTCGGCGCCGTATGCGGCCGTGACCAGCGCCGTCTGGGCCGAGGCGCTCGACGACATGCTCGCGGACGCGACCGGCGAGCTGGCGGGGCTCGACGGCGTCGACGGAAGGGCAGTACTCGGGGCGACCGACGAGGAGCTCGCCTCGTTCAGTCGTCGCGTGGACCTCCTGCTCGTCGGGTGCGGCCGCCCGCGGTCCGGACGACGCCTCACCTTCGGCAGCACCCTCGGCCAACTCGTCGCACGTGCGAGCTGCCCCCTGCTCGTCCTGCCGGGTGGCGCGAGCGAGCAGGAGGCGTCGCCGGCGGCCAGCGAGACGCTCGTTCTGGCGCACGCACAGTAGTTTTCCCGGATAGTGACGCGGAGTTGGGATCCGTAGATATCCTCCGCGTCGAGGCCCGGCGGGCGCACACCGACGGAGACGTGACATCAGCGACACACTCGAACCGGAGCGGCTGCGCACACTGATCGATGTCGGGGGCTTCATCGTCTCCGAGCTCGACCTGGACGCCGTCCTCGGCCAGGTGCTCGAGTCGGCCTGCGAGCTGACCGGTGCCCGCTACGCGGCGGTTGGCGTCCTCAACCGCGAGCGCACCGAGCTCGAGCGCTTCATCACCCGCGGCGTCGATGACGACGCGGCCCGCGCCATCGGCGACCGGCCGCGTGGCCGGGGGGTGCTCGGTGCGCTCATCTCAGACCCGATGCCGCTGCGGCTGGAGCGCGTCGGCGAGCATCCTGCCTCCTACGGCTTCCCGGCTGGCCATCCGCCGATGGCCAGCTTCCTCGGCGTCCCGGTCTTCATCCGCGGCGAAGCGTGGGGCAACCTCTATCTGACCGAGAAGCGCGACGGGCCGTTCACGCCGGCCGACGAGGAGGCGATCGTGGTGCTCGCCCGCTGGGCGGGGATCGCCGTCGACAACGCGCGCCTGTACCACGCCGCCGAGCAGCGGCGCGGCGAGCTCGAGCGCGCGGTGCGTGGCCTGCAGGCCACGCAGGCCGTCGCGCGCGCCGTCGGCGCGGACATCGACCTCGATCGCGTGCTCGAGCTGATCGTCAAGCGCGGCCGCGCGCTCGTCGAGGCCCGCAGCGTCGTCATCCTGCTGCGCGAGGGCGACGACCTCGTGCTCGTCGCGATGGCCGGTCAGGGCCGCCGTGAGGAACCGGCTCGCATCCCCGTGCACGGCTCGACCTCCGGCGAGGTGATGCAGCGAGGGCGCGCCGAGCGCTTCGACGACGCGCGCCGAGATATGCAGATCGGCGCTGCGGTATTCGGCGTCGACAACGCCAAGACGGCGCTGGCCGTTCCGCTCACCTATCGCGACCAGCCACTCGGGGTGCTCCTGGCCTTCGACCACGGCCCGGGCGCGATGCCCTTCTCCGATGAGGACGAGCTGGCGCTCGAGGCGTTCGCGGCGAGCGCCGCCACCGCCGTGGCCACGGCGCAGAGCGTGCAGCACGAACGCCTGCGCCACGCGCTCGCCGCCGCCGAGGCCGAACGGCGCCGCTGGGCTCAGGAGCTCCATGACGAGACGCTCCAGGCGCTCGGCGGCCTGCGCGTGCTGCTCTCCTCGGCGCGGCGCACCGGAGACACCGACCTGCTCGGCACGGCGACCGATCAGGCGCTCGAGCAGATCGAGCAGGAGATCACCAACCTGCGGGCGATCATCACCGAGCTGCGCCCCGCGGCCCTCGACGAGCTCGGACTCGGCGCCGCGGTTGAGGCGCTGCTCGAGCGCCACCGAATGATCAACGACCTCGAGATCACCGAGGACCTGCGGTTGCCGATCGGGCCCGGCGCGCCGGCGACCCTCGACCCGGAGATCGAGGCCACCGTCTACCGCGTCGCCCAGGAGGCGCTCACGAACGTCGTCAAGCACGCACAGGCCAGGCACGTCACGGTGAGCATCCGCGTCGACGAGCGCCATCTCGTCGTCGAGGTGTCCGACGACGGTCGGGGCTTCGCCGTCGGGGAGGTCAGCGACGGTTTCGGACTGACCGGCATGCGCGAGCGCATGCTGATGGCCGGCGGGGAGCTGACGGTCGAGTCCGGCGACGGCGGCACCACGGTGTGCGCGTCGCTGCCGATCGCTCAGCCCTCGACATCCGCAGGCGCCGGCGCCGCGAGAAGGCCCCGCCTGAGCGCGTAACGAACGAGCTCGGCGCGTGTCGCCAGTCCCAGCTTGCGGTGTATGTGAGCGCGGTGGGACTCGACGGTGCGAACCGAGATCAGCAGCAGACCGGCGATCTCGGCGTTCGTGTGGCCGAGGGCGATGAGCCGCAGGACGTCGACCTCGCGGTCGCTCAGCGCGTCCTGACCGCCGTTCGCGTAGACCGCGAGCGTCGAGGCCACCCGCGGCGTCACGAAGCTCTCGCCGGCGGCGGCGCTCCGGATCGCCTCGGGCAGGTCCCGGTCGGCCGAGTCCTTGAGCACATAGCCGCTGGCCCCGGCGGCGAGCGCCTCGTGGGCGAAGCGCGGGTCGTCGATCATCGTCGTGACGACGATCGACATCTCGGGCGCCTCAGCGCGCAGCTCGCGAATGGCCGTCAGGACCGACCCTCCGGGCATGCTCACGTCGAGGACGAGGACGTGCGGGCGATGACCGCGCACGTGGCGCTGCATGCTGTGGATGTTGCCGGCTTCTCCGACGACATCGAACCCCGGCTCACCGTCGAGGAGCAATCGCAGGCTGCGACGCAGGAAGGCGTGGTCGTCGGCGAGCACGACCCGGATCGCCGGATCGCGGTTTGAATCCACAGCAGCGCCCGGAAGGGCATACAACGGGGCGTACTCCATCCTCTCATCTCCGTTTCGGCGGACGAAAACGGTCGTGCACTAAGGTACGCCCCGCCGAAGGTCGCTCCATCCGCGCTTCCCCACAACGATGGCGCCGCGCTTTCTACGGTCGGAGGCGACGCCGGCCGCCGCGCTCCTACCCGGTGTGCCTGATCGAGACCGGCCGCAGCGCCAGGCGCACCAGGTCCTCGCTGGACACGAGCGTGCAGTCGAGCGACCGGCAGTCCTCGAGCTCGGCGAAGTGCGGCTCGACCGGGCGGCGCAGCCAGCACACGATCCGGTAGAGATTCACCCCATCGGTGAAGTAGCGGGGTGTGGCCGCCGGAGCGTCGGCGGCGGCGATTGGCCGGGCGGCACGCTCGCGCGCCCCCTCGCCCGCCTTTGCCAGCCGCCTGATCATTGCCGCAACTCGGTGCGATCGCGCCCGCCGTGCGCGATGATCGTCGCGCCATCGGTGGGATAGAACAGCGATTCGTGCTCCTCGTCCCAGCGCACGCGATAGTGCACGTGGCCGGCGGAGCCGAGCACCTCGAGGATCTGGCCGCGCCGCCGGGAGACTCCGGGGGGACCGCTGACCTCGAGCCAGTCGCCGGGGAGGGGCCGTGTCATTGTCGAGCCAGCGAGCACCTTCGCCTCCTTCGCGTTGGCGAGATTGGATCAGGTGGCCGCCGTGGTGCCATCGGTGCTCGCACCGCGGCGCTGACTGTGGCGAACTACTGGTTTCGGCTGCCGCCGGCCACGCGGCCGCCTCGAGGCGCCGCCGCGTCGGGGCCGGCCGCCGCAAGGGACTCCGGAACGCCGTGGGCCACGACGATGAGCGGACAGCGGGCGTGTCGAGCGAGGTGCTGCGCCGTGCTGCCGAGAACCGCCCGCCGCACCGGCCCGCGATCGCGCGAACCGACGACGAGAGCATCGACCTGCCCGCTGAACGTCTCGAGCTCGTCCTGAACTCGACCCATGACGACGTCCCCGTCGACGTCCGCGGGCAGGTCGAGCGCCTGGCGTGCAGCCTTCAGCTCGGCCTCGCTTGACTCCTTCCACATCGAGGGCGCCTCGCTCATGTAGGGGGTGACCGGATAGCCGAGGACGCGCAGGGCCCGGACGGACGCGTGCTCGCGAACCGCCAGACCACGCGCGACGGTCAGTGCCATGCGGCTCTGCGCCGACATGTCGTACGCCACCCCGACGGTCCCGAACGGCCGCGCCGAGCGCGCGTAGCCGGCAGGCGCGACGGCAACGGCGCAGGGCGACTCGGTGAGCGCGCCGCGGGCGTCGTCGCCGAGCATGACGCGCCCGGCCGTCCCGCGATGGCTGCAGCCGACGACGAGCAGATCGGCCTCCCGTTCGGTGGCGAGGCGGTGGAGCCCCCGGCCGACGGCCGGGTCGCTCACGGTCAGCAGATCGGCCTCGACGCCGAGCGCGTCCCGCTCGCGCGCGAGCAGCGCCTCGGACTCCTCACGTTGCACGCGATCGAACTCGAGGTTGGAGCCGCGTGCCGGCACACGCTCGCCCGAGCAGACGTGGGCGAGCGCGATCCGCCCGTCGTGATCGACGAGGTGAAGACCGAGCATGACCGCATCGCGGCCGTTGGGCCGACCGTCGACCCCGATGATGACGCGGCGAAACATGACGAGCACTCTCCTCGGATCGCTTGGTCGCGAGCGTACGCGGCGGGCGGCCAGCTATCCATCCCGAATAGCTACCGACGCTGCCGCGGAAATCCACGGCTTCGAAGCGCCAGCCGGGCGCGCGTCTACTGCTCGCCGGTGACGAGGCCCCGCTGCAGCGCGTAGCGCACGAGCTCGGCGCGCGAGGACACGCGCAGCTTCTGCTGGATGTGCGCGCGATGGGTTTCCACCGTGCGCACCGACAGGTACAGCTGCTCGGCGATCTCGGCATTGGTGTGGCCGAGCGCGATGAGCCGCAGGACCTCGACCTCACGCTCGGACAGGTCGTCGGGTGGACCGGGGGGTGGCTCGCGCGCGATGCGTGCACCGAGCGATGGGTTCAGGTAGGTCTCGCTCGCCGCCGCGCGGCGGACCGCCTCAACGAGCTCGCCGTCGGCCGCCTCCTTGAGCACATAGCCCGACGCTCCGGCGCTGAGCGCCTGCCGGGCGAACGCCGGCTCCTCCTGCATCGTGAGCACGACGATGTGTGTGTCCGGCGACTCGGCCCGGATCGCGGGGATCGCCTCGAGGCTCGAGCCGCCCGGCATGTTGAGGTCGAGCACGAGCACGGCGGGACGATGTCCGCGCACGTAGCGACGGGCGGCATCGACGTCGCCCGCCTCGGCGACGACCTCGAAGTCGTCCTCGGTGTCGAGCAGCAGGCGCAGCCCGCTGCGCACCACCGCGTGATCGTCGGCGATCACGATCCGTATCTCGCCGGGACCCCGTCCCGTGGCGTCGCTCTTCTGCGCGGCGTCATCGACGGCCATGAACTGGCAAGCCTATCGATGGTGGCGGCGACCCGATCCGGGGCGAACCGCGCTTGTCGATGCGGGTTTCCACGGATGGCCACCGCCGACGGTCGTCGGCCCGCCGGCCGACGACGACTGGCGTCTCGCTCGGTAGTTTCCACCGAGGGCCACGGTGGATATGCTCGGCTGCCGAACGGCTCCGACGAAGGCATGGTTGACCCATGAGCAACGAACACCCATTCAAGGTCGTGATCGCCGGCGGATCCGTCGGCGCGCTGGAGGCGGCGCTGGCGCTCCGAGACCTCGCCTCCGATCGCGTCAGCCTGACGCTGGTGGCGCCCAATCCCGAGTTCACCTACCGGCCGATGACGGTACGCGAGCCATTCGCCTACGCGCAGGCTCACCACTATCCGCTCGCCGAGATCGCAAGCGACGTCGGAGCCGAGCTGATCGTCGACGAGTTCAGCTGGGTCGATCCGGCGAAGCGCACGGCGCACACCGCCCAAGGGTCCGAGCTGCCCTACGACGCCCTCGTGCTCGCGCTCGGAGCGCGCATGCGACCGCCGTTCGCGCACGCCATCACCATCGACGACCGCCGGATGGACTCGTTGCTGCACGGCATCGTCCAGGACGTCGAGGGCGGCTACGTGCACAGCGTCGCGTTCGTCGCGCCGGCGCGGATGGGCTGGCCATTCCCGATCTATGAGCTCGCGCTGATGATCGCCCACCGGGCCTACGACATGAACGTGGAGCTGACCGTGACCATCGTCACGCCCGAGGACAGTCCGCTGGCGATCTTCGGCGACGCGGCCAGCGACGCCGTCGCCGCGCTGCTCCGCGATGCCGGTGTCGCCACGATCACCTCGGCCTACGCCCAGGTGTCCGAGCCGGGGCATGTGGTCATCCATCCCGGCGACCGCACGATCGAAGCCGATCGCGTGATCGCCCTGCCCGAGCTGTTCGGTCCCGCGGTCCGCGGACTGCCGTCGGCCGAGCACGGCTTCATCCCCGTGGACGTGCACAGCCAGGTGCGCGGCGTCGAGCGCGTTTACGCCGCCGGTGACGCCACGGACTTCGTCGTCAAGCAGGGCGGCATCGCGGCCCAGCAGGCCGACGCGGCGGCGCAGTCGATCGCCGCGCTCGCCGGAGTCCCCCTGACGCCCAAGCCCTTCCAGCCCGAGATCCGTGGGATCCTGCTCACCGGTCGCGAGCCGCGATACCTGACCGCGCGGATCACCGGCGGCCAGGGCTTCAGCTCCCAGGTCACGACGGAGCCGACGTGGACGCCGCCGACGAAGATCGTCGCCACCTATCTCGCGCCCTACCTGGATCGCCGCGACCAGGCGACCGTCGGCTGACGACTCACGGAGCCGGCGCCCCACCGTGCTCGGCGCTCCCGGCGCGGGCGAGCGTGGCCGCGACGTCGAGCAGCTCGGCCTGCCAGTAGCGCAGGACCGTCGCTTGCAGGTCGGTGGTCGCCTCGAGTTCGTCGGCGAAGCGCCCGAGGTCGAGCGCGACCTGCTCGAGACGAGTGAGCGGGTTCTGCGGCGGCACTCCGCGCCGACCGGACTCAGGCGGTCAGCTCGACCGGCGCCGACCGCAGCGCCGCCTCGATCGCCGCGACGAGCTCTCGCGCCGACGCGGCGGTCAGCTCGACGGCGACGCGCGCCGAGGGTCCACGTGCCGGGTCGGCGAAGTCGATGTTGAGTGTGTGCTCCGCCATCGCATGGACGGGATGGTCGAAGTAGACGGTGCCGTCGGTCACGGCGAACCAGCTGCTGTCGGGGCCCTTCGCGCTGCCCTCGATCGCCGTCTTCACGGTTGCATAGGTGCACATGCTCAGCCTCCGAGCTCGGTCTGATAGAACGCCGCGATCCGCTCCCAGCCGTCGGTCGCGGCGGCAACGCGGTACGACGGGCGGTCGACCGCGAAGAACGCGTGGCCGGCATCGTCGTAGCGGTGGAATTCGTGCGGCTTGTGGTGGGCGGTGAGGATCTGGTCGAGCTCCTCGACCTGCTCGGGCGACGGGTAGGAGTCCTCGTTTCCGAACAGGCCGAGCAGCGGCGCGCGCAGGTTGGGCAGCTGATCGACGAGGTTGCGCACCTTGAGCGGGAAGCCCTCCGGCGGCGTCCCGACGACGAACGCGCCGTAGCAGTCGACGGCCGCATCGAGGTCGAGGTTGCACGCCGCGAGCACGGACTGGCGTCCGCCCGAGCAGTAGCCGATCACGCCGACCTTCGCGTTCGACGTCGCCAGCGAGCGCAGATGCGCGGCGGCACCTCCGACGTCGCCGATGAGCCGTTCGTCGGGGACGCCGCCCTGTGCCCGCGCCGTGGCCGCAGCGTCGTCCGGGGCCGCTCCCGGCGCCTCGCGCCAGTAGAGGTTCGGGCAGATCGCGTCGTAGCCGAGCTCGGCGAAGCGCCGGACGATCTCCTTGGTCGCGCGGTCGTATCCGGGCATGTGGTGGATCACGACGACGCCTCCGCGGGGACCGCCGTCGGAGGGGCGCGCGAGGTACGCCTCGATCTCGTCCCCGCCATGCCCGGCGATCCGGATCGTCTCGGCCGCCATCGAGTCGCTCATGGCGTGATTCAATCACGCCGGCTGCCGGGGTGGGCCGGCGGTCAGGCCGCCGGCTCGAGCGCCGGCTCGGTCCCGAGGTCGCGATCGATCGCGATGTGGGGCAGCCTCCGGTCGAGCCACACCGGCAGCCCCCAGGTGCGCGCCCCGAGGATGTGCAGCACCGACGGCAGCAGCAGGCTGCGAACGACGAAGGCATCGAGGAACACCGCACTCGCCAGGCTGAGGCCGAAGAGCTCGACCACCCGCTGGCCTCCGACGACGAAGGACAGGAACACGCAGATCATGATCGTGGCCGCCGCCGTGATCACGCGCCCGGTCGACGCGAGGGCATGAGTGACCGCCTCATGGGCGTCACGCGTGCGTGTCCACTCCTCATGGATCCGGGAGATGAGAAAGACCTCGTAGTCCATCGACAGGCCGAACACGATCGCGAACAGCATGACGGGGATGAACGCCTCGATCGGCGCCCCCTTGACGTCGAAGACGCTGCCCAGCCAGCCCCACTGGAAGATCGCGACGACGACCCCGAGCGACGCGCCGATCGAGAGCAGGTTCATGAGCGCCGCCTGCACGGGGATGACCAGCGAGCGGAACACGATGAGCAGCAGGAGCGCGGACAGCAGGACCACGAGGCCCACGAACAGCGGCAGCTTGGAGGCGAGCACGTGGGTGAAGTCGATCGCGACGGCGTTCGTCCCGCCGACGAGGAGCGTTACGCCGTTGCTTGCCTCCAGCGGGGGCAGGGTGCGCTCGCGCAGGGTGCTGACGAGTTGGGTCGTGGCCAGCGCCTGCGGGGCCGAGCGCGGATACACGCTGAATACGGCGGTGAGGCCATGCGGGCTGACGCGGGCCGGTGAGACCGACACGACGTCGGGCGTCGCGCGCAGCGCGCTCGCGACGGTCGTCAGCGCGGCGGCATCGGCAGCGCGCGGCAGGCTGGCCACCACGAGCAACGGCCCGTTGAACCCGGGACCGAAGCCCTTCGCGAGCACGTCATAGGCCTGGCGGGTGGTCTGGCCGGCCGGGTCGTTGCCGGCGTCGCTGTTGCCGAGACGCAGCGCCAGCGCCGGCGAGGCGAGCAGCAGCATGATGGCCAGTCCGACGATCGCGCCCGCCCACGGATGGCGCTCGATCGCTCCCGACCAGCGCACCCAGAACCCCGTCGGCGCCGCGTCGGCGCCGCTCGCGCCGCGGCGGGACGCACGAGGCCGGCCGATGCGCTCGCCGATGCGCGACAGGAAGGCGGGCAGCACGGTGAGCGCGGCGAGCATCGTCATGAGCACGGCGAGGGCGGAGGCAACCGCGAGGCCGTAGAGGAAGCTGATGCCGAGGGCGAACTGACCAAGAAGGGCGATGATCACCGTCGCCCCGGCGAACAGGACCGCCCGGCCGGCCGTGTCCATCGCGCCCACCACCGCATCCTGAACGTCGCCACCGACCAGGTAGTTCTCCCGGAACCGGGTGACGATGAAGAGCGCGTAGTCGATGCCCACGCCGAGCCCGATCATGGCGGCGAGCTCGGTGGAGAAGTTGGGCATGTCGATCGCGTGGGAGGCGATGCCGGCGAGACCGATGCCGGTGCCGAGTCCGAGGAGTGCCGTGAGGATCGGCAGGCCCATCGCCACGAACGAGCCGAAGGTCACGAGCAGAACGATGATCGCCGCGAGCAGCCCGACGGCCGTGGCCGCCCCGAGCGACGGCTTCTGCACCGCCTCGATCGCCTGCCCGCCGAGCGCGACCTGCAGCTGGGGCGTCGCGGCCGCCGTCGCCACGTCGATCACGCGCTGGACGGAAGACGTCGGCAGCACGTTCGCGGGCTCGTCGAAGTTGACCGTCGCGAAGGCGACGCGCCCGTCCGGCGAGATCGCCCGCGCGCCCCGGGCACCGTACGGGCTGACCACGCCGGTCACGTGGGGCAGCGCGGCCACCCGGGTGAGCATCGACTCGACGCGGGCCCGAACGCCCGCGTCGGTCACCGAGCCCCGGCGCGCGGCGAGGACGATCTGATCGGAGTCGCCGGCCTGCGCCGGGAAGTCGCGCCGCAGCAGGTCCGTGGCACGCTGAGACTCCGAGCCCGGCAGCGAGAAGTTGGTGGCGAACCGGGTCCCGACCGCACCGGAGGCGGCGAGCGATCCGACCAGCAGGACGAGCCAGCCGATGACGACGGTCCGGCGATGCCGCATCGCCCAGCGCGCGACGCGCGCGACGACTCCCAACCTGTCCTGCGCCTGTCCGGCGGAGCTCATGGACCAGTGCCCTTCTCGAGGATCTGCTCCGACCGGAGACAGAGTGCAGGGACAGGATACGACGAGGTCGCTCGGCGCCCCGGGAATCGCGCAGGCGGTGCGCGGGGCGGTCAGCGTGAGACGACGGCCACTGACCGCCTCAGCCCCGCATCGCGCACCCGGGCGTGCCGTGGCGCCCCGGCAGCAGCGAAACGGCGAGCACCACGCGGCCGCGATGGCGGGTGGCCACGTCGATCCACCCACCCCGGCTCTCGGTCACACAGGCCGAACCGGAGACGAGCGACCAATTCGGGACGTATCGGGCCCGCAGCAGGATCACGCCGGCGCCGCTGACATCGATCGTCGCGCCGTCCGAGTCGAGGTCGAGCAGCCGGCCCGGACCGCTGACGAGTCCGGCCGAGCCGGTCACCTCGAACACCCGCCAGTGTGCGTTGTGCCAGACCGGCCGCAGGCCGGGCACGCCGGCGCGCACGAGGCGACCCTCGGCGACCGCGGCGTAGTCGAGCGCGACGTCCGGAAGCGCGACGTAGCGCACGCCGTTGGCCAGCAGCCAGGCCCGGTAGTCGCTCGCCGTCAGCGTTCCGCGGCCACCGTAGAAGATCGGGTTCTCGGCGACGTCGAGCTGGCGCTCCCATCCTCGCGCGAGAGGCAGTACCGGAGCGACATACGCCGCCTCCCAGTGCAGCTTTGTCGGCACCACCTCCACACGCGCGGGCGGCTCGTCGTGCGCCCGCAGGTAGGCCACCAGCGGGCGGAAGTACGCCGCACTGGTGGAGGGGTCATGCGCGGTCGCAGCGATCGTGGTGAGCGCCGGGGTCCACTGCAGCAGCAGCAGGGGCACGACCGCAGCGCAGAGCGCGAGGCGGCGGCGGGGCCACAGGACACACACGGCGAGCGGTGCGCCGAGCGATTCGCCGAGGCGGCTGATGTTCCCGCCGACCGCGGTCGGCACGACGAAGCTGGCCACGATGGCCAGCACATAGAGCGCAGCGGCGATCTGGAGTCCGCGATCGCGGGCCGGCACGAGCAGTCCGGCGCCGGCGAAGAGCGCCAGCAGCCACGCGAAGTCGAGCGGCGGAAACGGCATGGTCCCCTGACCGGGCAGGGCCAACCCCGGTAACGCGACCGCCAGCGCGGCCACCAGCGTGACGGCGACGACGGCGCGGCGGCTCGGGCGATCGCTCGACAGAGCCCAGGCGGCGAGCGCGAGCACGAGGAAGGCGCCGGCGAGCGGGCTGGCCAGGGCGGTGGCGATCGCGCAGACGCCCGCCACCGCCCACCATCGGTGCCGTGCCGCCCAGAAGGCGCAGAGCGCGAGGGCCTCGCCGAGCAGGAACGGCAGCTGTCCGATGAGCACCGGCGCAAGGGTGCCGAGTGCGAAGACGATCGAGCCGGCGCGTGCGCTCGGACCGAAGCGATCGACCACGAGCCGGTCGAACACGAGCGCCGCGACGACCGCCGCCGCCGTCTCCATGGCCGGGATGCCGAGCAGTCCCGCGACCGGCGGGAACAGCACGCTGTAGTCGATCGTGAGGTGACCGCCGTACCACTGGCTGTCCCATAGCGTCAGGCCGCTGCTGTGGAACAGCTCGACGCGGTACACGGCGGCAGGCAGGTCGATCCCGCGCACCCCGACGAGCACCGCACAGATCGCGGCGAGCCCCGCGAGCCACGGCGCCCACACGTCACCCCAGCGGCGGTCCGCGACGACGAGCCGCCCGCTGGCCAAGGCTCGTGCGTACATCGCCGGCCCGCCGGTCAGAAGAGATGCAGGAGCGTGCCGCCCTGCTGGAAGAGCGGAATCGCGCGATTGATCTCGCTGGTCTCGCTCCTGGCGTCGCTCCGCGCGGTCGAGCTCTTCCCCGAGCGCGCGGCGGTCGCGGACGCCCGCGCGTCCCCCGCGGCGCCGAGTGCGTCGCCCAATCCCGAGAGCACGAGCGCCCGCCCCTTGCGGCCCGAGCTACTCGAGCCCTGCTGACCGGTGGCCGCTTGGCGGGCTCCGGCGAGGTCGCTCTCCACCCTCGAGAGCCTCGACAGCGCACCGCCGGCTCCGGAGCGGTTCGGCGCGGAGAAGCTCGCGAGGTAGCCGATGTCGGCGGTCAACCGGCCCTTATAGACGGAGAGGGCGTGTTCGAGACTCGAATCGCTGGCCCGGGCGACCGAGGCGGTCGAGACGAGCGCCAGCAGCACGATGAACGGGGTCGCAAGGCGCTTCATCGGGTCCTCCTCGGCGTTGACGAGTGGTGAAGGCAGCGCGTGCGCCCATCTTGCCAGACACGCGGCGGCCCCTGGTCGGTTCTGCCCCTGGCGGCGGCGCGCGAAACCGTCGAGACTATGTCGCGGCCGGTGAGTTTCCGCCCTCGCCACGGTCTCAGCTGCTGTACCCCACGACAAGGAGGCCCGAAGTGACCACCACCGCCAGCGGGATCAACGAGATCAACCTCGTGTGCATCCCATCGACCGATCAGGATCGCTCGATCACGTTCTACGAGGGGCTCGGCTTCGAGAAACGCACCGACATCCCCTTTGGTGGCGCCTACCGCTGGGTTGAGGTTTACCCGCCCCGGGGCACGACCGGCATCGCCCTCACTCCGCCGCGCCCGGGGGACAGGGTCGAGGGGACGCAGACCGGGATCACGCTAACGACCGACGACGTCGACGCCACCCACGCCCACCTCCAGTCCCTCGGCGTCGACGTCGACGCCGAGGTCTCCCGCATGGGTGACCCGGTGCCGCCGATGTTCTGGTTCCGCGACCCCGATGGCCACTCGCTGATGATCGTCCAGCCGGCCGCCTGAGCAGTCGCTCCCTCAGTAGTAGACCGAGCGCCCACGTGGCGGGCCACCGATGCGCGGCGGACGGACCGGCGCCAGTCTGGCTCGGCAGGCTGAACGGCAATCGTCGAGCTTCAGGCGGGAGGCATCGGTGGGCAACGCTCTGGTGGTCTACGAGTCGGGCTATCGCAACACGCGCGCGATCGCCCAGGCGGTGGCCGGGGCGGCGGAGGCCGGCGAATGACGACCCCCGGCCCGTCGCTGACCGGCGACGCGTACCCCCTGCGGTTCTCGGTCGATTACCCGGCGCGCGATCTCGATCGCCTCACGAGCGCGCTACGGATCTTCTGGGTGATACCGATCGCGATCGTGCTCGGCTCGATCGGCGGGTACAGCGCCGAGCTCAGCAGCGGATCGCACGGCGCCACGACGATTGCCATCGGCGGCACCGGACTGCTGAGCGTTCCGCCACTGCTGATGATCGTCTTCCGTCAGAAGTACCCGCGCTGGTGGTTCGATTGGAACCTACAGCTGTTGCGGTTCGCCAACCGGGTTGGGGTGTACCTCGCCCTGATGGACGACCGCTACCCCTCGACCGACGAGGAGCAGTCGGTGCATCTCGACTTTCCCTACCCGGACGCGCAGGAGGGGTTGAACCGCTGGCTGCCGCTCGTCAAGTGGCTGCTGGCGATACCGCACTACATCGCGCTGTTCTTCCTGTACCTCGGAGCGTTCTTCGCCGTGGTCGCCGCGTGGTTCGCGATCCTCTTCTCTGGGCGTTACCCGGGCGGCATCTTCAGCTACGTCGAGGGTGTGATCCGCTGGCACAATCGAGTGGCGGCCTACGCGCTCATCCTCGTGACCGACACCTATCCGCCGTTTCGCCTGGCGGCGTGACGCCGGCAGCCGGGGGATCGCCCTCTGGCAGCCGACGCGTTGAGCGCCCGCGTGCGTCGTTCTCCTACTCGTACCTCACCGCCGTGAGCGCCGCACCTCGTCGATCCGTCCGTTTCTGAGCGGCGGCGAGCCGGTCAGGGGGACGATGATCGCCACGGCCCCCACCTGGAGGCCGCCTGCACCCCTCAGGAGGCACGTCTGATGAACGGAATCATTACGGCACGCGTGCTCGGACTCGCCGCGATCGCCAGTACCACCGTCTTCGCCGCAAGCGCAGCAGCACTCCCGCACGGCTCGGTGCATCACGCTCCGCTGGCCGGGGCTGGAGGCGCCGCCCGCGCGCAGAGCGTGTGTCGGGCGGTGAACCGAGCCGGCCCGCCGACGCCCACCCGCGGCCCGCTGGCCGGTGTGACGGCAGCCCAGCTCGCCCAGCTGCGCACCGACTGCGCCGCACTCGCGGCGAGCGAGGCGAGCGCGAGCGCCGCGGTTCGGTCGGCGTTCGCGGCTGAGCAGTCGGCGCTGCGCTCGGCCTACGCGAGCGCAGCGGCGGGCTGCTCGAGAACAGCTCCGCCGCCGCCGACCACATCGACCACCACGACGTCCTCGACCGCGACCTCCACCGTCACCACGACGACCACTTCCACGAGCACGACGTCGAGCCAGGGCGTGGTGGCGAGCCTCGCCGCGTTCAGCCCGGCGGCGTGTGCCGCGGCCCGCGCAGCGGCTGGTCGCGCCATCACCGCCGCCGTGGCGACCTTCGGGCAGGCCGTGCGCGACGCCCAGTCCCAGGTGGCAGCCGCCGCCCAGATGGTCCTGACGGACCTGACGGCCAGTCCGAGCCCGCCGCCCGTGGCCAGCTGAGTGCCATGCAGGCCGGGCGGCGTCGCCGACGCCGCCCGGCTCGCATCACGTGGAGGAGCCGCGTTTGCTGGAGGTCGCCCTCACCCCGGGGCCACGATCGGGGACCGCGAATTCGCCCGACGACGGCGGCTGCTCGCTCGTCACCGGTCCTCTCGGAGCTTTCGGTGGATCTCCCCCCACAGTCCGCGTCCGGACTGAAGTCGGGATCGCAACCCCACCGGCAGGTTGTCCCATCGTGGCGTGCCTGAGGCAGGGGCGGGCCGCACGCGCGGCGGATCGGCGGCGGAGCGAGGATCGGCCGACGCCACGGGCGCGGGTCGCGCCCCCGCATCCGGAGTGTCAGCCGAGCGCTCGGGCGACGGATCGCCAACCGACGCAGAGTCCACCGACACGGCAGGCGCCGGACGAGGCCACGCCCCCGCATCGGAGTGTCAGCCGGCCGCCCGGGCGACGGATCGCCAACCGACGCAGAGTCCACCGACACGGCAGGCGCCGGACGAGGCCACGCCCCCGCATCCGGAGTGTCAGCCGGCCGCCCGGGCGACCGATCACCAACCGACGCAGACTCCACCGACACCGCAGGCGCCGGACGAGGCCACGCCCCCTCGCGCGCCGCTCGGGCAGACGACGACGGACCGTCGACGGGGACGCGGAGGACGGGGGCGATGGGCACCACAGGATGCACCGCCCCCACTGCCGCGGCGGCGGGTTGCGCACGAGGGGGATCGTCGAGCCGCACTTGAACGACCGGCGAAGGAGGCACGGGACGACGCAATCCGGCCGTCTTCGTCGCGGCCGGAGCACGTCGAGACGAATCGGCGTAGGCGGCGAGATCGGCGGGCGGATCGGGGGCTGGACGGTTCCCATCGCCCGTAGCGACGACGGACACCGCGTCGCGCCCGGCGGCCGCGCCGCCGGCGCCGTTTTGCCGCGCCGGGGGCCGGTCGACCGGACGAACGGCTGGCGCCACAATCGCCGGGCTATCGCTCCACACCACGCCGGTGGGTCGCGTGCGGTACCGATAGACGGTGCCCTCGTCGTCGACGAGGAACGTGTCGGCGCTATCGCCGTACTGGTGCAGGATCAGCCGCTCGCTCCGTTCAGCCAGCGCGACCAGGGCCTTGATGCTCGCCACATCGAACACCGACCGGCCCGTGAGGGTCGGGGCGCCGACGATCGAAACGATCAGGTGCCCGTATCGCGACTGGATTCGAGCCGTCTCGGCGAACGGCTCGCGGCGCTTCAGCTGGAGCATGAGCAGCGCGCTCGCGCCGGCGACCAGGAATCCGAACAGCGAGAGCCAGCGAAGCGTCGAGATCTTGAGCGTGCGCCCGAGCACGCTGATCGTGCTCGCCGTCGTCGCGGCCCGGGGGATGGTTCCGCTCTGGCTGTAGTCGAGGTCGCTCGGCGGGTTGCCTGAAGAGCTCGAGCCGACGCCCGGCAGCAACTGCACGCCGGCGAGCTGGAGGCTCAGCACGGGGTTGAGGCTGGTGTTGAGCGGCTGGCCCGCGAGCGTGCCGCCGATTCGAATCTGAGGGACGACGGCGACCGAATACCCGGCTTCTGCGGGGGCGCCGGTCAACCTCGCGACCTGCGCGAACAGGGACTGGATATAGGGCAGGCTGAGTGTCACCGCGGCGGTCGCTTGATCGCCCGTGAAATGCACCGCCGGCGTGATCTGCGTGCTGCGGGTCCAGCCGCCCGGCCCGGTGAGTCGCACGAGGACGTCCTCGGTGCCCGCGAGCGTGTGCGCGACGACTGTCGTCAGGCGATAGTCGACCTGCACGCGGATCTCGTGCACGAGGTTGAGGAAGATCGGGTCGCCGGTGGTGACGCTCCCGTCGGGGTACACCGGTCCGGCCGGCGCGCTGGCGCTATAGCCGAAGCTCACGCCCTGGCTGTAGGCAATCTTCGTGGTGGCGGGATCGCGCGCCGGCCGGGTGAAGGCATATAGGCCGAGGACGAAGAACACCACGACGGCCGCTACCGCCGTGAGCAGGCCCCGGTTGTCTGACGGGACGCCGGAATCTCGACCGCTCATCGAGCGTGCTCCTTCGCGGACGGATCCGCGGCCGCCGCGCCGACGGCGGTCACGTCGGCGGCGCTCCTCGTCGGCCCCGAACAGCAGGAGAAAGATTGCCACGACCAGGACCGCGACGACCGGAGGGCTGTGCAGCCAACCCAAGACGCGGCCGCCCTGGGGGATCCGCAGCCACAGCGCGCCGACCAGCTGGGAGCGCACTGGATGGGTGGGGTCGACGAAGTTGTTGTTGTCCCCCTTGAAGACGTAACGATCGCCGTCGCGGCCGATGATGCGGTGCAGCACGATGGTGTGCAGCAGCGTGCTGTGATACGCCACGATCTCGCCCACCGAGTAACGGTCGGCGGGTCGGACCAGCGCCAGGTCGCCGGAGTGGAAGCGCGGCTCCATGCTGATGCCGCTCGTGGTGAGATACGTGGTCGCCCCCCCGATCTGCGTGGGGGCGAGGTACAGCCAGGCCGCCGCGACCAGGATCACGAACGCCACGGAGGCCAGGCGGGAACGCAGTGGGGTCTGCTTCACGATGACTCGTCATTCCTGCTGTCCCGCCTGCACATCGGGGAGAGCGCGGTGTGTGGCCGCGCTCTCCCCACCAGCGATGGTGCTTAGTGGACCACTGCGACGGCGAAGTTCGACGCGGTCGCGGTAGGTTCGAAGTTGCCGGCCCCTGAGCCGTGCGTCACCGCACAGGTGTAGACCGTCTGGTTGGAGGTGATGCACGCGTCCAGAGCCGTCTCGTCGGCGAAGCCGGCCGTGACCGTATCGGCCGCCGACACAGCGCTGGAGAAGGTCAGCTGGACCGTGGTGATCTCCGTGCCCATGGCGTTCAGGGTATTGCTGATGTCGCTGACGGTGTAGCCATCGGTGACCGAAACACTGCCATACCCGGCGGTATCGGTGGCGGGCAACGTCTGCCCCGCGGTGAACGCGACGCCCCCAGCGGCAAGCGCGGCGATCAGCGCGACGGCGCCTATGATCTTGCGATTCTTTCTCTTCACGGTGCTCTCTCCTACTAGGAGCAGACCCTCTTCAACGAAGACCTCGGGATGGTGCGTGATCCCGTCGCTTCATTGGCAGCTCGGCTGTCTCCGGCGGAGACCCGTGGCTTTGCGGACCCGCCTCGCGGCGGGGGTGCTCTTTTGCGAAGGTGCCGCTCAGATGTATTCGAGGGGAATCGACCAGGTTGGACGCGACCAGCCCCGCTGCCCGGTCGTTCTAGACGTTTGTTCGATATGGCCCCCGGATGCAGGGACTTTCTGACGCCTCGTCGGCGGGCGCCAGGACGCCGCCGGTCCGGCTCAGCCGCCACCGCGCGGCCGTTCGCGTCCGAGGCCAACGGCCTGGTGTCCGGCGTCGCTGCCACGATCCGTCCCGTGGAGAGCCCTTGGCGGTGAACGCGATCACGGCGGCATGCCGGCTACGCGGCGCGCCGCTGCCGCCGGGCCGACATCGACGCGTTCCAAGGCACGTTTCGAACCATTGGCCAGCCCAAGATGAAGTCTGACGTCAAGGAGCTTGCGAAGATCCGCGCCGCGGTCAAGCGCCATCGCAAGCTTGGACGTCAGGCAAGGAAGGCCGCGCCGGCGCTCTGGGCGGACTGCGGCCCGAAGTGGATGTCGAAACGCTGGCAGCGTCTGGGCTTCCCCGCGCGCGACGTTGATCGGTGGCTGTCGGCCCGCTGCTTCTCGCCCTGGACGGCGGCCGAACTGAGGGCGGCCGGCGTCACACCGGCCATGGCGGCTCGACGTACGAAGCTCGGGCGGGGCTCGAAGGACACGTTCGCCTTCAAGTGCTCGGCGCGACAGCTGTCGATCGCCAAGGCACTCAACGGCCTCGGAATCCCGGTCCTCGCCCTCCGCGACGCCGAGGAGCATCTGATCGACCGCAACGAGAGCCTGGACGACGCGCTGTCGCAGTCGACCGTGGCGCTGGAGGCGCTGAACGATGCGGCGGCCAGTGGCGTCGTCTCCGCGGTCGAGGCGGGCGACGCGGTGTTCACCCTGCTCACCGCGATCCGGCTGCTGGCCGGCGCGCTGTCGGCCCTCGGACGCGAGACCTACCGTCCGATCGCTCAAGCGATGTTTCGCGACATCGATCGTCAGCGCGCCGCCGCAGAACAGGCGCTCGGGCTCGCCGATGGCCTTGGCGCACTGAGCGCGGACCTCCTCGCCGTGCACGGCCAGCACTACCAGGCGCTCACCGGCGGCACGATGGCCACGAGCGAGTTCGGGCTGGGCGTGCGTCCTCGCCACAGCCAGCAGTCAGACCCTGTCTAGCATCCAGCGGGAACGGCTCGGGGCTGGGGTGGCGGCGCGGTCGGTCAGGCGCGGCCGGCAACAACGTGAGGTTCCCCTCCCCGGCGAGGAGCAAGCCTTCGTGCAGCCGCGACACCTCGCTCACACGCTCGAGCGTCTGCGCCCCGTCTGGAACGAGGCCAGCACTGCAAACAGCTCCAACGCGCGGCGCAGCAGAACGGCCAGATGCGGACGGGCCGGCTCGTCAAGTCGCTCGCGCCCTGCCGGCGGTGCGCGACGGCTGAGCTCCCGCCTAGTAGTTGCCCTGGAACCCAGACACGATCGCCGGCAGCCACGTGCTCGGCAGGGCCGAGTAGTAGTTGGTCGGCAGCAGGTTCTGGCCGGTCGAGGACAGGATGAACAGGATGTAGGAGTACAGCGTGCGACGCTGGTCCGGCGTCAGGTCGGCGATCGCCGAGTTCGAAGCCGTCCCGCTCTGACCGTTCCAGTTCGCGCTCAGCCCCGTGTACACCAGGTCAAACGTCAGGCCGCAGATCGGGTACCGCGACCCCTGATCCGTGGCGTTCTCGTGGTTGGTCGGGTTGTCGTCGGCCCACGTATCAGGGGGGACCACGCCCGATGCCGGAACGTCGAGACCGACCATACCCGTTGCCGCGCCGCCTTCAGGCAGGCTCATCGCGCTGAAGTCGCAGTTGGCTCCCTTGATGCTCTCCGGCCCGACGTACGATCCGGGGTCCGTAGCGCTCTCCACCGCCGACCGGAGGAGGACGCTGTTGAACAGGCCGGTACCACCGCCCGGCAGCGTGCCCGAGTCGACCTCCTCGTCCGCCAGGTCGGCGTAGCCGATGCCGCCGGGCGTGTTGACCAGCGTCTGCAGCAGCACCGCGTTGCCGCCGGCCTGACCGCTCACGACGGCGCTGCAGCTAGAGGTGGCCGTGAAGCCCACACCGGTGCCGCCGGTGCCGTCGCCCGTGCCCGTCGCCGTGCCGTTGGTCGGCCAGATCGCGTTGGTTGACAGCGTGGGGTTGTCGTAGTTCGACCACGGGCTCGGATCGCACGTCGCGCCCGTACGGTCGGAATCCACGTTGAGGAAGTACCCCTTCAGGATCCCCGTCGTGCCGGAGTCGTCGTAGCGGACGACACGCGACACCGGCTCGTTGCAGCTCGCCAACCAGCCGTTCTCGCCGTTGTTGCGGAGCTCCGGGTTGTCCCAGTTGAGGATGTTGCCACCCATCAGGTCGCTCAGCTGCTGCGGGGTGAAATCGAGCGCCCCAGTACTACCACCGCACTCGGCAGCGGTGAGGTTGACGTCGAGGGTCACCGAGGACCCGGCGACCGGGAACGACATGATTTTCGCCGTCAAGTCGGCCGAGTTCGGGAACGTCGCAGTGGTGTTGAGGTCAGGCGGGAAGTTCAGCGGCGACGGAATGTTGGTCGAACCCGAGCATCCACCGATCACCGCATTGCCCGGTGCACCGTCGAGGCCGGTCGTCAGCTGCGCGGTCGTGTAGGGAAGGTCCGTCCCCGCATACGCATCCGTGCGGCAGTTGGCGGCTTTCAGGCCGGCTCCGGAGCCGGCCAGCGCCGTGTAGTTGTAGATGCCCATGTTGTTGCCGGCGGCGGTCGACTGCGTCCCCGTCGCCGGCGTGGCGCCGCAGATGTCAGCGCCGTAGGCGTTCCACCACAGGGCCTGGGCGTTGGCCTGGTAGGTCGACCCGCGGCCCTCGATCTGTCCATCGGCGGGGTCACACGCGTTGCCGGTTGGCGTTCCCGGCGGGACGACCGTGTAGGAGATGCTTGCCGAGGCGGACTGGCCATCCTGGCTCCTGGCCGTCACCGTGTAGGTGAACGTGCCGGCCTGGCTCGTGTTGAGCGACCCGGTTCCGCCCGTCGCACCGTTCGAGTCCGAGCACGAAGCGATCCCCGGACCGTTCGCCGCCTCAGAGCAGGAGAAGCTCGTTGGCACGCTCTGCCCGACGTTGTAGCTCTGGTTCTTGGCCGGGCCGCTGATCGCGGCCGTCGGCGGTCCGACGACGGTGTAGCTGATCGAGGCCGTGGCCGTCTGGCCGTCGAGGCTCGTCGCCATGACGGTATAGGTGAACGTGCCCGGAGTGGCCGTGTTCAGCGTGCCGCTCGTGCCGCTGCCACCGTTGCTGTCGGCGCAGAACTCAATCCCGGGGCCATTCGTGGCCTCGGAGCAGGAGAAGCTCGTCGGCACCGACGCACCGACGTTGTACGTCTGATCGTTGGCCGGGCTGCTGATCGCGGCCGTCGGCGGTCCGACGACGGTGTAGCTGATCGAGGCCGTGGCCGTCTGGCCGTCGAGGCTCGTCGCCATGACGGTATAGGTGAACGTGCCCGGAGTGGCCGTGTTCAGCGTGCCGCTCGTGCCGCTGCCACCGTTGCTGTCGGCGCAGAACTCAATCCCGGGGCCATTCGTGGCCTCGGAGCAGGAGAAGCTCGTCGGCACCGACGCACCGACGTTGTACGTCTGATCGTTGGCCGGGCTGCTGATCGCGGCCGTCGGCGGTCCGACGACGGTGTAGCTGATCGAGGCCGTGGCCGTCTGGCCGTCGAGGCTCGTCGCCATGACGGTATAGGTGAACGTGCCCGGAGTGGCCGTGTTCAGCGTGCCGCTCGTGCCGCTGCCACCGTTGCTGTCGGCGCAGGTCTGGATCCCCGGACCATTCGTGGCCTCGGAGCAGGAGAAGCTCGTCGGCACCGACGCACCGACGTTGTACGTCTGATCGTTGGCCGGGCTGCTGATCGCGGCCGTCGGCGGTCCGACGACGATCGCCGTCGCGCTGCCGGTCGACGTCGCGTAGTTGGAGTCGCCGGAGTACACGGCCGTCACGTTGTCGTCCGAGCTGATCGGCAGGGCCGAGGTCGCGCACGTCGCCTGGTCGGGGGCGCTGTCGCTGAGCGCGACGTTCTGGCACTGCGCGATCGGGCTGCCGCCCACGAAGAAGTTGATCGTGCCCGTCGGGGTGCCAGTGCCCGGGGAGTTGACGGTCACCGTGTCGGTGAACGTCTGGGACGTGCCGACGTTGAGCGTCGGGGTCGCCGGCGACAGCGTGCTCGTCGTCGGCACAGCCGGCGAGGTCGACGAGCTGATGGTCGCGGTCAGGATGTTGCGGTACAGCGCCGGGTCGGTTGAGCCGATGTCGTACTGGGCGCCCGTGTGTGTCCCGAGCAGCGTGGCGGCGGCGGTGATCGGCTTCGGCAGGCGGTAGCCCGCGAACAGCATGGTCAGCGTCCCGTTCGGGTTCTGGACGATCGACGGCCCATACGCTCGACCGGAGTAGTAGGCGCTCACGCCGAGCGGGTCGTCCATGCCTCCCTGCAGCGCCGTGTCCTGAGCCAACGAGGCGGCGAACGTGTAGTCGGTGCTCAGCACGACGACCGGTGGCGTCCAGTGCACGCCGTCGGTCGAGGACGTGTAGAAGATCTGGTTGAACGCGTCGCTGTCGCCGTCGCTCGACCACGACCCCGACAGGAACATGCCGAGGCTGCCGTCCGGGTTGGTGATGATCGTCCCGCGCGAGCCGACGTAGCGGAGCTCGATCTGGTCTGAGTTGCCCGCCGCGAGGTTGGTGGGCGCGGTCGGCGTCAGCGTGGCGGTCGTCGGGCTGGCACTCGAGGTCGGGCTGAACTGCTGGTTCGGGTTGCTGACGTCGTTGTAGCCGCCGGTGTTGTTGCCGGCCGCCGAGAAGGTACCGCTGATCGGCCCGAGATCGGTGAAGTTGACACCGTTGGTCGTGTAGGCGGCGCGCAGCACGGTGTAGTCCTCGTTGTTACCGAACAGCTCCGTCGGTCCCGACGTGCTGCCGACCTTGCCCTCTCCGATCTGGTTGAGCACGGCACCGGGCGTGATCGCGGCGTTCGGGCCACCGACATCGGTGGCGGCCACGACGGTCTCGGCCGAGGTCCCACCGGTGCACCCGCTCACGTCGATGCTGCCGGCCGGAGCGCCCGACTGCGTGGCGGCGGCCCAGCTCGTGCAGCTGAGGGCCTGGATGAAGTTGCCGCTCGAGTCCGTGACGCCCACATAGATGGTGAACCCGCCCGAGGACGGCAGGGGCTCGGTGGTCGTGACCGACGGCTGAAAGTTGAGCTCCTGCGTGCTGCTCAACGGCAGCGTGATCGTTGAGCTCGAGAAGGTGCCACTGCTGGTGATCTTGCCGTTGGTCGTGCCCAGCATGTAGTAGTTGAGGATCTTCTCGGTGTAGAGCGCGATCGTCGCGTTGGCCGGCACGGCGGTGCCGTTGAACGTGCTCCGGTACGGCACCGTGCCGACCATCCCGTCCGGTGCGACCAGGCCGGTCGTCATCGTCGCGGTTGGCGGAATGATCGGGTCGCCCGTGATCTCCGACGCCGCCGTGTAGTTGAAGGGGGCGCCGGTTGTGGTGCAGTTCTCGAGCTTGACCAGCCCCGAGCTCACACCGTTGCAGTAGACGGTCTCTCCGTTCATGTAAACCCGGTTGGGCGCGAGCGAGCCCCACAGCGAATCGGTGATCGGGGCGACGGGAGTGCTGGGCTGGCTGTAGCACAGGGCCGACAAGCCGCCTGTTCCTGCGGGGTTGTTCGGGGCGGAGGGAACCAGGTTCCCGATCGTGGCGCAATCCCTCGAACCCGACGAGCTCGTCGGGTTACCGGTCGCGATGACCTGGATGAGATCGTCGCCCGGGTTCACGGTGACCGAGCTGCCGGTCGCCGAGGTGCAGCCCGTCAGGGAGCCGGGTCCTGCGGTGCCCGGCGCTGATGTCGGCCCGGTGCAGTTGATGATCGTGCTCGACGACGGCTCGCTGTTTCCTGCCGGCACGTCCTCGTAGCTCCCGTTGACGATCTGCTCCGGGGTCCCGGCGGTCCCCAGCGTCGAGACGGGGACCGACACGCCGCCGGTGGTCGGAACCGTCGTCGTGCCGGTCACGAACGTGTTCGGATCGATCCCGACGGGCTGGCTGGCGGGGACCGCCGATAGCGGGTTCGTGGCCGACGGGTTGACCTGGTTGACGAGCAGACCAATGCCGAGGTTGTCGCCGGCCTGGCGCTGGAGCGTGTAGAGGTCGGTGCTGCTTCCGATCGTCGTCACGAACGGGTGCCCCTGCCCGTCGTCGTTGGTGTCGGCCGTCGGGCAGTAGCCGCCGTTCTGCTCCAGCGCCTCTCCCTCGGTGTTCCAGGTCAGGCCGCCGTCGGTCGACTTCGCGACCGTGATCCCCTCGTCGGCATCCTTCGGGCGCCAGTCGAAGTAACCGGTAAGCGAGCCGTCGCTGTTGCGAACGACATCGGGGAAGTAGTAGGGCGCGAAGGGGAGGTCGAGGCCGCTCGGCTCGGACGCCGGGGAGCCGGTCTCGGGGTTCGCGCCGAGGCTCGAGCAGTAGCCGTCGAGCGGCCCCGGCGTCCCGGCGACGCCAGTCGGGTACGGGACCGCGGCGGTCGCCGCCGGGTAGACGGCCAGGTTCGGCTCGGTCGGGCCCCCGAGCGTCGTCGTGTTGCCGCCCGGCGTGTACGTCGGGAAGAGGTCCGACAACTGGTAGGCACTGCCGGCCGAGGCGTCACCCTGCGACGTGTTCCACGGGCCGTTGAGGACCCCGTCCACGCTCGGGGTTCCGCTCGTATAGCTCGTCGTGGCGGAGGCGACCGATGGAGAGGCCGCGGCGATCAGCACGGCGGCGACCATGAGCACGCGGACGACTCGGACACGACGAAGCGTCACGGGGACCCCCTTGGGTAGGCGCAGGTTTGCGGGGCGCTCCCGGTGCGCGTGTTCTGCGCCTCGGGGCGACGCGTCTTCTATCAACCTCCGTTGCCGTTGGTAGATCCTCGCCGGCCTCGGTAACAGCCTGTTACCAGGTCGTTCACAACCTGGTAGCAGTCGACGAGACGCCGACGACCGTGCGCAGCGTCGCAAATTCCGATGGTCCGATTCAGGCGCTCGCTCACGCGCGGCTGGGCGTCGCGGCGACCTCGGCGTTGACGGCGAGCCGGCCGGCCAGGAGATGATCGCCCACCGCCCAGCCGGCATAGGCGAGCGATCCGATGGTCGCGGTGACGGTCAGCAGCACGCCGGCGGCGGCCACCGAAGCGACGCCATGGGAACCGAGGATGAGCACGGCGGCGGCGGCTCCGAGGCTCGGCCCGACGGGCAGCTGGCCGAGGGTGAACATGGCGATCAACAGGGCTATCGCATCGAGAACCGAGACGTGCACGCCGATGCCCCGCAGCATGAGCCAGTTGCGGGCGATCTGCGCACACACCCCGAGGATGACCAGTCCGCTCATGCGGCCGCGGCCGCTGCGCATCACCGCCAGGCCCGACCACAGGCCCAGGCGATGGTGGTCGGACACCCGACCGAGTCCGAGCATCGCCGCGCCGGTGACCGCGACGGCCAGCGCCGGCACCCACCACGGCACGCCGAGGGGGGCCACCAGGGTGAAGGAGAAGATCGCCGCGAGCGCCAGCTCGACGCTGATGATCGGCACCTCGGCGGCCAGCAGCGCGGGGACGCGGGGACAGGTCTGCGGCGCCGCGCGGCGCAGTGACGCGATGCGCGTGGCCAGGCCCAGCGATCCGTTGATGACGCTGGCCAAGTAGCCGACCCCGGCGGCCCGGAACAGCACCCGGCGGCTGACCGTGGCCCCAGTGGCGCGCACGCACACCATCCACGCCTCGGTGCGCGAGACGAGGGAGACGAGCTGCAGCACGACCGCCAGCACGAGGATCCAGATCGAGGCGGCATGCAGGGCGGTGGTGAACTGACCGCGTCGACCAGCGAGCTCGACGCCGAGCGCGACCGTCACGAGCGCCGCTCCGAGGCAGCTCAGCGCGGTCCGGCGGCGGAGTGACGGACCTCCGATGCTGCGCTGTCTACTCGCGGTGATGGCGGGGGCCGATCAGCGTGCGTTGCTGCGCCGGCCCGCCTGGCGCGGGGCCGTCGACGGCGCCTTGCTCTTGGCGTTCTTATCACGCTTGACCTGGCGCTCCGCGGCTTCACGCTTGAGGTCGGACTGCTGCGCGGAGAGCGCTGCGACCTGAGCGGCGCGTCGTTCCATGGCGCTCTGACGACGTTCGGCGGCCTCGGCCGACGCCGACGAATAGGATCTGGCTGGCATCACTGCCTCCTTGAGTGCAGGTGAGGCGCAACCGTCAGCGTGAGGCTGGGCTCGTCCCACAGACAAGCTTTCGGAGACGCCCGGACCACTCGCTATAGCAGGTATCGTCGGCGGGCGTGCTCCCGGATCCCGATCAGCGCTTGCGCTTGACCTTCGTCTTCCTCGCCTTGACCTGAGCGAGCCGCAGCGCCACCTTCGCGCCGCGCGGGAGCTGGCGCCCGACGGTCGGGCTCTGAGCGGCCACCGCCAGCGCGCCGAGCTTGTGTCCGTGCCTGACCTTCGGCCGAGTCACCGTGCCAAGGGTGCATCCGGCGCGCAGCAGCAGCGTGCGCGCCTGGGCGAGCGTCTTCCGGGCGAGCGTCGGGACGACGCAGGCCGCGGCAGGAGTCGGGGCCTTGGCGCCGGTCGTTCCCGGGGTGCCGGACCCACCGCCGGACGAGCTCGTGCCGGTCCCCGACGCAACCGAGCCGCCGGACGTGCCGGAGCCGCCGCCGCCGCTGCCGGGGTTGCACTGTGCTGTGGTACCGACGCACAGCGCGACGTTCGCGCTGCTCGCGGCGTGGGCCACGCCGTCGCTCGGGTAGGCCGCAGTCACCGGAGTGCTACCCGAGGAGTTCAGCGAGGCGTCAACGCCGACCGTACAGGAGGCGCTCGTCGTGCTGAGCGCCGTCAGGACGCAGGAGTTGCTGGAGAAGAAGCTCGTGCCGTTGCTGGAGAACGCGACCGTGCCCGTCGGCGTCGACGGCGACGCGTCGTCGGTGACCGTGACCGTGCACGTGGACGGGCTGCCCGGCAGGAGGTTCGTGGGCAGGCAGGAGAGCGTGGTCGTCGTCGGGTCGAGGTCGCCGTCGATCGCGACCCCACCCGGGGTGCCCGGCAGGCCGGGTACGAATCCCGGTGTGATGTTGGAGGCCGATCCGCTGCCATTCAGCGCGCGGCCGATGCTGCCGACTGTCCCCTGGCCGTCGCCCCAGTAGAGGTATTTGCCTTGGGCGTCGGCGGTCAGCCCGAACGCAGTCCCCACGTCAATGCTCGGGATGTAGTTGGCATTGGTGATCGTCGGGCTCGCCCCGAGCGTGCCTTGGCCGATCTGGGCTGAGGGCGCGAAGATGCTCCAGTAGATGAAGCCGCCGCCGACCGCGAGGCTGAAGAAGTAGGCGGTGCCGGAAGTCGCCGGCACGGAAATCATCGTCTGTGGGGTGCCACCACCGGCTGGGACCTGGTCAATGTCGCCGGTCTCGCTGTCGCCCACGTAAAGGGTGCTGCCTGAGAGCGCGATCGCGCTGAGGTTGGTGCTCCCCGGCAGCCCGCTGAACAGGCTCGTCGTCTCGCCGCTGCCGTCGACCCCGACGCGCCCGATGATCTGGCTGTTGCTGACCCAGTAGATGTAGCCTCCCCCGACGGCCATGGAGGACGGATGCCCGGGCAAGACGATGAAGTCGGGGTTCGCCCCGCTGCCATCGAGGCCGGCACGCCCGATCGACGACGTGCCCGTGTTCAGCCAGTACATATAGCCCCCGCTCACCGCGATCGACCCCGGTCCGCTCGCACTCTTCACGATCGGGTCGAACACGCCGCTGGCGTCGAGGTTCGCCCGTCCGAGCGTCGTTCCGAGGCTGTTCAGGTCGGTTCCGTTGTCGGTCCAGTAGATGTACGCGCGCGCGGGAGCGGTGAACCACACGACCAGTGCCAGCGCCAGGACCACGGCCGCGCACAGCCGCCCGCTGGCGCGGGCGGCAACGATGGGGATGGTCTTCGCGACGTTCATGGCGTGCCGTTCCGTGGCAACCGGCGACGAACGGATCATCGATGCAAGCAGTCACGGAGGCACCCGTCAACCCTGGCCCCCTAGCATCCGAGGCCGCCGCCCACCTTCTCGCGGGCGGCAGAGGCGAGCCGTCCTCGACGTCTCGGGCTACGGCGGTTGCGCCCCTCTGCCCGCTCATTCATCGTGCCGCTCCGCGCCGTCCACAACCCGCGCGCCGCGAATACGGGACCGCCCCGCTGCAACATGGGTCGCAGCTCCACTCGTCCATCCGTCGAGGCGCGAGGCGCGCGGTCGGGCATCGGGAACCAGGCATCGAATAAGGAAGAGTTCTTAACGGCTAGGGGGGTAATCATGCGCCAGGGGCCAGTAGCGCGCGTCGTGCGACGCGCGCCGTCACTTATCACGGCGATCGCGAGCCTGCTGCTCTGTCTGGCCGTGCTCGTCCCGGCGGCCGCGAACGCGAGCAGCGTCGACCAGGCGACCTCCTACCAACTCGACCCGGCGCACGACGGATACCAGACGGCGCCGATCACGGCGCCCCTCTCGCAGGTGTGGTCGTTCTCGCTGCCCGCCCTCCAGTACGCCACGCTCACGAGTGAGCCGCTGATCGTCAACGGCGTCGTGTACATCACTGTCAACGGGACGCTGTACGCGCTCTCACAGGCCACCGGCGCGACGCTGTGGTCGCGCAACATGAGCGGCACGTACGACGTCCTCAACATTTCCTACGACGCGGGTCAGGTGTTTGCCGTGAACTTCGCCGGGACCATGACGGCCCTGAACGCGAACAGCGGGACGGTCGACTGGACGACGACGCTGCCCGGACAGTACGAGTTCGACTACCCACCCGTCGCCACGAACGGCTACGTGTACGTCGACGCCGGCGGCACCGGCGGGACGATCTACGCGGTCGCCGAGGCGACGGGACAGGTCGACTGGACGGCGAGCGACGAGAACGGCGACGGATCCCCCGCGGTCGACGCGACCGGCGTGTACTCGACCGAGGTCTGCGGCTACTACAGCGCGTTCGCGCCGCTCACCGGCGGCTCGCTGTGGAGCGAGGCCGGCAGCTGCGACGGCGGCGGGGGCCACACGGCGACACTCGCGGCCGGCTACGTGTTCGCCCGCGACCCCACCGCCGGCGACACCATCCTCTCCGAGAGCACGGGGGCCACCGTTGCGTCGTTCAGCTCGCAAACGGCTCCCGCGGTCGGCGGCAACGTGGCCTACACGATCGTCAGCGGGCAGCTGGACGCCGTTTCCGACTCCGGGTTGGGCACTACCGCGTGGACGTTCAGCGGCGACTCCAACCTCAACACGGCGCCGCTGCTCGTCGGCAACCTGATCTTCGCGGCGTCCTCGGCCGGCAACGTCTACGCGGTGAACGCCGCCGACGGCACACAGGCATGGACGGCCAACGCCGGGAGCGCGATCAGCGGCCCGGGCCAGTCCGACTCGGCGGGGATCGCCAGCGGTGAGAACACCCTGCTCGTTCCCACCTCGGACGCCCTCGTCGAGTACGCCGGCGCGAACGTCGGATCCGGCACGCCGACCAACATGACCGCCCCAGCGGTTGTCGGCACGCCCGTCGTCGGCCGTCCGATCGGCGCCGACGTCGGCGTGTGGAGCGCGCTTCCGAGTAGCTACACGTACCAGTGGTCACAGTGCAACGGCGCCTCATGCACGAACCTGCCGGGCGCGACGGGCGAGGCCTACACGCCGACCGCCGCCGACCTGGGCCTGACGCTCGAGGTCACGGTGACCGCGACCAACACGAGCGGAACCTCGACCAGCGTGACCTCGGCGGCGTCCGGTGCCGTCGCCTCACCGCCGTCCGACGTCACCCCGCCGACGATCGGCGGCAGCGCGGCCATCGGCCAGACACTCACCGCCTCGGCGGGCACCTGGTCGCCGACCCCCACCGGCGTCACCTACCAGTGGCTGCGCTGCAGCGCCGGCTCGTGCACGCACGTGGCCGGCGCGACGTCCGGCACCTACGCCGTGTCCGCTGCCGACGTCGGCTCGCTGCTCGAGGTGCAGGTCACGGCCAGCAACGCCGTCGGCACCGCGTCCGCCACCTCGCAGCCGACGTCGGCGGTGGCGGTGGTGCCGACCACGGTCAAGCTCACCTCCTCCAAGACCACCGCGAACGTCGGCGACGCGATCACGCTCTCCGCCTCGGTGTCGCCCGCGGTCAACGGCGGCACGTTCACCTTCAGCGAGAGCGGCCAGGCGATCGCCGGCTGCTCCGACCTGGCTGTGACCAGTGCCATCACCTGCCCCGGAGTGGCGGTGAGCGCCGGCATCGCCACCATCACCGGCACCTACTCGGGCGATGGCGCGTACGGCACGTCGTCGGCATCGGTGACGATCACCATCGTCGCCCCCGGGTCCGCCACGCCAGCGCCGGCGCAGCCGATCCAGTCGACGCAGCCCATTGCACCGGCGCCGCCCGTGCTGCCCCCGTCGCGGATCATCACGCGGCCCGGCCGCTCGAGGACGCTCCCGGACTTCAGCCTCAAGGCGCTCGCCGTGCGTCGGGTCGACCTGGTGCCGAACCGTTACTACTGGGCCGTTCAGAATGTCGCCTGCTACAACCACGCTGCCGCCGTGCTGGTCACCGTCAACCGGCACACGGTCGCCGTCCCGTGCAACGCCAAGCTCGTGATCGCCTCACAGGCCGTGGCCGACCACGTCACCTACGCCATCACCTTCCAGGCCGTCAGGTACAACCGGCACCACAAGGTGGCCGTCCGCGGCGTCGTCTACCGAGCTTCGATGTACATGCCCGGGCCCGAGGCGCAGTGGACGTCGCTCCCGCCGACCTGATCGTGCTCAGGCGTGGGCCGGCGGCATTCCTAACGCTTCAGTGCTGGCGTCGGCTCATGCGCGGTCCTCAAGAGTCACCTTGATCCATCCGGGGTGAGGCTGACTTGGAAGCTCGTTCTCGACGAACTCGATGACGACGGGCCGTGTAGGAATCGAACCTACAACCTTCGGCTTAAGCGGCGTGCCGAAACGGGTGTTCTTGGCTCTGGTAACCGGATCTTGGGCACCTGACATGCGCTCAGATGGTCTCAGAATTGCGCACTTCCGGACCTGCCTGGGACACGGTTCGTGACGCTCGCCGGTCAGCCAGTCGGCTCATGGCAGCCCCGGTTCGGCCACGACTGCGGACCAGTCCCGGGCGTCAAGCTCACTCTTCGAGATGAGGAACTGCAGCGCGCCGCCGCCAAGGAACTCGAAGCCGATCGATTTGTCACTTGCCAGGTGGAGCAGTAGCACCGAGTCCTCGTCTCGAGGATGGCCCTGGACGTTGGTCCACGTACCCAGGATCCAGTGGGCGCCAACCTCCGGTGACCAGCCACTATCGCCGTAGCGAAGCCGCCCAGTGAGTTCTCCGTATAGCTCTTCCTCGTCGTCGTCGAACCCCAACTCCTCGGAGAGCACGTAGTCATCCGGCAAGGTCAGCTGCACGCTCCCTTCCACCCACGCAGGACGCAAGGGCCGGTCGACGGCTGGGGGCGTGTCTGCGGGGACCGGTGCGTCGGGAGGGCCCACGTACCACATGCGCGCACGGGAGCCCTCCTCGTTCGGTGCAGGTTCAACCAGGGGTCCGCCGAGCTCATCCGTGCCGGTGTCCGCGTAGAACAGCATCCAACCTTCGTTAGGGAGAGCGCCGAGGGAGGACATCTCGCCGAGATCGATCCCGGCGAGGAAGGCGAGCGGCCGTCCATCGCTGGTGTGCGGCCACTCCATGCCGGGCGGAAGGAGCACCGGACCGCCGAGCCTGCCGCGGCACTCGTCGATGATGGGAGTTAGGCGCAGGCCGGGCTCCACGCGCCGCATCAGCTCCTCGGTGTAGTCGCCGAGGCCGCAGGCCGTAAGCCACGCCGCGAGGGCCGCCGGCTCGACCCTCGCGTCCGGCGGCGCGGCGTCGGGCAACTCCGATCCTGGACCGGTGAGCGCCGCGTCGACGGTGGGTAGTTCACGCTCGCGCGCCGGCTCGCGCTCATCGAACACGATCTCCGGCTCGACGTCGCCGCGCTCCAACCATCGAGCGGTCGCCAGAAACGCAGCCTCCTGATCGCCACCGTGGGCGAGATCAGCGGCGTTCGCAAACCGCTCGACGAGAACGAGTCGACCGGCCGAGCCATATGTGAAGCGCGCAACCGTGGAGCGCCAGTACGGGCCCCTCTCTAGGCCCCACGACGGATCCGATCCCGATTCACTGACACGCGATACGCTCGCGAGCCGCCCTGCGTCGTCGTACGCATATCGCTGGACGTCGACGGCGGGCCGCCCGTCAAGGCGTGTCATCCCGTCGCACGAGACTTGCTCGATCGCTCGTCCGTTGGCCAGCGCGTAGACCCGCAGCCGCTTGGGCCTGTCCCCGAGCATCTCGACCGACTCCACGCGATCCTCGGTCCACGACAACAGCTCGTGGCGAGTCCACCTGTCGACGCGGCGCTGTCCGGCCACAACGGGTCGTCCCTCGGAGTCCGCGTCGACGCGGTACGCGTCACCACCCGCTCCCCTTGGCGCCGGTACCTCCTCGAGGCGCGCCATCCACCACGGCAACGGAGACCGATCATCAAACCGCGGCGGCATGACCCATATAGATAGGCACGTCTCGTCCTCGCCCGCCGCTCGAAGCGCCGCAACCCCCTCTGTCGCATTGAGGTCGGTCCACCGCCGACGCACCTCGTCCGGATCAAGCCGTCCCATCGTCATGAGTTGTCTCGGCCGTCGCCAGCCGATCTCACTGGGGCTGAGCTCCGAGTTCATTCATCGTGCCGATCAGCCAGTGTCAGCCGCTGAGCAGCAGGATGTACGCCGGGCTGGGGCTCTCACGACGGCGATAGAGGCAGTACGCCGCGTCGCGCCTGTGAAGCAGGCGGAAGGCTCACTGGCACCGCAGCTTTCTCGCCCGCCGCACCCCACCGGCGGCGCCGAAGAGGCCGCCTATGACGGCCCCGATCAGGTCGTACCCGTGCAGCAGCGGAACGCCGTGGCCGAACCTCAGGTTGGCCAGCATGGTGCCGACGGGAGGCGCGAGCGCGCCGAGCGCGGCGCCAACCGCCACCGGTCGTCGTCGTTCGAATGCCTTCACTCGTTCCAGGCGACCCGGTGTCATCGCGCTGGGGCCGGCGCCCGTCATCGCGGGCGGAGCGCTTTCGGTCAATTCAGCCCGCCAGATCTCGATCTGGCCCGCCTCGCCAGTCCTGTTGCCGAGCGCCATTGACGGCGACTCTACGTGCGGAGCCCTAACGACGCAACTCCGGTCGCGGCCGCGCAGCTCTATCCACGGGTCAGCTCGAGGTGAGGACTAGGCGCAGCCCTGGCGAGCGGTCAGCCGGGGCGATGCGTGGCGGTGACGCACGCGTTTGTCGGCTTCAGCAGTACCGGGCTGAAGCGCGAGCGTTTCATGACGCTCCCATTCGCTCGCGGAAAGCTCAGAATGTCGTAGAAGTAGAGATCGAGGTTCTGGCAGGCGGCCTCGCTGGCGGCTCGTACCCAGTTGGTCACGGCGGCATCGGTGGAACCGGCCGAGGGGAGTTGGCTCGCGTCGTGCCAGAACTGCTCCACGAAGCCGTTGCCTTCGCGCCACCAGGCCAGCTGTGTCATCAGGGACGCCCAGAAGTCCGTTCCCCCCAGGCCGGTGGAGGGGTCCGGCGACGCGTTCACCGCGAGCGTGTTGGCGAACGTCCACGATGGATCCTCCTCGTACTCGCCGGCCAGGGCCGTCGACTGAGAGACGAGGGTCGCGAACGGCTCGTTCGTGATGTCAAGAGGCGCACCCTGGACCCCGGCCGCGGTCATCGATCGAAAGCGCATCCACACCGCAAATCCGGTGATGACCGCGTCGTCATACTTAGTCGCGTTCCCGTTGGCTTCGGGAGGCGCGAGCTGGCGAGTCCAGAACCAGAAGCTGCGGCCGAGCTCGTAGAACGGGATCTGATCGTAGACGTCGCTCTGGGCCAGCTCGCTGTACATCGATTCGAAGTAGGACGCGGCGATCTCGGTGCCGGTCTCGCCGAGGTGCGTGCAGCCGGCGCCGCAGGTCGTGTCATCCGGGACCTCGGGGATCTCGTCGCGACCGTTGAGCGAGTACGTCGGGGCCGGCACCCTCCCGGTGATCTCGGCGTAGTAGCTCCAGGCCCGATCCAGAGCGCTGACCAGCTCGGTCATCACGGCAGGACTGCGAACACGCGTCGGATCGACCAGCACGGTCACGTGCGCGCCCTGCCACGGAATCAGGGTCTCCTGACAGCTGGTGGCGCTGCACGGTGCGCTACAGCCGCTCATCGTGATCGCCACCGAGCAGTCGCCGGCGAACTGGTGGTACGTGATCGGCGCAAGCGGTGTGACGACATCAGGCGCGATGGTGGTCGTCGGGGGCACCAGCGGTGGGATCCGCGACGCGGCCTGGGCATGGCCGGCCACGGCGATCGCCATGAACACCAACGTCAGCGGCGCCGCGCGGAACGCGGAGCGGATCGCCGATCGCAGAAGTTGACGCACAGGATGATTGCCGTCGAAGGCACCGCCAATCGCGGTCCCCCAACGACGGCGCAATCGCACACAGCTGCGCAAACGTATCACCGACCGGAAGACGAGTGTGTCGCCGGACCAACGACGACCGCGTCTCGCTGGGGTCGCCGCAAGCCCGAGGAGCTGGCCGCGTAGGAATCGAACCTACAACCTTGGGCTTAAGAGTCGCGCCGAAACGGGTGTTCTTGGCTTCGGCAAGCCGATCTTGGGCACCTAACATGCGCTCAGATGGTCTCGGAGTTGCGCAGCTCGGGACATGTTTCGGGACACGATTGCGTAGACGCGTTGAGCCCGCGGCTCGTCGGCTTCAGCTCACGTACCGCTCGAGCGCTTCGCGTGCGATCTCGCTGACCGTCTTGCCGTCACGCTCGGCGCGTCGCCGCGCTTGCTCGTACAGCGCCGGCGTGGTTCGAATGTTCAGGCGCGGCGACTTTCCAGGGCCACCAGCCAGGGAGCGGCGGCCTACGCGGCGCCCTTGCTTGAGGTCGTAGCCCTGCTCGGCCTCCCGCGCAAGCTCCTCGGCAAGCTCCTCGGTGATCGGGGTGCCCTTCTTGGAGACGGCGGCAGTTCGGCTAGTCATATCGATGTCCTTTGAAGTAGGGCCGGTACTTGGCGCGGATCTTCATCGCGTGGATGACGAGCACCCCATCGTCGGTCTCGATCGCGACGACCTCCAGCGTCACGCCATTCTGGTCATCGCCAAGGAACACAAGTCGTCGATCAGGCACGGGGCTGTCTTCCGGAGCCGACTCGGCGATGATGGTCTCGGCGGTCAGAACGACGTGGCGACTTCGCTCCCGGCTGACACGGTGCTTGGTCGCCGACCGGGAATGCCGGATCTCCACCGCGCCATTATGTCAGACACAACGCCGGGCCATCAAGCAGCCGCGCTTCTCGCCTCGTCGCGTCCGCAGGAATCCTGCCCCGGGGCGCGCATCGTCGCACGGACGTGGCCGACGCGCGCGATCATCGCGCTCTCCAAGCCGCGAGCGGGCATTGATCGTCGCCGCGCGCTTTGGTTGCAGCTGTACCGCTTTCCCCGGTCGCGGCTGGAGCGCCGCACGCGACGGCGTCAGTGCAGCGTGGCCGTTTGCGGGGTTCCGTCCTGCAGCCAATACAGCGTGCTGCCAGCCAGAGCAAGCGACCCAGTTGCTATCGCGGGGTTCGAGGCCAATAATCGATAGCCATTGGCGTCATCGGCGTAGATCTCGTGGTCGCTCAGCACCCAGGCGACCGCGCCATCCGCCTTGAGCACAAGACCGGTCGCGTATGCGGGCACATCCCCGATCGGGATGCCGGGTTCATCGGGGACTTTCTTGAGCTTGCGGCCGGCCGCGAGGCTCGCCACGATGATCGTGTCGTAGCTGTAGCCGGTCTGCTCGCCGTTCACCTCAAACGCTACGATCGGACCGACCATCGCCACCATCCCGACACCGGGCGTCTCGCTTCCAAATCGGAAGAAGTCAAACGCCCGATGACCGTACAAGCAGCCCCACACGTTGCCACCCGGCACGGTGTCTGAGTAGAGCTGCCCGGACTGATCGGCCGCCACGGTGAGACTGCCAACGCGCGGACACACCGGTCCCGGGGCACCATTGCTGCGACTCCGCGCCAACGCGGGCGGGACGAGAAACAGCGCGGCCGACAGCAGGCTCGCCACCCCGAGCACCCCAGCCCTCCGCATGTCTCCACCTGTCATAGCCACACGCCCGTCCCCCGTCTGCCGCGCCGCGCTTCGCTCAAGCGTGCCTGCCCAGTCGACGCCATGGACGGGTGTTCGGCGCGCCTGCGGACCGTCCTCCGCGAGAGTTCGAATCGAGACCACAAGCTGCCCAATATCGCTGCACGTGTGCTCGGCGCGCCGCCGCGCACCTTGAGCAGCAGTGCCCGGCGGCGCACTCTGACCGCGTGCGCCGCGACGGGATCGACCCCAAACCCGAGATCACGACAGTCCGCGGCTGACACGGCAATCCCGCGCCAACGAGCAGCCGGGGCGACGACGCCTCGCGGGCCGTCCACGGTCGCGTCGCCGCTGCGCCCCTTCGCGCGCGCGGAACTGTTTCCGAGCACGGAGGCGAGGCAATGCCTTCGTGTCCGCGCGCGACCAGACGCGTTCGTTCGCCGGTAGCCTCCCCACCCTCAGTGCCAGTGTCAATAAGGGCGCGCAGGCGCCCGGCAGGCCGGCCCCGGGGCGCCCGTGCTCAACGGGCGCCCCGACTGGGCGCGTCAGCTGGCGCGTGATGTGGCCACCCGGAACCAGCCCATTTGCAGGGTCTTCCGGACGATGGGCCGTGTAGGAATCGAACCTACAACCTTGGGCTTAAGAGGCCTGCCGAAACGGGTGTTATTGGCTCTGCTGAGCGGATCTTGCGCACCTGACACGCGCTCAGATGGTCTCAGAATTGCGCAATTCGGGACATGCTTCGGGACACCGTTGAGGCCCGCGCGTCTCGGGTCTGTTGACCGCGTCGCATGCGAACCGCGAGACAGACCAATAGAAACCCACCGAGGCCCCAGAAGACCCACCCGACGGCAAATCCCGAGGCGGCTTGCAGATGCCACGCGTCCCCGCCCCCCATGTCCCTCACGAAGTAGCCGTCTCGCCCCGAGAAGAGCGCGTAATTCCCGGGCTCATGGCTGCCTGCCGTCGCCAGTCCGCACGGTCCGCACGAGGAGTCAACCGTCCCACCAGGGCTAAAGAGCACCGCTCCGGTAATCGAGGGTACCGACAGGACGTTGCTCGGACTCGCGTCCTGAGCGAGAAAGCGGTAGCCGCCCCAAACGTTGAGTCGGAACACAACCGGGACGACGCCGCCCAGCCACATCACGTGCAGACCCCCAGCATCGACCTGTCGACCCCGCACCGATGCGACCTGCACCGGGACGCCGCGAACGCTTGCGATCGGCTGTACGCCGCAGCACGCAACAACGACGAACGCGACCGCCGCTCCGAGCCTCGCCGCGTGCGGCGCACCTCCCCCCCACACAACCACTACTGCGGCCAGGCACCCGAGGGTCCCGACTACCGTCACAATCAGCCATACCCATTGCGGCGCGAAGAGGAGGACGGCGCCGAGCAGCACGCTCCCTCCAATCGCACCGCCGGCGACACGCCCCACGCCCCCTACGCTCACCCCTGACCTCGCCATGCCCGTCACTCAGCCCGTCTGCGATGTGCACGCGCTCACGGCTGCTCCACACGGCGCATCAGTTCCTCGGTGTACTCGCCGAGGCCGCGGTCGGCCGGCCACACCCCAAGGGCCGATGGATCAACCCTCGCTTCGTGGGAGCGGCATCTGGCAAATCCATGCTTAGGCGCTCCCGCGAGAGACGCTAGACCCGCCGCGGCGAACTTTCACGTCGGTCGCCCCCACCTGCACCCAGCCGTGCCACGCACTCACGCCGGCCCTCCTCCGCTCGTCATCCCTGACTGCACCGCAGGCCCGGCCGGGCACAGCCCCAGTGCAACGACTTCTACCAAATGCTCAAGCCGCCTGCAGAAACATGCGGCAGCGCCGCAAAGCGAGTCGTCCCGCTCCGGCACTCCTTCGCCGCGCGCGGAACTGTTCCCGAGCACGGACGCCAGGCAGTGCCAACGTGTCCGCGCGCGACCACGACCCTCGAGCAGCCGTACGCTTCCCATCCTCAGTGCCGGCGGTGATGAGGGCGCGATGGCGCCCGTCCGAGACCTACCATGCGCACCCGCCGCGTGAAGCGAGTGGGACGTCCGCGGGACGACACGGACGCGTACAGCACAGACCGTGTCCCGAGCAGCTCCAGAAACCCAACGCTCGAGCGCTCCCGAGCGGAAAGAGCCAGTTAGCAGCAGGTTCGGGTCGCTGCCGGCCAGCTCGAACGCTGGGCTTCGAAAACCCAAGGCCGTCGACGCCAAAGTGCGAGACCCCCGATAACCCGCTCATTTGCGGGCCTTCCGAACGAATGGGCCGTGAAGGAATCGAACCTTCAACCTTGGGCTTAAGGCGCGTGTGAATCCCCCGAGTTCCGCAGTTGATGGGCATGCGGACATGATTTCGGGGTGGGATTTGGCTCTGTAGAGCCGAGGCGTGTCTCGCGCGGCGCGAAAATCGTGGGCACACGATCGGGTGTTTAGAGTTATGCGGGGTCTGCTTGATGTGGTAGATGTGTGGGCATGTATCTGCGGCGGACGCAGCGGCGGCGAAGGACGGGTCGTCGTTGGCTACGTGCAGCTGGCGCACAACCGTCGTGTCGACGGTGTCGACGCGGGCCGAGGTGCTGCTGAATCTGGGTCGCGAGGACGAGCTCGACCTCGATGGGCTGCGGCGCTGGCCGGTCGATCACGCGCTACACCGACGGGGAGGGCGCGCTGGCGGCGCTGGGCGACGAGCTGATGCCGGCGGGCCGACGAGGGGCTCGTCGTGGACAGCTCGCGCGCGTTGGGCGGCGTGTGGCTGTTGGACGCGTTGTGGCGGCGGCTCGGGGGTCGCGCGAGGCCTCGGCCGGGTGCTCGGCGCGCGTCGCTTCGGCACGGATGTCGAGCGGGTGCTGTTCGCGCTGGTCGCCAACCGGGCGTTGGAGCCGTGCTCGAAGCTGGCGGCGGCCGAGTGGGCCTCAGCAGGACGTCGTCATCCCGGGGCTTCGGCGCGATGGATGAGGACCAGTGCCTACCGGGCGATGGACCTGCTGGCCGAGGCCGACACGGAGGCGGAGGTGCAGGAGGCGGTGTTCTTCGCCTGCGCCGACCTGTTGAACCTCGAGGTTGACCTGTTGTTCTTCGACACGACCGTCGACCTACTTCGAGCGCGACGAGCCCGAGCAAGGTGAAGACGGCGCCGCTTCCGGGTGCTCGGCCACTGCAAGGACCACCGCCCCGACCTGCCCCAGGTCGTGATCGGCCTCGCGGTCACCCGCGAGGGGATCCCGGTACGGGTGTGGGTGTGGCCGGGGAACACCAACGACCATGACGCGTGATCGAGCAAGGTCAAGAACGACCTCGCGGCTGGCGGCTGGGCCGCGCTGATCTGGGTCGTCGACCGCGGCTTCAGCTCGGACGAGAACCTCCGCTACCTGACGCGCGGCGGCGGCCACTGGATCGCCGGGGAAGATGCGCGACGGCACCAGCGACGCCACAGGCAGCGCTCGCCCGCCCGGGCCGCTACCACACCGTGCGCGACAACCTGCGCGTCAAGGAGGTCACTCGTCGGCGACGGCGACAGCGCCAAGCGGTTCATCGTCTGCCACAACCCGGCCGAAGCCAAGCGCGACCAGGCCCAGCGCGAGCAGACGATCGCCCGACTCACAGACCGAGCTCGCGCGGATCGAGACCGCGCGGCAGAAGGCCAAGCCCCAAGGCCGCCGGCGTGCATCAAAGGCCGAGTGCGCGCTGCGCGCCCACCCGACCCTGGGGCGCTACCTGCGCCACACCCAGACCGGCCGGCTCCCGATCGACCGCGCCAAGATCGACGCCGAGGAGCGCCTCGACGGCAAGTTCCTGATCTCGACCAGCGACCCCGACATCTCCGCCGAAGACGTCGCGCTCGGCTACAAGAACCTGCTCGAAGCCGAACGCGGCTTCCGCGACCTCAAGGGCACCCTCGAGCTCCGCCCCGTCTTCCACCGCCTGGAACGCGCATCCGCGCCCACATCCTCCTCTGCTGGCTCGCGCTCCTGATCATCCGCCTCGCCGAACGCCCCACCGGCCAGACCTGGCGACGCATCGCGCTCGACCTAAAACGCCTTCAACTCGTCACGCTCACCGGCCCCGCCGGCAGCGTCGCACACACCACCACGCTCACCGACGCCCACCACCAGATCCTCACCGCGCTGAGCATCGAAGCTCCGCCGCGCGTCACCGCGCTGACGCCCGCCTGAATACGCCTCCCCGGGGCCTCGCCCGCGTGGACACACGCGTGCGAAACCGCACAAACCCCGAAAACCCAGTGCTGACGCCGGCTTACGACCCCTCAACGCCCATCCGCATGCCCATCAAC
>CAVQBJ010000005.1:0-293484 GCA_963710725.1 uncultured Solirubrobacterales bacterium | reverse complement strand
CAGAGCGGCAGTGCTCGGCGGGTCGCGAGACAGTTCTAGTTCGCCAGCGGAGCGGGCGTCAGCCGGCAGGCGCGCGGATTGCCACGCGCCGTGGCACCACCACTCGTCGTGTATCAGCGCGCAGCCAAGTAGTGCAGCGCGACCAGAACCATCATTACGCTCAGGCCGACGAAGCTGCTGCGGATCTTGCCCAGTCGGTAGTTGCTCGCTCCGTGGCGTTGCGCGATCGGATAGGCCACGCCCATCGCCACGAAGCAGACGACGGCGAACACCTCGATTACAGCCCACGTGTGGCGACTCGCCGTAGCGAGCACGAGGCCGGCCGTGTGAGGGGTCAGCGTCACTACCTCCCAGCTGTACCGTTCGATTTGAGCGTCACGTACCCGTGCGGGCACCACGCCGATCATCGGCAGTCCGCCCGCAGGCGTTGAGCGCCAGCCCGTTGGACTGCACTTCGCTGCAAACGACGGCGGCAACGTCGCGTGCGATCGCCGGTCGGCCGAAGCGGAAGAGCAGCAGGCCGCGCGGGTTGCGTCCCTTTGCCGCTGCAAGCAGCCTCCTCGTGCTAGGTCCGCGACACCGCAACATCACGTGACACCACTCGATCGTCGTGGTGTATATGCAGCGTGGCTGACAGGGACGCAGCAGGAGGAGTGTGGAGGCTAATAGTCGTCGTCTCGCCGATCGCCGGACTCGTGGGCGGATACGCTGGCGTGGCGGCTGGCTTCGCGAGCACGTGGTCGGCCTCGATATGGCTGAATCCGACGGTCGTCCTGCCGTTCGGCGCGGCCGCGATGTGGACGGCCGCCGTCTTCGCGCTCGCGCGTACGCGGGGGGTTACAGGGCGGACGCGCATGGGCATGATGGCGACCGCGTCCATGCTGACGCTGGTCTGCGCATTGCTCACCCTCGAGGTGCTTCTGTCCTCGGTGGGATCGGCGGGGTAGCGGCTAGGACAACGTTGGCGTCAGCGACCACGACGCGCAGCCCTCGTCCGGAGCAGGACAGCTGAGTGCCCGGTCGGTCGCGTCGCGCTGCCATGCAGCGCTGACCGACAGCGCCGAAGCTGAGTTCTGCACTTCCGCGTGAGCGGTCGTCTTCCAGGCCGAACACAAGACGCCCGCAACGGACGAACTGGAGCGGCCTGCTCGACTCGCCGTGAGACGACTGCAATGCCACGAACGCGATCGTCAATCCGGCACGCCGCCAGACGACTCCCTTGGCGCTCGGCGGCCGCACGCACGCGATCGCCCAGTTGCACGCGCCCACTCTGATCCGACCGGACGGTCGAGGTCAAAGACAGGAAGGTGGGCGCGAGGAAGCCCCTCTTCAATGCGGATGAGAGGACTCGAACCTCCACCTGGTTACCCAGACACGGACCTGAACCGGCGTCGTCGCGTGTCAGATGCGTCCGCCGGTGTCCAGATCGTCCGAATCATCCAGGTTCGCGGACACATCGGACGTATCTGGCGCGGCGTTTGTTGCCAGAGTGTTGCCACGACCCAGGGCCCGGCCGCCCAACGACGCCGGGCGCTCGTGATGCCCGGCCGGGTCAGCTGATGCTTCCGGCGGCGCCGGCCGTGCCGAATCCGTCGGAGAACGTGCCGTTGACGCCGCCCTGGGTCAGCTCCTGTACCGATCCCAGGACTAACAGCCGCGGACGCTCATACGCGTCGGCCGGCGTGGGAGCCTCGGTCGCGTCCCCCGACTGGCCCGCGCGATCGTCGGTCTCGCGCGCGCTCATGCTCGCCTCCTCGCGCCGTGATCGCGTCTGCCCGAACGCCGGCGGGACCTGCGTGACCTCGCCGTCCTCCTGGACTTCTTCTTGGTCTTCCTGGCCTTCCGGGACTGGGTCCTGGCCTTCCGCGGCTGCTTGGTGTGCTGATCGGTGGACACGCTGCTCGTCTCTGGCCGTGGCCGTCACGCTCGCGCCCGTCGAGGTGACCGTGCCGCTGAGCGCCGTGGGCGTCGCGGCCGCCGGCGTCGTCGTCGCTGTTGGCCGGGTAGCGGTCATCTTCGCCGGCGCGCTGTACGGCGCCAAGTCGTCCTCGACGTTGTAGGCAAAAGCGAACTGGCCGGTCCGATACACGTCAAACGCGATCGTGACGTTCACCGACTGTCCCGGTATCAGCCCTGGGCCGTTGGTCTGCGGCTGGTCGGGCAGCGCGATCGACAGCGTGGAGTTCAAGCCCGGGCCTGGGCCGGTCAGGGTCGTGGCGATCGTGCCTGCGGTCGGGTCCGTCGGCGAGTTGACGTCAGCAAGGATCGCCGTGTCGGCCGGGTCGCTGGGGTCGCCGAACGCCGGGTCTGACTGCTCGCCGTAGGTCGACAGGCCGGTGATGCGGATCTGCAACCGCGTGATCGTTTGCGCGCCCGACACGTTCGTGATGGTGCGACCGATCACCAGCGTCCCGGGGTTGGTCGCGCTGACCGCCCCGGTGACGGGCGGCACATAGGTCAGATTCGGCGGCGCGCCCTGCCCCACGCTGGGGTCAAGCAGGAACGATTGCGCCACGGCGTTGACTTGCACCGGTGAGCTGCGGTTCGCCGGTGACGGGGTGCCAAGCACCGGGCGCTGCCCGTAGGTCTGGGTGGCGGCGTCGGGCGCGACGAGCACGAAGTCAGCGGCGTTATCGCCGGTGTCGATGGGAACCCCGTTGGCATAGCGGCGCACGAACGCGGTCTGGCTCGCGTCTCCCTGCCGGTAGGCCGGCGGGGTCAGGCCGGTTCCGGCGGCGTCCGCGGTGCTGGTGTAGCCGACCTGGTCAAGGATCGAACCGTCGGGCGCGATCACGTTCACCCCGGACAGCCCGTCGCTGCCGCCCGGCAGCGCCAGGAGCTGATCATCGTCAGCGACACCCGATAACGAGTAGGCAGGGCCCTCGGCCAGCAGATAGTGCCCGTCGGCCGGCAGCGTCACGTCATCCAGCGCGTCACTGCCGGTCTGACCGGACTGCGTGATCCATCCCAGCTGCCAGCCGCCCAGGCTCAACGGCGCGCCGCTGCTGTTGTACAGCTCCACGTAGCAGTCATCGGGCGCCGAGCTAGGGCCGGTGAGACGGATCTCGGACACGATCAGTCCGCCCACCGTGTAATGAACCGTCGCAGTCGCGCGCTGCCCATCCTCACTCTCCGTGGCGACCGTGTACGAGTACGCACCGGGCGTGGAGGTGTTCAGCGACCCTGACGGCGGCCCGGCGAAGTTCGAGTCGATGCAATTCGACAATCCCGGGCCGCCCGTCCCCTCAAAGCAATGAAACACCGTCGGGACCGACTGCCCGACCGCATACACCCCACCCGACGACGGTGAACTGATGACCGCCCGCGGTGCCGGCGGCGCCCACTCCGTGATCTGACCTGCGTTACCGTCCTCCAGCACACCGACTGCTGCGGTGGTCCGTGGATCAGCGACGAACACGTTGTCGGTGAGCGGATCGACGGCCAGACCGGCGATCGTCTGATCGGTCGTGTCGCCGGGTGCCGGCGGTATGGCCCAGGCCAGCAGGAAGCTCCCCGCGGGGTCAAATTCCTCGACGCGGCCGTTGCGCTGGTCGCTGACATAGACGTTGTGGGTCGTCGGGTCCACCGCAACCCCCACCGGAGTGTCGAACTGGCCACGGGCTGAGCCGGCGGGACACGCGTCGCTGCCCGCGCAACCCAACTGCCCGACCGACCCGCCAGAGGACGTGTACTGCAGCACGCGATTGCCCGCGGTGTCCACGACGTACACGTCCCCGGTCGACGGGTCAACCGAGATGCTGTCATCCCCGCCGTCATAGAACAGGAAAGACGACACGAACGCGCCCGAGGCGGCCAAGACCTGAATCCGCGACAGATTGCCCTCCGGACCGTCAGACACATAGAGATCGCCATTGGCGTCGTCGACGGCCAGCGCCTCGGGGGACTGAAACCGGCCGTTGGCGCCATCCGCGCCGCATTGCCCGGTCGGGCATCCGAGCTGCGACTCAAAGGTGCCGGTCGGGCTGAACCGCTCCACGCGGTTGCCGACCTTGTCCGCGTAGTAGATGTCACCGGTGGACGGGTCGACCGCGATCCCGTCGTCGTAATCCTCCTCGGTGCCAAGGCACAGTCCGTTCGGTTGGGGAGACATCCCTGGCGGACAGACTTCATACTGCGTTTCGGTCGCCTGAAACGTTCCGAGGGACAGACCGCTGAGGGGGCTCGCTGGGCCCGCGGGATTCCACTCGTTGACCCCACCAGTGGCCCCGGAGAAGAAGGTCGAGTCGACGAGGTCGTCGTTGAACGGCGACACCGCGACCTGCCAAGGGTCGATCCGGTCGAAAGCCGCAAGGCGGTCGCCGGTACTGCTGACGTCGAGGGTTTGCACGTACTGCTCGCCCGGCTGGGCGACCGGACCCGCCACCGCTGTCGCCGGCGCCGCCACACATAAGACGACCGCGGTCACCACCGCTGCGAGTCCGCGCGCCAGCCCGCCGCGCGAGCCCCCAGCGGGGCTGATCGGTGTCATCGGCACTCGCAGCGGGAGGGACATGGCTGCGCCGCAGTGTCCAGACCCCGCTGGCTGCTGTCATCCGTCTGAGGGGGGAACCGCGGCGAGCCGCTCTCCTCCGTGAGGAGGAGAGCCATCCCACTTTGGCGTGCTTGCCCTGCACCAAACGGGGACGTTTGGTCGGTCCAGTCGAGCTGGCTGCGCTACCGGCGAAGGGGAAGTCCGCAACCCTGGAGACGAGTCGCTTTCCGGCCGCTCAGAAAAGCACACGCGGGGCGAATTATGTGGACCTGCGGCTATGCTGAGCGCCGCTCCCGCGGGCTATACGTGGTAGGCGCTCAGCGAGCCGGGGCGTGCCCCGGTGGGACGACAGTGCCGGCGGCGACACGACGATCCCTCCAGCGCGCCAGGGTCCAGACCGGGCCTCACGAACCCGTGCTCGTAGGCGAGCACCACTGCCTGGACGCGGTCGCGCAGGTCGAGCTTGATCAGGATCCCCGTGACGTGCGTCTTGACCGTCGATACCTCGACGACGAACCGGCTGGCGATCTCCGCGTTCGAGAGGCCTCGAGCGATAAGCCGCAGCACCTCGCGCTCGCGCGGGGTCAGTTCGGCGAGGCGCTCGGCGATCTCCGTGGTCGCCGGCGCGGGCTGGGGCGTGTCCCGGTCTGGCGTCTGCCGACTGGTGGACGACGAGTCGGCCGGCCGCAAGACTCGCAGCCGGCCCGGTTGACCCGCGCGGGTGAACTGGACAGCACCGGGGTGTGCGGTGGCGGTCGCCATGCTCACGGCGTCGACCGCATCGGCCCGCGACGCGCCGACTCTGTGATCCGCGCGCTCGGGATCGGTGCCCGGCCCGCTGCTTGCTTCACCGCTGATGGCGATGAGCTTCTGCGGTAGCTCGACGCGCAGGCGCGGACTGGACAAGTCATCTCGTGCTTCTCGCTAGCCGCGCGCCCGGAACGCGTTCTCCGTCGGCGACCAGCTGCTCGATCTGCCATCGCGAGTCGGGAAACGCGTTGCGCAGCATCGTCGGCCGGTCATTGCGCGGCGTTGTGTATCTGGAGGCGCTCCAGTTCCTCGGCGATGACGGTCGCACCGTCGCTGCGGGCGAGAGCGCCGGCCATCGCGCGGGCACCCTGTTTGATCGGCTGGTCCTCGAGGGCCCGCGAGATCACGCGGCGCAGCTTCTCGGGGGAGCTCTTCTTGCTGACCCTGACGCCGGCGTGCGCGGCGACCACGCGGGCGGCGTTGTCCGGCTGGTCGCGACCATCGGGAATGCAGACGAGGGGAACGCCGTCGGCGAGGGCGGCGTTGACGGTCTGCCAGCCCGCGTGGGTGATGACGAGCGCCGCGTGTGGAAGCACGGTTCGATGCGAGACGAAAGCCACACTGCGCGCGTTGTCGGGGATACGGAGCTGACTGGGGTCGAGCGCGGGTCCGGCCGTGAGCAGCGCTCGCACGCGCAGCCCGGCGACGGCGTCGAGGACGCGCTGGGCGAGCGCCCGCTGGTTCATGTAGCTCGTGCTGAAGCTGATCAGCACCAGCGGATCGGCGTTCTCCGCAGGCCACAGTGACTCCCACTCCTTCTCGAACGGCTCGAACGCGGGGCCCACGTAGTGGACATTCGCGGGGAGTTGGGCCTTGCTCGAGAAGTCCAGCTCCGGGGCGGTCATCACGTAGATCGCCTGCACGCCGCGGACCTGGTCGTTCCAATCGCTCAGCGGCGTGAGCCCATGCTCGGCACGGACATCGTTGAGCATCGGCAGCCCGGCCGACGTGAAGCGGCGGGTCATGGCATTGAGCAGGCGGTCGCGCGCAGCACCCAACGGGCCCCCCATCGGCTTCAGGCCGCTGAATAGCGGCGGCGCGCCGGCGACTGGAAGGGGATAGGGGCAGTGAACGAGCGCGACCGCAGGTGTGCCCACGTGCTCGGCAGCAACGGACGCGGCGATCAACAGCCAATCGAACACGATCACGTCGGCGCTCCAGTCGCGCAGCATTTCGACGTTCTCCCGTGTCGCATCCCGTAGCGGTGCGATCGGAGCATCGCGCATGCGTTTCGCGGCGCCGAGCGGCGTGCGTGCCTCCCAATCACGTATCGGGTCGGTCTCCGGATGCGTGATGTCGAGGTCGGGAAGCCAGCGGCGGATCGGGACGAACTCAGCCCCGGTGCGCTCGATCCGTGCCTGCGCGGCGCTGTGCGCCACGACGCGCACCTCGTGGCCCCGCCCTACGAGCTCCCGTGTCAGCGCCAGCTGTGGTGGGGCGTTGCCGCTGAAGGCCAGGAGCGTCTGGAAGACTCGCATATACTTCAGCTTAGTCCTACACAGATGAAAGTGTCAAGCGCCTCCAACCCAAAACGTCAATATCGAATGTCCGCGCGAGCGGCCGCCGCCGCCGCGACCGGCGAACGGCTGCTCGCCGCGGCGTGGGAGCACTTCGGCACGCGAGCGTACGAGGAGGTCCGCCTGCGCGAGATCGCCGCCGACGCGGGCGTCACCGAGCAGACGCTGTTCGCCCGGTTTCACTCCAAGGACGAGCTGCTCGCCGCCGCATACAGGTGGTGGGGGATGCGCGAGATGGAGCGCCGCGACGCCGCTCGCGTCGGTCGCATCCCCGACGCGGTCGCCAACGTGTTCGACCACTACGAGGCGCACGGAACGGCGATCCTGCGCATGCTCTCCCAAGAGGACCGCATCCCCGCCATCCGCAACCTGACGGACAGGGGGAGGGCCTACCACCGCGATTGGGCGAACAGGGTCTTCGAGCCGCTCCTCGCGGGCCTGCCGCGCGCGTCCAGGGAGCGCCGGCTCACCGCCCTCGTGGTCGCGACCGACGTGCTGGTGTGGAAGCAACTGCGACTCGACATGCGGCTCAGCCGCGCCCAAGCGACGAAGATCGTCGTGGAGATGATCGAGTCCTACTCGCGGCGATCGAATTGACAGGTCGGCAGTCCCAAGTCGCGACGCTCGGTTCGGGCGATCCCGCTCGGTCGGCGTCTCATCGTCGAGCTTGACCAGCTGCAGCGCGACTCCGTATGGAGTGCAGACGAGAACCCGGTGTTCGCCAGTCCACACCGGGACGACCAATGGATCCGGGGCGTTCTTGTCATGCGGATGAGAGGACTCGAACCTCCACCTGGTTACCCAGACACGGACCTGAACCGTGCGCGTCTACCAATTCCGCCACATCCGCGGGCGTCGGGCGAAGATATCGCACGCAGCGCCGTCCTCGCGGCGCCGCGCCGCTGTCGCTCGAAGCGTGCGGCGCCCTCTGCTAGCCTCGATCGCCGCGTGCGCGCCGCTATCGTCTAGGGGACTAGGACGCCGCCCTCTCACGGCGGAAACCCGGGTTCGAATCCCGGTAGCGGTATGCCTCCGTGGTTGGATTAGGCTCGCGCGGATGCTCGACTTCAGCGCCTACCTGCAGCGGATCGGGCTGAGCGACGGCGACGGGTATGGGTTGCACGCCCTACACCGTGCCCATGCGACGTCGATCCCATTTGAGAACCTCGACTCGCATCGCGGGGTCCCGGTGTCGCTGGCGCAGGAGGATCTGGAGCGCAAGCTGGTGCAGGAGCGACGCGGCGGCTACTGCTTCGAGCACAACCTGCTGCTCGCTTCGGCGCTCGAGCATCTCGGCCTCGCGGTCGAGCCGATGCTCGCGCGGGTCCGTGCCGGTGCGCCGCCGGACACGGTGCGTCCGCGCAGTCATCTCGTCCTCCGCGTCACCGACGCTGACGGCTGCGCCTGGCACGCCGACGTGGGCTTTGGCCTCGGGACTTTGCTCGACCCGATTCCATTCGGCTCGGACGCCGGCGCGCGGTACGAGCAGTCAGGGTGGAGTTTCCGCGTCATCGCGGAAGGCGCGGAGCTCGTGCTGCAGACGTTGCTCGACGGGGACTGGTCGGACGTGTACGCGTTCGTGCCGCAGCCGGTTCCGCGTGTCGACATCGAGACCAGCAACTGGTGGACCTGTACGAGTCCGAGCTCGCCGTTCGTGTTCGGTCTGATCGCGGCCGTGCACCGCACGGACGGTGGTCGGGAGGCGATCAGCGACTGGAGTGGGCCGCTCGAGCTCAGCGTGCAATCGCCAGGCCGAAGAGAGGTCTCCGAACTACCGCGCGAGGCGATTCCCCAGCTCCTCGCCGACCGCTTCCACCTGCCCGGGTTCGCGCTGGGGCCTGACGGTCGGGTCCAGTGACTCCGCCGGCCGCGCCGGCCAGGTCGCGGGCTCGGCGCGGTACGGTGGGAGCGCACGCGTCAACGCACACGATCGGGGGACGGCCATGACACGCAGGATGCTCGGAGGGTTCATCGTCGCGGCCGGCGCGCTCACGTCCATCGCCGCGCTGCCGGCCGCAGCCGCGGCGCACGGCCTGCCGGAGCTGCTCACCACCACGCGCTGCGCGCATCCGTGCACCCGCCTGATCGGGGTCTACGCCGTCCGACCGCACGTCGTCGAGCTCTCCGAGGCCGCCGGCGGCGAGCTGAAGCTGCGGTGGTCATCGTGGACGGCCACGGCAGCGCGCGGGTCGGGGACGAGCACGGTGTCGGGCATGGGGCAGACCACCGTCGCCTCGATCACGGTGCGCGCCTCGCGTCCGGTCAGCGGTCGGTTCACCCGGCTAGAGCTCAGCGGTAAGAGCGGCGGGCGCACCTTCCAGGAGACGCTCGCGCTGACCGGTGTCGGAGGGGGCGCCCCGGCCTTCACGCCGACTCAGTCGTAGTCCGCGGGCTGCTGCATGCGGGCCTCCGTGCCCGCCGATGTCACAGCAGCGAGGACACCCCGAGCTCCTCGGCGAGAGCGTCGAGCTCGAGCAGCGCTTCTCGCGCTGGCAGGTTCCAGTGGAATGACGCTTCGCGAGCGAGCGTATCGCGAGTCGCCGGCGCGCCCTCGACGAGGACGCGCCGCGCGAAGCTGAGCGCCACGACGGCCACCTGGTCGGAGTCGACGACGACGTCGCCGAGCGCGTTGGTCGTGCTCAACACACACCTCCCCGCACCGGGGGCGTGTGCGTCGTCCGGCGCCGGTGACGGTAGCGCCCGTCATCGGCGAGGTCGCTCCACGCGAGCAGCCACAGCGCCGCCTGGTCGTCCTCTCGCAGATCGGTGGCGGCGACCCGCCGCTCGACCTCGGAGAAGGCGACCTCGTGGTCGACCATGTCCTCCACCTCTTGAACATGCCGCGCGAACACACGATCCCGCAAATCCGTGCTCATGCGCGTCTCCTTCCTGCGGGCGCAGACCCCGCGAGCCTTGCGGCGACCCGCCCGCGTGTGGGTATACGAATGTCCCACAACCCCGCCAGGACGCCAAATCGTATCGACAGAAATCAACACGAAAACCCGCAAATTGCGGAAAAAGGGGGGGCGACGGCGAGCGCCCGACCAACCTGCCGCCGCGGCGCCGCTCGCGGTGGTCGGTGCGGACCCGACCCGACGTGAGTCGCCCGGGTTGGCGTGCGAGACGGCCAAGTTAAGGTTGGCTTTGCGTCCGATTGCGGGGCCGTGCCGGGCCGCGTGAGGGCCCTAGAGTCGCAACGACCAGGCGGCCGATGATGCCGCGCGGAGCAGGTCGCTCCCGCGTCGGTGACGGCGTCGCAAGGTTGCCCTCCGTGGTCGACCCTTTCCCCATCAGCTCGCCCTCTGTGGCACTCGCGATCGAAGGCGGCGCCTGACGTGGTCGGCACTCGTCGCCGACGCCGGCCCGTTCCCGTCGACGTTCTGCTGGCGCCCTACCAACCCGGCGCCGCGGTCGGCTCGGAGGGCCTGTCTCACGAGGAGCGCTCACGGGCGAGCGCGATCGGCGACGAGGGCGAGCGCGACCGCTTCTACAGCGGGCGGCGCCTGCTGCGCCGGGCGCTCGCGCAGCACACCGGTCGCCCTGCGCGCGAGCTGCAGATCGCCAGTGGCCGCAACGGGCAGCCGCTCCTGCTCGGCGGCGGCCCGTACTTCGGCCTTGCTCACGGCGACCGCTGGTACGCCGTCGCGCTCTGTGACGCGGTGCCCGTCGGCGTCGCGGTTGCACCCCACGCCGACCAGCCCGGGCACGACGCGGTCGTCAGCGCGCTCCTGCCGCCCGCCGCGCGAGAGGAGATCGAGGCCGCGGCGACCGCGGAGCGCTCCGCCGTCACGGCCCGCTGGTGGCTGACGATGGAGGCCGCGGTGCGTGCCTGCGGCGCCAGTCGCGACCAGGCGGCGGCGTGCCTGGCTCGCGTCACCGCGGAGATCGGCGGACCGCTCGCTGAGGAGACGGTCGCCGTCGCCGGCTGTACGGCGCATGCGCTCGAGGTGCGCTGGCGCGTGCTCACGCCCGAGCAGCAGGGCGTTCCGGCCTAGCCACCATCAGGTCCGCGCGGCGAGGCGGCGCAGGAGGAGCGTGACCGACCGCTCGAGCTGCTCGATGGTCGCCTCCTCGACGCGTCCGACGCCGACCCTCTGGTTGAGCCACGCGTTGATCTCGCGATGGCTGCGCCGCTCACGGCGGCAAAGGTCGGCCACGAGCCGGTGGCGCTTCTCGCGCAGCAGCGCTCGCCGCTCGAAGGCCGCGACCGCGGGCGCGTCCCCCTCGACGACGGACCTGGCCGGCGCCCGCGGCGGGGCGGTCCGGGGCGCCGGTCCGAACAGCGTCATCTGCGGCGCGACGTCGGCCATCAGCGGCGTGAAGTCGACCGGCGCGCCGCGCTCGCTCTGACGTCGCTCGGGCGGCTCGTCGAAGACGGCCTCGTCGCTCGGGCGCAGCACGTGACGCAGCTCGCCCTCGACCTCCCCGGCGTGGCCGCGCAGTACCGGGTCGGCCGGCAGGTACAGCCAGCTCGGCTCGGGGGGCCGTCGGGCGATCGTGCGCACGAAGCGTCCGACGATCTGGCGGAAGACGAGCGAGGTCTTGGCGGCGCTGGCGTAGACACCGACACGCAGCCGGGGGATGTCGACGCCCTCGGAGACCATGTTGACGGCCACGATCCACGGCTCGCGCGAGCCGGCGAAGGCGGCGAGCCGCTCGGTCGCCCGGGCCTCGGTGTGGAGGACGACGACCGGCGCGCGGCCGGTGACCTCACGCAGCTGCGCCGCGACGCGGCGGGCGTGTGCCGCATCGGCGGCGATGACGAGGCCGCCGGCGTCGCGGTGCCAGCCACGGCGCAGCGCTTGCAGGCGCTCGTGCGCCTCGCGCAGGATGCGCGGCAGCCCGTCGGGCAGCTCGGTCGAGATCGCCGTGCGGTAGCGGCGGCTCGCCTCGCGCGCGGTGAGAACCGTCTCGAACGACGACTCGATCACATCGTCGCCGCTTCGCCACGAGAGCGTGCCGTCGTAGGTGACGAAGGCGACCGGGCGGCACACGCCATCGGCGACGGCCTCGCCGTAGGTGTAGGCGACGTCGGGAACGGCGACGCCGTCGCCGTCGTAGCGCACCCCGGGGATCGGGCTCGCATCGGAGCGGAACGGCGTGCCGGAGAGCAGCAGCACGCGCGAGGCGCGTCCCCGAGCCGCCGCGAAGGCGTCTCCCCAGGCCAGATCCTCCCCGAGGTGGTGCGCCTCGTCGGCGACGATGAACGTCTTCTCGTCGATGCCGCGCGCCCAGCGACGTGGATCGGTGGCGATCCTCGCGTAGGTGATCGCCACGCCGTGGAAGTCCCGCGGCGGGCGCGGCTCCTCGGCGTCGGGGACGAGGTGCACCCCGAGACGCGCCGCGGCGGACGCCCACTGGCGCGTGAGCGGCGCGGTCGGGCACACGACGACGACCCGCCGCGCGGCGTCGCGCCGCAGCAGCTCGCCGGCATACACGAGCGCCGGCCGCGTCTTCCCGGCGCCGGGCGCGGCCGAGATCAGGAACGACCCTCCTCGCCAGTCCGCGAGCGCGGTCAGCGCCCGGACCTGCCAGGCGCGAAGATCGGAGTTCGCGGTCGGGGAGGGGGCGAGCACGGGACCGGGCATACTGAGCCCGCCGCCGGACGGTTCGCGTGCGACCGGGCTGCGCTACGCGGAGGCGTCGGCGGCCGACGCGCCGAGCAGGCCGAGCTCGGCCGCGTGGGGCGCGAGCGCGCCGATGACGAACGTGATGTGCTCGTCGAGGTCGACGCCGAGCGCGGCGGCCGTCTCGACGATGTCGTCGCGGTTGACCGCGGCCGCGAAGCTCGGCTGCTTGAGTTTCTTGCGTACCGATTTCGCGGTCAGCCCGTCGATGCCCTGCGGGCGGACGTAGGCGCAGGCGGTGATGAACCCGCACAGCTCGTCGACGGCGGCGAGCGCGAGCTCCATCTCGCTCTCGCGCGCGACGCCGAGGAAGTCCGCGTGCGACGCGACGCCGCGCACGAGCTCCGGCGGATAGCCGAGTCGCTCGAGCTCGGCGATCGCCACGCGTGGATGGCCGGTCTGGAGATCGGGGTGGCGCTCGTAGTCGAGGTCGTGCAGCAGTCCGGTGATGCCCCACAGCTCCTCGTCGCCGCCGAGGCGGCCCGCCTCGGCGCGCATGGCGGCCTCGACAGCGAGGCAGTGGCGGCGCAGCGAGTCTGACTGCACCCATTCGGTGAGCAGCTCCCAGGCGGCGGGCCGTGACAGCTCCATCGCGGGCGGCCGTCAGCCGGTCAGCGTGGCGCTGCTGCTGAGGGTGTCGGCCGGGCCGCCGTCACCGAGGGCGGCGGCGATCGTCACCGGCAGCGAGCCGCTGTGGCGGCGCAGCAGGGTCCGCCCGGCCGCGTCGATCGTGACGCTCACGGCGCCGGTGGCGTGGCTACCGAGTGCGAACCTGGTCTGCGCGACGGCCACCGTCTGCGCGTGACCGCGGCGGGGCTTCACGGTCGCGATCACGCTGAGCGCGCCCGAGCACGGCAGTGGGCCGGTACAGGCGAGCGGCACGGACGCCCCGCCGTTCCTGCCGACGGCGATCGAGCTCCCCGTGAAGTGGAGCTCGCTGCCGGCGATCCCGCCGCAGAGCGGGCTCGCGTGCGGCCCGGTCCCCTCGTAGGCCGCCATCAGCAACTCGACGTTGGGCAGCGCGGTCGGCATCACGAGGTCGCCGTTCGCCGTGCCGAAGTTCGAGGAGAAGCGCTGCGTCGTCGACCCCGGGACGCTGGCGAAGACATCGACCGGGGAGCCGCCCCCCTCGTTGAAGCCGAGGTAGTCCCCGGCCTGAACGCAGAAGTTCTCAGGGTCGAACGACCACACGCCGTCGACGGTGGGCAGCGGATACGCCGCGCTGGAGGCGACGATCTGCAGCGCGCCGCCCGGGGTGGGCCGCAGGTCCTGGAAGTGGATCGACGCCGGGACGGTTCCGGCGCTGTAGCCGCGCACCTGGAACTGCAGGATCTGGCCCGGCTGGGTGACGAGGTAGCGGTGCACGTTCTGCGTGTCGCTGGCCAGTGCGGTCAGCCAGAAGAGGCTGTCGACGGCGACCGGCTCCGGCGCGTCCGGCGCGTGGCGGAGCAGCAGCGTGCTGCCGAGGTAGGCGTCGGCGTGCGTCTGCGGCGCTGCGGCGCCGAGCGCGAGCACGGCCGCGAGCATCGCGCCCAGCATCGGCTGCCACCTCGCTGAGGATCGCGGGCGCCGCGTGGTCGTGCCTGTCACGAGAGACATCTGGCGTCCCCGACGCGCCGTGTCGCGGGAGCGCGGGGCCGCCGAGGATATTTCATTGCCGGGCGCCGCGGGAGACGCGGCCGCACGGCTTCACTGCAGCAGCGTGATCACCTGCGTCGTCCGTACGCCGTTGGCCAGGGTGACGGTCATCGTCACCGGGATGCCCGCGCGATGCTTGCGCAGCAGAGCCATCGTCGTTGCGCTGACGCGCATCGGCACGTGCGTGCCCGAGCGGCCGGGCATCGCGAGCCCCGCCGTTCCGATGGCCTGGACGCGCGGACCGGAGGCGGCGCTCGCCGGCAGGTTGTTCGTGAGCGAGACGCTGCCGTTGCACGGCAGCGCTTGGGCGCAGTACACCGACAGCTGCACGACGAGCTGGCGACTGACGTTCTCGTGCTGGGGATGGGGGATCGTCAGCCCCGGGGGCCCGCCCGGCTGGCCGGCCTGCGGCGCAGGCGGCTTCTGGCCCTGCGTGCCGCCCGGACAGAGCGGCGTGGCGTCGGGGCCGGTGGCGAGCGTCGTCTGCATCATCAGCTCTTCGCCGCCGTTCGTGGCCCACCCGTTGGTCGCGCCGCTCACGCTCGGCGAGAACACGTCGCCGTTGTTCGTCTGATCGTGGGCGATGTCCGAGATGACGGTCGAGCCGCCGGCCCCGCCCAGCACCTGGTAGGGCACACCGCTCGGATAGTAGGTCGAGTCGAATCCGCCCTCGTCGTTGAAGTCGACGTAGTCGCCCTGGTGGACGCAGAAGTTCGTCGGCTGGTAGACGGTCTCGGTCGACCCGCTCGCCCCGTCCGCGCCGCAGACCGGGATGTCGAACGGCTGCGTCGTCACGTCGATGACGACGCCGGAGCCCTGCGGGGTGAGCGCCTGGAAGTGGATCTGGGTCGTCGGCGCGGGACCGTTGGCGGCCGGTTCGGCACAGCCCTCCAGCGTGATGCTGGTGATCTGCCCGTCCGCCGGTGCGGTCGGGCTGCCGGAGCCGAGCGCCGTGTTCCATAGCGCGGTGTCGGCGCCGTCGTGGTTGATGTGCACCGTCCCCGTCCCGTAGGCGAACGTCGTGCCGGTGTAGTTGAGGTTCGCCGCGGTGTTCTCGCTGGCCGGCTCCGACAGCGAGCTGCCGAAGGTCATCACCGCGGCCTCGCCGGACGCTGGCAGCGCGCCGGCGAGGGCGATCGTGGCCGCGCCGGCGAGGAGGAGGCGGGGGCTGGGGAGGCGGCGGACGAGGCGAAGGGGCGGCACGGTTGACTCCAGCGGATCGGGGGTGGGTGCGGCGCGAGGGATGCGCCGCAGGTCTGGAATCGACTCCCGCGGTGGTCGCGCTGAACGCGACGCGCCGCGGCTCGGACGAGCGGCCATGAGCGCCGACGGCCGCCGCTGGACGAAGATGTGCCGGGGGTGCGGACGTTCGGACGAGGGCTGTCCCGTTCCGCCCCCCGCCGTCGGAAGCGGCCCGCGATGTTTGCCCGGTCTGTGTTCTGGCGCCTGCTCGGGGTCCTGGCCGCGGTCGCGGCGGCGGCGTGCGTGTGGTGGCTGCTCGATGGCGGGCCGGGAGCGCTGCTGCGTGGCGGGCGTGCTCGCCTGGCGGTACCGTCGCCGGCGCGGCTCGGCGCCGGCGCGGTCGGGGTGCTCGGGTGGTGCTGGAACGTCCGCCCGGTTTGGGGCGTGGCGCCCGCGCAGCTCGTCGTGGCGGCGCTGGGGACGCTGCTCGCGGGTCTCGCGGCGGCGCGCGGGCTCGCCCGGCGGCGCCGGTGCTACGTCCGCCTGGCGCTGGCGGCCCACCGCAGCGACCGGGCCGAGCCCGAGGCGCTCGTGGCCATGTTCGAAGCGCTGCACAAGCGGTTGCTGCAGCGCTGGTGGCGGCGGCTCGTGGCCGGCCAGCCCTCGCTGTCGCTCGAGGTGCACTACCGCCACGGCGAGGCGTTCCTCGCCGTGGCGTGTCCGCGCGGGAGCGAGCCACTGGTGGAGAGCGCGCTGCGCGGCGCGTATCCGAACGTCGGCCTGGAGGCGTCGGTGGCGCCGCTCGCGCCGCCACCGTGCGTGCTGCGGCTCAAGAAGCGCGCCCGGTTCATCGAGCCGCTGCGTGTGGTCGACCCGCGTGATCGCGACGTCTCGCCGGCCAACCGCCTGCTGTCGGCGATGGGCGCGGCGGGTGGCGACGCGTTCGTGCAGCTCGCCCTCACGCCGGCGCCGGCGTCGTTCGAGCGCTGGGCCCGGCGGCGCTTTCGCAACCATGAGGCGGCGCTCAGCGCGTTCGGCGGCGTCCCCGGCGAACGCCGGCGCTCGGAGGTCGAGCTCGCCGAGCTGCGGGGCGCGCTCGACATCCAGCATCGCCCGCTGTTCTTCGCGGACCTGCGCGTCGGGGCGCGGGATCGGCGCACCGGTGAGGCGATCGCGGCGGAGCTGCGGGCGAGGAGCGCCCGCAACGCGCTCGTCGAGCGCGGCACGACGCTGCGCCACCGTTGCCTGCGCCTCTACGACCGTCGCCTGCGGCGCGGCGAGGGCAATCCGCTGCCGTCGTTCCAGCGCGGCGTCCTCGCCCCGACCGAGTTGCCGCTGCTCTGGCAGCTGCCGTCGATCGACTACCTGACGACGCCCTTCGCGCGCTCCGCGCTGCCCGTCGCACCGGCTGCGCCGGCGATCCTGCGCCCCGCCGACGGCGCTGGTTGCCTGCGCGACGCGCGCGGCCCGGTGTCGATCCATCCCGAGCTGCGACGTCAGAACGTCGCCGCGCCGGGCAGCGTGGATCAAGGAAAGTCGAGCTTCCTCGTAGCGACGATCAAGGATGACCTGCGGCGCGAGGACTGCGCGCTGATCGTCCTCGATCCGAAGGGCGACGCCGCCGACGCGGCCGTCAGCCTCGTACCCGATACGCGAGTCTGCACGTTGCTCGACTTCGCGCGCCCGACGTGCGGCTTCAACCCCCTCTCGGCGGCTGCGCCCGCGGACGTCATCGCCGACTACGTCGTCGGGGCGCTGAAGAACCTCTTCACCGACGCGGACATTCGCGCCAGCTCGGACCGCTATCTGCGAAACGCGGTGATCGCCGTGCTCGCCGCCGACGCGCGGGCGTCGCTGTGGGATGCCGCGCGCCTGCTCTCGGTCGGGGAGGAGGGCTACGCCTACCGGCGCCGCGTCGGCTCGCGGGTGCGCGGCATGCCCGAGTTCAAGGAGATCTCGGAGTTCTTCACGTCCGAGCTCTCGGCGCAGCTGGCCGACGCGAGATCGATGACCACGTCGAAGCTCGACTCCCCGGTGAACAAGCTCGCTCGCCTGCTCAACTCGGCGTCGATCAAGCGGGTGCTCCTCAACGACTCGCTTCGGATCGACCTCGACGGCATCATCGCCCGGCGGGAGGTGCTCGTCGTCAAGGGCGCGCTCGGGGCCATGGGCGCGGGCAACACGTCGGTCCTCATGCAGCTCCTCGTGGGCATGCTCGACGCCGCGCTCGCCCGTCAGCAGGACCGCCTCGTCGATGCCGATCGCGTGGCCGTCGCATTGAAGGTCGACGAGGCACCGCTGGTGATCAACCGCGGTTTCGCGGACACGATGGCGCTCAAGCGCTCGGCCGGGCTGGAGACCGTCGCCTGCTGGCAGACCGACGCGCAGTGGGTCGATCGGGACGTACGCGCACAGCTCGACGCGCTGTTCGCCCATCGCGTGTACTTCGCCACCGCCTCGGTGCAGGATGCGCGCGCCGGGGCGAGCCTGATGATGGCCCAGTTCGTCGACAGCGTCCGCTCCGGCGAGCGCGAGCCGCTGTCGGCGCTCGGTCGGCCGGACGCGCGGCTGCACCTTCCCAAGCACCACGCGATCGTGAGCTGGACGACGCCCGAGGGTCGCCAGCCGCCGTTTGTCGCGCAGACGATCCCCCTCCGGGTCGACCCCCACCGCATCGCCGCGCACGCCGCGCGCCAGGCCGCGCGCGGCGGACGCTATCTCGCCGACCTGCGCCAGCCGCACTGGGACGCCGGGCGCGTCGACGACGCCGCGCCGGTCGCCGCGCCGGAGGGAGTGCCCGCGGCCGGCGGCCGCCCGAGCGCGGCCGTCGCGCCGGTCGCCGCGCCGAGTCGTGTGCTCGCTCCCGGCGGCCGCCCGAGCGCTGCCGTGGCAGCGGTCGCCGCGCCGCAGGGCATGCCCGCGCGCGGCGGGCGCCCGAGCGCGGCCGGGCCGCCGGGCGTGACCGGAGCGGTGGCGCCGGCCGCGACCGCCACGCCGGTACCCGCGCCGGGCGTGACCGGCGAGGTGGCGTCGGTGACGCCGCCCGAGACGGCCACGCCGTCGCCCGCGCCCGGCGCGGATGGCCCTCCGGGGCCGCCCGCTCCGTCGTTCCGCGAGCTCGTCGACGTCGACGGCGCGCAACGCGCGCGCTGGACGCCGGCGCCGCCGCCCCCGTCGCGTCCACCGTCGCCCGACGCGCTCGACCTCGAGATCCTGCTCCTCGTGGCCCGGCTCGGCCACGTGCTGAGCAGCCAGGTGCACCGGCGCTATCAGCCGGAGCGCTCGCTCACGACGACGCAGCGACGGCTGAAGCGACTTGCCGAGGCCGGTTGGATCGCGCGCTTTCAGTTCCACCGCCCCGACGGCGGCGGCGTGCCGATGTGCTGCGTCATCCGCCGGGGCGGCCTCGATCTGCTCGCCTCGCACCATCGACTGCCGGCCGCCACGGCCGGGGAGGCGGTGGCGGCCGTGGCCCACGAGGGCGACATCGACCTGCGCCGGGCTCGGCGCGAGGTCCACGTCGCCGGCTGGGTGCTCGCGCTCCAGCGCTGCGTGGGCGAGGCCGGCACGACGCTGCGCGGCGGCTGGGAGAGCGTGCTCTCACCGACGCGACGGGTGGCCGGCCGCTCCGTCGCCGTCGGTCCCGACGACCTCCGCCTGCCCGGCGGGCGCGTGGCCCACGACTTCCTCCGCACCGCCGGTTCGGGCGAGCGCCACGAGGTCGAGCACTTCGACACCGTGCGACCGGCCGTCGCGGTGCAGGTACGTGAGCCGACGGACGGACCCGATGGGCGCGTCGTCGATCTGCTCGTCGAGCTCGACGACCGGCTCGGGCCCGGGGCCGTGACCAAGCTCGAGCGCTACGACCACCTCGTCGCGGGATGGTCGGTTCACACGCGGCGCTACGGCCGCGAGCTCGGGACCCCGCCGTTCGTCGTCTTCGTCTGTCGCGATCGAGCGCGGGCGCGGGAGTGCGCGCGACGCGCCGACGCGGTTCTCACGGCCTGCCGCGCGTACAACGGCGAGTACCCGGTCGACTGGCAGTACCCGGGACGCGAGCGCATCCTGTTCGCCGCCGAGCGCGACATGCACGACGGGCGCCTGACCGCGTACGGGGTACAGCGACTCCCGCCGGGCGTGCGCGCCGCGGCGGCCGGCGGCGATCCTGCGGCGCGCGCGGCCGAGCCGTGCGACCGACACCTCCCCGGCGAGCATGTGGCGCGCGTGCGGTCATGACGTTGCCCGTGCCGCTGCGCCGCCGCCCCGCCCCGCTGCGCTGTCGCCCCCGTTGGGACGCTCGCCGGCGCGCCGTTGCCCTCGGGCCCGTAGGGCGGGCGACGGCGCCCGGATTCGGCTCTGGGCCGCGGAACGGCGCCCGCGGGGCAGCGTGCGCGCGCCCCGTCGCCGGTGACGCCCCCCCGGCGACGGCGTCCCGGCGGGGCGCGCCCGTACGGTGGATGCCCCTTCCTCCGCCACACCGCCTCGCGCCGCACCTCACATCGCCGCCGTCCGCCCTCGCTCGCCGCTCAGTGCGGGCCTGCTCCTCGACGCCGGCCGCTCGCTCGTTCGCGTCCTGGCAACGCAGGACGCCCTCGTCCATCCATCCCCACCGCAAGGAGGTCCCCTGATGATCGCCGCCGTTTCCCGGGTCGACTGCGTCCTCCCGTCGCCCGGCTCATACGAACCGCTCGGCCACCGAGCCGACGGCCGGCCCGCGCTGCTCGAGCGCTACCGGGCGGCCGACGGATCCGCGCGCGAGCTCGTCCACGTCGCCGCCGCGGCCGGGAGCACGCTCGTCGTCGACCGCCGCGCCGTCGACGCGACCGACCCGCGACTCGTCGCGCACCTCGCCGCCGACGAGCCGAGCGGAAACGCGCGAATCGTGTGCGCCTGCTATCTCGCCGAGCGATGCTCGCGCGCGCCGTGCGCGCTCCCGCGAGCACTGCAGCGAGAGGACCTGCGAATCGCTCCGTTCACCGACCTCCGATGCCTGGCGACGCGCGACCGCGGCGCTGCGGCCCGAGCGCTCGTCGACGCGCGGGGCCGCCCGCACCAGCTCGCGCCGGTGGCGACGACGGTGCTCACGATCCCCGAGCTGCGCTGGCTGCGCGACCCGCCGGCCGGCGTCCAGGGTCCGGCCGAGCTCGTCAGCGTTCGCGACGTGACGGGAGCGCTGCAGGCGTACGAGCCGGTGCGGACGCTGAGCGCCGAGGCCGTCGCCCGCCATCGCGACGACGACGCCGTCTCGGTCGCCGTGCTGCGGGCCGAGCTTGCGCGGGTCGCGGCGAGCCCGATCGTCCTCAACCGCCGGCTGCGCGAGCGCGTCGCGCAGTCGCTTGCCCGCGAAGGGCTGAGCATGAGCGAGATCGCCCTGCGTTGCGGTCGCGTCAAGCGCGACCGGCGAGGGAACATCAGCGGCGAGACGAGCTGGCTGGCGCGGCGCCTCGGTCTGCTGCCCGAGGGCGGTGAGCGCGTGCCGACGCCCTGGATCCACTCGGCCGTCCTGGCCCTGATCGCCCGCCGCGGTCTCGGGTTGTGCCCGCGCGAGGTGGAGCTGTGAGCGCGCTCGCCGCCGGGCTCACGCGCCGCAGCGAGTTGCCGGTGGTGCTCGCGGTCGCCGGCGCCGCCGACGCCACCGCGGTGCTCGTCGAGCAGCTCCGCGCCGACGGCTTCGCTCCCGTCGCCGCGCACTCGCCGGCGCACGCCCGCGCGCTGGCCGCGTCGCACCCGCCGTCGGTCGTCGTGCTCGGTGACCTCGACGAGCCGCACGCGGCACTCGCGCTGCTGGGCGAGATCCGCCGCGACGAGGGAACCGGATCGCCGTGGGACTGCGGCGTGCCGGTGATCGTGGTCAGCCGCTGCGCCGAGGAGATCGACGTCCTGCGCGCCTTCGAGCGCGGTGCCGACGACTTCGTCGCCGAGCCGCTTCGCTATCTCGAGCTGCGCGCCCGACTGCGCGTCCAGCTGCGCCGCGGCGAGCCGCGCGAGCGCCGCTGGGTGCGCGCCGGGGCGCTGGAGATCGATCGCGGCGCGCGCACGGCGTCGCTCGGCGGCCGCAGTCTGGTGCTCTCGCGCCTGGAGTTCGAGCTGCTGACCCACCTCGCCACCGACCCGCGGCGGGTCTTCGGCAGCGAGGAGCTCCTGCGAGCCGTGTGGGGCTTCCGCGCCCCCGGCGCGACGCGCACCCTCGCCAGCCACGCGTCGCGGCTGCGCCGCAAGCTCGACGGTGACGGCCATCGCTGGATCGCCAACGTGCGCGGCGTCGGGTACCGCCTGACGGACTGACCCGCCGCTCCCGTCCGCCCGCGCGCGCCGCCACCGTCGCGGCGCGCGGGCGCCTCCGACCGTGCGCGACGGCCTGACGTTCGCCGTCGCGCTCGGGCGTCGCCTCGTGTGACGCCCACCTCTCCGACGCGCGCCCGCGCCACCGCGGGCGCCGGCGTCGGCTGCCCGGGTTCGGCCGCGTCGGGCGGCCGAGCCATTTCTCGAAACAGAACAAGGAGAACACCATGCAACTGGTGTCGATCACCCCGTTCTCGGGGCCTCCGGACCCGCTCGCCGGGCTCACCCAGCTCGCGGCCGGCCTGACCCGCGGGTTCGTGCTCGTCGCGGCCGGCGTGATTGTCGGCCGTGCGCTCGCCCGCGCGCTGCGCGCCGCCCATCTGCGCTGGACGTGGGCGCTCGTCGGCCTGCTCGTGGCGCTCCCGTCCTACGCACCGAGCGGCTGGCGCGGACTGCTGCTGCCCGTGGCCGCGTTCACCGCCGCCCGTCGCGGACGCCGCTGGCACCGTGTCGACGTCGCCACCGGCGGCGACCTGGCCCGGACCGCGGCGGCGCGGACCGGTCCGACACACGCGGTCCGCGCCGCCTGGCAGCGGCTGGCGGCCCGCCGCAGCGTGCCGGTGGAGTCGGGTCGCCTGCTCGTCGGGTACGACCGCCGGCGAGCGCCGGTGCGGATCCCGTTCGCCGGTACCGGCGGCGGCTCGCACACGCTCGTCGTCGGCACGACCGGTTCGGGCAAGACGTTCACCCAGGCCGGCATCGCCGCCCGCGCCGTCGAGCATGGGCTGGGCTGCGTCGTCGTCGATCCGAAGGGCGACCGGCTGCTCCGTGACACGCTCCGCGCGGCGGCGCACCGAGCCGGGCGCCGGTTCGTCGAGTGGACGCCCGAGGGACCGAGCGTCTACAACCCGTTCGCCCACGGCTCCGAGACCGAGATCGCCGACAAGCTGCTCGCCGGCGAGCGCTTCACCGAGCCGCACTATCAACGCCAGGCGCAACGCTATCTCGGTCACGCCGTGCGCGTTCTGCGCGGTGCGGGCGAGACGATCAGCCTGGCCACGATCGTGCGCCATCTCGATCCCGCCGCGCTCGAGGTGACCGCGCGCCGACTGGCGCCCGGTGACGCACAGCCGGTGTTCGACTACCTCGACTCGCTCACCGCGCGTCAGGCGCGCGACCTGACGGGCGTGCGCGACCGCATCGCCGTGCTCGCCGAGTCCGACGCCGGCCGCTGGCTGCGCCCGCTCGACGGGGTCGAGGCCTTCGACCTGCTCGGCTGCGTTCGCGAGCGCGCGGTGGTCTACCTGCGACTCGATGCCGACCGCCGCCCCCTGCTCGCCCAGATGCTCGGGGCGGCGATCGCGCAGGACCTGGTGACGACGGTCGCCGCGCTCCAGGACGAGCCGGTCCCGAGCCTCGCCATGATCGATGAGTTCGCGGCGATAGCGGCGGCCGAGGTCGCGAGGCTGTTCCCGCGGGCGCGCTCGGCGGGGATGAGCCTCGTGCTCGCGACCCAGGAGCTGACCGACCTGCGCCTGTCAGGGCGGGAGCGGCTCCTCGATCAGGTGCTCGGGAACGTGTCGGCGCTCATCGCCCACCGGCAGGTCGTTCCCGACTCGCTCGAGCTCATCGTGCGGATCAGCGGACGGGCCGGCGGATGGTCCGCGGCGCTGCGTTCCGACGGTGCCGAGACGCGCACGCGGGTCAGCGAGCCGATCGTCGATGCCGAGCAGTTGCGCTCGCTGCCGCGAGGGGTGGCGGGCGTGCTGGTCACCGGCGAAGGCGCGAGCATCGCCCGGATGCTCGGACCCGACCCGCTGCGGGGTTCGCGATGAGCGCCGTGAAGCCGGGTATCACGAGCGAGCGCGCCGCGGACGCGGCGCGCTGGGCGGCCGAGCTCGGTGCGGTCACGGCCGAGGCGCTCGCGGTCCGCTCACGGGTGAGCGTCCCGAGCGCCCGCGGCGTGCTGCGCGCCGCGGAGCGGCGCGGACTGGTGGCCGCGACGCGTCCGCTGCATCGGGGCGCGACGCTGTATTCCGCAACCCCGATCGGCCTGCGCGCGACCGACACGCGGGCGTTCGGCGTCGCGCGCGTCAGCGCGAGCAACGCCGCCCACCTGGCGGCGGTCGCGCGCGTGGCGGCGGGCCTGGAGCGTCGACACCCCGACCACCGCGTGCAGGGTGAGCGTGAGCTGAGGCGCGACGAGCGCCTTGCCGGCCGCTCGCTCGCGAGCGCCCGCCTCGCCACGGCTCCCGACGGCGGGCCGCTGCTGCACCGAGCCGACCTCATCCTCTGGCCCCACCAGGCGCAACCCGGGTGCGGGCCGGTGGCCGTCGAGGTCGAGCTCACCGTCAAGGCGCCGCCGCGCCTCGCGGCGATCTGCCGCGCCTGGGCTCGCTGCCGGCTCGTCGACGGCGTCCTGTACTACGCGCCGCCGCCGGTGAGCCGGGCCGTGCAACGCGCGATCGACGAGGTGCAGGCCGGTGACCGGGTCGTCGTGCTGCCCCTCGCCGGGGCGCTGCAGACCGAGTAGCCACGGAGCTCCCGGGGCGGGCGAAGCGCTCCGTCCCAAGCGCGGCCTAGCGTCGCCCGCCCGGGAATTCCACACAGCAAAGGAGATCCGCCATGTCGATAAATCGCGTCATCTTGATCGGCAATCTGACCCGCGACCCCGAGAGTCGGGAACTGCCCTCGGGTACCACCGTCTGCCACCTGCGCGTGGCCTGCAACCGCGTTCGCCGCGACGAGGATGGTGGCTGGGTGGAGCGCCCCAACTTCTTCGACGTCAGCGTGTTCGGTCCGCAGGCCGAGAGCGCACAGCAATATCTGCACAAGGGCCGCCCGGTCGGCATCGATGGGCGCCTGGAGTGGCGCGAATGGGAGACGCCCGACCAGCAGCGGCGCCAGGCGGTCAACATCGTGGCCGAGACCGTCCAGTTCCTCGGCCGGCCCAGTCCATCCTCCGCCGAGCCTGCGGGCGACGAGGCCGGCGAGGCGGCGGCGGGCGAACGGGCGCCGACCGATGCGGAGCCGGCCCAGGACGCCGAGTCGGCGGCCGAGGTCGACGAGGCGCTCATCTTCTGAATAAAGGAGATCGACCGGCTCGTGCGCGGGCGGACTCCGAACGTCCGCCCGCGCCGCAGCGCCGGTTTCATGGGTTGAGGATGTGGGCCTCGGTGCCCTTTTTTCATGCCCGCAGGCGATCGCTCCGCGTGGCGCTAGGGTGCAGCGCATGTGCGGCCGCTACACGAACACGCTCAGCCGCGGCGATCTCGAGGAGCACTTCCGCACGAACATCCCGTCGGAGATCGGCACGGGGCGCTACAACGTCGCGCCGACCGAGGAGATCCTCACCCTCGTGCGCGGCCAGGACGGCGAGCCGGCGGCCCGGGTCGTGCGCTGGGGGCTGCTGCCCTGGTGGTCGAAGGATCGCAAGGGCGCAGCGCGCATGATCAACGCGCGCGTCGAGTCGGTGCAGACCAAGTCGGCGTTTCGCGATCTCATCGCCGGCGCCGACGGACGCGCGCTCGTCGTGGCCGACGGATGGTATGAGTGGCTGCGCGCCGAGGACCCGCGCCAGCCGCGGCGCCCGATGCGCTTCAGCGTCGGCGAAGGCGGTCCGTTCGCCTTCGCCGGGCTGTGGACGTCGGTGAAGATCGACGGCGAGCGCATCGAGACCGCCACCATCGTCACCTGCTCGGCCGCGGGCAACCGGATGGCCGCGGCGGTGCACGACCGCATGCCGGTCGTGCTCGCCGATCCGGACGTGCAGCGCGCGTGGCTGAGCGCCGACGTCGACGGAGCCGCTGCGGTCTCGCTCTGCGGCACGCTGCCGGAGTCGCGACTGGCGGTTGCGCCCGCCAACCCGCGCGTGAACCGCTCCGGGCTCGACGACGAGGGCCCCGACCTGCTCGTCGCTCCACTCGCCGCGTAGACTGCGCCGCCGCCCCCGTTCGGGGCGCCCGACCTCTCCGCCGCGGCGGTGCGGGGCCGGTCACGTCACCACGCTTGAGCAAGGAGCCCGATCCGGTGCCAGTCAAGACAGAAGCGGTCGGCAAGTCCTACCCGCCGACGACATACGCGGTCGGCCGCGAGAAGATCCGCGAGTTCGCGCATGCGGTGGGGGAGAGCAACCCGCTGTACCTCGACGTCGCCGCCGCGCGCGCCGCGGGCCACGCCGACGTCGTCGCCCCGCCGATGTTCGCCGTCGTCTTCAGCGCCCCGGCCGTGGCACCGGGCATGTTCGACCCCGAGGTCGGCATCAACTTCGCGATGATGGTCCACGGCGGCCAGGAGTTCGAGTGGGGCCCGCTCGTGGTGGCCGGGGACGAGATCACCACGACGGCGAGCGTGAAGAGCATCAGCGAGCGCGACGACATGGGCTTCTACGTATTCGAGAGCGTCTCGACCAACCAGAACGGCGAGCAGGTCGTTCGTGGCACGTGGACGAACATCGTCCGAGGGGTGTGAGCGAGATGGCTGAATGGCAGAGCGGGGCGACGCTTCCCGAGCTCAAGACGACGCCGGACAAGTTCCTCACCGTGCGCTACGCGGGGGCGTCGGGCGACTTCAATCCGATCCACATCGACGAGGAGTTCGCGAAGGCGGTCGGACTGCCCGGACGCATCCTGCACGGGCTGTGGACGATGGCTCAGGTTGCGCGGGCGCAGACCGACGCCGCCGGCGGTCCCGAGCATCTGCGACGCCTCGCCGTGCAGTTCCGCGGGATGGGCCTGCCCGAGCAGGAGATCACCGTGACCGGCACCGTGCGCGAGGTCAACGACGGGGTGGCGATCGTCGACGCGGTGGCCGAGCAGGCGGGCAAGCAGATCATTCGCAACGCCGAGGCCGAGCTGGCGATCTGAGCGGCGCGCCGCGGTCGCGTGCTCGCTCGGATCCCCTCCTACAATCAGGCAGATGCTCACCCCGCGTCAGGAGTCGATCTTGGGGAAGGTCGTCGAGGCCTTCCTCCACGACGGCCAGCCGGTGGCGTCCAAGACGATCGCCGCCGACCCGACGCTCGAATGCGGCCCCTCGACCGTGCGCAACGAGCTCTCGGTGCTGGAGGAGTACGGACTGCTCGCGCACCCGCACACCTCGTCCGGGCGCGTGCCGACCGACGCGGGGCATCGCTACGTCGTCGACCGCATGCTCACGCATCGCGAGCTCGTGCCCGTCAGCCGCCTGCACCTGCCGCTCATCCGGCGCGAGGTCGAGGAGGCGATGCGCGTCACCAGCGAGACCCTCTCGCAGGTGACAGATCTGCTCGCCGTCGTCTCCGCGCCGTCGATCAACACCGCCACGATCCGCCACGTCGAGGTGCTCGCGCTCCAGCCGCAGGTGGTGATGGTCGTGATCATCACCTCGACCGGCGGAGTCTCCAAGCTGCTGAGCACGTTCGAGGCGCCGGTCGATCCGGGGGTCGTCGCCTGGGCGGGGGAGTACCTCAACGAACGGCTGTCGGGCATGGGCCTCGGCGCGCGGATGCTCCACCAGCGCCTGAACGACCCGAGCCTCGGAGCGACGGAGCTGGCGTTCCTGGCGCGCATCACTCCGGGGCTGGCCGACCTGGCGTCGGGTGAGGACGTGCTCTACGTCGAGGGCGCCGCGCGCCTGTTCGCCGACCCCAGCTGGCAGGACGTCGCCCAGGTCAACGCGCTGATGGGCCTGCTCGAGCGGCGGGTCGCGCTGCTGAGCGTCCTGCGCAGTGCGCTCGCCGAGCCGGACATCTACGTGCGCATCGGGGGCGAGAACGAGCATCCCGCGCTGCGACCGCTCGCGCTCGTCGCGAGCGGCTACGGTCTCGCCTCCCGCCCGCTCGGGGCGGTCTCGGTGATCGGGCCGGTGCGGATGGACTACGCCACCGTCATCGCCGCCGTACGTGACGTCGCGCGTGAGCTCTCGAGCTTCGTCCAGGACGCTTACGCCGAATAGGCCGCGATATGCCCCGCGACCCCTACGAGGTGCTCGGCGTGCCGCGCGACGCCGACGAGACCCAGATCAAGAAGGCCTTCCGTAAGCTCGCGCGCGAACTGCACCCCGACGTGAACGCGCACGACCCCCAGGCCGAGGAGGGATTCAAGGAGGCCGCCGAGGCCTACGAGATCCTCTCCGATCCGGAGCGCCGCGCGACCTATGACCGCTACGGGCACGACGGGCTGCGCTCGGGCGGATACGCGCCGAACTTCGACGCGTTCGGCTCGATCAGCGATCTGTTCGACGCCTTCTTCGGCGGCGGAAGCCCGTTCGGTGGGCGCTCGGGGCCCTCCCCCGGCGGCGACGTCGCCGTGAACGTCGAGATCGACCTGCTCGACGCGGCGCGGGCGACGTCGGTGGAGGTCTCCTTCGAGGCGATCGATCGCTGCGAGGTGTGCAACGGCAATGGCGCCAAGCCCGGCACGCCGATCGAGACGTGCAGCCGCTGCGGCGGCGCGGGTCGGCTGCAGACCGTGTCGCGTACGCCCTTCGGCCAGATGGTGCGCACGATCGAGTGCGACCAGTGCCACGGCGACGGCCGCATCGCCACGCAGCCGTGCGAGACCTGTCGCGGGCGCGGACGCCAGGCCGTGCGCCGGGTGCTCGGGGTCGACATCCCCGCCGGGATCTCCGACGGGCAGCGGATCCGCCTCGCCGGGCGCGGACACGTCGGCGACGCCGGTTCGCCGGCCGGTGACCTGTACGTGCTGGTGCGCGTACGCGAGGACGAGCGCTTCGTGCGCGAGGGCACCGACCTCATCACCGCGCTCGACGTTCCGGCGCCGACGGCCGCGCTCGGCGGCGAGCTCACCGTTCCCACCCTCGATGGCACCGCCACCGTCGAGGTTCCCTCGGGCACGCAGCCCGGCGAGATCCTGACGCTCCGTGGCCAGGGGATGCCCGACCTGCGCCGCGGTCGTCCCGGCGACATCAAGGTCGTCGTCAACGTCGTCATTCCGCGACGCCTCTCGGCACACCAGCGCGAACTGCTGGAGGAGATCCGCGACAGCCTGACCGACGAGAACCTGCGCTCGGACGAGTCGATGTTCGCGAAGCTCCGCCGCGCGCTGCGCCACCAGGCGGCGTGATCCGCCTCGGCGTCCGCGTCGCTCGCGAGCAGGCCGAGCTCGTGCTCGCCGAGCTGCTCGAGCTCGCGCCGTCGGGCGTCGAGGAGATCGACGACGGCGGCGCCGTGATCGAGTACGCCGTCTACGGTCCGGCCGGCGAGGTGCCGACCCTGCCCGACGTGAGCGCGGCCGCCGGCGAGGCGCTCGTCGAGGTGCGCACGACCGAGGTGGCCGATGACTGGTCGGAGCGCTGGCGCGCCTTCCATCGGCCGGTGCTCGTACCGCCCCCCGCCGGCGCGCGCGGAGTCCCGGCCCTGCACGTTCGCCCGCCGTGGGAGGGCGAGGCGGAGGTGCCCGCGCCGGCCGGCGCCGGTGTGGCCGAGATCGTGATCGACCCCGCCCAGGCCTTCGGGACCGGCGCGCACGCGACCACGCGAATGTGCCTCGAGCTGATGCTGGAGCTCGCCGCCCGCGGCCTCGCGGTCGGCCCGCTCGTCGATGTCGGATGCGGATCGGGTGTGCTCGCGATCGCCGGCGCGCGGCTCGGATTCTCGCCCGTCGTCGGGCTCGACCACGAGGCCGAGAGCGTGGAGGCGACCCGAGACAACGCGAGGGTCAACGACGTCGTCGTCGACGTGCGTCGGTTCGATCTGCGCCACGACTCGTTGCCGGACCTGGGGACCCCCGGCGAGCCGCTGACGATCGCTGCCAACCTGCTGCGGCCGCTGCTGCTCGAGTTCACGGGCGCGCTGCACGTGGTGCCGTCGCAACTCGTCATCAGCGGGCTGCTCGTGCCCGAGGTCGACGAGGTGGTGGCCGCGTTCGCGCAGCGGTGCGGGCTCGTCGAGCGCGAGCGGCGCCGGTCGGGGGAGTGGGCGGCGGCGTGGCTGAGTGCGCCGGACGGACGGCCCGCGTCCTAGCGGGCCGCCCGTCGCCGGAACGTCAGCCCGAGACGTAGGTGTACTGATCGGCCGAGGATGTCGCGCTCGTGCCGGTCGGGCCGGTCACGGTGACATCCACGGTTCCCGCCGCCTGCGGTGGCACGATCGTGATGATCAGCCGGTCCGTCAGTACGAAGTAGAAGCGCGCCTTCGTCATACCGAAGGCGACGCTGCTGGCGCGCCTGAAGCCGCGGCCGAGGATGAGCGCCAGCCCGCCGGCGGTCGAGCCGCTGGAGGGGAAGACCCAGGTGACCGCAGGGGGTGGCGTCGTCGGTGGATTGACGGTCAGGGTGACCGTCATCGAGCGCAGCGACCCGTCCGCGGATGAAAAGAGCGCGTAGTACTCGTTACCGGACTCCGACACCGTCGTGTTCGGGATCACCAGCGAGCTCGACGTCGCGCCGGGGATGGCATTGAAGGTGTTGCCGCCGTCGGTCGATACGAACCACTGCGTCGTGAGCGTGCAGAGCCCTTCATCGGCCGCTCCGGTGAATGTGGCGGTCTGCCCCGCGGTCACCGTCTGGGAGGCCGGCTGCTCGGTGATGCCGAGCGTCTCCGGCGGGCACACGGTGGTGGTGGTCCTCGTTGTGGTCACCGTGCTCGTCGCCGGGTTGACGGTGAGAGTGGCCGTGCGGGTGCGGTAGCTGTAGGACGGCAGGCTGAATACCGCGAAGTACAGGTCTCCCGATTCAGCCAGCGTCGTGTCGGGAACGCCGAGCGAGTCCGACGTCGCGCCTTGGATTGCGCTGTACGTGACGCCGCCGTCGGCCGAGACGAACCACTGGACCGTGCTCGGGCAGTCCGTCGTCACCGCGGTCGTGAACGTCGCGCTCTGCCCGACGGTGACCGTCTGCGACGTCGGATCGGTGATGTCGAGCGTCGACGGCATGCACCGGGTCGTGGTCGTCGTGGTGGTCGTGGTGGTCATGGTGGCGGCCGGGTCGACCGTGAGCGTGACAATCTGCGAGCGCACGCTGACCGACGGGCTGGTGAACAGCGCGTAGTACTGGTCCCCCGATTCCGCCACCGTGGTGTTGGGGATCACGAGGGAGTCCGACATCGCCCCCGGAATGGCGCTGAACATGGCGCCGCCGTCGGTCGACACGTACCACTGGACCGTGACGGGGCAGTCAGACTGCGAGCCCACCGCAGTGAACGTCGCGCTCTGACCGGCGGTGACCGTCTGGGACGCCGGCTGGGGGAAGATGCCGAGCGTCGTCGGAGGACACGGAGTGGTCGTCTGCGTGATCGTTGCCGCCGCGGTGGTCGCGGCCGCGAGCGACGTGCCCGGAGGGACCGCGCCGGAGCTCCCGGGTGCCGCGGCCACCATTACCACCACGGCCACCCCCGCCAGCAGCGTGGACGGCAGCACGACCTTGAGCGCCTGCTTGACCAACCTCGGCATGAGACCCCTCCTCCCGTCCGTTGCGGGGGCACCTCCGACCGCCGCGGCGACCGCGGCGCGACCCGGCGCCCCGCCGCGGCCGGGATCGCGCACGGATCCTCTAACAATCGGCCGCGTTTCTCAAGGGGCTAGCGGCGGCCCCGGTCCGGCGGGGACCTACGCCGGCTCGGTCACCGCGACCGCCAGGCAGCGCTGCACCAGGTCGAGCGTCGGGCGCAGCCCATCGGCACCCTCCCCGAGCAGCACCAAGGCGGTGTCGAGCGCATCGCCGATCCGCTGCAGCGGCTCCTCGAGCGCCCCGGCCCGGCGATCGCGGCAGGCCGCACGGGCGAGCTCGAGGCCCATGCGCGCCATCTCGACGTTACCGGTGAACAGCGCCGGCCCGGCCATCAGCAGGTACCCATAGATGCGCATGAGGCTGGCGTGCACGCGTCGCACCGGGTCGCCGCGCGGCGCGCTCGGCGCCGGCAGGCCGTCGCCGGCGAGCAGCCCGGCCATCGTCCCGCCGAGCACGAGGCGCGTCGCCGCCTCGTCGAGCCCGACCGCCCGCGCGACGCGCAGGGTTCCGTACAGCCCGGTCGCGGTGTTGCCGTAGGGCGGATCGGTCGCGAACACGATCCGCTCGGCCGGCACGCGCGCGTACAGATCGAACACGTCGAACGCCGCCCACGTCGACAGGTCGTACAGCACGCCGGGGTGCTCGGCCAGGCGCTCGGTGAGCGTCGCCTGATCGGCGATCGCCGCGTGCGCGAGGATGAGCACCGCGCCCGGGTGGCGCAGAGCGATGTCGGCCAGCCCGTCGGCGATCGGCGGCAGGCCGCGGCCGGCATGGATGAGGATCGGCACCGCCTCGCGCTCGGCGAGCGCGAAGATCGCCTCCAGCGCCTGCAGCGACTCGCCGTCGAAGTCGAAGTTCTGGGCGCGCGGGTGGAGCTTGATCCCCCGGGCGCCGGCGGCCAGGCAGCGCTCGCCCTCCTCGATCGGACCGTCGCCCGGGTCGAGCCGGCAGAACGGGACGAACCGCCCCGCGCTCTGCGCGGCCCAGTCGAGCACGCGGTCGTTCGGGACGCGATAGGCGGGGTGACGCTCGGGATCGTGCAGCGGGAAGACGACGGCGCGCCGCGCGCCGGCGGCGTCGAGCGTCGCCAGCAGCTGCGCCGGATCGAGCGAGCGGCCATCCTCGTCGAGGCCGAGGTGGGTATGCGCATCGATGATCTCGCCGTCGGCCGGGCGCAGCGCCCGCACCTCGGCCTCGAAGGGAGCGACGGCGTTCGCGTGGAGGGAGGCGTCCATTGACCAGAGCCTATTGAGGCGCGCGGTCGGGCATCCCAGGGTCTGTTCACGACTCGTCAACGTGTGGCCACTCGACGCCCTGTCCACGTCGTATCCTTGATCGAGATGGCGATTGTCGACACGGTGCGAGCCGACTTGGAGTCGGCCATGCGCGCAGGGGAGCGGGATCGGGTCGGTGCGCTGCGTCTCGTGCTCTCGGAGCTGCAGAAGGCGGCCAAGGAGGGCGGCGACGACGAGCTCACCGTGCTGCGCCGCGAGCGCAAGCGGCGCCTGGAGGCCGCGCGTGCCTATTCGGAGGCCGGACGGACCGAACTCGCCGACGGCGAGGAGTCCGAGGCGGCGCTCATCGGCGGCTACCTCCCGGCCGAGCTCTCCGACGACGATCTGCGCGCGATCGTCACGAAGGTGGTCGCCGACTCCGGCGCGGCGTCGCCGAAGGACATGGGTCGCGTGATGGGTCAGGTGATGGGCGCCGTCGACGGCCGCGCCGACGGTCGCCGCGTCTCGGCGCTCGTGCAGGAGGCGCTCAGCGCGTGAGGATCCGCATCGAGCTCCCGAACGACGTGGCCGCCGAGGTGGCCGGCAGCGAGGACGTCGTCCTGCGAGCGCTCGAGCAGCAGCTGTCGTGCCGGGTCTACCTGCGCGGCAACCTCGTGACCCTCGACGGCGACGAGGAGAGCGTGAAGGCGGGCGAGCGCGTCGTGCACGAGCTCTCGGACCTCATCAGCCGCGGCCACCAGGTGGGCCCCGACACGATCAGCGCCGTCACCGGCGCGATCGATGCCCAGCAGTCGCCGTCCGCGGTCCTCGAGGACGTCGTCTGGCGCCACCGCACGCTGCGCCTTGCCCCCAAGACGGTCAATCAGAAGCGCTACGTCGACTCGATCCGTCACAACACCATCACCTTCGGCGTCGGCCCCGCCGGGACGGGCAAGACGTTCCTCGCCGTCGCGATGGCCGCCGCGGCGCTCGCCCGCCACGAGGTCAACCGGATCATCCTCACGCGCCCGGCCGTCGAGGCCGGCGAGCGTCTCGGGTTCCTGCCCGGCGACCTGATGGCCAAGGTCGACCCGTACCTGCGGCCACTGTTCGACGCGCTGCACGACATGCTCGATCCGGAGAAGGTCTCGCAGTACCTCGAGCGGGGCGTCATCGAGATCGCACCGCTCGCCTTCATGCGCGGGCGCACGCTCAACGACTCGTTCGTGATCCTCGACGAGGCGCAGAACACGACCCCCGAGCAGATGAAGATGTTCCTCACGCGTCTCGGCTTCGGCTCGAAGATGGTCGTCACCGGCGACGTCACGCAGGTCGACCTGCCGAAGGACCAGCGCTCCGGGCTGATCGTCGTCGGCAGCGTGCTCGACGCGATCGAGGACATCGAGTTCGTGCGCTTCGGCGGTGAGGACGTCGTGCGTCACAAGCTCGTGCAGCGGATCGTCGAGGCCTACGACGAGTTGTCCCAGCGCGAAGCGCCCGAGCTGCGCCCCGCCGACCTGCGGCGCGCGTAGCGCCCGACCGGCCGCCGCCGCGCCGTGCTGGAGATCGAGGTCCTCGGGGAGCCGCCTGCGGGCTTCCCGCCCGATGACGCGATCGATCGCGTCTGCGTCGTCGCGCTCGCCTCCGCCGGCGTGCGCGACGGGCACCTGGCGATCGAGATCGTCGGCGCCGAGAGGATCGCGGAGCTCAACGAGCAGTTCCGCGCCAAGGCCGGGCCGACCGACGTGCTCTCGTTCCCGGTCGACGCCGACGGGGCGCTTGCGCCCGGCGAGGCGCGCGAGCTCGGCGACGTCGTCATCTGCCCGGCCCACACCGAGGATCTCCTGGAGGCGGTCGTCCACGGCGTGCTGCACCTCGTGGGCATGGACCACGAGACCGACGACGGCGAGATGCTCTCGCTGCAGCGGGCGGTGCTCGGGCTGGGAGCGTGCGCCGGGCGCGCTGCCGGCGCGGCCGCGTGACACCGAGCCGACGCCGTGACCCGCAGCGGCTTCGTCGCGCTCGCCGGACGTCCGAACGTCGGCAAGTCGACGCTCGTCAACGCGATCGTGGGCGGCAAGGTGGCGATCGTGTCCGACCGCCCCCAGACGACGCGCCGCGCGATCCGCGGCGTGCGCTCCGGCGACGAATGGCAGCTCGTGCTCGTCGACCTGCCGGGCGTGCAGCGCCCGCGTGACGCGCTCACCGCGCGGATGGCCAAGCGCGTCGAGCAGGAGCTCGGCGGCGCCGACGCCGCGCTCATCATCGTCAACGGCGAGCAGGGCGTCGGCCCCGGCGATCGCTACATCGCCGAGTCGCTCCGTGATGTCGGCGCCCCGGTCGTCGTGGCCGTCAACAAGATCGATCGCCTCGATCGCGCCCACATCGTCGCCGTGCTCGAGGGCGCCGCCGAGCTCGGAGTCGGCGACGACGTCTTCCCGATCTCGGCGCGCAGGGGCACGGGCGTCGAGGCGCTCGTCGCGCACCTCGCCGGCCTGATGCCCGAGGGGCCGTTCCTGTTCGACGCGCGGGCGGTCTCCGACCAGTCGCGCGAGGTCCGCCTCGCCGAGCTCGTGCGCGAGGCCGTGATCCGGCGCACCTTCCACGAGGTCCCGCACGCCGTCGAGGTCGTGATCGAGGACATCGATGAGTCCCGCGAGGACCTCGCGCGCGTGCGCGCGCTGATCTGGGTGGAGACCGAGTCCCAGAAGGGAATCCTGATCGGCGCCGGCGGGCGCATGATCAAGGCGATCGGCACCGCCGCCCGGCGCGAGCTCGAGCGCGACCTCGACCGCCACGTCCATCTCGACCTGTCGGTGCGCGTGCGCCGGCACTGGCGCGCCGACGACGGCCTGCTCGACCGGCTCGGGATCGAGTAGGCGGGGCCCCGGCCGGGGGTGACCGTAGAAGGTGTGAACTATTCACACCTTCTACGTACACCTCGGCGCGCGGGCCCAGTACGGAGGAAGCCACCTAGAATCACCCGCATGCCCGTCCAGCCGCAGACCGACACCGTCGAGCCGCTCGTCGCCTGGGACGCGCGCGGCCTCGTGCCGTGCGTCATCCAGGACTGGCGCAGCGGCGAGGTGCTCACGCTCGCCTACATGAACGCGGAGGCGCTGCAGCGCACGCGTGAGACCGGCGAGCTGCACCTGTGGAGCCGCTCGCGTGACGAGCTGTGGCACAAGGGGGCGACGAGCGGTAACACCCAGGCCGTGCGCGCCCTGCGCGTCGACTGCGACGGCGACGCGCTGCTCGCGCTCGTCGAGCCCGCCGGCCCGGCCTGTCACACCGGCGAACGCACGTGCTTCCACCGCGGCGAGCTCGATCCGACGGCGCCCCACGAGGTCCTGCCGGCGCTCGGCCGCACGCTCGATGACCGCGCCCGCGAGCGTCCCGAGGGCTCCTACACGGCGACGCTGCTCGCCGACCCGCCGCTCATCGGTGAGAAGGTGATGGAGGAGGCCGAGGAGGTCGCGCGCGCCGCGCGCGAGGAGTCTGACGAGCGGGTCGACGAGGAGGCCGCCGACGTGCTCTACCACCTGCTCGTGCTGCTGCGCAGCCGCGACCGGTCGCTCGCCGACGCCGAGCAGGTGCTCGATGGCCGTCGCCGCTGACCTCGGCGCCGCCGTGGCGCCGACCCTCGAGGAGGTGCGCGAGCTGGCCGGCGAGTACAACCTCGTCCCGCTGCGTCACACGTTCATCGCCGACACCGAGACGCCGGTGTCCGCCTTCCTGAAGCTGCGCGGGCTCGCCCCCGGCGAGCCCGCGTTCCTGCTCGAGTCCGCCGACCAGGGCCAGCGCGTCGGCCGCTACTCGTTCATCGGCGTGCGCCCGCGAGCGGTGCTGCGCTGGAACCTGTCCGACGGCGGCGACCCCTATGCCCTCGTTGCCGACGCCGTGGCCCGCTACCGCCAGGCGCCGCTGCCCGACCTGCCGCCGTTCGCCGGCGGCGCGGTCGGCTACTTCGGCTACGACCTCGTGCGTACCGTGGAGCCGCTCGGCGAGCCGAACGAGGACGTGCTCGGCCTGCCCGACATGGCGCTCATGCTCTCCGACGCGCTCGTCGTCTTCGACCACCTCAAGCACACCGTGACGGTGCTCGCGCACGTCCACGTCGGCGACGACCTGGCCCGCGACTACGCGCAGGCGCAGGCGGCGATCGGGGAGGTGTGCGGCGCGCTCGCCGGCCCGGTCCCGGCGACGGCGCCCCGCCCGCAAGCCCGCCCAGAGCCGCTGTTCGAGTCCAACCTCTCCCGCGAGCAGTTCGAGGCGATGGTCGCGCGGATCATCGAGTACATCTACGCCGGCGACGCCTTCCAGGTCGTCCCCTCCCAGCGGTGGTCGGCGCCGATCGAGCAGGACGCGTTCTCGATCTACCGCGGGCTGCGCACGATCAACCCCAGCCCGTACATGTACTTCCTGGACTTCGGCGACTTCCAGGTCGCCGGTGCGAGCCCCGAGCCGCTGCTCACCGTCACCGGGCGCCACGTCTCGACGCGTCCGATCGCCGGGACGCGCCCCCGCGGGGCGAGCGACGAGCAGGACCGCCTGATCGCCGCCGAGCTGCTCGAGGATGAAAAGGAACGCGCCGAGCACGTGATGCTCGTCGACCTCGGACGCAACGACCTGGGGCGGGTGTCCGAGTACGGGAGCGTGAGCGTCGACCAGCTCATGGCCGTGGAGACCTACAGCCACGTGATGCACATCGTCTCGTCGGTGTCGGGCACGCTGCGCGAAGGCATCGGGGCGATGGACGCGCTGCGCTCCGTCCTGCCCGCCGGCACCCTGTCGGGTGCGCCGAAGGTGCGCGCGATGCAGATCATCGACGAGCTCGAGCCGGTCAAGCGCGGCGGCTACGGCGGCGCCGTCGGATACCTGAGCTACACGGGTGACCTCGACACCTGCATCCACATCCGCACGCTCGTGGTCAAGGACGGCGTCGCCCACGTCCAGGCCGGCGGCGGCACGGTCGCCGACGCCAAGCCCGATTACGAGTACCGCGAGTCGGTGGCCAAGGCCCAGGCGGTGATGCGCGCCGTCGCGCTGGCCGCCGAGCAACAGCACTGGCCATGAACGTATTGATCATCGACAACTACGACTCGTTCACGTACAACCTCGTGCAGTACCTCGGCGAGCTCGGGGCCACCTGCAGCGTCGTGCGCAACGACCGCGCGGACGTCGACGAGCTCGTGGCGCAGCGGCCCGATCGCGTCGTCGTCTCGCCCGGCCCGTGCACGCCGAACGAGGCGGGCATCTCGCTCGATGTCGTGCGCCGCTTCCCCGAGGAGGGCGTCCCGACGCTCGGCGTGTGCCTCGGGCATCAGTCGATCGCGCAGGCCTTCGGCGGGCGCGTCGTGCGCCACGCGCCGGTGCACGGCAAGGCGACGGTCATCGAGCACGACGGCGAATCGGTGTACGAAGGGCTGGACAGCCCCCTGACCGTCGGGCGCTATCACTCGCTCGTCGTCGACGAGGAGCTCCCGGACTGCCTCGTCGAGACCGCCCGCGGCGGCGGGGTGCTGATGGGCATCCGCCACCGCGAGCTGCCCGTCGAGGGCGTGCAGTTCCATCCCGAGTCGGTGCTCACGCCGCTCGGCAAGCCGCTGCTGGCGAACTTCCTGCGGCAGGACGCCGAACGGCCCGCGCCGAACTGATCGAACGCGCATGCCCAACGAGGTCCTCACCCGCGCGATCGACGCGCTCGCCTCCCGCCGCGACCTGACGATCGACGAGGCCGAGCGCCTGCTCGAGGAGATCATGCACGGCGAGGCCTCCGAGACCCAGATCGCCGGCGTGCTCATCGCCCTGCGTACGAAGGGCGAGACGGTCGACGAGCTCGCCGGCCTGGCCCGCGCGATGCGCTCGCTCGCCACGCACGTGCAGGCCGGACGCGACGACCTGCTCGACACCGCCGGGACCGGGGGCGGGCGGCGCACGTTCAACGTCTCCACGACGGCGGCGCTGATCGCCGCGGCCGCCGGGTGCGCGGTGGCCAAGCACGGCAATCGCTCGGCGACGGGGCTGTCGGGCTCGGCCGACCTGCTCGAGGCGCTCGGCGCGCGCATCGACCTCGGCCCGGACGGGGTCGCGAGCTGCATCGCGGACGTCGGCTTCGGCTTCATGTTCGCGCCCGCCCATCATCAGGCGACGCGCTTCGTGATCCCGGTACGCCGCGAGCTCGCCGTGCGCACGATCTTCAACTTCCTCGGACCGCTCACGAACCCGGCCGGTGCACGCCGCCAGCTCGTCGGCGTGTCGGACCCGGCGATGCTCGATACGATCGCCGGCGCGCTGGCGCGCCTCGGCGTCGACCGCGCGCTCGTCGTCGCCGGCGAGGACGGCCTGGATGAGATCTCGATCTCCTCACCGACGTGGGTCGTCGAGGTCAACGGCGACCATCTGACGCGGAGCACGCTCACGCCCGCCGACGTCGGGCTGCAGGCCGTCGACGAGGCAACCGAGCTCGCCGAATGCGCGGGCGGCACGCCCGAGCACAACGCCGCCGTCACCCGCGCGATCTTCGCCGGCGAGCGCGGCCCCCGGCGCGACCTGGCAGTAATCAATGCCGGCGCGGCGATCTACGCCGCCGGCATCGCCGGCACGCTGGCCGACGGCGTCGTGCTCGCCCAGCGGGCGCTCGACGACGGCAGCGCCACGCGAACGCTGGACGCCTTCGTGGCGGCGACGCACGAGCCGGTCGACGAGGCGAGTAGCGGGGCGCGGCGATGAGCTGCGAGCCGGCGAACGCTCGACGCCGTCGTGGCGGCGACGCACGAGCCGGTCGACGAGGCGAGCAGGCGGGCGCGGCGATGAGCTGCGAGCCGGCGAACGCCGCAGGCCTCGGCGAGCCGCCCGGCGGGGCGACGCGGTGAGCGCGGGGCAAACGCCTCGGCCGAGCGTGCTGGCGGAGATCCTGCGCACGACCGCGGAGGAGCTGGAGCAGCGGCGGGCCACCACGCCGCTGGAGTCGCTCACGGCCGCCGCGGGGCCACCCCCGCGCTCGCTGCGCGAGGCGCTCTCCGGGCCGGGGATGAGCGTCATCGCGGAGTTCAAGCGTCGCTCGCCCTCCGCCGGGGTCATCCGCGAGGGCGCGGCGGTCGACGAGATCGCGCGCGCGTACGCGCGCGGCGGCGCGGCGGCGATGTCGGTGCTCACCGAGGGCCCGCACTTCGGCGGGGCGCTGGCGGATCTGAGCGCGGCGCGAGCGGCCTGCCGGCTGACGCTGCTGCGCAAGGACTTCATCATCGACCCCTACCAGCTGCATGAGGCCCGCGCCGCGGGCGCCGACGCCGTGCTGCTGATCGTCGCGGCGCTCGACGATGCGCGCCTGGGCGAGCTGCATGCCGAGGCGCTGGCGCTCGGGCTCGACACCCTCATCGAGGTGCACGACCGCGACGAGGTCGGCCGGGCGCTCGGCGTCGACGCCGCCCTGATCGGCATCAACAATCGCGACCTGCGCGACTTCAGCGTCGACGTCGCACGTACGTACGACCTGCTGGCCGACATCCCGGCCGGCGTGACGGTCGTATCCGAGTCGGGGATCGCGTCGCCCGGCCAGCTGCGCGAGCTTGCCGACGCCGGCGTCAGCGCGGTGCTCGTCGGCGAGTCGCTCATGAGGGCGCCGAGCCCCGAGCACGCGCTCGCCGCGCTGCGTGGCGCCGACGACCGATCCGTCCTTTAGCTCACGCCAGACCGTCCTTTAGATCAGCTTCAGCGCGGTCTCGCATCCTGAGAGCCCTATGAGAAAGATCCTTCGCTCCCCCTTCGTCGCCGCGCTCATCGGCGGCGCTGTCGTCGCCGTCGTTCTGCTCGCCTCCGGCGTCGGGGGCACGACGAAGACAACGACGGTCGTCAATCAGGTCCCGGTGGCCACCGCCGCGAACGCGTCCTCGACGGCGCCGCAGGGACTGACCGCGCACCAGATCTACGTGCGCGATGCCCCCGGCGTCGTGTTCATCCGCTCGACGATCGTGCAGCAGACGGCCTCGCCGTTCGACCTGTTCGGCAGCGGCAGCTCCTCGCAGTCGACCGAGGCGAGCGGCTCGGGCATCGTGATCGACAAGAACGGCACGATCCTCACCAACTGGCACGTCGTCCAGGGCGCGGTGAAGGTCACCGTGCAGTTCGGCAGCGGCAGCCTCGTCAACGCGACGGTGATCGGCTCGGATCCCTCCGACGACCTCGCGCTGCTGCGCATCCCGACCGACGGCCTCCAGCTGACGCCGCTGCCGCTCGGGGACTCGAGTGGCGTGCAGGTCGGCGACCCGACGCTCGCGATCGGGAACCCGTTCGGGCTCGACCGCACGCTGACCACCGGTGTCGTGTCCGCATTGCAGCGATCGATCACCGCGCCGAACGGCTTCACGATCGACAACGTCATCCAGACCGACGCCCCGATCAACCCAGGCAACTCGGGCGGCCCGCTGCTCAACGCGGAGGGCCAGGTCATCGGCGTCAACTCGCAGATCGAGACCGGCGGCAGCGGCGACGGCAGCGTCGGCATCGGGTTCGCCGTCCCGATCAACACCGCGAAGACCGTCATCCCGCAGCTCGAGAAGTCCGGGAAGGTCCAGCAGGCCTACCTCGGCCTCGACACCGTCACGATCGACGGGACGCTGTCCGGGCTGAACCTGCCCGTGGCCAGCGGCGCGCTCGTGCAGACCGTGCAGTCGGGCACGCCGGCGGCCAAGGCGGGCTTCCAGGGCGGCAGCGTCCAGGCGAGCGTCGACGGCAACCCGATCGAGCTCGGCGGCGACATCATCACGAAGGTCGACGGGCAGACGGTGTCCTCCTCGGACGACCTCGCGAACATCATCGGCTCGCGTAAGCCGGGCGACACGGTGACGGTCACCGTCCTGCGCGGCAGCCCGCCGAAGACGCTGCAGCTGAAGGTGACGCTCGGCACCCGCCCGAACTCGGTTCCCAACCAGAGCACGCCCCAGGGCTGACGGCGCGGGCGCGGGGCAACCGCCCGCGCCCGCTACCGTACGGCCCATGACCGTTGCCGCGCCGCGAGTGAAGATCTGCGGGCTCACGCGCATGTCCGATGCCGAGCTCGCGGCCGAGCTCGGGGCGTGGGCGCTCGGCATGGTCTTCTACGAACCGAGCCCGCGGCGCTGCTCGATCGACGAGGCGCTGCGGATCGCCGCGACGCTGCGGCGCCGCGCGGCGCTGTGCGGCGTGTTCGTCAACGCGTCGCTCGAGGAGATCGAGCGCCGCAGCGATGAGCTCGGGCTGGCGCTCGTGCAGCTGCACGGCGACGAGGGCCCGTCGTTCTGCGCCGAGGTGGCGCGCCGCACCGGCGCGCAGGTCATCAAGGCGGTGCGGGTGGCCGGACACGCCGACGTCCAGGACCTCGCCCGCTTCCACGTCGACTACCACCTTGTCGATACGCGCGCGTCCGCCCCCGACGGTGCCGCCCTGCGCGGCGGCACCGGGGAGACGTTCGACTGGGATCTGGTCGCGACGCGCCGCTCGACCGTGCCGCTCATCCTCAGCGGTGGGCTGCGGCCCGAGAACGTGGGCGCGGGCGTCGCCGCCGTGCATCCGTTCGCCGTCGACACCGCGAGCGGCACCGAGGCGGCCCCCGGGCGCAAGGACCCCGAGCGGCTGCGGGCCTTCTTCGACGCGCTGCAGGCCCCGGTGTCGGTGGACGCGGCATGAGCAGCGCAGCTGCGGTCAAGCGAGCCGGGACGGCCGCCTCGCTGCGCTCGCGCGCCGTCACCAGAGAGGCCGGCCGGATGAAGGCCTGGGCATGACCCTCGTCGAGCACCGCTTCGGCCGCTACGGCGGCCAGTACGTCCCGGAGACGCTCATGCCCGCGCTCGCCGAGCTCGAGGCGGCATGGGTGGCCACGCGCGACGCGCCCGACTACCGGGCCGAGCTCGCCGGTCTGCTGCGCGACTTCGCGGGCCGCCCGACGCCGCTGTACCACGCGCGGCGCCTGTCCGAGCGCGCCGGGCGACCGATCTACCTCAAGCGCGAGGACCTCAACCACACCGGCTCGCACAAGCTCAATAATGCGCTCGGGCAGGCGCTGCTGGCGAAGCGCATGGGCAAGCGGAGGATCATCGCCGAGACCGGCGCCGGCCAGCACGGCGTGGCCACGGCGACCGTATGCGCGCTGCTCGACCTGGAGTGCGTCGTGTACATGGGGGCCGAGGACACGCGGCGACAGCGCCCGAACGTGCAACGCATGGAGCTCCTCGGCGCGCGCGTGGAGGCGGTGGACGCCGGCGCGCGCACGCTCAAGGAGGCGACCTCGGCCGCGATCCGCGATTGGGTCACGAACGTCCGCCACACCCACTACGTCATCGGCTCGGCCGTCGGGCCGGCGCCGTACCCGGTGATCGTGCGCGACCTGCAGCGCGTGATCGGCGACGAGGCGCGTGCCCAGCTGCTCGAGCAGGCCGGACGACTGCCGGCGCGCGTCGTGGCCTGCGTCGGCGGCGGCTCGAACGCGATCGGGATCTTCACGGCGTTCCTTGCGGACGACGGCGTCGAGCTCGTCGGCGTCGAGGCCGGGGGGGAGGGCATCGACACCGACCGCCACGGCGCCCCGCTCACCGTCGGCGGGCGTGCGGGCGTGCTGCACGGCTCGCTGTCGGCGATCATGCAGGACGAGGAGGGCCAGATCACCGAGGCCCACTCGATCTCCGCCGGCCTGGACTACCCCGGCACGGGGCCCCAACACGCGTTCCTGCGCGACAGCGGTCGCGCGCGCTACGTGGCCGCGACCGATCGCGAGGCCCTCGACGCCTTCCGCCTCGTGGCCCGCACCGAGGGGATCATCCCGGCGCTCGAGACCGCCCACGCGTTCGCCTGGCTGCTGGCCCAGGACGACGGCGAGCTCGATCTGCTGTGCCTGTCCGGACGCGGCGACAAGGACCTCGCCGAGGTGCTCGCACAGTCGTGAGCGGCGAGACGCGGGTCACCGGCGCCGAGCGCCTCGCGGAGGCGTTCGCCTCGGCGACCGGTCGCGCCGCGCTGATGCCGTACCTGATGGGTGGATTCCCGTCGCTCGCCCAGTCGCAGGCGATCGGCGAGGCCTGCATCGCCGCGGGCGCCGACGTGCTCGAGCTCGGCGTCCCGTACTCCGACCCGCTTGCCGACGGGCCGGTCATCCACGAGGCCGGTACGCGCGCCCTCGCCGCTGGGGCGACCGTGGCCGGCGTGCTCGAGGTGGCCGCAGCGCTCGCGAGCGGGGTCCCCGTCGTGCTCATGTGCTACTCGAACCTCGTGCTCGCCGCCGGCGTGCCCGACTTCGCGCGGCGCCTCGCCGATGTGGGCGTCGCCGGGCTGATCGTCCCCGATCTTCCGCTCGAGGAGGCGCCTGAGGTGCTCGCCGCGTGCGACGCGCAGGGGGTCGCGCTCGTGCCGCTCGTGGCCCCCACGACCCCGGACGAGCGCCTCGCGGCGATCGGCGTCCGCGCCCGGGGCTTCCTCTACACGGTGTCGGTCGTGGGGACGACCGGCGAGCGGGCGAGCCTGTCCGACCGCTACGCCGAGGTGATCGCGCGGGCCCGCGCGCGTACGTCGGTGCCGGTCGCGCTCGGCTTCGGGATCAGCACGCCGGCGCAGGCGCGCGAGGCGGCCGACGCCGGCGCGGACGGCGTCATCATCGGCACCCGTCTGGTCCGCGCGGCCGCCGAGAGCGATGATCCCGCCGCCGCGGTCGGGGCGCTCGTCGCCGAGCTGGCCACGGCGCTGCGCGCGTGACCGCGGCGCGACGCGGCCGACCGCTAGGATTCGCGCTCGCCATGGGATTCATCATCTCCATCACCGCGGCGTTCGTCGTCTGGATCGTCCTCTGGGCGCTCGGCTGGAAGGGCCAGGACGCGGCGCTCATCACGGTCTCGATCGTGGTCGTCGCGGTGACGCTGCGGATCGCCTCGCAATACCTGCCCGGCCGGCGCTCATAAGCGCTCAAGGGTCCGCGGCTACAATCGTCGGCCGTGCCAGGCTCGGTATCGCGTCGATGACCTTCCTGCGTCGGCGTGCCGCGCTCGTCCTCGTCGGGCTTGCGCCGCTGCTGACGGCGTGCGGCGCCGTCGTCAGCGCGACGCCGCCGAGCGCCGGACACGAGCTGACGATCTTCTCCAGCCTGCCGCTGCAGGGGCCCGATGCGCAGGCCTCGCAGGCGCTCGTCAACGGCGAGAAGCTCGCACTCGCGCAGGCGCACGGCCACGTCGGTCGTTTCGGCGTCAGCTACTACTCGCTCGACGACTCCGACCCCTCGACGGACGCCTGGAGCCAGGACCAGACGGCGTCCAACGCGAAGGTGGCGGCCCAGAACGACAGCACGATCGCCTATCTCGGTGACTACGACGCGGGCGCCACGGCGATCTCGCTGCCGATCCTCAACGACGCCGGGATCCTGCAGATCACCCCGGCGACGAGCTACGTCGGCCTCACCACCTCGCAGTACGCCGGCCAGGACGAGCCGGCCCGCTTCTACCCGACGAACATCCGCACGTTCGGGCGGATCGTGCCGAACGACCTCGTCCAGGGCGCGGCCGTCGTGGCCCTCATGCGCCACCTCGGCGTGCGCAGCGTGTACATCGTCAACGATCTCGACCCGTTCGACGCCTCACTGGCCGAGATCGTCACCGCCGACGCGATGCAGGCCGGAATCACGGTCACCGCCAGCGACACCATCGACATGACCGCCACCGACTACTCCGGCGAGGTCAAGAAGGTCCAGACCAGCGGCGCCGGCGCGGTCTTCTACGCCGGCGCGGCGAGTCCGGGTACGGCGAAGCTGTGGCAGCAGTTGTACGCCGCCGACGGCCAGCTGCCCCTGATCGGCTCGAGCGCGTTCGACACCCCGACGTTCACGGCCTCGCTCGGGGATTCGGCGGCCAGCACCTACTACACCACTCCGTACCTGGCGCCGCGCGCCTACCCGATCGCCGCGCAACGATTCTTCAGCGCCTACCGGCGCGCGTACGGCTACCCGGCACCGGCCGACGCGCTCTACGGGTACGAGGCGATGCAGGCGGCGCTGCAGGCGATCGCGCGGGCCGGCGCGGACGGCGACGTGCGGGCCTCGGTGGCGGCCGCCTTCTTTCGCATCCACGACCGCAACTCCGTGCTCGGGCCGTACTCGATCCTCCCCAGCGGGGACACCACGATCTCCTACTACGCCGCCGATCGTGTCGTCGACGGTGTTCCCACCTTTCTCCTGAGACTCGATCTGCCGTCGGTCACCGCGACGGCCGCGGTTCAGGCGAGCGCCGCGACGAGCGCCTCGTCGAGCACGGGGTAGCGGAACTCGTAGCCGCGGACGAGCGCTTGGGCCGGCAGCACGCGCGCGCCGGTCGTGATGATGTCGGCCATCTCGCCGTAGCGCAACCTGATGGCCAGGCCGGGCACGGGCGCGAACGCCGGCCGGTGCAGGGCCCGACCGAGCGCGCGCGCGAACTCGGCGTTCGTGACGGGGTTGGGCGCGGTCGCGTTGAACGGGCCGCTCCAGCGCTCGTCGTCGAGCGCGGCGACGATGAGGCCGGTGACGTCCTCGCCATGGATCCACGCCATGTACTGGCGTCCCCCGGCGACCGGCCCGCCGAGGCCGAGGCGGAACGGCGGCAGCATCTTCGCGAGCGCGCCGCCATGCGCGTCGAGCACGACGCCGGTGCGCATCTGGGCCACGCGCAGGCCGAGCGCGGCGGCCGCCTGCGCCTCGCGCTCCCACTCCGCGCATACCTGGGCGAGGAAGTCGGGCCCGGGCGGCGCGTCCTCGTCGATCGGCTCGTCTGCGTGGGGGCCGTAGTAGCCGACCGCCGAGCCCGAGATGAGCACGCCCGGACGCGGCTCGGCGTCGCGCAGCCCGGCGACGAGGTTGCGCGTGCCGATCACCCGGCTGTCGCGGATCGCGCGCTTGTGGTCCGAGGTCCAGCGCTGCGCGACGTTCTCGCCCGCGAGATGCACGATCGCGTCGCGCCCCGACAGCGCCGCCGCCGGAGCCGGCTCGGCGAGCGGGTCCCAGGCCACGGCGTCGACGCCGAGCGCGGCCCGTGCGCGTTCGGGATCGCGCGACAGCGCGCTGACCTCGTCTCCGCGTGCCGTCAGCTCGCGCACGAGAGCGGCGCCGATCACTCCCGTGGCGCCGGTGATGGTGATGCGCATCGCTGCCTCCTCGTTCGCCGCCGGCCGGCTTCGCGGCCTAGTTCGCGCCGTGCAGCCGACCCTCGTCCGCGGAGGCGTAGCCGATCTGCGTCGGACCGACGCTCGCGGCACCGCTGGCGCGGGCCTGCTCGGCGACGGCGGCCGCCACGGCGGGCGCGACGTCGCGATTGAACACCGACGGAATGATGTACTCCTCGCGCAGCTCGGCGTCGGTGACGATGTCGGCGATCGCGCGCGCGGCCGCGACCTTCATGTCCTCGGTGATGGACGTCGCGCGCACGTCGAGCGCGCCGCGGAAGATACCCGGAAAGCAGAGCACGTTATTGATCTGATTCGGGTAGTCGGAGCGTCCCGTGGCCATGATCCGCACGTATTGCGCGGCCTCCTCCGGGCTGACCTCCGGGTTGGGGTTCGCCATCGCGAAGACCATCGCGTCGTGGTTCATGCGCTGCAGGGCCTCGGCCGGGAATACGCGCGCGCCGGACAGGCCGATCAGCAGGTCCATGCCGTCGATCAGGTCGGCGGGGGCGCCGGCCCGGCATTCGGGGTTGGTCACCTCGGCGTACCAGCGCTTGACCGGGTTCATGCTGCCGTCGAGGTAGTCCTCGCGCTCGGTGTGCACCGCGCCGCGCGAGTCGGCGCCGACGATCGACGTCACGCCCGCCGACAGCAGGATCTTGCTGACGGCGATGCCGGCCGCGCCGAGGCCGATCACGAGCACCTTGAGGTCCTGCAGGCGCCGGCCGGTGAGCTTGACGGCGTTGAGCAGGGCGGCGAGCACGACCACCGCCGTGCCGTGCTGGTCGTCGTGGAAGACGGGGATGTCGAGCTCGGAGATGAGGCGCTCCTCGATCTCGAAGCACCGCGGAGCCGAGATGTCCTCGAGGTTGATGCCGCCGAAGGCGGGCGCGATCCGGATGACCGTCTCCACGATCTCGTCGGGGTCCTTCGTGTCAAGGCAGATCGGGAAGGCATCCACCTCGGCGAACTCCTTGAACAGGCAGGCCTTGCCCTCCATCACCGGCATCGCGGCCCGGGAGCCGATGTCGCCGAGGCCGAGGACCGCGGTGCCGTCGGAGACGACGGCCACCGTGTTGCGCTTGATCGTGTACTGGAACGCCTTGTCGGGATCGTCGGCGATCGCCAGGCACACACGCGCCACGCCCGGCGTGTAGGCCATCGAGAGATCGTCACGCGTCTTGAGCGGGTGCTTGTTGTGCTGCTCGATCTTCCCGCCCACGTGCATGAGAAACGTGCGGTCGGTGGTGTCGATGACGCGCGCGGACGGGAGAGCGTCGATCGCCGCCACGATCTCGTCCCAGTGCTCCTGCCCGGACGCGTCGACGGTGATGTCGCGCACCATCCGACCGTCGACGACCTCGACGAGATCCACCGCGCCGATGACCCCGCCGGCGTGGCCGATCGCGCTCGCGACCTGTCCGAGCATGCCGGGCTGATCGTCGATCTCGACGCGGATCGTCAGGCTGTACTGCGCGCTGGGTGTGGCGCTCACGGGGGTGTGCTCCTCGATGTTCACGGCCGGGGGTAGCGATGGCCGGGGGCTGATGTTATGGGGTCAAGCGTGAGCGGGCCGGCTCGCCCTCGACGCACGACCGCGATCCCGGCTCGCTCACTATTGTGAGCTGGTGGCCACCGACACGACACCGGCGCCCGCCGGCGCGACCACCGAGCGCAACGACGCCGACACGCTGTTCCTGATCGACGGCAACAGCCTCGTCTACCGCGCGTTCTTCGCGCTGCCGGAGTCGATCGCCACGTCGACCGGCGTGCCGACGAACGCGATCTTCGGGTTCGCGTCGATGCTCGTGAAGATCGTGACCGAGTACGGCACGGTGCCGACGGTCGTCGTGTGGGACGCGGGCAGCTCGGGCCGGCGCGAGATCTACTCGGAGTACAAGGCCCAGCGGCAGTCGCGGCCCGACCTGCTGAAGGCCCAGTGGCCGGCGATGGAGCCGCTCACCGAGGCATTCGGCTACCGCAACGTCGCGGTCGAGGGCTACGAGGCCGACGACGTGATCGCCTCGCTCGCCGAGCGTGCGCGGGCGGCCGGCGTGCCGGTGATGATCGTCACCGGCGATCGCGACGTGTTCCAGCTCATCGACGAACAGGGCCTCGTGCGCGTGATGGCCACCGCGCGCGGGATCACCGACACGAAGATCTACGACCGCCAGGCGGTGATCGACCGCTACGGGATCCCACCCGAGCTGATCCCCGACTTCTACGGCCTGAAGGGCGACACCTCCGACAACATCCCCGGCGTCCCGGGTATCGGCGATAAGACGGCGAGCGACCTCATCCAGCGCTTCGGGCCGCTCGAGGAGGTCCTCGCGCACGTCGACGACATCAGCGGGGCCAAGCGCAAGCAGAACCTCGTCGAGCATGCCGAGGACGCTCGGGTGTCCAAGCGCCTGGCCACGATCCAGCGCGACGTGCCGGTCGAGTTCGACCCGCTCGCCGAGGTCGCGCGCGAGCCCGATCGCTCGCGCCTGCGCGAGTTCTTCCGCGAGTACGAGCTGCGCGACCCGCTGCGGCGCCTGGAGGAGGCGCTCGGGAGCGCCGACGCGGCGGCGCCGGTGCCGGCGGCCGAGAAGCGGCTCGCCGCGCGGTCGAGGCAGGGCGCGGTCGCCGACGTCGCGGCGCTCGCCGGCGACGAGCTTGCGGTGGCCGTACGCGCCGCCGACGTGCCGGAGGATGCGCTGTTCGCGGAGGGCTCGCCGTGGCGCTTCGCCGTGGCGGCGCCGGCCACCGAGGGCGGCGTGACCACGGTGCTCGCCGGCGACTGCCGCTCGCCCGACGAGGTGGCGCTCGCGCTCGGGTCGCGGCCGGTGATCGCCCACGATGCGAAGGGGCTCGGGGTCGTGCCGCCCGGCCTCGCGCACGACACGCTGCTCGGCGCCTACCTGCTCGAGCCGGCCCGCCGCGGCTACCCGTTCGCCGAGCTGTGCGAGGAGCGCGGGCTCGCCGCGGCCCTCGAGGACCCGGTGGCCGGCGACGCCGTGCTCGTCGGGGCGCTCGCCGCTGCGCAGCGAGCCGAGATCGCCGAGCGGGGCCTGCAGGCGCTCATGGACGACATCGAGCTGCCGCTGGTGAGCGTGCTCCGAGACATGGAGCTCGCCGGGGTGCGGCTGAACGTCCCGCGGCTGGAGGGGATCACCGCGCGCGTGCGCGAGGAGGTGAGCGGGCTGGAGCAGGAGATCTTCGCGCTCGCCGGAGAGGAGTTCGTCATCGGCTCGCCCCAGCAGCTCGGCGCCGTCCTGTTCGAGAAGCTCGGCCTGTCGCGCAAGCGGCGCGGCAAGACCGGCTACTCGACCGACGCCCGCGTGCTGCAGTCGATCCGCGAGGAGCACGAGATCATCCCTCGCATCGAGCGCTGGCGCGAGCTCAACACGCTCGCCAAGACCTATCTCGACGTGCTGCCGGGACTCGTCGACGAGCGCTCGCGCATCCACACGACGTTCCTGCAGGCGGTGGCGCAGACCGGGCGGCTGTCGAGCACGAACCCGAACATGCAGAACGTCCCCATCCGCACGCCGCTCGGCCGCGAGATCCGCGGCTGCTTCGAGGCCGATCCCGGGGATGTGCTCATCTCCGCCGACTACTCACAGATCGAGTTGCGCGTGCTCGCGCACGTGGCCGACGAGCCGGTGCTCAAGGAGATCTTCCGCCGCGGCGAAGATGTGCACACGGCGACCGCGTCGCAGGTCTTCCAGGTGCAGCCGGACGGGATCGACCCCGGCATGCGCTCGAAGTCGAAGATGATCAACTACGGCATCGTCTACGGCCTGAGCGACTACGGCCTTGCCGACCGGCTCAACATCCCCCGCGAGGAGGCGAAGGCGTTCATCGACGCCTACCTCGAGCGCTTCCCGCGCGTCGCCGAGTTCATCGCCACGACGATCGAGAGCGCGAAGGAGCATGGCCACGTGACGACGCTGTGGGGCCGCCGGCGCCAGATCCCCGAGCTGCAGGCGCGCAACTACCAGCTGCGCACGCTCGGCGAGCGGCTCGCCGTCAACACCGTCATCCAGGGATCCGCGGCGGACATCATCAAGCTGGCGATGGTCCGCACCCACCGCGCGCTCGCCGCGTCGGGCCTGGCCACCCGCCTCATCCTCACGATCCACGACGAGCTGCTCTTCGAGGGGCCGCCGGCGGAGGCGCCGGCGGCGCGTGAGCTCATCGAGCGCGAGATGGTGGGCGTCTGGGACCACGACCCGCCGCTCGAGGTCGACATCGGCACCGGAGAGAACTGGCTCGAGGCGAAGTAGGGGCCGCTCGGGCTGCGCCGGCCGGTCGGAATGCGGCCCCGGCCGCGGCCGCGGGGCGGGCGCGGCGCGGGCGCGGGCCGTCGGGGGTCTCGGTGGCATCCGGTGGCGGGCGTCTGGCGCGGGCCGTCTGGGGCGAACCTCGGTGGCATCCGGAGGCGGGCGCGGGCGCGGGCCGTCGGGGGCGAACCTCGGTGGCATCCGAGGCGGGCATGTGGAGGCCGGCGGCACACTTGCGCGGCAGCTCCGTTACGAGGCGGGCACGCGGCGTAACGTGCCGGGCGCACTTGTAACGGTCGCGTCACCTGCTGGCGGAGGGTGTGGTCGCTTTCGCGCCGCATAGGGTGCATGAGGGACCACACCCCCCGGGGCACTGCTGCTGCAACCGGCGCGCGGCACATTCGCGTGGCAGTGCCGTTACCGGGCCGACCGGCACGTGCCGCGGCCGTGACGGTCGCGTCGGGCCGGGCGGCGTGGCCCGGGTCGCGTCACCCCGGCGGGAGGTCGCGTCCGCCCGGCGGGGCGACCGGCGGTCAAGACGCCGCCGCCTGGCCGGGTCGCGTCACCCCGGCGGGAGGTCGCGTCCGCCCGGCGGGGCGACCGGCGGTCAAGACGCCGCCGCCTGGCCGGGTCGCGTCACCCCGGCGGGAGGTCGCGTCCGCCCGGCGGGGCGACCGGCGGTCAAGACGCCGCCGGCTGCGCCGCCGCCTCCTCGACGCTGCCGCGAAAGCCCTCGCGCCAGGTTTGGCGCTGCGGGCGCCACCCGAGCTCGGCCCGCGCGCGCGTGGCCTCGGCGCCGCCCATGGCGGTCATCAGCATGACCGCGTAGGAGCCGGCCATGATCCGGGCGACCGGCACCGGCACGCGCCGCGGCGGCGGGGCGTCGATGGCCGAGGCGAACGCCGGCAGCCAGGCGGCCACCGGGGCCGGCTCGTCGTCGACGATGTTCAGGACGCCGGTCGTACTGGCGTGCACGGCGAGCCGCGTCGCCTCCGCCGCGTCGTCGACGTGCACGAACGACCACACGCCGGCGCCGTCGCCGACGATCGGGAAGCGGCGGCGGCGCACCTGCGCCGTCGTCGACCCGTCGGCGGAGTACGACGTCCCGGGGCCGTAGAGGTAGCCGTAGCGGAGAACGAGTCCCTCGATCCCGTCGGCGCCGAGCACCTCGCGCTCGAGCGCGGCGAGGGCGTGCACCGAGCGCCGCCACGGGGGCTTGGCGTCGAGTGCGAGGGGATCGGACTCGACGTGCGCCGGTGCGCCGCGCGGCCCGCCGCGCGGAGGGACGTACGCGAACGCGATGCTCTCGGCGACGAGGCGCCGTGCCCCGGCCGCCCGTGCGGCGGCGACGAGATGGCGTGTGCCCTCCTCGCGCAGGCGGTCGTTCGCGGCGAAGTCCCGCGCCATGCGCCGTGGGTTGATGCGCGCCGGGATCGCGGTCAACAGGTGCACGACGACATCGGGGCGTGCGCCCACGACGGCGGCTTGCAGTGCGCCGGCGTCGAGCGCGTCGCAGACCACTGCCTCGGCGCCGATCGCCTGCAGCTGACCCGCTCGCGCCGGCGAGCGGGTCATCGCGATGACCTCGTCGCCGGCCGCGAGCAGGCGCGGGACCAGCGGGCGTCCGAGCGCCCCGGTGGCGCCCGCTACGAACACCCTCATACCGTTGCCGGCTCGGCCGGGCGACCGTCGAGGGCGCCCGAGGCGGGCACCGCCTCCGGGCGCGCGCAGACCATTCCCTCGCTGAACCCCTCCGCGCCGAGGCCGAAGGTGGCGTTGAAGCGCGACCGCAGGTTCTCCAGTGCGACCAGGTTCACCAGCTCGACGACCTCGTCGTCGCTGAACCGCTCACGCAGCCGCGCGAAGAGGGCGTCGGGAACGTCGACCGGGGTGCGGGTCATGCCGACGGCGAGGTCGAGCGCGAGCGTCTGGCGCTCGTCGAAGTGCTCGCTGTCGCGGTAGCGCCACAGATCGAGCAGCTGGACCTCCGTCACGCCGACCTCGCGGGCGAGGTGCGATCCGATGTCGATGCAGAACTCGCATTGCAGGAGCGCGGCCGCCTTGAGCTCGACGAGCGCCCGGACGACCGGGTCGACGCGCGCGTCGGCCTGCTGGGCCTTCTCGAACAGGCCGTAGCCGAACAGCAGCCTTGGCCGGTGGGCATACACCGCGACCGGCGAGACCTCGCGGCCGAACTCGCGGCGCATGAGCCGGTACACGAGGCGCACGAACGGTCCGGCCTCGCTGCGCGGAACGCCGGTGATGCGTGTCATGAGGGACCTCCTTGGGGGATGACCGTGCGACGGGGAGCTCGTCCACACGTTACGCTCGTAGTGGAACCCCGTAAAGGACCAGTTCAGTGCATGAAATGGGTACCACATCGCTGCGAGGCCCCGAGCTGCTCGTCCAGCTCGACCGCCGTTCGCGCACGCCCCTGCGCGGGCAGCTGGAGGAGGGCCTGCGCGCGGCGATCCGTTCGGGCCGCCTCGCGCACGGCACGCGCCTGCCCCCGTCGCGGACGCTCGCCGCCGACCTCCGCGTGTCTCGGCGCCTCGTCGTCGAGGCGTACGCCCAGCTGCTCGCCGAGGGCTACCTCCGCTCCCGCCACGGGGCCGGAACGTTCGTGGCCGAGGCGGCGACGCCCGTCGCGAGGGCCGCGGACAGCGCCGCCGCGCCGCCGCTGCGCTACGACTTCTTCCCGGGCTGCCCGGACCTCGCGGGGTTCCCGCGCGTCGCGTGGGCGCGCGCGATGCGCGAGGTGCTGAAGGGCACGCCCGACGCCCGGCTCGGCTACCCCGACCCGCGCGGCGCGCTCGAGCTCCGCCGCGCGATCGCCGCCCACGTCGGCCGCGTGCGCGGCGTCGTCGCCGATCCCGAGTCGATCGTCGTGTGCTCGGGAACGGCTCAGGCGCTGGTGCTGCTCGCCCGCGCGCTGGCCGCCGGTGGGTCCCCGTTGATCGGCGTCGAGGATCCGAGCCTGCCCCATCTGCGCGCGATCCTGCGCGCGCACGGGGCGCGACTGCATCCGCTGCCGGTGGACGCCGACGGCGTGACCGTCGACGCGCTCGCGGACGCCGACGTCCGTGCGGCGCTGGTCACCCCGGCGCATCAGGCACCGCTCGGCGTGGCGCTCGCGCCGCACCGCCGCGCCGGGCTGCTCGACTGGGCGGGCGGCGGCGACCGCGTGCTGATCGAGGACGACTACGACGCGGAGTTCCGCTACGACCGCTCGCCGCTCGGGGCGCTGCAGGGCCTCGCCCCCGATCACGTCGTATACCTCGGAACGGCCAGTAAGACGCTCGCCCCCGCGCTGCGGCTCGGATGGATGGTCCTGCCGCGACGCCTCGTCGAGCCCGTGCTCGTGGAGAAGGCGCTCGCCGACCATGGCTCCCCGACCCTCGATCAGCTCGCGCTCGCGCAGCTGCTCGAGCACGGGACCCTGGACCGTCACCTGCGCCAGGCGCGACGGCGCTACGCCGCGCGCCGAGACGCGCTCGTCGCCGCGGTCGCCCGCCACCTGCCGGGCGCGCGGGTGACGGGCGTGGCCGCCGGCCTGCACGCCGTGGTGCGCCTCGCGACGGCCGTCGACGGCCCCGCGATCGTGGAGGCGGCCGCCGAGCGGTCGGTGGGTGCCTACCCGCTCGGGTTCTGCTACGCCGACGTCCGCCGGCGCCACGACGAGCTCATGCTCGGTTACGCGAACCTCGACGAGCCGGCGATCGACGAGGGGGTGCGACGCCTCGCCGAGGCCTACGCGATGGTGACCCGGGCGCGCGAGGGCGACGCGGCGTGAGCGCGCGGTGCGCCGGCGAACGTCGGCGGCGCGATCGCGAGGTAGCGGTCGAACATCCAGCGCACGGTCTGGGGGCGGCTGATCGAGGTCATGACGGTGGTCAGCAGGCGCGTGCCGCCGGTGCGCCCGACGAAATGCTGGCTGTTGAGCAACCAGCGGAACTTCCACGCGTGCTCGTCGCTGAACGCGCCATAGTTCCCGAGCGCGAGCTCGGGCGTGGACGCGCCGCACACGGCAGCGCGCAGCTCGCGCCCGCAGGCGATCCCGAAGTACAGCGCCGTGCGGATGCCCTCGGCGGTGAGCGGCAGGCAGTGCCCGGCCGAGTCGCCGACGAAGAACACGCCGCGATCGACGGCGGCACGGAGCTGATGCGGGATCCAGTTGCCCTGGTAGCCGAGCGGCGGCACCGAGAGGTCCTCGGCGAGCCGCAGGGTCGGCTGCTTGACGTGATCGCGGGGCTCGAAGGAGCCGACGCCGACGCGCAGCTCGTCGCGGGCCGGGAAGCTCCAGGCGTATCCGGCCCTGATGTAGTGCGGGTCGATCCAGATCTCGAGGTCTTCGCCGGCGGCCGGGGGATGCACCTCCAGCCCGCGCGACAGGCGCACGGAGCCGCGCTCGCCGTGCGTGGTGCGCGTCGTCCCGGCGTGGGGCGGGGCGATCGGCGCGCGACCGTCGAGGACGCGCTTCCAGCCGAGCCCGTCGACGACCAGGGGCGCCCGGATGTCGCCGCGATCGGTGTGCACGGTGTGCAGCGCCGAGCCGGTGAGCGGCCCGCTGCCGCCGACGCGTCCGCTGAAGCGCGTGACGCCGTCGACCTTCGCGGTCTCGAAGTCCGCGTCGCCCTGATCCTGCAGCGCCGCGCACAGCTCGCGGTAGTCAAAGGTGGAGAACGTCCACGGCAGGCGATAGTGGAACGTGCGGTGTGGGGTGTGGGCAACGAGCGTGTCGAACGTCTGGCGGATCGAGTCGTCGAGCGCGAGCGCTCGCAGCCACTCCGTTGGTGCGGCGCAGGCCGACGTCTGACGCTCCCCGACCTCGTAGCGATCCACGACGAGCACGTCTGCGCCCGACCCCGCCAGCTCGCGGGCGACGGCGAGACCGGCGAAGCTCGCACCGCACACGAGAACGTCGCAATCGCGTTCCAGGCGGGTCCGCTCGGCGCCCCGCTTTGTGGCTCGCACTGGCATCGCGCGACAATGATACGAGCGTCGCTCGCGCGGCTGCCCGGGCCGCGGGGCGGGGTGTGCTCAGCCTTCTCTGCGCTACGCTTCGGCGAGTGCAAACTGTGATCGAGAACCCGCAGGCGAAGGTCGTCGAGGGGTCGGGCGGCCTGCTGCTCGAGATCGACGGCCAGATCGTCCCCAATTACGACGCGACCATCCACCCCTTCGAGGAGGGCGAGGTCGTCACCGGAAACGTCGTCCGGATCGACAAGGACGAGGTCCTCGTCGACATCGGCTACAAGTCCGAAGGCGTCATCCCGGCCAACGAGCTGTCGATCCGCAAGTCGGTCGATCCCCACGAGGAGGTGGCGCTCGGCGAGGAGGTCGACGCGCTCGTCCTCACCAAGGAGGACCAGGACGGCCGGCTGATCATGTCCAAGAAGCGCGCCCGTTTCGAGAAGGCGTGGCGGCGCATCGAGGCGGCGGCCGAATCGGGCGAGCCGGTCGAGGGCACCGTCATCGAGGTCGTCAAGGGCGGGCTCATCATCGACCTCGGCGTCCGCGGCTTCCTGCCCGCGTCGCTCGTCGACATCCGTCGCGTGCCCAATCTCGACGAGTACCTCGGCACGAAGATCGAGACGAAGGTCATCGAGCTCAACCGCTCGCGGAACAACGTGGTCCTCTCGCGCCGCGCCGTGCTCGAGGAGGAGCGCAAGGAGGTGCGCCAGCAGATCCTCGACCGTCTGCAGCCGGGTCTGGTCGTCGAGGGCCAGATCTCCAACATCGTGGACTTCGGCGCCTTCGTCGACCTCGACGGCATCGACGGCCTCATCCACATCTCCGAGCTCTCGTGGTCGCACGTCAACCACCCGAGCGAGATCCTCTCGATCGGCGACACCGTCAAGGTCAAGGTGCTCGACATCGATCGCGACCGCCAGCGCATCTCCCTCGGTCTCAAGCAGACCCAGGAGGATCCCTGGCAGCGCGTCGTCGACACGTACAACGTCGGTGACGAGCTCGCCGGGAAGGTGACGAAGGTCGTGACCTTCGGCGCGTTCGTCGAGATCCTCGACGGCGTCGAGGGCCTCGTCCACATCTCCGAGCTGGCGGCCCATCACGTCGAGAATCCGCGCGAGATCGTCCAGCCGGGCGACGAGATCCGGGTGAAGATCCTCGAGATCGATTCCGAGCGCCGCCGCCTTTCGCTGTCGGCCAAGCGCGTCGAGGGTCAGCAGCTGCCGCTCCCGCGCGCCCCCGGCGCCGAGGCCCCGGCCGACGAGGCCGTGGAGGCTGCGGCGGGTGACGCCAGCGAGCCGCAGGCGCCGACCGCCGAGGCGCTGACCGCCGACGCGAGCGGCGAGGCCGCCGTCGCCGAGGCGACGCTCGAACCGGCACCGGCCGAGACCGCTCCCGCCGCCGTGGAGGCCGAGCCGCCCGCCGCGGAGGCCGGGGCCGCGACCGTGGAGGCCGAGCCGACCGCCGTGGAGGCCGAGGCCGCGACCGTGGAGGCCGAGCCGACCGCCGTGGAGGCCGAGACCGCCGCCGTGGAGGCCGAGCCGACCGCCGTGGAGGCCGAGACCGCCGCCGTGGAGGCCGAGCCGACCGCCGTGGAGACCGAACCGACCGCCGTGGAGGCCGAGCCGACCGCCGTGGAGGCCGAGCCGACCACCGTGGAGGCCGAGACCGCCACCGCGGAGGCCGAGCCCGTGGCCGAGCCGCCGAGCGCCGAGCCGGACGCGGAGGCATCCGGCAACGGCGTCGCCCCCGCCGTCCCCGCGCCGAGCGCCGAGGGCGACGGATCGCTCGACCCCGCCGGCGAGCCCTCCCAGAGCTAGCACCGCCGCGCCAGGACGAAAGGCGCCGATGCGATGCACGCCGGCTCGCCAGCGGTTCCGCCGCTCGTCGGGCTGACCGGCGGGCTCGGCGCCGGCAAGTCGACCGCCCTGGCCGCGTTGGAGCGCCTCGGCGCCGCGGTGCTGTCCACCGATGCCGTCGTGCGCGAGCTGTACGGCAGCGACTCGGTGCGCGACGCCGTGCGTGCGCGCTGGGGCGACGACGTCGCGCCCGGCGGCGCGGTCGACCGTGACGCGATCGCCCGTCGTGCCTTCTCCGACGAGCACGAGCGCCGCTGGCTCGAGGGGTTGCTGTGGCCGCTCGTCGGGGCGCGTGTCGGCGAGTGGATCGCCGAGGTGCGCGGGTGTCCGTCGCCGCCGCGCGCCGCGGTGGTCGAGACCCCGCTGCTGTTCGAGGCCGGCATGGAAGGCGCCTACGAGGCGACGATCGCGATCGTCGCCCCCGAGGCGCTGCGCCGCGAGCGGGCCCGCGGACGCGGGCACGAGCTCGTCGACGAGCGTGTCGCGCGACAGCTCCCGCAGGAGGAGAAGGCCCGGCGCGCGACGTTCGCGATCGTCAACGACGGCAGCGTGACCGAGCTCGAGGCCAAGCTGTCGACCGTCCTTGAGAAGCTTGTGCGATGAGCGCGAGGCCGCGCAGCCCACGGCCCCCGAGCCGGATCCCGCCCCCGTCGTCGCGGACGGCCGCGTATCGCGGGGACCCATCGACGCGGCAGCGCGGTGGTGCCGCCCGACAGCCGCAGGGGCGCCGTCGCCGCCTCGGCGTGCTTGCCGCCCTCATCGTCACCGTGCTCCTCGTGGTGTGGATCGCCCCGATGATCAACCACGTCGTGCGCGATCTCACGCTCCCCCTCAGCGATCAGGCCATCATCCGCGAGCAGGCGCGCGAGAAGCACCTTGATCCGGCGCTCGTGGCGGCGGTCATCTTCGCCGAGACGAAGTTCCAGGCGCGCACCTCGCCGACCGGCGCCGAGGGCCTGATGCAGATCGAGCCCGCGACCGCGCGCTTCCTCGCGCACCTCTCGGACGGGTATGACTTCACGCTCGGCGATCTCGGCACTCCGGCGATCAACATCGCCTACGGCAGCTACTACCTGCGCTATCTGCTCGACCACTACGACGGCGACGAGATGCTCGCCGTCGCCGCCTACAACGGGGGGCTGGCCAACGTCGACCGCTGGGTCGCCGCCGCGCAGGCGCAGGGACACGCGCTGACCGTCCCCGAGATCCCGTTCGCCGAGACCCGCGCCTACGTGGGCCGAGTACTCGAGGCGCAGCGCGAGTACCGAGCCGACTACGCGAGCCAGCTCGGTCTGTCCTAGCCTCAGCCAGCCGTTATGCTCGGCCAGGCGAGCCACCGGGCGCTCGCGCCGCCATGAGTAACTCGCGACCACCGCACCACTTCGAGGTCACCGCGCGAGCCCCGGCCGCGATGGTCTGATGGGGCTGTTCGCGGCCTGGGTCACCTTCCCCGTCCTGCTGGCCGTGATGGCCTACGGCACGGGGGCGCTCGTGCAGCTCGCCGCCGGACGGCCGCTCGCGCTCGGGGTGCGGATGCCCTGCGGGCTGGCGCTGATCATCGCCGTCATGGATCTGTTCACGCGGACCACGGCCACGGCGCACCTTGCCGTGACCGCCGTCGTCTCGCTCGCCGTGGTCGGGCTCGGTGTGGCGATCTGGACCCGGGTGCGCGCCGGCGGCCGCGCGAGCTGGCCACGACCGCCGGCCGCCGCGCTCGCCGCGCTGGGCGTCTACGCGCTGTACGCGGCGCCGATCGTGCTCTCGGGCGAGGCGACCTGGTCGGGCTACTTCCAGCTCGACGACACGGCGAACTGGCTGTCGCTCGTCACCCAGGCGTTGTCGGCGGGCCGCACCCGGGCCGGTGTGCCCGCCTCCGCCTACGACGCGGTGCTCTTCAACTACCTCGTCACCGGCTACCCGCTCGGTGCGTTCCTGCCCCTCGGCCTCGGGCACGCGGTACTCGGAGAGGATGTCGCCTGGCTCACGGACCCGTGGATGGCCTTCATGGCGGCCATGCTCGTGCTGGCCCTCAGCTACGCGGCGCGACGGGCGCTCCCCCGGGCGCCGGCCTGGCAGCCGGCCGTCATCGCCGGCCTGGCCACCCTGTCGGCGCTGCTCTACGGCTACTACCTGTGGGGCGGCATGAAGGAGCTCGCCGACGCCCTTCTGATCGCGACGTTCGCCGTCTCGCTGCCGCTCGTGCTCGAGGAGAAGGCGCGGGTGCGCGCCGCGATCCCGGCCGTGGTGACGCTGTGGGCGCTCGTCGCCGCCGAGAGCCCCGGGGGCCTCGTGTGGGTCGGTCCCGGCACGGTCGTGGCGTTTGGGCTGCTGACCTGGCATCGGCGCCGGCGCAGCGTGGCACCGGTCGCCGAGGCGGCCTCGCCGGACGCGTCGAAGCCCGCGGAGGCGTCGAAGCCCGCGGAGGCGTCGAAGCCCGCGGAGGCGTCGAAGCCCGCGGAGGCGTCGAAGCCCGCCGACGCGCCGAAGCCCGCCGACGCGCCGAAGCCCGCCGACGCGCCGAAGCCCGCCGACCGGCCCAAGGGCAAGCGCAAGGGCTCCCAGCCCGCCCGCGCCACGCCGCCCGCACGGCGCGCAAGCGGGGCGCCGGCGAGCATGGCGAGCACGCGCCGGCGCTCGGGCGCGGGCGCTCAGTCGCGGCGGGCAGCCGCGCGGCGGCGCGAACCGGCACGCTGGCGCGCGCTGCTCGACGACGCGCGCGGACGCCTTGCCGACGCGCGCGGGCGCCTCGCCGAGGAGCCCGGCGCGCGAGCGTGGCTGGCCGGCCTGTCGACGACGAGCCGCCGTCTCGCGCTGGCGGCGGTCGTCATCGTGGTCGCCGGGCTGTTACTCGCCCTGCGACCGGGGGGCTGGGTGAACACCTTCCACGCGGTCCTCACCGCCGGCGGCTCGGTCGGTGTCGGCGACCTGCATCAGGCGCTCAACCCGCTGCAGGTGGCCGGCATCTGGCCCAACGGCGACTTCCGCAACACCGCGTCGCCGATCGGCCTCACCTACGTGCTCATCGCCGTGGCCGTGGCCGGCGCCATCACGGGTACCGTGCTGTGCGTCCGCCGCCGCCGGACCGAGGTGGTCCTCTACGTCGCGTGCACGATCACCGGCGCCGCGATCGTCTACGTCTTCGCGTCGGCTTGGATCGGGGCCAAGGCCCTCGCCGCGGCGTCGCCCGCCGTGCCGTTCGCCGCCCTCGTCGCCGCCTTCATGCTGCTCGGCCGGCGCCGCTGGCTCGGCGTCGGGCTCGCGGTGGTGGTGACCGCCGGCATCCTCTGGTCGGATGCGCTCGGCTACCACGACGTGTGGCTCGCTCCGCGCGCACAACTGGCGGAGCTCATCCAGGTCGATCGGCGCATCGCCGGTCAGGGACCGACGCTCGTTCCCGACCCCGAGGTCTTCGCGGTGCGCTACTTCCTGCGTGACGGTGCGCCGGAGTCGCCGGGCGAGCTGCGCTCGCGCACCGACCCGCTCGCGAACGGGCAGACGCTGCCCACCGGGGGCTACGCCGATCTCGACGAGCTCTCGCTCGGCGCGGTGCTGCAGTACCCGACGATCGTGCTGCACAAGTCGCCGGCCAACAGCCGGCCGCCGTACCTGTACCACCTCACCTACGATGGCCGCTACTGGCAGGTCTGGCAGCGTCCCGCCGGGGCGCAGAGCGCGATCATCAGCTACGCGCCACTCGGCAGCGTTGTCGTCCCCGGAGCGGTGCCGATCTGCAGCGACCTGCTCGCACTGGCCCGCTCGCCGGGCGTGCGCCGGCTCGTCGCGGCGCCGGTGACCAACCCGATCGTCGTCGGCACGGCGAGCGGCACCCAGCCGGCGAGCTGGAACGATCCCTACTCGGGCGGGCACTACAGCGAGCTGACCGGTCCGGGCACGGCCCGGTTCCCGGTCCAGGTCCCGACCGCCGGGCGCTACAACGTCTGGCTCGGCGGCTCGATCCGGCCGCTGACGATCATCTCGATCGACGGTCACCGCGTCGGTGCGGTGCGTGACGAGATCCAGCGCAACGGCCAGTACATCGAGTTCGGCACCGTGTCGCTGTCCGCCGGCACGCACACGGTGGCGCTGCAGCGCGCCGGCGGTCAGCTGCTCGATCCCGGGGTGGGCGGGACCTCGGACGTGGTCGGGCCGCTCGAGCTGCAGCCCGACGTCCCCCCGGCGCCGCTCGTCTACGTCGCTCCCTCAGCGGCAGGCACGCTGTGCGGGCGCACGCTCGACTGGGTCGAGGCGCTCGGCTCGTGATCGACCGCCGGCCAGGCGCGACCGACCACGTCTAGGCGACGCGGCTGCCGACCTCGGCCTCGCCATCGGGCGCCAGCAGCACGACGCCCCGGTCGGGGTCGAGCGCTCCGAGAACGAGCACCTCCGAGACGAACGGGCCGACCTGCCGGGGCGGCAGGTTGACCACCCCGATGACGAGCCGCCCGACGAGCGTCTCGCGCGTGTAGTGGGTGATCTGCGCCGAGGACCGGCGCAGTCCCAGCTCGGGTCCGAAATCGATCGTCAGCTTCCACGCCGGCCGCCGGGCCTCGGGGAAGTCCGAGACGTCGACGACGCGCCCGACCCGCAGGTCGACGGCGGCGAAGTCGTCGATCGCGATCACGGCGCGATCGTAGTCACCCGGCCGGGCGGGCGGCGTGCCACCTCGGCCCGGCCGCACATTACATTCGCTTAACAGTCGCGAAGATCCCAATTTGCAGGAAAGACTCGATCGGTGGCCGAAGTGTCGTCGCGCGAAGGACCCGCTGGCTATTGCCTGCCGTGAGAGGCGGGAATACGCTGGCGTCCTGCCCTGGCGGGCGGAGGCCTGCAACCAAAGAGGAGTGTTCAGTTTGTTCAAGAAGGCAACAGTTGGCTGCGTGCTCGCCGCCGGTGTCGTCGCGCTGAGCGCGTGCGGCAGCAGCAGCAGCAGCACGACCAGCTCCAACGCGACGGTGAGCGGCTCGAAGACCGTCGACATCTACTCGAGCCTCCCGCTCCAGGGCGCCTCGAGCGCCCAGACGATTCCGCTTGTCAACGGCGCCAAGCTCGCGCTCGCGCAGGCGGGCGGCAAGGCCGGGCAGTTCACGGTCGTCTACACATCGCTCGACGACTCGACGGCCCAGGCCGGCAAGTGGGACCCGGGCCAAACGGCCTCGAACGCCCGCAAGGCGGCCGAGGACCCGAAGGCGGTCTACTACATCGGCGAGTTCAACTCGGGTGCGAGCGAGGTCTCGATCCCGATCCTCAACGAGGCGGGGGTCCCGCAGGTCAGCCCGGCCAACACGTATGTCGGCCTGACGACCAACGACCCGGGCAGCGCGCCGGGCGAACCGCAGAAGTACTACCCGACGGGCAAGCGCACGTTCCTGCGTATCGTCCCGATCGACACGATCCAGGCGGCGGCCGACCTCATCGCGATGAAGGACGCGGGCTGTACGAAGATCGCGGTGGCCAATGACAAGGAGGCCTACGGCTCCGGCCTGGCCACGCTGCTCGAGCTCCAGAAGGCGAAGTACGGCCTCACGATCACCAGCAACACCGGCATCGATCCGACGGCGCCGAACTTCCGCTCCTACGCCTCGACGATCGCGGCGCAGGGCGCGAACTGCTTCGAGTTCGCCGGCATCGTGGCCAACGGCGGCGTGCAGATCACCAAGGACGTCGCCGCCGCCATCCCGCACGTGAAGATCTTCGGTCCGGACGGCATGTGCACGAGCACGTGGACGAACGCGAAGATGGGCGGCGTGCCGGCGAGCCTGGACCCGCAGATCGAGTGCACGGTGGCCACCCAGAACCTCTCCGCCTATCCGGGCGGTAAGAAGTTCCTGGCCGCGTATCAGGCGGCGTACCACTCGGTGCCCGATCCGTACGCGATCTACGGGTACGAGGCGATGAGTCTCGGGATCGACACGATCGCGGGCCTCGGGGCCAACGGCGACAGCAAGTCGGCCGTCCTCGCCGCGCTGTTCGCGACGAAGTCGCGGAACTCGGTGCTCGGGACGTATGGGTTCAACTCCAACGGCGACACCACGCTCACGGCGTACGGCCTCTACAAGGTCGGCTCGGACGGCAACCCGGTCTTCTACAAGACCATCACGCCGACCGGCTGATCGGTGACAGTGAGCCACGGCCGCAGGGGAGGGGGCGTTCGCGCCCCCTCCCGCGGTCGCGGATCGCGGGTGTGAGCCGCCGCTGACGTGGAAGCCAAGAGCCTGCCCCAGCCGCTTCCGCCGCCGCTCACCCGGCCGCTCGACGCCGTCCGCCGCCGCGGTGGGCGCTGGGCGCTCCCGATCGCGCTGGCGATCCTGCCGGTCGCGTACGGCCTGCAGGACCTCATCAACGGCTACACCGTCTACGTCAACGGCCACGAGGTCGTCCACCACAACCTCACGCAGCTCGGGCAGAACCTCGTCGAGGGCATCTCCAACGGCGCGATCTGGGCGCTCATCGCGATCGGCTACACGCTCGTCTACGGCATCATCGAGCTGATCAACTTCGCCCACGGCGACGTGTTCATGATCGGCTCGTTCACGGCCGCCGGCTTCTGGGGCTCGATCGGGCTCGGCCTCGCGACCGGCCCGCTCGGCCTCGTGTTCGGCCTGCTGCTGACGCTCATCATCGCGATGGCCACCACCGGCTCGCTGAACGTCCTCATCGAGCGCGTCGCCTACCGGCCGCTGCGGAACGCACCCAAGCTCGCGCCGCTCATCACGGCGGTCGGCTTCTCCTTCATCCTGCAGAACGTCGGCCTGCTGTGGCTCGGCCCGTCACCCGTCGGCGTGCCCGACCTCATCAACGAGAACCACGCGATCGTCAACATCTTCGGCATCGTGATCCGTAACGCCGATGTCCTCGCCGTCGGCGTCACGGTGCCGCTCGTCATCCTGCTCGCCTGGTTCATCTCGCGTACCCGCGCGGGCCGGGCGATGCGCGCGACGGCCCAGGATCCCGAGGCCGCGCGGCTGATGGGCATCAACGTCGACCGCACGATCTCGCTCACCTTCCTCATCGGCGGGATGCTCGCCGGGGCCGCCGGGCTCGTGTACGCCCTCTACGAGACGACGATCTGGTACTTCCAGGGCTTCGAGGCCGGCCTGATCGCCTTCACGGCCGCGGTCATGGGCGGAATCGGCAACGTTCGCGGCGCCGTGCTGGGCGGCGTCATCATCGGCTGCATCCAGCAGATCTCCGACGCGCGCATCGGGCCGCAGTGGACCGACGCCGTCGTGTTCGCCTACCTCATCGGGATCATGGTCCTGCGCCCCCGCGGACTGCTCGGCGAGGAGACGAGGGAGGCGGGATGACCGAATTCCGTGCCCAGCTGACGGAGTGGCGGGCGGCCCTGCGGTCGCGGCTGCCGCCCTGGTGGTCGCGGGCGCTCGCGGGCGCGCTGCTGCTGTTCGGCGCGGTGTTCCCGCTGCTGTTCTCGCAGGTCTCGGACTTCCTCAACGCGACGATCATCGCGCTCAGCTACGTCGTCTTCGCGCTTGGGTTGAACATCGTCGTCGGCTTCGCCGGCCTGCTCGACCTCGGCTACGTCGCCTTCTTCGCGCTCGGCGCCTACACCGTGGGGTGGCTGGGCTCGGGCTTCTTCTTCAAGGCGAACGTGCACGTGCTCGTCTCGAGCTTCGCCTCCTCGCTGCCCGGGGTGCACCTCAACTTCGTGCTCATCCTCGTCGCGGCGGTGATCATCACCTCGGTCGCCGGGATCATCATCGGCGCGCCGACGCTGCGCCTGCGCGGCGACTACATCGCGATCGTCACCCTCGGCTTCGGGGAGATCGTGCGCGTCGTCGCCGTCAACGGGCAGGACATCCACGTCTTCGGCGGCGGACAGACCCTCACCGCCGGGGAGATCGGCATCACCCCGGTGGACGCCGTGTACTTCCCCGGCATCGGCAGCTTCGATCAGCTGCACTTACGACCGTGGTACTGGCTCGTGTTCGTGCTCGTGTGCATCGTGCTGTTCGTGAACGTGCGCCTGCGCGACTCGCGTCTCGGCCGCGCCTGGGTCGCGCTGCGCGAGGACGAGGTGGCGGCGGTCTCGATGGGAATCCCGCTCGTCCGCACGAAGCTGCTCGCCTACGCGACGGGCGCCGCGTTCGGGGGCATGGCCGGGGCCTTCCTCGGTGCCTACTACAACGAGGTGAACGCGGACCAGTTCGCGTTCGGCTTCTCGATCTTCGTGCTCGCGATGGTCATCGTCGGCGGCCTCGGATCGATCTGGGGCGTGACGCTCGGCGCGCTGCTGCTGTCCTACATCAACTACTACCTCATCCCGCAGGTGCTGAACAACCTGCCGTCGGACCTCGGCATCAACTTCCAGCTCACCGACGTCGAGTTCGGCATCTTCGGCTTCCTGCTCGTGTTCGTGATGATCCTGCGCCCGCAGGGACTGCTGCCCGAGCGACGACGCCAGCTGGAGCTCTCGGAGGGCATCGGCGAGGTCGAGATCCAGGAGCCGGTCGCGTGAGCGCCGCCACCGCTCCGCCGGCCACCGACGCGATCATGACGGCCGAGCGCGTGGTGAAGGAGTTCGGCGGCCTCGTCGCAGTCAACGACGTCTCGGTGTCGATCCCGCGCCGCTCGATCGTCTCGATCATCGGCCCCAACGGCGCCGGCAAGACGACGTTCTTCAACATGCTCACCGGCCTGTACAAGCCGACCGGCGGGCGCATCATCCTCGAGGGCCGCGACGTGACGCGCGCGCGCCCCGACATCATCACGAAGGCCGGCGTGGCCCGCACGTTCCAGAACATCCGCCTGTTCGCGGCGATGACGGCGCTCGAGAACGTCATGGTCGGCCGTAACGCGCGGCTGCGCACCGGCCTGTTCGGCGCGATCGTGCGCACGCCGCGGGCCCGCCGCGAGGAGCGGGAGGTACGCGAGCGCGCGCGCGAGGTGCTCGACTACGTCGGGGTTCGCCGCGGCGTCGATCGGCTGGCCACGAACCTCTCCTACGGCGATCAGCGCCGCGTCGAGATCGCCCGGGCGCTCGCCTCCGATCCGAAGCTGCTGCTCCTCGACGAGCCGACGGCGGGGATGAACCCGCGCGAGTCCGAGGAGCTGACGCAGTTCATGCGCCGCATGCGCGACGACCTGTCGCTGACGATCCTGCTCATCGAGCACGACATGCGCGTGGTGATGGGCGTGTCCGAGCGTGTGACCGTGCTCGACCACGGCGAGAAGATCGCCGAGGGCGATCCGGCGTCGGTGCGCGCCGATCCGCGGGTCATCGAGGCGTATCTCGGCAAGCCGGCCGGAGACGATTGACCGTGGCCGCCGCGCTGCTCGAGGTGCAGGACATCCACACCTTCTACGGGAGCATCGAGGCGCTCAAGGGCGTGTCGCTCACCGTCGGCGATGGCGAGGTGGTCACGCTCATCGGGTCCAACGGCGCCGGCAAGTCGACGACGCTGCGTTCGATCGCGGCGCTCTCGCGCGCCCGCTCGGGCTCGATCCGCTTCGACGGCCACGAGATCTCCCGCCTCGCGCCCCAGGAGATCGTGTCGCTCGGCATCGCGCTCTCGCCCGAGGGGCGCCACTGCTTCCACCGCATGACCGTACGGGAGAACCTCGACCTCGGCGCCTACCTGCGAAAGGGTGACACCGCCGAGGACCTGGAGCGCGTGTTCGCCCTTTTCCCCAGGCTGCAGGAGCGCGAGCGCCAGAAGGCGGGCACGATGTCCGGCGGTGAGCAGCAGATGCTCGCGATCGGCCGCGCGCTCATGGCCCGACCGCGGCTGCTGCTGCTCGACGAGCCGTCGATGGGCATCGCCCCGATCCTCGTGCAGCGCATCTACGAGACGATCGCCGAGATCAACCGCGGCGGCGTGGCCATCCTGCTGGTCGAGCAGAACGCCAACTACGCGCTCGACGCCGCCCGCCGCGGCTACGTGCTCGAGACCGGGCGCGTCGTGATCGCGAGCGACTCGGCGAGCCTGCGCGACGACCCCGAGGTCCAGCGGGCCTACCTCGGGGCATGACCATGCTGGCCGCCACCGGGATCATCGGCGCAAAGGCGCTCTACCTGCTGTTCATCTGGCTGCTGTCGGCGGCGGGCGCGGCCTGGCTGGCCGACCGCAAGGGCTATGGCGAGCGCTTCGGTCTCGCCGCCGGACTGCTGCTGAGCTTCGTCGGCCTGCTGCTGGTGCTGCTCCTGCCCGGCCGGCCGGGCTCGGCCTGGAAGATCGACGGGCGACTGCCGCGCCGCCGGCGCGGCTGAGCGCTCGGGGGCCTCCCCGAGTCCCCGCGCCGCTCGCTAACGTGAGCGGGCGATGCCGCCGTTCAAGCTCGACTCCGCCTTCACCCCGACGGCCGACCAGCCGCGGGCGATCGAGCAGCTCGCCGAGGGCCTCGGGCGGGGCGACCGCTTCGAGACGCTGCTCGGGGCGACGGGCACCGGCAAGACGATGACGATGGCCGGTGTCATCGAGGCCGTGCAGCGCCCGACGCTCGTGATGGCGCACAACAAGACCCTCGCCGCGCAGCTGTGTAACGAGTTCCGCACCTTCTTCCCCGATAACGCGGTCGAGTACTTCGTCTCCTACTACGACTACTACCAGCCCGAGGCCTACGTCCCCTCTCGTGATCTCTATATCGAGAAGGACTCCGCGATCAACCAGGAGGTCGACCGCCTGCGACACGCCGCCACCGCAGCGGTGTTCGCCCGGCGCGACGTGATCGTCGTGGCCTCGGTGTCGTGCATCTTCGGCCTCGGATCGCCCGAGACCTATGAGATGAACATGCAGATCCTGCGCCGGGGAGAATATGTCGACCGAGACCAGCTGCTGCGCAAGCTCGTCTCGATCCAGTACACGCGCAACGACACCGCGCTCTCCCGGGGCACGTTCCGGGTGCGCGGGGAGACACTCGAGGTCTTCCCGGCCTACGCCGAGACCGCCTTCCGGGCGACCCTGTTCGGGGACGAGGTCGAGCGCCTGCAGCACTTCGACCCGCTCACCGGCGAGCTCATCGCCGACGACCTCGAGCACGTGGCGATCTGGCCGGCCACGCACTACAACGTCAAGGAGGGCACGATCGAGGCGGCCGTCGCCGAGATCGGACGCGAGCTCAACGAGCGCTGCGAGCAGCTCGAGAGCGAGGGGAAGCTGCTCGAGTCCCATCGTCTGCGCCAGCGCACGCAGTACGACATGGAGATGCTGCGCGAGATGGGCTTCTGCTCGGGGATCGAGAACTACTCGCGCATCCTCGACGGCCGCCGCCCCGGCGATCGCCCGTACTGCCTGCTCGACTACTTCCCCGACGACTTCGTCTGCTTCCTCGACGAGTCCCACCAGACCGTCCCGCAGATCGGCGGCATGCACGAGGGCGACCGCTCGCGCAAGCAGACGCTCGTCGACTTCGGCTTCCGTCTGCCGAGCGCGCTCGACAACCGCCCGCAGACCTTCGACGAGTTCCTGTCGATCACGCCCCAGATGGTGTTCGTGTCGGCCACGCCGGGGCCGTATGAGCGTGCGCGCGCGCAGCGCGTCGTCGAGCAGATCGTGCGACCGACCGGCATCGTCGACCCCGAGGTCGAGGTGCGCGCGACGCGCAACCAGATCGACGACCTCATGAACGAGATCCGCCAGCGCGCGCAGCGCAACGAGCGCGTGCTGGTGACGACGCTGACCAAGAAGATGAGCGAGGACCTGTCCGGCTACCTGCTCGAGCTGGGCTTCAAGGTCCGCTACCTGCACTCGGAGATCGACACGCTCGAGCGCATCCAGATCATCCGCGACCTGCGCCTGGGTGAGTACGACGTGCTCGTCGGGGTCAACCTCCTGCGCGAGGGCCTCGACCTGCCCGAGGTGTCGCTCGTGGCCATCCTCGACGCCGACAAGGAGGGCTTCCTGCGCGGCGAGACGTCGCTCATCCAGACGATCGGTCGTGCGGCGCGCAACGTCGAGGGGCGCGTGCTCATGTATGCGGACAAGGAAACCGACGCGATGCGGGCCGCGATCGCCGAGACGGACCGACGGCGCGCGATCCAGGTCGCTTACAACGAGGAGCACAACATCACCGCCTCGACGATCGTCAAGGGCATCTCCGACATCGCCGAGTTCCTCACGTCCGAGTCGAAGGTCCCCAAGGGTCGCGGCCGCAGCCGGCGGCGCAAGCAGACCGAGGAGATCCCCGAGCACGAGCTGCAGCGGCTGATCGTCGAGATCGAGGAGGAGATGCTCGCGGCGGCCGAGGACCTGCGCTTCGAGTACGCAGCCCAGCTGCGCGACGAGCTGCGCGAGCTGCGCCGGGACGCGGCGACGGCGCAGTCGAGCGAGACCCCCGCGGGCGCCTCGTAGGCGCGCGCGCCGAGCACGTTCGTGAGCGGCACCCTAAACGGGGGCTTTCGCTAGGCTAGGCCGCGCTCGGTCGCTCGCGCCCGCCGAGGACGTGGGCGCCAGGCGACCACCACCGCTCATTCCGGAGGAACAGGCTTGGACCTCGACCGGCAGACCATCGAGAAGAGAGACTTTCCGTTCGTTCGGCGCGGCTACGACGCCGGCGCGGTCGACGCCCACCTCGCGCTGCTGGCGAACGACGTCGAAGCGCTGCGCCGCTCCCAGCAGCAGACTCGCCGCGGCGAGTCGCTCGCCTCGGCCGCGGCCACCCAGGTGCAGGCGATCGTCGAGGCGGCCGAGACTACGGCCGCGGACATCAAGCGCCAGGCCGAGCTCGAGGCGCGCCGCGTCAGCCAGGACGCCGAGCGCGACGCCGAGCAGACGCGCGACGAGGCCGTCGAGCGAGCTCAGTCGCACGTCGAGGAGGTCTCCAAGGCGACGGCGCTCATGCTCCAGCGCGTCGGCGCGATGGAGAACGAGGTGTCCGCGCTCATCGAGAGCCTGCGCACGGGCGCCAACCGCCTGACCGCCGACCTCGCCTTGCTCGAGGGCAACATGGGAGATCTGTACGACGCCGCCGGGCGCAAGCGCGGCGGCACGACGGCGCACGCCGAGGAGCCCGTCGGCGACGAGGAGGGCATCGTCGGCGCCCACGAGGAGGATTGGAGCCCGGCCTTCGAAGGCGTCGGGAAGGTGTCGCCCGCCGTGCCGCGGTCGAAGGCCGCCGAGGCCGAGGAGCCCGAGCCGCCCGACGACGAGGCGGCCGTCGAGGAGGTCGTCGAGATCTCCGTCGTCGAGGAGGAAGAGGCCGAGCCCGAGGCGGCCCCCGAGCCGGTGCCGGCGGGCGAGGAGTCCGGCGAGGAGCCGCGCTCGTCGGAGGTCGACGCCCGGCTGATCGCCCTCAACATGGCGCTCAACGGGCAGTCGCGCGAGGAGGCGGACCGGTACCTGGCCGATAACTTCGATATCGCCGATCGGGCGGCCTTGCTCGACGAGGTGTTTTCGGCGGTCGAGGGGTAGCGCGCCCTCTTTTAGGCGTGTGGCGCGGTGGCTCCCGCCACGCCCAGAACCCCGAGAAAAGGGGTTCTGGGCGCGTCGTGCGCCACCGCTCGCGCCCTCTATGCGCGGCGCTCTGGCTCGTTCGTTGAGGGTCGCGCCGAGCGGCGGGCCCGACGGCCGGGGTGGGCCGAGGGGTGGGTGACGAGGCGCTGGGGCGGGTTCGCTCGGCTGTGGCGGCGACGGTCGGGGCGACAGTACCGACCGCGACCCCCGCTGACCCGTTTACGCACGGGTCGGCGGGGCGACGCTGTTACCAGCGGCGGACGCCGGCCAGGCGGATGGCGAGGGGGTCGCCGTGGTGCACGAGGGCGGCGAGGGGGCGGGTCATGGCGGTCGCGATCGCGCCGCGGATGCGCGACTGACGGGCGGCCAGGGGTGGGCCGATCGCCGCCATCAGCGCGGTGAGCGCGGGCGCCGGGCGGATGAAGAGGGTGAGCTCGCGGATCAGCCCCTGCTCGTCGAAGCGCAGCCAGACCGCCTCCTCGAGGTCCTCGCCGCGCACGTGCGAGCGGACGATGAGCACGCGCTCGTCGCTGCCGTCGCCGATCTCCGTCACGCCGACGGGGTCGCTGATCTCTGCGAACACGACGCTCAGCACGTCGCGAATCGCCGCCCGGCCCTCGAACCGCGCGAGCGAGCTGATCGGCGATCGCATCACCGCGTCCTCGGCCAGCGTCTGCGCCACCCCTTCGGCATCGAGCGCCTCGGTCGCCGCGCGATACCGCCGCGTCGTCACCGCCGGATCCTGCGCGGTCGGTCCACTGTGCGTCGTCTCGGTGCTCATCCCGATGACCTCCTGAGGGCTGACGTTGCCCTTGACATTGTGCTCCTCAGCGAGCGCCGGCGCTGCGTCGGCCCGTCCCCGCGCCCCGACCGCCACCTGGCGAAAGTGAGCCGTTCGACGGGGTATCCATCGCGGCCAGGTGCTGAGCGGGCGTGGGTCCTGCGCGACCGAGCCCCCTTCCAGTTGGGGGCTCGGTCGCGAAGGGCCCGCGCCCGCCCTCGCGACTGAGCGCAGTTTCCGGACTCCACCCCGCCGAACCCAGGGCGAACGTCTGTTCGGGTGCCTACAATGGCCTTCGGATGGCCGCCAGCAACCAGATCGTCGTCTCGGGTGCCCGCGAGCACAACCTGCGCGACATCTCCGTCACGCTCCCACGCGACGCGCTCGTCGTGATCACCGGCCTGTCCGGATCGGGCAAGTCCTCGCTCGCGTTCGACACGATCTACGCCGAAGGGCAGCGTCGCTACGTCGAGTCGCTGTCGGCCTATGCGCGCCAGTTCCTCGGGCAGATGGACAAGCCCGACGTCGACTCGATCGAGGGGCTGTCGCCGGCGATCTCGATCGACCAGAAGACGACGTCGCGGAACCCGCGCTCGACGGTGGGCACCGTGACCGAGATCTACGACTACCTGCGCCTGCTGTGGGCGCGCATCGGCACGCCCCACTGCCCGATCTGCGGCCGCGAGATCGTCGGGCAGTCGGCCGAGCAGATCATCGACCAGGTGATGGAGCTCGCCGAGGGAACGCGCTTCATGGTGCTCGCGCCGATCGTGCGTGGGCGTAAGGGCGAGTACGGGAAGCTGTTCACCGATCTGCGCGGGGACGGGTTCGCGCGCGTGAAGGTGGACGGCGAGGTGCGCCTGCTCGAGGAGGAGATCGTCCTCGACAAGAAGTTCAAGCACGACATCTCGGTCGTCGTTGACCGTCTCGTCATGCGCCACGACCTGCGTAAGCGCCTCGCCGACTCGATCGAGACCGCCGTGGCGCTCGCCGATGGCCTGGTGGAGATCGAGCTGGTGACGCGCGGTGCCGGCGACGCCGCGGAGGGGCCCGAGGTGCTGACGTTCTCCGAGAAGTTCGCCTGCCCGGTGCACGGCCCGTCGCTGATCGAGCTCGAGCCGCGCGTGTTCTCCTTCAACTCTCCGCACGGCGCCTGCCCGCGCTGCACGGGGCTCGGCGCGCAGCGGGAGATCGACCCGCAGCTGATCGTGCCCGACCCGTCGCTGTCGATCCGCGCGGGGGCGATCGCGCCCTGGGCGGGCAGCGCGTCCAACTACTACGAGCAGGTGGCGGAGGCGATCGCCGCGCAGTACGGCGTCGACCTCGACGCGCCGTGGGAGGAGCTGACGCCGGAGCAGCGCGACCGCTTCCTGAACGGGACGGACGGCATGCCGCTGCAGATCGAGTACCGGAACCGCTATGGCCGCCGGCGCTCCTACGCCACCCGCTTCGAGGGCGTCATCAACAACCTCGAGCGCCGCTACCGCGAGACCGACTCCGAGTGGACGCGCGAGAAGATCGAGGAGTTCATGTCACTCGTGCCGTGCCCGGCCTGCGGCGGCGCGCGCCTGCGACCCGAGTCGCGGGCGGTGACGGTTGCCGGCATGCGCCTGGAGACGTTCTGCGCGATGTCGGCTCGGCGGGCGCTCGACTGGATCGCCGACGTCGAGCTGTCGGAGACCGAGCGGCACATCGCGCGCCTCATCCTGCGCGAGATCGAGGAGCGGCTGCGGTTCCTCGAGAACGTCGGGATCGGCTACCTGTCGATGGACCGCTCGGCGACGACGCTGTCCGGCGGCGAGGCGCAGCGGATCCGCCTGGCGACGCAGATCGGCTCCTCGCTCGTGGGAGTCCTGTACATCCTCGACGAGCCGTCGATCGGCCTGCACCAGCGCGACAACTCGAAGCTGATCGCGACGCTGCAGCGGCTGCGCGACCTCGGCAACACGGTGATCGTCGTCGAGCACGACGAGCAGACCATGCGCGCCGCCGATCACCTGGTCGACCTCGGTCCCGGGGCCGGCGAGCACGGCGGACTGATCGTCGCCGAGGGCACGGCCGCGCAGGTGCAGCGCGTCACGGCCTCGCTCACGGGCCAGTACCTCGCCGGGAAGCTGACGGTCGAGGTGCCGGCGCGGCGGCGCACGCCGACCGGTTACGTCGAGGTGCTCGGCGCCCGCCAGCACAATCTGCGCAACATCGACGTCAAGGTGCCGCTCGGCACGCTCACCTGCGTCACCGGCGTGTCGGGCTCGGGCAAGTCGACGCTCGTCAACGACGTCCTCTACAAGGCGGTCGCCAACCGCCTGCACCGCGCGCGTCAGCGCCCGGGGGCCCACCGCGCGATCCGCGGGCTCGAGCAGCTCGACAAGATCATCGCCGTCGACCAGTCGCCGATCGGGCGCACGCCGCGCTCGAACCCGGCCACCTACACCGGGCTGTTCGACGTCATCCGCGATCTGTTCGCCAAGACGCAGGAGGCGCGGGCGCGCGGATACAAGCCGGGGCGCTTCAGCTTCAACGTGAAGGGTGGACGCTGCGAGGTGTGCCGAGGCGACGGCCAGATCAAGATCGAGATGCACTTCCTGCCCGACGTGTACGTGCCGTGCGAGCAGTGCCACGGCAAGCGCTACAACCGCGAGACGCTCGAGGTGCGCTTCAAGGGCAAGAGCATCGCCGACGTGCTCGACATGCCGGTCGCCGAGGCGCTCGCGTTCTTTGCGCACATCCCGAAGATCCGCCGGCGCCTGGAGACGCTCGATGCCGTCGGGCTCGGGTACATCCGTCTCGGTCAGCCGGCGACCACGCTGTCCGGTGGCGAGGCGCAGCGGGTGAAGCTGGCCACCGAGCTGTCAAAGATCGCGACCGGGTCGACGCTGTACATCCTCGACGAGCCGACGACCGGGCTGCACTTCGCCGACGTCAAGCGGCTCCTCGACGTCCTCCAGCGACTCGTCGACGCGGGCAACACCGTCGTGGTGATCGAGCACAACCTCGATGTGATCAAGAGCGCCGACCGCGTGATCGACATGGGTCCCGAGGGTGGGGACGAGGGGGGCGAGCTCGTGGCCGCCGGGACGCCGGAGGAGGTCGCGGCGATCGCGGAGTCGCACACCGGGCGGTTCCTCGCCGAGGCGCTCGCGCCCGGTCCGGCGCCGTCGAAGCGTCCCTCCCGAGCGCGCTCGCGTGTCGCGACACCGGTCTGAGCGTCGGCCAATCGATGGTCGAGGCTCAGAGGACTCAATTACGGGCTCGGCGCTGCCGATACTGACTTGACATGCCGCGGGCCGGGTGGGGCTAGACAGGGGATCGAGACGGGTGGACGAGCGCTACGGGGGCACGACGGTCGCGGCAGAGGGCCGGCCGCTGGCCGGCATGCTCGCAGGGCTGCTGTTCGTCACCGGCGGCCTCGCGATCGCCGCTGTCACGTTCGTCAGTAACACGAGCGGCACGAATCGGGTCGCCGTGGTCGTCCTCGGCGTCCTGGCCGTCGGTTGGGGCATCTACTCGCTCTTCTTCATCGACTGGCGGCGCCGGTCGCAATGGCTTCTGCACTTCTCGGGGCTCTTCGGCCTCGCGCTCATCGGCGTCGGCGCCGCCGCCTCCGGGGGCGCGGCCTCGCCGGCCTGGATCTGCCTGTTCTTCATCATCGTCTTCGCGGCCTTCTTCCACGACACGCACGTCGCGGTGCTGTACCTCGTGCTCTGCGCGATCGTGGCGATGCTGCCGCTCACCTACGATGCGGGCGCGCTGCAGGCGATGTTCCTCGGGCGCCTGGCGGTTTCGCTGCCCGTGTTCGCGGCGCTCGGCGTCGCCGGGATGGCCGGCAAGGCGCTCCTGTCCCGTCAGCGGGAGCGCGCCGAGCGCGTGGCCACCGAGCAGGTCGCGCTGCGGCACGTCGCCGTCGCCGTCGCGGCCGGCGAGACGCCGGAGCGCACCTATGCCCTGGCCTCGCAGGAGCTCGCCGGCGTCATCGGCGGCGCCGGGGCCGGCATCCTGCGTCGTGAGCCCGGGGGCGAGGAGCTCGTCGTGCTCGGCTCGTGGAGCGAGGACGGCAGCGGTCGCTACATGCCGGGCGACTGCGTGCCCGTCCGCCCCGGCGGCGACGTCGAGGAGGCGATCGTGCATCGCCACGCAGTGCGCGTCGCCCGGCACCCGCCGGGCTCGCCGGTCGACCAACTCGGCTACGTCACGAGCATCGTCGCGCCGGTGATCGTCGACGCCGAGGTGTGGGGCATCGTCGCGGTCAGCGGTCGGCGCGAACAGGACCTGCGCGAGGGTGACGAGGAGCGGCTGACCACCTTCTCCAGCCTGCTGTCGGTGGCGATCGCGAGCCTCGAGGATCGCGCGCGCCTCTCGCGCCTCGCCTTCACCGACCCGCTCACCGGCCTGTGCAACCACCGCTCGCTGCACGAGCAGCTGGCCGTCGAGTGGAGCCGTGCCCAGCGCCACGGGCGGGCGCTGTCGGTGGCGGTCCTCGACATCGATCGCTTCAAGCAGATCAACGACAGCGGCGGCCACGCCGAGGGCGATCGCATCCTCGGACGCGTCGCCGAGGTGCTGCGCGAGCTGTCGCGCCGCGAGGATGTCCTCGGCCGCCTCGGCGGCGACGAGTTCGCGTGGCTGTTCCCCGAGGCCGACGCCCAGGAGGCGCTCGCCGCGCTGCAGCGCGCGCAGCTGCACATCGCGCGTAGCGGCTCCGGGCTCGCCGACTTCACGATCTCGGCCGGCATCGCGGATAACGGCATGGCCTCGGATCCGGCCGCCATGATGGCGCTCGCCGACGCCGCCCTGTACTCGAGCAAGGCCCACGGCCGTAACGCGTGCAGCATCTACTCCTCGGAGATGGCCCCGGTCCTGTCGGCGCACGAGCGCGCCCAGGCGAGCGAGCGCACGAGCGCGCTGCTGGGGCTCCGCGCCCTGGCCCGGGCGATCGACGCCAAGGATCCGCTCACCCGGCGCCACAGCGAGCGCGTGTCCGAGCTCGTCGGACGCCTTGCCGTCGCCCGGGGCTGGTCGGAGGAGCGCGCGCTGATGCTCGAGGAGGCGGCGCTCGTGCACGACGTCGGCAAGATCGGGGTTCCCGACGCGGTGCTGCTGAAGGTCGGGTCACTCGCGCCGCACGAGTACGCCCAGATCAAGCAGCACGCCGAGCTCGGGGCGCGCATCGTCGGGGACGTGCTCGGGTCCGAGCAGGTCGCCTGGATCCGCGCCCATCACGAGCGACCCGATGGCCTCGGCTATCCCCACGGCCTGTGTGACGCGGCGATCCCCGAGGGCGCGGCACTGCTGTCGGTGGCCGACGCCTGGGACGTGATGACCTTCAGCCGCCCCTACGCGAAGACGAAGCCGCCCGCACAGGCGCTCGACGAGTGCCGTTCGCTCATCGGGCAGCAGTTCACCGCCGACGCCGTGGCCGCGCTCGTCGGCGTCTACTCCGCCGACGGACTGCCGGGCCTCGACGGCGATGATGGCCGCGCGGAGTGGCAAGCTGTCGGGCGTGTCCGGCGCGCCGCCGTCTGATCGATCGGTTCCGCCCCGGGCGTCCGATTCGCCGCGCGAGCTCGCGCGGCGCGCGCGCCTGTGGGCAGCGAAGTGGCGCTGGTACGAGCGCAACGCGCTGCCCTGGAATCGGGCCGCGATCCATTGGGAGTTCCTGCGCCGCGAGGCGTTCGTGCGCTGGCCCGTCCACGGGAACGTGCTCGAGGCGTTGCGCGAGGATCGGCTGCGCGTCGGCGCCGGCACGCTGTTCGAGCCGGGGGTCTGGATCACCGCGCCCGAGCGGGCGCGCGTGCACATCGGGGCCGGCACGTTCCTGAACCTCAACGTGATGGTCGCGGCGGCCGAGCTCGTCGAGATCGGCGATCACTGCATGTTCGCCAACGGCTGCTTCGTGACCGACGCCAACCACCGCTTCGACGACCCGGACCGGCCGGTCACGTGGCAGGGGTTCACGAGCAAGGGGCCGACGCGCATCGGCGACAACGTGTGGTGTGGCGCCAACGTCGTCGTGACGAGTGGCGTGACGGTCGGCGAGCGCTGCGTGATCGGGGCCGGCAGCGTGGTGACCACCGATCTCGAGCCGTTCACGATCGCCGCCGGGGCGCCGGCGCGCGCGATCCGACAGGTCGAGTACCCGCTGCGGGCGACCGGGTAGGCGTCGCGTGTCTGCGACCGTCCCCGGCCGCCCGAGCCGGGTCAGTTCAGGAGCGCGCGCAGGTCGTTCAGCTCGGCGGGGTCGATCGAATAGGTGTGATCGCTCGTCGGATAGCGCCGCTCGCGCACGTCGGTGGCGTAGCTGCGCACGCCCGCGACCATCTCGTCGAGGAGATCGGCGTAGCGCTTGACGAAGCGCGCGCCGACGCCCTCCCGGATGCCGAGCAGGTCGTGGAACACCAGTACCTGCCCGTCGGTCGAGTCGCCGGCTCCGATGCCGATCACCGGGATCTGCATGCGGGGCATGATCTCCGCCGCGACCGCCGCCGGAATCGCCTCGAACACGACCGCGAAGCAACCGGCCTCCTGGAGCGCGACCGCGTCGCGGGCGACCTGCAGGGCCCGCTCGGCCGTGCGCCCCTGGGCCTTGTAGCCCCCGAGCGCCGTCGAGGTCTGGGGGGTGAGACCGACGTGCCCCATCACCGGGATGCCGGCGGCGACGATCGCCCGGGCCCGCTGTACCGATGAGCCGCCGCCCTCGAGCTTGACGGCGTCGGCACCGGACTCCTTGACGAACCGCTGGGCCGTCGCGACGGCGAGCTCGTCGGACGCCTCGTAGGACCCGAACGGGAGGTCGGCGACGAGGAACGGGGTGCGCAGGCCGCGGCGCACCGCGGAGGCGAGCATCAGCATCTCCGCGACGCTCACCGGGACGGTCGAGGGATAGCCGAGCACGGTCATCGCGCCGGAGTCGCCGACGAGCACCAGGTCGACGCCCGCCGCCTCGGCGACCTGGGCGCTCGGGTAGTCGTAGGCGGTGACCATCACGATCGGCGCGCCGAGGCGCTTCATCTCGGCGAGCTGGGGGAGCGTGACGGGCAGTCGCTCGGCGCCGTCGTGCAGCACGGCGGGATGAGCGGGGGCATGGGGGGCGGCAGACATGATGCGGGGCTCCTGTCTCGTATGAGTACCGGGCTTGAGGGTGTCGGTGAGAGAACCGTTATGGATGCGGGGGAAGGACGGCCGCGCGTCAGTGGCCGACGAGCTCTCCGACCTGCGCGTCGACGGCGACGATCTCGTTGGCGGCGTCGACGTGGACGACGCAGGGCTCGTAGCGCGCGAGATCGACCTCGTCGTAGGCGGCGTAGGAGAACACGATGATCGTGTCGCCGCGCTGCACCAGGCGAGCCGCCGCGCCGTTCACCTGCATCGTGCCCGAGCCGCGCTCGCCGGCGAGCGTGTAGGTGACGAAGCGCGCGCCGTTATCGACGTCGACGATGTGCACCTGCTCGTGCTCGAGCATGTCGGCGGCATCGAGCAGGTCCGCGTCGATCGTGATCGAGCCGACGTAGTGGAGGTCGCAATCGGTCACCGTCGCGCGGTGGATCTTCGACTTCAGCATCGTGCGTTGCATCGAACGGTCCCTTTCAGGTGAGGTGCGGGGTTGGTCTGAGGGATCCCCGCCGGTGCGGGTCCCTCGAGTGAGTCGTGGACGCCGTCGTGCCGCCACCCCGACGGGGGGCGGGCGCGACGAGCAGCACGTTGTCGATCAGGCGGGTCGTGCCGACGCGGGCGGCGACGGCGACGAGTGCGGCGTCGCCGACTCGATCGAGCACACGCAGCGTCCCGGGGTCGACGACGGCGAGGTACTCCGGCTCGACGCCGCACGACGCCATCGCGTCGCGCGCCGCATCGATCAGGCGCGCCGCGTCGCGCTCGCCGTCGGCGTGGCGCCGCTCGGCCGCGCGCAGGCCCCGGGAAAGCGCCAGTGCGCGCTCGCGCTCGTCCGGGCGCAGGCGCGCGTTACGGCTCGACAGCGCGAGCCCATCGGCCTCGCGCACCGTCGGGCACACGACGATCCGCACCGGGAGGTTCAGGTCGGTCACGAGCCGGCGCACGACGACGGTCTGCTGCGCGTCCTTCTGTCCGAAGTAGGCGACGTCGGGCCCGACGATCGTGAGCAGCTTGGTGACGACGGTGGCCACGCCGCGAAAGTGCTCGGCGCCGCGTTCGGCGCCCTCGAGGACCTCGCTGACCCCGCTGACGAGCACGGCCGTCGCGAAGCCGTCGGGATAGATCTCCTCGACGGGCGGCAGGAAGGCGAGGTCCGCGCCCGCGCGCTGCGCGAGAGCGACGTCGCGCCCCTCGTCGCGCGGGTAGGCCTGCAGGTCGGCGGCCTCGTTGAACTGGGTCGGGTTGACGAAGATCGACACGACGACGACGTCGCATTCCTCGCGCGCGCGGCGGATGAGCGACAGGTGGCCCTCGTGGAGCGCGCCCATCGTCGGCACGAGGCCGATCGTGCGCGCCTCCCGGCGGGCCGCAGCGAGCGCGGCGCGTACCTCGGCCACCGTCCGTAGCGTCCTCATGCGGCCAGCCCCTCGCCGGCACCGGCCGCGGCGACCGCGATGGCGCGCGTCGCGGCGGCGAGCGTGTCGAACAGCTCGAGCAGCTGCGGCGTGCGCTCGGCGACGGCCTCGCGCTGGCGGGCGACGGTCGCCTCGTCGCCGCGGGCGATCGGTCCGGTGAGGGCCGAGCGCCCGCCGGACACCCAGTTCTCGACGCTGGCCCGCACGAGCGGTGCGAGCATCTCGCGGTCCACGCCGCAATCGGCCGCGAGCTCCTCGGCCGCGCACTGGAGCGTGACGAGGAAGTTCGAGGCGATCGATGCGGCGGCGTGGTAGGCCGCACGGTCGCCGTCGGCGATCGAGACCGGCGTCAGGTCGAGCTCCCGGGCGAGGGCGACCGCCGCCTCCAGCGCTCGCGCCGACGATCCGGCGACCGCCGCGGCGGCACCCGCCCAGCGCGGCGGCGCGCCGCGGTCGGCGATGGTCATGAGCGGGTGAAGCGAGAAGAGCGACCGGTCCCCGGAGTCGTCTGCGGCGCGCAGCACGTCGAGCCCGGACGCGCCCGAGCAGTGACCGAGCAGCGCTCGGTCGCCGCCCGTGGCCCGGTGGCGGCGCCAGGTGGTCGCGGCCGCCGCGATCTCGCGGTCCGGGACGCAGAGCAGGACGATGTCCGCGCCGGCCACGTCGGCGGCGCAGTAGTGGCGGGGGAGCGGCCCGTGAACGCTGTGCCCGGCGCGCGAGAGCCCGGTCGCCAGGACCGTTCCGAGACGCCCGGCGCCGATGATCGCGATCTGCCGGCACGCCGCTCGCTGCGGCGAGCGCTCGGCGCGAGCACCGGACAGGTGCACGGCCGACGCGGGGGGGAGCGGATGACTCATCTGAACGGTCCAGTTCCCTCAGGGATACCGGCACGGCGGGGGTTTGTCGCTGCTGAACTGCGCCCTTCGGGGTCCGGCCCGCTGGCGGCGCGGTCCCGGCCCTCTGGGGCCATGATACACCGCCGGCGGCGGTCGTCCACCGGGGCGGCCGGCGTCTGGGTCATCGACGAGGCCGCGATTCGCGACCGCAGTTTGCGGGTTCGACATGCGCCCGGGCCGAGACGGCGTGCGGTCGCAGAGCTACGATCGCGCGATGCCGGCTTCATCGTCTTCGGCCGCCCGCCGCGAGGCGCTCAAGGCCGTGTTCGCGCAGGCGACGGCCTGCGAGCGCTGCAGCGAGCTTGCCGCGACGCGCCACAGCGTCGTCTTCGGGGCGGGGAACGCCGACGCCGACCTGATGTTCGTCGGGGAGGCGCCCGGCGCCAACGAGGATCAGCAGGGCCTGCCCTTCGTGGGGCAGGCGGGCAAGCTGCTCGAGAAGCTCCTCGTGGAGATCGGCCTGTCGCGCGGCGAGGTGTTCATCGCCAACGTGCTCAAGTGCCGTCCGCCCGGCAACCGTGACCCGCTTCCGGCCGAGATCGAGAACTGCCAGGAGTACCTGTTCGCGCAGGTCGAGCTCGTGGCCCCGCGCGTCGTCTGCTCGCTCGGGAACTTCTCGACGAAGCTGCTGCGCCGCGACCCGGCCGGAATCACCCGCGTCCACGGCCAGCCCGAGGTCATCACCCTGGGCCGGCGGGCCGTGCGCCTGTACCCGATCTTCCATCCCGCGGCGGCCCTGTACACGCCGCGCATGCTGCAGACGCTGCGCGAGGACTTCGCCCGGCTCCCCGAGCTGCTTGCCCTACCGGCGCCCGACCAGCCGCCCGCGCTCGACGAGGGGGCGGTCGAGGCCGCGCTCGCCGCCGCCGGCGCCCAGGGTGCCGAGGGCACGCCCCTCGCTGGCGGGGGCGACAGCGTCGGAGGCGACGCGACGGCCCCTGCGCCGCCGATGGCGGTCGCGCCGGCGACGGCCGTCGGCGCCGGCCGCTTCCGCCGCGAGTCGGACTCCTCCGTGCCCGCCGAGCCCGACCAGCTCGGGCTGTTCTGAGTGGGCCCACCCACACCGTCCGGGTCACAGAAGGACTAGCATTGCCGGCCATGTCGGCAGCCAGTGCTCCCGGAGTGACGACGCGGCGCCGCCCGAACCGGGGACGTCGCGTGCTGCTGGCGTGCTGCTGCGCCGCCGCCCTCACGCCGACCGGCGTCGCGCTGGCGCAGAACGGCGTGAGCCCCGGCTCGGCGAAGAACCTCTCCTCGGCGCCGCCCTCGACGGGCGCGCGATCGACAAGCACGACGACGACCACGTCGACCTCGACCTCGTCGGCGACGTCCTCGACCGCCGCCTCGACGACGTCGCACGTCAAGCAGCTCCCGTTCACCGGCGACGACCTCCCGGTGCCGGCCCTCATCGGCGGGGCCATGCTGGCCGCCGGTCTCGCGCTGCGCGTGCGCCTGCGGCATGCGCGAGGCCGCTGACCCGGGCGCGCCGGGCACGCGCCGTGTGGAGACCCGCGGCCCGCAGGAGACCGAGTCGATCGGCGCGCAGCTCGCCGAGCGCCTGCGACCCGGCGACGTCGTGCTCGTGCGCGGCGAGCTCGGCGCCGGCAAGACGACGTTCGTGCGCGGGGCGGCCCGCGCGCTCGGCGTCAACGATCCGGTGACCAGCCCGAGCTTCGCCATCGCCCACCGCTATCCCGGCGCCGGCGTCACGGTCTCGCACGTGGATCTCTACCGGCTCGCCTCCCTCGGCGAGGAGGACCCGTCGCTGCTCGCCGAGTACCTCGGTCCCGATCGCGTCGCCTTCGTGGAGTGGCCCGAGCGGGCCGGGGACGAGCTGCCCGCGGCGCGCGTCACGGTCACGCTGCGGCACGCCGGCGGCGATCGCCGCACGCTCGAGCTCTCCGAGCGTCCCGGCGCCTGAGCCGTCATGGTCGTGCTCGGCTTCGACACGGCGACCCCCGCCACCGCCGTGGCGCTGCGGCTCGACGACGGCTCCGACCGCTCGGTGCTCGAGGTGCCGGGTGACGGCGAGCGACCCGGCCACGCCACGCGCGTGCTGGCGATCGCCGACGAGCTGCTGCGGCGCCAGGGCCTCACCTGGGCCGACGTCGGCCGCATCGCGGTCGGGGTCGGCCCGGGATCGTTCACCGGGTTGCGCATCGGCGTGGCCACGGCCCGCGGCCTCGCCCAGTCGCTCGGCATCGACCTGGTGGGCGTGGGCACGCTGCGCGCGCTCGCCGCCGGGGCGCAGGCCGACCACGGCGGTCCGGTGGCCGCCGTGCTCGACGCCCGCCGCGGAGAGGTGTTCCTCGCCGTCTACGAGGGCGAGAGTGAGCTGCTCGCGCCGGTCGCGGTGCCGCCGGGTGCCGTCGCGGAGGCGCTGCCGGTCGCGTCGCGAGCGGTCCTGGCCGTCGGCGACGGGGCGGTACGATTCAGGGAGAACCTTCAAGCGGCCGGGGTGGCGATCCCGGCGGACGCGTCGTCTCTGCACAGCGTGAACGCCGCGGTGATCTGCCGGCTCGCCGACCGCGCGGCCGCTTCGGCCACCGGCGCCGTCGTACCGTGCTACGTACGCCGTCCGGACGCCGAGATCACCCGGGGACGCGTCAGCGAGTGAACACAACCTCCGCCGCAGAGATCCGCGCCGAGCCGCCGATCGTCGAGATCCGGCGGCTCATCTATGCCGACCTCCCGCAGGTGATCGAGATCGAGCGGCGCGCCTTCCCGACGCCGTGGTCGCTGGCCATGTTCGTACTCGAGCTGTCCAAGCCCTCCGGGATCTGCCTGGCCGCCTCGATCGAGGGGCGGCTCGTCGGGTACGTCATCTGCTCGCGCTACGAGACCGTCTGGCACGTCATGAACGTCGCCGTCGACCCCGACCGCTGGCGCCAGGGCGTGGCCTCGGCGCTGCTCACCGACCTCTACGCGCGCGTCGGCGACCCGGAGGCGCGTTTCACCCTGGAGGTCCGCCGCTCCAACGATGTGGCGATCACCCTCTACGAGCGCGATGGCTTCCGCGCGGCAGGCATCCGGCGCCGCTACTACCAGGACAACGGCGAGGACGCCGTGATCATGTGGCGCACGCCGGCGACGCTCGCCGGCTCGCTCGACGACGTGCCCAACCCGGGCCATTTCTTCGCGTGAGCGTCCCCGCCGGGGCGCCGCTCGCGGCCGACGCCCTCATCCTCGCGCTCGAGACGAGCTGTGACGACACCTGCGCGGCCGTCGTCGACGGCGCCGGGACGATCCGGGCCAACGTCATCTCGTCGCAGGGCGTGCACGATCGGTATGGCGGCGTCGTCCCCGAGATCGCCTCGCGGGAGCATCTGCGCGTCATCAACGCCGCCATCGACGACGCGCTGGCGCGGGCCGGCGCGTCGCTCGACGACATCAGCCTGGTCGCGGTGACGCAGGGACCCGGGCTCGTCGGCGCGCTGCTCGTCGGCCTGGCCACGGCCAAGGCGCTCGCCGCCGGGCGCCGTCTGCCGCTGGCGCCGGTCGATCACCTGCAGGGGCACGTCGCGGCCAACTACCTCGCCCCCGATCCGCTCGATCCGCCGTTCGTGTGCCTCATCGCCTCGGGCGGGCATACGCTCATCGGGACGGTCTCCGCTCCCGACGAGCTCACCGTGCTCGGCCGCACGCTCGACGACGCGGCCGGCGAGGCGTTCGACAAGGGCGCGCGACTCCTCGGCCTCGGCTATCCGGGGGGCGCGGCGCTCGAGCGGCTCGCCGCCGCGGGCGATCCCGAGGCGTTCCCCTTCCCTGGCGGTGGCCGGCGCGCCGGCCCGCGGGCCTTCGACCGTGGGCTGGACTTCTCGTTCGCCGGCCTGAAGACGGCCCTGCTGTACAAGGTGCGCGAGCTCGGTGACGACGAGGTCCAGCGCCGCCGCGTGGACCTCGCCGCGTCCTATCAGGCGGCGATCGCCGAGGCGCTCGCGGCGCGGGCGCAGCGCGCGCTGGAGCAGACGGGCCTCGAGCACCTGGCGCTCGGCGGAGGCGTAGCGGCCAACGGCGCGGTGCGCGAGCGCCTGCGAGCGCTCGGCGTCCCGCTCCATGTGCCGCCGCGCGAGCTGTGCACCGACAACGCGGCGATGATCGCGAGCGCCGCGCGCTTCGGGCCGGCCGTGGCCTACCCCGGGTACCTCGACCTCGACGCCTACGCGACCGGCGAGCGCCCGCGGTGAGGGAGGTGACGCTCTACGGGCGCCCGGGGTGCCACCTCTGCGACGAGGCCCGGGCCGGCCTGGAGCGCGTGCGCCGCGACGTCCCCTTCCGCCTCGTCGAGCGTGACATCACCGACGAGGAAGCCCTGCACAGGGCCTATTTCGACCGGATTCCGGTGATCGCCCTCGATGGGCGCGAGCTGTGCGAGTTCGTCCTCGACGAGGACCTCCTGCGGCACGAGCTGGCGCCGGCCGCCCCGAATCGGAGCTGAGCACGGTCTCGGGCTGGGGATCATCTAGAGTCAGGGCACGATGAGCTTCAGGGACGTGGCGAGCGCACCGGAACTGCACCGCGATGGTGACGTCATCTCGGCGGAGCGCCTGTCGCTCGGCGTGGCCGCGCGCCTGTCGCGCTACCTGCAGGTGCTCACGCAGGCCAAGAAGATGGGCAAGGAGACGATCTCCTCCCAGGAGCTGTCGGACTACACACACGTCAACTCCACGCAGATCCGCCGTGACCTCAGTGGCTTCGGCAAGTTCGGGAAGCGCGGTGTCGGCTATAACGTCGAATCGCTCGTCTCGCAGATCCGCAAGATCCTGCGCACGGCCGGGCAGCACAACATCGCCCTCTTCGGGGCCGGCCACCTGGGCCAGGCGATCGCCTCGTCGGACATCTTCGCCGACCACGGCTTTCGGGTCGTGGCCATCTTCGACGTCGATGCCGGGAAGGTGGGCGCCCAGATCGGACCCCAGCGCGTGCGCCACGTCGACGAGCTCGCACGTGTCGTCGAGGAGGAGGACGTCGTGGTCGGCGTGCTCGCCGTGCCGAGCCATGCCGCGCAGCCGATCGCCGACACGCTGGTGTCCGCCGGCGTCAAGATCATCTTCAACTACTCCGAGTCGCTGCTCGACGTCCCGCCCGAGGTGACCGTCCACACCTCCAGCCCGGCCGTCGATCTGCTCTACGCGCTGTACTTCTATCTGACCTGACGCCTTCGATCTGCTCTGATCTGACGCGCTTGCGACGGAGCCGCGTGGCCCGTCGCCACGATACGAATCCCCCGCCGCCGTTGAACAGCCTCGATCTCACCCAAGCGGTAGACGTATTCGAGCGCTCGACCGACTTCACCGTCGGGCTCGAGGAGGAGTTCGCGATCCTCGATCCGGTCAGCCTCGACCTCGCCCCGCGCTTCGAGGAGCTCCGCGACGCGGCGCGTGACAGCGACCCCGCGCTGCACGCCGGGATCACCGGCGAGCTCATCTCCTCGGAGATCGAGATCGTCTCCGGCGCCGGAGACGACCTGCACCACGCGATCGCCAGCCAGCGCGATCGCCGCCGGCGCCTGTTCGCCCTCGCCGCCGAGCGTGACGCGCTGCTCGGGGCGAACGCGACCCACCCGTGGGCCGACTACCGCGAGCAGCCGATCATCGACACCGCGCACTACCGGCGCGTCGAGGAGGGCCTGCGCTACGTCGCCTGGCGCAACAACACCTTCAGCCTGCACGTCCACGTGGGGGTGCGCGGGCTGGACCGCGCGGTACGCGTGTGCGATCGCCTGCGCCCCGTGCTGCCGCTGCTGCTCGCGGTGTCGGCCAACTCGGTCTGTGTCGACGCTCGCGACTCCGGCCTGCACTCGGCGCGCACGCAGATCTTCACGAAGAGCTTCCCGCGCTGCGGCATACCCGACGCCTTCGGTGGGTGGGAGGCCTACCGCGACTACATCGACCTGCTCATGCGCACGCGCTCGATCGTCGAGTACACCCAGGTGTGGTGGTCGGTGCGACCGCACTTCGCGTTCGGCACGGTCGAGATGCGCATCTGCGACGCGCAGAGCACCGCGCCGGAGTCCGAGGGGCTCGCCGCGCTCATCGTGGCCTGCGTCGCCCAGGCGGCGCGCGACATCGACGAGGGCGTGCCGTGGGTCGACCCGGCGCCCCGGCTCGTCGAGGAGAACATGTGGCGGGCGATCCGCTTCGGTCAGGATGGGCGCATGATCGACTTCGAGCGCGAGGAGGAGTATCCGGCGGCGGCGATCGTCGAGCGCCTCGCGGCCTGGACCGCGCCGATGCGCGCGGAGCTGGGGATCGACGTGGTGCTGCCCGAGCACAACGGAGCCCAGCGCCAGCGCCGCCTGCTCGACGGCGGCGCGTCGCTCCAGGAGGCCTACGCCGCCGCCGTACGAGAGACCCAGCACAGCTACCCACAGGAGGTACCGGTGTGAGCACCCCACCGCGCGAACCGACGGACGAGGAATACGAGGAGATGCGGGCGGCCTACGAGGAGGAGCTGAAGCGCATCAGCGCCGCCGACGTCGTCATCCAGACGGCCGTGACGCTCATCAACCTCGCCGGGCGCCGCCTCGGGCTCGCCCCCGGCGCCGAGGGCGATCGCGACCTCGAGCAGGTGCGCGACGCGATCGACGCCGTGCGCGGCCTGATGCCGGTGCTCGAGCGCCGCGCCGGCGACGATCTCGGCCAGCTCCGCGGCGCGCTCTCACAGCTGCAGATGGCCTACGCGGCCGAGGCGGCGGCGGCGCCGGCGGCTGCCGGCGAGGCGGCGCCCGCCGCCGGCCCGGCGCCGGCCTCGGGGCCCGCGCCGGCGAGTGCGACGCCGCCGGCCGCGTCGACGGAGCCCGGCGGCGGCCCGGCGAAGCCGTCCGAGGATGAGGGGAATCGGCCCGGCCCGGCCGAGTCCAGCGGTCGCCTGTGGATTCCCGGACGCTGAGCGTCCCGCCCGCCGCGGGGCGCTGACGCGGCGGCGGGCCGCCTCCTCGCCGGCCCGCACGATAGACTGCGCCGGCTTCTGCCCCGGGCTGGACTCGACACGAGCCGGCCCGGTCCCATTTGTGCGTTGCGCGATGCCTGCGCCGCACGGCACAACCAGACTTGCGGAGGATTTCCCCTTGAGTAGCTTTCTGACGAACCACGGGGTCGTGGTCGCATTGTTCTGCGCCGCGCTCGCGATCGTGTACGGCGTGGTCACCACCAGGGCGCTGCTCGCGCTGTCGCCCGGCAACGAACGCATGCAGTCGATCTCGCTCGCGGTGCAGCAGGGCGCGCGCGCCTACCTGACCCGGCAGTACACGACGATCGCCGCCGTCGGCGTGGTCGTGTTCATCGCGCTGATCTTCATCCAGAACATCGCGGTGGCCGCGGGCTTTGCGATCGGCGCCATCCTCTCGGGCTCGGCGGGCTTCATCGGGATGAACGTGTCGGTGCGCGCCAACGCGCGCGTCGCCGAGTCGGCGCGGGGCGGGATCGCCCCGGCGTTGAGCGTCGCCTTCCGCGGCGGCGCGATCACCGGCATGCTCGTCGTCGGCCTGGCCCTGCTCGGCGTCGCCGGCTACTACGGGCTGCTGACCGCCGTCTTCGGCGACAGCAACGAGACGGCGGTCAAGGCGCTCATCGGCCTCGGCTTCGGCGGCTCGCTCATCTCCGTGTTCGCGCGACTCGGCGGCGGCATCTTCACCAAGGCCGCCGACGTGGGCGCAGACCTGGTCGGCAAGGTCGAGGCCGGCATCCCCGAGGATGACCCCCGCAACCCGGCGGTCATCGCCGATAACGTCGGCGATAACGTCGGCGACTGCGCCGGCATGGCGGCCGACCTGTTCGAGACCTACGCCGTCACCGCGGTGGCGGTGATGCTGCTCGGCGTCCTCACCTACAGCACGGTCGACTCCACACGCGTGGCGCTCTACCCGCTCGTGCTCGGCGCCGTCGCCATCATCGCCTCGATCATCGGGACGTTCGCGGTGCGCTCGCAGGCGGGCAACGTCGAGCGCGCCCTGTATCAGGGCCTCGTCGTCTCGGGCGTCCTGGCCGCTGCCGCCTTCTACCCGATCACGCATTGGCTGATGGGCGACATCACCTTCCCGGCCGTGGCCGCCGCGTATCACCCCGCCTCGGGGCTCGCCGTGCTGATCGCGCCGAAGGGGCCGAGCGTCTCGCATCTCTATCTGTGCTCGCTCATCGGCATCGGCGTCACGGCGCTGCTGTTCGTCATCACCGACTACTACACCTCGACGCGCTTCTCACCGGTGCGCAAGACCTCCAAGGCGTCGGAGACGGGCCACGCCACGAACATCATCCAGGGCTTCGCCTCGGGTCTGCAGGCCACCGCGGCGCCGGCGCTCGTGCTGTGCCTGGGCATCCTCGGCTCGTGGAAGCTCGCCGGCATCTACGGCATCGGCGTGGCCGTCATGGGCCAGCTGTCGCTCACCGGCCTGATCGTGGCCCTCGACGCGTTCGGCCCGATCACCGATAACGCCGGCGGCATCGCCGAGATGGCCGACCTGCCCGAGGAGGTGCGTAACGTCACCGACCCGCTCGACGCCGTCGGCAACACGACGAAGGCGGTGACGAAGGGCTACGCGATCGGGTCGGCCGTCCTGGCGGCGATCGTCCTCTTCGCGGGCTTCCAGGAGGAGCTCGCGCAGCAGACGCACGTGTCGATCACCTTCGGCATCAACGAGCCGCCGGTGCTCATCGGCCTGCTCCTCGGCGGCATGATGGTGTGCCTGTTCGCCTCGCTGTCGATCGAGGCCGTCGGGCGCGCCGGCGGCGCCGTCGTCGAGGAGGTGCGCCGCCAGTTCCGCGAGAAGCCCGGGATCATGGAGGGCACCGAGCAGCCGGACTATGCGGCGTGCGTCGACATCGTCACGCGCACCGCCCAGCGCGAGATGATCCTTCCCTCGCTGCTGCCGATCGGCCTCACGCTGATCGTCGGGCTCATCGACACGAAGGCCCTGGGTGGCCTGCTCATCGGCACGATCGTCGTCGGCTTCTTCTTTGCGGTGATGATGACCGCCGGCGGCGGCGCCTGGGACAACGCCAAGAAGCTGATCGAGGACGGCGCCTTCGGCGGCAAGGGCTCCGACGCCCACGCGGCGTCGGTCACCGGGGACACCGTCGGCGACCCCTTCAAGGACACCGCCGGCCCGGCGATCAACCCGATGATCAAGGTGGCGAACATCGTCGCCATCCTCATCATCCCGCTCATCACCTGAGACGCGCGGCGGACGGGCGCCGTCGCCGAGTCTCGACCTCGACCTTAGGTTAAGTCGGCGCTGGAATCGGCCCGCCCGGCCACCGGCGACGACGAGCCCGTAATCTCCGAACCGTGGGCCCTTCCGGACAGCTGCATCGCGGCGGCACGATCATGCTCTCGATCGCGATGGCGGTGATCGGCGTCGCACTCGTGGTGCAGGCGGTGAGCGGGAGCAGCGGGCTGGTGTCGGGCCGGTCGCTGCTCGGCGTGCTTTTCATCGCCGGCGGCGTCCTGCGCCTGTGGGTGGAGCGCCGGCGGGGACAGCAGCCGTGAGCGAGGCCGATCGGGCCTCCGGGGATCCCCATCACGGCCACGAGTCGAGGCTCCGCTCTCGGGATCAGCTGCGGCGCACGATCGGCTCTCCGCTGCTGTTCTCGATCGTCTGGACGTCGATCGCCAGCGCGGTGTACTTCTCGCTCGGCGTCGTCGCCGGTCACGCCCTCGGGCTGACTCCGCTCGTCTACCTGATCGCGGCGGCGATGTTCGGGCTGACGACGATGACCTACGTCGAGGGCGCCTCGCTGCACCAGGATCGGGGCGGCGCGACGGTGTTCGCGCGCTACGCCTTCAACGAGCTCGTCAGCTTCGTCGCCGGCTGGGCGATCCTGCTCGACTACGTCATCCTCATCGCCGTCACCGCGTACTCGGCGACGCAGTACCTGCGGGTCTTCTGGCACCCGCTCGGGCGCAGCGGCGTCTCGCTCGTGGTCGCCTTCGCGATCATCGGCTACGTCGTGCTCAGCAACGTGCGCGGGTTCTCGACGCGGCGGGCGCGGCGCGTCGGGGCGCTCGTGGTCGGTGACCTCACCCTGCAGCTGCTGCTCATCGTCCTCGGGCTGTACGTCTTCTTCAGCCCGCACGCGATCATCGCCACCGTGCATCTCGGCTCGGCGCCGAGCTGGAGCGGCCTCGTGTTCGCGCTCACGATCACGACGATCGCCTTCACGAGCCTCGAATCGGCCTCGGGTCTCGCCGGCGAGGTCGCCGTCGGGCGCCGGGGGCTGCGGCGGCTGGTGACGAGCGCGGCCGGCTCGGTGCTCATCGTGTACGTCGGCATCGCCGTCGTCGCCATCAGCGCCGTGCCGGTGCACGGGACGACGACCGCGCTCGGCGGACGCTACGTCGACGCGCCGGTGCTCGGGATCGCGTCGGCCTTCCACCAGCACTGGCTCCGTCAGACGCTGCGCTATGTGGTCGGCGCGATGGCCGCGGTCACGCTCGTCGCGGCGGCCAACTCCGCGATGCTCGGGTTGTCGCGCCTCGCCTACTCGCTCTCGACCAACCGCCAGATCCCGGCCTCGCTCGGGCGCCTGCACCCCACGCGCTCGACCCCCTACGTGCTCATCGTCATCGCGGGGTGCGTCGCGGCCGCGCTCGCTTCGACCGAGAGCCTGGACTTCCTCGTGGGGATCTATGCCTTCGGGGCGATGCTCGCGTTCACGATCGCCCACCTGTCGGTGTGGCGGCTGCGCTACAGCGAGCCCGAGCGGGATCGCCCGTACCGGATGCCGCTGTCGATCCGGGTCCGCGGCGGGGCGCTGCCGATCCCGGCCGTGGTGGGGGCGGTGCTGTCGGGCTTCGGCTGGCTCGCCGTCATCGTCGTCCACCAGCCGGCGCGGTACGTCGGGCTGGCCTGGATGATCGCGGGACTGACGCTGTACGTGGCCTACCGCCGCGCCGACGGCAAGTCGCTGGTACGGCGGGTGAGCGTTCCCGCCCAGGTGCTCCGGGCCGAGCCGGTCGCCGAGGATGACTATGGCTCGATCCTCGTGCCCCTGTCGGGCAGCGAGCTCGACGACGACATCGTGCAGACCGCGGCGCGGCTCGCGGCCGGCGAGCAGACCGATGCGGCGGCGATCGACCGCGCGACGATCGAGGCGGTCTGGATCTTCGTCGTGCCGATGTCGCTGCCGATCGATGCCCGCCTGCCCGAGGCGACGATCAAGCGCGGCCGCCAGGCGCTGGCCCGCGCGAAGGCCGTGGGGGAGGAGTACACCGGGGTCGAGGTCGCGACGGCCACCGTGCGCGCCCGGCGGGCGGGACCGGCGATCGTCGAGGAGGCGCGCCGTCGCGGGGTCGAGGCGATCGTGCTCGGCGCCGAGGAGCCGTCGCGGATTCGCGGCGGCCCTCGCCTCGGCGGGCGCGGGGGACCGCTGGAGAACTACGTCGGGGACACCACCAAGTACGTCGTCAACAAGGCGGACTGCCGGGTGATCGTCACCGCGCCGCCGGCGGCAGAGCCGGCCGGCGACGATCGGAGCGCCGCCGCGATCGAATAAGCTGCGGCGCATGTTCGTGCTCATCGTCGGTGCCGGGCGGGTTGGCTCGGCCGTGGCCAAGTCGGCGCTCGCGAAGGGCTACACCGTCTCGGTCCTCGACGAGGACCCGCTCTCTCACGAGCGACTCGACGCCGGTCAGCAGAAGAGCTGGGAGGACGCCGGTGGCCAGTTCACGGTCGGCACCGCGCTCGAGCTGGAGGCCCTCGTCGCGGCCGGCATCGATCACGCAGATGTCTTCATCGCCTCGACCGATGGCGACAACACGAACCTCATCATCTCCCAGATCGCGCAGAAGCAGTTCGGCGTCGAGCGCGTGCTCGCCCGGGTGATGGACCCCGCCCGCGCCGCCTGGTACGGCGAGCAGGGCCTGCACACCATCTCGCCGACGCAGCACGCGATCGAGATGTTCGTGCAGGCCGTCGACGCCGGCGTGGCCTGACGCGATGTACGTGATCATCGCCGGCGGCGGCAAGGTGGGCTGGAACCTCGCTCGCGAGCTGATGTCCAAGGAGCACGAGGTCACGCTCATCGAACAGCGCCGGGACCGCTATCTCGTCATCGAGGAGGAGCTCGAGCACGCCGTCCAATACGGCGACGCCACCGAGCTGTGGGTGCTCGAACGCGCCGGGATCCAGCGCGCCGATCTCGTCATCGCCGTGACCGGCGACGACGAGGACAACATGCTCGTCTGTCAGGTGGCCAAGGAGAAGTACCTCTGCGACCGCATCATCGCCCGCGTCAACAACCCCCGCAACTACCAGCACTTCAAGCTGCTCGGCATCCAGCCGGCGGTGTCGGCCACCGATCTCATCCTGCGCCTCATCGAGCACGAGGTCCCGCGCTATGGGCTCGTGCACCTGCTCGCGCTCGAGGAGGAGCGCCTCGAGATCATCGAGCTCGAGGTGCCGGTCGACTCGCCGGTCGCGGGCCGGCGAGTCGCCGACATCGATCTCCCCGACGGCAGCCTCATCATCTCCGTCCTGCGCGCCGGCGGCGGCTTCGTCCCCAAGCCGGACACGGTGATCCAGGGCGGCGACGAGGTCCTCCTGGTGCTCGATCCGGGCCTCGAGGAGTCGATCACCACCTCCTTCGCGGCGCCGGTGCACCGCGCGGGCGGCTGACCGGCACGCCGCTCCGACGGGCCCGAGCCCGCGCGCTGGACGAATCTCCGGCTCGCGGCCTGGACGTATTGGCCGCCCGCCGCTGGACGAATGTACGGCTTTTTGCAGGATTTGCGTCAACGAATGATTGACGGGGCTTGTGTTGAAGCCCGTATCTGCCGATGCTGAACCACGTGTCCCTCCGGCGTGTGATCTTCGCCGTACCCGTGCTCATCGCCTCGCTCGCGGCGATCATCGCGGTGGCCACCCTCGGCAACCACCTCGCCGGGGTGCAGTGGCCATTGCTCGGCAGCACCCACGACCGGAGCATCACGGTGTCGGGGCCGTCGCTCGTGGCCGCCGCGGGCCCCGCTGCGGGCGCGAGCCGCGCTGAGGCGCCGCAGGCCGGGGCGCCGGGCGGCGCCCCGGGATCGGCCGGCACCGCCGCGTCGCTGCTGCAGGTGCTGAGCGTCGGCGCGAGCGCGGCACCGGCCGCGTCGACCCCGACCGCCGTGCCGTCGCCCGCGGCGGGCCAGGGTCCTGACGCCGGCCCGCCGAGCCCGGCCCCGTCGCCGCCCGCGCCCACGTCGCTGCCCTCGCTCCCCGTGTCCTCGACCCCCACGACCTTCGCGCCGGCGGCCTCCGCGCCGTCCGCGCCCCCGGCCAGCGGCTCGGCCACCCCGATCAGCGCGCCGGTCTCGTCCGCGCCCGCGGCGGGCACGAACGACTCGAGCGGGACGTCCGGCTCCGCGCCACAGAGCTCGACGCCGTCCCCCGGGTCGGGTTCGACGACCGGGCCTCCGACCTCCACCGGGGGCCCGCGCCCGGTCGCGCCGAAGGGCGCGACGACATCCACCACTGCGACCGTCACCACCTCGGCGACGCGCACGTCCTCCACGACCGCGACGACGGTGACCGAGACGTCGGCGACCGAGACCGCCTCCACGACGCCGACGACCACGAGCTCCTCGACCTCGACACAGACCCCGACCACGACCCGGTCGAGCAGCGAGTCCGCGACCACCTCGCAGACCTCGTCCGCGACCTCAACCTCGACTTCAACTTCAACCTTTAGCCATTCGTGGGCTCGTCACCTGAGCGTCGACCCAGGTAACGGTCCGGCTCCCGGCGGCCCGGACCACCGCCGCTGGACCGTCCAGGGCGCCGACACGACGCGCTCGCAGACCGCGGACGCCTCCGCTCCGGGCCCGCCCGTCGCCGCGGCGACGCCGGCCTCCCTGCGCGCCGTCGACCGCCTGTCGCCTACGGCCGCGCGCCCGGCCATCGTCCCGCCGGCGCCCCAGGCGCCGCCGCCCACGGCCCCGCGCCCGGCCGTCGTCCCGCCGCCGCCGGCGGCACCCCACGCGGCCCCGACCCCGGCCGTCGTCCCGCCGCCGCCGGCGGCACCCCACGCGGCCCCGACCCCGGCCGTCGCGCCTCCGGTCCCGCCGGCTCCCGGCGCGCCCACGCAGGCCTCCCCGCCGCCCGCGCGACCGGCCCCGAATCCGCCCCCGAGCGCGCCGCCGGCCCCGGCCGCGCCGCCGCCGCCACCCACACCGTCACCGCCACCGCCGCACACGCCGCCGCCCGTCCCCGTCACGCCCTCGATGGGCGGGCAGACGCCGAGCAAGCAGGCCTCCTCGGTGGCCACGAGAGCCGGGCCCCCGCGCGAGTCAGACTTCTAGCGCCGGCCGCAGGCCGTCGCCTGGACTATCCTTAGCCGTCCCTTCCGGGATGGTGTAATTGGCAACACGCGACACTCTGGATGTCGAATTTGGGGTTCGAGTCCCTGTCCCGGAGCTTCTACGCGGCCGCCTGGTCGGCCCAGTCGCGGTACAGGCGGTGGTAGCGGCCGCCCTGTGCGATGAGCTCGTCGTGGGTGCCCTGCTCGACGATGCGCCCGTGCTCGAGCACGACGATGCGCCCGGCGCGCCGGATCGTCGACAGACGGTGGGCGATGACGATCGAGGTGCGTCCGGCGAGCAGCCGGCGCAGGCCTTCCTCGATGTGGCCCTCGGTGTGCAGGTCGACGTTCGAGGTCGCCTCGTCGAGCACGAGGATCCGGGGGTCGGCGACCAGGGCCCGCGCGAACGCGACGAGCTGGCGCTGCCCGGCGGACAGTTGTACGCCACGCTCACCGACCTCGGTGTCGTACCCGTGATCGAGCGCCGAGATGAACTCGTCGGCGCCGACGGCCCGCGCCGCCGCGCGCACGTCCTCGGTGTCCGCGCCCGGGCGTCCGAAGGCGATGTTGTCCCCGATCGTGCCCGAGAACAGGAACGCCTCCTGCGGGACGATGCCCATCTGCGAGCGCAGCGAGTCGCTGCTGACCTCGCGCAGGTCGTGCCCGTCGACGAGCACACGGCCCTCGGTCGGATCGTAGAAACGCGCGACCAGCTTGGCCATCGTCGACTTGCCGGCGCCGGTCGCACCGACGAGCGCGAGCGTCTGGCCGGGCGGAACGCGCAGCTGCACGTGGTCGAGCGCGCGAACCTCATCGCCGACGCCGCCGGTGCGCCCGCGGCGGCGATAGACGAACGTGACGTCCTCGAACTCGATCTCCCCGCGCAGGCGCTCCAGTCGCACCGGGTGACGGGGCTCGGGGAGGTCGGACTCGACGGCCAGCAGGTCGAAGATCTTCTCGAGCGCGGCCATTCCGGACTGGTAGGTGCTGTACAGGTTCGACAGCTGGGTGATCGGGTCCGAGAGGTTCGACAGCGCGGCCACGAACGCGACGATCGTGCCCGCCGTCGCATACCCGTTGATCGCCTGCGTGCCGCCGTACAGCGCGATGACCGCGATCGCGATGCCCGAGAGCAGCTCGACGGCGGGGAAGTAGGCCGCGTTGAGGCGCACCGTCGTCATGTTCGCGTCGAGATTGTCGGCGTTGAGTGCGGCGAACGCGCGCTCATGCATCCCCTCCTGTCCGAAGTTGCGCACGACGCGGATGCCCGACAGTGACTCCTGCAGATAGCCCGTGATCGTTCCGATCGTCTCGCGCGTACGGCGGAACGCGCCCGCTGACGCGATCCGGAACGCGAGGCTCATCACCGCGACGAACGGGAACACGAGGAACGAGACGAGCGCCAGTCGCCAGTCGAGCAGGCAGAGGATGACGATCGTGCCGGCGAGCGTCAGCGTCGACTGGAAGAGCGTGACCACGCTGTCGGTGACGAGTTGGTCGAGCGCCTCGACGTCGTTCGTCATCCGCGAGATGAGCACCCCGGCCGGACGGCCCTCATAGAAGCCGATCGGCAACGACTGCAGATGGCGGAAGATGCGGAGGCGCAGGTCAGCGAGCGCGCGCTGACCGACCCAGCCGACGAGGTAGGTCTGCACGTAGGTCATCGCCCACAGGACGCCCGCGGCGACCAGGTAGGCGACCATGATGATCGCCAGGATGCGCACGCTGTGCCGCGCGATGCCCTGGTCGATCGCCGCCTTGGCGAGCAGCGGCGGGGCGAGCGTCGCGGCGGTTCCGACCAGCAGGGCGACGAGCATCACCGCGCTGCGGCGGCGGTACGGCCGCAGCAGCGCCAGCAGCCCGCGGAGGTTGCGCCCGCGCGACTCGCGGCTCGCCCGCTCGCCCGTCCAGCCGCCGCGACGCGCCCCGGGGCCGAGGCCGCCGCCGTTACCGCGTCCGCCTCCGCGTGGGCTCACAGGCCACTCACCTCCCGTTCCAGCGGCTTGCGGGTGAGGAACACCTGGTCGGGCAGGCCCTTTTCCACGATCTCCCGGTACAGGTCGGACTCCGTGAGCAACGTCTGGTGGTCGCCCTCGGCCGCGATGCGACCGCCCTCCATGACGACGATGTCGTCGGCGAGCGCGATCGTCGACAGCCGGTGGGCGATGACAAACGTCGTGCGGCCGCGCATCGCCTCGCGCAGCGCCGCCTTGATCTGGCGCTCGGTCGACGCGTCGACCGAAGAGGTGGCGTCGTCGAGGATCAGCACGCGCGGATCGGCGAGCAGCGCGCGGGCGATCGCCAGCCGCTGGCGCTGGCCGCCGGACAGGCTCAGCCCGCGCTCGCCGACGAGCGTGTCGTAGCCCTGCGGCAGGCGCTCGATGAAGTCGCTGGCCTGGGCGCGCGCGGCCGCCTCGGCGATCTCGTCGTCCGTGGCCTCCGGGCGCGCGTAGGCGATGTTCTCGCGGACCGTCGTCGAGAACAGGAACGGGTCGTCGCTGACGACGGCGATCGCCTGGCGCAGCGAGCGCAGGTCGACCCGCCGGACATCGGCGCCGTCGATGAGCACGCGCCCGGCGGCCGGGTCGTACAGGCGCGACAGCAGCGACACGAGGCTCGTCTTGCCCGAGCCGGTCGGTCCGACGATCGCCACCGTGCGACCGGCGGGGACGTCGAGGTCGACGTCGTGGAGCACCGGCCGCCCCGGCGCGTCGTCGGGCCCGGCGTAGCTGAGCGTCACCCCGCGCAGCTCGACGTGGCCGTTGCCCGCCGGCAGCGGCGGCGCTCCGGGCGGCGCGACGATGCGCGGCTCACGGTCGAGCACCTGGAAGATGCGCGCGCCCGAGGCCGTCGCGCGCTGCGCGAGCCCGAGGGTCACGCCGAGCGAGCGCATCGGCCCGATGAGCATGGCGACGTAGAAGTAGAAGGCGGTGAACTGCCCGAGGGTGAGATGGGCGTGGATGACGCTCAGGCCGCCGAGGAAGATGACCGCGGCGAGCCCGAGCTGGGGGAGAAAGGCGATGATCGGATTGAACGTGGCCTCCAGGCGCGTCGCCACCATCGACTGGTCGAACACGCGCCCGACGCTGCGCTGAAAGCGCTGCAGCTGGAGGTCCTCGCGCGCGAAGGACTTCACGACGCGCACTCCCGAGATGTTCTCCTCGGCATCCGCGGTCAGCTCGGCGATGCGCTGCTGGACCTCCTGGACGGCGGGGCGCGCGAGTCGCCCGTAGCGCTGGGAGATGACGACCACGAATGGGACCGGGATGAGTGCGATCAATCCGAGTCCCGGGTTGATCACGATCATCGCCACCCCGGCCAGCACGATCGTCAGCGCCGATTGCAGGATGAAGATGAGGCCGTAGCCGAGGAAGAAGCGGACCTGCGCGAGATCGACGGTCGCCCGCGACATGAGCTGGCCGGTCTGCTGATGGTCGAAGAAGCCGAGCTCGAGCTTCTGCAGGTGGCCGTAGAGCCGCTCGCGCAGGTCGTACTCGATGCCGAGCGACACCCGTCCGGCGATCATCCGCCGGGCCACGGTGAGCGCCCAGCGCAGCAGCACCGCGGCGAGGATGAGGCCGGCCACGACCGCCAGGGTGTGCCGTTCGTGCGCGCTGAGCGTGAGCCGGTGCGCCGCGCGATCGTTCGCGCCGTTCTGGACGGCCTCGACGGCCTGGCCGGTCAGGTACGGCACGAAGACCGTCATCACCATCGCCATGGCCGACAGCACCCACGACAGGGTCATCGCCCGCCGATAGGGGCGCAGGAATCCGAGGAGTCGGTAGAAGATACTCATTCGTTGCGGGTGCAATTATCGCAGGCCAAGCCGGATCGCTACGCTCCACGCCGATGGCCGCCGCAGTCCCGATCGTTCCCGGTGCCGGCCTGTGTAACACCTGCCGGCACCAACGCGTGGTCGCCACCACCCGGGGCTCGCGGTTCTCGCTGTGCGAGCGATCGCGCTCGGATCCGCACTACGTACGGTATCCGCGTCTGCCGGTGCGCGAGTGCGCGGGCCACGAGCCCGGGCGTCCAGGGCCTGCTTGATGGCGGCGCCACGCCGGGAGCGTCAGCGCGGCCGGGGCGGTGCGATCGAGTCGAGCAGTCTGCGGAGCTCACGGCTCAGCATGTCGAGGACGATCGCGCGAGTGTGCTCGGCCGACGGCTTGGCCCGCCGTGCGGCGTAGGACCGCTCCCCCTCGCAGGCATCGAGACTGACGCCCGATCGTCGGTCTCGCTCAGGCGGCTCGTCGCTCGTCGTTCCGCAGAACGCCGTGCCGCGGAACGTCGTGCAAGAGCGCGTCGGGGTTGAGCGTCATGAAGGCGTCCACGACGCGCGGGTCGAACTGGCGTCCGGATTGGGCGGCGACCTCGGCGAGTGCGCGGTCGATGTCCCAAGCCTCTTTGTACGAGCGAGCGTGCGTGAGGGCGTCGAACACATCGGCGACGGCGGTGATCCTCCCGGCGAGGGGGATGTCCTCGCCCGCGAGTCCCTCCAGATAGCCGCCGCCGTTCCAGTGCTCGTGGTGAGTTCGCGCGATGTCGGCGGCGGCGCGCAGCACCGGCGAGCTGGCCGGCGCGAGGATGTTCGCGCCGATCGCGACGTGGCTCTTCATGATCGCGAACTCCTCGTCGGTCAGCTTGCCGGGCTTGAGACGGACACTCTCGGGGACTCCGACCTTGCCGATGTCGTGCAGTGGGGCGGCGTCGTGGATCATCGTGACGGTCGTATCCGACAACTCGAGCGCCTGGGCGACGAGGGCGGCCCCCCGCCCGACGCGTTGGGTGTGCTGGAAGGAGCCCTGGTCGCCGTATTCGACCGTCGCCGCGAGGATGTGCAGGCTCTCCAGCCGCGCGTGCTCGAGCTCGACGGTACGGGCGCGCACCGCGTCGGTCAGAAGGTCGTTCCGACTTCTGAGTTCCTTCTGCAGATGCCGCGTCTGCAGGAGGTTTCGTACACGCAGCAGCAGCTCGGCGTTGTCCAGGGGCTTGCTGATGAAGTCGCGGGCGCCGAGGCTCAGCGCCCGCCGCTTCGAGGCGTGTGCGGCGTCGGCCGTGACCACGAGCACCGGAAGGCTCTCGGGCTCGCGCAGTAGCTCGCGAATGTCGGCCATCACCTCGAAGCCCGAGCGGTCGGGCATGTGCAGGTCCAGCAGGATGAGGTCGGGCAGCGACGCGGCGCACAGATGGGCGACGGATCGCGCGTCCTGCGTGCTGACGAGGTTGGTGTAGCCCGCTTGGCCGAGGATCTCCTCGAGCAGCTCGACGTTGGCGGCGTTGTCGTCGACGATCAGCACCCTCATGTCGGTCAGCGCGGTGGACATGGCTGGTCAGGCGGGGGCGAGGAGTGCCTCGTCGACGATACGCAGCAGCTCGGCGATGTCGAACGGCTTGGTCAGGTAGGCCCGGGCACCGAGGTCGAGCACCGCCGCCCGCCGTTCCGCCGTCGCATCGGCGCTGATCGCCACGAACGGGATCCGCGCCGTCTCGGGCTCGGCCTGCAACAGACGGACGACCTCTTCGCCGTCGATGTCCGGCAGGTTGAGGTCCACGAGCAGCAGGTCGGGCCGCCGGCGGCGGGCGAGATCGACCGCCATTCGTCCCTGCACGGCACTGACCACGGTGATCTCCAGCCGCTCGACGAAGATCTGCTCGATGAGCTCGAGGTTGGCGGGGTTGTCGTCGACGCACAGGACCAATCGCCGGTCGTCAGCCCTGACGTCGCAACGGTCCGAGGCGGCGGGCTCGGCCACCGGTGCGTGGGCGGCCAACTCGAGCGTGAAGACGCTTCCCTTCCCGGGAGTGCTCTGCACGCCGAGCGTGCCGCCCATCGCCTCGGCGAACGCCTTCGACAGCGCCAGTCCGAGTCCCGTGCCCTCGATGCTGCTCTGCTCGGCGCCGAGGCGGTCGAACGGCGTGAACAGGCGAACGAGCAGCTCGGGGGCGATCCCGGGCCCGTCGTCGAGGACGGCGATCTCGATTCGCTCCTGGTCGCCGCGGCGCAGGCAGATCTGCACGCGTCGGCCTTCGCCGTTGTACTTGATGGCATTCGACAGCAGGTTCAGCAGCACCTGCCGGAGGCGTTGCACGTCCGCGAGCACCCAGAGGTCGTCGTCTTCGCCCCGTACGCTCACCACGATGTGTCGCGCCTGGGCCATCGGCGCCACGAGGTCGATCGCCTCGCTGACCACGCTGCCGGCGCGGACCGGCTGCATCGACACATAGTCCGGATTGGACTGGATGCGTGAGATCTCCAGGACCTCGTTGACGAGTTCCAGCAGGTGGTCGCCCGCCTTGAGCACGTGATCCACGTTTGCGTGCTGGCGATCGGACAGCTCCCCCATCTCGAGAAGCTGGCTGAACCCGAGGATCGCGTTCAGCGGCGTGCGCAGCTCATGGCTCATCCGCGACAGGAACTCGTCCTTGGCCTGAGTCGCGCGCTCGGCCTCGGCACGCAGGAAGCGATCGGTGACGTCCTGGCAGGTGCCCACGAGGCCGGTGACGCGGCCCGCGGTGTCGCGCACGCTCGTACCGTGGCAGTCGATGATGCGGGTTCCGTCGGGGCCGGTCACCTTGTAGCGCATGCTCAGGAGCCCGCCCTCGGCCCGGGCCGTGCGCAGCGCGTCGGCGAGCCGGGCGCGGGAGTCGGCGTCGACCAGCTCGAGCATCGCCTGCAGGCTCCGCGGCGGCTCATCGGCGTCCCAGTGGTGCAGACGCGCCTGCTGCTCTGACCAGATCAACCGGCCGCTCGCGGCGTCCCACTCCCAGCTCCCCACGCCGGCCTGACGCTGGGCCTCGGCCAGGTGCGCCTCCTTGCGTCCGAGGTCGTCGGCGAGGGCCTCGGCGGCCAGCCGGGCGCGAAACGCCCGTCGGTAGAACAGGAGGAACGCGGCCAGCAGCGCCGTGACGGCGACCGCGGACCCTACGAGCGCCTGCGTTTGAGCGCGAGACGCGCTCTTGCTGTACTGCGCCTTGGCGGTGTCGATGGCGTTCGTCGTTTCGCCGCCCGCGGCGTTGGCCGTCACGCCCAGGTGGACCGCGACGAGGACACTCCCGGGATCGCTCAGCTGGGGATCATGCGCGAGCAGTGAGAAGATCGCGTTCACCGTGGCGAAGTCGCGCTCGAGCGGGCCTCCGATGGCGTGAAGGCTCGGAAGCGGCTCGTTGCGCGCCAGCCCGGCAAGCTCGTCGTGCACGGCGATCTCGCCGCCGCGCATCTGCGCACCGACCGTGGGAGCGGGGACGAGGCCGTCGACGAGCTGCAGCGGATGTACCCCGACGTCGCTGAACTGAGTCGCGACGTTGGCCAGCTTGACCTCCGCCTGGCTGTACGCCTCGGCGCGATGCTGCAGGAACGCGGTGGCGATGATCGACAGCACCGCCAGCGCCGACACGATCGCGGGTGCGTACCAGCGTCGCAGGTGCTCGGCCAGCCGGGTGACCGCGCCCGACCGGCGATGACCGGCCGCGTCGTCGACTCGGGCGGCGTGGCCCAGCGCGATCCCGTTCGGACTCATCGGTGTGGGTGCAGGTAGTGACACATTCTCGGTCGCGAGCGGTGAATCCAGCTGAGCGCCGGAGACAACGCTCCTACCCGTCACATCGGCACGCCGCCGGCTCCCGCGAGCCGGATGGACGACTGGCGTACGAATCCGGCGCGGGAGGCCCCGGCATCTACCTCATATCGGGGATGCGAGGTGAGGAAACCGGGCCGATCACAAGACCGCCACGCATCCACCGTCGCCGCGCGGCCCGCCCCGGCGGCGTTGCCGCCAAGGAAATCCCAGCCGCGACACCCTGGAAGAAAACAGTGAACGACAACCCAAGCTCAGCCGCCCCGGTCGGCACCCCAGCAGCCGTCGCCCCGGCCGGCGGCGCAAGCGCGCGACGTACGGGCCGGAACCGCCAGATGAGAGTGTCGCTGCAGTCGAAGCTGCTCGGGGCGTTCGGCGTCGTCGTGGCCCTCATGCTGACCGTCGGCCTGTTCGCGGTGAACCGGCTCGGCAGCGACAGCCGCCAGCTCACGCACCTGGCCGACCAGGTGGTCCCGAGCACCCGGACGGTCGGCGACATCAATGCGCTGATGAACAAGTATCGCAAGGACCAGCTGCACTACATCGTCGCCGTGCCGGCCGATCGCCCGGGGGCGTCGGGGATCGACGGCGACTTGGCCGGGGATCTCACGCTGATGCAACAGCTGCTCGGCTCCTACCGCACACGCGGACTGGTCTCCGACGCCACCGACCGGCGGCTCTTCGATGCCTTCAGCGTCGATTTCGCGCGTTATGTGTCCATCACCGCGCCGTTTCGCACGCTCGCCGATCGCGGACAGATCCTCACCGCCGGCGAGGTCGTCGGCGACGGCGCGGGCGACGCCGAGTACAACGTGCTCAAGGTGGTCATCGCCGAGTGGAACGACCACAAGGTGGCCACCGCCAACGCCGCGGCGCAGGCCTCGCGGTCGAGCAACCACCGGGGCGTCATGTTGATCCTGCTGCTGCTGGGGATCGCCGTCATTATCGCGCTCGGTGTCGCCGTCGTGCTGGCGCGGCGGATCACGCACGCCGTGCGGGCGATCGGGCTCGCCGCCAAGGCGATCGCTCAGGGTGAGATCGTCGAGCGGGTGGCCGTCTCGAGTCACGACGAGCTCGGCGACATGGCCGACGACTTCGACTCGATGGTCGACTACCTCACCGGCACCGTCGCCGTCGCGGAGACGATCGCGGCGGGGGACCTGGACGTCCCCGTGCATCCGCGCAGCGAGCGCGACGCGCTCGGAACGGCGCTGGCAGCGATGACCGAGAGCCTGCGTCGACTGATCGGTGAGAACGATCGTCTGCTCGCCGCCAGCCGCGAGGAGGCGAACACCGATGCGCTCACCGGGTTGCCAAACCGGCGCGCGCTCATGAACGATCTGGAGGCGTGCGCCGCTCGCCTGGCCGAGGGCGAGGCGGTCGTGCTGGCGCTCTTCGACCTGGACGGCTTCAAGCAGTACAACGACACGTTCGGTCATCCGGCCGGCGACGCACTGCTCGTTCGCCTGGCCGACCGCCTGCGCGCGGAGCTGGACGGTCGCGCCGGGACGTACCGGATGGGCGGCGACGAGTTCTGCATGCTCGCGAGTGCCGGCGGCGATGGCGGGCGGCAGCTCGCGCAGGCGGCCGCCGAGGCGATGTGCGAACGCGGCGAAGCCTTCACCATCGGCTGCTCCTACGGCGTCGCGTATCTCCCCGGCGATGCCGCCTCGGCTGAGGAGGCCCTGCGCGTGGCGGACCGTCACATGTACGACCACAAGGCCGGCCGCGCGTCGGCCAGCCGCCAGAGCGTCGATGTGCTTCTGAGAGCCCTGAGCGAGCGCAGTCCCGGGCTCCACGACCACGTCGACGGCGTCGCCGAGCTCGCGACGGCCACGGCCCATCGCCTCGGATTACCCGAGCACGAGGTCAAGCGGATCGAGATCGCCGCCCAGCTCCACGACATCGGCAAGGTGGCGATCCCCGACAGTATCCTCAACAAGCCCGGACCGCTCGACGAAGAAGAGTGGGCCTTCATGCGTCGACACACGCTGATCGGCGAACGGATCGTCCTCGCCGCTCCGTCGCTCGCACCGGCGGCCGAGCTCGTTCGCTCGAGCCACGAACGCCACGACGGAGGCGGCTACCCGGATCGCCTGCATGGCACGCAGATTCCGCTCGGAGCGAGCATCGTCTGTGCCTGCGACGCCTACGACGCGATGACGAACACCCGTCCCTACAGCGATGCCATGACCATCGACGCCGCCGTCGAGGAGCTGCGCCGCTGCGCCGGAACCCAGTTCCACCCGGAGGTCGTCGGGGCCCTGTGCGACGTCGTGCGCGAGCCGTCCGCCAGAGCAGCCAAAGCCGCCTGACGGCTCGGCCTGGCCCGACGGTCGCTGCCGGATACTGCGGCGGCGACGCCCAGGAACGGTTGATTGTTGCGCGGCCGTAAAGCGGGCGTATTATGAACGTCGCGGCCGTCATGGTCGCCCGGCGAGCAGCGAAGGGAGGTTGAGCGCGTAACCGAGATTACCCCGCTGAATGGCGGCGAGGGGTCGGAGGCGCATCAAGAACGCATTCAAACTCTCGGCGGGGGGTTGCGAAGCGGGCCGCTGAGCTGGAAAAGGGAGCGATCCGTCGTGACTACCCCGATGAACGTACGAGTCGGAGAGGTGCATCTGGCGCTGTCGGACGACGAGGTGTCAGAACGCAAGCGGTGGCTGCAGTTCGGAGCCGCCGACGAAGCCCGGCTCACCGAGCTCAACGAGCTGGCGCGCGCCTACGCCGACGCCGTGATCGAGGATCTGTACGAGCATTTCCTCGCCTTCGAGCAGACGCGCCGCTTCTTCGAGGACGCAACCGTGCTCGAGCACGTCAAGAGCATGCAACGCGCGTACTTCCTGAGGCTCACGCAGGGGAACTACGGCGACGAGTACGTTCTCGATCGGCTGCGGATCGGCGCCGTGCACGAGCGCATCGGTCTCGACGTGAAGTGGTATCTCGGTGCCTACAACCGGTACCTTCGCGCCGTCGGCCAGCGAATCTTCGAGGCCTTTGGCGATGATTCGGCGGGCGCGCTCGAGGCGTACTTCTCGCTCGGCAAGCTCGTCTTCCTCGACATCGGACTGGCGATCGACACCTACATCGCCCAGCGCGAACGGACGATCTCCGATCAGCAGCAGGCGATTCGTGAGCTCTCGACGCCGGTCATGCAGGTCCGCGAGGGGCTGCTCATCCTGCCGATCATCGGCGCGATCGACCCGCATCGCGCGCGACAGCTGACCGAGCAGCTGCTGCAATCGATCCGCGCCGCCCGCGGCCAGGTCGTGGTCGTCGATATCACGGGCGTTCCGTCGGTGGACACGCACGTGGCCAACCATCTGCTGCAGGCCGTCGAGGCGGCGCGGCTGATGGGCGCGAAGGCGATCGTGACGGGCCTCTCGGCCGAGGTCGCGCAGACGCTCGTCATGCTCGGCGTCGATCTCGGCAAGCTCCGCACCGTCGGCGACCTCCAGGGAGGGATCGAGCTCGCCGAGCGGATGCTCGGCTACCGCGTCACTCGCGAGAACGACGGCGGCGCGGCCGCGGCGATGCTCCGCGAGGAGTGACGGCGGCCGAAGGCGTCACGTGGCCACGCCGATACTCGCCCAGCGGGGCATCCTGATCGCCTCGCTGCAGCCGAATCTCACCGACCACGACCTGGCCGAGCTCCGCGACGAGCTCGTGTCCCGCGTCGGTCAGGCTCGGGCCACGGGGGTGATCCTCGACGTCAGCGCGCTCGACGTGCTCGACTCGTACGCCGCGCGAACGCTCCGCGCGATCGCCCAGACGGCACGCCTGCGTGGCGCGAAGACGATCATCGTCGGGATCGCGCCCGACGTCGCATTCGCGATGGTGCAGCTCGGGCTGACGCTCGAGGACGTCGGGACGGCACTCGATCTCGAGGAGGGCCTGGCGCGACTGTGGCCGACGCCCGACCATGGGACGACGCACGGTGATGCTCGTCGGTGAGGTCGAGATCGTCGCCATCCGTGCCGACGGCGACGTCGTGGACGCCCGCCGCCGTGCGCGCGAGATCGCGGCGGCCCTCGGCTTCAGCTCCGGCGATCTCGCACTGACGGCGACCGCCGTGTCGGAGTTGGCGCGCAACATCCTGCTGTACGCGGGCGAGGGGGAGATCCGCATCGGCCTCGTCGAGGAGGATCGCCGGCGCGGTGTGCGGGTCGTCGCCCGCGATCAGGGACCCGGGATCGCGGACATCGAGCTGGCGTTGCGCGACGGCTTCTCAACCTCCGATGGGCTGGGCCTGGGGCTTCCCGGTTGCCGCCGCATCTTCGACAACTTCGAGATCCAGTCCGATCCCGGGCACGGCACGATTGTGACGATCACGAAGTGGGCGCTTCGATGAGCGTGCCGCGTCCGGCCGGCGCCGGGCCACGGCACGCCGGATGCGTGCAATGGGCGATCGCGGCGCGGGGCCTCGAGCAGCCGTCCGGCGATGCGTTCCTCGCGGTCGAGCACGGCGATGGGACGCTGCTCGCGGTCGTCGACGGGATCGGCCACGGAACGCCGGCCGCCGTCGCCTCGCAGACAGCCGTCGCGCTGATGCGCGCACGACCGGCGGATCCACCGATCGTGCTGCTGCGCGCGTGTCACGAGGCGCTCCGCGAGACGCGTGGAGCCGTGCTCACCCTCGCGCAGGTGCAAGCGTCCGGGCGCGTCGCCTGGATCGGCGTGGGGAACGTCGCCGCCGCGCTGATCGAGCCCGAGCCGGCGTCGTCGCTGCGCTGGCTCGCCGTCTCCGGCGGAACGGTCGGTCGTTCCCTCCCACCCCTCCGCGTCTCTCACGAGGTCCTGCAGGCCTCCGCGGTGCTCGTATTCGCGACGGACGGCGTCGACCCCGACGCGATCGAGGCCTACGATCGCCGCGCCTCACCAGCCGATAACGCGCATCGGGTACTGCGCCTGGGCGACGCCGGACGCGACGACGCACTCGTGCTCGTGGCCTGCTACGAGGACGGCTCGCAGCGATGACGGCGGCCCAGGAGCTGGCCACGCGCTACGGCGCCGCGATGCGGCGCTACCTCTCCGGCGGCGGCGAGCTCGCGCTCACCGAGGCATACGAGGTGGGGCGAAGTGCGCTCGACTTCGGCCTCGGTCCGCTCGTGCTGTTCTCGATCCATCGCGACCTCGTCGATCAGCTGAAGCTCTCGGGCAACGATTGGGAGGGCACGCCGGGAGACGCGACGGCCGTGTTCGTCGAGGCGCTGGCGCCGTTTCAGATGGCCTACGCCAGCCTGGACGAGGCATCGGCCACCGGGCGGCAACTGACGGCGCTCATCGAAGGCCACGCCGGCGAGCTGCGCTCGATCAAGATCGGGCTGCGCGAAGCCGGAGCAGGGCCGGAGCTGCTGGAGCGTCTCGACGCGGTGATCGAGCGGCAGGTCGGCGAGCTCGACGACGTCCGCGACCGTCTCCGCGGCGTTGAGAGCACGGCCGCGGCCCGCCGGCGTCAGGTCGCCGACATCGTCGCGGCGCAGGAGCAGGAGCGTCATCGGATCGCCGCGGAAGTCCACGATGATGCCGTCCAGGCGATGACCGGCGTGATCCTGCGCCTCGCTCTGCTCCGCCGCTCGACGACCGACGAGAACCAGGCGCGCGCGCTCAACGAGCTCGAGCAGTCGGTCAGCGACGCCGTCCAGCGCCTGCGGCGGCTCATCATCGGGCTCGAGGCGCCCGATTTCGAGCGAGACGGGCTGGTGCCGGCGGTACGTGCGGCGCTGCGACAGGTCGCCGAGGAGGTTTCACTCGAGACTGAGCTGACCGACGATCTCGGCGGCGGACTCAGTCGCGAAGCGGCGACGGTCGCGCTGCGCATCGTGCGCGAGGCGCTCGCGAACGTGCGCAAGCACGCGCGCGCATCGGCGGTGCGTGTCGTGCTCAGTTCGAGCGAGGGAGGGGTGCTGGCCGCTATCAGCGACGACGGCGTCGGCTTCGCTCCCGGAGCCCCGGCCGAGCCGGGGCATCTCGGCCTGTCCGTCATGCGCGAGCGGGCCGAGCTCGTCGGCGGCTGGCTGCGCGTCGAGAGCAGCCCCGGCGGTACGACCGTCCGCTGCTGGGTTCCCGACACCGGCGGCTGGGCGGAGGATCGATGATGGCGACGACGGTGCTGGTCGCCGACGACGAGCCGCGCTTACGCGAGCTGCTCGCCCTGCTCGTGGCGTCGACCGACGATCTCGAGCTCGCCGGCATGGCCGGCGATGCCGCGGAAGCGATCGCGCTCGCGCGTCGGGTCCGGCCGGATGTCGCGCTGCTGGACGTGCGAATGCCGGGCGGCGGCCCGCACGCCGCCCGCGAGATCCATCGGCTCTGTCCGCAGACACGCATCGTGGCCTTCACGGCGCACACCGATCGTGCGATCGTGCTCGACATGCTCCGCTCGGGAGCCAGCAGCTACGCGCTGAAGGGAACGACGGCTGACGAGCTGATCGAGACGATCCGCCGCGCGGCGCGCGGCGAGAGCGTCCTGGCCGCCGAGGTCGCCGGCGACGTGATCGGCGAGCTGAGCAGCCATCTGGCCGGCGAGCACGAGCGCCGCAGCGAGCGCGACGCGCTTGCGGAGCGGATCCACGACGTCATCGACCACCGCCGGCTTGACATGGTGTGCCAGCCGATCGTCGAGCTGGAAAGCTCCATTCCGATCGGATACGAGGCACTGGCGCGGTTTCATTCGCCGCCCGAGCAGCCGCCGGATCGCTGGTTTGCGCAGGCGGCGAGCGTGTCGCTTGGCATCGAGCTCGAGTTGGCCGCCGCCACCGCGGCCCTCACCCTGACCGCGCGGCTGCCGGGGGAGACGTTTCTCGCCATCAACGTCTCGCCCGACGCGTTGCCCACTTGCGCGTCGCTGCTCAGGCACGCCGCGGCGAGCCATCGCCTCGTCGTCGAGATCACCGAGCACGCCGCCGTCGAGGACTATGCGCCGCTCGGCGCCACGCTCGACAACCTGCGTCTGTCCGGCGTGCGATTGGCGGTCGACGATGCGGGCGCGGGGTTCGCGAGCCTGCGCCACACGCTGCAGCTTGCGCCGCAGTTCATCAAGCTCGACGTCTCCCTGACGCGAAGCATCGACACCGACCCGCGGCGGCAGGCCCTGGCCCGGGGCATGGTCACGTTCGCCGACGAGTCGCACGCGGAGATCATCGCCGAGGGGATCGAGGCGGTGGGCGAGCTCGACGCGCTACGCCACCTCGGCGTGCGGTTCGGGCAGGGATATCTCCTCGGCGTTCCCCGTCTGCTGCCCGGCCAGCAAATCCCGGGCGCTCCGGCTGGAACGGGTGAATAGGACCCGCGGCGGCAGCGCGAGCGGTCACGATGAGCGACGACCCCTACCGACGTCTCGAGGTCCTCGTCGTCGAGGACCACCCTGCCGTGCGCAGGGGTCTGGAGCTGCTCCTGCGCGAAGCCGGCATGCGGATCGCGGGCGTCGCCACCTCGGTGCCGGAGGCGCGCGACCTCCTGGTGCGCCGGCGCTTCGACGTCGCGCTCGTCGATCTCGGCCTGCCCGGCGGCAGCGGCGTCGATGTGGTGCGGGCCGCCCTGGAGCACGATCCCGACGCGGCGATCGTGCTCTACACCGGTGAGACCGACGCCGAGCGGCTGCACGCGGCGAGCGCGTCCGGGGCTCGCGGCTTTGTCCTGAAGGGGTCGCCAGCGGCGTCCCTGTTCGACGCGCTGCGCCGGGTCGCCGCCGGCGGCACGTACATCGACCCGGGGCTGACGGCGGCCCTGGCCGTCGATTCGTCCGCGGGGCGCCTCGCGACGCTGACCCGACGCGAGCGCCAGATCCTCGAGCTCCTGGCCGAGGGCCTCACCGGCGAGCAGGTCGCCGACCAGCTCGTCCTCTCGGCCGAGACGGTTCGCACCCACATTCGCAACGCGACCAACAAGCTCGGAGCGAAGACGCGGGTGCAGGCGGTCGCGCTTCTCATCCAGGCCGAGGGCGGACGGTTGCCGGGATCCGCGCGCCGCGGCGCGTGACGTCGACCGGATCGCGCGAGCCGGGCGCGCTCGCGCTGCCCGCCTACGCGGCCTCTGCCGCAGGCGCACTCCTCCGCTGGGAGATGGCGTGCTCCTGCACCAACGCGAGCGGGCCGCGGCCGCCGGCCACGTGCAGACCTATTTGAGGTATTGCGGTGCCGCTACGCCGCCGCCGGTGCGGCCGCGCCATCGTGCGCCCCGGCGGCGGCGCCGCTGGTGACGAAGTCGCGCTGGCGCACGAGCACGAAGGCGAGCATCGAGCCGATGAACGCGACGGCGGCGGCGATGATGCTGATCTCACTCAGCGCCCCGGTGAAGCCCGTGCGGTAGGCGTGGTTGAGCGATACGCGGGCCGCCGGCGCGAGTGAGCTCGCGATGGCGCCGACACCGCCGGCCTGCAGCGCCCCTGGGAGGGCGCTGTGGGTGGCCGAGAGGATCGCCGCGCCGTGAGCCTCGCTCATGAGCGTCGACACCGTGCGCTGCGTGACCTCGTGCTGGAAGACGGCGCCGAGACCGGCGATGCCCGTGGCGATGCCGACCTGGCGGAACGTGCTGTTGATCCCTGAGGCCATGCCGCTGCGCGCCGGCGGCACGACGCCGATCGCGGTCGAGGCGAGCGCGGGGTTGACGAGCCCGACGCCCGCGCCGCCGAAGATGAACCCGGGGATGAGCACCGTCCAGGTCGAGCTCGCGGTCACCCGCGACTGCAGCAGCAGGCCGATGCTGATAAGCAGCAGGCCGGTCCCGAGCAGCAGCCGGACCGGCATGCGCACGCTCAGCCGGCCCGACACGGGCGCCACGGCGAAGGCGAGCAGCGTGAGCGGCAGGAAGCGCAGGCCGGCCTCCAGCGGGCCGTAGCCGAGCAGGTTCTGCAGGTACAGCGTCTGGTACAGGAACAGCGAGAAGATCGACGCCGAGATCGCGAATGCCACGACGCTCGCGCCCGCGAATGCCGGACAGCGGAACAGCGACAGCTCGAGCATCGGTCGCTCCTGCATGCGCTCGGCGACGACGAAGAGCGCGAGCAGGACGGCGGAGCCGACGAGCAGGGTGACGATCTGCACCGACCCCCAGCCCTTCGCGTTGCCCTGCACGAGCGCGAACACGAGCATGAACAGCGAGCCCGAGAAGGTGACCAGGCCGGCCCAGTCGACCCCGGTCGCGTTCGGGTCGCGCGACTCGGCGACCTGCGTGACGGTGATGACGACCGCGGCGATGCCGATCGGGACGTTGACGAAGAAGATCCACTCCCAGCCGATCGCCGATGTGATGGCCCCGCCGACGAGCGGTCCGACCGCCACCGCCGCGCCGGTGACGGCCCCGAAGACGCCGAAGGCGACGCCGCGGTCGCGACCCTGGAAGGCCTGCGCGATGAGCGCCAGCGACGTCGCGAACATGATCGCGCCGCCGATCCCCTGCACTCCCCGGGCCAGGTTCAGCTCGAGCGGGCTGGTCGACAGCCCGCACCACGCCGACGAGGCGCTGAAGATGACGAGGCCGACCGCGAACACGCGTTTGCGCCCGAGCAGGTCGGCGAGCGCGCCGGCGGTGAGCAGGAAGGCCGCGAGCGTGAGGGCGTAGGCGTCCACGACCCACTGCAGGTCGCTGAAGCTCGAGTGCAGCGCCGCGCGGATCGACGGCAGCGCCACGTTAACGACCGTGATGTCGAGGAGGAGCATGAAGATCCCCACCGAGACGGCGATCAGCGTCCACCACTTGCGGTCCATGGGCCTCCTCCTTTCGGTCGGTTCGCCGGGCGCGAACCACTATATGAACCGGCGGTCCGGATCTCGCCGGTTCGACGCATCGAGCCCAAGCGTGAAACGGAGGCGACGTCGTCCTGCGGGCCCGGTAGACCTTGCGGCCGCATGGCTCTGCTCACCGACAAGCGGCTGCTCATCACCGGGGTACTGACCGAGGGCTCGATCGCCTACTCGGTGGCCGCCGCCGCCCAGCGCGAGGGGGCGGAGATCGTGCTGAGCGGCTTCGGGCGCGGGCTGCGCATCACCGAGCGGATCGCCCAGCGCCTGCCGACCCCCGCCGACGTGCTCGAGCTCGACGTCAACGAGCCGGCCCAGATCGAGGCCGTGGCCGCAGCGCTGACCGAGCGCTGGGGCCATCTCGACGGCGTGCTGCACGCGATCGCCTTCGCGCCGCCCGACGCGCTCGGCGGGCGCTTCCTGTCGACGCCGAGCGAGTCGGCGCTCACCGCGTTCCGGACGTCGGCGTTCTCGCTGAAGGCGCTCGCCGCGGGTCTGCTGGGGCTCCTGCGAGCGGCCCCCGACGGGGCGTCGATCGTCGGCCTCGACTTCGACGCGAGCGTGGCCTGGCCGATCTACGACTGGCAGGGGGTGGCCAAGGCCGCGCTGGAGTCGATCAGCCGCTACCTGGCGCGCGACCTGGGCCCGATGCGCATCCGCTCCAACCTCGTCGCCGCCGGCCCGCTCAGCACCGTGGCCGCGAGCAACATCGAGGGGTTCGACGTGCTCGCCGCGGCCTGGCTCGCGCAGGCGCCGCTCGGCTGGGACCTGCACGACGCGACGCCAGTGGCCGACGCGTGCCTGTTCCTGCTCTCCGACCTGGCGCGCGGCATCACCGGGGAGATCCTGCACGTCGACGGCGGCGTGCACGCGATCGGCGCCGCCGTCCCGGCCGCGGCGGAGGGCGGGGCCGCGGCGGACCGGACGCCGAGCGACGGTGGCTGACCGGGCCGAGTCCGCTACAGCGGCCGGTCGCCGCCGGCCGGCCATAGCCCGACGAGCTCACCGCAGAGCTTGCTCGCGTGTGCCGCGAGTGCCCGCGCCTCGCGGTGGCGCCCCTCCAGGCGCGCGGCGCCGGCCGCGCGGACGATCCGGCAGATCGCGTCGGCGTGGTCGGTCACGGTCTGCTCCCGCGCCCCGGGGTGGCGTCCCGCCAGCACGACCTGCAGGTTCGTCCGCTCGCCGCTCCCGTCACGCCAGTACGGCATCGTGGGCGTCGGCGCGGCGGCCGGTCGCTCGCCCGGCGGCCGCGGCTCTGATGGTCGGCTCGTCGTCATGTGCCGCCCAAGTGTCCGCTGCGCGGACGCGGGCCGTCAAGCCGCCGGGGCGGCGAGGCGGTGGCGCGTCAGCGCTTGGTCGCCTCGCGCGGGAAGTACACCGCGCGCCACCACAGCTCGGCCAGCGCCCGCACGTGCACCGCCGCGTCGCGCTGTCCGCGGATGACCTCGAGCGTGATGTGACGCTCGACCATCGCCAGCAGCGCCTGGGCCGACAGCCGGGCCGGGATGTCGCTGGGGGCGATGCCCCGCTCCTGGTCGCGCGCGATGCGCGCCTCGCCGGCGGCCACGAAGCGCTCGATGTACGGCGCCCACTCAGGGGGAAGGTGGTCGTCCATCCCGTGCAGGTAGCCCACGAGCAGCAGCACCGGCGCGTCGCGGTTGACGACCGCGACGACGCGGCGCAGGCCGAGATGGAGGTCGCGGCGGGGATCGCCCTCGCCGTCGAGGTAGATCGCGGCCGCGCGGTACATGTCGCTGAAGGCCTGCTGGATGAGCCGGTCGACGACGGCCCGCTTGTTCGGGAAGTAGAAGTAGACCGCGGTGCGGCTGACGAAGGCGCGCCGGGCGATCGCCTCGATCGTCATCGCGGCGTAGCCGTCCTCGTCGATCATCTGCCGCGCGGCCGCCAGGATCGCCTCCTCGGTGCCGTTCCGCGCGCGGCGAACGGACCCGCGGGGCGGCGAGCCGGCGCGGCGTGGCGCCTGCGGGCGGGCGCTCATCGCCAGTCCCCGCTCCAGGTCGGCGCCGCGAGCGCGCTCAGCAGGCGGTCGCGGGTATCGCTCGGCGCGATCACCTCGTCCACGTAGCCGGCGGCGGCGGCGTGCGCCACCGGCAGGTGCGCACGCGCGTAGGAATCGGCGAGCTCGTCGCGGTCGGCGCCGCCTGCGATGGCGGCCCGCTCGATCAGCTCGACGGCCTGACGCGCGCCCATCACCCCGATCCGGGCGGTCGGCCAGGCCAGCGTGTGATCGGCTCCGAGGTCGCGGGAATTCATGACGATGTGTGCACCACCATAGGCCTGTCGGAGCGTGACGGTGACGCGGGGGGTGCGGGCCCGTGCGAAGGCCCGCAGCAATCCGGCGCCGTGGCGGATGACGCCGTCGCGCTCCTGTCGGGTCCCCGGAAGGAAGCCGGGGGTGTCGACGAGCACGACGAGCGGGATCGCGAACCGGTCGCACAGGGCCACGAACCAGGCTCCCTTCTCGGAGCTGCGGGCGTCGAGCGTGCCGCCGAGGTGGCGCGGCTGGTTCGCGATCACGCCGATCGGCGCTCCCTCCAGACGCGCGAAGCCGACGACGAGGTTACGGGCCCAGCGCGGCGCGATCTCGCACAGCTCGCCGCCGTCGACGACTCGCACGATGACGTCGCGGACGTCGTACACGCGGGCGCTGCGAGCGGGCAGGACGTCGCCCGGGTCGCCTGGACGCGGCGGACGCGGCGGAGCGAGCGGAAGGGAGCCGCCCTCGTGCGAGGGCAGGTAACCGAGCAGCTCACGGGCCGACTCGGCGGCCGCGAGCTCGTCCGCGGCGACGATATGCGCGACGCCGTTGGCCCCCTGCACCCGCGCGCCGCCGAGGTCCTGCGCGCTCACCCGCTCGCGCGTCACCTGCTCGACGACCTTCGGGCCGGTGAGGAACATGAGCCCCTCGCCCTGCACCATCACGGTGAGGTCTCCGAGCGCCGGGGAGTAGGCGGCGCCGCCGGCGCACGGCCCGGCGATGACGCTGATCTGCGGCACACGCGCCCGGGCCTGCGCGCGGAAGATGGCTGCGTACGCGCTGAGCGCGGCGGTGCCCTCCTGCAGGCGCGCGCCGCCGGAGTGCGGGAAGCCGACCACCGGCACGCCGCGGCCGTCAGCTCGACGGATCGTCTCGGCGATCGTCTCGCCGCCGCGCGCGCCGAGCGAGCCGCCCCGATGCTCGCCGTCCTGCGCCCACGCGAAGACCGGGCGCCCGTGGACGCGACCACTTCCGGCGACGACGCCGTCGGCGACACCGGCGCGCAGAGGGCGCAGCGTGCCCGGGTCGAGCAGCAACTCGAGCCTCGTGGCGGCGAGCTCGCCATGTGCCCGGCCCGGCACCGTGTGCGGTGCGGCGCTCATGCCGCGGCCACCGCCAGGCACGCGTTCTGCCCGCCGAACCCCATCGCGTTGTTGAGCGCCAGCGTCGTGCTCGCGCGGCGGGCGCGGCCGGGGATGCAGTCGAGATCGCAGTCGGGGTCGATCTGCTCGTAGTTGATGGTCGGCGGCAGCAGCCCGCGGCGGACCGCCTCCAGGCAGACGAGCGCCTCGACGGCGCCGGCGGCGCCGAGCAGGTGGCCGATCGCGGATTTGGTCGAGGAGGCCGGCGGGGCGTCCCCGTTCCACAGCCCGTGGATCGCGAGCGTCTCCACGCGGTCGTTGTAGGGGGTGCCGGTGCCGTGGCAATTGATGTAGCCGACGTCGCCGGCGCTCGCCTCGGCGTCGCGGAGCGCCGCGCGCATCGCCGCGACCGCGCCGCGGCCGTTCTCGTCGGGCTGCGTGATGTGGAAGGCGTCGTTGCTCGCGCCGTAGCCGGCGATCCGCCCGTACACGGTCGCGCCACGGGCCCGCGCGTGCTCGGCGCGCTCGAGGACGAGCGCGGCTGCGCCCTCGCCCATCACGAAGCCGTCGCGGCGCGCGTCGAAGGGGCGCGAGATGCCCTCCCTCGAGAGCGCGCCCATGCGCCGGAACGCGGCCAAGCAGAGGCTCGTGATCGCCGCCTCGCTGCCGCCGGCGACGACGACGTCGGCCTCGCCGCGCTGGATGAGCCGCAGCGCCTCGCCGATCGCGTGCGCGCCGGTCGCGCAGGCCGAGGACACCGAGAAGCCGGGTCCGTGCGCCCCGAGGCGCATCGCGACCACCGCCGCGCCGGCATTGGGCATCATCATCGGGACGAAATTGGGCGACACCGCGCGCTCGCCGTCGGCGATGAACGCCTCGCACTCGCGCTGCAGCGTGCCGAGGCCGCCGACCCCGGTGCCGATGATCACGCCGAGGCGCCCGGCGTCGACGCCGCTCGGTGCCGACTGGTCGCCGTCCCCCTCGCCCAGCAACCCGGCCTCGCGCGCCGCCTGGTCGGCGGCCGCGAGCGCGAACTGGGCGAAGCGATCGGTGCGTCGCGCCTCCTTGGCCGTCATCCAGCGCTCGGGATCGAACGCCACCGCGGCGCCGATCCCGTCGGCGATGCCGGAGCGTCCGGCGGCCAGCGCCTCGAACACGGCATCGGCGCCCTCGCCGACCGACGTGACCGCACCGCGCCCGGTGACGAGCACCTCCGGCACGGCTTCGCCGCTCATGCCGGGGCGCCCGCGTCGCTGAGGCGCTGCACGAGCCGGACGGCGTCGCCCACGCCGCTGATCTCCTTCAGCTCGCCGTCGGCGATCTTCACGCCGAAGCGGTCCTCCAGCGCGGTGACGAGCTCGACGAGGTCGAGCGAGTCGACGTCGATGTCGCGCCAATCGGTCTGCATCGTGGCCTTCTCGGCGTCGGGCACCTTGATCCGCGTGAGCTCGTCGCGGATCGTCTGCAGGACCTGCTCGTCGCTGAGGGTGGTATCGGTCATCGGTCGTGGGTCTCCTTGTTCGTACGTGGTCGCTGCAGTGTGCCTCAAGCGCCGAGCGCTCCGTCCACGGCGAGCGTGGCGCCGTTGACGTACGACGCCTCGGGCGAGCAGAGGAAGGCGACCGCGGCGGCCACCTCCTCGGGGCGCCCGACGCGCCCCGCCGGCACCGAGTCGGTGAGGCTCTCGGCGACGCCGTCGGTCGTCATCTCGGTGTCGATGACCCCCGGCGTGACGGCGTTGCAGGTGATGCCCTTGCGCGCCATCTCGCGGGCGATCGTGCGGGTGAGACCGAGCAGACCGGCCTTCGCCGCGGCGTAGTTGGCCTGCCCGGGGTTCCCGCGCTCGGCGACGATCGATGACACGTTGACGATCCGGCCCCAGCGGGCGCCGAGCATGCTCGCCAGCGCCTGGCGCGTGCAGTGGAACGCGCCGGTCAGGTTCGTCTCGATCACGGCGCTCCATGCCTCGTCGGACATGCGGATGGCGAGACCGTCGTCGCGCACGCCGGCGTTATTGACGAGCGCGAGCACCGGGCCGAAGCGCTCGGCCACCGCCTCGAAGGCCGTGGCCACCGCAGCCGGATCGCGCACGTCGCAGCGCACGTCGCCGCCGCTGCGAGCGAGCGTCGCCACCGTCCAGCCGTCGGCGGCCAACCGCGCGGCGACGGCGGCGCCGATCCCGCGCTGGCCGCCGGTGACGAGCGCGCACCCGCGGCTCTGCGGGCGGGGGTCCGCGGTGGTCTCAGGCGCGGACACGCAGCGGCTCCTTCCAGCTGACGATCCCGGCGCCCCAGACGAAGCCGGCGCCGAAGGCCACGAGGCCGATGAGCGATCCGGGCTCGATGCGGCCGGCCCGGTCGGCCTCCCAGAGCGCGATCGGGATCGTCGCCGAGGACGTATTGGCGAAGCGGTCGACGTTGACCATGACGCGGTCGTCGGGGACGCCGAGCGCCGCCGCCACGGCCTCGACGATCCGGGCGTTGGCCTGGTGCGCGACGACGAGGTCGAGGTCCGCGACGGTGTGCCCGCTGCGGTCCAGCGCCTCGCGTAGCGCGCCGGCCATCCGCGGCACGGCGTGACGGAACACCTGCTGACCGGACATGCGCAGCTTGCGCTCGTGGGTATCGGCGTAGAGGACGTCGGCCTTGTTTCCGTCGGCGCCGAGCACGAACGGCGTCCAGCCGTCGATGTCCTCGGCCGCGCTGACGAGCACTCCGGCCGCGCCGTCGCCGAACAGGATCCCCGTCGAGCGGTCCTCGAGGTCGGTGAGACGCGAGAGCGCCTCGGCGGCGCACACGAGCACGTGGTGCGCGCGCCCGCTCTCGATCTGAGCGGCGGCCTGATCGAGCCCGTAGAGGAACCCGGCGCAGGCGGCGTTGAGGTCGAGCGCGGGGATCTCGCGCATCCCGAGCGCGTCGATCAGCGCCGGCGCGAGCCCCGGCGTGATGAGGTCGGGCGTGATCGTCGAGACGATCACCTGGTCGACGTCCCGCGGCGAGCAGCCGGCGTCGCCGAGGGCCTCGCGGCACGCCTGCTCGGCGAGTTGGCCGAGGCTGACGCCGTCGTCGAGCCAGCGCCGCTCGCGGATGCCGGTCCGGCGAACGATCCACTCCTCGGTGGTGTCCAGGCGCGAGGTGAAGTACGTGTTGTCGACCACCTGCCCCGCGAGCCCGGCGCCGATGCCGCTGATGCGCGCCCTCACGCGGGCACCAGCGTTCGGCGCACGAGTCCGCTCAGCACCTCGCCCGGTCCGAGCTCGACGAAGTCCTCAGCGCCGTCCGCCTGCAGCGCGAGGATCGTCTCGCGCCAGCGCACCGGTGCGAGCAGGTTCGCGGCGAGCTCGGCGCGAACGTCGGAGAACGGCGCCGCGCGGCCGTTCGAGTACACGGGGAAGCGGGGCTGTCGCACCGCCGTGCGGGCGAGCGCAGCGGCCAGCCGCGCGGCCGCGGGCTCCATCAGCGGCGAGTGGAAGGCTCCGGCGACATCGAGCGCACGTGCGCGGGCGCCGGTCTGCTCGCGGGCGCGGTCGGCGGCGACGTTCGAGCGCGTCGCGGCGGCCGGCGAGCACGAGCTGGCCGGGCGCGTTGTCGTTGGCCACGACGAGCCCGAGCTCGGCCGCCAGGGCGCGGACCGCGTCCGCGTCGCCGCCGAGCATGGCGACCATCCCACCGGGCACGAGCGCCGCGGCGTCGGCCATTGCGCGGGCGCGCTCGTCGACGAGGGCGAGCGCGTCCTCGAATGCGAGCGCCCCGGCGGCGACGAGCGCTGCGTACTCACCGAGCGAGTGCCCGGCGGCGGCGATCGGCGTCAGCTCCGTGCGCCGCTGCTCCCAGCCGGTCACCGAGCACAGGAAGATCGCCGGCTGCTGCTCGCGCGTCCCCTGCTCGAGCGCGGCGAACGGATCGAAGCCGAGCAGCTCGAGGCCGTGCTCGAACAAGGGATGGCCGCGGTACGGCGCGTCCATTCCGTCGTAATGGCTCCCCTGGCCGGGGAACAACAGGGCGCAGTTCGTCATTGGATGGAGAACACTCCACGCGCCGGCGTCGGTTGCAGACGTTCGACGAAGCGTGGCGCAGTGTCAGGAGATCGGAGGTGTGGATCCTAGGGCGCGAGCATGGAGGACGTCCGGTCCGCGCACCGCGGCCCAGCGAGTCTCAGGCGGCGCGTCGCTTGCCCGCCTGGCGCTCGGGCGGGATCTCGACGACGTCCCAGGCCAGCCCGGTGGCGGCCAGGCCGCGGATGACGAGCGCCGAGGGATCGACCTGCCACCAGCGCAGGCCGTGGTACGCGGAGGTGGGAAAGGCGTGATGGTTGTTGTGCCAGGCCTCGCCCATCGACAGCGGAGCGAGCCAGGCCAGGTTGCGCGACTCGTCGCCGGTGTCGTAGGGGCGACGGCCGTAGTAGTGGCAGAGCGAGTTGATGCTGAAGGTGACGTGGTGGAGCAGGAAGATGCGCACGGCGCCGCCCCACAGCAGGCCGGTGAGCGCGCCCGAGAGGCGTCCGGTGAGCGCGTACCCGAGTGCGAAGGGAACGGCGAGGCCGGCCAGCGCCCAGACGACGAAGGTGTCGTTCACCTTCACCACGTCGGACTGCGCGAGGAGATCGGGGGCGTAGCGTTGCTGGCTGGCGAAATCAGAGCGGAACAGCCAGCCGACGTGGGCGTGCCACAGGCCGCGCACGGCGGCGAGCGGCCCGTCGCCGTGCCCGACGTGGGGGCTGTGCGGATCACCCTCCTGGTCGGAGAACGCGTGGTGCTTGCGGTGATTGGCCACCCACTCGATCACCGGTCCCTCGACCGCCGCGGAGCCGAGCACCGCGAGCGTGACACGGACCGCGCGCCCCGTCTTGAAGCTGCGGTGCGTGAACAGGCGGTGGTAGCCGACGGTGATGCCGAGCCCGGTCGGGACGTAGCAGACGACGAGCACCACGAGGTCCTGCCAGTGCAGCTCGTGGTTCCAGGCCAGCCGTGCCGCGAGGAGCAGCAGCAGCGCCGGCACGGCGATGACGAGCCCGTTGATGATGCGCTCGACCAGATCCCAGCGGCCCGGCGGCTGGATCTCGCCCGGGTCGGCGCCCGGATCGGGACCGGGGGGGGCGAGGTCTGGCCCTGGCGCGATCGTCGGGGCGGCCGTGTACTCGCGCATGCTCAGCGTGCGCTCCGCCGCGGCTCTGGCTGGGGAAGGGGGTACATGCGTGGGTCCGCTCCTCGCATCGCCGGTGGCCGGCGGCGAGGAAGCCCGCATGATGTCACACGGGCCCGCGGAGATCGGGGTGGCGATCTACCGATTCGGTGGGCCGCCGGCGGCCGGGGCGGCCAGCTCATCGGTGTCGTCGGCGTCGTGGGCGTTCGCGAGATCGCGCAGGCGCCGCTTGACCTTACGCCGCTTCTCGGCCAGCTCGGCCTCGAGCTTGGCGAGCTCGTCGGCCCGCCGGCGTACGAGCGCGAGCTGCTGCTCGATGTGGCCGAGCGCCTCGTGGAGCAGGTCGCGCCGGCGGTCGGGTGCGACGTCGTCGCGCTGCAGCTCGCTCCGCAGCTGCGCGCGGGCCTCCTCGGCGGCGAGCAGCGTCTTGAGCTCGTCGAGCGAGACGTTGAGCAGCTCGCGCAGGCGGATCACCTCGCGCAGGCGCTCGACGTCGTGCTCGCTGTACAGGCGGTGCGAGCCCGACGGGCGCTCGGAGCCGCTCTCGAGCAGCCCGATCTCCTCGTAGTAGCGGATCGTGCGCGGGGTCGTCCCGGCGAGGCGCGCGACGTCCCCGATGCGCAGCGTCGGCGTCGTGTCCGTCATCGGGAGCTCACCGCCGCGCTGATCGGCAGCCCCGCCGCGGCCGTGACGCCGTCGCTCACCGCCGGCTGCTCCTCGCCGACGTGCTTGGGCCGCAGCAGGCACACGCCGGCGCCGAGGAACGAGGTGGCGGCGAGCACCCAGAGGGCGACGTGCATGTTATGGATGAAGGGGGCCAGCTTGGCATCGGACAGCCCCTGCGCGAGCCCCGAGAAGATCTTGAAGAGGGTCGGCTTCGGTACGGCCGAGGTGACGATCGCGAGGACGAACGCGATCGACATGACTGCGCCGCTGTTCTGGAGCAGCGTACGGGCGCCGGCGGCGACGCCGCGCCGCTGCGGCGGGACGGTGCCCATCATCGCGGCCGTGTTGGGGCTGTTGAACATGCCGGAGCCGACGCCGACGATGAGCAGCCACAGCGTGCTCTGCCAGTAGGGGCTGTGCACCTGCAGCGTCGTCATCAGCGCGAGGCCGATGCCGGTGACGACCATGCCGAGCGCGGCCAGCCCGCGCGAGCCGTGGCGGTCCGCGTAGGCCCCGGCGAGCGGCGAGGACACGAGCATCCCGGCGGCGAGCGGGATGAGCTTGACACCGGCCGTGATCGGGTCGTCGCCCTGCGCGCCCTGGAAGTAGAAGACGAACAGGAACATGAGTGCGAAGCGGGCGAGCCCGTTGAGGAACGCGGCGGCGGTCGCGGCCGCGAACAGCCGGTTGCGAAACAGGTTGAGGTCGAGCATCGGCGCGTCGACGTGGTACTCGATCCACACCCACAGCGGCAGGAACACGAATGCCGCGGCGAGGCCGCCGATGACCATCGCATCGTTCCAGCCGTCGATGCCCCCGCGCGAGATGCCGAGCACGAGCCCGGTCAGCCCGACGACGAACGTGATCGTGCCGAGGAGGTCGTAGCCGCGCTCGGCGTCGCGCTTGACGAGCTCGCGCAGGATGAGCGCGCCCCACGCCGCGCCGAGGAGCGCGAGGGGGACGTTGAACCAGAACACCCACTGCCACGAGATCGCGACGAGCGCGCCGCCGAGCACCGGCCCGAGCACGAGCCCGATCGCGGCCACCATCGTGTTCGCGCCCATCGCCAGTCCGAGTTGCTCGCGGGGGAACGCGTCGGTGACGAGCGCGGGCGCGTTGGCGAACAGGAAGGCGGCGCCGACGCCCTGCACGATCCGCCACAGGATGAGCTGCGTGCCGTTCGCGGCGAAGCCGGCGCCGAGCGAGGCGAACGCGAAGATGAGGAAGCCGAGCACGTAGGCGCGCTTGCGCCCGAACAGGTCCGACAGGCGCCCGAAGCTGAGGACGAGCACCGTGGAGGCGATCATGTAGGCGAGGATCACCCAGACCAGCGTCAGCAGGCTCGTGTGCAGGCTGCGCTCGAGATCCGGCAGCGCGATGATGAGCGTCCCCGAGTTCGTCGCGGCGAGCAGCATGCCGAGGCTGGTGCACGAGAGCGCCCACCAGCGATAGTGCTCGTGGTCGGCCGAGACGCCGGGGCGCCGGCGCGGCGAGGCGGTGACGGTGGACATGACGCGCTCTCCAGCAGGAACTTTACGTAAACGTCAGTTTAGCGTAGCAGCTCGCGCGGCCTCGGCGAAAGGGCGGCGACCGCCGCGTCGGCGCCGGGGACCCGTCGGCGCGGCGTCAGTTCATCTGCCCGTGAGCCACCGCGAGGCACGCCTCGCAGAGCGGCCAGGGCGGGTTCCAGGGGTAGCCGCTCACGTCGCGGCCGCAGAGCGAGAGGTCCGGCGCCTCCGGCGTCACGAGGTGGCACAACTCGTCGAAGCCGTCCGGAGAGCGGCGCGGGCGGCTGAAGCAGTCCGGTGCGACGTTCGGCGTGCGGACCGGCTGCGGCATCGCGGCACAGAGTAAACGGTGTTATGAACGGACGACGAGCGAGACTATGTAGGCACAAGACGCACAGAGAGGAGCCACATGAGCGACACGAAGGTGACCAGGACCGAGCAGGAGTGGAGGCGGCAGCTGACGCCCGCGCAGTACGACATCCTGCGCCGCGCCGGCACCGAGCCGCCGTTCACCGGTGAGTACGTCTACAACAAGGACTCCGGCGACTACCGGTGCGCGGGCTGCGGCGCGGTGCTCTTCAGCTCCGGCGCGAAGTTCGAGTCCGGTACCGGCTGGCCGAGCTTCACCGAGCCCGCGATCGCCGAGGCCGTCGAGCTGCGGCCCGACAACAGCTTGTTCATGCGGCGCACCGAGGTGCTGTGCCGCGCCTGCGGCGGTCATCTCGGCCACGTCTTCGACGACGGCCCCGGTCCCGCCGGCCAGCGCTACTGCATCAACTCGGGCGCGCTCGCCTTCGCGCCGGCGGGCGAGAAGTAGTCCCGGCGGCGCTCCCGCGCCGCCGCCAGTCGCAGCCGTAGCCGTAGCCGTCGCATCCGCGGCGGCTACGCGCGCGGTGGGTGTCGCGCCGCCTGCGGTAAAGCCCTTCCGACACATTGTCCAAGTCGCCTAGCCAGGTGTCGAAAGGTGTCGGCCAAGTGTTGGACACCCTGTCCCTAGCGACCGTGTCCTGTCGCCTGTTTCATGGGCCCATCCGAAATGGCGCCGTGCGCTGCCGTGCGCAGATGGCGGTATGCCACCAGATCGACTCGTAGGAACGGAGGCTATTCGTTGACTTGGCTTGCATACCCCTCGTGGCTGAACCCGGGGGACAACGCGTGGCAGCTCACGGCTGCGACGCTGGTCGGGCTCATGAGCGTTCCCGGCCTTGCGATCCTGTACGGCGGGGCGATGCAGAAGCGCTGGTCGGTCAACAGCATGATGCTCACCTTCGTCGGCTTCTGCCTCGTGATGGTCGCGTGGGTGGGGTGGGCGTTCAAGATGGGCTTCGGCACCGGGATCGGCACCGGAACCGGCTTGTTCGGCGCGCACAGCTTCCTCGGGAGCGCGCTCGGCACGCCGGGGGCGATCCTGTCGGCGGGAGCGGAGCAGGCCCAGGCGACGATTCCATCGATCGCCACCGGGCCGCCGTTCCACTTCGCGACGCCGGCCCTGGCGTACTTCCAGTTCGTGTTCGCGGCGATCACCCCGCTGCTCATGCTCGGGTCGATCCTCGGTCGCGTCAGCTTCAAGGCGTGGATCCCGTTCGTGCTCCTGTGGATCACGTGCGTGTACACGGTCAACGCCTTCCTGCTCTGGGGCGGCGGCTACTGGGCCGCGCACGGCTCGCTCGACTATTCGGGCGGCTACGTCATCCACCTCTCGGCCGGCATCTCCGGGTTCGTGGCGGCGGCGGTCATCGGACCACGATTGCAACGAGACAGAGAGATCGACGCCCCGAACAACCTGTTGATGGTCATGACCGGCGCGGGTCTGCTGTGGCTCGGTTGGAACGGCTTCAACGGCGGTGACCCGTACTACGCGGGCGTCAATGCCTCGGACGCAGTGCTCAACACGAACGTGTGCACGGCGGTGGCCGTGCTCGTGTGGATCGCGTGGGACTACATCTTCCGCGACAAGCCCTCGCTGCTCGGGAGCGTCAACGGCATGATCACCGGCCTCGTGGGCATCACCCCGGCGGCCGGGTTCGTGGACGGGTGGGGCGCGGTGCTCATCGGCGTGATCGCGTCCACGCTCGTGTGGTTCTCGATCCGCTTCCTCAGCCGAGGGCCGATCTTCCGCAGCGTCGACGACACGCTCGGGGTGATCTACACCCACGGCATAGCGGGGTTCGTCGGTGGCCTGTTAGTTGGTCTGTTCGCCAATCCGAAGATGATCGAGTACATCGGCGTTGGCAATACGACGAGCATTTCGCCGGCCAAGAGCGTGTTCCACGGCGGCAGCTGGACGCTGTTCCGCTGGCAGCTCGAGGCCGGGCTGTGGGTGATCCTGTTCAGCGGGGTGATGACCTTCATCCTGCTGAAGCTCGTCGGGATCTTCCTCCCGTTGCGCCTCACGCCGGAGGAGCTCGAAGAGGGCGATCACGCCATCCACGGCAACGAGGTGTACCCGTCGGACGTGCCGACCCTCGGTGGTCCGCACACCTCCGACTGGACGCCGACCCCGGCCCAGCCGGCGGTCAGCGGCGCCTAGCCGGACAGAGCAGTGCGACGTGCGCGACCTCCGGCCCAGGCCGGGGGTCGCGCCGCGTCCGGGGTCGATGGCGCCCGCCGCCTCCGCCGCCGGTGACGCGACGGTGACGGATGCGTCACGCGGGTCACCGAACCGGCCCGCGAGTGTGCCGTTCGCTCGTCGTGGCGCCGGGATGCCGTGGGGTGTGCGCCCGGATCGACGCCATAGGGAGCCAAATCGACCACACCCCGGCCCGGGAGTGACGCGACCGTGACAGATGCGGCCAGCGGGTCACACGGCGCGCACGAGGGTGTTACGGGTTGGCCCCGCCCGGGCCGACCCGGCGCTCAGCCCGGCGAGGGCCCGCGGATGTTCATGCCGACGTAGCGCGCTGCCACGTCCACGAGGATCTGGCGCATCGCCGCGGCGGCCGGTGTGAGGCGGGTGCCGGCCGGCGTGGCGGCGATCACTCGCCGCACCGGGCTGTGCGGCGAGAGCGCGCGGATCGCGATGTCGTCGCGCCCGCCCGAGAGCGCGAGCTCGGGAATGAGCGCGACGCCGACGCCGGCGGCGACGAGGCCCTGCACCGTGGCGTAGTCGTCGCTCTCGAACGAGACGAGCGGCTCGAAGCCCGCAGCGTGGCACGAGCGCACGACGTGGCGCGCGCAGGAGCTCGACGACGAGGTCTGGATCCACGCCTCGGCACGCAGGTTCTCCAGGCGCAGCGTGCGCCGCTCGGCGAGCGGGTGGTCGGCCGGCAGGGCCAGGAACATCGGGTCCTCGAGGAGCGGCTCGCGCGTGAAGTCGGGCCCGAGCGTCTCGCTCGTGCCATCGAACTCGAACAGCAGGGCGAGGTCGAACTCGCCGGCCGACAGTCGCGGCCCGATCTCCTCGGGCTCGCCCTCGGCGAGCGAGATCGAGACCTCCGGATGCTGGGCGCGGAAGATGGCGATCGCCAGGGGCATCAGCGTGGCGCCGGCGGTCGGAAAGGAGGCCATCCGTAGCTCACCGCCGCGTAGCCCCGCGATCGCCGCGAGCTCGGCCTCGGCGGCATGCAGCCTCGCGACGATGCCCTCGGCGTGCTCGAGCAGCACCCGCCCGGCCGGCGTGAGGCGCACGCCGCGGGGGAGGCGCTCGATGAGGTTCACGCCGGTCTCGGCCTCGAGCGCCGCGATCTGCTGCGAGACGGCCGACTGCGTGTAGGAGAGCGCATCGGCGGCGGCCGAGAACGAGCCGCGGTTGGCGACCTCGATGAGCACGCGAAGGCGATTCACGTTAAGCATTAGCAGTACTAATACTAGACGTTAGAAGGATTATCCCGTCTGATGGCAAAGCTATCCTACGATCTGTCGATAAAGAGCTTGGAACACGCACGATCAGCCCGCGAGTCACCGCGGCTCCCCCGACAAGCCGTGTGCGAAAGGAAATGCCATGCCGAACAAGGTCATCATCTCTTACGACGGAACCGAGAACGATCACGACGCGCTCGCGCTCGGGCGTATCTTCGGTGATGCGGGCGCCGAGGTGTCGCTCGCCTATGTCCGCCATAGCCAGGAGCTCGACCCCCGCCGCGAGGCCGACGTGAATGCCGAGGCCGAGGCGATCCTCGAGCGCGGCGCCGAGTGGCTCGGTCATCCCGAGGTCGGCCGCCACGTCGTGCTCGCCGGCTCGACCGGCGAGGGCCTGCGTGGGCTGGCCGAGCGCGAGGAGGCCGACCTCGTCGTCTTCGGCTCCGACGCGCACACCGCCCCCGGCCACGTGCAGCCCGGCCGCTCGGCCGCGCGCCTCATCGCGGGTGGCCCCGTGGCGGTGGCGATCGCGCCGGCACGCCTGCGGGATCGGTCTGACGCGAGCTTCGCGCCCGTCGCCCTCGCCGGCGGCGAGGTCGACCCGGCCGCGCGCCGTACCGCCGAGGGCATCGCCGAGCACACCGATACGTCGCTCGCGCTGCCGTCGCAGCCGGGGGTGAACCTGCTCGTCGTCGGCTCCCGTCCGGGCACGCCGGTCGGACGTGTCGGACTGAGCTCCGCCGTCGAGTACCTCGTCGAGACCGCGACGTCGGCCGTGCTCGTCCTCCCGCGTAACGTCGTGTTCAGCGTCGAGCATGGCGCCGAGCGCGTCGCCGACGCCGAGACGGCCGACCACGACGCGTAGGAGCCTGCGCGCACCCCGCTCGAGCTGTCACACGCTCTGCAGTCACCGACCGCCCGGCCGAACAGCCGGGCGGTCGGCGTTTCGGGGTGGGGTGGTTGGCTCCCGCCGGTGTCGGCGCGGCGTCGCCGAGGCGTGCCGGGTTTGACCCCGCATAGGAGGCATGAGGGAGCACACCAGGAGACGACCGCCTCCGACGACCGCCCCCGACGAGCCCCCGCCCGGCACCCGAAGCGAGGACCGCCCGGCCGGAGGGGTGACCGAGCGGTCCTCGTCGGCGGGCGTGCCTCAGCTCTGGGTCGACAGCCCGATCGGGCAGCTGACGCCCGTGCCACCGAGGCCGCAGTACCCGCCGGGGTTCTTGGCCAGGTACTGCTGGTGGTACTCCTCGGCGTAGTAGAACGCGTGCAGAGGGTTGATCTCGGTCGTGATCGCACCGTGCCCCGCGCGGGTCAGCTCCTGCTGGTAGGCGTCGCGGCTCGCCTCCGCCGCCGCGCGCTGCTCCTCGTCGGCGTAGAGGATGACCGAGCGGTACTGGGTGCCGACGTCGTTACCCTGGCGCATGCCCTGCGTCGGGTCGTGGCCCTCCCAGAAGACGCGCAGCATGTCCTGGAGCGAGGTCAGCTGCGTGTCGAAGGCCACGAGCACGACCTCGGAGTGGCCGGTCCGCCCGGAGCAGACCTCGTCATAGGTGGGGTTGGGAGTGGAGCCGCCCGCATAGCCGACCGCCGTCGTGTAGACGCCCGGCGACTGCCAGAACGTCCGCTCGGCGCCCCAGAAGCAGCCCATGCCGACGACGAGCTGCTCGACGCCGTACGGAAACGGCGGCTGCAAGGGGTGGCCGAGCACGAAGTGGCGCTCGGGCACGGCGATCGGCTCGGGGCGACCGGCGAGCGCCTTGTCGGGCGTCACCATGTCGGTCTTGTGGCCGAAGAAGAGCATTCTGCCTCCTGACGAGCGTCGATCGAAGATGACGGCGGACGCATCCCGCGTCCGCCTGCACCACAGTCCGCGCTGGAGGCGAGGCGTTACGGGGCGTGGCCCGCGATCGCCTCGATCATGCGCAGGTCCATCGAGGCAATGTAGTCCTTCGGGTCCCACTGCAGGTTGGCGCGGTCGCGCGCCTCGTAATAGACGCGTTCGCCGTCGGCGAAGGTCCCCGGGCCGTCCCAGCGGACGAGCCAGGTGAACTCGTCGCGCTCCGGCGCCCGCCAGGCGCCGACGACCGCGAATCCACTGGCCGTGCGGAGCGGCACGAGGTCGCGCTCCCACAGCCGCGCGAACTCGTCCGCGGTCTCCGGGACGAGGACGTACGTGCGCAGCTGATAGGTCATGCCGGCGCTCCCGCGCGGGCCCGCCGCGCCGCCTTGACCCGCTCGGTCTTCTCGAGCACGACCTTGCGCAGGCGCACGTTGGCCGGCGTGACCTCGGCGCACTCGTCCTCGCGCAGGAACTCGAGCGCCTGGTCGAGCGACAGCTCGCGGTGGGGGACGAGGCGGACGAGCACGTCGGCGGTCGAGGAGCGGATGTTGGTGAGGTGCTTCTCCTTGGTGGCGTTCACGTCGAGGTCGTCGCTGCGGGCGTTCTCGCCCACGATCATCCCCTCGTAGACCTCGGCGCCGGGGCCGACGAACAGCGTGCCCCGCTCCTGGAGGTTCATGAGCGCGAACTGCGCCGTGACGCCGCGCCGGTCGGAGACGAGCGCTCCGGTGGGTCGGGTGCGCAGCTCGCCGAACCACGGCTCCCAGCGGTCGAAGACGTGGTGGATGAGCCCGGTCCCGCGCGTCTCGGTCAGGAACTCGGTGCGAAAGCCGATCAGCCCGCGGGCCGGGACGAGGTACTCCATCCGCACCCAGCCGGTGCCGTGGTTGACCATCTGCTCCAGGCGCGCCTTGCGCAGCGCGAGCAGCTGGGTGACGACGCCGACGTAGTCCTCGGGCACGTCGATGGCCAACCGCTCGACCGGCTCGTTGACCCGGCCGTCGATCTCGCGCGTGAGGACCTGCGGCTGCCCGACGGTGAGCTCGAAGCCCTCGCGGCGCATGATCTCCACGAGGATGGCGAGCTGCAGCTCGCCCCGTCCCTGCACCTCCCACGCGTCCGGACGCTCGGTGTCGCGCACCCGCAGCGACACGTTGCCGACGAGCTCGGAATCGAGGCGGGCGCGGACCTGCCGGGCGGTGAGCTTGCTGCCGTCCTGCCCGGCCAGGGGGGAGGTGTTGATCCCGATGGTCACCGACAGCGACGGCTCGTCGACGCTGATGACGGGCAGCGGCCGCGGGTCGTCGACGTCGGCGAGCGTCTCGCCGATCGTCACCTCGGCGATGCCGGCGATGGCGATGATCTCGCCCGGCCCGACCTCGTCGGCCTCGACGCGATCGAGCGCCTCGGTGATGTACAGCTCGCCGACCTGCGCGCGGCTGATCGTTCCGTCGGCCCGGCACCAGGCGATCGCCTGCCCCTTACGGATGTGCCCGTGGTGGACGCGGCACAGGGCCAGCCGCCCGACGTACGGCGAGGCGTCGAGGTTGGTGACCTGCGCCTGCAGCGGATGATCGGGATCGAACATCGGCGGCGGGATGCGCTGCACGAGCAGGTCGAGCAGCGGCTGCAGGTCGGTGCCCTGCTCGCCCTCCTTCAGCGACGCCCAACCGGCCCTGGCGTTCGTGTACACGATCGGGAACTCGATCTGCTCCTCGTCGGCGTCGAGGTCGAGGAACAGCTCGTAGACCTCGTCGACGACCTCGCCGATGCGCGCATCCGGGCGGTCGACCTTGTTCACGACGAGGATGACCGGCAGCCGCGCCTCGAGCGCCTTGCGCAGCACGAAGCGCGTCTGCGGCAGCGGCCCCTCGCTCGCATCGACGAGCAGCAGCACGCCGTCGACCATCGTCAGGCCGCGCTCGACCTCGCCGCCGAAGTCGGCGTGCCCCGGGGTGTCGACGATGTTCAGCTTGACCCCGTCGTGGTTGACGGCCGTGTTCTTGGCGAGGATGGTGATGCCCTTCTCGCGCTCGAGATCCATCGAGTCCATCACCCGCTCGTTGACGTCCTGCCCGGCGCGGAAGGCGCCCGACTGCCACAGCATCGCGTCGACGAGCGTCGTCTTGCCGTGGTCGACGTGGGCGACGATCGCGACGTTGCGGATGTCACTGCGGGGCTCGAGCACCCGCCGCAGGCTAGTACAGCGTGTCCACTCACACCGGAGCACGCTGGTCGGTCTGCCGCTTGCCGGCCCCGGTGAGCGGGGAGTAGCGTTCGCCCAGGCGCCGCGCGCTCGCGCTCGGCGACGCAGGCAACGAGAGAGGAACCCCATGGCCACCGAGGTGTCAGCCGCGACCCAGGCCGAGCTTCAGGAGCGCGCGCGGGCGCATCTGTGGATGCACTTCACGCGCCTGAGCGCCTACGGGCCCGGCAGCGAGATCCCGATCATCGTCCGCGGCGAGGGCTGCTACGTCTACGACGAGCACGGCAAGCGCTACCTCGACGGCCTGTCCGCGCTGTACTGCGTGAACGTCGGGCACGGCCGCGCCGAGCTCGCCGAGGCGGCGGAGGCCCAGGCGCGTGAGCTCGCCTTTTACACAACCTGGAGCTACGCGCATCCGCGCGCCATCGAGCTCGCCACGCGCGTGGCCGAGCTCGCCCCCCGGGTCTGAATCGCGTGTTCTTCACGTCCGGCGGGTCGGAGGCGGTCGAGTCGGCCTGGAAGCTCGCGCGGGCGTATCACGGGCTGCGCGGCGAGCCGACGCGCACGAAGCTGATCGCCCGCGACCTCGCCTACCACGGCACGACGCTCGGCGCGCTGACCGCGACCGGGCTGACGAGCCTGCGCCAGCCCTTCGAGCCGCTCGTGCCCGGCGGCTGCCACGTCCCGAACACGAACAGCTACCGCTGGAGCGAGACGCGCGACCCCCTGTGGGCGGCCGACGCGATCGAGGAGCGCATCGAGTTCGAGGGGCCCGGGACGGTCGCCGCGGTGATCCTCGAGCCGGTCCAGAACGCGGGCGGCTGCTTCGTGCCCCAGGACGGCTACTTCCAGCGCGTGCGTGAGATCTGCGACCGCCACGGCGTGCTGCTCATCTCCGACGAGGTCATCTGCTCGTGGGGACGTCTCGGGCACTGGTTCGGGTCCGAGCGCTTCGGCTATGTCCCGGACATCATCACCACGGCAAAAGGGCTGACCTCGGCCTACATCCCGATGGGAGCGGTGATCGCTTCCGACCGGGTCGCGGAGCCGTTCCTGTACGGCGATGCGATGTTCGCCCACGGCTTCACCTTTGGGGGGCACCCGGTCGCGGCGGCGGTGGCGCTCGCCAACATCGACCTGATCGAGCGCGAGGACCTGTGCGGCCGCGTGCGCGAGCGCGAGGGTGCCCTGCGGGCGATGCTCGAGCGCCTGCGCGACATCCCGATCGTTGGGGACGTGCGCGGCGCCGGTTTCTTCCACGCCATCGAGCTCGTCAAGGACCAGGAGACGAAGGAGACCTTCGACCACGAGGAGTCCGAGGAGCTCCTGCGCGGCTATCTCTCGGGCGAGCTGTTCGCCCGCGGGCTCATCTGCCGCTCGGACGATCGCGGCGACCCCGTCGTGCAGCTCGCGCCGCCGCTCATCGCCGGCCAGGAGCAGTTCGACGAGATCGAGGCGATCCTGCGGCCGGTGCTGACCGAGGCCTGGGAGCGCGTGCAGCGCCGCTAGCGCTCGCTCACGCGGGGTGGTCGCCGCCGCCTGACCGACACCTAGGATGAGTGGAAAGGATCGATCGTGATCATTGGCGTCCCCACAGAGATCAAGCCCGACGAGTACCGAGTCGCGATCACGCCGGCCGGGGTGCGCGAGCTGACCTCACACGGCCACGAGGTGCTCGTCCAGGCCGGCGCCGGTCTCGGCAGCGCGATCAGCGACGCCCAGTACGTCGATCAGGGCGCGCGCATCCTGCCCGACGCGGAGGCGGTGTTCGCGCAGTCCGAGCTCGTCCTGAAGGTGAAGGAGCCCCAGGCCGAGGAGGTCGCGCTGCTGCGGGACGACCTCACGCTCTTCACCTATCTGCACCTCGCCGCCGCGCCGGCGCTGACCGAGGGCCTGATGGCCTCGGGCGCGACGTGCATCGCCTATGAGACGGTCGTCGACGGCGCCGGCCGGCTGCCGCTGCTCGCGCCGATGAGCGAGGTGGCCGGCAAGATCGCCACCCAGGCCGGCGCGTTCATGCTCGAGAAGCCGCTTGGCGGGCGCGGCATCCTGCTCGGCGGCGTGCCGGGCGTGGCCGCGGCGACGGTGCTCGTCATCGGCGGCGGCGTCGTGGGCATGAACGCCGCCTTCATCGCGATCGGGATGGAGGCCGACGTGTTCGTGTTCGACCGCTCGATCGACCGGCTGCGCGAGCTCGACATCATCTTCGGCGCGCGCGCCTCGACGGTCTTCTCCTCGACGCTGGCGATCGAGGAGATGCTGCCCGCGGCCGATCTCGTCATCGGCGCTGTGCTCATCCACGGTGCGCGCGCCCCGTGGGTGATCCGCCGCGAGCAGCTGAAGCTGATGAAGGACCACGCCGTGCTCGTCGACGTCTCGATCGATCAGGGGGGCTGCTTCGAGACCTCGCGGCCGACGACGCACTCCCAACCGACCTTCGAGGAGGAGGGCGTCACCCACTACTGCGTGGCGAACATGCCCGGCGCGGTGCCGATCACCTCCACCTACGCGCTCACCAACGCCACGCTGCCCTATGTCCTCGCGCTCGCCGAGCACGGGGTCGCGGGTGCGATCGCCCGCGATCCCGGTCTCGCCCCGGGGGTCAACGTGGCGGGCGGGCAGGTGACGCATCCGGCCGTGGCCGAGGCGCTCGGCGTGCCCTGCGTCGCGTTTGCCCCCGGAGGCGACGGCGCCGCCATGCCTGCGCCGGCGGGCGGCACGCACTCGTGAGCGACGGCACGCCGGCGGATCGCGACGCCGACACGCCGTACGTCGACGCCGTCGCCGCGTACGTCGGGCGCGAGCCGTCGCGCTTCCACGTCCCCGGGCACAAGGGTGGTCCCGGCGCCGATCCCGAGCTCGTCGCGCTGCTCGGTCCGGGCGCGTTCGCCTATGACGTGCCGCAGGACATCGAGGGGATCGACGTCGGCGATCCGCCGACGCCCTACGATCGCGCCGAGCGGCTCGCCGCCGACGCCTACGGGGCGGCGCAGAGCTGGTTCCTCACCAACGGGGCGAGTCAGGGCAACCACGCGCTGTGCCTTGCGCTCGCGCGGGACCGCCCGGTCGTCGTGCAGCGCAACTCGCATGCCTCGGTGGTGGACGGCCTCGTGTTCAGCGGCGGGCGCCCGCAGTTCGCCGCGCCCGAGTACGACGAGGAGCTCGGGATGGCGCTGTGCGTGACCCCCGACACGCTCGCGCAGGCGCTCGAGCGGGCGCCCGGTGCGCAGGCCGCGCTGATGGTCTCACCGACGTACTACGGGGCGACCGCCGACGTCGCCGCCTGCGCCGAGGTCGCGCACGCCGCCGGGGCGGCACTCGTCGTCGACCAGGCCTGGGGACCGCACTTCGGCTTCCACCCCGACGTCCCGGCCTCGGCGCTCGCGCAGGGCGCCGACGCGATGCTCAGCTCGACGCACAAGATCGCGGGATCGCTCACCCAGAGCGCGATCCTGCACGCGGCCGAGGGCCCGTGGATCGATCGGGTCAAGCTCGCGCGCGCCGTCCGGCTCGTGCGCTCCACCTCGCCGAGCTCGTTGCTGCTCGCCTCGCTCGACGGCGCCCGGCGCCAGCTCGTCACGCACGGGCGCGAGCTCATCTCCGAGACCCTGCGCGAGCGAGCGGCGGTGCGCGAGCGCCTCGCGCAGGTGCCGGGCTGTGCCGTCGTGCCGGCCGTCGGCAGCGCGTGGCCGGGCGTCGTCGGCTGGGATCCGATGCGGATCGTCATCGACCTGCGCGAGAGCGGCCACAGCGGCCATGCCGTGGCCGCCCACCTGCGCCGCCACCCGGTCGGCCCGGCGCGCGGGCCCGTGCAGGTCGAGCTCGCGACGCACGCGACGATCGTCATCGTGCTCGGCATCCACGAGCCGCGGGCGCCGCTCGCGGCGTTTCCCGAGCAGCTGGCGACGCTCCTGCACGAGCTCGGCGATGACCGCCCGCCGGCGCCGGTCGCACGCGCGCCTCAGCTGCGCGCCGGCGAGCCCGCGCTCACGCCGCGCCAGGCCTGGGTCGCCGGCAGTCGCCCGGTGCCGATCGACGACGCCGTCGGGCTCATCTCGGCCGAGGCGATCGCCGGGTACCCACCCGGGATCCCGGCGCTGCTGCCCGGCGAGCGCATCACCGCCGAGGTCCTCGATCACCTGCGCGAGCTGACGAGCGTCGGCGTTCGGCTGCACGGCGCGAGCGATCCGACGCTGCACACGATCGAGACGGTCGTCGAGGACGGCGCCGCGTGAGCGAGGGCGCGGGGCGCATGCCCGCCGAGTGGGAGCCTCACGCGCGCTGCCTGATGGCCTGGCCGGCGCGCGCCGACATGTGGGGCGCGCGCCTGCAGGCGGCCCGCACCGACTATGCGGCGGTGGCCAACGCGATCGCCGCGCACGAACCGGTCCTGATGCTCGCGCGCCCGCAGGACGCCGCCGCCGCGCGGGCCGCGTGCGCGGACGCGGTCGAGGTGCTCGAGCTGCCACTCGATGACTCGTGGGTGCGCGACAGCGGGCCGATCTTCGTGCGCGACGAGCACGGCGCTCTCGCCGGGGCCGACTTCACCTTCAACGCGTGGGGTGAGAAGTTCCACCCGTACGACGACGACGCCCGCCTTGCCGGGCGGCTGCTCGAGGCGCTCGGCGTGCCGCGCCGGCTCTACCCGTGCGTGCTCGAGGGCGGCGCGATCACGGTCGACGGCGAGGGCACGCTCATCACGACCGAGTCCGTGCTGCTCAACCCCAACCGCAATCCGGGCGTCCCGCGCGAGCGGATCGAAGGGATCCTGCGCGACGCGCTCGGCGCCGAGAAGGTCATCTGGCTCGCCGGAGGATTGGCCGAGGATCGCGACACCGACGGGCACGTCGATAACGTGTGCCACTTCCTGTCGCCCGGACGCGTCATCGTGCAGACCGTGGACGATCGGGCGAACGTCAACTTCGAGTCGCTGCAGGCCAATCGCGAGGCGCTGCGGGCGGCGATCGATGCGCGGGGGCGCTCGCTCGAGGTCGTCGAGGTGCCGCTGTTGCCCTACCTGCCCGACGCCGAGCAGCCGACGGTCGCGCCGTACCTGAACTTCTACATCGCCAACGGCGCCGTCGTGGTGCCGGTCAGCGATGCGCGCACCGACGCCGATGCGCTCGCGATCCTCGCCCGCGCGTTCGCCGGTCGTGAGGTCGTGGCGGTCCCCGGCGCGACACTCGCGCACGGGGGCGGCGGGGTGCACTGCATCACCCAGCAGCAGCCGGTGGCCGGCGGGGCGGTCGTCTCATGAGCGGGCACGAGCTGCGCACGGCGATGCACCCGCCTCCCTCGCCGGCTCGCACCCGCGCCGGCGGGCACGAGCCGTTCATCGTCGGCCTCGTCCAGGACCGCTGGCACCCCGATCCGCTCGAGCATCGCGACTCGCTGGCCGACGGCATCCGCCTCGCCGTCGAGCACGGCGCCCAGCTCGTGTGCCTGCCCGAGCTGACGCTGAGCCGGTACTTCGCGACCGACCCCGACGGGCTCGCGGCGGCAGCGAAGCTCGCCGAGCCGATCCCCGACGGGCCGACGGGCCGGTTCGCGGTGGAGATGGCGACCGAGACCGGCGCCTGGGTGCACGCCTCGCTCTACGAGCGCGCCGCGGACGACGGGCTCGGCTACAACACGGCGATCTGCGTGCGGCCGAACGGCGACCTCGTCGCGCGCACGCGCAAGCTGCACATCCCGCGCACCGCCGGCTATCACGAGGATCGCTACTTTCGCCCGGGCGACAGCGGCTACCCGGTCGTCCGGGTCGAGGGGGCGTCGGTCGGCTTTCCGACCTGCTGGGACCAGTGGTTCCCTGAGCTCGCGCGCGCCTACGCCCTGGCCGGGGCGCAACTGCTCGTGTACCCGACGGCGATCGGGTCCGAGCCCGATCACCCCGAGTTCGACACCCAGCCGATCTGGCAGCACATGATCGTCGCGCACGGGATCGCCAACGGGCTGTTCGTGATCGCCGTCAACCGCGTCGGCGTGGAGGACCCGCTCACCTTCTACGGCTCGTCGTTCATCTCCGATCCCTACGGGCGGGTGCTCGTGCAGGCGCCGCGGAGCGAGCCGGCCGTGCTGGTGGCGGCGCTGGATCTGGATCAGAGGGCGGATTGGCTCGAGCTGTTTCCGCTCATTGCCACGCGGCGGCCGGATGCGTACGGGTCGTTGGCGGCGCATCCCACGGCGATACGGGTCGACGGGGGAGAGTAGGGCGGGCGCCTGGCGCCGTGCGGCACACCGCCGCGGCGCCGGCCAACGAGCACGCCCGACCATGCGGTCAGCTGGTGGTGCAGGCGCCCCGGTATATCTTCCTCGGAATCGCGTGCGTCCGGCACGGCTTGGCACGGTCGACGGCCACCCACACGCCGTTCTCGGCCTTGTAGACGGCGATCGCGTCGAAGCCGTCCTTGCCGCCGACCACGATGTCCGAGTAGGCCCAGCCACCGGCGCAGGCGAACGACCCCTGGAATCTCGCGTTCTTCGGCTGTGCCGATCCGCGCTCCAGACCGGCGCTCAGCGCCTTCTTGGTGCACGGCGGGTACTTCGGCTTGCTGGTGGAGGCGCCAGCCGAGGCGGCGAACGCGGCCAACACCAGCAGCACGGTGGCCGCCAGGCTGAAACTACCCCGCATGGTCTTCATGCCGTCAAACTACCGCCCCCGCCGGATCGCCGATCATCGTCGCGGTCGGTGAGGGCGGCCGGGCCGACGGTCGTCCGTCGAGTCTCGTCCGCCGAGTCGTTAGCTTGATGGAGGCGTGATGTCGTGGCATTCGATAGTGGCCGCCCTGGCGGCGGCCGCCGCAGTCACGGCCTCGGTGACCGCGCGCGCGGCGCCGAAGGTCACTGCGGCCGCGTACCCGGCGGGCGCCGCCGCCCGTTTCGCGATCCCCGCGAGCGCGGATCAGCTGATCGTCGTCTCCAGCCCGAACGACGATCCGCCGCCGCCGGGGTATCTCGCGACGCTGCGCACCTATCAGCGCACCAGTGGCGGCTCTCCGTGGCGCGCCGTGTTCCCCGCGTGGCAGGCCGAGACGGGCTCAGGGCATCTGCTCGAGGCCTCCGAGCGACGAGAGGGCGATCACGCCACGCCGATCGGGGTCTTCGGCGTCGGCGCCACGATGTATGGCAACGCGCCGAACCCGGGAGGCCTGAGCTACCCCTACCACCAGCTGGTGTGCGGCGACTGGTGGGACGAGGATCCGTACTCCCCGCAGTACAACGACTTCGTGCACGTCCCGTGCAACGGGACGCCGGCGTTCGCCGATTGGTCCGAGGCGCTGTGGACCGAGACCGTCGCGTACCCGTACTTCGCCGTCATCCAGTTCAACGAGAGCCCGACCGTCTCCGGGCCGAACGCGCCGGGCGCCGGCATCTTCCTGCACAGCTGGGTGGGCACCGCGACGGAGGGATGCGTGGCGCTGCCGGAGTCTGAGCTGCTCGACGTCCTGCGCTGGCTGAGGCCCGCGGAGCACCCGCTGATCGAGATCGCGACGAACAGCCAGGTCGATCCCGTGGCATAGCCGTCCGCATGGCCAGGCTCAGGCGTCACCACGTGCGACTCCCGCCAGCGACGATGAGCCTGCTCGTCGGCGCTGCGGTGCTGGCGAGCGCCGGCGCAGCGCCGGCGCGCGTAGCCGGATCGGCGGTGGCGCCGTCCGCGGCGCCTTCGCCGGCGGCAAGCGCTCGGTACGCACTGGTGGACGTAGCGGTCGCGACGCTCTGGCTGCAGCCGGATCAGACCCGAGCGCGCGATGGCCCTTCGTTGGCCAACCCGGTTCGCCTGAACGTCTGGCTGAGCTCGATGGGGACCGAACAGCGGCTCTGGCTCGTGGGGCGTCTGGACACACAGGCGCTCTACGGGCAACAGGTACTCGTGCGGGCGCGACGGGGTGCGTGGGACGAGGTCTCGCTCACGAACCAGGCCACACCGAGCGGCCTCAGCCACCCGGGCTGGCTTCCTGCTCGTCAGCTCGTGATGGAGCCCGCGACTTCGTCGACGTCCACCGCACCGGCCGCGAGCCCGTCGGCCGTCGCCGTCGTGACCAAGGCCTCGACCTGGTTACTGCTGGCCACGCCGACGGACGCTCCTGGCCGCCGTCTCCTGCTGCTCAGCTTCAACACCCGGCTGCCGGTACTCGCTCAGGCCGGGGCGTGGGTCGTCGTGCAGACCCCGACCGGGACCGACGCGCTGCTCACGCGCGCGGCGGTCACGATCAGCTCGACGGGCACGCCGACCGCGCCGCCGACCGGCGGCGAGCTCGTGGCCGCCGCCGAGCAGTTCCTCGGCGTGCGCTACCTGTGGGCGGGCACGTCGGCGTTCGGGTTCGACTGCTCGGGCCTCACGTACAGCGTCTACGCAGCGTTCGGGACCCTGCTGCCGCGAGACGCAGCGCAGCAGGCCGAGGTCGGCCGGCCAGCGGCCGAGAAGGCGCTCGAGCCGGGTGACCTGGTCTTCTTCGCCACCGATCCGCCATCACGGACCATCACCCACGTCGCCATGTACGTCGGCGACGGACTCATCATCGAGTCACCGAACTCGGCCAGCTCGGTCCGCATCATCCCGCTCGCGGCGCGAGGCGCGGAGTATGTGACCGCACGGCGGTACTTGCCCGCGGGGTGAGTTGTTCCCGGCCTCGGACGCATCTGACACCTCGCGAGACCGGTTGAGGCCCGCCTCGCGAGGATCGCGGGCGACCGCTTTCCTCGCCGCCGGCCTGGCGTGTCGGCGCTCGACTCGACGGCGGCGAGGCGTCAGCATGTGGGGCGTCGTGGCTAGGCGACATCGAGCAATAGTCGCGACGTGGGCGTCGCGACACCGAGGAGGTTGGAGATGGGCAGGCTCGCGATGTACTCGGTCCGTGGGTGTTTGGGCCTTCTGGCGGTCGGCTTGGTGATGGTGGTCGCGTCGACGGGGACCGCCTCGGCGCAGCCTGGGCTCGTCGGGCAGAACGGTGAGGTGCACGCGTGCGTTGCGCGTAGCGGCGCGCTGCGGGTGATTGGGCCGAACGCGCAGTGCCGGCGTCATGAGCAGTCGATACAGCTCGGCGCGCAGGGGAACCCGGGCGCGACCGGCGACCGCGGGCCGGCAGGCGCCTCGGGCCCGGCAGGTCCGGCTGGGCCGCCAGGAGCCGTCGGTTCGGCGGGTCCGGTGGGGCCGCAGGGGCCTGGGGGCGCTCCAGCCGACTCGACGGAGGTCTCGGCGCTCGAGAGCGAGGTTTCGACGCTACAAGGTCAGGTGGCGGCGTTGCAGTCCACGTTGCGCGGTGTCAGCAACGACGGCACCACGCTGCTGCTCACCGGCTTGAACCTACAGATCGAGAGCGGGGCCGGCAGCACGAACGCTCCCGTCAACGGGCTCGGCAACCTGATCATCGGATACGACGAGAACCCAGGAACGCAGACCGGCTCCCACGACCTGGTGATCGGGGACGGTCACACCTTCACGAGCTACGGTGGGATCGTGGCGGGGTCCGGCAACGCGATCAGCGGCCCGGGCTCCTCGGTGCTCGGCGGGGACAACAGTCAGGCCTCCGGCTCGCTGGACACGATCCTTGGCGGGTACAGCAACAGCGCTTCGTCGACGGACACAGCGATCAGCGGCGGCTACCTCGGCACGGCGTCGGGCAAATACGCGTCGATCCTGGGCGGATACACGAACACGGCGAGCGGCCAGGACGCAACGGCGAGCGGCGGTGAGTTCAACAACGCCCACGGCGCGACCTCTTCGGTCACCGGCGGCGATCTCAACTACACCAACGATTTCGGCGCATCGATCACCGGCGGGTGCCAGAACGTCGCGGGCACCGCACCAGCGCTTAGCGGGCAATGTGAATCGACCGAATCGATCAGCGGCGGGACCGGCAACCAGGCAACGGGCACCGCCAGCTCGGTCAGCGGCGGCGCGTACAACACAGCAGGTGACCCATTCTCGGCCATCGGTGGCGGTTGCGATAACGCCACTGGGGGTGGTGGCCAGCAGACCGGCGACTGCAGCAGCTCGGGATTCGAATCCGTCTCTGGCGGCAAGTCGAACCGCGCGAACGACCTCTGGGCATCCGTATCTGGTGGTTGCGACAACCTCGCCGGCGCGGGGACTCCCGCCGACGCATGCTCCGTCGCCAACGAATTCACCGGTTCAGAATCCGTCAGCGGAGGGCAGGGCAACTGGGCCCAGACCGCCCTGTCGTCGGTGAGCGGCGGGCAAGGGAATCTTGCGGTGGGCTTCTCCTCCTCGATCTCCGGCGGAGTCGGCAACGAAACCGACAACGACTGGGGTTCGATCCTCGGCGGGTCTCACCGTACGCTGACATCTGCGGCGGCAGAGGCCGCCAGCGAGGCGGGTCCCACTGCATTCACACCATAAGCGCGAATCATGCGGGCAAGGGGCCACTCCGGTTGCCTGGCAGGAGCGAGACGGCGCACGATCGCAGGCGTGGCGTTCGAGTCGCGAGCGCCGCCTACAGCCGGACGAGTGCTTTCAGGTCAAGGCGGCGGTGGTGGGTGGCCAACTACTCGTCGGGAAAGAAGGCGAAGCCGTGCTCCCGTGCGTAGGCCAGCGCCTCGGTGCGTCGCGCTGATTCAGCCCACCGTTCGGACTTGAGAGGCTTGACGTTCCGCCCCTCGTAGGTGTCCACCCAGACCGGGCCGATGGGTTCGCCGTCCGGGCCGGCTGTCTCCCACTTCCAGTAGACGGTCGTACGGGGGACCGTCGGATCTGGTCCAACATCCAGCGGCGGGTCGTTGCGCCCTTGCCACTTGCGGCTGGGCATGCACCCGACGCCTCGTTCGCCGCGCGAGCGATCGTCCGCGTCCCGACCCGCTCTGATGTCCGGACGCGCCTGCCGCCGCACAGGCCCGCGGTGCCCCTTTGCGCGTTCTGCAGGGCGGGGACAGCCGTGGCCACCGCCGTCGACCTCGGGATGGCCGCCCTGCGAGGAGTGCGCGGGTTATCGGCTCATGCCGCTCGGCTGCCGGGTGGGCGTCTCGAGTCGCTCGTGGATCGCCCGTCGGGCTTGTGTCATCGCGCTGGGATCGTCGAGGAGGATGAATGAGGTGTTGGCCGCGACGAGTAGCGCCCTGAGTTCGAAGGCCAGTTGGTGGGGGTCGGGTGCTGCGGGGTTGAGCTCGCCGAGTTCGGCGGCTTCCCGGGCGAGCCGCTCGAGCAGTGCGAGCCATTCGCGGAGTTGTGTGGCGATCGCGTTGCGCACTGGGCCGGGGCGCGTTCCGACATCGGCGGCGGCCGCGGAGAAGAAGCAGCCGCCGGGGAAGACGCGGCGTTCGATGTGTGAGAGGTAGGCGTCGCAAGCCGCGAGCAGGCGCTGGATGCCCTTGGGCGCGTCGAGCGCGGGGCGCATCACCTCGACGACGAACGTCTCGCGGGCGGCCTCGATCGTTGCGAGCTGCAGCTCAAGCTTGGATCCGAAATGGGCATACAGGCCGCTTTTGCTCATGCCGGTCGCGCCCGCGAGGCGGCCGATCGAGAGGCCTTCGAGCCCGTCGATCGTCGCCAGCCCTGCCGCTTGGTCGAGGATCGCTGCGCGGGTTCGCTCGCCCTTCCTCGGGGTCCGGGTCGAGGTCGCCATGTTTGAAGCATAAACGCACGGGTGTGCTATTCTCGCCCGGCTGAATAGCACGCCCGTGCTATTCAGGTCGGAGATCGGAGCGAAGGGTGCTGTTGAAGACCGACTATCTCGTTGTTGGAGCGGGCGCGACCGGTTTGGCGTTCGCGGATGCGCTGACGGCCGCGGCCGACGTCGAGGTGACGCTCGTCGATCGGCGCCCAACGGCGGGAGGCCATTGGCTGCAGGCGTATCCGTTCGTCCGTCTGCACAGCCCGTCCGCGTACTACGGCGTGAACTCGCTGTCGCTCGGTCGGGACCGCATCGATCAGAGCGGCGAGAACGCCGGATGCTACGAGCGAGCGACCGGCGACGAAGTCCGCGATTACCTCGCTGAGGCGGCCACACGACTGATCGACGCAGGCCGGGTTCGCGTGCTGACCGGCCACGAGCACCTGGGTCCCGGGATCGAGGGCCAGCGAATCAGAGACCTCAGCAGCGGACAGGTCCACGATCTCGCCGTTCGTCGCAAGGTCGTGGACGCGCGCTACCTGGAGGCGTCGATCCCAGCCACGCACGTCGTCCCGTTCGACGTGGCTTCGGGCGCGCGAGTAGTCCCGGTCAACGACTTGCCCGCGGCCGCCGAGTCGAGTCGGACCTATACCGTGCTCGGGTCAGGAAAGACGGCGGTCGACGCATGCGTCTGGCTCCTGGACAACGGTGTTGAGCCGGATCGGCTTCGTTGGATCCGGCCCCGCGACGCGTGGTTCTACGACCGCCGCCACTTTCAGCCGCTCGATCAGGTCGGGGCGACTATGGACGGGATCGCTCTCGACGCGGAAGCCGGCGCCGAGGCGGACAGCATCGATGACCTCTTCGATCGGCTCGAGGCCTCGGGGCGGCTGGTGCGCATCGACCCGTCGTGGCCGGCCAGGATGTACCGCGGAACGATGCTGAGTGCCCGCGAGCTCGACGCCCTGCAGCAGATCGAGGACGTCGTCAGGCTCGGCCGGGTGCGGCGCGTCGAGAGCGACCGGATCGTTCTCGAGCTCGGCGAAACTGCCACAAGCACCGACGTGCTTCACGTGGATTGCACGGCGCTCGGCCTGAACAACGCCCCCGCCAAGCCGATCTTCGAGCCCGACCGGATCGTGCTCCAGCAAGTGCGGCACCTCTCGCCGTGCTTCAACGCCGCCCTGATCGGCTTCGTCGAGGCCCACCGAGACGATGACGCCGACAAGAACAGGCTTTGTCCTCCAAACCCTTACCCAACCACGATCGCGGACTGGCCACGCATGATCAGCCGGACCTGGCGCACCGAGGGGAGGTGGCTGACCGATCCCGACCTCTCGGCATGGGTCGCCAACAGCCGGCTGAACCTCGTGCGTGCGCTCCCCGACCATGCGGCCAAGCCGCCGGTGCAGGCCGCCGTCAAGCGGTACCTCACCCACGTCGCGACCGCGATCGACCGACTGACCCACCTGGCGGGCGAGACGAGCCGTCTCGCGCCGGAACCGTTGTCAGCAAAGCCAGGAAACCGACGACCCTGACGCGGGAACCGATGGCCGTCGAATCGCAAGCAGTCAGTCACCCCAACCAAAGGAGGAGCGCGATGCCGCTCATCAACGTAAAGCTAATCGAGGACGTCTTCACGCCCGAGCAGAAGAGCCAGATCGTCGAGCGCCTGACAGACGCGATGGTCTCCATCGAGGGCGAGAACATGCGCGGCGTGACCTGGGTCGTGGTCGAAGAGGTCCGCAGCGGCGACTGGGGCATCGGCGGCAAGCCGCTGCACACCGAGGACGTCAGAGCGCTCGCCGCCGGCAGCCCCGCCTAGACGTCCCCGGATAAATCGACGAATCGGACTGACACGGCCGCGCCGGGATGGCGCAGCCGTGTCAGTCGGCCAGCTCGGTCCGCATCATCCCGCTCGCGGCGCGAGGCGCGGAGTATGTGACCGCACGGCGGTACTTGCCCGCGGGGTGAGCGGTGTGATCAATCGCCGCTACAGACGTAGTATCGGCGTGATGAGAGGCGCGCCACATGTTGTGGTTGTGACGCTGGCAGTCGGAGTGTCCCTGCTTGGCGTGAGCCGAGTGTTCGTTGGATCCAGCGGCGCAGCGGTATCGCCGACGCCGGCGGCCACGGCGAAGACCGACGCCGCGATACTCATGAGTCAGGTTCGGCTGCCCGCCGGCTCACAAAGTGTGCCGGCGGAGCCTGCGGGCGATGGCGGAAGGCTCCCTGGGCCAGGCTGGGGTCTGCCTGCGACGCCCGATCTCGTTGACGTCAGCGCCTGGTGGACAACGCCGTCTTCGCCGGGTGCGACGATCGCCTATGTCGAGGCGAACCGTCCGCCGGGCACGACGGTTTCTTCGGTCGGCTGGTTCAGCGGCCCTGGCTCGCCTGGCTCCCGGTTCGTCGCGTTCGGGTGGACTGCGAACCCAAGTTCGCTGGCGTCGCGTGTCCTCGGCGTCACCGTGACCCAGCTCGCCGCAGGTGGGTCGGCGGTGCGGGCCGACGCCGAGGTGGTGTGGATCACCCAGCGTCTCGCGTCGGAGCGCATCCCGGCCGCACGCCTACTCGTCGTGAGCGCACCGCCGGCGGCCGGCGCGAGCAGCGCGGCTCGAAGTTCCGCGTTTCGTCCGGTGTCGGTGACATTGCGGCCGAGGATAGACGCGGTCATCCGTCTGCTCGATGGCTTCGCCATCGTCCAGCCAGGAGTCACCTCGTGTCCGGCCTTCGGGGCTCCCGGGCATCAGGTCAAGCTCGCCTTCTTCAGTCGACCGGGCGACAAGTCGCCGGCCGCTGTCGTCCAGTTCGCTCCTGGCCTGGCAGGTATCGACTACGCGGCCTGCGGCGGCTCGGTCGCGCTGGCGCTCGCCGGCAAGAACCAACCGTCGCTCGACCCGACGATCGCGCACGGAGCGCTGGCCGGGCGGATCGACCGTCTGCTCGGCATCACGCTGCCCGGCAATTAGCCCGCCCGCCCGTCGGGAGCGTCACCCAAGGCGCCGTGAGATTGAATGCCGTCCGAGCAGGAGCTAGCCCGCGGCCTTCCGCTCAACGATCGCCACGACGCCCTGGCCCCCTGCAGCGCAGATCGAGATCAGCCCGCGCCCCGCGCCACGCTCCGCGAGCTCCTTCGCCAGCGCGGCCACGATCCGTCCGCCGGTCGCCGCGAACGGGTGGCCGGCGGCGAGCGAGCCGCCGTTCACGTTCAGCTTGGTGCGGTCGATCGCGCCCAGTGGCTCGGCGCGTCCGAGGCGCTCCTTGCAGAACACCGGGTCCTCCCACGCTTTCAACGTCGCGATCACCTGCGCCGCGAACGCCTCGTGGATCTCATAGAAGTCGAAGTCCTGGAGCGTGAGGCCGTTGCGGTCGAGCAGCACCGGCACCGCGTAGGCCGGCGCGAGCAGCAGTCCCTCCTCGCCGTGGGTGTAGGGCACGGCGGCGGTCTGGGCGTCGACGAGATGTGCGAGGACGGGGAGGCCGCGCTCGGCGGCCCACTCGTCGCTGGCCAGCAGGACGGTCGACGCTCCGTCGGACAGCGGCGTGGAGTTGCCGGCCGTCATCGTGGCACCGTCGCCCTTGCCGAAGACGGGCTTCAGCTTGGCCAGCTTCTCGACGCTCGAGTCGGGGCGGAGGTTCTGGTCGCGCTCGAGGCCGAGGTAGGGGGTAACGAGGTCGTCCATGAAGCCGCGGTCGTAGGCGGCCGCGAGGTTGCGGTGACTGGCCGCCGTCAGCTCGTCCTGCTCCTCGCGCGTGACGTCCCACTCGCGCGCGGTGATCGCGGTGTGCTCGCCCATCGAGAGGCCGGTCCGCGGCTCGGCGTTACGCGGCACCTCGAGCCCGATGAGGTCGGGGCGCAGCTTCGCGAGCAGCGCGAGGCGGCCGCTGTTGCTCTTCGTGCGGCGGACCTCGAGCAGCAGTCTGCGCAGGTCGTCGTCGATTGCGATCGGCGGGTCGCTCGTCGTGTCGACGCCTCCGGCCACACCGGCCTCGACCTGGCCGAGGGCGATCTTGTTGGCCACCAGCACGGCAGCCTCAATGCCGGTGTCGCACGCCTGCTGGACGTCGTAGGCCGGGGTGGCCGGACTGAGGGCGCTGCCGAGAACGCACTCGCGGGTGAGGTTGAAATCGCGACTGTGCTTGAGCACCGCCCCCGCGACGACCTCGCCGAGCGTCGCGTCCTTCAGTCCGAAGCGCGCGATGAGGCCGTCGAGCGCCGCCGTGAGCATGTCCGAGTTGCTCGCTTCGGCGTACGGCCCGTCGGAGCGGGCGAAGGGGATGCGGTTTCCGCCGATGATGGCCGCCTGGCGGGTGCTCGCGCTCATGGTTTCCTTCCTTATGGGGACGTGACGAGGGACACTACGGGGCGTGACGCGGAGGACGGCGACGAGAGCCGGACCGGCGTTTACATCACCGTTGAAGCCTAGGGTATAACTTTTGTTCAATTCGCTGCCGAGCCACGCTGGAAGGGAGTCATCCTCTCGATGTCCGATCGCTATCAGCAGTTCACGCAGACGCCGCCCGGGCGCCTGCTCGCGAGTCGCCTGGGCCTGCCCCGCCCGTCGACGCTGCGCCGCCACCGGCCGGGCGAACCCGTCCTCGCCGGCCCCGTCGCGCTCGGCGCCGCCCCCGGCGGGCGCCTGCTCGCGCCGGCCGCGACGGTCCTCGCCGCGCTCGACGCCGACGCCCGCGTGCTCACCCACGGACCGGCGCAGACGGCGGCCGACGAGGGCGGCCTGTCGACGACGCTGTGGGACCCGACGAGCGACGCCGAGACGCGACTCGGCGCGATCATCTTCGACGCCTCGGGCATCGACTCGGTCGACGGCCTGAAGGAGGCGTATGCGTTCCTGCACCCGACCGTGCGCCGGCTCGGCGCGAGCGCCCGTCTGCTCGTGCTCGGCACGACGCCGACCGAGACGGCGAGCGTCGGCGAGCGCGTCGCGCAGCGCTCGCTCGAGGGTTTCGTGCGCTCGGCGGCCAAGGAGCTCAGCTCCGGCGCGACCGCCCAGCTCGTCTACGTCGCCCCGGGCGGCGAGGGTGCGCTCGAATCCACGCTGCGCTTCCTGCTCTCCGGCAAGTCGGCCTACGTCGACGGTCAGGTCGTGCGTATCGGCCCGGCGCCGAGGGCCAAGGGCGCCAAGCGCTCGGCGGCGAAGATCGACTGGGACCACCCACTCGCCGGCCAGATCGCGCTCGTCACCGGCGCGTCGCGCGGCATCGGCGAGGCGATCGCGCACACGCTCGCCCGCGACGGCGCCGACGTGGTGTGCCTGGATGTGCCCGCCCAGGGCGAGGCGCTCGCCGCCGTGGCCAACGCGATCGGCGGCTCGACGCTCGCACTCGACATCACCGACCCGGGTGCTCCGGCGGCGATCGCGGAGCACCTGCGAGAGCGCCACGGCGGCGTTGACGTCGTCGTGCATAACGCGGGCGTGACGCGCGATAAGACGCTCGGGCGCATGAGCCCCGAGCAGTGGGATCTGGTGATGGCGATCAACCTCGCCGCGCCCGAGCGCATCACCCAGGCGCTCGTCGAGGCCGACGTCCTGCGGCCCGGCGCGCGCGTGATCGGAGTGTCATCGATGAGCGGCATCGCCGGCAACCGCGGCCAGGTCAACTACGCGACGAGCAAGGCGGGGCTCATCGGCCTCGTCGACGCGCTCGCGCCGCGGCTCGCCGAGCGCCAGACGACGATCAACGCCGTCGCCCCGGGCTTCATCGAGACGCAGATGACCTCGGCGATGCCGACGGCGACGCGCGAGGCGGGCAGGCGCATGAACAGCCTTGCCCAGGGCGGCCTGCCGATCGACGTCGCCGAGACGATCGCCTGGTTCGCCAGTCCCGCCTCGGGGGGCGTGACCGGCAACACCGTCCGCGTCTGCGGACAGAGCCTGCTCGGGGCCTGACGTGGCCGCCAAGACCACCGTCGTGCTCACAGGCCCGCCCTCGATGACGGGCCTGTACGCGCGCGCGCTCGCGGGCGTCGCACGCTCGACGGTCGGCTGGGTGCCGGGGCTCGGCCGGTCCGCGCACGCGCTGCCGGACACCGCCCTGGTGCTCGAGGACGTCGAGGTCCAGCGCGAGCGGGTGATCGCCTACTCACGTGTCTGCGGGTTTCGCCTGCGTGACGACTGCCCGCCGACCTATGCGCACATGCTCACGTTTCCCCTGCAGATGGCGCTCATGGCGAGCTCGGACTTCCCGTTCGCGCCCGTCGGTCTGGTGCATATCGCCAACCGCATCACCCAGCACCGGGCACTGCGCGTGCCGGACCGCCTCGAGCTGCGCGTCTGGGCGGACGCGCTGCGGGCCCACTCCCGCGGCGCGCAGTTCGACATGCGAGCCGAGGTTCGGGTCGGAGACGAGCTCGCCTGGGAGGGCGTCAGCACCTATCTGCATCGTGGCGACTCGCCGCCCGGTGAGCCCGCGAAGGCCTCGAAGAACGGTCGCGGTAGCGCTCAGGGCGACGACGAGGACGCTCCGCCACGGCCACCGGTGACGATCTGGGAGATCCCCGGCGACATCGGGCGCCGCTACGCGGACGTGTCGGGCGATCGCAACCCGATCCACCTGCACCCGCTAAGCGCGAAGCTCTTCGGGATGCCGCGCGCGATCGCCCACGGCATGTGGTTGAAAGCCCGATGCCTGGCGGCGCTCGAGGCCCATCTTCCCGCGGCGATCGTCGCCGAGGTGCACTTCAAGCTGCCGGTACTGCTTCCGGCCAAGGTGTCGTTCGACGCCTGGCCGGAAGGGACGGTCGAGCACTTCGCCGTGCGCGACCGCAAGGGGGAGAAGCCCCACCTCGACGGCACGGTGACGCCGCTCGCGCGCTGACCACAGGCGAGCGGCGCCGGCGGGCGAGCGACGCGCCGTCGCCGCGTTGCTCTATCTTCTGGTCGACATAACAAGCCGAGTCGCCGCGCTTCCCGTAAGCCGGCGAGCGGGGGACCCAATGCGATTCGCAGGCGAATCGCGGGGGCGAATCGCCGGATCTCCGGCGTAGCGCGAACGTTGGGAGCGCGAGCCCGTCAGCTCACCTCGCAGGCTTTCCCTTCAAGTGAGTAGGAGATGGCACGATGGCCGATGCACGGCGTGATCTGGCACGGAATGAGCTGTGGGCATCCTCACTCGAGCGCTCGCTGACGCGACGGCGACGCTCGCGGCGCGCCTCGATCGAGTTGTGGCGCCTGCGCGAGCCCCGCGACCTCACCGATCGCGAGGTGATCGGTGACTCGCAGTGGTTCGCGAGGGCGCGACGCGCCGCGATCGACCACGGGCCGATGGCCGTCCCGGCGGTGCGCGGACTGTCTGTCGTCGGCGTGCTGGCCCTGACCGGCGCCTCTGGCTCGGAGGCGCTCGCGGCCGGGGACACAGCCGGTGTCGCCAGCGCGGCCGCGCCGGCGAGCGCCGTCGCGACGCTGCAGCGGGCACTCGGAGTCACCGCCGACGGCCTGTTCGGGCCGGTGACCGAGCAGGCGGTCAGGACCTTCCAGGCCGATCGCGACCTCGTCGTCGACGGAATCGTCGGCCCGGAGACCCGGGCCGCGCTCGGGCTCGGTGCCGGACCGGAGCTGCAGACGTACGCCAGTGCGAGCACGACCGCCGACCCCGGGGTCGTTGCGCACGTGGCGATCTCCGAGTCCGCAGCGGCCGGCGCGGGCGGCGATGTCGCCGCCCTCCAGCGCGCGCTCGGCGTGTCCGCGGACGGGGACTTCGGACCGGAGACCGAGGCGGCCGTGCGGTCCTATCAGTCCGATCACGGGCTCGCCGTCGACGGCGTCGTGGGACCGGCCACGCGGGCCGCGCTCGGTCTGGGCGCCGGCCCCGAGCTGCTCGAGCAGGGCGCCTCGGCGCCGGCGGGCGTCGCCCACACGACGTTCATCTCGGCGCCGGTCAGCGCCGCGGGCTCGACGTCGACCGCCGCCCCGACCGCGATCGGCGCGATGATCGCCGCCGGTGACCAGATCGCCACGCTGCCGTACATCTACGGGGGCGGCCACGGTTCGTTCTCCTCGACGGGGTACGACTGCTCGGGCTCGGTGTCCTACGTCCTGCACGCCGCGGGCCTGCTCGCCTCGCCGGAGGACTCGTCCGCGCTCGAGGGCTACGGAGCTCCCGGGCCCGGCCGCTACGTGACGATCTACGCGAACGCCGGGCACGCATTCATGACGATCGACGGCCGCCGCTTCGACACCGTTGCCCTCGCGGAGACCGGGACGCGCTGGAGCTCGTCGATGGTCGACACGAGCGGCTTCGTCGTGCGACATCCGGTCGGGCTATAGGTCCGGCACGTGCGTATTTGTGACCGTCGTGTGATGGTCGGGCCCGGGGTGTGCTTGCCGGGACCCGCGTGGCGGGCGACTTCGCCCCCGTCCGGCGGCCCCGCCGCTGGCGGTCTGCACGCACGCCCGTCACGACCTCGGAGGCCCGGCCCGGCCCGGCTCAGCCGACGCCGTCGTCCTCGATCTCGCGGATGCGCGACAGCTCGCGCCACGACATCCCCTCGCCGAGGAGGGCGGGGATCCCCATCGCGACCGCGGTGACGACCTCGATCGCCTGCAGCAGCAGCCCGTACGCGAGACTCTCGCTCGCGCCGAAGCCGAACGCGGCGAGCACGACGAGGCACGCGGCCTGGAACACGCCGACGTTGGACGGCGTGGCCGGCAGGATCGCGGAGACGTTGACCGCGAGCAGGATCGCGGCCGCCGTGGCGAGCGTGGCCCGCCCGCCGAAGTTGAGCGCGAGCAGCACCGCGTAGCACGAGAGCCACTGCAGCACCCAGGCCGCAAGCTGGGCCGCGACCGCCGGCGCGCCGTGTCGCGGGCGGGCGAAGACCGTCAGTCCCTGCCGGGCGAGGGCGATCTGCACGCTCGTCCACTCGGCGGCGCGGCGGATGCGCCCCGAACGGGCGCGCGCGAAGCGACGCAGCGCTCGCGGGGCACCGATCGCCAGCGCGACGATCACGAGCGGCACGAGCAGCGCCGCGATCAGCCCCCCCTCCCGACCCTGGAAGAGCGGGACGCTCGTGAAGGTCACCGCCGCGAGCCCGACCAGGGCGAGCAGGTTGATGAGCGTCTGCGAGAAGACGGTGCCGAGCACGAGCGTGAAGTACCGCCGCGCCGAGCCCAGTCGCCGGCTGACGATGAGCGAGCGCGACGGCTCGCCCATGCGGCCCGGGAGGAGCGCCGACACCATCACGCCGATGACCGTCGCGCGCAGTACCGCCGGGAATCGCACCGGCTCGTTCGGTATCGCCGCTTCGAGGATCTGGTGCCAGGACGCCGCTCGGAGAACGAGCGAGAGGCCCATCAGCAGGAGCGCGACGGCGACCCAGCCCACCTGCGCCGACGCGAGCGTGTGGCCGACGCTGTGCAGGTCGAGCTGAGAGAGGGCAAGCGCGACGAGGCCCGCGACGAGCACGACGACCAGGCCGACCGCGGTGTGGCGGGTCCAGCGCCGGCCGCGCCACCATCTCCGCTGCGCGGGCGGCAGCGAGAGCGGTTCCGGGTCCGGCAGCGGCGTCAGCTCGACGACGCCGGGTGTCGAGGAGGGGGGCTTCGCCATCCCAGCACCATGGTAAGCGGCGCGGGGCGGACCTGAAGGGCTCGCCGCGGTGCTCGCGCTACGCGACGCGGTTGACAGTCGAGGGGGGGAACCCGCCGATGTCCGTCGCGGCCTGACGCGGGCGGCCCCGCGCTTCAGTCCCCGTCGTCGAGCAGGAAGCGGCCGTCGGCGTAGATCGTGCGCTCGCTGCCGTCGCGCAGCGTCGCCGTGACCGTCCGGTCCGCCGTCGACACGATGTCCGTGTGGACGCTCGACTCGTTGAAGCCGAGCCGCTCCCACTCCTCGTGGCTGACCGCCGCCCGATCGCCATCGAAGCAGTCGTGGTAGGACTTGCCGAGCGCGATGTGCGTGTTACCGAACGGACCACCCACGTTCTCGTCGTAGAGCGTCTGGGCCATGAAGCGGGTGATCCGCGAGAAGCGCGAATCGGTGAGCGAGAACTCGCCCACCTTGTCGGCGTTCTCGGTCGCCACCATCTCGGTCAGAACACCCTCGTTCTCCTCGGCCTCGGTCTTGACGACCCGCCCCTCGGCGAACTCGAGGCGGATGCCGCGGACGAGATTCCCGTAGCGGTACAGGGGCTGATTGAAGGCGATCCACCCCTCGGTGCCGCGCCAGTCCGGACTCGTGAAGATCTCGAAGCTCGGGATGTTGCGCCCGCTGCCGCCCACCCACTGCCGGTGCTCGCCGAGCAGGATGTGCAGGTCGGCGTCTTCGCCCACGATGTGCACGCGTTCGACCTCGAGGGCGTTCAGACGCCCGACGTAGTCGGCGATCTGATCGTTGACCTCGCGCCAGCGCGTGATCGGATCCTCCTCGTCCAGGAAGCATGCGCCGATGATCTGCGCCCAGTAGTCCTCCTCGCTGAGGCCCGCCTCAGCGGCCATCGCGGGCGTGCCGTAGAGGCCGAGCGTCCACGAGAAGCGCCCCGCGTTCTCCTTCTGGGTACGCCAGTCCATCCACGGCTTCATCGAGAGGCCACTGCGCATGATGCGCCGGGGATCCACGCCCTCGAGCGCGTGCAGGTCGCTGTCGGAGATGACGCTGACCTGGTGGTCGATCTCGTCGACCAGACCGCGCATGTAGCGCGCCGGGAAGAAGTCGATCTGCTCGTCGGAGGCGACGTCGTAGAAGTCGCGCGAGAAGTTGAAATGCTCGTCGTCGTCGGGCAGGTATTGACCGATGACGTGCCCTCCGGCGCGCCACACGGCCTTGCGGATCTCGGCATAGAGCGGCTTGGCCGACTCGTGCGCCGCGATCCGCACCACCTCCCCCTCCCGGATTCCGGCTCCTCCTCCGAGGGCGAAGTTGACGAGCACGTCCGCGTAGCGCTGCAGCAGGACGGTGGGGGGAACGTAGGCCATGGGAACCTTCCGGGCGAGAGCGGTAAAGACGCGCAGACTACCCATGAGCGCCGCGAACGCGACGCCTCGTCGCTTGCCGGCCATCGGTGGATCCGTCACGCTGTGTCGATGCAGCTGCTCGGAGCGAAGGAGACCGACCGTGGAACGATCGAGGTGACCTTCGGCACCCGCGAGGGCGTTCACGTGCTCGAGGGTCGTGCCGACGAGATCGGCGACCTCGGGGCGCGGATGCAGCAGGCGAGCGCGCTCGGGACCGCCGCGGCGGAGGATCCGGCGAGCACGCAGCTGGTGTGGCTGCCCGACGTGACGGTCGGTCACGACGTCGTGACGTTCGGGATCACGGGCGGCGCGGTGCGGGTGCGCATCACCCGCAACGCCGAGGATCGCTGAGTCAGCCGAGCTGCTGCTGCACGACCTTCAGCGCCGGTCGCGCGGTGCCGTTCGGGTTGAGCAGCCCGCTGTCCCAACGGTCCGAGCGCGCCGATGCGAACCACTGATAGAGGTACCAGCGTGAGATCCTCGGGTAGGCGGTGCGGGCGACCTGGAAGAGGAACTGCTCGGCGCGGCGCTGACGAGCGAGGTTGGGGGGATAACCGACGAAGCGATCCCAGCCGCCGACCTCGGTGACCCAGATCGGGCGGCCCCTCGGCAGCTCAAGCTCCAGTTTGGTCAGCGCGTCCGTGTTGAACTCGTTGATGTCGTTGTAGATGTGGATCGCCCATGGGCCGCGCAGGCCGCGCGCCGCACGCAGGAACGCACGCATCCACTTCGCGCTCGCGAGGCGGTAGCCGACAAGCGACGGCGAGGTGACGGTGCAGCGATGGCACAGGCTGAGGGCGACGCGCCAGTACGCGGCGGCGCGCGCCGGGTTGTGCAGGGTCGCCTGATTGAGCAGGTTCGCCTCGTTCCACGGGGTCCACTCCTTGATCCACCAGAAGCGCCGCATCATCCAGCCGACGTCGCGGCGGTACAGCGCCGGCGAGGGCAGAAAGCGCGTGCGCCCGCGGATGTTCGACTGGGTGATGGCGACCAGTGGGACGGTGCCGGTTCGCCCCGCGATCGTCAGCCAGTGGTCGGCGAGGTGCAGGTAGTGGGGCTCGTGCTCGAGATCCCACGGCACGAAGTAGCGAACGTTGCGCAGCGGCAGTGCGTGCCAGCGCGGATCGGCGAACAGGGCGATGTGCTGATCGTCGATCCCCCAGACGATCTTCTTGATGATGGCCGACGGCGCCGCCGACGGCGGCGCGGGGGCCGTCCGCGCCGCCGTGCTTGCCGGGGCGCTCGCCGCCCCGGTCCCCGCCGCGCCGAGCGCGAGCAGCCCGAGCAGCACGAGGCACCGCGCGGCGCGCGCGAGTGGCCGCCGCAGGATCGGCGGGCGCCCGCCCGGCGCAGGGCGACCCGGAGTCGGTGAACCGACGCTCATCGTCGGTAAGGGTAGCCGCGCGCCCCGACCCCCCCGGCGAGCGGCCGAGGTCGGGAGGCTCAGGCGACGGCGTCCACGCGGGCGAGCCCGCGGCTGACGTTACGCCGCAGGCCCGTTGCGATGAGCACATCGAGCCCCGGGAGGACGGCGCGGAACGCGATCTCGTAGTGCAGGTGGGTGCCGTCGCCGACCGCGGTGAAGCGCATGCGGCCCTCGTGGTCGCGCAGCGGCGACCCCTTGGTGATCCGGTAGCTGATGAGCTCGTTCGGAACGAACTCGACGACCGTCTCCACGAATGGCGGAAGCGGGCCGATGCGCAGCTCGCGCGCCGAGTCGACGCCGTTGCGCTCGCCGTCGCGCCCGTCGCGCAGCCGGCGGATCTTCGTCCCGAACACGCCTGACAGGTTCTCGTGCTCGGACAGGTAGGCGAACACGCGCTCGGGCGGCAGCGTGTAGTCGTGATCGAAGACGAGGCGTTGCATCGGCTCGACATTCAACCAGAGCCCGCTCCCGACCATCCGTCGAGAACGCGTGCACGCTGCGGCCGCAGCGCGCACAATGACCGACGAATCGTCTTCGGAGTGGTCATCCCGAAAAGGCACCCCCGTCGCGAGGCGGGTCCGCAAACCCACGGGACTCACGTAGTCAGCCGGGCTGTCGAAGGATGTCGCGGCATGGTCGCTCCCTGTCAAGGAGAAACGGATGTCCGACTACGAGTACGAGAGCGATCGCCGGGAATGCCGACGTTGTGGAGCGCTGCTGTCGATGTGGTGCTGCGACGCGTGCGGGAGCGACAGCTTCGAGAGCGTCACCGACGCCTACGTCGCAGAGCTCGCCAGCCCGTGGCGCTCCCTCGAGAGCCCGCCGCGCTCGCCCCGGCCGCCGGCACCGGAATTCCCCGTCGCCGCATAGCGACCGCGCTCGCTCACTGCGGTAGGGGTGCGCCGAGCAGCGCCGCCGCGGCGCCGATCGCGCCGGCGCCGAGCAGCGTCACGACGACGCCCCGGCGCAGGACGAGCAGGGCGAGCGCGGCGAGCACGAGCAGGATCCACTGCCAGCGCTCGCTCAGCGCCGCGGCGAGCGGAATCGCCGAGCCGAGGATCGCCCCCGCCGCCGCCGGTGCGGCGCCGGCGAGGAACGCACTCACGCGGCGATCGCGCAGCAGTCGCTCGAACCGCGAGGCGCCGACCAGCACGAAGCCGAACGAGGGCGCAAAGGCGACGACGGTCGCGAGCAGTCCGCCGGCGATCCCGCCGGCCGCGTAGCCGACGGCGGCGATCGTCAGGACGACGGGGCCGGGCGTGATCTGGCCGAGCGCGACGGCGTTGAGAAATTGGGGATGAGTCATCCAGTGATACGTGTTGACGGCGTCGCTCTGCATCAGCGGGACGATCACAAACCCGCCCCCGAAGGCGAGCCCGCCTACCTTCAGCGCGGTCCACACGAGCGCCCAGACTCCCGCCGGGGCGGCGCCCACGCTCCCGACCAGCGGCCAGGCGTGGAGCCCGAGCCCCGATCGCGGACGGCTGACGGCGAGCTCCGCGGCGCCGCAGGCGATCAACACCGCGGCGAGCCAGGGTCCGACGGTGGCGGCGGCTGTGCCGCCCACGACCGCGTAGACGACGACGCGGACGAGGCGCCCGCCGGTGGCCCGCCTCAGCAGCGGCGGGAGGAGGGCAAGCCCCGCGCGCACCGCCACGGGAGCCACCGCGGCGCCGGCGCCCAGTCCGGCGCCCCGGACCCACGCCGGTGGCGCGGCCGCGAGGAAGACGCTCGCGAGGGCAAGGATGAGGACGAGACCCGGCGTGATGAAGCTGACGCCGCCGACGAGCGCGCCGGCCGTGCCGCGCAGACTCCAGGCGCAGTAGATCGCGAGCTGCGTGGACGCGGGGCCGGGAAGGAGGTTCGTCGCGGCGATCGCGTTCTCGAACCGGGCCTCAGTGAGCCAGCCGCGGTCGCCGACGCAGAGCTCTCGCAGCAGGGCGATATGGGCGGGGGGGCCACCGAATCCGGTCACGCCGATGCGCCCCCACTGGCGCCCCAATTCGACGAGCGAGGGCGGCGGCTGAGCGTCGTTGGCGGCCATCGCTGCCCGGCAGCGTACGCCGTCGCGTGGCGTCGCGCCGGTCGGGCAAACGCCGAGACGGCACCGGTGACGATCGAGGCTCGGGCGGCGCGTGCCGATGGTTTCCGATGCCCCCGCACCTGCCGGCGAAGGACCGTATGCACTACCGATCGCGACCACGCCCGGCGAGTCGCCGCGTGATCGGCCGGCCCGCATGAACGCGTCGCCGACGGTGAGGATCGGCGAGTTGGCGGCGTCTCGCAGCGCCGGCACCGTGCTTGCCATGATCGGCCTGGGCTCGTGCATCGGACTCGTCCTCATGGACGTCGGGCGTGGGGCCATCGGTATGGCGCACGTCATGCTTCCCGACTCGCGCGGCGAGCGCGACGGATCGGCCCGCTTCGCCGACGTGGCCGTCCCCGAACTGGTGAGCGAGCTGGCGGCGATCGGCGCCCGCCCGTACCTGCTGCAGGCGGTGGTCGTCGGGGGGGCGCAGCTGTTCACGACGGGCGGCGGGAGCACGCTCGAGATCGGGGCCCGCAACCACGAGGCGGTGTGCGCCGCGCTCGAGGACGCGCGCATCCCGGTGCTGGCCGCGGCAACCGGTGGTAACGTCGGACGCTCGGTCTGGGCGTCCGTCGACGAGCTGTCGGTCACGGTGCGCGAGGCGAGCGGCACCCCCGAGGAGCTCTACCGTCCGGGTCTCACCGCCGTGGCCGGAGCCGGTCGCGACGGCGGCGAGTGACGGGGCGACCGCGGGCCGCGTGGCCGCGGGTCTGGTACAAAAGAACGCGACGGCTGGCCGCTCCGTTAGAGGCGTCGTAACGCAACGCTCACCGCGGGCAACGGCACGCGCCGTACCGTGCCCGCGAAAGGAGACGCAGGACTCCATGGCGCAGACCCCGCACGACCGAGGCAACGAGGCACCCGGTCCGCCAGCTGGCGGGGCGCGGCGATTCGACCGGCGCACGCTCATCCGCCGAAGCCTGCTCGCCGGCGGCGCATTCGCCGCCGGCGCGGCCGGATTCGACGCGGTCGCCTCGCGCGGCGCTCCCGCGCTCGATCGGCCGGCGCGGTCGGCGCCGGAGGCCACGAGGGTCGCGAGCTCATCGGCGGCGGAGCGGCCGAACATCCTCGTCATCCTGGTCGACCAGTTGCGCGAGCCGCGGTGGTACGGGTCGTCGTCGCGCGTGAGCGGCTGGCTGCCGAACCTCGCCCGCCTGCGCCGTGCCGGTGTCTCGTTCGCTCGTCACTTCACGGCTGCGAACGACTGCACGCCGTCGCGCGCGGCCCTGCTCACCGGGCTGTACACGCATCAGACCGGCTGTCTGATCACCGGGGGGAGCACGCTCGATCCGGGCTTCCCGACCTGGGGCTCGATGCTGCGCGAACACGGCTACCGCACGTACTGGTATGGCAAGTGGCACCTCACGCACGACGACAACCTCTGGTTCGGCGCGGCGGATCGTCTCGAGCCGTATGGGTTCGCGGGCGGGACGTACCCCTCGCCGGACGGCGGGCCTGGCCAGGGCTGGCGCGTGGATCCGTACATCGCGGCGCAGTTCGACGCCTGGTATGCCACGCAGGGGGGCGATCAGCCATGGTGCACAACGGTGTCGTTCGTGAATCCGCACGACATCGCCTGGTGGTATGAGTGGAGCGATCGCGTGCCTGCGGAGTCGTCGGCGCCGGCCGCGTTCTCGTCGCTGCCGCCGAACTTCGAGACACCGGAGGCGATGATCGAGCGGGGAAAGCCGCTCCTGCAGCGCTCGCTGCAGGACACCGCGGCGAGCTCCTTCGGGGCGGTCCCATTCACCGGCCCCGACGCGACGCGGGCCTGGCTGCCGTTCCTCGATCTCTACCTCGCGCTCCAGCGCAGCGCCGACTTCCACATCGGGCGGGTGCTCGACACGCTCGCGAGCCGACCCGAGATCGCCGCCCGGACCGTCGTGGTGTTCTCCTCCGACCACGGCGAGTACGGCGCATCACACGGCCTGAGGGGCAAGGGGGCCGGGGCCTACGACGAGGCGATCGGCGTGCCGCTCGTCGTCGCCGATCCCCGCGGCCTGCTGACGCGCGCACGGGGGACAGTGCGCGACCAGCTCAGCTCGAGCGTCGACGTCGCTCCGCTGCTGCTCACCATCGCCACCGGCTCGGACACGTGGCGCGGGGACTCGAGCTACAGCCACCTCGCGCAGCGGCTCGATCTGGCCGCGATCCTCGCCGATCCCGCGGCGCCTGGGCGCCCCTACGTCCTGCACGCCACCGACGAGACGGTGACCGAGTTCGCGACCGAGCCGTACGCCGCCGATGCCCCGCTGCACGTGACCGCTGTCCGCACCGATGGTGGCAAGTACGCGACCTATTCGAACTGGATGCCCGGCGGGATGGCGATCGACTCCGCCGGCCAGCAGCAGGAGCTCTACGACTACACGACGCCGTCCGGCCGTCTCGAGCTCCACAACGCCGTCGACGAGGAGGAGCTCCTCGCCCCGATGAGCGCACTGCTCTCGGACGCGATCACCGAGGAGCTGCGTGAGCCGCTGCCGGCCTCTCTGCTGGCGGCGCAGGCGCGCGGGCTGGACGACTATGCGGCGGTCCTCGCACGTGTCACCGCGCACGCCGCGCTCGCTCGCGAACGGCACGATGAGGCGCCGGCGGCGGCCGCGGCAGCGCCGCGCGGCCCGGCCGCTCGCGGGCTGCGGAGCCTCCCTGCGCGGCGGCCCTGACCCGTCGGCGAAGCGACGCGTCGGGCGAGCGGCGCGTGGGCGACGCCGCGCACGCGGCAGTTGACACACTGTCCGCACGCCCGCGGTGCGGGCGAGCGTGGCCGCCCGGCCCGCGACCGGCGATGAAAGGACGACGAAGATGACTGCCGACTCGCCTTCCGAGCAGGACGAGATCGACGCGGCCGCGGCGGAGGCCGGACGGATCGGCGGACTGAGCGGCGAGGAGAACGTGCCGCCGGAGCAGAGGGCCGTGCTCGAGGGCGGGGGCGGCGAATCCGAGGGCTTCGAGGGCGCCGAGGAGCTGCTCATCGAGCACGCCTCACACGGCGACGAGCAGTCCGCGCACGCCGTGCTGCACCACCAGGGCCTCCCCGAGGAGGCCGAGCTCGAGTCCTACGGCGACGCCGATGAGGAGCACAGCAGCGAGCTCGAGGACGACATCTAGTCCGGCGGCTCGCCGACGCGGCGGCGCCTAGCCCGTCAGGCGGACGGCGAGCAGGGCGATGTCGTCCTGGACGCGGCCGTCGGTGCGCTCGATCGCCCCGCGTTCGATGTGCTCGAGCATCTCCGGCAGCGGCATCGCCGCCCCCTCGCGGCTGAGGCGAGCCAACCCGTCCTCGCCGAGCATGCCGGCCGGCCCGCGCGCCTCCGGGAGTCCGTCGGTGTAAAGCAGCAGCGTCTCGTCGGGCTCGAGTCGGTCCTCGCGCTCGGTGATCGTGACCGGCTCGATCAGACCGAGCAGGGTGCCGAGCTCGCCGGTCGGCCGGATCCTTCCGTCGGCCCGGATGAGGAGCGGCGGTGGATGGCCGGCGAGCGCGACGGTGAGCCGCGCGTGCCCGTCCGCCGGTGACACGAGCACGAGGCAGACGGTGCACAGGTCGCCGCCCGGGTCGCGCAGCAGGGCGGCGTGGAGCATCTCGAGCATGCGGGTCGGCGTGCATCCGTGCATGGCCGCCGTGCGCAGCGTGTGGCGCGCGAGCGCGGTGACGCTCGCCGCGCGGGGGCCCTTGCCGCAGACGTCGCCGATGACGAGCATCCAGCGCCGCCGGTCATACGCGAACACGTCGTAGAAGTCGCCACCGACCTCGTTGAGCTCTCCACTGGCCGCGTAACGGGCCTCGATCTCGGCGCCCGGGATCTCGGGAAGGAAGGCGGGCAGCAGTGCGCGTTGCAGAACCTCCGCGATGCGGCTGCGCTCGGCGTAGGAGCGGGCGCTCTCGATCGCCGCGCCGGTGCGCCGGCCGAGCTCCGCGGCGACTGAGAGGTCCGAGCGAGAGAGGCGTCGGGGGGTGTCGGTCCACAGGAGGGTGATCGCGCCGACCGCCTTGGCGCCCGAGACCATCGGCACGATGATCACGGCCGTCGGGTTGATGGCCCGCAGCAGCGCGAGGTGGCGTTCGTCCTGTGCATACGCCGCGAGCGTGGCCGCGGGGATGTCGCTGAGCACGATCGCGCGACCGGTCCGCAGCACTTCGGCCACGCCGGCCGAGTCGTCGGCGTCTTGCGGGTAGGCGCTGTTCAGCTGCTCGGCGAGCGGCAGCCGCCCAGCGTCGTGGTGATGCACCGCGACGCGACGAAGCCGGCCGTCCTGGAGCACGGTGTCGATCGCGCACCAGTCGGCGATCTGGGGCACGGCGAGCTCGGCGATGCGTCCGAGCGTCTGCTCGTAGTCGAGAGAGGAGGCGAGCACACGGCTGGCTTCGGCGAGGAAGCTCGTCGCGAGCTCGGCGCGCTTGACCTCGGTGATGTTCTCGAACACATTCACGGCGTAGCGCACGCGCCCCGTCTGCGGATCGGTCACGCCGGCTGTGCGGACGTTCAGCCAGCGCTCCTCGCCGGTCGCGCGGACGATGTTGCGCACGAGCAGCGGAGCGGCCGGCTCGCCGCGGAACAGCTGGCGGGCCGGCATGCGCGCGAGGTCGAGCTCGCGCCCCTGGTCGTCGAGCACGCGGAAGCGCGCCCAGATGCTGCCGGGCTGGGCCCGGGTCAGCTCCTCGGGATCGTCGAGTCCGAGCAGATCGGCCGCCGCCTGGTTGGCGTACACGGTGTGCCCGTTCTCTTCCACGACGGTGATCGCCTCGGCCACGCTCGCCAGGATCGCCTCGAGCCGCTGCTCGACGCGCCGCAGATCGGCGAACAGGCGGGCGTTGTCGATGGCGAGCGCGGCGCGGCGCGCCAGCTCGCACACGAGATCGAAGTCCTCGGGCGTATAAGGGTCGCCGTCGCCGAGTCGCAGCACCGACAAGGTGCCGAGCGCGCGGTCCCGCGCTCGCAGCGGCGCGACGATCGCCGAGTGGTAGTGGTGGTCGATCATGAAGCGCGCGTGCTCGGCGCCCTCCGCGAACGTCTCGAGCAGCTCGGGGGTCAGGTGTGTCAGCAGCTCGGCGGTTCCGCTGCGCAGCACGCGCGCCACGGGGTGGCCACCCTCGGCGTCGATCGGATGGTCCCGCCGCAGGCGCTCCAGGTGGGACGCGAGGCCGTCCTCGCGCGCGACGACGGCGACATCGCACACGAGACCATCGCCGTCGAGCAGGTCGATCACGCAGAGGTCGGCCAGCCGCGGGACCGTCAGCTCGGCCACCTGCTGCATCGTCACGTCAGGCTCGAGCGAGCTCGCCAGCACCATTCCGGCATCGAGGAGGAGCGCGATGGCGGGATCGGCGGTCGACCGTTCGTGCATGTGATGGGCCCTGACCCGGGGGCTCGCCCCTCCTGCGTCACTCGTGCGAAACCCCAAGGGACGAGTCTGCCCAGTATCGCAGCGCCGGGCGCGGCGTCAACGCGTGTTCGACGTGCGCCGACCGGTCGAAGTCGATGAATACCGCTGCGCCGGAATGGGTAGCCGTAAAGGACGGGCGCCCGGCAGGCCTGGCGCCGACCCCCAACATCGGCAAGGACGACAGGAGGGTCATGGGTCCGCACGAGAAGGTCATCGACCCGGACGACGGCCCGGCGCTCGTGGCGCTGGCCACGATCGACGAGAGTGTGCTGTTCCGGCGCTGGCAGGATCACGGCGACCAGCGCGCCCGGGAGCTGCTCGTCGAGCGCTACCTGCCGCTGGCCCGCAAGCTCGCGTTGCGCTACGTGCGCTCGTCCGAGCCGCTCGACGACCTCGTGCAGGTGGCCAACCTCGGTCTCGTGAAGGCGCTCGGCCGGTTCGAGGTGGACCGACGGCACCGCTTCGCGACGTTTGCCGTCCCGACCATCCTCGGTGAGCTGCGCCGCTATTTCCGCGATGCCGGGTGGTCGGTGCACGTCCCTCGCGGCGCTCAGGAGCGAGCGATGCAGATCGAGCGCGCGCAGCGTGAGCTGACGGGCCGCTTCGGGCGCTCACCGACCGTCGCCGAGCTCGTGGAGTACACCGAGATGGACGTCGAGCAGGTGCTCGACGCGCTGCAGGCCGTGCGGGCCTATGACACGCTGTCGCTCGACGCCCCGCGTCCGGGCGGCGACGGCGAGATGGAGCCTCTCGTCGAGTCGCTCGGCGGCGACGACGACCGCTACGAGTTCATCGAATCCGAGGCGGCGGTGTCCGCGGGGCTGCCGCTGCTGACTCCCGACGAGCGCCGGATCCTGCATCTGCGCTTCGCGGGCGAGCTGACGCAGAGCGAGATCGCCGCCGTGGTCGGGGTGTCGCAGATGCAGGTCTCGCGAGTGCTGCGACGTTCGCTCGGCCGGCTCTACCGGTTCGCGGAAGGGACGCGAGAGTCGCCCGCCGCGGGCTGAGCGCGCTCAGCCTGCGTGCGCTACACCGGCAACGCGCTGCTCGCCGGTGTAGACGCGCACGCGCCGCCCGCGCGCGAATCCGCACAGGGTCAGGTCCCGCTCGGCGGCGAGCTCGATGGCGAGCGACGTCGGAGCTCCCACGCCGACGAGGATCGGCGCGCCGGCCACGGCCGCCTTCTGCACGAGCTCGAATGAGAGGCGGCCGCTCACACAGAGCACGTGGTCGTGTAGCGGAGTCCGCCCGTCGAGCACCGCGCGACCGATCACCTTGTCCATCGCGTTGTGGCGTCCGACGTCCTCGCGCACGCAGACGAGCTCGCCGGCGGCGTCGAACAGTCCGGTCGCGTGCAGGCCGCCGGTGCGCTCGAAGCCCGGCTGCACGAGCCGCTCGGGCAAGGTGGCCAGAAGCATCCGATCGAGGCGCGGCCCGCGCGAGGGCGGCGGCGATCGGACCGTCACCTCTTCGAGCGCACCCTTGCCGCAGACGCCGCACGAAGAGGTCGTGTAGAAGCGCCGCGTCGCGGGAAGGCGTGTGAGGCCGCCGCGGATCTCGATCGTGTTGGCTGCCAGGTCCGCGGTCGGGCCGACGTCGACGGCGCCGTCGATCAGCCCCTCGCCGTACAGGAAGCCGACGGCGAGCTCCTCGTCGTGGCCCGGCGTGCGCATCGTCACGGCGATCGGCTCATCGCCGGCGCGGATCTCGAGCGGCTCCTCGACCGCGACGAGGTCGGGCTCGCCGTCGCGGAGGATGTGCGAGACCGCGGCGAGCGACTCGGGCCCGAGCGTTATGCCGCGCGCGCCGCTCCGCTCGGCGGTCATCGCCTCGTGGTGTCGTTCGCGCTGAACACGGACCTCGAGCGCAACGATAGAGGCGAGGCGGGCCTGGCCTGGGCGAGACCGCGGCTCGCCGCGCGCGCCGCGACCGGACCGGGGCCGCTAACCGAACGACAAGGTGGCGCCGCGCGCGAGCAGAAGCAGGGGACCGCTGGACTGCTCGACGAGCTGCAGCGCCCGGCTGCTGAGCAGGAGCTTGCCGGGCGCTGCCTCGGGCCGCGAGGCGATCACGACGAGGTCGGCGTCGTCGTCGGTGACGACGGCGCCCAGGGCGTGCGCCAGGCTGGCCGCGGTCGCGGGGGCTGCCGGGTCGTCGTCGCCCGCCGCCACGCGCACGGTGCCGATGCTGTGCGCGACCGGCTCACGACGCAGTCCGGCGGGGGCGAGCGCGAGCGAGCAGGCGACGCTGCGCTCGACGAGCGTCTGCGCGGTGTGCGGCATGTTGACGCGGCCCGGAGGGGTCTTATGGCTCGAACCGAAGGCGATCACGTCGGCGCCGAGCTCACCGGCGAGCTCGGCGAGGCCTGACGCAGTCGAGGGGTTGACGATCACGCGCTGCCCGGCCGAGGGGTTGCCGAGCAGTTCGGCGCCGACCGCCAGCACGTGCTCGGCCTCCTGCTGCTCGGCGGCCTCGCGCTCGGGGTCGCTCTCGACGGCGTGTCGCACGTAGGCCAGCGTGATGTCGGCTCCGGCCTTGGCAAAGAGCCCGCCGAGGGCGAGCGCGTCGCGGTCATTACGAGTTCCGTCGTAGGAGACGATCACTTGCGTCATGGGACCCCCTCGGTTTCTGGCAGAGTCAGCTGGTCGCTAGGTCGAAAGCGGGGCCCATTCTGATCTGCGCCGGGCGCCACGCCTTGGCCACCTGTCTAAGACTTGCCGGGGCCGGATGTGAGAGCTGCCGGGCGGAGCCGATGCGCGCGACGGTGTGGGCAGCTCACGCGCGCCGTCGTGAGACGATGAGGCGCATTCCCGCGTCGTAGGTCTGCAGCTCGCGCAGGTGTCCGTTCCGCGCCGCCCAGGCGCCGGTGCGCAGGTCTCGCTCGACGGCGCGCACCACACGCGACGTCACGTTCGGCGCGAGGCGGGCGAACCCGGACGTCGCGCTCCGCGCGACCGGGTCGAGCACGCGCTCCGGATGGGCCCAGAACGATCCGAGCGTCCAGTCGGGGGTGTCGCGGGCGATGGGGATCGTCTCGACGTCGGTGTCCTCATCGAGCCATTCGGCGATGCGCTCCGGCGGCGGGAAGATGCGGCGATCGAGCTCGGCCACCTCGGGCAGGTAGTCGGCCATCAGCCACATGCGGGCGCTGACCGCGGCATCGAAGGTCAACAGCGCGATCGGACCGCGGGTGACGCGGCGCAGCTCGCGCACGCCGGCGGCCTGGGTGCCGTCCCAGTGGTGGAGCGTGAGCACGGCCAGCGAGGCGTCGACGCTGGCGTCGCGCAGCGGCAGGGCGTGCGCATGCGCCCGGATCGCCGGCGGGAGCGCCGGGGGCCGCTGAGCCGCCATCACGTCGCTCGGTTCGATGGCGATCACGTGCCGGTCTTGCGGCTCGTAGGAGCCCGCGCCGGCCCCGACGTTCACCACGGTTCGCGCGTCGCCGATCGCGGCCCGCAGGCGGGCGGCGATCGCCGGGTCCTCACGGCGCGTGTGTGCGTACCCGGCGCCGATGCGGTCGTAGCGGGCGCCCCCGCCGTCCGCGCTCACGCCGGCGCCTCGCTCTCCTCGAGGGCGGCGGCGACGGCGAGGGCAAGGCGCTCGCGGCGGCGGCGCGGCGCGCGTGCGCCGTCGCGGACGTGCCGCGTCGCGGCGCCGAAGGGCAGGTCGACGCACGCGAGCAGCAGCAGGTCGCGCGCGTCGCGGTCGGCCCGGCCGAAGACCGCTCGGGAGAGGCGCCCCATGAGGCGGTCGATCGGATCGTTGACGCGCCGCAGCTCGTCGGCCAGGCCGGGGTCGAGCTGGAGACGCAGCAGGTCGGCGACGCGGAAGGAACCGAGCAGCGCCGCGTCGGCGGGCTCGCGCAGGCAGTGGTCATAGAGCGCGAGCGCGACGGCGAGGCACACGTCCCTCGGCGCGCCGCCCGCCTCGCGGGCCGCGCTGAGCGCCGCCTCCTGCGACTCGCGCGCGGCCCGCAGCCACAGGCGCGCGATGAGCGCGTCGACCGAGCTGAAGCGGTGATAGATCGATCCGACCGGGGCCGCGCTGGCCTGCGCGACCGCGTCGACGGTGAGCGCGCGCGCTCCGCCCTGCGCGACGACCGTCCGTGCCGCGTCGAGGATCCCGTCCGCGGTGAACGCCTTGCGAGCCATCGCTCTAGAAGATACCCTCTAGAGACCTTTTTCCAAAGCTCCGCGATGCGGGGGAGGGGAGGCGCCGCGGTGACCGCGCTCGACTACGAATCTGTGCTGGCCGGGCTGGAGGGAGGACCAGACCTCGTCGCGGTGGAGCGTCACCACGCGCACGCCGTGGTGACGCTCGACGACCCCGCGTCGCTCAACGCGCTGAGCGGACGGCTCACGCTCCAGCTCCACGCCGCGCTCGAGGAGCTGGCGGCCGACGCCGCCGTGCGGGCGATCGTCATCGCGGGACGCGATCCGGCGTTCTGCGCCGGAGGCGATCTGCGGCTGATGGCCGACGTCGCGCACCCGATGGTCGACTCCGGCCCGGGCGGCGCGACGGACGTGTGGCGGTGGATCCGCGGGCAGTTCGGCGCGATCGCTCGGATCATCACCCGCTCGGATAAGGCGTTCGTGGCGGCGATCGGCGGTCCGGCTGCCGGGGTCGGCCTCGCGTTCGCGCTCGCCTGCGACATCATCCTCGTGTCCGAGCGCGCGCGGCTCGTCCCGGCGTTCGGGCGCATCGGCCTCGTCCCTGAGGTCGGCAGCGGGTGGCTGCTCACGCGCCGCCTCGGCTACCAGGGCGCGTTCGCCCTGTTCGCCGGCAGCGGCGAGCTGACCGGCGAGCAGGCGCATCGTGCCGGCCTGGCCAATGAGGTGCACGGCCACGATGACCTTCTCCCCGCGGCCGCCGCCTGGTGCGAGCAGATCGGCTCCCTGCCCGATCACTTCGTGGCCATGACCAAGCCGCTGCTCCGTCAGTGTGCCGACCTCACCTGGGAGCAGGCGATCACGATGGAGGAGTTCGCCGAGCCGATGTGCTTCACCACCGCCGCGCACCGCGACGCCGTGGCGGCGATGCTCGCGGGACGGCGCCCGCAGTCGTGATGCGCGCCGCTGCCGGTAGGCTGCCGGGCGGCGCGCATTCCATCGGAGGGGAGCCGAGATGCAACATGAGCACACAGAGCACGTCGCCGCCGCGCCGGACGCGGTGTTCGCCGCGATCGCCGATGTGTCGAACCTGCCGAGGTTTGTGCCGCAGATGACCGCCGCCCGGCCGGCCGGCGACGGTCGCGTCGAGGTGGACGCCCGCTACGGCGGTCACGAGCAGCGCGGGCAGGCGTCCTTCTCGGCCGATGCGTCCGAGCGGCGCATCGACTGGAGCGCGCCGAGCGGCTACCGGGGATGGATGAAGGTCGACCCCGACGACGACGGGTCTCGCCTGACCCTGTTCCTGGAGACGACCCACGGGACCGAGCATGAGAGCGACGTGTCGGCGACGCTCGACGCGATCCGCATGCTCGTCGAGGCAGAGGTCTGACGGCCGGTCAGTCGCGGGGAGCGACCAGCGCGTCGCCCGATCAGGGTCCTTCGGGACCGGGGAAAGGCCGGCCAACGCTCGACAGCCGTCGAGTGTGGTGACGACAGGTCAAGCGCGGTGGCCGGCTCAGTCGACACTGTGGGGAACGACGTCGCGGCCGAATGATTGGAGAGTCGATGCTGGTAGGAGAGCAGGCGAACGCGGCGCCCGTCCCGGGCCTTCCGCCCGGTGCGCGCTCGCCGAAGCTCGTGCAGAGCCTCACGTCGATCTTTGCCCACAAGCGCGGTCTCGAGCGCCAACGTGGGCGCTTCGGCTCGATGTTCACGGCGCACGCGATCGGGATCGGAACGATCGTCGTCGTCAGCGATCCGGATCTCATCCGGCGCGTCTTCACCGCCGATCCGACCGTGCTCCACGCCGGCGATCGCAGCCCACTGCGACGAATCCTCGGACCGAACTCGCTGCTCGGCATCGACGAGGACCGCCACCTCAGTCAGCGCAAGCTCCTGCTGCCGTCCTTCCACGGGCAGCGGATGGCTGGGTACGAGGCGATCATCGCCGAGGAGGCGGCCCGCGAGATCGACGGCTGGCCCGAGGGCGTGGAGCTGCGCACGACCGAGCCGATGATGCGGATCACGCTGAACGTGATCCTGCGCGCCGTGTTCGGGGCGGAGGGGGAGACGCTCGATGCGCTGCGCGACCTCATGCCACGCTTCGTGACACTCGGCTCGCGGCTCGCCCTGCTCACGTTCCTGCACCACGACCTCGGCCCGCGCAGCCCGTGGGGACGGTTCATCCGGATGCGCCGCGAGTTCGACCGCATCGTCGGTGAGCTCATCGACCGCGCTCGTCGCGATCCCGACCTGGCCGCGCGCACCGACGTGTTGGCGCTGCTCGTCCAGGCGCGACACGAGGACGGCGACTCGATGGCCTTCGCGGAGATCGCCGACGAGCTGCTGACGCTGCTCGCGGCCGGGCACGAGACCACGGCGACGACGCTCAGCTGGGCCGTCGAGCGCCTGCGGCGCCACCCCGCCGTGTGGGAGCGGCTCACGGCCGAGGCCGACGATGGCGGCAAGGCGCTGCGCGAGGCGACGATCAAGGAGGTCCAGCGCGTGCGGCCGGTCATCCCGTTTGCCGGGCGCTTCGTGATGAAGCCATTCGAGCTCGGCGGTTACGTGATCCCACCGGGGGTGACGATCGCCGTGTCGATGGTGCTCACGCACACCGACGCCCGGGTCTTCCCGCGGCCGCTGCGCTTCGATCCCGATCGCTTCGTCGAGGCCAAGCCCGACACGTACAGCTGGATTCCCTTCGGTGGCGGGATTCGACGCTGCATCGGCGCGGCGTTCGCGAACATGGAGATGGACGTCGTGCTGCGCACCATGCTCGAGCGGCTCGAGCTCGCGCCGACGAATGCCCGCAGCGAGCGCTGGCACTACCGCGGTGTCGCCTTCGCCCCGGCCGACGGTGGCGCGGTCGTCGTGCGCCGCCGGACGAGCGCGAACGAGGACACCCGGCCGGCGGTGGCCGCCGCTGCCTGACGCGGCGCCGGCCGGCGGGCGCCGGCCCTCAGGCGGCCGGCGCGGCGAGCGCCGTGCCGATCTCGTCGATCGCCGCCTGCTCTGAGGCGCCGATCGTCCCGCTGCTCCCGTGCTCCTTGTGAGCCTCGGCCACCTTCGTGGCGAGGTTGCTCACGAAGGTGCGGTATTCGCCGACCTCGGCCGGGGTCGCCTTCTGCTCGAGCGCGGCGATCGCGTCGCGGATGTGCTGCAGCCCGGCCTGCTTGAGCGCGTCGTTGGAGCCGTAGTGGGTGTGGTCGGTCTCCGGCTTGTGGGCGACGACGGCGTCGAGCAGCTCGCTCGCCCCGTGATGCTGGCGCGCCTCGGAGTAGGCCTTCGCCATCGAGTAGGTCTCGCGAAACGTCCCGCCGCGCTCGGCGGTGATGACGATCAACCCCGCGCTCGTGGGGCCCTCGAGGATGTTGTGCCACTCCTGTTCGGTGAAGTCCGTCTGGGTCGTCATGTCGGTCGCTCCTCTCGGCGGACGCTGGGTGCTCGGCGCATGCGCCGGTCGGGCGTGAGTCTACGGGGCGGCGCGTTTGACGCACCAGCCGGTCGGGCCGCCGGAGCTCCGTCGCAGTCGCCCGGCTCGACCTCCGCGGGCGCCCGCGACGCGCGACGCGCCCTACCCGGCCGCGCTGCGGCCGCCGGCCGCGGCGAGCTCCTCCCACGGCGGGTTCGGTTCGCCGCTGAACCAGTACTCGCCGGCCCGCAGCCGCTTGAGCAGGCCGCGCGCCCACGTGGCCTCGCCGTCGAGCCGCGCCTGCACGAGACGCACGTGCTCGGCCACCTGCGACGTCTTGACGGGGTCGGTGCGAAAGTCGTCGGCCATCCGCCGGTTGACCTCGCGCCCACCGACGATGGTCTCGACCCGGTGCTCGAGCGCCGCGACCACCTCTGCGCGCGGCAGGTTCCACGCGAAGCTCCAGGCCGCGAGCAGCTCCGCCGGCGCGAAGGGATCGACGTTCCACAGCGCCTCACGCAGGAGCGCGAGGAACTCCGTATCGCCGGCTTCGGTCAGGCGGTACGTCGTGCGCGCGGGCCGGCCGCCGTCGGTCTCGGTGCCGGCCTCCTCGAGGAAGCCGTCGCCGGTGAGCGTGCGCAGGGCGTTATACACCGACCCGGGGTTGAGGTTCGCCCACTGCTCCGCATGCCAGGTGAGCAGCTCACGACGCACGAGATAGCCGTGCACCGGCTGGAAGATACGCACGATCCCGAGGACGAGCAGGCGGTTCGCCGACATCCCGCACAGTCTAGTTGACAACTATGACTAATCAAGCTTGAATAGATGCATGTTCAAAATTGACCATGGGGATGCTGTCATCTCGGCGCGTGGCCTGGCCCGGCACTTCCACACCCGCGGCGCGACCGTGGAAGCCGTCCGGGGCGTGGACATCGACGTCGCCGCCGGCGAGATCGTCGGCTTCCTCGGGCCGAACGGTGCCGGAAAGACGACGACCCAGCGGATGCTGACGACGCTCTTGACACCCACCGCGGGCGAGGCGCGCGTGGCCGGACACGATCTGCGCCGCGACCCGGTCGCGGTACGGCGCTCGATCGGCTACGTGCCGCAGGGCGGCTGCACGACGCCCGAGGCGCGCGTGGGGGAGGAGCTGCTCGACCACGCCGGCCTCTATGGGGTGCCGAGAGACGAGGCCCGGTCCCGCGGCCGGGCGCTCATCGCGGAGGTCGAGCTGGCCGGCACGTGGGAGCGTGAGACGAAGACGCTCTCGGGTGGCCAGCGCCGCCGGCTCGACATCGCGCTCGGCCTGGTCAACGAGCCGGCGCTGCTGTTCCTGGACGAGCCGACAACCGGCCTCGATCCGCAGGCGCGGGCGAACCTGTGGCAGCACATCCGCCGCCTGCGCGAGGAGCGCGGCGTCACCGTGTTCCTCACCACGCACTATCTCGAAGAGGCCGATGCGCTCTGTGACCGCGTGTTCGTCATCGATCACGGCGAGATCGTGGCCCACGGCACCCCGGACGAGCTCAAGCGGCGGGTGTCCGGCGACGTCGTGTCGCTGCAACTCGCCGAGCCGGGCGCGCTGCCCGCGGCGCGCGCCGTGTTCGAGGCCGCGAGCGACGCGGTGCTCGTCCGCGTCGAGGCCGAGCTCATCGACTTCCGCGTGCCCGACGCCGGCGCGACGCTGCCCGAGCTGTTCGGCGCGCTCGAGCGGGCCGGCGTCGCGCTCGCCGGGATCGAGGTGCGCCGTCCGACGCTCGACGACGTGTTCCTGTCGCTCACCGGGCGCGCCCTGCGCGACGATCCGGTGCTCACGGCGTAGCGATGGGGGTCGGATGACCTTCCTGGCCGAGACGCTGCTCATCTTCCGTCGCTCGATGCGCCTGTCGTTGCGCAACCGCGTGTGGCTCGTGATCGGGCTGTCGCAGCCGCTGCTCTACCTCGTCCTGTTTGGTCCACTGCTCGAGCGCGTCAAGGGGCTGCGTGGCTTCCCACCCGGCAACTCGTGGCAGATCTTCACGCCCGGGCTGCTCATCCAGCTGGGGATCTTCGGGGCCTTCTTCGTCGGGTTCGGGCTCATCGCCGAGCTGCGCGAAGGGGTGATCGAGCGGATGCGCGTCACGCCGGCCTCGCGGCTGGCGCTCCTGCTCGGACGGGTGCTCCGCGACGTCGTCGTGCTCACCGTGCAGTGCCTGCTGCTGCTCGCCGCCGCCTTCGCGTTCGGCCTGCGGACGCCGGCCGTCGACGTCGCGCTGGCGGTCGTCCTCGTGGCGGTCGTCGGCTCGGCGTTCGCCGCCGGGTCCTACGCGCTCGCGCTGCGCACGCGCAGCGAGGACAGCATGGCCTCGGTGACGAACAGCATCGCGATCCCGCTGTTGCTGCTCTCGGGGATCCTCCTGCCGATGGGCATCGCGCCGGGGTGGCTGCGGACGCTGGCCGACGCGAACCCGCTCGAGCACATCGTCGATGCGATGCGCGCGCTCTTCCTCGGCCACGTCGACACCTGGCCGGTCATCCTGGGCGCGCTCCTCGCCGTCGGGCTCCTCGTGGCCGGGCTGACCTTCGGCGCCCGCACCTTCCAGCGCGAGTCGGGCTGAGGAGTACCATCGCAATTGTGCTCGTTCTCGGTGTCTTCTGTCTGGTGGCCGCCGTTGTTCTGGCATTGGCCGAGGCGCATGTGACGACCGGCGGATTCATCGCCGGAGTCGGCGTGATCGCGCTCGTTCTCGGGGTGTCGCTGCTGTCGATCGCCGCCGGCGTGGGAGCGCTCGGGGTCATCGCGGTGGCCGCCGGCGTCTGCGCGGCCGCGATGGCCGGACTCGTGGTCGTCGGTCGCAGCCTCCTGTCGGTCCGCTCGCGGCGTCCGCGCGTCGGTGCCGAGGCGATGGTCGGTCACGTCGGGGTCATCCGCGGGAGCACGCCGGCGCCGCGAGTGTTCGTCGACGGCAGCCTCTGGCGTGCGCACCCGAGCCTGCTCGACGAGGGCGAGGCCCTGAACGACGGCGACCGCGTCGTCATCGAGCGCGTGAGCGGCCTGACCCTCGGCGTTCGCAAGGCCGAGGAGTGGGAGCTGTATCCATGATCCTCACGACCGTGCTCGTCGTGCTCGGCGTGCTCGTCGGCCTCGCGGTCATCCTGGCCGCCGCATCGGTGCGCGTGCTGCGCGAGTACGAGCGCGGCGTCGTGTTCCGCCTCGGCCGCCTGAGCGAGCTCAAGGGCCCCGGAGTGGTCACGCTGGTGCCGTTCGTCGATCGGCTCGAGCGCGTCAGCCTGCGGACGGTCACGCTGCAGATCCCGCCCCAGGAGGTGATCACGCGCGACAATGTCCCCGCCCGCGTCACCGCCGTCGCCTACTTCCGCGTGATCGACCCGAACCGATCGATCGTCGAGATCCAGGACGTCATGGCGGCGACCTCGCAGATCGCCCAGACGACGCTGCGCTCGGTGCTCGGGAAGGCCGAGCTCGACACGCTGCTGTCCGAGCGCGAGCACCTCAACGAGAGCCTGCAGCACATCATCGACGACCAGACCGAGCCGTGGGGCGTCAAGGTGACCACGGTGGAGATCAAGGACGTCGAGATCCCGACCGCGATGCAGCACGCGATGGCCCGACAGGCCGAGGCCGAGCGCGAGCGCCGCGCGAAGATCATCGACGCCGAGGGCGAGTTCCAGGCGGCGGCGCGGCTGCTCGAAGCCGCGGACCTGATGAGCCAGAACAGCACGACGATCCAGCTGCGCTACCTGCAGACCCTGCGCGAGATCGGCTCCAACGAGAGCTCGACGATCGTCTTCCCGTTCCCGCTCGACCTGCTCAAGCCGTTGGTCGACGGCGCCGCGGCGGGCCTGGCCCGGCCGGCGGTGGTGTCGCAGGCCCCCGGCGGCGCGGACGTGCCGCCGGCGGTCGAGACGGGCGACCCCGCCGGCCTCGGCGCGGGCCCGTCCGCGGGCGCGGCGCTGCCGGCGGCGGTGTCGAACGGCTCCGACGCTCGCGTCGAGGATGGGCCGGCCGAGTCGGCTTGAAGCCGAGCGCTGCGCCTCATTTGAACAGTGAGAAGGCTCGACGGCGGCTGCCCGGCGCCGTCCACGCGTCCTGAACGCCGCCGCGCCGCTAAAGAGGCCCCGCGCGCGCGCCGACAGGGTGCCGATGGCCCGCGTGCAGATCCACTGCTACGGCTGTAGCGCCACGACGACGGTGGCGGAGTCCAGGATGGCCGACGACCTGCGCCTGGCCGGCTGGACCGTCGACCGCGGACAGACCTACTGTCACACCTGCGCCGCCCGGCGCGTGCCGGCGGGAGCGGCGTCGAGCGCGGCGCCGACCGTGCCACCCGCGTCGCCGGCGGGCGGTGGGGGCGACGAGGACGCGGCGGCCCCGTGGGACGCGCCGCTGCCCGCTGGCGACGAGACGGTCGCGTCCCTCGGCGTGAAGGCCTCTCCCGACTACTACGCATCCGTTGCGAACGAGGGACGCTTCTCGCGCGCACTCCGGCTCATGCGCACGGCGCTCGTCGTTCTCCGCCGCGATCCGCGCCTGCTCGCCTTCCCGGTCGTGGCCCTCGTGGCCGGGACGTTCGCGTCCGTCGGCGCCTTCGCGCTCGCCGGCGCGCACGTGCACGGCAACGTCCAGAGCGAGCGCGCCACCTACCTCGTGTGGGGATTCGTCGCCTCGCTGCCGGCCACCTACATCACGCTGTTCTGCGGGGTCGCGCTCGCCTGCATGCTCGCCTCCCACCTCGACGGTGAGCCGATGAGCGTGTCCGAGGCGCTGTTCGCGGCCGGCCGCCGGGCGGCCGTGATCGCGGCGTGGACGATCCTCGTGTGCACGGTGGGCATGCTGCTGCGCGTCGTGGAGCAGGGCTGGCCCCGGATCGTCCGCGCCCTCGTGAACACGTCCTGGTCGCTGCTGACCGCGTTCGCCATCCCGATCCTCGCCTACGAGCAGCTCGGCCCGTTCGCCACGCTGAAGCGGTCGCGTGGGCTGCTCGGTCAGCGCTGGCCCGAGCAGATCATCGGCGCAGGTGCGTTCGGGATCGCCGGTGGGCTGCTCACCGTGCCGTGCATCGGCTTGATCGTCGCCGGACTGCTGACCCGCGGAGCGACGGGGACGCTGCTCGTCGGACTCGGCGGGGTGTCGCTCGCGCTGCTGCTCGTCGTCCAGAACGCCGCCGAGCAGGTGTACCGCATCTGCCTGTACCGCTACGCGCTCGGCGTCGACGCGCCGAACGCGAGCCCCTTCCAGGAGTCCGACCTCGCGCGGCCGTTCGTCGGTCGTCGCGGCGGCCGGTAGCGAGTCCGAGCGCACGCGTCGCTCTCGCCGGCCCATGCTCTACCGTCGGGTAGCGTGGCGACGACGCAGGAGGTAGAGCAGCGGCCACGCGCCGATCGACACGAGTCGCGGGCGCGCGCTCGCCCCGCGATCGTCGTGGCAGCGGTGCTGCTCGTCGTGCTGGCGGCGGCGATCGCCCGCCTGGTCACGGAACCCGTGCCGCGCCTCATCCTGCACCGCACGCTGCCCGCCTCCGTCCGCCTCCCCGGCCCCGCGCCCGTGCTGAGCTGGCCGACGAGCGGGCAGGCGGCCATCGAGGTGGAGGGCGTGGGCAGCCTGGGGACGTCGGGGCCGTCCGGAGCGGTTCCGATCGCCAGCGTGGCAAAGGTGATGACCGCGTACCTGACGCTCGAGCGGTTCCCGCTCGCCGACGGCCAGGGAGGGTTCGTGATGACCGTTACCGCCGCCGACGTGAGCGACGAGAAGCAGCGCGCCGCGCTCGGCCAGTCCGTCGTTCCGGTCCGCGTCGGCGAGCAGATCGACGAGCGCCAGGCGCTCGTCGCGCTGCTGCTGCCCTCGGCGAACAACATCGCTGAGATGCTGGCGTCGCAGGTTGCGGGGAGCGTGCCGGCGTTCGTCGCGCTCATGAACGTGACTGCGCGGCACCTCGGGATGACCGCCACGCTGTACACCGACCCGAGCGGCTTCGACGACCGCACGGTGTCCACCGCGACCGACCAGCTCACGCTCGCCCGCGCGGCGATGCGCGTGCGGGCGCTCGCCGCGATCGTCGATGAGCCGGCGGCGATACTTCCCGTCGCCGGCCGCGTTACCAACTACGACATGCTCGTGCACAGCGACGGCTATGTGGGCGTGAAGACCGGTTCGGACCGGGCCGCCGGCGGCTGTCTGATCTTCGACAAGCACGTGAGCGTCGGCGGCCGGAGGCTGAGCGTGCTCGGCGTCGTCCTCGGCCAGCCGGGCCCGTCGCTCATCGCGGCCGCGCTCACGAGCGCCCAGCGGCTCGGCGACTCCGCCGCGGCGGCGCTGCGGGTCGAGACGGTGCTGCGCCGCGGGGAGCCGGTCTTGCACGCGACGTCGTCCGACGGTCGCGCCACGACGATCGTGATGTCACGTTCGCTGCGAGAGGTCGGTTGGGGCGGTCTGCGCGTGCGCCTGCATGTCGCCAACGGCATTGCCGGGGCGCAGGTTCACGCCGGCGCGCGCCTGGCCACGGTGACCGTCGGGGGATCGAGCGTGCAGTCGGCTCCGGCGATCGCGCGAAGGACCGTCGGCGGCCCCTCGCTCGGCTGGCGGATCGGCCATATCCTATGAACGTGACGGCGCTCCGCCGCTTGATGCTCCCGACGATGGCGGGCCTCGCGGTCGCCGCCTCGGTGTCGATCGCGGCCGCGACACCCAAGCCCGCGGTGCTCGACGGCGCCAACGGATGTGTCGTGCGCAGCCAGGAGGTCTCGGACGACTGTGAGCCGCCAACCGTCGTCGCCTACGGCGGCTGGGTCGCCTGGAGTCACTCCGACCCGCTCACCGGCGACTACCAGCTCGCGCTGCGCGGACCGCACGGCCTCGTGTTCGCGGCGCCGGTCGCCGAGGAGCAGGCGCCCTTCGACGTCGAGCTCGGTCCCGCGAGCCACGGGGTCGTCGCGGTCTACTCGCGCTGCACCGACGCGCTCGACCGCCTTGGCTGTCAGCTGGAGGAGCTGGCGCTGACCGGACTCGCACACTTGCCGCTGGCCAGCGGGACGGCATCGCCGAGTGGACCGACCGCCGCCGCCGGACCGACGGGCGCGAGCGGGCCGACGGGCGCGAGCGGGCCGACTGGTGCCACGGGGGCGACCGGGCCGACGGGCGCGAGCGGGCCGACGGGCGCCACGGGGGCGACCGGGGCGACAGGCACGGCCGGGCTGACGGGAACGAGCGGCCCGGGCACGACGAGCGCCGAGCGGCCGCTTCGCGTGCCGCTCTCAGGGTCACTGCACGAGCCGGCGATCTGGGGCAGGCAACTCGTCTTCCTCCGCCGCGGTCGCCCGGGACAGAGCGAGGACCCGACATTCGCCGGCGCGCATGCGGACACGTTGTACGCCTGGACGATCGGCACCCGCAAGGTCACGGAGATGCCGTTTCCGACCCGCGACGGCGTGCTCGGCGTCGTCTCGGGCCTGACGATCAACCGCCGCACGCTGGCCTTCGCCACCTCGGTGCCGGTCCTCAGCCCGGACGGGCTGTGGGTGTGGCGTCTCGGCGCGGCGCCGAGGCTGATCGAGGACCTCGGCACCGGCGAGGGCGATCTCTGCCAGACCGCCTACCTGTCACCGACGATCGTCGGTGACTCGCTGTACGCGTTCCGCCAGGACTGCGAGCAGTTCGGCCTCAAGCGCTGGGAGCGCTACAGCCTCACGAGCCACGCCGCGGCGGCGGCGCAGGTGTACTTCGGCGACGACAGCGAGGGGCAGATGAGCTCAATCGTGCCCGACCGCGGCGGCGTGACCTGGATGAGCGGCACGTACGGCTTCGCCGTCCTGCATCTGGCGCGCGTGCGCTGGAAGGCGGCCGCGCGCCTGCCGAGCTTCTGCTCGCTCACGCGGGGCTGCTGAGGGCGACCCGGCGCCGGCACTCGGCCGGGTGCGCGTCGTTCAGCGTCGGCGGGCGTAGCTGCGTGCCGGCGACGAGCGGCGCCGCGGGCGAAGGCCCTGCGCGGAGAGCAGGAGTGCGAGCACCGTGGTGACGCCGACTGCCCCGTCGTACCACCACGCCGCGGGGTCGGAGGCGTTGCTCGCCGGGGCCATTAGCGTGAAGGCCTTCGACTGCGCGTGCTTGTGCGCCTTCTCCCTTCGTCGGGCCGCCGAGGGGGCCTGGGAGACGCCGGGCGCGCCTCCCGGTGGGACCGGCTGGATCGGGATGGGTGGCGGCGGGACCAGGGCCAGGACCGGAAGGGGAGCCAGGGCCGGGGCCGGGGCGTCGACGGGCAGCGGCAACGGGCTTGGCGCCCGCGGAGCCGGGTGGGGAATCGCGCGGAGCGCCGGCGGCGCCGGGGCGGTGGCCGGCGGCGACGACGGCAGCTTGAGGACCGGCGCGGGCGTCGCGGTCGCCGCAGCGGCCGGCGGCGGGGGTGGCGGGGGAGGGGCGGTCCCCGAGCCGTGGGCCCTGACGACGGTCGGGGGCCTCGCGGCGCCGAGGCGCACGCTGTGGGACGCTTGCGCGTTGGCTAACCCGAGGCCGTTCCCGCACGGGGACCCGTAGCCGCCGGGCTCGACCGTGACCGGCAGCGAGGCGCTCTCCAGTCCCGCGGTGACCGTGACGGTCGTCGTGCCGCCGTCGAAGGCGCAGAACAGGCCCGATTGCGAGCTGGCGATCGGATGGCCGCTCGCGTTCAGCGCCGGGTAGGGCGAGTTCGGCCCGCTGGCCTTGACGAAGGTGCCGATCTCGGGGTTCGAGCTCGTGAACTTGTAGGTGGGGGTCACGCACGACGAGCAGCCCGACGCGGGGATCTCGACGTAGTTGTCGTAGCCGGGAAGCGTGCTGGCGTCCTGCGTGGAGGTGGGCAGGCTGCCGGCCGGGCGGCGGCCGATGGCCGCGAACTGCAGGGTGAGGCTGCGGGCGACGACCTGTCCGCGGAGGGGGTCGAGCGCGAGCGACTGCACGAGCGGCACCGCGGAGACGGACACAGACTGCGTCTGCGTGTCGACGGAGACGTCGTACCAGACGACACCGTCGTTCTTGGTCTCCTGGTAGCCGAGGGTCGCGCCCTCGTACTCGGGGATCGTCGTCGTGCCGCCCTCGGGCACCTGGTGGACCTGGTTGAGCTGCGTCGTGCTGTTGAGCTCGTAGTCGCTGCTGAAGACGGCGAGCACGCCCGCCTGCACCAGCGAGGCGGCCACGCTCGAGCCGTCGCTCGTCACGCCGCCGTACAGCGGCAGCGCCGTGACCACCACCGTCGGGATCCCGGCGGCCGCGGCGAGCTGCTGGTTCAGCCAGGCGGTCTGTCCCGATTCGCTGCCCTCGAGCGAGCCCTGGGAGTTGTCGAGCACAATAACGCGCAGCGTCGCGCCGTTCTGGCTGGCGTCGAAGGAGTAGTAGCGGGCCACCGTGCCGGGCTGAGCCGCGCCCGTGGAGACGGGCTGGATGCCCGGTGTGCTGCCGCCGCCGCCGAACGGGCTGGGTGAGTCGGCGAAGGCGTCCGACCAGGACTGCGTCGCGGGGGACTCGGTCGGCACCGCGTCGAGCGGCCCGTACGCGGCGAACAGCGGGATGTTCAGCGGCGCGAGGATGCTCGGAAGCTGGGCGAAGTCCGCGGCGCCGTCGCCGTTCTGATAGGAGGGCAGGTCGGTCGGGCCGACCGCGTTGCCGCCGAGCATCGCGAACAGCGGGCCGCCCGGCTGAGCCGCGTAGGTGTTGATCTCGCCGATGGCCCCCGCGAGGTTGGCGTCCGGCTGCGCGTCCACGGTTGCGGAGCATTCCGAGACGCACATCGGGCTCGAGAAGAAGGCGAAGGACACGGTCCCGGGGGTGGCCGGCAGGCTCGGCGTCGACGCGCTCTCGGTCGGTGCCGTCACGCTGCCGTCGGCGTCATAGCGCCACAGCGACGCCGTCTGCCAGCCGGACGGCCTCTCCGCAAGCGGGTCGGCCGTGCCCTGCCCGGCCGCGTCGGGCGTGCCGTCGTAGCCGCCGACGGCCCAGGCGTGCTGACCGTCGGGGCTCGTGGCCACCCCGAGCACAGGATCGGGCTTGACCTCGCCGTCGGAGGCCAGCCCGCCCCCCGCCTCGGCCGGCTCGGCGCGCGTGAGGTCCTGCCAGCCGTCGGCCGTCTGGATGACGAGCTCCCCGTCACCCGCCGGGTAGTCGCCGGCGTCGTTCGTGGCACCAGATCCCCCCCCGAGCGCGGCGGCGGGGGGAGCGATCGAGGCCGCTGCGCGCACGACGCCATCGAGACCGCGAAACGCGGACAGCGCGACGGCGGTGCCCTCGAGCGGCTGGTCGGAGTACTGAAACGGCGAGCTGGCGTTCTGGCGTTCGAGCACAACCGACTGGCCGGCGATCACCGCGCCGCCATCGGGCAGCCCCGACACGAGCCGCAGGCTGCCCGGCGTCGGCGCCGGGTCGCTCGGGAGCAGCGAGGGGTCGGCGCTGACCCAGGTGCCGTCGGGCTGGCGCACGATGAGGTTGCCGCCGGCGATGGCGAACACGTCCGATCCGGCGACCGCGACCGATGTGATGTCGGTGTCGGCGTCGGTAGCCGGCGGCTGTTCGATCGACCAGGACTGCCCGTCGTAGTGGAGGATCGTGCCGTCCTCACCGACCGCCCAGCCCTGGCCGGAGCCGTCGAAGGCCAGTGCGTTGAGCTGGGACACGGTGAGCGAGATCGATTGCGGGTCCTCCGACCAGGAGCTCCCGTCCCAATGCAGGATCTCGCCGGCCGCCCCGACCGCGAACGCGCTCGACGGGCCGGCGAACGCCACGCTGGTGAGGAACAGGTTCTGCGCCTCCGGCGGCGTCGGCTGGACGAGCCATCCCTCTCCGGCCGTGTACTCGAGCACCGTCCCGTCGAAGCCGACGGCGAGGGCACCCGACCCGTCGACCCCGCCGTCGCTGCCGGGCGGTAGCGCGACGCTCGTCAGCGGCGCCCGCTCGGGGAGCGGCCACGAGGCGAGCGGACTCGTTTCCGCCTGAGACGTCACCTCGCCGATGGCCGACCCGCTGCCGCCCAGCCAGCCGTCGGTCGCATCGGTGAACGTGTCGTCTCCGGCGCTGTATCCCGGGACCGGCGTCGAGCTCCAGTTGCCGTTTGCGTATACGTCGAGCGCCCCGTCCTGCATCGACAGCGCGGTCGGGCCGCTCGAGCCCTCGAAGATCGTGTCGGGCACCGCCGCATCGCCGAGCGGCTGATCGCAGGAATCGGCCACCGGCAGCGTGCACCACGACTGCGTCACCGTGCCCGTGGCGGCGTCATAGAGGGCGACCACGTTACCGTCGGCCGACGGGTCGGCCGTCGTCGGCAGCGTGTCTCTGGCGCCGACCCACACCGAGTCGCCGTCGACCTTCAGCCCCGTGGGGTCCACGCGCCCGCGCGGGTCCGCCACCGAGCCGGTGAGGTCGAGCGCGTCGAGGCCGGTGTCGACGTACTTCCAGTCACCGCCGTCGAACTGCCCCAATAGCAGCGGGATCGGCGCGGAGCGCGTGCCCCCGCCGATGGTCACTCTGAGCGCGCCCCATCCGGTCCCGGGCCCCGAGACGTCGGCGTAGTCGAGCGTGACCTCGTCACTGGCGCCGGGGGTGTAGGCGGGGGGCAGCGAAGCCGTGTGGTCGGTCCAGGCGCCGCCCTGCAGCAGCGCGTACTCCAGCCCCTCGCTGATCGGCACCGGCGCGCCGTTGGCGCCGGCCACCGACGCCGACGCCTGCGGCTGGTCTGGGTTGATGAAGATCCCGTAGAGCTGTCCGTCGGGGGTGGTCCCCAGGCGCATCTGGGCCTGGGTGTTGAAATTGACGGGAGTCGAGCCGAACGCGGCGATCGCCTGCGTTCCGCTCTGGTCATACGCGAACGCGCCGCCGGGCTGGCGATGAAACAGCCCGTACACCGGCTGGACGCCCAGGCTTGCGGCCGCCTGTGACGGCGGCTCGTAGACCCACAGCCATGCCTCGCCGTCCGGGGCCATTGCGCCGGTGGCCTGCACGGGGTTGTTGCTCGGCGCCTCGGCGGGGGGGAGCAGCTGGAAGGCGCTGCCGTCCTGGTTTCGCAGCACGTCGGCGATCTGCCAGCCGCCCGTGTCGCTGTAGCGAAGGAGCACGAACTGGTCGCCCTCCGCCGTGTACGGCAGCGGAGATCCATCAACCGTCGCCGGCGGTGCACTCGTATACCCATCGGCCCATGCCTCGCCGTCGGGGCTGCCGGCCACCGACCCGAGCATCGTGATCAGGTGCGCCGGCACGGCGAGGCCGCTGATGGTGCGCTGGGCCGGCGGCGGCGGCGGCGGGTTGCTGGATTGGACGGTGACGCGGCCGGACTGGCCGACGTTGCCGGCCCGGTCGGTTGCCTGCGCCCGCAGGTCGTAGGAGCCGTTCGGCCACCCGGACGTGTCGATCGTGGTCGAGAACGGCGGCTCGCCGGAGCTGCCGATCTGCGTCCAGGCGTTCGTGCCGGCGATCGCCCGCTCGTACTCGACCGACGCGATGCCCGGGCCGGCGGCCGCCGGGCAGCCCGGCTTGGGTGGAGGGTTGTCGCTCTGCTCGACCGACAGCGTCACCGATCCCGTGAGCGTCGAGCCAGGGTTGTCCAGCGTGACCGGCGGCGGCGTGTTCTCGATGATCACGTTGCGGATCGGAACCGAGGCGTACGTGATGCCCGAGTTGTCCGTCGGGACCGCGCGCAGGTCATAGCTCCCGTCGCAAAAGCCGGTCGTGTCGAGCGGGAGCGACAGGTCGTTACTCGATGGCGAGAGCGCCTGGGTCGAGACGGTCGTCCAGTCCTCCGCGCCCTGAGGCGAGATCTGCAGGCTGACGGTCGCCACGCCGACGTTCTCGGGGTCGGACACCTGGGCGATGAGCGGGATCGTGCTGCGCACCGCGGACCCGCTGGCCAGCGTAGCGCCCGACTCGCTCAGGGTGACGTACGGGGAGCTGTTGGCGACGAGCTGGTCCGCGAGCGTGGCCGAGTCGATGACCGTGCCGTCGGCCTCCGTCAGCAGCGCCCGCAGGTTGTAGAGGCCGTCGCCGTCGATGAGTGTCGTCGTGTCGACGGGGACGGTGGCCTGCAGGCTCCCGGGGTACGTTCCCAGCGACGTCCAGCTGTCCGTCCCGACCGGCGCGTACTCGAACTCGATCGAGGCGATCGACGTGGCCGGCAGCCCTGTCGTCGTCGCGGTCACGTTCACCTGCTGCCCCAGCGGCTCACCGGCGGGCGTCACGGTCAGCGTGACCGTGGGCGACCCGTCGTCGGCGAGCGCGGTCGATGCGGCTCCGTGTGGTGACGGGCCGGGCGTCGACGCGAGCACGAGCGCGGCCAGCACCGCCGCGGCGGCGATCCAGCGTCGCACGGCGTACCTCATGTGTTGGAGGTGGTCGTCGTGGTTGTGGAAGTGGTTGTCGCGGTGGCCACGATCCGGCGCTTGGCGACGATCGGCGAGAGCCCGCTCTCGCCCTTGTTGTCCGTGGCGACCGCCCGCAGCTCGTACAGGCCGCTCGCGATGCCGCTCGTCGGGAACGGCACGCGCCAGGGCGCGGCCTTGGCCGTGCCGATCGGATACCACAACCCCTGGCCCTGAACCGAGTATTCGTAGCTCACGGAGGCGATCTTCCGTCCACGGTACGGTCGAACCGTCGAGTACAGGTTGACGGTTCCCGTCAGGCGCGTCCCCGGGTTCTTCATGGTGACCGAGGGATCGTCGGACGTGAAGCGAATCTGCGTCGGGTAGTCGTGGGTGTCGAGCCGCAGCACGATCGTGCCGGTGCGCTTCGTGAAGCGATGGAGCGGCACCGAGGTCACGACCCGGCTGCGGCGCAGCCCTTCGGCGCCCAGCGTGACGGCCTGGCGGAGCTTGAAGGTGATGTCGAGGTCGAGATATCGCCCGCGGCCGCTGATCTTCGCCTTCACGTCGTAGATGGACGGTGGGCCGTCCCGCACGCCCTTCGGCTTTACCGCTGCGGCCGCGATGCTCGTGGCGGAGGTCTCGGTCTCGGTGATCGTGGCCGGCCCCGAGGGCGCGGCCGGCTCGGGGATCAGCGTCGCGTCCTGCTGCAGGTCGAGCGGGCGACTCTCGTTGCGGTCGCCCGCGGGCGCAGCCGGTGGCTGGCCGTCGGTGAAGAGGTATAGGTGCGGGGGTTGCCAATAGGTCTGGCCGTCGCCGGGCACGTTGCCCGAGGTCGTGGCCGCCCAGACGTCGTTGTCGGCGCTGGCCGCCACTGCCGTCACTTCGCCCTTGCGGTTGGCGGGAACGGCGAAGCCTTCGTTGAAGGGGTCGGTGGTGAGGAAGCGGGTCGTCGTGGTCGTTCCGTCGCACAGCGCCTGCGCGATCACCGGCTCGTTCCAGCCGTTCTGGTTGGGCCCCACGGGGCCGCCCGGCTGTGCCCAGTCGCTCTGGGCCGGGAACAGCACTCCGCCGGCAAACGTGTCGTCGTCGGTGGGGACAGCGGTGATCGACGACCACAGGTAGGAGTCGGTCGGGGCTGCCGGATCGTCCGAGTAGGTGAATCGCGACGTCGGTGGGCCGGAGCACGTGGATGCCGTGCCTGCGATCGTCGTGGTCATGAGCGGCGAAGGCTCGACGATCGATCCAGGGTGCTGTTGCCTCGTGGGCCAGCTGGAAGGCAGGAGACGGTTCGGCGCGCCGGTCCCCTGCCCCAGCGCGTCGAAGGGGTGCGCTCCCGCCGGATTCGCGGCGATCCAGCCCTGCCCGTCGGCGGTGAAGTCCGCCGCGACCAGGTCGGTTCCGTACGGGTCGCTCGTCAGCGACAGCGCAGTGAGCGGCAGGGCGGCGAACGGCCCGCCGTCCGACACGAAGGCCTGCGGGGCGGCGGCGTCACCGGGTGCCGGGGAGAGCGGAGCGAAAGACGCTGGCGCCGGCCCCGTCGCGCTCGCCGCACCGACCACGACGCCAAAGGGGTTTCCGTTCTCGTCGACGCGGGCGACCGCCGCGAGCGCGGCGCTGTCGAGCCAGGGCTCCGAGACCGGCGGTGACTCGTCGGTGAGCTCGGTGCCGTCCCAGTACAGGACAGAGCCGTAGGTGCCGAAGAACCAGCAGTCGTCCCAGCTGAAGCACGACCCAGACGTCATCGTGACGGGTGGCGGTAGCGCGGTGCCAGCGATCTGCGCCGCGCGATCGAGCGTCGCCGACGGGATGGGCAACGGCTCCCACTCGGAAACGGAGCCGTCGTAACGGCACAGGGCAGGTGCGTTCCAGGAGCTGCCTGCCCCCGTGCTCGACAACGTGACCTCCGGTCCGATCAGCCAGTAATCGAGCTTGCCCGCCCACAGGATGGTGCTGCCCGGGCACTCGCTGCTCCCGGGAAACGTCGGGTCGTGAAACCAGCGCGTGCCGTTGTAGATCCACACGGGGTACGGGTCGGGGCTGCCGTCCGTCGTCGTCGTCGCGGCGAGTCCGAAGTTCCAGGACCGGAAGGCCATCGACGTCACGGTCAGGTAGCAGCTGAGCTGCGCTCCCTGTTCGGGAATCGGAGTGCACAGGCTGCTCGACGGGTCGACCGGCCCGCCGTCGCTGCCGAACGGGTACGGCTCGACGTCGGTCCAGCACGGTTGCCCCGGCGCCGGGCTCGGTCCGGTCGCGCCGGAGGGGCCGGTGGGCCCGCTCGGGCCCGTGGGACCGGTCGCCCCGGTGGCGCCGAGCGGGCTGATGACCTCCGTGGGGCCGGTCGCTCCGGTGGGGCTTGTGGTCTCGGTGATGCTCGGTGCGCATGCCGGGCCGGTCGGCCCGCTGCCACCCGTTCCGCCACCCGAGCCGTCGGCAGTGGCCGGCGTCGAGTGCCCGGCGAGTGCGACCGAAGAGAGAGCGACCGCGACCAAGCCGACGGCTCTCAGCGCCAATTTAGCCGATGTCAAGCCGCGTTTGTCCATCTGGAACCTGTTTCGCGTCCAAACGGACTGCGCCCATTCGGGAATGTCCGCATCGTAGCTATCGTCGCCGAGAGCATCTCGTCGCGCGGAGTATTTTCACCATCCGACAACAACCAGTCGTCGCCACACGGAATCTGAAGGTGTTGTCGAGGTCGAGGGAGCGGGACGGTCAACCGTGGTTCGCGGAGCGATGTTCACCACCTGACAACAATTGGGCCCCGTCGACGAGATCTTCGGGTCGATCCCGGTCTGCGTCGCCCGATACCCCGTGCGCTGCTACATCCTTTTCACATTTGCAGCATCTTCTTCACACCTGGACCGCGTCGCACGCCCGTCCACCGCGGGCGATTCGATCTTCACGACCAAACAACAACGTGCCGCGCGGTGTCGAGAAGGATACCGCGAGCCGTTAGACCTCATTGTCGGGTCGCAGGCATGCGCTTGCTGCTCTGGTGAACATTGGGGGGCGTCACGGCGAGGCTTCACCTATTTAGCTATCCGACCAGGAGAGATGATGCAGCCTTTCGCGAAGAGATTGTTCTCCGCTGGCGCGGCGACGCTCGTTCTCGGCGTCGCCGCCCTCGGCGGCAGCGGGATCGGCGTCCTGTCCACCGGGACGGCGTTCGCGGCCGCCCCGCTGGGCAACGCCTGTAACCCGACCGACGGAAAGATCGAAGGTCGTGGTTCGACCTATCAGGGAACCGACCCCGCGTTCAACGGTGGTTCGACATTCGGCGCTCAGTACCAGTGGTGGAGCGCCTATGACACCGACATCTGCGGCAACACCCCCGGGTCGCCGGCCGACTACGCTCAGAACAACATGGGCACGTACAACTACACGAGCCTCAACGGCTCCGGTGCCGGGCTGGTGGCGGCCGACTGCCGCACCGACGCCTACGCCGGTACCGACCTGCCGTTCACGAACTCGCAGCTGATCACGGGGCTCGACGGCACCCCGGGTAACTTCACCGAGACCCCGGAGTTCTCCGGCGGCACCTGCACGCCGGGCAGCGGTAAGGTTCCTGCGCTGAGTGCGCTCAACTTCGCGCCGGACACGGCGAGCGACCCGGCCGGCACGTTCCCGAATCCGGGAGGCACCGTGAACGGGACGACGCTCCTAGCCGACGCCCAGGCGAACGCCATGGGCTTCCCGGTGGCGGGTTCGTCGGAGTCGATCGAGGCCAACCTGACCGCGGCCTCCTGTGGCGGCGGCACCACTCCGGGTCCGCTGGACTTCACGCCGCAGCAGCTGAGCGACCTGCTCGGTGGCAACATCGCCAACTGGGACAGCGCGGAGCTGCGCAACAACGGCCAGAACTCCTGGCTGTCGACCTGCAACGAGGCGGTCACGCGCGTGGTGCGTGAGGACAACTCGGGCACGACCGCGATCCTGAAGGGCTACTTCCTCAACGTCGACCCGACCCGTTCGGGCGCAACGGGGGCCTGCACCGGCAGCGGCACCGGCTCGACGGTCCAGCCGTGGTCGACCTACCAGAACCCGACCCTCGGCAACAACAACATCTGGCCGGCCACCGCGACCTACAGCGTGTCGTCGGGCGCCATCAGCGAGCCGGCCGGTAACGGCTGCAGTGCGGTTCTGAGCTCGGCTTCCAGCGGCGGTCCGGCGCTTCTGACCACCCTGGTCGGTACGCCCGGCGGTATCGGCTATGCCGACCTCAACGACACGGTCAACGACCAGACGAGCGGTGTCTCTGATCAGAGCGAGCTGATCCGGGCCAACGTGCAGAACGCGGCCGGGACGAACTACCAGTCGCCGCAGAAGCTCAGTGGGGCCAACTGCGACTTCACCGCGGTGACCCTGCCCGAGGGCGGCGCGGCGTCGGGCATGGTCAGTCTCGACCTCGGCAACGGGTCGACCGTCCCGCCGGACACATGGGCGAGCGATAACTCCACGCAGCACTGGAACGCGACGGACAGTGGATCGCAGTATCCGATCTGCGGTCTGACGTTTGACATCGTGTACACCGGCCTGAGCGCGCCGTACGGGACCTCGTCGGCGATCACGGACCTGACCAACGATCAGCGCCGGACGCTGTACTCGTTCTTCACGTTCCTCCTGTCCTCGACCGGGCAGTCGCTGCTGGGGACCGACAACTACTCGGGTCTGCCGTCGACCTGGCTGCCGGCCATCGTCAGCGGCTTCCAGAGCAACTACTAAGAAGGACGAAGTTGCCGTTTGCAGCACGCAGCCTGAAGCATCACGCAGCAACGGGAGGGAGCCGCCACCGCGGCTCCCTCCCGCCGTTTGCCGCGCCACCGCGCCGGCCCGCCCGACCGGCGGCCACGTCGGCCAGGCCGCGCAGATGGCTCGGCGCGTGGGCGGCCAGCGCGGTGTCGGTGGTGCTCGCCGTGGTCGGGGTGGCGCCGGCTCGGGCCGCCACCTTCTCCGTCGGCGACGGCGCGGCGCTGGTCTCGGCGATCGCGAGCGCGGGCGCGCAGTCGGGGCCGAGCACGATCGAGTTGCGCGGCGGAGCGTACGCGCCGTCGTCCACGCTGACGATCAGCGGAGACGTGACCATCGCCGGCCCGACCTCGGGACCCGGAGCGGACGTCTCGGGTGACGCCATCGCACCGACCGGCTCCGATCTCTTCTCGGTCGCCCCGGGAGGGCGCGCGACGTTTGAGAATCTCATCCTCAGTTCCTCGGGCTATGAGAACGAGGGCGCGGCGGTCGACGATGGTGGCTCGGTGTTCCTGGAAGACTCGACGTTGTCGGGGAACGATGGCCCCGCCCTGGTCGTCGAGCCCGGCGCGACCGCGACCGCGACCGATACGACCATCTCAGCCGGCATCGACGGTGGTATCGAGGACACCGGCAGTGCGACGCTGGTCAACTCGACCGTCGCCGACAACCAGGTCCTGGGCATCGAGGACAGCTCGGGCAAGCTGTCGCTCGTCAACACCATCGTCGCGGACAACGGCGGCCGTGACTGCACGGCCCCGGCCGCTTCGAGCGACGACAGCCTCGACAGTGACGGCAGCTGCGGGGTGGGTGCGCTCAGCGCCATCAACCCGCAGCTCGAGCCTCTGTCGGCGAACGGCGGACCGACCCTCACTCAGGCTCTTGCGGCCGGAAGCGCGGCGATCGGCGCCGGTGACCCGGGCCAGTGCCCGAGCCTCGACCAGCGCGGCTACCAGCGCCCATCCGGGCGCCCGTGTGACATCGGCGCCTATCAGACCGGCGCCGTGCCCGGCGCCGGCGCCTCGCCGGGAGACAGCGGGCCGGGTGCGAGCTCGACGAACCCCTCCGGCACGGGGCCGCAGAGCCCGGGCGGCGGCGGAGGGACGTCGGGGGCGTCGAAGCCATCGCCGCGGCGCGTGATCGTCGGGCTTGTCGGCCACGGGTGGGTGCACGGATCCAGGCGCTCGACCGCGAGCTTCGCGATCGACGTGCGCGTGTCGCATCCCCACGGAACCCTCACCTATCGCGATGCTGCCGCCGGCGTCTCGCTCACACGTGCGAGCGTCTCGTCCGTCAGCGTCGATACGACACGCGGCAGGGTGTCCGTATCGGGGACGGCGATCATCGCGGGCAAGCGACGGCGTGTACGATTCGTCGCGATCGCCACGGACCTCGGCTCCGTTCGCAGTCTGACCCTGCGGCTGTCGAGCGGCTACTTTGCCGGCGGCCGCTTGGTGCGCGGCACGCTCGCGGATGTGACGCATACGTAGCGACGAGGTTGCGCACACATGACGTCCACATGTTAAGAGTTTGTGGCGCGCTTGTGAACAACTCGGTCGAGCGACCTGGCCGACGTGCGTTCGTCTTATACAAAGACCATTCGGTCAACGAGTCACTCGGCTGCGCCGGATGTGCGGCCGTTTCCCGATCAAACGAGGTTGCAGATGAACGCTGATCAAATTTGCCCGTGGTTCGGCCGTCGAGCGGCGTGGGCCGCTGTCGTCGCGGCCGCGGGTGTCGCGCTCGCCGGCTGCGGGGGAGGGGGCCAGCAGGCAAGCACTGCTACGGCAGCGGGTGGCGGTCAAACCGGGACGAGTCTCGCCGCCGCGACGACCGCCGATCCGGCTGGCGCGACCACGGCTACCGCCACGGCTTCCGCTGCTCGCCCGGCGGCATCTGTCTCGTCCTCTGCGTCCGCGGCAAGTACTGCGCCGGCGAGCTCGGTTCCGGTCGGATCCGTGAACCCATTGCAGCCGCGGCTCGCGAATGTCGCGGCGTCCAGCGGTCCGCTCACCGTGGTCATCGACGAGCCCGGCGGCCTGTTCGCCGAACAGAACGAGCTGATCATGCGGGGAGCCATCGCGGCCGTGGACGTGCTCAACGCGAAGGGCGGGGTCGCCCACAACAAGGTTCGCCTCGTGCCCGAGCACCTCGACGGGTTGTCGGCCTCGGCGGTACAGCAGCGGCTGCACGCCGCGGGCGCCAATGCCGTCCTCGTGCTGCCATGCGACAGCAACTCGCAGGCGACGCTCGCGAACGGCGCGGCGGCGTATGGCACCCTGCTGCTCGCTCCGTGTAACGCCGACGCCTCGCTCGCCCAGCGTCTCCACACCTACTGGCCGATCGGCATGGACGGCAGTGACGAATCGTCGGGGCTGGTCCACTACATCGCGCGGATCGGCTTTGCCCCCATGTTCATCGTGAACGTCTCGGGCCTGAACTTCGCGACGTCGATGTCTCAGTATTTCCGGGCCGACCTCGCGTCGGCGGGCACCCGCGTCGACGGGTCCACGACGATCCCGTCGACGCCGAGCGCGAGCGATATCGCCCGCGCCGTCAGCGCCGTGCGCAGCGCGCAGCCGCCGGCCTACTCGGTCTACACGCCGCTGGCGCCCCCGTACGTCGACGAGCTGGCTGCGGCCCTCAAACGCGCCGGCTTGCACGTCGACCTGTTCGGCACCTCGGCGATGGACGTTCCGCTTACGCTCGCGGCTCGAGACAGCTCGGCACTGCAGGGCGCCACCATCGCCTCCTACGGCTTCCTGCGGGCGAGCGCCGAATCGAGCCAGTTCGTGAGCGACTACAAGGACCAGTTCGGTGGCGCGCCGGTCGGATCATTCCCCGGCCTTGGGTTCGAGACGGTCGGCCTGCTGGAGGACGCGCTCGCCAAGGCGAATTCGACCCGGCCATCCGCGCTCGAGCAGGCGCTCCTCGGGGGGATCGACGACCCCGGTGTCGCATTGTTCCCCCGCACCTATAACAGCCCGAGCGATCACAATCCGCAGACGACCGTGAGCCTGGAGACGGTCGCGCAGGGCGGCCTGATTCCGCTCGTCACGACGGAGCCGAACGGAACTCCCCCGATTCTCGTGCGGTGACGCCGCGGGCCGCTCAAAGAGCGCCGTCGATGAGCGTGTCGTCGTCGGCGTGGACGCGCAGCTCGACGTTGCGCGGGCCTGTGCCGCGACGCTCGACGAGGTTCTCCGGCCAGCGCTTGACCGCCTCCATGTAGACGTCGAGCGAAGGGCCGCTGAGCGTCTCCTGGACCACGAGCGCATTGGCGAGGCCGTCGAGGACGTCCGAGTTGTGCTCGACGATGCGCCGCGCGGTCTCCTCGGCCTCGCGCACGAGCCGCATCGTTTCGCGATCGACGAGCTCGAGCGTCGAGGGCGCGACATGGGGGAGCTGGCTGACGTCCTCGGAGACGAAGGACTCTGCCGGCTGGTGACTGATGGCGACCGGGCCGATCGCCTCGCTCATGCCGTGCACGGCGACCATGATGTGAGCGGTCCCGGTCGCGTCCTGCAGGTCGCCGTCGGCGCCCGTCGACAGCATTCCGAAGACGAGGTCCTCCGCCGCCACTCCGGCCATTGCGGTGGTGATGTTCTTGATCAGGTCGAGCTCGGTCAACACGAGCTTGTCCTCGCTCGCGTAGACGGTCGCGCCGCCGCGGCCGCGCCCGCGGGCGACGACCGACACCTTCTGCAGCGCCGCCGCGTTGCCGATCGCGCGCGCGACGATCGCGTGGCCCGACTCGTGAATCGCGATCCTCCACACCTCGTCGGGGGTGAGCAGGTGGCTCTTGCGCGCCGGGCCCGAGAGCACGCGATCGACTGCCTCCTCGAGCTCGGGCTGCCCGATCAGCTGCTTGTCGGCTCGCACGGTCAACAGCGCGGCCTCGTTGATGATGTTCGCCAGGTCGGCGCCCGTGAAGCCCGGCGTCTGATGGGCGAGCCGTGCGAGGTCGGCGCTCGGCGAGATCGGCGCCCGCTTGGCGTACAGGCTCAGGATCTCCGTCCGCCCGTGAACGTCGGGCACATCGACGACGACCTGGCGATCGAAGCGACCCGGTCGCAGCAGCGCGCTGTCGAGGATGTCCGGACGGTTGGTCGCCGCCATCACGACGACGCCGGCCTCCGCGCCGAAGCCGTCCATCTCGACGAGCAGCTGGTTGAGCGTCTGCTCGCGCTCGTCGTTACCCTGGCCCTGGCCGGAGCCGCGTTGGCGTGCGACGCCGTCGAGCTCGTCGATGAAGATGATCGCCGGGGCCTCGTCGCGGGCCTGACGGAAGAGATCGCGCACGCGCGCGGCCCCCACTCCGACGAGCGACTCGACGAACTCCGATCCCGACAGCGAGAAGAAGTTTGCCGCCGCCTCGCCGGCCACCGCACGGGCGAGCAGCGTCTTTCCTGTGCCCGGCGGTCCGACGAGCAGCACGCCCTTCGGTGCCCGCGCACCGAGCCGGGCGTAGCGGCCGGGGTCTTCGAGGTAGTCGCAGATCTCGCGCAGTTCGACCAGCGCCTCGGGCGCGCCGGCGACGTCGGCGAACGTGAAGGGGACCTCGCCCGGCCGCTGTCCCTGCCCCGTCCACTTGGAGAACGCCGAGAACGCTCCACCCTGATCGCGTGCCAGGGTCATGAAGAACGCGAACAGCGTGACGAGGATGAGGATCGGCAGCAGGAACTGGATGATGATGCGAAGCTTCGCCTTGCCCACCTGCAGATCGACCGTCGCGCTGACGTTGTGGCGCTGGAGGTCCAGCAGCAGGTCGCCCGTGTAGGTGTCGGAGTGCGGGTAGCTGGCCCACAGTTGCGCGCCGCTTGTCGTACGGAGCTCGATTCGCGAGTCCTGATCGAGCAGCGTCGCCTGCGTGATCTCGTTGTGGTTCACCAGCGAAACCGCGCCGGTGAGGCTTGTCTGCGTGCCGCTGGAATGCGGGGCGATGATCGACAGTCCGAGCAGGAAGAGCACGATCAGCAACCCAGCGGTCGTCAGGAGCCCCGTGGCCAGCGGCTTGGCGGCGAGCACTTCCCCGACCCCGCGGATGAAGGCTCGTAGATTGCGCCGGTACTTGGACATCGGAAGCCTCGGTTTCGGAGTATGGGCAGACACACGCGCCGCCGCGTGGTCATCCGCGGCGTACGGGCGAGTAGTGTCGCTACGTGGAGTCGCGAGTGGGTAACGATCTTGTAAAGCGGCTTTACGTGCGGCCCTCTATGAGACAGGGTGAGGGGTTATAGCCGTGTAAACGCTTGCCGGCGCGGCGGCCCGGCTCGCGAGCCGGGCCGCAGTTGTGACGGCCTTGGCCATCGCCCGTGACGATGTCGTGAAGTGTCATAGCGCGGCAATTGCCAACTGATAGAAAGCCACCGGCGCACGCCGGAGGACCAAGTCACGATCAGCCGCGGACGTATGGCGGTGGTGTGTGCTGCCTCGTCGTGTACACCTCGCACGCTTTCCGACAACCCACGGGGGTTTCTCAATGATTCGCAGGAGATCCAGGGCACGGCTCGCGGCTTCAGTCGCCGCGTTCGCTGCCTTCGCCGCCGGCGGCCTGATGTTCTCGGCCGTCGCAAGCGCGGCAACCTTTAACGTGACCGCCAGCGCCTCCGCACCGACGGGGTGCACCGGCGCTGGCCCGTACTCGCTGGCCAGCGCCGTCTCGTGCGCGAACACGGCGACGAGCCCGAGCACCATCGTTCTCGCCGCGGGCAACTACAGCCCGACGGCGACGCTCGCCCTTACGAACACCGCGGCATCGACCACGATCCAGGGCCCCACGCCGTCGCCGACGGTCGCCGGAGCTGAAGTGGACATCGCCGGCGGTTCGGTCGTGCCCACCAACGACTCGGTCATCTCGGTGGCGACCGGGGTCACGCTCAACCTCGACAACGTCGTCGTGTCGGGTGCCGGTGGCGGCTCCAACCAGTACGCCTCGGTGGACGACTTCGGCACGATCAACACGCAGGGCGTGACCGCCTACGGCAACAACGGTGCCTTCACGGTCGAGCAGGGTGGCACGGGGAACATCGTCGACACCACGCTCGCGGCCAATAACGGCACCGTCGGCCTCGAGGACCTCGGTTCGGCGATTCTCACGAATGACACGGTCACGAACAACGCCCTGGGCGGCATCGACAACAGCCAGGCCACCTCGCTGACGCTGATCAACACCATCGACGCCGACAACGCCTCGAGCGACTGCACGGCGCACGCGAACACCGCTACCACCAGCATCGACAGCGATGGCACCTGCGGCGCGGCGTCGACGGGCCACCTGATCCAGGTGAGTCACAGCACCGCGCTCCTCGCCAACAGCGGCAACCCGTCGGGCGCGTACGGCGGTGTCACGCCGACCCTCCCGCCGGTGGCCGGAAGCGCCGCGATCGGCGCGGGCACGCTGGCTGACGCCCCCTTGACCGACCAGCGTGGCTACGCCATTTCCGGCGCCGCCAACATCGGTTCGGTTCAGACGGGCCCTGGTCCGACGCTGAACCAGGCCGGCACGACGGAGCACTTCGTCGGCACGGTGCCGGTGGCCGAGAGCTACACGGCGACGTGGACCGCGACCGCGTTCCCGATCGTGACGGCCTCCGAGGCCTGCGCCCCGCTGTCGGGCTCGACGTTCACGGCGGCCAGCACCAGCGTGGACTGCACAGCCTCCGACGTGTACGGCACCACCGTCGGTAGCACCGCGACGCCTGTGGCGGGCTACGACTTCACGGTGGCGATCAACCCAGCCACGCCTCCCACCGTGACGATCACGCCGACGACGGGCACCGTCACCGGCAGTGGCCCCACGCTGACCACCACGGTCAGCGACTCGACGAACGCAGCGGGCAGCATCGTCACGTGGACCGACTCGTCGTCGGACGCGATCGACGGGACGAGCGACACGGTGACCTGCACGGACGCCGGTGGCTCGGTCAGTTCGGGGGCCCGGTTCCCGATCGGTTCGACGACGGTGACCTGCTCGGCCACCAACACGAACCACCTGACGGGCACCGCGACGCTGATCATCGTGGTCAACGACACGAGCGCGCCGGTCGTGACGGTGCCGCAGAACATCACGCAGACCGCCGCCGCCGGCAGCACGGTGACGGTGAACTACAGCCCGGCCCCGTCGGCGACCGATCTGGTCGACGGCACCTCGGACGCGGTGACGTGCACGATCCCGGCGTCGCCGGGACCCACGGCGCCGTTCCCGTCTGGCTCGACGCTGACCGCTCCGGCGGCCGGCATGTCGACGACGACGACGGTCACCTGCTCGGCGACCGACACGAATCACCTGACCGGCACGGCGTCGTTCACCGTGACGATCAACGGTGTCTCGCCGTCGGCGCCGAGCCAGAACGGCCTCATCACCGGTGAGGTCTCCGCGTCGGAGAGCCTGACGCCGCTGGCCACGTGCGACCTGGGTCAGCTGACCCCGGGCGTCACGTCCCTGTACCACTGCACGACGTCGACCAACGCGACGAGCACCTACGCGCACGCGTACGTGACCGTGCAGGACGTGGCCTCGGGCGACACGACCGGCGAGCACCTCGTCAACGGCACGGCCTCGCTGGCGTCGCCGTTCACGACGGTGGCCTCGAGCGCGGTCGGAGTGGCCAGCCCGGAGACGAGCGTCGTCAGCGCGCCGACGCTGCTGCTCACCTACAACAGCCCGGTGACCAACGACCCGGTGACGCTGACCGTCCACCAGCCGGTCGCCAACACCGAGACGCTGTTGACGGGAACGTATGCTGCAACGGTGCAGCTGACGATCAGCCAGACCCCGTAGGCAGGGAGCCTACGCTTTAGTAGCCGGAATCCAGGAAGGAACCAGGGCACAGAGCGCCGGGCGGGAACGCCCGGCGCTCTCGTGCGTTCGCGATGACGACCATCAGGCTCTCAGCCTTCGTGCGGCTCGCCGCCGCCATCTGCGCCACGACCGGGACGTCGCTGGCGCTCGTGGAGCCCGCTCACGCCGGCTCGGTGGTGCTGTGGGTCTGCCATGGCCCGGAGGGGCAGCCGCTCGGCGCCGCGCCACTCATGAGCAACGACTCCGGGTTGGGATTCACGATGACCTACGGCGATGGCTGCGACGGGGCGGGCGACCTGGCCGATGGCGGCGCGCTCGCGAACTTCGCTCCGCCGGGAAGCGCGGTGCCGGCCGACTCGGCCGCGGGTTGGCGAGTGACGGTACCGATCGGGACGACCCTCACGGGGGTCGCGCTCGAGCGCGCGACGCTCGGCTTCGGCGTCGCGCAGCCCGGCGACGACTTCACCTACACGGCGAGTGTGCCGGGCACGGTGCTCGAGTCGGCCTCGCTTGCGGACGGAACCGGGCCGCTCACCGGAGCGGCGAGCTTCACGACGTCGGGCGACGAGGTCGATCTGGAGCTCTCGTGCGCGGCGGTCCCCGGCGCGAGCTGCGCCGAGCCGGCGGACCCGGTCGGCTTGGAGCTGTCCTCGCTCGGCCTGACCGTCACGGACTCCCAACCGCCGCACGTGGCGGTGGCGGGGGTCGACAGCCCGGTCGCCGGGCCCCTGCCGTTGATGGTTACCGCGACGGACGGCGGCCTCGGCCTCGCTTCGGCGACGGCCACGCTCGACGGGCAGGCCGTCGCATCGGCCACCTTCGACGGCGGCAACTGCTCGCCGCTCGCTGCGGGTAACGGCGAGACGAACCTCCCGCTCGACGCGGACTGCCCCACCTCGGTGGCCGATGTCCCGCTGACGGTGGCGACGGCAAACGTGCCCGATGGACAGCATCAGCTCGTGGTCACGGTGACCGACGTCGCGGGGAACACCACGACCGCCGTCAACGAGGCGATCACCGTGCGCAACCACATCACGGTCGCGCCCTCCACGGTGCTCCTCGCGGTCGGGAACGGCGGATCCCCGGGCCAGACCGTCGGTCCGGGCGGCTCGGGCGTGCTCTCGTCCTCGTCGCCCTCCTCCTCCACCGCGGCCGCGAGGTGCCCGTCGCCGCGTATCAGCGCCGTGCTCGCCGGGCGGCCGTTACGCGTCAGTGCGCACGGCGTCCCCGTCCTGTGGAAGGGCACCCGCTATCTTTTCACCGGACGGTTGACCTGCGTGAGGAATCACCGGGTGGTCGGGGCCCCCGACAACACGTTCGGCGACATCGAGAGCGTGATCGCCGAGCGCGTCCGGGTCCGGATCATCTCGCACGGGAGGACGCGCGTCGGGACCCGCATCGAATACCGGGACGTCGACCGCACCGGCATCGCGACGTATCACGGTGGAATCTTCCGCGTCCTGCTTCACGCGTTCAGCACGCGGACCTACGAGTTCTTCTACGGCACCAACAAATCAAGGACGCTGGCCAAGATCTTCGTGATCGTGACACCCCACGCATACCCCCGCTCCAACCCATGACCAACCGCCGACCGCACACCGCCGCACTCGTCCTCGTCGTCGCGCTCGTCGGCGCCGTGGCGGTGGCCTCGAGCATCTCGCGGGCGCATGCCCAGTCGCCGCCACAGGTGGGCGCCACCGTGCCGAGCCTGATCGCGCTTTCCATCGGAACGCCGAGCCGTTTCGAAAAGGTCGGTGTTGACACCTACGAGATGCGAGTACCGCTCCAGGTCACCACGAGCGTCCAGTCGGTCAACCTCAGCGTCGCCGACGGCGAGGACCCGACCGGGCCGGCGCACGGGCGGCTGCGCGACGGCGCGGGCGTGGTGAGCGAACCCCTGCTGGTCGCGGCCAACGGACAGGCGCCACAGCCGCTGACCGCTGCGGTCGACCCGCTGTTGCAGCACTGGGACGGGCCGGTGACGCTGGCGCCGGCGACGCTGGTCATCAGTCAGCGCTTCGCGAGCGCACCGAGGCGGCTCGACCAGCTCCGCAAGCTCGTCCTCATCACCGTTTCGTCACAGACGCCCTGACCGAGCCGTCATGCTCAGGCCAACCGCTCGCAACCCCGCCTTCAGGAGGCCCACACACGTGAGACCACGCCACGCAGCAACCGCCCTCGCCCTGTCCGTCGCGGCCCTCGGCGTCACGAGCGCGCTCGCGTCGGGCAGCGGCAGTGTCTCGCTGTCGCCGCCCCTGCTCACTCACGTCGCGGCCGTGGGGGGCATCGGCTCGATGACCGTGGCCAACGGAACGGCGCAGACCCTGAAGACGAGCGTGAGCGTGCATCCCTGGCTGCAGGGCCCGACCGGGTTGGCCTCGCCCAACCAATCGGTGTCGGTGAGCGACGTTCGCGTGAGCGCGAGCTCCTTCACGCTGGGTCCGGGAAGCTCCAAGGTGATCTCCCTCAGCCTGGTGAAGGTGCCGGCGCAGGGCTCCGTATACGCGAACGTCGATGTCGTGGCGCTGCCGACGAAGCGGAGCGTCCTTCCCGGCGCGGTGAACTTCGGGTACCGCCTCATCGGGTCGCTGCGCGTCACCCCTGTGCACGCGCGGTATGGCGCCCGCGTCGTCGGCGTCGTCGTTCGTGGCAACCACCGGTCCGGGAGCGTTGCGCTGGCGATCACGAACACCGGCAACACGCTCGCGTCGAGCGGCGGATCGCTCTATTTCAAGAGCGGGCGCGCCGGCGCCAACGCCTCGGTCTCGCCGATCAACATCGTGCCTGGAGCGACGGTGGACGCGCCGGTCTACAGCCTCAACGGAACGCTGCCGGCCGGCAACTACGCGATGACGGGTCCGCTGCTCATGTCGGGCCACCACGTCGCCAACGTACACACGGGCTTCACACTTCGTTGACGTTGGTGTGACGAGGCTGTGACCTCGCTTGCACATCCGACCACCGTTGACACATACTCCCCGCGGCTTGCCCCAGGCGCCGCGCCGGCGCCTCATCGGCTTGCGCGTGTTCTACCCCGACCGAGGAGACCCATGAGGCGATTCAGCTTGAAGCCGCTTGTACAAGTGCCCGTCGTCCTGGCGGCGACACTGGTCATGGGACTCAGCGGCGCCGCCGGCGCGAACGCGGCGACCTTCACCGTCACACCCGACGCCGCCACGCCGCCGGGGTGTTCGGAGTCGGTCTACACGCTTGTCAACGCCGTCACCTGCGCCAACACGACGGCGGGCGCGAACACGATCTCCATCGCGCCCGGCAACTACACCCCCAAGTCGACGCTCAGCCTGACCAACTCGAGCGGGATCACGCTCGAGGGGACACCGGCGCCGGTCGCGAATGTGATCGGCAGCGGAGTCCAGATCGGCGGCGCGGCCATCAATCCGACCTTCAACCCGGTCATCTCGGTAGCGTCCGGAGCGACGGCCCACATCGAGAATCTCGCCGTGGTGAATGCCGGTGGTGGTTCCAACGCAAATGCCTCGGTCGACGATTTCGGGACGCTCGACACCGATGGGTTCACCGCCGAGGGCAACGCAGGGGCGGTCACGGTCGAGCAGGGAGCCACCGGTGACTTCGTCGACTCGACGCTCATCGCCGCCGTCAACACCGTCGGCCTGGAGGACCTTGGCACGGCGACGCTCACCAACGACACCGTGACGCAGAACGGGCTCGGCGGCATCGACAACGCCCAGGGGACGCTGACGCTCGTCAACACGGTCGTCGCCGGGAACACCGGGTCTGACTGCACGGCGCACGCGAACTCGAGCACCGACAGCCTCGACGACGACGGCAGTTGCGGCGTCGGCGCACTGAGCGACAAGAACGCGAAGCTCAACGCGTTTCCCTCGACGGCCTACGGCGGGGCGACGCCGACCGACCCCCCGGAGACGGGAAGCCCGGCGATCGGCGCGGCCGACTGCGCCGCGGCCCCAGCGACCGACCAGCGAGGATTCGCGAAGCCCGCGAGCGGGTGCGACATCGGCGCCGTGCAGACCACGAAGCTCACGCCGGCGTTCACGACGGCGAATATCACTGACCAGACCACGGACTCGTCGGGGGCGACCGAAACCTACACCCCGACATGGACCGACGACGCGTCGCCGGTGACCTCGACGTGCACGCCGTCCAACAGCCAGCCGGGCATCGGACCCCAGACGGCGTCGTTCTCCATCGGGCCGAACACCGTGAGGTGCACCGGCACCGACGCGTTCGGCAACACCGGCACGGGCAGCTTCACGGTCACGCTCGACCTGAGCGCGCCTCCGACGATCACCGTGCCGGCCAATATGACCGTGGCCGCGACCAGCGCGAAGGGCGCGGTCGTCGACTACACGGTGTCGGCCAAGGACTCCGGCGGCAACTCGCTCCCGGTGACCTGCACGGACCCGTCGGGCCCCGTCACGTCGGGCACGACGGTGTTCCCGATCGGGGCCACGACGGTGACCTGCACGGCCACCGACAGCTTCGACAACACGGCGACGAAGTCCTTCCAGGTGACCGTGAAGGACGAGTCGCCGCCCGTCATCGCCCCGATCGCCAACGTGACCACCCCGGCCACGGGCCCGTCGGGCGCGACGGCGACCTTCAGTGCGACGGCGACCGACCTCGTCGACGGCACCGATCCGGTCACCTGCACCGACTCGTCCGGGACCGTGACGTCGGGGACCACGGTCTTCCGGGTTGGCACCACCACGGTGACCTGCAACGCCACCGACACATTGGGGCTGAAGGCGACGGCGGTGATCTTCACCGTCGACGTCACTGACCTGACTCCGCCGGTGATCGCGCCGATCGGGAACGTCACGACGCCGGCCACGACTGTCGCGGGCGCCACGGCGACCTTCAGCGCGACGGCGACCGACCTCGTCGACGGCACCGACCCGGTGACCTGCACCGACGCGTCGGGCAGCGTGATCTCGGGCACGACGGTCTTTCCGATCGGCGGTCCTACCACGGTGACCTGCAAGGCCAAGGACCACGCCGGCAACTCCGCGACGCCGGTGAGCTTCACCGTGACGATCACCGACCCCCCGACGGTCAACGCCTCTAGCACGACCGCCGCGGCCACGGGCCCGACGGGAGCGATCGTCAACTACACCGTGACGGCGACCGACCCCGTACAGAGCTCCGACTCGGTCAAGGTTGATGTCGCCAGCTGCTCCCCGGCGGCCGACTCGACCTTCGCGGTCGGCCCGACGCCCGTGACCTGCCCCTACACCGACAACCACGGCAGCGGCACGATCTCCTTCACCGTGACGGTGACCGACACCACCGACCCGGTCGTGAACGTCCCCGCCCCGATGACGGTCGCGCCGACGAGCGCCTCGGGGGCGCCGGTGAGCTTCACCGCGAGCGCCACCGACCTCGTCGACGGCGCACTGACCCCGACCTGCACCCCGGCCTCCGGCTCGGAGTTCCCGGTCGGCACGACGACCGTCACCTGCACGGCGACCGACGCGCACGGCAACTCGGCCTCGGCCCAGTTCACGATCACCGTGACCGCGTATACGCCGCCGAGCACGACGACCTCCTCGTCGTCGAGCGTCAGCTCGGCCGCGTCGACCACTAGCACGACGTCGACGACGACCACGACGACCACGACGGCGAGCGGCGGCGTGAAGGGCAGCACCACCAAGACGGCGGGCACGATCACCATCCGCTCGGCCAAGATCAAGGGCAACACGGCCACGATCGTGGTCGTCTGCGCCGGCAAGTCGAAGCGGTGCCCGTTGACCGTCGAGCTCGTGCCCACCGGCAGGGCCGGCAGGACCGTCTACGCCAAGCACACCGTGACGGTGAGCGGCGGCAAGGATGTGACGGTCACGCTGAAGCTCGACGGCGCCGGTATCGCCGACACGCACAAGCATCACACGCTCGAGCTGAAGATCGTCGAGGCCGGCGGCAAGACGGCCACCAAGACGGTCACCTTCGGCTGACCCGCGCGGGCCCGCGCTCGGCGCGCGGGCCCGATCAGCCTCGGCGGCTTGGCGACGCGGTCTAGTAGTTCGCCTCGAAGCCACTGACGATCGCCGGCGACCACGTCGGCGGCAGCGAGGCGTAGTCGTTCTGCGTCAGCAAGCTCTGCCCGGTCGACGACAGACTGAACAGCACGTACGAGTACAGCGTCCGTCGCTGATCGTTGGTCAGGTCGGAGATCGCCGACGGGGTCCCGAATGGAGCGCTCAAGCCCGTGTAGACGAGCTCGAACATGAGACCGCAGATCGGATACGCCGAGCCCATGCCTGTCGCGTTCTCGTGGTTGGGCGAGTTGTCATCCGCCCACGTGTCGGCCGGGATACTGCCGCCGCCGATGTCGAGACCGACCATGCCGGTCGACGCGCCTCCCTCGGGCAGGCTGAGCGCGGTGAAGTCGCAGTTGGCTCCACTGAGTTTCTGGGGCGACTGGTAGTTCGTCGCGGCCGCGTTCTCCACGTTCGCCCTGACGAGCTCAGCCTGGTCGAGGGTCCCGCCGCCGGGTTCGGTCGTGTCGTTGGCGCTGTCGGCCAGGTCGGCATAGCCGACGCCGCCGGGCTGGCTCACGAGCAACTGGAGGAGCGCAGGACTCCCGGTGCCACCGGGGGACTCGTACGCACTGCATCCGTTGCCGGCTTCGGCACCGAGGCCGCCGAACGGGCCCGGGTCGTTCCCGAGGCCCGAGTTGGGCCAGACGTCGTTGTTGGCGAGGGTGGGGGAGTCGTAGTTCGACCAAGGGCTTGGATCGCAGCCCGTCGGCGAGGTCGCATTCACGCGGCTGGGATCGAAATCGAGGAAGTAGCCTTTGAGGCTCGCGGTGATGCCGGAGTTGTCGAGCGGTACGACGCGTGTGACCGATTCGTCGCAGTTCGCCAGCCAGGCGTTTTGGCCGTTGTTGCGCAGCTCCGCGTCGTTCCAGTTGAGGATGTTGCCGCCCATCAGGTCGCTCAGCTGCAGCGGCGTGAAATCGAGCGGGCCGGTCGCGTCGCCTCCGCAGTCGGCCGAGGTCAGGTTCACCTCGATGGCTACCGAGTAGCCAGCGATCGGGAAGGACATGACGTTCGCCTCGATGTCGGCCGGGACGGTGGTCCCGTTCACGACGGCGCCACCCGGATTCGGCCAGACACCGGTCGGATTCGTCGTGGCGTCGGGTGGGAAGTTGTAGGCCGACAGGGCTGGGATCTCGAGGGGTGGGCAGCCGATCGACGGGTCGCTCGCCGCGCTCCCCGGAGGGCCGTCGAGTCCCGCCACCAGCTGTGAGTTCGTGTACGGCAGGTCGGTGCCGGCGTAGGCGTCGGTGCGACAGTTGGTCGCCACCAGCCCGTCGGCGTTCCACGTGAGGGGCGGCGTGTAGTTGTAGGTGCCCATGTTGTCGCCGGACGTATCTGAGGTTGGCGTATTGCCGCACAGAGCGGCGTTGTAACCCGCCCACAAGGCGTTCTGGAGCGCACCCTGGGAGCCTCCGATGCTGAGGGCGCTGCCCTGATAGATCGAGCCGCGGCCTTCGATCTTTCCGTCGTTGGGCTGGCAGGCGTTCCCCTGGGGGACGGCGGCCGCCGCCGTGCCGACCGACATGATGCCGCTGGCAACGACGGCAATGCCGAGCACTCCAGTCAGCGCACCAGCGCTGAGCCATCTCTTCACGTTGGGCTGCATCTTCTCTCCCATGTCGGATAGCGAATACGTTCTCTGAGATCTGGCACCGCGCTCGCCCACAGCGTCACGACGGCGCGCGGCAGCTCCTTTTCCAGCTCGGGTGGCGTGCAGCCGCACACCCCTTGACGAACGTCGAACCGCAGCCTCGTCTGTTGGGCGAACGACCCCCACCGACGCGATCGAGTGCCTCTCGAGCGAAGGCATGACGTCCCGCGTCGGCTCAACCGCGTTGTTCTCGAACACGCCCGAAATCCCTTCGTGGCAAAAAGAGGGAGGGAGCCGCGGTGGCGGCTCCCTCCCGTTGCTGCGTGACGCTTCAGGCTCTGCGTGCTGCAAACGGCGACGTCGCCGTGCTTAGTAGTTGCTTTGGAAGCCGCTGACGATGGCCGGCAGCCAGGTCGACGGCAGAGCCGAGTAGTTGTCGGTCCCCAGCAGCGACTGGCCGGTCGAGGACAGGACGAACGTGATGTAGGAGTACAGCGTCCGGCGCTGATCGTTGCTCAGGTCCGAGATCGCCGACGCCTGTCCGAACGGGGTGCTCAGGCCGGTGTAGACCAGGTCGAAGGCCAGGCCGCAGATCGGATACTGCGATCCGCTGTCCGTCGCGTTCCAGTGCTGGGTGGAGTTGTCGCTCGCCCATGTGTCCGGCGGGACGGTCGACCCGTTCCCGAGGTCGAGACTGACCATGCCCGACGCCGCGCCGCCCTCGGGCAGGGTCACCGCGGTGAAGTCGCAGTTGGCCCCACTGAGCTTCTGCGGCGACTGGTAGTTCGTCCCGGCCGCGTTCTGCAGGTTGGCCCGGATCAGCTCGCTCTGGTCGGTGACCGGGGGCGACCCGTTCGTGTCGTTGACCGCATCGTTGAGATCGGCATAACCGATACCGCCGGGCGTGTTGACCAGCGTGGTCAGCTCCGTCGGACCCCCGCTGGTTGTCCCGCTCTGATAGGCGCTGCAGCCGTTGCCGGCCGGGGCGCCAACGCTACCCGACGGGCCGGTGTTCGCCAGGCCGCTGTTGGGCCAGGTGTTGTTGTTGCGCAGGGTGGCGTTCTGGTAGGTCGACCACGGCTGCACGGTCGAGCCGGTGCCGCTGCCGGTGCAGGCCCCCGTTGCGCCCGAACGGGTCGGGTCGACGTTGAGGAAGTAGCCCTTCAGGATCGCGGTCGTGCCCGAGTTGTCCTCACGCACCACGCGCGTGACCAGCTCGTTGCAGGTGGACAGCCAGGAGTTCTGGCCGTTGTTGCGCAGCTCCGCGCTGTCCCAGTTGGCAATGTTGCCACCGAGCAGGTCGCTCAGCTGCTGCGGCGTGAAGTCCAGCGGACCCGGAGTGGTGCCGCCGCCACAGGAGGCCGCGGTCAGGTTGGCCTCGATCGCCTCCGAGGACCCAGTCACCGGGAAGCCCATGATGTTCGCCTGGACGTCAGCCGGGATGGTGGTGCCGTTCACGACGGCTCCGCCTGGATTCGGCCATGTCCCGGTCGGGTTCGTCGTCGCGTCCGGAGGGAAGTTGAACGCCGACAGGGACGGGACGTCATCGGCGGAGCTCGCCGCGCAGGAACCGCCGGCGAACTCCGGGGTCTCGGTGAAGTTACCCGGGGTGCCGTCGAGCCCCTGGATCAGCTGCGAGTTCGTATACGGCAGCGTGCTCCCGGCGTAGGCGTCGGTGCGGCAGTTGGCGGCAGACAGCCCGGCACCGGCGCCGTTGAGGCTCGTGTAGTTGTACGTGCCCATGTTGTTCTGCGCGTAGTCGGCCGGCGACTCCGGCGTGTTGCCGCAGATCTCGCTGTTGTAGGCCGTCCACCACTGGTACTCGGCACCGAACGTCGTGCCACCGAACTGGGGGTCGGTTCCCTCGTAGGTCGCGCCGCGACCTTCGACCTTTCCGTCGGTCGGGTTACAGGCGTTCCCCAGCGGAACGGCCGCGAACGCCGTGTCGGTGGACACGATGCCGATGCCGCTGCCGCCGAGCGCGGCGACGCCGAGCACGACCGTCACCGTGCCTGCGGAGAACAATCTCTTCGCGAAAGGCTGCATCTTCTCTCCTGGTCGGATAGCCAAATAGGTGAAGCCTCGCCGTGCACCCCCAAGCCGGCTTCACCTGACAAGCGCGGACAGAGCGGCCGGCAGGCGCGATGCTATACCGAACTGGAGTGACTTAGCCAGGTAAGGCAAGTTTCTTCACGTCTTGTTCACGCGCTCAGCCGCGAGCAAAACTTGACTTTGTGGGGCATCTAGAGCGAGACAATACTCATTCTGCCCAGCGCGGGCACGGCGCGATCGAACGGCGCGCAACGCGACCGTTCGTTCGCTCGATCAAGCAGCGCGGTCTTTGCTGCCAACTAAGCGGATACTCACGAGCTCGCCGCTCTGCGTCTCGCTAGACTTCGACGCTCCGCCGGCCGTGCACGCTGCGAGCACGACGGCGCTCCCTCCATCGTGCTCGGCCTGTTCAACTTCACGAGCTTCGTCGCGTCGTCCGGCTACGCGGCGATCTTCATCCTGTCGGTGTTGCAGTCCTGCTGCATCCCGACGTCCTCGGAGCTGACGCTCGGCACCGCCGGCGTGCTCGCCTCGGAGGGCAAGCTCAACCTCGCCGTGGTGATCGTCGTGGCGACGGTCGGTGAGACCGTCGGCGCCTACATCGCCTATTTCATCGGACGCTCCGGCGGGCGCGCGTTCGTCGATCGCTACGGCAAGTACGTCCTGCTCAGCCACTCCGACCTCGACCGCGCCGAGCTGTGGTATCAGCGCCACGAGCGCTGGGGGGTGTTCGGTACCCGCCTCATCCCGGTCATCCGCAACTTCGCCGCCGTTCCCGCCGGGGTCGCGGAGGTTCCGCTCGTGAGCTTCGGCCTGCTCACCGCGGCCGGCTCGCTCATCTGGGACGGCGCGTGGGCGCTCATCGGCTACGGCGTCGGCAGCTCGTGGGAATCGATCGCGCACGGCTTCAGCATCGTCGGCTATGCCCTCGCGGCCGGCGCCGTCGTGGTCATCGCGTACGGCATCTATCACCGCCGCCGCGCCTACCAGGCCGCCGTGGCCACGGACGCCCGCCACCAACGGACCGAGCCGACGGTCGACCCGACCGTCGCCCCGACGGAGGACCACTCGCTCCACGGGCTCTGATCGCCGGCGCGTTCAGCTCTCGTCGGCGGCCTTGAGGATCGCCCCGACGCCGGGATCGATCGTCCACCGTTCCGGGGCAAGGTGGTGCTGTTCGGCCCAGGCGATCGTGAGCGGCTCACTGCCCGCCGAGCGCAGCAGCTCGCCGCCGACGCGGTCGTGCGTCACATAGAGGCGCGCCCGCGCGCGCCAATCGAGTGCCGCCTCGTCTCCGGTCCGCCGCGCGAGGCGGCCGCGCCCGAGGACGAGCGCGGCGAGCGTGACGGCCACGCGAGCGAACGTGCCGAGTCCCGCCTCGATCTTGCCGACGTCGTGCATCAGCGCGGCCGCGACGACGTCTCGAGTGGGGGGGACACCGGCGCTCGCGGAGAGCCGCAGGCACTCCTCAGCCACGCCCACCGCGTGACGGCGGTCCGGACCGGACATGCGCCGCCACAGGTCGCGCTCGCCCGGCAGCAGCTGCTCGAGGGCCCACTGCTCCGTGGCCGAGGAGGGCCCGGCCGACGAGAGAGCGCCATAGAAGCGCTCGGCGAGGTGGCGCAGCGAGCCGAACTCTTCCGTCGTGCTCATGCGCTTGATCCTAGCTTCAGGGTGTTCCGCCGGCGCTTGGCCACCCGTCGCATCGGACCCGGCGCTGCGGCCGTCGTGACCGTCTGCCGGTGGGCCACCGCCTAGAGCGGCCCGACCTGCCAGAGCTCGTCGAGATCGTGCGTCTGGTCGATCCAGCGGCGGCCGTCCTCCTCGCCCAGCTCGATCAGCGCTCGGGCGAACTCGGGCGCGAAGAGCAGGAAGCTGAGCAGCGCGGCGTGCTGCGCGTCTGCGCCCGCGGCGGTGAGCCGGGCGAGCAGGGCGACGTCCGATGTGATGGCCTGGAGCGGCCCCGAGTAATGCTCGCGGACCACGCGCAGAGCGCGCTCGGCGATCGGGTCGTCCCCGCTCGGTGTCACGAGGATGTACGGCACCCGACGCTTGGTCGTGCTCGTCGACGCGCCGAGGCCGGTGACCAGCTCGTTCATGCTCGCGAGCGTCGCCACGTCGCTGGCCAGCTGGTCCTCGAGGAGGCCGATCAGGATCTGCGCGGCTCCCGCCAAGGCGTCGGGACGCTGCGGGCCGGCGAGATCCGGAGCACCGGGCGCCGTCGGCGTGACCGCGACCGCGACCACGCGTGCCGCCCCCAGTTGCAGCGCCGGCTTGATCGGCGTGTTGAGCCGCGTGCCGCCGTCGAAGTACCAGCCTCGAGCGCGCTCTGGGCTGGTGAGCTCCACAGCGGGGAAGATTCCCGGGATCGCGGCCGAGGCGAGCACATGCGCCTCGGCGAGCGGTGCGGCCACATAGTCCAGCCCGCGGCGATCGTCGGGCGCGGGCGACGCGAGACCGCTGTGGAAGATGACCGAGCGACCGGTGGCGGCCGATGTGGCGACCACAGCGGCCGCGTCGATGCGTCCGCTGTCGACGTTCTCCTCGATCTGGTCGAAGTCCACCCGCTGACGCAGGGTCACCCGCAGCGGCTCGGGGTCCAGCAGCGACGTGATGCTCAGGCCGGATAGCCCGATGACCTCGCCGGCGTAGGCGCCGGCCCGCCGCAGCGAGGCGGTGGAGAGGAGCCGCCGCGCCACCGCGCCCCAGCGCATCGACTCCCACGCCGCCACTGCCTCAGCGATCAGCTCGCGGGGGGGCAGCTGCGCGTTGGCGGCCAGGAAGCTCACGTTGACCGCGCCCGCGCTCGTGCCGATGAGGATGCGCGGACGCTCACCCCGTGCCTCGAGCACGGGGAGCAGAGCCGACAGCACGCCGGCCTCGTACGCGCCGCGCGCGCCGCCTCCGCCAAGGACCAGCGCGACCGGGCCTTCTCGCGTACTCACGCCCGCGCTCGGCTCAGCGACCGGCGGCCAGTGCCGACGAGCGGGCGCCGCTGCGCGCGTAGCGCCCTGATCGGCGCAGCCGGCGGGGCGAGTCCCGGAACATCACGGCCGACGATACTCCTGCGTCGGGGCCTCGACAACGCGTCGCGGCTTCATCGCGCCCGGCCGAGAGGGCGCTGCCACATCGACTTGCGGCGCCCGGATGGAATGCGCACGCATCGAGACGCGTCTACCCCAGTTGTCGGCGGCCGGATCAGGGGCGAATCCCGATCCGCCGCCGCGTTCGGGCAGGCGTCCTGGCCTGCGACATTCGGCCGGCCGAACTGACGGCGTGCCACCCAAACGGAAGGCAGAACCCAATGAGCTGGTACCGCGCACCCATCCACAACCGCCCGTTCCGTCCGGGCCGACTCGGCACGGCGCTCGCGGCGGCGATCCTCGGCCTTGGCGTCATGGTCTCCTCGGCGGCCGCGGCGGCCGGCGCGTCGCTTCCGGACGCAAGCGCGAGCTACGCGTTTACGACGTTGAACGACCCCGCCGACACGACGTTCAACCAGTTGCTCGGGATCAACGCATCCGGTCTCATAGCCGGGTATTACGGGTCCGGTATGGCTGGGCATCCCAACAAGGGATACACGCTGCCCAACGACGGTCACGGCGCCTACGTGAACGAGAACGTCCCGGGTGCCGCGCAGACGCAGGTCACCGGCCTGAACGACACCGGCGTCACGGTCGGGTTCTCGGTCGACAAGAAGGGTGACAACTCCGGGTTCTACGCCACGGGCGGTCGCCACTTCCACGTCGCCAACTACCCGACCAGCAACGTCGCCAGCCCCGCCGTCGACCAGCTGCTCGGCGTGAACGACCACGGCATCGCCGTCGGCTTCTATAACGATTCCAAGGGCAACGCCCACGGATACACGTACAACATCGCCACCCGCCACTACGGCGCCGTCGCCGTGGCGGGCGCCTCGAGCGCGAGCGCCACCGCGATCAATAACGGGGGCGACATCGCCGGCTTCGACACGAACTCGGCGGGCACGGTGGAGGGCTTTCTGCTGCTCGGCAACGGCCGGCTGATTCACCTCAACGTCCCCGGCGCGAGCATGACACAGGCGTTCGGGGTCAACGACGGTGACGTCGTCGTCGGCGGCTACCAGGTCGGCACCGGCAAGAGCGCGATGATGCACGGGTTCATCTGGGCGCCCGGATTCGGCTTCCAGAACGTCGACGATCCCTCCGGCGTCGGTGCGACGACGGTCAACGGCATCAACGACCACGACCGCATCGTGGGCTTCTACACCGACTCGAGCGGTAACACCGACGGCTTCCTGGCCACGCCTCAGGACTAGCCGACGTCGCTCAGATCGGGGCCGGGCGGCGCACCGCGCCCCCGGCTCCGACCGCGGCGAGCCGGCCGTCCGAGCGCTCAGCTCATCGCGGTGGACGGCGGCGTCGGGAAGCGCGGCGCCCACTCTTCGTGCTCGACTGCGGCGGCGTTTATGACGTAGGCCAGCAACCGGTACCAGCCGGCGATCGTCACGAGCTCGAGCAGCTGGTCGGAGCGGTAGCGCTGCGCGAGCGCACTCCAGAGCGCCGGCGAGATCGTGGCGGTGTCGTGGAGCTCGTCGGCGAGGCGGATGAGCATCGCGTCGTCCGGAGGCCACGCGGGGTCATCGGCGGTGCCGTGGACGGTGGCGGCGATCTGCTGCTCGGTCAGGCCGAGCGGCTGGCCGAAGCCCACCACGTGGACACCCCATTCGTACTCGGCGCCCGCGCGAGCGCAGGTGCGGTGAACGACGAGCTCGCGGTCGCGAGGATCGACGCGCCCGTGGCCGAGGATCCCGGCGCCGAGCGGGCGCATGCGGGAAGCGAGCTCGTCGTGGACGACGAGGGTGCGGAACAGCTTCAACGGCTCGACGGCGCTCCCCGGTGGCATCCACTTACGCAGCGAGGCGGCGATCTCCTCGGTGTATGGCGGGACGAGGGGCGCGATTCGCGTTCGTGTGATCGCAGGCATCCGCTAACCTTTCTGCTTCGGTATCCGAAGCGCCAACCGTAGCTTCTTATTTCGAAGCAGTCAAACCCATCGCCGCTCCCGGGCCGTCCGGTTCGCGGCTCGAGGACCGGCCGACCGGAGATGGCGCTGCTCGACCTGCTCGGGCGGCGCTGGGCCCTGCGCGTACTGTGGGAACTGCGCGACGGTGTCGTGCCGACCTTCCGCGAGTTGCAGGCACGATGCGACGACATCTCCTCGAGCGTCCTCAGCCAGCGCCTGCGCGAGCTCGCCGAAGCCGGGATCGTTGCGCATCAGCCGCACGTGGGCTACCGGCTCACGCGCGAGGGCCATCAGCTGCTTCGCGCCCTGGCACCGCTTGAAGCCTGGTCGAAGGCGTGGGCGCTGCGGACCGGGCCTCGGACGCCATAGCGGCGAACCCGGGCGACATCCCAGTACCTTCCGACCAGGCATGCCTGTTCCGCTCACCCGAGACGAGGAGTCCCCGCCATGACAGCCAATGCACTGACACTGGATGGACGCGCACGCGTACTCGCCGACGGCAACGAGATCCCGCTTCTCGGTCTCGGCGTCTGGCAGGTACCGAGCGGCCGCGAGGCCGAGGACGCGGTTCGCTGGGCGCTCGAGGCGGGCTACCGCCACATCGACACCGCGCAGGCCTACGGTAACGAGGAGAGCGTCGGCCGCGGCTTGCGCGGAAGCGGTGTGCCTCGCGAGGAGGTCTTCATCACGACGAAGTTCTACCCCGCGCACAAGGATCCTGAGGCGGAGGCGCAGCGCAGCCTCGAACGGCTCGGCATCGACCAGATCGATCTCTACATCATCCACTGGCCTCAGGGTGGGCCGACCTGGGCCTGGCCGGGAATGGAGCACGCGCGCGAACGCGGCTACGCCCGCTCGATCGGCGTGTCGAACTTCAGCGCGAGCGAACTGGATGCGCTCCTGTCGGTCGCCGGGATCGCGCCCGTCGTCAACCAGGTCCAGTTCAGCCCGTTCGAGTACCGACGTGGGCTGCTCGAGGCCTGCGAGTCGCGCAACCTCGCGCTCGAGGCCTACAGCCCGCTCGGCACGGGTCGGCATCTCTCGGGCGAAAGCGTCCGCGAGATCGCGCAGCGCGTGGGACGGACGCCGGCGCAGGTGCTTCTGCGCTGGTGCGTGCAGCGGGACGTCGTGGTGCTTGCGAAGTCGACGCACCGCGAGCGGATCGCCGAGAACGCCGGGATCTTCGACTTCGCGCTGTCGGACGAGGACATGGCCTCGCTCGACGCTCTGGACGAGACCGGCGGCACGGACGAGGCGCGTGAGCACCGGTGGTGGTAGTCGAGACGGCGGCGCCAACATGTCGTACAATGACGTCAGATGTCCGCCACCACCATCGATCTCCGGCATCCGGCGACGATCGCGCGCGAGATCGGCGAGGTCAATCGCCGCTTGGGGCGCGAAGCGCAGACGCCGGCTGCGGTCGTGCACTTCGTTCAGGATGTGGCCGACGCGATCGGCGGCGGTGACCAGAGCGAGCTGGCGGCGGTCAATCCGTGGCTGTGGATCCGCGTTCAGGGGGCGGCGCTCCGCGCCCAGGCGGCCCTGCGCAACGAGGATCCACGACGACGTCGCGAGCTGCGTCTCGCGCTCGAGCAGATGCGATTCCTCTTTGCCCGCATCGCCGAGCGCGAGCCCATCGGGGAGGACCAGTCAGCCAACGAGGTCGCCCGTTGGCTCGAGCGCACCCTGCCCTCGGTGAGCCAATCGCAGAAGGCCGCTCTTCTCGGCGTGAGCCCCCGTACGTACCAGCGATGGGTCGCCGTCCGAGAGGCGACGACCCCCAGCCACCGAGACGAACGCCGCCTCCGGGTGGTTGCGCGACTCGTCAACCAGCTTCGCCACAGCCTCACGAGCCCGGGCGTCATCGACTGGTTCGGGCACCCACGAGCGGATCTCGACGGTGCATCACCGGCCGAGATCCTCGACGACCCCGATCGGCTCGAGCCGCTGCTGGCCGCGGCCGCTGCGTCCCGGGGCAACGTCGCCGCCTAGGACCTCATCTTGGAACTGGTGGCCTTTCGCATCGCCAACTACGAGACGCCATTGTGGTCGGTCGAGAACTTCTCGGCGGGGAGATATAACGAGGCAGACGCCGGGTTCACGCAGTACCTCAGCCTGCACCCGTTGACGCCGTGGGCGGAGTTGCTGCGCAACGAGGACAGGCGCACGCGAGCGCGGGCGTTGCTGATGCGCTATCCGCTGTGGGCGATCCGCGTGCACGTCGACGCGGAGCCGTTCGAGGTGTCCTTTGACAACGCGCACGAGTTCGGGGTCGAACCACAGGACCTGGTGGCTGATCGGTACGGTCCCTGCCGGTCGCTCGCCGGAGCGTTTCGTCGCGAAGGCCGTCACGCGTTCATCGCGCCTTCGGCGGCGCTGCCCGGCACCCGAAATCTCGTCGTTCTCGAGCCGCGGGTCCTCGCCCCCTGGGATCAGCCGCCGCTCGACGCGATCGATTGGCCGGGAAGCCTCACGTCACAGGACGGTCGCTGCCCGGAGGAGCTGTGGGAGCTCGTGCACTATCGCGGGGCCGGCTCGAAGCACCCCGCGCTCGACGCGTGGGAGAACGCCGCGGACTTCGTGTTCGAGGAGCCCGAGGTCTCGACGGCGTCACTCGCCGCCTGACCGGGGCGCGATGCCCACGGCCGAGACTGCGGCGCCGATCACGCCGCGGGCGGGTCGCCGGGCGCGTAGCGATGGTGGATGCTCAGCGGGTTACCGTCGGGATCGGTGAAGATCGCCTGATGACAAACCCCTGAGTCGAGCTTCTCGACGAGGAACGTGACCCCCTTCGCCGAGAGCGCGGCTCGTGCGGCCTCGAAATCGTCGACCTGGAACGCGATTGGTGCGGAATTGGGCCGGGCCTCCGGCTGGCCGAAGGCGCTCGGGTCCATCACGGCCAGCGTCAGGTTGCCGGCCTGGAACTCGGTTGCGGGCATCTGGCCCCACTGCTTGCCGCGCTCCAAGCCCAGCACCTCGCCGTAGAACGCCACGGCACGGTCGTGGTCACGCGTCGGGACGCAGACGAAGTCGACGCCGGTCATGAGGGTCGGGGAGGGGGTCATGCGGCTCCTTGAGATCGAAGGGCGAGGGTCCTACTTGCCGATCGTGGTTATGACGCTCGCGGCACCGGAGGCCCTGGCCAGGAATGCGTGCCCGGCCTTGACGACGATCGTCTTGTGGCGGCGGAAGTAGTCCACGAAGACCGAACCGCGTGTCACCTTGGTGAGCGTGCCCGCGCAGGTGTCCTCGACGGAGTAGGCGGTGCCGCGCACCGTCGCCGCGCTGTATGCGCCGCGGGTGCTGAACTTGCCGTGATCGCTGCTCTTGAGCAGACCGAGCACCTTGTTGCTCAGCTTCCTCGCCGCCGAGCCCTTCTTGCCCGTCGACGCGCACACCGCGTTCCGGCTCAGCTTGTCCATCAGCGTGAGCTGCGTGAGGCCCTGCTTTCCGCGGTGCTGGAGCAGCTGGAAGACGCCCGCGGTGATGTCGGCCGTGTAGAGCCGGCCCGGCGTCGGGCTGGCCGCCGTCACTGCGACGGTGCCCGCCGTCGTGTCGAGGATCGAGCCGACGGGGATCTGGCGCGCCTGGGTGAGCGGGATGAAGCCCTGTCCCTTGCTGAGGCTCTCCGAGGCGAGCGGCGCGCCCGCGCGAGCGGCGCGACCGAGTGCGGCGACCGGCGGAAGCTTGACGTACACCGTCCCGTTCACCGGCTTGACGTCCTCGGCGGTGAACAGAACCGGCGGCGGGGGCGGCGTCTGGGAGCCCGATGTCGCGCTGCCCAGCGTGAGCGAGAGGTTGTCCGCGTAGCCATCGTTGTAGGTGCCCTCCTGCCTGGTCGCCGTCATCACGACCTGGATCGAGCGTGTCCCGGCGGGGAGCGTGGCGCTACCCGAGCGCGGGAGCAACGTGGTCTGGCCGTTACGGTCCGCCTGCGTCACGGGTCCGATCGTGAGCGAGCCGAGCGCGCCGCCCGATGCGCTCAAGAACGTCGCGGTGACGGTCATGCTGTCGTCCTGCGTCGCGTAGCCCCCGAGGTCACCGCTCAGCGAGACGGCCTGACTGTTCGCGTCGATCGCGGCCGCGGAACCTGAGACGTCAACGGTCTGGCTGGCCGTCGACACGGCGGCGTTGCCGCCGGCGAAGAAGTTCTGGCCGCCGGCGATGCTCGCGCTGACGGTGCTGTCGGGGAACCCGCCCGCCGCGCCGTACTGCACCACCGTGAAGTCCCCGGTCACCGTCCAGCCGGGGGGCGGCATGCCGCCGCTGCTGTCCGTCCCGCCGGGACCGGATTCGGCGCCGGGGTTCTGCAGCAGGTTGGCGCTGGAGCTCGCTGCCCCGGCCGGGTGCGCGACCCCGAGCAGCGCGAGCGTCGCCGCGATCAGCGCGAGGGCGCCCGCGATCAGCGCGAGGCGCTGGCGGCCCGGGGCGCCCGCGTGTGCTGGCTCACCGCCGGCGCCCGACGAAGCCGCGCGCGTCGGGACGCGCCTGCCTGTGATGGTGCCCCGCTGCGGTCGCAGAATGGCTGCAGGCTAACCGGTTCGGTTGCGCGCCGGTGTGCCGTCGGGTCGCGCGGCCGCGCGTCCAGGGATTGCCAGGCGTTCCGCGACGGATCGTGCCCGGTGGTCGGGGAGCCCCGTTCAATGCCAACGCGGCCATATGCGCGACCGTCGCTGCGTCGAGGGGGCGCTGGCGGCCGATGAAGGGGAAGCCGTCGCTGAAACACGACACCCGGCGCCCGTGCTTTCGCTGGAAGCCATTCCGACCCTGCCTATCCCACGCCTTCCGCTGGTGCCCGACCCGCTTCGGCGCATCCGGGTGCCGCGTGACCTCGACGCGGTCAGCACGCGCGCCGCCGAGGTGGCCGACGTCGAGGCGCTCGGTATGACGGCCGCGGGCGTCGAGCGCGTATGGGGACTGGCGCAGCGTGTCTATCGAAGCGGCTTCTACCCCGCGGTCGCCCTCTGCGTGCGTCGTCACGGCGAGGTGGTGCTCGATCGGGCCATTGGGCACGCACGCGGAAACGGGCCGACGGATCGCGAGGACGGAGCGCGCGTACCGGCGACGCCGCAGACGCCGTTCCTGGTCTTCTCGATCTCCAAGGCGATGACCGCCGTGGTCGCGCACCTGCTCGAGCAGCGCGGGCTCCTGCACGTCGGCGACCGCGTGTGCGAGTACATCCCGGAGTACGCCGCTCACGGCAAGCAGGGCATCACGATCGAACATCTGCTCTCCCACCGTGCGGGAGTGCCCAGACTGCCGGCAGCGGCCTTCGACCTCGATCGCATCGGCGACCGCGAGTTCCGCGTGGAGTTGATGTGTGCCGCCAAGCCGCGCTCGCGGCCCGGCAAGCTGCTCTCCTACCACGCGATGTCGGGCGGATTCATCATCGCCGAGATCGTCGAGCGCGTGACCGGCAAGGACATTCGCACCGTGCTGGCGGAGGAGATCCTCGACCCGCTCGGCTTTCGCTGGGGCAATTACGGCGTGAGCGCGGCCGACGTCGACCTCGTCGGTCTCAGCTACCCGACCGGTCCGCCCGCGCTGCCGCCGATCTCCACGATGCTCGAGGGCGCGCTCGGCCTTCCGCCGGACCAGATCACCGTCCTTTCGAACGATCCACGCTTCCTCACGAACGTCGTTCCGTCAGCCAACGTCGTGAGCACCGCCAACGAGCTGTCGCGCTTCTTTGACCTGCTGGGCGCCGGCGGGGAGCTCGACGGCGTGCGCGTGCTCGATCCGCGAACGATCCGGCGCGCCACCACCGAGAGGGCCTTTCGCGAGATCGACTACAGCCTCGGCGCTCCCCTGCGCCACTCCAACGGGTTCATGCTCGGCGCGAGGACGATGAGCCTGTTCGGGCCCGATACCGAGCAGGCGTTCGGGCACCTCGGCTTCACCAACGTCCTTGGCTGGACCGACCCCGAGCGTGCCCTCTCGGTCGGCCTCGTCACCAGCGGCAAGCCAGTGCTCCACCCGGCTCTCAGCGACCTGTGGCTGCTCACGCGCGCGATCGGCCAGGAGGCACCGAAGGTGGCGCGGGCGGGAGTCCGGGCCGGTTTGAGCGGCGGCGGGTATCGTCTGCGCCGTGCCGGAGACGCATCCCGTCTTGGCCCTCCTGGGTGAGCGCGCGACGCATAGCTCCCGGCCCGGCGCCCGCCCGGACGGTCAGCGCTTGGCGCTGGCGCTCGAGGGCGGTGGGATGCGTGGGGTCGTATCAGCGGGCATGGCGAGCGCCTTGGAGCAGCGGCGGTTGCTCGACTGCTTCGATCTCGTTGTTGGCACGTCCGCCGGAGCGCTCAACGCGGCGGGATTCCTGGCCGGCGTGGTTGACGGCTGCGTGGTGGCGTATCACACCGCGTTCGCCACGCGCCGCTTCATCAACCCGTACCGGCTCCTGATCGGGCGCCCCGCGATCGACGTCGCGTTCACGCTCGATCACGTCGACGAGCGACTCGATGCCGCCCGTCATCGCAGGACGGTGTCGAGCGACATCTCACTCCACTGCGTCGCGGTCGACGTCGACACCGCGCTCGCCGGTGACCTCACGGATCTGCGCTCTGAGGATGAGCTGCGATGCGCCCTGCTGGCGTCGAGTCGCATGCCGTGGATCGGCGGCGGGCCGGTGGCATTCCGTGGGCGGCGGTGGCTCGACGGCGGACTCGCAGAGCCCATTCCGCATCAGGTCGCCATGGGGCTCGGCGCGACGCACGTGCTCGTGTTGATGACGCGACCGCTGGGAGTCGCGCGCATGCCCCCGCCGCGACTGGCCAACCAAATCATCGAACGACGGCTGCGCAGGCTCAACCCGGCCCTCGTGGAGCTCCATCGGCGCCGCTTGCCCGATTACGAGGCCGCGGTGAGCGAGATCGCCGCTGCCACGGACGAGCCAGGCACGCGAGGGCCCTTCGTGTACGGCCTGCGGCTGGCTCGCGGCGGCCCCGAGGTCGGACAGCTCGAGCGTCGACCGGTGGTGCTGGAGGCGGCCGGGCAGCTGGCGTCAGACCACGCTGGCGGGGTGCTCGACGCCGCCGGCGTGACGAGGACATCCGGGGTGGCAGTCAGCGGGCCGGAAGGCGTGCCGCAGAAAACAGCATGAAGGCAATCGAAGTTATGAGGATTTGGGTTCGGCAACAATGACGGCGTGAGGGTCTCGGCCAAAGCCGACTATGCGGTCCGGGCGGCGGTCGAGCTGGCTGCCACGAAGGAGGGCCTGGCCAAGGCCGAGGACGTCGCCGCGGCGCAGAGGATTCCGCTCAACTTCCTCGTCAAGATCCTGCACGAACTGCGCCTCGCCGGGCTCGTACGCAGCCATCGCGGCCCCGAAGGAGGCCATCGGCTCGCCCGGCCGCCGGAGCAGATCTCGGTGGCCGACGTGTTGCGGGCCGTCGAGGGCCCACTCGCCGAGGTGCGCGGCACGCCCCCGGAGGCTCTGGAGTACGAGGGCCACGCCGTGGCGCTCCAACGCGTCTGGGTGGCGTTGCGCACGAACATGCGCTCCGTGCTCGAGACGGTGACGCTCGCCGACCTTGCGAGCGGGCAGCTACCCGCAGATGTGGACGGACTCGCCGATAATCGGGAATCCTGGGTCACTCGCTAGCTCACGACGCCGGACGTCCACGATCTGCCCGGGTTCGATCTCGAGCCACTTAGCCTGCTCGGCGTCGAGCGGGACTCGCGCGGAGCTGCCATCGTCGAGCAAGAGCTCCACGTCGACGCGTCCGCGCCGCCGTCGCACTCGCTCCACCCAGCCCTCGTGGGTCGCGATCTCGCCGGCACGCGCCAGGGCGAAGTGCGGAGCGGCGTTCGGGCGCAGTCGTGGGAGGCGCATGAGCAGTCTCGTCCGGGTAGGTGCGAGGTTGGCCGGCAATATACCCTAAAGCGGGTCGGTAATTAGGTCATTACTGGAGGTCGCCCCGTGGCGCTTGCCCGATCCGAGAGATCGGCCACGCCCGGGCACCGCCGTCGCGGGGCGATCGCGAGCGGCGACGCCCGCAGAGTCAGCGGGCGCCGGCGGCGACGTCGGCGGCGTCGGTCGCGGCCTCGACGGTGCGCCCGCGGATGATGTCGGCGGCCCGCTCGGCGAGTGCGATGGTGGGTGCGTTCGTGTTGCCGCGCGTCACGGTCGGCATCACCGAAGCGTCGACGACGCGCAGGCCCTCGACGCCGCGCACGCGCAGCTGTGGATCGACGACGGCGGCGGCGTCGTCGCCCATGCGGCATGTGCCAACCGGGTGATACAGCGTGAAGGTGGTGCGACGGATGTGCGCGCGCAACTGCGCGTCGGAGTCGGCGTCTGGCATGTCGTAGTAGGGCCGTTTGACGAACGGGGCCAGCGCCGGGGCGCGGGCGATCTCCAGCCCGACCCGCAGGCCATCCACCATCGCCTGCATGTCCGAGTCCTCGGAGTAGTAGTTATGCAGGATGTAGGGCTTGGCCGTGGGATCGGGCGAGAGGATGGCGACGATGCCGCGGCTGGCGGGCTTGACCATGCAGGGCCCGAAGCCGAACCCGTGCTCGGCCGACGGCGGGGCAAGGCCCTCGTCGACATACATGGCCGGAGAGGCGTGAAACTGGATGTCCGGTGCGGGCAGGTCGCCCCGGGTGCGGATGAAGCCGCCGGCCTCGGCCACGTTGGAGGTCAACGGCCCGCTTCCGTGCGCGTCGAACTCGGCGACGTGCTCGGGCGTCATCGCGCTCAGCAGCGAACGCTCGTCGTCGTGGCCCCAGGCGAACCCGGTCGCGGGGTGGTCCTGCAGGTTCTGCCCGACCGACGGCTGGTCGAGGATCACCGGTATCTCCAGCGGCGAGAGCGCGTCGGCCGGTCCGATGCCCGACAGCATCAGCACCTGGGGTGAGTTGTAGGCACCGCCGCACAGGATCACCTCACGCTCGGCCCGGTACTCGTGCGCGACCCCAAGGCGCACGGCCTCAACGCCGACCGCTCGCGTCCCCTCGAACAGCAGGCGCTGCACGAGCATGTACGGGACCACGTCGAGGTTCGGCCGTTCGGACGCGGGATGCAGGTAGGCGACAGCGGCGCTGCAGCGGCGCCCGTTGCGCTGGGTGACCTGATAGCGGCCGAACCCGTCCTGTGCCGCCCCGTTGAAATCCTCGTTGTGGGGGTGGCCGGTCTCGGTGGCGCCCGCGACGAACGCGTCGATGATCGGGTTGGCCGAGCGCGTGTCCGACACGCTGAGAGGTCCCCCGACGCCGTGGTACTCCGAGGCGCCGCGCTCATTGTCCTCGGCCCGCTTGAAGTACGGCAGCAGATCGTCGTAGCCCCAGCCCGGGCAGCCCGCGTCGCGCCACGCGTCGTAGTCGGCACGGTGGCCGCGGATGTAGATCATCGCGTTGATCGAGGACGAGCCCCCAAGGACCTTGCCTCGCGGGAGGTAGACCCGGCGACCGTCGGCGAACGGCTCGAGTGCGGTGAAGTAGTCCCAGTCGACCTGCGTACGGAACAGCGATCCGAACGCCACCGGCACGTGGATGGTCTCGTTCGTGTCAGGTGGTCCGGCCTCGATGAGCAGGACGCGCACGTCGGGATCCTCCGACAGGCGACCGGCCAGGACGCAGCCGGCCGAGCCCGCGCCGACGATCACGTAGTCATATGCGCGGGCGCTCACCCCTCCACCTCCCGACCATGCTCCTCGGCCGACGCCTCGGCGTCAACCCCGCGCCGCTTCCGACCGGCACGCAGTCACGCCGCCGACGGGTGGCCGCGGGCATCGGCGGCCGCCCGTCGGGTGGCGCGATCTCGGCTACGGCTGCGTCTGCTGCAGGATCGTGCTGAGGTTGTTGCCGCCGCCGTCGTTACCGCCGACGGCGAATAGGGGACCCCCGGCGCGACCGGCGATGTCGCCGAGGCGGAAGCCGGTCGGCAGCCCGCTCGCCGTGTGTGCGCCCGGGGGCGCGAGGATCACGTCCTGGCGCCTGCGGCGTCCGAGCAATCGCGTCCAGCGCTTCGGCTCAGACCAGCGCGATCGCCCGGCCGCGTGCGGGCTCTCCCTCGCGCGCTGCCGCCAGCAGCCGCTCGAGCCGCGCCGGGGATGCGCCATCCTGCAACGGGGAGTAAAGGACGAGCCGTTGGTCGGGTGAGTCGCCGTGTTTGAACAGGGCGTGCTCGAACTCGAGTCGCCCGACGACGGGGTGGACGATCGTCTTGCGGCCCTCGCCGGACCCGAGCACCTCGTGGCGCGGCCACCAGCGGCGGAAGTCGGCGCTCGCCTCGAGCAGCGCGTCCACGAGATCCTCGAAGCACGGGTCTCCGACGTGGCGGGCATGGTCGGCGCGGAAGCGGGCCATGAGGCGCCGCGCGCTGACGTCCCAGTCGGGCATCAGCTCCCGTCTCGCCGGATCGGTGAACATGAGCCAGAGCGCGTTGCGTGCACCTGGCGGCACCGCGTCGATGTCGCCGAAGACGACCGCATAGGCCGAGTTCCACGCCAGGTAGTCCCAGCGGCGTCCGAGCACGTACGCGGGATTCGCGCCGAGATTCTCGATGAGGCGGCGCACCGTTGGGGAGACCTTCTCCTTGCGGGCCAGCGGCGGCGGGACCTGCTCGCCGCGACCGAGCATGATGAGGTGGCCCCGCTCGGCTGAGGTCATGCGGAGCGCGGCGGCCAGCGATTCGAGCACCTGCACCGACGCGCGCACGTCGCGGCCCTGCTCGAGCCACGTGTACCACGTCGTGCCCACCCCGGCGAGCTGCGCGACTTCCTCGCGGCGCAGGCCGGGGGTGCGGCGCCGGCCGCAGCCGGGCAGCCCGACGTCGGCGGGCTGCAGGGCGGCGCGCCGCGCCTTCAGGAAGTCGGCCAGCTCGTCGCGACGCGACGCGCCGTTGTCGCGCTTGGGGCGATTGCCGTTCCTTGCCGCACGGCGGGCCAGGGTCTCATCGGTCGCTATGGGTGGTGGCGCTGGTACCAGGATAAACCCCTCTCTTGTACCTGCATGGCGTGGCTCTCACACTACCACCATGCACATCGACCAGAGTAGGACTCCCCGAGACGAAGCCCTCCGACCGAGCGAGCCGAGTTGTGGCGGTGCGTCGGCGCGCTCGCACGTGTCCCCCGACCCAGGCCGGCGCCTCGGTCGTCAGCGCCGCCAAGCCGCGGCCTGGACCGCGGCGCAGGCCGCGGCCGCCCGGGGCGAACGATCGGCGCCGTCAGTGACCGCCGCGCGGCACGACACGACCACCGCGGACGCGAGCGGCCCGTCGACCTTGTTACTGATCCTCGTCTGCATGGCGCAATTCATGATCGTGCTCGACGTCTCGATTGTGAACGTTGCCTTGCCCTCGATCCGCTCCGACCTCGGCTTCACCACCGCGGGGCTGCAGTGGGTCGTCAACGCGTACACGCTGACGTTCGCCGGGTTCCTCATGCTCGGCGGCCGCGCGGCCGACCTGCTCGGGCGTCGGCGCATGTTCCTGCTCGGGACGACCGCGTTCGCGATCGCCTCGCTCATCTGCGCCACCGCCTCGTCGCAGGGGCTGCTCATCGGCGCGAGGGCGCTGCAGGGGATCGCCGGGGCGGTTGTGTCCCCGGCCACCCTGGCCATCCTCACGACGTCGTTCACCGAGGGGGCCGAGCGCAATCGCGCCGTGGGGATCTGGGGGGCGATGTCGGGCCTGGGCGCCTCGGCCGGCGTGCTCATCGGCGGCGTGCTGACCTCTACCGCGGGCTGGTCGTCCATCTTCCTCGTCAACGTGCCGATCGGGCTCATCGTCGTCGTCCTCGGGCGGCGGCGAATCCAGGAGACCAAGCGCGATGACGTGCGGCACTTCGACCTCAGCGGTGCGATCCTCATCACGCTCGGGCTGATCGCATTGGTGTATGGGATCGTGCGCACCGACACCCTCGGCTGGGGCTCCTGGGGCGTGATCGCCCCGACCATCGCCGGCGTGGCCGTGCTCGCGATGTTCGCCGTCTGGGAGCAGCGCGTCGCGCGCGCCCCGCTCATCCCGCTCGGGATCTTCCGTCGCCGGCAGCTGCTGGGGGCGAACCTGGTGATTCTGCTCCTCTACGCGGCGCTGTTCTCGACCTTCTTCTTCGTGACTCTCTACCTGCAGGAGGTGCTCGGGTACAGCGCGCTGCAGGCCGGGCTGGGCTTCCTGCCGATGACCCTGACGGTGTTCGCGGCCGCGCAGCTCGCGCCGCGGGTCATCGCCCGGCTCGGCTCGCGGCGCACGATCACCCTCGGCATGCTGCTCTCGGCGACGGGGCTTGCCTGCTTCACCGGGATACATCCCGGCGCGTCGTTCGTCGTCGCGATGCTGCCCGGCAGCCTGCTCGCCGCCTCCGGAATGGGCCTCGCCAACGTCGGCGCCACCGTCGGCGCGGTTCAGGGCGTCCCGGCCGAGGAGAGCGGCCTTGCCTCCGGCCTCGTCAACTCGTCGCGCTTCATCGGCGGCGCGCTCGGGCTGGCCGCGCTCAGCACGCTCGCCGGCTCGCAGACGCATAGCGCCCTGGTCGCCGGCATCGGCCACGCGCAGGCCCTCACCGACGGGTACGGTGCCGCCTTCCGGACCGGGGTCGTCATCAGCCTCGTCGGCGCGGCGGTGGCCGCCGCGCTGCTGCGCCCTCCCCGGGCGCGGGCCGTCGGGGTCGAGGTCGAGCCCGAGGTCGGCGCCGAGCTTGCCGCCTGACCGGCGATGATCGCCGGCTGTCGTCGGCCTCAGAGCGCGCCCGTAGAACCCCGCCGTCGCACCAACGCGTCAACCGCCGCCGCCACCACGAGCACGATCGCGGTCGCGATGTACTGCCCGGCGGCGCTGATGCCCATCAGGGCCAGGCCGTTGAAGACGACCGCGATCACGAGCCCGCCGAGCAGCGCGTGGATCGGCTTGCCGCGGCCACCGAAGAGGCTGGCGCCTCCGATCACGGCTGCGGCCACCGCGTACAACGTGTACCCGCCGCCGTCAACGCCGGTCGAGATCGACCCCAGGAAGGAGATGTACACCAGCCCGCCGATCCCGGCGGTCACGGCGGTGAACATGAAGACGACCCTGCGGATGCGCTGCACGTTGATACCGGCGCGGCGGGCGGCCTCCGGATTGGCTCCGATCGCATACATGTACCGTCCCAGCCGTGTCCGACCGAGCATGATCGAGTACGCGAACAGGACCAGCCCGACGAAGGGCACGACCCAGGGGACTCCCTTCAGCGGTGTCAGCAGACCACGGTTGAGGTTGCAGATGTAGACGACCGCGATCCCGCCGAGCGCGGTGACGGCGATCGTGAGCAGGGTGATGCTGAGCGGCGGCGCGCTCAGCCCCTGCGCGCGCCGGCGCGCCGCGCCGGACAGCGATACGGCCGCGAATATCGCCAGCACCACCACGAGCACGATCCACGAGGCGGCCGGGCTGATATTGCTGTTCACCAGCTTGTAGACGGGGCTGGTGCTCGAGACCGAGATCACACCGCCGACCGCGGTCGGGTCCTCCGAGGCCAGCTGGATGACCGCCCCCTCCAGGAAGAGCAGGCCGCCGAGGGTCACGACGAACGACGGGATGTGGAGCCTCGTGATCAGGCTCCCCTGGATGTAGCCCATGACCGCGCAGGCGGCGAGCCCGCCAAGGATCCCGAGCCACCACGGGAAGTTGACCGGGGGCGCGATCAGCTCGGCCATCACCCATCCACCGAACGCGAGCATGAAGCCAACCGACAGGTCGATCTCCGACAGGATGAGCGCGAAGATCTCGGCCGCGCCAAGCATGATGTAGATCGCCGACTGCTGGAGCAGGTTGACGAGGTTGATGGCCGAGTCGAACCTCGACCGTTCGATCTGGAAGAAGATGACGATCACGATCAGGCCGACGACGATCGGCAGCGCACCGCTCTCGCCGCTTCTGATCCGTCGGCCCCATGCCCGCAGATAATCGCCGAGTGAGTCCGCCAGCACCTCGGGTGCGGCCGACGTAATGTCGAGGTCGCTCTCGGGTGCCGCGGTCGCGTCCTCTTCCTGCTCAACCGAGAGCGGCGCCTCCTCGAACTCCGACGGCACCTCGGTGCGCGAGGACCCCTCGTCCGCCATCACGCCTCCTTGCCGCTCTCAGCGGCATCAGCCGGCGCCGGCCGCGGCGCCCGCGACGAGCGCCCGGTCGTCATGTAGTCGACCACCATGGTGGCGTCGAATTCCGATGCCGGGCCCTGCGCAACCATCCGGCCCAGATACAGGATCACGATCCGGTCAGCCACCGCGAACACGTCGTTCAGGTTGTGCGAGACCACGAGCACCGCGACGCCCTGCGAAGACAGGCGCTTGATCAGGCTCAGGACCATCCTGGTCTGCGCCACGCCGAGCGCCGCTGTGGGCTCGTCCAGGATCACGAGCTTCGCCTTCGACATGACCGCCTTGGCGACGGCGACCGACTGCCGCTGACCACCCGACAGCGAAGCCACCGGCTGGCGGATCGAGCGGATGGTGGTCACCGACAGATCGGCGAGGGTCTTCTTTGCGGCGAGCTCCATCGTCCCCTCGTCGAGCAGACCGTGCCGCAGCTCCTCGTGGCCGAGGAACATGTTCTGGACGATGTCGAGGTTCTCGCAGAGCGCCAGGTCCTGATAGATCGTGGTGATCCCGTGGGCCTCGGCGTCGCGCGGCCCGTGGAAGCGGACCGGTTGTCCCTCCCAGACCAGCTCTCCCTCGTCGGGCTCCCACAACCCGGCGATCGTCTTGATCGTCACCGACTTGCCGGCGCCATTGTCGCCCGCCAGCGCCGTCACCTGGCCCGGCGGGAGGTCGAACTCGACGCGCGACAGCGCCTGCACGGGGCCGAATCGCTTGGTGATCCCGCGCAGGGCCAGCAGCGGCACGCTGTTCGAGCCGCTCCCGTCAGACGCTGGAGCCGTGGCCGAGCTGTTCGAGGTGCTCATGATTCTCGCCCGCGCTATGGGCCCTTCCGTTCACCGGAAGGGCCCGCAGCACACTATCGCTTCGACGAGGATCCTTCGATCAGTTCAGCTCGTGATTCCCGCGGCCTTGCAGGACGCCGCGTACTTGCCGGCACAGAGCTGCGCGGCGGGCACGAAGTTGTCCTTGACAACCGTGGCGTTCATGTTCGCCGGCGTGACCCACTCGGGCGTCAGCAGAACCGAAGGCACCTTCACGTTCGTGGTCGGGTCCGTGCTCACGGCGTTCAGCAGGCTCTGCGGCGCCGGCTTGCCGGCACGGAGGTACATCGCCAGCGCCACCGCCGCCCCTGCCTCCAGGAAGACGGGCTTGTAGACCGTCCCGCACTGGTACCCGGAGAGCACGTTCTGCAGACCCGTCAGGGTCGCGTCCTGGCCCGTGACCGGGAACGTGTTCGGCTTGACGCCGTGGCTCTGCAGGTAGCTGATGATCGGGGCGCCGGTCTCGTCGTTCGGGATCACCGCCGAGTTGATGTTCGGATGCTGGGTGAACGCGCCCTCGAACTCCGTCAGCGCGACGGGCGGCATCCACGTTCCTGCGGTGCGGGTGACGAGCGTGTATTTCCCGGATGCGAAGTACGGGGCGAGCACGCCGTTGTAGCCCTGGGCGAAGAGCGTCGCGTTGTTGTCTGTCGGGTCGCCGTGCATCACGACGACCTGCGGCTTCGCGACGTGCTCCGCGGCGACGCAGGCGACGAATCCCTGGCCGATCAGCTGACCGACATGGACGTTATTGAAGCTGACGTAGTCCGCTGTCCCCGCCGGAGCGCCGAGGGTGAGGCGGTCATAGTCGATCACGCCGACACCATGCGCCTTCGCATACCGCTGCACGGTCACGCCCGTGCCCGAGTCCTCGGGGTCGATCAGCAGCACCGTCGCGCCGTTGGTGATGTCGCTCTCGGCATCGGTCACGAACGTCGCATCGCTCCCCATGGCGTTCTGAACGATCATGTCGGAGGCTGGCAGGCCCGCCGCCGCCGCCGCCTTCATCAGGTACGGCGCGTCGAACTCGACGTAACGCGTCGAGCTCGTGGTGTCGGGCAGGATCGCCGCCACCTTGCCCTTACCGGACGCGGCCAGCGATTTCAGCGCCGCCAGCGCTGAGAAGTTGTTCGTGAACGACGTCACCGAGATGCTCGGCGTGGTCGTCGACGCGGACGGGGTCGTGGACGACGACGAGGTCGTCGACGACGATGAGCTTCCGCATGCGGCTACAAGAGCCGCTGCGGTCACGGCCAGCGCAACCCCCCACAAGCGGCTTGGCTTTACCATGGCACTGCTCCTCTCCTCGGATAGCCCCTGCGCCGACCCTAGCGGATGAAGGGACGTCGATGACTCAGTCTTTTCCCGCAGAGCAGGCGCGGAATTGGCACAGCGGGTCGGCAGGTCCAGCCGACGAGAAAACCCTGCCGGAGCGGGTCTTTCGTGGAGGCGGACTCGAACCCTCGACGTTCTGCGTGGTAATGGGGGGCTCGGTGTGTCGCGCCGGCGGGTTCGCCGGGGCGCCCGTCGAGCGATCTTGCGAAGCGTCGCCGGCACTGCCGCTGGTCACCCGTTCGTAACGAGAAATCACCAACGTCATCACAGGTGTCCGATCGCCCCTGGTTACGTTCGGAATTCCGGTGTCAGAACGTCCACAGGAGGATCCGCTATGTCTTTGAAGTCTCGCCTGCGGTCACGCAGGTCGCGGTTGGCGCTGCTCGCGGCGCTGCCACTGCTCGGCGGCGGTGTCTACGCCGGCGTGGGTCTGAGCGCGTCCGCACAGGCCGACGGCGGCTTTGGCGGCGGTCCGGGCCTGCAGCCCGGGAACCTGCTCGTGTTCACGAGCACCTACCAGACGGCGAACCTCACGGCCGGCTCGACGGTGCTGCCCCCCGGCTGCACGGCGGCCAGCGCCGCCGCCTCCGGCACGCCCTGCGGCACGGCCGGCTTCGACGGCACCTACCCGCAGGTGTTCAACAACGACGCGGATGACGGCAGCTTCGGCATCACCTCGCCGATCTTCCTCGACGAGCTCGACCCCTACAGCGGGCGCCTGCTCGACACGATCCCGGTCCCCACCAGCGATCTGGTGACCAGCTTCTCGTCGAAGTCCGAGGGAGCGCTCAATCTGTCCACCAACGGCCAGGTGGTGTCGTTCATGGGCTACGCCGCGCCGAGCGCCACGATTGACGCGTCGGCCTCCAACGCTCCGGGAGAGGTCGATCCGACCAACCCGGTCACGGGCGCCTACTACCGCACCGTGGCGACGCTCAACAGCCGCGGCCAGTTCAACTTCACCGAGACCAACGCCTATACCGGCGACAACGGCCGCGCGGCGATCGTGGCGGACGGCGATGGCAGCAGCCCCACGATCTTCACGGCCGGTAACGCGGGCAACGGCAACGCGTCGTTCCCGCCGCCGTCAGGCACGACGCAGTTCCCCGGCGTGGTGCTCGGCGCGGGCGCGCAGTCGGTCGCGCCCTCGATCGGATCCGAGGCGTTCCAGAACCCCGGTTCGCCGACGCCGGTCGGAAGCTTCGACGTCACGCAGCTCGGCGACAAGCAGGACAAGATCGGCAAGGACGACAACTTCCGCGGCCTGACGATCTACAACAACGTCCTCTACTACGTGAAGGGCAGCGGCAGCAACGGCGTCAACACCGTGTACTTCGTCGACACCACGGGCACGGCATGCCCGAACGGCGTCGGCGTGCCGGCGCCCGGCGCGGCCCTGCCGACCGCCCCGCTCGACTACGACCTGTCCGCGATTCAGGCGGGTGGGCCGCTGCCGAGCAACATGTGCATCCTCAAGGGCTTCCCGACGCTGATCGCCAAGTCCAAGACCGGGGTGTCCTATCCGTTCGGGATCTGGTTCGCGAACCCGACCACGATCTACCTCGCCGATGAGGGCAGTGGTGACAACACCTACTCGACAATAACGGGGACGTACACGAATGCCCTGCCGGCCAACAACCCGACGGCGGGCCTGCAGAAGTGGGTGTTCGACTCCGCGACGGGTCAGTGGAACCTCGCCTACACGCTCACGTCCGGCCTGAACCTGGGCCAGCCGTACACGGTCCCCGGCTATCCGACGGGTATCAACGCGGCGACGGGGCTGCCATGGGCTCCGGCTACCGACGGCCTGCGCAACATCACCGGCCGCGTCAATCCGGACGGGACCGCCACGATCTGGGCGGAGAGCTCGACGGTGAGCGGCGGCGGCGACCAGGGCGCCGACCCGAACAAGCTGTACGCGATCACCGACAACCTCGCCGCCACCACGCTGCCGGCGCACGAGGCGTTCACGGCGATCGATTCGGCCGGCTTCGGCCAGGTCATCCGCGGCGTCTCGTTCACCCCGGGAACCGGCACGACCGGGTTCCCGCATGGGGGTGGCAACTAGCAGTCTCGAGCGCGCGCACGCAACGCGCGCTCTGACGGCGGTATGCGCTGCTGCTTCCTCGGAGGCAGCAGCGCCGCCGTCTGCGCCGGGGCGCTGCCACACCCCTCGTCGAGGGTGGTCCCACCACCTTGAATCGAGAGGAAACGCCATGGCAAGCGCTGTCCCCGTGCTGGACAAGATCGCCCGCAACGAGCGCGCCCGACGCGGACGCAACATCGGATGGCCGCGCCGGTATAGGTTGACGGACAGGAATGAGCCGCCGTCTGAGCCTCTCCCGGTGGACATACACGATGGCGGCGCTCGCTGCCGCGATCGTTGCCGCACCGCTGACGCCCAGCGCGGACGCAGCGGTGGCGCGGGCGGGGTGCGACCCGACGCGACCGGCCGTCGCCTACCACGTCGGTGCGGGCGTGATCACGCCGGATGCGGCCGGCACGCCCATTCCGTGCCTCGAGTTCGTCTCTGGCCGCGCGGGGGAGTCGGCGAATGTGGGCGTGTTGCCGTCGGGGCGGGTTCTCTACGCGCCGCTTGTGGCGAACACCTATCCCGCGCCGTTGGACCTTCTCGGGCCGGCGCTCGTCGGCGCTTCCGACGACGGCGGGTCGAGCTGGCAGAGGCTCGCACCGGCGGGCACGAGCCACTTGCTGTTCGTGCCCCCGTGGATGAACGTCGACCCGGTCACGCATCGCATCTGGTTTGCCTCGGCGCTCTGGGATCTGTGCGGTGGGGACCTGTCTTGGAGCGATGATGGCGGGACGACCTGGCGCACGAACTCGGAGGTCGGCTGTCCGGCGATGGGCTCCGAGCGGGTGCTCGAGGGGCCGGCCCCCATCGGCGGCGCACAACCCGCCGGCTACCCGCACGTCGTCTACTACTGCGGCAACCTCACCGACTTCTCGCTCAGCAACCTGTGGTGCTACCGCTCGCTTGACGGGGGGAGCAGCTTCTCGTTCGTCGGGGGCTTTCCCGACCCGTGGCCAGAGTCGGGCTGCGCGACCGAACACGCAGCGCGACCGGGCGTTGTCGGCACGGATGGTGACCTGTACTTCCCCGTCTATCAGTGCGGCGAGGTCTCGGTCGCCATCAGCGGTGACGAGGGTGCCAGTTGGCACCTCGTTCCCGTCGCCACGAGCAACGTGCAGGATCTCTACACGACCTCCGTCGCCGTCGATGCTGCCGGGAACGTCTACGTCGCTTGGATCGCCGGGTCCGGTAACGCATCAGCCGACGGGATCCTCGGTTCGGGGGAGCCGATGCTCTCGATCTCTCGCGATCGCGGCGCGAGCTGGTCTGCGCCCGTCGCCGTCGGTCCCCCCGGCCTGCAGGATGCGCAGACGATCTCGATCAGCGCCTCCGGCGTGGGCCGGATAGCCATCTCCTATCTCGCCAACACCGACGGCAGTTCGCTGCTGGATGGGTGGTTGTCCGAGACCGACCAAGCTCTTGCCCCGAGCCCGCTCTGGTGGGCGGCGTCGTTGAACGATCCGAGCGCCCCACTCATCAACAGCGCCAACTCGACGACCTTTGGCAACCGGCTGTTCTTTGCGACCGATACGTTCGCCCCCGATGGCGACCCCTGGGCGGCGTTTCAATGCGCCGACACAGTCGCCTGCCCGGGGGCGCGCGTCGGCGTGGTCGGCTACCTCTCGCCATAGCCGCCTCGCCCGGTGGGGGGGCTGCTAGTCCGACGGTAGGTGCGGTGGGCGGGTTGCGATCTTCCAGTCGGCCCGCCGCAGCTTGAGGAGCAGGAGCGGCGGGAGGACGCCGACCAGGAGCGTTGCCGCGAGCAGCGACAGGAGGTATAGCGGTGTGCTCATGTGTCCGAGCTGGCTCGGCGGCAACAGGCCGACCACGCAGGCGGCCGCGGAGGCGACCGTCCCGACGACGCAGATCGTCACGAGCGCGGGTGCCCGGTAGCCACGCTCGTGCTCGGGCTGTCGCCGGCGTAGATTGATCGCCGCGACGAACATCAGCACGTACATGATCAGGTAGACCTCTGTCGCCAGCGCGGCGAAGACCCAGTACGCGCGTGAAACCGCCGGCACCACTGCATACAGCAGTCCGATCAGCGTGATGACGCTTCCCTGGGCGACGAGTATGCGGAGTTGGACGCCGCTCGAGTTGAGCTCCTGGAAGTACCGCGGCAGGTAGCCGCGCTCCCGAGCGATCTCCAACAAGCCGGTCGAGGGACCGGTGAGCCAGTCAAGCAGGCCACTGAGAGAGGCGACCACCAGCCCGACGGCGATGATCGGCGTCAGCACGCCCAGACCGAAGTGATCGAGCAGGCCCTTGAACGCCTGCATGACACCCGCCGTGAAGCTGATATGCGCAGACGGGACCGCGATCGAGATCGCGAGCGTCGGGAAGATGAAGACGAGCAGGATCAGTATCACGGCCACGAGAGTCGCTTTGGGGAACTCGCGCGGGGCGTCGCGCAGCTCGTCGACATGGACGGCGTTGACCTCAACCCCGGCGTAGGTGAAGAAGGCGTTGACGATGAGCACGATGCTCGTCAGTCCGTTCCAGGCCGGGAGCAGGTGGTGGGCGTTCAGCGGCGCCGCCGAGGCGTTGCCCTGCAGCAGGTAGATCGCGGCCAGGAGGACGAGAAGCAGGCCCGGGATCAGCGTCCCGATGAGGATCCCGTAGGACGCCAGCCGACCGGTGGCGAGTAGCCCTCTGGCGGACACGAGCACCGCCGCCCAGAACAAGACGATGATCACCACGGACGTGTAGAGGCCGCTGCTGGCCAGGCTGGGCGCGAACACGTAGGCAAGCGTGCTCGCGATGTAGGCGAGGACGGCCGGGTAGTAGAAGGTCGTCTGGGCGAACTGACACCAAATGGCGACGAAGCCCATCCTGGGAGAGATCCCCTCCGACACCCAGTTGTAGACGCCGCCCTTCCAGCCGGAAGCGAGCTCGGCCGACACGAGTGACGCCGGCAGCAGGAACACGATCGCGGGCAGGACGTAGACCACGACCGAGGCGAGACCCAGGACGGCCGTCGCGGGCGCGGCGCCGAGATCCCCGACCGAACCGAGCGTCAGCAACGCCATCGCCAACCAGCTGAGCGTCGCCTTCGACCCGGCCGGCGCACGAGCCCGACGCTTGGCAGGGGGCGGATCCGGCCGCCCGGGCGTCGGTGTCATCGGTTTCGGGGTCGTGTCAGCGGCACCACAGCTCCGGCGACGCATTCTGGCCACTCCGACCGCCACGTGTCGGCGAACCTCGGCGTGGAACCGAGTAGGGCCCCGCAGCCGAGGAGATAATGCGGGCGATGAACGGGCCCGCCGACGATTCCGCAGCGCACGGCGACGCGGGATCAACGACTCGCTCGTCGCCGTGGGCGCCGTTTCGCTCCCCGGATTTCGCGAGGATGGCGTCGGCTCAGTTCGTGAGCAACGTCGGCAGTTGGATGCAGACGGTCGGCGCTCAGGAGTTGATGCTGACGCTGACGACGTCGGCCACGCTGGTGGCGTTGATTCAGACCGCGGCGGGCTTGCCGGTCGTCCTACTCGCCGTGCCGGCAGGGGCGTTAGGTGATCTCGTCGATCGTCGCCGGCTGCTGATCGTCTCGCAGTCGTTCATGCTCCTCGCGGCCGCGGTGCTGGCCGGGCTGGCGCTCGCCGGGGCAGTGACACCGTGGGTGCTGCTGGCGCTGATCTTCGCTGTCGGCGTCGGGCAGACGCTGACATCGCCGACGTGGCAGACGCTGCAGCCTGAGCTGGTGGCGCCGGTGGATCGCACACAGGCGATCGCCCTGGGCGCGGTCAACCAGAACCTGAGCCGGGCGATCGGCCCTGCGATCGGCGGTGCGTTGTATGCGGCGACCAGCGCCGGAGCGCTGTTCGTGGTCAACGCCGTGAGCTTTGTGCCGGTGATCGGCGCGGTCACGCGCTGGCGGGGGCGCGCCCGTCCGGCGAGTGCGGTCGCTCCGGAGCACGTGGTTGAGGCGATCCGCGCGGGAGCGCGGTATGTCGCCGGGAGCCCGGCGCTGCGGGTCATCTTGCTGCGCGCGGGGCTGTTCATGTTCTTCGCCAACTCGATCTGGGCGCTGCTGCCCGTCATCGCGCGCACGCGGCTGCATCTCGGCTCCGGCGGCTACGGACTCTTGCTCGGTGGCGTGGGCGTCGGAGCGGTCGCCGGCGCCGCGGCGCTTCCGCGACTGCGTGCGCGTGTGGCGGCAGCCGGGTTGATGACCGCGAGCACGCTGGTCTTCGCCGGTGTGATCCTGGCGCTGGCGTATGTGCGGGTCAGCGCGCTCGCCGGCTTGGCGCTCGTCGTCGGTGGCGTCGCGTGGATCCTCGCGCTCTCGACGCTGAACTCCCAGTATCAGTCGACGCTGCCCGGCTGGGCCAAGGCACGCGGCATGTCCTACTACCTGGTGATCTTTCAGGGTGGCGGCGCGATCGGCGCCGCCACGTTCGGTGTGATCGCCGAGAGCGCCGGACTGACGGGAGCGCTCCTCACCGCCGCCGGCGGGCTTGGCCTTGTCACCTTGGCTGGCGTGTGGCTGCCGTTCAGGGCAATCTCGCCTGAGGATCTGTTGCCGGCCGGCGACTGGCCGGCCCCACACCTCGTTGGCGCTGCCGCGGCCGACGGGCCGGTGCTGGTAACGGTCGAGTACAGGCCCCAGCCGGGACGCGAGCGAGACCTCGTCGAGGCACTGTATGCCGGTCGCCACGCCCGGCGCCGCACCGGTGCGATCCGTTGGTGCGTGTGGCGAGACGCGAACGACCCCGGGCGTGTCCTCGAGCAGTTCGTCGTCGGCTCCTGGGAGGAGCACCTACGCCAACATGAACGCGTCAGCGTCCGTGACCAGCAGCGCCTGGACGAGATCAACGCCATGACCGACCCAGTCCGGCCCGCCACGGTCACCCACTGGCTCGCACCGAACGTCGATCGGAACGCTCGGATCTGACAAATCACCCGAGTGCCCGGCCCTGGCCTAGGGCGGTTCGGAGCGTCCCTAGTGGCGCAGATCCGGGCTGTGCCGGCGGGCTGTGAGTGCCCGTTGGGTGCTCAGCAGCTCATGGGCTGGCGGCTCTCGAGCTGTTCGGCGAGACGTCGCATCGAGCGCTCGAGGGCGGGGCGCATGACGCGTCGGACGATCGGTGCGCCGAGACGTTCGCTGAGCGGGGCTTCCTGCCAGGCGTATTCGAAGCTGATCCGTGTCCCGCCGTTTGGGAGCCCGTCGAGGGTGTAGGTGCCTGTCGCGACGCGTCTCCCGCCGGCGCCGGTGTTGCGCTCGACGTTCTTGATCGGAGGTTCGGTTGCGATCACCTCGATCTCGAGCGCGTCGGTGCGGCCGCCGAGAACCGCGTTGAGCCTCGCTTTCCCGCCGACACCTCGTTCGGGGCCTTCGAGGTGCCAGTCGCGCATCATGTGGTCGGTGAAGAGTTCGTGATTGGCGAGCACGTCGAGGAAGTCGTAGACGTCTTCGCGCGTTTGGGGAACTTCGATCGAAACCTTGATCGGGCGCATGTACCACATGGTACAGTTACTTGGCGTGGGTGACAAGACCCCTCGCGAGAAGCTCCTCGATGCCGCGATCGAGTACGTCGCGGCGCACGGGCTCGGCGACGTCAGCCTGCGCACCCTGGCCGCTGCGCTTGGCACCAGTCACCGGATGCTGATCTTTCACTTCGGGTCCAAGGACCAGCTGTGGATCGAGATCGTCCACACCGTCGAGCAGCGCCAGCGCGAGCGACTACGTGAACTGCTGCCGGACCCGGCCCAGCCGACGCGCGAGGCGTTGTGGGCGTGGTGGAAGCACATCTCCGATCCGTCCCTTTGGTCGAGCGAACGACTGTTCTTCGAGCTCTACGCACAAGCTCTGCAGGGCCGCGCACACGCAGCGGATTTTCTCGATGGGATCATCGAGGAATGGGTCGACCCGGTCGCGCGCGCGAGCATCGCGCGGGGAATGCCCGAGCCGCTCGCGCGAGCGCATGCGAGGCTGGGTGTGGCAGTCACCCGAGGCCTGCTGCTCGACCTGCTCGCCAGCGGGGACACCGCTTCCGTGGACCAGGCGATGCACGCATTCATCGATCTCTACGAGGTCTGGATCGCGCGCGCAGCCGACGACTGATCACCGTTGTCCGATCGGCGCCGATGACATGCCTTGCCCTCGATCAGAGCGGGATCGGACCCGGTCTCAGGATCGCCGGATCGTGTCCCGGGCGAACCTCGGCGCCCGCTTCTCGGAGCGCACGCAGGCGTTCCGCTGATGCGCGCTGGGCATCGAGGTCATCGCCAAAGATGGGGAACCTGTGATCGTCGAGACCGGAGGCGAAGTGCGTCACATCGCCGCCGATCACGAACCGTTCGCCGATCTGGACGGACTGATGGCCTGGGGTGTGCCCCGGGGTGAGCAGAAGCTGGATCGAGCCGTCGCCGAGCAAGTCGTGGTCACCGTTGACGAGGACGACCTGCTCCTCGACACCCTCGTAATCGCGCTGCAAATAGAAGTTGCGGGCGATCGCGGTCGGATCGCCACCGGCGTTCCACTCACGGGCCTGCACATACACCGGCAGGCTCGATGGGAGCAGCGCCAGCCCGCCGGCGTGATCGAAGTGGAGGTGGGTCAAGACCACGGCGGTCAGGGTGTCGAGTGCGATCTGCTCACCGATGCTTGCGTCGAGCTCGAGCCCGAAATAGCGCATCGACGCGGCGCCGGCGTAGTGGCTCTCCGCATCCGCCGCGGCACCAGGGTGAAGCCCTGTGTCAATCAGGATCCTCTCCGATCCGGCCTCGATCACATAGACGGGGATCGGGAAGCGGACCTGCCGCTCCATGTCCTCACCGCGCTGCCAAAGACCCGCGGCCGAAGTGAAATGGCCGCCGTCGAGCATCGTCACCTTCGTCGGGGTGCCGCTAGACGTCAAGGGTCGCTCCGAGGTGCAGCATGACGCTCTTACCGTACGATCGCGCGCAATATAACGACTGCACCGCGATCGACACGCACTCACACGCGCCCGAGAGGCCATGGCCCGAGTCCTCAGCGGTAGAGGGCGCCGGCGAAGAAGAACGGCAGGATCGCGACCGCGGGGATCACGCCGATGTACTCCTCGGCGTTGCCGATCCGGGCCGCGAGTGTTTCGGCGAGCCCGTACATGTTGGCCCGGCCTGGAAAGCCGCGGCCCACCAGGGCCGCCCGCTACTGAGTGATCTGCGCAAGCTCGATCGAGACGATCAAGAACCACCCGATGGAGGAAACGTAGAAGAGGCGCTCGAAGAGCCCGAATATCCGCTTCAGTCTGGGACCTCTGAGTGCAATCAGAACTCCGACGGCGGCGCCGGTCATGATCCACGGGAGGGTCGTGAGCCAGCCCTTGACGCCGTGCCAAGCTGGCCTGTGTTCGAGCGTCGAGCCGAGTTTTGAAGCGGCAATGATGATCGCGGCGAAGATCACGATCGCGAGGATCATGTGGATCGTGCCGCGCGCGGTCTGAAACCGACTGCCGTTCTGGTCGGTCGGAAAGACCGGGATCAGAAGGCGCGCGATCCCAGCGATCACGAGCAACAGGATCGCCAGCCCGGGCATCGACGGCTTGGCGTCAGCCAGGGCGATCGCGAGCGCGAAGCATGCCACGGCACCCGCGGCAGTCTCGGCGAGCCTTCAAGCGGCCAGGCTGATCGTCACCGCTTCGACGTGCCCGCCGCCGATCGGCGGCTCGCGACCCTCGTCGCGGTATGACGCGATCATCTCGCGCGCCGCGTCAAGCAGCATCGAGCGCACCGATGAGACGGAAGGCGCGCGCCACGGCAGCGCGGCACCTTCCGCGCAAGCTACGGCCTCGAGGGCACGCGGGACCAGGGGCGTTTAGCTCATGAAGAATTGTTGGTAGATCAGGAAGACGTTCATGAGGCTGATGGCGCCGGCGATCGTCCAGGCGGAGGTCTTGAGGATGCGGCTGTTGACGTGGACGCCCATGATGTCGCGGCGGCTGGTGAGCATCACGAGCGGTATGAGCGCGAGCGGGATGCCGAAGGAGAGCACGACCTGGCTGAGCACCAGCGCGTTGGTCGGGTTCATGCCGATGGCGATGACCACGAGCGCGGGGATCATCGTCAGCCCGCGGCGCAGGGCCAGGGGAATCTTGCGGTTGATGAAGCCGGCCATCACGACCTGGCCGGCGTAGGTGCCGACGCTTGAGGAGGAGGCGCCGGACGCCAGCAGCGCGACCGCGAACGCGAGCGCCGCGACGCCGCCGACGAGGTGGCCGAACTCGGCGTGGGCTTGGGGGATCGTGCTCAGGCCCGAGAGGGCGGGGGTGTGAAACAGCTTGGCGGCGACGGCGAGCATCGCCATGTTGACCAGGCCGGCGAGCCCGAGCGCGATGTACACGTCAAGTCGCTCGAAGCGCAGCACCCGCTTCTTCTCGCGGTCGTTGCGGGTGGGCATGCGGCCCTTGGTCAGTGCGGAGTGCAGGTAGATCACGTGGGGCATCACGGTCGCGCCGACGATCCCGACCGCGATGTACAGCTCGGTGGTGCCGCCTTGCAGACCTGGGATCAGCCCGTGCAGCGACTCGTGTACGGAGGGCCCGATCCGTAGCGTCTCATACAGGAAGCCGGCGAAAATGATCCCTAGCAGTGCGCTGATCGCGAGCTCGAACTTGCGGAAGCCGAGCGCCTGCAGGCCGAGGATCCCGAACGCGATCACGCCGGTCATCAGCCCAGCCACGAACAGCGGGACTCCGAACAGCAGGTTCAGCCCGATCGCGGCGCCGAGGAACTCCGCGATGTCGGTCGACATCGCCATGATCTCCGCCTGCACCCACATCCCGAAACTGAACGCGCGGTGGGAGTTGGCGCGCACCACCTCGGGGTAATCGAGGTCGGTGACGATCCCGAGCTTGGCCGAGAGGTACTGGATCACCATCGCGACCAGGTTCGCCGCCAGCACCACCCAAAGCAGGATGTAGCCGAACTGCGCGCCGCCCTGCACGTTGGTGGCGAAATTGCCCGGGTCGACGTACGCGATCGACGCGACGAACGCCGGGCCGAGCATGAACAGCGTCGCGCGGACCCTCCCGCGCGACAGAAGACGCTCAAGCGCACTGGACTCGAGCTCCTCATACAGCGGCAAAGTCTGACCGGCACCGGCGCCCTCCAGCGCGGGGACCTGACCGGACGGCGGCGGCGTCACTGGCTCTGCTTCTCCGCTTCGACTTCAGCTTCGATGCGCATCGCGCGGGCGAGCTCCCCGCCGACGGGATACTCGCGCTCGCCGAAGCGCACGAACACCGGGCCACCGAATGGCTGGCGATCGACGACCTCCAGGCGAGCGTCTAGCGCGATGCCGTGCTCGGCGAGGTAGCGCAGCATTTCCGGGTCTGAATCAGACACGCGAACGAAGCGCCCCGCGGCACCGATCGGCAGCTCGTCCAGGCTGCGGGTTGGGCGCTCGTCGATCTCAAGCTCGGCCGTGGGGATCGGATCGCCGTGGGGGTCGACCACGGGGTCACCCAGCCGCGCGGCGATCAGCTGCTCAAGCTCCTCGGAGAGCACGTGTTCGAGCACCTCGGCCTCATCGTGCACGCGATCCCAGGGCATCCCGAGCTCCTGCGCGAGAAACAGTTCCAGCAGGCGGTGATGGCGCAGGACCTCCAACGCCACACGCCGACCCTCCTCGGTCAGCCGCACACCGTGATAGGGCTCATGTTCGACGATCCCGACGTCGGTGAGCTTGCGCAGCATCCCCGATACCGAACCGGGCGTCACGCCCAGGCGCTCCGCCAGATCGTTCGTCGAGACCGCGGAGTCGCCGCGCGTCTGCAGCGCGTAGACCGCCTTCGCGTAGTCCTGCACCGATGGCGAAACTAATTGTTGAGCCGACATGGCACGAGATTATGGCACGCCTAATAATTGTTGTCAAGGCAGCGAAACCACTGCTTCGCCGTCGGCTGCGGCTCGGCCCGCACCGCGGCCCCCGCGCGTCAACGCAACGCGCGTTAGGATGAGAGCGTGCCCGATGACCGCTGCGAACTGCTGTGCCTGGACCTCCCACGCGCCGAGGACATCCGCCAGCATCTCGACAAGGAAGCCATCGCCCAGCTGGCCGCCCGTGGCAAGGCTCTGGGTGACCCCACGCGAGTGACGATCGCCATGGCGTTACGAGACGGCGGAGAGCTATGCGTGTGTGATCTGGCCTGGATCACCGGCAGGCCCGAGAACCTCGTCGGTCACCACCTACGCGCGCTACGCGCCGCCGGCCTGGCCAGCTCGTGGCGCGAGCACAAGATCGTCTTTTACGTGCTCACCGAGCTGGGCACGCGCCTGCTCGACAGCCACCTCACGCCGACCGCGGCGGGCCGATGAGCACCACCCAGATCGCTCTCCCGATCGCCTGCGCCACTTCAGACGAACAGCAGCGCCTGGATCCCCACGAGCGCGACCGGTTGATCCGCCGCGCCAAGGCGCTGTCGTGGATGTCACTGGCCTACATGACCGCCGAGGGCGCGATCGCCATCACCGCCGCGCTGCTCGCTGGCTCGGTCGCGCTACTCGGATTCGGCCTGGACTCCGCGATCGAAGCGCTCGCATCGATCGTCGTGATCTGGCGCTTTACCGGCTCGCGGCGACTCTCACACGACGCCGAACGACGCGCTGAACGCCTCGTCGCGATCAGCTTCTTCCTGCTCGCCCCCTATATCGCCCAAGACGCGATCCGCACCCTGATCGCCGGCGAGCACCCCCACACCAGCTGGCTGGGCATCGGACTGTCGATCTCGAGCATCATCGTCATGCCCCAGCTCGGCCACGCCAAGCACCGGATCGGCCAGCGCCTTGGATCCGGCGCCACCGCCGGCGAAGGCACGCAGAACCTTCTCTGCGCCTATCTCGCCGCGGGCGTGCTGGCAAGCCTCGCACTCAACGCCGCGTTCGGCCTCTGGTGGGCCGACCCCGCCGTCGCGCTCGCCATCGCCGTGCTCGCCGTCAACGAAGGCCGTCAGACCTGGCGAGGCGAGGGCTGCTGCGGCACCCCGCCCCTCAGGAGCGACACCGGCTCCGCCGACGACTGCTGCCACTGATCCGTTCGCAACCTGGCTGATCCGCCGCGCCAACAAGCGAGATCACGACGAACCGAGCAGGGCTGCGATTCCCGTTCCCGCGATCACCCAGCGTCCGGACCTCCTTAGCGATCGTGCGCCAGGCCGCGCTTTCCGCTGAGGAGGACCATCGACTTGCGCGCCGGACCCGCCTCCACATGCACTCGTCGTCGCCATGTCCGGCAGCGCAGCGCAAAAGCAAGGCTGTGCCGCCGATGTCACGAACGCCGATAGCGCAAGCTCCGACGCCGGCGAGTAGGCCCACTGGTTTACCGCACGGCTGGCACCCGGCGGGTGCAACACATTCTTCACCGACCAGGCGGCAATCGGCCAGACCATCACTAGCGCCGGCTCGAACTTCGTGGCTGCGGTGCACTCCGGTACGTCCGCCAATGTGCTCGTCCGTGACTATCAGAACATTGCGAGCGCCGGCTTCGGGGCCGGCCTGGCATACACCTTCAGCGGGGCGGCGCGCGACTACCTCGCCTGCCGGCCCTAGCTTCGCGGGCCGCACGACTCCTTTCGTCCCCCGGCCCGAGCGGAGCCGGCGACCACATCGGCGACGCTCCGGTGTCATAACTCCGTAGTCGCTAATTGCCGGCCCCAGTCGGCAGACACCAGGAGGCTCGAACGGGCAGTGATAAGAATGAGAGCTATTAGCGTGTTATGCTGCCGCGGTCGCTGCCACCGCCCGATCGAGGTTCGCCATGCTCGTCCTGTTCTCAAGCCGGTTGTTCCGCAGCGCAGCCATCGGGGGCGCGCTGCTCGTCGCCTTGGCGGCTGCCGGCTGCGGTAGCTCCTCGTCGTCCTCCTCGTCGGGCTCGAGTGCCACGATCGCTGCGGTGGGCGCGGAGAACGAGTACGCGGACGTGATCTCCCAGATCGGCGGGCGCTACGTGAAGGTGAGCGCGATCGAGAGCAACCCGAACACCGACCCGCACACCTTTGAGGCCAGCCCGAGCGTCGCCCAGGAGGTCGCCGCTGCCAGCCTGATCGTGCAGAACGGTGTCGGCTACGACAGCTACATGAACCAGATCGAGTCGGCCTCGACGAGCTCGTCGCGAAAGGTCATCGACGTGCAGCACCTGCTCGGGCTGCCCGACTCCACCCCCAACCCACACCTGTGGTACATGCCGGCGACGATGCCCGCGGTGGCCAAGGCGCTGGTCGCCGACCTCTCGGCCCTGCAGCCCGCGCACGCCGCCTATTTCCAGGCCAACGCCGCCCGCTTTGACCAGTCGCTGCAGCCCTGGCTCGCGGCCCTGGCGCAGTTCAAGGCGCGATACCCCAACACGCCCGTCGCGACAACCGAACCGGTCGGGGACTACATGCTCCAGGCGGCCGGGACCGAAAACCTGACCCCGTTCAGCCTGCAGGCCGACATCATGAACGGCACCGACCCCGCCCCCCAGAACGTCACCTTCCAGAACACCCTGTTCTCGCAGCACCGCGTGAAGGTCTTCGTCTACAACCAGCAGGTCACCGACACGCTGACCCAGTCCTTCCTGGCGCTGGCCGCGCGCTACGGGATCCCGGTCGTCGGGGTCTACGAGACGATGCCGGTCCCCGGCTATCACTACCAGACATGGATGCTCGCCGAGGTCAACGCCCTGGAGAAGGCCGTCGCGGAGCACGTCTCCACCCAGAAGCTATGAGCACCCGAGCACCGGTGAGCGAGGACATCCTCACAGTGTCCGGAGTGGACGTTCGCCTGTCCGGGCGCACGATCCTCGACGGCGTGAGCTTCAGCGTCGCCCCCGGGGAGTTCACCGGCCTGATCGGCTCTAACGGGGCGGGCAAGACGACACTGCTCCGCGTCATCCTCGGGCTGCAGTCGGCCACCTCGGGGCAGGTTCTCGTCGCCGGTCGACCGCGCTCGCGTCGCAACCCGCTGATCGGCTACGTGCCGCAGAAGTTCCTGCTGGACCCCGACCTGCCCATGCGGGCCCGCGATCTCGTCGGGCTCGGCCTGGACGCGCACAAGCTCGGGATCTCAAGACCGTCGCGCCAGCGACACGCCCTGATCGAGGAGATGCTCGCCGCCGTGGACGCGAGCCGCTTCGCCGACACCCGGGTCGGGCGACTGTCCGGGGGCGAACAGCAGCGCGTGCTGATCGCCCACGCGCTGATCGCCCGCCCACGGCTGCTGTTGCTCGACGAGCCCCTGGCCAACCTGGACCTGCGCAGCACCCACGAGGTCGTCGCGCTGCTCGCACGGATCGCCGCCGAGCAGCGTATCGCCGTGCTGATCTCCGCGCACGACATGAACCCGTTGATGCCGGTGATGGACCGCATCGTCTACCTCGCCGCCGGCCGCGCGGCGAGCGGCACGACCGAGGAGGTCGTCCGCGCGGACGTGCTCAGCAAGCTCTACGGCCAGCACGTCGACGTCTTCGACGTGCACGGGCGCGTGCTGATCGTCGCCGGCGCTGGCGACCACCTCGATCTCGTCGGCCACGAGGGCATCTTCCCCGAGGCGCAGGTCCACTCGTGACGCGCCCGGCGGGCTCGATCATCGCGCCCGGATTCTTCAGCAGCGAGGTCATCCATGTAGCGGTCAGCGTCGGCGCGGTGGTCGCCGTCGTGGCCGCCGTCGTGGGCGTGTTCACCGTGATCCGCGGGCAGGCGTTCGCCGGGGAGGCGCTTGGTGACATCGGCACGACCGGCGGCGCCGGAGCGTTCCTGGCCGGAGTCGGGCTGATGAGCGGCTTCCTGGTGATGGACGTGATCGCCGCCGCGGCGATGGAGCTGATCGGAATCCAGCGCCCGCGCGGGCGCGACCTGGCCACCGGGATCGTGCTCGGCGCCTCGATCGGCCTGGCCGCACTGTTTCTCTACCTGGACAGCACGCTGCACAACACGACCGGCGCTACGGTCACCGTCCTGTTCGGCTCGGTCTTCGCGATCCCCACCTCGACCGTTCCCCTGATCGTGGTGCTCGCGGCGCTCGCGCTCGCGCTGATGGCCGCGCTGTACCGGCCGCTGCTGCTGAGCTCGGTCAGCGCCGAGATGGCCGCCGCGCGCGGCATCCCGGTCCGGCGGATCGGCGCGCTGTATCTCCTGGGACTGGCCCTCGCGACCGCGCTGGCGGCGATCACGATCGGCACCATCCTCAGCACCGCATTGCTCATCGGCCCCGCCGCGACCGCGCTGCGCCTGACCAAGCGGCCGCTGTACGCCATGCTTGCCGCCGCTGGGATCGGCGTGACCGCGATGTGGCTCGGAATCGTGCTCGCCTACGACAGCTATGACTGGCCGCCCGCCGGGCGAGGCTGGCCGGTCAGCTTCTTCGTGGTCACCCTCGTGTTCGCGTTCTACCTGCTCTCCGGGGCGCCCGAATGGCGCCACCGTCGCCGAACACAGGCCTCCTAGATGTTCTCCGGGTTCATGGTCAACGCGTGGGAGGTGGCCAGCATCGTTGCCGTCGTCGCCGGCGTAGTCGGATTCTTTGTCGTCCTACGCGGCTCGGCGTTCGTGGCGCACGCGATCCCCAACGGCTCCTTCGCCGGAGCCGCCGCAGCCAGCCTGATCGGCGTCAGCACACTGGTGGGACTCGCCGTCGCGGCCGTCGCGAGCGCACTGGGGATCGGCTGGCTCAGCCGCCGCGGACGCCACGACGTCGCGACTGCACTCGCGCTCGTGGTGATGCTCGGCCTCGGCGCACTGTTTCTGAGCATGAGCGTCGAGTACGCACCGCAGGTCTACTCGCTGCTGTTCGGAGAGGTTCTCGGGATCAGCCCCAACGAGATCGCACCAACCGCCATCCTCGGCGCCCTCTGCCTCGTCGCGATAGCGATGCTTTACCGACCGCTGATGCTCTCCTCGATCCTCCCCGAGGTCGGCGAAGCACGCGGAATCAGCACGTTCACTGTCGAGATCTGCTTCCTGCTGGTGGTCGCGCTCGCCACCGCGATGACCGTGCCCGTCGTCGGCACCCTACTCATCTTCAGCCTCATGATCGGCGCCCCCGCGGCCGCTCGATCGCTCACCGACCGACCGCTACTCGCGATGGCGCTCTCGGTCGTGATCGCGCTGCTGATCGCCTGGATCGCGATCGCGGCGTCATACAGCACCAACTACCCCGTCGGGTTCTTCGTCGGCACCGCCAGCGCCGCCAGCTACGCGCTCGGCCGCGCCTGGGCGGCCCTCAGGGGACGCCGCCAACCAGCCACGGCAGCCGCGTAACGCGTGTTCTGAACCAGCGACAGCCCCGCACGGTAGCGAGAACGTGTCTCACTACCGGCGATTCGCGGTTAGAATCAAGGCATGCCGACAGCAATCCAGACCGGCTGGGCCGAACATGCGCGCGCTGCCTTCGAGCAGGATGGGCACCGCAGCGGCGGCGCACGCAACGCGCTGATCGAACTGCTCGCCAGCCAGCCTTGCGCGCTCAGCGCGATCGAGATCGAGGACCACCTACGCGGCAGCGATCGCCGCGTCGCTCGCGCCAGCATCTACCGCATCCTTGAGCTCCTGCAGGAACGCGGTCTCGTATCCCGCCTAGAACTCGGCGACGCGACCGCCCGATACGAACGAATCGAACCCGGCGGACACCACCACCATCACCTGCTCTGCGACACCTGCGGGCGCCTCGTGCCCTTCGATGATCCCGAACTCGAGCGCTCGATCGAACAACTCGCCGGCCGCCTCGGATTTCACGCCCACGGCCACGAAGTCATCCTGCGCGGCGAGTGCCGCGCCTGCCAGAGCACGTCCGAGGCCGAGGCGCAGACGAGCTGAGGGCGGTGTAGAACGACGGTCGAACGTCAGGGGCTGACGTCCGTCCGTCCCTGCGCGCGATGAGACCGCCGCTTGGCAATGCTGCCAACGGCCGTCGACTGGCATCTGGATCAACAGGAAAGGCCCGCTGTTGCGTGCCTTTTCTTGAAGCGGATGAAGGGACTCGAACCCTCGACCTTCTGCATGGCAACTAGCAACGGCTGCCGAGATAACACGCTTGGCGACACCAGCAGCGCGGCGAGCAGCGCGTCGCTCAACGGTGGTTCGCACGCTTGCGGGCCGTCCTCACGCAGGAGGCGCGCTTGGACGGCCGGAGGCGGGAACATGCCTTCAGCGCCGCCGCGAGATTCGCCGCCTGCACCGCGCGGGTGTAGGCCCGGTGGGCGGCGCTCACGCAGCTCGCGCGCTGCCGCTTGCTCTTGATCTTCGTGCACGCCTTGAGCGCGGCCGCCAGCCTCTGCGCCGGAGTGGGCGGATGCGCGATTGCGTGAGCACCCTGGACCGCGCCGTGAGCCGACGTCGTGGAGGTGCTCACGCTGAGCGAGGAACTGGTGGTGCCGCCGACACCGCCGCCGCTCGAAGTCGGGCCCGCACCCGATGTCGACGTGCTCGTTGAGATCGTCGTGCTCGTGGTGATCGTCGTGCTCGTGGTGATCGTCGGAGAGATCTCGGTGAAGTCGGTGGCGGCCGTTGCGGTTCCGCCCGGCGTGGTCACCGTGACCACCCCGCCGGCTCCGGCCGGGGCCACCGCGGTGATCTGGTCATCGGACACAACCTGGAAGTGGGCCGCCACCGAGCCGAAGTGCACGGCTGTGGCCGGCGTCAGTCCGGTGCCGGTCAGCGTCACGAGCGTGCCCACCATCCCCGTGTCCGGGGCGAGGGCCGTCAGCGTCGGCTGGGCGGCGACGTAGGTGAACGTGCCGGCCGCCGCGCTGCCGCTGGAGGTGGCGACGCTCACGGTGATCGCCCCGGCCGACGCGGCCGGGCTGTCGGCGGTGAGCGAGGTGCCGCCGGAGTTGACGGTGACGTCGGCGGCCGCCTGCCCGTCGAAGGTGACGGTTGTGGCCCCGGCGACGAATCCGCTGCCCGTGATCGTCACCGGCGTGCCGCCTGTCACCGAGCCGGCCGAGGGGCTGACGCCCGTGACCGAGGGCGGTGCACCGGAGCAGTTGAGCGTGAGCGTCAGGCCGGTGACCGGCGGGGGTACGTCCTGCGGCGCGGTCGTGTACGTGTTGCAGCCGTCGGCGGTGGCCGTGATCTCGTAGTAGTCGGGCAGAACGTCCCAGCCGTAGATGCCCGACGGTCCGGTGACCCGGGGGTTGACCCGGTTGTCGGGCGACATCACCGCGCTGCCGTTGGGTACGGCCGTGAACGGCCCGCTGGCCGAGCTCGACTGCAACAGGGTGACCGTCGCCTCGGCCACGGGCGCCCCGTGCGTGTTGACCACGGTGCCGCTCGGATCGTTGTACGTGCCGAACGAGCCGCCGCCGCCGTTGCTGCAGCCGCCGCCCGGGCACGGCGGTGTCGGCGGTTTCGGGGGAGACGGAGGTGGCGGCGGGCACTTCTTGCCCGACGGGCAGGGGATGTAGGTGAAGCTCGCCGTGGACTGCGGGAGGGAGGACTCGGTCTGTCCGGCGCTGTTGGTGGCCACCACCACGACCGGCTGGGTGCCGTCGCGCCCGCCCGGGATCGGGGTCGTCTGGATCACGTGACCGGAGACGGTCTGTGTCGCCCAGGCCGGGCCGCCCGATCCGTAGGTGACCGCCTTGACCGTTCCGCCCGGCAGCGTGTAGCCCGGCGGAGGCGCGAAGTCGTCGCCGTCGAGCGTCTCCTGGTAGCCGCCGGTGTCCAGGCCGACGGGGAAGTTGACGTCCCGGACGAACGGCGGATCGTAGGTGAACTCGGCCGAGTTGCCGCTCGCGTTCTCACCAACGTAGGCGGTGATCTTCTGCGTGTCTACATCGGGCGGAACGTCGAAGTGCCACACCACCTCGTTGCCCGTGTCGAAGCGGCCCGATTCCACGGACGTCGCAGTGGCGAATTGCGACCCCCACAGGAACTTCACGCCCGACGGCGTGGGCGAGGCGTCGGCGTCGCCGTAGCCGCAGGGGCTGATTCCGGTGGTGTCGAGCACCGCCTGGTCGGGGGCGACGAACGCCGCGTGGTTCGGCGACACCGCGACCACGAGCACTGCGAGGTAACGGATGGACGCGGCGTTCGTCTGCCACGGCGTGCCGTCCGCACTGCCGGAGACGGTCACGTTGACGCTGGCGCCGGGTGGTCCGGGGGGTACCGGCACGGCGACGGTCGTCTGCTGCGCCGTCTCTCCGGCGGCCAGGTCGGAGATCGGCACGCTCACCGTGCCGTCCGGCTCGAGGAAGTTCACCGACTGCGCCCCGTCGAGATTGGCGGCACCGCCGAGGCCGGTCAGGCTGAGCGACAGCGACGCTCTGCACGTGCCGTTGGCCGGTACGCCGCTGGCGCCGTACACCCCGCTCAGCTGCGGGTCCGTGGCGGCCGTCGGACTGCCGTAGGTGAACTGCGAGTCCGACGAGGGCGCGCTCGTGCCGCCCGGCGTCGTGACCACGACGTCCGCGGTCCCCGAGCCCGCTGGCACCGTGACCTGTAGATCGTCATCGTCGAGGCTGATCAGGTTGGTGGCGGCGACGCCGTCGAAGTCAACCGCGGTCGCGCCGGTGAGCCCGCTGCCGGTGATGACCAGGTTGTCGCCGGCCCGCCCGCTCGTCTCGGACAGACCGCTCACCACCGGCGCGTCATAGGAGAAGTCGTCCGCCGCCGTCGACGCGCTCGGGCCCGCGCTCGTGTTGACAGTGACGCCGACCGTCCCGGCGACATGGGGCGGCACCGTGACCTCCAGGTCGGAGTCGTCCAGCACCGTGAAATCGCTCGTCGCCGTCGCGCCGAACGACACCGAGGTCGCACCGGTGAAGTTGGCCCCAGTGACGATGAGCGGCTGACCACCGGCGTCGGGACCGCTCGTGTTCAGCAGGCCGGTGACCGTCGGCGCCTGGAAGCCGAAATGATCCGCCGCCGAGGTCGGACTCGTGCCGAGCGAGCTCGTCACCGTGACATCCTCGGTGCCGGCGCCGGCGGGGCTCGTGGCGACGATCTCGCTGTCCGAGAGCACCCGCACGCCCGTGGCCGGCGTCGCGGCGAAGTCCACGCCCGTCGCGCCGGTGAATCCCGATCCGACGATGAGCACCTGCGTGCCGTCCGCCGGGCCGCTGCTCGGAGTGACCCCGGCCACCGCGGGTCCATAGCTGAACTCGTCCGCGCTCGTCGTCGCGCTCGTGCCATCCGGCGCGACGACCCGGACGTCCTGCGCGCCGGCCCCAGCCGGGCTGTATACCTGGAGCTCGCTGTCGGAGATGACCTGGATGCGCTCCGTCGGCGTGGCGCCGAACGCCACGCCGGTCGCCGTCGTAAAGCCGCTCCCGGTGATCGTCACCGGCGTCCCGCCCGCGGCCGACCCGCTGCTTGGGCTGACTGAGCTGACGGTCGGGGTCGTGGCCGTGTCCGCGGCCGGGCAGGAGAACGCATAGGCGAACTGCGAGAAGCCTTCGATGCCGTGGGGCAGGGTAGTGGTGTACACGCCGGATCCCGGCGGCGTCTCGGTGAAGGAGCCCGTCTGCGACGCCGCGTCGCCCGGGGTGGCAGAGGCCTGGATCCAGGTGGCGGAGCCGCCGGGACAGCCGCGCACGGTGAACGTGGCGCTGCCTCCGGTGAACCACGCCGCCAGCCCGCTGGTGAACGTGCCACTGGTGCCCGTCTGGAAGGTGGCCCCCGCGGGCAGGTCGGCCGCCGCCTGCACGGCGATCGGCGCGGCGCTGACGGCGTTGGCGTCGCTGATCGTCACCGGTCCGCCCGAGCTGTCGAGCAGTGGGGCGTCGTCCCACAGATCGGCCTGCGGCGGTGACACGTACAGCGTGTACGAGCCGTCCGGGAGCGGTGTGACCGCGTAGGCCCCGAGGGCGTCGGTGGTTGCCGAGCCGCACGTCCCGGTCGTCGAGCAGGCCCGGACGACCGCATCGGGCAACGGCCGGTCGTTCGGATCGACGACCACGCCGGAGATCGAGCCTTCGTTGACGTAGGCGAATCGATCGGCGCTCGAGGTCGCGCTGGTCCCTCCGGCCGTGGTCACGGTCACGTCCACGCTCGTGCCGGCCGCCTGGCTCGGCGCCGTAGCCGTGATCTGCTCGTTGCCGTCCACCGAGAAGCCCGCCGCGGGCACCGTCCCGAAGCTGACCGCGGTGGCACCGCTCAGGCCGGCCCCGCTCACCGTGACGGTCGCCGGCTGGGCCGCCGCCGTGCTGCCCGGGCTGACGGAGGTCAGCACCGGGGTGTTGGCGAAGCGGTCGCCGGGCGCGATCGCGCTCACCTGGCCGCCAACGTCCACCCGCACGTCGGCCACGTCGGACCCCGGCGGTGCGGTGGCGGTGATCGAGTTGGCGGTCACGACGATTGGCGACTGGGCGACCGTCGTGCCGAACGTCACCGTGGCGCCGGCCGCGAAGTGGCTGCCCGAGATGGTCACCTGCGTCCCGCCGGTGGCGAGGCCGGTGGCCGGGCTGACCGCGGTGACTGTGGGCACGGGCGCCAGCGTGGCCGACGGGGTGATCTCGCGCACCCGGCCGTTGCGATCATCGGCGATAAAGACATCACCGGCGGTGTCGGCGACCATCCCGGCGGGGTCGTTGAGGGTTGCGCTGCTCGCCGCCCCGCCATCGCCGCTGAAGTCGCAGTCGGGCTCGATCACGTCGTCGGCCTGCGGGTCCTCGGTCGTCGTCCCGGCGATCGTGGAGATGAACCCGTTGGTGATTTCGCGGATCGAGCACTCCTCGCCGCCGCTGATGTAGATGTTGCCGGCGCCGTCGACAGCCAGGCCCTCGGGGACGATCGAGGCCTGAGTGGCCGGGCCGCCGTCGCCACCGTCGCCGCCCGAGTTCGTCGTCCCGGCGATCGTCGTGATGACGTGGCTGGGCGTCGTGTCGACCTCGCGCACCGTGTAGTTCTCGTCGTCGGCGATGAGCAGGTCGCCGCCCGCCGTGAAGGCGAGCCCGACGGGATCAAGCAGCACGGCCTGGGTCGCCGTCCCGCCGTCGCCGTAGCCGTTGTGCGCCGTGTAGGACTGCCCGCCGGCATACGTGCTGATCAGCTTGGTCTGCGCGTCGACGCGGCGCACGGCGGGATAGCCGCCGGATGGAGCGCCGGTGGCGATGTACAGGTCGCCGGCCGAGTCCAGCGCGAGCGCCGTGACGTCGCCCAGGACGGCGCCCGTGGCTGGTCCCCCGTCGCCGTTGCCGCTCGCCGGGTCACCGCCGCCGGCATACAGCGCGATGTCGTGCGTGCTCGGGTCGACGCGCATCACCTCGCCAAGGTCGCCGATGGCGATGAACAGCGCGCCCGAGGCACCGACGGCCACCGCGGTCGGATCGCCCAGCGCGAAGCCGGTGGCCGGCCCACCGGGCGTGTACGTCGCAGTGGCCAGGTCGGGATCGCCCGCCACGGTGCTGATGAGGCCCGTGCCATGGGCCACCTCGCGCACGACGCCGTCACCGTCGTCGGCGATGAACAGGTCGCCCTGCGCGTCGAGGGCCACGTCGGTCGGCCGGCTGAGCTGGGCGTCCACCGCCGGCCCGCCATCTCCGCCGTAGCGCATCGGTCCGCCGGCCAGCGTGGAGACGTCGTTCGGCGGGGCCGCCGCGATCTCGCGCACCGCCGGTCCGAACGACGCGCCGCCAACGGTCGCGCCGGTAGGATCGGCGGCGTACAGGTCGCCCGAGACGTCCACGGCCAGCTGTCCCGCGTCACCGAAGACGGCATCGGCGGCCGGGCCCCCGTCGCCATCAGCGGTCGTCGTCGGGGCGGCCGCGATCGCGTCGAGCGGCTCGGTGAGCACGGAGCACCCGGCGCCGCCACCACTACCGCAGCCCCCGCCGCCGCCGATCGGGGTCGTGCCGGCGTAGGTGGAGATGTCGTACGGGGCGACGTGGCTGACCTCGCGGATGTCCGCGCCCTCGGCGATGTACAGATCGCCGGCTCCGTCAAAGGCGAGGCCGTCCACCGCGGACAGCCTGGCCGAGGTCGCCGGTCCGCCGTCGCCGTTGCCGCTCGCCGGCGAGCCCCCACCCGCGGACGTCGAGATGTCGTGGCTCGACGCCGCCACCACGCGCACGTCGTGGTCGTCCTCGCTGCCGATGTACAGGTTGCCGTCGCCGTCGAGCGCCAGTGCGTCGGGCGCGTTGATCAGAGCCGACGTGGCCGCGCCCCCGTCGCCGTTGCCGCTCGCCGGCGAGCCGCCGCCGGCGTAGCGCGTGATGTCGTGCGTGGAGGCGTCGACCCGCTGCACTTCGCCGCTGGCGAACTCGGCGATGTACAGATCACCGGAGCCGTCCAGGGCGATGGCCCGCGGGTCGTTCAGGCCCGAGGCGGTCGCCGCGCCGCCCTCCTCCGGTGGCTGCTGGCAGCCACCGGCGCCGTTGGCCGCCGTCCCCACGGTCGCCGCGTCGCCGGCGACCACGCTGATGTTGCCCGTGGACTCATTGACCTCCTCGACGAGACACGACTCGGCGTTGGCGACGTACACGTCGCCGTGCGCGTCGACCGCGACCGCCACCGGGTCAGCGAGCTCGGCGCGCGTCGCCGGTCCGCCGATCCCTTCGTCTCCGGCGATGCCCGTGCCGGCCAGAGCCTGCTCGTGCCCGGTCTGGGTATTCACGGCGAAGACGATGTTGTCGGGGCCGTCGGCGACGAACACGGTCGACCCGAAATCGGCCACCCCGTCAGGGGTCTGGGCGACCGAGGCCGCGCTCCCCGAACCGGTGCCGCCCGCCACCGTGGTAATCGTCGCCCCGGCCGCCGCCGCCGAACCCGCGGCGAGCAGGAAAGCGAGCATGCCGAGGATCGACGCCGCGAACATCCGGACGGGCGCGCGGCGCAGCGCGCAGGGCCGTCCGACGCCGGCGCGGCCCGAGCGCCGCGACCCGAGCGTTCGCGCGGCGCGCAGGGACCGCCGAAGAGCGAGGCCCCGATTCATGGCCTCACTGTTATAGGTCCGCGCCCGCACGTCAACTGCGGCGCACGCCGCTCGCCCCATCAGGCGCATCGACCGCGAGCGCTCAGCTGCTGGGCAGGGCTGAAGCGGATGTAGTGGATGAAGGGACTCGAACCCTCGACCTTCTGCATGGCAAAGAGGCGGCTCGTTGCGTCGAGTGGCCGGTGGAGTCGCCCGACGCCGCTTGAGCGGTCTTGCGCGGCGCCCGCCGCGACCACGAGGGTGCCGTCGCCGATGAACGGGGTGTCGCTGTTGATCGGGTTGTTCAGCGCAGTGAGCCGCGCCGGGCGAGCCAGCGGACGTCTTGTCCGGTGATGGCGGCTATCCGGTCATAGTCCTCGTCGTAGTGGAGCACCGTTACGCCCGCAGCTTCGGCGGCGGCCGCGATCAGTAGATCGGGGTGCTTTACGGCGCGTTGGTGTAGCCCACCCCGCTCGGCGAGTCGCCCGTAGACGTCGAGGGCTCGCTGCCATTGCTCCTTCTCGATGGGGCAGTCCGGGAGCGCTTGGAGATCGCGGCGCAGGGCACGGAACTCGGTGGCGTTCTGGGCGCTGTGGAGGAGTTCCAGGCGGACCATGTCGCAGGTCGCGACTTCGCCGTCGACCAGGGCCTCGTCGAAACCTCGGCGTAGCTCGCCGCCGACGGCTCGTGTCCAGCTCCAGGCGCTGGTATCGGCGAGTTGCACCTACGTGCGGTTTCGCGGGCGGCGTAGCTCGTCAAGCGCTGGCGGCGTGAGGCCTGCGAAGTCGCGCTCGGCGAGTCGCTGGCGCGCGGCCCGCTCGACCACGTCGCGGAGGGCTGCGTGGACGGTTTCCGTCGTCTGATCCGTGCCCAGTACGACGGCCGCTTCCTCGACGAGGGCCTTGTCGAGGTTGATGTTCGTGCGCTTTGTGGGTGCTGTAGCCATGCCCACAGCATACACCTTTGTAGCCTCCGCTTATACACATCATCGAGTCGACCATCGCGGCCGAGCCGGCGATGTCATCGCGCCGGTAGTGACGAGAGTCCTCCTGTCCGCGCGTTGCGGGTGCTTCGGTTGCCGCGACCCGATGCCCGTCGCGCGAGAAGAGCAGGTGTCGTGGTTGGTCGCTCGGTCCGGGCCGCCGAGTCGCCAGTCTCGGCGTGGGCGTGGGGCCCACGTCCGGGCCCGTGGTTAGCGGCGAGCGTGACCATGACGCGGGCGGCGGGCGTGGCCGCTCGCGCCGGTACTCTCCGAGCGCCGTGAGCGCGGTCGGCGTCATCTACGTGAAGGACCTCGACCGGATGTCGGCGTTCTACGAGCAGTGCCTGGGGTTTGCCACCGTCGAGGGTGGTGACCGCTACCGCGTTCTGGCAGCTGAGGAGTGGACGCTATCTCTGGTCCGGGCCGCGGAAGAGCTCTGGGCCACGATTGAGATCTCGGCGCCTGCCCGTCGACGGACGGAGGTGCCGATCAAGCTCGGGTTCGCCGTGCGGAGCATCGAGGAGATCCGAGCGGGTGCTGAGGCGCTGGGCGGGTACATCGATCCCCCGGACACCGCGTGGGATTTCCGCGACTTTCGCCGTTGTGACGGCGTGGACCCGGAGGGGAACGTCATCCAACTGCTGGAACCGCTCAGCGCCCAGGCGTGATGGGAGCCATGCTGGTGCCAACGACCAGGCACATCCGAGCAAGCACGAACGCAGGTCTGGTACGTGCGCGCGTCGCGAGTCTCAAGAATCGCCACGCGCGGAGCTGGGGGCTCGCCAGCGGCTGCGCCCGCACTCGTCCGACCGCGACGTCCCTCCTCGGCGCGCAACGGGGGCGCAATCGTGCGGCTGCCAGATGCTCGTGGTGGCGTCGCAGCAGATTCCGCAGGAGGACGGCGGCGGGCCGCCTATGGCTCCGTGCGCTCGGTGAGCTGAACGATCGGGATCCGCCGGCCGGACTTCGCTGCGTCTCGGCGGTAGGTCGCGTACGGTGCAAACACGCGGTCGGCGAGGGTCCAGAGTCGTCGACGCTCGGCTTCGTCGTCGACCACCGTCGCACGCATCGAAATGCCGCCGAACGTTACGTCTGGATGCGCCAGCAGATTGTGAAACCACGCCGGATGTTTCGGAGCGCCGGCAAACGAAGCGACGATGGTCACTCGGTCGCCGTCATGGAAGTAGATGACCGCGTTGCGCCGCCGCAAGCCAGTCTTCGCGCCGTGGGTTTCCAGCAGGGCCGTAGGCAGGACGAGCCCCATCCCGATGCGGCCGCGAGTCATGCGCAACAGGTATGGGTCGAGCTTCCAAACGATCCTGGCCGAGAGGAACCTGCTTACGCGCGTGGCAGAAAACCGTGCAGAGGCACGGCTGAACAAGCGGCGCGGGCGATTCGGGTCGACATGCTTGAGTCGAGCAGTCATCCTCGATCATTCCAGCGGAAGCCTGTACTCGATGGAGGGCGCTCGATCGTATCGCCGACTGGGCGCACGGCGATCGAGCGCCGAGCGGATCCGCCGCGGCGCGATCACGCCCAAGCCCTCCTGCCGTCCGCGCGCCGGCAAGTCTCTTCGGTCATCGTCACGAAGATGCGCGCGTTCCGCGCATACCGGGACGGCCGGCCGCTGCGTCGATAGGCGCGTCCGGACACGAAAGCGGGTCGGGACGCGGACGATCGCTCGCGTGGCAATCTGATCGCGCCGGCTCGGTGTCGGGACGGTCGAGGCGTCGCCGCTGCGGTCGCCCTTCGGCTAGCGTCGGGCGAGGCGACGCGTCCATCACGCGACGAGCGCCGGCGCCACGGGAGCCGCCGCGGCGCGACGATCGCTTACGATCGCCGTCGCCGCGCCAGCGGGCGCGAGCGTTATCCCGCGGCGCGCCACGGCTTCGGCTTCGGCCCGCGGCGGCTGCAGGTCGACGGCGGCCAGCACCTCGGCGAGCACCTGGCGCATCTCAAACTGGGCGAAGCTCGCGCCCAGGCAGCGTCGCACGCCCCCGCCGAACGGCAGCCACGTGTACGTGCCGGCCGGCCGCTCGAGGAACCGCTCGGGCCGGAAGCGCGCCGCCTGCGGATACACGTCCTCGCGGCGATGCATCAGGAAGATGCAGGGCGCAACGACCGCGCCCGCCGGGAGCCGATGGCCGCCAAAGGTCATCGGCTCCCCGAGCACGCGCCCGACGATCGGTATCACCGGTCGCAGGCGCAGGGTCTCCTTCACGACGGCGTCCAGGTACTCGCCATCGCCGCCGACGGCGTCCTGCTGTGCCCTGCGCAGGGACTGCGGGTGGCGCATGAGCCGCTCCAGCGCCCAGGCGAGCGAGGTGGCGGTCGTCTCGTGTCCGGCGATCAGCAGCGTCACGAGCTCATCGCGCAGGGAGCGGTCGTCCATCGAGGTGCCGTCCTCGTAGCGCGCGAGCAACAGCAGCGAGAGGATGTCGTCGCGCTCGGCCAGGTCGGGCGCGTCGCGTCGGCGCGCGATCTCGGCCAGAAGCAGCGTGTCGACGCCGTCGAGCGCGCGACGCAGACGGCGATCGCGCTCTACGCGATCAGGGCCGACGATCCCGAGGAAGGCCAGTCGCGACGGTTGGGTCGTCCAGTCGATCAGTGCCAGCAGGGCTTCCTTGAGCGCGACAAGGCGCTCGCGCTCGCGTAGCCCGAACACTGCGCGCAGGATGACTTCGAGGGTGATCGCTTGCATGCTCGGCCACAGTGGCACCGGCGCGCCGCGCGGCCAGCGGGCGATCTCGGCGCACGCCACCTCGCACATGATCTCGCGGTAGCGCTGCATGCGCTCACCGTGGAAGGGCGGCAGCATCAGCTTGCGATCGACCATGTGCTCGGGCTCGTCGAGCAGCAGCACCGAGCGGGGACCGAGGAACGGCCGCAGGATCCGGTTGGCCTCGCCGGCGCGCAGCAGCCGCGGATCGCCGGTGAACGCCTGCTTGACGTCCTCCGGATCGCACAGGAGGACGAACGTGTCCCCCATGAGACGAATCGTGAACGTGTCGCCGTAGCGGGCGCGCGTTCGCAGCAGGAAGGGCCCTAGGCGTGCGGTCCAGGCCGCCATCTGCCACGCGCGAGGCGCGCTTGGCCCCGGCGGGAGCGCGCCCTCATGCGTTTCGGCGCCGGCCAGTACGGTTGTGGTCATATCGTGTCCTCGTTTGGTCGGTGAGTCTCATCCGCGGCGGCCCTCCGCCAGGGTCTGCCGGTCCGGTCGCTGAGCGCGGGAGAAGGGAGGCGCGTCTGGTGGACGTCGTGGCCGGCGTCGACGTCGATAACGCCTCCGGTAATCGCGTCCCCGCCGGGCGAGGCCAGGAACGCAATCGCGCGTGCGACGTCCTCGCGGGCCACGAGCCGTCGGCTGAGCGCGCTCGTGGCCCAATGCTCCACGCCCTGGGCCGAGTATTTCGTGCGGAAGGTGTCGGTGTCGACGATTCCGGGAGCGACCGCGACTGGCTTGATTCCGTAGCGGGCCCATTCGATCGCGAGCACCCTCATCAGGTTCTCGACGGCGTGGGGTCATGCGATCGCTTCTCGCCGCGGGCAGACACTCGCGACGCCGTCCCCGACCTCGAGGCGGGCAGCGACAGCAGCTTCAGAGTCTCGGTCATCAACGTTCTCCGCGTGCAACGCCGGGCACTCAACACCCAATTCCTGAACGAACATTCAGACAGACCCTATACGAACATTCAATCGGCTATGCAATGATTGCGCAGGTGAGCCCACCACCGACGAGCCCCGCCCGACGGACGCGCCGCCGTCACAGCGCCGCGAATCCTCCGCCGCTTGACCCGTCGCTGAAGGGAGCCGACCTCTCCCGCGAGAAGCTCCTTCAAGCCACCCACGAGTTGCTCTACGAACGCGCGGGCGCGGAACCATCGGTCAGCCAGATCTGCGAGCGGGCCGGTTTACAGCTGGCGATGGTCAGCTACTGCTTCGGCGGCAAGACGCAACTGCTCGAAGCGCTCGTCGAACGCGACCGCCGCGGCGTGCTGGCCAGACTGGACCGGCTCGCCAGCCTCGATCTGCCACCCGAGGAGAAGCTTCGCCTTCACGTCGCGGAGGTCGTGCGCAACTTCGTCCGCTTCCCCTATGTAAACCAGCTCGCGGAGCGACTGCGCGCCGGCGAGCACCCCGCCGCCGGCATGGCCGAGGCCATCGGACGCCCCACCCTTGACTTCTACCGGGAACTGCTGGCCGCGGGCGGTGCGCGAGGCGAGTTTCGCAACGTCGACCCGACCCTGTTCTTCTTCTCACTTGTCGGAATGTGCGAGTTCCTGTTCGCGGCCCGCAGCTGGCTCGAGGACGTAGCCGGCGAGCGGCTCGACCAGGAGCTGATCGAACGGTTCACCCAGCACACGACCGAGCTCGTGCTGCACGGCATCGCCGCTCAACCCACGAACCGGACGCGATCATGAGCTCTGCGACACCGGCACCGGCGTCCAGCGCCCGCCGGCCGGGAACCCAACTCCAGGCCCCGAGGCTCGGCTCGCTCACCGCATCGGGCCCGGGTCGATGCTCTGGGGAGGACGCACGCAATACGCTAAATCTCCCACTGACGTTCTCCGGCTTTTTGCTGCAGGCGCCAACGGACTAGGCTCAGGGTTCGCGGCGCCCCTCCGGATGCGCATCCCCTGCGGACGCGACGCATGGTCCGTGCCAAAGGCCAGCGCGGAGGCCGAGCTGGGGGACGCCGTGCGATGCGCCATGCTTCGGGGCGGCTGCGAGTGCGTCGATGGCGGCGCAGCGGAGTACCGCAGCCACGCCAAAGGAGGTATCTCGCCGCAACAAGGGTCCTCCCTCGTATTGGCCAGGCGAGGGTGTGGCCGCCGGTCGGCGTGAGCCGGGCCGGCGGCCTGGTCTGTCAGAGCTGCGAGAGCCCGGCGGTCGCGCTGATCGTGGGCGCAGGCCTCGCGTGGACGGTGTCGATGATCTCGGAGCTATCGATCCCCTGGAGGTAGATCGAGGTGATGCCGAGATTGGCGTGCCCAAGTTGGCGTTGGATCACGACCAGTGGGATGCCCTCGTGTGCCATCTCAATGGCGTGCGCATGGCGGAGTTGGTGCGGAAGGACACCGGCTGCGGCAGCGGCATGCTTTAGCTGCTTGCGGGCGGCGGACGCCTCCCAAAGCCGGCCGCTTGTCGGGCCATGGATCACGCAGAGCAGAGCTCCGACGGGCAGACCCGGCCGGAGCTCGAGCCACGGATCGAGTTGCTGCCACGCCCAGCGGTCCATCCCGACCTCGCGACGCTTCCCGCCCTTCCCGCGGCGCACGAGCACCGCGCCCCGAGAGCGGTCGAGATCGGTCTCCGCAAGCGCAAGCGCTTCTCCGACCCTGAGTCCGGCGCGCCAGAGCAGGACGATCAGCGCCCGGAGTCGCAGTCCCTCGGATTTCTCGCCGGCGACTCGCATCACTGCGACGATCTCTTCGATCGTCGGCGGATCGGCCGGGTACCGCATGCCCTTGTTGCGCGGCGCACGGCCTTGGTGGTAGCCGGGCATCGTCGCCGGGGAGCGGCGATGGCCGGCGGCGTCGAGAGCGATGGATTTCATCACCCCACCTCCTGCTGTTGACAACGTGCAACACTGTAGGCATGTCCGTGAATGTGTCTGTCCGCCTCGATGACCGTCTCGCCGAGCGACTACGGCTACGTGCGCGCGCCGCGGGCGAGAGCCTGTCCGATCGCCTTCGCCGATACGCGGAGGAGGGCGCGCGCCGTGACGAGCATCCGATGATCACCTTCCGCGACGGCCCAACCGGCCGCCGCGCCGGACTGATCGCAGGCCCCGACGTGTGGGAGGTCGCGATGTGGATCGACGACCTCGCATCGATCGAGAACCCAGCCGCAGAGCTCGCCGCCGACGGCGTCGTCTCCCGCGCCCAGATCGACGCGGCACTCGCCTACCGCGCCGCCTACCCGGACGAGATCCAAGCCCGGATTGAGCTTCACCGCAGCGAAACAGCAGCGGCCGAAGCGCGGTGAAGATCCTCGTCGACGAGATGTACCCGCCCACCGTGGCCAAAACGCTTCGAGCCGCTGGAATCGAAGCGACCACAGTCGCGGATCTTCGACTCGCCGGCGCGTCGGATCCCGAGGTCTTCGGCGCAGCAGTCGCCGGCGGCTATTGCGTGCTCACCGAGAACGTCGGCGACTTCACGCGACTCGCTGCCGAGCACAGCACCTCCGGCGCCCACCACCACGGCGTTCTAATTGCCCTCTCCAGCCGCTTCTCGCGTCGCCCTGCCGGGATCGGTCCGCTCATCGCGGCGATCCAAGCCATCGCCGGCGAGCAGATCGCAGACCGAGTCGTGTACTTGGACCGAGCAGAGCCCGGCTAAGCAGCCACGGCCTCCTGTCCGCGCGAGGCAGGACAGAGGCTGGCGCCCTCCAGATGGCGTTCCGGCATCGAAGCAGGTGCGCAACCGCAGCCGTGCGACGCCAGTCATTCACTGTCGCCGGCGGTCACCCTTTGCGGCGATCCGGGAGGATCGAGTGCGGCGCTGACCATTTCGGTGTCGAGGTACTCGGTAAGCTCGCGCACCTTGCCGTCGGTTAGGCGACAGACGTAGCAATACGTCTGGTTGTAGGGCTTCCCCGCCTTTGTTGTGGCCTCGCCGCGGCACTCGATCACGACGATGTCGCCGTCGGCGACGATGCGAGTCGCCTCGTTGGTGTAGCGGTCTGCGAACTGCGCGAACAGCGGACGCATCAACTCGTCGCGCACTGCCTGCTTGCCCTCGTAGGTCCGCGACCAGGCCGTGGAGCCCATGATCGTCCAGCAAACGTCATCGCTGAGCCGGTCCATGAACGGTGCGCCGTTTCCGCTCGCAAGCTCGTCGAACGCATGACGCATCAGCCGCTTGTTCTCCGCCGCGCTCATGACTCGAAGCCTACGGACTAGGTCTTGGATCTGGGCCGCGACAGAGGAATCGCCGGCTCGTCCCTCCTGTCCGCGCATTGGTGGGCTGGCCCCACTTGTCCCCTCAGGCTCGTGATGTCGTCAATGGAGGTCTGATGCGCGCGCACTCGTCTTAGCGTCGGGCTCGGCTGGGTCGCAAGCTGGGGAGTGGTGGGTCGGTGGCGGCGAGGCCTGCGACGAAGATTCTGGCTTGCCGGCGCGCGAGCTGGTCCCAGTTATCTGCGCGCGGGAGTGGCTGGGCGAGCATCGCTCCGGTGATGATGATGTCGATCGGGGTAGCGTCTGGTCGGATGGTCTGGTCGCGGCGTCCGCGGGCGAGGACCTGCTCGAGTAGGTTGCGGATCTCGGTCCGAAGCGCGGCGATCTTCTCGTCGTCGATGATGGGGCCGCCGTGGAGGGGGAGGATCAGCTCATTACGTGCCGCGATCGTCTGGTCGAAGAACTGCTCGAGTGCGGCGGGGGCCGGCTGGTCGCTCAGCGCGGCGGCGCGCGCGTGCTCTAGGACGAGTTGGAAGGAGCGCAAGGTCAGAGCCGCTAAGAGGGCCGGGCGCGTCGGGTAGTGGCGGTAGAGGGTTCCGATCCCGACGCCCGCCTCGTCGGCGATGGTCGCCATCGGCACTCTCTCGCCGTCGCGCCTGACCGCGATCGTGGCGGCGGCGAGGATGCGTTCACGATTCGCTGCGGCGTCACTTCGCAGTCGCCGCGTGACGCGCCGTGGCTCTGTCGGTGCTTCGGACATCCCGGGGGTGATCGTGCCAGGTAGCGACAGCGGGGGCTCGCGTTCGGTAGCGTCCGGGTCATAAGCGGACGATTTCCACCGCTTAGCCCACGATATAGGGGAGCGCTGATGAACGACACCTCGCCTGAGTCAAAGCCGCCAGGACCGATTCCCGATGATGACCCTCGGCGGTTGCTGACGCACGTGAGCCCCGACTCCGATGACTCGCTGCCTCATCTCGGCGTGGTTGGGGACACCTACACCATCCTCGTGTCCGGGGCCGACACCGCCGGGCGCTACACGCTGATCGACATGCACGTCCCGCCGGGCGGCGGGCCGCCGCCCCACCGTCACGACTTCGAGGAGATGTTCACCATTCTTGACGGCGAGATCGAGCTCACCTTCCGCGGCGTCAGCGCCGTCGCCGCGGCTGGTGAAACGATCAATGTGCCGGCCAACGCGCCGCACGTCTTTCGCAACGTCTCCGAACGGCCCGCGCGGCTGCTCTGTCTCTGCTCGCCCGCAGGCCAGGAGGAGTTCTTCAAGGAGGTCGGCGTTCCGGTCGCGCACCGAACCGAGCCGCCACCGGCGCTCGACGATGCCGCCACCGGCGCGTTCATCGCCAGGGCGATCGCACTCGCCCCGAAGTACCGGACCGAGCTACTGCTCGGCGAGCCGAAGCCCTGATCCGCTGACTCTTGTATGGAGCAGACCGCCGACGGGTGTCATGCGCGACGACAAATGCAGGTCTCGCTTCGACGACGGCGCGCGCCCTCCTCGTCGCCAACTGCGGGGCCCGGGCCGGCGCATGGTCTCGTCGCGAAGCGAAAGTCGCCCTCGTCGCCGTGCCGGTGACGTCAGCGAAAGCCGGCCATCCGCGTAAGCCGGGTCTGGGAACGTTGTCCCCGTTTGCGGCGGAGTCAGCCGGCTGGGCGTCGGGCGATCAGTTCCGCGTGGAGGACCACGAAGAAGGCATCATCGTGTTCTGCCCACCGGTGCCATGCGCTAGCGATCGCCTCCAGCTCTTCATGGGTGCTCAGTCCGTAGCTGACGGCCTGCTCGGCGAGCGCGGAGCGGATCACCCGCTCCGCCCATAGGTCACTCCACCAGACGCGCGAGGGCACGTCGGCGAACGTCCAGGTGGAACTGCCTGCTTCGATGTCGCTGAAGCCAGCGGCTTGCGCTCAGCCGAGGAGATGTCGGCCAGCGTCGGCGTCGGCGCCGTTGCGGGCGCACACCTGGTGGTAGAGCTCCATCCACCGGTCCAGCAGAGGATCGAAGGGCGCCCACACGAAACCTCCGTAGTCGCTATCGCGCACGGCGCGAATCCCCCCTGGTCGCAGCACCCGTCGCATCTCGACCAAGGCAGCGACCGGGTCGGTCAAGTGCTGAAGGACCTGATGGGCGTGCGCCACGTCGAACGACTGCTCGTCAAGCTCCAACGCGTACGCATCCGCCGCCTTGAACAACGACCCGCTCCTCACTCATTACCGGTCCCTCGCGGGCCCGCGGTGCCGTCGCAAAGCATCTGCCCAAGCTTCTCATCTGGCCCTGAGGGCGGCCTTCTCAAGGAGCTCGCTGGTGGCTTCCCAGAGCCTGCGTTCGCGTTCGGGGTCGTCGGCGAACCGTTTGATCTCGGTTTCTTTGTCCTTCACGACGAAGGCTCCGTCGCTCAAGAACGTGTCCGGAGGCTATGTCGACACGGCTGGAGTGCTGCTGTTCGTCTGGTGCCTGGTGCCGGAAGGCGTGGACTACTCGCAGCCGTACATCACGCCTCTGAACGCGCCCAGCCACGCAGACCTTCCCAAGGCCCTGCTGGTGAGGTGTGGCTTTGACATGCTGCGCGACGTCGCCCACGCCTACGCGAAGAAGCTTGCGGACGACGGTAACGACATCACCTACGTGCATTACCCGACCTGCCGCACGGGTTCATCCAGATGACAGCGCATTCGCAGCGTTGCCTCGAGGCCACGCAGGAACTCGCCGGCTTGCTCGGTGACCCGCTGGCGAAAGCCGAGCGCGCGACTGACCGCGCAACTGAGCTGCTCCGGGCCTGACGCGGCCTCGGTCGGGGCTCCCGGGTTGCCGGCGCCGATCGATGGCGTCTATTCGACGATTGTGAACTTCAGTGATTGTGAGGTGGTCCTCTGGTGCGCTTCGTTGGTCGCGGTGATCGTGAGCGCGTAGCTTCCTGGCTTGAGTTTCGCGGTGCTCGAGAGACGTCCTTGGAAGAGCACGTGGTTGGTGCCTTGCTGTGCCGTGAGCGTGACCGTACCAGCGGTCAGTGCGCAGCGTGGTTTGTGCTTGTTCTGCTTGGTTCCCGGCACGCATCTGCCCACCACCTTGCGCCCCGGGGTCGAGTGGATGAACGTGAGCGTGACCGTCGCCGGCTGATCGAGGCCGAACGAGAAGGTCGTCCCGACCGGTCGCCGCTTCCTGCGTTCGGCGGTGATTTGCGCCCGCTCGCTGCCCTCACGCCAAATCGACGCCGACTGCGTCAAGGACGAGATCGACGGCGGCTCGCTCGTCGGTGTCGTGGGTGTTATCGGTGTCGTGGGTGTTATCGGTGTCGTGGGTGTTATCGGTGTCGTGGGTGTTATCGGTGTCGTGGGTGTTATCGGTGTCGTGGGTGTCGGTGTAGTGCGTGTTGCCGGCGTCGTGGGTGGTGCCGGTGTCGTGAACGTGGCGGTGACGGTTCGGTCTGCGGTCATGGGCACGGTGCACGAGCCGGCCCCGGTGCAGGCTCCGCTCCAGCCGGCAAACGTGGAGCCAGCGGCCGCGGTCGCGCTGAGCATGATCGTCGCCGACGCCCCATAGCTGTCCGAGCAGTTCCCTGGACAGGCGAGCCCGTTGCCCGCGACGGTGCCGGTCCCGCTCCCCGCCAGAGAGACCGTCAGCATGTGACACGCCGAGGTCGGAAGCGCCTGATCAGTGCACGCCTGCTGGAACTCGAACGCGCCGATGTCAGCTCCGTCTCCACCGGCGGCGTTCGGGAGACCGGAGAAGTCCACCGGCCGGCGGTCGCCCCGCTGATCAGTGCTGAGCCCCTCCGAGTCGCCCGCGTCGATCGCCGGACTTCCGGGCAGCAGTGCCATCGTCGCCGTCGGACCGCCGTTGTCCTGCAACGGTCCGAGGTCCGGGTTAGCGGTCAGCGGGTCGCCCCTGATCACCCCGGTGCCGATCGACGCGATGTTCGACACGAGGTCGAAGCTCACGTCGTCGACTTCGCCCGAGGAGCTGTTCGCCGCGCCCAACACCTCGTTCGGCGTGTCGGAGATCACGTCCGGGACGGTGGCGGGAGTGTCCATCGCGACGATGGTGCCCAGCAGCATCGTCTGCGCGACACGCGCGGTCGACGCGCCGTAGGCGACACTGAAGATCGAGGTGCCGTCGTCGTCGGCGGTGTTGAGGGCGAACGTCGAGTCCGTCGCCGTGAATGTGCCGTTGAGGTTGAATACCGCACCGCCCAACGCTTCGGCGTGGACCGGGACCTCGTCGGCACCGGCGATCGCCTCGTTGGCGGCCAGCGTGGAGTTGCTGATCGTGAGCTGGCCCTGCATGGTGAAGATCGCGCCGCCCATCCCCGCGCCACCACCGCCAGCAGGACTTGAGCCGCCCGTCCCCACGCCTCCGCCGAAACCACCGAAGCCGTCACCACCGGCGCCACCGCCGCCACCAAAGCCTCCCTCGCCGCCGAAGCGCGCACCGCCGCCCCAGCCGCCGCCCCCGCCGAAGCCGCCACCGCCACCGCCGACAACGGAACCTGAGAACGTATCGCCGGCGCTCCCGCCACCGCCGACGCCGCCGCCGTCGCCGAAGCCCGCCCGGCCACCACCACCGAAGTCGCCCCCGACCCCGCCGGCTCCGTTGCCGCCAGCGCCGCCGCCACTGCCGTCACCGCCCGCCCCACCCGGTGCGCCGGCGCCCGCGCCGCCGGTCCCCGTCAGGATCCCGCCGCCTGCGCCAGCCGTGGAGCTAGTAGCCGCAAAGCCGTTCTCCGCTGAACCAAATCCGGCGCCGCCGCCACCCCCACCTGGGCCTGAGAACCCTGAGGACTGGCCGCCGACCCCCCCGCCGAAGCCGCCCTGGACGCTGTTGTCGAAGCCGCCGCCCCCGGCGCCAGCTTCGATCGCAGCCTCCGAGTCGCTCCCGATCCCACCGCCGCCGCTGCCGTCCGCCGTATTCCCTGACGCGCCACCCTGGGCGGTGTTGCCGGTCAGGGTGCTGTCCTCGATGAGGACCGTCCCCTGGCTGAAGATCGCGCCGCCCATCCCCGCGCCGCCCCCACCAAGATCGGAGTCCCCACCCTCGGCCAGGCCGCCGCTGAGCGTCACACCCTCGAGCGTCAACTGGCCCGGGCCCGGCGAGACATAGTTCTCGGTGCTCGGGTTCGTGATGTTCGCTCCAACGAAGAAGAACCTGAAAGTCGGGGTGCCGGTCGCCGTGCTGCGCGCGATCGTCGCGCCGTTGCCGTCGATCGTGATGTTGCTCGCGATCGCCGGCAACCCGTTGGGGCCATACCAGTCGTTATCAACAGCGGTCAACGTGTAGGTGCAGCCGGCGCCCAGCTGAACCGCGTTCGCCCCGCCGGCCGCATTCGCATCGTTGATCGCCATGACCAGCGACGTCGGATCGCCCGTCGTTCCCGAGCACGCGGCGGTGAACGTCGCAGCCGACGCCATCCCGACCCGCAGAACGAGCACCCCCAGGACAAGGCTGAGCAACACCGGGCCACGCCCGGGAACGTACACCGGCAAACACCACCCCAGTCGCACTAACCGTGAAGCTATCGCCCCCAAGCGGGAATCGCAACCTCGCCCCGGCTCTTGAAGCAGACGAGTTGCGGCATTCCCTCCCTCTCTCCCTCCGGCCTCGCGCCTGCCGGCAGCCGAATCCGGCAGTCTCATCGACAGACCTGCAATTGACCACAGGCAGCACACGCGGAGCCGCTGAGCACCTCCTTCTCGCCAGAACCGGGAACCGCCGACATCGGCCAACCCAACGTCCGTCGCCGCCGCGCGTCCGTAAGTTCCAGAACGGTGGTTACAGAGCGTCAGACAGGGCGCGAAATTCCGCGCACCAGGACGCTCGACCGCGACGGCCCGGTCAGGCGGGCTTAAGCGCTGTCGCGAACTGGCAGCGGTGGGGAGCGTCCTGCTTGGGCACGCTACGATCGCGCCCCGAGCGGCGCCGGAAACGGAGGGGACCCGGCTGATGCCGGAAGACATTAGAGGCGAGGAAGGCGAAGACACGAAGGACTTCGACCCGAGCATGGCTGTCCATCGGCCACGCGGCGATCCGCGGTCGGCGGCTGTCACGTTCGCAACGACTGAACACTTCACCCTCCAAGGCGCGCGTGCGGCCACGATCGCCGAGTCGACTGGCCGCGCGAGCATGTTTCTTAGCGCCGTCTCCGGCGGCCTGGTGGCGCTGGGATTGATCGCGACCGCTAGCCGGGTCGGCACCGCCTTCTACGCCTTCGGACTCGTCCTCCTTCCGACGCTTACGTTTGTCGGGTTGGTGACGTTCGAGCGCGCGCTGCAGTCCGGAATCGAGGATCTCGGGTACGCGCGTCGGGTCGACCTGTTGCGTAGCTACTACTTCGATGAGGCGCCGGAGCTCACTTCGTATCTGATGAGCGTCCCGGGGCCGGAGCGCCTTCGCGTGCTCGGATTGGGAGCGGGGCGCTGGCAGGCGTTCCGAAGCGTCGCTGCCATGGTCGCGGTGATCACGGCTGTGCTCGCGGGTTCCGCTGTCGGGCTGCTCGCCGCCATCGCTTCGGGGCACTCGCTCGCCGCCGCGCTTGTCGCGGGCGGCCTGGTGGCGCTCGCTGCGCTCGCCGTAATGATGCGCCGCCAACAGTCTGCCTGGGACCGGGCCGCGTCTGCGCCGGTCAGCTTCGACTCAGACGACCCGGGACCGGTGGAGCACTAGCAGTCAGCGCACCGACGTTGACCTGATCGAATGTAGGCGGCTCCGACTGGCCGCCGGTTCATGACCCGTCACATACGGGCCTGATTGTCGGACTGGGGACGTAGGTGAGGATGACCGAGCCGTTGGCGAGCTTGCGGACGTCGGTGAGCGTGAGCTTCAGGGACGAGGTGTCGACGTCTTCGAACAGGCGCTGGCCGGTGCCGGCCACGACGGGCATGACCCACAGGCGGAGTTCGTCGACGAGGCGGGCGCGCAGGAGCGTGTCGTCGACGCGGCCGGTGCCCATCTTGAACAGGTCCTTCCCAGGCTGGGCCTTCAGCTGCTCGATGGCGCCGACGATGTCGGGTCCGAGGAGGGTGGCGCTCCACGTCGCCTCGCTCAGCGTCCCGGAGGCGACGTATTTGGGTATCGCGTTGATCTGGTCGATGTAGGGGTCGCCGGTGGGTGCACCCCAGTTCGCCCGGAAGAACTCGTAGGTGACGCGGCCCAGGACTAAAGCGTCGTACTTCTCGAGTTCGTCGTTTGCCAATTCTCGGGATTCCTCGTCGAACGGGGACCAGCGGTCCGGGGAACCGACGACCCCGTCGAGAGAGACGAGTGTGGATTCAATGAGCTTACGCATGACTTCTGTCCTCCTGTGTCGTGTAGCGGCGTCGCTCCGAGCACCGCTGGTGTCGTGCGTCGTACCGGCGTGTGCCCTGCAGTCCGCCGGCGGACGCTGGACGAGCAGGTCCGCCGGCGGACGCGGGCCGTCACTCGTCGAATGTGCGGTAGTCGCCGATTAGTTTGGGCTGGGTGAAGGTGGCCGGCTGTTCCTGCCGATCCTCCGCGCCGGCGACGAATGCTTTGAACGAGTCCAGCCCCTGCACGCCCGATGTGCTGCGCTCGTCGGTGTACAGATGAATGAACTGGCGCGAGTCCGGGAGATGGAAGACCGCGTACCGCAATCCGGCCGGTCGTGTCTCTGCGAGCTCCTCGAAGACGGCGCGCACGAGCGTAGCGTTCTCCTCTTCACGTCCTGCCTTGACGGTGTAGGTGACCATCGTGTGGCGCATTGTTGACTCCTGCTTCGGTGTTGGGTAGTGATGTGTGTGCATCGCTCGGCGTCTCGCGGTGGCGGATCCCGCGACCAGGCCGCGGGATCCGCCGACCACGATCGTGGTCTCGTCTGACGGCTCGCTGATCGTTGTGTCTCCTTTGCGTTGGTTGGTGCAAGGTTGGTCAGCTGGCGGCGGCGAGCCCCGGCTGGGAGTCGCGGATGGCCGTCTCGACCGCGGCGGTCGAGACTGCTTCGTGGCGGACGAGCGCGAAGATCGCCGGAATGGCGAGCAGGCCGATCGCGCCGAGCATCCAGAGCGCCTGCTGGAACCCGCCGGTGAGTGCCTCGGGACCGGCCTGGCCGGCGTGAACCAGTGCTTGGGTGTGGCTGGCGGCGACGCTTGAGGCGATCGCGATTCCGATCGCGCCGCCGAGCTGCTGGCTGGTGTTCAGTAGCCCGGACGCGAGCCCGGCCTGGTGCTCTTTGACGCCGGCGAGCGCGGCGATCGAGATCGGAATGAACGCGAACGCGGTTCCCGCGCCGGCTACGACCATCGGGCCGGCGAGATTGGCCAGGAAGTGCCCGTGGACGGGCACCTGAGTGGCCCAGATCACGCCGGCGCCGATCATGCTCATCCCGGCCGCCATCACGAGCTTGGTCCCGACGCGGGTCACGAGTGCCTGGGAGACGCCGGCGAGCGCGATCGAGGTCAGCGACGCGGCCAGCCAGGCGAGCCCGCACTGCAGCGCGCTGTAGTGCAGCACCTGCTGCATGTAGAGAGTGCCGACGAAAATGAACGCGAAGAAGCTGCCGCCCAACAGCAGCCCGGCGGCATTCGCTCCGGCGAGCGTGCGCAGCCGGAAGATCCCGAGAGGCAGCAGCGGGTCCTTGACACGACGCTCGATCAGGACGAAAGCGGCGAGCAGGACGATCGACGCCCCGAGAACAGCGATCGTGCGTGTTGCGCTCCAACCGTACTGCGGCGCCTGAGAGATCGCATCGACGAGCAGCACGAGCCCGGCAGTCCCGGTGATCCCGCCGCTCACGTCAAAGCGCCGGCCGACCGACGCCAGACGGCTCTCGGGCACGATCCTCGGAGCGAGCGCGAGCGCCGCAAGACCGATCGGGACGTTGAGGAAGAAGATGTACTGCCAGCCGACGTAGCGGGTTAGAAGTCCGCCGAGGATCACGCCGACTGTGGCGCCGCCAGCGCCGAGGCCGCCCCAGATCCCCAGCGCCTTGTTGCGCTCGGCGCCCTCCTGGAACATGTTCATCACCGTCGAGAGCGCCGACGGCAGCATCACCGCTGCACCGAGACCCTGGACCGCGCGGGTCACGATCAAGAACGTGGCGCTCCCCGCCAGCCCGCACAAAAGCGAAGCCGTGCTGAAGATGGCGAGGCCCGCCATCAGCACACGCCGGCGCCCGAGCAGGTCGGCCGCGCGGCCACCGAGCAGCAGCATCCCGCCGTAGGTCAGCGCATACGCGGTGACCACCCATTGCAGGTTGGTCTGCGAGAAGTGCAGGTCGCGGCCGATCGTCGGCAGCGACACGTTGACGATCGTCAGATCGATAACCGCCATGAAGAACGCCACTGCCAACAGCGCGAACGCGCGCCAGCGATTGATATGGGGTGATTGGGACGTCATTAGACCTCCAGTCGGCTCCGGTTCGCCGCCCCTTTGGCGGCTTCACAGAGGACGTCGCAACGCCGCGCCCGATTTGGACAGCCGCGGCGAGAAACCGGGAACGGTGCGTCCGCGAGCGCGCCCCCTATCGATCAGAGAGCCGCGACCGGTCGGTCGCGAGCCGCAGCCGTCAGTCGGCGTCGAGCGTCGACACGCGCCGGTGCAGCTCGGCCCGCTCGACCGCGTTGGCGCTGAGCGCGATCGCTCGCTCATACGCGCGCGCGGCGGCCACTGGGTCGCCGGCTCGCCGCAGCAGGTCGGCATGTGCTGCATGCAGCGGCTGGTAGCGCTCGAGTGCAGGGTCGGCCAGCAGCGGCTCGAGCAGCTCTAGCCCGGCGTGCGGTCCGACGGCGAATCCGACCGCCGCCGCGCGGTTCAGCTCGACGACCGGCGAGGGTGCGATCTTGCCGAGCGCGCGGTACAGCTCCGCGATCTGCTCCCAATCCGTTGTGCCCGTGTCCGCCCCGCGGACGTGCACCGCTGTGATCGCGGCTTGCAGCTGGTACTGGCCCAGGTGTCGGAACCGCATCGCCCGCTCGAGGGCCTCGAGTCCCTCGTCGAGCCGCTCGCGATCCCACCGCGTGCGGTCCTGCTCCTCAAGCGCGAGGTAGCGCCCGTCAGGCGCCACGCGCGCATCGCGACGAGCGTCGTGCAGGAGCATCAGCGCCAGTAGCCCCCAAACGTCGGCCTCGTCGGGCATCAGCTCGCACAGCAGCCGCGCGAGGCGGATCGCCTCGCCGCACAGCTCGGCCCGCACCAGCCGCTCGCCGTCGGTCGCCGAGTAGCCCTCGTTGAAGATCAGATACAGCACCCGAAGAACGCCGCGTAGCCGGTCGGGCAGCTCCTCGTCCTCAGGCACCCGGTACGGGATCCGCGCGTCGGCGATCTTGCGCTTGGCGCGGACGATCCGTTTGCCCATCGTCGGCTCCGCCACCAGGAACGCGCGCGCGATCTCGCCGGTGGTGAGCCCGCCGAGGGCGCGCAGCGTCAACCCCACCCGCGCCGGCAGGTCGAGCGCCGGATGGCAGCACGTGAAGATCAGCCGTAGGCGGTCATCGACGATCGCGCCGTCCTCGTCCTCGCCGGGGTGCTCCTGACGATCGAGCCGCATCAGTTCTGCCAGCCGATCCGCTCGATCCGCGACCGATCGATCGCGGCGCATCCGATCGATCGCCCGCCGCCGCGCGGCGACCGTGAGCCACGCGCCCGGCTGGGCGGGGACGCCGTCGCGCCGCCACCCGCTGACCGCGTCGGCGAACGCGTCCTGCACGGCATCCTCCGCCAGCTGAAAGTCGCCCACATGTCGGATCAACGTCGCCAGCACCGCCGCGCGCTCCGCGCGGAACGCCGCCGCGATCGCGGCCCCAACCGGATCCAGGCTCCCGCGACGTGGCGGCTCCGCAGAGCTCAAGACGCTCTGGCGCTCCGATCGGGCCGCGGGATCTCCTCATCGGCCACGATCGGCCGCACCTCGACCGACGCGTAGCGCGCCCACGGCAGCCTCGCAGCGTGCCTGATCGCCTCATCCAGATCGGCGCAATCCAGCACGTAATAGCCAGCCAGCACCTCCTTGGTCACCGCGAACGGACCGTCGGTCAACTCGGTCTCATCACCCCGGACGCGCACCGTCGTGGCGCTCTCGACCGAATGAAGCGGCGCGTGCGCGACCAACACACCCGCGTCCCGAAGACTCGCGTTCACCTGATCCCACAACGGCATCTCCGCCCACCGCCGCGCCCGCTCAGCCTCATCAGCAGACTCGGACCCATACAGCAGCAACATGTACTCCGGCACGATCGCCTCCTATCGGTACGGCCGCACGATACGCAGCCACTACCCCTACGTCGCCACACGCCAGCCGATTTGGACAGCGCCGAGGCGTAGTGCGCGAGGGTCGACGACCCGCGGCCTCCCGGGAGAAGCACCGGACGCCTCCGCCAGCACGAAAGCAGGACGTGACCCCGGAACGGATGCCAGCCCTCCTTCTCGCCACGAGCACAACTATCACGGCAACGCTAGGTGCCGGTCCGATCGGAAGGCGTCGGCTTTCCCGCCAGTCCGCGCATTGCGAGACCGTCGGCACGGGCGACAAGATGCGCGTCGCGACACGGAAGCGGGAACGGCGTGGCGCGGCGGCCTGCTCTCGAAACTGCTCGTGCGGCAGTGCGGGGTTGCACTTCGCCCATGTGGAGAGGGCGGAGCAGTCGCGGGGGACTCGCCGGTGTCGTCACCGGACGCGGGGTAGTGACACGTTTACGTGGCGTGACGAGTCCGCGGCGCCCGGTCTGGCGGCGTGTTGGCTGTGGCGGCGCGGTGGAGGCGGTCGGCGATGATCTGGCACAGTTGCTGCGTGGCGACGTCGTCGAGGTCGTGAGTTATGGCGCCTTCGAGCGCGAAGGTTGCCGCGGCCGCCTCGGCAGCGCGGCGCTGGGCGGGGACGGGACCCGGGAGCTGGCGCTCAAAGATCTCCTCGAAAGCCTGGTGGAAGCCGGTGTGCCAGGCGCTGATGGTGTCTGAGACGGCTAGGCGATTGTGGACGGTGGCGACGAGGTGCTTGACGGATCGCAGGCGCTCGACGAGCCAGCAGAGCTGCTCGGCGAGTGACCGGTCGGTTAGCGATGCGTGCTCATTCAGCAGCGCGCGGAGGTAGAGGTCGGCGACGGCGATCAGCAGCTCGTCCTTGTCGTCGAAGTACCAGTAGAGGGTGTTCGGGGTGACCCCGGCGTGCTGGGCGATCCGGCTCATCGAGGCGGCGTCGTAGCCCTCGGTGACGAGGAGTTCGGCGGCGGCGGCGAGCAGCTCGGCTCGCTTCTGCTCTTTGGGGACCGGGCGCCGGTTGCGGGGCACGACCTCATCTTGACAGGCATTCAAGAAGATGCCAGGCTTCTTGAGCACAGATCAAGGGACCGCCGAGATGACCGAGACCGCCACGTCCGAACGCCGCGAGCTGCGCTTCACCTCCGGGACCGACCGTTGCCACGCCTGGCTGTACATGCCGCCTCCCGCCGGAGCCGGCACGCCGCCGGTGCTGGTCATGGCGCACGGCCTTGGCGCGGTGAAGGAGCTGCGCCTCGCGGCGTTCGCGGAGCGCTTCCGGGCCGCGGGGTACGCCTGCCTGGTCTTCGATTACCGCCACTTCGGTGACAGCGACGGTGAGCCGCGGGAACTGCTGAGCATTCGCCGCCAGCGCGAGGACTGGCGCGCGGCGGTCGCGTTCGCCCGCTCGCTGCCCGACATCGATCGTGACCGGGTCGTGCTGTGGGGCACCTCCTTCGGCGGCGGGCACGCCATCGCCACCGCCGCCGAGGACCGTGATGTGGTCGCGGCGATCGCGCAATGTCCCTTCACCGACGGCCTCGCCTCCGCGCGGCAAATCTCCCCACGCGGGACCGCGTCACTGGCCGCCGCGGCGGCGAAGGACCACCTCGCCCGTCTCCTCGGTCGCCCGCCGGTTCGCGTCAAGGTTGCCGCCCGTCCCGGGGAGGTCGGGCTGATGGACGCCGAGGACGTCATCGACGGGGTCCTCGGACTGCTGGACGCATCCGGGCTGACCGAAGACGAGTACCGCAACGACGTCCCGGCCCGCGTGGCGCTCGAGATCCCACTCGACGCCCCCGGTCGGCGAGCGCGCGAGGTCCGCTGCCCGATCCTGTTCTGCGTCTGCGACGCCGACACGGTCGCCCCCGCCGCCGCCACCCTCCGCTACGCCGCCAAAGCCCCCCATGGGGAGATCCGCCTCTACCCAGCCGGGCACTTCGACATCTACGTCGGTGAGCACTTCGAGCGCGTCGTCGCCGACCAGCTCGCCTTCTTGGCCGAGCACGTCCCGACTGGTGTCGGGAAGACCCTGCAGGGTCTGTTTCGCTCGCCCGCTGGCTGATGCCGGAACGGGCAGTGCCGGCGACGAAGATGGGCGGGGTTCTTCGGCCACCGGTTGACCGTCGTGGTGCGGTCCGCGGCGGTGCGGCTGCGGCGTCGGGTTGAGGCGTTGGCGAGGAGGTCGCCCCAGGAGGGGGCGGCAACCGCGGTCCGGGCAGATTAGGCGGCGATCTGCTCGGTTCGATGCTGGCGGATGATCTCGCACAGGGCGTCGACCACTCGCGCGTCGAACTGGGTTCCGCGGCCGCGCCGAAGTTCAGCGATGGCTTCGTCGATGCTTCGCACGCCTCTGTACGGGCGAGAAGAGATCATGGCATCGAACGCATCGCATGCGGCGACGATTCTCGCGCCGAGGGGTATCGCTTCTCCGGCTAGGCCGTCGGGGTATCCGGTGCCGTCGGTGCGCTCGCGGCTGCTGCGGATGAGCTGCCCCACCTTGGCGAGCTCGGGAGTCGCGTGCACGATGCGCTCCCCGATGATCGTGTGTTGTCGAATGAACTCCCATTCCTGGTCGCTGAGCCCGGATGGCTTGTTGAGAATCGCGTCGGGGATCGCCGTCTTTCCCACATCCTGTAGCTCCGCGGCGAGTCGTACCAGCCTGACTTCGTCGGGGGCCAAGTCAAGAGCCTGGGCCGTGCGTGCCGCGAGAACCCGGGCATCGAGATTTCCGCCGCGCATGTCCTTTGCGGCGAGCATCTCGAACACCACGTCCGTGCCTTCGTCGGTTGGGTGTCCCTTGGAGGCCGCCTTGCATTGGTACATGCGGCGGTCGGCGAGCGCCAGGGCGGCGTCGGCCGAGACTGCTTCGGTCGGCAGCAGCACACAGCCCGCGGAACATCCGATCTCAAAGCCCTGACCGGCTTCGGTGAGGGCGCTGCGGCTCCTCTCGATGTGAGCCTCCACCTCGTCGGGTGACAGCGAGGCAACGCTGCAGAACTCATCACCGCCCATGCGGTATGCCGTGCCGCTGCAGCCAACGGTCTCGCTCAGACGCTGCCCGACCCGAACCAGCAGCGCGTCTCCAGCGAGATGCCCAAACGAGTCGTTGTACGCCTTAAAGCCGTCCAGGTCGTACAGCGTCAACACCACAGGACGGTCCTCGCTCGCCGCCGGGATCCGTCGGTCGAGCGCCTCGATGAGGGCCCGGCGGTTACCGAGCCCAGTGAGCGCGTCAACCCGGGCGTCGCGGCGGGTGGCGCCCAGCAGGCGCAGCCAGCGCATGTAGAACACCACGAAGGCCAAGAGCAGCAGTGCCAGCGCGACTCCCGTTCCGAGCAGGGACTCCGTCTGCGCGCGAGAGGCCCGCTGCTCATATTGATGACCGGCGACCTTCAGGGCTGCCTGGACGTCGTTGCCAAGCGTGATCACCGGGTTGGCGATGCTGCCGACCGAGCGAGTCATGCTCTGCGTGAGCAGGGCGGGATCGTCGAACAGGATCTGGGCGAAGCCATTTGTCTGGCTGAAATCCTTGTTCACCAGTGCGACGGCCGCGTCGAGGGCCGGCACCGGCCACGCGCGTCGAAGACCGGCGAGCGAGCCGGTCACGCTCGCCTCTGCCGCATACATCTGATGCGCCACACTCTTCGCCGACACAGCGGGGTCGGCGACCTCGAGCACCGTCTCGCTGGCTACGTCGAACTCGGCTCCCGTGTTGGCGATCGTCGCGTCGGCGCGCCGGTAGCCATTCTCGCGGTTCTGGAGCGCGACGACCTCAGCGAAGACGAGGACCGCGAGCACGGCCGCGACGAGCGGGATGACGAGGTTGCCCCAGCGCCGCTTCACGGCCGGCTCACCGGCGAGCACGCGCCGCGCGCGCCCGGCCCGTTCGGGCGGGCGTGCCGCCCGCCCGAACGGGCCGGCGGCACGCCCTGCGGACGGACGCGATAGTCATGGCCAGCTCATCGGCCGGGTAAATGGGTTCCTTGAGCCGAGATGGGGGCGCTAGTGGCGCGCTGGAGGCGATGATCGCGCCGCGCGCCGCGCGACCGGCCAAGAGCGTCGACGAGGCGCCCGCTGAACTGCATCGGGGCCGCGCAACGCAGCTGGATCCGTGCGTCATCGACGCGGTGTGCGAGATCGTTGAGCACCTCCAGGCTGAGCGGGTGGTCGCGTTGCGGCGATGGCGCAGCGGTCGCGACCGGCGGCAGCGCCTGTCCGCGCGCGCCGAAACTGCGAGCTCGGGCGACGAGCAGAGTGTTGACCAAGTGTCCTTGTCCGGATGCTGTCGCTAACGAGTGGGGCGCAGCGGCCCGACACGAGGGAGACCTGCTGCCCGCCAAGGTCCGGAGGACCCCTATGTCGCGAAACATCCTGATGGTCGCCGGCGTTGTTGCCTCGCTGGCCCTCCCGTCGCTTGCGCAGGCAAGCGACGCGAGCTTCAGGAACGCACTCTCGCCCTATCAGGCAGAGTTGAGCACGGACATCGTGTTCCTCGCCGGGCTCACGTCGGCGCCCTCGAAGTCGGCGGCGCCGGCCGACACGAGCAAGCTGCGCACCGCGCAATCGCAGCTCGCCGCCTGCGCCCGTGCAGCGCGCAGCCAGCAGCCGTCATCCAGCGCATACCGCAAAGCGCAGGCCGAGCTGCTTCAGGGTCTCGCGCTGGCCTACAGCACCGCGGGGTATGGCCTCGATGCCATGGCCGCCGTCGAGGCCGGCAAGACCCCAGTGGCGACGTCTGACATCGCCGGCGAACAGCGCGAGTTCAAGACGGCCATCGGTCCCCTCGAGGCGGGCGGGGCCGCCCTGGGCGTGACGTGAGTCGCCTCGCAGCCCTCCGTCAGCCGCCGCACTCGGCGCCACAGCCCCCGGGTCACCAGCACGGGCAACGTCGCCCGCCGGCGCCCGTTCGCTCATCGGTAGCGCGTCCGGAGCACGGATCCTCCGAATCGCGCGCCGCACCGTAGACATCGCTTTACGAGTTGATAGAATGGTAAAGCGATGAGCAAGGTTTCCAGAAAGCATCAAGTCACGCTCCCTGTAAGCGTGCTCAAGGATGCCGGCTTGGCCGCAGGGGACGAGGTCCGAATCCGGGCGATTGGCCGTGGTCGGATCGAGGTCGAGCGTGCCGAAGACGTCATCGATCGCTATGCGGGCAGCCTTCCGGCCGGCACCTACCCGCGCGGCTATCTCGATCGACTGCGTGACGAGTGGCGCGCGTAGCGCTGGACGCAGACATCGTGATCGCGTTCCTGGATCCCGGGGACGATCAGCACGCCACAGCAGTCGCGGAGCTGCGGCCACGATTAGCCGCCGGCGACGAGCTGCTCGCGGCAGCGACGGTGTACGCCGAGAGCATCGTGCGACCGCTACAACAAGGCACCGAGGCGACGGTCGATGAGTTCTTCGATGCAGCCGGCATCTCGATCGTTCCCATCGATCGCGCGGTCGCTCGGCGCGCGGCAGCGCTCCGAGCCGAACATCAGTCGCTGCGGCTCCCGGACGCGATGTCCCTTGCGACTGCGATCGCGACCGACTCGGCGCTGCTGACGCTGGACAAGAAGCTGCGGCAGATCGCCCGACGCGTTCAGCCGTCATCCTGACCCGGACCTCCAGCGAACCCTAGCCTCGCGGATCCCGCGCGCAGCAGGTCTGATCGCGTGGAGCACAACGTAGCGCCGCAGTTGAAAAGCGGGGGCCCGCGACGGCGATCGATACCGATCCGCTCGCGCGCGACGGGTTGGCCGGTACGTCTGAAATGGTGCGCCGGCTCCCGACGGGACTCGGGTGTGAGCGGCCGTCTCGTCGGCGCTGAGGGCCATTGCGGCGATTAGGCGGCTAAGTTCGCCTGGCGGGGTCGCAGCCGGTCGTCCAGCCACGCGAATGAGCGGGCATGGTAAAGCGCTCGGGCGGCTTGCTCGCAGTGATCATCGGCGCCCTCAGCGGCGGTGAAGCGCACGTGGGTCTTCTCGCAGGTGAGGGCATCGACCAGTTGCGGCGCTGAGGCGCTGATGTCATCGCCCTCGGCGCTGCATACCCAGGTCGGGCATCTGATCTGTGCAGCCCGGTTTTTGAGGGTGAACTCGCGTAGCGCGTCGACGTAGGCCAGCGGATCGTCAACACCGTGGACAAGCATTCCGCGTCGCAGCGCCCATCCCGCGGTCGGCTTTGCAGCTACGCGCTCGAGGAGCCGGGCCAGAGCGAGGCGCACACGCCGGCGATTGATCACCCTCGGGTTGGCCAGCGGCCCGGGCAAGCGGTCGAGGAACGCGGCGTACAGGTCATAGGCACCGCAGTCGGCCACGCAGGCGGCCAGACGATGCTCCTCGCTGGCTGCCCGCGGGGCGAGGTGGGCTCCCAGGCTGAGCCCGAGCAGGGCGATTCGCTCGCCGTCGACGTCGTCGCGGCCTAGCGCATAGTCGACGATCGGGGTGATGACGTTCTCCCAGTCGGCGCGGATTACCTGCCGGCGCTCGGTCAAGAGCCGTCCTTGGCCGGGCCCATCGAAGGCGAGCACGTTGTAGCCCCGAGCCAGCGCGGCCGCCCCGTTGGCGAAGTACAGCTCCTCGACCGTCCCGTCATAGCCTCCGGTCAAGATCACCGTCGCTCGCCGGCGGCCATCCGCAGCCGCGCAGAAGAAGTAGCCGGGCAGCGTATCGGCGCCGAACGGGATCTCGATCCGCTCGACGGGCAGCTCCATCAACGCCGCGGCCCGGGCGAACATGTCCGCTTGAGTGCGGTATGCCGACACCAACCGCTCATCCAGCGGTGCCCCGAGCAGCATCACGCCGGCCGTGCGGTGATACGTGCACGCTCTCAGGAATGCCAGCCGCGCGGAGGTGTGGTTGGCGGCCGCGGTCTCCTCCTCAGCCAGCCTGGCGACAGCGGTCGCGGTCGCGGTCCACTGCGCAAACCAGCTGTCGAGATCGCGCTCGTCGATCCGGCGAGCCGTCGCCAGACATTCCCCCAGATCAGATCCGCCGTACCCGGCCACACCGACCGCCCTCACCAGCTGCGCATCAAGCAGCTCATCGTTCAAGAGCAGGCGAGTCACGGCCGGTCACCCACGGGCTTCGATGCCCGTCAGCTGGTGGTGCAAGCGCCCTTGTAGATCTTCTTCGGGATCGCGTGCGTCCGGCACGGCTTGGCACGGTCAACGGCGACCCACACGCCGTTCTCGGCCTTGTAGACGGCGATCGCGTCGAAGCCGTGCTTGCCGCCGACCAGGATGCCCGAGTACGCCCAGCCGCCGGCGCATCCGAACGACCCCTCGAACTTCGCGTTCTTCGGCTGCGCCGATCCGCGCTTCAGACCGGCGCTCAGCGCCTTCTTCGTGCACGGCGGATGCTTCTTGCCGTTGGCGGCGCCAGCCGAGGCGGCGAACGCGGCCAACACAAGCAGCACGGTGGCCGCCAGGCTGAGATCACCCCGGATGCTCTTCATGCCGTCAAACTACCGCCCCCGCGGGATTGCCGCATCCGCATCGCCAGACGGTCGCTCCACGACGCGCAGCCTAGACCACCAGTGTCGCGCGGTCACATCCCGCTCCCACGAGAAGGCAGCGGCGCGCTCAACTTGAACAAACACACGCCTTAGACGAGAAACAGCGGCTCGATCCACTCACCGCGAGACGACGGCTGTGCCACGGCTGGAGTCGCCCGCTAGCGCTTCGCTATAGCGCCTCTCCAGATCCGCGCGAAGGAGTCGCGTCGCGAGCGTTCGGAGGATGCGCGTCTGGTGGGCAAAGCGAGACGAGGGAGACCTCCCCGCGGGGTGGGTGTGTCAGCGTTTGTGGTGCCCCGTGAGGAATGCGCGGACGCCGGCGTCGGCGTAGCGGTTGAGTTCGGCGGGGGTCGCAGGTTCGTCCTCGCCGAGCAGCATCGCCTGGTTGAGCGGGATCGACATGACGAGCCAGTTGAAGTGCGCCGCGGCGAGGCGGGGGTCGTCGAGCTCCAGCACGTCGCGGGAGGCGAGCTGCTCGAACATCTTCGCCAGCGCGTCGATTGTGCGCCCTGGCCCTCGCTCATAGAAGAGGCGGCCGAGTTGCGGGAAGCGACCGGATTCCCCGATCACCAGCCGTCGCAGCCGTAGCAGGCGCGGATCCATCACGGCGCGCAGCTGGCGGCGAGCAAAGTCGCGTAGGTCGCGCTCGAGGTCGCCCGTGTCGCTCAGCTTGAGCACCTCGTCGGTGTTGGGATTGGCGATCTCGTCGACCGTGGCGGTGACGATCTCGCAGAACAGGCGCTCCTTGTCGGCGAAGTGCTTGTAGACCGTCTGCTTGGAGACGTGGGCGAGCGCGGCGATCTCATCCATGCTTGTGCCGAGGTAGCCGTTGCTCAGGAACACGGAGGTGGCGGCGTCGAGGATCGCCCGGCGCTTACGCGCAGAGCGACGCTCATCCTCGAACTCATCTCGCGACGGGGCTGCGGTCGTCATCGACCCAGCATCATACTAGACAGTCTAGTTCTCGTCTAGTACTGTACGGTCTAGTTCCTGCCAATCAACCGGGAGGCCTAGATGTCTGATGTGCACGTCTTGCTAAACGGCCGGGTGTTCGGCGAACAGCCGAGATGGCACGAAGGCCGCCTGTGGTTCTCCGATTGGGGTACACAGGAGGTGATCGCGCTCGATCTGCACGGCATCAGCGAGGTCATGCTTCGCGGTGATTCGTTTCCGCTGTGCGTCGACTGGCTCCCCGACGGGCGTCTGCTGGTGGTCTCGGCACGGGATGGGTTGCTCTTGCGGCGCGAGCACGATGGGTCGCTGGAGACGCACGCCGACCTGAAGGCGGCGTCTGACCCTCCGGCGGTAAACGAGCTCGTCGTCGACGCTCGCGGCAACGCCTACGTCAATGGCGGCGGCTTTGACCTGATGGCCGGGGAGCCGTTCGCGCCCGGGATCGTCGCGCTCGTGACCCGTAACGGCTCGGCGCGCGCGGTCGCCGACGGCCTGTCGTTTCCGAACGGAATGCTGATCATGCCCGACGGTCGGACGCTGATCGTCGCCGAGTCCTACGCCAAGCGGCTCACCGCGTTCGACATTGACGCCGACGGGGGACTGTCGAACCGGCGCGCGTGGGCCGATCTCGGCGAGGGTGTCCCGGACAGCATCTGCGCCGACGCCGAGAACGCCGTCTGGTATGCGGACGTCCCGAACAAGCGGTGTGTGCGCGTTCGCGAAGGCGGCGAGGTGCTGCAGACGGTTGAGCTTGACCGTGGCTGCTTTGCGTGTGCCCTCGGCGGACCGGACGGCGCGACCCTGTTCATGGTCGCAAACCAATGGCGTGGCCCCGCCCAGATGCTCCAGGGGCGCGACACGCAGATCCTGATGACTCGGGCGCCGGCGCCCCGCGCTGGACGGCCGTAGCAATGCGAGCCCGCTGCCCGCGGGAAGGAGGATGAGAGATGGCGAAGGTAATCGTGATGAACGGGATGACGCTCGACGGGGTAATGCAGGCACCGGGCCGCCCCGACGAGGACACCCGGGATGGCTTTGCCCACGGCGGCTGGGGGGTCCAGTACTTCGATGAGGCGACCGTCACCAAGATGGGCGAGCTGATGGGCGAGGAGCACGCGTGGCTGTTCGGGCGCTGGACCTACGAGCAGCTCCTGGCCTACTGGAACCGCCAGGGCGGCCCGTTCAAGGACCCGCTCAACAACATTCGCAAGTACGTCGCGTCGAGCAACCCCGAGACCACGCTCGAGTGGCCCAACTCGACGCTCGTGCACGGCGACGTCTCCGCCGCCGTGGCGGACCTCAAACAGACCTCGACCGCGAACCTCGTGATCATGGGCAGCGGCGTGCTGATCGGCTCCCTGATGGCCGCCGATCTGATCGACACGTACCTGCTCTCGATCGCCCCGCTCGTGCTTGGCACGGGTAGGCGAATGTTCCCCGAAGGCGTGCACGCACCCCTCCGGCTCACCGACAGCGCCACAACCAGCAAGGGCGTCGTGATTGCCACATACGAACCCGCCCGGAACTAACACCGAGTCCCCTTGGCGACCTGCTCCGCGCGAAACTCGCGCATATCGGCCGTCGGCGGGAGTCGCGCTTTCGCTTGCTGACAGCAAAGCGGGGCTCGAGACTGCGACGTCCGCCCACCTCGTATTCGCCAACACCGAGACTCGTCGCCGACAGCGAGGCTGATCGTGGCCAGCGCAAGGCCGCCGCCCCGCGCCTTTCTGACCCCCGGAGTTGGTAGACGGGGTTGGTATACGCGGCCCGTCAACCAACGCTAACTGGCATCCGGGCCAAAGAGAAAGGCGAGAAAGGCAGAAAGGCCCGCTTTTGCGGGCCAAGGGCGGGGTGGCCAACCTGGTATGACTCGGTTATACTACGACCCGTGAAGACCGCGATATCGCTACCAGACGAGACATTTGAGCGCGCGGAACGCGCCGCCGCAAAGCTCGGCGTATCACGCAGCGAATTCTTTGCGCGGGCGGCTGAGCGTTGGCTTGACGCGCTCGATGACGACGGGACGACCGATGCGATCAATCGGGCCGTTGCGGGGCTGGACGACGAAGCGGCATTCACGAACGCGGCTGCCGCGGCGCTCGTGGCGGACCGCGAGTCGTAGTGATCGCACGCGGCGAGCTGTGGTGGGCTGACCTTGGCCTGCCGCGAGGCTCTGCGCCTGCGTTGCGGCGTCCGGTCCTGGTCGTCAGCTCCGATCACTACAACCGCTCTCAGCTTCGCACGGTGACGGTCGTGGTCGTGACCTCCAGCGCCCAGCTTGCGGGGTTGCCCGGGAACGTTGTCGTGTCGTCGGATGTCAGTGGACTGCAGATTGACTCCGTGGTCAACGTGACCCAGGTCGCAACGGTTGACCGCGACGTCTTGGAAGAACGCATTGGCGGGCTCCCGGACTGGTTGATGGCGCAGGTCGACGCCGGCCTACAGCGAGCACTTGGGCTCGCGCGCACGTAATCAGTCCGCGAGAGAATTCCAGCCGAGCATGCGCCAAGGCACCGAAACTCGCAAAACTGCTGTCGGCAACGCGTGAGGTGCTCGTAGCCGAGCCGTGGTCGAAGGCGACGAGCCACGTAATGCCGAGGAGGTAGTACGGCAATCCGGACAGGCGCAGCGTTTTCGGGCAACGGGATTCGTGATCGCCCGCTCATGCTCGAGCGCGCTCAAACACGCCGCCGTCTGACGCTAAAGGGGCGAGCGGTGCGCCGGGAGGCCCGCCGTCTATGGCCTGTCTGGTGAGCGAACCTTGGCTCGGAGGAACTTGCCGATCTGTTCGGTGGCCTTTGCTGCCTCGGGGGTGCCGAGCAGGATCTGGTAGACGTGGGTCAGGCCCTGGCCGATCTGCAGGCTGACGTCGACCCCGGCGTCGGTTGCTGCTCTGGCTAGGCGTTCGGAATCGCTGAGCAGCAGGTCGGCCGTGCCGACCTGGACGAGCAGCGGCGGGAGCCCGGACAGCGAGGCGAACAGCGGCGACGCCAGAGGCGTCTTGGGGTCAGCCCCGGCCAGGTAGTCGGAGGCGAACTGAGCGAGCATGGCCGGGGTGGAGATGGGATCCTGATCGGCGCGCTCGGTCATCGAGGCCCCCGAGCTGGTCAGATCCACCGTTGGGGACATCAGTGCGGCGGCCGCCGGCAACGGCTCCCCGGCGTCACGCGTGGCCACGAGCAGGGCGACGGCGAGCCCGCCGCCGGCGGAGTCTCCGGCCACCGCGATTGATGCTGCGCTGAGGTCTTGGTCGGTGCGCAGCCAGCGCCAGGCGGCCTGGACGTCGTCGATGGCGGCGGGGAAGGGATGCTCAGGGGCCAGGCGATATTCAGGGAACAGCACTCGCATCCCGCTGGCGCGTCCCAGCCGGGCGGCCAGCTCGCCGTCGCTGCGAAGCGATCCGAGTTCGTAACCTCCGCCGTGTAGGAAGAGGAGCGCCCGGCCGGCGTCCGCTCCGGGGGCGGCAAGCCAGTGGGCTGGTACCCCGCCAGCGATCACCTCGCTGACCAGCACGTCGTCAGGTATCGGGTGAAGGCATCCCGCGGGTGCGAACGTCGCGCGGCGCTCTTTCAGCGTCGGCGACGCCTGGCTGGCGCTGGCCTTCTGGCGGTCCCTGAAGGTGTCGATCAATTCCTGCATCGCCTGGCTGGGCAAGTCGGCCCCTGCTAACCAGTCACGGACTCCACGTCCGCGAACACTTCACTGAGCCGCCCGGTGTCGACGTCAAAGACGAACCCCCTGACGGGAACCTCCTGCGAGATCCATGGATGTGACCTGACCTTCTGAATCTGCTCTCGGGTGTTCTCCTCGGCGTCGGTGAAGCTGTAGAACCTGGCCGGCGCGATCGGCGAGCGCCCGGTCTCCTTGCGGAGCCGTGCCTCGAACTCACTGTCAGTGAACCTGAGCATCCCGGATCCGCACAAGTGACGATTGCGATCTTGGGCGCCGGCGGCTTCCCACGGTCAGGATCGTAGTCGTTGGCGATGGTTGCATTGGCGCTCAGCGCCTCGTCGATGATGCTCATGACCGTTCTCCTTTATCAGCTGACTGTGGCTGCGAGCTGGCCGACCGCGGCGGCGGCGGTCAGGATCACGTTCGCGACAGCCTCGGGCTGCGAGATCATGATCACGTGTGGGCCCTTGACCTCGGTGATCGTCGCTCCGGCGCGCTCGGCCTGGGAGCGAACGAGGTCCGTGCCGGCCGCCTTGTCCTCGGTCGCGACAACGGCCCAGGAAGGCAAGGTCCTCCAGGCGGGCGGACCGCACGGCTCTGAGAATGCCAGCTCCGAGAGTGGACGTTGTGTCGCGGCCATCACGGCGGTCTGCCCGGCCGGGAGGTCGGCAGCGACCACGTCGCGGAACTTCGCCGGTTCGACGGCGACCTCCCCGGCAGTGTCCGCGCCGTCCCCAGCGGGATAGCGGAGCGTAACCAGGGCCGTTGACAGGATCGCGTCCTTGGATGTGGCCGCAACGTCGCCCAGGAGCTCGCCTTCGTCGGTCGCGAAAGCGGCGACGAAGACGAGGCCGACGACGTTCTTGGCGGTGGTGGCGGCGTTCGAGATCAGACAACCGGCGTACGAGTGGCCGACCGCGAGGACGGGTCCGGGGATCTGCTCCAGGAACGACTCGAGGTACGCCGAGTCGGCCGAAATGCCGCGCAGCGGGTTCGCGGGCGCCGTCACCTGCACCCCGGTGCTCTGAAGACGGCCGATGACACCGTTCCAGCTCGACGCGTCGGTGAACGCGCCGTGCACGAGAACGACGGTGAGCGGAGCACTGTCGGTAGTTGTCGTTGACATGAGAGTCTCCTTGGTTAATGGGTGTCGACGTCGATTACGGCCTGGGCGAACGCTTCTGGAGCTTCCTGGGGCAGGTTGTGTCCAATGCCGCCCTCGATCGTGCGGTGCGAATACTTGCCCCCGAATTTCGTGGCATAGGAGCTCGGCTCCGGATGCGGCGCTCCGTTCGCGTCGCCCTCGAGCGTGATGGTGGGCGCAGTGATGACCGGTCCGACGGCGAGGCGGTTCTCCAGCTCGGCATAGACGGCCTCGCCGTCAGCCAGCCCCAGCCGCCAGCGATAGTTGTGGATGACGATGTCCACGTGGTCGGGGTTGTCGAAGGCCGCTGCGCTGCAATCGAAGGTGGCGTCGTCGAAGTTCCACTTCGGTGAAGCGAGGCGCCAGATAAGCTTTGCGAAGTCGCGCCGGTACTTCTCATAACCGGCTCGGCCACGCTCGGTGGCAAAGTAGTACTGGTACCACCACTGCAGCTCGGCCTCCGGCGGCAACGGTTGCTTGCCGGCTGCCTGGTTGCCGATCAGATAGCCGCTGACCGAAACGAGCCCCCGGCAGCGCTCGGGCCAGAGCGCCGCGACGATGTCGGCGGTACGCGCTCCCCAGTCAAAGCCGGCAACGACCGCGTTGTCGACGTCAAGGGCGTCCATCAACGAGACGGCGTCCACTGCGATGACCGATTGCTGACCGTTGCGGATCGCGTCATTGGCACGAAAGCGCGTCGTTCCGTGACCGCGTAGGTAGGGAACGATCACCCGATAGCCCCGCGCGGCCAGCAATGGGGCCACATCGACGTAGCTGTGGATGTCGTAGGGCCAGCCATGCAGAAGAATCACAGCGGGGCCATCGGCAGGCCCGACCTCGACGTACCCGACGTTCAGCAGGCCGGCATCGATCTGCTGCAGCGGGCCCAGCGGCGCGCCGGTTTCGGCCTTGCTCGTGGAGGTGTCTGTGGCGCTCGTCATTTCGCCGCCTCCGTCTCTCGGAGCGGTCGGAACGCGGCTCGCATCTCTTCTGAGAAGAGTTGCGGCTGTTCCCAGGCCGCGAAGTGGCCGCCTCGGTCGAGCTCGTTGAAGTAGAGGAGGTTGTGGGGATACGCGCGCTCGGCCCAGCTGCGCGGCGCTTGGTAGAGCTCGTCGGGGAAGACGCTGATGGCGAACGGGATCGTGATGTTCTTGGCGTCGAAGAAGTCCGCCTTGTTCTCCCAATACAGACGAGCCGACGAAACCCCGGTGTTCGTCAACCAGTACAGCGTGATGTTGTCCAGGAGATCGTCGCGCGTCAGAGCGCTCTGATAGGTCCCGTCAAGGACCTTCTCCACCAGCCCGGGCTGGCCCGTGCCGTCGCCGTGGTCGAGCGCGAAGGCCGCCAGGTCGACGGGTGAGTCCGCCAGCCCGTACAGCGTCTGCGGCCGCGTGGTCATGATCAGCGCGTAGGCCACGTGCTTGGCGTAGAAGTTGCTCAGCTGCTCGTACGCGCGCAGCTCGTCGCCTGCGAGATCGGATGGCGGCGGGTCGCCTTGCTCGAAGCCCTTGACGAGTTCGGGCGGAGCGGTACCCGGCATGTTGGAATGGATGCCGAGCAACTCCGGCGGGGCCTGCGCTCCCATCGTCTGGGTGACCGCCGCGCCCCAGTCGCCGCCCTGCGCCACGAACCCGGTGTAGCCGAGGCGCTTCATCAGCGCGACCCAGGCACGCGCGATGCGCACCGGGTCCCACCCGGTGCTGGTCGGCTTGGCCGAGAACCCGTGGCCCGGCAGCGAGGGAATCACCAGATGAAACGCGTCCGATGCGCTGCCACCATGCGCCTCGGGGTTGGTGAGCGGCTCGATGATCTTCAGCTGCTCGATGACCGAGCCAGGCCACCCATGCGTCACGATCAGCGGCAGCGCATCCTCATGCGCAGAGCGGACGTGGATGAAGTGGATGTCCAGCCCATCGATCTCGGTCACGAAATTCGGCAGAGCGTTCAGCTTCGCCTCGCACGCACGCCAGTCGTAGTCCGTACCCCAGTACCGCACGAGCTCCTGCATCATCGCGAGCCGCACGCCCTGCGAATCGTCTCTGACTGTTTCGCGCTCAGGCCACCTGGTCGCGCTGGCGCGCCGGCGCAGCTCGGAGAGCTCCGCCTCGGGAAAACCGACCTGAAATGAACGGATGGTGGCGGTGTCGGTGCCCGTCTGTGTTGCGAGATCAGTAGCGGCCATCGCTCCTCCTAGGGTTTCGTCGCGTCGCTGCCATGGTCTGCGGCTCTTTGGCTGCCCGGCCACGATCCTCGTTCGTGCGGCCGCTCGCGCCCGTGGAACACCCTGGTCAACGCCCCGGCCAGCCGAGCTCGCCGAGGCCCTCGCCCGTTGGGCGCCGGCGCCCAGTGGCCTCGTTATTCCTTCCCGAATCGACACGAGTGGAGCGCAGACTAGGGACGTGACCCAGGGTGTGGCCCGGGCGCGAACGGGTGCGCCCTGGGGCAACATCCCGCTCGCATATCCATCCACAGCGGAGGAACCATGAGCACCGCGACCGCAGCCGCCCCAACCCAACGCGAGCCTGAGCTTCTCGGACAGACCGTCGTCGTAATCGGCGGCAGCTCAGGCGTCGGGCTGGAAACTGGGCGCCGCGCACGTGCCGAGGGCGCCAATGTGATCCTCACCGGCCGCAAGCCCGACGCCTTGCGACGTGCAGCGCTCGATCTCGACGCACTCAGCACCGCCGCGTTCGACGCGAATGATCCGACAGCGCTTGAACGGTTCTTCGCCGGCCTGCCGGAACCGATCGACCACGTAATGGTCACGGCCGGCGGTCCGCACTACGGACGCCTCCTCGAGACGAAGTTCGACGACTTGCGCGACGCCCTCGGCGACCGCCTCCTGCGCGACATCGAAGTCGCCCGCAACGCCGCAAACAGGGTGAGGCCGGGAGGGACGCTGCTGTTCATCAGCGCCGAAGCCGGCCGCCCGAGCGTTGGCACCGGGAGCGAGTCGACGGTCGCGGCTGCACTTCCGGCGCTGATTGCCAACCTGGCGCTGGAGACCGCGCCCGTGCGCGCCAACCTGATCGCCGCCGGCTTCATCGACACGCCGCTGTCCGCATCGCTGCTCGGCGGCGACATCGAAAGGCGCCGCGATCAGCTCCGCGCCGCCCTCCCGATCGGTCGTGTCGTCGGGCCGGCCGACGTCGCCGCGCTCGCCGTCCACATCATGACCAACACCGCGCTCACCGGGGCTACCTACACCATCGACGGCGGCCAGCAATTGATCGAGTGAGCGATGGATTTCCTTGAGTAAGATGCGCACATTGCGGCCCGGAGCGGGACATCGGGGAATCGAGCGGTGCTGCCGAAGTCGGGGGCGGCCGATGCGCGTGAGCTCGGGGTCCTGGACTCCGCGCTCGACTGCGTGATCAGCATCGACGATCGGGGCCGGGTGACGTATTTCAACGCGTCCGCAGAACGCACGTTTGGCTACGGTCCGGGCGAAACCGTGGGCCGCGAGCTTGCCGAGCTGATCTTGCCGCCGTCGGCGCGTGAGGCGCATCGCCGCGGCCTGGCTCGCTACCTGGCTACGGGTGACGCGAAGATCCTCGATCGGAGAATCGAGCTAACGGCCATGCGTGCCGACGGGAGCCAGTTCCCTGCGGAGCTGACCGTCACACGAGTCGACCTGCCCAGCAGGCATGGGTTTACGGGGTTTGTGCGCGACATCACGGACCGTGTGCGGGCGGAGCGTGAGCTCAGAGCAGCGCAGCGGCGCGTGATCGAGGCTGCCGATGCGGCCCGGGAGCGCGTGACCCGGGACATCCATGACGGAGCTCAGCAGCAGTTCGTGAACACACTGATCAACGTTCAACTGGCCCAGCAGAAATGGTCGTCAGATCCCGGCCGCGCCCGGGAGCTGCTCGACATTGCGGCCCAGGAGGCGGCCGCTGGCGTCGAGACCTTGCGGGAGTTGGCGGCTGGAATTCATCCGACGATTCTGAGCGACCGGGGGCTGGCGGTCGCCCTCGACGCACTCGTGGCCCGCATGCCGATCCCGGTGTCACTCGATGTCGCCGGTATCGAGCTTCTGCCAACCCTCGCGTCGAGCGTCTACTTCTTCTGCTCGGAGGCGCTGACGAACGTCGTCAAGCATGCGGCCGCCAGTACCGCTTGGGTGAGCGTGGCCGCCAACGACGGCCAGCTGAGTGTCGAGGTCCGCGACGACGGCATCGGTGGCGCCAAGCCGGGGCAAGGCGGTACCGGCCTGGTCGGTCTGAACGATCGGATCGCTGCGCTCGGCGGCAGCCTCGAGTTGACCAGCCCTCACTCCGGCGAGGGCACAACGCTCACCGCCCGGATACCGCTGTCCGCGTGACGGGCGCGCTATCTCATGACTTTAGGAACCGGTCAAGGTCGCAGTGTGCGAGCTCGGTCTTGGCGATGAACCCGCTCGCGCCGCTCTGACGCACGGATTCCGGCGGCACGGCCGTGCGATCGGTCGACGTCAGCAGGATCCTCGGCCGGTCTGCCCGCGTGCGCAGTCGCTCAGCAAGCGCCACGCCGTCGCCATCGGGCAGCCTGACGTCAAGCAGGACGGCGTCTGGATTGAGCCGATCGCACGTTGCCAATGCCTCCGTGGCGGTGCTCGCCCGTCCGAGGACACGATACCCGCGATCGGCGAGCATCTCTGCCGCTGCGCGCGCGAACCCGGGATCGTCGTCGACGATCACGATCGAGGTCTGCGTATCGCTCGGGGACTGCGGCCAGTTCATCGGTGCGTACAAGGATCGGCGCTCGATCGAGCGCTCGCAATGGGGTTATCCCGATGAAACGAACGCGTCGACTGCCTAGTGCTTCAGGTACTCGAGCACGGCGAGCACCCGCCGGTGGTCCTCTGGCGTCACGTGTAGCCCGAGCTTCTCGAAGATGCTGGTCACGTGACGCTCGACCGCGCCGACCGTCACCACCAACCGTTCGGCGATCGCGGCGTTTGATCGACCCTCCGCGATCAGCGCGAGCACATCGTGCTCGCGCCGCGTCAGCTCGGTCAACGGGTCGCCGGCGCGCGGGCGCCCGACCATCCGTTGAACCACCTCGGGATCGAACGCCGAACCGCCGCGCGCGACGCGCCGCACGGCGTCGGCGAACAGTGACAGATCGCTGATCCGCTCCTTGAGCAGGTATCCGGCTCCTTCGGCGTGGTCGCCGACAAGCGCCAGTGCGTAGGCCGCCTCGAGGTGCTGCGAGAGGATGAGCACGCCGACGTCGGGTTGTTCGGCCCGTATCTGTTGCGCGGCGCGGAAGCCGTCGTCCTTGTTGTTAGGCGGCATCTGGATGTCGGCGATGACGACGTCGGGCTGGTGGGCTCGAGCCTTGCGGGTCAGGTCGGGGGCGTCGTCGGCGACTGCGACGATTTCGAAGCCGGCTTCCTCCAGCACGCTCACGATGCCCTTGCGAGTGAGCGGTTGATCCTCGCCGACGACCACACGCACGCCTCCAGCATCTTGCATGCGCCTACGCTACACACACGGTGCCGCCGGGGGTTGACCGTCCCCGCTCTGGGGTTAGCCCCAGTAGGGAGTGCAGGCTGCGGGATGGCCGCGGGCCGCCGACTGGAGCAGACTCGCCGCATGGCGGCAGAGCGAAATGGGCGCGAGGCGGGTGGGAGCGAAGCGACGATCACACGAGCTGCGTCACGCCGAGCAGCCCGCCCCGCCGAGTTCGACGGTCTCCTCGGGCGAAGCGACCGCGAATCTGAGCCCGAGAGGCCGACAGATGCGCACGGTGAGACGCCGGCGGGCAAGACGACGTTGGTCCCCGGCGGGCTCGCGGTGGCCACGGTTCGGCACGCGAGGACCCCGCTGGCCGGGCGGAGCGCGGAATGTGCACGACTGGATCGGTTGCTGGCGGATATGCGCGGGGGGCGCAGTCCCGTCTTGGTGCTGCGCGGCGAGGCCGGGATCGGAAAGACAGCCCTGTTGGGTTATGCCGCCAAGCGTGCCGAGGGCGGGCGCGTTGTCCGTGCCGCCGGCGTGGAGTCCGAGACCGATCTCCCGTTTGCGGGTCTGCTTCAGTTGTGTGGGCCACTGCTGGACGGTCTCGAACGGTTGCCCCCGCCGCAGCGCGACGCACTTCGGACGGCGTTTGGTCTGAGCTCGGGCGCGCAGCCGGGTCCGTTCCTGGTCGGCCTCGCTGTGCTGAGCCTGCTATCCCACGCCGCAGCGGAAGTGCCGCTTCTCTGTTTGGTCGACGACGCACAGTGGCTTGATCGAGTCTCCGCTCAGACGCTTGCGTTCGTCGCGCGCCACTTCATGGCCGTGTCCGTTGCGATGGTGTTCGCGGTGCGCGAGCCGAGCGACCCACAGGAGTTGGCGGGATTGGCGGAGCTCGCGGTCCCGGGGCTGCGCGACGGCGATGCGCGGGCGCTCCTCGATTCGGTGATCAGCGGGCCGGTCGACGAGCAGGTCCGCGATCGGATCGTGGCAGAGACGCTGGGCAATCCGCTGGCCCTACTGGAGCTGCGTGGGCTGACGCCCGAACGGCTGGCAGGCGGGTTCGGGTTGCCGGACGCCTCGGTCGTCGTTGGGCACAGCGAGGAGACCTGGCGGCGGCGATTGACGCCGCTGCCGCCGGCGACGCGGTTGCTGCTGCTGGTCGCTGCGGCGGAGCCCGTGGGAGACCCCGTGCTCGTCTGGCGTGCCGCTGATCGCCTCGGTGTCGCGTTTGGAGCCGCGGAGGCCGCGACCGCGGCCGGGCTTGTCGAGTTTGGTGGGCACGTGTGGTTTCGCCATCCGATCACGCGGTCTGCCGTCTACCGAGCGGCCTCTCCTGTGGAGCGACGGATGGTCCACGGTGCCCTGGCCGAGGTCACCGACCCCGGCGTTGACCCTGATCGGCACGCCTGGCACCGTGCACACGCGACTCCTGGACCCGACGAGAGCATCGCTGACGAACTCGCGGGCGCGGCCGGCCGAGTGCGAGCACGCGGCGGCCTCGCCGCGGCCGCCGCATTCCACAAACGCGCCGCTGAGCTGACGCCCGAGCCGGCCCGCCGCGCTCAGCGTGCGTTGGCCGCCGCGCAGGCCGAGTACCAGGCTGGGGCGCTCGACGCGGCGCTCCGGCTGCTGGACCTGGCGCAGGCGGGGCCGCTTGACGAGCTCGGGCGCGCTCAGGTGGACATGCTCCGAGCACAGGTGGCGCTCGCCTCAGGTGGCGCCAGCGATGCTCCGCCGCGGCTGCTCCGCGCCGCCAAACGTCTCGAGTCGCTTCATATCGGTTTAGCGCGCGAAACCTACCGCGACGCATTCGACGCGGCGCTGGCCGCTGGCGGTCTGGCGAACCACACCGGACTGCGGGAGGTCGCCGAGGCCGCACGTGCGGCACCTCGAGCACTGCAGCCGACACGCGCCCCCGAACTGGCCCTGGATGGCCTGGCGATGGTCACCACCGAGGGGTACGCCGCAGCCGCGCCGATCCTGAAGCGCGCGCTGAATGCATTCCGCAACACGGAAGCCTCCATCGACGAGGAACTCGGCTGGCTGCCGCTTGCGTGCCGTCTGTCTCGTGACGTGTGGGACGACGAGAGTTGGTACGCGCTCTCGGAGCGACTGATCGAGATGGCCCGCGACGGTGGTGCACTGGCAGTGCTCCCGGTCGCCTTGCTCTCCGGCGTGTCGATTCACTTGATGGTCGGCGAGTTCGCAACGGCCGCCTCGATGGCCGAGGAGGCCCAGGCAGTCGCCAAGGCGACCGGGCTCACCGTGGGGCCCTACGGATCTCTGATGCTCGCTGCCTGGAGGGGCAGCGAAGCCGAAGCCTCTCAGCTGGTCGCGGCTGCCACGAGCGAGCTGGTGGAGCGCGGGGAAGGACAGTGGCTGACCGCTGCTCACTGGGCGACCGCGGTGCTCAACAACGGGCTTTGCCGCTTTCCCGAGGCGCTTGCCGCTGCCGAACTAGGCAGCGAATATCCGGAGGAGTTGGGGTTCTCGACGTGGTCGATGGTCGAGCTGATCGAAGCAGCCGCTCGGACCGCCTCGCTCGAGCGCGCGACCGACGTCCTCGGGCGCCTCTCCCAGATCACCAGCGCCACCGGCGGCGACTGGGCGTTGGGGATCGAGGCGCGCTCGAGAGCGCTGCTTGGCAGAGGCGAGCTTGCCGAGAGCCTCTATCGCGAGGCGATAGACCGACTCAGCCGCACCCGCATCCGTGTGGAGCTGGCCCGCGCGCGTCTGCTCTACGGCGAATGGCTGCGGCGCGAGAACCGCCGCGTCGACGCACGCGAGCAGCTCCGTGTCGCCCACGAGATGCTGACTGCGATGGGCATCGAGAAGTTCGCCGCGCGCGCCAGGCGCGAGCTGCTCGCGACCGGCGAGACGGTGCGCAAGCGCTCGGTCGAGACGAGCGACGACCTTACCCCACAGGAGACCCAGATCGCCCGGCGAGCCGTCGACGGGCGCACGAACCCGGAGATCGCCGGAGAGCTGTTCCTCAGCCCGCGCACGGTCGAGTGGCACCTGCGCAAGGTGTTCACCAAGCTCGGCATCAGCTCACGCAGAGAGCTCCGCGGAGCACTGCCCGACCCGGGAAGGGAGACCTGGCCGGCGTAGCGACCGGCCCCGGCCGCCAACGTCGGCCGTGTTCCGGCAGGCCGCAACGCGTAGACAACCTGTCGCAGTAGTCCGGGCGCAGCAACGGTTCGGCGCCAGATAATGCCGAACCGACCGGCTCGATCCTGACGTCGCCGAGCGGGCTCGGCATCCTAAACGAAAGGACATGAATGCCACTCGCCGCTTCTACCTACAGCTTCGGAGACGTGCTGCTCACGGTCCTCGAGTTCGCCTTCCTGTTCCTTTGGATTTGGATCGCGATCACCGTGATCTTCGACGTCTTCCGCAGCAGCGACCTCTCCAATTGGGCCAAGGCCCTGTGGTTGCTCTTCATTTTCGTCTTTCCGCTGATCGGCGTGCTCGTCTACCTGATCGTGCGCGGGCACACGCTGCACGAACACCAAGCGCAAGAGCGCGCGCAGGTCGAAGCGTTCCGCCAGTTCACGCAAGGGCAAAACTCAGGCGGCGCTGCAGACGACCTCCACAGGCTCGCCGACCTCAGGGATCGCGGGGTGCTGACCGACGAGGAGTTCGAACGCGCCAAGGCCAAGGTTCTCGGGTAGGAATTTCAGACCGCGCACCGCCGTCCGCGCTCTTCTGACCCCAAGGGTTGGTAGACGCGGTTGGTATACGCGGCCCGCCAACGGCCGCTGAGTGGCGTCTCGACCAAAAGCAAAGGCCCGCGTTTGCGGGCCTTTCCTGTGAAGCGGATGAAGGGACTCGAACCCTCGACCTTCTGCATGGCA
>CAVQBJ010000004.1:0-55660 GCA_963710725.1 uncultured Solirubrobacterales bacterium | reverse complement strand
TGTCGCAGGCCGGGCTATGCCGGCACGCCGAAGGCGACGGTGTCGATGTCGGTCATCGTCGAGCACTGCAGGTACCAGCGGTACTCGACGTCGAGCGAGGCGATGAAGTCCGGGATGCGGACGAGGTCGTCGCCGCGGTGGTAGGCGGCGATGGCCAGGCGCGGGCGCTGGGCGGCGATCGTGTCGGCGGCCCCCTCGAGGACGCCGAGGTCGGCGCCCTCCACGTCGACCTTCAGGAAGTCGAGCCGCTCGATCGCTCCGCTCGCCACGAGCGCATCGATCGTGTCGGTCTGCAGCTCCAGTGAGCGCCCGGGATCCCCGGCCTGCTCGCGCACCGTGGCGCCGGCGGCGATCACGTCGTCGATCCACACCGTGTCACCGGCGCGTGGGCCGAGCGGCGCGTCGTGAACGTGCACCCGCTGTGCGAGGGCGGGGTTCAGACGCAGGTTCGCCTCGAGCAGCGCGCGGTTTCGCGGCGCGGGCTCGAAGGTGTGGACGGTCCCCTCGGCGCCGACGACGTGGGCGAGCCAGAGCGCGGTGTCGCCCCAGCACCCGCCGGCGTCGACGGCGACGTCGCCGCGCCGCGGACGCGCCGCGACCGACTCGTCCCGGTAGGCGTACTGCGAGAAGAGGTAGGTCGAAGCGAGCGGCAGGGGCGGGCCGATGACCTCGATGGGGATCCCGGAAGGGTGCAGGTCGTAGCGGTGCAGCCCCCACTCGAAGGGCATGCCGGGCGCCGGGATCGCCGCCGGCTCGCGAAGCATCTGTGCGGTCAGCTGCATGACCGACCGCCGGTACTCCAGCGGCTCGAGCTGCAGGCGCACGTGCGCCGGCCCCAGCGCTCGGTAGGCCAGGAAGCGCAGCCACAGTCCGCGACTCTCGTCGTCGCCGAGCTGGCGCCAGAGCACGGTCGCGCGCTCGAGGATCGCGAGCTGTTCGTGCAGGCGGCCACCGACCGCGTCGGGATCGGGTAGCTCATGCCCGAACGGATGGAACAGCGGATCGAGGTTGTCCGGCAGGACGCGCGCCGAGGCGTCCGCGACCAGCTGCAGGAAGGCCGCGCGCGACTCGGGGAGCTGCGGCTCGCGCTCGGAGAGCGAGCGCAGGTTCTCCTGCGCCGGCGCGCAGCCCGGGCACATGACGATCAGCCCCCGCAGCAGCTCCAGCGCCTCGGCCGGCTCGCCGTTGCCGGCGAGCACGACCGCGAGATCGTTGACGATCTCCGGGTCGAGCGTGTCGGCGATCGCTTCGCGCAGCAACTCGATCGCCTCGCTCGCGTCGCCGTCATCGAGGCGGTCGAGCGCGCGCTCGTGAAGCACCGAGGGGCCGCTCATATCCCGATGATCGGATCGGGCGGCGCGGGCTTGAGCGCCGCTCAGCCCTCGTCGTCGTCCTCGCCGTAGAGCGACTCGCGGGCGAGCTGGGAGCCGCGGGCGTCGAGCAGCGCGACCTCGAGCAGGTCGTGGCGGTAGTCGTCGGGGGCGATGAGCGCGAAGCGTTCCTCCACGAGCGGGCACTGGTCGACGACGATGCCGCCGAGCTCGGCGACGGCGAGCGCGCCGGACGGCGACGAGCGGCCGGCCCCAGACGAGCGTCATCGCGGCGATCGCGCCGTTCTCGCCCCGCCAGCTGCCGATCACCTCGTCGCAGAGGTCGAGCGTCCAGTCGGGGTTCTCCGCGGCCGTCTCAGCGGTGAAGTCGACGCTGGCCGTGAGGTCCTGCGGCGCTTGCGTGTCGCTCGCCGGCACGAAGCGCACGTATCCGTAGAGCTCGTACCCGTTGCCCGTGGGCGCCGTCGCTCCGACGTAGGTGCGGCCGTGCCACGTGCGGTCCGGATACCACGTGATCTCGCCCGGCTCGCCGAGCTCCTCGCCCTCGGTGTCGAGCGACAGGCAGGCCTGCAGGAACGCGTCGCGCAGCTCGTCCGCCCAGCGCCCGTAGGGAAGGGTCTCCTGGGGCGGCTCAGCGGCGAACCTCGGCACGAATCGCTCGGGCGGCGGCACGCCGGCAGCCTACTGGAGGGGCGCTCGTGTCACGCGTCGAGCAGGAGCGTCACGGGGCCGTCGTTGACGAGAGCGACCGCCATGTGCGCTCCGAACGCTCCCCGCCGCGCGTCGCACGCGGCGCAGAAGCGCTCGTAGAGCGGCTCGGCCCGCTCGGGTGGCGCGGCGGCCACGAAGCTCGGGCGGTGGCCACGGCGCGTGTCGCCGTAGAGCGTGAACTGGCTGACGCAGAGGATCTCGCGGTCGCCGAGCGGGTCGTTCATGCGACCGGCGGCGTCCGCGAAGACGCGCAGCGCGCGCACCTTCGCCGCGAGGCGGTCGGCCGTCGCCTCGTCATCGTCGTGGGTGACGCCGAGCAGGACGAGCAGGCCCGGGCCGATCGTGGCCAGCGGTCGGCCGGCGACGGACACCGAGGCGCTGCTGACGCGCTGGACGAGCGCTCGCATGCGCGCATCCTCACACGAAGCTCGCCACGAGGACGGCGACGATCGCCACGGTCGTCGACCAGGCGATCGCGGCGGAGGTGACGCGCAGGTCGAGGCCGTAGGCGTGACCGACGAGAAGAGTGTTGATCGCCGACGGCATCGCCGCCTGCAGCACGTAGGCGGAGGGGATCGCGAGCGTCGCTCGGGACAGGACGAGCAGCAGCAGCGGAGCGGCGACCATCCGCAGTAGCACAGCCGCCGCCGTCACCGCGTCGATCCGTGGCAGCGGCCAGCGACCGTCCCGATGCTCGAAGGCGAGGTTGACGCCGAGCACGAAGAACCCGAGCGGCAGCAGCGCGAGCACGACCCAGTGCGAGGCGTGCACGAGCGCCTCCGGCGCGGCCGCCGGCGGCACGACGAGCCCGGCGACGACGGCGAGCAGCGGCGGGTTGCGGGTGACGAACGCGCGCAGGCGCTCCCGCGGTCCCTGGCCGGCCTTCGTCCCGTACGCGGCTCCGACGGCAAAGCCGGCGGTGAACAGGATCGGGGTGCTGACGAGCTGGTCGAAGGCGATCCCGTACGGCAGTTGCGAGGCGCCGAGCACCGCGATGACGAGCGGCAGGCCGAGATAGGCGGTGTTGGCGAGGATGACGACGCAGATGAACGCGCCGACCGCCGGTCGGGCCATGTGGAACACCCGCCTGCCGAGCAGCCCGGCGATTGCGCCCACGGTGGCCAGTTCGATGTACGCCAATCCGAGCCCCGCGCCGGCGCCGGTCGTGATGTGCAGGTGGGCGATGTTGACGTACGAGACGAACGGAACGAGCACGTAGAGCATCAGCGTCAGCGTTCCCCGAGCGAGGGCGCGGGCGCGGCTCGTACGGGCATACGCGATCTGCCCCGCGGCGGTCGCGGCGAGCACGACGAGGACGATCAGCAGCATCGGCGGCGGGAGCGGGCGCGCGCGGCGCTAGGCGTCGCGCAGGCGAGCCGCCGCGGCCTCGGGGGCGACGATGTTCAGGTTCACTTCGGTGGACAGCTCGAGGCCGGCGAGGTGGGTGAGGCGGGGAGCGATGTCGATGCGCCAGCAGAAGTGCTCGGCGCCGCGCGGCGCGGTGCGCACCCACAGGTTGAGCGGCGGGCTCGCGCCGAGCACCTGGGCCAGCCGGCGCAGCGCGTCGTGCAGGAGCGCGGCGCCGCTCGGTCCGTCGTCCTCGAAGCGCCCTCGCGGCGTGCGCGGAGCGAGCATCAGCTGCAGGGGCACGCGGGACGCGTAGGGCGCGATGAGCACGGCCTCGCCGTCGATCGCGACGATGCGCTCGCGGCGGCGCACCTCCTCCTGGACGAGATCGCCGAGCAGGTTCTGGCCCATCGTGCGCGTCGCGTAGGCGCCGAAGCGCTCGCGCTCGCGCGCGACCGCCCCCGGGACGAACGGGAGCGCGTACAGCTGCGCGTGCGTGTGCGGCAGTGAGGCGCCGGCCTCGCGGCGCTCGTTGACGATCAGCTGGGTGCAGGCGGAGCCGCCGTGCACGCGCATGCGCTCGCGCCACACCTCGACCGCACCCTCGACCTCGGACACGGTGAGGTCGGCGAGGCTCGAGACCGAGGCCGGCGCATTGATGATCACCTCGTGCGCGCCGACGGCGGCCGTGGCGCTGAAGAGCTCGGCGCGCGCATCCCGGGGCGGCTCGGCCGCGTCCGGGCTGAGCGCGGGGTATTTGTTGGGCACGACGCGGACGGTCCATCCGGGCCCGTTCGGGGCCCCGCCGTCCGGCCGCACGGCGTGGAGTTCGGGCGGGGTCTGGTCCTCGTGTCCCTCGGCGAACGGGTCGGTCGCCACGTCGATCGGCTCCGGCGGGGCGGCGCTCACACCGCCGCCGGGCCGCGTCGCGCGGTCGGCGGCGACGATCGTCTTGTGCCCGCTGAGCGGGTCGACGCGGATCTCGGGCATCTGGCGGAACCTACGAGGCGGCCGCGTAGCGTTGCACGTCGGTCTCCAGCTGCGCGACGCTCAGGAAGGGGCCCTGGTGGATGAAGTTGAGGCGTCCCGACCGCTCGTAGAACACGGTGACCGGGAAGTTGCTCGAGAGGGTGATGTCGGTTCCGACGCTCCCGTCGCGGTCGGAGATGCTCGGGTAGCTCACGGGGTGCGCGGCGAGAAAGCCGCGCGGGTCGCCGTCGTCGGCGGAGTCGATGCCGAGGAACGCCACCCGCCGCCCGAGCGCGGCGGAGACGCGCTCGAACACCCCGAACTCCGCACGACACGGCTCACACCACGAGGCCCACTTGTTGACCACCACCGGATAGCCGCGGAGCGCCGCCAGGCGGGCCTGCAGCGCCCGGGCGCCACCTGCGAGCAGCTGTCCGGCCTCCGCGTGCAGGGCGGCGAGCGGCGCCGGCGATCCGGCGAGCTCGGCCTGCACCTGGGCGGCGCTCGGCGCCGGTCCGAGGGCCGGGGCCGCGTCGTGCCGGGTGGCCTGCCCGATGCCGACCGCGACCACCGCCGCGAGGCCGAGCAGCGCGACGCCGACGAGCACGTGGGAGCGGGCCATGGGGAAAGCCTCGCACACGTCCTCGGCGGGCGCCGCGCGTGCCGATCACCGCGCCAAGCGGAGGATGGCCGGCAGGTTGCCGGGCTGTCCCGGTGTCGCGTGCTATATCCTGAGACACACGTTGCAGCCCGGTGACCTCGGGCGAGGTCACTTGGAGCATCCCGGCACGTTTGTCCGGTGGTCCGAGTCCCGCGACGTCGTCGCTTGGGGATTCCGTCTCGAAGTCCAGAGCCTCTTATGGCCGAGCCCAGTCCAGTGGCCCCCGTGGCTACGCCCCTTCCAGATTCCAAGGCGCTTGCACGCGCCGAGAAGTTCGTCCGCGAACGCTTTGTCCACGACGGCGAGGACCCCGCGGTCGCGCTCGCCCCCGGGTCCCCGCGCCGGCGCGCCCTCGAGGCCGCGCTCGCGGAGATCGAGCAGGGCCTGCGAGTGCCCTCCGCGGAATGGCGGCGCGACTACTCGCTGCTGCTCGGTCTCGAGCGCGTGCTGTCCGAGGAGGAGCCGCACCTCGTCGACGGCACGGTGCTCTCCCCGCACCAGGTCGACGCGCTCTCGGGGACGCTCACCGCGCTGCTCGCCGAGGCGCTGCGCACGAACGGCAACGGCGCGGCGGCGGCCGCCTCGCCCGACCTGCTCGCCTCGGCTGACATCCTCGGAGCCGACGAGGAGGAGCTCTCGGCGCCGGCGGCCGACGCCGCCGCGGAGCCGGCCGTCGAGGACGAGGACGAGGACGAGCTCGAGGGAGATCTCGAGGACGACGAGGACCTCGACGACGAGGAGGACCTCGACGACGAGCTCGACGCGGTCGCCCCGGCGGCGCCCGAAGAGGACGACGAGGACCTCGAGGACGAGGAGGACGAGCTCGACCTCGAGCTCGAGGACGTCGAGGAGGAAGAGGAGGAGCTCGTCGCCGAGGAGGAGGCCGACGAGGAGCCGCGCGACTGGGTCGAGGAGGGCGAGGAGGACCAGCTCCCCGAGCAGCCCGAGGACCCGAACGCGGCGAAGCGCTTCTGGTTCGAGCACGCGACCGGCGCCGGCAAGACGGTGGCGGCACTCGGCTTCGTCGAGGCCTCCCACACCGGCGGCGTGCTCATCCTCACCCACCGGCGCAACCTGGTCGACCAGTTCAACGGCGAGCTCACCGATCGGGGCTACAAGTCGCGGATCAGCCGTCCGCTGCTGAAGGGCGAGGACGCCGCCAACGGCCCGGTCACCGTCGAGACCTACCAGTGGTTCGTGCGTAACGCCGGCAAGATCTCCAGCGCCTACACGATCGTCATCTGCGACGAGGCGCACACGGCGCTCGGGGAGAAGACGAGCGCGGCGATCCGCGAGTGGACCGGTCCGATCTTCATCGGCATGACCGCCACCGGCGCGCTCATCGCCCGGCACGTCACCGACCTCTTCCCGACGCAGACGTCGCGTTTCGACCTCGCGCAGGCCGCGCGGCGCGGCGTGATCGCGCCGTTGCGCTGCGTGCGCATCCCGCCAGGGCCCGGCGTGCGTACGATCGCGAAGGTGCCCTTGCGCCGCGGCGAGGTCGACACCGAGTTCGATCAGGAGATGCTCGCCGAGCTGCTCGACCAGCACCCGTTCAACTACGCGGTCGCCGATCTCTACAAGACGCGCTTCAATGGCGTGCCCGGCGTCGTGTACGCCGCCGGGGTGCGCCACGCCTACAACCTCGAGGCGGCGTTCATCGCCACGGGCCTGAAGGCGAAGGGCGTGTCGGGCGAGACGCCCAAGCGCGAGCTCGCCGAGATCCTCGCGCGCTACGAGCGCGGCGAGATCGATGTGCTCATCAACGCGCAGCTGCTCGCGGAGGGCTGGAACTCGCCACGCGCGACGGTATGCGTGCATCTCGCGCCGACGGCCTCCAAGCGCATCTACCAGCAGCGCGTCGGGCGCGTGACGCGCCGTCATCCGGGCAAGGAGGCGGGGTTGGTCGTCGACTTCGTGCATCCGGCGACCAAGCACGACGACCCCGTCGTCACGCTGCACTCGCTGCTCGACCGCGACGTCTATCGCGGCGGGGCGATCGTCGTCGGACCGGTTCGTCGCGGACGCGGGCGCCGGGTGCGCGTCGAGCGTCGCGTGCTGCCGGTGTGCGCGGACGAAGAGCGGCGGTTCGCCGTCTTCGAGCGCGAGCTGTGGCGCATCGCCGTCGAGCATCTCGACTACGGCGAGCAGCACGTGTGGGCGGCGCTCGCCGGGGCCCGGGTCGCACCGAGCGGATGGCGCCGCGCCCGCGCGATGCTGCACTTCGATCGCACCGGCGAGCTCAAGAGCCGCTTCCTCATCACCGCCGTGCAGCGCAACAAGAACTCGCAGCTGCGGCTGCGCGCGCTCACCGACATCGCGGCGGCCCGCGACGCCGACGCGTTCGACACCGCGATCGACATCGTCGGGTCGTGGTCTCGCGACGATCGTCGCGAGGCGGCGAAGATCATGCTGCGTGCGCTCGCCGAGCGCCGCATCGGGCGCCGCGACCAGGCGAATGCCTGGATCTGGCGCCTCGCCGAGTACACCCGCGAGGTGCACGAGGAGTACGCCGTGCAGCGCTGGCCGGAGACGAAGCGCCTCCTCGGCCTGCTCGTCAACTCGGCCGGAGGCGCGCATGCGCGTAACGCGCGCCGCCTCGTTCACGCCTCGCGCAAGCAGGACCGCCGGCTCGCCGCGGCGTTGCTCGCCGCGGCGCTCGCTCACACGCCCGAGGCCGAGGAGGTGCTGCGCGGCGCGCGCACCCGGATGGCGCGCAAGCCCCCGGCCCTCGCCCGCGAGCTGCTGCGCAACTTCCCCAAGCGGCGCGCGCGCGCCAATCGCCGCCGGCGCAAGGGAGCCAAGCTCGAGAGCGTGCTGGCCGACCGCACGGCCGCCGAGGCCGACACCGCCACGCAGGCGGCCACGAACGGCGAGAGCGCGGGCGCTCGGGCCGAGGGGAGCGCCGGGCGTAACGGCTCGTCATCCCGTGGGCGCCGGCGCCGGTCGTCGCGGAGCGGAGGGAAGGCTCCCGCCTCGCAGGCGCCGTCCGACGACGTGCTGGCCGAGGCGCTCTCGACCCCATCGCCCGCGGGCGACGACGGACGCCGTCCGGTCGACGCCGAGGGGAAGGTGCAGCGGACGGTCGACACGGCGCTCGAGCACGCCGAGCGGCCCTAGCGGCGGCTCGGCGGTCAGGCGCCGGCCGACGGGAGCGCGTGCGCGAGGGCCGGCGTCGCTCGCGCCGGGCGACCGAACCGGGCGGCCAGATGCAGCTCCTCGCCCTCGTGGGCGAGTGCGACCCCACCGGGGCGCCCGCCGAGCGCGCGCCAGCGATGACGGGCCTGGGCCTGCAGCGCATCGAGCGTGTCGTCGTCGTGCAGCGGGTCGTGGTGGAAGAGCAGCACGCGCTGCGCCTCCGCGCGCGCCGCGAACGTGAGCGCATCGCTCATCGCCGAGTGTCCCCAGCCGATGTGCGCCGGGTACTCGTCGTCGGCGTACTGGCAGTCGTGGATGAGCAGCGAGGCGCCGCGCGCGAGCGCGTATCCGGAGATCCACTCGGGATCGAGGTCGGCCATCGGCATCCCGAGCGCCGGCTCGTGATCGGGGATGTAGCACAGCGACTGACCCCCGTCCTCGATGCGGAAGCCGAGCGTCTGGCCGCGATGGGTCACCGGCGCGCTGCGCACGACCGCGCTGCCGATCGTCCACTCGCGCGGGCACGGCAGGAAGGAGATGTCGGCCGGGAGATCGCCGATCTCCATCGGGGCGAGCGGGGCCGAGATGTAGCGCCCGAGACGATCCTGCAGCGGGTCGTCCGGATCGGGCGGGCCCCAGACGACGATGCGGTTCTCCGGCGCGAAGCACGGCTCGAAGAACATGAGGCCCTGGATGTGGTCGAGGTGCAGGTGCGTCAGCAGGATGTGGATGACGGGTGGGTATCGCCGGTGGGCGAGCGCCACGCCGAGCGTCCGCAGCCCCGTGCCGGCATCGAGCACGAGCAGGCTGCCGTCACCGAGCGTCAGTTGCACGCACGACGTGTTCCCGCCGTAGCGTGCCGTCTCCGCACCGGGCGCCGCCACCGAGCCGCGCGAGCCCCACACCTTCAGCCTCACGCGCTCGGCTCCCCGATCGGCCAGAAGAAGGCCATCGCCCCGCGTGCGCCCTCGGCGGACACGATCGGCAGCGCGCTCACCTCGATGTCGTGGTCGGCGCCGGCGAAGGTGCGGATGCGCAGGCTCGCGTGCGCCGGCGAGCCATTGCGCAGGGCGATCGTCAGCGGGAGCTCGTCGATCGGCACGAGCCGGCCGTCGCGGTCGAACGGTCCGACCTGCTCCCACACCGGCGTACCGTCGGCGCGCACCTCTTCGAAGCGGCGACCGAGCAGGTGCCCCGCGGCATCGTTGTAGAAGATGAGCGCACCCGACTCGTCGGTGAGGAACGCCGGCGTCGACAGGCTCGTCATCAGATTGCGGGCGAGGATGAGCTCCAGCGGGCGCTGCGCGGTACTCATGTCGGCACTCTAAACGGCTTTGCGGTGCGGCGCGAAGATCGGTGGCCTGCCGCGACGGTCACGGATGCGCCGCGCGGGTCGCCGGACTGTCACGCGGGCGTGCCGCACGTCGGTCGCGGCGAGCGCGCGCTGGGGGTGTGCTCCCGAATGCCCACCAGGCGGCCCCTAATCGACCACACCCCGCGTCGGTCGGTGACGCGACGGTGACGGACGCGCCGTGCGGGTCACGGAACCGGCGCGCGAGTGTGGCGGCGCTGACGCGACGGTGGACCAGTGCGTGTACCACCGAGAGAAATGACGTCATTTCTCTTGTGGGCCTGCGCGGGCGCCGGGCCCCGAGCTCAGTCCCCCGCCGCCGCCCCGACGCTGCCGAGGCCGACGTGGACCTCGCCGGCGTCGAGCTGTTGGAGGCTGCCGTCGGCCCGGCGGATGAGCAGGTGCCCGTCGTCGTCGACGCCCGCGGCGACGCCACCGCCGGCGGACGAGCTCACCTCGCGTCCGAGCAGGGCATCGCGAGCCCTCCAGTCGTCGACCAGCTGCGCGGCGGGTTGGGCGAGGCGCCGCTGCAGGGCGCCCAGCACCGCGTCGAGCACGCGCTCAACCGCCGCGGGCTCGAGCCGCAGCGAGGCGGCCGTCGTCGCCAGCTCCGCCGGCAGGTCGCCGTCACGCAGGGCGACGTTGACGCCGATGCCGAGCACCGCCCAGCCCTCCTGGGGCCGGCCCTCGACGAGCAGCCCCGCGCACTTGGCCAGGGCGCCGTCGCGGGTGGGCAGGACGACGTCGTTCGGCCACTTCACGAGCGCCTCGCTGGCGCCGCTCGCCCGCAGCGCGTCGCACACGGCGACGCCGGCGATCAGCGACAGCAGCGCCGGCGGCTCGCGCAGCACGAGCGACATCAGCAGCGCGCGCTCCGGCGGCGCCGACCAGGTCCGGCCCTGACGCCCCCGACCCGCCGTCTGCTCGGACGCCGTCACGAGGGTCCCGTGGGGTGCGCCGCGGGCCGCGAGCGTGCGCGCGTGCGCGTTCGTCGAGTCGATGCGGCGGAAGTGCACCCGCGGCGTGCCGAGTGCGTCCATCAGGCGGCCCGCACGCGCAGCTCGGAGCCCCGGTCGACGCCGAGCGCATGGGCCGCCGAGCCGTGGTTCACCGCGATGGCCGCCATGTGCTGGGCGTCCTCGTAGAGCAGCAGCTCCCCGGGGGCGACGTCGGCGAACGTCACCGCGTAGCGGGCCCGGTGGCGGTGTCCGTCGGTGATCAGCTCGAGCTCGGTGCCGAGGCGCAGGCCGGCGGACCCGAGCTGCTCGTGCCCGGCATCGAGGATCACGTTGCCGAAGCGATCGAGTGCGAGGACGTGCGCGTGCAGTCCGTCGTCGCCGGCCCGCGCCTGGGAGATCTCGACGCGGGCGAGGTCGTCGGCCGCGATCGGCTCCCCGACCTCGGCGAGCACCGCCCCGGCGGCCAGCGCGGCCGCGACCGGCGCGAAGATGTCGCGCCCGTGGAACGTCGCGGACACCGGCTCCAGTCGGCGGTTCGAGCGGCCGATGTCGACGGCCTCGACCACCCCGCCCAGGCGCTCGGCGGCGAGCGACAGCAGGCCGTTATCGGGGCCGACGAGGATCCGGTGCTCGGTGGCGGTGGCCAGCGCGATCGCGCGGCGCGCGTCGTCACCGCGGGCGCCGACCGTCGGGTCGACGACGGCCAGGTGCACGCCGGCCGGAAGGAACGGGACGGCGTTGCGCAGGGCCAGCGCGCCGGTGGCCACGTCGTGGCGCGGGATGCCGTGCGTGACGTCGATGACGCGCGCCTGCGGGCACACGCTGGCGATGACGCCGTGACAGACGCCGACGAACTCGTCATCGAGCCCGTAGTCCGACAGGAAGGAGATGAACGGCGGCATCAGGTCCGCTCGCGGGCGAGCGCGTCGTCCACGAGCGCGTCGACGAGACCAGCGATGTCGTGGCGGAGCGCCTCCACGGTCGGCGCCACTCCGTGCTCGCGCAGCGCCTCGCTCGTCGCCGGGCCGATCGACACGCTGCGGACCGGCGCGGCCAGCGCGTCGGCGCCGCCGACGGCCTCCAGGAAGAAGCGCACGGTCGAGGACGAGGTGAACGTCACGTAGTCGCAATCGCGCAGTGCGCCGAGCGTCTCGGGCGACAGCGGCTCGGCCACCGTCTCGTAGAGCGCGAGCACATCGACGTGCGTGCCGCGCTCGCGGAGCGCGTCGACGAGCACCTCGCGCGCCTCACGAGGACGGACGACGAGCGCGCGTCGCGGCGACTCGTGGCCGAGCGCCTCGACGAGCCCCTCGGCCACGAAGCGCTCGGGGACGACATCGGCGATCAGGCCGTGCTCGTGCAGCGTTCGCGCCGTGCCGGGACCGATCGCCGCCACGCGCGCCCCGGCGAACGCGCGGGCATCACGTCCGTCCGCGTGGAGGCGTTCGAACAGCAGCGAGACCGCGGTCGGGCTGGTGAAGCAGACGAGGTCATAGCCGGACAGGACGGGCGACTTCACGTCGATCGTCTCGGTACGGATCGCCGGCGCCTCGATCACGCTTGCCCCGAGGGCGCGCAGGCGCTCGGCGAGCGCGCTCGCCTGCGCCCGCGCTCGCGTCACCGCGACGGTGAGCCCGGCGAGCGGGGCCGGCGGGCGCCACGACAGCTCGGCTCCGAGCGCGGCCACGGCGCCGACGACGGTCACCGACGGCGGGCGCACGCCCGCCGCCTGAGCCCGCTCGGCGATCGTGGCGAGCGTCGCCACCACCTCGCGCTGGTCGGGCAGCGTGCCGCGCTCGATGATGGCCGCCGGCTCATCGGGCGCGCGGCCGGCGGCGATCAGCGAACGCGAGATGTGCTCGAGCTGGCGCACGCCCATGTAGAACACGAGCGTTCCCGGGAAGGCCGCCAGGCCCGGCCAGTCGATCGCCGTCGTGTCGTCGCCGTCGGCGCGGCTGTGCCCGGTGACGAGCGCGACGGCGCTCGCGTGGTCGCGGTGGGTGACCGGGATGCCCGCGTAGGCGGGCGCCGCGAGGCCCGACGTGATGCCCGGGACGACCTCGAAGGCGATCCCGGCCTCGCGCAGGACGCGAGCCTCCTCGCCCCCGCGGCCGAACACGAACGGGTCGCCGCCCTTCAGGCGCACGACGTGCGCGCCGGCCAGCGCGCGGTCGACCATCAACGCCTCGGTGTGCTCCTGGGGCACGGAAGCGCCCCCGCCCTCCTTGCCGACGAACAGCAGCTCGGCGTCGGCTCGCGCGCCGGCGAGCGCCGCGGCCGGGATGAGGCGATCGTGGAGGATGACGTCGGCCGCGGCGATCAGCGCGAGCGCCCGCGCGGTCAGCAGACCCGGATCGCCGGGTCCGGCGCCGACCAGCGACACCCGCCCCGGTCGCGGTGGCGATGCGTCACGCGCGGGCAACGGCCATCTCCTCGGCGCCGCGCAGCAGCTCTGCCGCCCCGGCGGCCAACAGGCGCTGGGCCACCGCGCGGCCGAGGGCCTGCGGATCGTCGAGCGGGCCCACGCGCGCGTCCTCCGCCCAGGCCGAGCCATCGGGCAGGCCGACGAACGCGAGCAGCTCGAGGCCGCCGTCCCCGACCTCGCGCGCGTGCGCGCCGAGGGGCGTGTGGCAGGAGGCGTCGAGCGCGTGCGCGAGCGCGCGCTCGGCGAGCAGGGCGCTCATCGCGGAGGCGTCGCCGACCGCCAGCGCCGCGCGGGCGGCGAGCTCGTCGCCGTCTCGGCCCTCGAGTGCGAGGATTCCCTGGCCGGGGGCGGGGACGAAGCGCTCGAGCGGGAGCGTCGCGCCCGCCTCGGCGGCGCGGCCGAGACGCCGCAGCCCGGCGAGTGCGAGCACGATCGCGTCGAAGCGTCCTTCGGCGAGCCGCCGCAGGCGCGTGTCGATGTTCCCGTGCAGGCCGGAGACCTCGAGGTCATCGCGCGCGGCGCGCAGCTGCGCTGCGCGCCGGATGCTGGCGGTGCCGACGCGGGCCCGGCTCGCGAGCGCGGCCAGGCTCGCCGCTCCGCACAGCGCGTCGCGCGCGTCCTCGCGCGGCGGCGCGCCGAGCAGGGCGAGCCCGGGCGCGAGATCGCGCGGCACGTCCTTCGCCGAGTGGACGGCGAGATCGATGCGCTCGGCGAGCAGGGCCGCCTCGATGCGATCGACCCAGCGCGACTTGTCGGTGGGCGTTGTCGTGGGCGGCGCCGCGTCCTCGTCGCCGCTCACGCCGATGACGACGAGCTCCACCTCGAGCGCGTCGACTGCCTCGCGCAGCGCCGCGGCGACGGCGCTCGCCTGCACGCGGGCGAGCGCGCTCCCGCGCGTGCCGATCCGCAGGCGGGCCAAGGCCGTACCGGCGGTCAGACGCCGTGCGACCGCGGTGCGCGGCCGGTGCGGTTGAGTGCGCGCACGTTGTCGGTGTCCTCGCCGGGGTGGGCATCGGCGGAGGGCGCGGGCGCCTCGTCGAGTCCGAACAGCTCGCGGGCGACCTGCAGCGTCGAATGGCTGCGGTCGTCCGCCGCGCCGCGCAGGCGGATCGTCGGCTCGTGCAGGAGGCGGCTGGCCACCGCGCGGGCGACCGCCTCGATGCGGGCGACGTCGCGTTCGGACGCGGACTCCCAGCGGCCGCCGTTCTCGGCCAGCACCTGCTCGACGATCGACTGGCCGCGTTCGTGCAGCGCCGCGATCGTCGGACGTGAGTCGGCCTGGCCGAGCCAGCGGGCAAAGCGGCGGATCTCGTCCTCGACGATCGCCTCGGCCTCCGGCGCCTGGTCCTGGCGCAGGTCGAGGTTGCGCGCGACGGCGGCCTGGAGGTCGTCGATGTCGTACAGCGTCACGCCGTCGAGATCGCCGCAGCGCGGGTCGACGTCGCGAGGGACCGCGATGTCGATGAGCAGCAGCGGCCGGCCCTGCCGCGAGCGCGTGACGAGCTCGAGCTCGTCGTGGCCGACGATCGCGTGCGGCGAGGATGTCGAGGAGAGCACGATGTCGGCGAGCGCCAGCTGCTGGGGCAGATCGTCGAGCCGCACGACGCGCCCGCCGAAGCGATCGGCGATGCTCCGAGCGCGGTCGGCGTGCCGGTTGGCCACGAAGACGGTCCGCACCCTCTGCTCGGCGAGCGCACGTGCCATCAGCTCGCTCGTCTCGCCGGCGCCGATGATCACCACGTGACGCTCGGCGAGGTCACCGAGGACGGTGCGGGCGAGGTCGACGGCGACCGAGGGCACGCTCACCCGCGTCGCGCCGATCGCCGTCTCCGAGCGCACGCGCTTGCCGGTCGTCAGGGCCGCGTTGAGGAGGCGATTGATCGTCGGTCCCGTGGCGCCGGCGGCCAGCGCCGCCTCGTACGCGCGCTTGACCTGGCCCTGGATCTCGGCCTCGCCGGGGATCATCGACTCCAGGCCGCTGGTGACGCGGTACAGCTGCCGGGCGGCGTCGCAGTTGCGCGGCGAGTAGATCACGCCGGCCAGTTCGGTCGGCCGGATCCCGGCGCGCTGCGCGAGCATCCCGAGCACGGCGGTCTCGGCGGCCACGGGGTCGCCGACGACGAGGTAGATCTCCGTGCGGTTGCACGTGCAGATGACGACGGCCTCGTGGACGGCGGGCTGCTCGACCGCCGCCGTCGCGAACTCGACCGCATCACGGTCGGTGAAGGCGAGGCGCTCGCGCAGCGCCACGGGCGCCGTCTTGTGCGAGATGCCGAGGGCGAGGACCTCGTTCACGGTGCCGGGGGCGGATCGGCCGGCTCCCGGGCGAGCTCGACGAGCTCGCCGAGCTCACGCTCGAGGCGGCTGAGGCGGAAGGCCATGATGGCCACGTAGACGACCACGATCGTGAACAGCACGATGTATGCGGCGGCGACGTACGGCCCGGCGGTGTGGAGCGGCAGCGCGGGCATCGTCTAGCTCCCACTCGTCCCGCTCGCCGGTCGGCCGGCGGTCACGGACGCGGCCGGGAGCGGCCGCGCGGTCGTCGGGGCGGCGGCAGGCGCCGGTACTCCGAGCGGCGCGTCCAGGCGCGGGGCCGCGCTGCGCCCGACGGCGATCGGGCCGAAGTCGCGCTCGCGCTCGGTGAGCAGCCGGCGCAGCGTGCGCACCTGGCCGCGCGTGTGCTTCGCGGTCATCTCGAACTTCCACAGCGCCGCGAACAGGAGCGCCATCGCCAGCAGTGAGACGTAGAAGGTGAGCGCCATCTTCGGCGGCAGGTTCGAGGTGTTGCCGAGCACGCGCGGGTGCAGGTAGGCGGTCGACAGCCGCACGGCGAGGAAGTTGAGCGGCACGAAGGCGCCGCAGGTGATCGCGAACACCGAGGCGTAGCGCGCCTGGCGCTCGGGATCCTCGATCGCGAAGCGCAGTGGCTGGTAGGTCGCATAGAGCAGGAACACGATCAGGAAGGAGACGAGCGTCGGCTCGCTCCACACCCACCAGTGGCCCCACGAGGCGCGGGCCCAGATCGAGCCGGTGATGAGCGTGCCCACGGCGAAGACGAGGCTGAGGTGGATCGCCACGTAGGAGCGCATGTCCCAGCGCCGGTCGCCGGTGCGCAGGTAGCCGATCGCCAGCACGCCGCCGGCCACGAACCCGCACAGCGAGATGATCGCCAGCGGCACGTGGATGTAGAAGATCTTCTGCAGGAACCCCTGGTCGGCGTCGTTCGGCGCGTAGAAGAACACGAGCGTCAGCGCCAGCAGCATCGCCGCGGACGCCGCGACGGTCAGCTGACGCAATCCTCGACCGTAGGTGGCTTGCGCCGGGGTGTGATGTGCAGAGCCGGCCACTACTCCTCCAGGAGGAAGTCGAACACAGCGTAGGCGATGAGCCCGAACACCAGATCATAGAGCCCGAGCAGCAGCAGCCACCGCGCCGGCGAGCCGCCGGCGTGCGTCACCGCGAACAGCGGCGCGGTGGCCCGAGCGCCGCCGATCACGACCGGTACGAGCAGCGGGAGGGCGAGCAGCGGCCCGAGCAGGTCGCGGGCGCGGGTGCGCACGGCGAGCGCCGCAACGAGCGTGCCGATGACGGCCACGCCCACGTCGGCGAGCAGCAGCACCCACAGCAGATCGGGCAGCGCCTGGTGCAGCGGCGGGAGCAGCAGCAGCAGTGCGAACGCCGGCACGGCCACGACCTCGAGCACGAGCAGGTAGACGAGCAGCGCGAGCGCCTTGGCCACGAACAGGGAGCTGCGATCGACCGGTGCGAGCAGGAACGCGTCGAAGCCGCCCTGCTCCTCGTCGGCGACGAACAGGCGGTTGACGCCGAGCATCGCCGCGAACAGGAGCGTCACCCACAGGATGCCCGACGCGAGGTCGCCGTCGACACTGGACTGGTTGAGCGCGAAGTGGAACACGACGAACGTCGTCACGGCGAACAGCGACATGCCGGGTACCGATTCGAGCGTGCGCAGCTCGACGCGCAGCTCCTTGCGCAGCAGGGCCGAGACCGTGGCCAGGATCCCCGGTGGCGAGGGGGCGCTGACCGGCGGTGTCCTTTCCCCGACGTGATCGTTCTCGGCGGCCGTGCGGTCGTGCGCCCCCGCGGGAGGGCTCGCGGCCGACGAGGGTGACGGGACGCTCATCGGTAGAGCTCCCTGATCGCCTCCGGCTCGACGTCGGCCGACGGCGCGAGCATCGCCACGCGCCCGGCGCGCAGCCCGAGCGCGAAGTCGGCCTCGGCCAGGCCGCCGCTCGGGTCGTGGCTGGTGATGATCCGCGTGCGACCCGACTCGGCGCCGATGAGCGGTTCCACGAGCTCGGCGCCGCCCGGGTCGAGGTTGGCGCGCGGCTCGTCGAGCAGCAGCAGGAGCGGGTCGTGGAGCACCGCGCGACAGATGGCCACGCGCTGGACCATCCCGCGCGAGAGCGTGCGGATCGGCTCGTCGGCGCGCGCGGTGAGGTCGACCCGCGCGAGGAGCTCGGCGACCCGCGCCTCGGGCACCCCGTGCAGGCGCGCGTGAAAGCGCAGGTTCTCGCGCGCCGTGAGCTCGCGGTAGAGCAGCGGCTCGTGGCCGAGCAGCCCGATGCGTCCCCGCACGGCCCAGCCGTCGCGGGGGAGGGAGCGGCCGAGGATGCGCACGGTGCCGTGGTGCGGGCGCAGCAGCGTCGCGAGGATCCGCAGGAGCGTCGACTTGCCGGCCCCGTTCGGACCGAAGACGGCGAGCGTCGCCCCGGCCGGGACGGTCAGCGTCACGCCGGCGAGCGCGAGCCGCTCGCCGTACTGGCGGGCGACGCCGTCGAGCTCCACCGCCGCGCTCACGCGTCCTCCACCGCCGTGTGCAGGTGGCGGCTCGAGCCGCTCGTGCGCAGGGTGGCGACGGCGTGGGCGAGCAGCGGCGCGAGCACCCCGATGGCCGGTCCGGCGGCACGCGCGCTGCCCGGGAGGTTGACGATCAGCGTCGCGCCGGCGACCCCGCACACACCGCGGCTGAGCGCGCCCATCGGCGTGTACTGGCGCGCGTCGGCGCGCAGCGCCTCGGCCAGGCCGGGCACCTCGCGCTCGATCACCGCGAGGGTCGCCTCCGGCGTCACGTCGGTCCCCGACAGCCCGGTGCCGCCCGCCGTGAGGATGACGCCGGTCCGCGCATCGACGAGCCGGCGCAGGCAGGACTCGATCGCCGCGCGGTCGTCGCCGACGACCTCGCGGGCGACGATCGGCAGCTCGAGCTCCTCGATCAGCTCGGCGATGAGCGGCCCGGTCAGGTCCTCGCCCTCGCCCGCCGCCACCGAGCTCGACACCGTGACGATGGCGACGCTGGGGTGCTCGTCGCTCATCGCGGATCCTCGCGCTGCCAGTCGCGACGGCCACCGCACTTGCGCAGGAGCACGACGTCGACGATCTCCACGCCGCGCTCGATGCCCTTTGTCATGTCGTAGATCGTCAGCGCGGCGACGGTGGCGGCGGTGAGCGCCTCCATCTCCACGCCGGTGCGAGCGGTGGCCCGCGCGCTGGCCACGATCTCCACGAGGCCCTCCTCGGGGCGCACCTCGATCTCGACCCCGACGAAGTCGAGCGGCAGCTGGTGGCAGAGCGGGATCAGCTCGCTCGTGCGCTTGGCGGCCTGCAGCCCCGCGAGTCGCGCGGTGCCGAGCACGTCGCCCTTCGGGGCGTCGCCGGCGGCCACGGCGGCGGCGGTCGTCGCCGTCATTCGCACGCGCGCGCGGGCGACGGCCTCGCGGCGGGTCACCGCCTTCCCGGCGACGTCGACCATGCGCGCGGCGCCGGTCTCATCGAGGTGGCTGAGCTTTCCGGTCCCGTCCATTGTGGTGTGCAGACCTCCTGCCGCGAGCTCGCGCGATGCGGCCCGCGGTCGCTCAGGCCGGCGCGCCGAGGTCGGCGCTCGCGCGCTCGCACGCGGCGCCGATCAGCGCGCGCACGCCGTCGGCGTCGCCCCGGCGCAGCAGCTCGATCGGGTCGGGGTCGCCGTTGACGATCGACTCGAAGAACACCTTTCGATCCTGATAGGTCGGCAGGGTTCCCTTCGCCCATCCGCGTACCTCGTTGAGCATCACGGCGAGCTGCGCGTAGGCCTCGCCGAACTGCTCGGCGATCTCGCGCTTCATGCGCTTGGCCAGGGCCGGCGATGCGCCGGCGGTGGAGATCGCGATCGCGAGCGGCCCGGTCCGCACGATCGCCGGCAGGATGAAGTTGCACAGCGGCGGGACGTCGACGACGTTGACGAGCATCGCGCGTTGCTCGGCCAGCTCGTAGACGCGGATGTTGACCTCGCTGTCGTCGGTGGCCGCGATGGCCATGAACGTGCCCTCGAGATCGCCGGCGGCGAACTCACGCGGCTCCCAGACGATCGAGCGCTCGGCGGCCAGCTCGGCCAGCGCCGGCTGCAGCTCGGGCGCGACGACGACGACGCCGGCGCCGCAGGCGAGCAGACCCTCGACCTTCTCGAGCGCGACCTCGCCGCCACCGACGACGAGGCAGCGGCGACCGCGCAGGCTCAGGCAGGCGATGTAAAAGGGGGTGTCGAGCATCCCCTGCACGCAAGACTGGTCGCAGATGCCGCGACGCAGCTGGCAGACGCATTCCTTGCCGGCATAGGCCTGGGCGGGCATGCCAGAAGGTTAGACGCCCGGCGGCCCCCGTCGGAGTCGACGTGCCCTGCGTACCCTCTGATGAGATGCCCCCGGCCTCCTACTTCAGCGACGACTCGATGCTGCGGATCGTTCATCGCGAGCAGATCGTGTCGCTCTCGGGTGGTCGGGCGCTGCTGATGCAGGCGGCGCACCCGGTGGCCTTCGAGGGCTTCTTCGCCAGCACGGGCTCGCTCGAGGAGCCCTACGAGCGGCTCGCGCGCACGGCGCGCGTACTCGACCTGATCGCGTTCGGATCGCGCGCTCGCGCCGATCGCGCCACGCGCCGGGTGCGAGCGATGCATCGGCGCGTGCGCGGCGCGCTCGCGCGGCCGGCTGGCCGCTTCCCGGCCGGCACGCCGTATGCGGCCGACGACCCCGACCTGCTGCTGTGGATCCTCGCCTGCCTCGCCGACTCGGGGCTGACGGTCTACGAGCGCTATGTGCGCGCACTGCGCGAGGAAGAGCGCGCGGCGTACTGGCGCGACTACACCGTCATCGGTCGCCTGTTCGGACTGAAGCGGTCGCAGATGCCGCCGACGTACGACGGCTTCCGCGGCTACGTCGACGCGATGATCGGCGGCGAGGATCTGTGGCTCACCGAGGAGGCCCGCCGGCTCGGCCGGCGGATCGTCCTGCGCCCACCCGTGCCGCTCGCGGTGCGGCCGCTGCTCGAGCTGGTCAACTTCATCACCGTCGGGCTGCTGCCCGTGCGGATCCGACGCGCGTACGGCCTCGGCTGGGACCCGGCGCGCGCGCTCGCGCTGTGGGGCGGGGCCGAGTACACCCGGCGCGTGCTCGTGCCCCTGCTGCCCGACCGCGTGCGGCTCGTGTCGTCGGCGCGGGCGGCCTGAGCGGGCGCGCGCCCTCAGGCGCCGCTGGCGTCGAGCCGTCCGAGGCGCAGCGCGAAGGCCTCGCGCCAGTGCGGCGGGAGCGGCAGGCGGTAGACGCGCGGCTCGCACGCCGGCCGCGGCGACAGGCAGCGCTCGAGCTCGATCACCTCGGCCATCGTGTCGACCACGGCGGGATCGAGGCGCGTCCCCGACTCGGCGCGCAGCCGCGTCAGGGCCTGCTCGTGCGAGAGCTGCGGTCCATCGGCGGCGGTGAGCGCACTCCACGCCTGGGCCACGCTCGCCACGCGCGCCGCGAGCGGGATGTCATCGCCGCGGACCTGCGCGGGCCCGCTCCCGTCCCAGCACTCGCTCATCATGCAGGCCGCCGACATGACCTCGGTGAAGCGCTGCAGGAGGATCTTCGTCGGCGTCCACGGCTGCGCGTCGCGCTGGTCGCAACGCGCGTCGTGCTGGGCGGCGATGGCGACGATGGCGACGAGCGTCTTACGCTCGTCGCGGCTCATGCCGAGCGACGAGCCGAGCGCCTGGCTGTACCTGGCGGCGGCGTCGGGGGCCGACAGGCGGGTGATCGAGCGGGCGTGGGCGAGGTACTCGATCGTGGCCCGGGGGATGAGAATGATGGCGGCGAACGTCATCAAGGCGAGGTAGCCGAACTCCGGGACGAGTGCCGCGGTGAAGGCTCCGACGCCGAGCATCGTCAGGTCGCTGACGAGCACGGCGCCGAGGTCGGCGACGACGCGGCGAACGGGGATGCCGTTCCAGAGCGGCAGGTAGAGGATCGGGGCCAGCAGTTGGTTGGAGAACGTGAGCACGACGCCGGCGATCCAGATGGGCAGAATTGCCGACGGAGTCGCGCGATCGAGCCCGGCGAGCCGCAGGGTGCCCCAGGCGGCGAGCAGCGGCCAGCCGGCGGCGACGATGTTCCCGATCGTGCCGACCCTCAGCACGGGCTCGCGCCGCACGACGCGGCGAACGAGCTCGGGCGGAGTCCAGATCAGCAGGGCTGGTAATGGCCCGGCCACGGTGAGAGCGATCAACGCGATCGCGGTGTCGGCGTCCCAGCGGGCTCCCGATCCGAGGCGCACGCTGGTGAAGGAGGCCAGCACGGTGAGTGACGCGAGCACGCCGAGCAGCAGCGGATCGGACCAGTCGGCCGAGCTGGCGGTCAGCCACAGCGCCGGCACCAGAGCGACGAACAGGACGATGTAGATCGCCGTCACCGCCGTCCGATGCGTCGCCGAACAGCGAAGCGGTCGTGCGTTGGACCCCATCGCGCTCATTCTGCGTCAAGTCGAGCACGGCGCGACCGGCGGGGGCGACGCAGTCGACAAGTTGCCTACGCTCGCGCGGAGGCCTGCGCAGCTCTGAGTTGATTCGGGACTCAGATGACGAACTTCTCGGCCATTGTGGCGTCCTTCCACGCGACAACACGCACAAACAACGCCAAGCCTACTACTACCTCCGTACCATTTGTCAACTCTGCGCAGGGTCGTGTGCGGGCTCGTCGAGCACGCTCACGGTGAGAGCGAGGCCGATCATCAGCCCGACGGCGGCGGCGGCCGCGGCGGCGCCGAGGGCGGCGTGCACGCCCGCGGCGGAGATCACCACGCCGGCACCGGCCGAGCCGAGGGCGGCGCCGGCATTCGTGACCGTGACCTCCCACGAGAAGGCGCGCGTCAGGTCGCCCTCCGTGACCGAGCGCTCGATGAGCGCGAACAGGACGACGTAGAGCGGCCCGATGGCCAGGCCGGTGAGGACGAGGAGCGCACCGAGCTCCAGCGGCGACGTGACGAGCGTCATCAGGCCGAGACAGGCGACGAGCGGGGCGGTGTACATCGTCAGCCGACGCTCGAGCTCGGCGTCGCGCGGCCGGCTCCCGTACCACAGCGAGCCGAGGGCGGTGCCGGCGGCCAGGAGGCCGAGCAGCAGCCCGGCGTCCGCCACCGATCCGTGGCGCGTGGCGAAGATCGGGACCGCGACATCGACGACGCCGAGCGCGATGGTCACGCACAGGGTCGCGCCGAGGACGACGCGGATCGTCACGCGGCCTTCCCGGGGCCGGTCGCCGGGCGTCGGTTCGCCGCCGGTCGCCGCTCGGCCGATCGAGGACCCGCGCGCGACCGCGGTGAGGCTGAGCGCGATCGTGCCGAGCTCGATCAGCAGCGCGGCGACGACGATCGCCGACGCCGTGCCGCCGATGGCGACGGCGGCGGCGACGAGCAGCGGTCCGAGCACCAGAGCGCCCTCCGAGAGCGCCGAATCGGCGGCAAAGGCGCTGCTCATGCGGGCGAAGTCGTCGCTCAACGCTCCGGAGAGCACCGCACGCGTGTAGGCGCCGAGCGGCGGCACCGTCGCTCCGACGAGGACGGACGCTGCGATCAGTGCCGGGGCCGAATGCCCGACGACGAGCACGAGCAGCTGCGCCGCGGCGTTGGCGACTCCGAGCGCCGCGACGACGAGCCGGCCGTAGCGGTCGACGAGCCGACCGCGAACGGGCAGCGTCGCGCTGGCGAGGCCGAAGGCGCCGAGGGCGAACCCGGCGTACACGACCGATCCGGTCTGCCCGCGCACGTACAGCAGCAGTCCGAGCGGGATCATGAAGAAGCCGAGGCGCGCGATCAGCGATACCGCGACGAACGTTCCAAACCGTCGCTCGCGCCACAGAAAGCCATACGCCGACCGCATGCGCGCGCAAGCATGACCGGTTGGCCGGCCGAGTGCCGACCGGGGTGGTGGCCGGATCGCTCGCGGCTACCGCGGCGGCCGTCGCTCGAGGGCGCGCGCGCCGACCGAAAGCATGGCGCGCGCCCCCCGTCGCCAGGCTCGCTGCCGGTCGGCGTCGCGCGAGGAGCGAAGCTCGGCGAAGGACTGCGCCGCGCGGAGCAGCGTGTCGTCGTACGGGCGCCACCACAGCCCGCGGCTGCCGGCCGGGTCCCAGGTGATGAGCTTCTCCTGAGCACAGGCCCGCAGGCCGCTCTCGCCGAGCGTGCGCCCGAGGCCCGAGCCCGCGCTCGCCCCCCACGGACCGCGGGTCACCGCCGGACTCGGGAGGTGGTCGTTGCACCAGACCATCCCGGCGCGCAGCTCGCGCGTGACGCGCCGCCCGCCGTAACGGTCGGCCGTCCACACCGACGCTCCGAGCCCGTACGGGCTGTCATTGGCGAGCGCGATCGCCTCGTCGAGCGACGTGACGCCCATCACCGCCAGGACCGGGCCACCGATCGGCTCACGCATGATCGCCATCTCATGGGTCACATCGGTGATGACGGCGGGCGCGTAGAAGGAGCCGGCGAGCCCGGGCGGCGCGACCGGGCCGCCGCAGAGCAGGCGGGCCCCGGCGTCGACGGCCTCGTCGACGAGGCCCCGCACATGGTGCAGCCGCCGCTCGGACGCGAGCGGCCCGACCTGGGTGCCGGCCCGCAGCGGATCTCCGACGGTGAGCGCGCTCGCGCCGCGCACGAGCTCGGACAGGAAGGGCTCGAAGACCTCCTCGGCGACGTAGATGCGCTCGATGCTGCCGCGAGCCTGCCCGGCCGCGGCGTAGCCGGACCACAACGCCCCGGCCACCGCGCGGGACACGTGCGCGTCGGCGAGCACGAGCATCGGGTCCTTGCCGCCCATCTCGATCGTCACCTCCTTGTCGAGCGAGACGCAGGCGCGGGCAACCTCGCGCCCGATCGCCGGCGAGCCCGTGAAGAGGACCTTCGCCACCGGCGAACGGGCGAGGGCGAGCCCGGCCTCGCGACCGCCGTGCACGATGCGCACGAGTCCCTCGGGGAGGCCGGCGCGCGCGAGCAGGCGCAGGATCCGCTCGCCGGCGAGGGCCGCCCGCAGCGCGGGCTTGAACGCGACGCCGTTCCCGGCGAGCAGCGCGCCGGCGATCTGGCCGAGCGGCTGGGCGAACGGAGCACTCCCCGCGCCGATCACGCCCACGACCCCGAACGGCTCGTAGCGCACCCACGCCCGCTTCGTCGGGAACAACGACCGGTGGACGCCGATCCGCCCGCCGCTCAGGACCTGCCCACCCTCGTCGGCGATCCACAGCAGCGCGTCGATCGCCGGCAGCAGCTCGAGCGTGGCCACCTCGGCCGGCGGACGACCCTGCTCGCGCGCGAGCAGCTCCGCGAGCTCCTCGAACTCGGCGATCACCGCCTGGGCGACGCGGCGCATGTAACGCGCGCGGTCTCCGGGTCGCAGGAGCGCCCACATCGGCTGGACGCGGTGGATCCGGCCGACCACGTCGTCGATCGCCGCCGGCGGGGTGAGCACGATCGAGCCGATCGGCTCGCCGGTCGCCGGGTTGCGCGCGGCGAGCACGGGCTCCTGCGCGGTCGCGGTCACTCGTCGTCCTCGACGCCGCGGGCGCGGCGGATCTCCGCGAGACGGCGCGCGAGCTCGGTCTCCGCCTCGTCGGGACGGTAGAAGCGGGTGCCGCTGACGCTCGGGGGCATGAGGTCCTGGTTGCTCACGTGGCCGGGGTGATCGTGAGGGTAGTCGTAGTCGCCGGCATCCTGGCCGGGACGTGGGCCCGAGCGCAGCCACGGCGGCGGTGCGGCGGCGCCGTGATCGGCGACCTGGGCGCTCGCGGCGTTGAGCGCGCGATAGGCCGCGTTCGACTTCGGCGCCAGGGATAGGTAGATCGCGGCCTGGGCGAGGGCGTGTCGGGCCTCGGGCAGGCCGATCCGGTCGACGGCCGCGGCCGCGGCGACGGCCACGGCGAGCGCCTGGGGATCCGCGTTACCGATGTCCTCCGAGGCGAGGATGACCATGCGCCGCGCGATGAAGCGCGGGTCCTCGCCGCCGGCCAGCATCACCGCGAGGTAGTACAGCGAGGCGTCGGGATCCGAGCCACGGGTCGCCTTGATCCAGGCCGAGATGTAGTCGTAGTGGTGATCGCCGGCCCGGTCGTACAGGATCGCGCGCCGCTGCAGTGCGTCCTCGACGCGAGCGAGGGTCACCGACGGCTCCCCCCGCTGGGTCGCCGTGTCGACGGCGAGCTCGAGCGCGTTGAGCGCCGCCCGCGCGTCGCCCTCGGCTCGCGCGGCGAGGAACGCGAGTGCGTCGTCCTCGATCGTCACGCCTTCGAGCTCGCCGACGGCGAGCGCACGCCGCAGCACGGTGAGGATGTCCGGCGCCGTCAGCGGCGCGAGGGCGTACACGCGCATCCGCGACAGCAGCGAGGCGTTGATCTCGAACGCCGGGTTCTCGGTCGTCGCCCCGATCAACGTGACGATCCCATCCTCCACCGCCGGCAGCAGGGCGTCCTGTTGCGCCTTGTTGAAGCGGTGGATCTCGTCGAGGAAGAAGATCGTCGGGGTGCCGTCCAACCGGCGCCGGTGGGTCGCGCGCTCGATGACGGCGCGCACCTCCGCACGCCCCGCCTCGACGGCGCTCAGCTCCTCGAAGATCGCCCCCGAGCGCTCGGCGATGATCCTCGCCAGTGTCGTCTTGCCGCTGCCCGGGGGGCCGTAGAGGACCATCGAATGCGGCTGACGATGCTCGATGGCCGCGCGGAGACCCGAGTCCTCCGCGAGCAGGTGCGCCTGGCCGACGAAGTCCTCCAGTGCGGTCGGGCGCACGCGGGCGGCGAGCGGGCCGGTGGCGCGGCCGCGGACGCGCTCGTGCTGGCCGGCAGGATCCCCGCCGGGGACGTCGAAGAGGCTGTCCACGCCCGGAGTATCGCGCCTGGCGAGGCGCTGTCCGCCGCAATCGCCGGCCCGGCTCGAATGTGCCGCCGGTCGTGCTGGGACGCTACCCGGCATGCGTCGCGAGCGCCCCTCCGACAGGAGTCCGCATTGAGGCGCCGAAGGAGTACGGTGAGCAGCAGCAGTTCACAACATAGTTTCTCTCGGAGGAGGAATCCGTGCTAAAGAGCGTCCGCTTCACCGGCGTCTCAGCGTTGGCGGTCGTCGTGGCCATCGTCGTGAGCGCGTGCGGCAGTTCATCGAGCTCGACGAGCTCGTCGGCGAGCGCGAGCAGCTCCTCGGGAGGGCCGCCCAAGACGGTCACGCTAGTGATGGGCACGGCTCCGGATTCGCTTGACCCGCAGGACGGCTACACCACCCAGTCCGCGGAGGCCACGTGGATCTCCTATCTCGGGCTGCTCACCTACGCCCACTCGAGCAACCCGACCGTCGGCAGCTCGATCATCCCTGGTCTGGCCACGGCGCTGCCGGTGATCAGCGACGGCGGCTTGACCTACACGTTCACGCTGCGCAAGGGTCTCGTGTTCTCCAACGGCGCGCCGGTGGTGGCGAGCGACTTCACCTACGCGATCGAGCGGTCGCTGAAGATCCCCTGGGGCGGCGCCGGGCAGTTCTTCGGCACGAACATCGTCGGCGCGAACGACTACGCCAACGGCAAGGCCTCGACGATCTCGGGCATCGTGACCAACAACGCCACCGGCTCGATCGTCATCCACCTCACCGCAAAGTACGGCGCGTTCGAGAACGTGCTCGCCTTCCCGTCCGCGGGACTCATTCCGGCCGGCACGCCGTTCAAGAACGAGCCGAACAACCCGCCGCCCGGCGTCGGCCCGTACGAGATCGAGAACGTCGTGCCCAACCAGGGCTTCGACGTCGACATGAACCCGCACTGGGCGGCGATGGCCATCCCGGGCATCCCCGGCGGCCACGTGAACGTCCACGTGACGATCAACTCCGACACCAGCTCGGAGTTCGAGTCGGTGCTCAACAACAGCGCCGACCTGGCCGACTGGGCCGACACACCGCCGCCCTCGCTGCTGCCGCAGATGCAGGCGCAGAGCAGCCGCTACACGACGGTGCCGTTCAACTCGACCTACTACATCTTCCTCAACACGACGACCAAGCCGTTCAACAGCCAGCTCGCCCGCGAGGCCGTCGTCACCGCGATCAACCAGCAGGCGTTCTCGCGTCTGGGCAGCGGGTTCCTCATCCCGGGCTGCTACTTCCTGCCGCCCGGCATGATCGGCCACCCGACCGCGCCCTGCCCGTACGGCAACCCGGCGGCCGGCGGGAGCATCAGCAAGGCGAAGGCGCTCGTCACGCAGTCCGGCCTTGCCGGCACGCCGGTCACGGTGTGGAGCGAGACCCGCAGCCCGCGCCAGCAGTGGATGACCTACTACACGGGCGTGCTCAACCAGATCGGCTTCAAGGCCACGCAGAAGGTCATCGCCGACTCGGCGTACTTCCCGACGATCGGGAACCTGAAGCTCAACCCCCAGACCGGCTTCGCCGACTGGAACCAGGACTTCCCGAACCCGATCGACTTCTACCTGCTCGTCACCGCGAGCGGTATCTCGCCGACCAACAACCAGAACTTCGGTCAGGTCAACGACCCCCACATCAACTCGGAGGCGGCAAAGCTCGGTCAGACGCCGACCAGCCAGCTCGCCGGCATCGCGCCGGAGTGGCAGGCGCTCGACCAGTACACGGCGCAGAAGGCCTACGTGGCGGTGTTCGGATACCAGACCTTCCCGAAGTTCACCTCGACCCGCATCAACTTCGGCGCGGCGATCTTCTCCCCGCAGTACGGGTGGGACTACACGTCGCTGGCGCTGAACGGCTCGTAACGACGCCGATCGGAGGGGGCGCCGCCGGGCGCCCCCTCCCATCCGGCACCGCCCAGACGCTCATCCGCATCTGCATCAATGGCCATCGACTCGGGGACCAAGAGCACCGGCACCGACTTCTCCAGTGACATCCCCGTCGAGCTGCGCGGCGGCGAGGGTGACGTACCCCACGGCATCGGACCGTACGCGCTGGCCTGGCGGCGGCTGCGCCGCAACCGCGTGGCGCTCGCCTTCGGGGGTCTGTTCCTCCTCGTGCTCGTGCTCTGTCTGCTGGCGCCGGTCTACGCCAGTGACATCGCCCACACGACGCCGTCGGCCCAGAACATCACCGGCACGGTGAATGTCGGCGGCAAGCCAACCGACATCGTCTCGCTCAGCGGCGTCCCGATCGGTCCCACCTGGCACTCCCGGTACTTCCTCGGCGCCGATCCCAACGGCCGCGACGTCGCAGTGCGGCTCCTCTACGGCGGGCGCAACTCGCTGCAGATCGGCTTCGTGGCCACCTTCATCACGATGCTCGTGGCCATCATCCTCGGGGTCGCAGCCGGCTACTTCCGCGGCCTCGTGGACGGGCTCATCTCGCCCGTGCTGGAGATCATCTGGGCCTACCCCGTGTATCTGTTCGGCATCGCGCTCGGCGTGACGCTCGCGGTGAGCGGCATCTCGATCGGACCGCTCAACATCAGCGGCAACTCGCTGTTCGTGCCTGCCTTGATCGTCGGCATCGTCTACATCCCCTATGTCGCCAAGCCGATCCGCGCCCAGGTCCTGCAGCTGCGCGATCGCGAGTTCGTCGACGCCGCGCGCCAGCAGGGCCTGGGGCACGCGCGCATCATGTTCGGCGAGGTGCTGCCGAACATCGCCTCGACGATCGTCGTCTTCATCCCGCTCATCCTCGCCAACGCGATCCTCACCGAGGCGGGGCTGTCCTACCTCGGCGCCGGCGTGCAACCACCGAACCCGTCGTGGGGGACGATGATCGCCTCCGGCGTCGACGAGATCCCGGCCGCCATCCACCTGACGATCGTGCCGGGGATCATGCTGCTGCTCACCGTGCTCGGGATCAACGTGTTCGGCGACGGCGTGCGCGACGCGCTGGACCCGAAGGCCAAGGTCCGGATCTGATGGGGCGCTTCATCGTCCGCCGCCTCATCTCGATGGTCGGCGTGCTGTTCGCGATCTCGGTGATCACGTTCCTCATCTTCGAGGCGATTCCCAACGGCGATCCCGCGCTGCGCATCGGCGGCCGTCTGGCCACACAGCAGGAGCTCGCGCAGATCAACAAGGAATACGGCTTCGACAAGCCGATCTATGTGCAGTACGTCGACACCATGAAGCAGATCCTCGACGGCACCATCACCTCGTACTTCCAGGGCTTCAACGTCGAGGACGAGTTGCGCCAGGCGTTCCCCGCGACGCTCTCCCTCGCCCTCGGGGCCGGATTCATCTGGCTGTTCTTCGGCATCGTCTTCGGGGTGATCACAGCGGTGACCGCCGGCAAGTGGTTAGACCGGGCGCTCACCGTGCTCGCCCTCATCGGGGTGTCGACCCCTGTCTTCTTCCTCGGCGCGCTCGTCCTCTACTACTTCGGCTACGAATGGGGGATCATCCCGCTCGGCGGTTATGTACCGCTCACGCAGGACCCGGTGCAGTGGTTCATCCACCTCATCGCGCCGTGGATCGTGCTCTCGTTCCTGTTCATCGGTGTCTACTCGAGGGTCCTGCGCTCGACGATCCTCGACACCACGAACGAGGACTTCGTCCGCACCGCGCGGGCGAAGGGCCTGTCCGAGCGCCAGGTGCTCCTGCGTCACATCCTGCGCAACTCGCTGCTGCCGGTGCTCGCGCTGTGGGGCCTGGACATGGCGCAGGTCATCGGCGGCGGGGCGATCCTCACCGAGACCGTGTTCAACCTGCACGGAGTCGGCCAGTTCGCGGCCGACTCCGTCGAGAAGCTCGACATCCCCCCGGTCCTCGTGGTGACGATGTTCGTCGCCTTCTTCGTCGTGATCTTCGCCGCGCTCATCGACGTGCTCTACGCCCTGCTCGACCCACGCATCCGCCTGTCGTGAGCGCGTCCCCGTCCTCGGCGCCGACCGCACCTCCTGCGGCGCTGCTCGAGATCGACCACCTCAAGGTGTCCTTCCGCACGGAGGAGGGCGTCGTGCGGGCCGTCGACGACGTGTCCTTCTCGGTCGGCGCCGGCGAGGTGGTCGCCGTCGTCGGCGAGTCGGGCTCGGGCAAGTCGGTGACGGCGATGACCCTCATGGGCCTCACCCGCTCGCCCAACGCGACCTTCGAGGGCACCGCCCACCTCGGCGACGTCGAGCTCATCGGCGCGTCGGACTCGAAGCTGCAGGCGATCCGCGGCGCCGAGATCGCGATGATCTTCCAGGACCCGATGACCTCGCTGGATCCGGTCTACCGGATCGGCGACCAGATCGCCGAGCAGATTCGCATCCACAACCCGCAGATGCCCAAGGTGCAGATCTACGGCCGCGTCGTCGAGCTCATGGAGCGGGTCGGCATCCCGCGGGCGCGCGACCGCATGCGCTCCTACCCGCACGAGTTCTCCGGCGGGATGCGCCAGCGCGTGATGATCGCCATGGCCCTGTCCTGCTCGCCGCGCCTGCTCATCGCCGACGAGCCGACGACCGCGCTCGACGTGACCATCCAGGCCCAGATCCTCGACGAACTCAACCGGCTGCGCTCCGAGACCGGCACCGGGATCATCCTCGTCACCCACGATCTCGGCGTGGTCGCCGACATCGCCGACCGCATCGTCGTCATGTACGCCGGCCGGGTCGTCGAGCAGGGCACCCTGGACGAGATCTTCTACGACCCGCAGCACCCATACACGTGGGGGCTGCTCGGATCGATCACCCGCGTCGACCGCGACCGCTCGATGCGCCTGCCCTCGATCCCGGGCTCGCCGCCGTCGCTCTTGAACCCGCCGTCCGGCTGTCACTTCCGGCCCCGCTGCCCGCACGCGTTCGACCGCTGCAGCGACGTGCCGCCGCTGCAGACGCGCCTGCCCGAGGCGCCCGACCACCTCGACCGCTGCTGGCTCGAGGTGGCCGACAAGCGCGTGCGCCGCGTCGTCGACGGCGAGATCGGGCTCCCGAGTGCGGACACGGTGATCGCGTGAGCGAGGCGTTCGGCGCGGGCGCCGCGGGCAGGCGGGACGCGGACGTCTCGGCGACGCCGGATGACGCCGACGCGGCCGACCCGCCGGTCGACGGTTCCGGCGACCCACGGACACTCATCGATGTCGACCACCTCGAGGTGCACTTCCCGATTCGCTCCGGCGCGCTGATCGCCCGCAAGACCGGTGAGGTGCACGCCGTCTCGGACATCACGCTGCGGCTGCGCGAAGGCGAGACGCTCGGCGTCGTGGGGGAGTCGGGCTGCGGCAAGACGACGCTCATCCGCACGCTCGTGCGGCTCGTCAACCCGACCGGCGGGACGATCCGCTTCCGCGGCCGCGACATCACGCACGCCAGGCGGCGCGAGCTGGCTCCCGTGCGCCGCGAGATGCAGATGGTCTTCCAGGACCCGCAGGCGTCGCTCAACCCGCGCAAGCGCGTGGGCCAGATCCTCGGCACGCCGTTGCGGATCCGGGGCGTCCCGCGCGGCGAGATCGAGGCGCGCTCGCGCGAGCTGCTCGCCCGCGTCGGTTTGAACCCCGAGCACCTCAACCGCTTCCCGCACGAGTTCTCCGGCGGACAGCGCCAGCGCATCGGCATCGCCCGGGCGCTCGCCATGGAGCCGAAGGTGATCATGCTCGACGAGCCGGTGTCCGCGCTCGACGTCTCCGTGCAGGCGCAGGTCATCAACCTGCTCGAGGACCTGCAGGACTCGCTGTCGTTGACGTTCGTGTTCGTGGCCCACGATCTGGCGGTGGTCCGGCACGTCTCGGATCGGATCGCCGTGCTCTACCTCGGCAAGCTCGTGGAGCTGTCGCCGGCGGCCGAGCTCTACGACAAGCCGATCCACCCGTACACGCTCGCCCTGCTCGGCGCCATCCCGGTCCCCGATCCGCGCGAGAACCGCGCCCGCACGCGGGTCGTCGTCGAGGGCGAGCCGCCGAACCCGATCTCGCCCCCGAGCGGATGCCGATTCCACACACGCTGCCCGCGCGTCACCGACCTCTGCCGTCGATCGGAGCCGCAGCTGACCGAGTATGCCGGCGGCCATCTCGCCGCCTGCCATCACCCGCTCAACGTCACGGCCGAGGAGATCGCGGCGTCGAGCCGTTCGCCGTCCAGCCCGATCGGCGCCGGCAGCGAGCAGCCGAGTGCCGGCGACGCTCCCGTACCATCGTGAGATGACCGACGTGCGGACCGAGGGAGCGCCGGGCTGCGCGGCGGCTTCGGCGAGCGAGCGCGAGGCGCTCGAGCTGCTGCAGCGACTCATCCGCTTCAACACCGTCAACCCGCCCGGCGATGAGCGCCCCGCGCAGGAGCACCTCGCCGCGCACCTGCAGGCGGCGGGCTTCGAGTGCGAGCTGCTCGGCCGCACGCCCGAGCGCCCGAACCTCATCGCCCGTCTGCGCGGAGCGGCGCCGGGGCCGACCCTCTGCCTGCTCTCGCACGTCGACACCGTGCTCGCCGATCCGTCGGCCTGGACGCACGACCCGTGGTCGGGAGACGTCGCGGATGGCTACCTGTGGGGGCGGGGCGCGCTCGACATGAAGAACCAGACGGCGGCCGAGGTGGCCGCCGCCTGCGCGCTCGCCCGGACCGGCTGGCGCCCGCCCCGAGGCGAGCTGCTCGTCGTGTGCGTCGTGGACGAGGAGACCGGTGGCTACGAGGGCGCGATGTGGCTGACCGAGAATCACCCCGATCGGGTGCGCTGCGACTACGTCGTGAACGAGGGCGGCGGCTGGCGGCTGGAGTACGAGGACCGCGTCCTCTACACCGTCGGTTGCGCCGAGAAGGGCGTGTTTCGCTTCCTGCTGCACACCGACGGCGTCGCCGGGCACGCGTCGATGCCCGACATGGGCGATAACGCGCTGCTCAAGCTCGCGCCGCTGCTGCAGGCTCTCGGTGAGCGCCAGCCCACCCCCGACCTGACCGAGGAGCCGCGCATGCTGCTCGCCGCTCTCGGCGAGTCCCCGGACGATCCGCTCGCCGCGCTCGGGCACATCCGCGAGCGCGCGCCCGAGCTCGCGGTCAGTCTCTCCGCGATGCTCGGCATCACCTTTGCGCCGACGCGCGTGTTCGCGTCGGAGAAGATCAACGTGATCCCGTCGAGCGCGCGGATCGCCGTCGACTGCCGCGTCCCGCCGGGCCTCGGCGAGGCCGACGTGCTGCGCCGGGTGGAGGAGGTCCTCGGTCCCGACGGCTATCGCCTCGAGTTCACCGAGAAGGTCCCCGGCAACCGCTCGCCGTTTGACTCCGAGCTCGTCGGCTACATTCGCGACTGGATCGTCGAGCAGGAGCCGGGAGCGGTCTGCGTCCCCTCGGTCCTGCCCGGCTTCACGGACTCGCGGACCTTCCGCGCCGCCTTCCCCGACTGCCAGGCCTACGGCTTCTTTCCCCACCGCCACATGCCGATCTCCCTCCACGGCCCGCTCATCCATGGCGCCGACGAGCGCATCGACACCCGCGACCTCGCCTACGCCACGACGTTCTTCTCCGACCTCATCCAGCGAGTCCTCCAGTGACCAACCCTCGCGAAGACCAGGCGGAAGCGGCAGGATCCGCAAAAGCGAAGAGCGCCGGTGACCAGGCGTTCGGCGAGAGCACGGACGCCTCAGCCGCCCTTTTGTCGGCGGCGGAGGAGTCCGGGCTCGCGCCTACTGCGCGATCACCACGCGCGCAGCCCAAGCTACGCCTCGGCGGCATGGCCCTCGCCAACGGACTTCTCGTGCACGGCCCGACGCACTGGGCCGCCGCCGTCCGCCGCCGCGACGGCACGATCGCCGTCGCCTCGGGACGCAAGGCCCGCCTGACGGTCGCCGACGGCGTGCCGGGCCTGCGTGGGATCGTGCGGCTCGCAGAGGCGATGAGCGTCACCGCGCTCGTCAAGCGCCGCCTCCCCGAGGCGCGGCTGCCCTTCCAGAGCCCTACCGTCGTTACCGTCGCGCTGGGCTCGGCGTTCGTCGGCTCGCGCCTGCGGCGGCGCGAGCGCTCGACGGCGCTCGGCGAGCTCGCCGGCGTGGCGGTCTCGATGGCGCCGGCTGTGGCGGCGCTGCGCGGAGGCGAGCTCGCCTCCTACCACGGCGTCGAGCACAAGGCGATCGCGGCCTACGAGCAGGACGCCGCCGACGCGGCCGACGCGGCCAAGGAGCACGACCGCTGCGGCTCGCACCTCATCACGCCGATGGTCACGCTCAACCTGCTCGGCGCGGCGCTGCTGCGCCGGCTCGGGCCCCGCGCGCCGACCTGGGGAGCGACCGCGGTGTCGTTGGCGTCGATCGGCGCGGCGGTCGAGGTGTTCTCGTGGTGCGAGCGCCACCGGTCGAGCGCCCTGGCGAGGACGCTGCGCCGGCCCGGACACGAGCTGCAGCGCCTGCTCGGCACGCGCGAGCCCGATGCGCGCCAGCTCGAGGTCGGTCGCGCGGCGCTCGCCGAGATCCTGCGCGTCGAGGCGGCCGGCGCGGCGTAGCACAGGCTCCCCCCCGGGGTCGGCATTCTGGACGGATGTCCCAGTTTTGCCGCCGGGGTCGATATTCGGTCCCCGAGGGTCGATAATCGCTTCGCCCATGGCCGTGATCTCGTCGACCGCGCAGACCGCCCCGGACGCTCAGGCCAAGCACGCCGCGGCTCTGGCGGCAAAGGCACTGGCCGTGCATCACGCCGTCACCCACGCGGTGATCGTGCACCAGGCGGCGGCTCCGGCGGAGTCCCTGTCGACGAGGATCCAGAACTTCTTCTACGACTGGCAGCCCGTCTTCATGGTGCTGTTCTTCGGGGCGCTCGTCTACCTCATGTGGCGCGTGCTGAAGGTGATGCCGCGCGTCAAGCCGCAGAAGATCGCGGCGACGTCCAAGGAGGCCATCGGCTGGGACGACATCGCCGGCGCCGACGACGCGAAGGCCGAGCTGGCGGAGATCGTCGAGTTCCTGCGCGACCCGGGTCCGTTCCGCAAGCTCGGCGCCAGCGTGCCCAAGGGCGTCCTGCTGCACGGGCCGCCGGGCACCGGCAAGACCCTGCTCGCCAAGGCCGTGGCCGGCGAGTCCGGCGCGACGTTCTTCGCGCAGTCGGCGGCCTCGTTCGTCGAGATGTTCGCCGGGCTCGGTGCCGCGCGGATCCGGCGCCTGTTCGCCGTCGCGCGCAAGCACGAGCCGGCGATCATCTTCATCGACGAGCTCGACGCGGTCGGCGGGCACCGCGGGATGGACATCTCCGGCGAGAAGGACCAGACGCTCAACCAGCTGCTGGTGGAGATGGACGGCTTCGCTTCGAGCGGGCGCGTCGTCGTGATCGCCGCCTCGAACCTGCTCGAGAAGCTCGATCCGGCGCTGCTGCGACCGGGACGCTTCGACCGCCAGGTGTTCGTCTCCCCGCCCGGAGTCGAGGGCCGCATCGGCGTGCTGAAGGTGCACACCCGCGACAAGCCGCTCGGCCCCGGCGTCGACCTCGAGCTGGTCGCGCAGCAGACGAGTGGACTCACCGGCGCCGACCTCGCCAACATCTGCAACGAGGCCGCGATCCGGGCCGCGCGCCGGCGCAGTCCGACGCTGGAGATGGAGGACTTCGACGGGGCGCTCGAGCGCATCATCGCCGGCGTGCGCTCGCGGCGCGTGCTCAACCCGCACGAGAAGGAGGTGGTGGCCTTCCATGAGGCCGGGCACGCTCTGTGCGGGGAGTTGCTGCCGACCGTCGACCGCGTGCACCGCATCTCGATCGTGCCTCGCGGGCGCGCCCTCGGCTACACGCTCAACCTGCCGGCCGAGGATCGCTATCTGAAGACGCGCGAGGAGCTGATCGACTACATGACCGTCCTGCTCGGCGGGCGCGCCGCCGAGCAGCTCGTGTTCGGAGCCATCACGACCGGCGCCGCGGACGACCTCAGACGGGTCGCGGAGATCGCGAACGCGATGGTCACCGAGTATGCGATGGGCACCGCCCAGTCGGGCCGGGTGCCCGACGTCGACGGCGAGGTCTCGCAGGTCAGCCTGCGCATCCGCGACGAGGAGCGCCAGGAGCTCGTCGAGGAGGCGCGCCGCGCGGCGCAGCGACTCATCTCCAGCCACCGCGCGCACCTCGACGCGCTCGCCGCCGAGCTGCTGCGCACCGAGGTCCTCGAGCGCGAGGCGATCGACCGCATCCTCGGCGACGTCCCGCGCCTGGAGCGACGGCCCGGCGTCGGCCTGCGCGTGGTCGCCGCGACCGCGCCCCAGGGCCCGGCCTCGCGCACCGGCGAGACGCGTAACGGCCGCCCGGCGTCGGCGGCCACGCCCGGGGCGCCCGAGGCGCACGCCGAGCGCCCCGCGCCGCCGCAGCCCTGAGGGCCCCGAGGGGCGGCCCGGTGATCGCCTGGGCGGTCGCGCCGTCCAATCGCCACCGGCAGGCCCCCCGTCTCGCGAACGCGCCGCCCGCCTCCCGCGGCGCGCAACGCCGGTGGGACGGTTAGCGCCGAATGGCGCGGTGCGACACCCACACCGCGTGACGTGCGCGCCGGTTGACCCGGCGGTCTGAGGCGCGGCGCCGGGGCCTGCTGACGTGCGGGTGCGCCGGCTCGGTGCGCGTCACCGTCACGGTCGTCGTGAGCGTCGTGGCCGACGTCTGGGTGCGCGTCGTCGTGACGGTCGTCGTGCTCGTCACCGTGGCCGAGTTCGTGACGGTCGCGGTGCTTGTGACCGTGGCCGAGCTTGTGACGGTCGCGGTGCTCGTCACTGTGGCCGAGCTGACTGGCGATGCCACCGGCCGTCGATAGACTGCGCGGCCCGTGTTCCGGCGAATCGACCACATCGGCGTTGCCGTCGAGGAGATCGATGCGGCCCTGCCCCTCTGGCAGGAGCACTTCGGCATGCCGGTCGTCCATCGCGAGGTCGTCTCCGAGCAGGGCGTCGAGGCCGTGCTGCTCGACGTCGGCGAGAATCACGTCGAGCTGCTGGCGCCCCTCTCGCCGGAGACGCCGGTCGGTCGGTTCCTCGCCAAGCGAGGCCCGGGGCTGCACCACGTCGCCTACCAGGTGGCCGACATCGACGCGGCGCTCGCCGCCTGTCGTGCCGCCGGCCTGCGCCTGATCGACGAGCAGCCGCGCGTCGGCATCCGCAGCTCGCGGGTCGCCTTCCTGCATCCGGGCACGTCCGGCGGGGTGCTCACCGAGATCGTCCAGCCCGCCGTCCACACCGAGGAGCCCGTCGCCACGGCGGGCAGGGAGGTGCCGTGATGTCCGACGCACAACGCATCAGCATCGGCTTTCAGGGCGGGCAGGTGCTCGCCGTTCGCGTCAGCGAGTCGCAACTGGTCGCGCTCACCGCCGCGCTCGGAAGCGGCGTCTGGCACGAGCTCGAGACCGAGGACGGAATCGTCCGGCTCGACCTCGCCCAGGTCGCCTACCTGCGCGCCGACACCGACGACCAGCGCGTCGGCTTCGGCCCGTAGGCCGAGGCGCCGACCGCGCCGGCGCGGCCATGTCGCTTGACGCCGACGTCGTGCGCCTGGCGCGCACTCGCGGACACTCACCGGAGCTCGAGCGCGCCGTGGCTCGCTTCTCGCGTGCCGGCGAGCACGGCGCCGCGTGGCTGGCCGTCGGCGCGCTCGGGGCCGCGCTCGATCGCCGGCGCCGGCCGCGGTGGCTGCGCGCGACCGGGTCGGTCGCCGCGGCCTACGCGGCGAACACCGCGCTGAAGCTGGCCGTGCGCCGCTCGCGACCGCAGCTCGAGGGCCTGCCGGCGCTCACCAGCACGCCGTCGCGGCTGAGCTTCCCCAGCGCGCACGCCGCGACGTCGTTTGCCGGCGCGCTCGCGTACTCGCGACTCGGACTGCCGGCCGCGCCGTTGTACGCGCTGGCCGGCTCGCTCGCGCTGTCGCGGCTGTACCTGGGGGTGCACTACCCCTCCGACGTGCTCGTCGGTGCTGCCCTCGGCCTCGTCGTGGCGGCCGTGGCCACCGGAGCGCCGTCGTGAGCATGAAGATCGGAATCGTCGGCATGCCGAACGCCGGCAAGTCCTCGCTGTTCAACGCCCTCACGAACGCCGGCGCGGAGGCGGCGAACTACCCGTTCACGACGATCGAGCCCAACGTCGCCGTCGTGCCCGTCGTCGACCCGCGCCTGGCGGCGGTGGCCGAGACCGTGCGCGCGTCCGAGCTGGTGCACGACACGATCGACTTCCACGACATCGCCGGGCTCGTCGCCGGCGCCTCCCAGGGCGAGGGCCTCGGCAATCGCTTCCTCGCCAATATCCGCGAGACCGACGCGATCCTGCATGTCGTGCGCGCCCACGGGGACGAGAGCGTCGTGCACCCGGAGGGGCGCGTCGACCCGCTCGCCGACATCGAGACGATCGAGACCGAGCTCATCCTCGCCGACCTGGAGACGGCCGAGCGCCGCGTCGACCGCGTGGCCAAGGCGGCCAAGTCCGGAGATCGGGCGGCGATCGCGGAGGAGGCCTGGCTGCGCGAGGTGATCGACGCCCTGCAGTCCGGTCGACCGGCCCGCCAGGTCCCGCCGCCGGCCGACGCGCCCCACGCCGCCCGCGACCTCGGGGCGCTCACGGCCAAGCCGGTCCTGTTCGTCGCGAACGTCGACGAGGGCTCAGACGTCGTGCCCGAGCCGATCGCCGCCCACGCCGCGGCCGTGGGCGCGGCCGCCGTCGCGGTCTCCTCGCGGATCGAGTCCGAGCTGGCCGAGCTCGATGATGACGACGCGGCGGCGATGCGGGCCGAGCTGGGGGTGAGCGAATCGGGCCTCGATCGCGTCGTGCACGGCGCGTTCGCGCTGCTCGAGCTGATCGCGTTCTTCACCGCCGGAGAGGCCAAGCCGGCGCAGTCCTGGCATCTGCGGCGCGGGTTGACCGCGTGGCATGCGGCCGGGCAGATCCACTCGGACATCCAGAAGGGGTTCGTGCGGGCTGAGGTGATCGGGTGGTCGGAGCTGGTGGAGGCCGGGGGGTATGCCGGGGGGCGCGATAAGGGGGTGCTGCGGCTGGAGGGGCGGGACTATGTGATGGGTGATGGGGATGTCATTACGGTGAAGTTCACGCCTTAGGCTGGTCGCGTGGCGGCTGCGGCGGCCCACGCGTCGGGGCACGAATAAAGGTGCCCCGACGCGCAGTCCGCCACCGCCGGGTGCCGACAGGCCACGGCCGTGGGCCAGACGGGATGGGACGGCCGCTTCGCCCGCGACTTGGGGTTGGCTATCCGGTCGGGGCCGCCCGGCGGGGACGTGACCGTCGTTGGGGTGAACTATTCACACCTATGACGGGCACCCCCCGTCGGCCACGGGCTGGTCGCGTGACGTCAGGGTTGGCGCTTTGCCAGGTCGCGCAATCTGGTCGCCAGGCGGCGCATGCCCGCCGCCTCCGCGGCGTCGGCTCCGGCGGCGAAATCGGTGGGGCGGTCCTGCGGCCGCTGGACCTCGATGCGCTGGAGGGTGGCGATCTCGCGGAAGGTGTGCAGCAGGGCGGCGTTATCGCGCAGGGCCGCGGAGACGCGGGGGCGCTCGCGGATGGCGTGTTCGATCGCGGAGTCGAGCGAGCCGTAGGTGACGAGGAGGTCGCGGGCGGTCTTCTCGCCGATGCCGGGGGCGCCGGGGAGGTTGTCGGAGGGGTCGCCGCGCAGGGCGATGAAGTCGGGGACGAGCTCCGGGTCGATGCCGTAGCGGCGGCGCACCTCGGCGGCGTCGATCTCCGAGGGGGGCTCGGTGGCCTTGCCGAGCGACAGCACGCGCGTGTGGTCGTCGACCGCCTGGTACATGTCGCGGTCGCCGGTGAGGAGCAGGGAGTCTCCGTCGGCGTCGGACTCGGTGCGCGCGTGGGAGAACATGACGTCGTCGGCCTCGAGGTCCTCGCTGTCGGCCACCCCCCAGCCAAAGACGTCCAGCAGCGCCGGCGCGCGCCGCCACTGCTCGGCGAGCTCGTCGGGCATCGGCGGGCGCTGGGCGTGGTAGGGCGGGTAGAGCTCGACGCGATAGCCGGCCGACTCGGCGCCGAAGCACGGGACCACCGCGCGCGGCGGCCGGGCCTCGATCGCCGCCAGCAGCGCATTGACCGTGCCGAGCAGGGCGTTGACCGGGCGGCCGTCGCCGTCGGTGATGGAGGACGGCAGCGCGAAGAAGGCGCGGTACAGCAGCCAGGGCACGTCGGCGAGCAGCAGCGGGGCGGGCATCGCGTCGAGGCTAGTGATCGGCGCGGCGCGCTGCTCAATAGGATGCGCTGGCTCGGACGCGAACGACGAGGAGGAGACATGCTCACCATCACTGGACTTGACGAGGTAAAGGCTCACGTTGGCGAGGAGCTCGGCGTGAGCAGCTGGCACCCGGTCACGCAGGAGGACATCAACGCGTTCGCCGACGTCACCGGTGATCACCAGTTCATCCACGTCGATGTCGAGCGGGCGAAGGAGACGCCGTTCGGCGGGACGATCGCCCACGGCTACTACACGCTCTCGCTGGCCCCGGCGCTGCAGTCGGAGATCTTCTCGATGGACGGGTTCGCCTTCGCCGTCAACTACGGGCTCAACCGTGTGCGCTTCCCGTCGCCGCTGCCGGTCGGCAGCAGCGTGCGCATGCGCGCGAGGCTCGCCTCCGTCGACGACATCGACGGCGGCGCCCAGCTGACGACCGAGCTCACCTTCGAGCGCGAGGGCGGCGAGAAGCCGGTGTGCGTCGCCGAGATGCTGTTCCGCGTCTACGGCGGCTGAGCGGCGAGGCCCTATCCGGGTGTCGTGCCGCCCGCGGCGGTCGTCGTCGGGCCGGCTGGTGCGGGTGCGGTCGAGCCCCCGGAGGTCGGGGAGACGGTCGGCGTCGGTGAGGGCGTCGGGGTCGTGGGCGTGATCGGCGAGACGGCGGGTGAGCCGCTCAGGTCGGGCTCCGGCGTCGTCGTGCCGTTCGCCTCCACGCTGAACGAGGCCCACGTCGACGGGAGCCCGAAGCGGGCGGCGAGGTCGTCGCCGCTCACCGGGGTGACGCCGCCGCTGCCGAGCACCTCGGCGGCGACGATGCGTGGGGAGTAGCCGCGCTTGAGCACCTCGATGCCCGTGAACGAGCCTTTCACCAAGCCCGACAGATCGGCGGCCGCGGCCGCGAACGTGAGCGTGCGGCTCCAACGGTGCAGCGGTCCCGTGTCGTAGGGGTCGGGGACGCCGCGCAGCCAGGGGTCGGGCGGTGAGCCGGGGAACACGTTCTCGACGTTCTCGGTCGCGCCGCCCGAGCTGGCGAAGAAGTAGGTGACGACCGGCTGGCCGGCATAGGTGACGACCTGTCCGGCGGTCGCGGCGACGGCGGCGTCGCTGCTCGGCGTCTCGGCGGCGAGGCCGCCGTAGGCCTGTGAGCGGGTGTCGGCGTACACGTCGAAGCCGTCGGCGCCGGGCGCCACGTCCGACGTGAGCGCGTACGTGCGCGAGGCCACCGCCTGCGCCTCGAGCGCCGCCGCCGGCCACGACGCGTCGGACTCGTCGGCCACGACGCCGCGCACGTAGTCCTCGAGGTTGACGACGTTGATCGCCTCCAGGCCGCCACCGCCGGCGATCACCTCGAGCGCGCCGCGATAGGCGAGCGGGGCGGCGCCGGCGAGGCCGCCGATGCGCAGCGGCGCGTGGCCCACGATCAGCAGCAGGGCCGCGCGCACGCCGCGACCGCGCGAGTGCAGCACGAGGGTCGCCCCGGAGGCCGAGACGGCATAGCTCGCGCGGGCGGACAGGCGATGACCGTTGACGAGCGCCGCGCCGCTCACGGTGAGGCGCGAGCGGCCCGTGGCCAGCAGGACGCGCACCGTGCGTCCGGGCGGGAGCGTGGCCAGCGAGGTGCCGGTGTAGTAGTGCGCGAGGATCGCCTCATAGGTGTAGCCGTGCTCGGCGAAGCCGAACGCGCCCTCCTGGCTGAGGCCGACGCCGTGGCCGTCGCCGGCGCCCGAGATGAGCAGCGACGGGCTGGCGGCGGCCGCCGGCAGCGCGCCGGCGCCGGTGGCCAGCAGGCCCGCGAGCACGACGCCCGCGACGCGGGTCGCGATCCGCGCCCGGTGGCCGCGCCAAGTGGCCGGGAGGCCCGCTCGGCGCTGATAAGTTGGACCCGATGGGCACGGATCCGTCATCCGGCGAGCAGCGGACGACCGCGTGAGCGAGCGCCGCGCATCGGACGTCTTCGTGGAGTGCCTGGAGGCGGAGGGCGTCAAGTACGTGTTCGGCATTCCGGGGGAGGAAACACTCGACCTCAACGAATCGCTCGCCGAGTCATCAGTTTCCTTCATTCCAGTTCGCCACGAGCAGGGCGGGGCCTACATGGCCGACATGTACGGGCGTCTCACCGGGCGGGCCGGCGTGTGCCTCGGCACGCTGGGGCCGGGCGCGACCAACCTCGTCACCGCGGTCGCCGACGCCTACCTCGACCGCGCGCCGCTCGTCGCCCTCACCGGCCAATCCGATCTCGAGCGCATGCATAAGGAGTCCCATCAGTTCATCGACCTCGTCGAGGTGATGCGCCCGATCACGAAGTGGAACGCGCGGGTCACGAGCCCCGAGATCATCCCCGAGGTCGTGCGCAAGGCGTTCAAGCTCGCGGAGTCCGAGAAGCCGGGCTCGACGCACCTCGAGCTCCCCGAGGACGTGATGGGCCAGCCGCTCGACGCCGAGCCGCTGCCGCGACGGCGCCCGGTGGCCCCGGAGCCGGGGGCCCGCGACCTGCTGCGCGCCGCGGACGTCATCCGTAATGCGCTGAACCCCGTCGTACTCGTGGGCAACGGCGCGGTGCGCGCCGGCGCCGCTCCGGCGCTGCGCGAGTTCGCGCGCGCGACGGGCATCGCTGTGGCGAACACGTTCATGGGCAAGGGGCTGATCGACGCCGACGATCCGCTCGCCCTCGGCACCGTCGGGCTGCACTCGCGCGACTACGCGCTCGCCGGCTTCGAGGAGGCGGACGTCGTGATCGCGGTCGGCTACGACCTCGTCGAGCACGCCCCGAGCCACTGGAATCCGAGGCGCGACAAGAAGATCGTCGTCGTCGACTCGGTGCCGGCCGAGATCGACGACCACTTCACACCGGAGGTCGAGCTCGTCGGCGACATCTACCACGTATGCGCGCGCCTGGCCGAGGAGTGCCGCGACGTGCCGTTCACCGGCCCGACGCCCGAGGCGCTTCGCCTGCGTGACATCGTGGGCGGACGCTTCGCCGCCGCCCGCGACGACGAGCACTTCCCGATGCAGCCGCCGCGCGCGCTGTGGGAGATCCGCCAGGTGCTCGGCCGCGACGACATCCTCATCTCCGACGTCGGCCTGCACAAGCTGTGGATCGGTCGCATGTTCCCCGCGCACGAGCCCAACACGGTGATGATCGCCAACGGCCTGGCCGGGATGGGCTTCGCCGTGCCCTGCGCGATCGCCGCCAAGCTCGTGCACCCCGACCGCCACGTGGTGACCGTGAACGGCGACGGCGGCTTCCTCATGAACTGCCAGGAGCTCGAGACCGCGGTGCGTCTGCGCACGCCGATCGTCAACGTCGTGTGGGAGAACCGCCAGTACGGGTCGATCGTCTGGAAGCAGGAGCGCAAGTTCGGCCGCCATTTCGGCACCGACTTCACCAACCCCGACTTCGTGCGGCTCGCCGAGTCCTTCGGGCTTGCCGCCTGGCGCTGCGAGGCGGTCGATGACTTCTCCGCGCACCTGCGCCGAGCGCTTGCGCTCGACGTGCCCTCGCTGATCGTGCTGCCGATCGACTACTCGATCGACGTCGCCATCTCCGAGGAGCTCGGAACCGAGACCGTCGTCAACTGAATTCCAACCCCCTCGAGGAGGGATCGCGATGGCAACCGCAACCGCGCAGCAGACCGTTCTGGAGACCGTTCCGACCCAGCTGCTGATCGGCGGCGAGTGGCGACCGGCGAGCGGCGGCGGAACGCTGCCGGTCGAGGACCCGGCCACCGGCGAGACGCTCGTCGAGGTCGCCGACGGGCAGGTGCAGGACGCGCTCGACGCGCTCGGCGCGGCGGCCGACGCGCAGGCCGAGTGGGGCGAGTACCCGGCCCGCGAGCGCGGGGAGATCCTGCGCCGGGGGTTCGAGCTGGTCGGTGAGCGCCTCGACGATCTCGCGCTGCTGATGACGCTCGAGATGGGCAAGGCGCTCCCCGAGTCCAAGGCCGAGATCAGCTACGCCGCCGAGTTCCTGCGTTGGTTCTCCGAGGAGGCAGTGCGTATACACGGGCGCTACATGGTCAACGCGACCGGTAAGGGTCGAGTGATGACGATGCGCCAGCCGGTCGGCCCGTGCGTGTTCGTGACGCCGTGGAACTTCCCCCTGGCGATGGGCACACGCAAGCTCGGCCCGGCGATCGCCGCAGGCTGCACGATGGTCATCAAGCCGGCCAAGCAGACGCCGCTGTCGATGCTCGCGCTCGCGCAGATCCTGCAGGAGGCCGGCCTGCCGGCCGGCGTGCTGAACGTCATCACGACGCGGCATTCAGGCGAGGTCATCAAGCCCTTGCTCGACGATCCGCGCACGCGCAAGCTCTCGTTCACCGGCTCGACCGAGGTCGGGCGCACGCTCATCCAGCAGTCGGCGCAGAACGTCCTGCGCGTCTCGATGGAGCTCGGCGGGAACGCCCCGTTCCTCGTGTTCGAGGACGCCGATCTCGATAAGGCCGTCGACGGCGCGATGCTGGCCAAGATGCGCAACATCGGCGAGGCCTGCACGGCGGCCAACCGCTTCCACGTCCACGAGTCCGTCGCCGAGGAGTTCACGGCGCGCCTCGCCGAGCGGATGGGTGCGCTGCGCGTCGGCCCCGGCGCCGAGGAGGGCACCGACGTCGGGCCGCTCATCGATGACACCCAGCGCGGCAAGGTCGCGCAGCTCGTCGAGGACGCGGTGGCCAAGGGCGCGAAGCTGCTCGTGGGCGGGCGCCGGCTCGACGGTCCGGGGTACTTCTATGAGCCGACCGTGCTCGCCGAGGTGCCCGCCGACGCTGAGCTGCTGCGCGAGGAGATCTTCGGTCCGGTGGCCCCGGTCACGACGTTTGCCAGCGACGACGAGGCGATCGAGGCGGCCAACGCGACCGAGTACGGCCTCGTGGCCTACATGTTCACCGAGAACCTGCGGCGCGCGCTCCGGGTCGCCGAGCGCCTGGAGACCGGGATGATCGGCCTCAACCAGGGGTTCGTCTCCAACGCGGCGGCGCCGTTCGGCGGCGTCAAGCAGTCCGGCTTCGGCCGTGAGGGCGGCTTCGAGGGGATCGACGAGTACCTCGAGACGAAGTACTTGGCGATCGACCTATAGGGCGGTCGCGCGGTCCGGCCGTCCGAGCACGATCTAGGCTACGCGCGACCATCCCCGCGTCAGAGGAGGACCCCAATGCGTGTTCGCGTCGCCTTGCCTGCCGTTGCCCTCGCCGCCGCCGCCGTGGCCGCGGCGCCGGCGCTCGCCGCCGGCATATCGATCCACGTCAGCCCGTCCAGCGTCCATCGCGGCCATGTCGTGCGCGTGTACGGCAAGGTGCCGGGCTGCCCGAAGGGCTCCTCGGTCACGCTGCTGTCCAACGCGTTCGTGCACACCTACGACTTCGCCGGGGTTCCGGCCGTCTACGCGACCGTGGGCGCGGGGAGCGCCTACTCCGTCAACACGAAGATCCCGTCGAGCAAGAAGCCCGGCCGGTACACGATCGCGGGCCGCTGCGGCGGCGGCAACCTCGGCGTCACGGCGACGCTGCACGTGCTGTCCTGAGGCACCGCGCGAACGCTCTTAGGGTCGTCTCACGCGACTGTTAGGAGATCTTGAGGTTCGCAGCGCATGATGCTGACGCGACACGACTCGCAACGCACGACCTCCCAGTGCACACGGCCGGCCCGCTCCCCCCGCGGGCCGGCCGTCCTATTTCCGGAGGGCGCCGCGACGTCGCCTTGCTCGGCGCCTCCCCGATACCATCGCTGCCGCGGCGAGATAGCTCAGTTGGTAGAGCACACGACTGAAAATCGTGGTGTCCCCGGTTCGAGTCCGGGTCTCGCCATCTTGGATGTGCCTGCTAATCGGCGGGTTTTCGGTTTTCCGGATAGCGACCATTATCGGTTGAGGGTTCTTTGGGACACGACGCGCGAGTTCGTGGCCCAAACCCTGCGCCTTCGTCGGTTTGGGGTTCGACGACGGGCCTTTGGATTCGGGGCTTCAGGACGCTCAGAGCGCATGCGCACCGTGGGCGAATCGTGGTGTGATCGGTTCGAGTCCCTACGGACGAGCGGTACCAGATCGCTGCTTGGGCCCCGCCAAGGGCGCGGACACCGCGACTGGCTCCCGCTCGAGCGGTTCCCTCCGCGGTCCGCGGTCGTCGCGACCGTGCGCCGCAAACCCCACGCGGCCGCGAACGCGATCGCGAGAACGGCGCTGTTGCGGACGATGCCTATTGCGACCGAGGACGTGTCCGACGGACGCTCCCGTTCGCCGCCGTCTCGCGCGCGGTGCGCTGGCGATTCGACTCTCGCCCATGCAGTCGCGGGCCTGCCGGCTGAACTGGAGACGAATGCGATTGTCTGCCGACGTGCGGGTCGTTCGTCGCGTTCGAGGTCGAGGTATGAGGGCTCGGGTCCTCGCCGAGGACCGACCTTGATCGATGCCTCGGCCGCCGCGATCAGCGTCGATTCATCCTTGGCGCCTGAGGCGGTCAGGTTAGCTTTGGATGAAGTAGAGCACGCCCTTGGCGTCGTACTCGATCTGTGGCGGCGAGCACGAGCCGACGCAGAGCAGCCCGTGGTACTGGGCCTGTGAGGCGCCCGGGACAGTCACCGTCGTGAAGCCTGGCAAGATCTTCTGGCCCTTGCTCGCAGCGAAGCTCGCAACGGAGCACGAGTCCGTTCCGCCGCAGTTGGGGAGGGCGCCGAGCTCGAGGATGTAGCTGGCCCCCGGCGGCCCTCCCTGCGTGTACAGGCGAAGATGCGCCGGTGCGTGGGGCCCGACCGAGCCGATCGGCATCGAACTGGGCAGCAGGATCGCGGGCGCGTTGGCGTCGCGCTTGATCGCGGCGATCTGCCTGGCGAACAGCGACGGGATGTTGGGGCTCGCAGCAAGGGCCGGGGCGACGAGCGACGGCACGGCGGCTCCCAGTGCGACCAACAGGTAACGCCTCATGTGGCTCCTGCGTTCAGGAAAAGGTGACTGAGACACTTGCTCATCGACTGCGACCGGTCCTCGTCGCAGTCGCCGCGGGTCGAGTCGGGTGACGAGCGGCACCGGCGCCCCACGGTCAGCATGTGCCGTGCTGATCGCCACTGTCAAACGCTCCCTTCGGGATAGTTGCACGGCGGGCGCCGGGAGCGGCAGGAATGAGACTGAGTTGATACTGCGTGTTCGGCCGCCGGTGCATACGGTCTCGCCATGTCGTGGTCGGTAAGACTGGTGAGGCCCCTGCTGCACCAGAACTTTCGCCGCGCGGTCGCCGCGGCTCTCTTGTCACTGCTGGTTGCCGGGTGCAAAGGCGGCGGAAGTACGCCGACCCCCCGGTTTGCCGTCCGGGCGGAGCTCGTGTGCGACAACGCGAGCCTGGCCATCCTCAACGTGGTGAGCCCGGGCGGGAACCTATTGGCCATCAACGCAAAGACTGCGGCCATCACGGCCGCGGCCACCGGCCAGCTCGCCGAGCTCACACCCCCGGCGAACCTCAAGGTCGCCTTCGATCGCTTGCTCTCGGTACGGCGTCAGGACGACCGGCTGACCGCGCACGAACAGGGGCTCACCGGCTCGGGGCAGATCGCCGAGCAGGCGGCGCTGATCGCGCAGCAACAGCGCGACATCGCCGTCGAGCGTGCCGACGCCGACGCCGCGGGCGTCAAGGACTGCGGGTCGTTCCCGGGCTCGAGCTCCTCGACTGCTGCGGCCGCGCCGACCACGCTCCCCGCGCGCCCTGTCGTCGTCGCGGTCGCGCACGGCCAACCGCACGAGGAAGCGATCATGGTGCGCACCAACCCGAACCTGGTCGCCGTCGGTCCCGAGGGGGTGTGGGTCGTGAACGCCGACAACACGGTCGCCCACATCAACCCAAGCACCGGCGCCGTACGCGGTCATTCGCTGGCGGTGGGGAGCGACCCCGAAGCACTCGCGGTCGGTCTCGGCGCAGTCTGGGTCGCCGATAGAGGCGGCGGGACGGTCACGCGCGTCAGCGCGAGCATCGGCACGGTGGCCGGCCAGACGATCCCGGTGGGCAGCGGCCCCGACGCGCTGGCGATCGGCCAGGGCGAGGTGTGGGTCGCGAACAGCGACAGCGAGACGGTGTCCGCGATCGACGCGACCACTGGCGGCGCGCTCGGCCGCCCGATAGCGGTCGGGAACGGGCCGTCTGGGATCGCCGTCGGGCCGGGTGGGGTGTGGGTCGCCAACGGCCAGGACAACACGGTCACACGGATCGACCCGAGCACCGGCAGCGTCGTCGGCACGCCGATCCGGGTTGGCCGGGGCCCCGCGGGCATCGTGATCGCGCATGGGGTGGTGTGGGTCGCCAATAGCCTCGACGGCACGGTCACACGGATCGACGAGAGCACCGGCAGCGTGATCGGCGGGCCGATCCGGGTGGGGAGAAACCCCACGGCGTTGGCCGTAGCGGGAGGAGCCGTATGGGTGGCGAACCTTCAGGACAGCACGGTCACCCGCATCGACGCGAGCACCGGCAGCGCGGTCGGCGAACCGATACCGATCGAGAACAGCCTCAGCGGGATCGCGGCCGGACAGGGCAGCGTCTGGGTTGCAAGCCAAGACACCTTGACCCGCATCCGCCCCTGACCCCTACCCGTCCATGGACACCGTTGCTACCGCTGCTTGGACGCGCTCAGCCCCTTCCGCGGCCCTGAGGTGCGGCTTTGTCGGTGTGGCCGACCATCGCGTATGCACGAACGCAATGTGTGTCACTGGCCGTCGCGAATGGGGCGTCGCTGCCCCATCTGGCTGCACCGGAAGGGAGCAGACATGTCCCGCGGTATAGCACGATCACAACCCAGAAGGGAGCATCGACAGCATGTTAGGCACCAAGGAAAAGAAGCGCTCGCCGGAGACCGCGGCGCGGCAACGCGTTCCTGACGACGGGGCAACGAGCGGTTTCGGCTCCGATCGACAGCCCGCCCTCATCTATCGACAATGCGCTAGGTACTTGGGCCTGGCAGCAGGGTTGTTCCTTGTGGCAGCGATCGTGTTGTTCGCGTTCACTGGCATTGCCTACGCCGTCGTGGTTTGCTGTGGCTCGATCCTCAACGCTGCCGTCGCGGTGTACCTCATCCGGACCGCGCGGCGACTTGACCGCGATTCCTAGCGGGCCTACCGACCCCGCCCGTAGGGCAGGCCTGCTCATCTCTATCGAGCGGTACACGCGTAAAGCGAGCCGTTGACGGGCGACCGGGTGCGCGCTGCCCGCTACTGAGCGATGGCGAGGGTCCCGGTGATGCGGGTGAGGAGGTGCGGCGGCGGTGGCGGTCCTGCGCTCGTGACGGGCGGCTGCACGGCGAGGAACACTGGGCCATGGAGGTATCGGTCGCTTCCGGAGGTGCTGAGCGCTGCGATGATCGACCCGTCGGGCGCGAAGGCGGCTGAGCTGGCCTCCGCGATGGGAGTGCTGGCTGGCTGCAGCGGTCCCCCGGTGACGGGCCCGGTCTCCAGGCGCACCCCCGTCTCCAGGCAGGCCAAGGGAGTGTAGGAGGGGTCAGGTGGCGGACAGCTGACTATCGACTCGTAGAGGATCTTGGCGCCGTCGGGCGAGATGGCAAGCGGCCGCAGGAAGGGTGTGCCCGGCTTGCCGGTGAACAGCGTCTGGGTCGAGCCGTCGCGGTGGCGAAGTGCGATCGTCTGCGGCTGCCCATCGGGGACGGCGCTGATGATCAGGCCCGCCGTGGTCCAGAGGTACACGGTGTCGTATCGGGATGTGAGCAGCGAGGGGACGTTCCGGGTGAGTAGGAACACGCCCCCGCCGGAGCCGACCGAGAGGGCGCCGTAAGTGATGCTTCGGCCGTCGGGCGAGAACGCGTACCCGTTGATGTAGGGGCCGCGGACCACTGTGCGGCAGCGAGCAGTCGCCGTTGTGCAGACGACGAGCCCGTCGTTAGACGATCCGATTCGCGTGAACATCACGCGACTGCCGGCCGGCGACCACACCACCGGCCCATCCACGTAGTGCGCCACGATCGTTGTCGCGCCCGTCGCGACGTGCACGAGCAGCAGCTCGTTCTCCGCTCGGTGAACCCAGTGCGCGACTGCGACCGTTCGACCGTCCGGCGAGAGCGCCGCGACGTAGCCTCGCGCCACCTCGCGGGGCCTGGCCCCCGGGCTGGTGGCGACCATGACCCGCAGATCTGGCGTCGAGTACGCAACCGGGACAGCCGTGTTACCGCCGCGAACTAGCGCGCTCGACGAGCCGCACGCCGCCGTCGCGATACATGCCGACCCGATTGCGATCAGCCCGAGCGCACGTGGAACTCGCCCTGTCTGGACAAGGTCGTTAGCCGGTTCAGCTCCCCCCATCACCCGACCATCGGCAGGTCGCTCGAGGACCTCAAGCAAGGTCGACTCGAAACGAACGCCCGGGCTCGTGGCCGCTCGCGAACCGATTGGTCCACGGTCAAGGCCGGGCGAAAAGTGCTGCGTGCGCCGCCGCGGCGAGTTGGGCCACGACCAGTGTTCACAGGTCGTGCAGTGACAGGTCTTTCCGTAGGAGCGTGAGCTGCTGGCGGGGGATCGGCTCGGGACAGATCATCCACCACTCGTCGCCTCCGCCCCCGGCGCCGGGGTCGCCGATCAACCAGGTGCCATCGAGCCTGACGGCCCAGATGTCGACCGCCCACCCGCGTCGTGCTCCCATCTCTGCGAACCATTCCGCGCCTTCCAGGTCGGCGCAGAGGAAGATCCCGTCGGTTTCGGGCGCGCTGCTTCCGGCGATACCCCTGCCAGTCGTCCGGGTCCAATCGAGTCCATGACGCGAGATCGACGCGCGGTTATCAGAGAACGTCGAGTGAAACAAGGTGCCTGTTGCTTTCTTGACCAGGAGCATCGACCGGCGCTCCCATGTGCAATCCCGCTCGGTCGTGGCGATGACCAGGGCGAGCCAGTCGCGGTCGGCGGACTCGCCGACGGCACTGGCCAGTGCCTCGGCGAGCGTGCCGAGATGCTCCCCGCCCGGTCCCTCGGCAAACCAATCTCGTCCGGCGGAGTCGAGCTGCTCCACCGTGATCGGCCCGACCTCGCTCAATACGCGGCACACCCATCCGGCACCCATACCCGGATGTTCGCGCACGCCACCGGCCAGCGCGCGCGGAGATGTTTGCTCAGTGCGACGCTCACACGCCGGGTGCCACGCGCCGATACTCGCCGCAGGCATGCCGACTCACCGACACAGCCGACGTAGGTCACTCCGCGCGCTCGGAATGCTCGGTGCCTGCGCGCTCCTGCTGGCGGCCTGCGGCGCGGGCGAACCGACGCACATCAGCCAGACCTGGCACCGCTTCGCGACCAATGTCAACGCCGCGATCGCCTGGCAGAACCCACCCGCGTCCGGGAAGCCCGCGTCCGGCAAGACCCTTCTCCTGCCCAACCTCGCGACCGTCCAGCACGAGATCCAGCAGCTGCACGTCTCCTTGCCGCCGGGAGCGCGTCCTGACTTCGATTGGGGCCTGCCGAACCCGGGATTGCTCCTGCATGTCCCTACTCCGCCGACGAGTCCGGCCGCCGCGCGCGAGGTATCCGCGGGCGGCTGCGCGCAGTTGCAGCAGGAGGACGCGGTCCACACGTGCGCAGACGCGCTGGCCGCACGCTTCAGTGCGCCGGCCCAGAAGCTCGATCCCTCGCTCGGCGCTGTCCGGATCTCGGGGTCCACGGCCACAGGCCGCGCGGGCCGCCTCGTCGTCACCTTCGTACGCGTGGGACCACGGTGGGTGCTCGCCTCAGCCCCCGCGGGCTGAATCGACCGGCCTGGGCCTACGAGTCGAGTGAGGCACGGGCACTAGACGCGAGCGTCGGTCAGGCCAAATTGAACAGCACGACTGCCGAGCGCCGCGGAGGTCGCGCGACTTTGACACGGCGGATGGAACAGCGCGGCGCGGTACGAATCTGCCCCGGTCGTTTGGGCCACGAGCCCGGTCCCGTGGACCAAACCCCCGTGAATCCCCCGCAATCCAATGGCATGCCCTCACGGTCGGGACGGTAGGAATCCCCTGCTCAGGTGCCTATTACGCCGGCTCATCACGAGTGCCTGAAAATCGTGGTGTCCCCGGTTCGAGTCCGGGTCTCGTCATGGGGAATTGCCTGCTAGCGGGCGCGGTTCCCGGGGTCGCGATGGCCCGCCGGAGCAGTTGTTTGAGACGCCGAGCGGGATCTCGTGTCTCAATCCCGGACGATCGGGCGCGGGTGCGGCCGGCGAAGTGTCTGCAGATGCTGGGCTCGACTGCGCGTTCGAGTTCAAGCGCCGGCGATGGCCAATCGTGGTGTGATCGGACTCGAAGCCGGTTCGGAGCGCTGCGCGGACGAGTCGTCCATCGCTGGCGATCGAGATGTCGCCATTCCGATCGCCAGGTCAACGAGGTCGGGACGAGCAAAGCGATCGTCAGCGCGTACCCCGTCGCGCTTCTGGCGAGCAGCGGGGCGCGTGCCGTCTACGGTGCCGAGACCTGCCTTCGTGTCGGCACGTGCACTTCGTGCCACTGTCGTCATGGCTCCCTCGGTCTCAAAAGAGCAGCCCGGGATAATCTCTCGCTGCTTCGCACCAGGAGCGGCAGCACGGTGGACGGCTGGTTCTCGTCCGGCTGGGTCTTGGGCTGTCGCCACGACCGTTTCCTACGTTTTGGTGTGTGCGGCATTTGGTGCGGTCGGCTCGGTGTTGATCTTGGTGAGGAATAGCCAGGCACTGGCGACGCCACCGGTCAGCGCAACCAGTACCGGGATGATCAGCGCGTACAGTCCGTCGTGTACGCCGAACGCGAGGAGCGCGCCGGAGACGAGTAGCGTGATCGACACGATCTTGGTCGGCGTGAGCAGCTCGAGAGCTCTCGTGATGGCTTGGGTGCTCGCGTGGACTTTTGCGCGTCGATCGAGAACGATCAGGCCGCCCGCGGTGATGATGGCGAGCGTGGCCAGTTCGGCGCCCAGGGCTTGTATGGGCTGTCCTGGAACGGCGGTCAGGATCGCGATGACGAGAACTGTTCCGAATAGGCTGAGTGTCTGTGCGGCGCGATTGCGAAGCTCCTGTGAAGGAGCGATGAGGTCGATCCTGATCGAGACGGCCACGAACAGCAGCCCGATCAGTGAGGCGGAGGCCGTCCCGCAGACCTCGGCGAATGTGCTCCACGCGTTCACGCGCATCCCCCCGCCGGTCCGACGGTCTGAGCGGCCGCCGGGGCGGCGGTGGTGGTGCTGGTGGTGGTGGTGGTGGGTCGCGCGGCCGGGTCAGCGTGGTCGAGCAGCGCGGTTAGCAGATCGGCGAGCCAGGACCGAAACCGGGCTGGGTCGTCGTCGAGGAGCAGCTCGGTGGCGGCGCCATCGTGGATGGCCATCACGGCTCGGGCGAGCTCATCGGCGCTTCGCAGGGACGCTGGTAGGTCGCAGCGATCGATCGCGGGGGCCAGCGAGGCGCCGATCGCGTCGCGCAGCTTGTTGCGATGGGCGACGAGCGCGGCGGCGACGTCGGGATTGCGGGCGGCGTACAGCCGAAAGTCGGTGCTCACGAGCACCCAGTCGCGATCGACGGTGAGCGCCCCGACGACTTGGGCGACGAGCTCGCCGAGGTCGGCGGGTGGGTGTGTCAGCCCGGCGGCGACGCGCGTGGCGATGAGTTCGCTGCGCTGTGTATAGAGGGCGAAGAACAGCTCCTCGAGCGTGTCGAAGTTTGAGTAGAACGCGCCGCGCGTGTAGCCGGCCGCCTCGCACACCTCCTCGATGTTCGCCCGTCCGAACCCTCGCGTAGCGAAGACAGCGAAAGCGGCGTCCAGGAGCCGGGCCCGGGTTTGGGCTCGACGGCGGGTCACCCGCGCTGGTCTCCCATCGGCTCGAGGCGGGCCCTGAGGGGCCTGGCGGACGGGCGTTCGCTTCCGTTTGCGTTCAGGCGTCATCACGTTCACCGAGTTGAATACGTTGATGTATCGGATACATTGCTGTATCGTATCAGCCGTCAGCGGACAACAACGTCCACCGACACCAAGAGGAGCCGCGATGAACGAGACGCCTAACACTCCACCCCCTGCGGCCCAGGCGCCGCCAGCAGCCCGGCCAGGCTTTCTCGGCGAGCTGTGGGACGCCGTCGCACCAGGACGAACGTTCGCCCTGGTGATCGGGGTGCTGCTGATCCAACTGGGCTTCGTGTTCTCCTACGTGGGCGCGTTCCATCACCCCACGCCCCACGGAGTGCCGATCGCCGTCGTCGCGCCTAAACGGATCTCCGGCCAGCTCGTCGGCGAGCTCAACGCGATCCACGGCCACCCGCTCCACGCCACCGCCGTCGCCGATCAGACCATCGCCCGGACCCTCCTACGCCACGGCTCGACCAGCGGCGTGCTGATCGTCAGCCCCAGCGGCAACACCGACGCGCTGCTTGTCGCCGGCGGCGGCGGCGCAGCGACAGCAACCGCCGTGGAGGACGTCATCGCGCAGGCCGAAGGCACCCAACACCGCAGTGCGACGGTCACCGACGCCGTACCCGCCCAACCCGGCGACGGCAGGAGCCTGTCCGGCTTCTACCTGGTCATCGGTTGGCTCGTCGGCGGCTACCTCGTCGCAGCCCTGCTCGGCATCGCCACGCGCCCACGACCCGCCAACACCCGCCGCGCGATCATCCGCCTGATCGTGCTGGTCCCTTACGCCATCCTCTCGGGCCTCGGCGGGGCCATCATCGTCGGCCCCGTCCTCGGCGCGCTCACCGGCCACCTGCTCGCGATCACCGCGCTCGGAGCGCTCATCGTCTACTGCGCCGCGATCGTCACTATGGCCTTTCAGGTCCTGCTCGGGACGCTTGGCGTCGGCCTCACACTGATCCTCTTCGTCGTCCTCGGCAACCCCAGCGCCGGCGGCGCCTACCCAGCAGCCCTGCTACCCGGCCTCTGGCGCGCGATCAGCGGCGCCCTCCCCAACGGCGCCGGCGTAGAAGCCCTTCGGCGCATCGTCTACTTCGGCTCCTACAACATCACCGACAACCTCCTGATCATCTCCCTCTACATCGTTACCGCCGCGGCCATAGCCCTCACCGGCACGACACTCCTCGCCCGCCGCGCCGCCGCCGCAGAAACCAGCAGACGCCGTCGTCTAACCAATTCCCCGACACGCACGCGCGGCCCGGCCAGCCGCACTGGCGTGCCGCCTCGGACGAGGGGCGTCCCAGAGCACACGGTCGCGGCCGCCGCCATGCCGCGCGAGAACAACCAGCCAGCCCGACTCGACGCACCGAAGCCATCCCACACATAACCGGTCCTCGCGACGCCGACTGCGCCTGCTGCGGACGAACAGCCGCCACCGATGCCGAGCGCCTCGTCGTTACCGCTCAGCGTGACCGACGCAGGCGTAATGCGGCAGCCGCCGTGGCGCACGCCAGCAGCGGTGATCGTGTCCGCCAGTTCTGCTCTGCGAGGGGGCACGAGCATCGCCGGGTGGCTCGCCCGCTCCTGCTGAGCGC
>CAVQBJ010000003.1:0-184130 GCA_963710725.1 uncultured Solirubrobacterales bacterium | reverse complement strand
GAGGCGGCCGAGCTGTCGGCGGCCTGAGCAGCCGTGGGTGTCGCCCGGGGTCGAACCGCGTTCTCGGGCGCCATCCACCTAGACCCAGCCTCGATTCGTCAGTCACCCGGTTTGCTTGTGAGGCCGGGCGGGTGCGCGGGTATGGCGCGGCGTGTCGGGGGTGGAGCCGGTTCGGGCCGTCGTCGTGGCGCCAGGGGGCCCGTCGTGGTCAAGCGCGCGAGCATCCCTGCGGCGGCGACCTGTGGTCGTGGTGCCGCGGTCGCGGTCGTCGAGCGCGCTCGGGGGAGAGGCTGGTGACCTCAGCCAGGGCGGCAGGCCACGCGAGCACTCTGAGCGCGCGGTCGATGATTAGCGTCCTGAGCCTGACGCGAGCGCTCGTTCGACTGGTTCGCCGCGTACCGGGTCGGCTGTGGCCGCTATAGGTCTCAGCGCCTCTCTGCGAGCTCAGGAGGTGAGGAACGATCGAAGGAGTCTCGTGAAGCACGAAAGAGGATCACCGTCGTGCCCGCGACGGCGACTTGTCGTTTCGCTGCGTCGGCGTGGCTCGCTCGCGTCGGCGCCGCGCTGCGTCGCGGCCATAGTTGGAATGCGCCATCAAGTACGCATGCACCTCGTCTGCTGGCTGGGGCTTAGCGAACAGGTAGCCCTGTGCCAAGCCACACCCGAGCCGCCGCAGCTGCGCGAGCTGCTCCTGGGTCTCTATGCCCTCGGCGATCACTCCGAGCCCGAGCGCGCCCGCCATGTGCACGATCGCATCAACGATCGCCGAGTCGTGCTCCGTGCCGAGTCCGGCCACGAACGACCGATCGATCTTCAGCGCGTCCAGCTCAAAGCGCCGCAGGTAGCTGAGCGACGAGTAGCCGGTGCCGAAGTCGTCCAAGATCAGCCGGACGTTGGAATCCCGCAGCTGGGACAGAGTGGCGGCCGGAGCGTCGACCTCCTCCATCAGCACGCTCTCGGTTATCTCGAGCCCCAGCGTGCCATCGGCGATGCCGGTCCGTTCGATGACGCCGGTCACGAACGCGGCGAACGCGGGATGAGCTATCTGGTGCCTTGATGTTCACTCACACTTCGAGATCCGTGTGAACCTCGCGCTGCCAGTGGGCCACCTGCTGCGCAGCGCGCTCGAGCACGCACTCGCCGAGTTCGACGATCAGGCCAAACTCCTCGGCCGTCGGCACGAATTCGTTTGGCGTAAGCAAGCCGCGCTCGGGGTGCTCCCAGCGAACCAGCGCCTCGACCCCCACTGGCTGCCCAGTGTCAGTACGCACGATAGGCTGATAGTGAACTCGCAGCTCGTCGTGACGCAAAGCGCGGCAAAGGTCCGTCTTCGTTCGCAAGCGCCGCAGTACATGCTCGCGAACCTGTACATCGAAGAGCTCATAGCGCCCGGAGCCACGCGCCTTCGCCCGGTGCATGGCGGCAGCCGCGTCACGGAGCAGCGACTCGGGCGTGTCCTGTCCTTCGGCCATCGCGATGCCGACGCTGGCGGTCACCAGCTGCTCACCCGTCTTCAGGGTTATCGGCTGATGCACCGCGGCGAGGAGGCGCTCCGCGGTAACGGTCGCCGCCGCCACGCCGTCGACCTGCTCGCATACGACGACGAACTCGTCTCCGCCGGAGCGGGCAGCGGTATCCCCTGGGCGCACTGCACCGGCGAGACGCGAGGCGATCACGCCGAGCAGCTCGTCGCCTGCCGAGTGCCCGAGGGAGTCGTTGATTACCCCGAAGGTGGTCGACACCAAGCATCAGCACCGCGATCGTCGCCTCGTCTTGACGACGCGGCCGACTCAGAGCATGTCCGAGCCGATCCAGCGCGAGCGGGCGGCCCGGCAAGCCTGTCAGAGGATCGTGCAGCGCCCTCCGCTCGCGCTCAGCGCGGTCGAGATGACTCTCGGCGGCAACAGCCGCGACGCTCGCCACAGTCTCCGCGAACGCGACCTCTTCCTTAGTGAACGCCTCTTGCGTCGCTCGTGCCGCGACGAGCAGGCCGTACGACCCTCCGCAGATCTCGATCGGGACATGCAGCCAGCGCGCCCTCCCCCTGAGGGCGCGGTCGCGCAGCCGTCGGCACCACCTGCCTCCTCGTCGACCGCGCGGGCAGCTGCTCGAGCCGGCAGGAGACGGGTGACGCGCGGTCGATCCATCCCGGGTTCCAAAGGAGCTCGACGCATACCCCGCGGCCGGCCACGAGCGTGACGTCTCGCCGTCGCCCGACGCCTCGAGGACCGCGCAGCACTCGACGCGAGGCTTACGGCGAGCGCCGCGAGGAGGCGCTCCATAAGATCCCCGAGATTCGCGCGCGCGACGATCTGGCTGCTCGGCGCCGTCAGTGAAGCCGCGGCCTGAGGCTCGGCACTCATGGCAAGAGGATCGCCACCGAACGGGCCATCCTGAATACGTCGAACGTACGAGATTCACCGATCTCGCACGTTCGTACGGGACCGAGCGAGCACGCCGCGGTCAGTCAGCACGATGGCGACAAGGCGCGCCCGCGTCCTCGCGCCGAGCTTGCCCATGGCATTACGGACGTGGGTGCGCACAGTGGCCGGCGAGATAAACAGAATCTCAGCGATGTCCGGACCGCTCTTGCCCATCGCGACGTAGTTGACTATCTCCGTCTCGCGCGGCGTGAGCGGCTCCTGATGACTCGGCTCGGGCTCCTCGTGCTCGACCCTGCGGGTGGTCGACCGTGACGATCAGCGCTCGCGGCTGGCCGTCAATGTTGGTCAGTACGGCCGCGAACTCGACAAGCACGACGCGGCGGTCTGGGCGCACGATCGCGGACTCCCCGAGCCACGTCCCTTGCTGCAGGAACGCCCGCCACGTGCCCTCGGCCTCCGGCAAGAACTCCGGCGCGACGAAGTCCTCCAGTCGCGTGCCCAGCACTGCTTCGCGCGGGCGCCCGAGAAGTAGGCACGCCGAATCATTGACCGCGACCCTTCGCCGGTCGTCATCGACGAGCTTCATTCCATCGTTCGAGACTTCGAACGCCCCCCAAAACAGCCTCTCCCATCCTGCGTCAACGGCCACGGAGGCACTCTAATCGAGATGTTCACACGCGCGCTGGCGGGTCGTCGGCGACGCACAGCACCAGACCGCTCCGATCCAGCCCGGCGAGACGCAGCCGATGTTCCCGCGCAGCGGCGGTGAGGGCGAGCAGGCATTCACTAGCGCGCGTTCACTCGGATCAGCTGATGGCTGCTGCTTCGGCGGCAGCAACCTCTTCTGTGAGCAGGGTTCAAGGTGTGCGCACGGGGTTGCTGATACGCCTATTCCGTCGATCTCGACGTCGACGTTGTCGCCGGCGCGCAGGAAGCGCCCCTGCATCGCCCGATGCCGGCCGGCGTCCCGGTGGCGATGATGTCGCCGGGGACGAGGGTGATCGTGCGGGACAGCCAGGCGACCGTCTCGGCACGCCGAAGATCATCTGCGCCGTCGTGCCCTGCTGCAGCGCCTCGCCGTTGACGCGCGTGCGCAGCGCGAGCTCTGCAGGTCTCCGACCTCGTCGAGGGTGACGAGCGCCGGTCCGCAGGGGGCAGGTGTCGATCGCCTTGCCGCTCGTCCACAGCGGGTTCTGCAGCTGCAGGTCGCGGGCGCTCACGTCGTTGAACGCCATCGCCCCGGCGACATGATGGAGTGCCTGCTGCTCGGTGACGCCCTTCGCGGTGTGGCCGATGACGACGGCGAGCTCGGCCTCGTAGTCGACGTAGTCGGGGTGCGCGGCCGGCAGCACGATGTCGGCGCCGGTGCCGACGAGCGAGTTGGCGAACTTGGCGAACCACATCGGGGCGGCCGGAATCTCCTGGTGGGCCTCCGCGGCGTGGTCGCGGTAGTTGAGCCCGAGGCAGATGATCTTCTCCGGGTCGGGCACCGGCGCGAGCAGGCGAACGTTGCTCAGCTTGATCCGCGGCTCGGCCTGGGCGGCGCGCTTCCCGAGGGCGGCGAGCCCGGCCGGATCGAGTGCCTTGAGCAGTCCGCGCACGGTGTCCGCCGGCGCGCCGACGGCGGTGGCCGGGACGACCTCGTCGCCCACCTGGATGCCGGCGTGCGGGCCCGAACCGCGTCGAAGGTGACGAGCCGCACGGCGTCAGCCCTCGGTCTCGAGCGCGTCGAGCGGCGTAGGTCCCTCGGGGGCGAACTCGCCGGCCGTGGCCCGAGCGTGGATGTCCGCGAACGTCGCGCCGTCCGCCGCCGCCTCGGCGACCCGGGCCGGATCGACGAACACGCCGATGGGGTTGGCGTGGAACTGCTCGCTCGTGCGCATCCACTCGCTCGACTTGGCCCAGTCGCCGAAGTTGTCGGCCTGCAGCTCGACGTGGTTGCCGTCGGGGTCGGCGTAGTAGTAGGAGAACGTCATCCCATGGTCGATGCAGAACGCCGGCTCGATGCCGGCGTCGCGCAGCCGCAGGTAGGTGGCGTTCAGCTCGTCGAACGAGTCGTACTCGAACGCGCTGTGGTGCAGGCCGGTGCGCGTCTCCTTTTCGGATCGTCGGTGAAGTTGGGAAAGGACAGCAGCGCGACGCGGTGGTTGGCCTCGTCGTTGGAGAGCCAGGCGCCGACGTCGTCGCGGAAGAGGATCTCCGTGCCGACGACTGTGCTGTACCACGCGATCATCTCTGTCGAGCCGGGTCGTCTTGAGGTTGAGGTGGTGGAACTTCGGGTGGATCACTGCGGGCATCGCGAGGCTCCTTCTCAGGCGGGGGTGGGGACGGGGATCTCGCGGGCGAGCACCTGGCCGAGCGCGCGCGCGAGCTCCGCGGCGGGGTCGCTGTGCGCGCCGATGCTGCGCCAGGCGACGAAGCGGTCGGGCCGCACGAGAATCGCGCCCTCGGGGCCGATGCCGCGGTGACGCAGCCAGGTGCAGCGCGGGTCGAAGAGGTCGCCGTCGACATGGCCGATGCGCACGGCGTCGAGCGGTAGCCCGCTTGCGGTCGCGATCTCGCGCGGGGCCTCGCACCAGGCCTGCCGTCCTCGCCGGCGATCAGCACGAAGCGGCCGGGCCTGACGACGTCCTTGCTCGCGATGCGCCGGCCATCGGGGTCGTCGAGCCAGGCGTGCGGGAGCGGCGCGCCGGGCCTGGTGGAGGGCTCGTAGACGCGGACGGGTCGACCGACTCGGGCGGCGGCGTGCCGTCGTCGACGATCGCCCTCGAGTAGTAGGTGTAGCCGTACTCGACGTTGAGCTCGCAGAACTCCATCGACTGCGCGCGCATCGCGCGCAGCGCGGCCGCGCGCACCTCGGCGTCCTCGGGCCTTCCGCTCCACAGCCGCCCGACGGCCGCCCAGTTCGCCTCGCTCTGCTCGGTCCACACGCCGAGCGCCGCCTGTGAGGTGAAGTGGTTGATCGCGTTCTCCAGCGAGCGCTGCGCGTTGCGCTCGAGCGAGGAGCGGCGCTCGGGCTCATACGTCTCGAGCAGCGCCTCCGATGCGTCGCCGCGCAGCACCGCCGCGAGCTTCCACCTGAGATTGTGAACGTCCTGCATGCCGCTCGTCAGGCCGAGGCCGCCGGTCGGCGGGTGGCGGTGCCCCGCGTCGCCGGCGAGGAAGACGCGGCCCTCGCGGAAGCGCTCCGCCATCACGGCTTCGAGCGTCCAGCGCGTGATGCGGTGGATCTCCATCGGCGCGTCGCCAAGGCCGAGCGCGGCGCGGGCGTCGGCCTCGAGCTGCTCGTCGGACTGCGTCCGCGGGTCGCCGACCACGTATTGGATGTGGATCACCCACTCCTCGGACTCGGGCCCCCAGCGGTTGGGCCCCATCGGCACCAGCACCGCGCCGGCGCCGAGCGACGGCGAGATGATCCAGCGGATCAGCACGTCGGGATCCCGAGCCCAGCGGGAGAGGTCGGCGGTGACGTGGAACGTGGCGGTCTCGCTGAGCACGCCGAGGCCCTCGTAGCCGATCCCGACCAGCCCGGGTACCGTCCGCCCGCCGTCGGCGCCGATCAGGTAGCGGCAACGGACGCGGTACTCGCGCTCGGCGCCCTTGTCGCGGATCAGCGCGGAAACGCCGTCCTCGTCCTGGTGCAGGTCGATCAGCTCGTGGTTGAACCGGACCCGCCCCGGCGAGAGCTCGTCGGCGCGGTCCTTGAGCACCGGCTCGAGGCGGATCTGCGGCAGGTTGCACTGCCGCCGGCTGCTCGCGGCCAGCCAGTTCTCGTCGGCGCCGCCGGCGCCCCAGCACTCGAGCTTGTGGACCAGGCGCCCGGCGTCCGGATCCTCGCCGGCGAAGCCGGCGTAGAACGCCGTGGCCGCCATGTTCTCCGCCGGGGTGCCGAGCCGTTCGACCGCCTCGGCCGCGCCGACGTCATCGAGGATCTCCATCGTGCGCTGGTTGAGCACGTGCGCCTTCGGCAGATCGGAGGTGGTGGGCAGCGAGCTGACGAGCAGATGGTCGACTCCCAGTTCGGCCAGGAGCATCGATGCGGTCAGGCCGGCGCCGCCACCGCCGACGATCAGCACGTCGGTGGTCAGGTCGGGTCCGGGGGCGGGGCTGTTCATGTGGTGCTCCTTAGGCAGTGATGAGCTGCAGTGCGAGGGTCGCGACGGAGAGGACGAGGGCCACGAGCGCCGCCGCGGCCTCGCCGAACGGATCGCGCAGGCGGACGAGGTGAGCGCCGAGCGCGCCGACGGACAGCGCCACCAGCCCGCACGCGGCGGCGACGCCCAGCGGGCGGAAGGCCAGCCCGACGAGCACGCCGATCGCCCCGGCGATCTCGAGCGCCGCGATGAGTCGCCAGCGGTCCGGCGTGACCCCGAGCCGGTCTCGGGTGTCGATCGAGCGAGGCTGCGCCGTCAGCTTCATCGCCGCCGCCACGAGGAAGACAACGGCGCTGAACACGGTGATGACGATGGTCGCTGCATCCATAGGGCGGACCGTAGCATAAAAATGAATACAGACTCAATTCTGAGCAACAATTCAGTATCATGTCGGTCGTGCAAGATGCCAGGGTGGCCACACGAGGATCCGACGCCCGGCAAGCGGGCGGTCGCCAGGAACGGCGCAAGGCCCGCACCCGGGCATCGCTGATCGCCGCGGCGCGCCGGCTGTTCGCCGCTCACGGCGTAGAGGCGACGACGATCGCCGAGATCGCCGCCGAGGCCGACGTCGCGATCGGCTCCTTCTACAACTACTTCCGCACCAAGGAGGAGCTGCTCGCCGGCATCCTCGAGGACTCGCTCGACGAGCAGCTGCAGCGCCTGCAAGCACGGCGTGCCGGCATCGACGACCCGGCTGAGCTGGTCAGCATCGCCCACCGGCACCTCGTGCGGGCGACGCGCTCGGACCCGGACCTCGCCTGGCTCCTCGTGCGCCTCGACGTTCCCTTTCGCGTGGCCGACGCCGTGATGGGAGAGGCCGCTGCGCGCGATCTGCGCGACGGCATCCGCGCCGGGCGCTTCGAGGTCGCGGATCGTCGTGTCGCGCTGCGCGCCGCGGCCGGGGCACTTGTCGGCGTGATGCACGCCCAGCTGCTCAACGAGCTGCGCCCCGGCGCGGATAGCGCGCACGCCGAGGGCGTCCTGCGCAGCTTCGGCGTCCCGCCCGCGGAGGCCGCCGAGATCGCCCGCCGACCCTTACCCGAGGAGCGGGAATGACCGACGGCCGCATCGACGTCCACGCCCACTACCTGGCGCCCGACTACCTCGAGGCGCTGCACAAGGCCGAGCGTTGGCTGCTCGGCGGCATCCCGGTGCCCGAGTGGTCGCCCCAGCTCGCCCTCGAGTTCATGGACGCGCACGGCATCGCCATGCAGCTGCTCTCCGTCTCGCATCCGGGCGTCGAGTTCGTCTCACGGGAAGAGCCGGTCCCGCGCGCGCGTGTGCAACGACTACGTCGCCGGGGTCGTGCGCGAGCACCCGGAGCGCTCGCCGATGAGCCGCCCAACGCGCCTCGTCGCGCCAGATCACGCGCTTCGCCGCGCCCGCCAAAAGGACAACCAAAGGGACAACGGGCGAAAATAGCGATCTTGAGCGCCTGCTCGGCGATGTCCGCTAGCCCTAGAACCAGGCCGTTTGCAGGTAGTTCTTGGAAGCCGGAGACGGGACTCGAACCCGTGACCCTTCGCTTACAAGGCGAATGCTCTACCAGCTGAGCTACTCCGGCGCCGGCGCCCGAGACTACCGCGCGGCGACGCACGAACGGGCGATCAGCCGAACGAGGCCGTGTGCTCGAGGTTGCCGTGACCGTTGGAGGAGACGACCTCGTCGTAGTTGGGGATCTCGACCTCGGGCTCGGCGTTGAGGCGGCGCTCGAGCTCGCCGAGCACGACCCCGAACAGCAGGTGGCGCCAGGTTGCCTGGGCAAGGGCACGCCGACTCTTGAACAGTGTCGGGAGCTCTTCGCGCGCCGGGTGCACGCGATCGGCGACGGCGTTCAGCGGCCAGCTCGCCGTGTGTTCGAACATCGCGGCAACGGGACCCCGGCTCCAGGACGGGATCGGGAGCAGCGGAGCGAGCGCGGCGTAGGCGGCACCGAAGAGCGCGCCGTTCTGCAGATGCAGCGCCAGCCCCACAGCGGGCCAGGCACGTCCGCGCGTCAACGCCTTGCCGAGGAGCTCGATGTCGTCGAAGTCCGAGCCGAAGACGCGTTTGTCGAGCGGCATCTGGGCGGCCCATACGCCGGCGGCCACGGTTCCCGCGAGGGCGCCGCGAAGGATTCTCGTTCGGTCCACGGGCATGCTGTTGACGAACTGTAACGCCCCTGAACAGGGCGGGTACAGCAGGTATGGAGATCGAGAGGATTGCCGGGCTGCGCACGCGAGCGGTCGCCGTCGTCAGGCAGGCCGCCCCGCGGACCGTGCGCGCGAGGCCCCGGCGGCCGTCGGCCGATCAGGCCGAAGAGCTGCACGAATTCCACGAGCGCGCCCTTCGCCGGGGCGTCAACCCGTTCGTCTACTGGCCGCTGCGCGTGGCGTTCGCCGTCTTCTTTCGCCTCTACTTCCGCCTCGAACGCATCGGTCGTCAGCACCTCCCGGCCTCGGGGCCACTCATCCTCGCCTCGAACCACCGCAGCTTCCTCGACCCGTTCGTCATCGGCACGCTCGTGCGTCGCCCGGTCTATTACGTGGCCAAGGAGGAGCTCTTCAACCGGCGCTGGCAGGCGTGGGTCCTCAACAGCCTCGGCGCGTTTCCCGTTCGTCGCGGCGCGAGCGATCGGGACACGATGGCCACGGCGAGCGCGATCCTGGCGCGCGGCGACTGCGTGGTGATCTTCCCCGAGGGCACGCGTGTCCGTCCCGGCCCGCTCGGGTCCCCGCACCGTGGCATCGGACGGCTCGCGCTCGAGACCGGCGCGAGCGTGGTTCCGGTGGCCGTCTTCGGCACGGAGGCGGTCCGTCGCGGGTGGCGCATCCGCCCGCACAAGGTCCGTCTGCGTTGCGGCCGACCGCTGCAGTTCCCGACCGCCGGGCAGCCCTCGCGGCAGGCCGCGACGATGGTCACCGAGCGTGTGTGGGCCTGCGTCAACCTCCAGTGGGAGTGGCTCGGCGGCGCACCGGCGTCGCGCCACCTCCCCGAGACCGCCGCGGATGACACGCCGTCGTCGCGAATGTCCGGGGCGGTCTGAGCTCACCCGGAGGCACGGGGTAGGGTTGACGGTGAGTGAGCGAGTCGACAAAGCCGAAGCAGCAACTCGACAGCGAGTTCACCGAGCTCTACCGCGCGCACGTGCGGGATGTCTACAGCTACGCCTACTACCGGGTCGGGAATCACCACGACGCGGAGGACCTCACCGAGCAGACCTTCCTGCAGGCCTACCGGCACTTCGAGCGCGCCCAGCGCGAGTCCGACGGCCGGCCGCTGCGCCCGTGGCTCATCCGTATCGCGCACAACCTCGCCGCGAACCTGTATCGCGATCGCTCGCGCAAGCCGCAGGCGCCGATCGACGATACGACGCCGCTCCAGGCGCTGCATACGACCGAGGACCTCGTCGAGGGCCGCGACGAGCTCGCCCGCGTCCTGGAGGCGGTCAAGCAGCTGCCCGACGATCGCCGCGAGGCGCTCATCATGCGCTTCGCCCTCGGCATGGACAACCGGGAGATCGCACGCGCTCTCGGTCGCTCCGACGGGGCCACGAAGGTCTTGATCCATCGTGCCATTCGACAGCTGGAGGGCATCGTGGCCACCGCTGACGCCGGGGGGCGGGCGTGACCGAGGCCGCCGCGAATCTCGAGACGCTGCTGCGCGCGGCGCTCGCGCCGATCGACCCGCCCGACGATCTCGTGCATCGGATGGAGGCGACGCTCTCGAACCTCACCGAGCTCGCCAGCGAGGAGCTCGAGCAGTGGGAGCTGTCGGCGATGCGCGACCCGCGTAACTGGGTCCGGCCGGCGGCGGCCGTCGTGGTGGGCGGTACGGCCGGCGCCGCCCTGATCGTCCTGCGCGCCCGCCAGCGCGCCAAGCGACATCCGCACGGCGGCGTCGCCGGCGCGCGCTACGCCGCCGGGCGCGCCATGCACGACGCCGGGGAGAGCGTGCGCCGGATCATCGACCGCTAGGGCGGAGCCGCCCGCCCGCCCCTCGCGAGCGACCCGCCGACGCTCGCCCACCGTGAACGTCAGGAGTGATCCGATCGCCGACGAGGTCACGTATCGCCCATGATGTCCCGACTGCGGCCGACGCCCACCCCCAGCCCTCGTGACCTGCGCTCGCTCGCCGACGAGGAGCTCATGGTGCTGGTGGGCGGCAGCGAGGCGGCCGCATTCGAGATCGTCTACGACCGCCACGTGAACGCCGCCTTCTCGCTCGCCTACCGCATGTGCGGAACCCGCTCCCAGGCCGAGGACGTCGTGCAGGAGGCCTTCATCTCGATGTGGCGCAGTGGCGCCCGCTATGACCGCGGCCGCGGCAGCGTGCGCACGTGGCTGCTCGGCATCGTCCACAACCGCGCCATCGACTCGCTGCGCCGCAGCGTGGTGCACGATCGCCGCCGGGCCAGCGACGAGGGACTCGAGGAGCGCTTCGCCGCACCCGAGCGCACCGACTCCGAGGTGGCACGCCGCGAGGAGGCGCGCGAGATCCGCGATGCGCTGCGCGAGCTGCCCGACGAGCAGAGCCGGGTGATCGAGCTGGCCTACTACGGTGGATTCACGCACACGGAGATTGCTGACATGCTCGACGCGCCGATCGGCACCATCAAGGGGCGCATGCGCCTCGGCCTACAGAAGCTCCGCGGCCAGCTCGGCGAGCCGGAGGCCGTCCGATGAGCGAGCCGCGCTGCCCGCACTCCGACGACGTCGCGGTGTACGCTCTCGGCGCGCTGCCCGACGACGAGGCCGCGCGGCTGCGCGAGCACCTCGCCGATTGCTTGCGCTGCGCCGAGGAGCTCGCCGAGCTGCAGCCGGTCGTCGACGTGCTGCCCGGCGCCGTTCCGGCGGCGATCGCCTCGCCGGCGCTGAAGGCTCGCGTGATGTCGGTGGTCAACAGCGAGGCCGAGCTGCTCCACGCGGCCGGCCCGAGCGCCGACCGACCGCCGGCCGCCGAGCCGCATCGGTCCTGGTTCGCGCGCCCACGCTTCGCCTGGGCGGGCGCGGTCGGCCTCGTGGCCGCGGGGGCCCTGGTGGCGGTGATCGCGATCGGCTCCGGCGGCACGTCGGTACAGACGAGCACCGGCGTGAGCAGGGTGTTCCACAGCGCGTCAGTCGTGCTCCGCCAGTCCGGCGGCCACGCCGAGCTCGACGTCGGCAACATGCCGGCCCCGGCGGCCAACCACATCTACCAGGTCTGGCTCAAGCGGTCCCACGAGGCGCCGATCCCCACCGACGCGCTGTTCGGCGTCAACCGCTCCGGCGATGCGGCGGTCGCGGTGCCCGGCGACCTCCACGGCGTCCAGCGCGTGCTCGTCACCGCCGAGCCGCTCGGCGGCAGCCCCAACGGCAAGCCCTCCGGGCCGCCGGTGCTGAGCGTCACGGTATCGACCTGAGCCGCTCAAGGCGCGGCCCGGGCGCCGGCGAGGGGCCCTGATAGCGTCTGGGTCAGGGCCATGCAGACCTGTTACCGGCACCCCACGCGCGAGACCGGCGTCTCGTGCTCGAACTGCGGCCGGCCGATCTGCCCCGACTGCATGACGTCGACGAACGTCGGCATGCGCTGTCCGGAGTGCAGCAGGCAGCGCACAAAGGTGGTGACGATGCGCAACCTGGGGTCGCGCATGCGCGTCACCGAGGCGCTCATCGCCATCAACGTGATCGCGTTCCTGACCGAGGGCCAATTCACGCTCAGCAGCAGCGGGGCGGGCACGGCCGTGTACCAGAAGGGCGCACTGCTCGGCAGCAATCCGGTCCTCCCCGGACAGGGCGTCGCCGAAGGTCAGTGGTGGCGGATCGTCACCGGCGCGTTCCTGCACGAGAACTTCCTGCACATCGCGCTCAACATGTACATCCTCTACCTGCTCGGGCAGATGCTCGAGCCGGCGATCGGCTCGCTGCGCTTCGGCGTCGTCTACGGCGTCGCGCTGCTGGCCGGCTCCTTCGGCGCGCTGCTGGTCACGCCGCACAGCCCGACCGTCGGCGCGTCCGGTGCCATCTTCGGCCTCATGGGCGCCGCCCTCGTCGAGGCGCGCGCGCGGCGCATCCAGCACGTGCAGAACTGGCTCGTCGGGCTGATCGTGATCAATATCGCGCTCAGCTTCAGCCTCTCGGGCATCTCGATCGGCGGGCACATCGGCGGCCTGATCGGCGGCGCGCTGGCGGGCTTCGCGCTGCGGGCCGGCGACCGCTACCGCTCGCCGGCGCTCGCCTTCGGCCTGTGCGCCGTGATCGGCGTCGCGTCGTTCGCAGGCTGCATCGCCACGTCGAAGGCGAGCGAGCTCACCGTCGCCGCGCCGCCGCAGCAGATCGTCATCGGCCCGCCGGGGCAGTAGGCGGTCGCCTCAGGACCGCGCGGCGGCGAGCTCGACCTCGAGCGCCTCGGCCTCGATCTCGGGGATGCGCTGGGGATGCAGGATGTGCGCGAGCAGCTCGAGACCGTCGATGAGCCGGGGCCCGGGACGCGAGAAGTAGGAGGACGCGTCGACGGCGACGATGCGCCGCGCGCCGATCGTGGCGAGCTGATCGGCATGGGCGAGCGCCTCCTCGTACGCGCGCCGGGCGCCGAACCCGCACGGCATGACGACGACGATCTCCGGCTCGGCGGCGGCCACCGCCTCGTAGCTCATGCGCTCCGACGGCTCGCCCGCGAAGCCGAGCACGTCGTCGCCCCCGGCCAGCTCGATGAGCTGCGGCGTCCAGTGGCCGGCCACGTAGACGGGATCGAGCCACTCGAGCGCGGCCACGCGCACGCGCGGCTGTGCCCGCGTGGCGAGGCGCACACGGTCGATTCTCGCCGCCGCGTCCTGGACCAGCTCGAGGCCGCGGTCGCGGCGCTCGGTGGCCTGCGCGATCGTGCGCACGTCGCCGAGCGCCTCGCCGAGGGTCTTCGGATCGAGCGCGATGACGTGGGGCTGCGAGGGCATCTCCTCGGCGAGCTCGGCGACCTCGTCATAGGAGACCGCGCACACCGGGCACAGCGCCTGGGTCACGATCAGGTCGGGACGCAGCTCACTGACCAGCGTCTGGTCGAGCTCGTAGATCGCCTCGCCCCGGTCGGTGCGCTCGCGCACCGCGGCGTCGATCTCGGCGGCCGAGAGTCCCGCGGGCAGGGCGTCCCGCGTCACCGTGGGGAGGTCGCGCGCCTCCGGGGGGAAGTCGCATTCGTGGGTGACAGCGATAACCTCGCTGCCGAGCCCGAGCGCGAACAGCAGCTCGGTCGCATGGGGAACGAGGCTGACGATGCGCATGGCCAGACTGTAGGGCAGAGATGGCTCTGCTCGCCGAGGGAGAGATCGAGGCTGCCCTTGCCGGTTCCGACTGGGACCGCGCCGGCGACGCCATCACCCGAGAATGGACGCTGCGGGACTTCGCCGACGCGATGCGGTTCGCCAACGCGGTGGCCGAGCTCGCCGAGCAGGCCAACCACCATCCGGACATCCTCATTCATGCTTGGAAGAAGGTTCGTCTGACGCTCAGCACCCATTCGCAAGGCGGCCTGACCGACGCCGACTTCGCCCTTGCCGAGCGCATCGACGCGCTGCGCTGACCGTCCGCCCGAGGCGATGATCGTCCGTGGTGACGCCTGCTACCGTTTGCCCGTCGGCCTTGATGAACGACGACGACCCCCCCCGAAGTAGCTCGGCCCTGCGCTCCGCGGGCCCTGTTCCAGCGCTCGAGCGCCGCCCCCCCGCGCCATCGCCTGCGGTCGATCGCGACGCGGGTACTCGGTCGTGAACGGACTCGAGCTCGTCGCGACCGCGGTCCTGATCGCGATCAATGCCTTCTTCGTGATCGCCGAGTACGCGCTCGTGCGCTCGCGTCGCGCGCGGCTGGAGATCGAGCGCGACGAGGGCCGTCGCGGGGCCGCACTCGCGCTGGGGCAGCTCGACCACATCAACGAGTACATCTCGGCCGTCCAGCTCGGCGTCACGATGACCTCGATCGGCATCGGCGCGCTCGGCGCTCCGGCGCTCGCTCGCGTGCTGAAGGGCTGGCTCGGCGCCCCGCTCGGCAATGGCGTGGCCGTCGTCGTGGCGGTGATCGTCGCCTACCTGCTCATCACCTTCGCGCAGCTGATCGCCGGCGAGATGGTTCCCAAGTTCTACGCCGTGCACCGCGCCGAGGCCGTCGCGATGCGGATCGCGCGCCCGCTCGGGGCGTTCCGGACGCTGTTCCGCCCGTTCATCGCCTTCGTGACCGCCGTGGCCAATCGCATCCTGCGGCTGCTCGGGGTCGACCCCGCAAGCGAGGCCGAGGGGGGCACGCCGGACGAGCTGAAGCGGCTGATCGCCGAGTCCTACGCCGGAGGGCAGCTCGACCAGGGCGAGGCCGGCATGCTGCGGGGCGTCTTTCACCTGCACGAGCAGGAGGCGCGACAGGTGATGACCCCGATCCCGGCGGTCGTGACCGTTGACACCTCCGAGGACGTCGAGACGGCGCTGCGCCGCTGCATCTCCAGCGGTCACACGCGCCTCGTCGTGACCGAGGACGAGAACCGCGATCGCGTGCGCGGGATCGTGCACTCCAACTCGCTCGCGCGGCTGCTGATGAGCGAGGGTCCCCACGCGTCGATCGAGTCGGAGGTCCGCGACGCGCCGATCGTCCCCGAGACGAAGCCGCTCGACGACCTGCTCGCCGACCTGCAGCGCACCCGCAGCTCGATGTCGGTCGTCGTCGACGAATACGGCCGCGTCGCCGGGATCGTGACCATCGAGGACATCATCGAGGAGGTCGTGGGGGAGATCAGCGACGAGACCGATCCGACGGCGGGCGAGGTTCGCAAGCTCGCCAACGGCGACTGGTTCGTGCGCGGTCACGTCGCGGTGACCGATCTCGCCGACTACGGCCTGCACCTGCCGGTCGACAGCGATGCCTACAACTCGGTCGGCGGCTTCGTGTTCGCCCAGCTCGGCCGCCTGCCGCGTCGCGGCGACACGATCCGGGCCGACGGTCACACGATCCGCGTGGAGTCGGTGCGCGAGAACCGCATCGAGGCGGTGCGCATCCGCGAGCGCGCACAGGTGGCGAGCGGGGACTCCGAGCCCACCGAGCGCTCCGAGTCCTGACCGGCCAGCGGGCCGTTAAACGCGACCGGCCCGCCGGGGGGAGGCGGACCGGGCGCTAGCACTGGAGGAGGCGGGTGTGCTGCGCAGCAGTATCCGGGCCGCTCATCAACGGCCGCTAAACCGCAGCCGACCCGGAGCTAAAACTCGTCAGTACTGGTGAAAGCCGCGGCCGGTCTTGCGCCCCAGCGCGCCGTCGCCGATCAGCTCGTAGACGCGCTCGGGGACCGGCTCGCCGATCGTCTCGCCGATCGCCTCGGCGACGTCGAGTCCGACGAGATCGAGCAGCGCGAGCGGACCCATCGGGTGCCCAGCGCCGAGCGTCATGCACGTGTCGATGTCCTCCGCGGCCATCCCGGTCTCCTCGAGCAGGCGCACGGCGCTGAACAGGAACGGGAACAGGAGCCGGTTCACGACGAAGCCGGGGATGTCCGGGACCTCGACCGGCGTCTTGCCGAGCGCCTCGCAGAGGGCCACCGAGCGCGCCTTCGTCTCGTCCAGCGCCGTCGTCGGGTAGACGAGCTCGACCAGCTTCATGCGCGGCACCGGGTTGAAGACGTGCAGGCCCACGAAGCGCTCGGGCCGCTCGCTCGCCGCGGCGAGCTTCTCGATCGACAGTGACGACGTCGTCGTGGCCAGCACGGCCTCGGGCGACAGCTCGCGGTTGAGTGTGGCCAGGAGGTCGGCCTTGACGCCGTGGTTCTCGATCACGGCCTCCACGACGTAGGAGACGTGGCCGAGCTCGGCCGGATCGGTGACGATCTTCACGTTCGCCGCGTTGACCTCGCCGCTGAGGCGTCCGGAGATCTTCTCGACCGAGGCTCGGGCGCGGTCCGCCGAATCGGCCGAGCGGGCGAGCAGCATCACCTCCCCGTGCCGCGCCGCGGTGGCCGCGAGGCCGCAGGCGATCGCTCCGCTGCCGGCGATCGCAAGCGTCTCGGGCATCGCCGCCGGAACCTCGGCGTGCTCTTCGCTGGTGGTCTGTGGCGTTGTGGACATGGCGTTCGTGACGGCGGGACGGTCGGGAAGAGTACGGGTTAGCGCGTCCGCACGCGCCGTGGTCGCGCGCTCGGCGCTCGCGCGAGCGGTGAGCGGGCTACGCGCCGGCGCCGCCGACCGTGGTGATCGACGACGTCGACATCGACGAGGCGGTGGTGGTGGTCGAGGTCGTCGTCGGTGCCGGTGGTGGGCTCGTCGTCGAGCCCGACCCGCTGCTGCGCGGCGCGGTGCCGGTCCAGTTGACCGTGACCGGCGTCAAGGTCAGCAGCGCCTGCCAGGTCGCGGCCGTCGTGGTGCCGGTGGCCGGCAGTCCGTGGCTGGTCTGGAAGGTCGCGAGGTTGGCGGCGGTGGTCGCGTCGAAGATGCCGCTCGTGGCCTGGCTCGGGATCGCCGCGGCGAGGTGCTCCTGCATCCACAGGACCTGGTCGCCCACGCTGCCGTCGCCCAGCGACGGCCACGTCGCGTTCGGCGTCACGCTGGTGAGCGGCGCCAGCGGGGACGCCAGCGCCGCCCAGCCGCTCGCGCTCGTCTCCTGGAAGTCCCAGAACGACCAGCCGCTCGCGCCGTAGTCGACGGCCTCCTCGCGGAAGCGCAGGATGTCGCTCGGAGACGGATTGGAGTACGTCTGTCCGAGCGGGAAGATCGGCCGACCATAGATGCGGTTGGAGATCCACGTGTTGGCGTAGGTCGTGTCGACCGAGTCGCCGATGTCCTGCCAGTACATCTGGGGAGCGTTGTACTGAGCGCCGCCGGGGCCGAGGAACACCGAGTAGGGGAACGACTCGTGGTCGTACACGTAGGGGAAGCCCGCCAGTCCGACCGGATAGCTCGAGCCGACCTTCGCCCGCAGCTCGTCGATGTAGGCCTGGGCAGAGGCGTAGCGGCCCTCGTAGGCCGACTCGGCGTCGATCACGAGGCAGTCGGCGCCGTCGGCCACCGCCTCGGCGCCGAGATCGGCCTCGGCGGTCGGATACGAGCCGTACACGAACTGCCAGGCGCAGACCTTCAGGCCGTTCGCGTGCAGCGTCTGCACGAGCGTCGGGCTGAACTGCGACCAGTAGTTCGACGAGCCGTCGGAGCTCTTGATGAACAGCGTCGTGACGCCCGCGGCCTTGGCCTGCGCGACGATGCTCGCGAGGTTGCCGCCGTCGGACTGGCTCACGTACCAGATCCACATGCCCTGGCCGGAGAACGGCGACCCGGCCACCGGCTGCGTCGGCGCGAGCGGCGCCGGCGCGCTCGGCGCCGGCTTGGGAACGACCGGGGCGGGCGGGTGCAGCTTGTAGCCGACGATGGAGATCGGGCCGTAGGACTTCGAGCGCCGCACGCCGAGCGTCACGTAGATCTTGCCGGAGGCCGCCGAGCGGGGCACGGCGGCGACGAGGCCGAGCGAGGAGTGATGCAGGCTCGACGTGAGGGCCCGCGCCGTATGGGCCCCGCGCGGGCGGGGGAACACGACGACCATCCCGGCGGTGATCCCGGTGCCGGTGATCTCGAGCCTCCCGCCGCTCGTCACCTGATGCGGGTTGCCGCTGCACGATGACGCGGGGACGCACACGACGTGCACGATCCGCGGTGCGGCGGCGGCGCGGGAATTCGTGTGCGGGGCCGCCGGCGCGCTCGGCGCGGCGCCGCCGGACTGGCTGGTGTCGATCGGGCTCGCCGTCCCGCCGTTGGCCGCCGCCGCGAGGCCGGGCGCGGCGAGGACCGCGGCGGCGCCGACGAGCGCTGCGAGCGCGTTCTTCTGCTTCAGACGAGCGAGCGACGGCAAAATTCCACATCTCCCTGTGACCGCACCCTGGGGAGCCGGGGCGGCATCGCTCTCCGGCAGTGCCGGAGGCCCGGCGGACCCACATGAACCCGGGCGATCCGCGGATCGGACCTTACCCACTATGCCCGCGTAAACCGGGCCTCGGGCGCAAAGTTGCGCGGAAGCGTGACGCGCTGGGCGCATCTGCAACCGTCGCGTGACCCTCGGGCGCGGGGTGTGTTCGGTTTCGTCCGCATAGCGGGCATCCGGGAACACACCCCGCTGCGAGCGCTGGCTACGCGCGGCGCGCGGCACACTCGCGCGGCAGCGCGACACACTCGCGCGACGCGTGGGTCACCGACGTGACGCGCCGGCCCCGGCGGTCGCCGTCGCGTCACCCCCAGCGAAACCCGCTCGCCGCCGCCGCGACCGGCAGTGGGCTGTCCGGCAGGCCGGGCGGCGGATCGGGCAGGTTGTATCCGCTCGGCGCGACGTCGTTCGGTCCGTCCGGATGCCACAGCGACGCGAGGTACTGGTTCTGTCCGCGCCCGGGTCCGATCTCGAACTGGCCGCCGCCGTACATGCCGATCCCGCGGCGGCGACAGTAGTCGTAGGCGTCGAGCAGCGAGCGCAGCCCGCCGAGCCGCGACGGCTTGATGTTGACCATGCCCGGCGGATAGGGGAGCGCCTCGATGTCGGCCACCGAGTGGATCGGGGCGTCCCAGGCGAAGCGGGCACGGTCGGCGCCGAGGACGGCGTCGGTCTCCTCGGTGAGCAGGGGATCCTCGATCCACGCCTGCGGGAACGCCGCGGCCACGCGCCGGTAGAGGTCGGCGTCGGCGCCCTGATCGACGATCGAGCCGACGTAGTGGCCCTTCAGGTCGATCGAGTCGACGGCACCCGTCACCACGAGCGCCTCGATCAGCTCGGCGTCCCACGAGCTCGTGGCGTCCAGCTTGAAGCGCAGGCCCGGGTGCCCGGCCAGGCGCCGCAGCACCGGCTCCATGCTCGGCGGCTCGCCGAGGCGGAGCGAGACGACGAACGTCACCGGGCGCGGCGTCAATCCGAAGTGGGCGTGGAGGCTGAGGCCCTGCTGGCGCAGGGCGAGGTCGAGCGCCGCCGACTCGTAGGCCCAGCGGCGGTAGCGCCGCGACACCTCGCGCTGCGGGGCGACCGGGAAGGTGTCGAGCCCGCCGACGTGCTCGCTGAAGCGCCCGAGCGTCCAGCTGCCGGCGAGCGGGAGCACCGGCCCGGCGTCCCGGAGGATCTCGTGGTCGACGGCGTCGTAGGTGACGTCCTCCCCGACGCCGTCCTCGCCGCCGCCGTGCAGGTGAATGACGGTCGACTCGCGCTCGAAGTCGCTCGAGACCGACTCGCTGAGCGCCTCGAGCTCGTAGCGCTCCACGCGCACCGGCAGCTCGGCCACGAGCGACCACAGGCTCGCCGCCGCGACGGGAGCGGCGTCGCTCACGACGCCGGCTCGTCGCTCGCGGTGTCGAGCGCCGCCGCCTCGCCCTGGAGCCGCGCGACGAGCTCGTCGAGGCGCAGCTCCTGCAGGCCACTCCCGACGGCGTCGAGCTCGCCGGCACAGAACTCGATGAGGGTGCGACCCTCGCGGACGAGATCGAGCGTCTCGCGCAGACCGGCGTCGCCGGAGTCGAGACGGCGGATGATCTCCTCGATGCGGGCGCTCGCCGCCTCGTAGGTGAGCGTGTCGGGCACGGCGGGCGCGGGCTCGTCGCTCATCGCGGCTCGTCGATCGTCGCGCCGACGCTGCCGTCGGCGAAGGCGATCCGCACTCGCTCGGCCGCGCGGGCCGCCTCGGCGCTGGTGACGAGATCGCCCTGGATGTCCTCGACGAGCGCGTAGCCACGCTCCTGGTTGCGCCGCGGGTCGTGCCCCGAGAGCGCGAGCGCGAGATGATCGAGGCTGCGGCGGCGCGTCTGCAGCTCGCCGGCGCGACGCAGCTCCGCGGCGACCGCCGGCTGGCGGTCGCGCGCGCGGCGGCGGTCGCGGTCGGCGTGCTCCGCCTTGCGGCCGAGCACGAGCAGCCGCCGGGCGCCGACGGTCCGCTCGGACGTGATCCGCCTCCGGGCGCTCGCCCGCAGCTCTCTCAGCGACTGGTCGAGGCGGCGGCGCTCGCGGGTGAGATGCTCGGCCGGCGCACGCGCCTGGCGATGCAGCACACGGGCGCGCACGAGCACGGCGCGCCGTGCGTGGTCGGCGAGGCGCTCGGACTCACGGAGGAGCGTGGTGCGCGCCTGCCCGCAGTGCAGCGGCACGGCCGCCTCGGCCGCGTGGGTGGGCGTCGAGCAGGTCACCGCCGCCACGTCGTCGAGCACGGTGTGGTCGGTGTGATGCCCGACCGAGGCGATCACCGGAACCGGCAGTAGGGCGACCGTCCGGCACAGTGTCTCGTCGCAGAAGCACAGCAGGTCGACGAGCGATCCGCCGCCCCGCGCCACGATCACGACGTCGACGTCCCCGAGTGCGGCCAGGTCCCCGAGGGCGCGCGTGATCGCCGGCGCCGCGTGGCGGTCCTGCACCGCGGCGAAGGCCCACACGATGCGGCCCTGCCAGCCGCGGCGCGCGAGGCCGGCCCGGATGTCGTCGCGCGCCTTGCCGGTCTCGGCCGTCACGACGCCGATCGCCCGCGGCAGCAGCGGGCGCGCCAGCCGCTTCTGGGGCTCGAGCAGGCCCTCCGCGGCGAGCGTGCGCCGCAGGCGCTCGATGCGGGCCAGCAGGTCGCCCTCGCCGGCGATGCGCACGTCGGTGACGGCGAAGGAGAAGCCCGGGGAAGAGGTCGCGCTGCCGGCGTAGTAGTCGCAGCCGCCGGCCACGACGATCTGCATGCCGTCGCTGAGCGGCCCGGTGCGCGCGAGGGCGCGTTCCCACTCCTCGCGCCACGCCGAGCACGGCAGCGCCCCCTCAGCGTCGCGCAGCTCGAAGTAGACGCGCGCCCGGGCGACGCGCAGGTTGACGAGCTCACCGACGACCTGCACGCGGGCGAAGGCGCGCAGCCGCTGGCGCAGCGCCTGGGCGTACTCGCCGACCGGCCACGGCCCCGGCAGGGAACTGCCGGGGATCCCGGTCACTGCCCCTCGGTGTGAATGAGCGCTCACGAATGCTGAGGCTAGCGAGCGCTGCGGCCCTTTCGCGTAGGGGCCGGCGAGCCGCCCCTATACTCGCGGCCGGAGAACCAGACGCGTGACCGCTGCGACCACCATGCTCCCCGCGATCCGTTCGTCGCGGACGGGCGCCTAGGACGACGGCGGTGGCGCCGGGCCGGCCCAGCCGAGCGCGCCCGCGCAAGCGCCGCCGCGGTCGCGGCAGCGCGAGGGCGGCGCCGCCACCGGCCGCGCGGGCGCCGGCGAATGATCAGGCGTGGCGCGAAGGCGTGGAGGAGGCGCGGGGTCGACGCGGCCGTCCGGCCGCGGCGCCGCCGCTGCAGCGGCCGAGGCCGCCGTGGCATCCGCTGCCGCTCGCCGAGATCCTCATCCTCGCCGGGGCGATCGCGCTCGTCGTCGGCCTCGGTCGCGGTCCGACGACGGGCGGACGCACGCCGCTGCTGCTCGGAGTCGCCGCCGTCGGCCTGGGGACGATCGAGTTCTCACTGCGCGAGCACCTCAGCGGCTTCCGCTCGCACACGCTCCTGCTCGCGCTGCTGCCGGTCGTCGTGTTCCACACGCTCGTCGTGCTCGGCGTCTCGGCCTTCACGCCGGTCACGCACGTGATCACGTTCGCGACGCTCGTCGCCGACGTGGCCGTGTTCTTCATCGTCGTCCGCGTGCTGCGCCTGCGCCTGCGCGACGCTCGGCTCGAGCACGCCACCGGGGTCGGCCGGCGTCCTCGGTAGGCGCCGACCGCGAGAGGCGCGACGTCAGTCGCCGAGCGACGGCAGCGCGCGCTCGCCGTGCTCGCCGCCGGCGCCGCGGGTCTCGCCGTCGTAGCCGAGACGCTGCAGGCGGGCGATCTCGCGCTCGCCCTCGATCCGCGCGGGGTGGTCGGCCGGCAGGCCGGCGATGAGGCCGGCGATCCGGTTGCGCAACTGCAGGGCGAAGTGCGGCGTCGAGGCGCCCATCAGCTGGCGCACGTCCTCGACGGTGACCTCGTGCGCGCGACCGCGCTCGAGGCGATCGGGATCTTCGGCTTGGCTCATGCGGCGGCTCCAGGGGAGTGAGGAACGTCCGGCCGAGAGCGCCGGCGACGTGGACAGCAGTGTAATGAGCGCTCCCGGGATCGCCGCCGTCACCGCGGCGAGCTGCCCGGCCGAGTGCACGCACGGAGGCCGCCGTGCGCTGCAACCGTCGTTGCACTTTGGTACGGTTTCGCCCCGAACGCCGAATCCTCGGTCAGACACCGAGGAACGGGGGACCCGAGTTGTTGGGGCGAATCCCACGGAGATGCCGTGGGAAGCGCAGGCTCTTTCAGCGCTAGCCCGTCAGCTAACCCCGCAGGCAGACGAAAGAGGTTGCTGTGCGGACTGGAGCGATCAGAGTGCTGGGCGCGACGTTCCTCGCCTGCGGTGCGTGCGCCGCGCCGGCGAGCGCGCAGACGGGTCATGCCGCCACCGCCACCGGCGGCGCCACGGCGCCGACCACGACGCCGTCCCCGACCACGGTCGGCGCGACCGCCCCGGAGACCGTCCCCACGACGCCGGCGGTCCAATACATGGGCCCGATCGTGCGCACGGCCTCGACGCCGAGCGTCGACGCGCCGCCCACCGAGGTCAGCTGCCTCGCCCCGGGCGCCACGACCGCGGCGGCGGGCACCGTGCCCTGCCCCTGGTCGACCCCGGCCTCCGCGGGCACGAGCGCCACCTCGACGGGGGGCAGCGTGTTCTCCTCCTCGGCCCTCACGACGGTGCCCCGCATGATCGTCGCCGGGACGCAGGCGAAGATCGTGAATGGCCTCGCGGCGGCGCCGGCCTCCGCTCCGCCCGCCGTGCAGGACCTGATCTGGAGCGCGAACGCGATCATCGGGCTGCCCTACCTGTGGGGCGGCGGCCACGCCTCGTTCGTCTCGCCGGGCGGATATGACTGCTCGGGCACCGTCTCCTACGCGCTGCACGGCGGCCTGCTGCTGAGCACCCCGCTCGACTCCACGCAGTTCGAGTCCTGGGGCTCGGCCGGTCGCGGCCGCTGGATCTCGATCTTCGCGAACGGCGGCCACGCCTACATGGTGGTGGCGGGGCTGCGGCTCGACACCTCCAGCGCGGACGATCCGTCGGGGCTGCAGGGACCGCGCTGGCGTCCCCTGCGCCTCGCGAATACGTACTTCACGGTCCGCCACTACGCCGGCCTGTAGGGCGTCGGGGGCGCGGTGGTGGCGCGCGCACGCGAATGCGCGCGCGTCGGCTACGCTTGAGCCAGTTCCCGTAACCGCTCTGTAGGAGGAACCGATGGCCGGCTTGACCGGGCGCATGTCCACCGTTGTGAAGGCGAAGGTCTCGAAGCTCCTCGACAGGGCAGAGGACCCCGGCGAGACGCTCGACTACAGCTACCAGAAGCAGCTCGAGCAGCTCCAGAACGTCAAGAAGGGAATCGCGGACGTCGTCACGGCCAAGAAGCGTCTGCAGATGCAGGAGGCCACGCTCCAGCAGAGCGTCGTCAAGCTCGACACCCAGGCCCGTCAGGCGCTCGCCGCCGGTCAGGAGGATCTCGCGCGCACCGCGCTCGAGCGCAAGCAGCTCGCGCAGAACGAGCTGCAGGGCCTCGATCAGCAGGTCAAGGAGCTCGAGGATCAGCAGCAGAACCTCACCGACTCCGAGCAGAAGCTGCGGGCGAAGATCGAGGCCTTCCGCACGAAGAAGGAAGTGATCAAGGCCCAGTACTCCGCGGCCGAGGCCCAGGTGCGCATCTCCGAGGCGGCGACCGGTGTCGGCGAGCAGATGGCTGACGTCGGCCTGGCCATGCAGCGCGCGGTCGACAAGACCGACCAGATGAAGGCGCGGGCCGGCGCCGTGCAGGAGCTCGAGGCGGCGGGCACGTTCGACGATCTCACCGCGCTCGGTCCCGGGCAGGACGACATCGACCGCCAGCTGCAGCAGATCGGCGTCGGCGCGGCCGTCGACGACGAGCTGTCGCGCATGAAGGCCGAGGTGGGCAGCGGCACTGCGGCGCCGGCGCTCGAGGCGGCCACGCCCGACGCGTCGCTGGACAAGACGATCGAGGCGCTCGATGAGGCCGCCAAGCCGGAGCCGGCGCCGGAGCAGCCCCCGGCCGAGGGTGGAGCGAGCTGATGATCGTTCGGGTGTTCAACGAGGGGCAGTACGAGCTCGAGGACGGCGCCATCGACCGGCTGCGCGAGCTGGACGTGAGCACCGAGGCGGCGCTCGAGGCCGGCGACGAAGAGGGCTTCCGGGCGAACTACGACGCGTTGCTGAAGGTGCTGCGCGAGGAGGGCACGCCGCTCGCCGACGACGACCTGCGTGGCTCGGACCTCATGCTCCCGCCCGCCGACGTCACGCTCGCCGAGGCGCGGGCCGAGTTCTCCGACCACGGGCTGATCCCCGACTGAGCGGTCGACTCCGGCGGGGCCGACAGGACGGGCCCCGCCGCCGCTGGATCCCTAGATCGGGATCCCCCAGAGCGGGAACCAGCGCTCGAGCTCGGGCTCGAGCGGCAGCTCGCCGCCGAGCTGCGCCTTCAGCTGCAGCTCGTGCTCGGTCGAGCGCTTCGTCTGCTCGCCGCTCACGGGTACGAACGGGTACCAGCTGCCGCGCTTGTAGTTGTAGATGAAGTAGATCGCCTGCTGCTTGGCGTCGGCGAACGCGAACACCGCGCACAGCAGCCGCTCGCCGTACCCGGCCGTCTCGATCGAGCTCGAGACGGCGTTGATGCCGACTGCGAGGTCCTCGATCGAGGGCGCGCGCAGGACCATCCAGCGGTAGCCGTAGCTGTCGTCCTGCGTGCTCACCTGCGTGCCGCTGTCGGCCGCCGTGGCCCGCACGACCTCCTCCATGTCGCGCAGCGTCGACTCGAAGTCGCTCGTCGCGAGCGGCTGGAAGACGATCGCCGCCGCGCCGGCCTGGGCGATCTCGTAGCTGGCCTCCAGCGTCACGGCCGCCGTGGTGATCGCGAACAGGCGGTCCGGAGCCGGTCCCTTGACCTTGTGGCGGCCGGTGACGGCGTCGAAGAGGCCCATGCTCAGCGGTTGCGGCTGCGGCCCGGCGGGCTCAGGCGGTGCCCTGCAGCTGGGACTCGAGGCGGCTGAGCGCGGCGAGCCGCTTCTCGAGCGGCGGGTGGTCGGAGAAGATGTTCATCAGCGACTGCTTGGTGCGCGCCGGCACGATGAAGAACGCGCTCAGTCCCTGCACCTCCCGCAGGTCACGGTCGGGCGTGCGCTCGATCGTGCCGCTGATCTTCAGCAGCGCCGAGGACAGCGCGCTCGGCCGTCCGGTGAGCACGGCCGATCCCCGGTCGGCGGCGAACTCGCGGTAGCGCGACAGCGCTCGCAGCAGCAGGAACGAGAGGGCGTAGACGACGATCGAGACGAGGATGACGATCATGATGTCCTCCTCCTCGTTGTTGTTGCCACCCCGGCCGCCGCCGAAGCCGCCGCCGAACAGGAACCCCCACTGCACGATGAACGCGGCGATCGAGGCGAAGAAGCTCGCGAGCGTCATCACCATGACGTCGCGGTTGACGATGTGGGTGATCTCGTGGGCGAGCACGCCCTCGAGCTCGGCCGGCTCGAGCAGGTCGAGCAGTCCGCGCGTCGCGCACACGGTCGCCGCCTTCGGCGAGCGGCCCATCGCGAACGCGTTCGGCACCGGCGTGTCGGCGATCGCCACGCGCGGCTTGGGGATGTCGGCCTGGACGCACAGGCGCTCGATGATCGCGTGCAGCTCGGGCGCCTGGTCGACCGACACCTCGTGAGCGCCGGCGGCCGCGAGGCCGATCTTGTCCGACGTGGTCAGCTGCAGGATGAACAGCACGCCGGCGACGAGCAGGATCGTGACGCCGCTGGCGCCGACCGCGAACAGCACCGCGATGAGCACCGTGTAGACGAGCCCGAGCAGGAACAGCGTCATCACCATCCGCAGCTGCAGACCGGTGTCGCGTCCGAACTGTGAGCGCTGGTTGGCCATGCTCTGATTGTGGCAGAGCACAGCGCGCGTTCGGGGTTGTCGGGCCGTCAGATCCCGCTAGCGCGAGCCGCCGAGCGCGCGCGCGACGAAGCGCAGCGACAGGGCCTGCAGCTCCTCGTCGTGCTGGAGCGAGCGGTGATGCCCACCGGGGACGGTGATGAGGCGCCGCGTCGGCATCGAAGCCGCGGCGAACAGCGCCCGCGAGTGCTCGACCGGCACGACCTCGTCGCCCTCGGCGTGCAGGAGCAGCATTGCCGCCGTGAGCGCGGCGACGGCGGCGGTCGCGTCATGCCCGCGCAGGTAGGCGTCGAAGCCGCTCGTGTCGATGCGGGCATCGAAGCGACCGTCGCGGACCCCGCGCCGCAGGGCCTCGGCCTCGGCCGGGCAGATCGCCACCACCGCCCGCGCGCCGACCTCGCCGGCGGCGGTGAGGGCGAGATACCCGCCGAGGCTCGAGCCGCGCAGTGCGAGCGGGCGGCTCGGCAGCAGCGACGCCATCGTCCGGATGTCGCCGACGACGCCGTCGCCGAGCTCGCCCTCGCTCTCACCGTGTCCGCGCAGATCGAAGGCGATCGTCGCGAGCCCCAGCCGCCGCGCGTGCCGCGCATAGTCGTAGTGGCTCTCCTTGCTCGAGCCCGCGCCGTGGAGGATGACGATGCCCCCGAGCGCGTCGCCGGGCGGCGCGAAGAGGGCGTAGGCGAGACCGTCGCGCGCACCGAGATCGTCGGGCGGAGCGACGGTCACGACGCGAGCACGGGCCACGCCGGGCATCATCGCAGCGGGCTCGTCGCGGCGCTGACGCGATAATCCCGCCACGATGCCCGCCTTCACCCAGCTCTCGCAGGTGTATCCGATCGGCAGCCGCCTCAACGAGCGCGGTCATCTCGAGGTCGGCGGATGCGACGTCATCGAGCTCGCGCATGAGTTCGGCACGCCGGCCTACGTCGTCGCCGAGGACGACCTGCGCATCCGCGCCCGCACGTTCCTGCAGACGGGACGCGCGCGCCACGAGGACTTCGATGTCCTGTTCGCCTCGAAGGCATTCCCGGCCACCGCGGTGCTCGAGCTGTTCGCCGAGGAGGGCCTGTGGTGCGACGTCGCCTCGGGGGGTGAGCTGCACCTCGCGCTCGGCGCCGGCTTCCCCCCCGAGCGCATCGCCATGCACGGTAACGCGAAGTCGCGCGCCGAGCTCGCGTCCGCGCTGCGTGAGCGCATCGGGCTGATCGTCATCGACAACCTCAGCGAGGTCGACCGCCTGCGCGAGCTCATCGAGGAGGGCGCGGGTGCCGATGGTGGCGCGCAGCCGGTGCTCATCCGCGTGACCCCCGACGTCAGTGGCGACACGCACGCGAAGATCTCCACCGGCCAGGCCCGTTCGAAGTTCGGCTTCTCGATGCACGACGCACCGGCGGCGATCGACATCGTGCAGGGCGTCGCCGGGCTGGAGCTCGTCGGGTTGCACGCCCACATCGGCTCGCAGCTGCTCGAGCTGGCGCCGTTCTGCGTATCGGCCGCCGCGCTCGCCGGGCTCGGCACGTTCCCGGTGTACGACCTCGGGGGCGGGCTCGGTGTCGCCTACCGCGCCGATCAGCATCCGCCGGCGATCGAGGAGTACGTCGACGCGAAGGTCTCGGCGCTGCACGAGCACATGGACGCCGGCGCCCGGCTGCTCATCGAGCCGGGGCGCTCGCTGGTGGCGAACGGCTGCGTCACGCTCTACACCATCGAGAGCATCAAGCGCAACGTCGACCTGTGGGTGGCCGTCGACGGGGGGATGTCGGACAACCTGCGGCCGATGCTCTACGACGCCCGCTACGAAGCCGAGGTGGCCGACCGCTTCGGCGGCGACACCGAGTGCGTGCTCGCCGGCAAGCACTGCGAATCGAGCGACGTGATCGTGCGCGATGCGCGGCTCGACGACCCCCGCCCGGGCGACGTCGTCGTCACTCCCGCCACCGGCGGATACGGCCACGCGCTGGCCAACAACTACAACGGCGTGCCGCGTCCGCCGGTCATCTTCTGCCGCGACGGCGACGCCCGTGCCGTCGTCCGGCGCGAGACGTTCGCCGATCTGCAGTCCCGGGACGTCCGATGAGCGACTTCCCGATCGGACTGCTCGGCCACGGCACCGTCGGAGCGGCGTTCGAGGAGCTGCTGCGCGAGCGGTCCGATCACGTCGCCGCGCTCACCGGCCGCCGTCCGGCACTCGTCGGGGTGCTCACGCGCAGCCGCGGCGACTTCGAGGACATCCTGGGGCGCGCGGAGCTGATCGTCGAGCTCATCGGCGGCATCGAGCCGGCCCGCGGGTATGTGCTGCGCGCGCTCACGAGCGGATGCTCGGTGGTGACCGCGAACAAGCAGCTGCTGTCCCAGCACGGCGAGGAGCTGTTCGAGGCCGCGCGCGCGAACGGCGTCCAGCTGCGCTTCGAGGCGTCCGTCGCCGGCGTCGTGCCGGTGATCCGCGTGCTCGCCGAGTCGCTCGCCGCCGCCCACGTGGAACGCATCCACGGGATCGTGAACGGCACGACGAACTTCATCCTCACCGAGATGGCCACCGGACTCTCCTACGCCGACGCGCTCGCCCAGGCGCAGCGCCTCGGCTTCGCCGAGGCCGATCCGACCGACGATGTGGAGGGTAGGGACGCCGCCGCGAAGATGGCCATCCTCGCCCGGCTCGCCTTCGGCACGCCCGTGCACCTCGACCAGGTGCCCTACGAGGGGATCACGCAGCTGCAGAGCGACGACATGGCCTACGCACGCGAGCTCGGCCTCGGGTTGAAGCTCGTCGGCACCGCCGAGCGGCGCGAGGGCGGCCTGTCGGTGCGGGTGCATCCGGCCTTCCTGTACGCCGGGCATCCGCTCGCGTCGGTCTCGGGCCCGTTCAACGCCGTCACCGTCGAGGCGCCGGCGATCACCGAGATCACGATGTCGGGCCCGGGCGCCGGCGGGCCCCAGACCGCGAGCGCGGTGCTCGGCGATGTGATCAGCGTGATGCTGGCGCCGGCCACGCCGGCGGCCCCACTCCAGGAGCTTCCGATCATCACCGACGTCGAGTCGGCGTTCTACCTGCACATGGAGGTGGCCGACCAGCCCGGCGTGCTCGGCCAGATCGCCGCCGAGCTCGGGGCGCAGGGCGCCTCGATCAAGTCGGTCGTGCAGCGCGGCCTCGGGGAGCACGCGCGGCTGACGATGGTCATCCACCCGCTGCTGGAGTCGCGGCTGTTCGCGGCGCTCGACCGGATCTCGACGCTCGAGCCGCTGCGCTCGCGTCCGCGCGCGATCCGCGTGATCGAGGAGGAGTTCGTGTGAGGCGGCGAAAGGCACGACGGTGCCCGGCCTGATCGAACGCTTCCGCGACCGCCTGCCGTTCGACCTCGACGATCCCGTCGTCACGCTGCACGAGGGCTCCACGCCGCTCGTGCCGGCGCCGCGGCTGTCCGAGCTCGTCGGTGCGCGCGTGCTGCTCAAGCTCGAGGGCCTCAACCCGACGGGCTCCTTCAAGGACCGGGGGATGACGTGCGCGGTCTCCGCGGCCGTGCGCGAGGGCGCCGAGGCCGTCATCTGCGCCTCGACGGGGAACACCGCGGCGAGCGCGGCCGCCTATGCGGCGCGGGCCGGGCTGCGCGGCGCCGTGATCGTGCCCGACGGCAAGATCGCCGCCGGCAAGCTCGCCCAGGCGCTCATGCACGGGGCGCGGGTGATCGCCATCCGCGGGAACTTCGATCAGGCCCTCGCGCTCGTGCGCGAGCTGTCCGACGCGCACCCGATCGCGCTCGTCAACTCGGTGAACCCGTTCCGACTCGAGGGTCAGAAGACGGCGGCGTTCGAGCTGCTGGCCGATCTCGACGGGGACCTCGACGCGCTCTTCATCCCGGTTGGGAACGCCGGGAACGTGACCGCCTACTGGAAGGGCTTCCAGGAGTCCGGGGCCGCGCCGCGGCTGTTCGGCTTTCAGGCCGAGGGGGCCGCGCCGCTCGTGCTCGGGCACCCCGTCGAGCATCCGGAGACCGTGGCGAGCGCGATCCGGATCGGCAATCCGGCGCGCTGGGAGGAGGCGATGGCGGCGATGACCGCCTCGCGCGGCGCCATCCGCGCCGTGTCCGACGCCGAGATCCTCGCCGCCTACCGCCTGCTCGCGCGCACCGAGGGGGTGTTCTGCGAGCCGGCGTCGGCGGCCTCGGTCGCCGGTCTGCTCAAGTACGGCCCCGACGGCGCGGGCACCGTCGCCTGCGTGCTCACCGGGCACGGGTTGAAGGATCCCCAGACGGCGCTCGATCAGGACGGCGCGGTGATCCCCTGCGAGGCGCGACTCGACGCCCTCGAGCAGGCCGTGCTCGGATGACCCGCCATCGGGTGGTCCGGGTTCCCGGATCCTCCGCGAACCTCGGTCCCGGCTATGACACGTTCGCGGCCGCGGTCGACGTCCACCTCGAGCTCGAGGTGACCGAGACCGGGACGTTCGCGGTCGACACGGACCTCCCCGTCCCCGGCGACCGCGAGAACCTCTGCGTGCGCGCGTTCGAGCGGCTCGCCCCGGCCGAGGGATTTCGCTTTCAGATCCGCTCGTCGATCCCGATGTCCGGCGGCCTCGGCTCGAGCGCCGCGGCGATCGTCGCCGGGCTGGCGGCCGCCGACCACCTGTTCGAGCTCGACGCGGACCTGCTCGCGCTCGCGACCGAGATCGAGGGGCATCCCGATAACGTCGCCGCCGCGCTGCGCGGAGGCATCGTCGTGTGCGCCGACGGCGACGCCGTGAGCGTGGCGCCGCCGCCGAACCTGGAGGCCGTCGTCGTCAGCCCGGCCGAGGCGGTGCCGACGACGCTCGCGCGCTCGGTCCTCGCAGCGACCGTGCCCCGCGCCGACGCGGTCTATAACGTCGCCCACGGCGCGCTGCTCATCCTCGGACTCACCCGTGGCGATTTCGACCTCATCGCCCGCGGCCTCGGCGACCGGCTGCACCAGGACGCACGCTCGCACCTCTTCCCGCGCTCGAGTGAGCTCGTGCGGCGGGCCCGCGACCTCGGGGCGATCGGGGCCACGATCTCCGGTGCCGGCCCCGCTGTGCTGCTGTGGTGCGCCTACGATCAGACGGCCGCGGTCGTCGAGGCCCTGCGCGCCGAGGTCGACGGCTGGGCCACCGTGCTGCGCGCGCCGTTCGCTGCGCACGGGGTCGACGTCCGCACGCTCTAGCGCCACGGCCGCGGAGGGCCCGGCTCAGGCCGCGAGCTGCGCGAGCCGCCGGCGCGCCGGATCGAGTCCGTCGAGGCGCGCGAGGATCTCGTCGGCGAGGGCGACGTAGTCGGCGCCGAGATCGGGGCGGTGATCGAGGATCGACGTTGCGCGCTCGGCCGACTCCGCGTAGGCGATCGAGGCCCGGATCACGGTGTCGAAGAGCTTGTCGCCGAAGTGCTCGCGCAGGTTCGCGAAGGCCTCGCGCGAGTGCACCGTGCGCATGTCGGCGATGTTCAGCACGATCCCGAGCAGGGTGAGGCCCGGGTTCAGGCTGTCACGGGCGAGGTCGATGACCTCGAGCGCCTGCTCGACGCCCTGGAGCGCGAAGTACTGGGCCTCCGCCGTGATCAGCGCGTAGTCGGCGGCGACGAGCGCGTTCACGGTCAGCAGCCCGAGCGACGGCGGGCAGTCGATGAGGACGGCCTCGTAGCCGTCGCCGACGCTCGCCAGCGCCCGGCGCAGGCTCAGCTCGCGGCCCATCTTCCCGCCGAGCATCAGCTCGGCCTCGGCGAGGTTCAGGTTGGCCGGGATGATGTCGTCGTGCACCGCCTCGTCGGCCGGCGCCCGCGACGACAGCACGTCGCCGATCGTCGGCTCGGCATCGGGGGGCACATCGAAGTAGTCCGACAGGTTGCCCTGCGGATCGAGGTCGACGACGAGCGTCGGTATCTCCACCCGCCGCAGCACGTCGGCGAGGGTGCGCACCGCGGTCGTCTTCCCGGTGCCGCCCTTCTGGGAGAGGACGGCGATCGTGCGAGCCATTGGTCGCGATACTACGCCGCTGTCGCGCGATCGGCGTCGTCGTCGCGCGACAGCCCGCTACGGCGCCCCTGCGAGCGCCCCGCGGTCCCGCCATGGGCCGGCGCGACCGCGATGGCGGCACACGGGGAGCGACGCGCCGCGGGCGGTCAGCCGATCTGCTGGAGACGCTCGCCGGCCTCCACGGACACCGAGGGGATCGAGAGGAAATACAGCCGGTACCGGCCCACCAGGATCTCGTCGCCGTCCTTCAGCGCGCTCCACTCGACGCGCTCGCCGTTGACGAACACGCCGTTGAGGCTGCGGTCGTCGAGCACGCGCACGCCGTCGGGCTGGCGGACGATGAGCGCATGGCGCCGCGAGACGGTCGGATCGTCGAAGCGCACGTCGGCGGCCAGGCTGCGTCCCACGCGCGTCCATTCGCGCGTGAGCGGCACCATCCGCACGTGCGAGCCCTCGTCGAAGGCGAGGTACTCGCCCGCGTCGTCGGCGAGCTCGCGTGCCGCGTCCAGCCAGGCGTGGCGCTCCTCGGGCGCCGGTGCCGACGGGGTGCGCGTGAAGCGCCCGGTGCTGAACAGCGAGGCGCGGGTGAAGTTGTGCCCACCGCAGCCGGGGCAGTCGCACAGCGCATCGGCGCCGGCGAGCGTGAGCACGTACCCGCACTGCTGGCAGCGGAACGACCCGCTCCCGGCCATTGTGCCCGACGTGAGTGACTCCATCTGAAGCTCCCTCTGTAGCGGTCGGACGGCATGGCGAGTGCAGGGTGGGGTCCGTTACTTGCCGACTGCGCGTCTACCTGCCTCGATCATAACGAGCGTGTCAATCGTCACTTTTCCCCCATTGTAGAGCGGAAAATGGCGCTGAACGCCTACCTTATTGACCAGGATCCGCCGGCTCATCGCCCTCCGCTTCAGCGCCCGCGGTGTCTGGTCGTGTTACCCGATCGCGTCGCGCGGCAAACGGCGCCCCGACGGCAGGACCACGGACCGGCGCGGCGAATGTGACCGGTGATGCCCAGCGTCCTCACCGATAACGACCAGCTCGAGCGTGAGCTGCTGCGCCGCGGCGTGGGAGCGCTCGTCGCCGACCGCCACCGCTGCCTCGACTGCGGGCGCACGCCGCTCATCGGCGAGCGTGTCTACCACTACGACGACCGCTCCGTCTGCGAGCTGTGCCGCGCGCTGCGTCCCGACGCCCCGAGCTCCTCGGAGATCGTCCGTCACTGCGAGCACGGGCACGCCGTCCGCCTCACGGTCCGCGCCGCCTAGCCTCCTCGCGGAGCCCTGGTCGGCGATCGCGTCGATCGGTCAACCAAATACACTGCGGCGCCGTGGATCCCGTCACCGCGTCCATCACGATCGACGCCCCCCGCCAGGAGGTGTTCGACTACCTGCAGGACATCGCCAACCACCCCGAGTTCACCGATCATTACCTGGTGGACTGGCGTCTCACGCGCGAGGACTCCGTCGGCCGCGGCGCCGGCGCCCGCTTCCGGATCAAGGGCCACGGGCCGGGCCAGCGCTTCAACTGGGGCGACGTGACCTTCGTCGAGGTGCAGCCGCCGCACCGGATCGTCGAGGTCGGTCGGCGCGGGAAGTCGAACCGGATCCGCACCGTCGCCGTGTACGAGCTCGTCGATGGCCCCGGCGGCACGACGCACGTGCGCTTCACGATGGAGACCGAGCCGCGGACCCTGTCGGACCGCATCGCCGAGTCGATGGGCCAGCGCCGCCGCCTGCGGCGCAAGAGCGCGCGCGCCCTGCGGCGCCTGCGCTCGATCCTCGAGCTCGGCGAGGGTCGTGGCGTGCGGGCCACGGTCGCCGGCCGCTGAGCCCGAGGCGCCTCGATGGGTAAACTGCCCGCCCGCATGGCCGCCCGCCGACGTCACGCCCTTGCGATCCTGCTCGCCCTGCTCGCCGTCGTGGCGCTCGCGGCGTGCGGCGACTCGCACACGCCGCTCAACCACGAGGACAACACCGGGGCCGGCGGCGTCAACAGCAACTACGTGACGCTCAACGGGGTCAAGTACCAGGTCCAGATCTCGCGCCAGCTGAACCCGTACAAGATCGAGGACACCGCGTATCTCGCGGGCATCCGGGCGTCGGCCCGCCAGCCCGCGCCAGGCTACCTGTGGTTCGGCGTCTTCCTGCTGGCGCTCAATCCCGGACACACGACCGAGCCCGCCGTGTCGTCGTTCTCGCTCAGCGACACGCAGGGCAACGTGTACTTCCCGATCACCCTGCCGGCCACCAACCTGTACGCCTATCACGCGACGCCGCTCGCCCCCGGTCAGCAGATCCCGGCGGTGGACAGCCCGGGCTACTACAGCCCGACGCAGGCCTCGCTGCTGCTGTTCAAGGTGCCGATCAGCGTCTATGACAACCGCCCGCTGACGCTCACGCTCGTCGATCCGGTCGACGCCGGCAAGACGGCCACGGTCACGCTCGACGTCTGACCGGTGCGCGCCCGGCCGGCGCGCTTGCCACCGATTCGCCCCTCGCAGGGTCTCAGCTCGCGAGAAAGCTCCGCAAGCTGCGGCCAATCCTGCTCAACGTCGGTGCGCGTCGCGTCGATGTCGCTCGTGTGAGTGCGGCCAGCTTTCTCTGTCGCAACGACTCCGAGCGCGGCCGGCTCGTCGATATGCGCCGGCGTCTGCGCTGGGTGGAGCCGGTGGCGCTCGGCCTCCCGCTGCTCGCGGTCGTGTGCGGGCACGAGCTGTTCGGCTGGGCGGCGATCGCGCCGGCGGTCCTCGCGCTCGTGGTGTTCCTCGGCGTGCCGCGGCTGCTCGCCCACGGCCGGCGCCCCGAATGGGTGGCCGCCGGCACGTTCGTGGCCACCGAGCTGTGCCTGACCGGCGCGATCGTGCTGGCCGACGGCGGGCAGGAGTACCTGCTGCCGCTGCTCGTGATGCCGATGGTGCTCGTCTGCGTGCTCTTCCCCGCGCGCGTGACGACCGCGGGCGTCGTCTTCACGTCGGCGCTCATCCTCGCCGCCGGGTTCGGCTTCGATCACGCGCAGGTGCTCTCCTCGCCGCCGATTCTCTACTTCCCGGTCCTGCTCACGATCATCTTCACGATCTCGGCGCTGCAGGTGCGCAACCTCGACGCGGACACGCGCTCGAAGGTCGTCGTCGACCGCCTCACGGGGATGCTCAACCGCGCCGCGCTCGCCCCGCGCCTGGCCGAGCTCACCCACCAGGCCGCGGTGACCGGGAGCCAGGTCGCCGTGATCATCGGCGACGTCGATCACTTCAAGGCGATCAACGACCGCCACGGGCATACGAGCGGCGACTCCGTGCTCAAGGAGGTGGCCACACGCCTGCGCGGCGGCGTCGGGAGCTTCGAGCCCGTCTACCGACTCGGGGGCGAGGAGTTCATGCTCGTCCTCGCCGACACCGACGTCGTCGGCGCGGTCGAGGTCGCGCAGCGCCTGCGTCGCGCGGTCCGCGAGCAGCCGGTGTGCGACCTCGACGTCACGATGTCGTTCGGCGTCGCGGCCTCCGACGCGGGGCAGCCGTTCGAGTTCGAGATGGTCTTCGCGCGCGCCGACGCCGGCCTGTATCGCGCCAAGCGCTCCGGTCGCGACCGCGTGTCGGTCGGCGGCCCGCGCACGGAGACCGCCGCGCACGTCGAGGGCGTCGCCCGGATGGTCGCGGTGCCGAGCCAGCGCTCCGGCGCGACGCCCGAGCCGGTCCCACTGGAGGGTCCGGCCGTCGGCAGCTGGCGCGAGCGCATCGCGCGCGAGGAGGCCGAGACCGGCAGCTGGCTCGTCCGCGACGAGATCGAGCGCGACCACCTGCTCGAGCTCAATCGCCGCCTGCGCCGGGTGTTCCGCGTCGCGGCGGCGATCGCGTTCGCGGGGATCGTGGTCGCCGGCCCCTGGTACGGCTGGCTGACGATCGTGCCGCCCGTGATCGCCGGCATCGGCTACAACGTCATGGAGTTCAACCTCGAGCGCCTGCGGCGACCCGAGTACGCGCTCGCGCTCGGCTGGCTCGCCTTCCAGACCAGCATTGCCGCCGGGTTCTGCCTCTCGACCGGTGCGCCGCTGTTCGCGCTGTACCTGCTGCTGACGATGGTCATCGGCTCGAGCGCCGTGTTCCCGGCGCGCGGCGTGCTCGTGGGCGTCGCCTACACCGCCCTGCTGATGGTGATGGTGGTCGTCAACCGGGCCCCGAACCTCGTGAGCCACGATCCGGTCATCCTGCTGCTCTCGCTCGCCGCGCTCGCCTCGATCTCCTGCATCGGCTGGGCGGTCGGCCAGTCGGCCATCGATCACCGCAGCGCGTCGGTGGTCGACCATCTCACCGGCCTGCTCAACCGGACCGCGCTCGAGGCCCGCTCGGCCGAGCTCTCCGTGCAGACGGCGCAGACGGGCGAGCCCGTCTCGGTCATCGTGACCGACCTCGACCGCTTCAAGGCCGTCAACGACGGGCACGGCCACGTCGTCGGCGACATCGTGCTGCGCGAGGCGGCCTATCGCATCCGCAAGTGCCTGCGCGCGTTCGAGTCGGCCTACCGCTTCGGCGGCGAGGAGTTCGTAGTGCTGCTCGCCGGCGTCGACGAGCACGAGGCGGCCGTCGTCGCCGAGCGCCTGTGGGACGCGATCCGCCATGAGCCGATGAACGGCCTCGCGGTGTCGATGTCGGTCGGCGTCGCCGCCTCGGTGGCCGGCGAGCGCTTCGACTTCGCCGCGGTGTTCGCCCGCGCCGACGCGGCGCTGCTCGAGGCCAAGCGCGGCGGACGCGACCGCGTCCAGCTCGCCTACACGGTGACGTCGGTGGTGGCCGGCGATCCGGCCGCCGTTCCCGCCGCGGCCCGCCGCGGCGCGCGGATCGCCTAGCGCGCGCGGGGCCCTCGGTCTGAGAAATCAGAGCTCGGGCATCCCTGCCCGAGCTCATGATTGGGTGAGGAGGGTCCTACGAAGGCGGCGGGTCAGACCGCCCCGATGAGCGCCGGATGTGACCGCTCATCTAGTGGACTTATCGACAAGTATGAGCACAAACCTAAGCGATTGTCACATTTTTCCTCAAAAGGTCGTGAAATCCCGCGAAATTCCGGCTTGTTGCGGGCCCTTTGAAGGGTCTACCGGGGGTCCGAAGCCGGCGCGCGCGCCGCGGGCGTCGCCAGGAGGGCTCAGAAGCCGTTCGCGAGGGCGGTCTGCAGCACCTCGCGCGCGACCGGCGCGGCCGTGGCTCCGCCGGCGCCGTCGCGCACCAGCATGACCCCGACGGCCACGTGCGGGCCGAAGGCGGGGGCGAAGGCGGCGAACCAGGCATCGGTGTTCTGAGGCGTGCTGGCGCCCGGTGCGTTCGTGTTGACGAGCTCGGCCGTCCCGGTCTTGCCGGCCACCGTGACTCCCGGGAGCGCCGCCGACGTCCCGGTGCCGTACTGGACGACGGCGATCATCATCCGGCGCACATCGTGGGCGACGGTCGCGGGGATCGCGCGCACGCGCGGGAGGCGCTGGTCGCGCAGGAACGTCGGCCGTGGCCGCAGCCCGCCCTCGCCGATCGTCGCGGCGACGGTCGCCATCTCCAGGGGGCTGGCCAGCACCATGTCCTGGCCGATCGCCGAAGAGCCGACGGCGAGGTCGCCCTGGATCTGCGAGGCGGGCGGGATCGTGCTCTCGACGGCGCCGGGGATGCCGACCGGCTGATTGAAGCCGAGGCTCTCCGCCGTGGCCACCAGCCGCGCGGCGCCGAGCCTCGCCCCGAGCGGGGCGAACACCGAGTTGCATGACACGGCGAAGGCGTTCACCAGCGTGCCGCCGCAGTCCTCCATGCCCGCGTTCGTGAGCGGCACGCCGTCGAGGAACGCCTCGGTGGCGTACGGGAACACCGTCGACGGCGTGGCCACGCCGTACTTCAGGGCGCCGCTCGTGGTGACCATCTTGAACGTGGATCCGGGGGGCTGCACGTCGTCGATGCCGAGCCCCGCGACGGCCAGGATCTCGCCGGTGCTCGGGCGCAACGCGACGACGCCGCCGAGCTGCCCGCCGAGCGCCGTGACGGCGGCGGTCTGCACGGCCGGCGAGATGCTGGTGCGCACCGCCGTGCCCGGGATCGCCGAGGCTCGGCCGATCACGCGCGGCCCGGCGAGCAGCGTGCCGCCGGCCTGGCCGCGCAGCTGCGGGTCGAAGATGTACTCCAGACCGGTCAGCCCGACGTCCGCGTCGGCGGGGACTCCTGCGGCCAGCAGCGCCATGCGCTCGGAGGCGGGGATCGGACCGGTCGTGCCGACGATCCCGGTGACGTCCGCTCCGAGCGGCGAATAGCGCTGGCCGCCGTCCGGGGAGGCGGGGCCGCTCGCGAGCACCGAGCCGTCCCGGGCCAGCAGCGCGGCGCGCGGCGGGAGCGACAGGTCGCTGTGCAGGACCTCTCCGGCGCGCAGGCCCGGGAACGTCAGCGCCGTCGACCAGGCGATGTGAGTGCCGGTCGCGTCGTGCACGAAGGGGATCGTGGCGTCGCCGCGCAGGACGCCGAACAGCCGCGTGCGCACCGCGAGCGGAGCGACGATCGCCCCATTGGAGGTCTCATAGACATGCCCGTCGACGCGCAGTCCGGTAGCCGTCGCGGTCGCCCAGGCCGACGAGTAGGCGGCGCTGAAGGCCGCGGGTGAGAGCGACTGGCGGGTGCCGGCATCGACATCGGCGTACATCGCGGCATAGCGCTGCCGGCTCCAGTCGGAGATGAAACCGAGGGCCTGCTGGCGATGACCGTCCGATCCCGAGCCGGCGCCGACGATCACGCCGGCGATGAACGCGAGCGCGGCGAGGACGATGACCGGCCGCGCGCGGGTGAGCCGCTGGCGCCGGCGCGACGCGCGGCCGCCGCGGCGGGGGCGCGCCGGGCGGGTCCGTCGCGTGACGGGCTGCAGCGGAGGACCCGCGGCGAAGGCGACGGGACCGGGGCGGGGCCAACTCACTGGTGCAGCGCCACAGACCATCGCCGAACGGTAGATCATCGGCCCTGCGCTGGCCGGGAATCCGCGCCCGCCCGGCTAGATTCGATGGGCATGACCGGCCTCGACTGGATCATCCTCGTGTTCGTGGCCCTGTTCGCGGTGCAGGGGTACCGCCGGGGGTTCATCGTCGGCGCACTCGGGTTCGTCGGCTTCGCGGCCGGCGCCCTGGTGGGAACCCGGGTCGGGCCCCAGTTGCTGCCGGCGGGCTCCGCTGCGCTCTACGCCCCGGCGTTCGGCCTCGTCGGTGCGCTCGTGGCCGGCGGGATCCTGGCCGTCGGCCTGGAGGACGTCGGCATCCGCCTGCGACGGGTCATGGTCGTGCCGGGGTTCGGAATCCTCGACGGCGCGCTCGGGGCGCTCCTGAGCGTTGCGATCGCGCTCGGCGTCGTCTGGATCGCCGCCGCCGTCGTCGCGCAGGCGCCCGGCGAGGTCAAGCTGCGTGGCGACCTGCAGCAGTCGTTCATCGTGCGCGCGCTGAACGAGCTGCTGCCGTCCTCGAGCAGCGTGCTCCACGCGCTCGCGCGTCTCGATCCGCTGCCCGCGATCGCCGGGCCTTCGCCCGACGTCGCTCCGCCATCGCCGGCGATCGCGCACAGCGCGGTCGTCCGGGCCGCCGCTCCGAGCGTCGTGCGGATCATCGGCACCGCCTGCGGACTCGGCGTCGAGGGCTCGGGCTGGGTGGCGCGCCCGGGCGTCGTCGTCACCAACGCGCACGTCGTGGCCGGCGAGGGCGACACCACCGTGCAGGTCGGGGGGAACCCGGCGCGGAGCCTCCCCGCCCAGGCGATCGCCTTCGACCCCCACGACGACGTCGCCGTGCTGAGCGTGCCCGGCCTGAACGCGCCGGCGCTGCGGCTGGCCGCCGATCCCCGCGCCGGCCTGTCGGCGGTGATCCTCGGCTATCCGCGCGATGGGCCGTTCGACGCGCGGGCCGCGCGGCTCGGCGCCACCCAGACCGTGCTCACCCAGGACGCCTACGGCAACGGGCCGGTGTCGCGGCTGATCACGCCACTGCGCGGCCTCGTGCGCCCCGGCAACTCGGGCGGCCCGGTCGTCGACGGCGCCGGGGAGGTGGCGGCGACGGTGTTCGCGTCGACCACCGGGCCGGGACCGCAGGGCGGGTACGGCGTCGCCAATGCGACCGTCGCGGCGGTGCTCGCCCGTGCGCGGGCTCCGGTGAGCACCGGCTCGTGCGCCGGCTGACACGATCTGCGCCCGCCCGTGCCGGCCACGTGGCCGGCACGGCGACCCCTCGGCAGCCGCAACCGCGTCAACCGCTAGGCTGACCGCCGTGTCCAAGACGCTCGTCATCGCCGAGAAGCCGTCCGTCGGGAGAGACCTCGCACGCGTGTTGCCCGGCCCCTTCCAGAAGCAGGAGGGCTACCTCGAGGGCCCCGAGCACGTCATCTCGTGGGCCGTCGGTCACCTCGTGCAGCTCGCCGAGCCCGACGAGTACGACCCGAAGTACAAGAAGTGGCGGATGGCGGACCTGCCGATCGTCCCCGACCGCTTCAAGCTCGTCGTCCGTGACGAGCGCTCCCGCAAGCAGATGTCGGTGGTCACGCAGCAGCTCGGCCGCGAGGACGTCGCGCTCGTCGTGAACGCCTGCGACGCCGGGCGTGAGGGCGAGCTCATCTTCGCCTACCTGTACGAGAAGGCGAAGGCCAAGAAGCCCGTGGAGCGGTTGTGGCTCTCGTCGATGACGAACGCCGCCATGAAGGAGGCGTTCGTCAACCTGCGCCCGGCCGCGGAGTTCGAGAGCCTCGAGCAGGCCGCCCGTTCGCGGTCGGAGGCCGATTGGATCGTCGGCATGAACGCGACGCGCGCGGCGACGATCCGTCTGCGCTCCTCCTTCGACGGCGCGGTGTCGCTCGGCCGGGTGCAGACGCCGACGCTCGCCATCATCGCGCGCCGGGAGGAGGAGATCCGCGCCTTCGTGCCCGAGCCGTACTGGCTCGTCGACGCCACGTTCGTACCCGATCCGCCCGCCGCGGGCGCGAACGGCGACGAGCGCGTGTACGCCGGGCGCTACCACGCGGGCGCCAAGCCGCGGATCGCCACGGAGGAGGAGGCGCTCGCGATCGTGCAGGCCTGCCGCGCCGGCCGCGGCACGATCACCAAGCTCGAGAAGAAGGAGCAGAGCGAGCGCGCGCCGATGCTCTACGACCTCACGTCGCTGCAGCGCGACGCGAACACGCGCTTCGGCTTCTCGGCCCGGCGCACGCTCGCCGCGGCTCAGCGCCTCTACGAGGAGCACAAGGCGCTCACCTACCCGCGCACGAGCTCGCGCTACCTGACGAGCGACATGGTTCCCGAGATCAAGCCGACGGCCGAGCTCGTCGGCTCCGCGAAGGACTACGCGCAGGCTGCCGCCTACGTGCGCGGCCTCGACGTGCTGCCGCTCGGGCGCGTCGTCGACGACGCGAAGGTGGCCGACCACCACGCGATCATCCCGACCAACTCCGACGCGCCGCATCCGGTCGAGAAGATGAACGACGACGACCGGCGCGTGTACGACATGGTCGTCCGCCGCTTCCTCGCCGTCTTCCATCCCGACGCCGTGTTCGAGAACACGCGGGTGGAGACGACCGTGCCCGCCCCCGCCGCCGAGCAGGGGTACGTGTTCCGAACCCGCGGCAAGCTGCTGCTCGTCCCCGGCTGGCGCGGGGTCTACGGTGAGATGCCCGAGGGCGAGGGACGCGCCGACGAGGACGAGGGCGCCGACCAGCAGCTCCCGCGCCTCGAGCAGGGCGAGCAGGTCAGCGTCCGCGAGATCGAGAGCGAGCGCAAGGAGACCAAGCCGCCACGCCGTTACACCGATGCCTCACTGCTCGGGGCGATGGAGACCGCGGGCAAGCTCGTCGACGACGACGAGTTGCGCGAGGCGATGAAGGACTCCGGGATCGGCACGCCGGCCACCCGCGCGGCGATCATCGAACGGCTCATCGACGTCGGCTACATCGAGCGCGACGGCCGCGCGCTCGTGGCCACCGAGAAGGGGCTCAACGTCGTCCGCCTGCTCGACGGGCACGCGCTCACCTCTCCGGGCCTGACCGGCGACTGGGAGCGGCGGCTCGGACGGATCGAACGCGGCGAGGACTCCCGCAAGCGCTTCATGACCGACATCGCGGGCTTCGCCACCGAGACGGTCAACGAGCTGGACGCGAAGCTGAAGGACGTCCGCATCCCGCGCGCGAACCTCGGGCCGTGCCCGGTGTGCGGCCACGACATCATCGAGAACCGCAAGGGCTACTCGTGCTGGTCGCGCGAGGACCCGGGGTGCGGCTTCGTGATCTGGAAGAGCAAGGCCGGCAAGCAGCTGCCGATCGCCGTCGCCCGCGAGCTCATCCACACCGGCTACACCGAGCGGCCGGTGACCGGCTTCCGCGGTCGCAGCGGCCGCAGCTTCCGAGCCCGCCTCGCCCTCGCCCAGAGCGAGGAGGGCAAGTGGCGCGTGGAGTTCAACGAGCCGTGGGCCAAGGAGGGCGCCAAGCCGCCCGAGGCCGAGGAGTCCGAGACCGCGCTGGCGACGGGCGAGGATCGTCCCGCCGCCGAGAGCGAAGCGGCCTAGCCCGACGTTCGCGCGCCGACGGGCGCGGATCCGATGCACCGGCGCGGCGGCCCCGTCTCCGTCGTGCGCCACGATGAGGGGCCGTGGCGCTCACGCTCATCACCGGTCCGGCGAACGCCGGCAAGGCCTCGCTCGTGCTCGCCCGCGCGCGAACCGAGGCCGAGCGCGGCGAGCCGATCCTCGTCGTGCCGACCCGCGTCGACGCCGAGGCCTACCGGCGCGAGCTCGCCGCGGACGGGGTGGTGTTCGGCGTCCGCGTCGAGCGCTTCGCCGGTCTCGTGGGAGAGATCGCCACCCGCGCCGGAGTCGCCGGGCGCCCGCTCGGCGAGCCGGCCCGCGAGCGCGTGGTGGCCGCCGCGGCCAGCGGCTCGACGCTGCGGGTGTGCGGGCCGGCGGCCGCCACGCCCGGCTTTCCGCGGGCCTTCGCCGGCCTGGTGCGCGAGCTCGGAGAGCGCCGCGTGTCGCCCGGGCGCCTGCGCTCGGGGTTGCGGGCGTGGACGTCGCAGGTGGCGGCGCGCGACCGGGCCTCCTACGCCCAGGACATCGCCACGATCTACGCCCGGTACGACGCCCTCCTCGCCCGCCTCGGGCGGACAGACCGTGAACGTCACGCCACTGCGGCCATCGACGCGCTCGCGCGCGACCCGGCGTGCTGGGGTGCGACGCCGATCCTGTTCTACGGCTTCGACGACCTCACGCCGATCGAGCTCGACGCGATCGAGACGCTCGCGCGCGTCGTCGGCGCCCCGGTGACGCTGTCGCTCGCCTACGAGCCCGGACGCCTCGCCTTCAGCGGGCGCGCGACGACCTTCCAGGCGCTGGCCCCGCTCGCCGACGAGCACGTCGCGCTGCCCCCGCGGGCCGAGCACTACGCACCGGCGGCGCGCGGAGCGCTGCACCACCTCGAGCGATCGCTGTTCGAGGAGGACGCGCCCATGGTGTCGGCGGGTGCCGCCGTGCGCCTGCTCGAGGGCGGCGGCGAGCGCGCGGAGCTGCAGCTCGTGGCCGCCGAGATCCGCGCCCTCCTGGACGAGGGCGTCGCGCCCGGGGAGATCGCGGTCGTGCGTCGCGCGTCGGGGCCGCAGGCCGCCGTGCTCGACGAGGTCTTCGCGGCGGCGGCGATCCCCTACACGCAGCGGCAGCGTCTGCGCTTCGGCGATACCGGGGTCGGGCGCGGCCTGTGCGCGCTGCTGCGTGGCGCCGCCGACGACGCTGACGGCGCCGCGCTGCTCTCCTGGCTGCGTGCGTCGGCCCGCCCGGGCGAGCACGACCTCGTCGACGCGCTCGAGGCGCGCGCGCGGGCCTCGGCGATCCGCAGCGTGTCGGGGCTGCGGGCGCTGTGGGAGGCCGAGCACCGTCCGCTGCGATCGCTCGACGCGCTCGCCGCCGCGGCTCGGCGAGGCCCGGCGGCGCTCCTGGCCCGCGCCGCGGCCGAGCTCGACGCGCTGTTCAGCGCGCCCTGGCGCCGGCGCGCCCCGGTGCTCGGCGCCGACGACGCGATCGACGCCGCCGCCGTCGCCGCCGCCCGGCGGACGCTCGAGGAGCTGCGCGAGTGCGCGCGCGCGACGAGGGACCTCGGCATCGATCTGCCGACGCTCGCGCGGACGCTGGCCGAGCTCGAGCTCGGCGCCGGGGAGCGGCCCGGGCCGGCGGCCGTCGCCGTCGTCGATCCGCTCGAGCTGCGGGCCCGCCGGGTGCGCGCGCTGTTCCTCTGCGGCCTGCAGGAGGGGGTCATCCCCGCGCCCGTCGCCCCCGCCGCCCTCCTCGATGATGAGGATCGGCGGGAGCTCGCGCGCGCCGCCGGCATCCGCCTCGAGCTCGCCAACGACGCGGGCGCCGAGCGCTACCTGCTCTACGCCTGCATCTCGCGCCCCGAACAGCTGCTCGTCCTGAGCTGGCACGCCGCCGACGACGACGGCGAGCCCGCGACCCCGTCGTCGTTCCTGGATGATGTGCGAGCCCTGTTCGGCGACGAGCTGTGGAGCGAGCGCCGGCGGCGACCGCTCGGTGCCGTCGGCTGGCCGGGACCGGGCCAGCCGCCGACGGCGGCCGCCGCGCTCGCCCCGGCACCGCGCTCCGAGCGCCGGCACGAGCGGCCGATCGCGCCCCTGCGGGACGCCCGGGTGCTCGCGGACCTCGCCGACGCGCCCTGGTCGGGGACCGGCCTGGAGACGTGGGTGGCCTGCCCGGTGAAGTGGTTCGTCCAGCGCCTGCTGCGCGCCGACGACCTCGACCCGGAGCCCGAGCCGCTCGTGCGCGGCAGCATCGCCCACGACGTGCTCGAGACGACGCACCGCCGACTCGCTGAACGCAGCGGCTCGGGCCGCGTGACGCCCGAGCGACTCGAGCTGGCGTCCGCACTGATGCGCGAGTCGCTCGCCGCCGAGCTCGCCGTGCGGACGCTGTCCGGGCGCCCCGAGCGCGAGGCGGCGGCCCGCCGGCGCCTCGAGGTCGACCTCGACCGCTATCTCGAGCACGCCGCGCGCGCCGGCAGTCCGTGGGAGCCGGCCTACCTCGAGCTGGCGTTCGGCTTCGAGGGCGACGAGCATCCGCCGTTCGAGCTCGACGACGGCGTGCGCCTGCGCGGGCGCATCGATCGCGTCGACGTCTCGGCGGGTGGAGAGGCGATCCTCTACGACTACAAGGGTCGCGCCGTGCCCGAGCCCTCGCGCTGGGTGAGCGACGGGCGCGTGCAGATCGCCCTCTACATGCGGGCGGTGGAGCAGCTGCTCGGGCTGCGCGTCGTCGGCGGGTTCTACCAGCCGACCGCCGGTCGCGAGCTGCGTCCGCGCGGCGTGCTCGTCGCCGACCGCGCGCCCGAGCTGGCCACCGTGAACGGCGACCGGCGCGATCCGGAGGCGGTCGATGCGCTCGTCGACGACGCGCTCGCCGTGGCCCGCGAGGCGGCCTCGCAGGCGCGCGCGGGGCGTCTCGAGGGCCGTCCGAGCTCGTGCGCGTTCGGCGGCGGCTGCGAATTCCCGGCCATCTGCCGATGCGTGCGCTGACCGCCGACCAGGAGCGCGCCGCGGCGCGGCGGCGAGGATCGCTGTTGCTCGCGGCCGGGGCCGGGAGCGGTAAGACGTCCGTGCTCGTCGAGCGGTTCGTGCGCGCGGTGCATGAGGACGGGATCCCGCCGAGCCGGATCCTGGCCATCACGTTCACCGAGCGCGCCGCGGCGGAGCTGCGCGAACGCGTCCGCGAGCGGTTGCGGGACCTCGGCGATCGCGAGCTCGCGCGCGACAGCGAGCGCGCACCGATCGGGACCGTGCATGCCTTCTGCGCGCGGATCGTCCGTGCCCACGCCGCCGAGCTCGGCCTCGACCCGCGCTTCGGTGTGCTCGAGGAGGCGCGCGCCGCCGACCTGCGTGAGGGCGCATTCGTGAGCGCGCTCGAGGCGCTTCAGCGCTCGCGCGGCGCACCGGCGGTCGACCTGACCGCCGCCTACGGGGCGGATCGCCTGCAGGAGTCGATCGTCGCCGCCTACGACGCGCTCCGCACGCGCGGCGAGCGCTCCCCGCGCCTGCCTGCCCCGCGGCCGGCGATGACCGCCGACGTCGCCGCGGCCGGCCGGCGCCTCGCGTCGGCGGCGCGCGGCGCGCGCGAGGAGATCCTCGCCGCGAGCGCTGGCGCGTCGCTCGCGCCCGCGGCCGAACGCGCCCTCGTCGCGCTGCAGCGCGCGGACGAGATCGCACTGGCCGGCGACCCGCCGCTGCCCGGCGCCTGCGCCGCGCTCGCGCTTCCGGCCCGCAACGGGACGCTCGCCGGTGCGGCCTGCGACGCCTACCGCGAGGCTCTCCAGGCGTTTGCGCAGGCCTGCGCCGACCACCACGCGCTCGCCGCGCTGGACCTGCTCGGCGATCTGCTGCAGCGCTATGACACCGCGTACGCGACGGCCAAGCGCGACCTCGGCCGGCTCGACTTCGACGATCTGGAGATCGAGGCGAGCCGGCTGCTCGACGGGGACGGCGCGCTGCGGCGCGTCTGGTCAGAGCGCTTCGAGCTCGTGATGATCGACGAGTTCCAGGACACCAACCCGCGCCAGCTGCGCATCCTCACCGCGCTCGAACGCGACAACCTGTTCACCGTCGGTGACGAGTTCCAGTCGATCTACGGGTTCCGCCACGCCGACGTCGGGCTCTTCCGCGCCCGGCGGGCCGAGCTCGCCGGGCGCGACGCGACGCTCGAGCTGGCCCACAACTTCCGCGGACGCCCGCAGCTGCTCGAGGCGGTCAATGCCGTCTTCGCCCCCCTGTTCGGCCCGACCTTCACGCCGCTCGTCGCGGGCCGCGAGCCCGCCGAGCCCGCGAGCGACGCGGCGAACGCGACCGGCCAGCCCGACGCGCCGATCATCGAGCTGCTGATCACCGACACGCGCGGTTGGGAGGATCCCCGCGTCGATCCCGCGGGAGGACTGCCGACGGCGGCGCGCTGGCGTCAGGCCGAGGCGCGGCTGCTGGCGCAGCGGATCGCGGATCTGCTGAGGGACGGCATCGCGGCGCCGGGCGAGGTCGCCATCCTGCTGCGGGCGACCGGCGACGTGCCGGTCTTCGCCCGCGCGCTGGAGGACGCGGGCGTGTCCACGCTCATCGCCGACGGGGGCGGCTACTGGTCGGCTCCCGAGGTGCTCGACTGCCTGGCCTATCTGCGCACGCTGGCCAATCCGCTCGACGACGTCGCGCTCTACGGTGCGCTCGCCTCGCCGCTCGTCGGGGTCTCCGCGGACGCGCTCGCGCTCGTCGCCCGGGCGCGCGGGTCCGGGCGGGCGTGGCCGGCGCTCATGCGGCTGTTCGGCGCCTCGCCCGGCCCGGACGACGCGGAGCTTCACGCCGTGCGGCGCTCGTTCGCCTCCGGCGACGCCGACGCCTGTCGTGCCTTCCTCTCGTTCGCGGGACGCGAGCGCACGCTCGCGCCGCGGCGAACGCTCGATGTGCTGCTGCGTCGGGTACTCACCGAGACCGGCTACGACCGCCACCTGCTCGGGCTCCCATTCCCCGAGCGGCGGCTGGCGAACGTGCACAAGCTGCTGCGCCTCGCGCGGGAGTACGAAGGCGGCGAGGGAGGGGGCCTGCGCGGCTTCGTCGAGCAGGCCGAGCGCCGCCGCACGGGCACGACCCGCGAGGGCGACGCTCCGGTCGCCGACGCCGACAGCGACGCCGTGCGCGTGATGACGATCCACGCGGCGAAGGGACTCGAGTTCGACGTCGTGGCGATCGCCGACCTCGGCCGCCAGGGCCGGGCCGATCCGCCCGATCTGCTCGTCGACGGCGATCGAGTCGGTCTGCGCCTGGCCAGCCTCGACAGCGCGCCGCCCGTCCCCACGCTCGCGTTCGCATCGCTGCGCGACGAGCGGCTCGCGGCCGAGGCCGAGGAGGAGCGCCGCATCCTCTACGTCGCAATGACGCGGGCGCGCGAGCACTTGCTGCTGAGCGGGGCGGTCAACCCCGACCGCTGGCCGCAGGCGAGACCGGGCGCGCCCGCGCTCGGCTGGCTGGGACCCGGGATCGCCGAGGAGCTACCCCGCGCGCTGAGCATCGAGCAGCCGGTCACCGTGCTGCACCCGCCGGCCGCCCCGCACGTGGCCGTGCGCTGCTCCTACAACGCCCCGGAGACGGTCGGCGTCGTGCTCCGAGCCGTCGCCCCGCCCGTCCAGCCGTGGCCGCCACCCGCGCGCGTGGGCGAGCACCCCCGGCGGGGTGGAGGCGCGCTGCTCGTGGCCGAGCGGACCGCCCCCGCCGCGGGCCCCGATGCGCTCAGCTACACCGCGCTCGCCGAGTTCGAGCACTGCGGGTACCGCTACTACCTGGAGCGGGTGCTCGGGCTGCCGCAGGACGAACGCCTTCCGGTCGCGCTGCGCCGCACCGAGCATGTCGAGGACCTGCCGGCGCGCGTGCGCGGCTCGCTCGTGCACCGGTTGCTCGAGACGCTCGACTTCCGCCGGCCGCAGGCGCCGGCGGAGGAGGAGGTCATCGCGCTCGCGGCCGAGCTCGGCGCACGACCGACGTCCGAGGAGGCCGCCGAGATCGCCCGGCTCGTGGTCGCCGTCGCCGGCACCGAGCTCGGCGAGCGCCTCGCGTCGGCCGCGCGCACCCGCCGCGAGCACCCGTTCGCGTTCTCGCTCGGTGCCGATCGTCCCCTGATGACCGGAATCGTCGATCTGATCGCCCACGAGATGGGCGGCCGCTGCCTGATCGTCGACTACAAGAGCGATCGCGTGGGCGACGCCGACCTCGCGGCGCTCACCGAGCGTGACTACGGGATCCAGCGCTGCGTGTACGGTCTCGCCGCCCTTCGCGGCGGTGCGCTCGAGGTCGATGTCGTGCACTGGTACCTGCAGCGCCCGGCCGAGCCGGTGAGCGTCCGCTACGTCGCCCAGGACGACGATCGCCTGACCGCAGAGCTGCGCGAACGGGCCGCCGCCGTGACGGCCGGCCTCTATCCTGTGAGTGAGCGTCCGGGTCGTGACCTGTGCCTCACCTGTCCCGGTCGGCGGGCTCTGTGCTCGTATCCGCCGAGCGTGACGCTGGCGCCCGCGTCGGGCGGCGAGACGGGTGCGACGCGGACGTGAGCGCCTTCCGGTACCCGGCGCGAGGACGCCCCGACCCTGGCAAGATCGGGGGCCGATGCATCGGGGCGGGGGCGCCGGCACCACCCCTGAGTCGCACCGTTGGAGTCTTCCGCGTGCGCGCGGACCGGAATGAAGGAGCTCGAGTGCCGCACCGCGGCCCAGGTGCATCTGCCGGCGACTCGTCGTCGCCCTCGCCGGCGAGCCTGTCCGACGCCGACCTGCTCGCCCGCGCTCGCGGGGACGGCGATGCGGCGGCGCGCGAGCAGCTCGTCGAGCGCTACCTGCCGCTCGCGAGCCAGCTGGCGCGTCGCTACCAGCGCGCCGACGAGCCGCTCGACGACCTCATCCAGGTCGCCTCGCTCGGGCTCCTGAAGGCCGTCGACCGCTTCGACACCGGCCGCGGGGTGGCCTTCAGCAGCTATGCCGTGCCGACGATCGTCGGCGAGCTCAAGCGCCACTTCCGGGATCGCACGTGGTCGCTGCGTGTCCCGCGCGAGCTCCAGGAGATGGTCCTGCGCACCGATCGCGCGGTCGCCCGCCTCGCCGTCGACCTGCGCCGGCAGCCGACCGTTCCCGAGATCGCCGCCGAGCTCGGAAGCTCCGAGGAGCACGTGCTCGAGGCGCTCGCGGCCACCGGGGCCTACCGGGCCGGCTCGCTCGACGCGCCGCGCGGCGGGCCGGACTCCGAGGACGAGCACAGCCTCGCCGACTCGCTCGGGGTCGAGGAGGACGGCTTCGCCGGCGCCGAGACGCGCGCGACGCTCCAGCCGCTGCTCGCGCGGGTCTCCAAGCGCGAGCAGCTCGTCCTGCAGCTGCGCTTCGTCGAGGACCTCACTCAAGCCGAGATCGGAGAGCGGATCGGCGTCTCGCAGATGCAGGTCTCGCGCATGATCCGCCAGGCGCTCGCGCGGCTGCGCGCGGCCAGCGGCGAGCCATGACCAGGCGAACCGCGGCCGGCTCGGCCGCACGCAAGAAGGCGTGCGCCCTTCTCCTCGGGCGCCCCATCGGGTAACACTTATCGGCATGCCCCGATCGATCTGGACCGGCGCCATCAGCTTCGGGCTCGTGAGCGTCCCCGTCAAGCTCTACAGCGCGGTCTCCTCGAAGACCGTGCGCTTCCATCAGCTGCACGCCGCCGATGGCGTGCGCATCCAGCAGAAGCGCCTCTGCCCGGCCGATGGCGAGGAGGTCGCCTACGACGACATCGTCAAGGGCTATGAGATCGCTCCGGACCGCTATGTCGTGATCACGCCCGAGGAGCTCGCGTCGATCGAGCCGCAGAAGTCGCACACGATCGAGATCGAGGACTTCGTCGAGCTGTCGGAGATCGATCCGATCTACTACGACCACCCGTACTACCTCGTCCCGGGCCCGGGCGGCGCGAAGCCCTACCGGCTGCTGCTCGACGCGATGCGGGCGTCGGAGAAGGTGGCGATCGCGCGCGTCGTGCTGCGCTCGAAGGAGCAGCTCGTGGCCATCCGCCCGATGGACGACGTGCTCGCGATGGCGACGATGAACTTCGCCGACGAGGTCGTGCCCGCCGATCGCCTGGAGGAGCTGCCCGACGCCGAGGTGACGACCAACGAGCGCGAGCTTCAGATCGCGCGCCAGCTCGTCGACTCGCTCGCCGCGCCGTTCGAGCCGGCCAAGTACCACGACACCTACCGCGAGGCCGTCCTGGCGATGATCGAGCGCAAGGCGCAGGGCGAGGAGATCAGCGTCCAGCCGGCGCCGGAGCGTCCGGCCGCCGCCCCGGACCTCATGAGCGCGCTGCAGGCCAGCCTCGATCAGGTGCGCGCCGCGAGCGGTGGCGCGACCCCCCGGCGCCGTCGTGCGGCCGCGAAGAACGGCGACGGCGACGGCGCGGCGAAGCAGCCGAAGGCCGGCGCGACGTCCAAGCGCAAGGGCTAGAGCGCCGGCGACCCGGCTGCTCTCTGAGCGGCGTCGAAGTCGAGGCAGAGCACGAGCGCCTCGCCGCCCGGCACCGGGCAGACGTCGACGCGATCGCTCACCCGCGTGAGCACGTTCCCGATCCCCGGAATGGTGGCGTCGGCCAGGATCGCCTCGGCGCCGTGCGCCGCGAGGGGCCCGACGCGCAGCTCGAGGCTCGAGTCGCTCACGGCGACGGCGACGCCGAGGCTGAGGTCGCCGTCGGCGAGGTGGGCCGGCGCGTGGTCGACGATCGCGTCGCACACGAGCAGGGCGTCGTCGAGGCGGTCGAGCGGGCAGCGCGCCCGGCCGACGAGGATCGACACCAGCCGGCAGATCGTCGGGCCGGCGAGCGGGCCGACGGCGACGCGCAGCATCGCGTCGTTGGCGGCCGCTCCAGTCCCGCCAACGGTCTCGTCAGCGATCATGTGGCCGCCTCCGGTGCGCCGGGGCGCGGCAGCGCGAACGTCATCCGCACCGCGGTGCCGCTCGGCTCGGCGCGGTCGATCCGGACCGTCTCGGCGAGCGCGGCGATGAGTGCGAGTCCGAGTCCGGTGCTCTCCCGGTCGCCGCCGTCACTCTCGCCGTGGTCGCGCACCGTCACGGTCAGCCGCTCCTCGCCGAGCGCGACGTCCACCTGCAGCGGACCGTCGTCGCGCTGCGGATAGGCGTGGACGACGACGTTCGCGCACGCCTCGGTGACCGCGAGGCGGACGTCGGCGAGCGTCTGGTCGTCGAGCGCGCCGGCGTCCCCGAGCGCGCCCAGCGCGTGGCGGACGACGGCCACGTTCTCCGCTCGCGCTCGGAGCATGAGCTCGATGTCGGCCATCGGTGTCTCCCTCGGGCGGTTCTTCGACGGTGTGCTGTTGATGGTGCCCCGCAACGCCGTATTTCACGCACTGAAAGCCGGCGCCGGGCCTGATCGCGGCGACACGTCGCGCCGTCGTCGTGTCGCGCGCAGGCGCGACACAATACGCAATGCCCCCGGGTCGGGGCCGGTTGCCGGCCCGGAGCGAAGCCGCGCCGGCCAGGCTGGAAATCGCCGCGCTCGAGCCCCTCGTTCGGCCCATCCGCTGATACGCTTCAAGGCTCCGCCTCACGTGCCTGCCTGACCACAGGGGCGTGCCCCGCGGGACAGGGGTCTCGCTGTGGTGACACCGCCCACCGCACTGCCATGAAACCGCATATCCAGCCTCCACGGGCCGTTGGCCTCTACGACCCTCGTTTCGAGCACGACGCGTGCGGCGTGGGCATGGTCGCGCGCCTCGACAACACCCCGACGCACGAGGTGGTGCGCCGGGCGATCACGGCCCTGGAGAACCTCGAGCATCGCGGCGCGGCGGGCGCCGACCCGCGCACCGGCGATGGCGCCGGGATCCTCATGCAGCTGCCCGACGAGTTCCTGCGCGCGGTCGTCGACTTCCAGCTGCCGGCCGCCGGTCAGTACGGCGTGCTCGTGTGCTTCCTGCCCACGAACGAGCTCGCGCGCCGCAAGCTCGAGGACCTGCTCGAGCTGAACGTCCGCGTCGAGGGCCAGCGCGTGCTCGGCTGGCGCGACGTCCCGGTCGAGCCGTCGAACGTCGGCGACACGGCCAATCAGTCGCGACCGTTCATCCGCCAGCTGTTCGTCGGCGCGGAGGGCGAGTACGCCTCCGATCAGGACGCCTTCGAGCGCAAGCTCTACGTGATCCGCCGCATCTGCGAGATCGCCGCCGGCCCGAGCCTCTACGTGGCCTCGAGCTCATCGCGCACGATCAACTACAAGGGCATGCTCATCAGCCACCAGCTCGCCGGGTTCTACCCCGAGCTCGCCGACCAGCGGGTCAAGAGCGCGCTCGCGCTCGTGCACTCGCGCTTCTCGACGAACACGTTCCCGAGCTGGGAGCTGGCCCATCCCTACCGCGTCATCTGCCACAACGGCGAGATCAACACGGTGATGGGGAACATCAACTGGATGCGGGCGCGCGAGAGCGAGCTCGCCTCGGAGCTGTTCGGCCGCGACCTGCCGAAGATCCTGCCGATCGTGCGCCCCGGCGGGTCGGACTCGGCGACGTTCGACAACGTGCTCGAGCTGCTCATGCTGTCCGGCCGCTCGCTCCCACACGCGGTCATGATGATGATCCCCGAGGCCTATCGCGGCCGTGAGGATCTCTCCGACGACCTGAAGGGGTTCTACGCCTACCACTCCTGCCTCATGGAGCCGTGGGACGGCCCGGCCTCGGTCGCCTTCACGAACGGCCGCGTCGTGGGCGCGACGCTCGACCGCAACGGCCTGCGGCCGGGACGCTGGGTGCTGACCACCGACGGCCACGTCGTGCTCGGCTCGGAGGCGGGGATGCTCGGATCCGAGCAGGGGACGCTCGGGATCCCGCCCGAGCAGGTGCAGCGCCTCGGGCGGCTGCAGCCGGGCACGCTGTTCCTCGTCGACCTCGAGCAGGGCCGGATCATCGACGACGGCGAGATCAAGCACCAGATCGCCACCCAACAGCCCTACGGCGGGTGGTTCGCGAAGAACAGCGTCCACTTCAGCCAGCTGCCGGAGTCCGACCAGGTGACGCTTTCCGATCAGCCGCTGCGCACGCGCCAGCGGGCGTTCGGCTACACCCAGGAGGACCTGCGGGTGCTGCTCGAGCCGATGGCGCGCGACGCCGCCGAGCCGATCGGCTCGATGGGCAACGACCTGTCCCTCGCTGTGCTCTCCGATCAGGCGCCGGCCCTGTTCTCCTACTTCAAGCAGCTCTTCGCGCAGGTGACCAACCCGCCGATCGACCCGATCCGCGAGGAGATCGTGATGAGCCTCGCGAGCAGCGTCGGGCGCGAGCGCAACCTGCTCGGCGAGACGCCCGAGCACGCCCATCAGCTCGTGCTCGACCAGCCGATCCTGCTCAACAAGGAGCTCGAGACGCTGCGCCACGTCGAGCACGACGTGTTCGCGGCGCACACGATCGACATCACCTGGCCGGTCTCCGACGGGCCCGACGGGATGCGCGCGGCCATCGCCCGCATCTGCGACGAGGCCCACGACGCCGTCGAGGCGGACAAGAACATCCTCATCCTCTCCGACCGGCGCCTGAACCGCTCGCGCGCGCCGATCCCGTCGCTGCTCGCCGTGGCCGCCGTGCACCACCACCTGGTGCGCGAGGGCACGCGTCTGCGGGCCGGGCTCATCGTCGAGTCCGGCGAGCCCCGCGAGGTCCACCACTTCGCCACCCTCATCGGCTACGGCGCGAGCGCGATCAACCCGTACGTGCTGCTCGAGACCCTCGATGTGCTCGTCTACGAGGGCCGCATCACCAAGCCCGGCCCGGACGGAGAGCGCCTGCGGCCCGAGCCCCTCGAGGCGGCGCATAACCTCGTCAAGGCGATCGGCAAGGGCCTGCTCAAGACGATCTCCAAGATGGGCATCTCGACGATCCAGTCCTACTGCGGGGCGCAGATCTTCGAGGCCGTCGGGCTCGACCGGACGCTCATCGACATGCACTTCACCGGCACCGCGTCGCGCATCGGCGGCGTGAGCGTCGAGGTCCTCGCCGAGGAGGCGCTCGAGCGCCACGCGCGCGCCTACCCGCTGCCGCACGACCCGCTGCTGCCCGTCGGCGGCGTGTACGCCTGGCGGCGCGACGGCGAGCACCACATGTGGAACCCCGAGACGATCGCGCTCGTGCAGCACGCGGTGCGCGCCGCCAACGGCGACGTCGCCGCGGCGCTCGCGGGCGACGCCGAGGCGCTGCTGACGGTGCGCGGCGGCCCGGCCTACGAGAAGTACCGCGAGTACGCCCGCCAGGTCAACGAGGACGCCGCGCGCAAGGCAACCCTGCGGGGGCTGCTCCAGCTGAGCGACGACCGCACGGCGATCCCGCTCGAGCAGGTCGAGCCCGCCGCGGAGATCGTCAAGCGCTTCTGCACCGGCGCGATGAGCCTCGGCTCGATCTCGCGCGAAGCCCACGAGACGCTGGCCATCGCCATGAACCGGCTCGGCGGACGCTCGAACACGGGCGAGGGCGGCGAGGACCCGGTGCGCTTCACGCCCGACCCGAACGGCGACAGCCGCCGCTCGGCGATCAAGCAGGTCGCCTCGGGTCGCTTTGGCGTGACGATCCACTATCTCGTCAATGCCGACGAGCTGCAGATCAAGATGGCCCAGGGCGCCAAGCCCGGCGAGGGCGGCCAGCTCCCCGGCCACAAGGTCGACGAGTACATCGGCTCGATCCGCCACACGACCCCGGGCGTGGGGCTCATCTCGCCGCCGCCGCACCACGACATCTACTCGATCGAGGACCTCAAGCAGCTCATCTACGACCTGCGCTGCGGCAACCCGCGAGCCCAGGTCTCGGTCAAGCTCGTCTCCGAGGTCGGCGTCGGCACCGTGGCGGCGGGGGTCTCCAAGGCCAATGCCGATCGGGTGCTCATCGCCGGGCACGACGGCGGCACCGGGGCATCACCTTTGTCCTCGATCCAGGCGGCCGGCGTGCCCTGGGAGATCGGCCTCGCCGAGACGCAGCAGACGCTGCTGCTGAACGACCTGCGCTCGCGCATCATCGTGCAGACCGACGGCCAGCTGAAGACCGGCCGCGACGTCCTCATCGCCGCGCTGCTCGGCGCCGACGAGATGGGCTTCTCCACGGCGCCGCTGATCGCCACCGGCTGCATCATGATGCGCGCCTGTCACCTCAACACCTGCCCCGTCGGCATCGCCACCCAGGACCCGGAGCTGCGCAAGCGCTTCAAGGGCACGCCCGAGCACGTCGTCAACTTCTTCTTCTTCGTGGCCGAGGAGGTGCGCGAGCTGCTCGCCTCGCTCGGACTGCGCTCGCTCGACGAGGCGACCGGCCGCGTCGACCTGCTGCGCGCCGACGGCGCGATCGAGCACTGGAAGGCCCGCGGCGTCGACCTCACGCACGTGCTGCGCGCGGTGCCCGTCCCCGAGGGCGCCCCGCTGCGGCGCATCCAGCCGCCGCCGGCCGTGCTCGACGACGCGCTCGACTGGGAGCTCGTCGAGCGCACGCGCCCGTCGCTCGAGGCCGACGAGCCGGTCGCGCTGACGCTGCCGATTCGTAACGTGCACCGCTGCGTGGGCGGCATCCTGTCGAGCCACATCGCGCGGGCGCGCGGCGCGAAGGGCCTCGCGCCCGACACCATCAACGTCGAGTTCCGCGGCTCGGCCGGGCAGAGCTTCGGTGGTTGGCTGGCCCCGGGGGTCACCTTCACGCTGTTTGGCGAGGCGAACGACTACACGGGCAAGGGCCTCTCCGGCGGAGTGGTCGCCGTCCGACCCGACGAGCGGGTCGGAGAGCACTTCATCGCCGAGGAGAACGTGATCGTCGGCAACACCGTCCTGTACGGCGCGACGAAGGGTCGCGCGTTCTTCCGCGGACTCGCGGGTGAGCGCTTCGCGGTGCGCAACTCGGGCGCCGCGGCCGTCGTCGAGGGCGTCGGGGATCACGGCTGCGAGTACATGACCGGCGGTCGCGTCGTCGTCCTCGGGCCGACGGGACGCAACTTCGCGGCCGGCATGAGCGGCGGCGTCGCCTACGTCCTCGACGAGGACGGCACCTTCGCCGGACGCTGCAACATGGGGATGGTCGACTTCGAGCCGATCGACGACGCCGACACCGCCGAGCTGCACGCGCTGATCGTCGAGCACGAGCAGCGGACCGACTCGCCGGTCGCCCGCCGCGTGCTCGCGGACTTCGAGGCGCTGCTGCCGCGCTTCGTGAAGGTGATGCCCACCGACTACCGCCGCGTCCTCGACGCCGCCGCCGCCGCGGCGGCGGCCGCCGGCAACGGCGCGGCCCCGAGCGAGGAGCTGGCGGCGGTGGGCGCCGGGGCCAACGGCGACGGACCGGGCGCCAACGGCGACGTCGTCGGCGCCCACGAAGCCAACGGCGCCGACGAAGGTGCGTCCGTCGCCAGCCTGACCCCCGAGGAGTCCCGCTAGTGGGGCAGGTCGGCGGGTTTCTGAAGATCGAGCGGTCCGGCATCCCCCAGCGGGACCCGGCCGAGCGCGTGCAGGACTACCGCGAGTTCACGCTGCCGCGGGCGGACGAGGAGCTGAGCGCGCAGGGCGCGCGCTGCATGGAGTGCGGCGTGCCGTTCTGTCACTCGGGCTGCCCGCTCGGCAACCTGATCCCCGACTGGAACGACCTCGTCTACCGCGATCGCTGGGAGGACGCGATCGCTCAGCTGCACGCGACGAACAACTTCCCCGAGTTCACCGGCCGGCTGTGTCCGGCGCCGTGCGAGGCGTCCTGCGTGCTCGAGATCCGCGAGGGCGACGCCGTCACGATCAAGCAGATCGAGGTCTCGATCATCAACCGCGCGTGGGACGAGGGCTGGGTCACGCCGCAGAGGCCCAAGCGCGAGACCGGCCGCTCGGTCGCGGTCGTCGGCTCCGGTCCGGCGGGGATGGCGGCGGCCCAGCAGCTGCGACGCGCCGGCCATCGCGTCGTGCTGTTCGAGCGCGACGAGGCGGCCGGCGGGCTCATCCGCTTCGGAGTCCCCGACTTCAAGATCGAGAAGTGGCTCGTGCAGCGGCGCGTGGATCAGCTCGTGGAGGAGGGCGTCGAGCTGCGCTGTGGCATCGACGTCGGCCGCGACGTGACCGTGGCCGCGCTACGCGAGGAGTTCGACGCCGTCGTGCTGGCCACCGGCTCGCGCGTTCCCCGCGACCTGCCGGTGCCCGGGCGCGAGCTCGCCGGCGTGCACTTCGCGATGGACTACCTCTACCAGCGCAACCGCTGGGTCGCCTCCGAGCTCGGGCCCGAGCCGACGTCGGCGGCGCCCGCCCCGCCGACGCCGATCAGCGCCGAGGGCAGGCACGTCGTCGTCATCGGTGGCGGCGACACCGGCGCCGACTGCGTCGGCAACTCGGTCCGCGAGGGCGCCCTCTCGGTCGTGCAGCTCGAGCTGCTGCCCGAGCCGCCGCCGAAGCGCCCCGACGAGCGCACGCCGTGGCCGCTGTGGCCGTCCAAGTACCGCCTCAGCTACGCGATGGAGGAGGCCCAGGAGCTGCACCGCGGCGAGCAGGACTACTCGGTCGTCACCACGCACTTCAGCGGCGAGAACGGCCAGGTCGGCGCCCTGCACATCGCCGAGGCCGAGCCCGCGCCCCCGTTCGCGCCCGTCCCCGGCACCGAGCGCGAGCTGCCCGCGGAGCTCGTGCTGCTCGCGATGGGCTTCCTGCACCCCGAGCCCGAGCTGCTCGAGCAGCTCGGCGTCGAGCGCGACGGACGCGGCAACGTCCGCGACGTGCGGCCCTACACGACCTCCGTCGATGGCGTGTTCGCCGCCGGCGACGCCCGCCGCGGCCAGTCGCTCATCGTGTGGGCGATCAACGAGGGCCGCCAGTGCGCGCGCATGGTCGACCGCTACCTGGCCGAGCTCGGCCAGGCGGCCGGCCCGGACGGCTCGCCGGACGGCGCCGGCGCGCCCGAGGATGAGGGCCTCGCGGGGCACGCCGACGCCGACGCCGGGCCGGTCGGCCCGCCCCAGCACGTCGGTCCCGGGATTCCCGCGCGGTCGTAGTGGGGCGGGGCGGGCGGGGGCGTCGGTCCCGTCACGCGGTCGTGACCTGCTGCTCCGTCACCGTCGCGTCACCGACCCCGGGCCTGTCCAGAACCTCACACGGCGGTAATACTTGACGCCGGCGTCATCTTTCTCTACGCTTATTCGCCGCCGTGTCCGCGTCCGAGCTGCCCACCACCTGCCTCATCGGCGCCGGCTCATCCGGCATCGCCGTCGTGAAGGCGCTCAAGGAGCACCGGATCCCGTTCGACTGCTTCGAGAAGTCCGACCGGATCGGCGGCAACTGGGTGTTCGGCAACAAGAACGGGATGTCGGCGGCCTACCGCGATCTGTTCATCAACACGTCGCGGGAGCGGATGGAGTACTCCGACTATCCGATGCCGAAGTCCTATCCGGACTTCCCCCACCACACCCAGATCGCGGAGTACTTCGACGCCTACGTCGATCACTTCGGCCTGCGCGAGCACATCACCTTCGAGACCGGCGTCGAGCACGCCGCGCTCACCGACAAGGGCACCTGGGAGGTGACGCTGGACACCGGCGAGACGCGCCCCTATGACGCCCTGCTCGTGGCGAACGGCCACCACTGGGACGCGCGCTGGCCCGAGCCCGCGTTTCCCGGCTCGGACACGTTCGACGGGGTGCAGATGCACGCTCACGCCTACGTCGACAACTCGATCTTCGCCGGCCGGAACGTCGTCGTGCTCGGCATGGGCAACAGCGCGATGGACATCGCAGTCGAGTCCAGCTACGTCGCCGCGCGCACGTATCTCGCCGCACGCCGCGGCGCCTGGATCGCGCCGAAGTACATCTTCGGGCGTCCGGTCGATCAGCTCAGGAACGACCCGCGGATCCCCTTCGCGATCCGCCAGCGGGTCATCGGCGCGCTCATCAAGGCGTACGCCGGCAGCCCCGAGCGCTTCGGGCTGCCCAAGCCCGACCATCGCTTCGGCGAGGCTCATCCGACGGTCTCCGGGCGGATCCTCGACCGCATCGCCCACGGGACGATCCTGCCCAAGCCGAACATCGCCGCGATGGAGGGCCGGCGGGTGCGCTTCGCCGACGGCACCGTCGTCGACGCCGACGTCGTCGTGTACTGCACGGGCTACAAGATCAGCTTCCCGTTCTTCGACGACGACCTGCTCGCGGCGCCCGACAATCACATCGAGCTGTTCCGCCGCGTCTTCCATCCCGACTTCGCCAACCTCGCGTTCATCGGCCTGCTGCAGCCGCTCGGGGCGCTGATGCCGATCGCCGAGGTGCAGGGGCAGTGGGTATCGGACTACCTGTGCGGTCGCTACGCTCTCCCCGACGCCGCCGGCCTGCGTGGCGACATCGCGCGCGATCAGGCGGCGATGCGCAAGCGCTACGTCAGCTCGAAGCGGCACACGATCCAGGTGGACTTCGAGGACTACCTCTACGAGCTCGACCGGGAGCGTAGGGCCGGGGCCGAGCGGGCCCGTCGGCGCGCGTTCGTGCTCCCCGTCGCGCCGGCGGTCGCCGACGAGGCCCTGCGCCGGTGAGCTCGCCGACCGCGACGCCGAGCAAGCGTGAGCGCAACAAGGCCGCGAACCGGGAGGCGATCCTCCAGGCCGGCCGCGAGGTGTTCGTGGAGATGGGGTTCGGCGCCGCGAACGTGCGCGACATCGTGCGCCGCACCGACCTGGCCGCCGGCACGTTCTACAACTACTTCCCCGACAAGGAGTCGGTGCTCCGCGCGCTGGTCGAGGCGAGCGCGGTCGAGATCCGCGTGCGGTCCCGCGAGGCACGCCGCCGGGCCACGACGCTGGAGGGGTTCGTCGAGGGCGGCTTCCGGGCCTACTTCGAGTTCGTGCACGACGACCGCGACACGCTCGACCTGATGCGGCGCAACGCCGGCACGATCCGCCAGCTGTTCGACGAGCCGGCGATCGGTGCCGGTACCGAGGAGCTGCGCCAGGATCTCGACGCCGCCGTCGCCTCGGGGCTTCTGCCCGCGCACGACACCGAGTACCTGGCGGCGGCGATGGTCGGGGCCGGGATCGAGCTCGCCCTGTGCATGTCGGCGCGCCGGGAGCCCGACGTCTCGGGCGCCACGGCGATGGCCACGAGCCTGTTCGTGGCCGGCCTGCGCGCCGCCGGGCGCGCGCCCGGCCCCGTCGATTGACCGAACACTTACGTCGGCGACGTCGCCGCAGCGCAACCTCGGCCCTTCTAACCTGTTGACCCTTGTGCGTGGCGGCCGCTGAGGTAGGGGTCGGGCGCATGGGCCCGAAGGCTCAGGAAAGCGGCGCTCCCCGCCCCGGAGGGCTCGCCGCGGCCGATCTCGCGACAAGCCGCGAGCCCGGCCAACGATCCACGAACCCAGAGAGGTGAACCACGTGCGTATGCGACGCCTGCTGCTGCTGGTCCTGTCGGTCGCCGTCGCGGCGCTGGCGGTCCCGACCGCGAGTGAGGCCTATCTCACCGGCGTCGCCGACCAGAGCGCGACCATGTTCGTCAACGGGTACTACACCCGCCTCATCCAGAAGCAGTCGCCGTCACAGCGCATCTCGCGCTACATCGCGCCCTACGACGCCTTCGACGGCACGAAGGCGAACATCCCGTATCGCAACGACTTCATCAACTGGTACAACCACGCGATCGCCGACCACGTGCGGATGCTCGTCGCCTTCTACCACTCCGAGCAGCCGCGCAAGGTCACGCAGATGCCGAGCGTCGCGACGTACACGACGGACATCGCGCGCTTCATGAAGTTCGCCTCGCAGGTGAGCGCGTGGCAGCCGTGGAACGAGGCCAACCGCGGCTACATCCCGCGGGTGCTCGCGAGCCCCTCGGCGCTGCAGTCCGCCGAGTACTACAAGGTGGCGCGCCGCACGTGCCCGACGGTGAACAAGCACTGCACGATCGTCGCGCTCGACGTGCTCGACCAGGATAACGTCGGGCCGACGCTCGCCTACATCGCGGCCTTCCGCGCCGACCTCGGCGCCACCCAGAGGTCGGGCAGGACGGTGCTCGGCGCCGTCCCGACGCCGACGCTGTGGGGGCTGCACAACTACTCGGACACCAATCGCTTCTCCAGTTCGCGCACGAACGCGATCCTTGCCGCGGTGCCGGGCGACATCTGGCTCACCGAGACGGGTGGGATCGTCAACTTCGGCGGCTCGTTCCCGAATCACAACGGCTCGGGCGACACGCGCGCGGCGAAGGCGCTGACGTTCCTGTTCCGTCTCGCCGCCTCGAACCATCGGATCGCGCGCCTGTACATCTTCGACTTCTCGGGCGCCTCGGCCGTGGCGCGCTTCGACGCCGGGCTACTCGACAAGGCCGGCGTACCTCGCCCGGGCTACCTCGTCGTGTGCAAGCAGCTGCACGCCTCCAAGTGCAGCGGCTTCAAGGTCGACACCAAGCACTAGGACGGTTGCACCCGCGAACGTGGGCACCGGCCTAGACTCCTCCCGGTGCCCACGTTCTGCCGACACGGCCGCTTCATCGAGCGCTGCCCGATCTGCAGTCGCGATCTCCCGGGCGCGCCGGCTCGCGGCGCTCGCACGGGCCGCTCGACCGCCACTCGGGCCCCGGGCGCTTCGGCGCCGTCCGGCGAGCGGCGCCCGCGCAGCGACGGGCTGAAGATCCGCCGGGAGACGCGGGCCACGGACGACGGCTACCGCAGTCCGCTGGTGGCCGGCCTGCGCGCGTCGGCCGACGCCGAGCGTCTCGCCGACGAGCTGGCGTTCTCCTGCGCGCGCCTCGCCGTGCTCGGCGAGGACCCGCCGGGCACCTACCGCACCGCCCGCGACGCCCCCGACGCCGAGGAGGGCACCTGGGTGGCCCTGCTCACCGCCTACCTGTCCCCGCTCGATGACGACGAGGATCCGTTCCGCGCGATTCGCGGCGCGTTGACGCCGTGGTCGAGTGGAGAGCTGCCGGACCTCGACGGCGTCGAGCTCGGTCCGCGCACCTCGCACGATCCGGCGCGGGGCGCGGAGACGCTCATCGCCTACCGGCAGTGGGCCGAGCGCTCCGGCTCGCAGGCGGCCGCCCTCGCCGGGGATGCCGGCTGGACGGCGCCGCGGCGCTTCGAGCGGGCGTACGAGCGGCTCAGCCTGCCCGGGCTCACGCGCGTCGCCCGCTTCGACTTCCTCGTCTCGCTCGGCCGTCTCGGCCGCTACGAGATGGAGGCCGACTCGCTGCAGCTCGTCGGCGACGACGACGTCACGCTGGCCGCGAAGCGCGTGTTCGGCATCGGCGACCGCATCAACCTCGAGCGGCGCGCCCGCGCGCTCGCGGACGCGATCGAGGCGCCGCTGCAGTCGCTCGACCTCGCCCTCGCGAACTGGCGCGCGTCGCAGCGCATGGCGGTGGGCGTCGCGCCGAGCGCGCTCGACGAAGCGGTCGGCGCCCGTGCGCGAGACGCCCTCGGACTGTAGCCGCGGCCGGACGCGCGACCGACGGCTGCCGGCGCCGCGCGCGGGCAGCGATGACGTCCACTTCGACGCCTACAGTGCCGAAGCATGGCCTACGGTACGAGCATCAGGGAGTGTTGATGTCGCTCTGCTTCATCGAGCCTCATGACGCCATTCGGGTCATCGCCGACTGCGTCGGCCGCGAGGCGCGACGCCAGCTGGTCGGCGAGGTCGTGCGGGCCTGGGTGGATGACATCCCCGACAGTGAGCTGTGCGTGCACTACGCCCGCGCGGTGGCCGACCTCGACGACGAGGACCTGCACATGCTGGCCGCCTGGCACGCGTCGCTGGAGGTCGGCCAGCCGATCCCGAACACCGACTTCCTCGTCGGCGTGTTCCCGCGACTCGGCGAGAACCGGCGCGAGGCGCTGAAGATCGCCGCGGGCTTCCGCGGCGACGAGGCGTTCGACGCCGGCGTGTCGGAGGAGCAGACGCTCAAGACGGTGCTGCCCTACCTCTCGCGGGCGCGCGCGCTCGAGCTGCTGCAGGAGTGCATGGAGCTCTATGTCTGGGACCGCGTCGGAGGCGACAACTAAGCCGGGCGCCACACGGAGTACGGGCCGAGGCCCGTGTCGCCCTCGATACGCCAGCTCATGAAGGCGCAGTCCCAGCGCCCCGCCGCAGTGGTCAGGCTCGCGGCGCAGATCGTCTCGCCCGCGGCCCGCCGCGGGTAGGCCGAATCCTCGGTCGCCCACAGCTCGAGCCCCGCTCTCAGCGGGCGTCCGTCGGCGCCGTAGGTCGTCGACAGCCGCGCCTGCTCGATCGGCTGCACCGACCGCGGATCGTGCTCGACGATCGCCGCGCGCACCCGCTCGCGGTCGTGACCCTCGTGCGGGCGCTCGCGCACGGTGTTCAGGTCGATGGTCAGGCGCTCGTGCACCCATACCGCGAGCTCGCGCGTCAGCCCGCCGCCCGGCGGCGTGCCGGCGCGCGCGAAGGTCAGCTGTCCGGTGCCCTGGAGCGTGATCGAGCCCGCGCTCCCGCGCAGTTCGCCGGCCACGCGGGCGCGCTGACCGTGATACCCGTCGGCGCCGTCATCGGCCCAATGATCGAACGGCTCGAGCTGCAGCTCGAACGCCCCGATGCCGTCGGGGCCACCGGCGAAGCTCGCCACCCAGCCGTCCGCCTGCCCGCGCAGGGCCAGCCCACCGCCATCGATGCGGTCCCGGGGACCATCGCTCGCCGTGGCGGCCTCGCTCTCGGCGATGGCGAGCGGCTGCGCATCGGCGAACACCGCGATGAGCGCGCGCGTGCGCTGGCCCTGGGGGTCGAGCTGCAGGCGCCCATACACATGAACGCCGGTGCCCTCGTCGGATGCGGCCAGGCTGAGAACGTCGCCGGCGCTCGCCTCCGCCAGGCGCGGGAACGGCAGCGAACCGCTCGTCGGCAGGCTCATCGCTGAGGGTCGCGGCCGTCGAGCTCGTCCCGCGGCACCTCGACGGCGGTGCCGTCGACGTCATACGCGTCCGCGGGCTGCCCGCCGCCCGGCGCCGCCCGACGGCGGGCAGCCCACGCGCTGCCGGCCCCGCCGGCCGCCGACGCGGCGGCGAGCGGCAGCCGCCCGACGATTCGGCGTACGACCATCCGCCGGGCGATCCCGCGCGTGGGGGGGACGAGCAGGAATGCGCCGAGCAGGTCGGTCACGAATCCGGGCGTGATCAGGAACGCGCCGCCGGCGATGACGAGCGCGCCGTCGAGCACGTGGCGCGTTGGAGGTCGACCGGCGGCCAGGTCCTCGCGGAAGCGGCGCCACACGGCGCGTCCCTGCGAGTGCATCAGCCAGGCGCCGAGCGCCGCGTCGAGGAGCATCAGGCCGAGCGTCGGCAGCACGCCGATGGCCTCGCCGACCGCGATGACGACGTACAGCTCCAGCAGCGTGACGCCGATCAGCGAGGCGAAGATGACGAAGAGAACCATCACCGACAAGGCTAGCCGGGAATGCGCACTACCATCGCGGGAGCGATGGACATCGGGATCTCCACCTTCGCCGAGCGCACGCCCGACCCGGTCAGCCGGGAGACCGTGAGCGCCGGCGAGCGCCTGCGCGACGTCGTCGAGGAGATCGTGCGCGCCGACGAGGTCGGACTTGACGTGTACGCGGTCGGGGAGCATCACCGGCCCGACTTCGCGGCGTCATCGCCCGCCGTCGTGCTCGCCGCCGCGGCGACGCGGACGCAGCGGATCCGGCTGTCGAGCGCGGTGACCGTGCTCAGCTCCGACGATCCGGTACGCGTCTTTCAGGATTTCGCGACGCTCGACCTGCTGTCGGGCGGCCGCGCGGAGATCATGGCCGGACGTGGCTCGTTCGTGGAGTCGTTCCCGCTCTTCGGCTACGACCTCGACGATTACGACGAGCTGTTCGGCGAGAAGCTCGAGCTCCTGCTCGCGCTGCGCGGAGGCGAGCGCGTCACCTGGTCGGGACGCCACCGCCCGTCGCTGCACGATGCCGGCGTCTACCCACGACCCGAGCAGGATCCGCTGCCGGTGTGGATCGCCGTCGGCGGGACGCCGGCCTCGGTGGTGCGCGCGGGCGCGCTCGGGCTGCCCCTGATGGTGGCGATCATCGGCGGCGCCCCGGAGCGCTTCGCGCCGCTCGTCGAGCTCTACCGCGAGGCGGCGCTGCGGGCCGGGCATGATCCGCAGGCGCTCCCGGTGGGGGTGCACCTGCACGGCTTTGTGGCCGAGAGCACCGAGGCGGCGATCGACACCTTCTACGCGCCGTATGCCGCGGTCATGAGCCAGCTCGGTCGTGAGCGCGGATGGCCGCCGATGACCCGGGCGCACTTCGACGAGCTGCGGGCGCCCGGCGGGTCGCTGGCCGTCGGCAGCCCCGCGGAGGTGAGCGCGAAGCTGAGCGCGGTGAGCGAGCTGCTCGGGCTCGATCGCATCATGCTGCACCTGAGCGTCGGGACGATGCCGCACGCCGACGTCGTCCGAGCGATCGAGCTGCTCGGAGGCGAGGTCGCCCCCGCCGTGCGCGCCGCGCAGGCCGGGACGCCGTCCCCGCCCGCCCGGTCGGACGCGGTCGCCGCAGCGGCCGGGGCCGGCGACCACGACGGCTAGACTGCAGGCGATGGCGACCGTCGACGAGGTCATGGACGCACTGACGAACGTGATCGACCCGGAGCTCGGGCTCGACTTCGTCGAGCTCGGCCTCGTCTATGGCGTCGAGATCGACGACGGCGACGTGCACATCACGTTCACGCTCACCACCCCGGGCTGCCCGATCGGCCCGCAGGTGACCGAGCAGATGGAGGAGTTCGTCGGCGAGCTCGACGGCGTCCGCTCCGTCGAGTGCGAGATGGTCTTCGTGCCGCCGTGGTCCCCGGAGAAGATGTCCGAGGACGCGAAGTTCGCCCTCGGCTTCTGAGCGCCGGCCGCGCCTAGACCGTCGGCGCGCGGTCCGGGTCGCGCTCGCTCTCGCGCTCGGCCGGCTCGCGGCCGTTGCCGGTCACCGGGTTCGCCGCCGTGGCCAACGAGCGCAGCGTCGCGAGCTCGGTGCGGATGCTCTCGCCGATCGCATCGATGTCGGGCAGCGCGTCGTAGTCGCCGAGCAGGCCGAAGTTCATCTGGCCGTGGTAGGACATGATCGCGATCGCGAGCGCGTGGTTCTTGGGGAGGAAGGCGACCGGGTACGCCTGCTCCATCTCGCGTCCCATCACGTAGAGCGGAAACTGCGGGCCGGGGACGTTCGTCACCAGCAGGTTGAACAGCCGCGTGGAGAAGTTCAGCCGCGACGCCTGAGCGAGGATCGTGGGCGGCGCGAAGTTCTGCGCGCCGGCGATCACGTCGGCGCCGACGGCCTGCTTGGACTCCTTCAGCCCGTCCATCGCGCGCTTGATGAACCGCAGGCGCTGGACCGGGTCGGGGATGTACACCGGCAGCGGCGCGCGCATGGCCACGAGGCGGTTGCCGAGGTGATGGCGCTCGTCCTCCCGGCGCGTCGAGACCGGCACGAGCGCGCGCAGCTCGAGCCCCGCCGTGCGCACCCCGCGCGAGATGAGGAACGCGCGCAGCGCTCCGGTGACCACGCTCAGGACGACGTCGTTGACGGTGCCGCCGAACTCGTTCTTGACCGCCTTGAACTCGTCGAGCTGGCACGGGATGCCGACGAAGCGCCGGTGGGGGCCGATCTCGACGTTGAGCGGCGTCGCCGGCGCGGGGTTCAGCACGGCCCAGGCGATCTCCCCGACGCCCTCGGCGGCCTCACGCGCGCTCGACACGGCGCGGTCGGGGTGCGCGACCGCGTCGATCGCCCCTTCGGCGATCTCGATCCCCGCACGCAGCGCACCGCGGAGCCCCGCGGCGATGAGCGAGACGGTGCCCGGCTCGGGACGGGGCTGCCACGGCTGACCCGAATGGGCCACCGGCCGGGGGATCGGCTCGATGTCGAACAGCACCGTCGCCAGATCGACGCCGCTGATGCCGTCGATGAGCGAGTGGTGGTTCTTGGAGATGAGTGCGAAGCGGTTATCCTCGAGGCCCTCGATGAGCCACAGCTCCCACAGCGGCTTGGCGCGGTCGAGCTGCTGGGAGAAGATCCGCGCGGTGAGCTGGCGCAGCTCCTCCCAGCCGCCAGGTGCCGGCAGCGCCGTGTGGCGCACGTGGTACTCGAGGTTGAACGTCGGGTCGTCGACCCACACCGGCCGGCCGCTGTCGATCGCCGTGTGGGCGAGGCGGTGGCGGTAGCGCGGCACGAGGTGCAGCCGGCTGCGGATCTGCTCGAGGAACTGGTCGAGGCTCGGGGGCGGGCCCTCGAAAATGGTCAGGCCGCCGACGTGCATGTGCGAGACCGGCCCTTCCTGGTGCAGGAAGGACGCGTCGACTGCGGTGAGGCGATCGAGGTGCTGCTGGGGCATACCGGAGGTCTCTCTCCTCGTGGGTCGCGGTCTCGCCGATGACCCGCTCGTCGGTGGGGCACAACCACCGTCTAGCCTACTCGCCATCGCCGCTCGCCGCGGCGGCGTCTCTACACTTCATCGCAGATGTCCGAGACGGTGGCCGAGCCCAACACCGTGGAGCGGCTGCTGCTCGCGGCGCCGCGCGGCTACTGCGCGGGCGTCGACCGGGCGGTGCAGACGGTCGAGCGCGCGCTCGAGCTCCACGGCGCGCCGGTCTACGTGCGCAAGGAGATCGTCCACAACAAGCACGTCGTGGACCAGCTCCGGGCGCGGGGCGCGATCTTCGTCGAGGAGGAGACCGACGTTCCCGAGGGTGCGGTGACCGTGTTCTCGGCGCACGGCGTGGCGCCGCGCGTGCATGCCAACGCCGCCGCTCGCTCCCTGCGCACGATCGACGCGACCTGTCCGCTCGTCACGAAGGTGCACGTCGAGGCCAAGCGCTTCGCGAGCGAGGGCTACACGATCGTGCTCATCGGCCACGGCGGTCACGAAGAGGTCGAGGGGACGATGGGCGAGGCGCCCGAGCACATCGTGCTCGTCGAGACCGAGGATGACGTCGCCAGCCTGGAGGTCGCCGATCCAGAGCGCGTCGCCTACATCTCCCAGACGACGCTGTCGGTCGATGAGACGCAGGCGATCATCGAGCGTCTGCGTGAACGCTTCCCGGCGATCGTCGGACCCCGCACCGACGACATCTGCTACGCGACCACCAACCGCCAGGCGGCGGTGAAGCAGATGGCCGACCACTGCGATCTCGTGCTCGTGATCGGCTCGCGGAACTCCTCGAACTCGCAGCGGCTCGTCGAGGTCGCGCGCGACTACGGCACCGAGGCGCATCTCATCGACAACGAGCTCGAGGTCCGCGAGCAGTGGCTCGCGGGCAAGCGCGTCGTCGGCATCTCCTCGGGGGCGAGCGCGCCGGAGGAGCTCGTGCAGCGGCTGGTCGCGTTCTTCCGCGGCCGCGGCGTGCTCGACGTGAGCGAGTTCTCCGTCGTCCACGAGGACGTGCGCTTCATGCTGCCGAAGACGATTCGCGCCGCGCTGGCCGGCGAGCGGGCCTAGCCGCACCTTCTCACCGTCGGGCGTGCGGACCCTCGTCATCTCCGACCTGCATCTCGGCGCGCGCTCGGGCGTCGACGTGCTGCGCCGGCCGGAGATCCGGGCCACGCTGCTGGCGGAGCTCGCAGACGTCGATCGGCTCGTCCTGCTCGGCGACGTGCTCGAGCTCCGGCACGGACCGCGGCGCGAGGCCGTGGCGGCCGCGGCAGAGGTGTTCGCCGATCTCGGCCGCGCGATGGCGGGGCGCGAGCTCGTCCTGGTCGCTGGCAACCACGATCACGCGCTTGTCGCGCCGTGGCTGGCCCGGCGGGCCGCGCGCCAGCAGCCGCCACCGCTCGGCGCCGAGCAGCGCTTCACGGCGGCGGAGGCGTCGGACATCGCCGAGCAGCTCGCCGAGTGGGCGTCACCGGCTGACGTCTGGTGTGCCTACCCGGGCCTGTGGCTGCGGCCCGACGTGTACGCGACGCACGGCCACTATCTCGACTGCCACGTCACCGTTCCGACGGTCGAGCGCCTCGCCCTCGGCGCGATGTCGCGGGTGCTGCGCCGCCCGCCACGCGCGTTCACGGGCTCTGACGACTACGAGGCGGTGATGGGTCCGCTGTTCGCCTGGATCGACGCCGTCGCCCAGCAGGCGCCGACCAACGACACGCTGAACGGCCAGGTGACCGTACGCGCCTGGCGCGCGCTGCGGCCGCGGCGCGGGCGGCACACCGTGGCCAGCCGTGCCCTCTCGGTTGCCTTTCCCATGGCCGTTGCCGCGCTCAACGGGGCCGGCTTCGGCCCGCTGCGGTCGGACATCTCGCGCGAGGAGCTGCGCCGCGCCGGGCTGCGCGCGATCGGCGAGGTGGCCGACCGCCTCGACGTCGGTGCTGGCCACATCGTGTTCGGCCACACCCACCGCGCGGGGCCGCTGCCGCAGGACGCCTCGACGGAGTGGACCGCGCCGACCGGCGCGCGACTCGTGAACGCCGGTACGTGGAGCTTCGACGGCTGGTTCGTCGGGCCGACGGCGCCCGAGAGCAGCTACTGGCCGGGCGGCTGCGTCACCGTCGAGGACGAGGGGCCGCCGCGGCTGCGCCGCCTGCTCGACGATCGCCCGCGCGAGGAGATCGCCCCGCCTCGTGGCCGCTCAGGCTGACCCGATCGCCGAGGGCACGCTCACGCCCGGGCTGAAGCAGGTCGCGTAGCAGGTGACCCCCGATCCGAGCTCGAGCTCGAGCGTCGCCTCGCGGTGTCCCGGATGCTCGACGATCAGGTAGGCCCCGGGGTGATCGACGTCGATCTCGCCTCCGTTGACGCGGATGGTGCCGTGGCCGTCGAGGACGGCCCACACGCTGCCGGCCTCGTAGGGGCCACTGTAGGCGCCTTGCTGATCCTCGGTCTGCGAGCTCAGCCGCACGCCGAGAGCGTCCTCGGGCCGCAGCGGCGGGAGCGCCTCGCCCTCGATCCCGAGCAGCTCCTGGATCGCGCGCTCGGTCTCCTCGTAGGCGCCCTCGCCGTAGTGGTACTCGAACAGCATCCCCTGCGCATCCCACAGGTAGCGCGCGGGCCAGCCGGCGTTGCCGTAGTCGCGCCAGACCTCGAACTCGGGGTCGATCAGCACCGGATAGGAGATCTGCAGCCGCGCGACGGCGCCGCGCACCGCGTCGAGGTCCTCGGAGGGCGGGAAGCCCGGGCAGTGCACCCCGACGACCTGCAGGCCCGACGGGCCGTAGCGCTCATACCAGCGCTTGACGTAGGGGAGCGTGCGCAGGGAGCTCGGCCGGCAGAAATCCCAGAACTCGAGCAGCACCGGGTGGCCCTGCTCGCGGTCCATCCGCACCCGGGGGACGTTCACCCACTTCAGGAAGACCGGGAACTCCGGAGCATGGATGCGGTTCGGCGGGGCGCGCATCAGCCGGAGTCGGGGGCATAGTGCCCGGGCCAGTCGTCGTAGGGGATGCGGTCGATGCGCGCGACCTCGCCCGGGCGGCTCCACTCATTCGCGCCGAGGCGCGCGAGCGGTCGCAGGCGCCGCACGTCCGGGCGCCCGTCGGTGAGCGCCGTGTCGTCGACCGCGGCGTGCACGACGCGGCCGAACACGACCGTCGAGTTCCCGAACGACAGGGTCGCGTGGCGCAGGCACTCGAGCGCGACCGGGGAATCGGCGACCCGCGACGGGCGCACGTGCCGGCTGGGCTCGCGCCGCACGCCGACGGCGTCGAACTCGCTGACCCCCGGCGGGAAGTTCGTGCCGGTCGCGTTCACCTGCTCGAACAGCGGCTCGGGCGTGAAGTTGACCACGAACTCACCGGTGGCCTCGATGTTGTTCAGCGAGTCCTTGCGTCCCACGGAGGTGAACTGGATGACCGGCGGGTCGACGCAGGCCACGGTGAAAAACGAGTGCGGCGCGAGATTCTCGGTGCCGTCCGGCGCGATCGATGAGACCCAGGCGATCGGCCTCGGCACGATCACCGCCGTCAGCAGTCCGTAGAAGGCGTGCGCGCCCAGCGCGGCAGGATCGAAGTCGGTACGCACGCGTGCGCTGCCCTGAGTGGCTGACGCGGCGGCGAGGTCGATCAGCCGATCGAGCCGGTCATCTCGAGCTGGATGAGGCGGTTCAGCTCGACGGCGTACTCCATCGGCAGCTCCTTGGTCACCGGCTCGATGAAGCCGTTGACGATCATCGCCGCCGCCTCGTCCTCGGTGAAGCCGCGCGAGCCCATGTAGAAGAGCTGGTCGTCGGAGATGCGCCCGACGGTGGCCTCGTGGGCCACGGTCACGTTCGGGTTCTGGATCTGGATGTCCGGCCAGGTGTCCGAGCGCGAGATCCCGTCCATCATCAGCCCGTCGCACTGCACGCGGGCCTTCGAGCCGGCCGAGTTGTGCCCCATGCGCACGAGGCCGCGGTAGCCCATGATCCCGCCGTCCTTGGAGATCGACTTGGCGAGGATGTTCGACGTCGTGTTGGGGGCGAGGTGCACGACCTTCGCCCCGGTGTCCTTGTGCACGCCGGCGCCGGCCACGCCGACGTTGAGGTGGTCGGCGCGCGCGCCCTCGCCGAGCAGGAACGAGCCCGGGTAGAGCATCACGTACTTGGCGCCCATCGAGCCGCCGACCCACTCGACGGTGCCCTGCGCATCGACGACCGCGCGCTTGGTGTTGAGGTTGTAGACGTCCTTGGACCAGTTCTGGACCGTCGTGTAGCGGGCCTTCGCCCCCTCGTGCACGAAGATCTCCACGACCGCGGAGTGCATCGAGTTGACGCTGTAGGTCTGCGCTGTGCAGCCCTCGATGTAGTTCACGTCCGAGCCCTCGTCGGCGATGATGAGCGTGTGCTCGAAGGTGCCCTCGCCGGCGCCCTCCATGCGGAAGTAGGCCTGCAGCGGAAGGTCGACCTTGATGCCCTTGGGCACGTAGAGGAACGAGCCGCCGGACCACACCGCGCCGTGCAGCGCCGAGAACTTGTTGTCCTGCGGCGGCACGCACTTGTTCATGAAGTACTTCTGCACGAGGTCGGGGTACTCGGTGATCGCGGTGTCCATCGAGCAGAAGAGGATCCCGAGCTTGCGGTACTCCTCCTTGAGGCCCTCATAGACGGGCTCCTGGCGCCACACACCGATCGACGCCGGCGAGGTGCTCGCGCTCGGCCTGCGGGATCCCGAGGTCCTCGTAGGTCTGCTTCATCTCCGCGGGAACCTCGTCCCAGCTGTTGTAGCGGCCGGCGGTCGGCGGCGAATAGAGCACGAGGTCGTCGAGGTTGAGCCCCGACAGGTCGACGCCCCAGGTCGGAACCGGCTTGCGCTCGAAGATCTCCAGCGACTTCAGGCGCTTCTCGGCCATCCAGGCCGGCTCGCCCTTGACCTTCGAGAGCTCACGCACCACCTCGCGGGAGATGCCCTGCCGCGCGCGCAACTGCCCCTGGTCGTCCTCGACGATCGGGCTCGGCTTCGTGATCTTGGTGCGGTCTGCGGTCGCCATAAGGGGTCCTCGATCGTGGTCGCCTGCGAATCCTGTGCTCGACGGTAGGAATTGTATCGAGGCGGCCTCAGCTCGCCGCGCCCGCCGGCCAGCTCGCGTCGCCGCTGATCGCCTCGCGCACGACCTTCAGGTTGAGCAGCGCGCACTTGCGTCGGGTCGCCGAGATCGGGATCCCGAGCAGTTCGAGCAGCCAGTCGGCGTCGAGATGGGCGACCTCGTCGACCGGCATCCCGATGAGCTCCTCCGAGGCGATCGAGGCGGCCGCCTGGGAGATCGCGCAGCCGTGGCCGTGGAAGCGCAGGTCGGTGATCTTGCCGTCGCGGACCTGGATCTGCACGCCGATCTCATCGCCGCAGAGCGGGTTCTTGGCGTGCGCCTCGAGATCGTGTGGCTCGAGCTCGCCGAAGTTGCGGGGGCGCTTGTAGTGCTCGAGGATGTAGTCGCGGTAGAGGTCGTCCATCGTCCACTCGTTATAGGCCGAAGACCTCGCGGGCCCCGTGCAGCGCGGCGATCAGCGCGTCGACGTCGTCGGCGCAGTTGTAGGGGCCGAAGCTCGCCCGCGCGGTGGCCGGGATGCCGAGGCAGGTCATCAGCGGCTGGGCGCAGTGGTGCCCGGCGCGCACGCACACGTTGTCGCGGTTGAGCAGCTCGGCGACGTCGTGGGGGTGCATCCCCTCGAGCGTGAACGAGATCACCCCGCCGCGGCTCGGGGCGTCGCTCGGCCCGAAGGTGCGCAGGCCGGGCACCTCGGCGAGCCGCGCGAGCGCCCGCTCGGTGAGCGACTGCTCGTGGGCGCGGACTGCCGCCATGCCGAGCGAGGAGAGGTAGTCGATCGCCGCACCGAGCCCCACGGCCTCGGCGATCATCGACGTCCCGGCCTCGAACTTCCAGGGCAGCTCGTTCCACGTCGAGCGCTGATGGGAGACCGAGCCGATCATGTCACCGCCGGCCAGGAACGGCCGCATCGCCTCGAGGATCTCCGGGCGGCCGTGCAGGACGCCGATGCCGGTGGGGCCGAGCGCCTTGTGCCCGGTCCAGGCGTAGAAGTCGGCCCCGAGGGCGGCGACGTTCACCGGCAGCTGGGGGACGGCCTGGGCGCCGTCGACGAGCGAGACCGCGCCGGCGGCCCGCGCGCGGGCGCACATCTCGGCCACCGGGTTGATCGTGCCGAGCACGTTCGACACGTGGGCGAAGGCGAGGAGCTTGACGTTTCCGCGGGCGAGCTCCTCGTCGAGCTGCGGCAGCGACAGCGTCCCGTCGCCGGAGACGCTCAGGTAGCGCAGCTCGGCGCCGCGCTCCTCGCACAGCAGCTGCCAGGGCACGATGTTGGAGTGGTGCTCCAGGTCGGTGATGAGCACCGCGTCGCCCGGCCCGACATGCTCGCGCCCCCACGCGTAGGCCACGAGGTTGATCGCCTCGGTCGCGTTGCGGGTGAAGATCGTGCCGGGCACCGGCGCCCCGGTGAAGGCGGCGATCCGCCCGCGCGCGCCCTCGAACAGGTCGGTGGCCTCCTGGGCGAGCTGGTAGACGGCGCGATGGATGTTCGCGTTGTGCTGGCGGTAGTAGTCGTCGATCGCCTCGATGACGCTCGCCGGCTTCTGCGAGGTGTTCGCCGAGTCGAGGTAGACGATCGGCCGCCCGCCGATGCGGCGGCGCAGGATCGGGAAGTCCGAGCGTACGTCCAGCGCGGTGCTCACGGGCGACGTCGAGGTGCTCATCGGCTCTGCGTGTAGGCCTCGATGTCGCCGCGGGCCCGCTCGAGCTTGGCGGCGATGCGCTCGCGCACGAGCTGCTCGAGGTGCTCGTCGGCGAGCTCGCCGATGAGCGGCTCGAAGAACCCCTCGACGATGACGCGCACGGCGGCGGGTCGGTCGAGGCCGCGGCTCTGCATGTAGAAGATCGCGCTCTCGTCGAGCTCGCCCACGGTGCCGCCGTGCGAGGCCGAGACGTCGTCGGAGCTGACGAGCACCGAGGGGATCGCGTCGAGCTTGGCCTTCGGGGACAGCATCATCGTGTGGATCTGCAGGTACGTGTGGGTCTGCTGGGCGCCGGGATCGATCTGGATGAGCCCCTCGAAGCTCGCGCGGCTCGCGCCGGTGGCGGCGCCGCGCCAGTGAACGTCTCCGCTCGACGGACCGGTCTCGTGCAGGTCGACGGCGAACTCGTCGAGGTGCTCGTCGCGCTCGGTGAAGAACAGCCCGCGGAAGGCCATGTCCCCACCCGGCTCACGGATCGCGAGCTCGAGGTGCTGTCGGGTCAGGTGCCCGCCGAGGATCGCCGGCAGCCAATGGCAGTACGCGTCGCGCCCGACGCCGACGAAGTGCGTGGAGACGTCGTGCACGCCGCCGGTCCCCCAGTCCTGGAAGTGCGCGAGCCGGCAGCGGGCGGCGTCCTGCAGGTACAGCTCGAAGGCCCCGGCATGCAGCGCCGGGCCCTCGAAGTCCGGCGCGAGGTCGTACTCCTGCAGGCGGAACTCCGATCCGCGGTCGCCGATCGCCAGCGTATGCGCGTACTGGGCGGTGTTCGGCTCGTCGATCGCGTAGACGATCGCGAACGGGTCCTCGACGACGACGCCCGGCGGCACGTACAGGAACGCGCCGCCGCTCCACAGGGCCGCGTTGGCCGCCTCGAGACGATGGCCGTCGATCGTCAGGCGGCGCAGGTAGTAGCGCTCGAACAGCTCACGGTGCTCGCGGGCGGCCTCCTCCAGCGAGCAGAGGATGACGCCCTGGTCCGCGAGGCCGGCCGACAGCTCGGTGTGCACGACCGAGCCGCCGCGCTGCACGAGCAGACCGGCGGTGCGCTTGCCGGCCAGGGTCTCGGTGACGATCTCCGGAACCTCGCCGGCGGCGTGCTCGGGGACGTGCAGGGCATCGAGATCGAGCTCGCGCAGCGTCGTCGTCCAGAAGCCCGAGCGACGCCAGACCGGCAGCGTCGCGGTGTCGTAGATCGCGCGCGCGGCCTCGCGCAGCTCGGCGAGCGAGCGACCGTCGCCCGCACCCGCGCCGGCGAGCGCCCGGTTGAGCGTCGCCTCGCGATGACGGCCGGGCTTCGGCGCGACCGGGCCCGCCGCGGGCTGCGGGTTCGGGGTGACGGCGGTGTCCGACATCGTCACGCCCCGGCGGCGTCGAGGGCGTCGGCCGTGCCGTACTCCTGGCGGATCTGGTCGTAGCCCTCGCGCTCGAGGCGCTCGACGAGCTCGACGCCGCCCTCCAGGACGATCCGGCCATCCATGAGGATGTGCACGAACTGCGGCTGGACGTAGTGCAGGATGCGCTGATAGTGGGTGATGATGAGCGCGCCGAGGCCCTGCTCGTCGTGCAGGCGCTGCACGCCCTCGGCCACGACGCGCAGCGCGTCGATGTCCAGGCCCGAGTCGGTCTCGTCGAGGATCGCGATCACCGGCCGCAGCATCGCCATCTGCAGGATCTCCGCACGCTTCTTCTCGCCGCCGGAGAACCCGTCGTTCAGATGGCGCGAGGTGAACGAACGGTCGACGTCGAGCAGCTCGATCGCGTGCTGCAGCTGGGTGCGGAACTCCTTCACCTGGATCGGCTCGTCGCGCTTGGCGTTGATCGCCATGCGCAGGAAGTTGGCCACCGACACGCCCGGGATCGAGACGGGGTACTGGAAGGCGAGGAACAGCCCGGCCTTCGCGCGCTCGTGCGGCTCGGCCTCGGTGATGTCCTCGCCGAGGAAGGTGATCGTGCCCTCGGTGATCTCATACGCCGGATGGCCGAGCAGTGTGTTCGCGAGCGTCGACTTGCCGGACCCGTTCGGGCCCATCAGGGCGTGGATCTCGCCGCGGTTGATGTTCAGGTCGACGCCCCGCAGGATCTCGCGATCCTCGATGCGGACGTGCAGGTTCGAGATCTCCAGGTCAGCCATTACGAAAGCTCCGCTCCGGTGGTCATTGGGTGAGGGGTGAGGGTGGGCAGGGGACGGCTCGCGACGAGGTTCCCGGCGGCGAGCAGGTCGTCGAGCGTCGTCTCCTGCAGCGTGCGCACGATCGACGACTGCACGCGCGTCCACAGGAACTTCGTCGGGCACGGCTGCTGCGGGCTCGACTCGCGCGAGCAGACGATGCTGCCGTCCGGGTCCTGGGAGATGCACTCGATCGGCGCGATCGAGCCCTCCAGAGCCTCGACGACGTCGGCCATGCTGATCTCACGCGGCGGCCTCGCGAGCAGATAGCCGCCGCGCGAGCCGCGCCGGCTGTCGACGAGCCCGGCCTTGCGCAGGCGCGCGACGAGATGCTCCAGGTACGCGAGCGGAAGGCCGTCGTGCTCGGCGATGTCGGCGAGGGACACGGGCTCGTCGCCCGGCCGACGCGCGAGCTCGACCATGACGCGGACGCCGTACTCGGCCTTTGTGGAGAACATCATCGGTGCAAATACCTACCTGGCCGGTAGGTTATCAGCGGGCTCCGGGTGTCCCGGGCCGGCCGGCTAGGCCGGCTGGGCCTGAAGCACCCGGATGTCGTGCGCGAGCGCCTCGGGTGTCAGCTCGGAATCCGGGAAGCCGTCGCGCAGCCAGCCGCGCCGGTCGACGAGCATCACGTAGGCCGAGTGGTCGGAGTTCTTGGTGTTCGTGCCCGTCTCGGGCGCGATCCCGTAGGCCTTCCAGATCGGGGCGAGCTCGGCGCGCGTGCCGAGCAGAAAGCGCATGCGACCGGTGAGGGACTCCTTGAACAGGAAGCGCTGGGCGTTGATCGGCGTGTCCTGCGACGGGTCGACGCTCACGGCCAGCGTCGGGATGCTCTCGCCGAGGTCGTCGAGTGCGCCGCGGATCTGCTGTGCCTCCACGGGGCAGGTGTTCTGGCAGGTCGAGTACATGAAGGTGAGGATGATCACCTGACCCCGGTACTCGGCGAGCGACGCGCGCTGGCCGTTCTGGTCGACGAGCGAGAAGTTGCGAGCCGGGATGTCGATCAGACCCCCCTCGAGACCGGACGAGGGCGCGCCCGCGCTCGAGCTGCTACTGCGGCCGAACACGACGGCGGCCGCGAGCCCGACGACGACGAGGGCAAGCGTCGAGGCGAGTGCGAGGCGGATTCGCGGGTGCACGACCAAAACGGTAACGCGCGCGGGTGCCGGGCGGCCCCGGGAGGATTCGCCGCACCGGTCCCGGAGCCCCGCCAGGCGGCACCCGCGCGTGGGTAGTCTTTGTCGATGGTCCGTTCCAGCGATCCGGCCGGGCGCGCCACGGCACCTCGGCGGCTCCGCCGTGCGGAGCGACTCGCGGTGATCTCGGCGGCGTCGGCCGAGGTGTTCGCCGACCACGGCTACGTCGGCGCGTCGATGGAGATGATCGCCCAGCGCGCCGGGGTGACCGTCCCGGTGCTCTACGACTACTTCGAGTCCAAGTCGGCGATGTACCTCTCACTGCTCGACAGCTGCGGGGCCGCGCTGCTGGCGGCCGTCACGTCGGCGGTCGCCGACGGAACCGACCCCGAGGAGCGCCTGCGAGTGGGCGTCAACGCGTTCTTCAGGTTCGTCGCCGGCGACCCCTGTGCCTGGCGGATCCTGTTCCGCGATCCACCTGCCGATCCGGCCGTGGCCGAGGACTACGTTCGCCAGCAGACGACGACGACGGCGGTGATCGCCGTGCTCATCGAGAGCGACCTTGTCGCGCTGGCGGGGGACCATCGACGTGCCGAGGCCGCACGGGTCATCGCCGAGCTGCTCCGTAACGGGCTCAACGGCCTCGCCGCCTGGTGGCACGGCCACCCCGAGGTCCCACGTGAGCGGCTCGTCACGCTCGTGATGGAGACCTACTGGCACGGCCTCGAGCGGCTCAGCCGCGGCGACCGGTCGGCCGAGCGCCCCAGCCGCGATGTCGCGTGATCCTCACCGCTCGGTCGACCAGTGCGCCGGGGTTGACACCGGCTCGAGGATTCGCCTAACCTAGCGCCCGCTAGGTTAGGCGTGGAAGGCGGGCCCACGGGGGGACCATCGCCGCGCGGGAGCGACGAACCACAGGGGAGCAGACCGCCGATGACGCCGCCAAGCGCACCGCGAGCTCGGGCCATCGCGCGACGGGTGCCGTGTCACCCGCGGCGCCCGCGCCGATGGGCCGAGCCTCGAGGCGCGATCACGGCGGACGTTGCGCGGGCCGGATGTCGTCCTCGATGCCGCCGGCCCGGGTCATGCGCCGCCTGAAGCGGGTCGACGTCTACGCGAGCGACGCCGACGCCGACGCCGGCCGCGACGCGGGCACGGCCGAGCTGCGGCGCGGGCCGCGCGACGAGCCCGCGGGCGGGGGCGCCGGGCCGCCGTTCCGCGCGCCCGACGACGGCGCGGACGAGGCCCCCGATCGAGCGCCGAAGAAGCGCCGGCGCCCCGACGTGTACGGGATGATCGTCCCGTAGCGGGCGTCCTCGCCGCTCGCGTGGCGCGGCCCGCGCGCGCCGCCGGCGCTCGCGCGCGCCTGGCTATACTTTCTGAAGTTGTCCCGAATCCCGACCAAGGTTTAGGAGTTTTCGCGATGAGCCCGTCGAGCGCGGAGCTGCTCCGCCAAGTGAAGAGCCAGATCGACGAGATCGATCCGTCCGAGGTGCATGAGCTCCTCGGCCACTCGGGCGGCAACGGCAACGGCAACGGCAAGGTCACCGCGGCGCCGGTGGTCATCGACGTGCGCGAGACCGAGGAGTTCGGCACGGGTCACATCCCCGGCGCCCGCCACGTCCCGCGCGCGTACCTGGAGTCGCGGATCGAGGGCACGGTTCCCGATCGTGCGACGCCGATCGTCCTTTACTGCGCCTCGGGCAACCGGTCGGCCTACGCGGCGCGCACGCTCGGCGAGGACCTCGGCTACGAGCACGTGCAGTCGATGACCGGCGGCATCACGCTGTGGAAGGACCGCGGCTACGACGTCGAGGTTCCGCGCACGCTCACGCCCGAGCAGCGCGATCGCTATTCGCGCCACCTGCTGATGTCCGAGATCGGCGCCGACGGCCAGCAGAAGCTCCTCGACGCCAAGGTGCTGCTGCTCGGTGCCGGCGGACTCGGCTCGCCGACGGCGCTGTACCTCGCCGCCGCCGGGGTGGGCACACTCGGGATCGTCGACGACGACGTGGTCGACCTGTCAAACCTGCAGCGCCAGGTCATCCACACGAACGCGCGCATCGGCATTCCGAAGGTCGACTCGGCCGAGGAGACGATCCACGCGCTCAACCCCGATGTGCAGGTGGTCAAGTACCAGACGCGGCTCGGCGCCGACAACATCATGGAGATCCTCGACGGCTGGGACATCGTCGTCGACGGCGTCGACAACTTCCCGACGCGCTACCTGCTGAACGACGCGTCGGTGCGCCTGCAGGTTCCGGTCGTGTCGGCGTCGATCCTCGGCTTCGACGGCCAGCTGTCGGTCTTCAAGCCCTACGACGGCCCGTGCTACCGCTGCCTGTTCCCCCAGCCGCCTCCGGCCGAGCTCGCGCCGTCGTGCGGGGCGAACGGAGTGCTCGGCGTGCTGCCGGGCACGATGGGCCTGCTGCAGGCCACCGAGGTCGTGAAGCTCATCCTCGGCATCGGCGAGCCGGCGATCGGGCGCCTGTTGCTGTACGACGCGCTCGAGGCGACGCTCACCGAGGTGAAGGTGCGCCGCGATCCCGACTGCCCGATCTGCTCACGCCCGCCCGACGCGATCTCAGACGAGGAGATGGGCGTGTTCCCCGACTACGAGGCGTTCTGCGCGGCCGCCGGGTAGCCTGCTCCGCACCCGCCGGTCCACGAGCACGTCCACCCGCGAACCGAAGGCTTCCATGGCGACCATCAAGATTCCCCCTGTCCTGCGCGCGTCCGTCGGTGGCGAGCGCGAGGTCGAGGCCGGCGGTGAGAGCGTTGGCGCCGTGCTGCACGAGCTCGCGTCCGCGCATCCCGCGACCGAGGGGCAGCTCTTCGGCACCGACGGCGAGCTGAACCGCTACGTCAACGTCTATCTCAACGACGAGGACGTGCGCGTGCTCGACGGCCTCGAGACGGCCGTCGGCGAGGCCGACACGCTCGTGATCCTGCCGGCGATGGCCGGCGGGCGCTGAGCGCACCCCGCCGGCGGCTGCGCGCCCCCGCACGGCGGGCGCGAATCATCGAGAGACCTCGCTCGGCGAGATCGGTTAGCGTGCGCCGGGTGACCGAACCGGCCGCACGCATTCGCGACGACGGGTACTTCCCGCCCGGAGAGTCGGTGCTGCGGCGTGTGCACTCCGAGCGCGCGGTCGGCCTCTTCTACGGGCAGCGGGCGCTGGCGATCGGCGCGCTCAGCCCGCTGAACTTCGTCGGCACGAGCCTGCACACCGACGCGCGCCAGATGCCGTTCAAGCGTCTCACGCGCACGGCCAGGATGTTCGAGACGGTGTTCTTCGGCACGCGCGCACAGGCCGATCGCGTTCTCGGCGCCGTCGCGCGGATGCACGATCGCGTCAACGGGGTGCTGCCCGAGGCGGCGGGTCCGTTCGCGGCCGGGACCCCCTACTCGGCGACCGATCCGGAGCTGATGCTGTGGACGATCGCCGTCATGGTCGATTCCGCCGAGCGCTTCTACGACCTGTTCGTGCGCCAGCTGAGCGCCGAGGAGCGCGAGGGCCTGTGGCGCGACTACGTCCGCTTCGGGGAGCTGTTCGGCCTGCCGGCGGCGGCGATGCCCGCCACCTACGACGCGTTCCGCGACTACTTCGAGCGCCGCCTGAGCGGCGCCGCGATGCACCTCAGCGACGAGGCGCGCGCGATGGGCTACGCGACGGCGTTCGAGATCCCGATGCCCTGGCACGCCCAGCCGAACAAGCGCGTGCACGACCTCGTGATGCTCGGGAGCCTGCCGCCTCGCGTCCGCGAGCTGTACGGGCTGGGCTGGAGCGCCCGCGAGCGGAACGCGTTCGCGGCCACCGTCGCGCTCCTGCGCGCCGCGCGTCCGATCGCGCCCGCGCGTGTGCTGCGCGGTCCGAACACGCGCTGGTTCAAGATGGTGGCCGCGACCGAGCGCCGGCGGATCGAGCTCGGGCGCCCGACGCCGCAGCTCGCCTAGGCACCGTCGCGCGGCGGCTGGCCTCAGGCGGTCGTCGTCGCGGCCGCACTCGTCGCCGCGACGACGTGGCCGTCGGCCGCCGGGACGTGCGACATCGCGTGCTCGGCGAGCGCGGTGATCGACAGGCTCGGGTTGACGCCCGGGTTCGCCGGCATCGCCGATCCGTCGCACACCAGCAGGTTCTCGTAGCCGAACACGCGCTGATGACAATCGATCACGCCGTGCTCGGCATCGGCGGCGATCACCGCCCCGCCGAGGATGTGCGCCGTCGAGGCGACGTTGAACAGGGCCTCGCCGGTCGAGCTCTGCGGAATCCCGCCGGTGCGCTCGGCGAACCACTCGGCGGCGTGGTTGGCCGTGGGGAGGAAGGCCTGGATCGGGCGCTCGGGGTCCTGCTCGGTCTGCAGGCGCAGGCCTCCGCCGGGTAGGCGCACCGGGCGCAGCGCGATCGCGTTGTCGAGCGTCTGCATCACGAGCAGGATGACGGTCCGACGCGACCACCCGCGCGGGTCGAGCAGCTTGACGAAGCGCAGCGGGTGGCGGGCGATCGCCGCCAGCAGCTTGAGCGGGCGGGTCGTCCGTGTGCCCTGGCCGACGAGCATCGTGTACATCGACTGGATCGCCCCGCCCGCGTGGCCGTAGACGCACGTCTCGATGTGCGTGTCGGCGTCCGGATAGATGCTCGAGGTGATCGCGATGCGCTTGGTCAGATCGTCGGGATAGTCGCGCGGCACGGTCACCGCGAGGATCGCCTCGCTGTTCGTGCGCACGAGCTCGCCGAGGCGCTTGGAGACGCGGGGCAGCGAGCCGCCGAGGCGGCAGCGCTGCAGCAGCCGGTTGGTGCCGAGCGCGCCAGCAGCGACGATCACGCCGCGCGCCGTGAACTCGCGGCGGCGCTTGCGCAGCCAGGCCCCCGGATGCTCGGTGACGACGCGGTAGCCGTCGCTGCCGTCGGCGGCGCCGATCGGGCGGATGTCGACGACCTCGCGCTCGGGGAGCACGTCGGCGCCTCGCTGCTGTGCGAACCAGAGGTAATTTTTGACAAGGGTGTTCTTCGCCCCGTGCGGGCAGCCGACCATGCAACGCCCGCAGCGCATGCAGCCGGTTCGCGCCGGTCCCGCGCCGCCGAAGTACGGGTCGGGCACGGTGACGCCGGCCGGCCCGAGGAACACGCCGACGCGCGTCTTGGAGTACGTGTCGCCGACCCCGAGGTCCTCGCCGAGCTCGCGCAGCAGCTGGTCGGCGGGGTCGTCCTCGTCGTAGTCGGTGACGCCGAGCATCCGCTCGGCCTCGGTGTAGTGGGGGGCGAGCGTCGCCTGCCAGTCCTCGTCGAGGGCCGCCCACTGCGGATCGTCGAAGAAGCGCCGCGGAGGGATGTAGAGCGTGTTGGCGTAGCCGAGGCTTCCGCCGCCGACGCCGCTGCCGCTGACGACGGTGACGTCCTTGAAGGCGCTCACGCGGAAGATGCCGCGCAGGCCGAGCCTGGGGGCCCAGAAGTAGCGGCGCACATCCCAGGTGGACCTCGGGAGGTCGGTGTCGGCGAAGCGCTTGCCGCATTCGAGCACGCCGACGCGGTAGCCCTTCTCGGTGAGGCGGAGCGCCGACACGCTGCCGCCGAAGCCGGAGCCGATGACCAGCCAGTCGTAGTCGAAGTCGCTGCCGGTCAACGAAGAATCCTGACGTGGGCGTCACTCTTGCCGGCGACCATCGTAGCTGCTCGGTGCGCGCCGCCGAGCGATCGTTGTCCGGACACCGATCCCGACGCTATCCTTCACGGCACGCCATGGCTTCCGCGCGCCTGGAGAACAAACCCTGCGGGGGCCGGTACGGCGACCTCGTGCAGTCGATCGGCAACACGCCGCTGATCGAGTGCCAACGGCTGTCGCCGAAGCCGGGAGTGCGGATCTGGGCGAAGCTCGAATCGCGCAACCCGACCGGATCGGTCAAGGACCGCGTGGCGCGGGCCCTCATCGAGGACGCCGAGCAGAAGGGGGCGATCGCGCCCGGACAGACGATCCTCGAGCCGACGTCGGGCAACACCGGCATCTCGCTGGCGATGATCTGCGGCCGCAAGGGCTATCCGCTGAAGGTGGTCATGCCCGACAACGTCACGCCCGAGCGCACCCAGTTGCTGCGGATGTACGGCGCGGACATCGTCTACTCCGAGGGCTCGAAGGGATCCAACGGCGCCGTCGAGCTGGCGCTGCAGATGGCCGAGAGCGATCCGCGCTACTACATGCCCTACCAGTACGGCAACGAGGCCAACCCCCTCGCGCACTACAACGGAACGGCCTTGGAGATCCTCGAGGAGCTCGACGGCGTGGCGGCGTTCGTGGCCGGGCTCGGGACGGGCGGCACGCTGATGGGTAACGGGCGGCGGCTGAAGGAGACGTTCGGCGACGCCGTGAAGATCGTCGCCGCCGAGCCGATGCAGGGCGAGCCGGTCCAGGGGCTGCGCTCGCTCGACGACGGCTTCATCCCGCCGATCATCGATCTGTCGCTGCTCGATCGCAAGATCTTCGTCACCAACCACGACGCGATCGTCTGGACGCGCAAGCTGCTCGACGAGGAGGGGATCTTCGCCGGCGTCTCCAGCGGCGCGATCGCTCGCGTCGCCGTGCGCATCGCCGGGGAGCTCGACGAGGGCAACGTCGTGTTCCTCGTCGCCGACGACGGCTGGAAGTATCTGTCGAGCGGCATCTACACGCTGCCGGTCGACGAGATCGAGAACCTGGATTCCACCGTCTGGTGGTGACCGTCGCGCGCGCCGCGCGACCATCCGGCGTGCGCTAGCCTCGCCGCCATGGTCATCGACTCCTCTCTCTGGCAGGCCATCGTCGATCACGCGCTGGCCGAGGCGCCGAACGAGTGCTGCGGCATGATCGCCTCGCGCGACGGTCACGCCGTGAGCGTGCACCGCGCGACGAACGCGGCCGCGAGCCCCTTGCGCTACGAGATCGACGGGCTCGAGCAGCTGCGCATCCAGAACGAGATCGAGGACGCCGGTCTCGACCTCGGCGCGATCTATCACTCGCACACGCGCAGCGCGCCGTACCCGTCGCAGACCGACATCAACCTCGCCTTCTACCCCGACTCGCTGTATGTGATCGTCGGCGTGGCCGGCGACGATCCGGAGGTGCGCGCGTTTCGGATCGTCGACTCGAAGGTCCAGGAGGTCGCGCTCGAGGTGGCGTGAGGAATCGTGAAGGCGACCGAGCCGCTTGTCTGCCCCCGCTGTGCGACGACGCATCCGCTCGAGGATCGCTTCTGCCCGAGCTGCCGCATGCCGCTCGTCTACCAGGGCGCACTCGGCGTCGACGCCGACGTCAGCGAGCGCCAGGAGCGCGCCCGCAAGATCAAGCCCCAGTACGGCGAGGGCGAGCTCGTGAAGGTCGCCGGTGCGCGCAACCAGGCCGAGGCGGAGTTCATCCAGGGCCTGCTGCTCGAGGAGGGCGTGCCGAGCCTGGTCCGCCGCGCGCGCGGCTTCGATGTCCCGGACTTCCTCGCCGCCGGTCCGCGTGACGTGCTCGTCCCGGCGGCCGGTGTCGCCGCGGCGCGCGAGGTGCTGCTCGAGAGCGAGATCGTCAGCGGCGCGGACGTGCCCGGCGGCGTCGAGGCTCCCTGGCGTCTGTTCGCCGGCGTCGTCGGCGCCTTCGTCGTCGTCGCCGGCTTCGCGTGGCTGGTGAGCGTGCTCGCGTCCTGAGGCGAGCGTCAGGGCTCGGCGATGCGCGCGAGATGCGCGCGCCACACCGCCTCGCTCTCGGTGAGCGGACGCCCGGAGAACGCGTGGCGCAGCGCCTCCCTCGCGCCGCCGCTCGGCGGCGACATCGCCAGCTCGACGGCCGCGCTCTCGCCGCGCTCCTCGGCGAGCAGGTCGAAGACGCTACCGCCGAGCAGCCACGCGTCGGCCGTGGCCGGCGGGAAGTGCGGCGAGCGGCCCTCGCGCAGCCGGCGGGCGATCGCCGGCCGGGCGTACACCGTCTGCCCGGAGAAGTACTGGCCGGCACCGGCGACGAGCCACGCCCACCGCACGTAGGCCGCGAACCGGCCCGGCGTGAACGGCGGTGGCAGGCGCGGGTTGTTCCGCGCGACGACGAGCTGCGCGTAGAGGGCGGCGGGGGTGAGCATGAGCATCTCGCGCGAGCCCCGCACGCTGGAGGCCCGCTCCGCCAGCAGCCGCGGCGCGAGCACATGCACCTCCCGCGAAGAGATCCAGCCGGCGAGGTAGCGCCGCGCGGCCGGCGCGGTCAGCAGCCAGACGATCGGCAGCGGCGGCTGGGCGAGGGCGACCTGGGAGATCGATGAGTGCAGCACCACCGCGACCTCGCGCGGCAGCGTCGGGAAGGCGTCGGCGAGCCGCTCGCGCGTGCCCTCGAGCAGCTCGAGCACCGAGACCGCGTCGTCGGCGTCGCGTTCCTCGTGGCGCGCCGAGAATGACGGCGAGGCCGTCTCGACCCAGCTCATCGCCGCCGCGGTGGTCGACCGTCGCGCGAGGAGCCGGGCGTGCGCTCAGGCGAGGACGGGCTGCCCGGCCTCGCGCGTGATCGCCTCGATCGCCTCGGCGGCACGCTCGAACTCGTCGTCGGAGAGGACGGGCGTCCCCTCGAAGGGAAGGTCACGCTGCAGCTCCAGCCACGAGCGGCAGCCGAGATACTCCTCGCGGACCTTCACCGTCACCGGTCGGGGGATGCGGTACGTGCGCAGCAGCAGCACGTGCAGCGGGTGCCGACGCTTCCAGGCCAGGCGCTTCTCGGCGTAGTCCGGCGTCCACACGTAGAACGGCGACAGCGCGTCGACGGCCCGCGGGTCGCTGATCGTGAAGTGGCCGGCCACCTCGGCCCAGGCACGGATGCGCACGCGCTCCGGCTGCTCGATGCCGCCGTCGGCGCTGATCGCGCGCGGGTGCGGCTCGCCCTCGGGCCAGACGCCCTCCTCGAGCGCGCGGCGCAGCTCGGGCTGATGGGACTCGCGCACGAGGTCGTTGCGCTGGTGGTCGAACGTGGGGTACAGGAAGAATCGATCGTGCTCGACCGCGAAGTGCTTGTCGGTCTCACGGATGCCACCCTTGCGCAGGGTGACGAGCTGCTCGCCCTCGGCGAGGGCGCGGACGGTGACCGCCCATTCCTTGAAAGCAATTGGCATAGGAGGGACTGCGGGGAGGGGCCTAGAACAGGACGCTCCCGGGGCGGTGTCCACGGAGCGGACAGCGCATCGGGAACGATGAGTAGGATACGTAAACAGGCTGAAAATCCCAAATCGCCTGCAAATATCCGCGGTTTCCCGGTCTGCGGGTGCGCGTCAGCCCACAGCGCCGGGTTCTGCCGTCCCGGCGCTGCCCAGTTCCTCGGCGGCCTCGATGATGGCGGCGAAGTCGGCCTCTCCCAGGCCTCGCGCCACAGTCGCCTGGAGCATATCGCGCGCGTGGGAGGCGGAGGGGAACGGGACGCCGAGCGCCTCGCCGACCTCCAGGCAGAGGGCGACGTCCTTGAGCATGTGCTCGGTCTTGAAGAGCGTGCTGAAGTCGCGGTTGCGCATCGGCTCGGCCTTCAGGCGCAGCATCGCGGAGTCACCCGAGCCGGCGCCGGCGACCTCGACCAGCGCGTCGAGGTCGACGCCAGCCGCACGGGCGAGCACGAGCGCCTCCGCCAGCGCGCTCGCGTTTGCGGCGGCGAGCGCGTTATTGATCAGCTTGACGGTCTCGCCCTGCCCGAGCGCCCCGACGTGCACGATCAGCGACCCCATCGCGTCGAGCAGCGGGCGGGCGCGCGCGACGTCGTCGGCGCCGCCGCCGGCCATGATCGTCAAGGTGCCGTCCTGCGCCCGCGGCGAGGACCCGGTGACCGGCGCGTCCACGAAGGCGATCCCGCGCTCGCCGAGCGCGGACCCGATCTCCCGCGACCGGCGCGGCGCGATCGTCGACATGTCGATGCACAGCAGGCCGGGGCTCGCTGCCTCGATCACGCCGCCCGGACCGAGCAGGATCGAGCGCACCTGATCGCCGTCGACGACCATGCTGATGACGACATCGCTCGCCTGCGCGACGGCGGCCGGGCTGTCGCCCACGCTCGCTCCGTGCTCGCCCGCCCAGCGATCGGCCTTGCCGGGGGTGTGCGTCCACACCGTCAGGGTGAAGCCCGCGCGGGCCAGGTTGGCCGCCATCCGCGAGCCCATGATCCCGAGGCCGAGGAACCCGACCCGCTCAGGGCGGGCCATATCCACCCCCGCCGGGGGTCTCGATGCGGATCCGGTCACCGGGGCGCAGCGTACCGCTCTGCTTGCCGGGCAGCTCCCGCACCCGCTCGCCGTCGGCGTCAGTGAGCAGGTTGCGCCCCCGAGCGCCCGCAGATCCGCCATCGCCACCGGGGGGCGGGTGGCGGCGGCGTTCGGTGATGAGCGAGTACTGCATGGCGGCGAGCGCCTCGGTCTCGCGGACGACGCCCTCGCCGCCGCGGTGACGTCCGGCGCCGCCCGAGCCGCGGCGGATCGCATACGTGCGCACCCGCAGTGGGAAATCGCGCTCGAGCGCCTCGACCGGCGTGTTGAGCGTGTTCGACATGGCGACGTGCACGGCGCTCGGGCCGTCGGCATCCGGGCACGCGCCCTGCCCGCCGCCGAGCGTCTCGTAGTAGGAGAAGCGCTCGTTGCCGAGCGTCAGGTTGTTCATCGTTCCCTGGCCGAGCGCGCGCCCGAATGCCGCGAGCACGAGGTCGGCGACGCGGGAGGAGGTCTCGACGTTGCCCGCGGCGACGGCGGCGCCGGGCCGGGCGTTGAGCAGGCAGCCGATCGGCGCGATCACGCGCAGCGGCCGGTAGGCGCCCGAGCTCGGCGGGATGTCGGGATCGGTGAGAACCCGGACGGCGAAGTAACACGCCGACAGGGTCACGGCGAGCGGGCAGTTGAGGTTGCCGCCGTGCTGCGGGGCGCTGCCGGTGAAGTCGAGCTCGAGCTCGTCGGCGGCGACGCGGGCGCGCAGGCGCAGCGCCAGGTCGCCCTCGATCGCCTCGAGCACGTCCTCGGCGCCGCGCTCGCCGTCCGGCAGCGCGAGCAGGCACGCGCGCGTGCGGCGTTCGGCGTAGTCGAGCACCTCGCCGACGGCGGCGCGCAGGCGAGCCACGCCGAGGCGCCGCGCGATCTCGGACAGGCGCAAGGCGCCGATGCGGTTGGCCGCGAGCTGGGCGCGCAGGTCGGCGCGGCGCTCGGCGGGCTGGCGCATCGCCGCGGTGATCTCGGCCAGCGCCGGCTCGTCGAGCACCCGCGGGGCGATGACGACGCCCTCCTCGGCGAGCGTGTGACTGTCGGCGGGCATCGAGCCGGGCAGGGCACCGCCGACGTCGGCGTGGTGCGCGCGGCTGGCGGCGAAGCCGAGCAACTCGCCGCCGGCCTCGGTCTCGAACACCGGCGTGATCACCGTGATGTCGGGCAGGTGGGTGCCACCGGCGAAGGGATCGTTGAGGACCCACGATCGTCCGGGTCGGTGGTCGCGGTCGCGTACCGCGGCGACGGCCGAGGGCATCGCACCGAGGTGCACCGGGATGTGCTCGGCCTGCATCACCATCTCTCCGGCCGCGTCGAACAGGGCGGTCGAGGCGTCCTGGCGCTCCTTGATGTTCGCCGAATGGGCCGAGCGGATGAGCACCGCGCCCATCTCCTGGCAGGCGGCCCGCAGCGCGCCGCTGGTCACCTGCAGCTCGATCGGGTCGAGCGCGGTCACGCCGCCCGCTCCAGGGTGACGTTCCCGCGAGCGTCGACCTCGCCGCTCCAGCCCGGCGCGACCACGAGCGTCGACTCCGGCGGCGCCCAGATCGCCGGACCGTCCAGGCGCGTGCCCGGCGCCAGCTCGCCGCGCCAGAGCGGCGCCGCCCGCGAGACCCCGTCGAACACGGCCTCGTGGACGGCCGGCTCGGCCGTCACGCCGATCGAGCCACCGAGCGCGAGCGTGGGTGTCTCGCCCCACACCGACACGCGCACCGTGACGAGCTCGACCGCCGCATCGGGGTCGTCGTAGCCGTAGTGCTCGCGGTGCGCGGCGGCGAACGCGGCGCGCAGCTCGCCGGCCGCGGGGTCGTCCGTGGTCTCGACGCTGAGCTCGAACGACTGCCCGGCGTAGCGCAGCTCGTAGCGCACGCGGACGCGCGCCGGCTCGCCGGCCAGGCCGGCGCCGGCCTCGCGCGTGAGCGCGGAGACGAGCTCGTGCACCTGCGCTCCCGACAGCGCGTCATCGCGCCACAGGACGGTCCGCGCCGCGTCCCAGCGCGGCGCGGCAGCGGCGAGCCCGAGCGCCGATAGCACGCCGCTCGCGCGAGGGCAGAGGATCCGGCTGATCCCGAGCTGCTCGGCCAGCGACGTCGCATGCAGCGGGCCGGCGCCACCGAACGGCATGAGCGTGAAGCGTCGCGGATCGACACCGCGCTGCACGGTCACGACGCGCAGGGCGCCGAGCATCTCGGCATTGGCGACGGCCACGATGCCGGCGGCGCAGGCGAGCGCGCCGAGGCCGAGCTCATGTGCGAGCCGCTCGATCGCGGCGCGGGCCGCGCCGGCGTCGAGGGTCACCCCGCCGGCGAGCGCGCCATCGCCCGGCAGGTAGCCGAGCAGCAGGTTGGCGTCGGTGACCGTCGGCCGCTCGCCTCCGCGTCCGTAGCAGGCGGGCCCGGGCTCGGCCCCGGCCGACTGCGGACCGACGCGCAGCGCACCGCCCGGGTCGCGCCATGCGATCGAGCCCCCGCCGGCGCCGACGGTGTGGATGTCGAGCATCGGCAGCGCGAGCGGCCGTCCGCCGATGCGCCGGGCCGCCGTCTCGCCGACCGCGCCGCCCTCGATGACGCACACGTCGCAGGAGGTGCCACCCATGTCGAAGCAGAGCACGTCGTCCTCACCCGCCTCGGCGGCGAGCAGCCGCGCCCCGCCGACGCCTCCCGCCGGGCCCGAGAGCACGGTGAGCGCGGCGTGGTCCGCGGCCAGCTCGGCGCTCGTCGCCCCGCCGGACGACTGCATGACCTCGACGGCGGGCAGGCCGTCGGCGCGCGCGCCGCGTTCGAGCTCGCGCAGGTAGTCGCGCAGCAGCGGCGAGAGCGCGGCGTCGACCTCGGTCGTCGCGGCGCGCTCGAACTCGCGGAACGTCCCGACGACCTCGTGGCTGAGTGAGACGTGCACTCCCGGCAGGCGCTCGGCGAGCAGGCGCCCGAGCAGGCGTTCGTGCTCGGGGTGCGCGTAGGCGTGCAGCAGCACGACCGCGACCGCCTCCGGCGTGTGGGCCGCGGTTGCCGCGACGACCTCCGTCGCCCCGCTGGCCGACAGCGCACGGATCGGTCCGTCCGGTCCGGCGCGCTCGGGCGCGCCGACGCGTCGCTCGCGGGGCACGAGCGGAACCGGCGCGGCCTCGCACAGGCGGTACAGGCTCGGGCGCGCCTGACGGCCGAGCTCCACCACGTCCTCGAAACCCTCGGTGGCGATCAGCACCGTGCGCGCGCCGGTGCCTTCGAGGAGCGCGTTCGTGGCCACCGTCATGCCGTGGACGAAGCGGCTGACCGCGGCCGCCGGCACCTCCGCGCGTGCGAGCACCGCCGCGCTCGCGGCGAGCACCGAGCGCGCCTGGTCGCCGGGGGTCGTCGGGAGCTTCGCGGTCGCGATCGCACCCGGCCGGACGAGGACCGCGTCGGTGAAGGTGCCCCCGACGTCGACTCCGAGCAGCATGCGGCGAGACGCTAATGCCTCGCCCGGCGTGGTGGGGACGGCCGGTGGTGGACGCGGCACGCACGGAGGGATGCGGCCGCGCCCACCGGTGGGCCACGGGCCCGCCGAGGGGGTCGGGATCTAGGCGGGTCCGGCTGGCGTCTAGGCCGCCACGAGTTGTTCCTCGTGCTCGGTCTCGGCCAGGTGCTGATGCGACGGGCAGTAGCCGTTGCGGGGCAATGGCGTGCGCCGGCAAGGGGTGCCCTTGCGTGTCGTCGCTCGGCACTGCATCGGTTCACCACTCAGATCGTTGTAGGCGAACGGGTGGTCGGCGAGGAACCGGCGTGCGTAGCCGAGATACAGGTCCGCGACCTGGAGCACGCGCTGCTGCTCGGTCATCGGGAAGTACGTCCGGATATCGGCGAACAGCGTCTGCGCGGGTCGCGCGAACGTGTACTTGTCCTGCGCGAGTCGCGCGATCGCGGACTCGCAGGCGTGCAATACCGCCATGTGGTCGTCAGCGTCGCTGCCGACTCGCCGTGGGGCGATGTGCGGCGCGAGCTCCCGGTACATGGCGCGGCTGAATTGGTACATGGCAAACAACCCTCCGTCACCTTCCGTGTCGTGACACATCCCTTACCCAGCCAGGTGATGCGGTACACGGGATCCGTCCCTGAGGGGTTGCAACGCAGCGATTGTTGAGTTGGCGTTAAGCGATGGAGGTGGCGCGGTCAGCGCCACTGCTCCCAGTGCAACGCCCCGTCGGCCGTGACGACGGCGTGACGGTGGTCGAGCCCCGGATCGCGCTCGGGGAAGTCGGTGCGCATGTGCGCGCCGCGCGTCTCCTCGCGGGCGAGCGCCGACGCGGCGATGAGGCGGGCGAGCGGATAGGGATCGTCCAGCAACGCGCGCAGTCCCGCCGCATCGCGCTCCAGGCCGGCGTCGCGCCACAGCGCGGTGCGCGTGTCGGGGCCCGGCGCCGGCAGCGGTGGCATGGCGGCGAGCTCGCCCAGCTCGGTCGCGCTCGCGGGGGCGACGGGCGCGTCCGCGAGCGCGCGGTGCGCCGCGCGCCAGCCGAACACGAAGCACTCGCTGAGCGAGTTGGAGGCGAGCCGGTTGGCGCCGTGTAACCCGGTGCAGGCGCTCTCGCCGACCGCGTACAGCCCGGCGACCGTCGAGCGCCCGTTCAGGTCGGTGACGATCCCGCCCATCATGTAGTGCGCGGCGGGGGCCACGGGCACGAGCTCGCGCGTGGCGTCGACGCCCGCCTCACGCAGGGCCAGGAAGACGTTCGGGAAGCTCGCCTCGTCGATGGCTCGCATGTCGAGGCCCACCGATCGGCTGCCGGTCTCGGCGAGCTTCGCCCAGATCGCCCGCGCGACCTCGTCGCGCGGCGCGAGCTCGTCGACGAACCGCTCACCGGACGCGTCGTGCAGGGTCGCGCCCTCGCCCCGGATCGCCTCGGTGATGAGGAAGCCCTCGCGGCCCGGCACGTCGATCACCGCCGTCGGGTGAAACTGGGCGAACTCGAGGTCGGCCAGTGACGCGCCCGCCGCGTGGGCGAGCAGCAGCCCGGACCCCAGCGAGCCGGGAGGATTGGTCGTGCGGGCCCACAGGGCCGCCGTCCCGCCGGTGCAGAGGATCACCGCGCGGGCGTCGATGAGGCGCCCGTCCTCACAGGCCAGCCCGCGGCAGACGCCGTCGGTCAGCCACAGCGCGCGGGCCCGCGCGCCCTCCATGACCGAGATCCCGGGCTCCTCGACCGCGAGCGCGGACAGCTGGCGCACGACGCGTCGGCCCGTCGCGCTGCCACCCGCGTGCACGACCCGCCGCACCGAGTGCCCACCCTCCAGGCCGAGCGCGAGCCGCCCGAGCCGGTCGGCGTCGAAGCGCACCCCGAGCGCCTGCAGGTCGCGCACGCGGTCGGGCGCCTCGGCCACGAACACCTGGGCCGCCGAACGGCGCACGGCCGCGCGCCCGGCCCGCAGCGTGTCGGCGAGGTGACGCTCGGGGCTGTCGTCGCTTCCGAGCGCCGCCGCGAGGCCGCCCTGGGCCCAGTAGCTCGCGGTCTGGGCGAGCGGCGTGGAGGAGACGAGCGCGACGCGGGCCCCGGCGCGGGCCGCGCTGAGGGCCGCGTAGAGCCCGGCGCCACCGGCGCCGACGACGGCGATGTCGGCGCGGACGAGCGGCTCGTCGACCTCGGTGCGGTGCGGACCGGCCGGCGCTCCCATTGCCCGGGTACGGTATCCGGATGGGGCGCCCCGTCTATCTGAGCCACCCGTCCTCGCTGCAGCACGACACGGGCCCTCACCCCGAGAATGCGGCCCGGATCACGGCGATCGAGGAGGCGATGGCGGCTCGCGGCTGGCTCGGCTACGAGCGGGTGCTCTCCGAGCCGGCCGCCGTCGATCAGATCACGGCGGTGCACGGTGCCGGGCTCGTCGAGGAGATCCGCGGCGCGAGCGCCGCGGGGGGCGCGATCATCGACGCGGACACGATGGTCAGCGAGGGTTCGTGGACGGCCGCCCTGCACGCCGCGGGCGGAGCCTGCCAGCTCGTGGACCGCCTACTGGCGGGCGACGCGCCGACCGGCTTCAGCGGTCACCGGCCCCCCGGCCACCACGCCGAGCGCAACCAGTCGATGGGCTTCTGCCTGTTCAACAACGTTGCCGTCGCGGCGGTCCACGCCGAGCGCGCCCATGGGTGCCCGCGCGTGCTCATCCTCGATTGGGACGTTCACCACGGCAACGGCACGAACGACATCTTCCACACCACCCCGGCGGTCTGCTACGTCTCGATCCACCAGTCGCCGCTGTATCCGGGCACCGGCGCCGCCGCCGACACCGGATCGGGCGCGGGTAAGGGCTACACCGTCAACCTGCCGGTCCCACCGGGGTCGGGCGACGACTGCTTCGTCTCGCTCGTCGAGCACGTCGTCGCCCCGCTCGTCGGTGCGTATGCGCCCGGGCTCGTGCTCATCTCGGCCGGTTTCGACGCGCACGCCGACGATCCCCTCGCCGACTGCCGCGTGAGCGATGGCGGCTATGCGGCGATGGCCGCCGCGATGCGGCGTGCCGCCGCGGGCGTCGGCGCTCCGATCGGCGTCGTGCTCGAGGGGGGCTACGCACTCGGGGCGCTGGCCCGCAGCACGGTGGCGACGCTCGACGTGCTGGCCGCCTCCGCGGCGCCGCCGGTGCCCGAGGTGCCGGTCCACGCCCGCGCGCGTGAGGCGCTCAGCCGCCTGGCCGAGCGCTGGGACCTCGGCTGAGCGCCGCCCCGGGGGTGTTCGCCCTCGGGACCGCTATCTGACGCCTGATGACGAACACCCCACGCCGGAGGCCCCGCGGGCGGCGCTCAGTGCGCGGTCGTCCCGGTCGCGCCGCGCGCCGCCGAGGCTGGAGCGCCGGCCGCCGGAGCCGACGTTCCGCCGGTGGCCGCCGGGGTCGGCCCGGTCGCCGCCGGCGGCGTCGTACTCGGCACGGTGATCGTCGCGCCCGTCGCGCCGGCGGCTGCCGCCGGCGCCGCCGGCGCGCTCGCGGTGGCCCCGGTGGCGGCCGGCCCGGTGGCTCCCGCCGGCGGGGCCACGGAGACCGTGGCCGTCGACGGCGGCAGGATGACGGTGGCCGTGCCGGAGCCGCCGGACAGCTTCACGAGCGCGGCGACGAGCACCCCGAACGCGAGCACGATGACGACGAGCGCGGCGAGGAGCGGCGCTCGCCAGCGTTGGGGCGGAGCGAGGCGCGTGCGCGCGGCCGCTCCGCATTCCAGGCACCACTGCTGCCCGGCGGCGAGATCCGCGCCGCAGAGCGGGCAGCGATCGGTCGCGGGCTCCGACGGAGGCGGCGTGGCGGGAGGTGGCGTGCCCGGCGGCGAGACCGCCGAGGTCATCGCTGCAGCGGCCGGTCGTCGCTCGGTGCGGCGCCGAGCTCCGGGACGGCATCCGCGGCACGCCAGACCGACGGCCCCGGCGTGTCGGCCCCGTTCTCCGCGGCGGAGATCTCGGAGGCCGCGACGGGCGAGGCCGGGCTGCGGGGCGCCGGTGCCGTGGGCGCCCCGTCCGGGGGCGGCGACTGAGCCGGGGCGGCGTCGTCCGCCTCGCTCGCCGCAGCGCCCGCCGCGGTCGCGGGTGCCTCGGCGATCGCGCCCGGGGGCGTCGGCTCGCTCGTCCCGCTCGCGGCCGGGGTCGGGACGGCCATCGGCATCTCCACGCGGCCGCCCGTCGGCAGCCCGCAGTTGGGGCAGTAGTTCGACTCGGTTCCGTGGATCGCCGCGCAACGCGGGCAGGCGACGATCCCCGGCTCGTGCAGGACGGTGACCGCGCGGCGTTCGCGCAGCAGCGCCTCGAGCGCTCGCAGCTCCTGATCCATGACGGCGAGCGTGTGCACCTTGGCCGAGACGAGATCGTCGCGCTCGCGTCCGAACCGGTGCAGGTCGAAGACGAGCCCTCCGAGGTCGCGGAAGCCGAGCTCGCGCGCACGCCGCAGGAATCGCAGCCGCCGTCGCGCGCGCGCCCGCTCGGCGAATCCGAGCGAGCCGTCGGCGGCCGGCTCGACGCCCGCCGGCTCCCCGGTCGCCTGGCCCTCTGGCGTAGGCGGCGCATCGCCGGCAGCGAGGTCGGGCGTCGCCATCACCGTGGTCGGCGGCTCGTCGTCGTGGTCGGGCGCGGCGCTGAGGTCGGGCGCCGACGGCTGCAGGGCCATGTCGGCGTCGGACTGCCCGAAGCGGGGAATCCGTGGCATCGGTCAGCCCATGTTAACCGTGACGTCCGCGTAATACGCGGGCAGCCGATGCGCCGTCGCCCGCGCGCGCCGCTCGCTCAGCCGCTCGACGGCAACGCATCCCAGGCCGTACGCACGCGCTCGGCCATTCGCCGGGCCGAGAACAGCTCGGCGCGGGGACGGCCATCGATTCGCGGATCGTCCGCGGCGAGATGGGGCGCGAGCGCCGCCTGCCAGCGCGCGCGCTCGTACGCGCCGCACAGCGTGCCGGCCACGCCGTCGAGGACGAGCGGGTGTACGCCCACGTCGGTCGCGAGCACCGGGACGTCGCAGGCGAGCGCCTCGAGCACCGCCAGCCCGAACCCCTCGGCGTCGGAGGGCACGAGGACGGCGTTGGCGGCGTTGATCCACAGCGGCACCTCCTCCGGCGCGACCGCTCCGATCGTCAGCAGCGGCGTGCCGGCCGCGACCTCGACGGCGCGATCGTGACGCTTGCCCGGACGCCGCGGATCGGCGGGGAACAGCAGATAGCGGCCCCGCGGGTCGAGGCCGAGCGCGATGCGTGCCTGCTCGCGCGGCAGGGGGCGGAACCGCTGCAGGTCGACCCCGCAGGGCAGCACCGCGCGCTGCGCGCCCGATGGCGTCGCCCCGAGCTCGGCGAGCAGCGATGCCGACGCCGCGGCGACGAGCGACATGCGGGGCAGGACCGCGGCCGTGAGGCGGCGCGTGCGGGGGTGGCGCACATCGGTCCCGTGGAGGGTCAGCACCCGTGCCCGCGCGGGCACCGCGAGCGCCGGCCACGCGCTCAGTCCGAAGTGCGCGTGCACGATGTCGAAGCGCGTCCGCCCGAACCGGCGGCGCAGGGCGACGGCCGCACCGGCGAGCGCGCGGGGGCCCGGCGGGAACTCGAAGTACGTCACGTCGCCGTCACCGAGCTCGCGCAGCGCCGCGACCTGGTCGCGTACGAACACGCCACGCCCGGGCGCGGCGGCGTCCGGACGCAGGTTGGAGACGACGAGCGCTCGCATATCCGCCCGCGAGTATCGCGTCCCGGGGCGGCCGCGGGGGCGCCGGCGCCGCGGCGGGACGGACGCGCCGGCCGCCCCTTTGCCATGATCATGGACGTGACGACGCTCGACGGCGCCCGCCCCATCGGGGTGTTCGACTCCGGGGTGGGCGGCTTGACCGTGCTCCACGAGCTGCTCGTGCGCCTGCCGCACGAGGACTATGTCTACCTCGGCGACACGGCGCGCTTCCCCTACGGGGAGCGCGACGCCGGGGAGCTCGCCGGCTTCGCCGTTGCGATCGCCGACCTGCTGCTCGCGCGCGGCGCGAAGCTGCTGGTGGTCGCCTGCAACGCGGCCTCGGCCGCGGCGCTGCCGGTGCTGCGCGAGCATCTCGCGCGCGAGCGCGGCGGCGTGGCGGTGATCGGCGTCGTCGACGCGGCGGCGCACCTCGCGGTGCAGCAGACCCGCAACGGACGCATCGGACTGCTCGCCACGCCGGCGGCGGTGAGCAGCGGCGCCTATCGCGATGCCGTCGCCTCCACGGGCGAGTGGGTCGAGCTGGTGTCGGTCGCCTGTCCGGATCTCGCGCCGCTCATCCAGAGCGGCTTCCCGTTCGACGGACAGGTGATGGAGACGGTGCGCGCGTACTGCCGCCCGTTGCGCGAGGCCGGCGTCGACACGGTGATCCTCGGCTGCACGCACTATCCGCTCGTCGCCCCGATGCTGCAGCGGATGCTCGGCCCGGAGGTGACGCTCGTCGGCTCGGGCGAATCGGTCGCGCGCACCGTCGAGCGCGCCCTGGCCGCCCGCGGCCTGGCGAGTGCGACCCGCGACGAGGGCAGCTACCGCTTCCTGTGCACCGGCGATGTGGCGGCCTTCGAGGCGCTCGGCAGTCGCTTCCTGCAGATGCCGCTCGGCGAGGTCGATCACGTCGAGCTGCCCGATCCCGTCGCCCTCGGCTCCGGAGGGGCGCGGTGAGCAAGCGCCACGACGGCCGGGCGCCCGACGAGCTTCGGGCGGCGACGATCGAGCCCGGCTTCGTGCGGACGGCGACCGGGTCGGCGCTCATCTCGGTCGGCAACACCCGCGTCATCTGCACGGCCTCGGCTCAGGAGAGCGTGCCGCGCTGGATGGCCGGCCAGGGGCGCGGGTGGGTCACGGCCGAGTACGGCATGCTGCCGGCCTCCACCGGCGAGCGCAAGCAGCGCGATGTGACGCGTGGGCGCCCCGACGGGCGCACCGTCGAGATCCAGCGCCTCATCGGCCGCTCGATCCGCGGCGTGATCGACTTCGCCGGCCTCGGCGAGCGCACGATGTACCTCGATTGCGACGTCCTGCAGGCCGACGGCGGTACCCGCTGCGCATCGATCACCGGGGCGTTCGTGGCGCTCGCGCTCGCCTGCGAGCGCCTCCGCGCCGACGGCAAGCTCGAGCGCTCGCCGCTCAACGGCTCGGTGGCCGCCGTCTCCTGCGGGATCGTCGACGGCCAGGCGGTGCTCGACCTCGACTACCCCGAGGACTCGACCGCGGAGGTCGACGCGAACGTGGTGATGACCGGCGACGGTGGGCTCATCGAGGTGCAGGCGACCGCCGAGCGAACGCCGCTCTCGCGCGCGCATCTCGACGAGCTGCTCGTCCTCGCCGCCGGCGGGATCGAGTACCTGCGCGCGCTCCAGCAGGCCGCCATCCTCGACGGCGCGGCGGCGTAGGCGGGGCGCGGCCGACCGCGGATGCGCCTCGTCCTGGCCACGAACAACCCGCACAAGCGGCGGGAGTTCGCGGTCCTGCTCGCGCCGCACGAGATCGTCGCGCTCGACGACGGCGTGACGCTGCCGCCCGAGACCGGAGCGACGTTCGCCGAGAACGCGCTCACGAAGGCGCGCACCGCCGCGGCGGCGATGGCGATCCCGGCGATCGCCGACGACTCCGGGATCGAGGCGGCGGCGCTCGGCGGCGCGCCCGGCATCTACTCGGCGCGCTACGCAGGTGCCGACGCGAGCGACGAGGAGAATCTGGCCAAGCTCCGGCGCGAGGCGCCGCCCGGCAGCGAGCTCGCCTACGTGTGCGCGATCGCGCTCGTCGATCCCGTCGACGGCTCGGAGCGCGTGTTCGAGGGGCGGTGCACGGGTCGCCTCGCCGCACAGCCGCGCGGGAGCGGGGGCTTCGGCTACGACCCGGTCTTCCTGCCCGACGACGGCCCGCCCGGTCGCACGATGGCCGCGCTCACGGTCGCCGAGAAGGATGCGATCAGCCATCGCGGCCGCGCGGCGCGCGCGCTGCTCGCGGCGCTCTCCTAGAAAAGGTTGATCGCGGCCGAGGCGCCGACCGCGAGGCTCACGCCGGCATATCCGCTGTAGCCCTCGAGGAGCATCAGCAGCGCGGTGATGAGCGCCAGACCGACGGTGACCAGCCAGGCGACCCGGGTGAGCGGCATCGTCGTATTGTGCCGTGCGGAGATGTCGTCCGCGCTCAGCCCTGAACTCGCCCTCGACTACCTGCGCGAGCTCAGTCCCTCCGTGACGTCGTGCGCGCTCGTCGCCGATGGGGAGCTGGTGTGCGGGGACGCGTCGCTGGTCGCCCCGACGTCGCCGGCGCTCGTCGTCCGCGACGGCGACACGGAGCTCGTGGCGGTGATGGGCCGGGAGGCGCCTCGCGCCCTGGTTGAATTCGACATGCGCCACGCGCTCGCGGCCGTCCGCGGCCGCTGTTAGCTTCGCCGGCCGCGCAGGCATGCGCACCGTCTGCTGTCACGAATCGAGGAGGAACAGGTGACGAAATCCGAACTGGTCGACCAGGTCGCCGACCGCGCCCAGCTCACCCGCAACGACGCGTCGCGCGCCGTCGACGCCGTGCTCTCGACGGTCGAGGACACGCTGCGACGGGGCAGCGAGGTCTCGATCTCGGGGTTCGGCAAGTTCCACGTCGGCGAGCGCGGGGCGCGCGAGGGTGTCAATCCGCGCACCGGAGAGCGCATCCAGATCGACGCCTCGCGGGTACCGCGCTTCAGCGCCGGCAGCGGACTGAAGAGCGCCGTGAAGGGCCGCTGAGCAGGTCGGGCACGTGCACGTGGCCGCCTCTCGCCCTCCCGCCCGGCCCACGGCGCCGCCGTTCGGCGACCGGCTCGCCGAGCGCGTGGCGGATCGCGAGTCCCAGCTCGTCGTCGGGGTGGATCCGGACCCGGCGGCGCTGTGGCCCCAGGCCGCCGAGGCCGTGACCGGGGACGGCCCGGCGGCGGAGCGTGCCGCGGCCGCGGTGCTGCGCCACTGCCGCGCGCTGATCGACGCCGTCGCGCCGGCCTGCGTCGCCGCCAAGCTCCAGTTCGCTTGCTTCGAGCGCCTTGGACCGCCCGGCTGGCGCGTGCTGTACGACGTCGCCGCACACGCGCGGGCGGCCGGGCTGCTCGTCATCGCCGACGGCAAGCGCGGGGACATCGCGGTCTCCGCGCACGCGTACGCGCAGGCACTGTTCGGCGGCGCATCGTCGCCGTTCGGTGAGCTGCCCGGCCTGGGGGCCGACCTCGCGACGATCAACCCGCTCATGGGTGCCGATGCGATCGCGCCGTTCGTGCAGGCCGCGCGCGCCGGCGGCGGTGGGGTGCTCGCGCTCGTGCGGACCTCGAATCCCGGCGCGGCCGACGTCGAGGATCTCGCGCTCGCGGCCGGCGGGACGGTCGCCGAGCGCCTCGCCCGTCTCGTCGATGAGCTCGGGACGGCCGGCCTTGGGTCGTCCGGCCTCGCCGACGTGGGCGCCGTCGTCGGGGCGACCGCGCCCGAGCACCTGGAGCGCCTGCGCGCGCTCATGCCGCGGGCGCCGCTGCTGCTGCCCGGGGTCGGGGCGCAGGGCGGCTGTGTCGAGGACCTCGCGCCGGCGTTCGCCATCGGGCGGGCCGGCGCGCTCATCACCGCCTCCCGCAGCATCGCCGCCGCGCCCGCGGTCGACGGTGCGGATCCGGCCACGGCCGCGCGCCGGGAGGCCGAGCGCCTGCGCGCCGCCGCGTGGGCGCTCGCGTAGCATCACCGCGCATGGCTCGCGGTGCGCGCGCTCTGAACGCCGCGTGGGCGCTCGTCGCCCCGCTCGCGACGGGGACGCTCGGTCACCGGCTGCGGGAGTACTTCGACCGACCGTCCACGATCGTGCTGCTCGCGGTCCTCGTTGTCTGTAGCCTGGTGCTGGTGCTGCTGCGACGGCGCGCGACGCGTCCGAGAGAGCGCCGGCGGAATCGACCCGCAGGCGAGCCGTAGGTATTCGATGATCATCACCGTCACGCTCAACGCGGCGATCGACAAGTCGCTCTCGGTGCCGAACTTCCGACTTGGCCGTCGCCACCGCACCGTCGAGCAGCGCACGATGGCCGGCGGCAAGGGCGTGAACATCGCCCGCACGCTCAAGAGCCTCGGCCAGCCGGTGATCGCCACCGGCTTCGCCGGGGGCGCGACGGGCACCCACATCGTCGAGCAGCTCACCGAGGAGTCGATCCTCAACGATTTCGTCCGCATCCGTGAGGAGTCGCGCACGAACACCTCCGTGCTCGACCCCACGAACGGCGAGCAGACCGAGATCAACGAACGCGGCCCGTCGGTCTCCCCCAAGGAGGTCGAGCTGTTCCGCGACAAGCTGCTCTACCTGGCCCGGGGCGCGGCGATCATCGTCCTCGCCGGCTCGCTCCCGCGCGGCGTCGAGCCCGACCTGTACGCGACGCTCATCCGCGACCTGCAGAAGCTCGACGTCACGACGGTGATCGACACCGACGGCGATCCGCTGCGTCACGCGGTGCGGGCCGAGCCCGACGTCGTCTCACCGAACGTGCTCGAGGCCGAGGAGCTCGTCGGGCACGAGTTCAACGACGACGAGGATCGCTCGATCGCCGTCCGCGAGATGACCCAGCTCGGAGCGCGCGAGGCGATCATGACGCTCACCGACGGCTGCCTCGCCCAGGTCAACTCCGACGGCGGACCGCGCATGTGCCGGGCGCACATCGAGCCGCGCGAGCCGGTCGCCGCGATCGGCTCCGGCGACGCGTTCCTCGCCGGGTACGTCGCCGCGCGCTACGGCGGGGGCACGCCCGAGGACTGGCTGCGCTTCGGGGTGGCCTGCGGCGCCGAGTCGACGAGCCGTCTCGGCGCGGGGCTGATCGACCCGCGCGAGGTCGAGCGCCTGCTTCCGGACGTCACCGTGCGCGATGTCCAGCTGCCCGCCGAAGTGGGCTGAGCTCCGCCGGCCTTTTCGCCGCTCGGAGCGGGGTTGCCCGCGCGCCGCGGGCCGCTGCCGTTGCTATGCTCGAAGCCGGTTGTCCGCCTCGTGTCACATTGCGCCCCAGCGCGCTCTCACAGGCCACCTCGGCCCCGCTCCCGGCGGGGTCTTTTCGTCCGCCTCGAGTGCAAGGATCCCAAGATGGAAGTAGAGATCGGGCGCGGAAAGAAGGCCCGCCGCGCGTACGGATTCGATGACATAGCGATCGTGCCGTCCCGGCGTACGCGGGACCCCGATGACATCGACATCTCCTGGAAGCTCGGTCCCTATCAGTTCGAGCTGCCGCTGCTCGCGTCGGCGATGGACGGCGTCGTCTCGCCGACGACCGCCGGCATCGTCGGGCAGCTCGGTGGCCTGGCGGTCCTGAACCTGGAGGGCATCTTCACGCGCTACGAGGACGCCGATGAGCAGCTCGAGCGCATCTCGACGCTGCCCAAGGATCTGGCCACGCGCGAGATGCAGGAGATCTACCAGGAGCCGGTCAAGCCGGAGCTGATCGTCCAGCGCATCCAGGAGATCAAGGCGCAGAAGGTCGTCGTCGCCGCGTCGCTCACGCCGCAGCGCGTGCTCAAGTACTACGACCTCGCGCTCGAGGCCGGCCTCGATGTGCTCGTCATCCAGGGCACCGTGGTCTCCGGCGAGCACGTCTCGACGGTGTCCGAGCCGCTCAACCTCAAGGAGTTCGTACCCTCGCTCGACGTTCCGGTCGTCGTCGGCGGCTGCGCCTCGTATCACACCGGCCTGCACCTGATGCGCACCGGCGCGGCGGGCGTCCTCGTCGGCGTCGGACCGGGTGCGGCGTGCACGACGCGCGGCGTGCTCGGCATCGGCGTGCCGCAGGCGACGGCGATCGCCGATGTCGCGGCCGCCCGCTCGACGCACATGCTCGAGACCGGCGAGTACTGTCACGTGATCGCCGATGGCGGCATGCGCAACGGCGGCGACGTCTCCAAGGCGATCGCCTGCGGGGCCGACGCCGTGATGATCGGATCTCCTCTCGCGCGCGCGTACGAGGCGCCCGGCCGCGGCTTCCACTGGGGGATGGCCACGTTCCATCCGTCGTTGCCGCGCGGGGCGCGCGTGGCCACGACCCAGAACGGCACGCTCGAGGAGATCCTCGTCGGCCCGGCGCACGAGAACGACGGCACGTTCAACCTGTTCGGCGGCCTGCGGACGTCGATGGCCACGTGCGGGTACAAGGATCTCGCCGAGTTCAACCGGGCCGAGCTGATGGTGGCGCCCGCCCTCCAGACCGAGGGCAAGCAGCTGCAGCGCGACCAGGGCGTGGGCATGGGCGCGATCGGCAAGGCGGCTGTCCTCGTCAATGACTGACGGTCGCAGCGGCCTCGGCGACTCCTCAGCCTCAGCGGCACTACTCGACGCGCCAGGCGGCGCCAAGCGCGTCGAGGAGGTGGTGGTCCTCGACTACGGGGGGCAGTACTCGCAGCTGATCGCCCGGCGCGTGCGCGACTGCGGCGTCTTCTCCGAGCTGCTGCCGCACCACGTCCCGATCGAGGAGGTCGCGCGGCGCCGCCCACGCGGAATCATCCTCTCGGGTGGCCCCGCGTCCGTCTACGCGCCCGGCGCGCCGGCCTTCGACGAGGAGCTGCTCGAGCTCGGCGTGCCGGTGCTCGGCATCTGCTACGGCATGCAGCTCATCGTGCACGCGCTCGGCGGCCGCGTCGAACAGGCCGAGGTCGGCGAGTTCGGCCGCTCGGACCTCACCGTGCGCGAGCACGGGCGCCTGCTTGCCGGCCTGCCGGATGAGCAGACCTGCTGGATGTCGCATCGCGACACCGTCTTCGAGCCGCCGCCGGGCTTCGTGGCGCTCGCCTCCTCGACGGCGTCGCCGGTCGCGGCGGTCGAGAGCGTCGATCGAGGCGTGTACGGCATCCAGTTCCATCCCGAGGTCGTGCACACCCCCTACGGCCAGGAGATCCTCACCCGCTTCCTGGGCGATGTCTGCGGATGCGAGCGCACTTGGTCAGCGGCGTCGATCGTCGAGGAGCAGATCGCGCGCATCCGCGCTCAGGTCGGGGACGGGCGCGTCATCTGCGGCCTCTCGGGAGGCGTCGACTCATCGGTCGCCGCCCTGCTCGTGCACCGAGCCGTCGGCGAGCAACTGACCTGCGTGTTCGTCGATCACGGGCTCATGCGCAAGGCGGAGGGCGAGCAGGTCATCAGCGCGTTCCGCGACAATTTCAAGGTGCCGCTCGTCGCCGTCGACGCCGAGCGGCGCTTCCTGGACAGGCTCCAGGGCGTGACCGATCCCGAGGCCAAGCGCAAGGCGATCGGCGCCGAGTTCATCCGCGTGTTCGAGGAGGAGGCGGCGAAGTTGTCGACCCCCACTCACCCCACGAAGTACCTCGTCCAGGGGACCCTGTACTCCGACGTGATCGAGTCGGGCGGCGGCACCGGCGCCGCCACGATCAAGTCCCACCACAATGTCGGAGGGCTGCCCGACGACCTCGACTTCGAGCTCGTCGAGCCGCTGCGCGCGCTCTTCAAGGACGAGGTGCGGGCCGTCGGTGCGGAGCTCGGGTTGCCCGAGCGTCTCGTGTGGCGCCAGCCGTTCCCCGGGCCGGGGCTGGCGATCCGCATCGTCGGCGGCGAGGCCACGAAGGAGCGTCTCGACGTGCTGCGCGAGGCCGACTCGATCCTGCAGGACGAGATCCGCAAGGCCGGGCTGTATCGCGAACTGTGGCAGTCCTTCTGCGTGCTCCCGGACGTGCGCACCGTCGGCGTCCAGGGCGACGAGCGAACGTACGGCTACGTCGTGGTCGTGCGGGCCGTGACGAGCGACGATGCGATGACCGCCGACTGGGCACGCCTGCCCTACGACCTGCTCGAGACGATCGCCTCGCGCATGATCAACGAGCTGCGCGAGGTCAACCGGGTGGTGCTCGATATCACGAGCAAGCCGCCCGGCACGATCGAATGGGAGTGACCCGCGCCCGGCCAGGCGCCCCCGGCACCTGAGGCGGCCGTGCGTCGGGGCGGCGCGCCAGTGCTCAGGGCGCCCGCCAGACGAACAGCCCGCCGTCTCGCTCCCCGGTCAGTGCGAGGTCGGCGACCGCCGCCGCGACGCCGGGGTATCCGGGGTGTCCGTAGTCGTGGAAGACGACGACCGCTCCGGGAGCGAGCGCCCCGCGCCAGGCCCGGAAGGCGAGCACCGTGGGCTCGCGATCGTGCGAGGAGTCGATGAACAGCAGCTCGACCGGGCGGTCGCCGGGCCGTGGGCCGTCGTGATCGGCCTGCGCGCGCAGCTCGATGCGCGCGGCGGCCGGACCGGCCAGGCCCAGGTAGCCATCGCGCTCCGGTCGCACGGTGGGGTCGTAGCTGATGACCCGCCGCCGGCGATCGGCGAGCGCGAACGCCGCCGCCGTCCAGCCCGTGCCGGTTCCGAGCTCGACGACGGCCACCCGTCCCGACGCGAGGCGCAGGAGCGTTGCGAGCTCCGACGGGCGGGCGGCGGAGGCGAGGCTGAACTGGTCGCCGCGCCGGCTCGCACGCCGCTGGGCGCGCACGAAGAAGATCGCCACCGCTGAGGGCAGCGCGCGCAGGGCGGCGAGCGTCGCGAGCTCACCGCGCGCCCGGCGCGGCCAGGAGGCGAGGTCGTTCACTCACCGCGGCAGTCTAGGCGCCGCGCGGACCGTGGAGCGGGCCGCGCGCATCGGGCCCGGGGTTTGGGCGCCACATTCCCTATCATGCACGGGTCGCCGCGCCGCGCACGCCCGAGCGCGGCCTTTCTCGCTATGAAGACCTACGTCGCCACTCCCACCGAACGAGATCGCCACTGGCTGATCGTCGACGCTAACGGCCAGACGCTCGGCCGGCTGGCGACGCAGATCGCCGACGCGCTGCGCGGCAAGCGCAAGCCGGAGTACACGCCGCACATCGACACGGGCGACTTCGTGATCGTCGTGAACGCGGAGAAGGTCGCGGTCACCGGCAACAAGCGCGCCGACAAGCGCTACTACCGCCACTCCGGCTATCCGGGCGGCCTGCGCTCGCGTACCTTCGAGGAGATGCAGGCGCGCCGGCCCGAGGAGATCATCCGCCTCGCCGTGAAGGGCATGCTGCCCCGTAACCGCCTTGCCCGCAAGCAGCTCACCAAGCTGAAGATCTACGCCGGGCCCGAGCACCCCCACATCGCTCAGAAGCCCGAGCCGATGCAGCTCAACGCCTAGCCTCGCGGCGCCCACCCCGATTCGCAGGAGACTCATGTCGGACGAGACCCAGCAGCCCGAAGAGCAGACCGAGCCGGTCGCCGACGCGGCGCCCGCACCCGAGGCGGCCGCCGAGGAGGCGAGCCCGGTCGAGGAGCCGACGCCGGTCCAGGAGCCCACCCCGGCCGCGCCGGTCGCCGAGGCGCCCGCCCCGGCTGAGCCGGTCACGGAGGAACCCATCCCGCCCGAGCCGGTCGCCGAGGCGCCCACCCCGGCCGAGCCGGTCGCCGAGGCGCCCACCCCGGCCGAGCCGGTCGCCGAGGAGTCGCCGGCCGAGGAGACCGAGGAGGAGCCGCCGGCGCCGCGCGTCAAGCCCGCCGTGCCGGGTGCGCATCTCGAGGTCGACATCGTGCCCGAGGGCGTCGACCCGCTCGCTCGCGGCGAGTCCCTGGATCCCTATGCGCTCGAGGACGAGGAGCTGCCGGCGACCGCCGACGAGGCCGAGGAGCTCGCCGAACCGATCGCCTCCGCGGCGATCGACCTCGCTGCCGGTGCGCGCTACCGCGCGACCGGCAAGCGCAAGACGGCGATCGCCCGCGTCATCCTGCGACCGGGCAAGGGCGAGTATCTCGTCAACGGGCGCACGCTCGAGCAGCACTTCCCGCGCACGACGCTGCAGCGCAACATCCGCCAGCCGCTCGAGACGGTCGGCTACGAGGCGCGCATGGACGTGATCGCGCGCCTGCAGGGCGGCGGCATCTCGGCTCAGGCCGGAGCGCTGCGCCACGGCATCTCGCGCGCGCTCCTGGAGGCCGACCCCAACCTGCGCGGCGAGCTCAAGCGCCGCGGGTTCCTGACGCGCGACTCGCGGGCCAAGGAGCGCAAGAAGGCCGGTCTGAAGAAGGCCCGCAAGCGGCCGCAGTTCTCCAAGCGCTGATCCGCGCGCCGCGGGCATGACACGCCAGCTGTTCGGGACCGACGGCGTTCGCGGCGTCGCCGGCGAGCTGCTGACCGCCGACCTCGCGCTCGGCCTCGGCCGCGCGGCGACGCACCGGACCGGAATCGACGGGGCGCGGGTCCTCGTGATCCGCGACACGCGCGAGTCAGGGGAGATGCTCGAGTCGGCGCTGGCCGCCGGAGTGGCCGCGGGCGGCGGCGACGTGTTGCTCGGCGGCGTCCTGCCGACGCCGGCCGCACCGCTGCTGCTTGGCCGCTACGGCCTCGATCTCGCCGTCGTCATCTCGGCCTCGCACAACCCCTACCGCGACAACGGCATCAAGTTCTTCGGGGCCGACGGCTTCAAGCTCTCCGACGAGGTCGAGCTCGCGATCGAGGGCGAGCTCGAGCGCGGCGTCGCCAAGGTCGACGCCGGCCGGCCGGCCGGTCGGATCGGGCGTATCCGGACCCTGCGGGGCGGCCACGAGGATTACCTGCGCGAGCTGTCGGTGCGCTTCGCCGACCTCGATCTCGAGGGGCTCGACGTGCTGCTCGACTGCGCGCACGGCGCGACCTACCGGGCGGCGCCGGAGATCTTCCGGCGTCTCGGTGCCCAGGTCACGACGATCGCCGACGCTCCCGATGGCCGTAACATCAACGACGGCTGCGGATCGACGCACGTCGAGGCGCTCGCCGAGCGCGTCGTCAGCGGCGGCCACGCGATCGGCTTCGCGTTCGACGGCGACGGCGACCGCGTGCTGGCCGTCGACCGTCACGGCGTCGTCGTCGACGGGGATGAGCTGATGGCCCTGGCCGCGATTCACCTGCACGCTCGCGGCCGTCTGCCGGGCGGCGGCGTCGTCGTGACGGTGATGACCAACTACGGCTTCCACTCTGCCATGGGCCGCGTCGGCATCGAGATCGCGACGACCCAGGTCGGCGACCGCTATGTGCTCGAGGAGCTGCGAGCGCGCGGGTGGGCGCTCGGCGGTGAGCAGTCGGGGCACATCATCGATACCGCCTTCAACCGGTCCGGCGACGGCATCGCGAGCGCCCTGCTCACGCTCGAGGCGCTCGCCGGGCGCGACCTCGCGGATCGCGACGCGATGGACAAGCTCCCGCAGCGGCTGGTCAACGTGCGCGTCCGCGACCGCGGGGCGCTGCAGTCGGCCACGCAGGTCAACGAGGCGATCGCGCGCGAGCACGGGGCGCTCGTGGGCCGCGGACGCGTGCTCGTCCGACCGAGCGGGACCGAGCCGCTCGTGCGCGTGATGGTCGAGGCCCCGACGACCGACGAGGCCGAAGCGGTGTGCGATCGGCTCGTCGCGCTCGTCGAGCGCGAGCTCGGCTGACGCCCCGGGGCGGCCGCCCCGGGCGCTGGTATCGTCAGGCGCACTCGAGCCGAGCGAGACCTCGACGTCGCCGCGAACGGCCGGAGAGTCTCATCTTTGTTGAAGGAAAGGACCGCGGCCCGTGTGCGGAATCGTTGGCTACGTCGGAAGGCGCCCCGCCGAGCAGATCATCCTTGCGGGCCTGCGCCGCCTGGAGTACCGCGGCTATGACAGCGCCGGTATCTCGCTGCTCGCCGTCGACGGGATCGAGGCGGTCCGCTCGGTCGGCAACCTCGACCGCCTCGAGGCGAAGCTCGCGACCCGCGCGGGGCAGGCGCAGAGCGGCGCCGTCGCCGTCGCCCAGGCACCGGCGACCGTCGGCATCGGTCACACCCGCTGGGCGACGCATGGCCGGGTGAGCGAGGAGAACGCGCATCCACAGTTCGATGCCGACGACCAGGTGCACGTGGTCGTCAACGGAATCGTCGAGAACTACATGGAGCTCAAGCAGCGCCTGCAGGAGAGCGGGTGCGTGTTCAGCTCCGAGACCGATGTCGAGGTCATCGCCCATCTGATCTCGCGCCACTACGACGGCGATCTCGTCGCCGCCGTGCGCGTCGCGTTCTCCGAGCTGCGCGGGCACTACGCCTTCGTGGCCATGCACGCCGGTCAGCCCGATCTGCTCGTCGGCGCGCGGCGGGAATGCCCGCTCGTCGTCGGACGCGGCGACGGCGAGCAGTTCATCGCCTCCGCGGTGCCGGCCTTCCTCGCCCAGACGCATCGCGTGCAGTACGTCGAGAACGAGGAGATCGTCGTCCTGCGCGCCGACGACGTCACCATCTGCACGCCCGACGGCACCGAGCTTCAGCGTGCGATCGTGGAGGTCGACTGGGACGAGGAGACCGCCGAGAAGGGCGGCTTCGAAACGTTCATGCTCAAGGAGATCCACGAGCAGGCCGAGGCCGTCGCCTCGACGATCGCCGACCGGGCGGCGCACGACACCCGGACCGTCGATCTCTCCGACGAGGGGGCGCTCGACGAGCGGATCCTCGCCGGCGCCACCCGCATCGTCATCGTCGCCTGCGGCACCTCCTACCACGCCGGGCTCCTCGGGCGCTACGCGATCGAGGCCTGGGCACGAGTCCCGGTCGAGGTCGACGTCGCCTCGGAATACCGCTACCGCGACCCCGTCGTCGGTCCCGGCGACCTGGTGATCGGGATCTCGCAGTCGGGCGAGACCGCCGACACGCTGGCGGCGATGCGCCTCGCCCGCGAGCGCGGAGCGACCGTGCTCGCGGTCACGAACGTGATGGGCTCGCAGGCCACACGCGACGCCGACGGCGTCCTGTTCACGCGCGCCGGCCTGGAGATGGGCGTCGCCGCGACGAAGACATTCGTCTGCCAGGTGGCCGTGATGTACCTGCTCGCGCTGCGGCTGGCCGAGCTGCGGGGCGCGCTGCCGGCCGAGCGGATCGCCGAGCTCGTCGGTCAGCTCAAGCGACTGCCCGGGGCGATCGACGAGGTGCTCCATAACAGCGTCGAGCGCGTGCAGCGCATCGCCGACGAGCACTGGCAGCAGCAGTTCTTCCTCTACCTCGGTCGGCACATCGGCCTCGCCGTCGCGCTCGAGGGCGCTCTCAAGCTGAAGGAGATCTCCTACATCGCCACCGACGCCTATGCGGCGGGGGAGATGAAGCACGGCCCGATCGCGCTGCTCGACGAGTCCACCCCGGTCGTGTGCGTGGCCACCGAGTCGCCGGTGCTCGAGAAGATCGCCTCCAACATGCAGGAGGTGATGGCGCGCGGCGCGCACGTCATCGCGATCACGACCGAGGGCGACGATCGCATCGGCGCGCACGCGCAGTCGATCGTGCCGGTGCCGCGGATCGACTGGATGCTGCAGCCGGTGCTGGCGATCATCCCGCTGCAGCTGCTCGCCTACGACATCGCTCGCCGACGCGGGCTGAACGTCGACCAGCCCCGCAACCTCGCCAAGACGGTCACCGTCGAGTAGACGACGCGCGCGCCGAGCCGCGACGCGGGTAGCATCGCGGGACGATGCCGCCGGCGATCGAGCTCCCCGACTGGTGCGCGCCGCTGCCCGACGCCGAGGCGATGCGGTCGGTCGATCGCTGGGCGATCGAGGAGCGCGGCGTCCCCTCGCTCGATCTGATGGAGCGAGCCGGTGCCGGCCTCGCTCGGCTCGCGGAGACCGTGATTCCCGACGGACCGATCGCCGTCGTCTGCGGGAAGGGCAACAACGGCGGCGACGGTCTCGTGGCCGCGCGCATGCTGCGCGACGGGGGGCGAGCCGTGACGGTGCTCGCCACCGGCGATCTGAGCGAATCGAGCCCGGACGCGCGCGCCAACCTCGACCGCCTCCCTGGCGAGGTGCCGATGCCGCTCGCGGCGGGTGCGCTCGATGGGCATGCGGGCCATGTCGATGCCGTGCTCGGCACGGGCTTTGCCGGCGAGCCTCGCGGGGTCGTCGCCGAGGCGATCGCCGCGCTGAACGCGCAGACGCGACCAGTGGTCAGTGCCGACGTGCCGAGCGGCGTCGATGCCTCCAGCGGCGAGGTCGTCGGGGAGGCGGTGCGCGCCGACGCCACGGCGACCTTCCACGTCGCCAAGCTCGGGCTGTGGATCAACCCGGGCAAGCGCCACGCCGGCGCCGTCCACGTCGTCGACATCGGGATCCCGCACGGCGCCCCGCTCGGGCCCGTCTCGGGTCTGATCGGCGCCGATGTGCTCGACGTCATTCCCCGCCGTGACGCCGCCGGGACGAAGTTCACGAGCGGCCACGTGCTGGTGGCCGGAGGGTCGGCCGGCCTGACGGGCGCGCCGTGCCTCGCCTCGAGGGCGGCGGCACGCGCCGGCGCCGGCTACGTCACCGCCTGCGTCCCGGCGACGCTCCAGTCGATCTTCGAGGTTGCGCTGCTCGAGGTCATGACCCGCGGCCTCCCCGACGCGGACGGCTCGCTGCTGCCCGACGGCGTCGAGGTCGTGCTCGGTGCCGCCGCCCGGGGCGGGGCGCTCGCACTCGGGCCGGGCCTCGGTCGCAACGAGGGCGCCTTCGCCTTCGCCCGCGAGCTCGCGTCGCGCGCCGCGGTCGCCCTCGTGCTTGACGCCGACGGCCTCAACGCGCACGCCGGTCACCTGGAGACGCTCGCGGGGCGCCCGGCTGAGACCGTGTGCACCCCGCACGCCGGCGAGCTCGCCCGGCTGCTCGCCATCGACAGCGACGCCGTGGAGCGGCGCCGCCTCTGGCATGCGCGCGAGGCGGCCCGGCGCAGCGGCGCCGTCGTGCTGCTCAAGGGCGACGACACGCTGGTGGTCGATCCGGACGGGCGCGTCGCGGTCAGTCCGGGCGGTAGTCCCGGGCTCGCCACCGCGGGGACCGGTGACGTGCTCAGCGGGGTCATCGCGGCGCTGCTCGCGCGCGGGGTTCCGGCCTTCGCCGCCGCCGCGGGCGGAGCCTGGCTGCACGCCGAGGCGGGGCGGCGCGCGGCACGCGCGCAGGGCAGCGCCGACGGCGTGATCGCCTCCGACGTGATCGCCGCCCTTCCGGCGGCGCTGGGACCCTCAGTAGGCTGACCTCAGTGTCTGCCGTTCGCGCGCTCGCCCGGGTGAATGTTGCGGCGATCGCCCGCAACTGCGTCCGGCTGCGCAGGGAGCTTGCGCCCGGGGTGGCCCTGTGCGTCGTCGTGAAGGCCGACGGCTACGGTCACGGCGCCGTGGCGAGCGCGCGCGCGGCGCTCGAGGGCGGCGCGGAGTCGCTCGCCGTCGCGACGGCGCAGGAGGCCGCGCAGCTGCGGCAAGCCGGCCTGCGCGCGGACGTGCTCGTTCTCGGGGCGCTCACGCCGCTCGAGCTGCAGATCGCCATCGAGGCCGACGCCGACGTCGTCGCCTGGTCGACCGAGTTCGTCGACGGCGTCGCCGCGCTCGGGCGCGGGCGCGTGCACGTCAAGCTCGACACCGGGATGGGCCGGCTCGGGACGCGCGACCCGGAGCACGCCAACGCGATCGCCGAGGCCGTTGCGCGCGCGCCCGAGCTGACGCTCGCCGGAGCGCTGACGCACTTCGCCACCGCCGACGATCCGGACGACACGTTCCTGCACGAGCAGCGCGAGCGCTTCGCCGTCTGGGCGCTGGCGCTCAAGCGGCGCCACCCGCAGATCACGCTCCACGCCGCCAACAGCGCGGCCACGTTGCGAGATCGGAGTACCCACTTCGACATGGTTCGCTGCGGCGTCGCCGCGTACGGCCTCGACCCGTTCGGGCAGGACCCGGACGCGTGGACGCTCGATCCGGCGCTCGCTCTCCACAGCACCGTCGCGGCGGTGAAGGCCTGTCGCGCCGGCGAGAGCGCCGGCTACGGGCGGCGCTTCGTCGTATCGCGTGAGACGACGCTGGCCACGCTGCCGATCGGGTACGGCGACGGCTGGCGGCGCGGCCTCACCAACAACGCCGACGTGCTCATCTCAGGGCGGCGCTACCCGCTGGTGGGAACCGTGAGCATGGACAACATCACGGTCGACGTCGGGGGGGATGCGCCGCCGGTCGGCGCCACGGCCACGCTCATCGGCCGTGACGGCGCTGAACGCATCACCTGCGAGGACGTGGCGCGGCGCCTCGACACGATCAACTACGAGGTGACCTGCGGGCTGTCCGCTCGGATTCCGCGTGAGTACCACCAAGACGGCGAACCGCTCGGCGGCGAGGTCGCGATCGCCAGCGGGCGCAAAGACGCGTGAGCCGCACCGGGGTGGCGCCCACGGGCACGCGCGCGCTCATCGCCGCGGCGCTGGCCGGAGCCGAGGCGTGGATCGTCGGCGGCGCGCCGCGCGATCGGCTGCTCGGTCGCGACACCGACGACATCGACGTCGTGCTGGCGGGCGACGTCGCCGGCGCCGCGCGTGCCGTCGCGCGTGTGGCCGGCGGCACGCCGTTCGCGCTCTCGTCGGAGTTCGGCGCCTGGCGGGTCGTCGCGCACGATCATCGTTGGCAGGTTGATCTGAACCCGCTCCAGGGTGGCTCGCTGGACGCCGACCTGCGCCTGCGCGACTTCACGATCAACGCGATGGCCGAGCCGCTCGCCGGCGGGGACCTCGTCGATCCGCTCGGCGGCGCCGCCGATCTCGCGGCCCGCCGCCTGCGGGCGACGAGTCCGCGCGCGTTCGCCGACGATCCGCTGCGTGTGCTGCGCCTCGTCCGCTTCGCCGTCGAGCTCGGACTCGACTGCGAGGCGGCGACCGTCGATGCGGCCCGACGCCACGCGCCCGCGCTCACCGGCGTGGCCGCCGAGCGCGTGTTCGCCGAGCTGCGCCGCGTGCTCGCCGCCGACGAGGTGCTCGCCGGCCTCGCCCGGCTCGATGATCTGGCGGCAACCGAGGTCGTGCTGCCCGAGCTCGACGCGCTCCGCGGCGTCGAGCAGAACCGCTTCCACCACCGCGACGTCTACGGGCATACCCTCGAGGTCCTCGGCGAGGTCGTCGCGCTGCAACGCGACCCGGTCTCGGTCGTCGGCGAGCAGCACGCGGCGGCCGTCGGGGCGCTGCTCGACGAGCCGCTGAGCGACGAGCTGACGCGCGGGACCGCGCTGCGCATCGGGGCCCTGCTGCACGACGTGGCCAAGCCGTTGACCCAGGCGCGGCGCGGGGACGGTCGCATCACCTTCATCGGGCACGACGTCGCGGGAGCGCGCATGAGCCGCGAGATCCTCACGCGGCTGCGCACGAGCGAACGCCTGCGCGGTCACGTCGCCTCGCTCACCCGTCGGCACCTGACCCTCGGCTTCCTCGTCCACGAGACGCCGCTGTCGCGGCGCGGGACGTTCTCGTATCTGCGCAGCTGCGAGCCGGTCGAGGTCGACGTCACGCTGCTGTCGGTGGCCGATCGGCTCGCGACGCGCGGGGCGGGGGCGGACGAGGCGATCGCGCGTCACGTGCAGCTCGCGCGGTCGGTCCTGACCGACGCGTTGGCCTGGCGCGAGCACGGGCCGCCGACGCCGCTGCTGCGCGGCGACGAGCTCGCGCGGGCGATGGAGCTCGCCCCGGGGCCGGAGATCGGTCGCTACGCCGAGCAGCTGCTCGCCGCCCAGTACGCGGGCGAGGTGCGCACGCGCGAGCAGGCGCGCGCGTGGGCGCGTGCCGCCGCCGGGGCGGCAGGACGAGTCGACTAGGATGCCGGCGCGATGCGTGATCCCGACTGCCTGTTCTGCCGCATCGTCGCCGGCGAGCTTCCGGCGACGATCATCGCCGAGGACGAACGCACGGTCGCCTTCATGGACATCAACCCGGCCACCCGCGGCCACGCCCTCGTGGTGCCCCGCGGCCACGCGCAGGACCTGCTCACCATCGACAGCGGCGATCTCCGCGACGCGATCGTCGTCGCTCAGCGCGTCGCCGGCCTCGCCAAGGAGCGGCTCGGAGCCGCGGGGGTGAACATCATCAATTCGTGCGGCGCGGCCGCCTGGCAGACGGTCTTCCACTTCCACCTGCATGTGATCCCTCGCTACGACGGTGACCCTCTGCAGCTGCCGTGGCACCCGCAGCCCGGCGACCCGAGCGAGATCGCCGCGGCGGCGGCGGAGCTCACCGGATGAGCGCCGACGCATCGACCGGCCCCGGGGTGCGGGTCGAGCGCGACGGCGCGCTCGCCGTGATGGTCCTTGACCATCCGCCGCTGAATCTCTTCACGCGCGAGCTGATGGACGATCTCATCGCCGCGGTCGACGAGGTCGAGCGCAGCGACGCGCGCGGGCTGCTCGTGCGCGCGGAGGGCCGCGTCGTGAGCGGAGGTGTCGACGTGCATCTCTTCGACGGCCTCTCTGTCGACGCCGCGGCCGCGCTGTGGCAGCTGCTGCTGGCGACGATCCACCGGGTCGAGGAGCTGCCGATGCCCACCGTGTTCGCCGCGCACGGCCTCTGCCTGACCGCCGCGTTCGAGCTCTCCCTCGCCTGCGATCTCCTGCTGGCCTCCGACTCCGCACGCTTCGGGCTCGTCGAGCGCGTCGTCGGGCTCACGCCGGCGATGGGCGGCACGCAGCGCCTGGTCGAGCGCGCGGGGCCGGCGCGCGCTCGCGAGCTCGTGATGACCGGTGCGCTCTACGATGCGGCGACGCTGCAGGCCTGGAACGTCGTCAACCGCGTGCTCGACGACGCCACGTTCGCCGAGGCGAGCCTCGCCTTCGCCCGCGACCTGGCCGCGGGTCCCACGCAGGCGCACGTGGCCACGAAGCAGATCGTGCGCGCCGCGCTGCAGGGCGGCGCGCGCGCCGCCGACGCTCGCGTGCCCGAGATCGCGGGCGCGCTGTTCGCCACCGACGACCTCAAGGGGGCCGTGGCCTCGTTCCTGGACCAGGGCCCGGGCCAGGCAACGTTCGGCGGGCGCTGAGCCGCCGCCGATCGGGGCCGGGCCGGGCCTTCGTGGGCGTCCCGGGGAGCCGATCGGCGTCCGCGCAATCCTCCGTGCAGCGCAACTTCGCTGCCACGGATGCGTTAGAAGGGAGTCTCCCGACCGCCACGCGTCGGCACGATCTCCCCGTCGGCGCGCGCCCTCTTGCCTGCGCCCCGTCCCCCTCTTCGTGTTCAATCTCCCCATGAAACGCTCTCTGATCGCCATCGCACTGGCCAGCGCCGCAGCCGCCGGCCTGCTGCTCGCGCCCACCGGCTCGGTGGCCAGCAGCCGCACGACCACGACCACGACGACCACCACCACCCAAGCGCCGCAGCCGCCGAGTGTCGTGAACGTCGGTGTCGTCCCCGCGAGCGCGACCCCGACCGTGACGTCGTCGACGCCGAGCTGCCCCGGGACGCCCTGCCTGGCCGTGAGCCGAACCACCGGTTACGGGGCCAAGGTCGGCACGGTGCGCTCGCCCTACGTGGCGCCGGTCGACGGCCGCATCGTGGCCTGGACGATCACCCTCGGCGCGCCGAATGCGAAGCAGATCACCTTCTTCAACACGAACGAGGGTGGCCCCGCCTCGGCGGCGATCGCCGTCCTGCAGCCGGGGACCAAGCTCAACTACACGCTCGTGGCCCAGAGCCCGGCCGTCCTGTTGCAGCCGTACTTCGGCGGCAGCGTCCAGTTCCCGCTCACCACTACGCTGCCGATCCGCAAGGGCGACGTGATCGCCCTCACGGTGCCGACGTGGGCGCCGTCGCTCGCCCTCGGCTACGCGAGCGACACGTCGTGGCGAGCGAGCCGGTCCAAGAGCCAGTGCACGACGACGAACACCCAGACGGCGCTGCAGGGGCTCGGCGGCAGCGTCCAGTTCTACTGCCTGTATAAGACGGCCCGGCTCACCTACGCGGCAACGATCGTCGCCAACCCGACGCTCGTCAAGAGCCCGACGACGAGCACGACGAGCACGACGACGACCACGACGACCACGACGACGACTACCACGACGACCAAGACGAGCACTAAGACCACGAGCACGAAGAAGTAGGCCGCGCGGCCCCCCCGCTCGAAGCGGTCACGGTGACGACGACCACCACGGCCGCAGCCGGTACTCAGGCCGGCGTGGCGATCCGCAGCAGCGGAAGCACACGCCCCGACGGCGAGCGCCGCTCGCCGATGCGCCTCGCGCCGAGCGCCTCGTAGAAGCCCTCGGCGTTCGGGTCGCTCTCGATGAGCAGGGACTGAAAGCCGGCGTCGCCGGCCTTCGCGAGCGCATGGGCGAGGAGCCGCCGACCGAGCCCGGCTCCGATCGCGCTCGGATCGAGCCACAGGTCGGCGAGCTCGCCCTCGGGCGGCGCGCCGCTCACCCGGGAGAATCCGAGCGGCTCTCCGTCGTGCTCGAGCACCCACACGCTGTTCGAGGCGAGATCGGCCTCGCTCAGCGTGAGCAATCCCTGGATCGACTCGAGGAACACCTCGTCGTAGCCCCAGTGGGCCTTCGAACGCAGGGCGAGGTCGCTCAGGCTCGCCGCCTCGCCGGCCCGCGCGGGGCGCAGGATGAAGGCCGGCTCGGGCGTCTGTCCTACTTGACGGTCAGCGTGCCGTACATGCCGGCGGCGCGGTGCCCGGGAACCTGGCAGAAGAAGGTGTAGGTGCCCGGCTTGAGCGTCACGTGGAAGGTGGACGTCCCGTTGCTCGTGATCGCGCCGGCGCCGAGCACGGGGCCCGGGCCCGGCGTCGCGCCGGTCGCACCGGCCTGGAGCGCGATGTTGTGCGCGACGCCGGACATGTTCCTCATCGTGAACGTGACCGGGCCGGCGGTCGCGGTCGCGGACTTCGTCGTGTAGGACAGCTGCCCGGTGGGGTCGGCCGCGAGCGCGACCGTGCCGTTCTTCTCCACCGCGGGCGGCCCGGTGCCCGCCGGGTGCACGACCGAGGCCAGCAGGCCGGTGTCCTGGCCCGGGGCGGCGGCGGCCTGTGACACATAGGCGGCGATGTCGTTGATGCACTGGGCGCGGGTCGGCACCGACGTGCCCGGCGGGCTGCCCGGGATGACGCAGTTGGCGCCGCGCACGAGGCCGGACGGCATCACGCCGTTGGGGTTCGGCTCGAGGATCTGTCCGTGCACGACGCTCTCGATGGCGCTGCGGCCGAGGCCGTCCTCGACGGCGGCGGAGAACGCGGCGTCGAGGTTGGGCCCGATGATGCCCTTCGTGCCGGCGCGCGCGAGCGTATGGCAGGCGCCGCATTGCTGGATGAACGCAACCTTGCCGCCGACGACGTTCGTATTGTCGTAGCGCTTCAGTGAACCGCAGGCGCTCATGGCCACCGCCACCGCGAGCGCCGCGCACACGGCGCCCAGGCGCCTGACCGGGTGTGTGTCATTCGTCACGGACATGCGCCGCGGGCACTCTACCCGAACCGCCGGAGGGCGGGTGCGGTTTCCGGTCTCCGCGTGGGCTCCGATAGAATCCTCGGCCGTGAGCGATCAGGACCGTTACCGACTGCGCAGCCCCTCCACCGGACGGGAGCTGATCTTCGAGGCCGACCCGGACGAGATCTACCTCGACCGTGATACGGGCGAGGTGCTCGAGGTCGTGGGCAAGCTGCTTCCTCTCGCTCCCTCTGACTCCCAGCTGCCGTGGGCGGTCGAGAACCTCCGTTTCTGTCCCTGGTGCGACCAGCTCGCCCAGAAGGACCTGAACGACTGTCCGACCTGCGGGCGGCGCATGGGCCCGCTCGGCGGGTGAGACGGGTCTCACAGCGCCGCGTACGAGAACTGGCGGCGCTCTCGATCGTCGTGTGCTGTGGGGGCGGCCTGGCGGCCTGCGGCGGGACGAGCAGCGTGGCCGACCAGATTCCGCAGACGCCTCCGACGGTCACGCCGCCGGCTGCCACCGGCGCCGTCGCGGCGAACGGCGGCACGGTGACGACCCCGGCCGGGGCCACCGGGACGACCGGCGCCGGCGGCTCCAGTGGCGCGGGCTCGTCGTCCGGCGACGCTGCCGCGACGACCGGCGGAACGGCGGCCGGCGGGAGCGCGGCGAGCGGAACCGGCGGAGCCGCGACGGGGACCGGCGCGGGCGGCGCGGGTGGCACATCCGCCGGCGGCACGTCGGCGACCGGCGGCTCCGGCGGCTCACCCTCCTCGGGGACCGGATCGTCGGGCGGCGGCAGCGGCTCCTCGGGGACCGGATCGTCAGGCGGCGGCTCGAGTTCGCCGACCGGCGGCGCCAGCGCGCCCTGAGGCCGTCCTCGCGGGCCGCGGGCCTACAGGACGGACTGCACGAGCACGACGATGACGACGATCACCAGGAACGCGGCGAGCACGTAGAGCAGCAGCCTGAAGGCCTCGGCCTCGCTGCGCAGCGGGTTCAGCATCGTCACCGGATGACGTAGACCGTCAGGTACACGACGATCCACATGATGTCGACGAAGTGCCAGTAGATGCCCGGCACCTCGACGCCTCGGTGCTCCTCGGGGCTGTAGTGCCCGCGGAAGGCGCGCACGGTCATGATGAGCAGCAGCACGAGCCCGATGAAGACGTGCGCGCCATGCAGGCCGGTGAGCGAGTAGAAGATCGTGGCCTGCGAGGAGTCCTGCGGCGCGAAGCCGATGTTCGCGTACTCGTTGATCTGGATGAACAGGAACGTGCACCCGAGCAGGAAGGTGGTGAAGAGGCCGGCCTTCAACCCGAATCGGTTGCCGTTCTTGATCGAGGTCTGCGCCCAGTGCATCGTGAACGATGACGACACCAGGATCGCCGTGTTGAAGCCGGCGACCTCGACCGGCAGGGTGGTGCCGGGCGCGGGCCACGGGTCTCCCTGGGCGACGCGGATGAAGAACATCGCCGTGAAGAACGCCCCGAAGACCATCACCTCGGAGATGATGAAAAGGAGGATCCCCAGCAGCGCGGGGTCCACCCGCGAGCTGCGGTTCGCCGGCGGCGGACCGTGCTGCTCGGCGTGGGCGTCGTGCCCGAGCGCGATGCCGGCGGCTTCCATCGCTAGCTACCCGCCGGTGCCGGGGTCGCGGCCGTCTCGTCGCTCACCACGACGTGCTCGACGGGAACCGTCGTCGCCTTCTGGACGCGCTCGATGAGGTTCGAACGCATCCAGCCGGAGCGCTCGTCGGGCAGCGTGGAGATGACGACGTCGTCGACGCGGAACAGCTCGAGCGCGTTCACCGTCGCCGTGTACGGGTCCGGGTCGCCGATCATGCCCGAGGCGAGGAGCCCCGCGCCCTGGAGGCGGTCGAGCATGGCGGCGAGGCGCTCGCGCGCTTCCTGAGGCGCCGATCCGTCACCGCTCTGCTGGGGGACCACGCCGATGAACAGGTGCTCCTTGTCGTTGGCCGCCTTGGCCGCCAGGCGCTCGACGAGCTCTTCGCCGCTCGAGGTGCGGTTCGCGACCACGAGCGTGATCTTGAACGGCAGGCCCTCCTGATCGACGTCGGTGACGATGTGCTGCACCGGCAGGCGTGTCGCCACACGGATGCGGTCGATCAGGTCGCGGCGCAGCCAACCGGAGCTCTCGGCCGGCTTCGTGGACACGATGATCTCGTCGGGTCGGCCGTGGGTGCCGATGGCGTCGAGCGCCGCGGACAGGGGATCGGTGTCGCCGACCTCGCCGTGCGCGACGATGCCCTCGGCGGCGAGGACGGACAGCGCGAGATCGACGCGCACCTGGCTGGCGTGGCGCACCGCGTCGTCATAGATGACGAGGCCGGCGCTCGGCTTGGTCATTGGCACGACGATGCGGAACGTGACGTCGCCCTGGGCGGCGCGGCGGCGAACCTCGTCGAGAAGATTTCGCCCGGCGAGCGTCTGGTTGGCGATCACGAGGACCTCGGTCATGGATGTCTCCCTCCCTCCGTGGTGGCGGACTGACTCCGGACACCTGACGACGTTGTGAGCCGGCTCATTGGCTCGTTGGTTGGGCGACGCTACCCGCCGGTGAGGACTTCACCTCGGCGCCTCCCTTGAACACTCCGTGGACGGCACCGGGCACGCCGTACTCGTACGGCCCGCCCACCACGGTTGGAATCGTGTCGAAGTTGAAGATCGGCGGCGGCGACGAGACCTGCCACTCCAGGGTGAGCGCTCTCCACGGGTTGGCCACCGCGCGCGGCCCGCCGCGCCAGCTCGTGACCATGTTGTAGACGAAGATCAGCGTCGACAGCCCGAGGATCCAGCTGGCGATCGAGATGAACAGGTTCAGGTCGGCGAACTGCGCCGCGTAGGTGGCCACGCGCCGCGGCATCCCCTGCAGGCCGAGGATGTGCATCGGCGCGAACGTCAGGTTGAAGAAGATGAACGTGGACCAGAAGTGCCACTTGCCGAGGCGCTCGTCGAACATGCGGCCGGTCATCTTCGGGAACCAGTAGTAGACGCCGGCGAAGATGGTGAACAGCGAGCCGCCGAACAGCACGTAGTGGATGTGGGCGACGATGAAGTACGTCGCGCTCACGTGGATGTCGAAGGGAATCATGGCGAGCATGATGCCGCTGATGCCCCCGCAGGTGAACGTGGTCAGGAACCCGAGCGCGAATAACATCGGCGTGTCGAGGTGGAGCACGCCCTTCCACAGGGTGGCCAGCCAGGAGAAGATCTTGATCCCCGTCGGCACGGCGATGATGACCGTGGTGATGGCCATCGGGATCCGAATCCACGCGGCCATCCCCGAGGTGAACATGTGGTGCGCCCACACTGTGAAGCCGAGGACCACGATGGCCAGCAGCGAGAACGCCATCATCCGGTAGCCGAAGATCGGCTTGCGCGATTTCACGGCGATGATCTCGCTGACGATGCCGAAGCCGGGCAACATCATGATGTAGACCGCCGGGTGCGAGTAGAACCAGAAGACGTGCTGGTACATGAGCACGTCCCCGCCCTTGGCGACGTTGAAGAAGTTGAAGCGCAGCGCGCGGTCGAGCAGGATGAAGAACTGCGAGGCGGCGACGAACGGCGTGGCGATCACCACCAGCAGCGACGTCGAGAAGTTCGCCCACACGAGCAGCGGCATGCGGAAGAAGCTCATCCCCGGCGCGCGCATCGTGATGATCGTGACCAGGAAGTTCAGCGCCGTGGCGATCGAGGAGAAGCCGGCGAACTGCACGCCGATCGAGAAGAAGTTCTGCCCGATCGGCGCGTCGATGGAGAGCGGCGTGTAGGCCGTCCAGCCGTCGGCGAATGCGCCGCCGGGGGCGAGGAAGCTCGAGAGCATGATGATGCCGCCGAGCGGCAGCAGCCAGTACGACAGCGCGTTCAGTCGCGGGAAGGCCATGTCGGGCGCGCCGATCATGAGCGGCAGGACGAAGTTCGCGAGCCCGGCGAACACGGGGATGACGAAGAAGAAGATGAGGATCGACGCGTGGACGGAGAACAGGCTGTTGTAGGTGTTCGCGTCGACGAAGTTCGCGCCCGGCTGCGCGAGCTCGGCGCGCATGAGCATCGCCAGCATGCCGCCCACGAGCAGGAAGAAGAACGACGTCACGACGTACTGGACGCCGATCACCTTGTGGTCGGTGTTGATGCGGAAGTAGTCCTTCCAGCTGCGCGCGCCGTGCCCGGAGTGGTCCTCGGGGATCGTCGGCCTGCCGATCGCCCAGCGCACCCAGTAGTCGAAGGCGCCGAAGCCGGCGAGCCAGAAAAGCGGCGCCACGAGCAACCCGAGCGTGACCCACGCGTTCGCATCGAAGTAGTGCGGGTAGGTCGCGTGTCCGGTCGCGGCGCGGACGATCCAGGTCAGCAGCATCGAGAAGCCGATGCCGACGACGAAGAAGAGCCCGGCGCGGTAGAAGCCCGGGGCTTTCAGCCTGACGACCATCAGCATTCCTCCAGGGTCGTGATCGGACCGGCCGCCGGCGCATCGCGCCGGGGAAATTCTCCTCTGCGCCACAGCCTACCGACGCCGCGTGGTGACGTGAGCAGGCTCATCCCGCGCTTCCGGCGACCCAGCTGGTCAGCTGACGTCCGGTCGATGCGCTCGCCGTGCTGCCGCCGGCGGCTGCGAACGCGGATGCCCCCGCGCCACCGGCCTGCATCCGCGCGAGCCAGCTGCTGAATTGGGCCTGCGGTAGCACGATGACGCTCGAGCGCATCAGCGAGTGGCCGACACCGCACAGCAGGTTGCACACGACCGGGTAGCGGCCGAGCCGGATCGCGGTCACGCGATAGTGCGTGGTGATGCCCGGCACGACGTCCTCCTGTAGGCGGAAGGCCGGGATCCAGAAGGCGTGGATGACGTCCCGCGAGACCATGTTGAAGTAGACCGACTCGTTCTGGGGCAGGTACAGCACATTCGTCCGGACCGGCGCTCCGCCCGGGTGGGCGGGCGGGTAGGTGAAGGTCCAGAAGAACTGCTGGCCGATCACGCCGACCTGCAGCTCCGGGCCCGGCGGCTTGCGCTCGTTGTCGTGCAGGATGACGAAGGAGTACGACACCATTCCGAGGATGAGGATGGCCGGGATCACCGTCCAGATGAACTCGAGCCGCGTGTTGCCGTGGATCGGCGCGCCGTCCTGCAGCTCCTGGCCCGGGCGCATGCGGAACTGCCAGACCGAGAACAGGATGACCGTCACGACGAGCACGAAGATCGGCACCGACGCGACGATGAGCACGTAGTACAGGCGATCGGTGTTGTGCGACTGGGCCGACGCCTCGGGCGGGAACCAGTTGATGACGCCGAGTCCGAGGAAGATCCCGATGGCGGTCGCCACCAGCGCCGCGCAGACGGCGGGGGCGAGGGCACGCCTACTCATCAGCCGCAAACGCTCCCTCACGTTGACGGCAGCTCTCTGACCTAGGGGAGCTCATCGGGGAGGCCGATCCTAATCGTTGCAGCAGATACATGGCAATGGGCAACCTTCGAAAGTGCACAAAAGTACACCACGGCGTCCGTCTCGCCGGAAGCCCGACGCCGCCCGATCGCACACCCGCTTGACGGACGAGACGGCGAACGAGTACATTGCGTCAATCGTTGCAAATCGAGGTGCGGCCCGGCCGGGCCTGAGCGCCGAGACCTAAAGAGGGCAGCGCTTGATGCAGGTGCGTGAGGGAATGAGCTCGATGGTTCTCTCGGTCGGTCCGGGCCACACGGTCCGCGACGCGGCTCGCCTGATGTCCGAGCGACAGGTGGGTGCCGCCGTGGTCATCGATCCCGATGGCCACGGACCGGGCATCATCACCGAGCGCGATGTCCTGCGCGTGATCGGCGCGGGCGAGGACCCCGATCATGAGTTGGTCAGCGAGCATCTGACGGCAGGGCTTGTTTTCGCTGCGCCCGACTGGTCGCTCGAGGAGGCCGCTGCGGCGATGGTCCGCGGCCGCTTCCGTCATCTCGTCGTGATCGAGCACGGCGAGATCGTGGGCATCCTGTCGGTGCGCGACATCGTGCGCTGCTGGACCGAGGACGGAGCGATCTGTCCGGTGCCGGAAAGCGCAGCAGTGGGGTGATGTGAGGGACTCCGCGCCCTGGGGAGCGCGTGGAGCATCGACAACCGTGCGCGGGTGAGGGAACGCGCACGGCACCCCACTGGTGGAGCGGCGCGCCCGCGTACTGCGGGCGCGTCCCGCTCACCCGGCCGCGCGCGCTGACCATCGGGTCGGCGCGCGCGCCGCCGGCATACCGGACGCCATCGGGTCGCCGCGGGGGTCGCCGCGGCCGGTGGCGCCGGCCCCTGGAGGCTTAGCCGAGCGGGAGCTCGTCGATGTCGCGGCGCACGTCCGCGATCCAGCGCCCGACGCACGCGACCGTCAGCACGATGCCGGCGATCGTCACGACGATGAACGTCGTCAGCCCGACGATGATCATCGTGATGCCGACGGCGGTGAGGAACGGAATGATGCTCGGCCCCGGGAGGTGGATCTCCTCGCCGACGGGCGGGACCTCGGGATCGAGCGGGCTCATGAGATGTAGACCGCGGCGACGATGAAGGTGAGGCCGAGCATGAACATCGACAACGCGCTCACGATCAGCGCGGTGCGGATGTTCTTGCGAGCGAGTCGGCGGGTCATCATGGCCGCCAAAGAATACCGGTCGGGGCCGCGGGGTGCGCCTTGCCGGCCCCGGGCGTGACGCGAGGGTCACCGATGCGCCCCTCGCGTCACGTTGCGCGTCGGCCACGTGACGGAACCGTCGCGCGAGTGTGCCGCGCGACGCATCCGTCGCCGTCGCGTGACCGCGGGCGCGGGGGGGTGTGGTCGCTTAGCAGCCCTATCGCGTGCGTGCGGGAGCACACCCCACGCCCGAAGCTCACGCGATGGTCACAAGTGCGCCCCGCACGTCACGGAGCAGCCACGCGGGTGCGCCGCCGTAGTCGACGGGGTCCCGACCGGGGCCCTGGCGCGGCGGCACGGGCCTCGAGCGGGCCCCGCCGGGGCCCTGGCGCGGCGGTAGCCGCCGCCGATGACCTACAGGTGCACGTCGGCCGCCATCGCGCAGAACAGCAGCGCGAGGTAGGCGAGCGAGAACAGGTAGAGCTGGAGCGCTGCGCGGCGGTCGGCGCGACGATACAGGCGCACAGCTCCGCCGATGAACAGGGCGCCGAGCGTCATCGAGACGACGAGGTAGAAGTCGCCGAAGCGCCCCGCGCAGAACGGCAGCTGAGTGACCGCGTAGAGGAGGATCGTGTAGAGCACGATCTGCTTGCGCGTCTCGCGGTCGCCGCGCACGACCGGCAGCATGGGGATCTTGACGGCCGCGTACTCGTCGCGCATGAGCAGGCTGAGGGCCCAGAAGTGCGGCGGCGTCCAGAAGAAGACGATGAAGAACAGGTACAGGGCGACGGGGTCGAGCGAGCCGGTCACCGCGGCCCAGGCCACGAGTGGCGGCACGGCCCCGGCCGCGCCACCGATGACGATGTTCTGCGGGGTGCGGCGCTTCAGCCACATGGTGTAGACGCCGACGTAGCCGACGAAGCCGCCGAGCGCGAGCGACGCGGCGAGGACGTTGGCCACGAGGGTCAGCTCGAGGAACGACAGCGCGGCGAGGATGAATCCGAAGATGAGCGCGGCGCGCGGCGAAATGCGCCCGGCCGGGACCGGGCGGTTCGCGGTCCGCTTCATGCGCGCGTCGATGTCGCGGTCCCAGTAGTGGTTGACGGCGCCGGCGCCGCCCGCCGACAGGTAGCCCCCGAGGCAGATGAGCGCGACGAACGCCGGCGACGGATCGCCGGCGACGTACATCGTGGTGATCGTGGTCAGCAGCAGGAGCGTCTGGACCTTCGGCTTGGTGAGCTCGAAGTAGTCGCCCAGGACGGTGCGCGTGCGCGCGGCCAGTCCGCCGCGCCGGGCGGGCAGTGCCGGGGCGGCCGCGGACGGAGGCAGCGGCTGGGCGGTCACCGGGGCGACCCCACGCCTCAGACGCCGACCTGGCGGGCGCCGGCGGGCACCGTCGCCGGGCTCGGGGCCGGGGTGCCCGAGGTCCGCCGCTCGATCTCGCGGCGGATGTCCTTCATCGGCTCGACGGAGCGGACGCGCGGCACGGTGTCGAAGTTGTTCACCGGCGGCGGCGACTCGGTGAACCACTCGAGCGTGTTGGCCTTCCACGGGTCAGGGCCGGCGATCGCGCCGACCTTCACGCTGCGCGCGACGTTGATGATCGTGAGCAGGATGCCGAAGCCGAGGACGAACGAGCCGATGGTGGAGATCATGTTGTAGAGCGCGAGATGACCGGTGTTCGTGTACTCGTACACGCGCCGCGGCATCCCGTCGAGGCCGATGACGTGCTGGATCAGGAAGGTCATGTTGAAGCCGATGAACATCCACCAGAACGACCACTTGCCGAGGCTCTCGCTGAGCATACGGCCGGTGACCTTCGGGAACCAGTAGTAGATGGCGGCGAAGATCGTGAACACCGCGCCGCCCATCAGCACGTAGTGGATGTGCGCGACCACGAAGTAGGTGTCGTTGAGCTGCCAGTCGACCGGGAACATGGCCAGGAACACGCCCGAGATCCCGCCGATCAGGAACGTCGCGATGAAGCCGGCGCAGAAGATGAGCGGCGTCTTGAACTCGATCGAGCCGCGCCACAGCGTGGCGATCCAGTTGAGGATCTTGACCCCCGTCGGCACGGCGATCAGGAACGAGCTGAGCATCACGAAGATGAGCACCACGACCGGCGTCGGCGTGGCGAACATGTGGTGGGCCCAGGTGAGGAAGCCGAGGAAGGCGATCGCCACCGTCGAGGCGGCGATCGCCTTGTAGCCGAAGATCGGCTTGCGCGCGAAGACCGGCAGGATCTCCGAGACGACGCCGAACCCGGGCAGGATCATGATGTAGACCTCGGGGTGCCCGAAGAACCAGAACAGGTGCTGCCATAACAGCGCCGAGCCGCCGTTGTTCGGGTCGAAGAAGTGGGTGCCGAAGTGCCGGTCGGTGAGCAGCATCGTCACCGCGCCCGCGATCACCGGCAGGGCGAAGATGAGCAGCACCGAGTAGGTGAGGATCGCCCATATGAACAGCGGCAGGCGACCCCAGCTCATGCCCGGGGCGCGCATGTTGGCGATCGTCGCGTAGAAGTTGACCGCGCCGACGAACGAGGAGAGGCCGGTGAGATGGATGAGGAAGATCCACGCGTCCTGTCCGCCCGACGGCGAGTAGGTGATCGACGAGAGCGGCACGTAGCTGCTCCAGCCGGCCTCGGGCGGGGTCCAGAAGATCGAGGCGTAGAAGACGATGCCGCCGGCGAGCAGCAGCCAGAAGGAGAGGGCGTTCAGGCGCGGGAAGGCCATGTCGCGCGCCCCGATCATGAGCGGCACGAAGTAGTTGCCCAGGCCGGCCATGAACGGCACGACGAACAGGAAGATCATCGTCGTCCCGTGCATCGTGAACAGCTGGTTGTAGACCTGCGGCGTGACCAGGTTGTTGTCCGGCACGCTGAGCTGCAGGCGGATCATCAGCGCCTCGACCCCGCCGATCACGAAGAAGGCGAAGGTCGTGACCATGTACATGATCCCGATCTTCTTATGGTCGGTCGTGGTGATCCAGCTCGTCCAGCCCGTCCCCTCGCGCTGCACGCGGTGGGCGACTACCTGGGGGACGGGGGCGGCGTACGTGGCCATGGCTGGGTCGGTCTCCTGGTCGCGTTCGAGGGGGTTACGGGACCTGCACGGCGGCGGCGCCGGACAGCGTGTTGAGCTTGGCGCGCGTCGCCGCGGCCTGGGCGTTCGCGGCCGCGATGGCCTGCTTCTGGTAGGCGATCCAGGCGTCGAACTGGGTGGGCGAGACGGCGGTGACCTGGGCGATCATGCGAGCGTGGCCGCGGCCGCAGATCTCGGCGCACTGCCCGCGATAGGTGCCGGCCTTGTCGACTCGGAACCACGAATAGTTGTTGTACCCGGGGATCGCCTGGAACTTGCCGCCGAGCTGGGGGATCCACCACGAGTGAACGACGTCGAGCGACTGGATGTCGAGCACGACCGTCACGCCTACGGGCACGACCATGTTCTCGTAGGCGTACGGCGCCCCAAGGCCGTCCGGGTTGGCGGCGCCCGGGTAGGTGTAGCGCCAGATGTACTGCTGCCCGGTGACGGTGATGTGCAGCGCCCTGCCGTTCGGCGGCAGCTTCTCGGTCGCGCTCGCGAGCAGTCCGCTCTCGCCGGCGAGCTGGGCGCCCGAGGGCAGCGAGTTGACCGGGTCCTGGATCGCGGCGAGCTTGACGAACGTGGCGATGGCGAGCACGAGCAGGACGGCTGCGGCGCCGAGCGTCCAGCCAAGCTCCAGGCGCGTGTTGCCGCGGATCTGTGCGGCCACCACGCCCTTGCGCGCGCGGAACTTGATGAGCGCGTAGACGAGCGCGCCCTCGACCGCCACGAAGATGATGAGCGCGATGACGAGCGTGAAGTAGTACAGCTCCGCGGTCGCGCTCGCGTTCGGCGACTCGGGCGTTTCCGGGCCGAAGAACGCGAACGCACCCGGGGCGAACGCGAGCAGCGCGCCCACCGAAAGCGTCGCGGAGAGGCCGATCCGGCGCAGCCGGCGGGCGCGGCGACGGGACCGATCCTGGGTGCCCAACGGGGCGTGAGGGAAGCGTTCGGCGGCCAAGACCGCGGAGATTCTATTCACGTGCTCGCCGGAGAAGCATCGAGCGCCTCGAACGCGGTGCGCGGAGGGCCTCGCGGGACACGGCTCAGCGGCCGGCGAAGCGGGTCTCGCGCTTCTGCGCGAACGCGCTCACGCCCTCGACGAAGTCGTCGGTCTCGGCCATCTCCTGCTGGATGCGGGCCTCGAGCTCGAGCTGATCGGCCATGCCGGCGAGCTGCCACTGGTTGAGCTGGCGCTTGATGCCCGCGTAGGCCCGCGTCGGCCCCGCGGAGAGGCGCGCCGCGAGCTCTCGCACGGCGACGTCGAAGTCGTCGTCGGCGACGACGCGGTTGATGAGCCCCCAGGCGAGCGCCTGCTCGGCCGGCACGCGCTCGCCGAGCATCGCCATCTCGGTCGCGCGCGCCATCCCGACGCGGTTGGGCGCGAACAGCGAGGAGCCGCCGTCGGGCACGAAGCCGATGTTCACGAAGGCGAGCAGGAAGTAGGCGCTCTCGGCGGCGACGATCAGATCGCAGCTGAGCGCGAGCGACAGGCCGATGCCGACGGCGGGCCCGCGCACGGCGGCGACGACCGGCTTGCCCATCTCGCGGATGCCGGTGATGATCGGGTGGTAGCGCTCGGTGAGCGTGCGGTAGACGTCGGGACGGCCGGAGGGCGTCAGCTCCTCCTCACGCCCGGACATGTCGCGCAGGTCCGCGCCGGAGGAGAAGGCGCGTCCGGCGCCGCCGACGACGACTGCCCGCACCGCGCCATCGGAGGCGACGTGCTCGAGCGCCGCGAGCAGGTCCAGGCCGAGCTGGCGGTTCCACGCGTTCAGCGCCTCGGGGCGGTTGAGCGTCACCCAGCCGACGCCGTCCTGCACCGCGAGGTCGACCGTCTCAAGCTGGGGAAGGGTGGTGCTCATGGCGGATCTCCTGTCGCTCGCGGGCTCCCTGCCCGCGGAGATCCTACGCGCTCGACGCATCGCGGCGAGCGGGCGCAGCGGCTACCGTAGTCGACGGTGACCGCAATCTCCGCCCGTCCCGCCATCGGCCTGTGCACGGCGCTCGAGCGTGCGCGCTGGAGCGTGTGGGACCAGGAGGCCGTCCTGTTGCCGCGCAACTACATCGACGCCGTCCAGGCCGCCGGCGGCCTCGCGCTGCTCGTGCCTCCCGACGCGTCGCTCGTCGATGCGCCCGACGAGCTGCTCGATCGCCTCGACGGGCTGATCCTCGCCGGCGGGTCAGACCTCGACCCGGCCAACTACGGCGCGAGCGCCCACTCCGAGACCGTCGGCTGCGTGCCCGAGCGCGACCGCTTCGAGATCGCCTTGTTACAGACGGCGCTCGCCCGCGACCTTCCGGTGCTGGCGATCTGCCGCGGGATGCAGGTGATGAACGTCGCGCATGGCGGAACGCTGCATCAGCACCTGCCCGAGAGCCACGGCCACCACGAGCACCGGCGCGTATCGGGATCGTTCGACGGCGCCGACCACGATGTCGTGCTCGACGACGGCTCGCTCGCCGCCCGGATCGTCGGCGAGCGCGTGCACGCGACCAAGTCACACCACCATCAGGGCGTCGATCGGCTCGGCGAGGGTCTGCTGGTCACCGGCCGGTCGGAGTTCGACTCCCTGCCGGAGGCGATCGAGCTGCCCGACCGGCGCTTTGCGCTCGGTGTGCAATGGCATCCGGAGGCCGATGAGGCGAGCCCGTTCATCGCGGCGCTCGTGGCCGAGGCGGCTCGTGCGCGAGGCGGCGCCCCGGGCGCCGTCGCCGGCGATGGCCGCGTCGCCTGAGCGGCTCGGGCCGTCCAGCGAGACTGCGATACTGCTGGCGCGTGCGCCTGTCCAGCGCCATTCGAGCCACGGCCTGGGGCGTCGTCATCGCGGGTGTGGCGGCACCGCTCGTGCGTCGCAGGGTCGCTTCGCCGCCGCTCGTCACCCAGACCGTCGCCTTCGCCGCGCCGGTCGCGCTGTGCGTGGCAGTGCGCCGCTCGCGCGCCCGCGATGTCGCCACCTGCGCGCTGCAGATGTGGGCCTACGTGAACGCGTACAAGTTCCCCCACGACGACGCCGCGGCCCAGGCTCGCCGCGTGCACATCGACTATCCGATCGACATCGATCGCGCGCTCGGTCTCGGCGAGCTGCCGACGATCCGCCTGCAGCGCGCGCTCTCACGCCCCGGCCAGTGGACGACCCTCGACGGCGTGCTCGTGTGGGCGCACTGGTCGTGGTTCATCGTGCCGCACGCGTCGCTCGCCTACATCCTGTGGCGCCGCCCCGAGGCCTTCCCGTCGGCTGCGGCGACGACCTACGCCGTGTTCGACCTCGGCGCGAGCGTGTACTGGGTGGCGCCGACCGCCCCACCCTGGTGGGCGGCGACACACCCGTCGCCCGAGCGCGGCGACCTGCCGGTCCGCCGGATGATGGTCGAATACGGCGAGTTCTTCTGGCGTGACCGCTGGGGCCCGCTCTACAGTGTCTTCGGAGGCAATCCACTGGCTGCGATGCCGTCCCTTCACTTCGCCACCTCGGTGGTGGCGGCCGCGCTTCTGCGGCGCGCCGGCCCGGTCGCGGGCGCGGTCGGCTGGGCCTACGCTGCGACGCTCGGGTTCGCGCTCGTCTATCTCGGCGAGCATTACGTGACCGACCTGCTCGCCGGCGCGGCGCTGTCGGCGGCGGTATGGCGGTGGGGCCCGAGGGCCGCGCCCCTGTTGCGGGCGGCGGGCGAGGCGGTTTCGGCGCTGGAGGCGCGAGCGCACGAGGGGAGATGAGAGTGGCGCAGGACGAGCGTCGGGTGCCGGCACCCGCCGTGACGAACCCGGGGGAGAGCACCACAGGGGGCGCGCCAGCGCCCCCGTCGGCGAAGACGGCCGCGACCGAACGCGCGTCGAGCGCCGTGCACCTGCAGCGCGGAGGACCCGGCGACGAGGAGATGCCGGGGCTGTCGGTGTCCAAGCGCCAGGCGGTGACCTTCACGATCCTGACGCTCTCGATCCTCGCCTTCCTGTACTTCGTCCTGCCCAAGCTCTCCGGGCCGCACGGGCTCGCGCAGACGTGGCACCACATCGAGCACGGCAACGAGTGGTGGGCGCTCGCCGGCATCGCGCTCGAGCTGTGCTCGTTCGCCGGCTACATCGCGCTGTTCCGCTGCGTCTTCATCCGCGGGTACAACCGCATCGGCTGGCAGGCGAGCTATGAGATCTCGATGGCGGGCCTGGCCGCCTCGCGCCTGTTCGCGGCCGGTGGCGCCGGCGGCGTGGCGCTGACCGCGTGGGCGGTGCGCCGCTCGGGCATGGGTCCGCGAGTCGTCGCCTGCCGCATGGTCGCCTTCCTCGTGCTCCTGTACCTCGTCTACGCGCTCGCGCTGCTCTTCGACGGCCTCGGCCTCGGACTCGGGATCCTGCCCGGCGGCGGATCGTTCGCGATCACGATCGTGCCGGCGATCATCGCCGCGCTGCTGCTCGCGATCGCGGCCGCGGTCGCCGCTCTCCCGCGCGATGTCGAGCGTCGGCTGGAACAGTGGGCGCAGGGCTCGGGGCGGGTCGCCCGCTGGATCGCCCGGGCGGTCTCGGTGCCCGCCACCGCGGCGAGCGGCGTGCGGACGGCGATCGACATCGTGCGCTCGAACGATCCCCTCGTGCTCGGCGCTCCGGCGTGGTGGGCCTTCGACATCGCCGTGCTGTGGGCGTCGTTCCACGCCTTCGGTCAGCCTCCGCCGATCCCGGTCATCGTGATGGCCTATTTCGTGGGCATGCTCGGCAACCTGCTTCCGCTTCCGGGCGGTATCGGCGGCGTCGACGGCGGCATGATCGCCGCCTTCGCCGCGTTCGGGGTATCGCTGAGCCTCGCCGTGGTGGCCGTGCTCCTGTACCGCGCGATCGCCTTCTGGCTGCCGACGGTGCCCGGCGCGTTCGCCTACATCCAGCTGCGGCGGACGGTCAGCCGCTGGCGCGGGGAGCAGACCGACGAGCACGAGGCGGCGGCGGCCGAGCAACTGGGATCCCAGACGGCCCACGCGTGAAACGCACGGGCGCGCTCGCTGACTATGCTCTGCAAGGCCTATACTTCATAAAGTAAAGTGACCAACGCGACCACCACGACGAGCAAAGGGAGTTTCGATGGCTGACGTCGAGAACGTGATCATCATCGGCAGCGGCCCCGCCGGCTACACGGCCGCTCTCTACACGTCGCGCGCGAACCTGAAGCCGCTCGTGTTCGAGGGCTTCGCCTGGGGAGGCCTGCTCCAGCAGACGACGGACGTCGAGAACTATCCGGGCTTCCCCGAGGGGATCATGGGCCCGGAGATGATGCAGCGCTTCCGCGACCAGGCCGAGCGCTTCGGCGCGCGACTCGTCACCGACGAGGCCGAGCGCGTCGAGCTTGCCACCGAGCCGGGCGGGCTGCACCGTGTGTGGGTGGGCGACGAGGAGCACCTCGGCCGCACGGTCATCCTCGCCATGGGCGCCGAGCACAAGAAGCTGAGCGTGCCCGGCGAGCAGGAGCTCTCCGGTCGCGGCGTGAGCTACTGCGCCACCTGCGACGCCGCCTTCTTCCGCGATGCCGACACCGTCATCGTCGGCGGCGGGGACTCGGCGATGGAGGAGGCGATCTTCCTCTCGAAGTTCGCCTCGAAGGTCACGGTCGTCCACCGCCGTAACGACTTCCGCGCCTCGAAGATCATGCTCGAGCGCGCCCGCCAGCAGCCCAACATCGAGTTCCTCACCCCGTACACGGTCAAGGCCTTCACCCCCGGCGAGAAGGGCGCGCTCGGCTGCGCGGCGCTCACCAACACCGAGACCGGCCAGGAGCTGCAGCTGAGCGTGAGTGGCGCGTTCATCGCCGTCGGCCATGAGCCCCAGTCGGGCATCGTGCGCGGGCAGATCGACGTCGACGAGAACGGCTACGTCCGCACCGAGGGCCGCTCGACGCGCACGAACCGACCCGGCGTGTTCGCCGCCGGCGATCTTGTCGACCACACCTACCGGCAGGCGATCACCGCCGCCGGCTCGGGCTGCCAGGCGGCGCTGGACGCCGAGTGGTACCTGCGCGATACGCCCGGCATGCCCGACCTCGGGCTGCCCCAGGGCGACCTCGCCGAGGCGCAGTGGGACACGGCGCCGTCGGCGCTCGCCGAGACCGAGTAGTCCCGCCTACGTGCTGCCGCCGGTGCCCCTCGACGCACGCGGGCGCGGCGTGCTCGCTCCGCGCACGGACGGCCGCGCGCGCGGCGGCGTCCGGCGCCGCCGCGCCGGCGTCCCGGCCGCCGCGAGCAGCTCCGCGAGCGCGTCCTCGAAGCCGGCGGCGACGATGTCGATGTCCGGCAGCGCGTCGTAGTCGCCGAGCAGCCCGACGTTCATCCCGCCGTTGTAGGACATGATCGCCACGGCGAGCGCGCGATCGCCGGCCAGGAAGGCGATCGGGAACACCGACTGCAGCTCGCGCCCGAGCGCGTAGAGCGCGACCTGCGGACCGGGGACGTTCGTCACCAGCAGGTTGAACATGCGGTTGTTGAAGTTCAGGCGCGAGGCCTGGGCGAGGATCGTCGGCGGCGCGAAGTCCTGCATGCCCGCGATCGTCGTCGCGCCGAGCGCCTGCTTGGACTCCTTCACGCCGTCCATCGCCCGGCGCACGACGCGCAGGCGCTGCACCGGATCGGCGACGCCGATCGGCAGCGGTGCGACGACCTGCGTGACGCGGTTGCCGAACGCGCCGCGCTCCTCGCGGGTGCGGATCGAGACCGGCACCTGCACTCGAAGCGTCGCGCCCTCGGTCGGCTCGCCACGGAACTCGTACAGGCGCCGCAGCGCGCCGGCCACGACGGCGAGCACGACGTCGTTGACGGTTCCGCCGAGCGCATCCTTGATCGCCTTCATGTCCTCGAGGCGTGCCGGCACGAAGGCGACCCGGCGGTGTGGCCCGATCGGAACGTTCAGCGGCGAGCTCGGCGCGGGAGCGAGGAGCAGTGCGCGCGCCACCTCGGACACGCCCTCGACGGTCTCGGCCACCTCGTCCACGAGCTCGGCCGGCCGCGCGAGCGCCGCGCCCGCGCGGAGCGGCAGCGTGGCGAGCGCGCCGGCGGCGGCCAGCGCCGAGGCCGCAGCCAGCTCCGCAGGCGTCGGCTCGGGCAGCGGCAGCCAGTCGTCGCCCGGCACCGCGCGCGGCGCCTTTGTCACGTCGAAGAGCATCGTCATCAGATCGACCCCGGCGATGCCGTCCACGAGCGCGTGGTGGGTCTTGGAGATGAGCGCGAAGCGCCCGCCGGACAGCCCCTCGACGACCCACATCTCCCACAGCGGCTTCGTGCGATCGAGCGCCTGCGAGAAGATGCGCGCGGTCAGGGCGCGCAGGCGCTCCTCGTCGCCGGGCGCGGGCAGCGCGGTGCGCCGGACGTGGTAGGCGAGGTTGAAGCGCGGGTCGTCGACCCAGCGCTGGCGCCCGAGGCCGGCCAGCGGCGAGGCGATCTTCTGGCGGTAGCGCGGCACGAGCGGCAGGCGCGCCTGGATGTGGGCCAGGAACTCCTCGTGCGTCGGCGCCGGGCCCTCGAAGATCGACACCGCTCCGATGTGCATGTGGGTCGCGCCGCTCTCCTGGTGCAGGAACCCGGCGTCGACCGCGCTCAGCCGATCGAGGTGCTTCTGGGCCATACGGCGAGCCTACGCGATCCCGCCCTCCAGGGCGAGCAGTGCTCGCTTGCGCTCCGTGCCGCCGGTGTAGCCGCCGAGCGCGCCGCCGTGGCGCAGCACGCGATGGCAGGGCACGACGATCGGGATCGGGTTGGCCCCGAGCGCGTTACCGGTGGCGCGGGCCCCGCGCGGGCTCCCGGCGCGGGCGGCGATCGTGCCGTAGTCGCTCACCTCGCCGTAGGGGATCTGCGCCGTCGCGCGCAGCACCCGCCGCGCGAACGCCCCCACGAGGCGCCAGTCGATGGCGAGGTCGAACCCGCGGCGGCGCGCGGCGAAGTACTCGTCGAGCTCGCGCCGCGTCGCGTCGAGTGCGCGCGGCGCGCGCACGATCCGCGGCGACACCCGCTCGGCCAGGCGGGCGAGCTCGGCGTCCTCCGTGCCCTCGCCGAGGTAGGAGATCGTGATGACTCCCCGCGGCGTGACGGCGAGCAGCAGCTCGCCGAGCGGCGAGTCGGTCGTCGCATAGGCGATCTCGGCCCGTCCCTCGGCGGCCATGCGGTCGCTCACGCGCTCCGCCGCCGCGCGCGCCTGCGACGCGTCGTCGTCCTGCGGGGCCGGTCCGCTGCGCAGCAGCGCCTCGATCTCATTCATGGCGTCACGACCTTCCTCAGCTTGTTCAGGGCCTCGTACAGGGCGCTGCGGGCCGCCTCCTCCGAGCAGCCGAGGACGTCGGCGATCTCGCGGTGGGGGAGGTCGGCGTTATGGCGCAGCAGCACGGCTGCGCGTTGGCGGGGTGCGAGCGCGTGCACGGCCGCCCACAGTTGCTCATCACGCGGCGGCGGCGCGTCCGGGGCCGCGCCGGCGACGACGGCGATGTCCTCGACGGGCACCGCGTGGCGCGCGCGCCGGCGATGGGCGTCGAGCGCCTTACGGTGGGCGATCGTCAGCACCCACGCCCTCAGATTCGAATCCGGTCGCAGCCGCGGGTAGGCGCGGAGCGCGGCCAGCCACGTCTCCTGGAAGCAGTCGTCGGCCTCGACGGCGCCGACCGAGGCCACGAGGAATCGCCAGACGACCTCGCGGTGGGCGTCGAGGAACTGCGCAAACGGGACAAGGACGCCGGGGGCGTCAGGCGGCTTCATGCGTGCGGGCATAACGCCGTCGGTGGCGAGTTCGTGAGGCGGTACGGCCTATGACGCTGAGCGGCCCCCGTTATGGCGCGGGCCGTCGGCGTGTGCGGCGGCCGGACCGTAGGTGAAGAACCCGGCGCCGACGTGGCGACCGAGGCGCCCCGCGAGCGCATGCTGGCGCAGGGCCGGAGCGGGACGGTAGCGCTCCTCGCGGTACTCCTCGCAGAGCCCGTCGAGCACCGCGAGCACATGGTCGAGGCCGATCGCGTCGGCCCAGGCGAGCGGCCCGCGCGGGTGGTTGAGCCCGAGGACCATGCCGGTGTCGATGTCCGCGGCGCTGCCGACGCCCTCGCCGAGCGAGAACGCGGCCTCATTGATGAGCTGGCAGACGATCCGCCCGAGCACGAGGCCGGGGGCGTCGGCGACCCACTCGCTCAGCAGGCCGAGCGTCGCGAAGAAGTGCTCGACGCGCTCGGCGGCGAGCGGGTCGGAGTAGGGGCCGCGCGTGAGCTCGACCAGACGCGTCTCGTCGAGCGGCGGCAGCACGTGAAAGCCGACGCTCGGCCCGCCGGGGTCGAGCACGGCAAGCGAGGCGACGTCGCACAGCGTCGCGCGCGGGCCCTCGAAGTCGTCGTCCTCGAAGAGGTCCTCCTCGTCGGCGGAGGGCCCGAAGTCGAGCGTCAGGTAGGGCTCCTCCTCGCCGGGCTCGCCCGGGGCGATGACCTCCCACCCGGCCTCGGCGGCTCGGGCGCTCACCTCGGCGGCGACCACGCTGTCGCCGGCCACCACGATGAGCCCGGCCCCGCCGCCGGGCGGCGGCGGCGACGGATCGTCGGGGCGGTGCGCGTCGCCGGCGTAGTCGTAGTAGCCGCGTCCCGTCTTGCGGCCGTGGCGTCCCGCGGCCACGTAGCGGGCGGCGATCATCGACGGGCGCCAGCGCGGCTCGCCGAAGCTCTGCTCGTAGAAGCTGCGCGAGATCTCCAGCCCCACGTCGACCCCGACCAGGTCCATCAACTCGAACGGGCCCATCCTGAAGCCGCCGCCGAGGCGGCAGATGCGGTCGATCGCGTCGAACTCGGCGACTCGTTCCTGCCACAGCCGCAGCGCCTCCAGGCCGAACGGCCGGTTGCACCGATTGACGATGAAGCCGGGGCCGTCGGTGGCGACGATCACCTGCTTGCCCATCGCCTCGCCGGTCGCCCGGGCGACGGCGAGCGCGCGCGCGCTCGACTGCTCACCGGCAACGACCTCGAGCAGGCGCATCACCGGCGGCGGGTTGAAGAAGTGCATGCCCACGACCCGCTCGGGCGCCGGGACGCCGGCGGCGATCGCCGTGACGAGCAGCGACGAGGTGTTCGAGGCCAGCACGCAGTCCGGTCCGACGACCTCGGCCACCGAGCCGAGCAGCTCGTGCTTGAGCTCGAGGCGCTCGGGCGCCGCCTCGATGACGAGCTCGGCGCCGGCGAGGGCGCCGAGGTCGTCGATCGTCTCGAGGCGGGAGAGGATCTCGGCCGCCTCCGCCGCCTCGAGCCGGCCGCGGCCGACGAGCTTGTCGAGGTCGCCGGCAACGCGGTCGCGCCCGCGCGCGAGCGCCTCGCCCACCGGGTCGTACATGAGCGTGCGCGCGCCCGCGCGCGCGGCGAGCTCGGCGATCCCTGAACCCATCGTGCCCGCCCCGAGGACGCCGATGACACCGGCCGCGTCGCCCATCACGCCGGCACGAGCGCGTTGACGCCGGTGAGGGCGCGGCCGATGATGAGCTTCTGGATCTGCGAGGTGCCCTCGTACAGGGTGGTCACGCGCGCATCGCGGAAGTAGCGCTCGACCGGATGGTCGTCGACATAGCCGGCGCCGCCGTGCACCTGGATCGCCGTATTCGCACACTCCACGGCCGATTCGGTGGCGAAGAGCTTCGCCACCGAGGTCTCGAGCGTGTTCGGCTCCCCTTTGTCCTTGAGGACCCCCGCACGGAGCGCCAGCATCCGGGCCGCATCGGTCTTGACCTTCATCTCGGCGAGCATCGCCTGCACGAGCTGGAAGCTCGCGATCGGGCGGCCGAACTGCTCACGCTCCGTCGCGTACTTGACCGACTCGTCCACGCAGCCCTGGCAGATGCCCACGCAACCCGAGGCGACGCTGTAGCGGCCGGAGTCCAGGGCCGACATCGCGACCTTGAAGCCGTCCCCGATCTTCCCGAGCAGGCCTTCCTCGGGCACCTCCACGTCGTCGAGGGAGATCGCGGCCGTGTCGGAGCCGCTGAGGCCCATCTTGTGCTCGATGACCGACGGCTGGTAGCCGGGCTGGTCGGTGTCGACGAGGAAGCAGCCGAGGCCGCGGTAGCCGAGCTCGGGGTCGGTCTGGGCGAAGATGAGCGCGAGCTTGGCGTAGTTGCCCATCGAGATCCACATCTTGGATCCGTTGATGACCCAGCCGGAGTCGGTCTTGCGAGCGCGCGTCTTCTGGTTGGCCGCGTCCGAGCCGGTGTCGGGCTCGGTCAACCCGAAGCAGCCGAGCCACTCGCCCGAGGTGAGCCTGGGCAGCCAGTACTGCTTCTGCTCCTCGGTGCCGTACTTGAGGATGCCCGAGCAGACGAGCGAGGTCTGCACCGAGACGACGGTGCGCATCGCCGAGTCGGCGCGGCCGATCTGCTCGACGACGAGGCCGTAGGTGACATAGTCGAGTCCCGCCCCGCCGTACTCGCGCGGGACGATCGCGCCGAGGTAGCCCTGGTCGGCCATCTTGGCGACGAGCTCGAGGTCGAAGTGGTGGTTGCGCGCGTTCTCGCGCCCGCGCTCGACGATCTCCTTGTCGGCGAACTCGCGCGCGGTATCGCGGATGAGTCGCTGCTCGTCGGTGAGGTCGAAGTCCATGGGTCTCCTTGTCTCGGGGGCCGGGGCGGCCGCAACATTACCGGCCTGTGTTGCATTCGCTCGTCGCCGTCGCGTCGGGCGCGCGGGGCAGGGGTGGGCGGGAACCCTTACCATGCCCGCCCATGCCCGCGGAGTCAAAGGACGTTGTCACGATGGACAAGATCGTGGCGCTCTGCAAGCGCCGCGGGTTCATCTTCCCCGCCTCGGAGATCTACGGCGGACTCGGCTCGACCTACGACTTCGGCCACTACGGCGTCCTGTTGAAGGGCAACGTGAAGTCGGAGTGGTGGCGCGCGATGCTCCAGGAGCGCGACGACGTCGTGGCGCTGGACTCGGCCATCCTCCAGCACCCGCGCACGTGGGAGGCCTCCGGGCACCTGCAGAACTTCACCGATCCGCTCGTCGACTGCCGGGCGTGCAAGCAGCGCTTCCGTGCCGATCACCTCGACCAGCTGCCGTGCCCGCGCAAGCCGTCGGTGCATCCCGGCGAGTTCGCCGAGTGCGACCTCACCGAGGCACGCGCCTTCAACCTCATGTTCAAGACGACGATGGGGCCGGTGGAGGAGACCGGCGCGACCGTCTACCTGCGTCCCGAGACCGCGCAGGGGATCTTCGTCAACTTCAAGAACGTGCTCCAGTTCGCGCGCAAGAAGCCGCCATTCGGAATCGCGCAGATCGGCAAGTCGTTCCGTAACGAGATCACGCCCGGCAACTTCATCTTCAGGACGCGGGAGTTCGAGCAGATGGAGATGGAGTTCTTCGTGCCGCCCGACGAGGCCGAGCGGTGGTTTCAGTACTGGTTGTCCGAGCGCCACGACTGGTACCTGCGGCTCGGGCTGCGCCCCGACCACGTGCGCCTGCGCGCCCACGAGTCCGACGAGCTGTCGCACTACTCCTCGGGCACGAGCGACGTCGAGTACCTGTTCCCAATCGGCTGGTCCGAGCTCGAGGGCATCGCCAACCGGGGGGATTTCGACCTGCGCCAGCACACGGAGTTCTCCGGCGAGAAGCTCGAATACTTCGATCAGGCCACGGGTGAGCGCTACGTGCCCCACGTCATCGAGCCGGCGGCGGGAGCCGATCGCGCGACGCTCGCCTTTCTCGTCGACGCCTATGACGAGGAGGCGGTGGAGGGCGAGATGCGCACGCTCCTGCGCCTGCACCCGCGCATTGCCCCGGTGAAGGTCGCCGTGCTCCCGCTCGTGCGCAAGGATGGTCAGCCCGAGCTCGCGCACGAGGTGCACGAGCTGCTGCGCGGGCGCATGCAGTCCGAGTACGACGAGGGCGGCTCGATCGGGCGGCGCTATCGCCGCCAGGACGAGATCGGCACGCCGTACTGCGTGACGATTGACCACCAGAGCCTCGAGGACCGCACGGTGACGGTGCGCGACCGCGACTCGCTCGCCCAGGAGCGCGTCGCCGTCGACGAGCTGGCAGGTGCGCTGGCCGGGCGCCTGCAGGCGCCGTGGACATCGCCCAAGCTCGCGGGCTGAGGCCCTCGCGCTCGCCGCGCGTTGCGCGCGGGTCTACCATCACTCGGGCGATGAGCTCCTTCGGGATCGTGACCGCCGGTGGGCTCGGGCTGTTCCTGCTCGCCGTGCTCGCGCTCGGCTACTACTACCCGGGCACGGGGGCGGACGTGCTCGACTGGCGCCCGACGCGCTCGGTCGAGCTGGAGGCCGAGCTCGAGCTCGACGACATGGAGCAGATGCTGGCCGCGCAGAACGAGCGCCGCCGGCGCCGCGGCGCGCCCGAGCGCTCGCTCGAGCAGATCGAGCTGCAGGTGGCGAGCGATCTGGCCGAGCAGCGACGCCGCCGCGCGGACTACCTATTGCGCCGCGAGTCGCCGGCCGAGGCCGAGGCCGACCTGCAGGATCTGCTCGCCGCTGCCGAGGAGCGGCGTCGGCGCCGGGCCGACGCGCTGGGGTCGAACGAGCCTCCGGCCTGGCCCCCCGCGCGCTGAGAGGCGATGGCCCGGGTCCTCATCGTCGGCGGCGGCTGCCGCGGCCGCGGCCTGGCGACCGAGCTCGTCGACGCCGGACATGCGGTGCGCGTCACGACGCGCTCGGAGTCCGCGCGCGCGGCGATCGAGGCGACGGGCGCCGAGTGCTGGGTCGGTGATCCGGACCGGATCGCCACCCTGCGCCTCGCGCTCGATCGCGTCACCGTGGCGTGCTGGATGCTCGGCACGGCGCGCGGCGAGCCCGAACCGCTCGCGGCGCTGTTCGGGACGCGGCTGGAGTACTGGCTGACGCAGGTCATCGACACGACGGTTCGCGGCTTCGTCTACGAGGCGGGCGGCACGGTGGCGCCGGCGCTGCTCGATGGCGGCGCCGAGCACGTGCGGACTATCTGCAAGCGCAACTCGATCCCCTACGCGATCCTCGCTGAGGCCGCGGGCGATCCGGGGTGGCGCCCGGCCGCCCGGGCGAGCATCGATTCGTTCCTACGGCCGTCGAGTTGAGGCTGCGCTGCTCAGGTGCCGGCGCGCGCGGCCCGATGGGCAGGGCGAGACGCTGTGGACGCCCAACCCTCCCGCACCGGACTGGCCGTTTCGGCCATCGGCGGCATCGTCACGGCGATCTCCGTCTACCAGCCTTGGTACGGCATCGGGATCACCCAGGCCGGCGTCGGAGCGGCCGAGGCCCAGATCTCCTCGGTGCCCGGCCTCGCCCGCTACGCCGGGACGATCGGCGCCGCCGCGAGCGGGGCCGTCGGTCGCTCGATCGCCAGCGTGAGCGCCCACCAGGCCCTCCACCAGATCAGCGTGATCCTGCTGATCGTCGCCGCGGCGGCGATCCTCGTCTCGATCGTCGGCCTGGCCGGCGCTGAGCCCTCGTTCGCCGGGCAGAGCGCGGGCGGGCTGGTCGCGCTCGGCATCGTCGGCGCGCTGCTGACGATCTTCCGCATGGTCGATCCGCCGAACGCCGTGCCGGAGCTGATCACGATCACGCTGCGCTTCGGCGCGTTTGCGTCGCTTGCCGGCTGCGCGGGGATCGTGGCCGGCGCCATGTGGCCGGCGCCCGGGAACGCGGTGGCCGTCGACGGCGAGCCGGCGGGTGAGCCGGCGAACGTCTGGTCCGATCTATCGGGCTGGACGCCGAGCTGACGGAGTCTCGCTCTCCCGCCGCGCGTGCCCCGAGCCTCGCGCGCGCAGGCGCCCCGGCGCTATGCTGTCGGCAATTCCCCGAAATCCGATCAGATTTTCACAAAGGGAGAGGCCGTGACCGATTATGCGAAGGACGTGCTCGTCGAGACCAGCTGGGTCGAGGAGCATCTGAACGACGACTCGATCCGCATCGTCGAGGTCGACGAGAACCCCCAGCTGTACGCCGAGGCCCACATCCCGGGAGCGATCGGCTTCGACTGGAAGGCCGACCTGCAGGATCAGGTCAAGCGCGACTTCCTCGGCCCGGAGGCGTTCGGCGCGCTCTTCGCCAGCCGGGGCATCTCCAACGACCACACGGTCGTCCTCTATGGCGATCGCAACAACTGGTTCGCGGCCTACACGTACTGGTACCTGAAGTACTACGGCCACGAGAAGGTGCTGCTCGTCAACGGTCCGCGCGAGAAGTGGATCTCCGAGGGACGCGCGACGACGACCGAGCTGCCGAGCTTCCCGCCCGCGACGTTCACCGCGGCGGCCGGCGACGACTCCATCCGCGCACGGCGCGACGAGGTGCTCGCCGCGCTCGAGGCCGACACGAAGCTCGTCGACGTGCGCTCGCCGGCCGAGTTCTCTGGTGAGCTCATCTCGCCTCCGGGCTACGAGCAGGAGGGCGCGCAGCGCGCCGGTCACATCCCCGGGGCGGCCTCCGTGCCCTGGGCCCAGGCGGTCCGCGAGGACGGCACCTTCAAGTCCAAGGACGAGCTCGAGGAGCTCTACCGCTCCAAGGGCGTGCTCAACGGCGGCAGCGACATCATCGCGTACTGCCGCATCGGCGAGCGCTCGGCGCACACGTGGTTCGTGCTCTCCGAGCTGCTCGGGGAGGGCCACGTCAAGAACTACGACGGCTCCTGGACGGAGTGGGGCAACCTCGTCAACGTGCCGGTTCAGCGCGACGCCTGAGGGCGCAGGGTGTGCGGTCGCGTCGCGCGGCCGCACACCCGGTCAGGCGGACGACCCCGTGGCCAGGTTCGCGGTGCGCTCGAGCAGGTGGTCGACGATCCTGGCGGTCGCGCCCCAGATCACGTGCTCGTCGACGAGATAGGCCGGCATCTCGAACGTCATGCCGCGGCGCGTGATCTGCGTCGTCCCGACACTGGAACGCAGCTCGCTGAGCGGGATCTCCAGGATGGCCTCGACCTCACGCTCGGACACCTGCCAGCGCTGGCCGTGAGTGAGCAGCCCGACGAACGGATAGATCGCGTAGTTGGTGACGAACGTCGACGTCGGTGGGAGCGCGCCGACGATCGTGACCGCGTCGGTCGTCAGGCCGATCTCCTCGTGCGCCTCGCGGAGCGCGGTGGCCATGAGGTCGGGATCGCCCGGATCGCGGCGCCCGCCGGGAAAGGAGATCTCGCCGGCGTGCCGGCGTAGATCTCGCCGGCGGACGGTGAACACGACCCGCAGGCCGTCAGCCGCGTCGGCCCGGCCCTCGACGCCGAGACCGACGAGCACCGCCGAGGGGACCTGCCCCGGGAGCTCGGTGTCCATCGCCTCGCGCACGTCGACCAGCGCCGCGCGCAGCGGGCCGGCGAGCGACGCGATCGGATCCGGTGCCGAGGAAGAGCCGATCGGCCCGGTCGACCGCTCAGGCGGTGAGCGCGGCGCGCTCGACGCGCTCGTTGAACATGACCTCGCCGTCGAGCGCACGGTGGACCGGGCACTTCGCGGCGATGACCTTCAGGCGCTCGACCTGCTCGTCGGGCAGATCGGCCGGCAGGCGCAGGACGAGATCGAACTTCGTCGGGCAGCCACGCTCGGCCGGGCTGTACTCGACGTCGACCTCGATATGCCCGATGTCCCAGCCCTTGCGGCCGGCGTACATCTCCATCGTGATCGCCGTGCACGACGCGAGACTGACGGCCAACAGCTCCTGGGGGTCGGGTCCGGCGTCGTCGCCGCCGGACTCGAGCGGCTCATCGATGGTGATCTGATGGTCGCGCACCTGGACGATGTGCTTGAACGTGCTGCCGCCGCGGCGGGCCGTCGCCTTCATGCTTGTGCCTTTCCGAAAGTTCCGTTCGTCTCGCCATCAATGCTACTCCCGTGTCCCGAGACGCCGATCGGGCTCGGCCGCCGGCGCTCAGACGAGCGGGTTGAAGAGCAGTCCGGTGAGCAGCTTCGGGAAGAAATAGGTCGACTTCGGCGGCATGCTCTCGCCGCTTGCCGCCACCTCGCGAACCTGCCCGACGGGCGGTGGGCGCAGCACGAACGCGGCCTCGTACTCGCCGGCGTCGACGAGGGCGAGCGCCTGCTCGGCGTCTCGGGCATATCCGAAGTCGTGCAGGTGGGAGATGTCGTCGTCGCTGTAGCCGAGGGTGCCCTTGAGGATGAGCGCCTCGAGCACGCCGGTGTCGAGGCGGCGGTAGGGCTCGGCGTGCTCGGCGAGCGCCGCGTCGGCGATCGCCTGGTCGCGGAGCGTGAGGCGCAACGGTTGGCGCGAGTGGGCGTCGACGTAGCCGAGCGTGAGCGGACCACCCGAGGCCGGCGGGGCGATCTCCTCGCGGGTGACGGGCTCGATGTGGAAGTCTCGCTCCAGCGCCGCCGCGAGCGCCTCGCGTCGGTCGGGGCCCAGCCCTCGGACCAGCCGGTGCGTCGGGAATACGGTCAGGCCCGGGTCCTCCATGGCCACCAGGCACATGAGCACGTAGCGGTGCTCACCCGCGCCGCCGAGCTCCTCCGCATATACGCGCGCGGTCTCGTAGCGGTGGTGCCCGTCGGCGATGAGCAGCTCGACGCCGCGCGTCGCCTGCTCGACGGCGGCGATCGCCGCACCGTCCTCCACGCGCCAGAGGCGGTGAGTCGTGCCGTCGTCGTCACGCACCTCGCCCCAGGGCGGCGCCTGCGTCGACGGCTCGAGCGCCGCCCAGGCCGCGCGCTCGGGGTCGGAGTACAGCGAGAAGATCGGCGACAGGTTCGCCTTCGTCGCGCGCGTCAGCCGCAGTCGATCCTCCTTGGGCCCGGGGTGCGTGCGTTCGTGGGGGCGGATCCGCCCGGGACCGTAGTCCTCGACGGCGACCCGGCAGAAGAACCCGCGCCGGGTGCGCTCCTGCCCGTCGGGGCCGGTGTAGGTCTGCTCGTGCGCCCACAGCGCGGGCGTCTCGTCGCGAACGATGGCCCGGTCGCGTCGCCACTGCGCGAGCAGCTGCGCCGCCGCCTCGTACGGATCGTCGGCGGCTCGCGGCAGGTCGATGCGCACGACGTTGTACGGCGAGCGAGCCTCGAGTCCGGCCCGCTGCACGTCGTCGATGACGTCGTAGGGGGGCGCGACGACGTCCGCCAACGCGCCGACGACGTCGAGGTCATAGTGCAGCGCTCGGAGGGGTGCGATCTCGGCCACGGTGGCGCGGCACGCTAGCAAGCGCCGAGGCCTTGCCGTGTCGCGGCCGCGCGGTCCCTACCCTTAGGCGAGGTTCGGGGCGTAGCTCAGCCTGGTAGAGCGCCGCGTTTGGGACGCGGAGGTCCTCGGTTCGAATCCGGGCGCCCCGATCATCACTGGATCGGCACCTTGACGGTTTCCAGGTACTCGTCGAACGCCGACACGCGGTCGGTGAGCTCGATGCTCGAGGTGCCGCCGGGGATGGGATCGGCTCCATCGATGACGTAGTGCTGCACGTGCGGTGCGACGGACGCGACTGCGGGTCGTCGCGGTCACCACGCCTCCCGCGTGGCGTCGGCTACGGTCGGCGTCGTCTCTCCGCCCGGACCGGCGGGGCTGCCCGGCGGACGGGCTCGCCGGCGGCGCACGACGACGACGAGTAACAGCCCGAGCACCGCGATGACGGCGAGCACGATGTACGCGCCGATCGACGCCGTGGAGGCGTCCGGCGCCCAGAAGAGCTGCCCGCGGATCGCGCCCGGGGTGCTGCCGACCGAGATCGGCACCGTCCAGTTGAAGATGAGCGTGCGCTTGGACTTGTCGGTGACCTGCGGCGGAGTCTGCGGCGAGGCCCAGTGGATCCGGTGGTCATGCCACTGGAAGGCGCCCGTCTTGTACACCGTCGCCCACTGCGGCGGTGCGCTTGGGTTCGCGCTCGACGGCACCGACCCGCCGCCGTAGAAGCTCGTATTGAGGTAGAGCGCCGGTGAGCGCTCGTTGAGCTGGACCGTGCCGTCGGCGAGCAGCCGCGCGTAGGGCTCCCCCTGATAGCCGAAGATCGTCACTGTTCGCCCGGTGTGGTTGTAGATCTGCAGGCGGTCGGCGAAGGCCAGGATCTGCACCTGCAGTCCGTGCGCCGCGGGCGTCACGCCAGTGATGTAAGAGCGGAAGTTCGCGTTCGATCCCTGGTCGGCGCCCGGCGTGGCGGAGGCCTGCTCGGTGAGGTATGGGTTGGCGGTCGGGGTGGTTGCCGCTTGAGCGCTCACCGACGCACATGCGACGGTGATGACGCCGAGCGCGGCGGCGAGCGTGCGCTGACGCATCGATCGGACTCCTCTTCGGGGAGGCTCGTGGGTTAGCGGGCGGCGGCGAGCAGAAAGCCGCCCGCTCGGGAACGTGCCGCTGAGTGGGCGGCGAAGCCCGCCGGACGGACGAAACGCCCGAGGCTCATGGCGGTGATGCTACCGGAGCGCGGATCGACGATCGTTGCCGTGGACGCGCGTGACGCGACGGCTCGCACCCGGTCAGCTCGATCGCTGCTCGCCGGTGGAGGTGAGAGTGGCCGCGGGTCGTGGCTCGGTTGCGAGCGGGCTCTCGCGGGTCGGCTCGGGACCGAACAGCTCGTCGAGCTCGGGGTCGCCCGCAGATCGCTCGCCGCCGTGCTCACCGCGCCGCCGCTCGCGCCGTCCGGCCCAGTAGATCCAACCGACGACGACCAGGGCGGGCGCGACGTACGCGAGGCTCTCCTGCACGGGGAGGCCCGCGATGTGGGCGAGAACCACCACCGCCCAAGCGTACGCCATCACGGCGGCGGTGGCCCAGGGTCCTTCAGCCGGCGATGTTCGATGCCGTCTGGCCTCCCGATCAGGACGTCGTGCACCATCTCCGGCGGGAACAGCCCATGCTCGACGACGCCGGGCGTCGCCGACAGGCGTGCCGCCAGACACGCGGGATCGCCGATCTCGCCGCGGTAGTCGGCGATCAGGTTGCCGTCGGGGCTCGGCGGCACGTCTCGAAGCCGCGCCGGCGCACAGCCGGCGAGGGTGGATCTCGCTCCGAAGCGCAGGATCTCCAGCGGCACCGGAGCGTGCAGCTCGGGCACCTCCTTGTCGGTCGAGACGATGACGACGAAGCGTCGCGCCGCGGCGGCCACGATCTTCTCGCGCGTGTGGGCGGCTCCGCCGCCCTTGATCAGCCAGCCGCGAGGGGTGACCTGGTCGGCCCCGTCGATCGCGATGTCGAGCCAGCCGACGTCGTCGAGGGGCTCGACGTCGAGGCCGAGCTCGCGCGCGGCCGTCTCGGTGGCCTCCGACGTCGCCACGCAGCGCAGCGTCAGCCCGCGGGCGGCGAGGGCCGGGAGCATGGGCGCGACCGTGCTGCCCGTCCCGAGCCCGACGCGGTCTCCGTCGGCTACGAGCGATGCCGCGGCCTCGGCCGCGGCGCGCTTCTGCGCGTCGATGTCACTGAGCATGGGTGGGCGGTCTCGCGACGGGTACTCTCGCGGCGACAATAGCCGCCCGAGCGGCAGCCCGAGGCCGCCTAACCGGGAAGTCCGGCCGGCCGCGGCGCGGCGAGCGTGATCGGCAGCACGCGCGTCGTTCCCGCTCCGCCGGCGACGGTGGCGACGATCTCGAGGTCGGCTCGCAGATGACCCGCTCGATGGAGCAGCTCGACCGCCGCCGGGGTGAGGTCGAGCACGATGTGCGTGCTCTGGCCGGGGCGTATCAGGAGGCGTTCGGCGGCGAGCGCAATCAATGTGGCGAGATGCGCCGACGCACTTCGTTCGGTCACGTGAATGAGCGTCACGGCCACGTCGCAGTGCGCCACGCCGTCTGGGCAATCGAGCACCTCGCCGGTCTGCACGACCGTGCGCTTGCCGTCGAGCACCACGATCGACGGCGCGACCCGCGCGAGGCGCGCCCGCGACAGGGAAGCCGGGGCGAGGCTGCGTGTGGCCACCGGCTGGGAACGCGTCGGGGACTCGGAGGCGTTCTGGGCGCTCGCGTCTGGCGCCGGGGTCGGATTCGTGCCCGAGCCGCTCGACGAGGACTGGCCCTGGGTGCCGGACGTCGGTCCGCCTGCCGGCCCCACGTCGACAGTCGAGGGTGGCGGGCTCGGCGCCTGCGATTGGGACGCAACCGGGTTGGGTGCCGGCGGATTGCCGACGGTCAGCGTCTCGGTGTCGCTGTTCGTGTCGCCGGCCTCGTCCATGACGGTGAGCGTCACGTTGTAGGTGCCGGGGCTGGCATAGGCGTACAGCGCCGTCGCGGACGGCGCCGGATACGTCACCGTGCCGTCGCCGAAGTCCCACTGGTACGAAACGATCGGCCCGTTCGAGGAGCTCGAATCGTGTCCGTTGAAGGCGATCCGCTGCCCGGCCGCCACCTGAGCGGGAAGGCTGAACCGTGCCGTCACCGTCGGCACGGGCACGGTCACCGGCGACACGGCCACGGTGTGAGTGACCGAGTCCACGCTGCCGTCGGCGTCCTGGGTCGTGAGGGTGACCGCGTAGGTGCCTGGGGCCGCGTAGGCGTGGGTCACCGTCGGCGACGACGTCGGACTGGTGTCGGGGGTACCGTCGCCGAAGTCCCAGCTGTACGTGCTGATGCCGGGCTCCGTCGAGGTGCTGGCGCTGAACGCGGCCTGGAGTCCGGCGACGATCCGCACCGGCGGCGTGAAGTGAGCGAAGAAGCGCGCGCGGCACGTCGCGCCGTCGTTACTGAAGTTCTCCTGCAGGATGTAGTCGTGCGCGCCGATCGCCTCGTTGTACTGGTCTGGCGCCAGGCCGCTCAGCGGGCCGAACTGATCCGGCGTCGTGCAGGCGTCGGCGACCTCGTCGCCGCTGTTCGGGTCCCACCAGCTCGTCAGGTAGGGGTCCGTGATCATCTCCGCGTTCTCGTGGCTGATGAGGCTGAGCTGATCGTCGAGCGCGTCGTCCCCGTTGCTGCCGTTGGGACTCTCGCCGGTCTGGCATCCGGGCACGTCGGCCCAGGGCATCACTCCGTACAGCGGCGGTTGGCCGCCGCCGAAGTAGGAGTGGTACGAGCAGAACTCTGTATCGGCGCATCCGGTTGCGCCGAAGCAGTCGTCGACGCCGGCGGGCAGGAACACGAAATAGGTGGCGGCGGTCGAGGCCGGCCAGTTGTTCGCCTGGATGACGTCGCTCAGGTAATCCTGGATCTGTGCGTCGCTCAGGCACGCGGTGTACCCGCTCGGTAACGCCCCCGGTGCCGCGCAGCCGCCGGTGCCGTCATTCGTCGGGAACGGCGTGGTGTTATCGACGAACGAGCCGCCAAAAGTGGACGAGTACACGCCCGGGCCGGAACTGTCACCGTACTGCGCGAGCACCGAATACTCGTTCGAGTCGGAGCCGCTCGCGCTCGCCACGTCCTGGAAGAACTGGTTCACGCCGGTCTCGAAGCCGGTCGGAAAGGCGTCGCCGGGGTCCCAGTAGATCGTATAGACGGCGTGGGCGCGAAGCACCGGACCGCCGTGGTACACCATGGTGGTCGTCGCCGGGCTAGTCGTGGTCGTGGTCGTCGTCGAGCTGGTGGTGCTGGTGGTGCTCGACGAGCTGGTCGGCGAGGACGTCGCGGTCGTGGTGGCGGACGTTGCGGTGTCGGCCGTCGTGCTCGTGGACGTCTCGGAGGACGTGCTCGAGCTGGGCTCGCCACCGCCGGTCGCGGCCGTCTCGAGCAGCGCCAGGGCGTGGGCGAGCGGTTGCGCCCCGCTCCCGAGTACGGCGGGGACCGGGCTCGTGAGGTCCCGCGGTGTGATGCCGAAGCGGTGACCCGACGAGTCGACGATCAACGCGTGCGCCGGCACGGCGCCCACGGCGCTCGCGAGGCTGGATGCGACGATCGCGCATAGGCACGCGGCAAACCGGCGCATGCGGGCCGGCCGGGCGACGACGTCTGGAGTCATCTCTCTAATCCCCCTGGTGGTCGGCGCGGGAACGCCACCCACCGAGTTCGGGGCATCACGTTAGACGACAGCCGGCGGAAGCTCGACGTGTGCATGGAACGTTGGCATGCGGAGCGAGTGGCAGCGCGACGGTCACCCGCTCGGCAGGGATGGTTTCGCAGCCCGCGGCTCCGTACCTCCTCAAACCTCACTCTGCTGCATCGGCTCATGCAGGCGACGCGATGACTCGAACATTCGTCCAGTCGCGTTTAGAGACGGCAGGAGCTGCGGCCGACAGCGAGACGCACGCGCCGAGACGTTTGCGCCGGCGGCGGGCAGATGCGCGTTCGTGCGGACGTCTGAGAGGCGCCGATTCAGGCCGACGGGTGCCCGACCAGCTCCGCCGGCCCGGGCTCGGACCCCTGACTGGGGTCGGCGCCGCGCGCGTCCGGGCCAACCGGTTCGTCGCCGCGCAGGAAGCGCGTGATCGACAGCCCGGCGAGCAGCGTCATGATCACGGCGCTGCTCAGGCACCACTCGCAGTAGGCGTGGATCGAGAACGCCTCGCGATAGGTCAGGTAGGCGCTGAAGGCGAAGCCGACGAGCGTGATCGAGAGCAGTCCCGTGCGCACGAGGTCGGTTTGCCGCACGAACAGCAGGCCGACGATGGCGATGTAGGAGACCAGCCCGAGGGCGGCGACCGGCACGCCGGCGAGCTCTGACCACTGCGAGTGCTGGACCGTCTCGCACGGATTGCCGCCGGCGGCGCAGGCGACGGTGATGTGCGCGTAGTGCGCGATGGTCAGGTAGGTGGCGACGCCGAGCCCGATGAGGCTCAGCACGATCATGGCGATGCGGAGCTTGCGGTCGGTCATCGTTCGCCGATCAGGCGACGCCCTGGTACAGCTGCTGGATCGTGCTGTACGGGACGAACCCGACGGTGCCCTTCGTTCCGGCCGGCCCGCTGAGGACGAGCGTCGGCGTCGAGTTGAAGCCGAGCGAGGCCGCCTTCTGCTCGTCGGCCTTGACCTGCGCGGCGATCGACGCGTCGTTCTGCGCCGCCTGCCACTTGGCCAGGTTCAGCCCCGGGACCTGCTGCGCGAGGTTGTCGAGGTAGGCGGTGTTGACGTAGCCGGAATCTTCCTTGCCCTGCTCGTGGTAGAAGGTCTCGATGTAGTACCAGGCCAGGTTCTGCTGGCCGGCCGCGTACGCGGCCACCTGCTGCTGCTGGAACACGTTCGGATCCTGAGTCGCCGTCTGCAACGAGCGGTATACGACCTTCATCTTGCCGGTCCTGACCAGGTCGGCGACGACGGTCGGGAACGTCTGCAGCGTGAACTCCTGGCAGATCGGGCACTCCAGGTCGCCGTAGTAGTCCATCGTGACCGGCGCGTTGGGGTTGCCGAGCGTGGTGCCGCTCTGCGGGATTCCGGCGATGAGCGCGTTGACCTGCGGTTTCGCGGTCGTCGGTGGCTGTGACGTCGACGTGGTCGTACCGCCTCCGCCCGAGCTGATGACGATCGCCGCGACGACGACGACCACGGCCGCGCCGAGCGCGAGACCGAGCTGGATGATGCGGCGCTGCCGCGCGGCCTTCGCCGTCTGGGCGGCCTCGAGCGCGCGGCGCTCCTCGCGGGCCGCCTCGCGACGCTGCTTGCGGGTGAGATCTTCGGGTTCGTCGGCAGTGCTCATCGTGTGAAGGGTTTACCTGTTCTCGTTCAAGGAATCCTAAGCCCGGCTCGAGGCGCGCGCTCGCCCGGACTCCGTCCAGGCGCAGCCTACTCGCTCGGCGGCCCGCGACGTTACGATCTATCGGCAGCGCGGGGCCTCGGCGCAAGGCCTGCCCTGGCGGGAGACCGGATCGGCCGCTCGACAGCCCGCTGTCGGCATTCCCGTTCGGGGGGTGCGATCGGCATGATGCGTCGTGTCCGCGTGCGGCGGCGCGTGTACTGCGTCGCCGGCAGCGTGGCTTGGCCCCCGTAGCTCAGCTGGATAGAGCGTCGGACTTCTAATCCGAGGGTCGCAGGTTCGAGTCCTGCCGGGGGCGCCTCGTATCGCCTGCATGTTCTGGGCGATTTCGGTGTCCCGGCTGAGGGCTCGCGGCCGTCGGATGTGTGCCGTGGTCATCGTCCCGAGGAACGCCCTGACCCGCCGCGCGCCGAGCGGCCCACGTCTACCGAGTCGACCGCAAGCGCGGACCGGTCTGGTACGCCGAAGTACCGGCTGCCCGACGGGCGCCAGGTGCAGAAGAAGCTCGGCCCGGCGTGGACCGGGTCGCGGGCGCGCCGCCGGCCGGGCTACGTGACGCCAAGCGCTCGGCCGAAGCAGTGGCTGCGCCGACACGCTCGCCGAGGCGCCGACGCGGCCCGCCGCCCGGCGCTCGTGCGCAGCGGTGCGACGTTCGAGGACGCCGCGGCGGAGTGGCTGCGCTACGTCGAGCATGAGCGCGGCCGCAAGGCCTCGACGCTCGCCGACTACCGCTCGGCCGTGCGTGTGCACCTGCTGCCCGCCTTCGGCGCGCCTCGCGCTCGAGGACGATCACGACCGCGCTGGTCGACGCGTGGCTCTCGCGAGCAGCTGCGCCGCGGCGTGCTCTCGCGGCGCAGCCTGCACAAGCTCGTCGTGCTGCTCAACGGCATCTTTCGCCGCGCGCGGCGGGTCTGGCGGCTCGCCGGCCAACCCGGTCGAGCGACGTCGAGCGGCCGAGCGTCACGCGCGGACCGGAGTCGACTTCTACTCGCCTGAGGAGGTGCATGCGCTGCGTGCGCGCCGCCGCCGAACGAGCAGGACGGCGGCCGTTTTCCTTACCGCCGCGCTCACCGGGTTGCGTCTGGGCGAGCTCCTGGCCCTGCGGTGGCGTGAGGTCGACTTCTCCGCGCAGTCGTCCGCGTCGTGGCGAGCTACACCCCCGGGCGGCTCGGCACCGCCGAAGTCCGGCCACGGTCGCGCCGTGCCCCATCGTCGACCAGGTCGCGATCGCGCTGGCCCGGCTGGCGACCCGTCCGCGAGCTTCGCCGGTCCAGACGACCTCGTGTTCGTCGGCGACGCCGGCGACCTTCCTCGACGGCTCGGCGCTGCGTCGCCGCTACAAGCGCGCCCGAGACGCCGCTGGATTGCGTCAGCTTCGCTTCCATGATCTGCGGCACACCTTCGGCAGCGTTGCCATCCGCTGCGCCGATCCGCGCGAGGTGCAGGAATGGCTCGGCCACTCCGACTTCACGACGACCCAGATCTACATGCACCACAAGCCCCGCGCCGACGCTGCTCGTCGTCTCGGCGCCGCGTTCTCCGAGTCCGCGGCTTCATCAACGCCCATAGTGGAGTCCGCATGAGCGGCTTCGAGGGCTTCCGCGAGTCGCCAGACGCGCCGTTCTACCGGTCAGGAGGCATCACCCCGGAGGCGACCTGGGCTGAGGCCGCGTCTCGCCTCCTCCGCGTGATCAACGACGTCCGAGCCCAGCCTCCGTACGCCGCTCCGATCACACTGGAGCGCATCTGCCGCTGGCACCGCGCGATCTTCCTCACGACGTTCGAATCCGACGCTGGCCGCATTCGAACGGACGGCGAGCCGGTGTGGTTCTCGGTCTCTGTCGAGACCGTGAGCGGACGCGGCCAGCGGCCCGTCGAGGGGACGCGCGGTCGGCTCGCAGTCGTCCGCGAGCTAACGGCCGAATGCGAGCGATTCAACGCGTCTCGCGAGTCCCTCGTCGTTGATCGTGCGCCTCGCGATCTCGGTGCCGCCCTTCGCGCGGCGGCTGCGATCTACGTCGCCGTGCTCGGCATGCACCCGTTCGTTGACGGCAACCTCCGAGCGGGCTTCGTGACGTTGCAGGCGGCCCTCCACGCGCTCGACATCCCCGGGGTTGTCTTCGACCGGACCGTGCGTCGTCACGACGACGCAGTCGGATGGGCCCTGCGCGGTGACGATCGCACCTCGCTGGGCCCGCTCGTCGATCTGCTGACCGACCTTGTGGCGACATGAGCCTGGGCGAGTAGCCTCTAGGTCATGCGAATCAAGTACGTCGGTGTCGACTTCCCAGACGGCGATTGGGTGGGCGACGGGAATGGTCTCCGCGAGTGGACCGACGAAGTCTCGGCCGAGATGGCCGAGAACGCGATGCTCCTCGCCATGGGCGCCGATCGGGCCGAGAGCGAGCTGGCCCGCCGCGCAGCGGCCCGCACGGACGCGGCTCCCGAAACTACCGTCGTCTCGGGGTAGCCAGCCCCGTCTGGCAAGGTCGGCGACAGCCGACCTGAGTGCTGATCAGCGTCGGACCCGGAACGGGTCAAGCTCGGGCCGTCAGGCCCGGCCGCAGGCCGCCCCGTAGGGGCGAGCTTGACGCGGGCCGGGGCCGGCGCTACCGGCCGTGAAAGGCCCGCGCTTTCGGGGCTCTGCACGTAGGACGCTTCTATGTTTGTCAAGTGCCGCTATTTGCGTGAATCGGCGGGGGCGCTGCGGCGTGCTGTTCGAGTAGGCGGTAGAGGTGGCGCACGGTGTAGCGCTTGAGGCAGCGCCGGATCTCTCGGCTGGTCTTGCCTTCGGCGGTGCGGCGCGCGACGTAGGCGCGAGTCGAGGCGTCGTCGCGCATGCGGCACAGGACGATGGTGTGCAGTGCGCGGTTGAGCTGACGGTCGCCGCCGCGGTTGAGGCGGTGTCGAACGGTCTGCCCCGAGGAAGCCGGGATCGGGGCCGCGCCGCTGAGCGACGCGAAGGCGGCCTCGCCTCGAAACCGTCCGGGGTGCGACCACGACGCGAGCAACTGGGCGGCCGTGATCGGGCCGACCCCCGGCTCGCGCAACAGCCAGGGCGCGCTGCGTGCGACCAGGAGCTCGAGCTGGGTCTGAAGGTCTTCGGCCTCGGCCTCGAGCGTCAGCGCGCGGCGAGCGCAGCTGCGCATCGCGATGACGGTCGCGCGATGCTCGGCGCCTAGCGTTGGGCTGGTCCGCAGCCGCGAGCACTTCATGAGCTGCTCGTCGGTGGAGAGCCCGCGCACGCGGTCGCGCAACGGCCGCGGCGCCGAGACGATCAGCGCCTTGAGCATCGAGATCGCCTTCGTCTTGGAGCGCACCGCGCTTGCGCGAGTCGCCAACAGCACCCGCATCGCCTCGCGATCACCCCGCTGGCGCGGCTGCGCCAGGTGTTTGCGTCCGAGCGCCTCCCGCGCCGCACGGATCGCGTCAAGCTCATCAGACTTCGCCGCGCTGCGGCCCTCCTGGCGGCGCGGACGGTCGACCTCGATGACCCACTCGCCGAGCTCAGCCAGGTAGCCGGCCAGTCCCGCGCCGAAGCTACCGGTCCCCTCGATCGCCCATGCTCGCCGGCTCGGTGCATGACGGCATCCAAACGCGACCAATCGCTCGTAACCGCCGGCGTCGGCCGGGACCGTCGTTTGTGCTCCGACGGCGCCCGTGCTGGCCGCGACGACGGCAGCACTGTGGGCGTCGCGATGGGTGTCAACGCCGATGACGTGGTCGGCGCGGTCTGCGAGCATGAACCTGCCTCCTTGATCTGGGGGTAACCGTCGGACAGCCGGCCTGGGCGCGAAACCGCGAGGGCATCACTGTGATGAGTCACGCCCCCTTCGGGCGGACAGGCTTCTGATCAGGCCACCAGCGGGATCCAGGCCGGCACCGGCGGCGACCGGCAGACAAGTCCGCGCGAAGGACACCCCACACGGAAACCCGGGGGTCAGTGCGTTCTAGGAGTCATGCCGACGCCACCGCCACCAGCCTGAACGGCCGGCCCGACGTCACCCGATCGGGTGACGTCGACACCAACAACCCAGGCCCCCAGCACTCTCACAGCGCGTATAGTCTGCGCGCTGCTGAGCGATTTGAGGCTGGGGGGATGTCGGCATGCTGAGCAAGGACATCTTGCGCGAGCTGGAACTCGGTAGTTCGGTGGCCGAGCACGACGAGGCTCTCGAGGACTACTTCGTCGAGACCGACACGTTTCGCGGGCTTGTCGGCGGAAGACACGACACGGTTGCGGGCGATAAGGGAACGGGGAAGACCGCGCTGTATCGGATCCTCCAGAAGAGGTATCCGACCCTGCTCCGTGATGTCGAGGTCCTCGCGGGCTTCAACCCCGCCGGTGCTCCGGTGTTCCAACGCCTCACGGAAGGGGAGCCGCTCGCGGAGGGCCAGTACATCACGATCTGGAAGGCCTACGTGCTTTCGCTGGCCGGGAATTGGATCTTGCAGATCAATGAGGGTGGCTTCAGCCACAAGATGGAGGCGCTCGACGCGTTGCTACGCAAGACGGGGCTCCGTAGCAGCGACGACTCGCCGAACACCATCTTCTCGCAGATCGTGAACCTTGTCCGGCGTCTCATGAACCCGAAATCGGCGGAGGTCAGCATGACCATTACGCCCGAGGGCTTGCCGATTGTCGCGCCTCGGGTCGAGCTTGGCGATCAGGAGCCGGAGGAACTCGTACGCCATGACGAAGCACTTCGGCTGCTCAACGACGTCCTGGAAGAGGTCGGCTACTCGGTGTGGATCGTGCTTGACCGTCTCGATGAGGCGTTTCAGGGATTCCCGCAATCCGAGATCCCGGCGCTCCGCGCGCTGCTACGGACCTATCTCGATCTCTCCGAGTTCACGCACATCACGCTCAAGCTGTTCGTCCGCAAAGACCTATTTCGCCGCATCATTGAAGGCGGGTTTGTCAACCTCACGCACGTTAACGCGCGCAAGGTCGAGATCGTCTGGGACGAAGAGGATCTCTACGACCTGCTCTGCCGTCGAATGCGCGAGAGTGCCTCGTTCATCGCAGCGTTGGGGTTAGGGCCCGACGCTAGCGACGACGACATCTTCTACGCCGTTTTCCCCCGCCAAGTCGACCCTGGCTCACGGCGACCAACAACGTGGAATTGGATGCTGGCTCGGATCCGAGACGGCAATGGGATCGCGCCGCCGAGAAACCTGATTGATCTTGTGAAGAAAGCACAAGACGCGCAAATGCGAAAAGAAGAGCGCGCAGCTGGCGAGTTTGACCCCTCGTCAGGCACAGGCCTGATCCAGTCCGACGCGATCAAGCGAGGTCTTGCGGCGCTCAGCACCGAGCGTGTGGAAGACACGCTCCTCGCTGAGGCGGGGGAGTATGCGCAGCTCATCGAGCGCTTCCGGGAGGGACGTGCCGAACACAACGAGGAGTCCCTTCGCGAAACGCTGGCTGTCGGCGATGGAAATCTGCGAGATGAGATCCAGCCTCTGCTCGAGATTGGGTTTCTGGAGCAAACGGGGGAGACGTTCAAGATTCCGATGCTCTATCGCGGTGGATTAGCGATAACCCAGGGAAAGGCATTCGCGCCAGACGAGCCGGCGTTGGACGAGGACGACGAAACCGGGCAGGCCTAGGACCGCGTCAGAAGCCTATGTGCAGGCATTCGAAGCGGGCGATCGTGTCCCAACGAGGTCCACAACCCCGCAAATCCGACCCCAGTTCACGACACCTGACGCCAGCTAACATCGCCTCCGAGAGGCAAAACCACCTGCAAACGAACAACTTCTGACCTAAGGGCCGCAGGCCCGAGTCCTGTCGGGAGCGGCCGTGTCTCGCCCGCTGTTCTGCGCGCGCCGCCGATGCCAACGATCCCGATCGGTACACGACGCGAAGGATGACGCGCTCTGCGACTGAGATTTTCCCGATCGGTAAAAGCGCCCGTTGTTCGGACCGATTCGCCGCTATAATGTCCCGATCGGGACATGATTACCGAGATCCGTACATCTGAAGACCTCGGCGCGGCAGTTCGTCGAGCACGTCGGGCGCACAAGCTTCGCCTTCAGGACGTTGCGTTCGGGGCGGGCGTTGGCATTCGGTTCGTGAGCGAGCTTGAACGTGGCAAACCCACGGCAAGGCTGGCTGAAACGCTCCGTGTATTGGCCGCCCTGGGCCTTAGCCTTCAGCTTGAGGACCCTGTTGGTTGAGCGCACGTTGGATGTTTGGTGCTTCGGCGAGCGCGCCGGCGTTGTCACCGACTCTCCTGATGGCCTGCACTTCGAATACGAGGTGGCGTGGGTCGAGAACAGACGACCCCCTCTCTCCCAATCGCTTCCACTCTCAGGTGACTTCAGCGACGATCACGCGCGGGCCTTCTTTGGGGGTCTGCTGCCCGAGGGCGCCCCGAGGCAAACCCTTGCTCGACGGCTCGGGGTCAGTCCTGAGAACGACTTCAGCCTGCTAGCTGCTCTCGGGGGCGACACGGCAGGCGCGGTGTCACTCGAGCCGCCTGGACGCACGTCGGCTCCCGCGGCCGGACCAGGTGACGTCACGTGGCTGAGCGAGGCACAACTGGCCGAGGAGATCCGCCAACTTCCTTCCAGGCCGATGCATGCTGACGCTGACGGCGAGTATCGGCTCTCGCTGGCTGGAGCTCAAGACAAGCTCCCGGTAGTAGTCGGACGCGATGGTCGGGTCGGGTTGACGCGCGGGGGAACGCCATCGACCCACATCATGAAGACGCCGATCGTGAGCCTCGATGACACCGTCGCAAACGAGGCCATGTGCTTGGACATCGGTCGCCGGCTCGGCGTCACGACGGCTCGAGCCGAGGCTCGGCGCGCCGAAGATAGGCAGTGCCTCCTGGTCGAGCGTTACGACCGAGAGGCGCACGCGGGCGAGGTGGTAATCCGACTCCATCAGGAGGATTTCTGCCAGGCGTTGGGCATTCCGTCGAATCGCAAGTATCAAGCGGAGGGGGGGCCGACGCTGGAGGATTGCTTCGAGCTGATCAGGCGTGCGTCGACCGTGCCTGCTCGCGACGTCGCCCGATTGTTTGACTACATCCTGCTGAGCTACTTGGTCGCGAACCACGATGGGCACGGCAAGAACTTCTCGCTGGTCTATGCGAAGAGGGACACGAGCCTCGCTCCTGCGTATGACGTCCTAAGCACGTTTGTCTACCGAGGCGCGCTTCGACTTTCGCGGAAGATGGCGATGACGATCGGAACCGAATACCGACCCGACTACGTACGGCCACGGCACTTCGAAGCGATGATCCAATCCGCGCAACTTGGTCCTGCGGCCGCACGCCGTCGTGCCGCCGACCTCGCCGAACGCGCGCCGATCGAGGCGGAACTAGCGCGGAACGCCCTCGGCGAGATGGGCTGGGAAGCGCCGGTCCTCGGTCGAATCGTCGAACTAGTGGCGCGTCGAGCCGCCATGCTCGCCTCCTTGGTCACGCCAACCGCCGCCATCGTGCGGGATTCGTCAGGTGACCCACGTGCGGCACCGGAACGGGCTCTCGCAGCGATTGACTCGGTTACCGAGCCGCTCACATCGTTGACAGGCTCAACGACGCAATTCCTACAACGCGTAAGAGAGTTGCGAAGTGTCTTGGAGGCAGCGCCGGACGATCGCGTTCAACTTCAAGCGGCCGTACAACAACTGGACGCGTCGGTGGAGGTCGTAGAGGATGCCCTTGCAGCTTTTTCAGGCGCCACTTGGAGCCTCATAGACCAACTCGAGAGTGGCACGATTCCTGGGGCTGAGCGTGACCAGTTGATCGCGCTGTGGCGGCGCACCGCCTCGTTTTGGGGCGAGTTGACCGAGGACAGCGCTCAGCTGGCCACCTCGATCGCCGAGAGCGATCTGAGCAAACATCCGAGCTTCCGAGTCCTCGTGGCGTGCCTAGACCGGTTGTCGGCTACACGCCAAACGATGAAGGAGTGGGAGGCCCGGTTGAAACTCCTCGACGCGCCTGCCCGGGTGACCAATCAATAGGCTCGCGAACAATGTGACCGGTGCTTCGAGCAGGTAGAAGGTCCATCTCGATGCGTGCGACTGCTAATCGGGCAGAGCCTCATGTCCCAACCATGTCCCGAACCCCGCAAATCTGACCCCACCCACCGTCACCTGACACCAGCTAACATCCCCTCCCAGACCCAAAACCCCCTGCAAACGACCAACTTCTAATCCGAGGGTCGCAGGTTCGAGTCCTGCCGGGGGCGCTCAAGATCGCCGTAATCAGTCCGCCGCGGCTTTGGAGCTGCGGCTTTGCCGTCGGCCTCGGGTGCGTTGCTGGTCGGGGTTTCCCCTGGTCCGCTACGGGGTTGTGCGGTTGCGGCTCGACGTGGATCGATGAGGATTGTGCTCTGACGGCGTCTGCAGCCGGAGCGCCGCCAGACAGTCAATCAGTCTCATCAAGGGAGGGTTTCTCGTGGCTACTTCACAGCGCACCAACGTGGGCGAACCGCCGACTGTTCGCTCGACCGCAACCCGATCCGACGGCGCGTACGCCGACGAGGATCGCGGCTACGGGTGGGTGATGTTCGCCGGGATCATGATCATGGTCGCGGGCACGATCAACTTCATCTACGGCATCGCCGCCATCTCGAATGCCCATTTCTACGTCGCCAACGCGAACTACGTGTTCGGCGATCTCAACACCTGGGGCTGGGTGGTGATGCTCCTCGGTGCCGTGCAGTTCTGCGCCGCGCTCGGGATCTGGGCCCGAGCCGGGTGGGCTCGCTGGCTCGGCGTCGCCGTCGCGTCACTCAATGCGGTGGCTCAGCTGATCTTCCTTCCGAGCTACCCGTTCCTGTCGCTGGCGGTGTTCACGATGGACCTGCTCATCATCTACGGCCTCGTGGCCTACGGCGGTCGCCCCGCGACCGCCTGATCGGGCTGGGGCCGGGCCGCGGCACCGCTCCTCGTCTCGGCTTCTGCCGGCGGGAGGAGCGGCGCGGCCCGGCCAGCGGGCGCCCGGCAGCGGGCGTTGGGCCGTTACGAGGCGGTTCCGACGGTCTCGGGCGGCTGCAGTGCCTCCTGCAGCTTGCGGGTGTCCTCGTCGGACAGCGAGGTCTTGATGACCGTGCCGCCGTACTGGTCGAGCGCCGCGATCGCCTTGTCCGGGGTCGCCTTCTCGATGACCATGAACAGGGCCGATGTGCCCGGCTGCAGGTATTCGCGCACCTGCTCCTGGAAGGCCTTGTCGATTGTCTTCTCGCCGAAGTGCCCGAACAGGGCGCCCATGCCGGCGCCGAGCGCCCAGCCGGCGAACGGGATGAAGAACAGCAGCCCGAACAGCAGCCCCCAGAACCCGCCCCACACGGCGCCACCCGCGGCCGAGGCGCCGCCGTGAGTGGTGTGGACGTGATACTTGCCGTCCGTATCGCGCGAGATCGCCGCGACCTGGTCGGCCTGAATGATCAACTCCGACTCCAACTGCTGGACCGTACGCCGCGCCTCCTCGGCGGTACCTTGGCCCGGATAGCCGATCGCAACAAGCGTCGCCATAGAGCACTCCTTCTCACGAGTCATCGGTGATGTGGGCTCCCCGCGCCACGCACGATCCGTCGCCGAGCCGGCACGGGTCCTAGTGGACCCACCATGGCGGCGGATGGTCGGGGTGTCATCACCTGGATGAGGTGATCGCCGCAGCGGCGTCAGCTCTCGGGAGCGCCCGCCTCGGCTGCTGCCGCCCAGTTGACGCCGGTGTTCCGGCGAAAGGCGTCCACGGCGGCTTCGAGGGTGGGGAAGAAGTGGTCAGGATCGAGCGGGCCGATCAGCTCGTAGCGCTCGAGCTTGGCGCGGACGGGGTCCTTCAGCTCGGCGAACACGAGCGAGGTGTCCTTGGCGTTGAGCTCCTCGTCGAGGTCGGCGAGCATGTCAGCGGCAGTGGTGTCCACGTCGGTGATCGGCTCGGCGGCGATGATGATCCACTGCGGCCGGGGGTCGGCGGCCGCGAGGCGGCGGATCTGGTCGCGGAAGGTCCGTGTGTTGGCGAAGAACAGCGGGGCGTCGAAGCGGAAGATCACCAGCCCGGGCAGCTCCTCGGCCTCGGGGTGCGTGAGGCGGTCGTGATGCCCCGACAGTCCCGGGACGCGGCCGAGGGTCGTCTGATAGGGCCACCAGGCTCGCCGAAAGACGTTGAGGATCGACAGCGCCACCGCGACCGCGATGCCCGCGAGCACCCCGACCAGGGCGACACCGAGGAAGGCGGTGATCGAGAGCAGGAACTCGACCCGACGCTGATGCCACAGTCGCACCGTCCCCGGCAGGTCGGTCAGCGACACCGATGCGGCGATGACCACGGCCGCCAGCGCGGGCTGCGGGAGGTCGCGCAGCAGCCCGGGCACGAGCACGACCATGAGGACGATCGCCGCCGCTCCGACGAGCCCGGTCACCTGCGTCTTGGCGCCGGACTGCTCCGCGACCGCCGTGCGCGAGCCGCTGGTGCTCACCGGGAAGCCTTGGAAGAGGCCGGCCGCGACGTTGGCGGCGCCGATGCCGATCATCTCCCCGCTCCCGTCCACCTCCTGGCCGGTGCGCGCGGCAAACGAGGAAGCGGTGGAGATGGTGTCGGTGAGCGCGACGAGCGCGATCCCCAGTGCCCCGGCGAACAGCAGCGGCAGATCCGACACGGGATTGGGCACCGTCAGCGGCGGGAAGCCTTTCGGGAGCGTTCCGACCAGCGAAACGCCGTGGTCAGCGAGATCGAACGCCGCCGACGCCGCGATGGCGACGACGACGGCGACGAGCACGCCGGGGATCCGCGGCAGCCAGCGCCCGAGTGCCAGGATCAGGCCGAGGCTGAGCAGGCCCACGGCCACCGCCGCGCCGACCGCCTCGCCGGAGGCCAGCCCGTGAACGAACGCGCGCGCCTCGTCGATCAGGCCGTTGGCGCTGACCGAGAACCCGAACAGCTTGGGCAGTTGCCCGACGAGGATCGTCAACGCGAGGCCGTTCATGTAGCCGATCTGCGTCGGCTTGGACAGCAGGTCGGCGACGAACCCGAGCTTCGCCGCGCCGGCGGCGATCATGATCGCCCCTACCAGCAGCGCGAGCATCGAAGCGAGTGCGATGGCGCGCTCGGGGCTCCCATTGGAACCGATGATCGGCAGGATCGTCGCCGCGATCAGCGGTCCGAGCGACGAGTCCGGGCCGAGCACGAGAATTCGCGAAGGTCCGAACACCGCGTAGCCGATCAGGCACAGAATCGTGGTGTACAGGCCCGTGATCGCCGGCAGACCCGCGAGCTCCGCGTAGGCCATTCCCTGCGGCACCAGCAGCGTCGTCAGCACCAGTCCCGCGACGACGTCGCGGCGCAGCCACGATCTCCGGTAATTGGCGAGCACCCGCACGCCGGGGGGCGAGCGCGACACGTTCACCGCCACTCCGCCGGCTCACACGTCCGCGACGATCGCGTCACGGACGGTGTGCTCGGTCGCGTCACCCGCCTGCGGCTCGGGGTTGGGGGGGAGCAGGAGAGCAGCCGCCAGGCCGACGAGCGCCAGCCCGGCGAGGACGGCCATCGCGAGGACGTAGGACCGGTTTCCCGAGACGAGATCGGACACGAGGATGGTGCCGGCGATCGCCGTGCCGAGCGACGAGCCGAGGTTGGAGACGCTGCGCGACAGGCCCGAGATCTCACCTTGCTTCTGCTCGGCGAAGCTGGACTGAACGATGTTCACCGAGGGCGTGAGCATGACCCCGATGCCCAGACCGATCAGCAGCAGCCCGGGCGTGAACGCGAGGACGTGTGACGACTGCTTTACGAGTGCGAGCAGCAGCCCGACCCCGGCGATGGTCAGGATGAAGCCGGTGCGGATCAAGGTTCGCTGGGCATGCCGCTTCGCGAGTCGCTCCGCGGCCAGGGACGAGATCAGGATGCCGGCCGTCGCCGCGGTGAAGATGACGCCGGTCTTGATCGCGTTGAACCCGCGCTCGGTCTGTAGGAACACCGAGACCGTGAAGGTGACTCCCATCAGCACCAGCCATTGGATGTTCTGCGTGACCAGCCCCAAGTTTGAGGTGCGGTTGCGAAACAAGCTGGTGGACAGCAACGGCTCCTTGCCCGCTCGCTCGTCGGAGCGGATGTGCAGGAAGAACCACAGCAGCAAGCCGGCCCCGACGGCGAGGAATGCGACCATCAGCGCGTTGTTGGTGCCGAGCTGCAGGATGCCGATGACGATGAAGGACATGCCGGCCGCGGAGAGGACCGCTCCGATGGTGTCGAACGGCCGCGTCGGGTCTGGTGCGAGGGGATCGGCGATCCTCAGGCTGAGGACGATGATCGTCGCGACGACGACGGCCTGGAGCAGGAACGAGGCTCGCCAGCTGATCGCGGTGGTGATCAGCCCCCCGATAAGTGGTCCCGCCGCTGCGCCGATTCCGCCCATGCCGCTGATCACGCCAAACGCTCTCGCGCGTGACGGCAGGTCACTGAAGGCCAGCGTGGCGAGGATGTAGATCGGGGGAATCATCAGCGCCGAGCCGACCCCTTCGAACGCCGAGTAGCCGAGGATCAGGACGCCCAGACCGGGGGCGATCGCGGCGATCACGGCTCCGGTGCCGTACACGCTGAGGCCTCCAATCAGGCAGCGTTTGCGGCCCCAGCGGTCGGTGAGCTTGCTTCCGGGGATCATCAGCGCCGCCATACACAGCAGGAACAGCGTGATGGCGGTCTGCACGCCGTGCACGGTCGTGTCGAGGTCCTTGCTGATGCTGGTGATCGCGACGTTCATGTTCGAGCCGGCGAAGCTGGCGATGAACTGGGTCAGTGCGAGCGGGAGCAGCATCCGTCGCGGCGAGATAGCCGAGTGCCCGGTTGCCGCTTGCCGCCTGCTCGTGCGTGGGATCTCAGCCACAGGATGCGGCTGCCGCCGATGTCGGCCGGCCGTCAGGCGTGGAGTCAAACCGTCGCCGGCACAGCCAGTCCACCGTCCCGTCGCCACGGATCGGGGCAGCCGACTGCAGGTCGCCGATCAGACCGTCGTCCTCGATGCGCATACGTTCGAGGGCTCCTCTCCTATCGCCGGAGCCAGCCTACGACTCGGATACCGGGACACATCACCCGAAGCGGATGACGGCGCCGCTCGCTTCGGGAGGTCGCACCGTATCCGCGATGATCCGGCGATGTTCGCGGACCCGCTCACCCGCACGATCATCGCCTTCCTCAGGGACATCGGGCTTGAGGTGACCGCTTCGCCGATCCCCGACGGGTGCTTCCTGCCGGGTGTGCTGGTACGCGATGGGGGCCTGTTCGTCGATGAGGGGGCTCTGGTCTACCCGGGCGACCTCCTGCACGAGGCAGGCCACCTTGCCGTACTTCCCTCGGAGGCCCGGTGCCGCTTCGGTGACGCGGATGCGAGTTTCGGACTCGATCTGTCGCAACTGGAGATTCAGGCGATCGCGTGGTCCTACGCTGCCGCGCTTCACCTGAAGCTGGATCCGGCGGTCGTGTTCCACGAAGGCGGCTATCGGGGGCGCGCCCGTGGTCTGCTAGACAGCTTCGCGCTCGGCGTCTACATCGGCGTGAGCGGGCTAGCAGACGCCGGACTGACCGTGACCGTCGCCGACGCGCGCGAGCGTAACGTGCGGCCCTACCCAGTGATGACCAGCTGGCTGCGCGAGTGAGGTGCGGCCGGCATCGCGGCCTGCGCCGTCTTCAGGCCTGCGCCGGGGCGACCAGCTCGACCCGTTCCTCGAAGATCGACTCGCCCTCGAGGGCACGATGGACCGGACACTTGGCGGCGATCGCGCGCAGCTTCTCGACCTGCTCCTCGCTGCAGCTGTCCGGGAGCCTCAGCACGACGCTGAACTGGGTGGGCGAACCGCGCTCCGGCGTCGCGTACTCGCACTCGACGTCCAGCTGCCCGATGTCCCAGCCCTTGCGGTCGGCGTACATCTCCATCGTGACCGCCGTGCAGGAGGCAATGGCGGCGGCCAGCAGCTCCTGCGGGCTCGGGCCCTCGTCCGCGCCGCCATGCTCGGCTTGCTCATCGACGACCACCTGATGACCTCGGATCTCGATCCGATGGTGGAAGCTTCCTGCGGTACGCCGCGCAACCGCCTTCATCGCATGGTCCTTTCGTTAGTCAAGGTGACGGGCATTTCTCGATCCGGTGCGTCCCTCTAGACCAGCTCCGCTGCCGCCGTCGGCTTGAGCAGCCACTCGACGTCGACCTCCTCGCCACCGACGTTGCCGGTGTCCCAGGGTTCGCTCACCAGCAGCGTGTGCAGCGTCTGCCCCGGAAGCCGCTCCAGATGGCTCTGCAGGGTGGCGTCATCCGGCAATCCGTCGATGCGTGGTTCCAGCCGACGGCGGATCTGAGCCAGGCGTGCCGTGAGCGCCTTGAGGTCCGCGTCGCGGTCATACGCCCCTTGGTCGCCTTCCGCGATCCCGAGGGCGATCTGGTCCTTGATGGCCCGCACGTTCCCCGCCGCGTCGGTCGTCACCATCTGTCGCCAGGCGCGACTCTTGTGCCGGTATTGCAGCATCGCCATCACCGCTTCGTGGCGCACGAAGTCGGCGTCTCGCAACGGAGTTCCCTTCCAGGTCGCGGCCAGGCAGCGCGCCAGCGAGATGACCGAGGCCAGCCCGCTGTTGAGTCCGCGCCCGGGCCAGAAGTGAATCGCATTTGCCGTGTCGCCGAGCAGGAACCCGAACGTCCCAGGCGTCGCCGCCGTCCTCGGATAGAGCTGGGCGGTGAAGCGCGACCGCTGGACCATGTCCAGCCGGAAGCCGGTCACCGCGGTCAGGTTCTCCGGCGGAACGCCGAACAGCGTCAGTCCCTCCTGTACCCGCGTCCACAGCGTCGACCCGCCCAACAGGGCCGGCAGAAAGACGGCGTGGTGTCCAGCACAGTGGAACCCGTGGTCTGCGCCCAACTCGAGCACGCACGGCTCGGACTGGATGCACGGCGTGAACACCCGCTCGACCGGGTTGATCCCGACGGCTTCCTGCGCCTCTTGATCGGTCAGTCGCATGTTGAGGAAGCCGTCGCCGTTGAGCGCGTTCAGCAGGAAGCGGTTCTGGCCCACGGTGAGGAGCACCGACATCGCGTCCGGCAGCTCTGACTTCACGCGTAGCCCGAGAACGAGGTCCTGCACGTGCGTACCGTCGAGCGAGTACAGCGACGGGTCTCCGACGCCGAACCGATCGGCGTAGTGCTCCAGCGTGCTCGACCGGCTGCCCTCGCAGATCGCGAGCACGTGCTGCGCGGTGACCTCCTCGGGTGCCAGTGCCGGGTCGAAGGACTCCGGGACGAGCCGGATGTGGTCCGGCTTCTCGTTCGCCATGGCGAGCAGCTGATCTTCGACATACGCGATCCGGATGTTGCGCGGCCCACAGTCCTCGATGGAATCGGGGCCCTTGGGCCACATCTCGCAGAATGCATCCGGAGCGAACAGACGCTCCTGAACCTCCGCCGGGAGCCTCAAGTACTGGCGGCTCTGCACGGTCACGACCTGCTGCCGGCGCATGTTGCCCTGCTCGGGGGTCTTCCATACGACCTGGTTTCCGGCCCGCGTCCACCGACCGTCGTAGATCGTGATATCCACGCGCGGCCCCATCAGATCTTCCAGGAGCAGGGCGAGACTGAGGCCGACCGGCCCGCCCCCGGTCACGGTCACGCGCAACACCCGCTCAGCGGCTGGCCGCTTGGGGGGGACCAGCACGGTGGCGTTCGGGTCGACCGCTTCGAACCGGAAGACCTCGTCGCCGATCTCGATTTCGTCGCCCGGGCGGAGTTGGCGGACGGTCACGCGTTCGCCGTTGACCCAGGTCCCGTTGCTGCTGCCTCGGTCCTCCAGGACGACGGCGTCACCCTCGGCTCGGAGCTCGGCATGCACCCGCGAGGCGTTATCGCTGGGAAGGACCACGTCGTTGTCGTCGCCGCGACCGAACGTGATCGGCTCGCGGCCGAGCGCAAAGCGCTCACCGCTCAGGGACCCTTGAACCCCGACGAACGTGCCTTCGACCACGAATTCTGCTCCGATTGAAGCCCCACCGTAGACCGTCGCAGGATACCCCAGCTGGCCGGTGCCTGCCCACTGGCGGGACCTGCGCGGGCGCGCGGATCGCGCGACGGATCCGGTCTGGCGCGGTCCGTGGCCACTCGGGAGGATCGCCTTCCGCTCGCTCGGCGGCCCGGAGCGTGGCGACCCCGCGCGGCGGCTCATGTCAGTGCACAGTGACGCTACGATTCGCCCGAGCGGCGGTCGGACGCGCGCAGGACCGCGCCTGGGGCGCTCGCGCGCAATCACGGCGAGGAGGTGGTCGATGACGAACACCCGAGAGATGCTCGAGGCTTCGCCGATCGCCGTTCCGCTCGATGTCGGGGAGGTCGCCGCGGTGATCGACGCCTGCTTGAGCTGCGTGCAGGCCTGCACCTCGTGTGCGGATGCAGACCTCGCCGAGCAGGAGGTCCACGAACTGCGCACCTGCGTCGCGCTCTGCCTCAACTGCGCCGACCTCTGCGACCTGACGGCGCGGCTCCTGTCGCGATCGGCCCACTGGGACAACGTCCTCGTTCACCCCGTGCTGCAGGCCTGTCGGCGAGCCTGCACGACCAGCGCCGAGGAATGCGCGCGGCACGCTGAGCATCATCGCCACTGCGCCGTCTGCGAGAAGGTGTGCCGCGCGTGCGTGGCGGCGTGCAGCGCTCTCCTCGACGCAGAGGTGTTCGCGGAGGTGCAGCGGCTCGCCGGAGGCTAGGCCGGCAGGGCCGTGCTCGAAGTCGCGCGCGTCGGCCAATAGCGTACAAACGTATGTGATAACGTACGCACATGCCAGCCCACGACTGGAACGGGACGACCTACGACCGCATCTCCGAGCCGATCGAGCGCAACGGGCGCATGGTGCTCGATCGCCTCGCGCTGCGTGGCGACGAGACCGTGCTCGACGCCGGCTGCGGCTCGGGCCGGGTGACGCAGATCCTCGTTTCACGCCTTCCGCGTGGTCGGGTGATCGGCGTCGACGGCTCCGCCGGGATGATCGCCGCGGCCGCGCAGCGCCTCGGCGACAGCGCGGTGCTCATCGCCTGTGACCTCACCGAACTCGACCTCGCCGGCCGGCGGGTCGACGCCGTGTTCTCAAACGCCGTCTTTCACTGGATCCCCGACCACGAGCGGCTGTTCGCACGGCTGCGCGCCGCCATGCGGCCCGGGGGGCGGCTGGCCGCGCAGTGCGGCGGTGAGGGCAACGTGCCCGAGCTGCTCGCCGCCACGCGCGCGGCGGGAGCGGTCGAACGGTTCGCGCCCTACCTCGGCGGCTGGTCGCCGTGGCACTACCCCGGCCCGGAGGTGACCGCCGACCGGCTCCGCGCCGCGGGGTTCACGGACGTGCGTACGGCGCTCGTCCGGCGCCCGGCACCTTACGACGACCTGCGCGAATGGCTGCAGGTCAACGCGCTCTCCGCCCATCTGGCCCGACTGCCGGAGGAGCTGCGCGAACGCTACGTCGAGGCCGTGCTCGCGTCGCTCGGGCCGGAGCCCACGATCACGTATGTCCGCCTGGACATCGACGCCACCGCCGCGACGCCGGGCTGAGGGTGGAGGGCCGCCCGCTCGGGTTAGCGACCGATGGAGCTTGAGTTAAGACGACGCCAGACGCGCCTGGCGGCGGCTCCGCCTGCGGCACTATTGAGCCCGTATGAGCGCTGCGACAGCGAGGCCGCCGCTGGTCGTGTGCCGCCAGGTCATGTGCCCCGTCGTGTATGACGTGTTCGTCTCGGCGCTGCTCGGCGGTCGCCGCAGCTGGCGGAAGCTCGGGCGCACCGGCCGGGCGGCCATCCGGTCGGGTCCGCACGCGTGATGCGCATCGCCTCCCGGCGCGCACGCATCGGCGGCGGCGCACTGGCGATCGCGCTCCTCGTCGGTTGCGCCTCCGGAGGGTCGACGCGGGCCGTCGGCGCGGGTGCCACCGCCGGACCGGCGCGGGCGATGAGGGCAAACGCCGCCGCCACAGCGGCCGTCTGCGGAGCGGGTGCGCCGTCGGTGGGCACGCCGGCACCGACGCACGTGCCGCTACAGGAGTCCGGCGCGGTCATCTTCCGCATCAATCAGGTCGGCTACGTCAGCGCCTGCCCCAAGCTGGCCTTCGCCATGACGGCCGATGCCACGGGCTCACGTGCGTTCACGGTGCTCGGCGCCGGCGGACGGGTCGTGCTGCGCGGCATCGCCTCACGCGGGCAGCGCTGGAGCGCGCGCTACAGCGTGCACCGGCTCGACTTCAGCGCCGTCCGAGCGCCCGGCGTGTACGTGCTGCGCTTCGCGGGCCACGACTCCCCGCCGCTGCGCATCGGGGACGCCGCGGCGCTCTACCGGCCGCTCGCCGGCGACGCCCTCGCGTTCATCCAGTCCCAGCGCGACGGCGCCGCCGTCATCCCCGGGCCGATGCGCCGCCAGCCCTCGCATCTCGACGACGCCTCGGCGGCGGTCTACACGGTTCCGCGCTATAACGCCGGCGGCGTGCTCGTCGGCGCGCCCCAGCCGACGGGGGCCACGGTGAATGCCGAGGGCGGCTGGTTCGACGCCGGGGACTATCTGAAGTTCGTCTCGACGGCGAGCTTCACCGACTCGCTCCTGCTCTTCACCGCCCGCCAGTTCCCGACCGGCGTGCCCGATCTCGCCGCGCTGCTCGCGGAGGCGAGGTACGGGACCGATTGGCTCGAGCAGATGTGGAACGAGAGCACGCGCGTCCTCTACTTCCAGGTCGGCATCGGCTCGGGCAACAGCAGCGGCACGATCCTCGGGGACCACGACATCTGGCGCCTGCCGCAGGCCGACGATGCGAGTGCGCTGTCGCCGCGCGATCCGGCGCATCTGGCCGCACACCGCCCGGTGTTCGCCGCCAACGCGCCCGGGCAGCCGATCAGCCCCAACCTGGCCGGCGGGGTGGCCGCCGCCTTCGGGCTCTGCGCCCAGGTGTTCGCGACGAGCGATCCGGCGTACGCGGCGCGCTGCCTGCTCGATGGCCAGACGATCTACGACCAGGCGGACCTCGCGCCGCGGGGCGCGCTGCTCGCCTCGGTCCCCACGAGCTTCTACCCGGTGACCGAGTGGCGCGCCGACATGGAGTTCGCCGCCGTGGAGCTGTACCTGGCCACCGTGCAGCTCGGCGGCTCCGTCCCGGGACTTCCGCACCCGACGCCGTCGTCCTACCTCGTGGACGCGGCCCACTTCGCGAACGACTACATGAGCGAGGCCACCGACGGTGAGGAGTCGCTCACCTTCTACGACACCTCGACGCTGGCCGACGTCGACCTCGTCCACGCCCTCCAGACGCCGGCGGCCGCGCCGCTCCTAGCGGCAGGCGACATCGAGACCGACGTCCCGACGATCATGGCCGACCGCCACGATCAGCTCGGCCTGGCCACGCACCTGGCCGGCCAGAACCCGTTCGCCGAGGCGAACCCGGCGACCAATGTGGACACCGTCAGCCACGCCTTCGGCTACGTCGCGCAGACCACCCTCTACGACGAGCTCGTCGGCCGTCCGACGTTCGAGGCGCTCGGCCAGGCGCAGCTGGGCTGGGCGCTCGGCGCCAACGCCTGGGGCTCCTCGTTCATGGTCGGCGCCGGCTCGGTCTTCCCGCACTGCCTGGCCAACCAGATCCCGAACCTGTCGGGCTCGCTCACCGGACGCGGCGCGATCCTCGCCGGGGCCACCGTCGATGGCCCCAACACGCCGAGCGCGGTGGCCGGGCTCAGTTCGATCGCGGGCGCGCGGGTGTGCCCGGCCGGGGGCCTCGCCGATCCGTTCGCCGCCCAGGACGGACACGGTTTCGCCTACCGCGACGACGTGCGCTCGTTCGCCACCTCGGAGGCGAGCGACGACGTGGCCGCGCTCGCCCTGCTCGCCTCGGCCGCCGAGGCAGCGCGCGGGTAGCGGCGATGCGGCGGGCGGCGCTGCGCGATACTGCAGCGGTGACGTACAACGCCGCTCTCGGGCCCACGCTCTACGTGCCGGCGCGCGGTCGCTACGACTCGATGGCGTATCGCCGCTGCGGGCGCAGCGGCGTGCAGCTGCCGGCGATCTCGCTGGGGCTGTGGCAGAACTTCGGCGACGACCGCCCGCTCGCCAACAGCCGCGCGATGCTGCGGCGCGCGTTCGACCTCGGCATCACCCACTTCGACCTGGCCAACAACTATGGACCGCCGTACGGCAGCGCCGAGAGCAACTTCGGGCGCATCTACGCCGAGGACCTGCGGCCCTATCGGGACGAGCTGATCATCTCGACGAAGGCCGGGTACGACATGTGGCCGGGCCCGTACGGCGAGTGGGGCTCGCGCAAGTACCTGCTGGCCAGCCTCGACCAGAGCCTGCGCCGGATGGGCCTCGACCACGTCGACGTCTTCTACTCGCATCGCTTCGATCCGAGCACGCCGCTGGAGGAGACGATGGCGGCGCTCGACACCGCCGTGCGCAGCGGTCGTGCGCTCTACGCCGGGATCTCCTCCTACGGGCCGACCCGCACCGCTCAGGCCGCGGCCATCCTGCGCGAGCTCGGCACGCCGCTGCTCATCCACCAGCCCTCCTATTCGATGCTCAATCGCTGGATCGAGACCGAGCTGCTCGATGTGCTCGAGCGCGAGGGCGTCGGCGCGATCGTCTTCTCGCCGCTCGCCCAGGGACTGCTGACCGACCGCTACCTGGGCGGCATCGAGGACGACTCGCGCGTGCGGCGCGGCAACTACTTCTCGTCCGAGCTCATCACCGAGGACAACCTCGCCCGCGTGCGCGCCCTCAACGAGATCGCCCTCCGGCGCGGCCAGACGCTCGCCCAGCTGGCGATCGCCTGGGCCCTGCGCGACCCGCGCATCAGCTCGGTGCTGCTCGGAGCGAGCAGCGTCGCCCAGCTCGAGCAGAACGTGGCGGCGCTGGCGAACACGGCCTTCGCCGCCGAGGAGCTCGACGAGATCGACCGCCACGCCTTGGACGGCGGCGTCAACCTCTGGGCGGCGTCGAGCGACGCCTGACCGGGATCCGGGGTTCCCGGCAGGCGCGACCGGCGGCGCGGAGCGTCAGCCGAGCGACAGCTCGATGCGCGGATCCGCCTGCTGTGCGCCGTACAGACTCGCGCCGAAGACGGTCACCAGCAGGTCGCGCAACTGCTCGCGCGAGAGCTCGCTGCCATGTATCCACTCGAGAATCGCGGCGTCGATGAAGCCGAGCCAGCCGCTCAGCGCGACGCGCAGCGCGGGCGCCGGCGTGCGACGGCCGGTCAGTCGGGCGAGCATCTCCTCCATCATCTCGGTGCGGAAGCCCTCGACGAGGTCGCGCGCCTCGGGGATCGTGGCCGCGCTCTGGAGCAGCTTCTCCCACGTGCGCGAGTGCTCGGAGATCCAGGCGAGGTAGGCGTCGAGCCCGGCGCTCAGCTGCTCGAGCGGGGTGCCGTCGCCGCTGGGGGCGATGAGAGCCTGCAGCTCGGCCGCGTGCTCGGCGACGGCCGCCTTGAAGAGCTCGATCTTGCTCGGGAAGTAGTGGTACAGCAGCGGCTTGGAGATACCCGCGGCCTGCGCGATCTCGCGCATCGAGAGCTCCTCGAAGGCGTGCTCGGCGAACAGGTGGTTCGCCGCCTCGAGGATCTGGGCGCGCCGCTCGTCGACGGGTAGTCGGCTGTACGCGGGCCCGGGCACCAAACGCAGTCTATCTTGACCTCGGGTCGATAGATCTTGGGCGCTCGCCTGACCCGAGGAAGGATCAATGACGGTTTCGCCCCTCGTGCCTTCAACCCGCCACATCCACCGGCGGAACCCGCCACGAGGGGGTTGAAGCTGCCGAATTGGCCTGTTTTCCCGTACAGGTGTCCAGTCGGCTGGACCGGATTCAAGCCTGGGGGCGCGACGCCGAAAACCCAGGCAAGGACGAGACATGGTTGGTTCCCAGCCTTCAGCAAAGAGGGATCAGGCGAAGGCCACGATCCAGATGGGCGCCTCGCGATTCGCGGGGGAGGGAATGACCGCAAAGCGACAGCTAAAGGACTAGCTCATGCGAGGACGAATCAGCAACATCACTCGGGGGGTTGTGCTCTGTGGATTGACCTGCGGAGCGATGCTTGTCAGCACCGCCGCGGCCAATGCCGCAACGGCAACCGCCAATCTGACCGCCGGATCTCTGGGGTTCGTAAGCGCCCCGCCGAACGTGACCTTCAGCGACACCCTCAACGGCACGAACCAGACGGCCACGTCGAACCAGGCGATCGACGTCAGTGACGCGACCGGCTCCGGCGTGGGCTGGAACATCACGGCGACGTCGACGACGTTCACGAGCGGCACGCACACGCTGGGCACGGGCGCGACGACGATCGCGTCGACCCCGGGCGTGGCCTGCGACGCCGCTGCCGCCGGTTGTCAACTGGCGACGCCTCTCGGCACGGCCGTGACCTACCCGTACACGCTTCCCGCTGCGGCCACCGCGCCGACGGCGACGAAGATGTTCGACGCGAACACGAACACCGGCATGGGCAACCAGACGGTCACGCCGACCTGGTCGCTGGCCATCCCCGCCAATTCGTACGCCGGCAGCTACACGTCAACGTGGACGCTGTCCTTGGTGAGCGCGCCGTAGCAGCATGCAGCATTCGGGTCTCACGCGGGTCCTCGCACTGGCCGCCGCATTTGCGGCGGCCAGTTGCATGCTGCCGGGCATCGCCGCGGCGGCGAGCATCGGTGGCTTCAGCGTGCGCCCCTCGCACTTCGACCCGAACAATCCCGCGACGCGGGCCTACTTCATCGAGACGGCGCGGCCCGGTCAGACGATCGACGACCAGGTCGTCGTCAATAACACCGGGCCGACGTCGATCCAGCTGCGCGTCTACCCCGTCGATGGCCTGACCGGCGCGACCTCGGGCGCCGTCTACAGCGACTCACAGGATCCACTGCGTAAGGCCGGTCGCTGGGTCACGCCCGCCGTGAACTTCCTGACCGTCCCGGGCGGGGCGTCGCGCACGATCGGCTTCGCCGTGACCGTGCCGGCCGGCACGAGCCCTGGAGACCATCTTGCGGGCCTCGCCGTGCAGAATGCGCACCCGCAGCGCTCGGCCGGACGCTTCTCGATCACCGAGGTCGTACGCGCGGTCGTCGGCATCCTCATGGAGGTGCCGGGCACCGCTCACCCCCAGGGGGCGCTCAGCGGGCTGCGGCTGTCCGCGCTACCGGGGACGCAGGTGCCTGCAGTCATCGTGACGCTCGGTAACGCCGGTCTGCGCCTGTGCAAGCCGACACTCGCCGTCACCCTGGCCGGCGCCCATGGCCTGCAGCCGACGATCACGCGGACGCTCGACACCGTGCTGCCCGGCGACACGATTCCGTATCCCTTCCCCTGGCCGCGAGCGCTTCAGGCCGGCAGCTATGCGGCGAGCGCGACGGTGACCGACTGCGGCACCCCGGTGACGTACCGGGTCCTCACGCGCCTCGGCGGCGGCCTGTCGGGCACGGCCGCGAATCCCAACGGCGTCGGTCTCGGCGCGACGCGGGGAAACTCCGCCGCGGTGATGGTCGCCGTGGCCGCCGGGCTCGGTCTGCTCCTCGTCCTCGGCGCGTTCCTGTTCTGGCTGATCCTCGCGCGACGGCGGCGCCGATGGGAGTCTGAGGCACGCCCGGCAGGCACGTGAGGTCGCCGTCGGACCCGCGAACATCGGGCTGACGCGCCAGTGGAACGTGCCGACGCGGGCGCCCGTCCGTATGGCTACGTCGACCTCGACGTTCACCGTCGCCAGCGGGCCGTAGGGCCCACCCGCGTGCAGGGCCGTCAGGCGGCCCGGCGGCTCTTGGCGGTCGGCTTCGCGGTGGCGTCGCTACGGACCGCGGCGGCGCGAGTTGCCTTCTTCTTCGTCGTCGCCGCGCGCTTGGCGGTCGGGGACTTGGCGGCAGCGCGCCTCGCCGGCGCGCGCTTGGCGGTCGTGGGCGCGGTCGTCGGGGCGCCCTGCGCCGGCTTGTCCGGGCCGCCCGGCAGCGCCAGGCGCCAGATCTTGCGCACGACCGAGCCGAACTGCTTGGGCAGCGGCCCGGTGTGGTAGGCGAGGCCGTAGCGCTCGCAGATCTCACGCACCTCGATCGAGACCTCGGCGTAGCGGTGCGCCGGGATGTCGGGGAACAGGTGATGCTCGATCTGGTGGCTCAGGTTGCCCGAGAGGATGTGGAAGAGCTTGCTGCCCGTGAGGTTGGAGGAGCCGAGCATCTGGCGGAGGTACCAGCCGCCGCGCGTCTCGTTCTCGGCCTCCTCGACGCTGAACTCGTCAGTGCCATCGGGGAAGTGCCCGCAAAAGATGATCATGAACGCCCACACGTTGCGCACGAGGTTGGCCGTCGCGTCGCCGGCGAACACGAGCGGGGCCTGGGGCCCGGCGAGCAGCGGGAAGAGCACGTAGTCCTTGAGCGTCTGCTGGCGGAGCTTGCGCCAGATCTGCCCTGCCATCTCGCGCTTTTCGCGCCAGTCATAGCCGCCGGTACGCACGCGCTCGAGCTCGAGGTCGTGGAACGCCACGCCGTACTGGAAGAACATCGCGAGCAGAAGCGCGTAGAGCGGGTTGCCGAGGTAGTACGGATCCCACTTCTGGTCCTCGGACATCCGCAGCATGCCGTAGCCGATGTCGCGGTCCTTGCCCACGATGTTCGTGAACGTGTGGTGCATGTAGTTGTGCGAGTGGCGCCACTGCTCGCCCGGGCACGCGGTGTCCCACTCGAACCCGTGGCCCGACAGCGTCGGGTCGCCTGTCCAGTCGTACTGCCCGTGCATGAGGTTGTGGCCGATCTCCATGTTGTCGAGGATCTTCGACAGCGAGAGCGCGCCCACGCCGCCAAGCCAGGCCGGCGGCAGGATCGACAGGAACAGCAGGCCGCGGCCGGCCACCTCGAGCGCGCGCTGGGCGCGGATGACGTTGCGCATGTAGCTGACGTCGCGCTCACCGAGATCATCGAGCAGCCGTTGGCGCAACGCGTCGAGCTCCTCGCCGAAGGCCTCGATCTGCTCTGGGGACATGTGGGGGGCGGCGTTGATCATTGACGTCTCCTCGGTGATCTAGAGGTCGAGCTCGACGTCGCCGGCGGGTACCGACGAGCAGATCTGGATGTCCTCCTCCTCGACGGAGGAGAGCTCGCCGGTGTGCACATTGCGCACTTGGCCCGCGAGCTTGCGGCACGTGCAGGTGTGGCAGATGCCCATGCGGCAGCCGTGGCGCGGGCGCAGGCCCGCGGACTCGGCCTGCTCGAGCAGGGTGGCCCCGGAGTTGGCCGTCTCGAGCGCGCTTGAACGGAAGCGCACGGTGCCCGACACGCCGTCGGCCGGCGGGGCGATGCGCACCGGCAGGAAGCTTTCGCTGTGGACGCGATCCTCGGCGCCGACCGCCGCCCACAGCTCGCGGACCCCCTCGATGAGGGCCGGAGGACCGCAGACGTACGCCGGCGCGCCAAGGAAGCCGGGCGCGAGTGCCTGCAGTCGGGCCCGGGTGAGGTGGCCCCGAGCGCGGCCGGAGGGGCGCTCGCGAGTGTACACGTGTACCACTCGCACGTTGGGGTGTCGCGCGACGATCGCCGCGAGCTCCGAGCGATAGGTGACGCTGCGCTCGCTGCGCGCGTAGTGCAGGAACGTGACGGGGTCGGCGTGGCCCTCGTCGCACAGGGTGCGCAGCATCGACAGCACCGGCGTGATGCCGCTGCCGCCGCTGACCAGCAGCAGGCGATCCGGGCGCACGCGCGGGAGGACGAAGTGGCCGTCGGCCGGCGCGAGGTCGACGACGAGGCCGGGCCGGGTCACCTCGCGCAGGTGGCGGGAGACGAGACCGTGGGGGTGGGCGCGCAGCGTCAGCTCCAGATGGCGATCGTCAGCGTGGGCCGAGCTTGCGGGCGAGTAGCAGCGGGTCCGCCGAACGCCGTCCACCTCGACAGTGACGCCGACGAACTGGCCGGCGGCGAAGCCCTGCCACGGCGCGTTGGGGCGCAGGCGCAGGGTGACGCTGTCCGTCGTCTGGCGGCGGACGTGGACGATCTCGGCGCGCAGGTCGGCGAGCGACAGGCTCGGGCGGACGATCTCGAGGTAGCGATCGACGCCGTGCGGCGCGGTCAGCGCTCCCAGCAGGCTCGACCTCGCGACCGAGCGCACGAGCGAGCGCGGCGAGGGGATGCCCCTCGGCTCCGCCGCTGGGCTGGCCGACCGGCCATGCGTAGTTCTCCACAACTGAGTGAACATCTGTACACTGAAGGTAGCGACCAGCCCGAGCCGTGTCAACGCGGTACCGGCAACCGCTGTGTGACATGAGTCACAAACACCCCGTGAACGCTCGTACTCGCAGACATCGGCACTCCCCTCAGACACTTGAGAGTCGGGCGGAGCGCAAGCAACGCACCCGTCAGGCGCTCATGGATGCGGCCCTGCGCCTCGTCGACGAACGCGGCTTCTCGAGCCTGAGCCTGCGTGAGGTCTCACGCGAGGCCGGGATCGTTCCGACCGGGTTCTACCGCCACTTCCAAGACCTCGACGAGCTCGGGTTCGCGCTCGTCGACGAGTCGTTTCGCAGCCTGCGCGAGATGCTACGGGGGGCGCGCGAGGACGGCGCCGATTACACCGGGATCATCCGCGGCTCGGTCGGCATCCTCGCCCAGTCCGTGCACGAGCACCGGCTGCACTTCCGCTTCATCGCGCGCGAGCGCTCGAGCGGGGTGCCGGCTCTGCGCCGCGCCATCCGCAGCGAGATCCGCCTCTTCTCGAGTGAGCTGGCGACCGATCTCTCGCGCTTCCCCGTGTTGCGCGAATGGAACTCGGATGACCTGCAGATGATCGCCGCGCTGATGGTCAACACGATGGTGTCGACCGCCGAGGCGCTGCTCGACGCCGGCGAGGACGACCCGCGCGCGGAGGCCGAGGTCGTGCGCACGGCCGAGAACCAACTGCGGCTCATCGCGCTCGGTATGCCCCAGTGGCAGCCGCCCCGCCCCGAACGCGCGTCGGCCGAGGGCCTTGCGGCCCGGCCGGCTCCCTCACGGCGCGCGGCGTCGCGCGACGCCCGACACGCTCCCGCTACGGCACGGTCTCGCCGTTCGCGGTGAGGGCGACCTCGATGTTGCCGCGGGTCGCGTTTGAGTACGGGCAGATCGCGTGCGCCGCGCGCACGAGCTCGACGGCCTGATCGGCGTCGGTCACGGATGGGAGCGTGACGTCGAGCTCGACCGCCAGGCGAAAGCCCCGTTCCTCGGTTGGCAGCAGCGAGACCTTTGCGTCGATCGCCGCGTCGTCGAGCTCGAGCTTCTGCCGGCGCGCCGCCGCACCGAGCGCGCCCTCGAAGCAGGCGGCGTAGCCGACGGCGAACAGCTCCTCGGGGTTGGTTCCGCCGCCCTGGCCGCCCATCTCGACCGGCAGGCGCAGGTCGACCTCGAGCGCCCCGTCGCTCGTCGCTCCGTGGCCGTGGGCGCGGCCGCCTTCGACGTGGGCTTCGGCGGTGTAGATCGGCTTCGGCATCGACGCTCCTTGCTCGCGGTGGTCGGCTGGCCCTGGTCGCGAGTGTAGGCCGCCGGGAGCGAGGGGCCCGGTCGCTACGCTGGATGACCCCGAGGAGGAGGAGTCGTCCGTGTTCGAAGCCCCTGGTCGTCGTGTCATGTGTGCCATCGGAGTGCTCGCCGGCGCGGCGTGTGCACCGCCCGCCGTCTCGCAGGCCGCGCTCCTGACCTTCGGCAGCAGCCTCGGCGCGCCGGCAACCGTCGCCATCGCCCATCCGGTCGACACCGCCTTCTGGTCGACGGCGGTGAGCGGGGGCGGTCAGGTCGCCGCGCCCGGCTCCGGACAGGTGCTGGCGGTTCGCGTGGGCGGTTGCGCCGAGCGAGGCTCTCGCGGCCAGTCGCCACTGACGCAGATCCACTTCCAGGTGCTCACTCCGGGCGCGGGCTCGACGGCCACCGTCAAGGTGACGAGCGGTCCGTTCAACCTCCCGGTCTGCGGGGGCTCGGTGAACGGCTCGACGGTGAGCACTTTTCACCCCGTGAACATGTGCGCGAGCCGTGGCGACTATGTGGACCTCAACGACGAGGGCGGGCTCCGGCCCTCGGGCTTCCCGGGCGGGGTCGGCTACGAGGTGTTCGCGCAAGTCCCGGGGGCGTCGACCGACTCGTTCACGAGCGGCGGCCACACCAATAACGGCGACCGCCTGAGGGGTGGCGCCCACGCCGGATTGGAGCTGCTGATGCAGGTGCAGCTCGGCACCGGTCACAACGCCAGCCCGCTCTGCCCGTAGGCGACGGCCCGAGCCGCCGGCGCATCGGAGAGGATAGGGCGATGGCGACCGTGGCCGACTATGTGATCGTCGGGGCCGGCTCGGCGGGCTGCGTGCTCGGCGCCCGCCTCTCGGAGGATCCGGCGACGAGCGTGATCGTGCTCGAGGCGGGCGGCAGCGGTCGCCATCCCAGCATCTCGATCCCGGCCGCGTTTGCCAGACAGTTCCACACCGCGCTCGACTGGGACTACCAGACCGAGCCCGAACCCCATTGCGACGATCGCAGCCTGTACATACCGCGCGGAAAGGGCCTCGGCGGCTCGAGCTCGATGAACGCGATGCTCTATGTGCGCGGCCGACCGCTCGACTACGACCTGTGGGAGGCGCAGGGCGCCGCGGGCTGGGGATGGGAGGGCGTGCGTCCATACTTCCTGCGCGCCGAGGACAACGCTCGCGGCGCCTCCGAGCACCACGCCGTCGGCGGTCCGTTACGCGTGGAGGACGAGCGCTCGCCGCGGCGGCTCACGGCGCGCTTCCTCGCCGCTGCCGAGGCCGCCGGGATCCCGCGCATCGATGACTACAACGGTCCCGAGCAGGACGGCGCGGCGATGGTCCAGGTCACGCAGCGCAACGGGCGCCGCTGGAGCGCCGCCGACGCCTACCTGCGTCCGGCGATGTCGAGGCCCAACCTCCAGGTGCTCACCGGCGCGCGCGCGAGGCGGGTGCATCTTCGCGACGGGCGCGCGACGGCGGTCCTGCTCGATGACGGCCGCACGGTGCGTGCCGAGCGCGAGGTGATCCTCGCCGCCGGGACGATCGGCACGACGCAGCTGTTGCTGTGCTCCGGGATCGGACCGGCCGAGCACCTGCGCGAGCACGGCATCGCCGTCGAGGCCGACCTCCCCGGCGTGGGCGAGAACCTCCAGGATCACCCGTTCGTCGTCGCGGTGTGGGAGTCGACGGTCCCGGAGTCGCTCTACGGGGCGCGCAGCGCGAAGGGCCTGGCCGAGTGGGCGCTGCGCCGTACCGGGCCGCTCACCTCGAGCGTCGCCGAGGCGTTCGCGTTCGTGCGCAGCCGGCCCGGCCTGCCAGCGGCCGACCTGCAGTTCCACTTCGCCCCGGCGTACTTCGTCGATCACGGCGCGAGCGAGTACGACGGGCACGCCTTCACGTTCGGGCCGGTCCTCATCTCGCCGCGCAGCCGCGGCACAATCCGCCTGCGCTCGGCCGACCCCGACGACAAGCCGCGGATCCTCACCAACACGCTGTCCGAGCCCGAGGATGTCGCCGCGCTCGTGGCGGGGGTGCGCCGGGCGCGCGAGATCGTCGAATGCGAGCCGCTCGCCTCAGCCCGCGGCGTCGAGCTGTTCCCCGGCGGCGGCGTGCAGGACGACGCCGAGCTCGAGGCCGATGCGCGCCGGCGCGTCGAGCTGCTCTACCACCCGGTCGGCACGTGCCGGATCGGCACCGACCACGGCGCCGTCGTCGACCCGGCGCTGCAAGTCCGCGGCGTCGAGGCGCTGCGCGTCGTCGACGCCTCGGTGATGCCGATCATCCCGGGCGGAAACACGAACGCCCCCGCGATCATGATCGCCGAGCGGGCGTCGGACCTCATCCGCGGTCGCCTCGCTGTACCGGCCTGAGCGACGGGGCGAGGACAACGGGCGCCGGACCCCCTAGCCTGAGGGCCCATGTATCACGTCGAGCTGCGCCGCTTTCCGCACAACACGCACGCGTTCAACCTCACCGAGGCTCAGTTGCGGGGCACGATCCTCGCGCCCTGGCGGCGTAACCAGACGATCGAGGTCGCCGAGCAGAAGTGGGTACCCGAGCAGACGACGCTGACGATTCTCGAGGGACCCGAGCTGACTACGGCCGATCTGGCGCTTGGTCGCGGTTGGGCGGTGGCGCACCGCACTGGCCGCGACGTGACACAGGAGATGCTGGCGCCGGCACCGGCCGCGGCGCCCGCGCTCGACGACCTCGCACGCGAGCTGCTGGCGATGTGCGCCGCCGGCCTCGTCAGCGCTCACCAGGCGTGGGTGCTTGCGAGCACATGGCATCCGGGGTGGCGGGCCAGCGATCGCCTCGTCGCCGCCGAGGGCGCGGTGCGGGCGCTGCTGCTCGGCGGCTACGCCGACCTGTGCCGCGGCACCCGCGCCACGGCCGCCGAGAACGTCGTCCCCGGGCGCGACATCGAGGCGTTGCTGCTCGCGCTCACGACGTGGGCCGACGACAGTGGCTCGAGCGTGTTCCTCGCGGCAACCGAGCTCGGCCGGCGCGAGCTCGCTCCCGCGTCGGACGCGACCGGCGTCTGATCGCTCGCCGGCCGGTCCCGCGCGGCTCACGACGATCGACGGCTGTGGGCATTGCCCGCAGGTCGGGCGCCCTGACGCGGTGGCCCAGGTGCTGCTCGGGCGGGAGCGACGGGCGGCGGCGAGCTGAGTCGGGCCTGAAGGGTGCCGGCCGGGAGCGCGCCGCTAGACTGCGGTTTCGCTTGGTGGGCGTAGCTCAGCTGGTAGAGCTCCG
>CAVQBJ010000002.1:0-663295 GCA_963710725.1 uncultured Solirubrobacterales bacterium | reverse complement strand
AGCAGACGCTCTAGCCAACTGAGCTACATCCGCACGAGCGGGCGATTATAGACCGCACCCGGCGGCGCCGTGCGACGGGCTGTGCACGGCGGGCGGACGACCTACTTGAGCCCGCTCGGTCGCCGCGGCTTGCGCCTGACCTGCTTGGGCGCGACGTTGGCCGGGACGGTGACCGGGGAGGGCGGGGTCGTGGTGCAGCCCCCGTTGCCGATCTGGGTCGTCGTCACGTTGACCGCCGGCAGGCGCGGCAGGCCGGCCTTCGGGGCGGCGGCGAAGTTGAAGGCACCGGTCAAGTCGCCGGTGTGCTGGCGCCGCCAGGCGCTCAGGTTCGGCACCTCGGCTCCGAAGCGCGTCTCCAGGAAGCGCAGGATCGAGGTGTGGTCGAACGGCAGGGACGAGATGAAGCCGCCGCGGCTGAACGGTGAGACGACGATCATCGGCACGCGAAAGCCGAGGCCGATCGGCCCGGCGACGCCGGCGGCGTCGGCGGGGAGGGGACTGACGGTCACGTACTCACCCGCGGTCCCCGGCGGAGGCGTCGGCGGCGCGACGTGATCGAAGAAGCCGCCGTTCTCATCCCAGGTGATGAAGACCGCCGTCTTCGCCCAGATCTCCGGCTCGGACCAGATCGACTCGAGCACCTGGCGCGTGGCGAACTCGCCGATCTTGGCGGAGGAGTAGCCCGGGTGCTCGGTCTGCTCCAGTCCGAGCAGCAGCCACGACACCTGCGGGAGCGAGCCGCTGCCGAGATCGGCGACGAAGTCGGCCGGATACGTCGGCTTCAGGCCGAGGCCGTTCAGCGTCGGGTTGCCCTGGAACTGCTTGAACAGCTCGAGCATGTTGTCGAGGGAGCCGCCGCCGGTGCCGTTATAGACCTTCCAGGTGATGCCGCGCGCCTGCAGCTGCTCGTACATCGTCGTCCACGTGAATCGCCCGATGTAGGTGCTCAGGTCGGTGGTGGGCGTGTGCAACAGCGGCCCGCCCGCCTGTCCCGCCGGGTCGACGGTGGCCGAGATCGACATCAGGCGATTGGGATAGGTCGGGCCGATGACCGAGCAGTAGTAGCCGTCGCAGAGCGTGTAGGCCTCGGCGAGCGCCCGGTAGAACGGGATGTCCTGCTGCTCGTAGTAACCCATCGTCGCCGGTCCGGCGCTCGGACCGTCGACGGCCAGGTGCGCGCGCACGAAGCCGTTCATCGCGCCCCCGTTCCAGCTCTCGTGCTGCGGACCCCAGTCGTGCGTGATGTCGGGGAAGCACTGCGGCTGCCCGCTCGTGCTGAGGTGGAACGGCAGCAGCTTGCCGTCGAAGCCGGGCGCCGGGTAGCCCGGCTGGGCGAGCACCGACGGCTTGGCGTCGGCGAACCCGCGCGCGCCCGGGAAGGTCCCGAAGTAGTGATCGAAGGAGCGGTTCTCCTGGATGAGCACCACGACGTGCTCGATGTCCTTCAGCGTTCCGCGGCGCGGAGCGGCCGCGAGCACGGGGGAGAGGAGGGGATCGGCGGCCAGCCCGGCCAGTCCGGCGCCCGCGCCGGCGATCGCCGCCGCCTGCAACATCTCACGCCTGGTCAGACCGCTGCCCATGTGCTCCCCTTTGGCTCGCCGACGTTCGCCACGCTACCAACAACCCTGGCAACGATGACGGAGTTGCGGCGTCGCGAAACGCATCATGCCGTGGCTGCGACGATCTCGCCCATGAGCTCCTGCAGATCGTGGTTGGCCTCGTACACGAGCGCCTGGCGCTTGGCGCCGTTGCCCTTCTCGAGCAACTCACCGATCGTCTGCAGCTCCGACGCGCAGCCGAGCTCGTCGGCATGGCCGGCGAGCCGCTCGAGGAGCGCGGCCGCCGTGCGGCGCACCGGCGCGCGCTCGCCGCCGGGAAGGGCGACGAGCTCGGCGTCCAGTCCGTGGCGGGCGGCGAGCCACTTGTTCTCGTCGAGGATCTCCCACGAGTGCTCGACCGGCACGCGCCCCGCCTCGAAGTCCTGCACGAGATCCTTGACGAGGCATTGGATCAGCGCGGCGATCGCGATCGTGTGCTCGACGCGCGTCTGCGCGTCCATGGCGCGGATCTCGACCGTCCCCAGACGCGGGTGCGGGCGCACGTCGTACCAGAGGTAGGTGTAGTCGGCGATCAGTCCGCTGTGCACCATGAACTCGATGCGCCGCTCATAATCGCGCCAGCCAGCGAAGTAGGGCGGGATCCCGACCCGCGGGAAGGAGCGGAAGATCGGCACCCGGGTCGAGGCCAGGCCGGTCAGCTCACCGCGCCAGAACGGCGAGTTGGCCGACAGGGCGAGCAGCAGCGGCACGTGCGCGCGCATCCCGTTCGCCACCGAGATCGCCTCGTCGGGACCGGCGACCCCGACGTGGACGTGCAGGCCGAACACGAGCTCCTGGCGCGCGACATACCCGAGCGAGGTGACGAGCTCGCGGTAGCGGTCATCGCGCACGATCCGCTGCTCCTCCCAGCGCCCGAACGGGTGCGTGCCGGCGGAGCCGATCGCCAACCCGTGGGTGGCCGCGTGGTCGCGCATCCGCTCGCGCAGCCCCCGCAGCTCCGCGGCCGCCTCGGGCACGCTCGCGCACACGGGGGTGGCGATCTCGAGCACCGACTGGAGCAGTTCGGGGTGGATGTCGCCCGGCGGCGGGTCGGTGAGCATCGCGTCGATCGCGTTGACGAGGTCGAGTGAGGACCGGTCGACGATCATCAGCTCTTCCTCGACTCCGACCGTGTAGCGAGGACCCGCGAACTCGTGCTCCATGTGGGCCGGACCCTAGACGGTTGACCGGCGTGCGGCGGGGTCAGTCCGACAGCAGCGTCGAGCCCACCCCGGCGATCGTCGCCTCGCCGTAGTCCATCGACGGATCGCCGTCACTCAGGACGCACAGCGCGAGGCGAACCCCGGGTCGCTCCAGGAGGGCCGCCTCGTTGAACAGACCCTGTGACGGCAGCGCGCCGGTCTTGAAGAACACCACGTAGCGCGGCCGCGCGACCGGCGGCACACCCCAGCTCTGGGAGGGCTCGATGCCCGACAACAGGCCGCGGGCGTACGCGTCGAACCGCACCGGGATGAGGCCGTCGAGCTCGAAGAAGAAGCGCGCCTGGTCGGCGGCGGAGGTCTGCGTGTACGCCCACCACCCGACCCCGGGCACGAAGTCGGTCATCTGCGACTGCGCGGCGATCCGTTCGAGCGCCGGATATCCACCGATCGCGGCGAACACCGCCGATGCCGCGTCATTGTCGGAGATGTGGATCATCGGGTAGAGGATCGCGTTGGCGGCGGCGTCGACGCCGCGGTGCTCGGCGGCGAGCATCTGCAGATAGCTCACGAGCATCATCACCTTCACGATGCTCGCCGTCTCGAAGCGCTCGTGCACGCGCTCCCCGGCGAGGCGACCGGTGTCGTCGACGACCGCGTAGGCGGTGGCGCCGGCCCGCCCGTCGAGAAAGCGCCCGGCCGCGGCGACCGCGCCGCTGCTCGGGAACGGCGCCGCGGGCGTGCCCCGGCCGTCGCCCTGCAGGACGAGGCCGCTGTCGGTGACGCAGCGCGAGTAGGACGCGCTCGCGCCCATCGCGTGGCGCCACGTCGGCACGAAGCAGACGCGGTAGGTGAACGCGGCGGCCGGTGGGTCGACGGTGGCCGACGCCGTGGTCAGGTGCGCGGACTCACCCGTCTGGGTGACCGCCTCGAGGCGGAAGTCCTCGCTCCCCCGCGGTGCGAGCGACCAGTACGCGCTCACCGGCTCGGCGTCCCCGTAGGCGGTGTGGCCGACGGCGAGCGTGAGCGCGACCTCGCCCAGCGCGATGCTGCGGGCGGCGACGCGCCCTGCCGGGTCGACGCGGAGGTAGCGAGACGGACTCTGGGCGGTCGCCGGGCCGCCGGCCACGACCCGCAGCTGCGTGTTGCGATTCGGCCGTACCCCGCTGAAGGCGTAGGTGCCGTCCGCACCGCTCGTGCTCGTCGCGATCGTCGCGTACCCACGGAACGGATAGGAGTCGGCTTGCAGTTGCAGGTGCGCGCCCGGCACCCCTTCTCCCGATTCTGTGAGCCGACCGGTGAGCGACACGCTCGCGCCGTAGCTGACCGCAGTCGCCGACAGCGAGGCCGTGAGCGTCGGGGCCGGGGCGGGGGCGGGGGTGGTGAGCGCTCGCGCGTCCGGGGCGAGGGCGGCGAGCGCGAGCAGCGTCAGCGACGACGCGACACCGCGCGCCGCGAATGAGCCGAGGCTGCGCACGCGCGGGATGGTAGACGCGTATCCTCCCGGCCATGGACGACGCGGGCGTGCAGAACCACATCGAGGAGCTCGTCGCCGAGGAGCACCGCCTGCTCGAGGCCGGCGAGGGCGGCGAGGGCGGGTTGAGCGATCACGATCGCGAGCGGCTCGACAGCGTGCGGGTCGAGCTCGACCGCTACTGGGACCTCCTGCGCCAGCGGCGGGCGCGTGAGGAGTTCGGCCTTGACCCGAACTTCGTCGAGCTGCGGGACGAGAAGACGGTCGAGGGCTTCGAGCAGTAGCGCGCGGGCGGCGCCCGGCGGCGCCGACTACGCTCAAGGCAATGCAGCGCCTGCTCGGATACGTGATCGCCCCCGAGCCGCCCTCGCGGCGCACCGGGGTGATCGTCTCGATCGTCGCCGTGGCGATCTGCACGCTCATCATCTTCCCGCTCAAGCGGGTCGCTCCCGTCGTCTCGCTCGGGATCATCTATCTGCTCGCGGTTCTGATCGTCTCGGCGACCTGGGGAGTCGGGCTCGGTGTGTTCACCGGCTTCATCAGCGCCGGGGCGTTCAACTTCTTCCATCTCCCGCCAACCGGCCAGTTCACGATCGCCGACAGCAGCAACTGGGTGGCGCTGAGCGCCTTCCTGGTGGCGGCCGTCCTCGCCAGCTCGGTCGCCGACGTCACCCGTACTCGCGCGCGCGAGGCCACCGAGCGGCGCCGCGAGGCCGATCTCGCGGCCGAGATGGCGCGCACCCTGCTGCGCGGTAACGATCTGCGCGCCGCACTGCCGATCGCCTCGGCCCGGCTGTCGGCGGCGCTCGACCTTCCCTCCGCGGCGATCGAGCTCGACGCGGTGGACTCCAGCGACCGACACGTGGCGTTCCCGTTGCGGGAGGGGACGAGGCGGCTGGGGACGCTCGTCGTCCCTGCCGACACGCCCGACGCCGGCCTGGCCCGGCTGCAGGAACGCGTCGTGCCGGCGCTCGAGGCGCTGTTGAGCGCGGCGCTCGACCGCGAGTCGCTGCAGGGCGAGGTCGTCGAGACCGCCGCGCTGCGCCGGGCCGACGTCGTCAAGACGGCGCTGCTGCGGGCGGTGTCGCACGACCTGCGCTCGCCGCTGACGGCGATCGCCGCCGCGGGGGAGGCGATCGCGTCGCCGACGCTCACCGCCGAGGAGCGGGACGAGCTCGCCGCCGTCATCCAGGAGGAGACGAGACGCCTGGGACGGCTCGTCGACAACCTGCTCGATCTCTCGCGCCTGGAGGCCGGCGCCGCCCCGCCGCGTCGCGATTGGGTCTCGGTCGACGACATCCTGCGCACGGCCCTCGACGAACTGAGTGCGCGCGGGGACGAGTTCACGCTGTCGGTCGACCGTGACCTGCCGCTCGTGATCGCCGATCCGGCCCAGCTCGAGCGCGCGTTCGTGAACGTGCTCGAGAACGCGCGCCGCCACAGCGGCGGTCACCCGGTCTCGGTGCGTGCGCGAGCGGTACGCGGACGGGTGATCGTGCGGATCGTCGATCGCGGCCCCGGGATCCCGCCGGCGCAACTCGAGCGGGTGTTCGAGCCGTTCTATCGGGCCGGAACCGCGAAGGGCGGACGGCGCGGATCGGGCCTTGGCCTGGCGATCGCGCGCGGCTTCGTGCAGGCCAACGCCGGGCGCCTGCACGTCGAGTCGCTCCCGGGGCAGGGCGCGACGTTCATCTTCGAGCTGCCGATCGAGGCGACGCCGATCCCGGGCTCGCCCGACGGGTCGCCGCTGGCGGTCGCGGACCCCGCCGACGATCCGGCCGCGACGCCCGACCACGCCGCGTGAGCTCGCCGACCGCGAACGGGGAGGCCAAGGCGCCGCGCGTGCTCGTGTGCGACGACGAGCCGCAGATCCTGCGTGCGCTGAAGGTGATCCTGCGCGAGGCCGGCTTCGAGGTCGTGCCGGCCGAGACGGCGGGCGAGGCGCTCGACCGCGCCGCCGTGCGCCCACCCGAGGCCGCGATCATCGACCTCGTGCTGCCCGACAGCGACGGCATCGAGGTGACGCGCCGCCTGCGCGAGTGGAGCCAGATGCCGATCCTCGTGCTCTCGGCGATGGGCGACGAGGACGCCAAGGTGCGCGCCCTGGAGGCCGGGGCCGACGATTACGTGACGAAGCCGTTCGGCTCGCGCGAGCTCGTCGCCCGCCTGCAGGCGGCGCTGCGCCGGGCCGCACCCGAGGGCGAGGAGCCCGTTGTGCGCGCCGACGGGCTCGAGGTCGACCTCGCCGCGCACTCGGTCCGGCGCGACGGGGAGAGCGTGCACCTCACGCCGATCGAGTTCGATCTGCTGCGCGCGCTCGTGCGCAATCGCGGGCGGCTGATGACCCATCGCCAGCTGCTCATCGAGGTCTGGGGGCCCGAGTACGTCGACGACATCCAGCCACTGCGCACGCACATCGCCCGGTTGCGGGCGAAGGTCGAGCCGGAGGGGGAGGGGGGGACCCTGCGGCGTCGGCTGATCGTCACCGATCCCGGGGTGGGGTACCGGTTCGCGGTGTGAGGCTCGGCCGTGTGCTCGAGGGGCCGATCCCGCGCCCCGACGCCGCTGACGAGCCCCGGGCGCCCTACATCGGCGTGCCGAGCTCCACGAGTCCCCCGAACGGATCGCGCACGAACGCGACGCGCTGGCCGTGGGGCTTGTCCTGCGGCTCCGCGAGCGACTCGCAGCCGGCCTCGAGCGCCCGCGCGTACGCGGCATCGACGTCCTCGTGGACGAGCGTGATCTCGACGTTCGGCGGCGGCCCCGCGGTGCCGGCGGGTCGTACGCCTCCCGCGAAGCTCGACTCGCCGAGCGCGTACGAGGCGAACGCGAGCTTGGTCGGTCCGGTGTCGAGCTGCGCGTACGAACCGTCCGGGGCGGCGAATTCGCCTTGCAGCCCGAAGGTGCGCTGATAGAACGCGCTCGCGGCCACCGGGTCCTCGACGTAGGCGATGACCCATCCCAGCTGCAGCTTCATCTCACTCATAGCCGCCATCGTCGCGCATGCGCCAGAGCGCGTCTTGTCGAAAACGGACGTCCACCGAACGGCCGCGCTACGCGCCGATCAGCTCCGACGCCGGTACCCGCGCCAGCGCGCGACACTCGTGCGCGAAGTGGGCCTGGTCGGTGTATCCGGCCGCGATCGCCGCCCACGCGAGCTCCTCGCCGGCTCGCGCCGCCGCCAGCGCGCGGCCGAGGCGCAGGACGCGCGCCAGCCGCTTCGGGCCGTAGCCCACGGCCGTCGACACCCGCCGGCGCAGCTGGCGCTCGCTCACGTAGAGCTCGCCGGCAAGCGACGCGACGTCCGCGCCAGGACGTGCGAGACGCCGGACGGCCTCGCGAACAAGGGGATCCGGGGCCTGGGCGCGAGCCCGGCGCGCCTGGAGCGCCGCGCGCAGCACCGCCACCGGATCGGGATGCTCCTCGAGAGCGCCCGCCAGCCTCGCGCCCTCATCCCCCCACACCTCGGCGAGGCCAACCGACGCGTCGCGCAGCGCCTGGGCGTGCACGCCGAGCAGCGCCGGCGCCGCGCCGGGCCGCAGCCGGGCGCCGACGACCCGCGTGCCCGTGGGAAGCGCCGCGAGGAAGGCCGTCGTGTTCGGGCCGACGACGCGCGTGCCGCGCCCCTCGATCCAGACGACGTCGATGCAGCCGTCGGGCAGGACGCGCGCGGGCGGCCCCGGCTCCGCGCGGCGCTGCCACGTGCACTGGAGCCACGGCGCGAGGGTGGCATGCGGCGGGTGCTCTCGGTAGCTCATGCGATCGGAAGGCGGTCGCGAACGCCGCCATCCGGGGAGTCTACGGAGCGATCCGCGGGCCGTCACACAATCGTTATGCCGCTCGGGGCGATCGTCATGAAGACGTCACGGACGACCTCCCAGAATGCCGTCCATGCTCCATGACGTTCTCGCCATCGCCCTCGGGATCCTGATGTTCGCGATCCTCTGGGCGCTCGTCGAGGGGATCGACCGGATATGAGCCTCTCGATCCCGCTCGGCTTCTTCGTAGCGCACATGAGCGCGGCCGACTTCTTCGGCCTCGTCGTCTCGCTGCTCGTCTGTGGCTACCTGCTGTACGCGCTGCTGCGCGGGGAGAAGTTCTAGGCGATGACGTTCTCGGGCTGGTTCGAGATCGTCGCGTACATGGTCGTGCTGGTGGCCATCGGCTACCCGCTCGGCATGTACATGGCGCGGGTCTACACGGGGGAGCGGGTCCTGCTCAGCCGCGTGTTCGGGCCGGTCGAGACCCTCGCGCTCAAGGCGTTCGGCGCCGGCGATCGCAAGGGCCAGGACTGGAAGCACTACGCGCGCAGCCTCCTGCTCTTCTCGCTCGCCGGCTGGCTGCTGCTCTACATCATCCTGCGCACGGCGTCGATCCAACCGTGGAACAACTACGGCGGCACGAAGTTCTACGCCGCGCCCTGGGACGTCACCTTCAACACGGTCTCCTCGTTCCTGACCAACACCAACTGGCAGTACTACGGCGGCGAGACGACGCTGACGTACTTCAGCCAGATGATCGGCCTGACCGTGCAGAACTTCGCCTCGGCGGCGGTCGGCATCGTGGTGGCGGTCGCGCTCATCCGCGGCATCGTGCAGCGCGGCGGCAAGAGCCTGGGCAACTTCTACGAGGACCTCGTGCGCACCGTCCTGTACGTGCTGCTGCCGATCGCCTTCATCGCCGCGCTCGTCCTCGCCTCCCAGGGCGTGCTGGCCAACATCTCCCACTACCTCAACGTGACCGGTCCGACCGGCCTGAGCCAGACGATCGCGCAGGGCCCGGTCGCCGGCCAGGAGGCGATCAAGGAGCTCGGGACGAACGGGGGCGGGTTCTTCAACGTCAACTCCGCGCATCCGTTCGAGAACCCGAACGGCTTCACGAATTTCGTCGAGATGCTGCTCACGCTGATGATCCCCGTGGGCCTCGTGTTCACCTACGGGAAGATGGTTGGCAGCAAGCGCCAGGGCTGGGCGATCTTCGCCACGATGGGGATCCTCTTCTTCGCCGGCGTCGTCGTCGCCTACGTCGCCGAGGCGCACGGCTCGCCCGCCCAGCATGCCGCCGGGCTGCACACCGCCGCCGTCAGTGGCTCCACCGGTGGCAATCTCGAGGGTAAGGAGCAGCGCTTCGGGATCGCCGGCTCGGCGCTGTTCGACGTCGTCACCACGGTGACATCGTGCGGCGCGGTCAACAGCGCGATCGAGTCCTACACCGGCCTTGGCGGCGCCGTGCCGATGGCCAACCTGTCAGCGAGCGAGGTGATCTTCGGCGGCGTCGGCACCGGGCTGTACTCGATGCTGCTGTACGTCCTGCTCGCGGTGTTCATCGGTGGCCTGATGGTCGGCCGCACCCCCGAGCTGCTCGGTAAGAAGGTCGAGGCGCGCGAGATCAAGCTCGTGTCGCTCGGCATCCTCATCACCCCGCTTTCGGCCTTGCTGGCCACGGCGCTGGCGGTGGCCAGCAAGGCCGGGCGGGCGTCGATCTCGGCCGCCGCGACGGGACCGCAGGGCTTCTCGGAGAGCTTTTACGCGTACCTGTCGCAGGCGAACAACAACGGGTCGGCCTTCGCCGGGTACAGCGGCTTCGTCCAGCCCAACGCGGGCAACCTCGGCGCCCACGGCATCACCTTCGCCGACCTCGTCGGCGGCTTCACGATGCTCTTCGCCCGCTACGCGCCGATCCTGTTCGCTCTCGCCGTGGCCGGCAGCCTGGCGGGCAAGCGGGTCAGCCCCTCCGGCCTCGGCACGATGCGCACCGACAATCCGACCTTCGTCGTGCTGCTGCTCGGCGTGATCATCCTCGTGGGCGCATTGACGTTCTTCCCGGCCCTGCTCCTCGGCCCGATCGTGCAGGCCCTGACGCCGCACCTGTACTGACATGAGCCTGTCACGTGACATTCGCGCCGCCGTCGTGTCGATCGTCGTTTTCACGATCTTCCTCGGGCTGGTGTATCCGCTGGTCGTCGTCGGCATCAGCCAGGTGCTGTTCCCCGGGGCGGCCAACGGCTCGCAGATCACCGTCAACGGCAAGGTCGTCGGCTCCTCGCTCATCGGCCAGAACTTCGGCGACCTCGTTTACAAGAACGGCAAGGTCGTGATGATGAACGGCAACCCGGTGACCAACCCGGATCCGCGCTACTTCCAGAGTCGCCCGTCGGCCACCGTCCCCCCGTACAACGCCGCCGCCTCGACGTTCTCCAACCTCGGTCCGAACAACAAGGCGACACTCACGGAGCTCCAGGGGAACATCCAGACCTACCTCGGGCTGAACAAGGCCCCGAGCGGGCGGCTCTATGACCCGGCGGTCACCGGCGCCGCCCAGGTGCCGGTCGACGCCGCCGACAGCTCGGCCTCCGGGCTCGACCCCGACATCTCGGTCGCCAACGCGAAGATCCAGGCCTACCGCATCGCCGCCGTGCGCGGCCTGTCGCTGGCCAAGGTCAACTCGCTCATCTCGACCTACACGACCGGGCGCAGCCTCGGCTTCCTCGGCGAGCCGGGCGTCAACGTCCTGCAACTCAACCTCGCGCTCAACCGCCTCACGGGAGGGCACTGATGTCCGTCGCACCCGCCACCCCGCCGCAGCCCCAGCCGACGGTCACCACGCGCGAGCGCAAGTCGGTGTCGCTCTTCCAGCGCGAGATCGTCACCCGCGCGATCATCGACAGCTTCGTCAAGCTCGACCCGCGCGTGCAGCTCCGCAATCCGGTGATGTTCGTGGTCGAGATCGGGGCCCTCATAACCACGATCGGCTGGCTGATCCAGGCGTTCGGCGGGAGCCCGCTCGGCGGCGGTCACGAGCCGGCCTGGTACACGCTGACGATCACGATCTGGCTATGGCTGACCGTCGTGTTCGCGAACACCGCCGAGGCCTTCGCCGAGGGCCGCGGGCGCGCCCAGGCCGACACCCTGCGCAACATGCGCAAGGAGGCCGTGGCCGTCATGCAGGACGGCACGACCAAGCCGGCCTCCGAGCTCGTGCGCGGCGACATCGTCGTCGTCGACGCCGGTGAGCTGATCCCGGGCGACGGCACGGTCATCGAGGGCATCGCCACGGTCGACGAGTCGGCGATCACCGGCGAGTCCGCCCCGGTCATCCGCGAGTCCGGCGGAGATCGCAGCGCCGTGACCGGAGGCACCCGCGTGACCTCCGACCGGATCGTGGTCGAGATCACCCAGGAGCCCGGGCAATCCTTCATCGAGCGCATGATCGCGCTCGTCGAGGGCGCCGAGCGCCGCAAGACGCCCAACGAGATCGCGCTGAACATCCTCCTCGCCGGCCTGACCCTCATCTTCATGATCGTCGTCGTGACGCTGCGTCCCTTCGGCCTGTTCGCCGGCACCAACATCTCCGAGACGACGCTGATCGCGCTGCTCGTCGCGCTCATCCCGACGACGATCGGCGCGCTGCTTTCGGCGATCGGCATCGCCGGGATGGATCGCCTCGTGCGCCGCAACGTGCTCGCGCTCTCCGGCCGCGCCGTCGAGGCCTCCGGCGACGTCGACGTGCTCCTGCTCGATAAGACCGGCACGATCACGCTCGGCAATCGCCAGGCCTCCGAGTTCATTCCGATGCCCGGGGTGAGCGAGGCCGACCTGGCCGAGGCCGCGCAGCTGTCCTCGCTCGCCGACGAGACGCCCGAGGGCCGCTCGATCGTCGTGCTGGCCAAGAAGTACGGCATCCGCGAGCACGACATGGCCTCCAGCCACGCCGAGTTCGTGCCCTTCACCGCGCAGACACGCATGAGCGGCGTCGACATGGACGGCCACCAACTGCGCAAGGGCGCCGGTGACGCGATCATCGCCTTCGCCGCCGGTGAGGGCGGGCAGGCGCCACCCGAGCTGCAGACTCAGCTCGACCGCATCGGCCGCGAGGGTGGTACTCCCCTGGCGGTCTGCCGCGACAGCCAGATCCTCGGTGTCATCTATCTGAAGGACACCATCAAGGAAGGGATGCGAGAGCGCTTCGATCACCTTCGCGCGATGGGGATCCGCACCGTCATGGTCACCGGTGACAACCGCCTCACGGCCGCCAAGATCGCCGAGGAGTCCGGCGTCGACGACTTCCTCGCCGAGGCCACCCCGGAGAACAAGCTCGAGCTCATCAAGGAGCAGCAGTCCGGTGGTCGGATGGTGGCGATGACCGGAGACGGCACGAACGACGCCCCGGCGCTCGCGCAGGCCGACGTCGGCGTGGCCATGAACACCGGCACCCAGGCCGCCCGCGAGGCCGGCAACATGGTCGACCTGGACTCCAACCCGACGAAGCTCATCGAGATCGTCGAGGTCGGCAAGCAGTTGCTGATCACGCGCGGCGCCCTGACCACGTTCTCGATCGCCAACGACGTCGCCAAGTACTTCGCGATCCTGCCGGCGATCTTCGTCACCACCTGGGCCTATGCCGGGAGTCCGAAGGGTCCCCTGCACGTGCTGAACATCATGAACCTCGGTACCCCGCAGTCCGCGATCCTCTCGGCGATCATCTTCAACGCGCTCGTCATCCCCGCGCTGATCCCGATCGCCTTGAAGGGGGTCGCCTACCGCCCGATCGGCGCCAGCGCGCTGCTGCGCCGCAACCTGCTCATCTACGGGCTCGGCGGCATCATCGCGCCGTTCATCGGCATCAAGCTGATCGACCTCGTGGTGCACAACATTCTGGGCGCCTAAGCATCGTGCTCGCCGGGTCACGACAATGCCCGATGAGATGGCGGCCGAGCGCGGACATCTGAAGGTATTCATCGGGATGGCCGCCGGCGTGGGGAAGACCTATCGCATGCTCCAGGAGGGACAGGCCGAGGCCGAGGCCGGCCGCGATGTGGTGATCGGGCTGCTCGAGACGCACGGGCGCATCGACACCGCGGCGCTCGCCGAGAACCTCGAGTTCGTGCCGCGGCGACGGGTGGAGTACCGCGGCACCACCGTGGAGGAGATGGACCTCCCCGGGATCCTCGTCCGCCAGCCCGAGCTGTGCCTCATCGACGAGCTCGCGCACACCAACGCTCCCGGCATCGAGCACGAGAAGCGCTACGAGGACGTGCGGGACGTGCTCGGCGCCGGGATCGACGTGTTCTCGACCGTCAACGTGCAGCACCTCGAGAGCCTCAACGACCAGGTCACGCAGCTGACCGGCACGCGCGTGCGCGAGACGATCCCCGACGCCGTGCTGTCCGAGGCCGACGAGGTCGTGCTCGTCGACCTCACCCCCGAGGCGCTCATTGCCCGCCTGCAGGCGGGCAAGGTGTACCCGCGCGACCGTGTCCCCGCGGCGCTCAACAACTTCTTCAAGATCGAGAACCTCTCGGCCCTGCGCGAGACGTCACTGCGCCAGGTCGCCGAGGGCGTCGAGGTCAAGCGGCTCGTGCGCGAGCAGCCGGTCACGCGCCGCGACGATCGCCTCCTCACGTCGGCGGCGCCGCAGGTGATCGGTGAGCGACTGCTCGCGCTGGTCACCCCGACCCCGCGCTCGCAGCGCGTCGTGCGCCGCGCGTGGCGCTCCGCCCAGCGCCTGGGCGCCGAGCTCGACCTGCTCGTCGTGCGCCGGTCCGGCGACGCGCCGGCGGCGGATGAGCGCGAGCAGCTCGAGGCCATGCGCCGCCTCGCCTCGGTGCTCGGCGCGCACCTGCTCGTCGAGGAGGGCGACGACGTCGCCGAGGCGGCGATCCGCGTCGCCCGCGACCGCGGGACCACGTATGTCCTGATGGGCACGCCGGGGCCGCGGCGCGGGTGGCGGAGGCTGAGCGACTCGCTCCCCACCCGCCTGCTGCGCGGGCTGCCGGGGGTCGATGTGCGAATCGTGGCCGATCGCACGCTGCGCGAGGATGCCGCCGCCGAGGAGGCGCCGGCATGATCGCCGCGATCGCCTTCGTCGTCGGAGCCGTGCTTGCCGGTGGCGCGGTGTTCGCGTGGTCGCGTCATCGTGAGCGCCAGGCGCTCGCGCGCAGCTCGCCGCTGCGACGGATCGCCTTCCCGTTCACGGGCTCGACGCTGTCGGATCCGGCGCTCAGCGCGGCGCTGCGCGTGGCCCACGCCGAGCACGCGACGCTCGTGCCGGTCTATCTGGCGCTCGTGCCGCTCGACCTCGCCCTGGAGGTGCCGCTGCGCTCCGAGTGCGAGGCGGCGCTGCCGCTGCTCGAGACGATCGAGCACCGGGCGGCGCGGGCCGGCGTGGCGGTCGACTCGCGCATCGAGCGCGGGCGCAGCGTGCGCCACGCCCTCGGCATGCTCATGCAGCACGAGCGCTTCGAGCGGATGGTCGTGGCCGCGTCGGCCGACCGTCGCGGGGACGGTCTCGCCGCCGAGGACGTCGCCTGGCTGCTCACCAACGCGCCGTTCGAGGTCTTCGTCCTGCGCCCGGCGCGGGACGTGCCCTTCCGCCAGCCGCTGTGGCTCGGGCCCGATCCAGGCGCGTCCAACGGCTGGGCCGGCAGGATCACGGCCGAGCGCACCTGAATCCGCCGCAAACGCGGCCGGCGCTGTCCAACGCGAGCCGTCCGACCCCATGGCCACTATGTGCCCATGCAGAAGTTCGTCGTCACCGTCACGACCGGCAGCGTGCGCACGTCGCTCAATGACTCGGATCTCGCTGCGCTCGAAGCTCGCCTTGTCCATGCGCGCCTCTACCACCACGACTACGGCGCGCGCGTGCTCCTGTACGCGCAGAACGAGCAGCATGCCGTCGAGATCGTCGACGCCGCCCTGCGCGCGCTCCCGAGCTCGGTGCCCGAGCTCGGCGTGACGCAGGTCAACGCCGTAGGGCGCCGCGGGCGTCGCGCCGCCTGACGCGTCAGCAGCGGCGACCGTTACCGAGGACCTCCTCGGCCGGCGCCGGGCGCGCGATCGCATAGCCCTGCGCGCGGTCGACGCCGTACCGGGCGAGCAGCTGCAGCGTGGCTTCGTCCTCGACGCCTTCGGCGACGGTCGTCTTCTCGAAGCCTTGCGCGAGATTGACGATCGCCTTGACGACATGCTGGTTCTGCTCGCTCTCGGGGAGGTGACGCACGAAGTCGACGTCGATCTTGATGAACTGCGCGGGCACACCCTTGAGGTAGGTGAACCCGCCGTAGCCGGTGCCGAAGTCATCCAGCGCGATCGCGCACCCGTGAGCGGCGAGCAGGCCCACGGACGCCTCGGCGATCGCGGGCTCGGTGGCCAGGGCGGTCTCGGTGATCTCGCAGACCAGGCGCGCGGGATCGGCGCCTGACGCTTGGAGCAGCGCGAGGATCCGGGCGACGAGCTCGGAGTGCCCGAGCGAATCGCCGGACAGGTTGAAGCTCACCGGCCAGCCCTGCGCGGCGTAGCGCGCGGCCTGCTCGACCACCCAGAGGTCGACCTCGCCGATCAGACCGTAGCGTTCGGCGGCCGGCAGAAACCGGCCGGGGGCGACAATCGTGCCCTGGCGGTCGAGCATGCGCAGCAGGAGCTCCTGGCTGACGACCTCGCGCGTGTGAACGTCGATGATCGGCTGGGCGTACATCACGAGGCGGTCCTCGTCCAGCGCGTCGCGAATACGCCCGACCCAGCTGAGCGCCTCGAGCTCCTGCTGGCGGCGGCGGTCCTGCTCCTTGCGCTCGCTGATGTCCGAGAACACGACGACCGATCCGTGCGAGCCGCCATTGAGGATCGGGGAAGCGCTGTAGGCGACGGCCAGCGTCTCGCCGGCCTTGCCGGCGAACACGTCGTCCTCGATCCAGATCGACGTTCGCTGGTGGCCCACTCGCAGCAGCGGGCACTCCTCGCCGTCCTCGTGCTCGTGGTGGACGGCGTCGTGCAGCGAGCGCCCGACCAGCTCGTCCTCACTCCAACCGAGCATCCGCTCGGCGGCCCGGTTGACGTAGGTCACGCGGCCGCGGTCATCGAGCGCGAACATGCCCTCCGCCATGCTGTCGGTGAGGACCTTCAGGAAGCGTTCGGTCGACGCGAGCGCGAGCTCGTGCCGCTTGGCGCGCAGCGCGAACGACATGTCCGCCGCCAGCTGCTCGAGCAGAGCGCTCTCCTCGTCGCTGAACCAGCCCGCCGCAGTGGCATAGACCGAGAACACGCCCACGACGCCGTCATCCCCCAGTAAGGGGAATGCCGCCGACGCCGCGAAGCCGTACGCGAGCGCGCGTTCACGCCAGGGATCCATCAGGGGATCGCCGGCGATGTCGTTACAGATCACGACCTGACCGTCGCGCAGCGCCGTGCCCGTCGGCCCCCACGAGGTCGCCTGATCGGGGGTGATCGAGATCTGCAGCCCCTCGAGGTAGGACCGGGCGCCACTCGACGCGACCGGCGTCACCAGCCCCCTCTCCCGATCGACGAGCCCGACCACGGCCAGCGCGTAACCGGCCGTACCCACCGCCACCTCGCAGATCCCCTGAGAGAGCTCCTCGGCGCTGCCGGCGTGCACGATCGCAGCGCTCGCCGCGACCCCCAGCGCATACACGCGCATGAGGCGCGCCTGGAGCTGCTCGCGCTCGGCCTCGTGACGCAGACGCTCGCTGACGCTGCGCCCAGCCACGGCGCAGCCGTCACCCAGCTTGACCGCCCAGAGATCGAACAGGAGCCGCATCTCGTGGCCGCCCACCGAATCGCGGTACATGACGCCTTCGCGGTACAGCGGCTCCCCCGCCTCGACAACATCGCAATACGCGTCGAACAGGCCCGACTCGCGGTGAGCCGGGAACCGCTCCAGCAGGCGCCCACCCTCCAGCTCCTCGCGGCTCATTCCCACCGCGCTGCAGAACGCGGCGTTGACGAACTCGCAGCGGAAATCGACGATGCGCCCCTCATCGTCGCGAATCGCGCCGAGCATCGCGCACGCATCCGGCAACGCATCCAGCGCTGCGCGAAAGCGTTCCTCGCTGCCGCTCGCCGTCGCGCGGGCCGCGCCAGCCTCTCCCGGGCCGACCGACCCCGAGGAACGGCCGGCGTCCGGGATCCGCGATTGAGCCATGCCCGCCCTCCTTCGCAGTCGATACACAGACTCGCCGTAGCACTCGGCGCAGCTGCGCCTAAAGTATCCCACGAGCAGTCCGGATCGTGCTCGCCGAGACGGAGGTTTCGCGCGCCCGGACGCCGGCCCTACCGGCGCCGGGGCCCCGCGCGAAGACGGGTCAGCGGCGAGGACTGGACGGCAGTTCGTGGTCGGCGCGCGCGATCAGCTCGGCGGCGGTGTCCGCGGAGGTGAGAGTCGCGAAGCCGACCTTGATCCTGCACGGCTCAGCGTGGGCTGCGAGCGCGGCCTGTACGGCGGCGAAGCGGTAGCGGACACCGTCGTCGGTGGCACCCGGCATCACGCAGAGGAACTCGTCGCCGCCGAGGCGAACGATCGCGTCATAGGAGCGTAGATGCCCGCGGATCGCGTCCACGACTCGCTGAAGCAGCTCGTCGCCAGCGGCGTGACCATGGTCGTCGTTGACGCGCTTCAGGGCGACGACGTCAACGTAGGCCACCGCGAGCCGCGCACTCGTCCTGCCGGCCCGATCGATCTCGTTGTCCAGATCGACCAGACCCGCCGCGCGCGTACGCGCACCGGTCAGTGCGTCCGTCTCGGCGATGACCAGCTCGCGCAGCAGTGCCTCGCGGTCGGCGTGTGCCTGTAGGCGGTCACGCGCGGCCTGTTCGCGGTCGCGAGCGGCCAGCACTCGGTCCGCTGCTGCCCGGGCACGAGCCTCCGCCGCTGTGGCGCGCTCGGCGGCAGCGGAGGCGCGGCGGACCGCGCGTCCGTCGTGCCCGCGGCCGACGTCGTGCGCGGCCAGCTCGAGATCGCGCTCCGCGGCAGACTGATCGCGGGCCAGGGCGGCGAGATCGCGGGCGCGCGCGACCGCGTCTCGCGCGCCGGCCGCGTCCACGCGCACGGTGGAGATCACCTCGCGTTGCGCGGCGCTGCGATCGCGCAGCAGGCGGGTCAGGCGGTGCACATCGGCGTCGCCGCCGTGCTGGAGGTCGCGATCGCTGGCCGCCTGATCGCGATCGCTGGCCGCCTGATCGCGATCGCTGGCCAGCTGTTCGCGATCGGTGCTCGTCTGGTCGCTGTCGGCCGCGGTCTGGTCGCTGTCAGAGGACGTCTGATCGACGTCGGCCAGCGTCTGATCGCGATCGGCGAGCGTGCTGCCGTCCGCGGCCACGCAGGACGCCGAAGTAATCCGGTGCCGCTCCGCTCCCGACGCCGAAGTGATCCGGTGCCGCTCCGCTCCTGTCGCGCCGTTCGCGGAGCCGGCGGCGCGATCACGTGGTGCTCGGTCGGCCACGACGGGCCTCCCCAAGGCTGGCGATCAAGTCTCAAAGGACTGCGCGCCTCACCCCATTGGTTCACTGAGCTTAGCAGCACCAGTTGAAAGCCCCTGCACCAAAGCGCGTTTCTTCGCGGACGTCTGGATGCCTCCGACGGCGCTGCGGGGGAGGCTAGGCCTGGCGCTCGGGCTGCGGATTCATCTATGGAGCGTGACCCGGCCGATGCCCGCCGGGACATCCACGGTCGTCTCGCGGACGCCCGGCTCGAGGTCCAGCAGTGTCGTGAGCAGCAGCATCGGTGTCGCGGCGGCCCAGGCCTGTGGCCGCGAGGCGGTCGGGAAGGATACGGGCACCGAGGTGACCGCAGCGGGGTAGCCGGCGAACGTCTCGGGCAGCCGGTACTCGAAGTACCGGGCCGCCGAGAGGATCGAGGCGGCGATTTGCTCGGCCGCGGCGCGGTGGCCATAGCGCGCGAGGCCGGCGACGATGAGTGAGTTCTCGTGAGGCCACACGGTTCCGGTGTGGTAGCCGAGCGGGTTGTAGCCTGCCTCGCCGGCGCCGAGGGTGCGCACGCCCCACCCCGAGTACAGCTCGTCGCCGAGGAGGCGTTCGGCCACCACGTTGGCCTCGTCGTGGTCGAGGATCCCCGACCAGAGCAGATGCCCGATGTTCGATGTGAGGCTGTCCACCCGTTGCTTGTCCCCGTCGAGTGCGAGCGCGTAACAACTCCTTTGCGCGACCCAGAAGTCACGGCGAAAGTGATCGCGCAGCGTCTCGGCCTGAAGGTCGAGACGCTCGGCGAGGGTGGCGTCGCCCCAGACCTCGCGGGCGAGTCGGGCGCAGCGGCGTCGCGCATCGTAGACGTAGCCCTGGATCTCGCTGGTGGCGATCGGACCTTCGGCGAGCCCGCCGTCGGCGAACTGGATCGCGTCCCAGCTGTCCTTCCAGGACTGGTTGACCAGCCCGCTCGCCCTGTTTCGGCAGGCGTACTCCACGTAGCCGTCACCGTCGGCGTCGCCGCTGTGCTCGATCCAGGCCAGCGCCGCCTCCGCGTTCGGCCGCAGCTGCCTGACGAGCTCGTCGTCACCGGACCAGCGGTGGTATTCGTCGAGCAGGATCAGGAACAGAGGCGTGGCGTCCGCGGAGCCGAAGTACGGCGAATGCGGGCGCTCGCCCCGCGCTGTGAGCTCACCGAAGCGCAGCTCGTGCAGGATCTTGCCCGGCTCGCTCTCGTGGAAGTCGTCGCGGACGCTCGCCTGGCGATCAGCCAGCACGCGTAACGTCGTCGCGGCGAGACCGGGAAGGTAGGGCAGTGCCTGGAAGCTGGTGATGAGGCTGTCTCGCCCGAACAACGCCATGAACCACGGCAGGCCGGCCGCCGGCAGCGTCGCGCCCTCGGTCAATTCAGGGGGCAGGCGCAGGGCAGCGAGATCGGTCAGGCTCGCGCGGTAGATCCTGTAGAGATCGGGGTCCTCGGTCTCCAGCGCCGGCGCTCGCCCCAGCCAATCCTCCAGCTCGTCCGCCTTGGATCGACAAAGCTCGGCGTAACTTCCACGCGGCCGGCGCACGGAGAAGCTGGCCCCGGCCTGCTGCCCCGAAGGCGTGAGCGTGAGGGTGACCGTCCAGGCCTCGCCGGCCGCCAGCACGAGGTCGTAGGCGAGACCCGTTCGACTCGACCTGACCGGACGGCTCGAGTCGATCCGCACCGCGCGTCGAAAGCCATCGCGCACATAGCCCAGGACGAGCCCGTCGGCGTGGCTCTCGAAGGTCACCTCTCGCGCGGCGATGGCCGCGTCTTTGACCTCGAAGAGATCGGCGAAGTCGGCGCCCACGTCGAGCGCCACGCTGAGGTGGTTGGCGTGGTGAAGGTGGTTGATGATGGTGATCTCCTCGACCCACACGTAGTCGACGAGCCGGCGGCGAAAGACCGACCACGAGGTCTCATCCGCCGGACCGCCGAGAGGCGCGAGGAAGAAGCTGGCCACGTAGTGGACCGGTTGGTCGAAGCCGAGCAGCTGCATCTCCGAGGCGCCGATCCGCAGAACCCAGCGCGAGATGAAGCGAGTGTCTTCGGAGTAGAAGCCCTGCTCGCTGCTCGTCTCGAGCGCCACGTCTCCGTGACGGTCGCCCACGACGAACGTGCTGCCGTCGAGAACGTTGATGTTGCGATCACGCACGAGCAACGCCGGCGGCAGCGGGGATGAGCGCGGCCACCGAACGGTAGGCCTGCTCGTAGGCCGCCGCGACCACGTCGACATCACAGTGTCCGGCCACCCACGCGCGACACGCTCGGGGCGAGATGCTCGAGAGGCGACGTACCGCGGCGGCCATCGCCGCCACGTCGCCGACTAGGAACCCGGTGTGGCCGTCCACGACGAGCTCGCGCGCGGCGCCCTCCGGGAAGGCGATCACCGGGGTGCCACAGACAAGCGCCTCGACCATGACCATGCCGAAGGGCTCATCCCAGCGAATCGGCATCAGCAGGGCGCGGGCGCCGGAGAACAGCGAGCGCTTCGCCGCTCCGCCGATCTCGCCGACGAACCGCACGCGATCATCGTCGAGGTGCGGCCGCACCTCGCGGGCGAAGAACGCCTCCTGCCCGGGCTGGACGACGCCGGCAAGGATCAGCGGGACATCGGCGGCCGCGGCCGCCGCGATCGCGCGGTGGGGGCCCTTCTCGGCGGTCATGCGACCGACCCACAGCACGTAGTCGTCCTTCTGCTCCTGCAGTGGCCACGCCTGCACATCGATCGGGTTGGCGATCGCGCCGTACGGATGCACCCCGGACGGGGCCGACGCGATCTGGGTCTGGCTGATCCCGACCAGCGCCGCCTTGTGCCCGTGGCGCGCGTAGAAGGCCGCGGTGCTCGGCGTGAACTGGCCGTGCAGGGTGTGCACGAGGGGAATGCCAAGTCGATCGGCCATGGCCAGGGCGGTGAAGCCGCAGTGGTCGTGCACCACGTCAAAGGGCAGCCCGTCGACACCTTGCTCGATCGTCAGGAAGGCCCTGGCCACGTGGTCCACCTCGTAAAGCGAGCGCTCTATCTCATCCGCATGCGCCTCGTCCAGCAGCGTGACCATGCGGGCACTCGTTATCGACCCGGGTGCGCAGAGCAGCGTGACGGCGTGTCCACGCCGCACGAGCGCCTCGGTGAGCACGCTGACGACCGACTCCACCCCGCCGTAGCCGGGCGGGGGGACGGAGATCCACGGCGGAGCGAGCATCGCCACCCGAAGGGGCACGTCGAGCCCCGCGCCGGTGCCGGTAACTGACGGGCCGATTCGGGTCGGCAGTACGGGGGGGTCCCTCAACCAGCTGTCCGACTCGAGCGCAGCGTCCAACGCATGCTCCTCACCAGCCTCTCGAGGATGGCGCCCGCCGGGCAGAGAGGTCAGGAAGGACCCGGCGAAGCGACCTCACCAAGGGATGACGCCCCTTTCGCTCGGTGGCCGACGATGATACCGGACTTCTAAGTCTAGAAAAGCTAGACTACGGTTATGGAGCCAGACCCGCCGGTGACATGGTCGTTTCTGACCAACCATGCGCAGGTGCTGCTCTGCATCGCCCAGGACCCGGGAATCCGCCTGCGTGATATCGGCGATACGGTCGGAATCACCGAACGCGCCGTGTTTCGCATCGTGGGCGAACTCGTCGATGGCGGCTATGTCTCGCGAGAGCGCACGGGCCGGCGCAACCGCTACGCCGTTGCCACCGACCGTCCGCTTCCGGACCGGCTGGCCCGCGACCGACGGATCGGCGACCTGTTGGCGATCCTCGTTGGCCGGGGCACGTCCAGTGACCAGGCCGCACCTACCGCCTGACAGCATTACCCATCTGCTCCAGGCGAAAGCCAGGGGCCCGGATGGCTCAATCAGTAGTGACCCCTGATACCGGTTTGGTCCAAGGTGCCGATTACGGCTGTCGAGTCGCGCTATGTCCACTGATCGATCAACGACGCCGTTCTCGCCGTGTGCGCAGCCCGAGATTCTCGCGCAGCAAGGGGCGACGGCAATCGCTCCGGTCGTTCGCCGATTCGCCAGAGCGGCCGGGGAGAACGTCGCCCACGACACCGAAGAGCACGCCAGGCATGTTGGCCACGGCCGCCGGCTGGGTGACGCGATCGAGGAGCTCGAGGCGCTGCCCGCACTGGCCCAGTCGCGCAGCCGCGCACTGGCGCTCGTGGCTCACGATCGCGGCTGCGCGCATGAGATCGTCGCCGCTGCCGAATCCGACCCGGCGCTGACGATCGCGGTGATGCGCGTGGCCAATGGCGGCGCGGGTGGCGCGCGCGGCGGCGTGGCCAGCGTGGTCGAGGCGGTCGACCTGCTGTCCGCTGAGGCGGTGCAAGGGATCATCGCGCGGGCGCGGACGTTCGACTTCTTCGGCAAGACGAGCGCGTGGGATGCCGTGGCCGAGCGTTCACGCCGCCACGCGATCGCCACGCAGCGGGCGGCCGGCGTCATCGCCGCCGAGATCGGCTACAGGAATCGCGATCGGCTGATGGTCACCAGTCTCCTGCACGACGTCGGCGCGCTCGTGCTCACGCGCGCGTACCGCGGCTATCCGGCCAGCGTCCACCAGGACGCGCGGACTCCCGAACAGCGGGTGCACCGCGAACGCGCAGTGCTCGGCGTCGATCACGCGCTCGTCGGTGGCGTGCTGGCCCGACGATGGGGGCTGCCCGCGCTCGTTGCCTCAACCATCGAGCGCCACCACGTCGCCGACGCGGCCGGCGAGGCCGCAATCGTGCGCCTGGCCGACATGCTGGCCCACTACCAGCACGGCAAGCCGACGTCGCTGGGCGAGATGCTCGACGTCGCCGGCACCCTCGGCCTCGATCGGGCGCGGCTGCGCTGCGTGATGTACGACCTGCCCACCGGCGGCTTCGTCCGCGGGCGGTTCCCCGAGTCCTGCCCGCTATCTCCCCGCGAGCGCGCCATCCTCGAGCACCTGGCCGACGGCAAGGTCTCCGGCGCGATCGCCCACGAGCTGACGTTAGCCGTCAGCACGGTGCGCACGCACCTGCACAACATCTACCGCAAGCTCGGTGTCGCCGACCGCGCCAACGCTGTGCTGCACGCCGCCGAGCACGGCTGGGTCTGAGGCTACGCCCGTCCCTCTTCGAGCCCACTGATGGTCGCCCGCGTGGGTTCCCTGGATCGGTAGTACGCACTGGTCGTCCGGGGGGAACGGCGGATGCCGCGCGGCGCGCCGGCGCCTAGGGTCGGATGCGGATGCTGATTACTCGACCAGGCGCGGCGCGATGAGTCCGGTGCTGTCTTCTTCGCACGGCGCCCGTGCTGGCAACCCTCGGACCTGCACACCGGTCCGCGTCGTCCTGGCCATCAATCACAGGTTTCTACGCGAGAGCCTGTGTGCGCTGCTCGAGCGCGACCCGGCGGTCGAGGTCCTCGCCGAGGCGAGCGACATGTCCACCGCCATGCGCCAGGTCCGCGACCAACGCCCGCAGGTGCTCGTGCTGGGGCCGAACGTCCCGAGCGGCCCGATACTGACGGCGATCCGTCGCCTGCGCGGCCAGGCCACCGACACGGCGATCGTCCTCACGACGATGGTCGATGACCCGCGACTCGCTCACGAGGCCATCGCTGCCGGCGCGAGCGCATACGTCCTTGCCGACTCGGCCGATCGGGGCCTCACCGCGGCGATCCTTGCCGCTGCGGCGGGCGAGAGCTCTTGTGATCCGGGCGTCGACGGCGCTCGTGCGGCCGTCAAGTGGTCACCTCGCGCCGCCCGCCTCCGGGCGACGCGACGCTGACCAGGTGGCGACCTCTGCCGGCGCGAGCTGAGCTTGACAGCTACGCGAAAAGTGATATCAATTAGATACTACTTTTTCGGAGAGCTCCCGCAGGAGGCATCCCGATGAACGCACCCGACCACAACACCGCCGCGCGACGTCTGCGCGAGTGGTGGGCATCTCCGCAGCGATCCGGCTGGCGACGCCTGATCTTCCCATGGGAGTACCGCCACCTCCGCGTGTTTGGGGTCATGCGTGTTGCCGGTGGCATCGTCGCGGCCGGCATTGGCGCATTCATCCTCTCGTACGGCGCCTACGGATGGGCAGCCTTCTTCCTGGTTGTCGGGGCGGCGAATCTCGCGGTTGGCTACTGGGAGATCACTGCCGCCCGCTCCGCAGCTGCCCGAGCCTGAGCCTTTTTGAGTAGCGCTCCATGAGGAGGGAGTCATGAGCCAGGACGTCCAGCAGTACCGCCAGCCCGCCGCGACTCCGGTCGGGCACTCGGGGACCCGCGTCGTTATCCAGGAGCGCCCGGCCTGGGCGATCAACGGCTGGATCGGTGTGCTCGTCCTCGCCGCCTGCATCGTCGCCACGGTCTTGCTCGCCGGAGGCTCACCAGCATGGGTGGCGATCTTCCCGGCCGTGGTCGGAGCGCTCGTCCTGAGCTCGCTGATCATCGTGCAACCCGGCCACACCAAGGTCGTGCGGTTCTTTGGGACCTACGTCGGCACCGTCCGTCGCACCGGCCTGTGGTGGATCGTGCCGCTGGCGGACCGCCGAAGCCTGAGCATTCGAGTCAGGAACTTCGAAACCAATCACCTGAAGGTCAACGACGCCGATGGCAACCCGGTCGAGATCGCCGCGATCGTCGTCTGGCAGGTGGCCGACACCTCGCGGGCGGTGTACGCGGTCGATGATTACGTCAACTTCGTTCAGGTCCAGGCCGAGTCGGCGTTGCGTCACGTCGCTACCACCCATCCCTACGACGATCCCGCCGGCGACAGCACCTCGTTACGAGGGTCGGTCGATGTCGTGGCCGCCGAGCTCGCCCAGGAGGTCGCCCAGCGCGTGGCGATCGCCGGGGTGGAGATCGTTGAGGTGCGGATCAGTCATCTTGCCTACTCCCCGGAGATCGCCCAGGCGATGCTGCGCCGACAGCAGGCCGACGCCGTCGTCGCGGCGCGCTCGCGGATCGTCGAGGGCTCGGTGGGGATGGTTGAGATGGCCCTTGCCCGCCTCGAGGAGCAGGCCATCGTCGAGCTCGACGAAGAGCGCAAAGCGGCGATGGTGAGCAACCTGCTGGTCGTCCTCTGCGCGGACCAACCGGCCTCCCCCGTAGTCAACACGGGCACGCTGTATTCGTGAGCGCTGAGCGCAAGCAGGTGCTGCTGCGCATCGACCCGACCGTCCACGACGCGCTCGCCCGGTGGGCCGCCGACGAGCTCCGCAGCCTCAACGCCCAAACCGAGATGCTGCTGCGGCGTGCCCTCCAGGATGCCGGCCGGATGCCCCGACAAGCAGCCCCCATGCCCAGACGCGGCCGGCCCCCCACCCGCAGCGGCTGATCGGGCGCACCGCGGTCACGCCGGTCGCGCCCGAAGTCTCATCCCAGCCTGCCGAGACTATGTGGAGTCGAGCTCGGCGATGAGGGCCTGGACGCGATTGGCGATCTCGTCGCGGGTGGCGCGGACCTCGTCGAGGGGGCGGTCCTTGGGGTCTGGGAGGTCCCACTCGAGGTAGCGCTTGCCGGGGATGAGCGGGCATTGGTCGCCGCAGCCCATCGTGATGACGGTGTCGGCGTGCTCGGCGAGCTCGCGGGTGAGGAGCTGTGGGGTGCGCTCGGAGAGGTCGATGCCGAGTTCGCCCATCACCTCGACGACCGCCGGGTGGACGCGGTCGCCCGGGGTGGTCCCGGCCGATAGGGCTGTGTGCCGGCCGGCCGCGGCTCGTTCGAAGAGCGCCTGGCTCATTTGCGAGCGCCCGGCGTTATGCAGGCAGACGAACAGGACGGTGCTCATCGGAGTGATCCGTGCGGCAGGGAAGGGGCGGTCCCGGCCTTCTGGCTGTGGTCGTCGCTTTGGTGGGGCAACACGACGGTCGCGGCCTCAGCCGGTGTGACGTCGGGATAAAGCACGCGGATGGCCAGGACCGCAATCGCTCCGCCGACGATCTGCGCCGTCACGAAGCCGGGCACGGAGGCGGGCGCGATCCCCGCGAACGTGTCGGAGAAGATGCGACCGATGCTGATCGCGGGGTTCGCGAAGCTGGTGGAGCTGGTGAAGAAGTATGCGGACGCGATGTAGGCACCGACCGCGGCCGGCGCCGCTGCGCTGCGATGCGTGCGCGCGAGGGAGAAGATGACCAGCAGCAGCCCGAGTGTCGCGATGATTTCGGAGAGCAGGTGCGCGGGGCTGGCGCGGTGGTGGGTGGAGATGCTGATCAGCGACTGGGCGAACATTGCGTTCGCGGCGATCGCACCGAGTACGCAGCCGGTGACCTGGGCGGGGAGGTAGGCGAGCGCGTCGCGGCGGGTGATCCCGCCGAAGGTCGCGTCGACGAATGAGACGACGGGGTTGAAGTGCCCGCCGGAGATGGGTCCGAACATCAGGATGATCGCGTACAGACCCGCTCCGGTCGCGGCGGCGTTCTCGAGCAGTTCGAGGCCGGTGTTGCCCGGCGAGAGCTGCTGGGCGGCGATCCCCGAGCCGATCACGACCGCGGCCAGGAACGCTGAGCCGAGCAGCTCGGCGAGCAGCCGGCGTGACAAGGGCGCGGTGGTGGTCATGGTGTCGGTGGGCTCTGGTTCTCGGCGACGGAGGCTCGGAGGGGAGAGCAGTCTAAAGATTGACAACCATCTCTTCAATCGGTATCTGTATATCGATGACGGTCGATCTGGAGCTCACTCCGAAGGTCAAGCGGCCCGCGGGCGAGCGCTGCTGCGAGCCGGTCGTATATCCCGATGTGGAGCGCGAGCAGGCGATGCGGATGGCCCTTGTCGCCAAGGCGCTCGGCGATCCGGTCCGGCTGCAAATCGTCGACGTGTTGCGCAAGCACGCCGGAAAGGTCTGCGTCTGCGAGCTGGTGCCCTTGTTCGACCTCTCCCAGCCGACCGTGTCCCACCACCTCAAGGTCCTGCGCGAGGCCGGGATCGTCGGCTCAGAACGCGAGGGCCTGTGGGCGTACTACTACGTGATCCCCGGAGCGCTGAAGGAGCTCTCGGCATGGCTGAGCTGACCGACATCCGCGAGAGCGTCCGCCAGCGTTACGCCGCCGCGGCGACGCTTGCCGCTCGCGCTGGCGCCGAGGACCCATGCGCGCAGGACCCGGCCGGTTGCTGTGCACCGGACGCGGTCGATTTCAGTCCGGCGGACGAGACGGGCGTGTTCGGCGCCGCTCTCTACGACGAGGGCAACCGCGACGAGATACCCGAGGCGGCGATGAGCGCGTCGCTGGGCTGCGGCGTGCCGACCGCCGTCGCCGACCTGCGCGTGGGCGAGACCGTCCTGGACCTCGGGTCCGGCGCCGGCGCCGATGTGCTCATCAGCGCCCGGCGCGTCGCGCCGACCGGCAAGGCGATCGGGCTGGACATGACCGACGAGATGCTCGAGCTCGCCCGCGCCAATGCCCGGCAGGCCGGCGTCAGCAACGTCGAGTTCGTCAAGGGCTACCTCGAGAACCTGCCTCTCCCGAACTCGAGCGTCGATGTGGTCATCTCCAACTGCGTGATCAACCTCTCCGGCGACAAACCGAAAGCGATCGCCGAAGCCGCGCGCGTCCTGCGCGCCGGCGGTCGATTCGCGATCTCAGACGTGATCGCCGACCCCGGCATGGACGAGCAGACCACAGCCGACATGGCCGCGTGGACCGGCTGCATCGCCGGCGCCCTCACCGAGCCCGAGTTCCGCTCGATCCTGGCCGCTGCGGGATTCGAGCAGATCGAAATCCGCCGCACCCACCAGGTCCACGAACACGCGTCCTCCGCGATCATCCGCGCCTGCAAACCAGACCCCGGCGGTTGCTGCACCGCCGACGTCCAAGCCACGTGCTGTGAACCGGCCGCCAAGTCCGAGTGCTGTGGCGAGGACAACGCGGCGGGCGCCTGCGGGTGCCAGCCAGCGGCAAGCCCCCACACGGGCTGAACCGGGTCGCAACACGCGGACGTGGTCTGAACAACGGTCCGCCACCGATGACCGACGAGCTTCAACTCAATGACCCCCAGACCCTGTACCGGCGCTGGGAGGACTCGCAGTGGTCGCCGTTCGCGGTAGACCTCGACATCGACCGCGCGCAATGGCCGGGGCTCGGGGCCGAGCAGCGTGAGCTGCTGCTCTACGCGCTGTCCTCGCTGATGGTTGCCGAGGAGCGGATCACCACCAAGTTCTCCGGGCTGGTCGGCGCGCACGGCTCCGAAGAGGAGGCCACGTTCCTCGCCACCCAGCGTGTTGATCGGGACGCCGATGACGTCCAGGCGGCGTGTGGGGCCGGTGAGGGCGAATTGGCGAAGATCCTCGTCTGAGATGCCGAGCACGGATTCGGCGCGGCCGTCGCCGGGTGGCTTGAGTGACTCGGCGACGAGCGGCAGTAGCTTGCGCAGCGTCTCGCGCACGGTGTCGCCCATGTCGGGGCGTGTTCGGATCGTTTCGAGGTAGCCATCGACGAACCCGGGGAGCAGGTGGTTGGCGTTCAGGTAGTCGGTGATGACCTTGAACGAGGTCAGGCCGAGCGTGCCTTCGAGGATGACGTGGTAGAGCGTGACGAAGCGGACCTTGGCCGCGAGGTCGCCGGGGGCGGCCACGAGCTGCTCGTGGGCGTCAACCAGAGCGACAACGAAGAGACTTCAACGCGGGCTGAGCGAGTTCATGTACGCGGCAAACGAGGAATGGAGACTCAAACTCTTATCCGACGGCCGGACGAAGGTGAAGGCCTGGATTGGGCATGCAACGAAGCTCGGATGGGCCGTGACCGACGGACGGGGCGATCCGTGGGTACGCGACAGCCAGGGCAAGCCCCAGGTTGAAGGCGTAGGAAGACCCGCGCCGGCAGCGGCCATCCGGGACTTGCTGGTCGACGACCAGGCCAGCAAGATTGGGAAGCTCCAGTGGTCTCGTCTATCAGCAGTGGCGCATGTGACTTTCTTCGGCACCCGTGGAGCCGTCTTTCATGACGAGGGGGTCCGCAATCCAGCGACGGGATTGGTCACGGTCCCGGTTGGCACCGACGCGATCGCCGTCTATCTGCAGGCTGTCTGCGTCACGAAGGCGCTCCGGCAGACCGCGGTCAGTTTGTTTGAACTCATGGGCTGGGCCGACACCGAATGGTCCGCTGCTGCCAGCGCCGCTGAGCAGCATGAGAGAGGCATGCTCGCGGCGATTGCGGCCGCACGACCGCAGGCGCTCGCCGAGGAACTCCAAGAGGATCCGGCAGAGCCCGACGATTAAGTTGGCGGCGGCAGGCCGAATGTCTCGACGAGAGGAAGACCTACTGCCTTGGCGATTGCCAACCGGAAGCGAGACACGATCGCTTCGGACTGCGGACACGCAGCAGCATTACAAGTGCTTTGGCGACTCGGGGGCCGTGCGGCAGGCCAAGCTAGGTTGGCGGCATGCGGCGGCTCGGTACGCGAAGATGCGGGCATGGGCAAGCTGCGCATCGCTCTCGCGGGTACGTTGCTCTCGGCGTCCGTTGTCGTGTGCGCCACGGCGAGCGTCATCGCGAGCAACGGCAGTTCTCCGGCGACACACACCTACCGAGTGCCGAGCGGTGCCATGGAGCCGACGCTTTCGATCGGGGAGATCGTCTCGACGGTCGCACCCGGGGGCCGCTATCCGCTGCGCGTAGGCGCGATCGTGGTGTTTCACCCCCCACGGGGTGCAGTGGCCGAGATCTGCGGCGCCCCCCACCCGGCCAGCGCCGCCTGCGACGAGCCCGACAGCCAGGCGCCTTCCCAGCTGTTCATCAAGCGCATCGTTGCAGGCCCCGGGGATCTGATTTCGATCGTCAACGGGCAGGTGATTCGCAACGGCAGACGAGAGAGCGACCGCCACATCACGCCTTGCGCACCCGAGACGCCCACCTGCGAGCTGCCCACGAGGATCAGGATCCCCGCGGGCATGTGGTTCATGCTAGGTGACAATCGCGGACAGTCGGATGACAGCCGCTTCTGGGGACCGGTCCCATCCGCCTGGATCACGGGTGTTGTCACCGGTGCGTACCAGCCCCAGAGCGAGCCCCTAACGTCCTGAGTCTCGGGCCTCGTGGCGCGAGCCCGTCCAGACTGGCAGCGATATTTGTCGCCGCGTCTTGCGTGCCCGGCTACCACGCCAGCTTCCCGTCGTCGAGCACGGCGCGCCGACGGGACCCTCCGTGTCGGCAGCGACCGCGAACGGCAACGGGTCCCACCTCGGCCAGGCCTCCAACGCGATGCTGTTCGTCTAGCGGACCGGAGTGCGGGCGAACTGACGGCCAGAGCGCGACTCTCACGTCGCGCGCCAGTCGTCCGCATCGAGCCCTGCTCGATGCTTGGCGTCGCGCCGGCAGGGAACCCTCGCGCGCGGTCGCTGACGGCGCGCGGTTGGTGGTGAACTGACGGCACGGCCGCCGCCTCGTTCCCCGGCGGAAATCAGCCGCGCACCGCCGCCGGGCAAACCTTTGCGGCGGCATCGCGAAAGCGTCGGCTTGCGTCCCTACACTTCTCGTTATGTCGACGCAACGGGCAAATTCCGGCGATGAGAAGCACCGCGAGCTGCCTGTCGAGGAGCTGCTCCGTCGTGCGCAGCCGCTGCCACCGCCCGAAGAGATGGCGATAGACGATCTGAGTGATGAGGAAGGCGCGGCCTTCCTCGCAGCTGTTAGGTCGTGAGCGATTCCGGGCAGCGCGGCCCGATCGTCATCGACACCGACGTCTTCAGCGCCGACCTCGTACCGCGCTCCGCGCTCGCGCAGCGCTACGCGCCGATCGTCACTGGCCGGCTCGCGTTCATTTCATTCCAAACCGAGGCCGAGGTTCGATACGGGGCGCTGCGCCGCGGCTGGGGCGAGGCGCGCATGCTCAAGCTCGAGGCCAAGCTCGGGCGCGTCGAAATCGTTCACACAGGACCCGAGCTGATCCTGGTCTACGCCCGGCTCCGAACCGCGTGCGCCAACGCGGGCCACGCCCTGGCTCAGCGCGAGCACAACGCCGATCGCTGGATCGCAGCGCCGGCGCTGCGCCTCGGCCTGCCACTCATCTCCAACGACGGCATCTTCCGAGGCGTCCCAGGCCTCGGCCTTGAGACCGCCACCTGACCCGGTGGCGACCTCCGGCATCGACAGCCGCATAGCCGTCGATCACGCGACAATACACAAGCAGAAGCGCCGAGCTTCAGCCTCGCGAGCGCGGCCGCCCGAATGTCGCCGGTGCGATGGCGCGACGCGATGCGGTCCGTTTGATGGAAGCGATCGTCTGCGCGCGGCTCGAGTGCTCCCTAGCACGGCCGTCATGTGCGGGGGCCGGCCGACTGGTAGACGTGAAGCGCCGCGCCGGTCGCATAGGTTCGCGCGTCGATCAGCTGCAGCCTCAGCGGTCCGTTGAGGCCCCTGAACAGCGGCAGGCCGTCCCCGAGAGCCACGGGCTGGATGATCAGCCGATACTCGTCCACCAAGCCGGCGTTAGACAGCGATTGGGCAAGCGCAGCGCCGCCCCACGCGATCATGTCAGTGTCGCCTTCGCTCTTGAGCTCGGCGATCTCGGTCGCCAGCTCGCCGCGTGCGATCCGCGTTCCTTCCCAATCCGCGCGCTCGAGCGTCTTTGAGAAGACGACCTTGGGGATCGTGTTCATGGGCGACGCATAAGGGTCCTTCGACGTGGGCCAGAACGACGCCATCTCCTGGTAGGTGTTGCGTCCCATCAGGTGAAGTCCGACGTCCGCAAACCAGTCGAGCTTGTGCTGTTTGAGGGCTGGATCCTCTGGCGGGAGTCCCCAGCCGCCGGCCCCGAAGCGTCCGGGCCGTGCGACTAGTCCGTCGAGGGACATCCCCATCGACACCACGAGTTTGCGCATGATCGTCTCCTGTCCTTGAGTTGCCCGACATGCTGCTCACGGCAGTGGGCAGTCGCTAAGACGTCGAACGGAGGCCGCTCATTTCGACACGCCGTGGCCTGGACGTACCGACGGAGAATGGCGGGCGAGGCGACGGCAGGCGGGAGTATCCCGGACGCGTCCTTGGTTGCCGAAGCGCTCGTCACGATGAACCTGGGTGAAGACGGGAAAGCGATCGTCCAGCCGCCTTTCCGCGAAGCCGGCCGGCCATGGCGGCGAGGCGATCAGGTGCCACGGATCAATGTCCGCGCCCACCAATCGTCTGCAGCGCTCGAATCTCAGGCTCGACTTTCTAGAGGCGACGACCGGAATCGAACCGGTGTACACGGCTTTGCAGGTACACCTTATGCGTTAGATTTGGCTCTGTAGAGCCATTTTGTGGTTGCCGAGGGGTGCCGCGCACAAGTGCTCGCCGTCGAAGCAACCGTGCGCGACCGCTGGTTGTCGCGAATGCCAGGTGGCTGCGCGGGCTGGTTGCCTTGCGGTGCTGGTGGGGGGCCGTGTAGCCTGATCGCTCCTATGGTCGGGGTTCGTGTTCGGGGTTGAGCTTGACCTGCGCTAGGCGGTTGTTGGGCACGCTGGTGCTGGTAGTGGTCCTGCCGGGCGGGTCGGCGTCGGCTGCGACATTCACGGCTGGATGCACGGGGACGGTCGGCGATCCGACGTCACTGGTGACGGCGATCAACGATGCGAACTCCGCCGCGGGCTCGAACACGGTGCAGCTGGGCGCCGGCTGCACCTACACGCTGACCGCTCCCGACAACAACAGCAACAGCTGGTATGGCCCCAACGGCCTGCCAGCGATCGCCAGCGACATCACGATCGATGGCAACGGCGCGACGATCGCGCGCGGGTCGTCCGCGCCGAGCTTTCGCCTCTTCTTCGTCGGCGCGGACCCCACGAGCGCGAACACCGCCAATTACATCTCGCCGGGGCCGGGGCGGTTGACGTTGGAGGATGTGACGCTGAGCGGCGGTCTGGCGGAGGGCGGGAGCTCCGATTTTGGTGGTGGTGGGGCGGGGATGGGCGGCGCGATCTTCAGCCAGGGGACGGTGATCATCGAGGACAGCACGCTGACCGGGAACGAGGCCCAGGGCGGCGCGTCCGGAGACGGGGCGGCCGGTGACGGCGGCGGCGGGATTGGCACCAGTTCGGGTCCTTCTCTCGGCAACGGTGAGGACGGCGGCGGCTTCGGCGCTGGGGTCTTTGGCGGCGGCGTGGGTGGCGGCGGCTCGACGACCGGCGCCGCCGGTGGCGGCGCGGGGTTCCAAACCGGGGAGAACGGCGAGCCCGGCGGTGTGGGCGGCGGTCCGTTGACCGGCACGGGCGGATCCGGCAGCGGTAGCGACGGAGCGGGTGGCAACGGCAGCGGCGGTGGTGGTGCTGGCAACGGCAACGGCGGCGCCGTCGGTGGCGCGTTCGGCGCCGGCGGCGGCGGCGGGTTCGCCAGTGCCGATGGTGGCGGCGGCGTCGGCGGCGGCGGCGGCGGCAGCCCCAGCCTTGGCATGGGCGGTGGCGGCGGATTCGGTGGTGGTGGCGGCGGCGTCCCGGGTGGCACCGACACCGGCGGCGACGGCGGCTTCGGTGGTGGCGGTGGCGCCGCCGACGGCGACGGCGGTTTCGGGGGTGGCAATGGGACGGACGGCGCCACGCCGGCGGGAGGTGGTGGCGCGGGCATGGGCGGAGCGATCTTCAACATGCAGGGTCAGCTCACGATCACCAACTCGACGCTGACCGCCAACGAGGCCATCGCGGGCACCGATAACGTCCCGCAGGGCCCTAACGCGCTCGGTGGCGCGGTCTTCAATCTCAATGGCGGCTTCACCGCGACCGACTCGACATTCGCGGCGAACGCGGCCGCCAACGACGGCCGTTCGATCTACAACCTGGTCTACGACGCCCATACTGCCCGCGCGGCGCAGACCACGCTGCAGAACACGATCGCCGCCGATGGCACGGTGATGGCCATCATCCAGACGGACGTCGTCTCCAACAAGCCGGCGAACGTGGGAGGCGAGCCGGCGAACATGACTGCCGCGACGAACAACTCCGGCGGCACCGCCGAAGTCGACGTGTCGCAGTTCGACGTGGTGCCGCACACGGCGCAGCGCGGAGGAGGAACGGTCACCGGCTCGCCGCTGATCGCCGACCCGCTCTTGGGCCCGTTGGAGAACAACGGCGGTCCCACCCCGACGATGGGGTTGCAGCCGGGCAGCCCGGCGATCGACGCGGGCGACTCGTTCGGGCTGAGTACCGATCAGCGCGGCGATCCGCGACCGGTCGATTTCTCGGGGATCCCGAATGCTGCCGGTGGAGACGGGGCCGACATCGGCGCGTTTGAAGTGCAGCAGTCCTGCATCGATCAGGCATTTCCGGCTCAGGCGTGCCTGCCGCTGAGCGTCTCGCTGGCCGGCAGCGGGACGGGCGCGGTCACCGGCTTGGGGATCGCCTGTCCGGGCAACTGCTCGGCGGCATATGGGAATGCGACGACGGTCACGCTGACCGCGACCCCCGCGGCCGGGTCGACGTTCTCGGGGTGGAGCGGCGACTGCAGCGGGACGGGCGCCTGCACGCTGACGATGGGGGCCCCTCGCAACGGCACGGCGACCTTCACCCCGACCCCGACCCCGACGCCAGCGTCCGCGGTGACCTCGCCGATCGTCGGGCACGTGGGCGTCAGCGCGACCTCCACATCGACCCCGACGCAAGCGTCCGCGGCGCCCGCGCCGATCGTCGGGCACGCGAGCGAGACCCACTCGACCTTCCGCGTCGGTAACGGCCTGGCAACGCTGGCCAAGAAGCACCGGCCTACGATCGCGCTGGGCACCACGTTCTCATTCACGCTCAACGAAGCGGCGTCGGTCAAGCTCAGCTTCGCCCGGCACACGCAGGGGCGCACCGTCCACGGACGCTGCCTGGCGCCGACCGCGCACAACCACCGCCGGGCGGCCTGCCAGCGCACCCAGATCGTCGGCACGCTGTCGTTCACCGGCCACGCGGGCCTTGACAAGGTCTCCTTCCAAGGGCGCATCTCGCCCTCGAACAAGCTCGGCCCCGGCCGCTACACGCTCACGATCACCGCCACCGCAGCGGCCAAGGCATCGGCGCCCGCCCGCCTCAACTTCACGATCATCAAGAAGTAGGGCCCGTCGGTACCGACGGGCGGGACCGGATGCGATCGAGCAAAAATGCCTGTATCACGGCGAGTTTCCAGAGGCGACGACCGGAATCGAACCGGTGTACACGGCTTTGCAGGCCGCTGCGTAGCCACTCCGCCACGTCGCCGGGAAAGCGGTGCAAGCGTAGCGAGCGCGGCCGCCGATCCGCGCCGCGGCCGACCGGTTGGCTGCGTCGACGGAAGGGCCGCGGGGCGCCGTCCGATTGCTACCCTTCTGCGGTCCCAGGGCGATTAGCTCAGCTGGGAGAGCGCCGCCTCGACAAGGCGGAGGTCACTGGTTCGAGCCCAGTATCGCCCACTCGTCGGAGCACCCGCCGGCGCCCCGCGGCTCGCTCGTCACGACCCCCGCTCGCGGGTCAGGTGCCATTGGCCGCATTGCTCGCACCGGTAGGCTCGGTGGCGCTCGCCGTACTGCGTCCGGTCCCATAGCGCGGTCGCGTTTGCCTCCGCCTCGGTGGAGAACGAGCGCTTCGATGCGCAGGCGCGCTCGAGCCGCTCGGCGCGGCGACGCTCGTCGGAGAACCAGCGCTCGATATCGCGGGGCATCGTCGCCATATTGAACCTGCCTGTGCCACAGGTGTGCGCGCGCTCGACCGGGGTGTGGTCGCTTAGGCCCCATATGGCGTAGGTGTGGGAACACACCTCGGGGCAAGCGCGACGTCGCAGGCGGTGGTGTGCTCCGTTTTGCGCCCCTTGGCGTACGTGCGGGAGCACACCTCCGCGCCATCGCGGCCAAGCCCAAGCCCCTCGGCCCTCGCGGTTGATGCGCGTCCCCCGCCGAGCTAACGCACCCAGTCGAGCGCGCGTGTGACCGCCTTGCGCCACTGGGCGTACTCGCGCGCGCGCACGTCCGCGTCCATGGCCGGCTCCCAGCGCGCGTCCTCGGCCCAGCGGTCGCGCAGATCGTCCAGGCCCGACCAGAACCCCACGGCCAGTCCGGCGGCGTAGGCGGCGCCGAGCGCCGTCGTCTCGGTGACGGCGGGGCGGATGACCGGTACATCGAGGACGTCGGCCTGGAACTGCATCAGCAGCTCGTTCGCGGTCATGCCGCCGTCGACGCGCAGCTCGCGCAGCGACACGTTCGCGACCGCGTTCGCCGCATCGGCGACCTCGCGCACCTGCCAGGCCACCGCTTCGAGCGAGGCGCGCGCGATGTGGGCACGGCTCGCGTACGCGGTCAGTCCGACGATCACCCCGCGCGCGTCGTCGCGCCAGTGTGGCGCGAACAGCCCGGAGAAGGCAGGCACGAAGTAGACGCCGCCGTTATCCGCCACGCTGCGCGCGAGCGGTTCGACCTCGCTCGCCGAGGAGATGATCTCGAGCCGGTCGCGCAGCCATTGGACGAGCGCCCCGGTCACCGCGATCGAGCCCTCGAGCACGTACGCGGGGTCGCCCTGCCCGAGTCGGTAGCCGACGCTCGTCAGCAAGGCGTCGGCGTGCACGATCTCCGAGCCGGTGTTCACGAGCAGGAACGAGCCGGTGCCGTACGTGTTCTTGGCCTCGCCGGGCGCGAAGCACGTCTGCCCGAACAGCGCAGCCTGCTGGTCGCCGAGGATCCCGGTCACCGGTCGCCCGGCGGCCGCCGTCACGGCGGCCTCGCCGTACGTCTCGCTGCAGGAGCGGATCTGTGGCAGCAGCGCGCGCGGCACGCCCATGAGGTCGAGGCTCGGCTGGTGCCAGTCGAGCGTGCGCAGGTCCATGAGCATCGTCCGGCTCACATTCGTCACGTCGGTCGCGTGCACCCCGCCGTGCGCACCGCCGGTGAGGTTCCACAACACCCAGCTGTCGATCGTGCCGAACGCGAGCTCGCCGCTCTCGGCCCGTTCGCGCGCACCCTCGACGTGGTCGAGCAGCCACGTGATCTTCGGACCCGAGAAGTAGGTGGATAGGGGTAGTCCGACGTGATCGCGCAGCCGGTCCACACCCGCGTCGCCCGCGAGGTCGCGCACGATCGCGTCCGTGCGCGTGTCCTGCCAGACGATCGCGTTGTGGATCGGCTCCCCGGTGCGCCGATCCCACACGACGGCGGTTTCGCGCTGGTTGGTGATGCCGATTGCCGCGACGTCGCCGGCGGCGATGCCCGAGGTGGCGAGTGCGCCGTCGATCACCTCGCGCACGCGCTGCCAGATCTCCCGCGCGTCGTGCTCGACCCAGCCGGCCCGGGGCGTGATCTGCTCGTGCTCGCGCTGGTCGACGGCGACGACGCGCCCGTCGCGATCGAACAGGATGAAGCGCGTGCTCGTCGTGCCCTGATCGATCGCTCCCACGTAGCTCGCCATGCCGCTCCTCTCTACGAACGCCGGTAGCCTATGGGCCGTCGATGTCCGAGCATCGCTTCAGGGCCACGCTCGAGGGGTCCGACCGCGGCGGCGGGCGGTGGGTGGCGGTGCCCTTCGATGTGCGCGCCGCCTTCGGCGAGGCCCAGCCGCCCGTCGCGGGCAAGGTCAACGGTGTCGCGTTTCGCTCGCGGCTGGCGGTCCGCGGCGGCCGCACGCTGCTCGGCTTCACAAGAGAGATCCGCGCCGCTGCCCACCTCGAGCACGGCGACACCGTCGAGATCGTCATCGATCGCGACGACGCGCCCCGCACAGTCGAGCTGCCGGCCGAGCTCGCGGCCACGCTCGAGCGAGACGACGTCGCTCGAGAGGCGTTCGAACGGCTCAGCTTCACGCATCGCCGCGAGTACGCGCGCTGGGTCGCCGAGGCCAAGCGCGAGGACACGCGCCGCCGGCGAGCCGCGCGCGCCATCGCGATGCTGCGCGAGGACGTGCGCACGCCCGCGTAGGCCGCCCTCGGCTATTTCTTGCGCTTGAGGCGGATGGTCACCGTGCGCGTCGTCGTCTGCGTCTGTCCGGCGGCGTTCTTGGCCACGATCGTCTCGGTCGCCTTCAGCGAGTGACGTTGGCGCAGGGCCTTGCGCGCCGCGGGCGTGAGCGTGACGGTCAGGGCGACGGTCTTACCGGCTGGGATCGTCGTCGCGCCGCGGCCGATGACGACCGGGGCGTGCTTGGTCTTGCGGTGCTTGGTCGCCGCCGCGCCGGCGCCGTTGAGGGCCGCGGTGAGCGTCTGCGTCGTCGACGCGGTCGGCGGATCCTGCGCGGTCCCGAGCGTGAGCGGCGCGCCGGCGTTCGGAGTCGTCACCGGCCCGTTGCCGAGCGCCAGTCCGCCGTCGGGCGGAGCCGGGGCGGCCGGCGTCGGCGTTGGGGTCGGAGTCGGAGTCGGAGTCGGAGTGGGAGTTGGGGTGGGAGTCGGAGTGGGCGCTCCGCCGCCGGTGCTGAGGTTGAACCGGGCGAGCAGCTCGTAACCGGACGGATCGGTCGGCATCGCGTACTCCGAGTCGGTCATGGACGGAGCCGGGAAGTAGGCCTTGTCTCCCCAGCCGTTCCCGTTGCCGATGATCGTGTGGCTGGAGTCGTAGAGCAGCGGCAGCGAGGCCGTCGGACTGAGCACGGAGATGGCCATGCCGTCGAAGGAGCCCTGCTCGCCTGGGTCGGCGAAGTTCGGCGTCGGCGCCGACGACACGGCGAGATCGAGCGGCACGGTCGTCATCTGGTTGGCCGGCACCGTGAACGTGGGACTGATCGCCGCCACCTGGCAGCAGTAGTAGTTCGGCTCGGACGGAATGTTCGAGGATTGCTCGGTCCCGGTGAGCACCACCGCCTGCATCGGCCCAGGATTCGGCATGGCCGGCAGCGTGACGCTCGTGACCGTGCCGCTGCCTCCCGTGGTCTCGGGGAACGGGATGCCGTCCGCGCCGTCGGACGCACTCGTCCAGTTCCACAGGCACGAGGAGCTGCCGGAGAAGTACGGTGGTGCGCCACCCTGGCAGGAGAGCCCTGAGGTGATCGCCTGCGTGGGATCACCGCCGAAGGTCATGTCGGCGTGCGCTACCGCCGTGGCGCCGCCCAGGCCGATCACCGACGCGAGCGCGACGGCCCGCGTGAGCGCGGCGCCCCGCCGCGCGGTCGTCTGCCGCGTCCTCCGCCGTGCACGCATACCGCTTCGCCCCCTTAGTGCGGCCCCGAGAGGGAGCCGCCTCGATCCGTGGTGCGGTCGATTATGCACCGCGGCGCCAGTGCGCGTCAGGGGATCGCGAACGCGCCGGGGTCGGGCCCGGTCCGCTCACCGGCGTCGAGCGCGTCGATCGGCGCCACCTCGTCGTCGGTCAGCCCGGGGTCGAGCACATCGACGTTCTCGGTGAACGAGCTCCCGCGTGACCGACTTCGGGATCACGAAATGCTCATCGGTCGAGCAGGTGGGCGCCCGGTCCCGACCGCACCTCGCGGGCCCGTGGCGGCGCGGCTGCGCCCGGGGGGAACAGGCCGAGGGCGTGACCGCCGAAGCCGCCACCGATCATTCGGGCCCCCGCGGCGCCCGCGTCGCGCAGCGCGGCCACCGCCGCGTCGAGCGCGGGCGTGGAGACGGCGTAGAGCTCGCGCAGGCTCGCGTGGGAGTCGTTGAGCAGTTCGGCGACCGTGCGCAGGTCATCTCGCTCGAGCGCCGCGACTGCCGAGAACACCCGCGCGTTCTCGGCCAGCACGTGGCCGGCGCGGGCGGCCAACCGCGCCGGCAGCGCCGGCAGCATCTCCGCCGTCGCCTCGCGCAGGCTCGCCACACCGAGGAGCCGGCAGGCCTCTGCGCACTCGCCGCGACGCGCGTTATAGCCCGACGCGGCGAGCGAGCGTCGCTCACCCGAGTCAAGCGTGAACAGTCGCCACCCGTCGAGTCGCAGGGCCACGGGCTCGATCGCCAATGAGCGAAAGTCGATGCACAGCGCCGCGTCGCGCTGCCCGCACAGCGAGGCAAGCTGGTCGAGCAGGCCGGTGCGCGCCCCGACCCAGTCGTTCTCCGCGCGTGAGCACAGCCGAGCCAGCTCGACGCGGTCGAGCGGCGGCGCGTCGGCGAGGGCGAGCAGCGCGAGGGCGAGCGCGATCTCGAGCGCCGCCGATGACGACAGGCCGGCCCCCCTGGCGACGGTGCCGCTCAACTCGACGCGCGCCCCGCGGAGGTCGACGCCGGCCTGCAGCAGCTCGGCCGTGACGCCGCGGACATAGGCCCGCCAGCCGCTCGACGGAGCGATCGGCGCGTCGAGCGCGAACGCATCGTCCTCGCGGAGATCGAGCGCGCGTACGTCGAGCGCGGCGCCGCTGGTGCGGTGAGCGTCCACGTGGACGCCCTCCGTGATGGCGAACGGCAGGGCGAGGCCCGCGTTGTAGTCGGTGTGCTCGCCGATCAGGTTGAGGCGGCCCGGCGCGAAGGCGGCCGCCGACTCACGCGGCACCGGCGATCGCCTCTCGCAGGGATCGCGCGGTGTCCTCGGGCAGCACGTCGACGATGAACGTGCCGGCGCCCTGTTCGGAGCCCGCGAGGTACTTCAGCTTGTGCGCGGTGCGCAGCGGCGGATAGAACTCGACGTGCAGGTGCCCGTCGCCGAGACCATCGGTCGGCGCCTGGTGCACGACCATAACGTACGGGAACGGTGCCGCGAACAGCCGGTCATAGCCCCGGGTCACCGCCTGCAGCGCCTCGGCGAGGGCCGCGAGATCGTCGACGCCGGCCTGAGCGAGGCTCTCGCGGTGCTCGCACATCACGACGTGCACCTCGTAGGGCCAGCGCGCCGCATACGGGACGTAGGCGAGCACCCGCTCCCCGCGAAACACGATCCGCATGTCGTCGTCGAGCTCGCGTCGCAGCGCGGCGCAGAGCGCGCAGCTGCCGAGGCGCTCGTCGGCGGCGCGCTCCAGCGCCGCGACCGGCGGCAGGAACGGATAGCCGTAGATCTGGCCGTGGGGGTGCTGCAGCGTCGTGCCGACCTCGATGCCCCGGTTCTCGAAGATGAACACGTACTCGACCCCCGGACGCGCTCCGAGCTCCTCGTAGCGGTGGCGCCACACCCACATGAGCGCCTCGGCGCGCTCGCGTGGCAGCTGGGCGAAGGACCCCCTGTGGTCGTCGGTGTACACGACCACCTCGGCCGCTCCGAGCGGCGCCTCGAACGAGGGGAAGCGGTTGTCGAATACGGCGACCTCATACGACGGGAACGGGATCTCCGTCGCCGTCTCGGCGGGACGCGTGGGACAGAGCGGGCAGTGACCCTCCGCCGGCAGGAACGTCCGGTCCTGGCGGTGAACCGCGTAGACGACCTCCTCTCCGCGGAGCTCGTTGAAGCGCAGGGTCGTCATCGCGCCTAGGTCGATGCGTCCGCGCGCTCGTAGAGGATGAGGCCACGGCCGTCGACCTTCACGACGCGACGGACGTTCAGCGGGCCGAAGTGCTCGACGGCAGCGACCGGCCGGTCCGCGGCGGAGGGCGCGCCCGGAGAGTCGCCGTCGCCGAACGCGGCGGGCGGGGGATCGTGTGGCGCCTCACCCATCGCGGGAGGTATACCGCTCCACGCCGGACGCCGCCGCGCTACGGTCCGAGCGGCCCGCGATGAAGCTCTCCGGCTCCAGCCGCATCGAGATCGACGCCGCGCACGAGCGCTGCCGCGCCGCGCTGCTCGATTTCGACGCCTACGTCGACTGGTTTCCCGGAGTCCGCGAGTCACGCACCGTATCCGCGCCCGATGACCTGCCGACCGGCCGGCTCCTGTTCAGCGCCGGCGTCGACTTCGTGCCGGAGGTGCCGTGCACGCTGCGCTACGACCTCTCAGTGGCGCATCGACTCATGCCCGTGGTCATCGACGGATCGCTTGGCATCGGCGGCCCGGGTTGGCTGCTGGAGCCGCTGTCGGAGCAGCGAACGCTCGTGAGCTACGAGGTGGAGATCGAGATGTCGGTGCCCGGCGGCTTCCTGGCCGAGCGAGCGCTGAGCGGACCGGCGCGGCGGTATCTCATCGAGCAGCCGGCGGAGCGGCTGCGCCAGCACCTCGAGCGGCCGCCGCCGTCCGGCTGACCGCGGGCGGCGGCGAGGAAGCTCGTGCGGTGACCACGCGAGCACCGCTTCGGCCGCGAAGCTGTGCGTTATCGCCACTCAGGCACGTGGTCACCGCACCCCATCTATTACGCGGCGGGCGTATGAACGACGTAAGGAAACGGCGCTAGCCGTCGGCGTTGATGCGCTCGGTGAGCTCGCCGAGGACGCGCTCGGCGTCCTCGTTAGCCACCTGGCATGTGCCCGCGGCCTCGTGCCCGCCACCGCCGTACTCGAGCATCAGCGCGCCGATATCGGTGCGGCTGGAGCGGTCGACGATCGACTTGCCGGTCGCGAACACCGTGTTCTGCTGCTTCAGCCCCCACAGGACGTGGATCGAGATGTTGCACTGCGGGCGCAGCGCGTAGATCATGAAGCGGTTGGTCGGATGGATGACCTCGTCCTCGCGCAGATCGAGGACGACGAGCTTGCCGCGCACCGCCGACCGCGTGAGCAGCTGCTCCTCGGCGGCATCCTCATGCTCGCGATAGAGCGCGACGCGCTCGGCGACATCGGGCAGCGCAAGGATCTCGTCGACGCTCAGCTGCAGGCAGGCGTCGATGAGCTCCATCATCAGCTGGTAGTTGGAGATGCGGAAGTCGCGGAAGCGGCCGAGCCCGGTCCGCGGGTCCATGAGGAAGCTGAGCAGGATCCAGCCGGTCGGGTCCTTGATCTCGTCGAGGCTGAAGAGCGCGCTGTCCGCCTTATCGACGGCCTCCATGAGCTCCTCGCCGACGAGCTGGAATCGCTCGGCGCCGCCGAAGTGCTCGTACACGACGCGCGCGGCCGAGAGCGCGCCCGGGATGATGATGTGGTTGGAGGCCGTCTCCTCGAGGCGCAGGGTCTCGCTCTCGTGGTGATCGAAGGCGAGGCGCACACCGGGCACGTAGGGAAGGTTGGTCGTGATGTCCCGGTCGGTGATCTCGACGAGCCCGTCCTGCATGTCCTTCGGGTGGACGAACTTGATCTCGTCGAGGATCCCGAGCTCCTTCAGGAGGGCGGCGCACACCAACCCGTCGAAGTCGCTACGGGTGACGAGCCGACACTGCTCGGTCGTGTCTGTGGCCATCGGCGCTCTGCTCCTCTCGGTGGGCGGTCAGACAGAACGTCGGCAGCTGGGCGGCGATCCTTGAAGCGGCGCCTCGCTGCGCCGGGAGGCCGAGCGCTCCGACGCCTGACCCCTGGGCTTGAGCGAATCCGCGCATTCTGGACGCATTGGCCATGGACATGGGTGCCCGCTTCGGTCAGGCTACGCACCGTGAACATGATCGTGCGCGCGTTGCCGCTCGTCCTCGTCGGTTGCCTGGTGCCGTGCGGCGGTGCGCTCGCGGCGACGCCGTCGAAGGCGAAGCACCCGAAGCCGCCGGCGGCGAGGGGGCACATCGGCATCGGCAGCGCCTGGGGTCCCGTCGTGGTGACGCCGCCGCATCCGTCCGGGCGCTGAGCGGGCGTCGCCTCCGGCGGCGCGCGTGACCCGTCCACACCGGTGCCGAGGAGGAGGGTGGCACCGGCGCAGACGGATCGGGTTGCTGTCTCGATGCGGCCGGCGGGCGATGGGTGGGTGCGCGGTTGCCGGCCGCACTCCTCATGTCATCGGCTCGTGGCGGCGTTGATTGAGCCCTCCCGAACGGATGTCCAGCCGACCAAGATTGGACGCAGCCTGGACGCGTGCGCGCCAGCGCATGGCCAAACGGATCATGGACAGCGGGCGCCCGCTCGGCCACTCTTCTCGGTGTGAGGACTCCCCGCACAGCTCTTCTCGCCACCGTCGTCGCGGTCAGCCTCATGCCTGCGAGCAACGCGGTGGCGGCACCGAGCCAGCACTCGCGGCCCTACGCCCGCACTGCCCTTTCCAGCCAGGGACGCGCTGGTTTGGGGCACGCGTATGGGCCCGTCGAGGTGGGTCCGCAGCACCTCGCCGTCGATCGGGGTCCTTCGACGGGTTGAGGCATAGCGGTCCCGCGCGCGCTGGGGAGCGCGCGCCCACGGCGGGCGTGCTCGTTCAGGCGCCCGCCGCAGGGCGGCCTGCTCCGCGCCGCCGCTCGAGTGCCCGTCGCAGCATCGGCCCTCGGCCCCGGCTCGCGCGGCACATATGTGCGGGGGTGACTCGGGCGACATCGGCGCGCGGTATCGTTCATCGCACGGATTGTCGGAGGGTGCCCCGGGAGCGGGTGCTCTTCCCGCCCGCCCGGTTGATCGGCGAATGAGCACCCGCGAACACTCCAGCCCCGGTCGTCGTCGGCATCTCGCCGAGCGCACGCGCCATCACACACGGCGCGCGCTGCCCGAGCTGCGCACGCTCGTCAAGTTCGCGATCGTCGGCGGCTCGGGCTACATCGTCAACCTGATCTTCTTCGATCTCGCCTCGCACCTCGGGGCGCATTACCTGATCGCGGCGACGGTCGCGTTCCTGGCCGCCGTCGGCAACAACTTCCACTGGAACCGGCGCTGGACCTTCGCGGCCGTCGGCACGCAGGCGATCCACCGCCAGGCGCGGCGCTTCCTCATCGTCAGCACGATCAGCTTCTTCTTCTCGCTCGGGCTGCTCGATGCACTGGTCGCGGGGGCGGGCCTCAACACGCTGCTCGCGCAGGCCATCTCGATCGCCGTCGCGATGCCGTTCGCATTCGTCGCCAACCGCGTGTGGACGTTCGCCCAGCCCGGCGCGCTGCGCCGCCACGTCGCGGCGCATCGCGAGCGTCGCGCGACGCGGCGCGCCGAGGCCGCCGACACCCGCGCCTGAGGCGCGGCGCCGACCGGCGCGACCCGGCGGTTGCGTGTGCAACAATCTCCGTCGATGGCGATCGACGTCAGCTGGTACACGGATCCCGCGTGTCCGTGGGCGTACAGCGCCAACCCGGCGCTTGCGGTCCTGCGCTGGCGCTATGGCGCGCAGCTGCGCTGGCGCCTGGTGACGATCGGGTTGTCGGAGTCGACCGAGCGCTACGCCAGCTACGGCTTCACGCCGGCTCGCTCGGCCCGGCATGCGCTGCGCTTCCGACGCTACGGGATGCCGTTCGCGACCGAGCCTCGCTCGCGGCTGATCGCGAGCGCCCGCGGCTGCCGCGCGATCGTGGCCACGCGCCTGCTCGCGCCGGAGCACGAGCTCGCCGTGTACCGCGCGCTCCAGTTCGCCTGGTTCAACAGCACGCTGCTGCTCGACGAGGAGGAGGACCTCGGTCGGGCGCTCCAGGCCATCGCCGGCCTCGACGCCGCATCGATCGTGGCCGCCCTCGACGACGAGCGCGTGAGCGCGGCCTATCAGGCCGACCGCGAGGACGCGCGCAGCGCCGCGGGCGGTCCGACCGAGTTCCAGGGCAAGGCCGCGAACAGCGACGGGCGCGTCCGCTTCACGGCGCCGTCGCTCGTGTTCGAGGCCGCCGATCGGCGCCTCGAGGCCGGCGGCTTCCAGCCGGTCGAGGCCTATGACGTGTGTGTGGCCAACCTCGACGCCGGCCTCGAGCGCGAACCCCCTCCGGACGATCCCCTCGAGGCGCTGCGGCACTTCCCAGAGGGGCTCGTCACCCAAGAGGTGGCGGCGATCATGACCCACGGAAACGAGGCGCCGGATCGCGACGCGGCCGAGGCGGCGCTCATCGACTGTGTCGGCGATGGTGCCGTGCGCCGCCTTGCGCTCGGCGATGACGCGCTGTGGGTGGCCGCCGGGGTCCCCGCGCGAGACCTCTCGTTCGGCGCCCGCGACGCCGTGCGCGTGGCCTGACGCGTCGACCGCGGACGTCCCTGGCGCGGGGACGGCGACGTCCGGGGAGCCGGTAGCCTCCCCGAGCCATGACGATCACCGTTCACCTGCCCGACGGCAACGACCTGCCGCTCGAGGACGGCGCCACCGGCGCCGACGCCGCGGCCGCGATCGGGCCCGGCCTGGCGCGCGCGGCACTCGCGATCAAGGTGAGCCATCCCGAGGTCGGGGACCACGGCGAGGTCCGCGACCTCGCCCGCCCGCTGCCCGACGGCGCGCACATCGCGATCCTCACGGAGAAGAGCGGTGAGGACGCGCTCGCGCTCATCCGCCACGACGCGGCGCACGTGCTGGCTGCCGCCGTCATGGAGCTCTACCCGGGCGTGAAGATCTCGATCGGGCCGGCGATCGAGAACGGCTTCTACTACGACTTCGAGTTCCCCGAGGGCGTGTCGCTCTCGGAAGCCGACTTCCCGGCGATCGAGGCGCGCATGCGCGAACATGTCCAGGCGGCCGAGACGTTCGAGCGCGAGGACGTCCCGGTCGCCGTCGCGCGCGAGCGCTTCGTCGACGAGCGCCAGGACTACAAGGTCGAGCTCATCGACGACCTCATCGCCGACACCGGCGTCGAGACGGTCTCGCTGTACACGAACGGCCCGTTCACCGACCTCTGCCGCGGGCCGCACGCGCCGTCGACCAAGACGGTGAAGGCGTTCCGCCTGCAGTCGGTGGCGGGTGCGTACTGGCGCGGCGACTCCGAGCGCACGATGCTCACGCGCGTATACGGGACCGCGTTCTTCTCCGAGAAGGAGCTCGCCGCCTACGAGGAGCGGCTCGAGCAGGCCCGTGCGCGCGACCACCGCAAGCTCGGACGCGAACTCGACCTGTTCTTCTTCTCCGAGCTGTCGCCGGGCAGTCCGTTCTGGAAGCCGGGCGGTATCGCGATCTGGAACGCGCTCACCGAGCTGTGGCGCAGCGAGAACCGCAGCCGCGGCTACCGCGAGGTAAAGACGCCGGTCCTGTTCGACGTCGACCTGTTCAAGCAATCGGGCCACTGGGACACCTACCGCGAGCACATGTACTTCACCGACGTCGAGGACCGTCCAATGGGTCTGAAGCCGATGAACTGCCCGGCCCACATCCAGATCTACAAGGACGAGCGGCGCTCCTATCGGGACCTGCCGATTCGCTACTCCGAGGCCGGCCTCGTCCACCGCCACGAACCCAGCGGGACGCTCCACGGCCTGATGCGCGTGCGGCACATCACCCAGGACGACGCTCACATCTTCTGCACCGAGGAGCAGGTCCAGGAGGAGGTCATCCGCTGCCTGCGCTTCGGTTTCTTCCTCTACGACCTGTTCGGGTTCAGCCCGCGCCTGGAGCTGTCCACGCGACCCGCGAAGCGCATCGGCAGCGACGAGATGTGGGATCGCGCCGAGGGCGCGCTCGCCGGGGCGCTCGACGCCGAGGGCCTGGAGTACGAGCTCAATCCGGGGGACGGCGCGTTCTACGGCCCGAAGATCGACCTGCACATGACCGACTCGATCGGCCGCGGCTGGCAGCTGGGCACCGTGCAGCTCGACTACTCGATGCCCGAGCGTTTCGATCTGCTCTACGCCGGCGCCGACAATTACGACCACCGGCCGGTGATGATCCATCGGGCGCTGCTCGGCTCCTTCGAGCGCTTCATCGGGATCCTCATCGAGCACTACGCGGGTGAGTTCCCGGTCTGGCTCGCGCCGGTACAGGCGATCGTGCTCCCGATCGCCGATCGCCACGTCGCCCACGCCGAGTCGGTTGCCGCCCGCCTCGCCGAGGCCGGGGCCCGGGCCGAGGTCGACGATCGCGTCGAGTCGATCGGGCGCAAGATCCGCGACGCGGAACTGCGCAAGATCCGCTACATGCTCGTCGTCGGCGACCGCGAGTCCGACGAGGGCACGGTCGCCGTGCGCACGCACCGCGGTGGCGACGAGGGCGCCGCCACGGTGGACGCGTTCGCCGAGCGTCTGGGCGCTGAGATCACCGCGCGGACGGCTTAGGCTCCGCCCGAGCCGTTCGAATGTGGCAATTCGGTCAAACGCTTGTCTGGCCCCGTCCCCCCGCTATACTCGGGTTGTTGACTGTCTCGCCGACCATCACATGCTGCGCGTAACCACCGCTTGACGCGTCGCCACCACAGCTAGTGCCGGTTCCCCGTAGGTTCGACCGGCGCCCGCCCGAGCGGGACACGACGAGGATCAACGAGCGGATCCGCGTCCCCGAGGTGCGCCTGATCGGTGAGGACGGCCAGCAGGTCGGCGTCCTGAAGACCGACGACGCGCTGCGCTACGCCCAGGAGCGCGACCTCGATCTCGTCGAGGTCGCCCCCGAGGCGCGCCCGCCGGTGTGCCGCGTCCTCGACTACTCCAAGTACAAGTACGAGCAGGCGCAGAAGCAGAAGGCGGCCCGCAAGCACCAGCAGCAGATCACGGTGCGCGAGATGAAGTTCCGCCCGAAGATCGCCCAGCACGACTACGACGTCAAGAAGGGCCGCGTCGAGCGCTTCCTCAAGCAGAAGAACAAGGTCAAGATCACGATCATGTTCCGCGGGCGCGAGGTCACCCACCCCGAGCGCGGGCGCGCGATCCTCGAGCGCCTGGCCGAGGAGCTCGCCGAGATGGCCGTCATCGAGCAGCACCCCGCCCAGGACGGGCGCAACATGACGATGATGCTCGGGCCGTCGAAGGCTGCGCTCGCGGGTCGCGCCGATCACCACGACGAGCACGAGGACGCCGCGAGCGAGGACTCAGCCGAGGCCGCCACGACGACCGAGGCGACGACCTCCGGGGACGCCGCGACAACCGCGGCGACGACCTCCGAGGGCGCCACGACAACCGAGGCGACGACCTCCGAGGGCGCCGCGACGACCGAGGCGACGACCTCCGAGGGCGCCACGACAACCGAGGGCGCCGCGACGACCGAGGCGACGACCTCCGAGGGCGCCACGACAACCGAGGGCGCCACGACAACCGAGGCGACGACCTCCGAGGACGCCGCGACGACCGAGGCGATCACGCCCGACGCCGCGGCGACAGCCGAGGCGGCCATCCCCGCCGGCCCGGACACGTCCGGTGACGCGGCGGTGCCCGCGCCGGGCGCGGACGGCGCGGCGCCGGCGGGCGCCGACGAGCCGGCGCCGGCGACGCCCGCGGCCGCCGAAGCCTAGAGCCGCTGCGCTAGGCAGCGAGCGTGCGCCCGTTGAGGCGCTCGAGCGCGCCGTGACGGAGCAGCGCGTCGGCCGTGCGGCCGTCGGCCGGAAAGACGCTGACGACGAGTCCGGCGTGGATCTCGACGCTCGAGCGCCCGACCTCGACCGGCTCGGCGAGCCGCGCACGGACGCGCTCGAGGAAGGCGTGCACCGCGCGCTCGCTGTCGCCGAGCATCGCGAGCACGGTCGCGAACTCGTCGTCGCCGTTGCGCGCGACCATCTCGCCGTCGCGTGCGGTCTGCACGAGGCGCTCGGCGAGCGCGTGGAGGACCTCGTCGGCGCCGTGGGCGCCGAGGCGGGCGCGCATCCCCTCGAAGTCGTGGAGTGCAACCTGGACGAGCGCCGCGCCGAGGCCCTGACGGCGCGAGCGGTCGATCGCGTCGTCGAGCTCGAGATGCAGCAGCCGCTTGTTCGGAAGTCCGGTGGCCTCGTCGTGGAGCGTCGCGTGCGCGAGCTGCTCGCGCAGGCCGCGCCGCTCGGTGCAGTCGCTCAGGACGACGACCACGCCGTCCGGGTTGCCGTGCGCGTCGGGCAGGAGGCGCGAGCTCACCGACACCCACCGAGGCACGCCCTGGGGCCGGCGCACGCCCATGATGACGTCGCGGAAGCTTGCGCCGGTGGCGAGCGTCCGGGCCGGCGGCTGCTCATCGCCCGGCCACTCGCTGCCGTCCTCGCGCACGAGCGTGCGCAGCGCATCGCGCACGTGGCGTCCGGCGATCTGTTCGAGGTTGACGCCGAGCAGGCGCGCGGCGGCGTTATTGGCGCGGCGGAAGCGGCCGTCACCGTCGAACACGATCACGCCCTCGGACATCATCTCGGCGGTGATCTCGGTTTCGTTGATCTGACCTTGCATCACGTCGAGCGCGCGGTCGCGATCGAGCAGCCAGGCGGCGGTCTGCAGGTGGGCGGCGAGCGCGCCGGCGACATCGCGCAGCGCCTGCGCGGCGTCGCGCGCCCGCTCGGGGGGCGTGCTGAAGGCATCGCGCTGGGGAGCGCTGACACTGAGCGTGCCGACGATGTCCTCGTCGTGGGTGAGCGGGAGGACGAGCCACGAGCGCGGCTCGAGCCCGGACGCGTCGTTGCTGAGAACGAGCTGGCGCTCGCGGACCGCCTGGCCCTCGACCGAGCTGGCGATCGGCACCTCGTCGACGAGCGGTTGGTCGGGGCCGACCTGCGCCCACACCCGCAGGCCCGATCCCTCGACGAGCCGGATCGTGGCGTGGGGAGCGTCTGTCGCCTCGGTGGCCGCGAGGCAGGCGAGCTCCAGGGCGCTCGCGAAGTCGCCGCCTGCAGCGTCGAGTCGCGCGCGAACGGCGCTCGTGCGGTCGAGCTCGGGCGGCGGCGCGACCGGCTCCCCGACGCGTTCCTCGGCGCGCGGATCGACGCCGTGATCGGGCTCGGGCGCCGTGCGCACGCGCCGTAGATGGGGCGTCCGGGCCGATGTCCGCTTCATGGCGCTCTCATCGGCTGCCGCCGGGCGTTCCATGACCAAGCGGCGGTCGCGGTGGACGCGCCCGCGAGCCGTATCCGCGGACGCAGGCACGCTGCAGCGGGGCTTGCCGGATCGGTCTGCCATAATCGTCGGCCGGCCATGCCCAAGATGAAGACCCATTCCGGCGCCAAGAAGCGCTTCAAGCTGACCGGCACCGGCAAGGTGCGCGCGCGGCACCCCTTCACGAGCCACATCCTCGAGAAGAAGTCGCCGAAGCGCAAGCGCACGCTCGGTGCGCCCGCGATCCTCTCGGCGCACGACCAGCCGCGTGTCAAGCGCCTGCTCGGCGCGCCGACCGCCAAGCGAGCCGGCAAGCCGTCGAACGGCGGGAGCGAGTCGTGACCCGCGTCAAGCGCTCCGTTCACGCCAAGAAGAAGCGTCGTGCGACCCTCGAGCTGACCAAGGGCTTCCGCGGCGAGGCGCACTCCAACTACAAGCGGGCCAAGGAAGCGCTGATGAAGGCGGACGCGTACGCGTACCGCGATCGGCGCAATCGCAAGCGCGACTTCCGCCGCCTGTGGATCACGCGCATCAACGCCGCCGCGCGGCTGAACGGCCTCAGCTACTCGCAGTTCATCCACGGCGTCCAGGCGGCCGGCATCGAGCTCGATCGCAAGGTGCTCGCCGACATGGCGGTCCGGGACGCCGAGGCCTTCGCGCAGGTCGCCGAGGCGGCCAAGGCCGCCCTCGCGTCCGCCTGACGCGCGGCCGTCGGCGCACGATTTCCCCCGGCGCCCTTTACGGAAGCGCCGCGCGTCTGATTTACTTGGCCGCCCGATGACCGCTCAGTCGCGTCAGCCCCTCGCCACCAGCGCCGCGCCTCGCGCCCGACGCCGATTTCGCCCTGCGCTCCGCGAGGCATCGGCTGCCTGATCTGAGTACGCCGACCTACGTAGCCTCGCGGGCGCCGCTTCCTCTCCGGACGGCGCCCTTTTTGTTGCCCCGAACCACCCCGCCCCATGACACCGACCGCCATCACCTCCCCCCACAACCCCCAGCTCAAGGAGCTCCGTCGCCTCCAGCGGCGCCGCGAGCGTGATCGCAGCGAGCGCTTCGTGGTCGAGGGGGAGGACCTCGTCGCCGCCGCGGCGCAGGCCGGTCGCCCACCCGTCGCCGGCTACCGCCTCGCCGGCAGCGCGCTCGGCGGGCCGGCGTTCGCGGACGTGAGCGCGTCGGCGCTCGCGGCCGTCTCCACGCTCGGGTCCGGCACCCGCGTCATCGGCGTCTACGAGCAGCGGTGGGCGCCGCCGACCGGCCCACTGTGCGTGTACCTGCACGGCGTCCACGACCCCGGCAACGTCGGGACGATCCTGCGCGGCGCCCTCGCGTTCGGCGCCTCGAGCGTCGTCCTCGGCCCCGGCTGCGCCGACCCGCACGGCCCCAAGGCGGTGCGCGCGAGCATGGGCGCGCTCTTCGCGGTGACGCTCGCCCGCGCCGTGAGCATCGACGAGCTGCCCGGCGAGCGGATCGCCCTCGTCGCCCACGCCGGCGAGCGGCTCGCGGGCCCGTCACCGGGACCGCTGACGCTGTGCGTCGGCGCCGAGCGCGAGGGTCTGCCGGACGCGCTCGTCGCCGCCTGCGATCGCGTCGCCCACATCCCGATCTCCGGCGAGTCGCTCAACGCGGCGATGGCGGCGACCGTCGCGCTGTACGAAATGACTAGGGTGCCTTCGCCATGAGCGTCCTGTCCCGCATCGCCGAGCTGCGCGCCGAGGCCGAGCAGGCGATCGTCCAGGCCTCCTCCAGCGGCGCCCTCGAGGAGGTGCGGGTGAGCCACCTCGGCCGCCGCGCCGAGCTGCCCCAGCTGCTGCGCGGCGTCGCCGAGCTGCCGCCCGAGGAGCGCGGTGCCGTCGGCCGCGCCGCGAACGAGGCCCGGCAGGCCCTGGAGGTGATGCTCGCCGAGCGCGCCGCGGCGCTCGATGCCCGCGAGCTCGACGAGCGCCTCGCCGCCGACCGCGTCGACGTCACGCTCCCCGGCACGCCGCCCCAGCCGGTGGGTCGCCTGCACCTGCTCACCGCCACCCAGCGCGAGCTCGAGGACATCTTCCTCGGACTCGGCTTCACCGTGCTCGAGGGCCGCGAGGTCGAGCTCGTGCACTACAACTTCGACGCGCTCAACCACAGCCCCAACCATCCGGCGCGCGCGCTCACCGACACCTTCTACGTGCGCCCGCCGGGCACCGCGGCGGACGAGTCGGCCGACATGCTGCGCGGCTACGCCTCCGACGTCGTCCTGCGCACCCACACCTCGCCGATGCAGGTGCGCGCGATGGAGACGCACCCGCCGCCGCTGTACGTCGTCATCCCCGGGCGCGTGTACCGCCCCGACAGCGACGCCACGCACACGCCGCAGTTCCATCAGATCGAGGGCCTGGCCGTCGACGAGGACATCACGCTGGCCGACCTCAAGGGCACGCTGCTCGCCTTCGCCCGCGCCGTCTTCGGCGAGGAGCGCGAGGTGCGCCTGCGCCCGCACTTCTTCCCCTTCACCGAGCCGAGCGTCGAGGTCGACGTGTCCTGCTTCAACTGCTCCGGCACGGGCTTCCTGCGCGACGGCTCGCGCTGCCCGCTCTGCAAGGGCGAGGGCTGGCTGGAGATCCTCGGCGCCGGCGAGGTCGACCCCAACGTCTACTCCTACGTCGACGACCCCGCCTACGACCCCGAGAAGGTCCAGGGCTTCGCCTGGGGCATGGGCGTCGAGCGCATCGCTATGCTCAAGCACGGCGTCCCCGACCTGCGTCTGTACTACGACAACGACCTGCGCTTCCTGGAGCAGTTCGGATGAGGACGGGTTCCACTGCGCCTGCCGTTAGGAGCGGCGAAGCCGCGTTCAAGCGAGCCCGGAAGGCGAGCTTGAGTCTCATGACTGCCGTCCGGATGACGGCAGGGGGACCCTCATGAGAGTCCCCCTCGACTGGCTCCGCGAGTACTGCTCGCCACCCCTCGACGCCCGTGGCATCGAGGAGCGCCTGACGATGACCGGCACGAAGGTCGAGGCGATCCATCACCACGGCGTCGCGGCCGTCGAGCACTTCGTCGTCGGGCGCGTCCTGAGCGCCGAGCCGCATCCCGATGCCGATCGACTGAGGGTCTGCCAGGTCGAGCTCGGCGACGGCGCTCCGGCCACGATCGTCTGCGGCGCCCCGAACGTCGCCGCCGGCCAGACCGTCGCCGTCGCCCGCCCCGGCGCGGTGATGCCCGACGGCGCGAAGCTGAAGGCGGCCAAGCTGCGCGGCATCGAATCGCAAGGCATGATCCTGGCCGAGGACGAGCTGGCGATCGGTTCGGACCACGCCGGCATCATCGTGCTCGACGAGGCCATCCTCGACGCCGAGCTCGCCCCCGGCACCCCGCTCACCGACGTGCTGCCGATCGCCACCGAGGTGCTCGAGCTCGAGATCACCCCGAACCGGCCCGACTGCCTCGCCGTCTACGCCGTCGCCCGCGAGCTGCACGCCGCCACCGGCGCCCCGCTCGCCGAGCCCCCGTGGCTCGAGGACCCGGGCGGCGAGGGTGAGCTGGCCGGTGTCGAGATCGAGGTCGCCGACCCCGACCTGTGCCCACGCTTCACGGCCAGGCTCTTCGAAGGCGTCACCATCGCCCCCTCGTCGCTGTGGCTGAAGGCACGCCTGAGCGCCGCCGGCCAGCGCCCGATCAACAACGTCGTCGACATCACCAACTACGTGATGCTCCTCACCGGCCAGCCCCTGCACGCCTTCGACTTCGACCGCGTGGCCGGCGGCCACCTCGTCGTGCGCCGCGCCAGCGAGGGCGAGCAGATCGAGACGCTCGACGGGCAGACGCGCACGCTCGACGCCCAGATGGTGCTCATCGAGGACGACGACGGCCCGACGAGCATCGCCGGCGTGATGGGCGGCGCCCGCTCGGAGGTCGCGCCCGACACCACGCGCGTGCTCATGGAGGCGGCCAGCTGGGACGGTCCGAACATCCACCGCACCTCGTGGACGCTCGCCCTGCGCAGCGAGGCGAGCGGCCGCTTCGAGAAGGGCCTGCAGCCCGAGCAGGCGATGTACGCCCAGGCCGTGGCCACGCGGCTGATGCTCGAGCTGACCGGCGCCCGGCTCGTCCCCGGGACGGTCGACCTCGGCGGACCGGGACCCGCGCCGCAGACGATCCGCCTGCGCGAGGATCGGGTGAAAGGCCTGCTCGGAGCGCCCATCGCCCGGGACCGCCAGGCCGAGATCCTCGCGTCGCTGGACTTCGCCACCAGTACGGCCGAGGACGGGCTCGACGTCACCGTGCCGCCCGTGCGCCGCGCCGACGTCACCCGCGAGGCCGATGTGATCGAGGAGGTCAGCCGCATCGACGGGCTCGACCGCCTGCCGGCGACGCTGCCCAAGCGCCGCGACGCCTACGGCGTGCTCTCGCGCGAGCAGCGGCTGCGCCGCCGGGCCGCCGACGCCCTCGTCGGGCGGGGGCTGCACGAGGTCGTGGGCTGGACGTTCACGCCGCCCGCGCTGCTCGACCGCCTGCGCCTGCCCGCCGGGGACGAGCGCCGCCGCGCCGTCGAGCTGCAGAACCCGATGTCCGGCGACCAGTCGCTGCTGCGCACGACCCTGCTCGGCTCGCTGCTCGACATCGCGCGCCATAACGTCGCCCACGGCGCCGTCGACCTCGCGCTGTTCGAGACCGGGACGGTCTTCCGCACGCGCGACCCTGCTGATGGCGCAGACGCCCGCCTGCCCGACGAGCGCCGCGCGCTCGGCGTGCTGGCGAGCGGTCGTCTCGCGCCGCCGACGTGGGGCGCGCCCGACCCGCCGCGCGCGGACTTCTTCGCCGTCAAGGGCATCCTCGAAGCGCTGGCCGCCGCTCTGCGCGTGCGCGTGAAGATGGCGAAGGCGCCGCAGCCCTTCCTGCATCCGGGGCGCAGCGCGACGGTCCTCGCCGCGGAGGCCCCGATCGGCTGGCTCGGCGAGCTGCACCCGCTCGTCGCGCGCGAGTGGGACCTCGACGGCGCGGCGGCGTTCGAGATCGATCTCGAGGCGCTGATCGCGGCCGCCCCGCACGAGACGCGCTACGACGACCTGATCGGCTTCCCGGCGCTGCGCGAGGATCTCGCCGTCGTGCTCGACGCCGAGGTCCCGGCCGCGCGCGTGCTCGCGGTCGTGCGCGAGGCCGCCGGTGAGCTCCTCGGCGACGCCCGCGTGTTCGACGTCTACAGCGGCCCGCAGGTGGGGGAGGGGCGGCGCTCGCTCGCGCTCGCGCTCTCCTTCCGCTCGCCCGAGCGCACACTCACCGATGCCGACGTCGTGCCGCTGCGCGAACGGATCGTCGCGGCCGTCTCGGGCGAGCTCGGGGGTGAGCTGCGTGCGTAAAGTCCTGGTGGCCGGCGCGAGCGGGTTCGCCGGCGCGCTCGCCGCCGATCTCGTCTGGCGCCACCCCGACTTCGAGCTGACGGCGGTCACCGCGCGCGCCGAGGCGGGGCAGCTGCTGTCCGATCTGTATCCGCGCTACCGCGTGCCCCTTGTGCTGGAGGAGCTCGACCTCGACACCCAGGGCGACGTCGACGCGGCGATCGTCGCCTACCCCCACGCGGCCGCCGCGCCGGTCGTGCACGAGCTGCTCGAGCGCGGGGTGCGGGTCGTCGACCTGAGCGCGGACTATCGCCTCTCGGAGCTGCAGACCTACGAGGACTGGTACGGGCCGCACCCGCACCCGCAGCACCTGCAGCACTCGGCCTACGGCCTCACCGAGCTGCACCGCGAGCGCATCTCCGACGCGCGGCTCGTGGCCAACCCGGGCTGCTACCCGACGGCGACCCTGCTGTCGCTCGCGCCGCTCGCCCGCGCGGGGCTCATCGGCGACGTGATCGTCGACGCCAAGCAGGGGGTGGCCGGCGCCGGGCGCACGCCGAGCCTCACGACGCACTTCTCCTTCGCCGGCGAGAACATCGCCCCCTACAAGGTGGCCGGCCACCGTCACACGCCCGAGATGGAGGAGCAGCTCGCGCTCCTCGGCGCCGACGTGAAGCTCCAGTTCCAGCCCCACCTCGCGCCCTTCGACCAGGGCCAGCTGACGAGCACCTACGTCACGCCGACGCGCGCGGTCATCGCCGACGAGCTCGCCGGGCTGTTCGCCGCCGCCTACGAGGACGAGCCGTTCGTAGAGCTCGCCACGAGCCCGCCCGGCGTGCGCGACGTGCGCGAGACGAACATCTGCCGCATCCAGGCGGTCGCGGACGCCCACACCGGGAAGGTGCTCGTGTTCGCGGCCATCGACAACCTCTGGAAGGGCACCTCCTCCCAGGCCGTGCAGAACCTCAACCTGATGTTCGGGCTGCCCGAGACGCGGGGGCTGTCGTGAGCTTCTTCGACTCGCGCTGGGTCCCGCGCCCCGAGCACGTCTCCGAGCTGGACCTCGACGCCGGGCTCCCCGACGGCTTCCGGGCCGCCGGCGTCGCCAGCGGCATCAAGGAGGACGGCGCGCTCGACCTCGGCCTGCTCGTCTGCGATGCCGCGGAGGCCGCGAGCGCGGCGCGGTTCTGCGACAGCGGCGTGCTGGCCGGGCCGGTCATCCTCTGCCAGGAGCGCTGCCGGCTCGACGCGCTGCGGGCGGTCGTCGCCAACTCGGGCAACGCGAACGCCGCCACCGGGCGGCGCGGCGTCGACGACGCGGCCAAGTCCCAGGGCGCGGCCGGCCTCGTCGCGCGGGTCAACCCCGACCAGGTGGCCGTCGCCTCGACGGGCGTCATCGGCGTGGCCCTGCCCACCGACCGCATCGTCTCCGGGCTGCGCGCCGTCTCCGAGGGCCTGCGCGGCGACGGCGACGGCGACTTCGCCGAGGCGATCAAGACGACCGACGCGCTCGACAAGCGCGTCCACCTCGAGGTCACCCTGCCGAGCGGCACGGTGCGCCTGAGTGCCCAGTGCAAGGGCGCGGGGATGATCTCGCCGCGTTTCGCCACGATGCTGTGCTTCGTGCAGACCGACGCGGCGCTGTCGCCCGAGACCGCCGACCTGCTGCTCGGGGTGTGCCTGAAGCGCTCCTTCGACCGCGTCTCGGTCGACGGGCAGCTGTCGACGAACGACACGGCGATCCTGATGGCGAGCGGCACCAGCGGGGTGCGCATCGAGCCCGAGACTGAGGACGAGGGCCGCTTCGGCGAGGCGCTCGACGCGCTGCTGCGCCAGCTCGCGCTGCTGCTCGTCCGGGATGGCGAGGGAGCTCGCCGCATCGGCCGTACCGTCGTGAGGGGCGGTGACCTGCGGGTGGTGGAGACGGTCGCACGGGCCGTGGCCAACTCCCCCCTTGTCAAGACGGCACTGTACGGCGGCGACCCGAACTGGGGGCGGATCGTGCAGGCGGTGGGGGCCGCACTGCCCGGCACGGCGCCGCTCGCGCTCGACGTGCACATCGAGGGCGTGCAGGTGTGCGCGGCCGGCGACGCGATCCCGTTCGACGCCGACGCGCTCGCGCAGGCGGTCGGCGGTGCGGAGGTCGACTACGAGATCGGCCTCCCCGGCGAGGGGGCCGAGACCGAGGTCTTCTTCTCCGATCTCGGGCACGGCTACGTGACGATCAATGCGGAGTACACGACGTGAGAGACGTCGGCACCCTCCTCGAGGCGCTCCCCTACATCCGGGAGTTCCACGGTAAGACGGTCGTCATCAAGTACGGCGGCGCGGCGATGGAGGACGACGCGCTGCGCGAGGACTTCGCCCGCGACGTCGTGCTACTGAAGTACGTCGGCCTGAACCCGATCGTCGTCCACGGCGGCGGGCCGGAGATCACCGCCTACATGGATCGCCTCGGCCTGCCGGTGCAGTTCGTCGCCGGCCTGCGCGTCTCGAACGCCGAGACCGTCGAGGTGGCCAAGATGGTCCTGGTCGGGAAGGTCAACAAGGAGATCGTCCTGCGCCTGAACCGCCACGGGCAGCCGGCCGTCGGGCTGTGCGGCGACGACGGCTCGCTCTTTCGCGTCTCGCGGCGCTCGGCGCCGGGGGGCGAGGACATCGGCTTCGTCGGGCGTATCGACCGCGTCGACACCGACGTGCTGCTGCACGTCGCCACCGACTACATCCCGGTCGTGGCGTCGGTCGGTGCCGACCGCGAGGGCAACTCCTACAACATCAACGCCGACGAGGCGGCCGGCGCGATCGCGCGCACGCTCGGCGCCTACAAGGTCGTGTTCCTCACCGACGTCGCCGGGTGGCTCGCCGACCCCGAGGACCCGGCGAGCCTCATCACGCGGGCCGACGACGCGCAGGTGCGCGCGGCGCTCGACGAGTTGCAGGGGGGGATGCGCCCGAAGCTGGCGGCCGCCCTTGACGCCATCGCCGGCGGCGTCAACTCGGCCGTGATCGTCGACGGGCGCGTGCCCCATTCGCTGCTGCTGGAGCTGTTCACCGACGCCGGCGTGGGCACGATGATCACCGCGGCCGCGGGAACGCCGTGACCCTGTCCGCCCTTCAGGAGCTCGAACGCACGAGCGTCGTCCCGTCCTACGCGCGCCAGCCCGTGGAGTTCGTGCGCGGCGACGGCACGCGGCTGTGGGACGACGAGGGCAACGAGTACCTCGACTTCCTGTGCGGGCTCAGCGTGACGAACGTCGGTCACTGCCACCCGGCGGTCGTCGCGGCGGTCCGCGAGCAGGTCGGACGCCTCATCCACATCTCCAACCTCTTCTACAGCGAGCCGGCGATGCGCCTGGCCGAGCGGCTCTCGCAGGGTTCGCTCGGCGGCAAGGTGTACTTCTGCAACTCCGGGGCGGAGGCGATCGAGGCGGCGATCAAGCTCGTGCGCAAGGCCCGCCCGGGCGGCGACGTCGTGGTCGTGCACGCCGCCTTCCACGGCCGCACCTACGGCGCGTTGTCGGCGACGCCGCAGGAGGCCAAGCAGGCCCCGTTCGCGCCGCTCGTGCCCGGCTTCCGCGCCATCGCGCCGACGCCGGAGGCGATGGCCACCGCGGTCGACGAGCGCACGGCGGCGGTGCTGATCGAGCCCATCCAGGGCGAGAGCGGGGTGAACGTGCACTCCGACGAGCTGCTCGCCGCGGCGCGTGCGGCCTGCGACGCGCACGGCGCGGCGCTCGTGTTCGATGAGATCCAGTGCGGGCTCGGCCGCACCGGCACGCTGTGGGCCTACGAGCAGGTCGGCGTCGTGCCCGACGCCATCACCACCGCGAAGGCGCTCGCCGGGGGCCTGCCGATCGGCGCGCTGATCACCGGGCCGCGGCTCGCCGACGTGTTCGCGCCGGGCGATCACGGCTCGACGTTCGCCGGGGGACCGGTGATCGCCGCCGCCGCGCACGCCGCGCTCGACGTCATCGACGACGCGGCGCTGCTCGATCGCGTGCGCGAGCTCGGTGCGCGCCTGCAGGCCGGGCTCGAGCGGCTGCCGCATGTCCTCAGCGTGCGCGGGCGCGGGCTGATGCTCGCCGCCGAGGTCGACCTGCCGGCGCCCGACGTGGTGCGACGGGCGCTGCTGCACGAGCGGCTGGTCGTCAACGCGACCGGGCCGACGACGGTGCGGCTGCTGCCGCCGCTGACCGTCTCGGAGGCCGAGGTCGACGAGGCGCTCGTGCGCCTCGGACGGGCGCTCGGGTGAGCGCGCGAGATAGGCTGCGGCGCCCGTGACCGAGGAGCACACCCGCGCGCACCTGCTCAAGACCGCCTCCTATGAGGCGGCGCCCGAGGACGTCAATCGCGTGCTGCTGCTGTATTCGGGCGGCCTCGACACGAGCGTCATGCTCAAGTGGATCCAGGACGAGTACGAGGCCGAGGTGGTGACGCTGACCGTCAACCTCGGCCAGCCCGGCGAGGACTATGCCGTCATCGAGGACAAGGCCCGCCGCCTCGGCGCCGTCGATTCGTTCATCGTCGACGCGCGCGAGGAGTTCGCCCGGGACTTCGTCGTTCCCGCCATCAAGGCGAACGGGATCTACGGGCTCGGGTACCCCTTGTTCACCGCGCTCGGGCGGCCGCTGATCGCCAAGCTGGCCGTCGAGTACGCGCGCCGCAGCGGCTGCGACACGATCGCCCACGGCTGCACCGGCAAGGGCAACGACCAGGTGCGCATCGAGGCGACCGTCGCCACGCTCGCCCCGGAGCTGAAGATCATCGCGCCGGTGCGCGGCTGGCAGATGGGGCGCGACGAGGAGGTCGCCTACGCGCGCGAGCACGGCATCCCGATAAAGAACCCACCCACCCAAGGCTCCGAGGTCGCGCCCTATTCGATCGACGACAATCTCTGGGGGCGCTCGTCGGAGGGACGCTGGATCGAGGACCTCGACCACGCGCCCGAGGACGACGTGTTCCAGCTCGTGGTGCGGCCCGAGGAGGCGCCCGACGAGCCCGAGACCGTGCAGATCGACTTCGAGCAGGGGGTGCCGGTGGCGCTGAACGGCGAGCGCCTGCAGATCGTCGCGTTGCTCGAGCGCGTCGCCGACATCGGCGCCCGCCACGGCGTCGGCATCGTCGACCACATCGAGGACCGCATCGTCGGCCTGAAGGTGCGCGACATCTACGAGGTGCCCGCGGCGGCCATCATCCTGCCCGCCCACGCCGAGCTCGAGAAGCTCGTCGGCACGATCCACCAGAACCAGTTCAAGCCCGCGCTCGACCGCCAGTGGGCGTACCTCGTGTACGCCGGGTTGTGGTGGGAGCCGCTGCGGTCGGACCTTGACGCCTACATGGACGCGGTCAACTCGCGGGTCACCGGCACGATCGGGGTCAAGCTGTTCAAGGGCCACGCCCGAGTCGTCACGCGCTCGTCGCCGAACGCCGTCTACGACGAGGCGCTGGCGTCGTTCGGTGCCTCGGGGGGCCTGTTCAGCCAGCAGGCCTCGCCGGGGTTCATCGAGCTGTGGTCCCTGCAGTCGCGCATGGCCTGGCGCCTGCGCCAGGGGGCGCCCCCGCCGGGCCCCGACGGCTCGGGCTGACCGCGGGGGGGGGCGGGCGGCGGCGGACGCGGCGGCGGGCGGTGCGGGCCGGGGCGTCGGCGGGCGCGACGGCGGGCGGTGCGTGAGGCGGGGCGGGCCGGGGCGTCGGCGGGCGCGACGGCGGGCGGCGCGCGAGCCGGGGCGGGCCGGGGCGTCGGCGGGCGCGACGGCGGGCGGCGCGCGAGCCGGGGCGGGCCGGGGCGTCGGCGGGCGCGAAGGTGGGCGGTGCGTGAGGCGGGGCGGGGCGCGCCGCCGGGCGCGACGCCTCGGGCCGACCCCGCGGGGCTGCGACGCCACGACGCAGGTGACGCGACCGTGACAAGTGCGCCCTGCGGGTCACGCCGCGTCTCCGCCAGGTAACCGGGTAGTTGCGTGAGTGTGTCGCCAGTCGGTCGCGGCGACTCGCGCCGGGAGGTGTGGTCCCGGATGCTCACTATGCGGTGCACAATCGACCACACCCCGAGCGGGGGGGTGACGCGACGGTGACAAGTGCGCCCCACGGGTCACGGCAAGCGGTCGGCGGTGCTCTATAGGACCGTGCGGACCTGCCCTGAGTCTCTCGCGCCGTCTCGCGCCGACCGCGGGCTCGCCCGGCCGCCGGAATGGTGGAATCGGCGTTATGCGGGGTGATCGAGCCCACCCGAACCGCACGGTGCCGGCCCGCGACGGCGCCTGATCGATCGGACCGCCCCGGTCCTCGTGTGACGAGTAGCATCGGCGCGGTGGCTTCCACTGGCTACAAGCTCATCGGTAAGGCAGTCTGGAAGGGCCGTCGGTACGTGTGGGTGGGGACGAAGCTGTACGTGCACCACCGGTACGGCGTCCGCGTGCCGTCCCGGCGCACGGTCGTCGTCGTCGGCGCGGGCACCACGGTGATCGCCGGTGCGATCGTGCTCGGCGCCCAGCGCGAGCGCGGTTGATCCCCGGGAACGGTGTCGTCAGCGTACACGTCAACCTTCGACGTTCTCGCGTCCGGCGGGCAGCCTAGGCTGCCTGTCATGAGGAGCGAGAACCCCAGACCGCCGGTCGGCCGCTTCCGGCGGACGGCGGATGTTCCGGGCGCGCGGTAGACGACGACCGATGGAGCCCGCGCCCGAGATCGAACGGGTCGAATGGCTGTCATCGTCTCCCGAGGCGGTGCTCGTTCGCGTCCATGCGCGCAGCATGCAGCCGCGCAGCCGCGACGAGGTGCGGCTGATCGTCGACGACGGCGGGCGGCGACGCCCGTTCGCTCCCGACGCCGGGCTGCAGGTCGACGAGCAGACGGGTGCGTGGGCGGCCTCGTTCACGGTCCCGATCGAGTTGCGCCCGCGGCTCGAGGGCAACCTGGCGCTCGAGGTCGGCGGGCTCGTGCTCGCGCTTCCGGGCGCGCTCGCCGGACCCGGTGAGGGCGGCGAGCCGTCCGTCGACGCTCAGGTGATCGACCGCGGGGTGCTCGCCGAGCGGCGCGCGCGCCGCGCCGAGCTCGCCGAGCAGACGCTGCTGCGCCGGGCCACCGAGGCGGAGGCGACCGTCGACACGCTGCAACGCCAGCTGACCAACCTCGAGCAGCGCTTCACGGTGACCACGCAGGAGCTCGAGCGGCTCCGTCGCGCCGTGCGCGACGGGGAGGCCGAGCGCCGGCGCCTGCGCCAGCGCGAGTACGCCGAGCAGCAGCAGCGGCTCGAGTCGGAGGAGCGTGTACGCGAGCTCAACGCGCAGATCGCCGGCGAGGGCGACGGATTGCACGCCGGCCTGCGCGAGGCCGAACGCCAGGTGGAGCGCCTGTCCGCCGAGCTCGAGCGCGTGCAGCGCGCGCTCGCCGAGGCGCAGCACGCCGCGGCGGCCGAGGAGGCGAGCCTGCGCCGAGCGCGTGAGGAGCTCGCCGATCGCGAGGCCGCGCTCGCCGACCGCGAGGCGGCGCCCGAGGAGCCCGCCGCGGGCGGCGATCCCCGCCAGCGCGTGTTCGTGCGCATGGACTCGACCGAGGAGCGCGTCCAGGAGCTCGGCGCCCAGCTGCGCTCGATCTCCGAGCACCTCGAGCGCCGCGAGGTCGTCCTCGAGGAGGCCGTCGCCGGCGAGCGCCAGGCACGCGACGCGCTCCTCGCCGAGCGCGACCACCATGACGAGGAGCTCGCCGACCTGCAGCGACGCGTCGAGGGGCTGCGCCGCGACCTCGCGACGGCGATCGCGCTCGTGCGCGACGAGCTTGCCGCCGAGCACGACGCGCGTCGACGCGCGGAGAGCGAGCTCGAGGACGAGCGCGCGACGACGCAGCGGTTGAGCGAGGAGCTCGAGCAGCTGCGGGCCGGCGCGAACGACAGCGTGCTCGCACTGGGCGAGCTGCCACGCGAGCAGGCCGCCGACGCGGCCACCGAGGTCGAGCTGCGACGCCAGCGCGAGGAGATGGCCGAGGCGCTGGCCGCCGCCGTCGCCCGCCTGCGCGCGCGCGTGGCCGAGCTCGAGCAGAGCGAGCTCGAGGCGGCCGCGGCGTCGCCCCCCGAGGTGGCGCAGCCCGCGGCGGCCGTGCCCTGGACGGTCGAGCCGCCGGCCGCCGAGCCGCCGCCGCCCGCCGCCGAGCCGCCGACCGAGCCCATCGAGATCGAGAACGCGGCGCCGGCGACCACCGAGCCGGCGGCGGAGACCCCGCCCGATGCCGTCGAGCTGCCACCGCGCCTGCAGGGCGTGCGTCCGAAGGCCACCGACTGGCTGGCGACCGCGCTCCGGCGCGCGGCCGTGCACCGCGACGCCCAACTCGTCGGCGAGCTCATCGCCGAGCTGCTTCCCGCGCAGGGCCTGGTCGTCGGGAAGACGCGCACCTACGGCGTCACGATCGACGAGGTCGGCTGCTACCGCGTGGCGACGACGGGGATGGGCCCCGCCTCGGTGGCGCGCATCGATCCGCCGGCGGTGCGGGGGCTCGACTTCGAGATCCGCGGCTCGGTCGCGCAGGTCGGCGCGCTCGTCGCCGGCCGGGGCAGCTGGCGCCTGCGCGGACTGCGCGCGACGCCCGGTGCCGGTGCGAAGGCGCGCCGCGTCGCCCACGCCCGCCGCGTGCCGCTCACGCTGCGCGAGCTCGCGGGCGCGAACGTCCGCGTGTGGCCCGGCCTGCTCCTTCCCGTGCTCGCCGAGGCCGTCGACCCGCAGTGGACGGCGAGCGAGCGCTTCGTCATCGCGTTCGCGATCAGCGGTGCGACGCCGACCGTGCTGTACATCGGAGTGAGCGACGGCGCGCCGATCACCGTCAGCCCTCGCAGCATCGACGCGCCGCCGGCCGCCACGCTGTACCTGAGCGAGCGCGCGTGCCTGAACCTGCTCGCGCGGACGCCGCTTCCGGCCGGCGAGCGCGTGCTGTGCGCCGGCGACCTGGCGGTCGCCGAGCGCCTGCTCGGCTGGATGGACCGCGCGCAGGGTCACGCCGTGTCCGCCTCGTAGGCGCGCGGCGCTCCTCGATGCCCTCGCGCAACGTGCGGAATCCGACGCCGGCCACATCCGGCTCGGCGCCTACCATCTCTGCTCCGTGAGTCCCGCTCGCTGCGCCCACCTGCACGTTCATTCCGAGTACTCGCTGCTCGACGGGGCGTGCCAGGTGGAAGCCCTCGCCGAGCGCGCCGCGGCCTTCGGTCAGCCCGCGCTCGGGCTGACCGACCACGGCGTGATGAACGGGGCCGTCGAGCTGCAGAAGGCCTGCCACAAGCACGGCGTCAAGCCGATCATCGGCTGCGAGATCTATTTCGTCGAGGACCATGCGGCGCCGTCGAGCGGCCGCGTCGAGCGTAATCACCTGACGCTGCTGGCCGCCAACGACGTCGGCTACCGCAACCTCGTGCGGCTCTCCTCGGCGGGCTTCCTCGAGGGCCTGCAGCGGGGCAAGCCGTCGGTCGACCTCGGTCAGCTGGAGCAGCACGCCGACGGCATCATCGCGCTCACCGGGTGTCTGGCGTCGCGCTTCTGCCAGCGCCTGCTGCACGACCGGCCGGCCGAGGCCCGCTCGCACGCCGACGACCTGCTGCGCGTGTTCGGCGCCGACAACGTCTATTTCGAGGTGCAGAAGAACGGGCTCGACGCGCAGGAGAAGTGCAACGAGGGGATCGTGCGCATCGCCCGCGAGGTCGGCGGGCGGCTCGTCGGGACGGGCGACGTGCACTATCTGCGCCGAGAGGACTACGACCACCACACGGCACTGCTCTGCGTGCAGACGAAGAGCACGCTCGCCGCGCCGAAGATGACCTTCGAGACGAACGAGTTCTACCTGCGCGACAGCGAGGAGATGGCGCGCGCGTTCGCGGAGTGGCCCGAGGCCATCGCCTCGACGCTCGAGATCGCCGAGCGCTGCAACGTCCAGATCGCACTCGGCAACCAGCTCATCCCGAGCTACCCGACGCCGGACGGCGCGCCCGAGCGCGAGTACCTGCGGGCCCGCGTCGCCGATGGCCTGCGGCTGCGCTACGGCGACCCGCCTCCGGCCGAGGCGGTCGCGCGGATGGAGATGGAGCTCGACGTCATCGATCGGATGGGGTTCAACGCCTACTTCCTGATCGTGTGGGACTTCGTGCGCTTCGCCAAGGAGAACGGCGTCGCCGTCGGACCGGGGCGCGGGTCGGCGGCCGGTTCGATCGTTGCCTACTGCCTGTCGATCACCGATGTCGACCCGCTCACGTACGACCTGCTGTTCGAGCGCTTCCTCAACCCCGAGCGCGTGTCGATGCCCGATATCGACATCGACTTCTCGGTCCGCGGCCGTGAACGCGTGATGCGCTACGTCGTCGAGAAGTACGGCCGCGAGTCGGTGGCGCAGATCGTCACCTTCGGGAAGATGTTTCCGCGCGCCGCCACGCGCGACGCGGCCCGTGTGCTCGGCTTCGACTACGGCGCCGGCGATCGCCTGGCCAAGCTCATCCCCGATCCGCAGCAGGGCCGGCCGCCGTCGTTCGCCGACTGCCTCGCGTCCGGGGAGGCGCTGCGCAAGGCCTACGACGAGGATCCCCAGGCCCGGCAGATCATCGACGTCGCGCAGGGGCTGGAAGGGATCGTGCGCAACTCCTCGATCCACGCCGCGGCCGTCGTGATCGCCGACCGCCCGCTCACCGACATCGTCCCTCTGCAGCTCGCCGACGCCGGGACCGACGAGAACGGCGACCGCGTGTACCGGACGGTCACGCAGTTCTCGATGAAGCCGATCGAGGAGATCGGGCTCCTCAAGATGGACTTCCTCGGGTTGCGCAACCTCGATGTCATCGAGGACGCCCTCGACATCATCGAGCGCTCGACCGGCGCCCGCCCGGACATGACGACGCTCCCTCTCGACGACGAGCGAACGTACGAGATGCTCGCCCGCGGCGACTCGATCGGCGTGTTCCAGTTCGAGTCCGAGGGCATGCGCGAGGCCCTGCGCAAGGTACGCCCGACCGAGTTCAATGACCTGGTGGCGCTCAACGCGCTGTACCGGCCCGGGGCGCTGGACCAGATCCCCGTCTACGCTCGCGGCAAGCGCAGCCCCGAGAACATCGCCTACGCCGACGAGCGCCTGCGGCCGATCCTCGAGTCCTCGATGGGGGTGATCCTCTACCAGGAGCAGGCGATGCAGATCTCAAAGGAGCTCGCCGGCTTCAGCGGGGCCAAGGCCGACGACCTGCGAAAGGCGATCGGCAAGAAGAACCGCGCGGCGATGGCGGCCCTGAAGCCCGAGTTCGTCGCCGGGTGCCGGGCCTCGGGCACGAGCGAGGCGGTGACCGAGTTCCTCTGGACGACGAACGAGAAGAGCGCCGACTACTCCTTCAACAAGTCGCACGCCGCCTGCTACGCGCTCATCGCCTACCGCACGGCCTGGCTGAAGGCCAACTATCCGGCCGAGTACATGGCCGCGCTCATCTCCTCGGTCATGTCCACGAAGGACAAGGTGCCGTTCTTCGTGGCCCGCTGCGAGGAGATGGGCATCGAGATCCTCCCGCCCGACGTGAACCTGTCCGACCACGAGTTCACCGTCGTGGAGGGCAACATCCGCTTCGGCCTCGATGCGGTCAAGGGCGTCGGCTATCAGGCGGTCGAGGCGATCAGGGCGGCGCGCGACGAGGGCGGCAGCTTTGAGTCGCTGTGGGACTTCTGCGAGCGCGTCGACAATCGCTCCGTCAACAAGAAGGCGATCGAGGCGCTCATCAAGTGCGGTGCCTTCGGCTCCACCCGATCGACTCGCAAGGGCATGCTCGCGGTGCTCGAACAGGCGCAGGGCGCGGGCCAGAAGGCCCAGCAGGACGCCGCCATCGGCCAGGGCTCGATCTTCGACATGCTGGCCGAGCCGAGCGGCTCGGCCGCCGGCCCCGCCGCCGGCGCCGGGCTGCTGCGACCGAGCCATCCGCCGATCCCGAGCGAGGAGTTCGACCAGGCCGAGCTGCTCGCCGCCGAGAAGGAGTCGATCGGGCTGTTCATCTCGGCGCACCCGCTGAAACCGGTGCGCGAGGCCCTGCGCGCCGCCGCCGACTGCTCGCTGGGCGATCTTGCCGAGCGTCGCGACAAGGACTGGGTCACCGTGGGTGGGATCATCACCGAGGCGAAGAAGATCCGCACCCGCAACGGCGACCCGATGATGTTCGCCACGCTCGACGACCTCGAGGGGGCGGTCGAGATTCTCGTCTTCGGGAAGGCGCTCGCCGAATACGAGGGAGCGCTCGGCGTCGATCAGGTCGTGCTCGTCCGCGGACGCGTCGACCACAAGGAGGCCGGTAAGACGTGCGTCGTCGTGCAGACGGTCGAGCCGTTCACGCCGACCGATGAGGAGGTGGAGCGCGCCCGACTGGCCGCCGAGCGCGAGGCCGAGCGGCCCACCCCCGCGCTCATGCGCCTCCGTCTCGACGCCGCGCGCCTGCCCGCGACGGTCATCGACGACCTCAAGGATGCGCTCGAGAAGTTCCCCGGCCCGGCCGAGGTCGTGCTCGAGATGGCGACGAGCGCCGGCGCGCGCTGCCTGCGCCTCGGCCCGGCCTACCGCGTCGCGCCGACGCCCACGCTGCGCGCCGAGCTCGAGCAGATCCTCGGGCCTACGGTGCACGCGCTCGGGTGAGCGATGTGGGGGTTGGGTGGCGCCGTCCCGCGCTCCCGAACCCCAACAACAAGAAGGGGTTCGGGAGCGCGGCCCGACCCCACCCGAGTCACGAGGACCCGAGCCCGCTGCTCGTAGGCCCCCGTTGGTAGGGCTACCTACCGGCGGGCGCGAGACCTCGTGGCGCGCGCTGCCGTCGTGCGCTTCGTCTTGGTCGGCTTGGCCCTGCTCTTGTTCTCGCGCTCGGCGAGACCGCGCTTGCGCAGCGCCATGACATGCGCGACCTCCTCGCGGGAGGGCCCGCTGCGGTTCTCCCCAGGAGTCTCCAGCACGCAGGGAAGCATCTCGAAACTCGGCTCGGAGACAAACACCGCGCAGCCCTCGTCGCCGATCTCCCCGGCGCCGATGTTCGCATGGCGGTCGCGGTTCGAGCCGAGCGGCGTCTGCGAGTCGTTGAGGTGCAGCGAGCCGACCCGACCCTTGCCGACGGCGGCCACGCACTCGTCCATCGTCTGCGTCAGCGCCTCCGCGGTGCGGATCTCGTGCCCGGAGGCGAAGAGATGACAGGAGTCCAGGCAGATCCCGAGGCGCTTGTCGCCGCCGGCCGCCTCCAGCAGTGCGCCGAGCTCCTCGAAGGACCGTCCGAGCGTCCCGCCGGCCCCTGCCGTGTTCTCGAGATGCAGGGGGCAGCGATCGGTCTCAGCCAGCGCGGCGGCCATGAGCTTCCCGGCCCGCCTGATGGCCGGACCGACGGCCCCGGTCTTGGCCGAGCCGGGATGCAGGACGACGGCGTCGGCACCGATCCCGTCGCCAACCCGCAGCGACTGGATCAGCGAGGCGAGCGAGCGCTCGGCGATCTGGGGATCCTCGCTGGCGCAGTTGAGGAGGTACACGGCGTGGATCAGCACCCCCTCGATCTCGCTCGAGGCGCGCGCCTCGCGGAACGCCGCGAAGTCATCCTCGGCGTAGGCCGTCGGGCGCCACATGCGCGGCGACTGGTTGAAGATCTGGATCGCCCGGCAGCCGAGAGCCGTTCCGCGTTCGATCGCCTTCGGCAGCCCGCCCGCCGGCGACACGTGGGCGCCGATTAGCATGGCGACCCTGATCTCGATGTTCGACACCCGATGACCGACATGCGCGTTCGCTTCGCTCCCTCGCCGACCGGGGCGTTACACATCGGTGGCGCCCGAACGGCCTTGTTCAACTGGCTGCTCGCGCGCCACTCCGGCGGGACGCTCGTGCTGCGGATCGAAGATACCGACCGTGAGCGCTCGACGCCCGAGAACGTGGAGCAGATCCTCGACGCCCTGAGTTGGCTCGAGCTCGACTACGACGAGGGCCCGATCTTCCAGAGCGAGCGCGCCGAGCGCCACGGCGAGGCGCTGCAGCAGCTGCTCGAGGCGGGCAAGGCGTACTTCTCCAATGCCACCGCCGACGACGTCAAGGCCTATAAGGCGCAGCACGGCGCCGGCCGCGGCTTCCGGGGCGAGCCCGAGGACTCCGGTGCCGTGCGCCTCCGCGTCCCGGAGGGCGAGACGCTCGTCGACGACGCCATCGCCGGCGAGGTCCTGTTCGAGAACGCCGTCTACGACGATCCGGTCATCGGCCGGGCCGACGGCTCGGTGCTCTACAACTTCGCCGTCGCGATCGACGACCTCGACGCCGGCATCACGCACGTCGTCCGCGGCAACGACCACCTGTCGAACACACCGAAGCAGCTGTGGGTGCTGCAGGCCCTCGGCGCCGCGCCGCCCGTCTACGGTCACATGCCGCTCATCCACGGCCCGGACGGCAAGAAGCTCTCCAAGCGCCACGGCGCCGCCTCGGTCCAGGAGCTGCGCGAGGCCGGCTACCTGCCGGAGGCGGTTCGCAACTACCTAGCGCTGCTCGGCTGGGGAAGCGACGACGACGCGACGAAGCTCTCCACGGACGAGCTCGTCGAGCGCTTCACGCTCGAGCGCGTGAGCCGCAACCCGGCGCGCTTCGACGAGACGAAGCTGCGCTGGCTCAACGGCCTGTACATGCGAGACCTCGAGGACGCCGAGCTCGCACGGCGCCTCGAGGCGTTCACCGGCCGCGAGGGTCTGCTCGGCGCGGCGCGCATCAGCCACGAGAAGATCCAGACGCTCGCCGACTTCTGGCCGCTCGCCGGGTTCATCTTCGACGGCCCCGCCGTTGATCCGGCCGCGCGCGAGCGCTGGCTCGGCGGCGACGGCGCGGCGATCCTCGCCGACGCGCGCGCGGCGCTCGCCGCGATCGAGCCGTTCGATGAGGAGCGTATCGAGGGCGCGCTGCGCGCGATCGTCGAGGCTCGCGGGGTCAAGCCGCGAGACGTCTACCAGCCGCTGCGCGTCGCGCTCGCCGGCACGCACCGTGTCACCGGGCATCTTCGAGACGGTCGCGCTGCTCGGCCGCAACGAGACGCTCGCGCGCATCGATGCAGCGCTCCGTGCAGCGCCCTAGACCCCCCGGACCGCCGCGCGGCGCCGGGGTATCGGGCGCACCTCCCGCGAATGTAACGCCGGCGCGGCCTCCGCAGACCTCCGCGTAGCCGAATTGGCCTCAACCATCCGTCCAGGCTTGCCGATACCCGGGCTAGAGATCGCCGCTGCGGTCGATTCAGGAATCATCCATGTCAAACGCAGCGTCATCTTCGAGTCGAGTGTCCATCCCCGAACAACAGACATCCGCCCCCGCGCAGACCTCGGGGCGTCATCAGAACGAGGGTCACGGCCGGCGTCTCACCGCCGCGTTCGAGGCGCTCGAGGCCTTCCCGGCGCTCGCGGAGTCGCGTAACCGGGTCCTCTCCCTCGTCGCGCAGGAGCACGTCTCCGCCGGCGAGATCGTAGCCGCCGTCGAGTCCGACGTGGCGCTCATCATCGCGGTGCTGCGCGTGGCCAACCGAGTGAGCGGTAAGTACCGCGGTCGGGTCGAGACGGTCGTGCAGGCCGTCGAGCTGCTCTCCCCGCAGGCGGTGCATGCGCTCGCGGCCCGCGCACGGACCTTCGACTTCTTCGAACGCTCGAGCGTCTGGGATGCGGCGCCCGAGCGTTTCCGTCTCCACGGCCTCGCCACGCAGCATGCGGCCGACCGCGTCGCGACCGAGGTCGGCTACGAGCACCGGGATCGCCTGATGGTGACGAGCCTGCTGCACGACGTCGGCAAGCTTGTCCTCATGCACGCCTACCCCGGCTATCCCGGCCAGGTGCACCAGGGCGCGCGCACCCCCGAGGACCGCCTCCATCGCGAGCGCCGTGAGCTCGGCGTCGACCACGCCCTCGTCGGCGGCGTGCTCGCCCGCCGCTGGGGCCTGCCCGACGCCGTCGCCTCGGTGATCGAGCGCCATCACGCCGACGACGTCAGCGGAGAGGCCGCGTTCGTGCGCCTCGCCGACATGCTCGCCCACTACGAGCAGGGTTCGTCCGTCGCCCCGAGCGAGCTGCTGAAGGTCGCCCGCAGCATCGGCATCGGTCCGGCCGAGCTGCGCCGCGTCATGTACGAGCTGCCCAACCCGACGAACGTGCGCCAGCGCCACGTCGACCCGTGCCCGCTCTCCTCGCGCGAGCTCGGCGTCCTGCAGCGCCTCGCCGAGGGCAAGGTCTACAAGCAGATCGCCCACGAGCTGACGCTCTCCACGAGCACCGTGCGCACACACCTGCACAACATCTACGGCAAGCTCGGCGCCGTCGACCGCGCCCAGGCCGTCCTCATCGCCACCGAGCGCGGCTGGTTGTAAGTCTCAGCGCCGCGCCCGCCGGTCGCTCGTCGGCGACGGCGCGGTCGCGTAGGATCGTCGGCGTCCGATGATCTCGATCACCACGAAGTCCCCCTACGCGATCCTCGCCCTCACCGAGCTCGGGCGCGCCGCCGGCGCGGCGCCGGTCCCGATCGGCGAGCTGGCCCGCCGCCGCGACGTCCCCGTGCAGTTCCTCGAGCAGCTGTTCGCGGTCCTGCGCCGGGCGGGCATCCTCACCTCCCAGCGCGGCGTGAAGGGCGGCTACCGCTTCGCCCGCGATCCGTCGAGCGTCACGGTCCTCGAGGTCGTCGAGCTCCTCGACGGCCCGCTCGGCCGCGACTCGCAGGGGGTGTTCGCCGACGCCGCCGAGGCGGCCCGCCAGGTGCTCGAACGCACGACGATCGCCGACGTCATCGAGCGCGAGGCGCGCGAGGCCGGTTCGGCGATGTACTACATCTGATGCGGATCGCCTGGGCCATCCCCTGCAAGTTCCTCGAGGTGCACGACGGGCTCGGCACGATGGTCGGCGCGGGCGCCAACCACTACGCGGTGGCCGAGTTCCCCACCACGCTGAGCGTGTGGGTCGGCGTGCAGGTCCAGGGTCACCGCAGCGAGGTCGGCGTCGACCACTCGCTTGTGCTGCAGCCGCTCGGCCCCGACATGGAGCCTTGCGCTCCGCCGCTCGACATGCGCTTTCGCTTTCCCGAGGAGCGCACGCCGAACGAGCCCGCCGGCTGGGAGGTGGGGGCGCTCATCCCGACGCTGATCCAGTTCGCGGCCGAGGAGGAGGGCACCTACACGATGCAGCTGAGCGTCGACGATAAGACGACGACCGTCCCGCTCTATGTCCGCGGCGGAGATCCGCGGGCCTAGCGACGGATAGCCGTCAGCAACCCGCCGCCGAGCTGATAGGAGGCCTCACGGCCGTAGGCGGCGGCGACGCGAACCATGTCGTGCGCGTAGACCTCCCAGCCGTGCTCCGCCAGCCAGTCCGCCGCGTCGTAACCGAGGCCGCCCTTCCACAGCGCGCTGAAGTGCCCGGGGCCGAACCGCGCCATGGCCTGCTCGAGTACGGCGGCGTCGGCGAAGTTCGCGCGCTCGCAGGCCAGCTGGCTCCCGCGGGCGGACAGCCCGCCGATCGTCGTCAGCAGGCTCGCAGCCTCGTCGGCGTCGAGGTAGATGAGCAGACCCTCGGCGAGCCACGCGGTGGGAACCGCGGGGCGAAACCCGGATTGCCCGAGCGCCGCCGGCCAGTCCTCGCGCAGGTCGATCGGCAGTGACGTGCGCTCACAGCGCGCCCTCGCGCCGCGCGCGGAGAGGACCGACTCCTTGAACGCCATCACATCGGACAGGTCGATCTCGAACAACCGCACGCCGGCCGGCCAGTCCAGGCGGAAGGCCCGAGCGTCCAGTCCGGAGGCGAGGAGGACGACCTGCCGGCAGCCGATCCGGCAGGCGTCGAGCAGCTGCTCGTCGAAGAAGGCGGTTCGCACGGCCACCTGCAGCGACAGCGCCGCCCTCGCCTCCTCGGGGGTCTCGGTCGCGTCCGTCGCCGCGCCCGCGACATCCTCGACGAACGCCGCGGCGTACGGGTCGTCGAAGAGCCGGTCCGGTCGCTCGCTCTCGCGGGCGCGCTCGATCGCCACGTCGAGCGCGGTCCGGCCGAGGGTCGAGAGGGGCGCCGGCGATCGCAAATGCATTCCTCCCGTCCAGAGATCGTGGCGCGGACGGCCCCGCGCCCGCCGGGCGCCGTGGTGGCGCGCGACGCTGCCTCACGTTAGCGTCCAGGTATGGAGGACGGACGTAATCAGTACCTTGACGCAGCGGTGACCGACGCCCTGCGCTCGATCTCCCACACGCTCACGGAGCGGCTGGAGGTCCCGCTCGGCGAGAAGGACTCGGTCGCGGTCGCAGCCGCGCTGCGCAGCGCGGCCGGGGCCGGCGTGCGCCTCGGGGTCGGCGAGATGTCCGCGTCGCTGATCGAGCGCGGGCATGACGTCCGTGTCGAGCTCGTGCTCGAGGATGTCGACGCCTGGGCGGAGCGCTACGGCGACGACGAGCCGGGACGCTGAGCGCCCTCGTGCGCCTCGCGGCGCAGCTCGAGCGCTCGCGCGGGGACGTTCGTGATGATCCCCTCGACCCGCGGATCGTTCACGAGCTCGCGGATGCGCTCGCTGCGGTCGACCGTCCACACGAGGGCCGGCAGCCCGGCGGCGGCGGCGCGCGCGAGCGTGCCGAGGCGGATGAGCGCGTGGTGCGGCGCGACATAGTCGGCCCGGCAGGCCTCGGCCCGGGCGACGGGGCGCAGCTCTGACAGCCGCGTACGCAGGCCGTGCGGGGCGCGGTCGACGCCGAGCAGGAGGCCGGTGCGCAGCGCCGGCTCGAGCTCCTTCACACGGGCCACGACCGGGTCCAGGAACGACGTGACGATCACCTCGCTGGCCGCGAAGCGCTCGCCGATATCAGCGACGACGCGCTCGACGTAGCCGTCCTCCTTGAGCTCGACGTCGATGCGCACCCGCCCGGCGGCGAGCGCCAGGACCTCGCTCAGCAGCGGCGGCTGCCGCCGGCGGCGGGCGATGTCCTCGCGCGTGAGCTGCCCGACGGGCACGCCGCCGACCCGCGCGTCGTGAAAGACGATCAGCTCGTCGTCGCGCGTGCGCCGCACGTCGAACTCGATGAGGTCGGCGCCCTGCACGATCGCCTTCTCGAACGCCTCGAGGCTGTTCGGAGCGGCATGCGCCGACGCGCCGCGATGAGCGATGATGAAAGGGCGTTGGAGCGGCTTGGCCGGTCGAGCTGCGGGCACCGCCCGGACCATACGGCGAGCGACCGACGGTCCGGCCGGATCGCATTCAGCGCGGCGGCGGACTGATCGGCATCGGCGTGGCGATGCGCGCCCGAGCCATGCAATGGGGGCAGTAGCGCACGGCGAGCGCGACCGAGCGCACGTGCACGGTGACCCCGCAGCGCGGGCAGGTCTGGTCGAGGCCGGCGTCGCGTCGGGGCCGGACCGACGGCCCGGTGGGGGAGGGAACGCGCTGCATCAGTGCGGGTCTAGTCCGGAGATGTTGCGCAGGTGTTACGCCGTTGCCAACGGTGTGTAAAGCGCGCTCGACGGTCGTTCGACCGGCCTCGGCAACGGCCGTGGCGGCGTTCTCCGGCCACGCGCACTATTGTCGCGGCTATGGGGCGAATTCCGATCAACATTGCCGAGCTCGTCGGCGACACGCCGATGGTGGCGCTCACCGGGCTGCTCGACGAGGCCGCCGTTGCGGCCGGGGTCGGCGTGTTCGGCAAGCTCGAGGCTGCCAACCCCGGTGGCAGTGTCAAGGACCGCATCGGCGTGGCGATGATCGCCGCGGCCGAGGCCGAGGGCCGGATCGAGCCGGGTCGCACGACGATCGTCGAGGCGACGAGCGGGAACACCGGCATCGCGCTCGCCTTCGTGTGCGCGGCGAAGGGCTATGAGCTGGTGCTCACCCTTCCGCAGGGGATGAGCCGCGAGCGCGAGAGCCTCCTGCGCCTGTACGGCGCGCGCGTCGAGATCACCGAGTCGATGGGCGGCATGGGGGAGGCCGTCGCCGCCGCCCGCGAGCTCGCCCGCGGCGCAGACGTCTTCCTGCCCGACCAGTTCTCCAATCCCGCCAACCCCGACGCGCACCGGCGCACGACCGGCCCCGAGCTGCTCGCGGCCCTCGACGGCTCGGTCGACGTGCTCGTCGCCGGAGTCGGCACCGGCGGCACGATCACCGGCACCGGAGAGTTCCTGCGCGAGCACAACCCGAGCCTGAGGGTGGTCGCGGTCGAGCCGGCCACGTCGGCCGTGCTGTCCGGCGGCCCCGCGGGTCCGCACCGCATCCAGGGCATCGGCGCCGGCTTCATCCCGCCGGTGCTCAATCGCGAGCTGATCGACGAGGTGATCCCCGTCGCCGACGATGACGCGATCGCCACCGCCTGGCGGTGCGCCCGCGAGCTCGGCGTGCTCGCGGGCATCTCGTGCGGCGCCGCGGTGTGGGCGGCGCTGCGGGTGGCAGCACGGCCGGAGGCCGCGGGTCAGCGGATCGCCGTCGTCCTCCCCGACTCCGGCGAGCGGTACGTGTCGCAGCCCTTTTTTGCACCATAGGCGAGGCCGGAGGCCGCTACGCTCTGTGCATGCTCGGCCTCGTCACGCTGAGTCGGGTCGCGAAGGAGATTCGACGCGACGTCGCCGCGGCGCGCGATCGTGACCCGGCGGCCCGCGGCGTGGGACCGACCGAGATCCTGCTCAGCTGGCCCGGGATCCACGCGCTCCTCGCCCATCGGGTGGCCCACGCGCTGCACGAGGCGGGACTGCCGGTGCTCCCGCGCACGATCGCGATGTTCTCGCGCACGGTCACGGGCATCGAGATCCACCCGGCCGCGCTCATCGGCGAGGGCCTGTTCATCGATCACGGGGCCGGCGTGGTCGTCGGCGAGACGGCCGAGATCGGCGACGACGTGACGCTCTATCAGGGCGTCACGCTCGGGGGCACGGGCTTCGCCAGCGGCAAGCGCCACCCGACCGTCGAGGACAACGTGACGATCGGCTCGGGCGCGAAGCTGCTCGGACCGATCCGGGTCGGGCACGGCGCGAAGATCGGCGCCAACAGCGTGGTCATCACCGACGTGCCGCCGAAATCGACCGTCGTCGGCAACCCCGGGCATCCGGTGCGCATCGACGGGCGTCGGCCCGAGGGCCCCGATGCCGACTGGATCCACCTGCCCGACCCGATCGCCGAGGCGATCCAGGGCCTGGCCAGCCGCATCGGCGCGCTCGAGCATGCCGTGGCCGAGCTGTCCGGCGGCGCGCCCGAGCCGAGCGCCGACGTCCGCCCGCTGCGTCCGATCAGCGGTCGCAACCCCGCCGGCGGCTAGTAGAAGACCGTCGTCGTGCGGTGCCGCGGGCGAGCCTTGTACGCGGGGTCCTGGCCGCGGTTCCACAGCCAGCCGTCGAGCTCGCGCTCGGACGCGCCGGTGCGCCGGGCGATCAGTTCGCAGGCGTGGACCGCGCAGCCGCGGATCTCGCGCTCGGCGGGGCCCATGCGCAGGCGCTGCCCGGAGTCGATGTGCGCGGCGAGGCGCTCGTCGTAGACGAGCACGCCGTCGCAGCGCAGGACGTGGGGGACGAGGTTGTCGGCGAAGATCGGCAGCGTGTCGAGATCGTCGAAGCGGGCCACGCCGGCGAGCGCGAGGTCGTGCGCCGTGATGAGCGCTCGCTTGTAGAAGCCGACGTCGTCGAACATCGCCATCCCGCTGGCGAGCATCCGGGCCAGACGCGCCGCCGATCCGCCGGCGCCGTGCACGACGTCGAGCGCCGAGCGCTCGCCGAGGAAGGTGCCGAGTGAGCGCAGCCCCTGCGCGTAGAGCGACATCAGCTCGAGGTCGGGCGCCTGTCCGAGGACGGTCGCCACGGTCTCGCAGTCGAGCGCGCGCAGCTCGGCCGGGCTCCAGGGTCCGGCCGCGCGGAACCGGTCGGTGAGCGCCCACGCGACCGTGAAGTAGCCCGACGCGGTTCCCCCGGCCAGCTCGCGCTTGCGCAGCCGCGGGAACCAGCCCGAGCCGAAGTTGATGGCGTCGAGCGTGAGCAGATACGTCGCCACGGCCTCCGGCGACCCCTCGAGGTAGTGGCGCTCGGGATCGAGGCCCGGCGCCGGGCCCGGCTCGATGGCCGCCACCGCATCGAGGTCGATGCGCACCCAGCGCGCCGACGCCGCGATCTCCGCGCCGTTGCGGCGCACCTCCTCGCAGATGGACACGCGGTGAGTATCGCGCGACGAGGGTGCGCGGCGGTGCGGTGGCTGGGCCCGCCGTGCCCGGGTCTATCCTCAGATCACCGTGAGCGAGCTTGGCACCGAGTCCGAATATGCGCTGGAGACCCCGGCTCCGCCGGGCCAGGATCCGCCGGAGCTGCAGGAGCGCCTCGACCACCTGCTCGAGGGGCTCAACGAGCCCCAGCGCGAGGCGGTCACGCACGGGGAGGGCCCGCTGCTCATCCTCGCCGGGGCCGGCAGCGGCAAGACCCGCGTCCTCACGCACCGGGTCGCCTACCTCATCTTCACGGGCGTCGCGCAGCCCGGTGAGATCCTCGCGATCACGTTCACCAACAAGGCCGCGCAGGAGATGCGCGAGCGCGTCGAGCTGCTCCTGGGCCGGCGCACGCGTGGGATGTGGCTGCTCACCTTCCACGCCGCGTGCGCGCGGATGCTGCGCGCCGACGGCGCACGGCTCGGCTACACACGCCAGTTCACGATCTACGACCAGGCCGATGCCCGGCGGCTGACCAAGCGCTGCCTCGACGAGTTGGGGGTCGACGTGAAGCGCTTCACGCCGACCGCGGTGCACGGGCAGATCTCCGACGCGAAGAACCGTCTGCGCGACGCGGAGGCCTACCGCCAGCTCGTCGGCTCCTACTTCGAGCAGACGGTGGCCGACGTGTACGAGCTCTACGAGCGCGAGCTGCACCGCGCCAACGCGATGGACTTCGACGACCTGCTCTTCCGCGCGGTGAACCTGCTCGAGCTCTTCCCCGAGGTGCGCGAGCGCTACGCGACCGCCTTCCGCCACGTGCTCGTGGACGAGTACCAGGACACCAACCATGCCCAGTACCGCTGGCTGCAGCTGCTCGTCGGCGGCGGCCGCGAGGCGCCCGAGCGCGGCGAGCGCGTGCACATCCCCGGCCACCGCAACCTCGCCGTCGTCGGCGACGACTCGCAGTCGATCTACGGCTGGCGCGGCGCCGACATCCATAACATCCTCGACTTCCAGGACGACTTCCCCGACGCGCGCGTCGTCAAGCTGGAGCAGAACTACCGCTCGACGCAGGCGATCCTGTCGGCCGCCAACGCCGTCATCGCCAACAACCGCGGCGGGATCGCCAAGACGCTGTGGTCCGAGCTCGGCGACGGCGACCCGATCCGCATCCGCGAGCTCGAGGACGAGCACGCCGAGGCGCGGTTCGTCGTCGGCGAGATCGAGCGACTCGTCGACGAAGGATGCTCGCGATCGGAGATCGCCGTCTTCTACCGCACGAACGCGATGTCGCGGGTCATCGAGGACACGCTCGTGCGCCGCGAGATCGCCTACCAGGTCATCGGCGGCACGAAGTTCTATGAGCGCGCCGAGATCAAGGACGCGATCTCCTACCTCACGCTGCTCGCCAACCCGCGTGACGTCGTCAGCTTCACGCGCGTGGCCAACTCGCCGCGCCGGGGGATCGGGCAGACCTCGCTGTCGCGCGTCATCACCCACGCCACGAGCGTCGACGTGCCGGTGTGGGACGCCGCCGCCGCTCCCGACGCCGTCCCGGGCCTCGGTGCCGCCGCGGTGAAGGCGCTCGGCCGCTTCATGGACACGATGATCTCGCTCCGCGCGCGAGCCGAGGAGGGCGTCCCGGTCGGCGACCTGCTCGAGGCGCTCCTGTCGCAGACGGGCTACGTGGAGGCGCTCGAGGCCGAGCGCACTATCGAGGCGCAGGGCCGCGTCGAGAACCTCGAGGAGCTCGTCGGCGTCGCCCGCGAGTTCGACGCCGCCTCGGAGCCCGGCGAGGACACCCTCGACGTCTTCCTGCAGCAGATCGCGCTCGTGGCCGACGCCGACACGCGGCGCGACGAGGAGCACATGGTCACCCTCATGACGCTGCACAACGCGAAGGGCCTCGAGTACCCGATCGTGTTCATCGTCGGCTGCGAGGACGGCGTGTTCCCGCATTCGCGGGCGCTCGACGAGGGCGGGCTCGAGGAGGAGCGCCGCCTCTTCTACGTCGGCGTGACGCGCGCGATGCGCGACCTGTGCCTCAGCTATGCGCGGCGCCGTGCCGTGTTCGGCGCGCAGACCTACGGCCTGCGCAGCCGCTTCCTCGACGAGATCCCGGCGGACCTCACCGATCGCGAGGACGAGCCGGTGCTCCGGCACGGCGCCGGCGGCCTGTCCATCGGGGCGCTCGGCGGAAGGGCGCGCGGGTCGGGGGCTCCCGGCGGGTGGGCGGCCGCCCGCAGCGATCAGCCGGCGGTGACGTTCGCCCTCGGCGAGGATGTCGTGCACGCCGCGTTCGGCGAGGGGGTCGTGACCGGCGTGGAGCCGGGCGGCATCATCGTCGTGCGTTTCGCGGCCGACGGCTCCGAGCGCAAGCTGATGGCCGACTTCGCGCCGGTCACGCGGCGGTAGGCGCCGCCTCGGTCGTCCCTAACATGGGCCGCGATGGCGGCGACGATCATCGACGGTAAGGCGGTTGCGGCGCGCGTGCGCGCCGAGGTCGCCGCGGACGTCGCCGCGTTCACCGCCGAGGACGGACATCCACCCGGGCTGGCGACGATCCTCGTCGGCGACGACCCGGCGTCGGCGGTCTACGTCGGGGGCAAGCAGCGGACGTCCGCGGAGCTCGGGATGGTCGCGGTGTCCGAGACGCTGCCGGACACGGCGAGTCGCGACGACGTCGCCGCCGTGATCGAGCGGCTGAACGCCGATCCGCGCGTGCATGCGATCCTGCTGCAGCTGCCGCTGCCGGGCGGACTCAGCGAGACCGAGCTCACCGGGCTGATCGACCCGGCGAAGGACGTCGACGGACTGACGCCGGTGAGCGCCGGGCTGCTCGCGCTCGGGCGTCCCGGCCTGCGTCCGTGCACGCCGATCGGCGTCATGGAGCTGCTGGCGAGCGTCGACGCGGCGCTCGAGGGCGCCGAGGCGGTCGTCATCGGCCGATCGAACCTGTTCGGCAAGCCGATGGCCCAGCTGCTGCTCGCCGCCAACGCGACGGTCACGATCTGCCACTCGCGCACGGCCGATCTCGCCGGCGTGTGCTCGCGGGCCGACGTGCTCATCGCCGCCGTCGGTCGCCCGCGGCTCGTCACGCCCGACTTCGTCAAGCCGGGCGCGATCGTCATCGACGTCGGCATCAACCGCCTCGAGTCCGGGCTCGTCGGCGACGTCGACTTCGACCGCGTGATCGACGTGGCGAGCGCGATCACCCCGGTCCCGGGCGGGGTCGGTCCGATGACGATCGCCATGCTGCTGCGCAACACCGTGCAGGCCGCGCGAGCGCAGAGCTGACGCGCATGGCCGAACGACTACGCTTCCGCACACGAGCCCGCCATGAAGCTGTCGCGTCTTCGCATCGGTGAGTTGCTTGCCGCGCTGGCGGCGATCGCGCTCGCCGTCCTCACGTTCCGGCCGTGGTTCCAGGGCCCGGCCGGGAACCTCACGGCGTGGGACGAGTTCGGCGTCGTCGACGTGCTCGTCGTGGCCACCGTCCTCGCCGCGCTGACGCTCGCCGTCGCCACGGTCACCGAGCGCACCCCGGCGCTGCCGGTCGCCGCCGCCGTCTGGACGACGCTGCTCGCGTTCGTGACCACGATCGCCATCCTCGCGCGACTGCTCATCCTGCCGGGCGACGCGACCGGGCACTGCGTCGCCGGCTGGCTCGCGCTCGTCGCGTGCGCCGCCGTCCTCGTCGGCGCCTGGCTCTCGATGCGGGACGAGCGCACCGATCGCTACCGGCCCGACGACACGACGCCGCTGCCGGCACCGCCCGCGTGAGTCGCGCGAGCGCCGCGTAGAATCGCCGCCGTGATCGATCGCGAAGACGTCCTGCACGTGGCCCGGCTCGCGCGTCTGGAGCTGCACGAGGATGAGGTCCAGCGCATGACGGCCGATCTCGCCCGCGTGCTCGACCACATCGAGATGATCGGTCAGCTCGACCTGGAGGGCGTGGAGCCGACGTCGCACGTAGTCGAGGTCGAGAACGCCCTGCGCGAGGACGTCCCGGTTCCGTGCCTCCCGCGCGAGGTCGTGCTCGCCGCGGCCCCGGAGGTCGTCGACGACGGCTTCGCGGTCCCGAGCCCGCAGGCCGGCGGGGGGGAGGCGTGACCGAGCTCGTGCAGCTGAGCGCGGCGGAGGCCGGCCGGCGCATCGGCGCCGGCGAGCTGTCGGCCCGCGAGCTGTTCGATGCCTATCGCGAGCGCGCCGCCGCCGACGAGCTCAACGCCTTCGTGTGGGTGGCGGACGACCCGCCGGATGGAGACGGCGCCGTGGGCCCGCTCGGCGGAGTCCCGCTCGCGGTCAAGGATCTGTTCTGCACCGAGGGCGTCCCCAGTCAGGCCGGCTCGCGGATCCTCGAGGACTACCGCCCGCCCTACACGGCGTCCGTCGTGCAGCGCCTCGCCGACGCCGGCGCCCCGCTGCTCGGCAAGACCAACCAGGACGAGTTCGCGATGGGCTCCTCCAACGAGAACTCGGCCTACGGCCCGGTGCTCAACCCCTGGGAGCGCTCGCGCGTGCCCGGCGGCTCCTCGGGCGGCAGTGCCGCGGCCGTTGCGGCCGGGCTCGCGCCCTGGGCGCTCGGCACCGACACCGGGGGGTCGATCCGCCAGCCGGCGGCGCTGTGCGGCATCGTCGGGCTGAAGCCGACCTACGGCGCCGTGTCGCGCTACGGCATGATCGCCTTCGCCTCGTCGCTCGACCAGGCCGGTCCGTTCGCCCGGGACGTCACCGACGCGGCGCTGCTGCTGAGCCACATGGTCGGTGAGCGCGACCCCATGGACTCGACGTCGTTGACGTTCCCGCAGACGATCGAGCTGCCGAGCGCCGCGCGTCTCGACGGGGTGCGGCTGGGCGTGCCCGAGGAGCTCTCCGGCGAGGGGATCGAGGCGAGCGTGCTCGCCGCCTTCGAGGAGACCGTACGCGTGGCCGAGCGGCTCGGGGCGACGGTGAGCACCTGTCGGCTGCCGCACGCGCCGCACGCGCTGTCGGCCTACTACATCCTCGCCCCGGCGGAGTGCTCCTCCAACCTCGCGCGCTTCGATGGCGTTCGCTACGGACTGCGCAGCGGCGGTGACGCGGGACTCATCGACATGTACACGCGCACGCGCCACGACGGGTTCGGGCCCGAGGTCAAGCGCCGCGTGATGCTCGGTACGTACGCCCTGTCGAGCGGGTATTACGACGCCTTCTACGGACGCGCGCAGCGGGTGCGGACCAAGATCGCCGAGGATTTCGCGCGGGCCTTCTCCGAGTTCGACTTCGTCGTCACGCCGACGAGCCCGACGGTCGCCTTCGAGCTCGGGGCCAAGACGAGCGACCCGCTCGCGATGTACCTCAACGACTTCTGCACCGTGCCGATGTCGCTCGCCGGGATTCCGGCGATCTCGATCCCCAACGGCCTCGGGCGTCCCGACGATGCCCCGGACGGTCCGGGACTGCCGACCGGCTTCCAGATCGCCGGCCCGGCCTTCAGCGAGGGGCGCATCCTGCAGTGCGCCCACGCGCTCGAGCGCGAGATCGGCTTCGACGGCAGCCCCGCGCGCCCATGACCGTCTACGAGCCCGTCATCGGCCTGGAGATCCACGTCCAGCTCTCGACGCGCACGAAGATGTTCTGCGGTTGCGAGCTGTCCTTCGGCGAGCCGCCGAACACGCGCACGTGCCCGGTGTGCCTCGGCCTGCCCGGCTCGCTCCCGGTCGTCAATGCCCGCGCGATCCACTTCGGCCTGATGATCGGGCTCGCGCTCGAGTCCGAGCTCGCGCCACGCTCCATCTTCCACCGCAAGAACTACTTCTATCCCGACCTGCCGAAGGGCTACCAGATCTCCCAGTACGACGAGCCGTTGTGCCGCGGCGGGCGCCTCGGCGACGTGCGCATCCACCGCGTGCACCTCGAGGAGGACGCGGCCAAGCTCGTGCACGCCGGCTCGAGCGGGCGCATCCACGGCTCCGAGCGCAGCGTGGTCGACTTCAACCGCGGCGGCACGCCGCTCGTGGAGGTCGTCACCGAGCCGGACGTGCGCTCGGCCGAGCAGGCGCGCGAGTGGCTGACGCTCCTGCGCACGACCCTGCGCGAGCTCGGCGTGTCCGACGTCGACATGTCCCAGGGCTCGCTGCGCTGCGATGCGAATGTGTCGATACGCCCGGCCGGCAGCAGCGAGCTGGGCACGAAGACCGAGCTGAAGAACATGAACTCGTTCCGCTTCCTCGAGCAGGGCATCCGCGCCGAGATCGAGCGGCAGACGCGCCTGGTCGAGTCGGGCGAGGACGTCGAGCAGGAAACGCTGCACTTCGACCCGGCGAGCGGCGCGATCACCTCGCTGCGCTCCAAGGAGCAGGCGCACGACTATCGCTACTTCCCCGAGCCCGATCTCGTCCCGATCGCGATCACCGAGCAGATGCGCGCCACCGCGCGGGCGGCGATGCCCGAGCTGCCCGCGGCGCGGGCGGCGCGCTACGAGTCGGCCCTGCGGCTCACGCCCGACAGCGCAGAGGCGCTCGCCTTCCGCGGCGACCTCGCCGCGTACTTCGAGACGGTGCTCGCGGCGGCCGACGCGGCGAACGGCGAGGGTCCCGCGGCCCAGGCGATCGCGCAGTGGGTGAGCGCCGAGCTCGCGCCGCGCCTCGGCGACACGGCGCCCGCCGACTCGAACGTGACGCCGGCCGCGCTCGCCGCGCTCGTCGGCATGGTCTCGCGGCGCGAGGTGAACATGCCGAGCGCGCGCACCGTCCTCGAGCGCCTGCTCGCCGAGGGTGGCGATCCCGCCGCGATCGTGGCCGCCGAAGGACTGACCACGGTCGACGCCGCCGACGAGCTCGCGCCGATCGTCGCCGCGGCGATCGAGGCCAACGCCGACGCCGCGGAGAAGATTCGCTCCGGCAGGCTCGAGGCGATCGGCCCGATCGTCGGGCAGGTCATGCGCGAGACCCGCGGTCGCGCCGACGGCGGCGAGGTGCGCCGCCTCGTGCTCGAGCAGCTCGGGGCCTGACCGCGACGGTTTGGCCGCCGCGCCGGGCCGGCGTACCATTGAGCGACGGGCGACGCCCGCGTGGCGCCGCCGAGTCATCGTCACGAGGAGGGAGCCTTGTCCCGTCTCATTCGCATGGACCAGAGCGGCCACACGACGCTCGCGGAGTGGACCGCCGCCGATCAGGACACCGTCGAGCAGGCCGTGCGGGCGTTCCGTGAAGAGCTCGACCGTGGCTACTTCGCGATGATCACCGACGGCGAGGGCCACGCCGAGCAGGTCCGTGAGCTGCCGCTCGACGCCGAGCTGGTCATCCTGCGCCTGCCGATCGCGGGCGGCTGAGCGGCGTGAGCGCGGTCGGCTACCCGGATGCCGCCGCACCCGCTGCGGGGCGCGGACCGGCGTCGCCGCTGCCGGAGCTCGCCGGGGTGCATTGGCGCCCGCGCGTCGACGAGCGCTCGCTGGCGCGGTCGGGGGCGTTATGGACGGCGACGACGATTGCCTACGCGGCGCCGTTCATCCTTGCCGCCGGCGTCCTGATGGCGCTCCAGCCGCTCGCCTTCGCGGTGGCGTTCGTGTCACTCATGCACGCGTGGGTGATCCCCGCGCTCTACGCCCAGCGCGGCGCGAACGTCGTGCGGCCAAAGCCGTGGCAGACCGCCGGCGATGAGCGCTCCGGTGCCGCCGAGCGCGTGGCCGTCGGCCTCCTCGGCGACCTCGTCGGGCACCGCGCGCGCGAGCTGTTCGCGACCTCCGGGCTGGTCGTCGAGCGAGGCCGGCTCGGTGTGTGGCTCGTCGGCCCGGCGGGTGCGCTGCTCGTGCGGGGGCGGCGCGTGTTCTGCTACTGCGTCAAGGTCGATCCGCGCGGCGGCAGCGAGCAGGAGCGCGCACGGCGCCTGCCGCAGGCCGACCGCGTCGCGCACCTGCTGCTCGCCCTGCGCGCCGACGAGTCGGGCTTCGCGACGGTCGCGAACCTCGCGTTCGCCGGCGCCGAGTGGCGCGTGCGCCGGCGCCTGCCGGCGGCGATGCGCGAGGCGCTCGCGGCCGCCCGGGTCGGCGCCTGAACGGGGTCGGTCAGCGGCGCTCCGGCAAACGGCCTCGCGTACGCTTTCCCCAAACGGCGCTCGGAGCGACTACTCTAAGGGTATGAGTACGCCTCCTCCCTCGAAGCCCTCCTCTGCCTCGTGGGGCCAGCGCGCAATCGCGGTGCTCGTCCTGATCGTGGCTGCGTGGGTGCTGCTTCACTTCCTCATCCACATCGCCGCGGCGATTGCGGGCGTGGCTGTGATCGTGGTGGCGATCGTCGCGCTCGTGTGGGCGCTGCGCGTCGTCCTGTAGCGGCCGGTCGATGGCCTACGTCATCATCGCGGTCTGCTTCGGGCTGGCCGGGGGGATCGTCGGCCGCTCGAAGGGGAGCTCGTTCGTGCTCTGGTTCCTCATCGCCGGGGCGATCCCGTTCTTCGGTCTGCTCGCGGCGCTCTTCTACCGCTACGACTCCGACGAGCTGCGCCGCCAGTGCCCGCGCTGCGGGCGGGTGACGAAGATCTACGACGCGATCTGCACGACCTGCGGGGAGGAGCTCGACTTCCCCGATGTCGCGATCGCGCCCGATTCGCGCTCGCGGCAGGTCGCCGGGCGACCCTGACACCGGCCGGCGGCGAAGCCGGCGATCAGACGCAGTCGCGGCAGCGTCCCCAGACCACCAGCTGCGCATGGTCGGGGGAGAAGCCGGCGCGGCGTGCCGACTCGATCGCGCCGGCGGGCGGCAGCCCCTCGTCGAGATCGAACACGGCACCGCAGGTGCGGCAGATCGCGTGGCCGTGGGGCGCCGTTCGCGAGTCGTAGAGCACCGGCCCGGTGCCCGTGCTCACGCGCTGCGCGAGGCCGAGCTGCTCGAACAGCTCAAGCGTGGCGTACACGGTGGGCAGCGAGGTGCCCGGCAGCTGCTCGCTCACCGCGGCGTGCATCTCCTCGGCGCTGACGTGCTGGTCGCGGGCCGTGAGCGCTCGGTGGATGACGATGCGCTGGGGGGTGACCCGCAGGCCGCGGCGGCGCAGCTCGGCGGTCAGCTGGACATCTGGCGTGGATACGTTCACACGGGCAGTGTAGCGAAAGTTAGGGCATCCTTATTGCAAATCAGTTGCTACAGTGGCCGATCATGATGACCGCGGGGGAGCAGGCCGAGCGCACGCAGGGCGACGCGACCGATGAGCCGCTCATCGGCGGCGACACGTTCGTCGACCGGCTCGTACACCGCGCCGGGTTCGTCGACGAGCGCGACTTCGTGCTGCGCGTCGTGCAGCCGGCGCTCGTCGGCCTCATCGACGGGACGGTGTCCTCGCTCGCTCCGATCTTCGCGGCGGCGATCGCGTCCAACTCCCACACGGCGTTTCTCGTCGGACTCTCGACGGCGCTCGGCGCCGGCGTGAGCATGGGGTGGTCGGAGGCGCTCTCGGACACCGGCGAGCAGACCGGTCGCGGTTCCGCGGTCGTGCGCGGGGCGATCACCGGCGGCATGACGGCGCTCGGCGGGTTGTTCCACACGCTGCCGTTCCTCATCCCGAACGTGCACAAGGCGCTCATCGTCGCCGGCTGCGTCGTCGCCGTCGAGCTGTTCGTGATCGCCTGGATTCGCAACCGCTTCCTCGACGTGTCGCTGCGCTCGTCGCTGCTCGTCGTCACCGTCGGTGGGGCGATCGTGCTCGCCATCGGCGTTGGCATCGGCAGTTCGTAGCGTTCGGTCGTCGCGCACGGTCCGGGGGTGTGCCGCGCGGCGTAGCCCGAGCGATCGGTCGCCCGTTTGCCCGCGGAAAACCCGCTGGTACACTGGCGATTCTGTCGCCGCTCGGGCCCCCGTGGCGCCCGCAGCGGCCTTGTCGTCTTTACCTGCGAGTGATGGGAAGGAGGTCGGTGCGATGCGCGCGGTCGATGCCGTGATGGAATGCCTGAAGGCGGAGGGTGTCGACGTCGTATTCGGGTTGCCCGGCGGCGCCAACCTCCCGACCTACGACGCCTTCGTCGACGCCGGTATCCGCCACATCCTCGTGCGCCACGAGGCCGGCGGCGGGCACGCCGCCGAGGGCTACGCGAAGGCGACCGGCAAGGTCGGCGTCTCGCTGGCCACGAGCGGCCCGGGGGCCACGAACCTCGTCACCCCGATCACCGATGCGATGATGGACTCCGTGCCGGTCGTGTTCATCACCGGCCAGGTGCGCACCGAGCTGCTCGGCACCGACGGCTTCCAGGAGGCCGACACGATCGGGATCACGATGCCGGTCGTCAAGCACTCGTTCATGATCCAGCACCCGCTCGAGATCCCGCGGGCGATCCACGAGGCCTTCCACATCGCCCGCAGCGGGCGCCCGGGTCCGGTGATCGTCGACATCCCGCAAGATCTGTCGCGCGCCGAAATCGACTACGAGCCGGTCACCGACCTGCGCCTGCCCGGCTACCAGCCGACGACCGAGGGCAACCAGAAGCAGATCCGCCAGGCCGCCAAGGCGCTGGCCAGCGCGCGCCGTCCGGTCATCTACGCCGGCGGCGGCGTCATCAACGCGAATGCCGCGACCGAGCTGACCGAGTTCGCGCGCGCCGACCGCTTTCCGGTGACCTGCACGCTGATGGGGCTCGGCGGTTTCCCGGCCCCCGACCCGCAGTGGCTCGGGATGCTCGGCATGCACGGCACGCGCGCGGCCAACTACGCGATGGATGAGGCTGACCTCATCTGCGCGGTCGGCGCCCGCTTCGACGATCGCATCACCGGCAAGCTGTCGGAGTTCGCGCCCCGCGCGAAGTTCATCCACATCGACGTCGATCCGGCGGAGATCTCCAAGAACGTCCCCGCGCACATCCCGATCGTCGGCGACGCGCGTCACGTGCTGGCCAAGCTGCTCATCGAGTACCGCGCGCTCGGCGCCGACCCGGCCCGCCTCGAGGACTGGTGGACGCGCATCCACGGCTGGCAGGAGAAGTACCCGCTCGGCTACGAGGACTCAGCCGATAACGAGATCAAGCCGCAGTACATGATCCAGGCGATCTACGAGGCCACCGGCGGCGACGCGATCATCTCGAGCGACGTCGGCCAACACCAGATGTGGACGGCGCAGTACTTCCACTTCAACAAGCCGCGCCGCTGGATCAACTCCGGTGGCCTCGGCACGATGGGCTTTGGCCTGCCGGCGGCGATGGGTGCGGCGGTCGGCTGTCCCGACGATCTCGTCGTCTGCGTGGCCGGCGACGGCTCGGTGCAGATGAACGCGCAGGAGCTGGCCACGTGCGCGCAGGAGAAGATCCCGATCAAGGTGCTCATCATGAACAACGGCTACCTCGGGATGGTGCGCCAGTGGCAGGAGCTCTTCTGGGACAAGCGCTACAGCCAGGTCGACACCGGCGAGTTCCCCGACTTCGTGAAGCTCGCCGAGGCCTACGGTGCGACCGGCCGGCGCCTGCACGACAAGCGCACGCTGGTGACCGACCTGCGCGAGGCGCTGGCCATCGATGGTCCGGTCGTCGTCGACGTGCGCGTCACGCGCGAGGAGAACACCTATCCGATGATCCCGGCCGGTCAGGCCGCCAGGGAGATGGTGGGCTGATGGGCGAGCCAGGGACGAAGGAGCCGCTCAGCCTCGAGGACCTCGATGCCGTCGCCGGGCTGCGCACCGGACGCAAGCACGTCCTGTCGATCCTGGTCGAGAACAAGCCGGGCGTCCTGACCCGGATCGCCGGGCTGTTCGCGCGGCGCGGCTTCAACATCGACACGCTCACCGTCGGACCGACCAACGATGAACAGGTCTCGCGGGTGACGCTGACCGTCGACGGGGCGCTGCACCCGATCGATCAGGTCACCAAGCAGCTGCACAAGCTCATCAACGTGCTGAAGATCCGCGATCTCGAGCCGACCGACACCGTCGCGCGCGAGCTCGCCCTCTTCAAGGTCGCCGTCGACGGCGGCCAGCGCGGCGAGCTGATGCAGATCGCCGAGATCTTCCGCGGCAAGGTCGTCGACGTCACCAAGCGCGCCGTGATCGTCGAGGTCACCGGCACGACCGAGAAGATCGAGGCGTTCGAGAGCATGGTGCGGCCGTTCGGGCTGATCGAGATGATGCGCACCGGCGAGATCGCCATCTCGCGCGGTCGCGGCGAGACCTGATCCGCGGCGCGGGCGGGATCGCCGCGCGCCGCCCGGGATAGACTGCGGCCGTGGCGATCCGCACCGCGCACGAGCCACCGCTGCGCCTCGGCGATGCCGACCGGGAGCGGCTGCATCAGCACCTGTCCGCGGCCGTCGCCCGCGCGCGACGTCGCGGCGGGCCGGTGCTCGCATCGGTGACGGCGGCGCTCGCGGCGGACGCCGACCCGAGCGCCATCGTCTGCGCATCGCGCCGGCCGGGCGAGGATTGGTTCGCGCTCGAGCACCCCGATCACGGTGGCGCCGCGCTCGCGGGGCTCGGCGCCGCCGAGACGCTGCAGGCGAGCGGTCCGCAGCGCTTCGCCGAGCTCGCGGCGCGCTGGCGCACCCTCGCCGGCGATGCCGTCGGTGACGATCCCGTCGCCCCGGCCGGCTCCGGACCCGTCGCGGTGGGCGGCTTCGCGTTCGCCGACGACGGCGGACGCAGCCCGACCTGGGACGGATTCGCGCCGGCGTCGCTCATCGTGCCGGAGGTCTCGATTGCGCGCGGCGAACGCGACGGGGTGCGCGAGGTGTCGCTCACGCTGACCGCGAGCGTCGCGCCCGACGACGTGCCCGAGCAGCCGCTCGCACGCCTGCTCGGGCGCGTGGCCGAGCTGCGTATGGCTCCGCTGCCGCTGCTCGACCCCTCCCCGGCCGGCCGCTTCCACGTATCGAGCGTGATGCCGCCCGAGCACTACGAGCAGGCGGTGGCCCGCGGCGTCGCGGCGATCGAGGACGGTCAGCTCGAGAAGGTGGTGCTCGCGCGGGAGGTCCTCGTGCGCGCGCCCGAGCCCTACGACCCGCGCGCCGTCTTCGGCGTGCTGCGCGAGGCGTTTCCGGCCTGCTTCGTGTTCTGTGTGGGCCGCGGCGAGGCGACCCTCGTGGCGGCGAGCCCGGAGCTGCTGCTCCGCCGCGAGGGGATGCGCGCGAGCACGCTCGCGCTCGCCGGCTCGACCCGTCGCAGCGCCGATCCGGCGGTCGACGATCACCTCGGAGAGGGGCTGCTGCGTTCCCACAAGGACCGCGCCGAGCAGGCGATCGTGGCCCGGCGCATCGAGCGCACGCTGCGTCCGCACGCGCTGTGGGTGACGGCGGCGCCGGAGCCCACGATCGTGCGCGTCGCGAACATCCAGCACCTGGCGACGCCGATCCGCGCCCAGCTCGCGAGACCGATCGACGCGATCGAGCTCGTCGGGCTGATGCACCCCACGCCGGCGGTCGGCGGCGAGCCGCTCGACGTTGCCGCGCCGCTCATCCCGGCGCTCGAGGGGCTCGATCGCGGCTGGTACGCCGGCCCGGTCGGGTGGAGCGACGGGAACGGCGACGGTGAGTTCTGCGTGGCCCTGCGCTGCGCGCTGTTGCGCGGGCGCGACGCCCACTGCTACGCCGGCGTCGGCGTCGTCCGCGAATCCGACCCGGCCAGCGAGCTGGCCGAGACCGAGATCAAGCTGTCGGCGCTGCTGCCGGTGCTCGCCGGCTGACGCCGAGCCCGTCCTCGCCCTGCTCGCGTACGAGTGAGGCGAGCGCGGACACGGGCGCGGCCAGGAACTGGCGGTCGATGAGCGACTCGCACTCGGCCAGTGCCTCGTCCGGCGTGCGCGGCTCTCCGTACGGGCGAGCCGTGGTCATCGCATCGAACGCGTCGGCCACGGTGATGATCGCTGCGCCCTCGGGGAGCCCCTCGGCGCTCAGCCCGTCGGGGTAGCCCATCCCGTCCGGACGCTCGTGGTGGGAGCGCACCCAGGCGACCTGCTCGAGCGTGAGCACCGACTCCACGATCTGGGCGCCGAGCGCGGCGTGCGTCTTGATCTGCTCGAACTCGGTGGCGCCGAGCCGGTCGGGCTTGAACAGGACCGCGTCGGGCACCCCGATCTTGCCGACGTCGTGCACGAGCCCGGCCTCGTGCACCAACGCGACGCGCTCGGGAGCCCAGCCGAGGCGCTCGGCCAGCTGGGCGGACAGGCGGGCGACGCGCTCGGCGTGCTGCTGCGTCGAGGCGTCCTTTGCGTCGATCGCGGCGGCCAGCGCGCGCAGCCCGGCAAGGGCCTGCGAGCGGGCCAGCGCACGGGCGCGGTCGTCGGCCGACGCATCCTCCATCACGTCGGGGTCGAAGATCGACCCGAGGTCGCGGCCGCTCACCTTGCTCCAGTACAGGGCGCAGTCGGCCCGGCGCACGAGCCCGTCGACCTCGATGGCGTGCTCGATGCCGCATACGCCGACCGAGATCGTCTGCCCGGTCGCGTCCCCCACGCGCCGGCGCACACGCTCGAGGGCGCGCAAGGCCTCGCGCTCGTCGGTCTCGGGCATGAGCACGGCGAACTCGTCGCCGCCGATGCGCCCGATCGCGTCCTCGGTGCGCGACATGTCGCGCAGCACTTGCGCGACGGCCCGCAGCACCGTATCGCCGTGTACATGGCCCATCGTGTCGTTGACGGCCTTGAAGTGATCGATGTCCAGGACGGCGAGCGACAGAGCGCGGCCGTGGCGGTGTGCCCACGCCATCTCCTCGACGATGCGGTCGTGCAGGACTCGATGGTTGAGCACCTCGGTGAGGGCGTCGGTGGTGGCCTGCTGGCGCAGGATCTCGCTGTGCTCGGCGTTGCCGATCGCGACGCCGACGAGCTCGGCACAGGCCTTCAGCGAGAACTGGAGCTCGTCGGGCCGACCGCGCTCGGGCCGCACGGACGCAGTGAGCGCACCCCAGACGCGGCCGTGGACGAGGATCGGGGCCAGCGAGGTCAGCGCGTAGCCGAGCGAGGCCATTCGGGTGTTGGCGGGCGCGAAGGCGATCATCTCGCCGGTCGTCAGCACGCGCGCCACCGACGAGCCGGGGGTGATCGGGAAGTCGCAGCCGGCGTGCAGGTCGTCACTCACCGACGCGCAGGCCATCGCGTGCGCGCGGCCGGAGCGGGCGGCCAGCACGACGGCACAGTCCGTCGGCCCGACCTCGGTGATCGTGCGGGTGGCGAACGCCATGACCTCCTCGATCGGGCGGTCGGTGGCCACGAGTGTCGCGAGCTCGCGCAGGGCGGCGTCGCGGGCGTACAGGAAGGCGGACGTGCGCGCGATCCGCCCGACGCTCACTCGGGCGGCCATGACGAGCACGACCGCCGCGATGGCGATGAGCATGCCGGCCAGCAGGCTCGAGAGCGCCTCGGGGCCCGTCAGCCCGCCGTAGGCCCATGGCAGGAGCCGGCTGAGGGTGCAAACGACCGCGAACGCGATCGTCGGGCCGATGGTCAGCTCCGAGGCCGCGGCCACGATCGCGAGCACCACGTAGCTCTGGGCCATGCTGCCCACCGGCGTATGCGGCCCGCCGCTTGCCCACACGGCGAACACACACAGCGCTGCCCCGAGGCCGAGCACCGCGGCATCGACTCGCGGATGGCGATCCCGCGGGCTGACGGCGAACAGCTCGACCACGGCGCAGGCCAGCCAGCACGTCTGGGCCGCGACCACGAGCCCGAGGTGGGACGTGTCGTTCGGCGTGGCCAGCGCGATGGCGAGCAGGCTCGTCCCGCCGAACGCCGCGAGCGCCGCGTTCACCCGGCTGACGACAGCGGCCGGGTGCTCCCACAGCGGTACTGGTTTGCGCACGAACGACCGGGTACGACCTGCAATGACCACGAACACAGCATCGGCAGCGCGCGGCCGTCCCTAAAGCTCCTCACCCCGGCGCAAACCGCGCCGCCGGTGGCTCCCGCTCGGCCGCCCGGACTACTCGCCGCGGCGCCGCGCGCGCCGCCACACGGCCACGACCTCGCGCACGGTCGCGTGATGGTATGAGATGCGCGAGTCCAGCGGGCGCACGCGCAGCTCGAAGCGGCCGCTCTCCAGCTGCTCGAGCTCGTCGACGAGGGCGTGGAAGCGGCGGCCCTTCTTGTCGATCTCGACGATGTCGCCGGGGCCGATCGCTTTCGACGACGCGCGCCGTGGGGTGCCCGGCTCAGATCCGGCGCCGGGCACGTCGATGAGGCGGGGCTGGCGGTTGGCGTCGGGCATGGCGGGCAAGGCTAGACCCGCGCGCGGATGGCGCCGCTCACCGCCGACCAGGCCTCGGCGTGGAGGGCGACGTTGCGACCGCGGTCGGTGCGGACCTCGATGAGCGCGGGCCCCGGTCCGCCTAACGAGGCCCGCAGCGCGTCGCCGAAGGCGGACCGCTCGTCCGCCCGCACGTACGTGGTGGCCGCGACGGCGGCGACGCGCGCGAAGTCCAGCCCGCTCGGTGCGCTCACGTGCTCGGCGTAGAGGTGTGGCTCGATCGTGGGGGAGCGCCCCACCGCGAGGAAGTCGAAGATGCCGCCGCCGTCGTTGTTGACGAGCACGATCGTCAGCGGCAGCGGGCGCCGGACCAGCGAGGCCAGCGCGCCGAGGTCGTGTGCGAGGGCGACGTCCCCGATGAGCAGCACCGTGGGTCCCGCGCCGGTGGCCGCGACGCCGAGCGCGGAGGCCACGGTTCCGTCGATGCCGTTGGCGCCCCGGTTGCAGAGGACGCGCGGCGGCGCGTCCAGGCGCGGCCAGAAGCTCTCGAGATCGCGCACCGGCATCGAGGAGGCGACGAACAGGGTGACCTCCGGGCCGAGCGCGGCGGCCAGCTCGCGGGCGAGCCACGGCTCGGAGAGCTCCTCTTCACCGAGCGCCTCCGCGAGCGCCGCGGCGGCGGCGTCATCGGCCCGGCGCCAGGCTGTCAGCCACGACCCGTCCGCGCCTGCCCCGAGCCGCGCGTCGCCGGCGAGCGCGGAGAGCGCGCTCGCCGGCTCGAGCGCGAGCGACTCGTGCAGCACCCCGTCGGGGTCCTGCCACGCCTGCTCGGGGTCGAGCGCCACCTGGCGGACGCCGCCGGCCGCGGCCAGCCAGCTGCGCAGGGGCTTGGACGGGGGGAGGTCGCCGACGCGCACGACGAGGTCGGGCCGCTGACCGGCGGCGAGCTCCTCGTCGCGCAGCAGCGCGTCGTAGTGGGCGACCGCCGCCGGCCCGCGGCGGGCGCCCGACAGCGGGTCGGCGAGCAGCGGCCAGCCGGCGGCGGCCGCGAAGTCGGCGGCCGCCGCACCGAGCGGCGTGTCGCGCTCGTGGCGCCCGGCCACGAGCACCCCACGGCGCGCACCGGCGACGAGCTCGTGCAGATGGCGCAGCGCGCCGTCGCTCGTGGCGCCCGCCGGCGCGGCGCGGCGCGTCACGTAGGGGGCGCCGTCGGCCCGGCCGCTGTCGTCGGCCGGGAGCGGGACGTCGATCACGAGCGGCTCGCGCAGCGGGATGTTCAGGTGCACGACCCCGGGTCGCCCCTCCAGCGCCGTCGCGTACGCTCGGCAGGCGAGCGTGCGCCACCAGCGCAGCGACGCCGCGGAGGCGTCATGCGTGCCGACCTCGCAGAACCACTTGACGGCATCTCCGAACAGCTTGACCTGGTCGATCGCCTGCCCTGCGCCCACGTCGCGCAGCTCCGGCGGGCGGTCGGCGGTGAGCACGATGAGCGGCACCCGGGCTTCGCGCGCCTCGATGACGGCCGGCAGCAGTTCGGCCGCGGCCGTTCCCGACGTGCAGGTGACGGTGACCGGCCGGCCGGTCGCCTTCGCTGCGCCGAGCGCGAAGAATCCCGATACGCGCTCGTCGATGTGCGAATGGCAGCGCAGACGCCGGTCGCGAGCGAGCGAGAGCACGATCGGGGTGCAGCGCGAGCCCGGCGAGGTGCAGGCGTCGCGCAGGCCGCAGCGCGCGAGCTCATCCACGAACGCTTGCAATTGCCGGTATTGATCGACGGATGAGGTCAAGATGTCGTGGTGGATGAGCGAGAGACCATCGTGCTGCTGCACGGGTTCGGCGGTACGCGACAGGGCTGGGACGCCGTCGTCGCACGCCTGAACCACGAACGCTATCGCCCTCTCGCGCTCGACCTCCCGGGCCACGGCGAGGCCGGAGCGCTGCAGCCGGTCAGCGTCGCGGCCTGCCTGGAATGGGTGCTCGCGCTCAGTCCCCCGCGCTTCGCGCTTGCCGGCTACTCGATGGGCGGCCGGGTGGCGTTGCAGTTCGCGCTCGCCGAGCCCGAACGGGTGAGCCGGCTCGTGCTGGTGTCCTCCACGGCCGGTATCGAGGATGCCGAGGAGCGCGAGCTCCGCCGCAACGCCGATTCCGCGCTCGCCGACCGCCTCCAGCACGAGCCGTTCGAGCGGTTCGTCGCCGAGTGGCGGGCGCAGCCGCTGTTCGCCGACGACCCCCCCGAGGTCAATGCCCAGGCGCGCGCCGACCAGCTGCGCAACGAGCCGACCGGGCTGGCGGCCGCGCTGCGCGGGATCGGGGCCGGCGCGATGACGCCGGTCTGGGACCGGCTGCACGAGCTCACGATGCCGGTGACCGTGCTGGCCGGCGAGCGCGACGCCCGCTACTGCGCGCTCGGCGCGCGGCTGGCCGAGGCGCTGCCCCGCGGCGAGCTGCGCCTAGTGGCCGGCGGGCACACGTTGCCGCTCGAGAACCCCGCCGCGGTGGCGGAGGCGCTCGGGCGAGATGCGCTGGGCAACGGGCCCTGGTGACGCGCGCCGCGCGGGAGTCTCAGCCCGCCGGGGAGGGAATGCCCAGCCCCGGCGCGTCGGGCACCGCGATCGCCCCCTCGTGCACCGGCAGGAGGTCGACGTCCTCGACGAACAGGCCGAGCGTGGCGAGGCCGCACGGCGGGAGCGGCCCGTGGCCGGCCAGGGCCGCCGCGGCGTGCACGCCGGCCGCGATGCCGAGCGGGCCGTCGAACGTCGAGGCGACGTAGGGCTCGGCGCCGGATGCGCGCACAAGCGTGGCCGCGGCGATGAGGGCCCCGATGCCGCCGCAGCGCGAGATCTTCAGGCACACGGCATCGGCGATGCCGGCGCCGAGCGCACCGGGCTCGGCCGCGGTCTCGTCGATCGCGACCCGTACCGCGACGCGCTCGCGCACCGCCTTCACCGAGCGCAGCCCGTGGGTCGGCTCCTCGACGAGCTCGAGGCCGGCCGGGGCAAGCGCGTCGATCGTCCGCACGGCCTGCTCGACCCCCCACGCGCCGTTGGCGTCCAGGCGCAGGGCGACGTGCGGCCCGGCCGCGGCGCGCACGGCGGCCACCCGCCCGGCGTCGTCGCCGACGCCGACCTTCAGCTTCAGGCAGCGAAACCCGCGCGACACCGCCTCGGCCGCGGCGAACGCCGCCGCGGCCCGATCGCCGCCGCCGAGCGTGGCGTTGACCTCGATGTGGCGCGCCGGCCGGTCGCTCAGCAGCTCGGCGACCGGCTGTCCCTCGCGCTGGCCCGCGAGATCCCACAGCGCCATGTCGACCGCCGCGAGCGCCTGCGGCAGGTCGTCGATGTCGCGACACGCATCGAGTAACGGCGCTCCGCCGCGCGCGCCGGGCTCCTCGAGCACCGCGCGGTATGCGTGCAGCGCGCGCTCGGCGTGCGCGACGCTGACGCCGTCGTAGGCCGGCAGCGGGGCGGCCTCGCCGCGCCCGCTACGTCCCTCGTCGTCGGTGAGCTCGAGGATGAGCAGCTCGCGGGTGTGGACCGGGCCGTAGGAGGTCTGCAGGGGCGCGCGCAGACGCAGCGTCTGGCGTCGCAGCGCGACCCTCAAGACGGGATGCCCCCGCTCGCGAGGATGCCGGCCGCCAGCAGCACGCAGAAGACGAGCTGCAGCCGGCCGGTCGCGGCGAGCGCACCGTTCAGCGAGGGGCCGTCGACACGCGTGCGCACCGTGCGGACGACCGGCACGGCGAGCGGGACGGCCAGCCAGCAGAGCAGCAGCCACGGGCTCAGCGAGCCGAGCACCCAGGGCAGCGGCGCGACGAGGAACGCGACGGCGACCATCGCGACGTACAGCAGGCGCGTGCGCTCGCGCCCGAGCCGCACGGCGAGCGTGCGCTTGCCGGCCCGCCGGTCGGTCTCGAGGTCACGGACGTTGTTCACCACGAGGATCGCGCTCGCGAGCAGGCCGACGGGCACCGCCTCGACGAACGCCTCCCAGGGCAGCTGCTGGACCTGGACGTAGTAGGAGCCGGTGACCGCCACCACCCCGAAGAAGAGGAACACGAACAGCTCGCCGAGCCCCTCGTAGCCGTACGGGCGCGGGCCGCCGGTGTACAGCACGCCGGCGAGGATCGAGGCGGCGCCGACGGCGAGCAGCACCCACCCGGCCACGATGATGAGGTACACGCCGCAGAGCACGGCCAGGCCGAACGTCACATAGGTCGCGTAGAGCACCTGGCGCGGGGGCACCAGGCCGCCGGCGGTGACGCGCACGGGACCGAGCCGGTCCTCGGTGTCGGCGCCGCGGCGCGCGTCGGAGTAGTCGTTCGACAGGTTCGTACCGACCTGGATGAACAGCGCGCCGAGGAGCGCCGCCACGAACGCGAAGGGATCGAAATGCCCGGCGCCGAGGGCGAGCGAGGTGCCGACGAGCACCGGTGCCACGGCCGCCGGCAGCGTGCGCGGCCGCGCCGCCATCAGCCAGATGCGGGCGGTGGCGAACGCTTCGGCGCGCGCTGAGGTGACCATGCCTACGCGCGCCGCGGGAAGCGCCCGAAGTCGGGGCGGCGCTTCTCGCGGTAGGCGTTGCGCCCCTCCTGCGCCTCCTCGCTGCCGTAGAAGAGCAGGTTGGCGTCGTGGGCCAGCTGCTGGATTCCGGCCAGGCCGTCCTCGTCGGCATGGAAGCTCGCCTTGAGCAGGCGCAGGGAGAAGGGGGAGAGGGCGAGCATCTCGCTGCACCACTGCACGGTCTCGTCCTCGAGGCGCTCGAGCGGGACGACCGCGTTCACGAGGCCCATCTGCAGTGCCTGCTGCGCGTCGTACTGGCGGCACAGCAACCAGATCTCCTTGGCGCGCTTCTGGCCGATCTGGCGCGCGAGCACGCTCGCGCCGAAGCCGCCGTCGAAGGAGCCGACTCGCGGCCCGGTCTGCCCGAAGCGGGCGTTCTCGGCGGCGATCGTCAGGTCGCAGACCACGTGCAGGACGTGCCCGCCGCCGATCGCGTAGCCGGCCACCATCGCCACGACGGGCTTCGGGAGGCGGCGGATCTGCACGTGCAGGTCGGTCACGTGGAAGCGCCCGACGCCGCGGCCGCGCGCCGCCTCGTCGCTGACGTACCCGGCGTCGCCGCGCACGCGCTGATCGCCGCCCGAGCAGAACGCGTCGGGTCCCTCACCGGTGAGGATGATCGCGCCGACCTCGAGGTCCTCGCGGGCGCGCTCGAACGCGTGCGAGAGCTCGATCACCGTCTCGGGTCGAAACGCGTTACGCACCTCGGGCCGGTTGATCGTGATCTTGGCGATCCCCGCCGCCTCGGGGCCGGACTTCTCGTAGCGGATGTCGGCGTACTCGGCGGCGGTGATCCAGGTGGTGGGCACGGGGAAGGCGGGCTCCTGTTCGCGGATGTCGGGGGCAAGGCTAGCCTGTGGGCCATGTTGGTCGATGCATGGCTGCCGCGGGCCGCGGCCGCGGCGCCCGCGCGGCCCGCGGTGCAGACGCCGGCCGGCAGCTGGACCTACCGCGAGCTGCTCGCCGCCGCGTCCCACGGGGCGTCCTCGCTGGCCGGCCGCGGCGTCGGAGCGGGCGACCGCGTCGCGATCGCGCTCCCGCCGGGACTCGGCTTCGTGCAGGCGCTGCACGCATCGCTGCTGCTCGGCGCCGTCGTCGTGCCGGTCGATCCGCGGCTCGGTGCCGCCGAACGAGCGACCGTGACCGCCGGCGCGGCGGTTGTCGTCGACGAGCCGCTTGACGACGGCCACGCCGAGCCGGCGAGCGCGACGGCGGGCCACGACCTCGACGCGGTGGCCCTGATCGTGCACACGTCGGGCACGACGTCGACGCCCAAGCCGGTCGCCCTGACCTACGGCAACCTGCTGTGGAGCGCGCTCGGCTCGGCCGTGGCGCTCGGGCGCGATCCCGGCGAGCGCTGGCTGTGCGCGATGCCGCTCGCGCACGTCGGCGGCCTGTCGATCCTGCTGCGCAGTGCCATCTACGCAACGACCGCGGTCGTGCACGAGCGCTTCGAGACCGATCGCGTGCTGCACGCGCTCCAGCGGGAGGAGATCACGCTCATCTCGGTAGTGGCGACCACCCTGTCGCGACTGCTCGACGGCGGCCTCGAGCGCCCGCCGGGGCTGCGCCTCGCGCTCGCCGGCGGCGGTCCGGTCCCCGCGGCGCTGCTGGCGCGCGCGCGGAGCCGCGGCGTCGCCGTCAGCCAGACCTACGGCCTGACCGAGTCCTGCTCGCAGGCCACCACGGTTCCGGTCGCGCTTGCCACCCGCGACGGGGACCACGGCGCGGGTCCCCCTTTGTTCTGCACCCGTGTGCGGATCGCGCCCGACGGCGAGATCCTCTTGCGGGGTGCGACGATCGCGCCCGCGGCCGCCGGCGCCGATGGCTGGCTCGCGACCGGCGATCTCGGCCGGATCGACGCCCTCGGCGCTCTCCATGTGACCGGCCGCAAGGCGGACACGATCATCAGCGGGGGCGAGAACGTCGCGCCGGCGGAGGTCGAGGCTGTGCTGGAGGCGCACCCCGACGTGCTCGAGGCGGCGGCCGTCGCGCGGCCCGACGTGCAGTGGGGGGAGGCGGTGACGGCGCTCGTCGTCGCCCGGGACGGCGCTGCGCTCGACCCCGCCGGGCTGCGCGCCCACTGCGCCGCCGTGTTGGCGCCGTACAAGGTGCCGCGCCGCGTGCAGGTGGTGGCCGGGCCGCTTCCGCGCACGGCATCCGGCAAGCTGTTGCGCCGGGAGCTGACTGATGGACGCTGAGGAACACCGTCGCGCGAGCGCCGAGCACTGGGACGAGGCCGCCGCGGGCTGGGCGCGGCGGCAGGAGGCGATGCGCGCCTTCGGGGCGCCGGTGTCGAGCTGGATGGTCGACGCGATCCACCCACAACCGGGGCACCGGGTGCTCGACCTGGCCGCCGGCATCGGCGAGACGGGCTTCCTCGCCGCGGGGCTCGTGCAGCCCGGGGGGAGCGTCATCACGTCCGATCAGGCGGAGGCGATGCTCGACGGAGCGAGGGTCCGCGCCGAGGAGCTCGGGCTGGCCAACGTGGAGTTCAAGCTCATCAATGCGGAGTGGATCGACCTGCCGGTCGCGAGCGTCGACGCCGTCCTCTGCCGCTGGGGCTTCATGCTGATGACCGACCCCGGCGCCGCCTTCTCGGAAACCCGCCGCGTCCTGCGGCCCGGCGGCCGGCTCGCGCTCGCCGTCTGGGACGAGCCGGCGCGCAACCCGTGGCTGGCGCTGCCGGCCGCGGTGTTCGTCGAACGGGGGCTGATCCCGGCGCCGGTGCCCGAGGCCCCCGGCCCGCTCGCGCTCGGCGATCGCGCCCGGCTGCACGAGCTGCTCGACGCCGCGGGGTTCGAGGACATCGAGATCGACGCGGTCGCGCTCGAGCAACGCCATCCGAGCTTCGCCGCCTTCTGGGATCAGCAGCTCGACCTCTCGCGGACCTTCCACGACGCGGTGATGAGTCTGCCGACGGCCGAGAGCGACGTGCTGCGCCATGAGCTCGAGCGTCGCCTGTCCGCGTTCGTCGACCCCGATGGCGTGCTCGTGTTGCCCGCCAGCTCTCTCGTGGCCGCCGCCAGCGCCTAGGAGAAAACCGATACCCTGCGCTCCCCATGATCTACGACGACGACGCAGACCTCTCGCTCCTCGACGGCAAGACCGTCGCCATCATCGGCTACGGCTCCCAGGGCCACGCCCACGCCCTCAACCTGAAGGACTCCGGGGTCGACGTGATCGTCGGCCTGCGACCGGACTCGGACTCGGTCGCCGCCGCGAGCGAGCACTTCGAGGTGCTCCCGGTCGTGGAGGCCGCCAGCCGGGGGGACATCGTGATGATCCTCGTGCCCGACGAGCTCCATCACGACGTGTGGGAGAACGAGATCCGCGACGGCGTCGCCGACGGTAACACGCTCCTGTTCGGTCACGGCTTCTCGATTCACTACGGCGAGATCGAGCCGCCCGCCGGCGTCAACGTCGCGCTCGTCGCGCCGAAGGGCCCCGGCCATCTCGTGCGCCGCCAGTACACCGAGGGCAGCGGCGTCCCGGGCCTCGTTGCCGTCAACCAGGACGCCACCGGGGACGCGCGCGAGCTCGCACTCGCCTACGCGAAGGGCATCGGCTGCACCCGCGGCGGCGTCATCGAGACGACGTTCAAGGACGAGACCGAGACCGACCTGTTCGGCGAGCAGGCGGTGCTCTGCGGCGGCGCCTCGGCGCTCGTGCAGGCCGGCTTCGAGACGCTCGTGGAGGCCGGGTACGACCCCGAGATGGCGTACTTCGAATGCCTGCACGAGCTGAAGCTGATCGTCGACCTGATGTATGAGAAGGGACTCGCCGGCATGCGCTACTCGATCTCGAACACCGCGGAGTACGGCGACTACACGCGCGGCCAGCGTGTCATCACGGCCGAGACGCGGGAGCACATGCGGGAGATACTCGGGGAGATCCGGTCCGGCGCCTTCGCGCGTGAGTGGATCGCCGAGAACCGCGCCGGGCAGGAGAACTTCAAGCGCATGCGCGAGGAGCAGGCCCACACACAGGTCGAGGACGTCGGCCGGGAGCTGCGCTCGCACATGGACTGGATCGTGCCGTCGTTCTAGGCGCGCCGCGGGCGCCGGGAAACGATGCTCGCCTACGTCTTCTGGCATTGCCCCGCCGACGGGACGGCGCGTGAGAGCTACGAGCGCGACCAGGACCGTCTCCAACGCTCGCTTGCCGCGCGCCCGCCGGAGGGCCTTCGCGGATCGGCCTGCTTCCGGGCGGGAGCGGTCGACTGGCTGCCCGGGGACGGCGATGGCTACGAGGACTGGTATCTGCTCGACGACTGGGCGGCGATCGGCGTGTTGCGACAGGGCGTCGTGGCCATCGGGCACCACAGCGCGCATACGGCCGCCGCGCGTCACGCCGGCGCCGGGACGGGCGGCGTGTACCGGCTGAGCGAGGGCACGGTGAGGCTGGCCGACGTGCGGCTCGCGGTGTGGGTGTCCACGACCCGTGAGCATCCCGAGGACGCGGTCGCGTCGCTGCTGCTCGGCGACGGCCTCGACCGCGAGCGCTCGGGCCTGTGGCGGCGCGAGCTCGCGCTCGGACCGGCGCCGGAGTACTGCGTGCTCGGCGACGCCGTGCCCTCGGGCGTGCGCGACGGCCGCCTGCCCGCCGGATGGAGCGCCGCCCACGCGGCGCGGGAGGCGATCGTCGCCGGCCAGGACTGAGCGCGTGGCATGACCCCCTCGCCATCTCCGATCCTCGTCACCGGCGCGTCGAGCGGCATCGGGCGGGCGTGCGCGGAGCGGCTCGCCCGCGCCGGGCACACCGTCTACGCGAGCGCGCGCCGCATCGAGGACGTCGCCGAGGTCGAGGCGCTCGGCGCCCGGCCGCTGCAGCTCGACGTCACCGACGAGTCCTCCCGCGAGCGCGCGGTCGCGCACATCGTCGAGGCCGAGGGGGCCGTCGGCGCACTCGTCAACAACGCCGGCTACTCGCAGTCCGGAGCGGTCGAGACCCTGCAGCTCGACGCGCTGCGCCGCCAGTTCGAGACGAACGTGTTCGGCGTGGTGGCGATGTGCCAGCTCGTGCTGCCCTCGATGCGCGAGCGCCGCGCGGGCCGGATCGTGAACATCAGCTCGATGGGCGCCAACTTCACCTTTCCCGGGGGCGGTGCCTACCACGCGACCAAGTACGCGCTCGAGGCGCTCTCAGACGCGCTGCGCTTCGAGGTGGCGGGCTTCGGCGTCGACGTTGTGATCGTCCAGCCCGGTGCGATCCACACGCACTTCGACCGTGCCGCGGTCGCCTCGCTGGATGGCCTGCGACGGATCGCTCCCTACGACGATTTCAACGAGCGCGTGGGAGCGCTCACCGTGCAGGCGTACGAGCGCGGGCCGATGCGCCTGCTCGGTGGGGGGCCCGAGCGCGTGGCCGCCGTCGTCGAGCGCGCGCTGAGCGCGCGCCGCCCGAAGCTGCGGTACCGCGTCACCCCCTCGGCCCATCTGCTCATCGCCCAGCGCCGGCTGATGACCGCCCGCATGTGGGACGCGTTCGTGGGCACGCAGTTCCCGCACCCCGGCTGAGCGCGACGGCGCGCGCGTTACGGTGTGGTCATGACCGTCGAGCCGGCCCCGTTCACGCTCGCGTGCGAGCTCTCCGAGGGCGAGTTCGTGCGCCAGGAGAGCCGCTTCCGCCGCTGGGTGAGCAGCGAGCCGGGGGCCGAGTTCCCGCCGCAGGCAGGCCGCTATCACCTCTACATCTCGCTCGCCTGCCCGTGGTGTCATCGGACGGCGATCGTGCGACGGCTGAGGGGGCTCGGGGCGGCGATCGGCGTCTCGTACGCGCACCCGTTCCGAGACCAGCGCGGCTGGGCGTTCACCGGCGAGGCGTTCGACGACGGACCGGGCGGTCGCTACGTCGACGAGGTCAACGGCTGGGCCTTCGCGAGCGCCGCCTACGTGGCCACCGACCCCGGCTACGACGGGCGCGTGAGCCTCCCCGTCCTGTGGGACACCGAGCGCGGCGAGATCGTCTCCAACGAGTCGGCCGACATCATCCGCATGTTCGACTCGCCGCTCTCGCTCGGCGCCCTCGGCGACGAGGGACCGCGGCTGTATCCCGAGTCCGTCCGAGACGAGATCGATGCGCTCAACGAGCGCATCTACGCCACGATCAATAACGGTGTCTACCGCGCCGGGTTCGCGCGCAGCCAGCGGGCCTACGAGCTCGCCTTCGAGCGCCTGTTCGACAGCCTCGACTGGCTCGAGGAGCTGCTCGGCTCACGCCGCTATCTCGTGGGCGACGCGGTCACCGAGGCGGACTGGCGATTGTTCGTCACCCTCGTGCGCTTCGACGAGGTCTACCACGTGCACTTTCGTTGTAACCGGCGCCGGATCGTCGAGTACCCCGCGCTGTGGGACTACCTGCGCGAGCTGTACCAGTGGCCCGGGGTGGCCGAGACCGTGGCCATGGCGCAGATCAAGCGCCACTACTACACGACCCACGACGAGCTGAACCCGAAGCGCATCATCCCCGTCGGTCCTGCCCCGCCGTTCACGCTGCCCCATACCCGCGGACGGTAGCCGGGGATCCTCGGCGGGAGTATCGTCACGGGACAACAGGCAACCCCTCGAGACGGGGCCCACACCGCGGCGATGGAGGTCATGATGCAGGGCATCGACACCGACTACCGACTGAGCGCCGGCCGCCACAGCAACCCGAGCGACGGGCGCTGTGCGATGGAGTGGGTCAGTTACCTCGCCGGTGAGCCGCACAGCGACGAGCCGTCGTGCGTGAGCGCCGTCCTGCGCGCCTTCTGCATCTCGTTCAACGACGACCTCGACGAGGAGACCCGTCAACGGCTGCGGCCGTACCTGGCTCGCACGATCGGGACGTCGCGCGACGGACGCGACGAGGAGCGCGCCTGGATCGCGATGGACTGGCTCGTGCGCGTCCACACCCCGGTCTGGCTCGAGCTCGCGGGGCTCGGCGACGGCGCCGCGCGGCTGCGCCGGCTGCCCGTGATCGCCGGCCACGGCGAGCTCGTCGTCGCGCACGCCGAGCTGCTTGCGGCTCGGGCCGAGGCGCGGACGGCGTGGGCCGCCGGACGATCGGTGGCGTGGACGATCGCCTGGAGCGCCGGCCGCCTCGCCGCTCGTGAGATCGGCTGGGCCTCGGCCGCCGCGGCCGCGTGGGCCGCGGCGCGCATCGGCATCGGCGACATCCTCGGGGTGAGGGTCCGGGCTGCGGCCCGCGCGACCGCCGGCGACGCCGCCGGAGCCTACGTGCGCGGGGTGTGCGGCAAGGTGACCCGCAGCGCCGCACGCGAGGCCTCGCGCACGGCGCTCGCGCCGACCGTGTACGAGCTGCAGAAGTCCGGTTTCGCGCTGCTCGACCGCATGCTGCCGACGGTCGCGCTCACCGTGCCGGTGGCGCCGGACGCCGCCGCCGTGTGCGGGACGGCGTGACCGCGTAGTCGCGCCCCCAGGGGCGGCGCCGTTCGCTACACTCGCGCGACTGTCGCGACTGGCGTTCGGGTGGGCTCAACCACCGGGAAGCGACGGGACGCACCAATCGCCGCGCGCCTGGGCAAACCTCCATCGACCCGACTGCCCGCGCCCCGGAGGGGGGAACGGCAGGCATGACCGCGAGGACGCTCCCATGACGCCACAATCCTCGATCGCCGCCGAATTGGTGATCCCCGACGATCTGAAGCCGCTCGACGGCCGCTTCGGCTGCGGTCCGTCCAAGGTGCGTCCGGAGGCGCTCGCGCGCCTCGCCACCGAGGGTGCGGCGGTGCTCGGCACCTCGCACCGACAGGCGCCGGTGAAGCAGCTCGTGGCCCGCGTGCGCGAGGGGCTGCGCGAGCTCTTCTCGCTGCCCGAGGGCTACGAGGTGGCGCTTGGCAACGGCGGCTCGACGGCCTTCTGGGACGCCGCCACGTTCGGGCTCGTGCGCGAGCGCGCGCTGCACCTCACCTACGGCGAGTTCTCCGCGAAGTTCGCCCAGGCCACGAGCGAGGCGCCGTTCCTCGCCGACTCGATCATCCTGACGGCCGAGCCCGGCGACGCCCCCGCGCCGACGTCCGACCCCGCCGCCGACGTGATCGCCTGGGCGCATAACGAGACCTCCACCGGGGTGATGGTCCCGGTCAGCCGTCCGGCCGGCGCCGGCGATGCGCTGGTGGTCATCGACGCCACCTCGGGAGCGGGCGGGCTTCCGCTCGACGCGCGCAGCGCCGACGCGTACTACTTCGCCCCGCAGAAGAGCTTCGCCGCCGACGGCGGGCTGTGGCTGGCCCTGCTCAGCCCGGCCGCGCAGGAGCGGATCGCCGAGCTCGACGGCGGCGATCGCTGGATCCCGGCCTTCCTGTCGCTCGCCACCGCGCTCGACAACTCGACGAAGGATCAGACCTACAACACGCCGGCGCTGGCGACGCTGTTCCTGCTCGCCGATCAGATCGAGTGGATGCTGCGCGGCGGGGGATTGGACTGGTGCGTGAGCCGCACCCGCGGCTCGTCGGATTACCTCTATCGCTGGGCCGAGGCGTCGGAGTTCGCGACGCCGTTCGTCGCCGACCGGCACAAGCGCTCGCTCGTCGTCGGGACGATCGACTTCGCCGACGGCGTCGACGCGGCGCTGGTGGCGAAGGTGCTCCGGGCGAACGGGATCGTCGACACCGAGCCGTACCGCAAGCTCGGTCGCAACCAGCTGCGGATCGGGATGTTCCCGGCCGTGGAGCCGACGGACGTGCAGGCGCTCACCGCGTGCATCGACTACGTCGTCGAGCGGGTGGGCGCATGAGCACGCTCAGCGAAGCCAACACCGGGACCACTCCCACGGCCGACGGTGCGCGCCTGCGCGTGCTCGTCAAGGAGAAGATCGGCGACTCCGGCGTCGAGCTGCTGCGCGAGCACTTCGACGTCGACCTCGGCATCGACTGGAGCGACGAGGAGTTCGCCGAGCGCATCGGCGACTACCACGGGATCCTCATCCGCTCGGCCACGAAGCTCACCGCGGACCTCATCGACCGTGGCACGAACCTGCGGGCGATCGGGCGCGCCGGCGTCGGCGTCGACAACGTCGACGTGCCCGCCGCCACCAAGCGCGGGATCATCGTGGCCAACGCCCCGCAGTCCAACGTCGTGACCGCAGCCGAGCACACGATGGCGCTGCTGCTGGCGCTCGCGCGCAACGTGCCGCAGGCGCACATGTCGCTCACGTCGGGCAAGTGGGAGCGCTCGAAGTTCTCGGGCGTCGAGCTGTACGAGAAGACGCTCGGCATCCTCGGCTTCGGGCGCATCGGCCAGCTCGTCGCCCATCGGGCGAAGGGCTTCGGCATGCGCGTGATCGCATTCGACCCGTTCGTCAGCGCCGAGCGCTACCGCGAGGTCGGCGTCGAGAAGGCCGACAGCAGCGACGACGTCTACGCGGAGGCCGACTTCATCACGGTGCATCTGCCCAAGACCCCCGAGACGCAGGGCTGGCTCAACGCGGAGGCGTTCGCCAAGATGAAGGACGGCGTGCGGGTTCTCAACGTCGCGCGCGGGCCGCTCGTCGACGATGCGGCGCTGCAGGCGGCGCTCGACTCCGGCAAGGTGGGTGGCGCCGCGCTCGACGTGTTCCCGAGCGAGCCGATCACCGATTACCCGCTGTTCAGCGGCTATCCGAACGTCGTCGTCACGCCGCACCTCGGCGCCTCGACGGCGGAGGCCACCGACCGGGCCGGCTTCCAGAGCGCCGAGCAGGTCGTCGCCGCGCTCACCGGGGGACTCGTGTCGACCGCCGTCAACATCCCGGCCATCGGCGAGGAGGACATGGAGGTGCTCAACCCCTTCATCCCCCTCGCCACGCAGCTCGGCCGCCTCGCCATGGAGCTGGCCGAGGGCAGCTCCGTCGAGCGCATCGAGGCGGCGTTCCTCGGGCGGATCGCGGACTTCGACACGAGCCTGCTGAAGATCGCCGTGCTGAACGGCGCCCTGCAGGGTCGCACCGAGGAGGCGGTCAACTTCGTCAACGCGCCGTCGCTCGCCGCCGAGCGGGGGATCGTGCTCGAGGAGAAGGCGGTGTCCGAGGCGGAGGACTTCAACGAGCTCATCCGGGTCACGGTCGTCGCCGGAGGCGAGCGCGTGGCGGTGGCCGGGACCGGCATCGGTCCCCAGCGCGTGCCGCACCTGGTCGAGGTCTACGGCCAGCGCTTCACCGTCGAGCTCGCGCCGTATGTCACGGTACTGCGCTACGCCGATGTTCCCGGGATGATTGGCCGCGTCGGCACCGTCTTCGGCGGCCACGGCGTCAACATCTCCTCGGCGGCCGTCGGGCACGACGCCGACGGCGGCCAGGTCTCGGGGTCGGCGGTGATGGTCGTGACGACCGACGCCGCCGTGCCCCAGGCGGTCGTCGACGAGATCGTCGCCTCGGAGGGGTTCACGCACGGGAAGACCGCCGAGCTGGTGTAGCGCGCCGGGGGCTGCGGGCGGTCGGCCGGTGGCGGTGCGGGCTCGGCACGGCGGATGAAGGCGGCGTGCGGCGGATCTGTCGCCGTCGCGCGCCGGTTCGCCAGTTCGTTTCCTTCGGTTACGTCGCCGTCGCGCCAGTTCGCTTCCTGGCGTCACGTCGCCGTCGCGCGGTGTGACCTCCGCGGCATCTCTGTGACGCTCGCGGCACCCTCGGGCGGGGGGTGTGCTCGATTACCCGCCCCATAGCGTCGCTCCGGGACCACACCCTCGGCGCGCGCTCGGCGCGTGCACTCGCCGCGACCGCCGCCCGTCACACTCACGCGGCGGTGCGGTCACCCGGCGGTCACGCGTCGTGACCCGTGCGCCGCGTCTGTCACCGTCGCGTGACCCGCCGCGGCCGCGCCCGAAGGCTAGAGTGGACACGGATGCGAGCCGTCGTCATCACGCGTCACGGCGGACCCGACACGCTCCAGGTGCAGGAGCGGCCCGACCCACCGGCCGTCGGCCCCGGCGAGGTCCGCATCGACGTCGCCGCTGCCGGCGTGAACTTCGCCGACGTGATGGCGCGCATCGGTGTGTACCCCGACGCCCCGCCGACGCCGTGCGTCGTCGGCTATGAGGTCGCCGGCACGGTGCTCGAGGCCGGAGCGGATGCTGAGGGGATCGGCCCCGGCGATCGCGTCATGGCCGGCACGAAGTTCGGCGGGTACGCCAGCCAGGTGGTCGTCCCGGCGTCCGACGCCGTGCCCCTCCCGGAGCGGCTGAGCTTCGAGCAGGGCGCCGCGGTGCCCGTGAACTACACGACCGCGTGGGCGGCGCTCGTGGGGTACGGCAACGTCCAGCACGGCGAGCGCGTGCTCATCCTGTCGGCCGCCGGCGGCGTGGGGATCGCCGCCACCCAGATCGCCCGCCGGCAGGGCGCCGAGGTCTGGGGCGCCGCGTCGCCCGGCAAGCACGAGCGCATCGCCGCCCTCGGAGTCGAGCATCCGGTCGACTACACCAGGCCGGGCTGGGAGAAGCGCCTTCCGTTGTTCGACGTCGTGCTCGACGCGATCGGCGGCCACAGCTTCCGCCGCAGCTACTCGCAGCTCGCCGCCGGCGGCCGTCTCGTCGCGTTCGGGGCCGCCGATGTCGTGTCGGGCGAGCGGCGCAATCTCGTCTCGGCGCTGCGGACCGTCGCGCGCATGCCGCGCTTCAACGTCATGAGGCAGATGTCCGATTCGAAGGCGGTCATCGGCTTGAACATGCTCACGCTGTGGAGGAGTCGCGGCACGCTCGCTCCCTGGATCGAGCCGCTGCGCGAGTTGCTCGACGACGGCACGATCGAGCCCGTGGTGGGCGGCGAATTCTCCTTCGAGCGCGCCGGCGAGGCCCACCGCATGTTGAGCGAGCGGCGTAACGTCGGCAAGGTCGTGCTGCGCCCCTGAGTGCGCACCCCGGCAGCCGGATTGCCAGGTGTCCACATCGGTTCGCGCCGATGCTACGCTGCGCAGTGCATGTCGTTTGAGCTCGCCCGTCGACTTCTCCTCCTCCCCCTTCGGGGGGAATAGCGCGTGGCGGCCGCGTAGCCGCATACCCATCGGAGAAGAAGCGACGTACGAGACCAAGAGAGGACTCAGAAGACGACATGAGCCAGCCTGAGCAGGAGCCCCGTCACGAGGACGCCGATCGCGTCCTGATCTTCGACACCACGCTGCGCGACGGCGAGCAGTCGCCGGGCATCGCGCTGAACACCGCCGAGAAGCTCGAGATCGCCCAACAGCTCGCGCGGCTCGGCGTCGACGTCATCGAGGCCGGATTCCCGATCAGCTCGCCCGGGGACTTCGAGGCCGTGCAGGCGATCGCGCGCGAGGTCCCGGGACCGGTCATCGCCGGGCTCGCCCGGGCCCAGGCGCCCGACATCGACGCCGCCTGGGAGGCGGTGCGCGACTCCGAGCGTCCCCGCATCCACACGTTCATCTCCACCTCTGACATCCACATCCAGTACCAGCTGCAGAGCACGCGCGAGGACGTCAAGGGCCAGGCGCGCGCAGCCGTCGCCCAGGCGAAGCAGTACGTCGACGACGTCGAGTTCTCGCCGATGGACGCCACCCGCGCGGATGTCGAGTTCACCGCCGAGGTGCTGCAGATCGCGCTCGACGAGGGCGCGACGACGATCAACATCCCCGACACCGTCGGCTACGCGATGCCACAGGAGTACGCGGCCTTCCTCGGGCGGCTCTACGACCTGGTGCCCGGGCTGCGCGATGTCGTGCTGTCGGTGCACTGCCACGACGACCTCGGCCTCGCGGTGGCCAACTCCTTTGCCGGCGTCATGGCCGGTGCCCGCCAGGTCGAGTGCGCGATCAACGGGATCGGCGAGCGGGCCGGCAATGCCGCGCTCGAGGAGATCGTCATGCTGCTGCGCACGCGCAAGGCCGACATCGGCCTCGACACCGGCGTGGTCACGACCGAGCTCGCGCGCACGAGCCGGCTCGTCTCACGCCTCACCGGCTACGCCGTGCAGCCGAACAAGGCGGTGATCGGCCGTAACGCGTTCGCGCACGAATCGGGCATCCACCAGGACGGTGTCCTGAAGGAGCGCTCGACGTACGAGATCATGGACGCGACCTCCGTCGGCCTCGACGCGAACTCGATCGTGCTCGGCAAGCACTCCGGCCGCCACGCGCTGCGTCAGGCACTGGAGGAGCTCGGCTTCCGCGTCGACGGCCAGGCCCTGAACACCGCGTTCAAGCGCTTCAAGGAGATCGCGGACAAGAAGAAGCAGGTGACGGCGATGGACCTCGAGGCGCTCGTGACCGACGAGCTCCGCGACGACATCGCCGGCTACGCGCTCGAGTGGTTCGAGGTCGAGGCGTCGTCACGGCGTCCGCCGCACGCACGCGTCTCGGTCACGCTCCCGGAGGGCACCAGCGCCCAGGGGACGTTCACCGGTGACGGCCCGATCGACGCGGTGTTCCACGCGATCAATGCGGCGACCGCGGTCGAGGCGCGCCTGCGCGAGTTCAACATCAGCGCGGTCACCGAAGGCCAGGACGCGCTCGGCGAGGTCTCGGTCGTCCTCGAGGTCGATGGGCAGACCGGCTCGGGACAGGGCGTGTCGACCGACATCATCGAGGCGGCCGCGCGTGCCTACGTGCGCGCGCTGAGCATCGCGCGCGAGCGGGCCACGCTCGCCGCCGAGCGCGGCCCGGACGCCGGCCAGCCGCAGCTCGCCTCCGCGCCCTGAGCGTCGTCTCGCCTGAGCAACTGTGGTGTCGTCCGGGCGGGAGCTCGAGTCTGGGTCTCGTCCGGACGCCGATCACCACAGATGGTCACTTCGCGCCGAGCTTCCCGAGCGCCAGTCCCTGGGCATAGGCGGCGTGATGGACGGCCCGTCCCGAGTCGGGTGCCATCAGGTTCGTGCCCATCACCCTCGTGCAGGCGGCGTCCGGGACGATCGTCTGCACGTCGGCGCCCCGGCGTCGCAGGACCGCGGCCTCGACGCCCTCGGCGAGCTGAATGGCCCCGCCGATGAGCACGCCCGCGCCCGGTCGTCCGCTGCCGAGCGCCCCGAGCGGGTTGAGGCACAGCACGCGCGTGCCGCGGGCGACGACCGCGACATCGAGGTTCGTCGGGCTCCACACGCCGCCGTCGACGTACTCGCGCCCGCCGATGCGCACGGGCGCGAACATCCCCGGGATCGAGCACGACGCGGCGACCGCCTGGCCGACGGTCGCGTCCGGCGCTCCCGGCGCGCCGAACACGACGCGCCGGCCGCTCGAGCGCTGCACGCAGCACACGCGCAGGCGTCCGTCGAAGCGCGCCCGGACACGGTCGAGATCGGCGGCGAGCTGATCGTGCGTCCGATCGCCTCGCGGCGAGAGCGCCAGCACCAGACGCCGCGCGAGCGCCGCTCCGGGCGCGGCCACGGCGAGCGCCGGCTCCAGGAAGGGGCCGGCGAGCGGCTCCGCGACCGACCCCAGCGGGCCCCAGCGGTCGAGGACCCGCGAACCGCCCGCGCCCGCCGGTGCCGTCGCCGGCCGCGAACTGGCGGCGCCCCGCCGGGCGCCTCGCCCGCGTCGCCGGCCGGGTGCGCCCTCGGCCTCCTCGGGCTCGCGCGGCGGCCTCGGTGGTCGCCCTGCGCATAGTCGCGCGGCCATGATCGATCCGGCCGAGGTCCCGACGAAGCAGTCGGCGCGGCGGAAGTCGACGCCGGTCGTCTCCTCGAGACCGGCCATGACACCGTGCAGCCAGGCCACGCCGGCGATCCCGCCCGCACCGAGCACGAGCACGTCGGGGGGGATGAACGCGGAGCGGGGCAAGGGGGGAGCGTAGCGGGCGCTCTGTCGCGATGTGTATGTGATAACGTACGCTCGTATGGCAGCTGCCCAGCGCAAGCCGGCCGGTGACGCCTCACCCGCCGATCCGCTCGACCCCGCCGTCATCGGCGCGCGCGTGCGCGCCCTGCGCGACGCCTCCGGACTGTCGCTGCGCGACCTCGCCGTGCGCAGCGGCGTGAGCGCGCCGATGCTCTCGCAGGTCGAGCGCGGGGAGACGAGCCCGACACTCGCCGTCGCCGCTCGCATCGCCGCCGGCCTGGACCTGCGCCTGTCCCAGCTGCTGCGCCTCGACGAGGACGGCGCCGTCACCGTCGTGCGCGCCGATCGGCGCGGACAGGGCGGCAGCGCCCGGCGCGGGCACCGCTTCGAGATCCTCACCGCCCCGCGGCCCGGCCAGCGCGTCGAGCTCTCGCATCACACGCTCGGCCCGAGCGCCGTGACGGGCGGGCCCGAGGATCCGCCGATGCACGAGCCCGGCAGTCGCGAGGTCGCGCTCGTGCAGAGCGGCGAGCTCGTGCTCGTGTGCGACGGCCAGCGCCACGAGCTGAGCGAGGGCGACTGTGTCACCTTCGACGCCGACCTGCCCCACCACTTCGAGAACCCCGGCCCCGCCGAGGCGGCGTTCCTCGCCGTCGTGAGCGCAGGCCTGCGCCGTAGCTGACCCCCGACCGGAGGCACGCCGATGCCCACCACGCTGTTCGACAAGATCTGGGAGGCCCACGAGGTGGCCCCCGGTTTGCTGTACATCGATCTGCACCTCGTCCACGAGGTGACGAGCCCGCAGGCCTTCGACGGACTGCGTCTCGCCGGGCGCTCGGTTCGCCGCCCCGACCGCACGCTCGCGACCGCCGACCATAACGTCCCCACCGACGGCACGCCCGTCGCGGCACGCATCCGTGACGAGCTCTCGCGGGTGCAGGTGGAGACGCTCGAGCGCAACTGCGCCGAGTTCGGCATCCCGGTCTACTCGCTCGGCTCCGAGCACCAGGGCATCGTGCATGTCATCGGTCCGGAGCTCGGCGTCACCCAGCCGGGGATGACGATCGTCTGCGGCGACTCGCACACCGCCACCCACGGCGCCTTCGGCGCGCTCGCCTTCGGGATCGGGACGAGCGAGGTCGAGCACGTCCTGGCCACGCAGTGCCTCGTCCAGCACAAGCCGAAGTCGATGCGGATCAACTATGTCGGAACGCCCGGATTCGGAGTCACCGCCAAGGATCTCATCCTCGGCACGATCGGGCAGATGGGCGTCGCCGGCGCCGTCGGTCACGTTGTCGAGTTCGCCGGTCCGGCGATCGAGGGGCTCTCGATGGAGGAGCGCATGACGATCTGCAACATGACGATCGAGGGCGGCGGTCGCGCCGGCATGATCGCGCCCGACGAGACGACGTTCGCGTGGGTAACGGGCCGCCCCGGAGCGCCGCAGGGAGCCGAGCTGGAGCGCGCGATCGAGAGCTGGCGCGAGCTGCGCACCGATGAAGGTGCGGCGTTCGATCGCGAGATCACCGTCGACTGCGACGCGCTCTCGCCGCTCGTCACGTGGGGGACGAATCCCGGACAGGTCGTGTCCGTGACGGACACGGTGCCCTCACCGGAGGCGTTCGACGCGCCGGCGGACCGCGAGGCCGCCGAGCGCGCCCTGCACTACATGGATCTCGCGCCCGGCACGCCCGTGCAGGAGATCGAGCTCGACCGCGTGTTCATCGGCTCGTGCACGAACTCGCGCATCAGCGACCTGCGCGTGGCCGCGGAGGTCGTGCGCGGGCGCCGCGTCGCCGAGCGCGTGTCGGCGATGGTCGTGCCGGGATCGGTGCAGATCAAGGAGCAGGCCGAGGCCGAGGGCCTCGACGAGGTGTTCCGGGCCGCCGGCTTCGACTGGCGCGGCGCCGGTTGCTCGATGTGCCTCGGCATGAACCCCGACACGCTGTCGCCCGGGGAGCGCTGCGCGTCGACCTCGAACCGCAACTTCGAGGGCCGTCAGGGCCGCGGCGGTCGCACCCACCTCGTGTCCCCGCAGATGGCCGCCGCGGCCGCCATCGAGGGGCATTTCGTCGACATCCGTACCTGGAATTAGGAGCGGGGGGCCGGAGGCCCCCCGCGGTCAAGGCCGGCAGGAGGCCGGCCGCAATTTCAAGACGCGGGGCCGGAGGCCCCGCGGAGGAGACCCCCCCAAATGAGAGCGATCGACAAGATCACGGGCCCGGTCAGCGTTCTGGACCGAGCGAACGTCGACACCGACCAGATCATCCCCAAGCAGTTCCTCAAGCGCGTCGAACGCACCGGCTTCGGCGCGTTCCTGTTCTACGACTGGGCGCAGGAGCCCGGCTGGGACCTGCCGCGCAACCCGATCCTCGTGGCCGGCGAGAACTTCGGCTGCGGATCCTCGCGCGAGCACGCCGCCTGGGCGCTCGAGGACTATGGGTTCAAGGCGGTCATCGCGCCGAGCTTCGGCGACATCTTCTACTCGAACTCGACGAAGATCGGGCTCCTCCCGGTGGTGCTCGACGAGGCCGACGTGCGGGCGATCGCGGAGGCCGGCGAGGCCGAGATCGACCTCGAGGCCCAGGAGGTGCGCTTCGCCGGGCGCAGCGCCTCCTTCGAAATCGACCCGGACATCAGGCACCGGCTGCTCAACGGGCTCGATGACATCGCGCTGACGCTGCACCAGGACGAGGCGATCTCGTTCTACGAGCACGGTCGCGAGCGGGTGGGGCCGGTGACGACGGCGCTCGCGCTGTAACGGTGCGCGGGTGGCTCGGGGCTGCCGCCGCCTTCGCATCCCCAGAAAAAGGGGATGCGAAGGCGTCGTCCGCCCCTACCGCAGCTCCGCGATGATCGCGATGCGGTCGTCAGGCTTGTAGGGCTGGGGACGGGCGGGGCCGATCGGCTCTCGGGCTCGCTCCATGACCGGGCCCGTTGTGGGGCTCCCCGTTCGGGATCTGCCATCCTCTCGGCCGCACATGGCCACTCGCATCGTCACTCTGCCCGGAGACGGGATCGGTCCCGAGATCATGGGGCCGGCGGTCGAGTTGCTGCGGCGACTGCTCGGCGATGACCTGGAGATCGAAGAGCGTGTCTTCGGGGGCGCGAGCATCGACGCGCACGGGACGGCGCTCACCGACGAGACGCTGCAAGCCTGCCACGCCGCCGACGCGGTCCTGCTCGCCGCCGTCGGCGGCCCGAAGTGGGACACGACCGACCCCAAGGCGCCGCGGCCCGAGCAAGGCCTGCTCGGACTGCGAAAGGGACTCGGTCTCTTTGCGAATCTGCGACCGGTCCGCCCGGTCCCGGCGCTCTACGACGCCTCGCCGCTGCGGCGCGAGCGCATCGAGGGCACCGATCTGCTCGTCGTGCGCGAGCTCACCGGCGGGATCTACTTCGGCGAGAAGACACGCACGGAGACCGACGCCTCCGACCTGTGCGCGTACAGCGTCGAGGAGATCGAGCGCATCGCGCGCGTCGCCTTCGAGGCCGCGCGAGCGAAGGTGTCGAGCGTCGACAAGGCGAACGTGCTCGAGACATCGCGCCTGTGGCGCGAGGTCGTCTCGCGCGTGCACTCGAGCGAGTACCCGCACGTGCAGCTCGAGCACGTGCTCGTCGACAACGCCGCGATGCAGCTGGTGGCGGCGCCGCGGCACTTCGACGTGATCGTCACCGAGAACATGTTCGGGGACATTCTCAGCGACGAGGCGGCGATGATCACCGGCTCGATCGGCATGCTCCCGAGCGCCTCGCTCGGGGCGAATGGCGCCGGGGGTGAGGCGGCCGGGCCGGGCCTGTTCGAGCCCGTTCACGGATCCGCGCCCGACATCGCCGGCCAGGGGATCGCCAATCCGCTCGCCATGTTCCTGTCGGTGGCGATGTTGCTGCGCCACGGATTGGCTTTGGCAGGGGAGGCGGCGGCGGTAGAATCGGCCGTTGACCGTGCACTCGCTGAGGGCCTGCGGACACCCGACCTCGGAGGTCGGGTTGGCACCGCAGAGGCGACCCGCGCGGTCCTTGCATATCTCTAGCGATTAACAGGAGCGGGGCGTGAACGAAGCGGACCTCATCTGGATGAACGGGGAATTCGTCGCGTGGGAGGACGCGAAGGTTCACGTGCTGACCCACGGATTGCACTACGGCACGGGCGTCTTCGAGGGCGAGCGCTGCTACGACACCGAGCTCGGCCCGGCGGTCTTCCGCCACCGCGAGCATCTCGAGCGCCTGCTGCGCTCGGCCGACCTGTACTACATGCCGGTGCCGTACACGGTCGATCAGCTGCGCGAGGCCACGCATGAGCTGATCTCCCGCAACGGGCTGCGCTCGTGCTACATCCGGCCGCTCGTCTACCGAGGCTACGGACAGATGGGGCTCAACCCGCTGGAGGCACCGATCGACGTGATGATCGCGATCTGGGAGTGGGGCGCCTACCTCGGCGAGGAGGGGAAGCGCAACGGCATCCGCGCGAAGGTCTCCTCGTGGCGGCGGATCAGCCCCGACTCGCTGATCCCCGCAGCCAAGGCCTCCGGTCAGTACCTCAACAGCGTGCTCGCGAAGATCGAGTCGGCCAAGGCCGGCTACGAGGAGTCGATCCTGCTCGACGATCACGGCCACGTCTGCGAGGGCACCGGCGAGAACGTCTACATCGTGCGCGGCGGCGAGATCGTCACGCCCGGGCACCACAACTCGATCCTCGACGGCATCACGCGGCGATCGATCATCCAGATCGCTGGAGACCTCGGGTACGAGGTCACCGAGCGCAACATCTCGCGCGCCGAGCTCTACGTCGCCGACGAGGTCTTCCTGACCGGCACGGCGGCCGAGCTGGTGCCGGTCCGCGAGATCGACGACCACGCGATCGGCGACGGCAAGCCGGGCGAGATCACCCGCGTGCTGCAGGGTGTCTTCGAGGACGCGATCCACGGGAAGGCCGAGCGGTATCGCGAGTGGCTCGACATCGTGCAGATGGCGGCGTCACCGACGGAGGCGAGCGCCGCCTGATGGCACGCCGGCGCCGAGACGAGCAGCGAATTACCGGGGCGGGCGCCTAAGCGGCCGAGGAGCCGCGGCCGCCCGCATCCCGCTGCCGCTTCGTCTCCCAACGCCGAAAGGACGAACCCCGTCATGACACCCCCCGATCAGCTCGAGCTCTACGACGCCACCCTGCGCGACGGCATGCAGGGCGAGGGCATGTCGCTGTCGGCCGCCGAGAAGGTGCGCGTCGCGCACAAGCTCGACGAGCTCGGCATCCACCTCATCGAGGCGGGCTTCCCGGCCTCGAACCCGAAGGAGCGTGAGCTCTTCGAGCTGCTCGCCGGCGAGCGCTTCGCCCACGCGCAGATCGCCGCGTTCGGCATGACGCGCCGGCGCGACTGCCGGGCCGAGGAGGACGCGGCGCTGCGGATCCTCGCCGACAGCTTCGCCCCGGTCTGCACGCTGGTCGGCAAGACGTGGGCGTTGCATCTGGAGAAGGTCGTGCGCGTCGACCGCGAGGAGAACCTGCGCATGATCGCCGAGTCGATCGCCTTCCTCGTCGGCGAGGGCAAGCGCGTCATCTACGACGCCGAGCACTTCTTCGATGCCTACCGCGACGATCGCGACTACGCGCTGCAGTGCCTGCGCGCGGCGGCCGAGGCGGGCGCCGAGACGGTCACCCTGTGCGACACCAACGGCTCCTCGCTCCCGCACCAGGTGACCGAGGCGACGGCCGCTGGGCGCGAGGCGGTCGCCGACACGGTGCGCCTGGGGATCCATTGCCATAACGACGCCGAGTGCGGCGTGGCCAACTCGCTCGCCGGCGTGCTTGCCGGCGCCGCGCAGGTACAGGCCACGATGAACGGCTGCGGCGAGCGCTGCGGCAACGCGAACATCGTCTCGATCATCGCCGACCTGCAGCTCAAGCTCGGCTACGAGCTGCTCTCCGAGCGCCAGCTCGCACTGCTCACGCCGACGGCGCATTACATCGACGAGCTGCTCAACTTCACGCCGGATCCCAACCAGCCCTACGTCGGGCGCAACGCGTTCGCCCACAAGGGCGGCATGCACGTCGCCGGCGTGCGTGCGGATGCGAGCACGTTCGAGCACATCGACCCGTCGCTGGTCGGCAATCGCCGCGATCTGCTCGTGTCCGAGCTCGCGGGCCGGGGCACCGTCATCGAGAAGGCGCAGGAGGCGAGCATCGGCCTCAGCGACGCCGCCGCCGGGCAGCTCATCGAGCGCGTGAAGGAGCTCGAGCATCGCGGGTACCAGTTCGAGGCCGCCGACGGCTCGTTCGAGCTGCTCATGCGCAGGGAGGCCGGCGAATACGAGCCGCTCTTCCGCCTGGAGTCCTGGCGCGTGCTCGTCGAGAAGCGCGCGGACGGGCGCGTGGAGACCGAGGCGACGATCAAGATCTGGGTCGGCGGTGAGCGCTTCGTGCGCACCGCCGAGGGCAACGGTCCGGTCCACGCGCTCGATAAGGCGCTGCGTGACGCGATCGGCGAGACCCACCCGCACCTGCGCGACATCGACCTCGTCAACTTCAAGGTCCGGATCCTCGACGAGACGAAGGGCACCGGCGCGGTCACGCGCGTGCTGCTCGACGCGTCCGACGGCGAGGGGGTATGGGGCGCGATCGGCGTATCGGAGAACGTCATAGAGGCGTCGTGGGAGGCGCTCGTTGACTCGTTGGAGTATGGGATGCAGCCGGGGCGCGTTGACGGGGCCGGGCCGCGCCCCGTCCGTTCGGCCCCCCAGTGATGAAGGGGGGCCGAACGAGCGTGGCACGGCCCTACCTCCAGCACCTCCCGCTGCCTCCAAGCCCTCGTGCGGGGACGGTCGTCCCCGACTTGGGGCATAGCTAGGATGGCGGTCGTGAGCACTCAGGACACCGCGAGGGTGATCCCGCTCGCCCGGCCTGTGCTGGGCGAGGAGGAGGAGGCCGCGGTCGCGGAAGTGCTGCGGTCGGGGCAGCTGTCGCTCGGGCCGCGGGTGCCGGCGTTTGAGCAGGCGTTCGCGGAGCGGGTCGGGGCGCCGTTCGCCTGCGCCGTCTCGTCGGGGACCGCCGGGCTGCACCTGGCGCTGCGCGCGGTCGGGGTGAGCGATGGGGACGAGGTGATCACCAGTCCGTTCTCCTTCGTGGCTTCGGCGAACGTGGCGTTGTACGAGCGGGCGCGGCCGGTGTTCGCGGACATCGATCCGGTGACGCTCAATCTCGATCCGGCGGCCGCGGCGGCCGCGGTCACCGAGCGGACACGGGCGTTGCTCCCGGTGCACATCTTCGGCTATCCGGCTGACCTGCCGGCGTTCGAGGCGCTCGCGGCCCGACCGGGCCTGGCGATCGTCGAGGACGCCTGCGAGGCGCTCGGCGCGCGGCATCGCGACGGTGTGGCCGTCGGCGGGCGCGGGCACCCGGCGGCGTTCGGGTTCTACGCCAACAAGCAGCTGACGACCGGCGAGGGCGGCATGGTCACGCTCGGCGACGAGGCGCTCAAGGTGCGCATCGACTCCGAGCGCAACCAGGGCCGCGCACCCGACATGGGCTGGCTCGATCACGATCGTCTCGGCTTCAACTACCGGCTCTCGGACATCGCCAGCGCGATCGGGCTGGTGCAGCTGCAACGCCTCGAGGGCATGCTCGCCTCGCGCGCTCGGGTCGCCGCCGCCTATCGCGAGGCGCTCGCCGGCATCGAGGGCCTCGGGTTGCCGTGCGAGGACCGCGATGGAGATGTCCGCGGCTGGTTCGTGTTCGTGGTGCAGCTGCCGCGCGGGCGCGACCGCGACGCGACGATGCTCGCGCTGCGCGAGCTCGGCGTGCAGAGCAAGCCCTACCTGCCCGCCATCCACCTCATGAGCTTCTACCGCGAGCGCTTCGGCCACCGACCAGGCGAGTTCCCCGTCTGCGAGGACGTCGCCGACCGGTCGCTCGCGCTGCCCTTTTTCCCAGGCATGAGCGAAGGGGCGGTCGAGCGCGTCGGGGAAGCGCTCGGCGCGGTGCTGCAGGGCTGAGGTCAGCCGGCGCGCGCGCGGCGCGGGCGCTTGTGGCCGTTGCTGCGCCCGTTGCTGCCGAGCCAGGCGAGCGCGAGCTGGGTGCGGCTGTCGACCTCGAGCTTGGTGAGCGATGCGGACACGTGCTTCTTGACCGTGCTCTCGGTGACGTTCAGTCGCCGGGCGATCGTGCGGTTGCTGTAGCCGGCGGCCACGAGATCGACGGTCTCGGCCTCGCGCGGGGTGAGCAGCGCCGTGCTACTCACGCCGGGGTCGCGCGGCGTCTGGAGCGCGAGTACGTTCGTCAGGTGGGGCGCGAGCTCGGTGAGCCGCTCGGCGTCGGGCGTCGTGAGGCCGCGCGCGCTGAGCACGGCGAAGAGGCCCTTCGTCTGCCCGGGCGCGTCGAGCCACGCGGCGAGCACCGACTTGACGCCCTGGCTGGCCAGGAACTCCTCGCCCGCGGCCCGGCCGGCGTCGGTCAGCAGCGCCCAGAGGTCCTCCCGGCACAGCGGTGCAGCGAGATCGAGCCCCGGCGCGGCCAGGACCCTGCGCGCCGCGTGGGCGCGCGAGAGGCGGGCCAGGAGCGCGTCGAGGCGCCGCTGCGCGAGGCCGACGGCCACCCCCTCGATCTTCGGGCTGTCGTTCGAGGCGGTGAGGAACGCTGCGTGCTCCCACCCGAGATGCGTGTGCACCGCGTCCAGGGTCGCGCGGCGGAAACCGCTCAGTGATGTGGCTCGCTCGACGTCCGCCAGGACCGCCAGCAGGCGCCGGTAGTCATCGGTCTTCAACATCCGTGTGCCCTCGTACCCATGGCGCCAGCCGTCCAGCCGTGGAAGGAGACGCCTCGGTCGTGTCTGTGGCTGACCCGCCCCCCTTGGACGCGACACCCATGAATGCCGCTTGGATACTGGACTTCCAGCTCCGCGCCGCGCTCGCCGAGCAGTATGACGGTTTCCGCGAAAATGAGGCGACTGGGGGTGCCGGGCGTTGATTCGCCGCCGGCGCACGGGCCCGCCGCCTCGTAGACTGGCGCCCCCATGTCCCGCTTCAGCGAGCCCCAGCATCCCGACTTCCGGCGCCTGAACGCCTCGATCGGCTTCGACCGTCGCCTGTGGCCGCAGGACATCGCCCAGTCACGGGCGCACGCCCGCATGCTCGCCACGCGCGGGATCATCTCCGAGGCCGATGCCGAGTCGCTGCTGCGCGGGCTCGACGATGTCGAGCGTGAGCTGGGTGGCGGCGAGTTCGCCTTCCGGCCCGACGACGAAGACGTGCACATGGCGATCGAGCGGCGGCTGACCGAGATCGTCGGTCCGGCCGGCGGCCGCCTGCACACGGCGCGATCGCGCAACGATCAGGTGGCCACCGATCTCGCCATGTACACGCGGGCGCGGGCCGCGGAGGCACGGGTACGCCTACGCGGCGTGATGGCGACGCTGCTGCGCCGGGCCGAGGAGCACCGCGAGTGGCCGATGCCCGGCTACACGCACCTGCAGCGCGCCCAGCCCGTGTACCTCGGCCATCACCTGCTCGCGTACCTGTGGATGCTCGACCGCGACCGCGCCCGCTTCGCGTTCGCCGAGCGCGCGGCGGGCGTGCTGCCGCTCGGTGCGGGCGCGCTCGCCGGGGTGAACTTCGACACCGATCGACGGCAGGTCGCCGCCGATCTCGGCTTCGATGCCGTGGCGCCGAATTCGATCGACGCCGTGTCCAACCGCGACTTCGTGCTCGACTACCTTGCCGCCGCAGCCACGTGCACGATGCATCTCTCGCGACTCGGTGCCGAGCTCGTCCTGTGGTCCAGCGAGGAGTTCGGCTTCTGCGAGCTGCCCGACGCCTGGACGTCGGGCTCGTCGATCATGCCCCAGAAGAAGAACCCCGACGCCGCCGAGCTGCTGCGGGCCAAGGCGCCGCGCACGGCCGGGCACCTCGTCGCCTTCCACGGTGTCATGCACGCGCTGCCGCTCACCTACAACAAGGACCTGCAGGAGGACAAGGAGCATCTGTTCGACGCCGTCGACACCCTCGAGCTCGTGCTCGCGGCGGCGGACGGGATGCTCGACGGGGTGCGCTTCCGGCGCGAGCGCCTCCGGAGCGCCGCCTCCGACGAGATGATCGCGGCCACCGACGTCGCCGACCTGCTCGTGCGTCACGGCGTTCCGTTCCGCACCGCCCATGGGATCGTGGCCGGGCTCGTGCGCACGGCTGTCGACAGCGGCCGGCCGCTGTCCGCGCTCACGCCCGAGGAGCTCGCCGCACACAGCGACGTCCTCGACGACGAGTACTACGCCGTGCTCGCCCAGCGCTCGTGGCTGGAGTCGAAGGTGTCCGAGGGCGGCACGTCGCTCGCGCGCCTGGACGAGCAGATCGCCCTCGCGCGGACGAGGCTCGCCGAGTCCGCGCCGGCGTGACCGAGGGCGCGACGGAGCCGCTGGCCGCCGCCTTCTACGCGCGGCCGGTGCTCGATGTCGCGCCCGACCTCCTCGGATGCGTCGTGGAGCGCGATGGCGTCTCCGGAGTGATCGTCGAGACCGAGGCCTATCACCAGTCCGAGCCCGCCTGTCACGCCTACGTCGGGCGCACGGCACGAACCGAGACGCTGTTCGGGGCGCCGGGGATGGCCTACGTCTACCGGTCCTACGGGATCCACTCGATGCTGAACGTCGTCTGCGAGCCGGCGGGCACCGCGGCCGCCGTGCTCATCCGCGCGCTGGCGCCGCGCACGGGACTGGCGCTCATGCGCGAGCGCCGCGGCCGCCTCGACGAGCATGAGCTGTGCTCGGGGCCCGGCAAGCTCACCCAGGCGCTCGCGATCCCGCTCACCGACAATGGCTGCGACCTTGCCGTGGGTCCGGTGCGCGTCCTCGGGCGTGCGCCGGACTGGGCGCGGGCGCCCGTGGCAATCGGACCGCGCGTCGGAATCACGAAGGCCGCCGAGCTGCCGTGGCGGTTCGCGCTGGCTGGCCACCCCGACGTGTCTCGTCCGCGTCCGCCGCTCGCGCCGGGCGCGGTCGCGCGGATTCGCCGCGGGTAGGCCGGCGCGACCGGGTGGCCGCGGTGCGTCAGCCGGGTGGGGCGGCGCTGCCGCCGCTGGCGCCGGGCGAGGCGGCGCCGCCGCCACCACCGGTGCCGCTCGGCGCCGTCGCCGCCGGGGCGGGAGTGCTCGCGGCCGGGGCCGACGGCGTGGCGGCGCCCTGACCACCGCCCGTTCCCTGCCCGCCCGCCGGGGCCGGGCTCGCGGGGACCGGGCTCGGCGCGGGGGTCGGCGTGGCCTTGTTCGCCCCGCCGCCGGTGCCGCCCGCGGTGCCGCGGCCGCTCGGCGCGGCCGTCGCCGAGCCGGAGGACGACGAGGCGCTCGACGTCGCCCCGCCGCCGCCCCCCGCCGCCGCGGCGGCGGCCGCTGCGGAGGCCGGTGTCGGCGTCGTCCCGGCAGCGCCCTGGTTGGCGATCGACATCGCTGAGAGCATGAAGTCGCGCCAGATGAGTGCGGGATACGTGCCGCCGAGCACCGGACTGCCGCCGAAGTCGGTCTCCATGGGCACGAGCTTGTTCGGGTAGCCCACCCACACCGCAACGGTGTACTTGTTGTTCCAGCCCACGAACCAGGCGTCCGCGTAGTTGGAGGTCGTCCCGGTCTTGCCCGCCGCGAAGCCGCCGATGGCGGCGTTCGTCCCGGTCCCGGAGGTGATCACCGTCTCGAGCATCGAGGTCTCGGTGGAGGCGACCCACGCGGGCAGCACGCGACGATAGACGGGCGTGTCGACCTCTTCGTGGCCGTTGGGGAAGCGCACCTTCTCGATCCCCACCGGGCTGTAGGAGCTGAGCGGGCCGCCGGCCACCAGCGACCCGCTCACGCGGCGGCCGCCCTCGGCGATCGTCTCGTAGGCGTGCGCCATATCGAGCACGGTGACCCCGGTGCTCAGACCGCCGATCGTCATCGCGTAGTTGGTGGAGATCGGCGTCGTGATCCCCATGCGGTGGGCCAGCCCGGCGATCCGGTGCGTCCCGACCTTGACGCCGACCTGCGCGTAGACGGTGTTGTCGGACAGCGTCGTCGCGGCGAGCAGCGTGTTGGTGCCGGCGTAGGACGACTCGTCGTTGCGGACGACGAACACCCCGCCGTGCGGGTCGCGCAGCGTGAGGGGATGCGAAGGCCACACCGAATAGGGCGAGATCCCGTGCTCGAGCGCGGCGGCGAGGTCGAAGGCCTTGAACGCAGATCCCGGCTGTCGCTCGCCCTGCGTGGCGAGGTTGAACGGGCTCGCGTCGTAGTTGCGCCCGCCGACCATCGCCTTGACCTGCCCGGTCGCGTTGTCGATCGCCACCAGCGAGGCCGACGGACCGTCGGGATTCCCCAGGTAGGCGTTGATCGAATCCTCCGCGGCCTGCTGCAGCTGCAGGTCGAGCGACGTGGTGATCTTCAGGCCGCCCTCGAATGCGCGCTGGGCGCCATAGCGGTTGATGACCTGCTGCTGCACCCAGTCGTCGAAGTAACCCGTGTTGTAGCCGCCCTCCGTCGTCAGCTCGGGCGCCTGGACCTCCGACGACGTCGGCAGCGGCGTGGCCATCGCCGTGTCGTATTGCGAGCGGTTGATGTACCCCTGCGCGAGCATGTCGTTGAGCACCTCGGCGCGACGCGCGAGCGCGTGCGCGGGGTACGCGATCGGGTCAAATCCACTCGGCGAGGCGATGAGGCCGGCGAGGAGCGCCTCGTCGGCGGGGTGGTACTGCAGCTGCGTGACGCACAGGTCGGTGAGCGAGCCGCAGCCGATGTAGCCGGGCATGTGGCCGAAGTAGGTCTGGGCCGCCGACTCGATGCCGTACGCCCCGTTGCCGAAGTAGATCGTGTTCAGGTACTCCGTGATGATCTTGTTCTTGGGCCAGCGGCGCGAGAGGTGGTAGGCGAGCGCCGCCTCGCGCAGCTTCTCGAAGATCGTCCGGTGCGACTGGGCCTGGAGGACGTTCTTGACGAACTGCTGCTCGATCGTCGACGCGCCCTGCACGGCGCCGCCGTGCAGCACGTCGGCGAGGATCGCGCGGCCGATGCCGCGGATGTCGATGCCCGAGTTGTGGTAGAAGCGCTTGTCCTCGACCGAGATGACCGCGTTGATGACCGGCTGCGGCACCTGGCCTTCCTTGAGCAGGATCCGGTGCTGCTGGCTGAGGATCGCGATCTGGTTGCCGTGATCGTCGAGCAGCACCGAGTTCGAGGCGTTGTTGAACTCGCTGCTGTTCTCGAGCTTGGGCAGGTCGGAGGCGACCGCCATGAACATCCCGAACGCGAACGACACGAGTCCGAGCAGGAGTATCGCGACGAGGATCGCGAACATGCGCAGCTTCTTCAGCCGCGTGCGCGTGCGCGCCTCGATCGGCTCGATCGGCGGCTCGCGCGTATAGCCCGGCGGCGGCGGAGTGGGCCGCTTCGGGGCGCGAACGCCGGCGGAGGTCTCGGACACGGATGTCGCCAGCGCGGGCTGGACCGCCCGTGCGGGATGGCCGTTCGCGGCGACGGCCCGAGTTCCGTCGCGGCCGCGCGCGACGAGCATCGCCGAGGAGTCCGCCGTCCGCGCCGTGGCGTCGTAGGCGGTGGGGTTGTCGGGGCGTTCGTCCTCGCTCATCAGGAAGTGGCGGCGCGAAGGCAACCGGCCGGCGAAGCCGACGATCGCGGGGCTTCCCGCCGGCGCGGGGGCTTGGCGGCACAGGCCCCACGAGCGTCGAGAGTCTAGCATTGGCCCTTGATGCCGAACGGTACCGGAGCGCCCGACGACGTCGCCGAACAGCTCTCGCGTAACGCCGTCGAGAGCCTCCCTCGCGGTGCACTCGCGGTCAAGCTTGCCGCCGCCGAGCAGGAACGCCGGCCCCTGCGCGTGAAGCTCGGAATCGACCCGACGGCTCCCGACATCCACCTCGGCCACGTCGTCGTGCTCGGGAAGCTGCGCGAGTTTCAGGACCTCGGCCACCGGGTCGTGCTGATCATCGGCGACTACACCGCGCGCGTCGGCGACCCGTCGGGACGATCGACCACGCGGCCGATCCTCAGCGACGAGCAGATCGAGACGAACGCACGCTCCTACCAGGAGCAGGCCTTCGCGATCCTCGACCCCGACCCGGAGCGCCTGGAGGTGCGGCGCAACAGCGAGTGGTTGGACATGTCGATGCTCGAGCTGCTGCGACTGGCGCGCACGACGACCGTGGCCCAGCTGCTCGAGCGCGACGACTTCAGCAAGCGCATCGCCGCCGCCCAGCCGATCTCGATGCTCGAGATGCTCTACCCGCTCCTGCAGGGCTACGACTCGGTGATGGTGCGCGCGGACGTCGAGCTCGGCGGCACCGATCAGACCTTCAACCTCCTGCTCGCCCGTGAGATCCAGCGCGCCTACGGGCAGCCCGAGCAGGCGGTCCTCACCATGCCGCTGCTCGTCGGCACCGATGGCCGCCAGAAGATGTCCAAGTCGCTCGGCAACCAGATCGGGGTGACCGATCCCCCCGAGGAGATCTACGGCAAGACGATGTCGATCCCCGACGACGCGATCGGCGACTACTACCGGCTGCTGCTCGGACGCGAGCCGCCGGGGCCCGACGTCCCCGCGCGTGATGCCAAGCGCGCGCTTGCGCGCGGGCTGGTGGCGCGGATGCATTCAGAGGAGCGGGCCGCCGCCGCCGAGGGCCACTTCGATCAGGTGATCGTCGCCGGCGGGCTGCCGGACGAGGTGCCCGAGGCGACGTTCGCCTGCGAGCACGGGAACGTGCACCTTCCCGCCGTCATCGCCGAGGCGTTCGCGATGTCGCGCTCCGAGGCGCGCCGGCTGATCGATCAGGGCGGCGTGACGCTCGGCGAGCAGACGCTCGGCCCCGGTGAGCACGACATCGACTGCGAGCGGGCCGAGGGCGAGGTGCTGCGCGTCGGCAAGCGCCGCTTCCGTCGGCTCGCGCGCAGCGCCTGAGGGAGGCGAGCCCGCGTGCCCGTTCACAGCGGACTGCTGCGATTGCGCACGGGTGGCCACGGAGAGGTCATCGACCTCACCGAGGGCGTTCGCTCGGTCCTCGGCACCTCCGGCGTCGAGCTCGGCGTGGCCACCGTGTTCGCGCCAGGGGCGACGGTGGCGATCACGACGATGGAGTGCGAGCCGGGCGCCATCGCCGACCTCACCGCGGTGCTCGAGCGGCTGGTCCCGTCGGAGGGCGGCGCGGCCGGCTACGAGCACAACCGTCTCAACGGCGATACCAATGCGCATGCCCATCTGCGCGCCGCGCTGATCGGACCGTCGGAGTCGATCCCGATCATCGCCGGCCGGCTCGGGCTCGGGACGTGGCAGCAGATCGTCCTGCTCGACTTCGACGAGCGCCCGCGCGACCGCACGGTCAGCGTCCACATCGCGTCGTGACGCGATCCGGCCGAACGGCTCGGGGGCATCCGTCGGGCGAGTGCCCTAGACTGCGCGCTGCGCCACCCCGTTCCGGGTAGCGGCCGACGCTGGTCGTCGGCGATTTCTCCCGGACCGTCGGCAGGCGCTATACTGGCGGGCCCGGCCCAAACGGGCGCCTTCGGGCGCTGGGCCGACCCGGCCTCCTCGAAAGAGACCCTTTCGGCGTGGCGACACGGTCTTTGAAAACTCAACAGCATGCGCACTTGCGGTCGAACCTCGACCGCGGTGTGCGTCCAGGTTCGACCTGCCGCCCGGCGACGCTCGCGTCTGCCCGGCGGCGGTACAAAGAGTCAAGTAGGAAGTAGTACCCCGTCATGGCTTGGGACCACTGTGTATAGGTCCCAACAACCGCTATGACACTCTCAGTGAACGCAGTTCTTCACGGAGAGTTTGATCCTGGCTCAGGACGAACGCTGGCGGCGTGCTTAACACATGCAAGTGGAGCGACGAACCAGGGCTTGCCCTGGGGCAGAGCCGCGAACGGGTGAGTAACACGTGGGTCACCTGCCTCGATGACCGGGACAACCCGAGGAAACTCGGGCTAATACCGGATGTGCCCGCAAGGGGAAAGGTAGCTTCGGCTTCCGCATTGAGATGGGCCCGCGGCCCATTAGCTTGTTGGTGAGGTAACGGCTCACCAAGGCTCCGATGGGTAGCTGGTCTGAGAGGACGATCAGCCACACTGGGACTGAGACACGGCCCAGACTCCTACGGGAGGCAGCAGTGGGGAATCTTGCGCAATGCGCGAAAGCGTGACGCAGCAACGCCGCGTGGGGGAAGAAGGCTTTCGGGTTGTAAACCCCTTTCAGTTGGGACGAAGCCTCGACGGTGAATAGCCGCTCGGGGTGACGGTACCTTCACAAGAAGCACCGGCTAACTACGTGCCAGCAGCCGCGGTAATACGTAGGGTGCAAGCGTTGTCCGGAATCATTGGGCGTAAAGAGCGTGTAGGCGGCCCGATAAGTCCGCTGTGAAAGTCCAAGGCTCAACCTTGGAATGCCGGTGGATACTGTCGGGCTAGAGTCCGGAAGGGGCGAGTGGAATTCCTGGTGTAGCGGTGAAATGCGCAGATATCAGGAGGAACACCAATGGCGAAGGCAGCTCGCTGGGACGGTACTGACGCTGAGACGCGAAAGCGTGGGGAGCAAACAGGATTAGATACCCTGGTAGTCCACGCTGTAAACGATGGCAACTAGGTGTGGGGGGTGTCGACTCCCTCCGTGCCGAAGCTAACGCATTAAGTTGCCCGCCTGGGGAGTACGGCCGCAAGGCTAAAACTCAAAGGAATTGACGGGGGCCCGCACAAGCAGCGGAGCATGTGGTTTAATTCGACGCAACGCGAAGAACCTTACCTGGGCTTGACATGTGAGTGACCGGTGTGGAAACACACCCTCCCTTCGGGGCACTTTCACAGGTGGTGCATGGCTGTCGTCAGCTCGTGTCGTGAGATGTTGGGTTAAGTCCCGCAACGAGCGCAACCCCCGTCGCATGTTGCCAGCATTTAGTTGGGGACTCATGCGAGACTGCCGGTGACAAACCGGAGGAAGGTGGGGATGACGTCAAGTCCTCATGCCCCTTATGTTCAGGGCTACACACGTGCTACATTGGCGCGTACAGAGGGCTGCGATACCGCGAGGTGGAGCGAATCCCTTAAAGCGCGTCTCGGTTCGGATTGCAGGCTGAAACTCGCCTGCATGAAGGCGGAGTTGCTAGTAATCGCGGATCAGCATTGCCGCGGTGAATACGTTCCCGGGCCTTGTACACACCGCCCGTCACACCACGGGAGTGAGCAACACCCGAAGCCGGTGGCCTAACCCGCAAGGGAGGGAGCCGTCGAAGGTGGGGCTCGTGACTGGGGTGAAGTCGTAACAAGGTAGCCGTAGCGGAAGCTGCGGCTGGATCACCTCCTTTCTAGGGAGCACCTACGGGTGCCCCGGCTGCGCCCCACGCCTCCTCGAGAGGCGTGACCTCGCGTCAGCCGGGCCTAGCACGTCGACCGAACCTGGCTGGACGGCGACCGAAGTCATCGCTCCGCTCCTACGGGCGCGATGTACCGAGGGAGCCACAAACGACCCCAGCATGCTGTTGAGTTTTGAGAGACCGGCGTCCGCCGTCGGCATCGTGACGTCCCAACTGATGGGGCGCCCACAGACGATGCCGGTGCGGCCGGCGTATTCGCCTCTCGGCGGTCCTTGAAAACTGCACAGTAGCCACAAGTCGGTCGCATCGATAAGCGCGACCGACAACGGGTATCACCGGGCCGCTCGCCGAACGTAAGTGACGCGAACGGCCAGATCACCGTCAAGATAGTAAGGGCGCATGGTGGATGCCTTGGCACCAAGAGTCGATGAAGGACGTGAACGGCTGCGATAAGCCGCGGGTAGGCGCTGAATAGCCTGTGATCCGCGGATCTCCGAATGGGGAAACCCAGCGCTGGTAATGCGGCGTTATCCCCGGTTGAACACATAGGCCGGGTGAAGACAAGCGGGGGAAGTGAAACATCTCAGTACCCCGAGGAAAGGAAATCAACAGAGACTCCCTGAGTAGTGGCGAGCGAAAGGGGATCTAGCCCAAACCTGGCAAGTGCAAGCGGCCACGCGTTGCTTGTCGGGGGTTGTAGGGCGTCGCTTCCGGGCCGTGGCCGGTCCGGCGGAAGTTACAAAGTCATGTGGTAGTCGAAGCGCGTGGAACCGCGCACCAGAGAGGGCAACCGTCCCGTAGACGAAACTGCATGGCCTTCCGTGAGACGTTCCTGAGTAAGTCCGCACCCGTGAAACGCGGACTGAACCTGGGGGGACCACCCTCCAAGGCTAAGTACTCCTTGGTGACCGATAGCGGACTAGTACCGTGAGGGAAAGGTGAAAAGTACCCCGGAAGGGGAGTGAAATAGTACCTGAAACCGCGCGCCTACAAGCGGTGGGAGCAGACTTGTTCTGTGACCGCGTGCTTTTTGCATAACGAGCCGGCGAGTTACTCGTCTGCGGCAAGGTTAAGCGATGAGCGGAGCCGTAGCGAAAGCGAGTCCTAATAGGGCGACAGAGTCGTAGGCGGTATACCCGAAACTGAGCGAGCTACCCATGGGCAGGCTGAAGCGGGGGTAAGACCTCGTGGAGGGCCGAACCGACCTAGGTTGAAAACTGGGCGGATGACCTGTGGGTCGGAGTGAAAGGCTAATCAAGCTCAGTGATATCTGGTTCTCTCCGAAATATATTTAGGTATAGCCTCGGATAAATTGCGTTTTGGCCGTAGAGCACTGTTTGGACTAGGGGCCCTACCAGGTTACCGAATTCAGGCAAACTCCGAAGACCATTACGTCTACTCCGGGAGTCAGTTGCTGGGGGATAAACTTCAGCGTCGAAAGGGAAACAGCCCAGACCGCCAGCTAAGGTCCCTAAGTACTAGCTAAGTGGGAAACGATGTTCGAGTGCATAGACAACCAGGAGGTTGGCTTAGAGGCAGCCACCCTTGAAAGAGTGCGTAACAGCTCACTGGTCAAGTGTTCGAGCGCGGACAATGTAACGGGGCTCAAGCTAGTCACCGAAGCTGCGGGTGCGTGAGGTCTTCGGACCGATCGCGCGGTAGGAGAGCGTTCCCAATCCAGTAAAGCGGCGGCGGAAGCCAGCCGTGGAGGGTTGGGAAGTGAGAATGCCGGCATGAGTAACGAAAGAGGGGTGAGAATCCCCTCCACCGATTGCCCAAGGATTCCTGAGTAAAGTTCGTCTGCTCAGGGTTAGTCGGGACCTAAGGCGAGGCCGAAAGGCGTAGTCGATGGCCAACAGGTTGATATTCCTGTACCACGTCGCATCCGTTTGACCAATGGGGAGACGAGGAAGGCTAAGGGAACCCAGGCGATGGTCGTCCTGGGACAAGCGTGTAGGGGTGGCCCTAGTGAAATGCGGGGCCGCATAACCTGAGGCGCGATGTCAGCTGGCTCTAAGCCGGCGAGTCCCCGACGCCATACCTCCGAGAAAATCCTCTAGGGAGGAAGCGCGTGCCCGTACCAAAACCGACACAGGTGGGCAAGTAGAGAATACTAAGGTGATCGAGATAACCCTCGTTAAGGAACTCGGCAAAATTGCCCCGTAACTTCGGGAGAAGGGGCGCCCCAGTAAGGTGAAGCCGCTTGCCGGTGAAGCCTGAGGGGGCCGCAGTGAATAGGCTGAAGCGACTGTTTACCAAAAACACAGGTCTCTGCTAAGTCGAAAGACGACGTATAGGGGCTGACGCCTGCCCGGTGCCGGAAGGTTACGTGGAGGTGTTAGGGCTTGACCCGAAGCACCGAAGCTAAGCCCCGGTAAACGGCGGCCGTAACTATCAGCTGACCGAGGTAGTTATAAAACTCGGCTATATGCTGGAACATCCGAGTATCCCGCACTACGAGTATTGTCCTAAGCGGGCGATACCGTGACAATGTGCCGGGTGCGGACAATCAGCAGGAAAGGCCGTGTATCGAGGCCATTGAGGCCTCGCGTGGCGCGTTTTTGTCTGGCTTTGCGCTGGGCGAGGGAAGCTTCATGCTGGTCTGTCGCGAGTGTCGTGACCGGCCTAGGGGCTTCCGGATCTCAGCCGCTTTCAACGTCTCGCAGCAGGATCGGGCGCCGCTCGACCTGTTCCGTGAGACGCTTGGCGTCGGGACCATGAGGCGCGCGGGCAACGGTGGCTGGTACTGGGAGGTCAATCGCCTCTCGGACCTGGCCAATTCGGTTGTCCCGTTCTTCGTACGGTTCCCGCTCGTCGGGTGGAAGCGTCATGACTTCGAGCGTTGGAGGAGCGCGGTTGCGCTGCTCGAGCGCGGGAGAATGAGCGACGCCGACTACGCCAAGGTTCTAGCTCTCCGGAACGGATGAACCGCGGCGGAAAGAGACGCCATCGGATGCACGGAATCCTCAGAGACTATACGCCGAGCTCATCGCTGTAGAGCGGCGACGAGATGAGATAGTCCGATCTCACGGGCGACCGTGAGAGCCGGCCAGAAATGCGCCGGCCGCCTCGACTTTTACGTCGAGGTAGTAACAACAATGAACGGTCCTAAGGTAGCGAAATTCCTTGTCGGGTAAGTTCCGACCTGCACGAATGGCGTAACGACTTCAGCACTGTCTCAACGAGGGGCTCGGTGAAATTGCAGTCTCGGTGAAGATGCCGAGTACCCGCGGCTAGACGGAAAGACCCCGTGAACCTTTACTACAACTTGGTATTGGGGTTCGATGCATTTCGCTCAGGATAGGTGGGAGGCTTTGAAGCGCTGGCTGCGGCTGGCGTGGAGCCAACCTTGAGATACCACCCTTGGTGTATTGGACTTCTAACAGCACGCCGTGAATCCGGGTGCTGGACAGTTCCAGGCGGGTAGTTTGACTGGGGCGGTCGCCTCCCAAAATGTAACGGAGGCGCACAAAGGTTCCCTCAGCACGGTTGGAAATCGTGCGTAGAGCGCAAAGGTAGCAAGGGAGCTTGACTGCGAGACTGACAAGTCGAGCAGGTGCGAAAGCAGGTCTTAGTGATCCGGCGGTAGCAAGTGGAAGTGCCGTCGCTCAACGGATAAAAGGTACTCCGGGGATAACAGGCTTATCGGGCCCAAGAGTCCACATCGACGGCCCGGTTTGGCACCTCGATGTCGGCTCGTCGCATCCTGGGGCTGGAGTAGGTCCCAAGGGTTGGGCTGTTCGCCCATTAAAGCGGTACGCGAGCTGGGTTCAGAACGTCGTGAGACAGTTCGGTCCCTATCTGCCGTGGGCGTTGGAGAATTGCGAGGATTTGTCCCTAGTACGAGAGGACCGGGATGAACGCACCTCTGGTGTATCTGTTGTCCTGCCAAGGGCATCGCAGGTTAGCTACGTGTGGATCGGATAACCGCTGAAAGCATCTAAGCGGGAAGCCGGCCTCAAGATGAGTTCTCCCATCCCCTAGAGGGAGTAAGAGCCCTGGTAGACCACCAGGTTGATAGGCCGGATCTGGAAGCGCGGTGACGCGTGAAGGAGACCGGTACTAATGGCTCGAGGGCTTGACGGATTTTTTGTGATACCCGTGTGGCGCTGTGTAGTTTTGAAGGACCCCGGGGGGCCGGTCTCTCGCCCTTTTCCGGTGGCTTTGGCGAGGGGGAAACACCTCTTCCCATTCCGAACAGAGAAGTTAAGCCCCTCAGCGCCGATGGTACTTGGCTCGCAAGGGCCTGGGAGAGTAGGACGCCGCCGGTTTCTTCAGCACGAACGAGCCGCCCCCAGCCGGGGCGGCTCGTCGTCGTTGTGCGCTTGCGCTCGGCCTGCGTCGCCCGGCCGGGCTCAGCGCTCGGTCGGCGCGCCGTCGGGGCCCGTGGCCGCGCGAGCGCGCGGCGGAAGGGGGGAGAGGCAGGGAACGACGGTCGCGGGCGGCACGCCCGGTCGCCGAGCGGCCCGAGGCGACGGCAACGGACGGCGATGCGCCTCCTCGCGTGCTCGGCGTGCCTCGGCGCGCCGGGGATGCTCGTCAGCGGCATCGCGACCAGGCGGCGCGGAGGGAAAGTCCCAGTCGACGTCGTATTCCTCCTCGAGCGTCAGAAACGCGCCGAGCAGGCGCAGAGCGGTCGCGGCACGGTCGCGCAGTCCCGGCAGGCGATCATCGCGGTTGGTGGCTGGCCCACAACAGAACATGTGTTCGTAAGCTACGCCGCGCGTCGGACGGACTGCATGGGAACGCGCGTTCGACGGGCAGCGGGTGGAGGGATCGGCTCTGGAGAGCGAAATCCGCACCCGCTGGGTGCAACGCGGCTTGCACGACGGCCGCCGGCGACGGGACGCTCACAAGGCGGTTCCGAGCGCGTCCCAGACCTCGAGCTTGCCGCGGATGCGCGCGATCACCTCGTCGGTGACCTCGGTCGTGGAGTGGTGCCCGCCGAGGTCGGGCGTGCGGATCCCGGCGGCGGTGGCCTCGAGCATCGCCTCGTAGATCGCCCGTGAGGCGGGCTGGGCCTCGCGAACGCCGCGCTGCGCGGCCTGCGCGAGGATCGCGCCGCAGGAGAGGATCATGGCCATCGGGTTGGCGATGTCCTTGCCCTGCAGCGCGGGCGCGGTGCCGTGCGGCGCCTCGGCCATGGCCACGGTCGTCTCGTACTCGTCGTCGAAGGCGAGCAGCAGGGACTCGGCGCCGGCGATCGACCCGAACATGGGCATCACGAGATCGGAGAGGCAGTCGCCGTCGCGGTTGAGCGCCGGGATGGCGAGCGGCGCGTCGGTCGCACCCGAGATGAGGCCGGCGTACGTCGCATCGATGAGCACGGGGCGGTAGTCGACGCCCGGGTGGCGGGCTGCAGCGGCGTCCATCTCCTCCTTGAGCATGCCCTCGTACACCGGCGAGACGGTCCACTTCGGGCCGCCATACACGCGCCCGCGGTTGGCCTCGGCGGTGCGGAACGCGTATTCGGCCACGCCGCGGCACGTGGCGCGCGTGATGCGCTCGGTGCGCAACGCGACCTCCTCGTCGCTGCCCGGCTCGCCCTCGCGCCACTGCTGCGCCCCGTAGGCATCGCCGACCGCCATGCGCACGATCGAGATCGGGTAGTGCACCCCGGCGATCGGAGTGATGCCGGGAATGCGGCGGCCCGTGCGGATGATCACGGTGCCGTCGACGTCCTCGCGCAGGATCCGGTTGGGCGATCCGACGTCATCCTTGCCCTCGGGCGTCACGGTCGCGGCCTTCAGCCCGTAGCCGGCCTCGCGCATGGCCGCGGCCGCCTCGTGCACGACGGCGTTCTGCGTGGCGCGGCGGTGCTCGAGCGAGCAGTCGAAGTGCTCGAGCACCAGCTCCAGGCCGATCACCGCGGGCTCGAGCACCCGCAGCGACTGCTCGAGCAGTTCCTGCCCGGTCTCGTCGCCCGCGAGCACCACGATCGTCAGCGTCTCGGACATGGCGGGACGATATCGCTGGACGTCCGACCGCCGCTCGGACGTCCGTCCAGACCGAAAAGGGGTTGGGCGGCCGCGCTCGAACTGATTGCCTGCAAATGGCTGTTACCCTTGCCAGGCGCCGCACCGCTGTCTCTCGACATACGCGTCGCGCCCGACGACCGCTCATGCAAAAGTTCGTGATCGAGGGTGGTGTCCCGCTCTCCGGCACGGTTACCCCGGCCGGGAACAAGAACGGTGCGCTGCCGATCCTCGCTGCGAGCGTCCTCACCGAGGACGAGGTCGTGGTGCGCAACGTGCCGCGCATCCGCGACGTCGAGGCGATGGTGTGGATCCTCGAGCAGCTCGGGGTGTCCGTGCGCTGGCGGGCGACCAACGAGGTCGTCCTGTGCGCCGCCGCCGTGCGCGAGGACGCGACCATCGACCGCGACCTGGCCGAGCGCATCCGGGCTTCGTTCCTGCTCGCCGGTCCGCTGCTCGCGCGCTTCGGGCGCGCGGTGATGCCGCCGCCCGGCGGCGACGTCATCGGCCGGCGCCGACTCGACCCGCACGTCGACGCCTTCCGCAACATGGGCGCGGAGGTCGACTGCGAGCGCGACATCGTCCTGTCGGCGGCGCAGGGCCTGCGCCCGGGCAGCGACGTGTTCATGGACGAGCCGTCGGTGATGGGCACCGAGAACGCGCTGATGGCGGCCGCACTCATTCCCGGGACGACGGTGATCGGCAATGCCGCCTGCGAGCCGCATGTCCAGGACCTCGCTCGCATGCTCGTGAAGATGGGCGCCGACATCCAGGGCATCGGCTCGAACCTGCTCACGATCAACGGCGCCGCCACGCTGCACGGTTGCGAGCACCGCCTCGGCCCGGACCACATCGAGATCGGCAGCTTCATGGCGCTCGCCGGGATCACCGGCGGTGAGTTGCGCATCCGCGACACCGTGCCCGGCGATCTGCGGATGATCCGGCTCGCCTTCGAGCGGCTCGGCCTGCGCAGCGAGATCCAGGGCAACGACGTGTTCGTGCCCGGCGCCCAGAAGCTCGTCGTCGAGTCCGATGTCGGCGACTACACGGGCAAGATCCAGGACGGCCCGTGGCCGGCCTTCCCCGCCGATCTCACATCGATCGCCGTGGCGCTCGCCACCCAGGCGGAGGGCTCGATCCTCGTACACGAGTGGATGTTCGAGAACCGCCTCGTGTTCATCGACAAGCTGAACTCGATGGGCGCCAACATCCTGCAGTGCGATCCCCATCGCGTGATCGTCAATGGGCCGCGTCGTCTGCGCGGCGAGCGCCTGGAGTCGCCCGATATCCGCGCGGGCATGGCGATGCTGCTCGCGGCGCTCGGCGCCGACGGCCGCAGCGAGATCGGCAACATCCGCCAGATCGACCGCGGCTACGAGCGTATCGATGAGCGCCTGCGCGAGCTCGGCGCTCACATCGAGCGCGTCGCCACCGAGCCCGTTCACGCCTAGACGTGCCCTGACGTCGCGTCGCCGCGACGGCCGGCACGCGATCATGTGGTCATGATCCACCCGATCCCCAGCGGCACCCGCGACGTCCTGCCCGACGAGACCCGCGAGCTCCGCCACATCACCGATGCCATGCGCGCCTCCTTCGAGCGCCACGGGTACGGCGAGGTCGTGACGCCCGCCCTCGAGTACGAGTCCGAGCTCGACCGCGGGGACATGCGCGACGCCCGGCCCGCGTACCGCGTCTTCGACGAGAACGGCGAGGTGCTCGTGCTGCGCTCGGACATGACCGTCCCGATCGCCCGCGTGGTGGCCACGCGCTACCCACACGCCGAGCCGCCGCTGCGCTTCAGCTACTTCGCCCACTGCTACCGCGCCGTCCGCCCGCAGCGCGGACAGCAGCGCGAGCTGCTGCAGGCCGGGATCGAGCTCGTCGGCTCTCCGGCGCCGGAAGGCACCGCCGAGGCGCTCACGATCCTCGTCGACGCGCTCGACGCGACCGGGCTGGCCGACTATCGCATCGGCATCGGTGACGCGTCGCTGTATCCGGCGGTGATGGCCAGCCTCGGCGTTCCGCCCGCGGCTCGCGAGGACCTGCTGCACACGTTGGGCCGGCGCGACCTCGTCGCCCTGGAGGAGCAGATCGCCGGCCTCGGCCTCGACGCCGGCGCTGCCGAGCTGCTCGCTCGCGTGCCGCAGACGCGCGGCGGCGCGGACGTGCTCGATGGGCTCGACGAGCCGATCGCCGCCGCCCTGACCGGGTTGCGACGGGTCGCCGGTCAGGTGCCGCCCGGCGTGGCCCGGCGACTCATCTTCGACCTCGGCCTCGTGCGCGACATCGGCTATTACACCGGCGCGATCTTCGAGGTCTACGACCCTGCGCTCGGGCGGCCGATCGGCGGCGGCGGGCGCTACGACGACCTCATCGGGCGCTTCGGCCGGAGCCTGCCCGCCGTCGGCTTCGCGCTCGGCGTCGATGCGCTGCACGTCGCCCTCACCGGCGAGGAGCGCGGGACCCTCGGCGCGGCCCGGGCCGGCGAGCGCGTCGAGGCACCCGCGGGGGTGGGCGAGTGAGGCCCACGAACGGACTGACGATCGCCGTCCCGCGCGGCGCGCTGTTCAGCGGCACGGCGGATCTGCTCGAGCAGCTCGGCCTCGACACCGCCGAGCTGCGCACGAATGATCGCAAGCTGCTGTTCGAGGACATCGGCGTCATCACGATGCGCCCCTCGGACGTGCCGACCTATGTCGAGGCCGGCGCCGCCGATCTCGGGATCACCGGCAAGGACGTGCTGCTCGAGCAGTCCGGCTACGCACGCGACGAGGGCGGCCGCCAGGTATACGAGCTGCTCGATCTCGGCTTCGGTCGCTGCGTCATGGTGCTCGCCTCGATCGCCGGACCCGACCCGGCGGCCGAGGCGCTGCGTCGCCTCGGCGTGATGCGCGTCGCCACCAAGTATCCGCACATCGCGGCGCGCCACCTCGAGGAGACCGGGCGTCAGGCCGAGATCGTCGAGGTCAAGGGCTCGGTCGAGCTCGCCCCACTCGCCGGTCTCGCCGAGGCGATCGTCGACCTGACGGCCACCGGTACGACGCTGCGCGAGAACAACCTCGTCATCCGCGAGGAGATCGAGGTCTGTACGGCGCGCCTGATCGCGAATCCGGTCGCCCACAAGCTGAAGGCGTCGGCGATCGACGACCTGCTCGCCCGCCTGCGCGCCCGCGAGACCGCCGGGGCCGCCTGAGTGCTGCGCATCGAGCGCCTGGAGCGCGCCGACTTCGACGCCCACGGGCCGACCGGCGTGGCCGCTCGCCTGCGCGGCCTCGTCCCCGACGGAGCCGCGGTCGCCCCGCTCGTGGCCGAGATCATCGAGCGCGTGCGGACGGTCGGCGATCCGGCGGTCACCGAGTACGCGCGCCGCTTCGACACGGGCGGCGCCGACCCGCTCGCGCTCCGCGTCGCGCCCGAGGCGCTCGATGCGGCGATCCGGACGCTGCCGCTCGACGTGATCGCCGGCCTGCAGGTCGCGATCGCGAACGTGGCCGAGGTCGCCCAGCTCGGCGTCGGCGAGGACCGCTCGGTCATGCTCCCGCAGGGTCAGCGCATCACCGTACGCGAGCTGCCGGTCGCTTCCGCCGCGGTGTACGTGCCGGGGGGCCGGGCTCCGTACCCGAGCACCGTCGTGATGGGCGTCGTCACCGCCCGCGCCGCCGGCGTGATCGACGTCGCCGTGTGCGCCCCGCCGGGGTCGGGTGGCGACATCGATCCGGCCATCCTCGGCGCCTGCCGACTGTGCGGCGTCGAGACCGTGTACCGAATGGGCGGCGCGCAGGCCGTCGCCGCGCTCGCCTATGGCACCGAGACGGTCGACTGCGTGGACGTCATCGTCGGCCCGGGAAACCTCTACGTCCAGGAGGCCAAGCTCCAGGTCTCGCACGTCGTCGGCATCGACGGCTTCGCCGGCCCGAGCGACCTGCTCATCGTGCTCGCAGCGGATGCCGACGTCCGGCTCGCGGCGCTGGACCTGCTCGCGCAGGCCGAGCACGGTAAAGACAGCCTCGTCGGCGCGCTCAGCCCCTCGCTCGACCAGCTCGAGGCCCTCGAGGCCGCGGTGCGAGGCATCGCCGAGCACCACCCCGGCCTGCCGGCGGCGCCGTGTGCGCTCGTGCCGGTCCCCGACGCACGCGAGGCGATCGCCGTGGCCAACGCGTTCGCGCCCGAGCATCTGCAGCTCATGGGCACCGAGGCCGAGGCGCTCGCACCGCTCGTGTCCACCGCGGGCTGCGTCTTCGTCGGCTCCGCGAGCGCGACGGCGTTCGGCGATTACGTCGCCGGCTCCAACCACGTGCTGCCGACCACCGGTGCCGCACGGTTCGCCTCCTCGCTGTCGCCCCGGCACTTCCGCCGGCGCATGGCCGAGGTCCACATCGGCGCCGCTGCGGCCAAGCTCGCCGCCGCGGGAGCACCCGTGGCGCGCGCCGAGGGCTTCGTCCTGCACGCCGAGTCGATGGAGGCGCGCGCGGCGCCGCCTGCAGGCGACGGGGCGCTGCGCGAGAATGGGGACGCATGACGGTCACGCAGACCCGTACGGCCACGATCGAGCGCGACACCGCGGAGACGCAGGTGCGCCTGGTGCTCGCGCTCGACGGGACCGGCCTCGGCACCCGCCAGAGCGGGGTGGGCTTCCTCGATCACATGCTCGACCTGCTCGCCCGGCACGCGCGTCTGGACCTCGACGTCGCCGTGACCGGCGACCTGCAGACCGGCGCCCACCACACCGTCGAGGACACCGCGATCGTTCTCGGGCGCGCGCTCGACGAGGCGCTCGGCGATCGCGCCGGCATCACCCGCTACGGCTCGGCGACGATCCCGATGGACGAGGCGCGCGCGAGCTGCGCGATCGACATCTCCGGACGCCCGTTCACGCTGTTCGAGGCGGCGCTGCCGCCCGGGGGCACCGGCGGCTTCGATCACGAGCTCGCCGAGGAGTTCTTCCGCGCGTTCGCCACGGCGGCGAAGATCACGCTGCACCTGCGCGTCGAGACGGGCACGAACGCCCACCACATGATCGAGGCTGCGTTCAAGGCGTTCGCCCGCGCCCTGCGCGGCAGCGATCGCGCTCGACCCGACCGAGACGGGCGTGCCGAGCACGAAGGGGACCCTCACGTGAGCGGCGGGGCGGCGATCGCGATCGTCGACTACGGCATGGGCAATCGCCGCTCGGTTGAGAAGGCGCTCGCTCACGTCGGCGTGCCCGCCCGTCTGACCGACGACCACGACGCCCTGCGCGCCGCCGACGGGCTCATCCTTCCCGGGGTCGGGGCCTTCGCCCGCGGCATGGAGCGCCTGCGCGAGCTCGGCCTCGACGAGCTCGTGCGCGAGCGCGTGGCCGCGGGTGTCCCGGTGCTCGGCCTCTGCCTCGGCATGCAGCTTGCGTTCGAATCCTCGACCGAGCTCGGCGGCGCACCGGGGCTGGGCATCATCCCCGGTGAGGTGCGGCGGCTGCAGGCCGGCGAGCTGAACCTGCCGCACATCGGCTGGAACCTCGTCACCTTCACTCGCGACTCGCCGCTGCGCGCCGGGCTGCCCGAGCGCTGCGCCTTCTATCACGTGCACTCCTACGTGGCCCACCCGCGCGACCAGCAGGACGTGCTCGCGCGCGCCGAGTACGGCACCCCGTTCGTGACGATCGTGGCGCGAGGCTCCTTCTACGGCGTGCAGTTTCACCCCGAGAAGTCCTCGGCGCACGGGCTGCGCCTGCTCGCCAACTTCGCTGCGCTCTGCGCGCACGATGCCGGGGAGACCGCGGCGACGCCGCTCGGCGCCCGGGCGCGATGATCCTCTACCCCGCCATCGACATCCTCGAAGGCAACGCCGTGCGCCTGGAGAAGGGCGACTTCAAGGCCAAGAAGGTCTATGACCAGGACCCGCTGTCCGCGGCTCGCGACTGGGTGGCCGACGGCGCGCGCTGGCTGCACGTCGTCGACCTCGATGGCGCGAAGGCCGGCCAGCCGGTGAACCTCGAGCATCTGCGGCGCATCACCTCGGAGCTGGACGTGCCCGTCCAGTACGGCGGCGGGCTGCGTTCACTGCCCGCCGTGCGCGATGCGCTGCGCGCCGGGGCCCAGCGCGTCATCCTCGGCACCGCCGCGTTCACCGACGTCGAGTTCCTCGACGAGGTGCTGCGCGCCTGGCCCGAGCGCGTGCTCGTCTCCGTTGACGTCCGCGGGGGCAACATCACGACCGCGGGCTGGCAGGAGACGACGCAGATGACGACCGAGACGGTCATCCGGCGCCTGCAGGAACGCGGCGTGCGCAACCTCGTCTACACGAACGTCGACCGCGACGGCATGCTCGAGGGCCCGGATCTCGACGAGGTGCGCCACGTGGCCCAGACGGTGCGCGGGCGCTTCCTGTACTCGGCCGGTATCGGCCGGCTCGCCGACCTCGAGGCGCTCGTGGCACTGCGCCAGGTCAACCTGGCCGGCGTGATCGTGGGCAAGGCGCTCTACGAGCGCCGGTTCAGTGTGAGCGAGGCGCAGACCGTCCTCGACGGCCACGTCGTGCGCGACGACGTGCTGCACGAGGCCTGAGCTCGGCGCTCAGTCCGGTTCGCCGGGCTCGAGCTCCGCGGCCAGCAGGCGCCAGCCGGCGAGGAAACCCGCTCGCACGTCGGGGTCCATCTTCTCGAGTCCCCGCCGCAGCGGACCGAGCCGCTCGCGCACGAGCGGGACGAGCCGCTCGCGGTACTGCTCGGAGACGCTGACCAGCGTCCGCCGGCGGTCGCGCTCGTCCTCGCGGCGCTCGACGAGCCCGGCGCGGGCGAGCTCGCCGGTCATCAGGCTCATGGTGGCGACGCTCAGGCCGAGGCGCGAAGCCAGATCGCTGACCGCCATCTGGTCCTCGAGCATGAGTACGATCATGACCGGCACGTGACGCGGGCCGAGCGGGCCCGCCTTGAACAGCGCCTTCATCTCGGCGGCCTGGTCGTCGAGCGGCCCCGTCCCGCGGCCGGACCGCAGCCCGCGGAAGACGCGCGGCATGAGGCGCAGCAGCTCGGCGAGGTCCGCGTCGACGTTCATCGCCGCGCGGTCGGTGCGCTCGCCCCGGTTGCGTCCCGCGCTCACTGCCCCCTTGACAGCCATAGTTTGAAGTATAGACTGTTTGACAATCAACGCGAGCGTGCCCGCTGCCGCCCCGCGCTACGCTCGACGTCCGTGCCCCCCTGACCCCCCCTCTCAAGGAGGCCCGCCGGATGCTGAAACTCGCCCGCTGGTGCGTGCATCACCGCCGCTACGTCGTCGCGGCGTGGCTGGTGATCGCCATCGGCACGACCGTGCTCGCCTCGGCGGCCGGCCGCAACTACTCCACCAACTTCCAGCTGCCGGGCACCGAGTCGCAGCGCGCGTCGGACCTGCTGGTCAGCAAGTTCCCCGCCCAGAGCGGCGACATCGACCAGGTCGTCTGGCACACGTCCAGTGGCACCGTCGACTCACCCGCAGTGCGGGCGGCGATCGAGCCGATGCTCGCGCGCGTCGCGCAACTGCCGCACATCGCCGGGGTCGTCAGTCCGTACACGGCGCGCGGCGCCCTGCAGGTGTCAAAGGACCGTCGCACCGCGTTCGCGTCGGTCACGTACGACAAGCGGGCGAACCTCCTCCCCGACGACACCGGCAAGGCGCTCATCGCGGAGGTCGAGTCGATCCACGTTCCCGGGGTTAAGGTCGCGGCCGGCGGCGCGGTCGTCCAACAGGCCGAGGGCTTCAGCATCGGTCCGGCCACGACCGTCGGCGTCATCGCCGCGCTCATCATCCTGCTCTTCACATTCGGGTCGCTCACGGCCGCCGGCATGCCGCTCATCACCGCCGGCTTCGGACTGGTCAGCGGCGTGGCGCTGATCGGGCTGTCGACGCACGTCTTCGACATGCCGAACACGGCGAGCGAGCTCGCGCTCATGATCGGGCTCGGCGTCGGCGTCGACTACGCGCTGTTCATCGTGACCCGCTTCAAGGAGGCGTACGAGCTGACGGGCGAGGTGGAGGCGTCGATCATCGCGTCGATGGACACGTCCGGGCGCGCGGTCCTGCTCGCCGGCACGACGGTGATGATCGCGCTGTTCGGCATGTTCGCCACCGGCGTCGCGTTCCTATATGGCCTGGCGATCGCGTCCGTGCTCGCCGTCCTGATGGTCCTCCTCGCCTCGCTGACGCTCCTGCCGGCGATGCTCGGGCGCTTCGGGCCGAAGGTCGTGCGGCCTGGTCGGCGGGCGCGGGCGCGGGCCGCGCGCGGCGAGGCGCCCGGCGAGACCGCCTGGCGGCGCTGGAGCCGGACCGTGCAGAAGCGGCCGTGGCCGCTCGCGCTCGCCTCGCTCGCGGTGATGATCCTGTTCCTCGCGCCGGCCATCGCTCTGCGCCTGGACAACACCGACGCCGGGAACAACGCCACGAGCCTCAACTCGCGGCAGTCCTTCGATCTGCTCGCGCAGGGCTTCGGGGCCGGGTTCAACGGTCCGCTGGTGATCGTCTCGGAGCTGCCGCACCGCGGTGACGTGTCCGGCCTGCCGGCGCTGCGGGCGGCGGTCGCGGCCACGCCCGACGTCGGCGCCGTCAGCCTGCCCCGGGTGAGTCCGTCGGGCGACGTCGCCGTCGTCCAGGCCTTCCCGGACTCCGCCCCGCAGGATCTGGCCACGACGAACCTCGTCAATCACCTGCGCTCGACGGTCATCCCCCCGATCGAGGCGACCACCGGACAGAAGGTCCTCGTCGGTGGCTTCACGGCCGGGTCGATCGACTTCGCGAGCGTCCTCGCCAGCAAGCTGCCGCTGTTCATCGGGCTCGTCGTCGTGCTCTCGGCCCTGCTGCTGTTCGTCATCTTCCGGTCGATCGTCATCCCGCTGCAGGCCGCCGCAATGAACCTGCTCAGCATCGGGGGGGCGGTCGGCGCGACGGTGGCCATCTTCCAGTGGGGCTGGTTCGGAAGCCTGGTCGGCGTGCAGCCTGGCCCGATCGAGCCCTGGATCCCGGTGCTCATGTTCGCGGTCGTGTTCGGCCTGTCGATGGACTACGAGGTGTTCCTCATCTCGCGCGTGCGCGAGGAGTGGGTGCGCCAGGGCAACGCCACGAACGCCGTCGGCGATGGGATCGCGCTCACCGGCCGCGTCATCAGCGCGGCCGCGGCGATCATGGTCTGCGTGTTCCTGTCGTTCCTGATCGGCAACGAGCGCGTGCTGAAGGAGTTCGGCTTCGGCCTCGCCGCTGCCGTGTTCCTCGATGCGGTGGTGATTCGCTGCGTGATGCTGCCGGCGGTGCTCGAGCTGCTCGGTGAGAGGACCTGGCGCCTGCCGGCGTGGCTGGACAGGCGACTGCCCCACATCAACATCGAGGGCTCAGCCGCCCGCGGCGAGGCCGCGCCGGAGCCGGCCGCCGACAAGCGCGAGGACGAGCGCGTCGGCACACCGGCGTAGACATCGCCCCGGCCCCGGGGCGCCCGGGGCCGGCGGCGCGCTACCGTGGCCGGCAGATGCACTACAAGCGAATCATCCCGTGTCTCGACGTCGATGCCGGCCGTGTCGTCAAGGGGACGAACTTCGTCGACATCCGCGACGCCGGCGACCCCGTCGAGCTCGCCGCCTTCTATGACCGGTCCGGCGCCGACGAGATCGTCTTCCTCGACATCACCGCGACGCACGAGAAGCGCGACACGATCGTCGAGCTCGCGCGCCGGACCGCTGATGACGTGTTCGTGCCGTTCACGATCGGGGGCGGGATCCGCTCGGTGCAGGACGCGCAGGCCGTCCTCGACGCCGGGTCGGACAAGGTGTCGGTCAACTCCGCCGCGGTCGCGCGGCCGGAGCTGCTCACCGAGCTCGCGGAGGTGTTCGGCGCCCAGTGCGTCGTGCTCGCCATCGACGCGCGGGCGCGCGCGGGGGGAGGGTGGGAGGTCGTGGTCGCCGGCGGTCGCACGCCGACGGGGCGCGACGTCGTCGAGTGGGCGGTGGAGGGCGTGGAGCGTGGCGCCGGCGAGATCCTCCTCACGAGCATGGATCGTGATGGCACGAGCGACGGGTACGACCTCGAGCTCACCGCGGCGGTGTCGGGCGCGGTCAACGTCCCGGTGATCGCCTCCGGCGGTGCGGGGACGCTCGAGCATCTCGCCGAGGCGCTGCGGGTCGGCGCCGACGCCGTGCTGTGCGCGTCGATCTTCCACTACGGCCAGCACACCGTCGGCGAGGCGCGCGACTACCTCGCCGCCGCCGGGCTGGCCGTGCGCGACTGCACCCCGGTCGCCGGCGTCGATGCATAAGCGCCAGGGCGACGGACGACGAGCCGAGGCGTCGTGACCACGGACGATCACCCGACCGCACGCGCCGGCCTGGTTCCACCGTCGCCGCCTCACCCGCTGAAGGCGCTCGACGAGCTCCCGCGCAGCGAGACCGGGCGCGCGCTGCTCGCCGTCGCCGCGCACACCCCCGGACTGTGGCTGGTCGGGGGCACCGTGCGCGACGTCCTGCTCGGCCGCCACCCGCGCGAGATCGACGTGATCGTGGCCGGCGACCCCGCCGTCACCGCCGCCGTCGCCCACGAGATCGGCGCGGCCCTCGGCGGGTCGGTCATCGAACACGCCGACTTCCTCACCGCCCAGGTGATCGACGGCGAGGGCGCCGTGCAGCTCGACGTCGCCACGGCGCGGAGCGAGACCTACGCGCAGCCGGGCGCGCTCCCCGAGGTCGCGCCGGCCGCGCTCGAGGACGACCTCGCGCGCCGGGACTTCACGGTCAACGCGATCGCCGTTGCCCTCGACGACCGCGAGCCCGAGCGTGTGCGCGGCGTGCCCCACGCGCTTGATGACCTCGCCGATGGGCGGCTGCGGGTCCTGCACGACACGAGCTTCATCGACGATCCGACGCGGCTGCTGCGGCTCGCCCGCTACTGCGCGCGACTCGCCTTCGATCCCGAGGAGCACACGCGCCTGCTCGCCGGGCGCGCGGTGGCCGCGGGCGCACTGCGCACGCTCAGCGGGGCGCGCGTCGGGGCCGAGCTACGCCTCGTGCTCGCCGAGCGCGAGCCCGTCGGTGCGCTTCAGGAGCTCGACCGGATCGGCGCGCTGGTCGCGCTGCACCCGCGCCTGCGCTTCGATCGTGCGCTCAGCGCGAGTGCGCTGGCGCTGCTGCCGCGCGACGGCCGTCGCGACCTCCTCCTGCTCGCCGTGCTGGCGCTGCCGCTCTCGCTGTCGGCGGCCGAGGACCCGGGAGCCGAGCTGCGCGCCTGGCTGACACGACTGGAGTTCACGGCGCCCGACCGCGATCGGGCGCTGGCCGCCGCGTCCGCCGTCCCGCGGCTCGCCGACGAGCTCGCCGCTGCGCAGCGCCCGTCCGAGGTCCGGGCGGCCGTCGGCAGCGCGCCGCCCGAGGCGGTGGCCATCGCCGGCGCGCTCGGCCCGCGTCATCTGGCCTATGACTGGCTGTGGCAGTGGCGACACACGCGCTTGCGCATCAGCGGCGACGACCTGCTTGCCGCCGGGCTGCCGGCCGGACCGGAGCTTGGACGGCGCCTCGCGGTCACGCTCGACCGGCGCCTCGACGGCGAGGTCCCCGACGACCGTGACGCCCAGCTTGCGGCGGCGCTCGACGGCGAGGTGGCGCGATGACCCGCGGGCAGGCACCGAGCGGACCGCTCGACGCCGCGGACACCGCGCTCGCGCTGCGACAGCCCTTCCGCGGGCACGGCGAGCACATCGCGATCGACCTGCCCGGCGGCCACGTGCTGTTCACGACGCGCCGCGGCGGCGTGTCGACGGGGCCGTTTCGCTCGCTCAATCTCGGCCTCACGGTTCCCGGCGGCGACGGCGGCCCGCTGCCGGGCGACGACCGTGAGGCGGTGGCCGCCAACCGGCACCTGCTCGCCGCGCAGGTCGGGCTCGAGGCCGAGCGCTTCGCGCACGGGCAGCAGGTGCACGGTCGAGCGGTCTCGCGGGTGACCGCGATTCCCGACGGTTCGTGGAGTGCGGCTCGTCTCGGTGGCCTGGCGCAGGCCGACGGTCAGGTCACCGCGCTGCGCGAGGTCGCGGCGGTCGTGCTCGCCGCGGACTGCCTGCCGGTCGCGCTCGTCGGGGCGGGTGCCGTGGCGATGCTGCACGCCGGCTGGCGCGGCCTGGCCGCGGGAGTGATCGAAGAGGGCGTTGCGGCGCTGCGCGGACTCTCGGGCGGCGGCGAGATCGCCGCCGCGATCGGCCCGGGCGCCGGAGCGTGCTGCTACGAGGTGAGCGAGGACGTCCTGGCGGCGTTCGCGGACTACGGCCCCGGCGTTCGCGACGGCCGGCGGCTCGATCTCAAGCGCGTCGCCGAGCACGCTCTCCGCGACAGCGGGGTGACCGATGTCCACGACGTCGGTCTGTGCACGATCTGCGCCGATCCGTCGCTCTTCTTCTCCCACCGGCGCGATGGTGGGCTCACCGGTCGCCAGGCGGGGGTGGCGTGGCGGAGCTGATCCGCGGCCTGCGGGCCGAGCGCGTGCACGCGAACCTCGAGGCGGTGCGCGGCGAGATCGCCGTCGCCTGCGGCCGCGCCTCGCGCGATCCCGCCGGCGTTGAGGTGCTCGCGGCGACGAAGTACGTCCCGATCGAGGAGATGGGGGTCCTCGCCGATGCGGGGATAGCGCTCGTCGGCGAGAACCGCGCCCAGGACCTCGAGGCGAAGGCCGGCAGATACGGACCGCGCTTCGAGTGGGACTTCATCGGGCAGCTGCAGAGCCGCAAGGTGCGCGCGATCGTCCCGCACGTGCGCCTGATCCACTCGGTGGCCAGCGACAGTGCGCTGCAGGAGCTCGCCCGCCACGTCGAACGGGCGCGCCCGGGCCTGCGGATCCTCATCGAGGTCAACGTCGCGCGCGAGCCGGGCAAGGCCGGCGTCGCCCCCGAGCAGCTCGACGCGTTCATCGAGCGCGCGCCGGTCCCGGTCGTCGGCCTCATGACGATGCCTCCGCTGTCCGCGGATCCGCGCGACAACCGGCGCTGGTTCGCCGCCCTGCGTGAGCTCGCGGGCGCCCGTGATCTCGAGCAGCTGTCGATGGGGACCACGCAGGACTACGCCGTCGCCGTCGAGGAGGGCGCCACGATCGTGCGCATCGGATCCCGCCTGTACGCCTGATCGTCTGATCGGCCCGCCCGCGGAAGCGGGAGGCTCGGGGGCGAGTACAGTGTCTCCCGAGCAGGGAATTCCGCCTGCTGAGCGAAAACGCACGGAGAACAATGGCCTTCCGCGATTCCTGGCACCGTGCCCTCGTCTACTTCGGGTTGGCCGAGGAGCATCATGATGACGTCTACGAGGATGAACCCCCGGCCGAGATCGAGCTCGAGGATCGCTATCGCGAGCGCCCGAACGTCCGGCGCATGCCATCGCGCCGCCGCGGCGGCAGCGACTTCGACGACATCTTCGCCGACGATGAGCCGCCCGGCCGCCCCACGACCACCCTTCGCCCCGTGAGCGGCGGGCGCGGCAACGGGCACGGGGGAGCGGCGCGAGTGCATCTCGTGGTGCCGAAGTCGTTCAACGACGCCCAGGAGGTGGCCGACAAGTTCAAGGACTCGATCCCCGTCGTGCTCAACCTGCAGGGGATCGACACCGATCTTTCCAAGCGCCTGATCGACTTCGCGAGCGGCCTGACCTATGCGCTCGACGGCGGCATGCAGCGCATCGCCGACAAGGTCTTCATGTTGACCCCGCGCGACGTCGAGATCTCGGCCGAGCAACGCGCGACGCTGATCGAGAAGGGCTTCTTCAATCAGAGCTGAACGCGTCGTGTGCTGCGCGCGACCGAGCGGCTAGCCTGTCGCCCATGACCATCGGGATCGTCGGCGCGGGGAACATGGCAGCGGCGCTCGCGCGCGGCTGGGGCGATCCCATCCTCGTGAGCGACCACGGTTCGGGACGCGCGGCGGCGCTCGCCGCGGAGCTCGGCGGCGAGGCCGTCGCCGGTAACGCCGAGCTGGCCGAGCGCGCCGATCTGGTCGTGCTCGCCCACAAGCCGGCGCAGCTGCAGACGGTGGCCGACGAGATCGCCGGCCGGGCCCGCGGCGTGGTCTCGGTGCTCGGCGGCACCTCGCTGAGCGAGCTGCGCGCCGCCTATCCGGACGCCGCCGTGGCGCGGACGATGCCCAACACGCCGGTCGAGCTGCGCGAGGGCGTGACCTGCCTGGCCGAGGACGGCGGTGCCGATCCCGCGTTCCACGACCGGGTGCGCGAGCTGTTCGCTCGCCTCGGCACCGTGGTCGAGCTGCCCGAGCGCCTGATGGACGTGGCCACCGGCCTGTCGGGTGTGTTCCCCGCCTACGTGGCGCTCGTCGCCGAGGCCCAGGTCGATGCCGGCGTACGCCGGGGGCTCCCGGCGGCCGTCGCCACCGAGCTCGTGAGCGGGACGCTCGCCGGAGCCGCCGGGCTGCTGCGCGCGCGGGACGGGGACACGCTGCGGATGCGGCGTGAGGTCGCCTCCCCCGGCGGCTCGACCGCGCGCGGGCTCGACGCGCTCGAGCGGGCCGGCCTGCGAGGCGCCTTCAGTGCGGCGCTCGACGCGGTGCTCGCCGGATGACGTTCCTGCTCGCGAGCGCGCGCACCGAGATCGCCGGGTACCTGTCGACCCTGCTGGACGTCTACACGCTCATCATCTTCGTGTACATCCTCACGCAGTGGATGCTCACGCTCGGCGTCCGTCCCGGCTACTCGCGCACGTTCGATGCGGTGCTCGGCTTCCTGCGCGACGTCTGCGAGCCGTACCTGCGGATCTTCCGGCGCATCGTGCCGATGATCGGCCCGCTCGACATCAGCCCGATCCTCGCGATCATCGTGCTGCAGCTGGTGAACACCCTCGTCGTCCGCGACATCCTCGGGGGGTAGCGCGATGCGCTCGCGCAACGCCTGGATCCTGGCGGCGCTCGTACTCGTGGCCGTCGTGGCTGTCGACCAGCTGACGAAGCACCTCATCGCCGACTCGATCATGCCCGGCCAGACCCGGCATGTCGTTCCAGGCGTGCAGTTCGTGCACACATTCAACGACGGCGTGGCGTTCGGTCTGGCCGCCGGCGGCCACACGGTCGTCATCGCCCTCATCGGCCTCGCCCTGCTGGGCGTGCTGCTGTACTTCGCCCGCCACTCCACCCGGCGGCTCGTGTGGCTGCCCACCGGGTTGCTCCTCGGGGGCGCGCTCAGCAACATCCTCGATCGCCTACGCGACGGATCGGTGACCGACTTCATCAAGCTGCCGCTCGGCTGGCCGCCGTTCAACGTGGCCGACGCGGCGATCACCGTCGGAGTGGTCATCCTCGCATTCGTCATCGAGTCGGGTGCCCGCGGTGGTGCCGTGACGCCCTCCGCCGACGGCGCGCCGCGGCGCGGCCCGCGGCTGCGTTCCTCGGAGTGAGCCGGCCGTGAGCGCACCGCGCCGGTTCGTCGTCGAGGCCGGCGCCGACGGCGAGCGCCTGGACCGCTTCCTCGCCGCGCCGCTCGGCTCCCGCGCGCAAGCGCAGCGGCTCATCGACGCCGGCGCCGTCGCGGTCGACGGACGGCCGCGCGGCAAGGGCGATCACGTCCGCGCCGGCCAGCAGGTGACGGTCCAGCCGTCGCCGGCCTCACCGCTCGCGGACCGGTCCGCGCCCACGGCGCCGTTCGCGGTCGTCTACGAGGACGAGCAACTGCTCGTCGTCGACAAGCCGGCCGGCGTCGTCGTTCACCCCGCGCGGGGGCACCGTGAGGGCACGCTCGTGCAGGCGCTCGCAGCGCGGGTGAGCGGGGGCGAGGATCCCGAGCGACCGGGCATCGTGCACCGGCTCGACCGCGACACCTCGGGTCTGCTCGTCGTCGCGCGCTCGGAGGAGACCCACCGGCGCCTGAAGGCCGCGCTCGCGGCGCGGCGGATCGAGCGCGAGTACACGACGCTCGTGCAGGGCCGCCCGCCGGCGCGCACCGGCACGATCGATGCGCCGATCGGCCGCGATCGCCACGTGCGCACGCGCATGTCCGTCGACACCGACGAGCCCCGTGAGGCGCGGACGCACTTCACGCTCACGGAGGCGCTGCCGACGAGCAGCCTGCTGCTCGTCCGCCTCGAGACCGGGCGCACGCACCAGATCCGGGTGCACATGCAGGCGATCGGGCATCCGGTCTGCGGCGACCCCCAGTACGGCAGCGCCGGCCAGTTCGGGCTGAAGCGCCAGTTCCTGCACGCGAGCCGGCTCGCCTTCGCGCAGCCGCACACCGGCGAGCCGCTCTCGTTGCGATCACCGTTGCCCGCCGATCTCGAGGCGGCGCTCGAGCATGCCCGCGAGGATCGCTAGGTGCGGTACATAACAACGATTTGTTGATCCGGCTCTAAATTCCGGCGTCGTCATCGCCGATGAGAGACTCGTGCTCGACCTCGATGGCAGCGGCTCCCTGCTCGATCGCCCCGCCGCGGCGCTGGCCGTGCTCGAGCGCCTGCACAGCGCGGCGATCGTCGTCCTCGACCGCGAGATGCGCTACGTGCTGGCTGCCGGTGAGGCGCTGAAGGACAACGGGTACGACCCCGCCGTCCTGGAGGGCCGCCTCGCCACCGACGTCATCTCCCGCGAGCGCTGGCTCATCTACGAGCCGCTCGTCCGCGCCGCACTCGATGGGCGCGCGTCCTCCGGCCTGCAGTTCTCCGAGGACCGCTCGCGCGCCTATCACGTGCACGTGCATCCGCTCGGCGACGACGCCGGCGAGGTCACCGCTGCGGCGATCGTGGTGCACGAGACGACCGAGCTGCGCCGCCTGGACCGCGAGTCGCTCGCCGCCGCGCGGGAATCGCAGATCGGCTTCGAGAACACCGCGATCGGCGCGATGCGCGTCGCGCTCGACGGGCGCGTGCTGGAGGTCAACCAACCGTTCGCCGAGCTCCTCGGGCGCCCGCGGGAGACGGTGGCCGGGATGATGGCGGCCGAGCTGTTGCATCCCGGCGACGTGGCGGCCGCGCTCGACGCCTTCGGGAAGCTGATCAGCGGGTCGGCGAAGTCGTGCGAGGGCGAGCAGCGCTACGTGCGCCCCGACGGCACCGTCGCGTACGTGCTCCAGTCGTCGGTGCTCGTCGACGACGCCCTCGGCCGGCCGCTGCACGTGCTCGTGCAGGTCGTCGACGTCACCACCCGCAAGCGCTCCGAGCACGCGCTCGCGCGCGCCGAGGAGGACCTCAAGCGGGCCTTCGACCACGCTCCGGTCGGCATGGCGCTCGTCGACCTCGGCGGCCAGATCATGCGCGTCAACCGGGCGCTCGTCGATATCACCGGGTACGCCGAGAACGAGCTGCTGGCCCGCCGCATGAGCGACCTCGTGCATCCCGAGGACGCCGGCTCCGACCGCGAGCACGTTCGCCAGCTCATCGCCGGCGAGATTCGGGAGTACGAGATCGATCAGCGGCTGCGCAACGCCCATGGCCACACGATCTGGGTGTCGCTGTCCGCGTCGCTCGTCCGCGACGGCGCGGGACGCCCGCTGCATCTCGTCATCCAGCTCCTCGACATCTCCACGCGCAAGCTGGCCGAGGAGCGGCTGCGTCGGCTGGCCGACTACGACCCGCTCACCCACGTGCACAACCGGCGTCGCTTCGCTCAGGATCTCGAGTTCCAGGTTCGTCGCTGTCGCCGGTACGGTGAGCAGGCGGCCCTCGTGGTGCTCGACGTCGACGACCTCAAGCGCGTCAACGACACCTACGGTCACCGCGTCGGCGACACGCTGCTGAAGACGGTGGCCGGCGTCCTGCGCACCCGCGCCCGCCAGGCCGACAGCGTCGCCCGCCTCGGCGGCGACGAGTTCGGGATGCTGCTCATCCACGTGGGAGCCGCGCAGGCGGCCGCCGTGGCCGACGAGCTCAAGCGCCTTGTGCAGGACGCCTCGATCGCGCTCCCCGACGGCGCCACGCTCAATTGCTCGGTGAGCGCCGGGCTCGCGCTGCTCGACGACGGCGTCATCAGCGATGACGAGGTGCTGGCCGAGGCCGACCGGGCGATGTACGCGGACAAGCGCGAGCGACGCGCCGGCTGAAACCCGACCTGAGACCACCTTGGCACTGCGAGGGGCCGCCTAGGGTCGTAGGGTCATATACGAAGACGAAGGGCACCCGCGGGCACCGGCCGGCGGGGCACCGGGAAAGGAGAACGCCGTGGGCCAGTCGGGCGAGCCGCATCAGCTCGAGGCAGAGATCGACACCAGGCTGCTGCGCGCCGGTCTCCTCGGACGAGGTCAGATCATCGACGTGCGGCCGACGGGCGCCGTCGACGACGGAACGCCCCAGGAGCCGGTGTGCGAGTTCACCGTGCGCGTGTTCCTCGACGACGCCGAGCCCTTCGAGGCTCGCTGCCGCCAGGCGACTCCGCGCTCGCTCTTGCCGCAGCTCGCCTCCGGTCAGACGCCCGTCGCGGTGCGCGTCGATCCCGACGACCACGCGACGATCGCCCTCGACCTCGGCGCGCAGCCGCCGACCGTCCGCCTCGCGCCGAGTGTCCCCTCGGGCTCCGTGAGCGAGATCATCGCCACCGGACGCGCGGCGCGCGTGGTGATCGTGCAGTCGGCGCCCACCGGCCTGCGCAGCGCGGCCGGCGTCGACCTCCACAGCTTCGTCCTCAACGTCATCCTCGACGGGCAGGCGCCCTACCAGTGCCAGACCTCGCAACCGGTGCCGACCGAGGCTCTGCCGCTCGTGTATCCGGGCGCGACGCTCCCCGCCTTCGTCGCGACCCACAACGACACCGCGGTGGCGATCCACTGGGACGCCGGGGCCATCGCCCAGCCGGCGGCCGACGGCTGAGCCGGGCCTACTGAATCGTCCCGACGCGCAGCGTCTGCCCGGGCCGCAGGGCCTGCGGGTTGAGGTTCGGGTTCAGCTGCTCGAGGACCGCGACCGTCGAGTGGTAGCGGGCGGCGATCGTGCCGAGCGAGTCTCCCGGGCGCACGTGGTGGAGCGTGATCTTCAGCGCGGGTTGGCTCGCGGACGGGGGAGTCGACGCGGTCGCGCCGTGGCGCAACGTCGATGTCGTGATGAGGGCGACGACCGCGACGACGGCGCCGAGCGCGATGACCGCCTCGATCCTCACGATCGCGCGGCGCCCAGACGGCCGGCGCCCCCGCGGCTCGGTGGCCGGCGGGGGCGCGCTGGAGGGCACAGCCTCCCCGGACCCGACCGCGTCGGGCGCCGAGGAGGCGCTCGCCTCGTCCTGCTCGACTACTGAGGGAACTTCACCCGGCACTGTTCGATTGCCGTCGTGTTCGTTCCGGCCGCCGCGATGCACGCGGTCAGGTTCTGGACGCTCGCCGGAACGCCGCCGACCGACTTCTGCACCTGCTGCACCTGCTGGTTGACCTGCTTCTCGCTCTGCGTGAGCACCTGGTTGGCCGTGTTCTGGTCAGGCTTGATGACCGTGAAATAGACGATGGCGAAAACGATAATGGGAACGAGGGCGAGCACAACGGCGACCTTCGTATTTCTCATGACGATGTACATGGATCTCGGCTCCTTGACGGTTGGTGCGAGGACCCTACGGCCGCCGTCTGCCCGCGTCAGTGCCAACGTCGTCTCAGATCCGTCCCGGGGCGGTTCGCGCGTGCGCTGACCGAGCATTTATCGTTCGGGGGAGATGTCCACGCTCGCGGCGACTGTCGATCGGGAGGATCAGCGGCGGTTCGTCGGCCGGGGGCGCGAGCTCGCCTTCGTCGAGCGCGTCCTGCAGGCGGAGTCACCGGCGCGGATCGTGCTCGTCCACGGTCCCGGCGGCATCGGCAAGTCGACGCTCATGCGCGAGGTACGGCGCCGCGCCACGATCGCCGGCTGGGACGTCCGCTTCCTCGACGGCCGCGACGGCGTGCCGACATCGCTGGAGGTGCGCGCGCATCTCGCCGGCGATCTGCCCGAGAGCGGCGAACGTCTCATCCTGCTCGACACGTACGAGCGCCTCGCCCCGCTCGGCCCGTTCCTGCGGCGTGAGCTGATCCCGGAGCTGCCGGATCGTTGCCGCGTGCTCATCGCCCAGCGGGGCGCGCCCGACCCCGAATGGCTGCGCGACGGCTGGGACCGGGTCACGGCGGCCGTCGAGCTGGCGCCGGTCTCGAGCGACGAGGCTGGCGAGCTCATCAGCAAGGCCGGGGTCGCCGAGGACCCGGCCGCCGGCGCGCTACTCAACTGGGCGGGCGGGTCGCCGCTGGCCCTCGCGCTCGGCGCCGACGCCCTGCGCGACGGCGGCTCGTGGAACGCCCAGCGCCTCGAGGATCGCCCGGCGCTCGCCGATCTGCTCGTCCGCCGCCTCACCGAGTCCGAGCTCGATCCGAGCCATATCGACGTCGCGGCCGTCGCGGCGATCGCCTGGCGGACGGATGCCACGATGCTCGGCGAGGTGCTGCCCGGCGTCGACGGTGCCGAGGCCGAGCGTTGGCTGCGCTCGCGGACGTTCGCCGAGCCGCTCGGAGAGAGCGTGACCCTGCACGAGCTCGTGCGGACGGCCCTGCGCGCCTGGCTGCGTCGCCAGCAACCCGAGCGCGAGCGCGAGCTGCGACGCCGGATCGGCGAGCACCTCTACGCCCGTGCCTGCGCCGGGCGCACGGCGCTGATGCCCGATCTCGCCGAGTTGATCGAGAACGAGACGATTCGCTGGGGCCTCGGCGGTCTCGGCGACGGCAGCCTGCGAGTCGACACGATCAACCCCGGCGAGCTCGATGAGCTCGCCGCCCACGCGGGGCGGCGCCAGGCCCGCGAATGGTGGGCGGCGACGATCGAGCTCGTCCGCGGCGCGCCCGAGTGCGTCATCGTTGCGCGCGATCGCACCGACGTCGTGGCCGGGCTCTGCGCGTTCGCGACGCCCGAGCGCGCCCCCGCCGTCTGCGATCGCGACCCGATCCTCTCCGGTTGGCTCGCACACGCGCGCGCGAACCTCGCGGGCGAGCCGGTCATCGTGTGGCGCGACTCGCTCGACTTCACCGCCGAGCACGGCAAGGAGAGCTCGCGCGTGCTGTCGGTGCTCAACACGACCGCCGTGCTGCGCTCGGGCGTCGCGAACCCGCGTTTCACCTACCTGCCGATCGACCCCGAGAACGAGCAGGCGGTGCGTTTCGCGCGGCAGATGGGCGCAGACAAGCTCGAGGGCCTCGATGTCGTACTCGACGGGCGCACGCACGAGTGTCATCTGCTCGACCACGGCGAGGGCGGCCTGCTGGCCGCCCATCGGGCCGCCGTCTACGCCGAGACCGGGCTGCGCCCTCCGAGGGCGGGCGCGGCCGAGCTCGACACGGCCGCGCCGATCACGTCCGAGACCGTCAAGGAGGCACTGCGCTCGCTCGATCGCCCGCTCGAGCTCGCGCGCAGCCCGCTCGCCACCGGCACGCTGCCCGGCGCGCGCGCCGAGTCCGTGCGCCAGCTGCTGACCACGGCGACGGCGGACGCCTTCGGCGCCGGGCCCCAGGAGGCGATCCTGCGCGAGCTCATCACGCGCGCCTACTTCAGCGGTCCGGCGACGCACGAGATGGTGGCCGACGACCTGCACGTGAGCCGATCGACGTACTTTCGCTACCTGCGCACGGCGACCGATCGCCTGGCCACGTACGTGCTCGCCCTGCGTGGGGGCACGATCCTCGGCGACTGAGCGGCCGTACCGGAGCGCCGACCGCGCCGGTGGGCGGCTCTCGGGCCCGCGGCCGGATGCTCGCCGCGGCTATCCTTGTCCGTTGACATCTTCCCAACGACCCGTGCGGGTCAACGGATCGGGGCCCTGCCCGACGGCGAACGCGCCGCTCGGGTCCCCACCGCCGCACGTGACCGCACCACCGACGAATCACAAAAGGGAGCAACCGTGGCTCAGGTAGGCATACGCGAGCTGCTGGAGGCCGGCGTCCACTTCGGCCACCAGACGCGTCGCTGGAACCCCAAGATGCGCCGCTTCATCTTCGGCGAGCGGGACGGCATCTACATCATCGATCTGCTCAAGACGTCGGCGCTGCTCGACGCCGCGCAGGACTTCTCCGCGCAGCTCGCGCACCGTGGCGGCACCGTGCTGTTCGTCGGCACCAAGAAGCAGGCCCGCGACACGATCGCCGAGGTCGCGACGGCGGCGGGAATGCCGTACGTCAACCATCGCTGGCTCGGTGGTCTGCTCACGAACTTCCAGACGATCAGTCAGCGCATCCGCCGTCTGCACGACCTCGAGCGATACGAGGGCGAGGGCCAGCTCGCGCTGCTGCCGACGCGCGAGCGGATGGCCGCGGAGGCCGATCTCGCGAAGCTCCGCGCCAATCTCGGCGGCGTCAAGAACATGCAGCGCGTCCCCGACGCGATGTTCGTGATCGACCTGAAGACCGAGGTCATCGCCGTGCGCGAGGCCCAGCGGCTGCGCATCCCGATCATCGGCCTCGTCGACACCAACTGCGATCCCGACGGCATCGACTACGTCATCCCGGGCAACGACGACGCGATCCGCTCGTGCGCGCTCATCACGAAGGCCATCGGCGACGTCGTGGCCGAGGGCCACACCGTGTTCCGGGCCGAGGAGGAGCGCGCTCGCAAGGAGGCCGAGGAGAAGGCGCGGCGCGAGGCCGAGGAGCGCGCGCGGCGCGAGGCCGAGGAGCAGGCGCGGCGCGACGCCGAGGAGCAGGCGCGGCGCGAGGCCGCCGAACGCGAGGCAGCCGCGGCCCAGGCGGCAGCGGCCGCGGCGGCCGAGGCGGCAGCGGCCGAGGCCGCCGCCGCGACCCCGGAGACTCCGGCTCCGGCGGCCCCTTCCGAGGCCGCGGCGCCCGCCCCGCCCAGTGAGCCGGTGGCGCCCCCCGCGCCGAGTGAGCCGGTGGCGCCCGCCGCGCCGAGTGAGCCGGTGGCGCCCCCCGCGCCGAGTGAGCCGGTGGCGGCGCCCGCCGCCGAGCAGCCGGCGCCCGAGCCAACGGCCGCGGAGGCCGCACCGCCCGCAGAGCCCGCGCCGGCGAGCGAGCCCGCGCCCGACGTGCCGGCCGCCGAGCCGGCAGCGGCCGAGCCGCCGCCGGAGGTGCCCGCTGGCGGCGGGGATGGCGACGAGCAGCCGAACAACGAACATGCCGAGACGGCCGCGGAGGCGGCGACCGCCACAACGGAGGAAGCCAAGTCATGAGCACCGTTGAGATCAGTGCCAAGGACGTCAAGGCCCTGCGCGAGCGCACCGGCGCCGGGATGATGGATTGCAAGAAGGCCCTCACCGAGGCCGGCGGCGACGTCGACAAGGCGATCGAGGTGCTGCGCCTCAAGCAGGGCAAGCGCCTCGAGGATCGCGGCGAGCGCGTGGCCACCGAGGGCACGATCCAGACCTACATCCACTCCAACGCCAAGGTGGGCGTCCTCGTCGAGGTCGACTGCGAGACGGACTTCGTGGCCCGTAACGAGGACTTCGTGAGCTTCGCTCGCGACATCGCCTTGCACATCGCGGCCGCGGCGCCGCGTTACGTCACGCGCGAAGAGGTGCCCGAGGAGGCGGTGCAGGCCGAGCTGCGGATCTACGAGCAGGAGGCCGCGGACAAGCCCGAGAACGTTCGCGCGAAGATCGCCGAGGGCAAGCTGAACAAGTGGTACGAGACCGTCGTGCTGCTCGACCAGCCGCACGTCAACGGCGACAAGTACGACGGCAAGACGATCAAGCAGCTGCGCGACGAGATCGCGGCCACGACCGGCGAGAACGTCATCGTCCGGCGCTTCGCGCGCTTCGCCGTCGGGCAGTAGGGCGCCGTGGTCTCGTCACCCGGCCCGGCGGCGTCCGGGACCCCGTCTGACTGCCCGCACGGGCGAGTAGTCTCTCGGCCGCAGTGAGCGATCCGGCGTTCAGACGCATCCTGCTGAAGCTGTCGGGCGAGGCCCTGATGGGCTCGCTCGACTACGGCACCGATCCCGCTCGCCTGAGCGCGGTCGCCGAGCAGATCCGCGTCGTGCGCGACCGTGGTGTCGAGGTGGCGATCGTGCTCGGGGCGGGCAATATCTACCGCGGTATCGCCGGCGCCGCCGCGGGCATGGACCGCGCGACGGCGGACTACATGGGCATGCTCGCGATCGTGCTCAACGCGCTCCAGTTGCAGGACGCGCTCGAGAAGCAGGACGTCAACACCCGCGTGCAGTCGGCGATCGCGATCTCCGAGGTGGCCGAGCCGTACATTCGCCGCCGGGCGATGCGCCACCTCGAGAAGGGCCGCGTGGTCATCTTCGCCGCCGGCACGGGCAACCCGTTCTTCAGCTCCGACACGGCGGCCGCGCTGCGCGCCGTGGAGATGCACGCCGAGATCATCCTGATGGCCAAGAACGGGGTGGAGGGCGTCTACTCGGCCGACCCGGCGGTCGACCCCGACGCCGAGTTCATCCCCGAGATCACTCACATGGAGGCGCTCGAGCGACGGCTGCGGGTGATGGACTCGACGGCGCTCGCGCTGTGCATGGAGAACGGGATGCCGCTGAACGTCTTCAACATGGACGACGCCTCGAACATCACGCGGATAATCTCCGGTGAACGCGTAGGCACGCTGGTCCGGACCTGAGAGAGGAGCGCCGACGTGGCAACGGAGATGATCGATGCGCTGCTCGCGGATGCCCGCGAACGGATGGGCAAGTCGCTGGAATCCGCCCAGCACGAGTTCGCGACGGTGCGCACCGGGCGCGCGAGCCCGGCCCTCCTGGACCGCGTCAGCGTCGACTACTACGGTGCCGCCACGCCGCTCAAGCAGCTCGCCACGATCTCCGCGCCCGAGGCGCGCCTGCTCACCGTCCAGCCGTACGACAAGTCCTCGATCAAGGCGATCGAGAAGGCGATCAACGAGTCCGACGTCGGCCTCAACCCATCCAACGACGGCAACGTCGTGCGGCTCGTCGTGCCCGAGCTCACCGAGGAGCGTCGCAAGGAGCTCGTCAAGGTCGTCCGTCACCTCGCCGAGGAGGGTCGCGTGGCGATCCGTAACGTTCGCCGCGACGTCATGCACGACCTGCGCGAGATGAAGTCCGAGGGCGAGGCGAGCTCCGACGACGAGCATCGCGCCGAGGTCGAGCTGCAGAAGCTCACCGACGCCCGGATCGCCGATCTCGATCACCTCCTCAAGGTCAAGGAAGAAGAGATCCTCGAGGTCTGATGTCGGGCACCGGGCCTCCGCCGCCTCCCGCGGGTGCGCGCCCCCGGACCGCACGCTTCGTGGCGATCATCACCGATGGGAACGGCCGCTGGGCTCAGGCGCGCGGCCTGCCCGTCGAGGAGGGCCACCGCGCGGGCGCCGACGCGGTCAAGGCGCGCCTGCGCGACGCCGTCGATCTCGGCGTCCGGGAGCTGACCGTGTATTCGTTCTCGACGGAGAACTGGGCGCGCCCGCCCGAGGAGGTCGACGCGCTCATGCGCATGCACTCCGAGCGCATCGCGGCCGAGACCCCCGAGCTGCACGAGGAGGGTGTGAGGATGCGCTTCATCGGTCGCCGCGAGGGCATCGAGGCGGCGCTCGTCGATCAGATGCGCTGGGCCGAGGAGAAGACGCGAGCCAACGACCGCATCACCCTCTGCGTCGCGTTCAACTACGGCGGACGGGGCGAGATCGTCGACGCGGCGCGCGCCTTCACGGGGACGACCGAGGAGGAGTTCCGCGCCGCCCTGTACGCGCCCGACCTGCGCGATCCCGAGCTCATCATCCGCACGAGCGGCGAGCGGAGGCTGTCGAACTTCCTGCTCTGGCAGGGCGCCTACGCCGAGCTCGTGTTCCGCGACGAGCTGTGGCCGGACTTCTCGCGGGCCGACCTCGAGGCGTGCCTCGGCGAGTTCAGCGAACGCAAGCGACGCTTCGGCGGGCGCTGAGGGCTCGCGATGGCGACGCGTCCGCGCTCCGGCTCGCGCTCGGCCCGGCCCCCCGCCGCGCAGGGCGAGGCCGGCGCCTCGCCGCGCAGCGACCTCTGGGCGCGCGTGGCGGTGGCCGTGCCGGCGATCGCGCTGGCGATCTTCCTCGTCGTCGCCGGCGGGCTCGTCTTCGCCGTTGGGCTGATCGTGCTCGGCGGTCTCTGCCTGCACGAGCTGTTCGAGATGTACGAGCGCGCGCACCCGATCCGCCTCGCCGGCTTCCTCGGCCTCGCCGGGCTGCTGATCGCCGCCGAGTACGGCAGCCAGTACCAGATCCTGCTCGTCGCGATGGCCTTCGTCCCGGTGCTGTTCTTCCTCACGCTCGCCCAGCGCCATCCGAGCGTCGGCGGTATGTCGATCACGATCCTCGGCCTGTACTGGATCGGCTTCGCGCTCGCCCAGGCCGTGCTCCTGCGTCGCCTGCCGCATGGCGGCGGCGTCGTCGTGGACGTGCTCGTGGGCACGTTCCTCGGGGACACCGGCGCGTACTTCGGCGGGCGCCTGTTCGGGACGCGCCCGCTCGCGCCGCGGATCTCCCCGAACAAGACCGTCGAGGGACTGCTGATCGGCATGCTCACGGCGGTCATCGGGGTGTGGCTGGCGAGCCGCTACCAGGATTGGTTCGGTGGCACGCACGCCCTGCTGCTCGGCCTCGGCGTGGCCGTCGCCGGGCCGGTCGGCGACCTGTTCGAGTCCTTCATCAAGCGCGAGGCCGGCACGAAGGACACCGGGCGCGTGTTCGGGGCACACGGCGGTGCGCTCGACCGGCTCGACGCGGTCCTCTTCACCGCGGTCGTCGGGTACTACATCTGGTCGGCCTGGGCCTGAGCGCCGCTACCCTCGACCGCAATGTCCCGTCGTCTGCTCCTCCTCGGCTCGACCGGCTCGATCGGCACCCAGGCGCTCGACATCCTGCAGCGCTCCGACGAGCTCGAGCTCGTCGGGCTGTCGGCCGAGAGCTCGTGGGAGGCGCTCGTCGGCCAGGCGCGCGAGCACCGCGTCGGGCGCATCGCGCTCGCCGACGCCGACGCGGCGGCGCGGGCCGCCGAGGCGTGGACCGACGGAGAGGTGCTCGCCGGTCCCGAGGGACTCGTGCGGCTCGTCGTCGAGTCCGGCGCCGATCTCGTGCTCAACGCGCTCGTCGGCTCCGCCGGGCTCGGGCCCACCGTGGCCGCGCTCGGCGAGGGGATCGACCTCGCGCTGGCCAACAAGGAGTCGCTCGTCGTCGGCGGCGAGCTCGTCGTCGCCCTCGCCGAGGCGACCGGCGCCCAGATCCTGCCCGTCGACTCCGAGCACTCCGCCCTGCACCAGCTGATCGCCGGCGAGCGCGCCGGCACGGTCGATCGTCTGGTGCTCACCGCGTCGGGCGGTCCGTTTCGGGGACGCACGCGCGAGCAGCTCGAGGGCGTGACCGTCGAGGAGGCGCTCGCCCACCCGACGTGGCAGATGGGGGGCAAGATCACGATCGACTCGGCGACGCTGATGAACAAGGGCCTGGAGCTCATCGAGGCGCATCACCTGTTCGGCGTCCCCTACTCGCAGATCGACATCGTCGTGCATCCCCAATCGATCGTGCACAGCCTCGTCCAGCTGTGCGACGGCGCGTCGCTCGCGCACCTCGGCTATCCGGACATGCGGGTGCCGATCTCCTACGCCCTGCACTACCCCGAACGGGCCGAGGTGCCGGTGCCCGCGCTCGACCTCGCCGCGCTCGGAGCGCTCACCTTCGAGCCGGTCGATGAGCACGCCTTCCCGTGCCTGCGCCTTGCGCGCGAGGCGGCGGCCGCCGGGGGCACGTCGCCGTGCGTGCTCAACGCGGCCAACGAGATCGCCGTGCACGCGTTCCTGCGCGGGGCGCTGTCGTTCACCGGGATCGGCGCGGTGATCGCCGAGACCCTCGAGCGCCTCGACAGCGGTCCCGTGCGCGCGTTCGAGTCGCTCTATGAGGCCGACCGCGCGGCGCGCGAGACGGCGGGTGAGCTCGTGGCCGCTCGCGCGCGGTGAGCGCCGCGGGCGCGGGCACCGTTTAGGCTGCGCTCAGCCGGCCTGCCACACTGGGTGCGATGAGCTACGCCCTCGCGTTCGCTGGCTTCGCGGCGCTGATCATCCTGCACGAGTTCGGCCACTTCGCGGCGGCCAAGGCCGTCGGTATGCGCGTCGAGCGTTTCTCGCTCTTCTTCGGGCCGCTGCTGGTGAAGGTCCGCCGGGGCGAGACCGAGTACGGCATCGGCCCGATCCCGCTCGGAGGCTACGTGAAGATCAGCGGGATGAACCCGCGCGAGGAGCTCCCCGAGCACATCGCTCCGCGCTCCTACTATGCGCAGCCGATATGGAAGCGCATCGTCGTGATCGCGGCGGGGCCGGCGATGAACGTGCTCGTCGCCTTCCTGCTTCTGTGGGGCATCTACCTGTCCCAGGGCGTCTCGAGCGGCCAGACGCCGCCCAACAGCGTGGCGGCGGTCACCGCGGGCCAGCCCGCCTCCGGCAAGCTGCTGCCCGGCGATCACGTGGTCTCCGTCGACGGCAACCGCAACGCGAACGACTTCCCGGCCGTGATCGCCAGGCACGCGTGCGCGCGCACCCCGCCGGTCGCCGGCTGCGTTGCGGCGACGCCGGCGGTCCTCATCGTGCAGCGCGCCCGAGCGACGCGCACGGTGCTCGTCTATCCGCGCTACGACCCGACGTACAAGCACCCGCACATCGGCGTCACATTCGAATCACAAGCCGTGTTCGCCCCGCAGAACGTCGCGCAGGCGGCGGGAACGAGCGTCAGCGAGATGTGGCGCGTGACGACCGCCACGTTGTCCACGTTCGGCAAGCTCTTCGTCAGCGCCAAGGCGCGCAAGGAGATCAACAGCGGCGTCGGCGCGTACACGATCACCAGCCAGGCCTTCGGGCTCAGCGTCACCGAGGCGCTCGGCATCCTCGCGCTCATCTCGCTGTCGCTGGCCATCATCAACCTGTTCCCGTTCCTGCCACTCGACGGTGGCCACATCTTCTGGGCCGTCGCCGAGAAGCTGCGCGGCGGGCGGGCCGTCCCGGTCTCGATCATGGAGCAGGCGAGCATCGTCGGCATCGCGCTCGTCTTATTCGTCTTTGCCATCGGCCTGAATAACGACATCCACACGCTCACGCACGGTGGGTTCCACATCCAGTGAGCCCGCCGAGGGGTGACTTTGGCGGCCGCATGGCCGCCGAAGTCGGGCCCTCAGGTCGTCTTTGGCGCTAGCGTGTGTCGTCGTCCGGGCCGCAAGACCCATGCGGCGGGCGAACGACAAGGAGAACCGCCGAATGGAGAGCAGCGCCGTCACAGAACCCCGCCGGGGAGCGCACGCCTCGACGATCGCCGAAGCGTTCCGGCTGACCATCGCCGCCCGACCCGACCAGGTGGCGATCCGCACGCGCAACGACGAGGTCTCGATCACCTGGGCCCAGCTGCGCGACCGCGTTGACAGCCTGGCCGCCGGGCTGGCCGCGCTCGGTGTCTCGCGCGGCGACAACGTCGCGCTGCTGCTGTCCAATCGCCCCGAGTTCCACATCGCCGACCTCGCGGTGATGGTGATCGGCGCCACGTCGTTCTCGATCTACCCCACCTACGCGCCCAACCAGGTCGAGTTCGTGATCGCGGACGCCGACGCGAAGGTCGTCATCGTCGAGCGCGCGCTTCTCGGCGCCCTGCTGGAGGCGCGCAAGGCGCTACCGGGCCTGCAGCACGTGATCGTCGTCGATCCCGACGAGAGCACCCCGCTGGGCGACGGCTTGGTGTCGCTCGATGACGTGGTGGCCGGGGGCGGCGACTTCGACGTCGAGGCGTCGATCGCCGCCATCGACCCCGGTGACGTGCTGACGCTCATCTACACGTCGGGCACCACCGGACCGCCGAAGGGCGTCGAGCTGACGCACGCCAACGCGATGGCCGGGGTGGCGATCCTCGATCAGCTGCTCGTCTTCCCCGAGGGCGCGCGTGTGCTGTCCTGGCTGCCGGCGGCGCACATCGCCGAGCGCGGCGCCCATCACTACCTTCCGGTCGTCTACGGCTTCACCGTCACCGACTGCGACGACCCGCGGCAGGTCCTGAGCTATCTACCCGACGTGCGGCCGCATTGGTTCTTTGCCGTGCCGCGGATCTGGGAGAAGCTGAAGGCGGGCCTGGAGACGATGGTGGCGTCGCTGCCCGATGACCAGCGGACGCGCATCGAGCACGCGCTGGAGAGCGCGATTCGCAAGGTTCGACTCGAACAGGCCGGCGAGGCCGTGCCCGAGGAGCTGGCCGCCGAGGTGGCGCGCGCCGACGAGGAGCTGTTCTCGGGGCTGCGCCGTCAGTTCGGGTTCGACGAGATCGCGGCCGTGCACGCCGGGGCGGCGCCGATCTCGATGGAGGTCCTCGAGTTCTTCCACGCGATCGGCATTCCGGTGGCGGAGCTGTGGGGGATGTCGGAGACGACCGGCACGGGGACTGTCAACCCCCCGGGGCGGATCAAGCTCGGCACCGTGGGGCCTCCGGTGCCGGGTGCCGAGCTCAGGCTCGCCGACGACGGCGAGGTGCTGATACGCGGCGCCTTCGTCACCCGCGGCTACCGCAACCTGCCCGAGGCGACGGCCGAGGCGATCGACCCCGAGGGCTGGCTGCATACCGGCGACATCGGCGAGCTCGACGAGGACGGCTACCTGAAGATCGTCGATCGCAAGAAGGAGATCATCATCAACGCCGCCGGCAAGAACATGTCGCCGGCGAACATCGAGGGGACGCTGAAGAGCGCGAGCCCGCTCATCGGCCAGGCGTGCGTGATCGGCGACCGCCGGCCGTACAACACGGCGCTGCTCGTGCTCGACGCGGACTTCGCGCCGGCCTGGGCGGCGCAGCACGGCATCGAGGCGAGCGACCTCGCCGCGCTCGCCGAGGACCCGACGCTGCGCGCCGAGATCGACCGCGCCGTCGAGACCGCGAACGAGCGCCTCGCGCGCGTCGAGCAGATCAAGCGGATCCACCTCGTGCGCGGAGACTGGCTGCCCGGCGGCGACGAGCTCACTCCGACGATGAAGCTCAAGCGCAAGCCGATCGGTGCGAAGTACGCCGACGAGATCGAGCAGATGTACGCCTGACGGCGCGGCCGCTCAGCGGCGCGGCGGCGGGTGCACGCACACCCAGCTCTTGACGAGCGGCCCGAGTCGCTCCGCCTGCGCCGGTCCGAAGAGCGCCTCGACCTCGCGGCGGCGCAGCAGCCGGATGTCCTCCCACGCGCCGGCCACGCCCAGGCGCCAGTAGCGGCGGCGGATCCCCTCGGGGAGCCAATGTGCGGCGGGCAGCAGCGCGTGGGGCTCGATCGGGAACGAGTACGCCGGCGTCTGCACGAACCAGCCGCGGGCGACGCGGCGCAGCTCCGCGGCGAACGCCGCTCGCGAGCCGGGCTCGATGTGCTCGATCACGCTGCTGCTGTAGGCGACGTCGAACGCGCCGTCGCCGAACGGGAGCCCGCGTGTCGCGTCGGCCTGCACGAACGGGCCCGGGTACCCGGGCCGGGGCGCGAGGTCCACGCCCGTGATGTCGAGGCTCGGCTCGAGCCCGCGCAACCCGAGCGTGCCGCAGCCGACGTCGAGCACGCGGGCGTCCCCGATCAGGCCGAGCTGCGAGAAGAAGCGCTCGTGGCGGCGCCGTCGTGCCTGGGCGGCAAAAGGGGAGGCGAGCCGTGCGAGCGGGCCGCGAGCGGTGCCGTAGACGTCGCTGCGTGGGGTAGACATCGACGAGTGCAGGCTACGGCGTGGCGCCGGGCCGCGGCCTGTGAGTGGACCGGGCGCGTCGCTCACCTACAATTCGGCCGTGGCCTCCGAGCGTCAGATACGGGTCGGCGACGTCCCGATCGGGGGCGGCGCTCCCGTCGCCGTGCAGACGATGACCAAGACCGAGACGGCGAACCTCGCCGCCACGATGGAGCAGATCCGCAAGGTGGCCGACGCCGGGGCCGACATCGTGCGCGTTGCCGTCCCGCGCGAGCGCGACGTCGAGGCGCTGGCCACGATCGTGCGCGAGTCGCCGATCCCGGTCATCGCCGACATCCACTTCAATCACACGCTCGCGTTGAAGGCGATCGACGCCGGAGCGCACTGCGTGCGCCTGAACCCGGGCAACATCGGCGGCCCGGCGAAGGTCGCCGAGGTGGCCGAGCGGGCGAAGGCGAAGGGGACGCCGTTGCGGATCGGGGTCAACTCCGGCTCGCTGCCCAAGCACCTGCACGAGCTCGAGCGCTCCAACCCGGTCGAGGCGCTCGTCACCGCCGCCACCGAGTTCGTCGAGCTGATGGAGCGCCTCGACTTCCTCGACTTCAAGGTGTCGATCAAGTCGACGAACGTGCCGAACACGATCGCCTCCAACCGACTGCTCTGCGAGCGGATCCCGTACCCGCTGCACCTCGGGATCACCGAGGCGGGCACGAAATGGTCGGGCTCGCTGAAGTCGGCGGTCGGCCTGGGGACGCTGCTGGCCGACGGCATCGGCGACACGATCCGCATCTCGCTCTCGACGTTCCACGCCGAGGAGGAGGTCAAGGTCGCCTGGGAGATCCTCAAGGCGCTGCAGCTGCGCGAGCGCGGGCCGGTGCTGATCGCCTGCCCGACCTGCGGACGGCTGCAGTTCGACATGGACACCGTCGTCGCCGAGATCGAGCGCCGCCTGGAGGCCTACACCGACCCGGTCGAGGTCGCCGTCCTCGGCTGCGCGGTCAACGGCATCGGCGAGGCGTCTCACGCGGACTTCGGCATCACGGGCGCCAAGAACGAGGGCCTCATCTTCTCCCGCGGCAAGCCGCTGCGCAAGGTGCCCCAGGAGCAGCTCGTGGATACCCTGTTCGCCGAGATCGACAAGTACGTCGCCTCGCGGCGGGTCGACGTCGACGCGGGCGCGGCGGCGCAGGGGGCCGAGTGGCTCGCGCGGATCGAGGCCGAGAACGCCGATCAGCTGACGCCCGAGCGTCTCGCGGCCATGGAGGCGGCCAATGCCGACGGCGAAGAGTCAGACTCCGAGTTGCTGGCGGTGATCGCGCCGACGCGCCTCGACGAGGCGGTCTCGCCCGTCGAGGGGCGACGCTTCTCGCGCGGCTGAGCGGCTCGTTCGCCCGGGTGCGATGGGCGTAGGGTGTGGCGCCCGGTTCCGCCGCGGCGTCGGGCAGCATCTTCCCTGGGTCGCGCCGCACGCCGGCGATGCCGAGAGTCGATCACCGAAGGAGGGGCCTTGAGCCACGAACACGAATCCCCCGAGCCCGAACCGCGGCCCGGCGCTTCACGCTGGCGCGCATGGGCGCTGAAGGTCGTTCTCCCGAGCGCGATCGCGCTCGCCGTCGGCACCGCGGTCGCCGTCGGACTCCCGGCCAGCAACCCGGGCGTCATCACCGCCTGCGTGAACACGAACCTCGCCGTCGAGGGGTCCCCGGTGGGCGCGGTGCGCATCATCAACACGGCCACGACGGCGACCACGACTGACATCTTCGGCGATTCGCCGAGCGCGTGCTCGAGCAACGAGACGACGCTGACCTGGAACGCCCAGGGGGCCACGGGTCCGCAGGGTGCGACCGGCGCGCAGGGCGCCGCCGGATCGCAGGGCGCCACGGGGTCACAGGGCGCCGCCGGGTCGGCGGGCAGCCAGGGCGTCGCCGGACCTCAAGGCCTTGCCGGCGCCGACGGCCAGACCGTGACCACCACCAGCGGGCAGACCCTGACGTCATACGGACCGGATCTCGGCCCGGGCGAGGCGGCCTACCTGCAGATCGAGAACAACGACGGCTCGTCGGCGCTGAAGGGCGAGTCCCAAGCGGGCGGCGGCTACAGCCTCACGACGGCGACGGTGGCTCGGGCCGCGTCGCGGAAGGGAGTCGTCCATGCTCCCGCCGGCGAGACCACGGACACCGGCCTCACCGGCGAGACCGGCGGCGCCGCATCCCTGATGGCCGTTCCGCTCAACGGCTTCGCGTTCTCCGTCCAGAACGTGCTCAACATCAGCAGCCAGACGACGGGCACGGGAGCGGGCAAGATCACCTTCAACCCGCTCGTGATCACCCGCGCGATCGATGCCAGCTCGCCGACGCTGTTCCTGAACTCCGCGTCGGGCGGCACCTTCAAGCAGATGCTTCTGTCGGTGGTGAAGACGTCCGGCAAGACGCCGTACATCGTCGAGCAGTGGCAGTTCGCGTTGGTCGCGGTGAAGCAGATCGACTTCACGCCCACGCTCGAGACCGACACCTTCGAGTACGGCGCGGTCAGGTTCATCACCTACCAGCAGAAGCCCGACGGGACGCTGCAGACGAGCAACGTCGGCTCGTGGAGCCGGGTCAACAACGACACCTCGGTCGGGCTGGCGCTTCCGGTCGGGTAGCGGCGCCACCTGACCACGGACGGCGGCGGGATGCCGCCGCCGTCCGTCGCCTCGATCAGCCGGCGGCGGCGAAGCGCTCCGCCACCTTCGCCCAGTTGACCGTGTTCCACCACGCGTCGATGTAGTCGGGCCGGCGGTTCTGGTACTTCAGGTAGTAGGCGTGCTCCCAGACGTCGACGCCGAGCAGCGGCGTCTTGCCGTCGGTGAGCGGGTTGTCCTGGTTGGCGGTGCTGACCACCGCCAACCCGGAGCCGTCGTGCACGAGCCAGGACCAGCCGGAGCCGAAGCGGCCGAGGCCGGCCTTCTTGATCTCGCCCTGGAAGCTCGCGAAGTCGCCGAACGTCGCGGCGATCGCCTCGGCCAGCGCGCCGTCGGGCTCGCCGCCGCCGTCGGGGCCCATGCTCTCCCAGAAGAGCGTGTGGTTGTAGTGGCCGCCGCCGTTGTTGCGTACCGCGGTGCGCTTGTCCTCGGGGATCGAGGCGAGGTTCTTGACGACGTCCTCGATCGGCCGATCCGCCCACTCGGTGCCCTCGAGCGCCGCGTTGACGTTCGTGACGTAGGTGCCGTGGTGCTTGTCGTGGTGGATGGTCATCGTCTGTTCGTCGATGTGCGGCTCGAGCGCGTTGGCCGCGTAGGGAAGCGGGGGAAGCTCGTAAGGCATGCTCTCTCCTGTGTTCGAGTTGGCGATGACGGGTGGGACTCTAGCCCCTGCCGTCGCCGATCCAAACCGGCCATGAAGGCCCGCTTGTAGGCTGTGCGACCACCGTGACGCGACTGTCCACCTACCTGCTGCCGACCGAGAAGGATGCGCCGTCCGACGCCGAGGCGCTCTCGCACAAGCTGATGGTGCGGGCCGGGCTCATCCGGCAGGTCGGCGCCGGCCTGTGGTCCTGGCTGCCGGCCGGGTGGCGCGTGCACCAGCGCGTCGTTCAGATCATCCGCGAGGAGATGGACGCCATCGGCGGCCAGGAGATGCTCATGCCGGTGCTGCAGCCGATCGAGCCGTGGCGGCGCAGCGGGCGGGCCGAGATCGATGAGCTGTTCAAGCTGCAGGATCGCAAGGGCGCCGACATGGTCCTCGCCCTGACGCACGAGGAGATCGTCACGTCGCACATGGCCCAGCTGGTGCGCTCGTACCGCGACCTGCCGAAGATCCTCTACCACTTCCAGGTCAAGGAGCGCGACGAGGCGCGGCCGCGGGCGGGCGTCCTGCGCACGCGCGAGTTCATCATGAAGGACTCCTACACCTTCGATCGGGACGCCGGCGGCCTCGAGGAGCGCTATCAGCTGCACGTGCAGGCCTACGACCGCATGCTCGACCGCAGTGGCCTGCGCTGGTACCGGGTGGAGAGCGACGTCGGGATGATGGGCGGCCACGGAGCGCACGAGTACATGGCGCCGTGCCCGGCCGGCGAGAACGACGTGGCGCTCGCCCCGGGGTACGCCGCCAACATCGAGGTGGCGAGCGCGCAGCCACAGCCGGTTGCGCTCCCCGAGGCGCTCGGCGCGCCGGAGGAGGTCTCGACGCCCGGGCGCACGACCGTGGCCGAGGTGGCGGCGCAGCTCAGCGTGCCCGCGGGGGCGCTCCTGAAGGCGTACCCGGTGATCGTCGACGGCCACGCCGACCCGGTGCTCGTCGTCGTCCGCGGCGATCATCGCGTCAACGAGACCAAGCTGGCGAACGCGCTCGGGGCGCGCGCGCGGCCCGCGACGGCGGCCGAGATCGAGGAGACGATCGGTCCCCCCGGCTTCATCGGGCCGGTCGGCCTCAACGGGCGCGTGGAGATCGTGCTCGACGAGGCGATCGCCACCGACGTGGGTGGCTACGTCGCCGGCGCCAACCGCGCCGACGCGCACCTTCGCGGGGTACAGCCGGGGCGGGACTTCGCCTACCGGCGCGCCGACGTCCGCTGCGTCGAGACCGGCGACACCATCGACGGGAAGGCGATCACCATCGAGCGGGCGATCGAGGTCGGGAACATCTTCAAGCTGGGTACGCGCTACTCCGAGCCGCTCGGCGCCCGCTACCTCGACGAGCAGGGGCGCGAGCAGCTCGTGTGGATGGGCTCCTACGGCATGGGACCCGCGCGGATCGCCGCTGCCGCCGTCGAGCAGTTCGCCGACGAGCACGGCATCTCCTGGCCGCGCGCGATTGCACCCTTCGACGTGCACCTCGTCGGCGTCGGCAGGGCGGGCACACCCGAGCGCGACGCCGCCGAGCGCCTGTACGCGGCCCTCGGCGAGTCCGAGCTCGACGTCGTCTACGACGATCGCGACGCCGGCCCGGGGGAGAAGTTCGCCGACGCCGAGCTGCTGGGCGTGCCACTGCGGCTCACGGTCGGTCGGCGCGCGCTCGAGTCCGGTGCCGCCGAGGCCCAGATGCGCCGTGGGCTGCAGCCGCTCGACGGTCCGTCGCTCGACGACGCCGAGGCCGCCGTGCGAGCGGTGTCGGAGCTGTGGGAACGCCTCCCGTAGAGCCGCATCGCCTGAGCACGCGCCGCCTGCTCGGGCTCGACCGCTCGGGCCCGCCCCCGGCGGAGACCCTGGCCGACCAGCCGCTGCGCCCGTGGACGGTCCCGAACGCGATCGGCTACGTGCGCGCGGCGCTCATCCCGGTCTTCCTCATCCTCGCCTACGGTCAGGGCGCCGAGGGCGGCGTGAGCTTCGCGGCCGGTTCGGCGTTCTTCTTCGCCGGCGGGCTCGACTACCTCGACGGCATGGCCGCGCGCGTCACGGGCCAGTACAGCCGCCTCGGCGCTCTGCTCGACCCGGTCATCGACCGGGCGCTGGTCATCGCCGGCGTGGCGGTGTGCTGGTCCTACGAGCTGCTCCCGCGGTGGGCGCTCGCCGTCCTGCTCGCGCGCGAGGTCCTCATGCTCGCGATCGGGCAACTGTGGGTGCGGCGCGGCGTGGAGCTGCGCATCAACTGGCCGGGACGGCTCGGGGTGCTGCCGACGATGCTCGGCGTGTTCTTCGGTCTCCTCGGTGTGCGTACGCTCGGCGAGGTGCTGCTCTACACCGGCATCGCGCTCGCGCTCGTCGCCTCGGTCATGTACTACCGGGACGGCATCGCGCAGTTGCGCCGCAAGACCTCAAGCTCAGCCTGACAGTGCGGTGCGCGGTGTCTATACTCCCGTGGCCCTCCAGGCGCTCTGGGACTTCGATGCCCGGGTGCGACCTGGCCTTCTTCGGTGGCGAGGAGATTGCCCTGTGGACACCTTTCCTGACCTCGGCTCGCTTTCGGACGTGGAGCTCAAGGATCTCATCCAGCAGCTCACCGACGAGGAGGTCGACATCTCCTACAAGCGGCGAATCCTGCACGGGAAGATCGACATCCTTCGTGCGGAGCTCGTCAACCGCCTGCGCAAGAAGCACGAAGGCGGCGAGGACATCATCACCGGCGACGACGTCAAGCGCCTGACCGACATCCTCTCCGCCGGCCGCGAGAACGAAGGCGACGGGGAGAGCGAGGGTGACGACAGCCTTGCGGGGCTCGGCGGCACCATCGCCGAGGACGAGCCGCCGTCGGGCGCGGTGTAAGAAGCGCACGGACCGTCGCATGTCGCAGATCTGCCCGGAGTGCGGGTCGGCTAACGAGGATTCCGCCAACTTCTGCTCGACCTGCGGGGCCTCGCTGTCGCGCGCGGATCCGCTCCCGACCGGTGAGCCGCCGACGGCGACCTACCGCGTCGGCGAGACCGGCGAGCTCATCCCCGTCGAGCTCGACGACGTCGTCTCCAAGGGTCCCACCCTCGTCATCCGGGCCGGCGGCGGCCGGGTCGGTGAGAGCTTCGCCCTGGCCAAGGACCGCATGACCGTGGGCCGACGCCCGGACTCCGAGGTGTTCCTCGACGACGTGACGGTGTCGCGCGACCACGCGCTGCTCGTCCGGCGCGGCGACGAGTGGTACATCGACGACTGCGGGTCGCTCAACGGCACCTACGTCAATCGCTCGCGCATCGAGTCACACCGGCTGGCCGACGGCGACGAGCTGCAGGTCGGCAAGTACAAGTTGACCTTTCTGTCGCGTTGATGGCCGGACGCCCCACCGACCAGGGCGCGCTGGACACGGATCCGCTCGCGGGGGCGCCGGACGAGCTCGGGGCGGCTGCAGCGAGCGGGGAGGGCGTGCGCCAGAAGGCGCTCACCATCGGGGCCGTTTGCAAGGCACTCGCCCAGGAGTTCCCCGACATCTCGATCTCGAAGATCCGCTACCTCGAGGACCAGAAGCTCCTCACGCCGCGGCGCACCCCGGGCGGGTACCGCCTCTACTCGCAGGGCGACGTCGCGCGTCTGCGCACGATCCTACGGCTGCAGCGCGACGAGTTCCTCCCGCTGCGCGTCATCCGGCAGGAGCTCGCCGCCGGGCGGACGAGCGACGCCGATGTCGTCCCCGGCGTGCCGCCCCGAGACGGGTCGCGACCGATGCGGGCGAGCGTCAGCGTCCGTGACGCCTCGGGGGCGCTGTACTCGATGGAGGACGTGCTCGAGGAGACCCAGGCGGACGCGCGGCTCGTTCGCGAGCTCGAGGAGTACGGCATCGTCAAGGGGGAGCAGCGCGGAGGGGTTCGCTACTTCGACGAGACCGAGCGCGAGATCATCCGCGCGGTGACCGAGCTGGCCCGCTACGGGGTGGGCGGGCGCAACCTGCGCGTCTTCCGGTCCTCGGCCGATCGCGAGGCGAGCCTGCTGCAGCAGATCCTCGCGCCGTCGCTGCGCTCGCGCAATCCCGAGCGCCGCAAGGAGGCTCTCGACGCGCTGGAGAACCTCGCCGCCGTGGCCAACCACCTCAAGCACCTGCTGCTCATCCGCGATTTGCGCAAGCTCGCGGGCGGATGAGCGGTCCCGGGCACGCCGACGCCGTCGAATCGCTGCGGGCGCGCATCCGCGACATCCCCGACTTCCCGCAGCCGGGGATCGTCTTCCGCGACATCACGCCGCTGATGGCCGATCCCGGCGCGCTCGCCGCGGCGGTGGACGCTCTCGCCGCGGAGGCGCGCGGACGGCGCATCGATCTGGTCGTCGCGGCCGAGGCGCGGGGCTTCCTGCTCGGCCCGCCGCTCGCGCTCGCTCTCGACGCCGGCTTCGTCCTCGCTCGCAAGCCGGGCAAGCTGCCTTCGGAGACCGTGAGCGCCGCGTACGCGCTCGAGTACGGCACCGACCACCTCGAGGTGCACAGCGATGCGATCTCCGCCGGCGCGCGCGTGCTCGTCCACGACGATCTGCTTGCCACCGGGGGCACGGCCCGGGCGTTGTGCGACCTCGTCGAGCGCCTCGGCGGCGAGGTCGTGGGGTGCGGGTTTCTCATCGAGCTCGCCTTCCTCGGGGGACGGGCGGCGCTCGCGCCCCGCGACGTGCACGCGGTGCTGCGCTACGAGCAGCCCTGATGCCGACGGCGGAGGCGAGCCGGCGTATCGATGCCGCGCAGCAGGACGTGTGGGACGTCATCGCCGACCCGCACCATCTCGCACGCTGGTGGCCGCGGGTGTCCCGCGTGGAGTCGGTCTCGCCGACGACCTTCACCGAGGTCCTGGTGACGGCCAAGGGCCGGCCGGTACGGGCGGACTTCATCGTCGTGGAGGCGGTGCCGCCGCGGCTGGCCCGCTGGCGCCAGGAGCTCGAGGGAACGCCGTTCGCCCGCTTCCTCGCCGAGGCCGAGACCGAGCTGCGCCTCGCCGCGGCGCCCGGCGGCGCCGGGACCGATGTGACGCTCGTCGTCCACGAGACCCCGCACGGGGTGCTCACCCGCCTCGGGGCGCTCATGATGCGCCGCGCCGCGCGCCGGCGCCTGCAGGACGCGCTCGACGGGCTCGCGAGGATCATTGCCTGAGCGGGAGGACATGCGCTTCTGGGGTTGGGGTCCCGAGGGCCACGCGCGCGTACTCCCGGCGCACGCGATCGAGTTCCTCGCCGATCGCATCGGTGTTGGCGAGCGTCGTCACCCGCCGGCCGACGTCGGTTCCGTCCTCCTGCCCGACAGCCGCCTCGGCGGCGCCGCTCTGGAGGCGCTGCGGCGCGCACTCGGCTCCGCGGACGTGGCCACCGATCAGCGCTCGCGCGTGCTGCACTGCGCGGGCAAGGGCTATCCCGACCTCGTGCGCATGCGCTGCGGACGTCCCGGCGAGGCGCCGGACGCGGTGCTGCGCCCGCGTGACACCACCGGGGTGCGCGCGGCGCTGCGCGCGTGCGCCGAGCACGACGTCGCCGTGGTCCCCTTCGGGGGCGGCACGAGCGTGGTCGGCGGGCTGCGCCCCGAGCGCGGTGCCCATCACGCCGTCGCGTCGCTCGATCTGCGCGGGCTCGACGTCATCGGCGAGATCGACCGCGAGTCATCGCTCGTGCGCGTCGACGCCGGCGTCGGCGTGGCGACGCTCGAGGCACGACTGGCCGCCGCCGGGCTGACGCTCGGGCACTTTCCGCAGAGCTACCGCTACGTCACCGTGGGCGGCTGTGCCGCGACGCGCTCGGCCGGTCAGGCCTCCACCGGCTACGGGCGCTTCGACGAGCTCGTGCGCGGGCTGCAGTTCCTGTCCCCGGACGGCGAGCTGGATCTCGCCGCCGTGCCGGCGAGCGCCGCTGGGCCCGACCTGCGCGAGCTCGTGCTCGGCTCGGAGGGCGCGCTCGGCGTCATCACCGAGGCGACGCTCGCCGTGCATCCGGCGCCCGCCGTGCGGCGCTACGAGGGTGTGTTCTTCGAGACCTTCTCGGCCGGCTGTGAGGCGATGCGCACGCTCGCCTCCCTCGACGGGCGACCCGACGTGGCCCGGCTCTCCGACGAGCCCGAGACGCAGCTGTCGATGGCGCTGAGCGGCGCGCGCGGACCGTGGCCGGCGCTCGGCCGCGGCTGGCTGCGCGTTCGCGGCGTCGCGAGCGGCTGCCTGGCCATCATCGGCTTCGAGGGCACCGCGGAGAGCGTGCGCCGCCGGCGGGCCCGCGCCGTCGCGGCGCTCCGCCGTCACGGTGCCGTCGCGGTCGGCACCTCGCCCGGCCGGGCCTGGGAGGAGAGCCGGTTCACCGGCCCCTACCTGCGCGACGATCTGCTCGACCACGGCGTGATGGTCGAGACGCTGGAGACGGCGGCGCCGTGGCGTGCTCTCCCGGACCTGCGACGCGCGGTCGGCACGGCGATCGCCGCTGCGCTCTCCCGCCAGGGGACGCCCGGCCTCGTGTCCTGCCACGTCTCCCACGTCTACCGCACCGGGGGCTCGCTCTACTTCACGTTCCTCGCGCGCCAGCGCCCCGGGCAGGAGCTCGAGCAGTGGCGGACCGTGAAGGAGGCCGCGAGCGCCACGATCGTCGCCCACCGGGCCACGATCACCCACCACCACGGGGTCGGGCGCGACCACCGTCCGTATCTCGCGGCCGAGATCGGGCCCACCGGCGTCGGGGTGCTGCAGGCGCTCAAGCGCGAGCTAGACCCCGGGGCGCTGATGAATCCGGGAGCCCTCGTGGGCGCCGATCAGCCGGCCGAGCCGAGCTGACCGACGAGCACGATCGGCCCCGGCTGCGCCGGCTTCTGCGCCGTCTCGCGGGTGATGACCATCTCGCGGTAGCTGGAGGCGTCCGCCGGGAGCGCGGCGATCGCCTTGGCCTGCCCGTTGGAGGTGACCTGCTGGTTGATGAAGCCGAGCAGCTTCGCGCTCGTCTGGGAGTTGTACAGCCACACCGCGTAGGCGAACCCGTTCGTGGGAGCGAGCCCCTGCGCGGACAGGGCAAACGCCTTCAGGTTGCCCTGCACGATGATGTTCGCCACGGCGAGGGCGTGGCTCGAACCGTTCGGCGGGCTGAAGTTGATCTGGGCGACGATCTTCGGCTGCGCGGTGCTCGTCGACGTCGTCGACGATGCCGACGTGGTCGACGACGCGCTGATGACCCCGTTGCTGCCGCTGCCGCCGCCGGCGAATCCGCCGTTGAGGACGATGATGAGGACGACGGCGATGATCACCGCGAGCGCGGCGAGCACGAGGTAGCCCCCGAGACGGGACCTCGCCGCCGCCTTGTCCTCGGGCTCTAGCTCGGGCTGCACCTCGGCGGCCGGGCGCCGTGGCGGGGGCGGCGGTCCGCCGGCGGGGCCACCCGCGGCCCGCCGCGGCGCCGGTCGGGCCCCGCGCGGTGCCGGAGGCTCGCCCTCCGCCGGGGCGCCCGGCGCGGGACCGCGCGAGGGTGGACTCGGGGGCGGCGGCGGGATGAGCGTGGGCCGCGGCCGGTTGGCCGGGCCCGGGGTGACGGGGGGCAGCGGCTCGGCAGCGAGCCCGGACACCTTCTCGGACACCGTCTGCGCCCAGCTGCGTGCGCTGCCCGAGGAGCGGAACAGGGCGCGCGTGGCCTCGCTCTCGTCGGGGGTCTGCTGGCGCAGGAGGTAGTCGCCGACCTCCGCGCGGATCTCCGGGGCCAGGTCGGACAGCTCGGGCGGACCGAGGGCCGTCATCGCCGCGAGCGCTCGGGCTCGCACCGCGTCGGGTTCGATGCGCAGCAGCGAGGCGACGTCGTCGTATCCCTTGCCTTGGCGCAGGAGCAGCGAGAGGACGGCCCGCTGTTCGGGCGGCAGCTGGTCGAGTTCGCTCATGGGTTCTCGCACAGACTCGCGACGGCGGCGGACGGCTCCCGGGACGAGAACTGCGCGGCCCGTAGGCTATCGTGGCCGCGCATGGACGTGCCCTCCGTGCAGGAGCTCAACGGCCGGCTGGGCGGCTTCGAGCGACTGTACGGACTCGAGCTGCTCGAGTTCGGCGACGAGCTGGTCACGGGCCGCGTCCCCCTCACCGACGACCTCAAGCAGGCCTTCGGCCTCGCGCACGGCGGCCTGTTCGCCTCGATCGCCGAGTCGCTCGCCTCGCTGGGCACGGCGATCCACGTGATCCCCGACGGGCAGATCGCGGTCGGCCTGTCCAATGCGACGAGCTTCCTGCGCCCGATCACCGACGGGACCGTGCACGCCGTCGCCCGGCGACGCCACCGCGGCCGCACGACGTGGATCTGGGACGTGGAGATCCTCGACGACGCCGAGCGCGTCTGCGCGCTCACCCGGATGACGATCGCCGTCCGTCCGCGCCCGTAGCGGCGCGCCCGCTGGGGCGGGTCATGAGGCCGTCTGAGCGAAGCCATTCGGCGGCAGCGCCGGCGGCAGCGGAGAGCCGGGGCCGCCGGTGCGTCCGGGTGGGGGGTTGAGCGGGGTCATGTCCTGCGCCGCGGCCGCCGCGAGCGCCGGGGTGCTCGCGATGACGTCGACCACCACCGGCCCGGTCCCCAGCTCGAGCGTCCGTCCACCCATGGCCACGACGGCGATGCGCCCGCGGATGCGCCGCCGCACGAGCGAGTGCGACTCGCCGGGGAGGAAGCTGTTGTCGTGGGAGGTGACGATCGTCAGCGCGCGCACGCACGTGTCCTGCCCGCCGATGATGCAGTTGCCGTAGGTGATGAGCACCGAGCCGCCGGTCTGCGGCGCGGCGAAGCTGAGCGGCATGCCGTGGTACGCGCGTCCGACCCAGTAGACGACGAAGGGCGCGGCGTGCGCACGCGTGAGGTCGCGATCGCGGACCGGCTCGAGCTGCAGCGTGTCGCCGCAGCCGGACAGCAGGAGCGACGCCAGGGCGGCGGCCAGGAGCGAGCGGCGCGAGCGGAAGGACATCGAGGGGCTCAACCGCGATAGCGGTTCGTGATGGGCATGCGCCGGTCGCGTCCGAACGCGCGCGGGGTCACCTTTATCCCCGGTGGTGCCTGGCGACGCTTGTATTCGGCGAGGTCGACGAGGCGGATGGTGCGATCGACATCGTCCTCCGGGAGTCCGAGTGCGATGAGCTCCTCGCGCCCGTGGTCGAGCTCGACGTAGCCCTGCAGGATGCGATCGAGCACGGGATAGGGTGGCAGCGAGTCCTCGTCGCGCTGCTCGGGCCGCAGCTCGGCGGAGGGGGCGCGCTCGATGATCGAGACCGGGATCGGTGCGGCGATACGACCGGCCGACCCCGCGGGCGAGTTGCGCCAGCGCACGAGGCGGTAGACGAGCGTCTTGGGCACGTCCTTGATGACCGCGAACCCGCCGGCGAGGTCGCCGTAGAGCGTCGTGTAGCCGACCGACATCTCCGACTTGTTGCCGGTGGTGAGCACGAGCCAGCCGAACTTGTTGGAGAGCGCCATCAGCAGGTTGCCCCGGATCCGGGCCTGGACGTTCTCCTCGGTGAGGTCGGGCGGGCGATCGTCGAAGGCGTCCCCCAGCGCGCCGTCATAGGCGCTCATGACCGCGTCGATCGGCAGCTCGAAGGTCTGTGTGCCGAGCGCCGCAGCGAGAGTGCGGGCGTCGCCCTGCGTCTCGGCCGAGGAATGGGGAGAAGGCATGATCGCGAGCGTGACCCGCTCGGGGCCGAGCGCGTCCACCGCGACGCAGGCCACGAGCGCGGAGTCGATCCCCCCGGAGAGGCCGAGCACGACGTGGGCGAAGCCGTTCTTCTCCACGTAGTCGCGCAGGCCGAGCGTCAACGCCGCGTAGACCTCGGCCTCCTCGGGGCGCAGCAGCTCGGCGACGCGGCGGGCGGGCGGTTCGGCCTCACCGGTCGGCGCCGGACGCGGCAGGCTTGCGATGACCGGGACCTCGGGCCGCGCCCGGCGGGCGGCCGGCCGGTAGCCCGCGTCGCGCAGGCGCGAGGCGGCGGCGGCGCGCAGGTCGACGTCGCACACGAGCAGCTCCTCCTCGAACTGGCGCGCACGGGCGATCACGTCGCCGGCGTGGTCGATGACGCACGAATGCCCGTCGAAGATGAGCTCGTCCTGCCCGCCCACCAGTGCGCAGAAGGCGACGGCGGCGCCGTTGTCGCGGGCGCGCTGGGCGAACATCCGCTCGCGCTCGAGACCCTTGCCGACGTGATAGGGCGACGCCGAGATGTTGACGAGCAGCGTCGCCCCGGCGAGCGCCTCGTCGGAGGCCGGGGGACCGGGCTCCCACAGGTCCTCGCAGACCGTCAGGCCGATCCGGTGCTCGCCGAGCTCGAGCAGGGCGCCGCCGTTGCCGCTCTGGAAGTAGCGCTGCTCGTCGAAGACGCCGTAGTTGGGGAGGTACACCTTGCGATAGAAGCCGGCGACGCGTCCCTCGGCGAGCACCGCCGCCGCGTTGAACACGTCCTCGGCGCGCTCCGGCGCGCCGACGATGGCGACGATCCCGTCCGTCTCGCGCGCCAGCTCGTCGAGCGCGACGCGGGCGTCGCGCAGGAAGTGCTCCTTGAGCAGCAGGTCCTCCGGCGGGTAGCCGGTGAGCGCGAGCTCGGGAAACAGCACCAGCTCGGCGCCGGCGGCGCGTGCGGCCGCCAGGTCGCGGCTGATTCGCTGTGCGTTGCCGGCGATGTCGCCGACGGTCGTGTTGATCTGCGCGAGCGCGATGCGCACGACGCCGTCATCGGCGCGACCTGACTCGGCGGAGGGGCTCATGTGCGGGCCATTATGGTGCGTCCGCCGCGGCGCCCCCGCGCCCCGTCGAGCGGCCCCCGGTGGCTACGCGGGCGTGCTGCGCGCCGAAGCGGGACGCTGCCGCGAGGGGAAGCGGCGGGTGCGTCCCGCCCCCGCGGCTCGCGCGAGCCCGGCGATCGCGTCCTCGAGCGCGACGGCGATCTCCTCGACGTCCGGGAGCGCGTCGAAGTCGGCGAGCAGCCCGAACCCGAGGCGGCCGTTATAGCTCATGATCGCGATGCCGATCGCCTGGCGCCTGGCGAGCGGCACGACGGGATAGAGCCCGACCATCTCGCGGCCGAGCAGGTACAGCGGCAGCTGCGGACCCGGGATGTTCGTCACCACGAGGTTGAAGTAGCGCTGGCGGGCCTGCAGGCGCGCCGCCTGGCTGGCGATCGTGGGCGGGGCGAGACCGGCGAGCTCGGTGAGCGCCTGCGCGCCGACCGCCTGCCCCGAGGCCTTGAGCTCTTTCATCGCGATGTGGATGTCCTCGAAGGCGCTGACGGGATCGGTCACACCGACCGGCAGCGGGGCCCACATCGCCGCGACGCGGTTACCGAGGTCGCCGTGCTCGCCTTCGCTGCGGACCGATACGGGCACCATCGCCTTCAGTACGAGGTCGGCCGTGTCGTGGCCGGTCGAGCGCAGGTAGTCGCCGAGCGCGAGCGTCACGACGGTGAGAACGGCATCGTTGAGGGTGCCGCCGAGAGCGTCCTTGATCGCCTTGAACTGCGCGAGGTCCGCGTCGACCCACGTGTAGCGCCGGTGCGAGCCGATGTCGACGTTGAACGGGCTCGGCGGCGCGGGGTCGCTGATGCCGGCGAACGCGGTCGCGCCGAGGCCGACGAGGCCCTCGCGCGCCTGTTCGATGAGGCGGCGCGGAGCCCTCACCGCGGCGCGGAGACCGCGGACCATCTCGCGCGGGACCGTGGAGCGCTCGAGCAGCGCCTCGCCGAGCAGCTTCGCCGGCCCCGGGAGCGGCTGGGGTGCCCACGGCTCGGCCGGCGCGGGCAGCTGCGCCGGCGCGGGTGAGAGGTCGAACAGGACCGACGTGATGTCGACGCCGGACACGCCGTCGACGAGCGCGTGGTGCGTCTTCGCGATGATCGCGAAGCGGTCACCGGCGAGCCGGTCGACGAGCCACATCTCCCACAGGGGCTTGGAGCGGTCGAGGCGCTGCGAGAACAGTCGCCCGGCGAGCCGCTGGAGCGCCACGTCATCGCCGGGACGCGGCAGCGCGGTGTGGCGGATGTGGTAGCGCGGATTGAAGTGCGGGTCGTCGGTCCACACCGGCCGTCCCTGATCGAGCGGCACGTGGGCGAGGCGCTGGCGATAGCGCGGGACGAGATGCAGTCGCCCGACGAGGTGGTCGATGAGCTCGTCGGCCGACGGGGCAGCGCCGGCGAACACCATGACCGAGGCGACGTGCATGTGCGCGGTGCCGTGCTCCTCGAGATGCAGGAAGGCGCTGTCGAGAGCGGTCAGGCGGTCGGGATTGGCCACTTCGCGATTGTGCAGGTTGCCCCGGTCGACGTCAACGCCGGTGTGCATGCGTCTCCCGGGGCGCCGTGTGGTCGGCCTCCGCCGGCCGCCGCCGGACCGAGCCCTGCGAAAACCGCTGCAAACCTACGCATTTCGAATATTGCGCCAAACCCCTTGTGTGACCGGACTCACAGAAGAACGGGTCCCCGCGACTAGCGTCGGAGGTCGTCTAACTGCCGAATCGTCTCCCAATCCGGGGGCGAACGGGGGACCCACCGCCGGGCCGAAGCTGGGCTCGGATGGGGCGAATCGACCGCTGTTGCGGTCGTAGCGCCCGGTCGTCGCGTTCTGTCACGCGCGAGCGCCCGAGTGCGAGCCCGACAGCTAACCCCGTAGGCGGGCAACCAAAGGAGAACCTCACTTATGAGGACGCAGATGGATCTGCGCGTTCGCCGTGCGTGCGCGGCGGCGGTCGTCGCGGGCCTCGCCTACGCGGCCCCGAATGCGACGGCTGCGAACGCTCAGGTCACCCCAACCACTGCGCCGAGCACGGCGCCGGCGCCCGACGGCGTCACCACGCCGCTGCCGGCCCACCTCGTCGGCTCGGCGACGCTCGACTACCGGAGCGATGTTGTCGTCGCCGGGAAGCTCGGCGCCGGCGGTGCCGGGCTGCCGCTCGTCCTGCAGTTCCAGCAGGCCGGAGCGGAGGGTTGGTCGTCGCTGGCCAGCACCAGCGCTGGCCGCTTCGGTGCGTATCGTCTGACCGCCCGCCTCGGGCACACCGGTGCGGTCCGCGTCTCGGTGGCCCCGTCGGCGGCAGCCGCCCTCGCGCTCGGCTCCGGTCCGATCCCCGGGTCGTTGCCGGTCGTCACCACGCAGGTGCCGTCGAGCCCCGCGATGGCGGTCACCGTGCGCGCCGGCGTCGGCGTGTCGCACGCGCGACTGAGCGTGTTCGGCGCGGGACGCGCATCGGTGAGCGGCCGCGTCTACCCGGCTGACGCCGGCGTCGCGGTCGCCCTGCAGACGCGCGCCGGGCGGACGTGGCATAGCGTGGCGCGCGGCCGCACCGGTGCCGGCGGACGATACCGGCTCGCGTTCATGCCGCAGGGCACCGAGCCGATCCGCATCCGGGTCGGCGTCGACGGCTCCGACGCGACCGGCATCCGCACGCTCGGGGCCGTGAACGTGTACCGCCTCGCGGTGGCGTCGTGGTACGGCCCCGGCGGCACGACCGCCTGCGGTCAGCAGCTGACGAGCGCCACGCTCGGCGTCGCGAACAAGACACTGCCGTGCGGCACGCTGGTGACGTTCCACTACGGCTCGCACACCGTGCGCGTGCCGGTCATCGATCGCGGGCCCTACGTGGCCGGCCGTGAGTTCGACCTCACGGTGGCCACGAAGGACGCCCTCGGCTTCGGCGGCCTCGGCGCCGTCTGGACGACCGCGCCCTGACGCGCCGCGTCCGGCGGCACCGCGTGCGGGGTTGGGACTCGCCGTGCGGTGCCGCCGGACGCGACACGGGATGCGTAGGATGCGCGCCGTGCGCGTCGGAATCGTCACCGGCTCGGGCACCTATGCCCTGCCGGGCCTGCAGGTCTCGGGCGCGTCTGAGCGCGCGACCGCCTTCGGCGCGGTGGTCGTGACCGAGGGCCGCCTCGGCGGCGTCGAGGTCGTTCACGTGTCGCGCCACGAGCCCGGGCACCGGCGCCTCTCCAACCACGTGAACCACCGGGCCAACGTGCTCGCCCTCCGCGACGCCGGCGCCGAGGCGGTGCTCGCGGTGACCGTGTGCGGCGCCGTCGACCCCGGCCTGTCGCTCGGCTCGCTGATCGTCTTCGACGACCTCCACTTTCTCGCCAATCGCCTGCCCGACGGCGCGCTCTGCACCCTGCACACCGAGGTCGGCGGAGCGGGCCGCGGGCACTGGGTCTATGAGCTGCCGTTCAGCGAGGCGCTCCGCCACGCCCTCCTCGACGGCGCTCGCGGGGCCGGCCACGACGTGCGCGACGGCGGCTGCTACGGGCATGTGGACGGGCCGCGCTTCAACACGCGCGCCGAGATACGCATGCTCGCTCAGTGCGGCGTCGCCGCGGTCAGCCAGACGGCGGGCGCCGAGACGGTCCTGTGCGGCGAGGCCGAGCTGCCGTACGCGCTCCTCGGCTACGTGACCGACCACGCGAACGGCGTCAGCGCCGAGCCGACCCCCGTGAGCGAGCTCGCGCGGCTCGTGGCGGCGAGCAGTGACGCGTTCGCGACGAGCCTCTCGGGCGCGGTCGGGCGCCTGGCCGGCGCGGCGCCTCCGCCGGTCGGGGTGCACCTGCGCTTCGACTGAGCGTGTGGGCGGGGGGCGGCCGGCTCGGCTTCGGCTCGCCTCGGCCGTGGCCGGCGGTCGCGCCGGGACCCAAGTGCGACAGGAGGGTGACAAGTGCGCGCCCGCAGGTCACGCCGTGCGTCGGCAAGGTGACGGTGGGTCACCGACCGGGCGCAGGAGCGTGCCGCGTGCCGGTCGCGGCGAGGGGTGTGGTCCCTAACTGGCGCCATAGGGCGTCTAACCGAACACACCCCCCGCATGACAGTGACGCGGCGGTGACAACTGTGCGCCGCGGGTCACGCGGCGGGTCGGCCGTGTCACAGAATTGGCGCGGGAGTGTGACGGGGTCGGTCGCGGCGAGACCCCGGCGGGGCGGCGAGAACCCCGGCGGGGTGGGGCCCGCCCCGCCGAACCTCACACCCGGCCCAGGTCCCGCCCCGCCGACGACCCCGCCCCCCGATCCGCGACGACCCCGCGCCCGCCGCCCACGAGCGCCGGGGCCCGCCCCACCCGACCGCCCTCCGCGAGACACTCTCGAGGTGCGCCGCGTCATCGCCCACCTCGACCTCGACGCCTTCTACGCGAGCGTCGAGCTGCTGCGCCACCCCGACCTGCGCGGCAAGCCGGTGATCGTCTGCGGCAGCGGACCGCGCGCCGTCGTCACCACCGCCACCTACGAGGCAAGGGCGTTCGGCGTGCATTCGGCGATGCCGGCCACGCGCGCTCTGCGCCTGTGCCCGCAGGCCGTGCGGCTGGCCCCGGACTTCACCGCGTACCGGCGGGCGTCGGCGGCCGTCTGGGAGATAGTGCGCGCGCACATCGAGGTCGTCGAGCAGGTGGGCATCGACGAGGGGTACCTCGAGCTCTCCGACCTCATCGCCCCGAAGGCCGCGATGCGTCGGCTCGTCGCCGAGATCCACTCGCGCACCGGGCTGACCGCTTCGGTCGGGATCGGGCCGAACAAGCTGGTGGCGAAGGTGGCAAGCGACTGCGAGAAGCCGCGCGGGCTGGTGGCCCTCAGCCGCGAGCTCGCCTGCGAGCGGTTCGCCGACGCGCCCCCCGGTCTGCTGCCGGGCATCGGCCCGAAGACGGCCCAGCGGCTGGAGGCGCTCGGATATCCGACCCTCGCCTCGGTCCGCCGAGCCGACGTCGCCGCGCTCGTCGCCGCGTTCGGCGAGAACCTCGGCCTGCACATCCATCGTCGCGCCCAGTTCGAGGACGAGCGGCCGCTCGAGCCCGTGCGCGAGACCAAGTCTCAGTCGAGTGAGACGACGTTCGACGAGGACCTCGACGACCGTCCGGCCCAGGAACGCTGCCTCGACCAGCTCGCCGCGCAGGTCTGCCGCCGCCTGCAGGAGCGCAGCCTGCAGGGGCGCACGATCGGGATCAAGGTCCGCCTCGACGACTGGACGACCGTCACCCGCGCCCGCACGATCGCCCGCCCGACGTCCGATGAGGCCGTGGTGCGGGACGTCGCGCGCCAGCTGTTCGCGGCCTACGATCCGCCGCGCCCGGTGCGGCTGCTCGGCGTCCGCGTCGCCGCGTTCACCACCGCCGGCTCCGCCCCCGCACCCGCCGACGAGGCCGATCCCGCCCAGCTGCGCCTGCTTGTGTGAGCGGGCCTTACCGGATCTTCAGCGAGTGCTCAGGCGCCCTTCAGGCGGCTGCGCCACGGTGAGGCATGTCCTCCGATGGATCGGGACCGCAGGCCGGATCGGAAGCCGTCGCCGTGGCGCCCTGGCACCGCGCGCCGATGCTCGCGGCCATCCTGTACTGCGTGTGCATGGTCGCGTTCGCGCTCGTGCTGCTGCTGTGGCCGTTCGGCTGAGGACGGCGCGTCAGAACAGCGCGCTGGCCAGCCGCCGGCGCGCGTCGCGAGCGAGCGGATCCTCCGCTCCGAGCGCGTCGAGCTCGCCGACGATGACCCGCCGGATGTCGTCGCGATGCCCGTCCGCATCGGCGAGCGTCGAGATGAGGAGGTCGATCGCGCGCTCCGTCTCACCGTCGTCGAGCGCCGCGAGCGCCTCCCGGAGCGCCGGCGCGATCTCGGGAGCCGACTCGAGGGTGTCCTCGAGTCGCAGCCGCGCCTGCAGCCCGTCGGCCTGGAAGCTGCCGACGACCGGCTCGAGCGTCGCCTGCGCCCGGTCGCGCTCGCCGTCGACGAGCAACATCCGCGCGAGCGGCACGGCGGCGTCCGCCCGCCCCGGATCCAGCGCGACGGCGCGCTCGAGCGACTCACGGTCGCCGCGCTCGGCGAGCAAGTCGGCCTCGGAGGGGACGAGCGCGGCGAAGAAGTCCTCGACCATCGCCGGCGGCTGCACGCCGACGAACTCGGCGACGACCTGGCCGTCGCGAATCGCCTTGACGGCGGGGATCCCGCGGATGTCGAAGGCACGCGCCAGCTCGGGGTTGTCGTCGGTGTCGATCTTGGCGAGCACGACCTCGCCCTCGTGACGCGCGGCCACCGCCTCGAGGATCGGGCTCAGCGAGCGGCACGGCCCGCACCACGGCGCCCAGAAGTCGACGACGACCGGCGTCGTGCGCGACCGCTCGACGACCTCGGTGTCGAAGGTCTGCTCGGTGACATCGAGGGCGGCCATGGGCCTCAGATTAGAGCACCGGCGCGGCCGGCCGCGGTGATAGACCTCCTGCGGTGAGCACCGAGCCGATCGAGTTCTCCGTCGAGGCCGGCGGCGCCGTGCTGTCCGGCGAGGAGAGCGGCCAGGGGCCGCCGATCGTGCTGTTGCACGGCCTCACGGCGACGCGCCGCTACGTCGTCATGGGCGCCCAATCGCTGCAGCGCTCCGGGCACCGGGTGGTGGCCTATGACGCGCGCGGGCACGGTCGCTCCAGCCCCGGGCCCGAGGCCGCGGACTACGGGTACGAGCGGCTCGCCGACGACCTCGAGGCGGTGCTCGACGCGCTCGAGGTGCCTCGCGCGGTGCTGGCCGGCGCGTCAATGGGCGCTCAGACGGCGGCGCGCTTCGCGCTGCGCCATCCCGACCGCGTGGCCGGCCTCGTGCTGATCACGCCCGCCTTCGACCCGGCGACGCCACCGTCGGCGGCGCAGCTCGCCGTCTGGGACGCGCTCGCCGCCGGGCTGCGCGACGGCGGGGTGGACGGGTTCGTCGCCGCCTACGAGCGCGAGCGCGGGGTGCCGGAGCGCTACCGCGACACGCTCCTGACGGTCCTGCGCCAGCGCCTGTCCGGGCACGAGCACCCCGACGCCGTGGCCGACGCGCTGGAGGTCGTGCCCCGGTCCCGGCCGTTCGAGGATCTCGCCGAGCTCGGGCGCATCGAGGTACCGGCCGTCGTCGTGGCCAGCCGCGACGAGGCCGATCCCGAGCATCCCCTCGCCGTCGGGGAGCGCTACGCGGGGGCAATCCCCGGTGCGGAGCTGCTCGTCGAGGAGCCAGGTCGCTCGCCGCTGGCCTGGCAGGGCGGCCAGCTCTCGCGGGTGCTCGCCGACGTGGCCGGGCGCGCATTTGCCGCAGACAGCCGTACGCGATAACGTACAGGCTCTGATGCCGCCGCGAGACTGGAACGGAGCGAGCTACGACCGCGTGTCGGCGCCGATGGAGGCCCTCGGGCGGTCGGTCGTCGATCGCCTGCCGCTGACCGGTGACGAGGTCGTGCTCGACGCCGGCTGCGGGTCGGGTCGGGTGACCGAGGCGCTCCTCGAGCGCCTGCCCCGCGGGCGGGTGATCGCCGTCGACGCGTCGGAGTCGATGGTCGCCGCGGCGCGCGAACGCCTCGGCGAGCGGGCCGACGTCCGCCAGGCCGATCTGCTCACGCTCGAGCTGGAGGAGCCGGTCGACGCGGTCCTGTCGACGGCGACCTTCCACTGGATCGGCGATCACGATCGGCTGTACGCGCGCGTGCGTGCGGCCCTGCGCGCGGGCGGGCAGCTCACGGCGCAGTGCGGGGGAGAGGGCAACATCGCTCGCGTGCGCGAGACAGCCGATGCGGTTTCCACGCGCGAGCCGTTCGCGGAGTTCTTCGCCGGCTGGCGCGGACCCTGGAACTACACCTCGCCCGAGCAGGCGACGGCGGCGCTACGGCGCGCCGGGTTCGTCGACGTGCGTGCGTGGCTGACGCCGGTGTCGGTGACGCCAGACGATCCGCACGAGTACCTGGCCACGATCAACCTCGGCGCGCAGCTCGAGCGGCTCCCGGCGGAGCTGCGCGATCCCTTCGTGGACGCGGTCGTCGCGGAGCTCGGCGATCCGGTCACGCTCGACTACGTGCGGCTGAACATCGACGCGGTGGCCGGACCATGAGGGGTCCGTCTAGTGTCGGAGCGGAGGTGCGGCCACGCGAGGTGGGCACGCACGGCGAGCGGGCCAGCAGCGCGCTCGACGTGTGCGGGATTGCGCGGCGGCGCGACGAGGCGCAGTTCGCGGCGTAGGCGGCGCGGCACGCGCTGCGGGGCCGGCGGCCGCGGCGACGGCATACGGTCACAAGGGGGCAGTCGGGAGCCCTGCCGTTCCTGAGGACCCGACGGTCGCGAGCGGGTGCATCACCTCGCAACCTCGCAGCGGCCTCCATAGCGGCACCGGCTCCGGGCCCGAGCAATCCGGCCGTCCGAGCTTCGGTTCTCCGCCGTGTCTGACCGCGCCAGATGTACCCCGAGGAACGGCGCGTTCGGAACTGGCAACACGAACAGGCTAGGCAGTGTTACACTTCGAACCGGCAAAAGTGGTCTGGCAGTGCTACAGATTGCCATCCGGGTGCCTGGGAGGGCTCCGGCGACCTCGGTCGACGTGAGGATCCGCGCCGTCGTCTCGGTGGCGCGGTCAGCTGACGCATGGCGGGCTGGCGGCACTCGGTGACCGCAACGCAACCGACCAGAGGGGAATCCGCGGCGGTGCATCATGCGAGGTCAGGCTCGAGCGTCGTTCGCGTGCTCCCGCCGAGCTCGGTTGCCGTTCCGACCGTCTTGCTTCTCGGGTCCTGGCGGAGGAGGAAGCATGACGAATCGCAGTCGTAGCCTGACCGGCCTGTTCGGACTCACCCTGGCAGGCGCGATCTTTATCTCGATGTTGTTTGCGACCGCGAACGCCTCGGCGGCGCGATGTTTCTTCGGGTTCTGTCCGCCGCCCACCACCACGACGACGACCACCACCACGTCGACGAGCACAGCTTCTGTGACCGCGACCCAGACGGCCGCGTCGTCGCCAGTTTCGCCGGCCCCGACGTCGTCGGGCCTTCCCAAGCTCACCGAGATTCCGGCCGGCAGCGGGACGCATGGCTACCCGTATAACGCCGTTCCGCAGACCCCGACGGTGCCGGGGGCGCCGTTCTACAACCTGAGCGCGCTGGGCTATGTCGAGAACGAGTTCTTGATGTCGGGCGGAGCCACGGAGTACGGCGAGAGTGGTCCCTGGGGGTCGAATGGCGACTGGGGCGTGTCGGTATCGCAGAGGAACGTGCCGTACGCGACCAACCTGATCGTGCGCTATCCGACGAACCCGGCGAAGTTCAACGGGACGGTCGTGATCGAGTGGCTGAACGTCGTCACGGGCGGCGATCAGGATCCGGTGTGGGCGGAGATCGCCAACGAGGCGCTCAGCGATGGGTATGCGTATATCGGCGTGACGCCGCAGAACGCCGGGATGAACGACCTCAAGACGTGGGATCCGGTGCGTTATGGGTCGCTGGGTGACAGTAGCGACCTGCAGTCGTACGACATCTTCACGCAGGCCGCCGAGGCGGCGAGGGATGACAGCGCGACGTTGCTTGGCGGGTTGACGGTCAGGCATGTGATCGCCGCGGGCGACTCGGAGTCGGCGTTTCGCCTCGATACCTACGAGAACGCGATTCAGCCGGACACGCATGCGTTCGATGCCTTCATGACCGTCGGTCGTGCCGTCGACGCGGCGCCGCTGGGCAACGGGCTGATTGCCGTGAGCCCGTTCGGGGCGCACATTCGTACGGATAGCTCCGTGCCGACGATTCAGTTCTACACACAGGGCGACGTCGTGGAGCTGGACGCGGCCGCCGCCAGGCAGCCCGATAACGCCCACCTGCGCACTTGGGAGCTCGCCGGCGCCTCACACATCGACGCACACGAGGCCGCGTACGAGATCGAGACGATCAACCGTGACAGTCCGTCCGTTCCGGTGCCGGCCTGCGTATTCGGCACGCCGATCGAGGGCACCGGGACAGCGCTGGATGGCGTCAACCAGACCAACAACATGCCGCTATTCGAGGTCGAGGATGCCGAGCTCGCGGACCTGCAGAACTGGCTGGTGAACGGCGTGCCGGCGCCGCATGAGTCGGTGCCGCTTTCCGCGACGTCCCTGTTCGGTCTGTATTACATCCCGAACACCAACAAGTACGGCATCGCCGGCGGTGGGATCCAGATGCCGGAGGCTCAGGTCCCGACGGAGGACTACTCGACGATCAACGTGTCGAGTGGGACGCTGAGCGAGCTCAACCCGATCGCGCTCGTGAGCGAGCTCGAGTCGGCCCTGACGACGCTGAGCACCGGTGGGATCACCAACTCCACGGTGCGAAGCCTCGGCTTGTGCCTGCTGTCCGGTTACTTCACCAACCTGGGCAACTCGACGCTGCAGTCGCTCTACCCCACGCTGTCGGACTACGTCTCGAGGTACACGGCCGCAGCGAACGCCGAGGTGGCAGCCGGGTTCCTGACCCCAGCCGACGCCGCGGCGGCGATCGCCTCCGCGCAGGCCGGCCAAGGTCCATACCAGCAACCGCCGGAGATCGTCCCGTGACGTAACCAGCCGGCTCGAACACCCCGGATGCCACAGGTCACCGCGCGCGGCTCCCGCCGAAGTCCGCTGCGCGCGGTGCGCCGTGCTCGCGGCGGCGCGTCCTCGATCTGTTAATCGAGTGCGGCAGGGAGCGCGTGCTCGATCGCCTTGACGAGGTAGGGCAGCGTCGGGGCGTAGCAGGCGAGGAGAGGACCCTCGGCGACCGGGCGACTACGCGCGAGTCGACGCTCCGTCCAAATCGATGCCGATCACGTTCGCCACGCGGTTGAGGTCGGCATCGCGGCAGAGCAGGGTCGCGTGGTGGCGCCACGCGACCGCCGCGATCATGCAATCGATCATTCCACGAGGAGTGATTCCAGATCGGCGGCAGCGTCGATAGATCCGGGTTGCTGCGTCGAAGTCCGTCGTCGCGTCGAATGCCAGCAAGCCCATCCGGAGCAGAAGACGGCGCAGGTCGTTCTCACGCGCGTCATCGCGTGCGCCGGCGAGCACCTCCATCACGACCGGCTCGGTGACCATCAGCCGCCCGTCCGCGGCGATCAGCTCGGCGACCCGTTCGTCGACAGGGCTGCGCGTCGCCCGGTCATATTCGACCCACGCTGACGTGTCAGCGAGGATCACGCAACGCCGCGAGGGGCCGTGTCGGGCGGGATCTCTCCGAGTGCGCGCACGCCGCGCATGCTCAGCGCTTCCTCGCGCGTCATTGGCTGGCCGGCGAGATGCCGAAGCGCGAGCTCGACCGCCTCGGTTTTCGTGCGGACGCCGTAGCGGTCCATGATCGCCTGGACATAGACGTCCTCGATCTCGATGTTGGTTCGCACCCGAGGCATACACGCAGTCTACACCTTACGTGCATGATGCGTGTACCGGGGAGCTTCTTCGCCGTCTCATCGTTGGCGGCGCCCCGGTGACAGAAAGACAACATCCCGATCACATCCAGGCAACGATCGCTCCAGCACGACCGTAGACAGTTGGACTGCGCGCGGGCGATGAGCCAGCGCGGAAACGTGTCCCTTTCGGAACTGGAGGAACGTCGATGTCGCGGTTGCGTACCGTGTCCTCGCTTCTCGCGGCGGCGGCCGCGATTGGCGGAAGTGTCCTCGTCGCCCAGGCGGCGGAAGCGGGGAGTCCCCACGGGGCCCCACCGATCGCCAGGACCGCCGACCTGCACCGATACCCCACGACGACCACGCCGATTCGGCACATCGTGATCATCTTCCAGGAGAACGTGTCCTTCGACCACTACTTCGGCACGTATCCGAACGCAGCGAACACCGACGGGCAGCCGTTTCACGCCTCGCCGTTCACGCCCGCCGTCGACGGCCTGCCGCCGGCGACGAGCTTCCAGCTGCCGCCGGCCCTGCGCCACAGCACGAACCTGCTGACGAGCAACCCGAACCTCAGCCTTCCCCAGCGCCTGGACAGCAACGCCACGGGCCTCGCCGGCGATGCGGGCGGCCAGCTCGTCTGCGACCAGGACCACGATTACAGCGACGAGCAGAAGGCGTTCGACGGCGGCGCGATGGATCTGTTCGTGCAAAGCGTTGGCACCGCGACCGGCACGTCGCCGTTCGGCACGCCCTGCAACCCGGACACCGACATGGACTACTACGACGGCAACACCGTCACGGCCATGTGGAACTACGCGCAGCACTACGCGATGAGCGACAACTACTTCGCGACGACGTACGGTCCGTCGGCGCCGGGCGCCATCAATCTCGTCTCCGGTGATACCGGCGGCGTCGACACGACCCACGAGGCCAACAGCCCGTCGATCTCGACGCCGACCTCCCCGGACGGCGACATCACGCCCGACGGCACCGGCGGCTACTCGCTCACCAGCGACGCGCAGCCGTACTGGGACGACTGCTCGACGCGCGACGCGGTCGCCATGTCGGGTACGAACATCGGCGATGAGCTCAACGCCGCCGGCCTTTCCTGGGGCTGGTTCGAGGGCGGCTTCCGCCCGACGGAGAGCTACGGCGACGCGCTCGCGGCCACCGGCCACAGCGGTCAGGCGACGAGCACGTTCATCCCCGACGAGTTCAAGACGGCCGGATTCCAGAGCGCCGTTCCGCACTCCTCCAACCAGGGCCTGTGCGACGCGGTGCACCCGGTCGGCGTGGCGCTCGGCGGCACCGGCCAGTGGGGCTACAAGGACGACTACATCCCGCACCACGAGCCGTTCCAGTTCTACGCCTCGACGGCCAATCCGCACCACCTGACGATCCCGACCAACGGCACCGGGCAGGACACCCTCGCCGGCCTGGAGGAGATCGGCACCGACACGCAGAGCTACGTCAACGGCGTGCCGCAGTTCGACACGCCCAACCACCAGTACGACACGAGCGACTTCGACCAGCTCGTGGCCGCGATCGGCAGTCGCCAGCTGCCGCCGTCGGCGCTGCCCGCGGTGAGCTTCCTCAAGGCCCCCGGCTACGAGGACGGCCACGCCGCGTACTCCGAGCCGGCCGACGAGCAGGCGTTCGTGACGAAGGAGATCAACGCGCTCGAGCACACGCCCGACTGGGCGCATACCGCGGTGATCATCACCTACGACGACTCCGATGGCTTCTACGACCACGTCTACAGCGGCGTCCAGAATCCGTCGTTGTCGGTCGCGGACAACCTGACGAACACGAAGACGACGGGGCCGACGTCCGGCCAGTGCGGGCCGAGCCCGCAGACGACGGCGCCGCTCGCCGGCGAGCAGGGGCGCTGCGGCTTCGGTCCGCGCCTGCCGCTGCTGGTGATCTCACCGTTCGCCCGCTACAACGCGGTCGATCACAACCTGACCGACATGTCCTCGATCGTCAACCTGATCGAGTACAACTGGCGCCTGCCGGCGATCCCCGGATCCGCCGATCAGATCCTGGCCAGCACCGATCGTCAGGAGCACATCCCGTTCGACCTCGCCGGCCTCTTCAGCTTCCTCGGGCCCACGAACCCGAGGCTGATCCTCGATCCGACGACGGGCAAGCCGACCGGCTACTGACGGATCGCCACACCACGTGAAAGGGGCGGTCGGGCCGTGGTGGCCCGGCCGCCCCTTTTCGTCTGTGGAGGCGCCGCCCGCGGCGCAGCGGTACCGCGCCGGGACGGGGGCGTGGGCGGCGCTACGTCAGCAGCCCGCCGGCGTCGGCCGGCAGCTCGGCGTCGAGCAGCGCGCCGCTGGCCAGGGTCGCGTAGCGGCCGCCGAGCTCGATCAGCTCCTCGTGCGTGCCGCGCTCGACGATGCGCCCGTGGTCGAGGACGAGGATCTGATCGGCGTCGCGGACCGTGGAGAGGCGGTGGGCGATCGCGATCGTGGTGCGCCCGCGGGCAAGGTCATCCAGCGCGGCCTGGACCTGCCGCTCGGTCTCGGTGTCCAGGGCGCTCGTCGCCTCGTCGAGGACGAGCACCGGCGGGTTGCGCAGGACCGTGCGCGCGATCGCGATCCGCTGCTTCTCACCCCCGGAGAAGCGGTAGCCGCGCTCGCCGACGATGGTGTCGTAGCCGTCGGGCAGCGAGGCGATGAGATCGTGGATCTGAGCCGCCTTGGCCGCCTCCACGATCTCCTCCTCGCTCGCGTCGGGCCGTGCGAACTGGAGGTTCTCGCGGATGCTCGAATGGAACAGGTAGGTCTCCTGGGACACCAGCCCGACCGTGGCGGCGAGCGACTCGAGCGTGACGTCGCGGATGTCGGTTCCGTCGATCGTCACCCGCCCCCGCTCGGGCTCGTACAGGCGCGCGACCAGGTAGGCCATGGTCGTCTTGCCCGAGCCGGTCTCGCCGACGATCGCCGTGGTGCTGCCGGCCGGGATGTTCGCGCTGACGTCCTGGAGGGTCCACGACCCGTTTCGCTCGTAGCGAAACCAGACATCCTCGATCGCCACGTCGCCGCGCAGGCATTCGAACGGCTTGGCGTCCGGGTGCTCCTCGATGTCGACGGGCAGGTCGAGGTACTCGAAGATGCGCCCGAACAGCGCGAGCGAGGTCTGCACGTCGAGTCCGGTGGAGAGCAGCGACTGCGACGGGAACAGCAGTCGCGTCTGCAGCTGGGTGAAGGCGACGACGGTGCCGATCGTGATCGCCTTCCAGTCGTGGGCGAAGCTCTCGCCGGCGAACAGGTAGATGAGCGCCGGCATGATCGCGAACGTCATCTGCACCGAGGCCATCCGCCAGCGCCCGGCCATGCGGCTGTGCACCTCGATGTCGGCGAGCTCGGAGGACTCGCGCCGGAAGCGGCCCACGAGCTCTGAGCTGCGGCCCATCGTCTTGCCGAGCAGGATCCCCGAGACCGACAGGGACTCCGCCACCAGCGTGGACATGTCGGCCAGCCGGCTCTGGCGTACCGCGGTGATCCGCCGGCGCTGCTCGCCGACGCGGCGCGTCAGCCAGACGAAGAACGGCAGCAGGCAGAGCGAGAATCCGGCCAGCAGCGGGCTGAGCAGGAACATCGCCACCACGGTGGCCACCACCGTGGTGACGTTCTGGGCGATCGAGGTCGCCGTGCTCGTGACCACATCGTCGATGCCGCCGATGTCGTTTGCGATCCGCGACTGCACCTCGCCCGTGCGGGTGCGGGTGAAGAAGGCGAGCGACATCCGCTGCAGGTGCGCGTACACCGAGGCGCGCAGGTCGTGCATGACCTGCTGGCCCACGACGTTCGACGCCCACGTCTGCGCGACGCCGATGGCGCCGCTGAGGATCGAGATCGCGATCATGCCGGCGACGAGCTGGATGAGCAGCGTCGTGTTGCGCTCGGGGTACGCCTTATCGATGATGTCGCGCAGCAGGAACGGGCTGATCACCCCGAGTACCGCCGAGAACACGATCAGGCTTAGCAGCCAGGCCAGGCGCAGGCGGTACGGCGTGAACAGCCGCCCGACGCGGCGCAGGGACACCGGCGTACTGGGGATGTCCTCGGGTCGCAGCTCGCGGCTGCGGCGCCCCCCCGGACCGCCGCCGCGACCCTCGCCGTGTTGGAAGCTCATCGGAGCAGCAGCCTGTCGTTGACCACGAATGCACTGTAGTGAACGCCCGGTGGGCCGTCCGGGCAGCGACGCCGCCCGGGCCGTACCCTGTGGCGCGATGGACCTGCGACCGACCGAGATCCGCGTGCTCGGCTGCCTGATGGAGAAGCAGCGTACGACGCCCGACGCATATCCGCTCTCGCTGAACGCGCTCCGGCTCGCCTGCAACCAGTCGACCAACCGCGACCCGGTCGTCAGCTACGACGAGGACGTCGTCCGCGACGCCACGACTCGTCTGCAGCGGCGAGGCCTCGCGCGCCTGGCCAGCGGCGCCGGCAGTCGCGCGGCCAAGTTTCGCCACCTGCTCGCCGAGCGCCTGCCGATGGACGACGGCGAGCAGGCGATCATGTGCGTACTGATGCTCCGCGGGCCGCAGACGCCCGGTGAGCTCAAGCAGCGCACCGAGCGCATGCACGCCTTCGCCGATCTCGACGAGGTCGACGGAACGCTGCGGCGGCTCATCGACCGCGAGCTCGTCCGGCAGCTGGTGCGCCGCCCCGGTCAGAAGGAGGAGCGCTACGAGCAGCTGCTCGCCGAGGACTCCGACGACGAGACGGCCGCGGCGACCGGGGCGTCAGCGGGGCCGGTCGGGGCGTCGCCCGAGCCGGATTCGGCGCTCTCGCGGGAGGGCGGCGAGGTGGGGCGGGCCGGACCGGACGCCGGCGACGGCAGCAGCTCGCTCGCCGAGCTGAGCGCCCGCGTCGATCGCCTCGAGCGAGAGCTCTCCGAGCTCCGTGATGCGCTCGGCGAGTCCCGGCCGGCGTAGCGCCACTCGCCGCCGGGGTCTGTCCACCGTGACCGCCGCCGCACGGCGGTCGGGCGCCGAAGTGCGGTCAAACCGCCGTTCACAAGATGGTAACCCCCCTTTTCCGCGTATTCATACAATTGTCGATCTAAATTATGAGCAATTCGCCTACGCCCCTCGGTCCCGCTCTCCGCCGCCAAGACGCGGACCGATCAGCGATCAGCGCGACGCCGGTGGTCGCGATCGGTGGACGGGTCGCGGCACTCGCGGGCCCACCGCCACGGGTCGCGGTGGTCGACCGAGATTCGGGCTTCCTCGCGGTGCTGGCGAAGCGCCTGGACCCCTCGGACTGGGAGCACGAGGTGCTCTCGTCGCCGCCGTCGCTCGAGCTGATCGAAGCGCTGAACCTCAACGCGGTGATCGTCGATCGCGCCGTCCTCGGCGACCGCTTCTGGGAATGGCTCGAGCAGGTGTCCTCCCTCAGCCCGAGCGTCGCCATCGTCGTCTGCACCCGCGGCTCGACGGTCGCCCACCGCGTGCGCGCCCTGCGGCTCGGCGCCGACGACTGGCTCGCCAAGCCCTGCCATCCGGACGAGCTGATCGCTCGCGTGGATGCCGTCCTTCGCCACCAGCGCCGCATCGACGAGGCGGATCGTGATCCGATCGTGGCCGGCGAATTGGAGATCCAAGCCAGCGTGTACCAGGTCTTCGCGCGCGGGCGGGACGTCAAGCTCACCCGTCGCGAGTTCGAGGTGATCGAGCTGCTCGCATCGCACGAGGGATGCGCCCTGGAGCGCGGATTCATCTACGAGAGCCTGTGGGGCTACCCGATGAATCGCGGCGACCGATCGGTCGACGTGTTCATCCGAAAGATTCGACAGAAGCTCGAGGTCGCGTCACCCGAGTGGCAGTACATCCATACGCAGTTCAGGTTGGGGTACAGCTTCAGCGCCGTCCCCGACCAGGCCGCCGTGCCCCGAGAGGCGGTTGCCGCCGCGTAGCTCCCTGGCCGTGGGGACCCGTCCGCGGACGGCGGCGCGGCGGTGGGCGGAAATCCGGCGCAGGCTCTGCGATCCTTGGGGGCGCCGATGCACCCGACCCACCTGATCGTCGCCACGGCGAGCGTGGCCGATCCCGCCACCGGCGTGGGGATCTTCGCCGCGGTCGCCGCCGGGCTCGTCTCGTTCCTGTCGCCCTGCGTGCTCCCGCTCGTGCCGGGGTACCTGTCGACCGTCGTGGGCGTGGCGCCGGCCGACCTGCAAGGGGCCGGGGTGCGCCGTGTGCTCCTTCCGAGCCTCGCGTTCACCGCGAGCTTCTCGACGATCTTCATCCTGCTGGGGCTCGGCGCGACGGCGATCGGCGCGACGCTGAGCGACCACCGCGTGATGCTCGAGCGCCTCGGCGCGATCGTGATCATCGCCCTCGGGCTGGTGTTCATGCTCAGCCCGTTCGTCGGGCGCCTCAACCGCGAGTGGCACGTCGACGGCCTGATGCGCACGGCGGGTAAGGGTGGTCCGCTTCTCGCCGGGGCCGCATTCGCGCTCGCCTGGACGCCCTGCGTCGGCCCGACGCTCACCTCGATCCTCAGTGCCGCCGCGATCTCGAGCTCGGCGGCTCACGGCGCCCTCCTGCTCGCGTTCTACTCCGCCGGCCTGGCGATCCCCTTCCTCGCGACCGCACTGGCCTTCGAGCGCATGACGACCGCGTTCACGCACGTCAAGCGCCACTTCCCGCTCATCATCGCCGCCGGCGGCGGCGTGCTCGTCGCCATGGGACTGCTCATCCTGACCGGCGAGTTCACGATTCTGAACGCGAAGGCGAACGCGCTGCTGCAGGGCACCGGCCTGGCGAACCTGACCAGCATCTAGGCTCGCGGCGGCTCGCCCACCCGCGGGCCGGATACGCTCGCTCACGCGATGCCTCGCCTCGGTCCCGCTCAGCGCACCGCGCTCGTCTCGGTCGTCGCCGCGCTCGCGCTCGTGGCGATCAAGCTGATCGTCGGCCTGCTCTCGCACAGCCTGGGCCTCGTCGCCGAGGCGATTCATTCCGGCACCGACGTCGTCGCCGCGCTGCTCACGTTCTTCGCCGTCGGCGTCGCCGTGCGCCCGGCCGACGAGGGGCACCCGTACGGCCACCGCAAGGCCGAGCACCTGTCCGCGCTCGGCGAGGGCGCGGTGCTCGTGCTGGCCAGCCTGGTGATCGCCTACGAGTCGATCGTTCGCCTGGTCAACGGCACCGACGAGGTCGACGCCCACTGGTACGCGATCGCGCTCGTGGTCGCGGTCATCGCCATCGACGCACTGCGCACCGTGGCGTCGCGGCGGGGGGCGCGACGCCACGGCAGCGTCGCGCTGGGGGCGAACGCGCTGCACTTCGCGCTCGACATGCTCGGCTCGACCGCGGTGCTCATCGGGCTGCTGCTCGTGCGCGCCGGATACCCGGGCGCCGACGCGATCGCGGCGCTGTTCGTCGCCGTGCTCGTGCTCATCTCCGCCGGGCGCCTGATGCGGACGAACGTCGCCGTCCTCATGGACACCGCGCCGGGCGGCGCCGAGGATCTCGCCCGGGGCGCGATCGAGTCCCTCGACGTCGGCGCCTCGCTGCGGCGGCTGCGCATCCGCGAGGCCGGCGGGCGCCACTTCGCCGACGTCGTCGTCGGCGTGCCGGCCGACGCCGGCGTTGCGCACGGCCACGCGGTCGCGAGCGCGATCGAGGAGGCGATCGAGGACGAGCTGCCCGGGAGCGACGTCGTCGTCCACGTCGAGCCCGAGGGCGATGTGCTCGGTCCGTTGCGCCAGCGCGCGACCGCCGCGGCGCTGAGCGTGCCGGAGGTGCGCGAGATCCACAACGTGTCCGCGCTGCGGGTGGGGGAGGGCACCGAGTTCAGCCTCCATCTGAAGGTTCCCGGTGGCCTCACTCTCGACGCCGCCCACGCGATCGCCGACGACGTCGAGCGGGCGATCCGCGAGGCCGTTCCGAGCGCCTTGCGCGTGCTGAGCCACATCGAGCCGCTCAGCGAGGAGGGCGCGGGCCTGCCGGTGGTCGACGGGCGCGTCCACGAGGAGGACCAGCGCCTTCGCGAGCTCGTGCGCGAGATGACCGGAAGCGAGCCGCGCGAGCTGCGCTTCCGGGCCACCGAGCAGGGTCTGCTCGCCTACCTGACGCTCGCACTACCGCCGCAGACGACCCTCGTCGCGGCGCACGACCTCGCGTCGCTCGTGGAGCGGCGCGTGCGCGAGGAGAACCCGCGCATCTTCGAGGTGATCGTGCACACCGAACCGGCGTAGCGGGCCGGGTGACAGGGCTTCACGGAGAGGCAACGGAGCGCGCGTCGCTCGCGCCGTTCTGCTGGAAGCGGCCGCTCGGCGTCGTGGCTGCCTCGCGGGCCCGCTGGTACTCCCGGTAGCCGCGCTCCCAGGCCTCCTGGTTGCGCTTGGCGTCCTGTACGAACGGTGACCAGCCGATTCCCCAGAGGATCGCGCGATTGATGAGCGACTCCGGGAACGGCAGCGGGCGGATGACGTCGACGAAGAGCACGACCCGCAGGTCGTCGGTGTCGTTCCAGACCTCGTGATCGTAGGTGTCGTCGAACATGAGGCTCTTGCCCTCGTCCCAGTGGCGGATGTCGTCGCCGACGCGGATCCGGCAGCTCTCCTTGTCGCGGGGCACGATCAGCCCGAGGTGGTAGCGCAGCACGCCCTTGTACGGTCCGCGGTGGGGCTCGATGTGCTTGCGCGCGGAGAGGATCGAGAACATCGCCGTCGTCATGCCCGGGATGCGCTCCAGCAGCTCGGTCGTGCGCGGGCACAGCTCCGTCGTCAGCTCCGATCGAAAGCCATAGCCGAACAGGAAGACGGTCTTCCAGCGGTCGTCCTGCGTGATGTAGACCTGATCGCGCGAGATGTCCTGGAAGTTGGGCAGCGCGTCGCGATCGTCGAGCAACGCCGCCAGCTCATCGCGAATGACCGTCCAGTCGCGCTCGACGTCCTCGATCCACGCGAAGCGCTCGTTCGGCAGGAACGTCGCGTCGCCCACGAGCGAGCGCCGACCGATCCAGCGCTCGAGCGGGGCGAGGATCCGCTCACCGACGTAGATCGTGGCGTTGACGATCCGGTCCCACAGCGAACTGCTCACATCGACTCCCTTCGGCCGGCCCCCTCGGTCGGGTGACCGAGGGGAGAGATCGCGGGGAACGTAGCGGAGCTAGGCGGCTTCGCGCAAGGCGGCCAGGTCGGTCGACTCGGCGAGCTTCTTGAGCGCGCGCTGCTCGAGCTGGGAGGCCCGCTCCGCGGAGAAGCCCAGCCGCTTGCCGATCGCGGTGAGCGTCTGGGGCTCCTCGCGACCGGTGCCGAAGCGCAGCGTGATCACCGTGCGCTCGGTGTCCGGCAGCTGGGCGATGGCCTCGTGCACGATGCGCTCGCGCTCGTTCACCCACGCGGTGTCGTCGGGAGCCTCGTCGTCGGAGGGCAGCAGGTCGCCGAGCGCCGTATCGGCGTCCTCGCCGACGTGCTGGTCAAGGCTGACGAGGGCGGCTCGCTGGTCGCGGACCTCCTCGACCTGCTCGACCGGCAGCTGGGCCTCGGCGGCGACCTCCTCGATCGTGGGCTCACGGCCGAGGCGCACGGTCAGCTCGCGCTCGATGCGCCCGACCTTCCGCGACCGCTGAGCGACATGGACGGGAAGGCGGATCGTGCGCCCGGAGTTCTCCAGCCCGCGCTGGATCGCCTGGCGGATCCACAGCGTCGCGTAGGTCGAGAAGCGAAATCCCTTGCGCCAGTCGAACTTCTCGCTCGCGCGGATGAGCCCGAGCATGCCCTCCTGCACGAGGTCGGACAGCGGCAGGCCCTGGTTCTGGTAGCGCCGTGCGTTGGACGCGACCAGGCGCAGGTTGGAGTTGATCATCAGCTCCTTGGCGTGGAGGTCGCCGCGCTCGATGCGCTGGGCCAGTTCGATCTCCTGGGCCGGGGTGAGCAGCGGGTAGCGCCGCGAGTGGGCGAGCAACTGGTCGACCGACTCCGGAATGAAGCTGTCCGCGACAACCTCGTGGATGCGCGTCGGGGCGACGGGCGCGGTCGCCGTCTCCTCCTCGGCGGCGGGCTCGTCGGCCTCGTCGGGCGCGTCGAACTCGACGATCGCCACGGTCGGCGCCTCGTCGACCAGCTCGTCGCTCTCAAATTCTGGGGGGGTGAGGGTCATCACGTCTGACATATCGTCCTTCAATCCGATTCTTGTAGTCGGAATTATACGTCCGGATAGTTGCGTTGTCAACCAGTTCGCGTAGCGTTGCTATGGTTGACGGTGGTCCGCCGACCACCGACGCCCGATAAGGGATGTTCAGCGCGGACGCCCGATGCCCTTCCCGTCCTTGCAAAACGCAAACGGAAAGGCGTCATAACGGTGCGACCGGCAGCGAGATATGCGTAGGTCTGCAACCGCTTCGTGCCAACCTGCCCGGGGGCAGTGCCTGGGATTGCAGTCCCACGTGCACGGCCGCATAGGGCCGCACACAGCGATTGTAACGCGTTGCCGGCCCCGATGTTGCGGTCCTCGACGGAACCTGGACACGGGAAGCCCGCCGGCGATGCGCAATCCTGGGGGAAGATGGGCGACATCGCCACCGAAACCGAGGGCTCCGTGGCCACTGAAGGCGCCGGGATCGATCGCCGCCTCACGGTCCTGCTGGCGGCCGCGTGCGGGCTCGTGGTGGCCAACCTCTACTACGCGCAGCCGCTGCTGCACACGATCGCCGGGACGCTGAGCGTCTCGACCGCGGCCGTCGGCCTGCTCGTGACCGCGACGCAGCTCGGCTACGCCGCCGGACTGGTGCTGCTCGTACCGCTCGGTGATCTGCGCGAGCGCCGGCACCTGTTCGCCGTCATGCTCGGCGTCACCACGATCGGGCTGATCGCGGCCGGCGCCGCCCCGTCGCTCGCCGCGCTGGCGATCGCGCTCGCCTGCGTCGGGCTCACGTCGGTGGTGGCGCAGATCATCGTTCCGTTCGCCGCGACGCTCGCCGCCGAGCCCGAACGGGGACGCGTCGTGGGCACCGTGATGAGCGGCCTGCTCATCGGCATCCTGCTCGCACGGACCGCGAGCGGCCTGCTCGCCGCCGCCGCCGGATGGCGCGCGGTGTACTTCATCGCCGCGGCGATGATGGTCGCGCTCGCCGCCGTGCTGTGGCGTGAGCTGCCGGAGGTGCCACCGCGCGTCGAACTCGGCTACCGCGCCTTGCTCGCGTCGGTGGTGCGCATCGCGCGCGAAGAGCCGCTCGTCCTGCGCCGGGGCGCGCTCGGGGCGATCGGCTTCGCCTGCTTCAGCGTGTTCTGGACCTCGGCCGCCTTCGTGCTCGCCGGCGCGCCCTACCACTACGGCGAGGGGGTGATCGGCCTGTTCGGCCTGGTCGGCGTCGCCGGTGCGCTGATGGCCACGTTCGCCGGTCGGCTCGCCGATGCCGGGTACACGCAGGCCTCCCGTGGCGCGCTGCTCGTGCTGATGGCGGCCTCGTTCGCGCTGCTCGCCTGGGGCGGGACGCACCTCGCCGCGTTCGTGGCCGGCGTGATCGTCCTCGATCTCGCCGTCCAGGGCACGCACATCCTCAACCAGAGCGACATCTACGAGCTGCGGCCGCACTCGCGCAGCCGCATCACGACGATCTACATGACCTGCTACTTCGCCGGTGGCGCGGCCGGGTCGGCGCTCGCGGCGATCGTCTACAGCCGCGAGGGCTGGACGGCCGTGTGCGCAGTCGGGGGCGCCCTCGGACTGCTCGGACTCGCCCTCTGGCTCGCGGAGGTGCGCCGGCCGGTGCGCGCGGCGGCAGCCTCGATGTCGCGCTCGTGAACGCCGGCGGCGCGCCGGCGGCGCGCCGGGTGGGAACATCGCGGGTGATGGGCCGCCTCGACGACGTCGACCTGACGCGCAACTACGACCCCGCCGAGGCCGAGGAGCGCCTCGTCGCCGCCCAGCGCCGCCTGCTCGGCCTGCGCCTGCAGCACGCCGGCCTGCTCGGCGATGGCGCGCTCGGGCCGCCGCTGACCGTGCTCTTCGAGGGCTGGGACGCCTCGGGGAAGGGGGGCGCCATCAAGCGCCTCGTCGCGCCGCTCGATCCCCGCCACGTGCGCGTCGTCGAGTTCGCCGCGCCCGACGCGGTGGCCCGGCGCCACCACTTCCTGTGGCGCTTCTGGCCCGCGCTGCCGGGGTGGGGAGGGATGGCCGTGTTCGACCGCACCTGGTATGGGCGTGTGCTCGTCGAGCGGGTCGAGGCGCTCGCCACGCCGGCCGAGCTCGAGCGCGCCTACGGCGAGATCGTCGAGTTCGAGCGGCTGGTGGCCGCGGAGGGCATGTGGTTCGTGAAGGTCTTCCTGCACATCAGCGAGTCCGAGCAGCTGCACCGGTTCCGGGCCCGCGAGCGCGACCCGCTCAAGCGATGGAAGCTGACCGACGAGGATTGGCGTAACCGCAATCGCCGCGCGGACTACGCCGAGGCGATCGAGGAGATGCTGGGGCGCACCGATCACGAGGACGGGCGCTGGCACGTCGTCCCGGCCGAGTCCAAGCGCTACGCGCGCGTGGCTGTCATCGAGCTCGTCAGCCACCAGATCGAGGCGGCGCTGCGCGTACACGGCATCGAGGCCGAGCGCCTGATGTGAGCGGCGGCGGGGAGACAGGTAGTATCAGTTAGACTGATGTTCGAGGAGGAGGAGCGCGGTGGTGCAGGGATTGATGCAGGACGTCCCCCTGACGATCGACCTGATCCTGCGTCGCGCGACCCAGGTCGGCCGCGACGTGCCGGTGGTGTCGATCGAGCCGGCCGGTGAGCGCCGCAGCACGTGGGGCGAGGTCGCGCACCGCGCGCTGCGTCTGACGCACGCGCTCGATGCGCTCGGCGTCGCGCCGGACGCGAGCGTGGGCACATTCGCCTGGAACAGCCAGCGCCACCTCGAGCTGTACCTCGGCGTGCCGTGCAGCGGACGCGTGCTGCACACCGTCAACCTGCGGCTGTTCGCCGACGACATCGCCTACGTGGTCGGGCATGCGCGCGACGAGGTGCTGTTCGTCGACGCCTCGCTCACCGCGCTGCTCGCGCCGATCCGCGAGGCGCTCGACGTCCGCCTGCTCGTCGTGATGGAGGACGGCGAGCCCGCCGACCCGACCTTCGACGACTGCCCGCGCTATGAGGAGCTGCTCGGCGCCGCCGCGCCGCGCGAGCCCGAGGAGCTGCCCGCAGCGGCCGAGGGGGACGCGGCGTCGATCTGCTTCACGAGCGGGACGACCGGCCGTCCGAAGGCCGTCGTGTACTCGCATCGCTCGATCGTGCTGCACTCGCTCGCCGCGCTGGGGATCGACTCCCACGGCGTCTCGCGGCGCGACGTGGTGCTGCCGCTCACGCCGATGTTCCACGTCAACTGCTGGGGGCTGCCGTTCACGAGCGCGCTCGCCGGAGCGGCGCTCGTCCTGGCCGGGCGCGACACGACTCCTGAGCACACCGCGCGCCTCATCGAGCGCGAGCGCGTGACCGTCGCCGCGGGCATCCCGACGCTGTGGATCCGCATGCTCGAGCAGCTCGACGCGGGCGAGCACGACCTCTCCTCGCTGCGGCGCATCCTCGTCGGCGGCGCCGAGATCTCCGAGCCGGTCGCGGCGCGCTACCTCGAGCGGGGCATCGACATCTTCCATGGCTGGGGGGCGACGGAGATGTCGCCGTCGGGCTCGGGGACCGTGCTGCGCGCCGGCCACGAGGACGATCGCTGGGGGCCCGCCGTCCCGGCCGTCGAGCTGCGTCTCGCCGCGCGCGAGGGCGGCTACGCCCCCTGGGATGGCGTCGCCGTCGGCGAGCTGCAGGCCCGCGGACCGTGGGTGGCCCGCGCCTACCTGCGCCCCGAGGACGACGCCAACGCGACGCGCTTCACGGCCGATGGCTGGTTTCGCACGGGCGACATCGCGCGCATCCGTCCCGACGGGGCGGTGGAGATCGTCGACCGCGAGAAGGACCTCGTCAAGTCCGGCGGCGAGTGGATCAGCTCGGCCGAGCTCGAGCGCGCGCTGGTCGCGCATCCCGCGGTGGCCGAGGCCGTCGTGATCGCGATCCCCGATCCGGAGTGGGGCGAGCGTCCGGCTGCGCTCGTCGTGTCGGTGCCCGGGTCCGCCGTCAGCGGCAAGGAGCTCGCCGCGTTCCTCGCCGACCGGGTCGCGCGCTGGTGGGTGCCCGATGTGTTCGAGCTCGTGCCCGAGCTGCCCAAGACGGGCGTCGGCAAGTACGACAAGCGCCACCTGCGCGACGAATACGCCGAGCGCCTCGCCCGCATCGCGGGGGAGGGCTAGCCGTGCTCGGAGGACTCGAGCGCCCGCGCGCAGACGAGCAGCGCATCGAGGAACGCCTCGCGTTCGCGCGGCGAGAGCTCGGCGAGCAGTTCGTCCTCGAACGCGCCGACCGCCACGTCGCAGGCCGCGAGCACCCGTCGCCCCTCATCGGTGAGGGTCGCGCGCAGGATTCGCCCGTGGTCGGTCGAGGGCGAGCGCTCGATCAGCCCGTGGGCCTCGAGGCTGGAGATGACCGCGTTCATCGACTGCGGCGTCACGTGGGTGCGGCGCGCCAGCTGCGCGTTGGACAGCCCGCTGCGGCGCAGCAGGATCGACAGCGCCGTGTATTGCGGCACGGTCAGGCCGTGGGGCCGGATGCGCCGCGCGATCTCGCGGCGCACGCCGCGGTCGACCCGCGCGATCGTGTAGCTCGGGCGTGCGAGTCCCTGCGGGGCGCCATCGAGCGTGGACATCGCCGGAACGTAGCAATCGCGGCGCCTTCGGACGCCCTCACCCCACAAGGAGGCCAGTGACGATGGCAGACCGGGTCACACCGCCGTACCGTGCCGACCACGTCGGCAGCCTGCTGCGCCCGCCCGCGCTGCTGCGTGCGCGCGAGGACCACGCAGCCGGACGCCTCGGCGCCGGCGAGCTGCGGGCGATCGAGGATGATGCGATCCGCGACGTCGTGCGCATGCAGGAGCAGGTCGGACTGCGCTCAGCGACCGACGGCGAGTTTCGCCGCGCGTCGTGGCACATGGACTTCATCTACCAGCTCGGCGGCGTGTCCAAGGCGCCGGGCGATCTGAAGGTCCAGTTCCATAACGCGGAGGGCGACATCGAGTTCACACCGGCGGCGATGCGGATCGACGGCCGCCTCGGGCTCGCGGAGACGATCTTCGGCGAGGACTTCGCGTTCCTGCAGTCGACCGTGTCCACCGCCACCCCGAAGCTGACGATCCCCTCGCCGAGCATGGTCCACTACCGCGGCGGGCGCGCCGCGATCGACCCCACCGTCTACGCGGAGATGGACGCCTTCTGGGCCGACCTGACCGCCGCCTACGCCGAGGAGGTGCGCCGTCTCGGTGCCCAGGGCTGTACGTACCTGCAGTTCGACGACACGAGCCTCGCCTACCTCAACGACCCCAAGCAGCGCGAGCACGTGCGCGAGATCGGCGGCGACGCCGAGCACCAGCACGAGACCTACATCCGACACATCAACGAGGCGCTCGTCACGCGCCCGCCGGGCATGGCCGTGACGACGCACATGTGCCGCGGCAACTTCCGCTCCTCGTGGGTGGCCGAGGGCGGCTACGACTTCGTCGCCGAGGCGCTGTTCAACGAGCTCGACGTCGACGGCTTCTTCATGGAGTGGGACGACGCGCGCTCGGGCGGCTTCGAGCCGCTGCGCTTTGTGCCGAAGGGCAAGGTCGTCGTGCTCGGCCTCGTCACCACCAAGCGCGGCGAGCTCGAGCAGGCCGACGAGCTGAAGCGCCGCATCGAGGAGGCCGCGCGCTACGTCGACCTCGACCAGTTGTGCCTCTCACCCCAGTGCGGCTTCTCCTCGACCGTCGAGGGCAACGCCCTCAGCTACGACGAGGAGGTGGCCAAGCTCGCGCTCATCGTGCAGACGGCGGCCGAGGTGTGGGGGGCGGCGGCATGATCGACGTCGACGCGCTGGTGGCGATCGACGTCCACGTGCACGCCGAGGTGGCGATCGACGGTCACGATCCGCTGCCGGCGGCGTTGCGCGACGCGGCGTCGGAGTACTTCCGCGGCGAGCGCCCGCCGGACGTCACCACGGTCGCCCAGTACTACCGCGAGCGCAACATGGCCTGCGTCGTGTTCAGCGTCGACGCCGAATCGCAGACCGGGCGCGCCCCAGTGCCCAACGAGGAGATCGCCGAGGTGGCGGCCGCCAACGCCGACGTGCTCATCCCGTTCGCGAGCATCGACCCGGCGCGCGGGCGGGCCGGGGTGGAGCAGGCCCGGCGGCTGATCGCCGATCACGGCGTGCGGGGCTTCAAGTTCCACCCCAACATGCAGGCCTTCTTCCCGAACGATCGCGCCGCCTACCCGCTCTACGAGGTGATCGCCGAGGCCGGGCTGCCGGCGCTCTTCCACACCGGCCACAGCGGCATCGGCTCGCGCCTGCCCGGCGGCGGCGGCATCCGCCTGAAGTACTCCAACCCGATGCACGTCGACGACGTCGCCGTCGACTTCCCCGAGCTGCCGATCGTGCTCGCCCACCCCTCGTTCCCGTGGCAGGACGAGGCGATCTCGATCGCCATGCACAAGCCGCAGGTGCGCATCGACCTCTCCGGCTGGTCGCCGAAGTACTTCCCGCCCCAGCTCGTGCGCTACGCGAACACGCTCCTGCGCGAGCAGGTCCTGTTCGGCTCGGACTACCCGATGATCACGCCCGACCGCTGGCTGGCCGACTTCGCCAAGCTCGACATCGCCGAGGACGTACGCCCGCTCATCCTCAAGGACAACGCGGTGCGGCTGCTCGGGCTGGGTGGATCCTAGGCGCCGACGATCCCGCTGACGTCGAAGATCTGCAGCGTGTCGCTCACGTAGTCGGCCACGTAGGCCTTGCCGCCGGCGATCGCGATCGCATCGGGCTCGCCGGGCGAGGCGAGCGAGCCGACCGGCACCGGGCGCCGGGGGTCGGCGACGTCGTAGACGTCCACGGTGTCCGATCCGGCGCCGGCCACGAAGGCGAAGTGGCCGGCCAGTGCGATCGCGTCGGGCTGCGAACCGGCGGGCACGGCCGCGACGAGCAGCGGACGACGCGGGTGGGCCACGTCGATCACCTGCAGGGAGTCGGCGTCGAAGTTGGCGACGTAGGCGTAGGCGCCGGCCACGGCGATGTCCGACTGGGCGAGGCCGCCCGTGCCGCGAGGGCCGAGCGGGGCGCTGGTGCCGATCACCCGCGGCCGCGACGGGTCGGCGATCGAGACCACCTGCGCCTCGTCGGCGACGGTGTCGACGACGTACGCGCGCGCCCCCTGCAGCGCCAGGCGCGAGGGGCCGGCGCCGAGACGGCGCTCGGCCACCACGGGCAGCGAGTTCGGCGAGGTGTTCTCGGTGACCGAGAAGCCGCTCTGGCCGGGATCGGAGACGTCGATGACGTCGAGGCGATTGGCGCCGTTGTCGAGCATGTAGGCGAAGCCGCCGCGGACGGCGATCCCGAGCGGGGCGTCGCTCGGCAACGTGAAGGCGGCCACCGAGCCGAGGTTCGACGGGGGCGCGACGCTGACGATGCGCATGAAGTTCGGATTGGCCTCGTATCCGGTGACGTAGGCGTACGCGCCCTGCAGTGCAATCGCGTCCGCGCCCCAGGACACGGGCGTGGTGCCGGCTAGCGTCGGCGAGGCCGGGTCGGCGACGTCGAGAACGTCGAGCGGGCCGTAGCACGGGGCTCCGCAGGAGGTGACCACATACGCGTACTGGCCGGCCACGGCCACGGCCGTGGGATGGTCGCCTGAGGCGGTCTGGAAGGTGCCGACCGGACCGGCAGGCAGGGCGGTGCCCGACAGGGCGGGCGGGACGAGCGACAGCGCGCCGGCGATGGCGACGAGGAGGCAGCCGAGCGCGCGTCCCGTTCGAGCCACCGGCTACGCCTCGATCGTGCGCTCTCCGGCGGCATCGATCGCCGCGGCGCTCGGGCGCTCGCGCAGCGCGGCCAGCCACGCGCCGCACAGCGGGTACTCCTGCGGGTCGGGCATGAGCTGCGGCGCCCAGTCGGGCAGGCGCACGGCCAGCGGCAGCGCCGTGAGGTCGGCGTAGGTGAACTGCTCGCCCATCAGCCACGGACCGTCGTGCGCCTCGAGCGCCGTCTCCAGGCGGCGCCACTGACGCGGCACGCGCGCATGCAGCCGCTCGACGATGTCCTCGGGATCCTCCTCGTCGCGGCCGAAGGCGAGCTTGCGCAGCCCGAGGAAGAAGTTGACCAGCAGCGAGTCGTCGATGAACCGCGCCCACGCGCGGGCCTCGGCCCGCTCGGTCGCCTCGTCCGGCCACAGCGGCGGCTCGGGGTAGGTCTCCTCGATCCACTCGAGGATGACCGAGGACTCGCGCATCGCCGCGCCGTCGACCTCGAGCACCGGCACCCGGTTGAGCGGGTTGAGCTCGCGCAGGCGCGCCGGGCGCTGGGCCGGATGGATCTCGAGCAGCTCAACCGGGACGCCCTTCTCGTCGAGCGCGGCGCGCACCTTGCCGGCGAACGGCGACGTGCGAAACGTCCACAGGCGCAGCGGCGCGGTCGTCGACACCGACGGGACCCTACCGCTCAGCCGGCCCGCACGCGCTCCGAGCGCGGGTCGTACAGCGGCTCGCGCGTCACCGTCGCCCCGACCCAATTCCCGAACAGGTCGACCTCGACGCGGGTCTCGATCTCGACCTCTGGGGAAAGGGAGGCGTAGGCGATCGAACGCTCCACGGTGTATCCGTAGCCGCCGCTCGTCACCCGTCCGAGCACGCGCTCGCCGGCGCGGACGGGCTCATTACCGACCGCCACCGCGCGCGGGTCGTCCAGGACCAGACAGCGCAGGCGAACTCGCGGCGGGGCGTCGAGGGCCGCGCGACCGAGGAAGTCCTTTTCCCCTGAGACACAGAATCCGAGTCCCGCTTCGTAGGGGGTCTCCGCGGGCGTGATGTCGGCCGCCCACACGCGGTAGCCCTTCTCGAGGCGCAGCGAGTCGATCGCCCGATAGCCGCCGGCCACGAGGCCATGCGGCTGCCCGGCCTCCCACAGCGTGCGCCACAGCCCGGCCCCGTATTCCGACGGGCAGTACAGCTCCCATCCGTGCTCACCGACGAAGGTGACTCGCAGCGCGCGCACCGGCACGTCGCCGACGGCGATCTCGCGCATGTGCATGTACGCGAAGTCGAGCGGGTCGGGCGTCAGCGGGCGCAGGATGTCCTTCGCGCTCGGCCCCCACAGCCCGAAGCAGGACCAGCTCGCCGTCACGTCGGCGAGACGGACCGAGCCGTCGCCGGGCAGGTGGCGCGCGATCCAGGCGGCGTCGTGGCGGCCGAAGGCGGTGCCGGTGACGATGCCGAACGAGTGCTCGGCCAGGCGCGTGACGGTGAAGTCGCACTCGATGCCGCCGCGGCGGTTGCACATCTGGGTGTAGGTGATGGCGCCGACCTCTCGGGCGACCTTGTTGTCACACAGGTGCTCGAGCAGCGCGGCGGCGCCGGGCCCGGAGACCTCGAGCTTGGCGAACGAGGACTCGTCGTACAGGCCGGCCGCCTCGCGCGTCGCGCGGTGCTCGGCGGCGATCGCCGGCGACCAGTGCCGCCCGGCCCAGCCGTGCGGGCGCAGCGACTCGTCGCCGCCCGCCGCGTTGGCCTCGTACCAGTTGACGCGCTCCCAGCCGGACTTCTCGCCGAACGCGGCGCCGTGCGCGTGGTGCCACTCGTACGCGCTGGAGACGCGCAGCGGCCGGCCGGCCTCGCGCTCGTGGCCCGGGTAGCGGATGTCGTAGTAGGTCTCGTAGACCTCGCGCGTGCGCTTCAGCGTGTAGCGCGGGGAGCGGTAGTGCGGGCCGAAGCGACGGATGTCCATCTCCCACGCGTCGAGCTCGGTGTCCCCCTCGCAGATCCACTCGGCCATCAGCCGGCCGATGCCGCCCGCGCCGGCGAGGCCGTGCGCGCAGAAGCCGGCCGCCACGAAGAAGCCGCCGACCTCGCTCTCGCCGAGGCAGAACTCGTTGTCCGGCGTGAACCCCTCCGGCCCGTTGATGAGACGGGTCACCTTGACGTCCTGCATGACCGGCACGCGCTTGCGCGAGTTCGCCGCGATCTCCTCGAAGCGTTCCCAGTCCTCCTCGAGCAGGCGCCCGTTGAAATCGGGGGCGATGCGGTCGAGGCCGTGCTCGTCCAGGGCCCAGGGCGCGCTGTGGCGCTCGTAGCCGCCCATCACCAGGCCGGCGCCCTCCTCGCGGAAGTAGATGAGGTTGTCGGGGTCGCGCAGGGTGGGGAGGTGCCCCGTGCGCTCACGGAACGGCTGTGTGACGAGGTACTCGTGCGCGAAGGGCACGATCGGCACGCGCACGCCGGCGAGGCGTCCGATCTCGGCGGCGTACATGCCGCCGGCGTTGACGACGATCTCGGCCTCGATCGGGCCCCACTCGGTCTGCACCCCGCGCACCCGCCCGCCGGCGACGTCGATGCCCGTGACCCTCGTGTGGGTGAAGACGCGCGCCCCGCCGTCGCGGGCGCCCTGCGCGAGCGCGTAGGTGAGCTGCGAGGGGTCCAGGTAGCCGTCGGTGGGCAGATAGGAGGCGCAGCGGACGCCGTCGGTGACCATAAGCGGGAACAGCCCGCGCGCCTCCTCGGGGCCGAGCAGCGCCAGCGGCAGTCCGAACGTCTTGGCCCAGGCCACCTGGCGCAGGACCTCCTGCTCGCGTTCGGGGGTGCCGGCGAGCCGGATCCCGCCGCACTCCACCCAGCCGCAGTCGAGCGTGCGGTAGAGCTCCACGGAGTCCATCATCAGGCGCGTCAGGCTCACGCTGCCGCGCAGCTGTCCGACCAGGCCGGCGGAGTGGAACGTCGAGCCGCTCGTCAGCTCGTTGCGGTCGAGCAGCACGACGTCGCGTTCGCCGCGCTGCGCGAGGTGGTAGGCGATCGCAGTGCCGCCGACCCCGCCGCCGACGATGACGATGCGCGCGCGCGACGGCAGCTCTCGGGGCCGGGGCATCGGTTGGCAAAGCTAGCGTTTATGGCGCGATGCGTATACCTTCACGGCCGTGACGCTCGACGAGCTGGAGCAGGCGGTGGCCGAGGGGACGGTCGACACCGTGCTGCTCGCGCTCACCGACATGCAGGGGCGCCTGCAGGGCAAGCGGTTGATGGCCACGCACTTTCTCGACGTCGTCGCCCACCACGGCGCCGAGAGCTGTAACTACCTGCTCGCCGTCGATGTCGACATGGCGACCGTCGACGGTTACGAGATGTCCTCGTGGGAGCGCGGCTACGGCGACATGCTCCTGCGCCCCGACCTCGACACGCTGCGCCTCGTGCCCTGGCAGGAGGGGACGGCGGTGTGCCTCGCCGACGTCGAGTGGCTCGACGGGTCCGAGGTCATCGCCTCCCCGCGCCAGATCCTGCGCCGCCAGCTCGCCCGCCTGGCCGAGCGCGGATGGCTGGCCAACGCCGGCACCGAGCTCGAGTTCCTCGTCTTCCTCGACACCTACGAGCACGCCTGGCAGGCCGGGTACCGCGACCTGAGCCCGGCCAATCTCTACAACGTCGACTACTCGCTGCTCGGCACGGCGCGCGTCGAGCCGCTCATCCGCCGCATCCGCAACACCATGGCCGCAGCCGGGATGGTGGTCGAGGACTCGAAGGGGGAGTGCAACTTCGGCCAGCACGAGATCAACTTCCACTATGCCAACGCGCTGCGCACCGCCGACGAGCACGCGATCTACAAGAACGGGGCCAAGGAGATCGCCGCCGCCGAGGGGATGGCGCTCACGTTCATGGCCAAGTACGACGCGCGCGAGGGCAACTCGTGTCACATCCACTTCTCACTCGCCGACGAGCAGGGCCCGCTCTTCGCCCGCGACGAGGGCTCCTTCCACTCCTTCCTGGCCGGACAGCTCGCCTGCCTGCGCGAGATGACGCTCCTGCTCGCGCCGAACGTCAACTCCTACAAGCGCTACGCCGCCGGGAGCTTCGCGCCGACGACGGTCGCGTGGGGCCACGACAACCGCACGTGCGCGCTGCGCGTCGTCGGCCACGGACCGTCGCTGCGCTTCGAGAACCGCGTCGGCGGGGCCGACCTGAACCCGTACCTCGCGCTCAGCGCCATCATCGCCTCGGGGCTGCACGGGATCGATGCTGGTCTGCAGCTCGAACCGGCCTTCGAGGGCAACGCCTACATCGCCGAGGAGCATCCGCGCGTGCCGGCGACGCTGCGCGACGCGCGCGAGCTGTTCGCATCCAGCGAGGTCGCCGACGCCGCTTTTGGCCGGGAGGTCGTCGCCCACTATGTCAACGCGGCCGACGTCGAGCTTGCGGCCTTTCAGTCATCGGTGACAGACTGGGAGCGCGTGCGGGGATTTGAGCGCCTGTGATCGGCTTGCGGGAGCCGGAGAAGCCTGGTGGCCGGGACTGAGCATCGCGCGGCCGGCGCCGCCACGGTCACGCCACCCGACGCGGTGTTCGCGCCGGTGCGGTCGCAAACCGCCTTCGAGGAGACCGTCGACCGGCTCGGCACGGCGATCAAGCTCGGACTGCTCGCGCCGGGCTCACGACTGCCGGCCGAGCGCGAGCTGTGCGCGCGCCTGGGGATCGCGCGCTCGACGCTGCGCCAGGCGCTCACCGCGCTCACCCAGAGCGGTCACGTGTTCGCGACCCGCGGACGCGGCGGGGGGACGTTCGTGGCCGATCCGCTGCCGCCGGCCGATCCGCCTTCCCCGCAGATGCTCGTGCAGTGGCGCGAGATCTGCGATCAGCGCCTGGCCGTCGAGATGGGCGTCGCCGTGCTCGCCGCCGAGCGCGCGCGGGTCGAGGATCTCGACGCGCTCGACGAGGTCGCCGGCGCACTCGACGACGCGCTCGAGGACTTCGGCGTCTACCGGCAGGCCGACATCCGGCTGCACGTCGGCCTGGCCGAGGCGACGCACTCGACGCGCCTCGTGCGGCTGATGACCGAGGTCCAGGGGGAGATGAGCGACCTCATCTCCCACATCGCCCACCCGCCGGAGGTGCTCGCCTCCTCCAACGCGCAGCACCGGCGGATCCTCGCGGCCGTGCGCGACGGCGAGGCGATGCTCGCGGCCCAGGCGATGACCGAGCACCTGCAGGGCACCGAGCACGTCCTCGCCGGGCTCCTCCCCGAGGGCTGACGCCGGTCCCCTCGGCACCGGCCGGGAGGGTTGGCCAACCGGTCGGGGTGCTCGCCGTTCGATCTGGCCGATCCGGCCTTGACTTCCATCCGCGATCGAGCGTAATGTCACGATCGAAGGACGGACCACCAAACCTTTTCTCCTCCAAGGGGGGCGAGCCGATGGCCACAACCGAGACTCTGGGCGCGGACGAGCAGCGGCTCGCCGAACTGGGCTACAAGCAGGAGCTGCGGCGGGGGTGGAGCTCGTTCTCCAACTTCGCGATCTCGTTCTCGATCATCTCGGTGCTGTCGGGCTGCTTCACCACCTACAGCCAGGCCTTCAACGACGGCGGGCCGATCGCGATCTCGATCGGCTGGCCGATCGTCAGCCTGATCATCCTCACCGTCGCCTTCTCGATGTCCGAGCTCGCCTCGGCGTTCCCCACCGCGGGCGGGATCTACTACTGGGCGTCGAAGCTCGGCGGCGCCGGCTGGGGCTGGTTCACCGGCTGGTTCAACCTGATCGGGCTCGTGGCCGTGGTGGCCTCGGTCGACTTCGGCGCGGCGTCGTTCCTGTTCGCGCTGCTCGGCCTCTTCAACGTCGACTTCATCTTCAACTTCACCTCGTCGAATGTTCACTACGCGGCGCATGTCGTCTTCGCCCTGTTCCTGATCATCCTGTGCATCCACGGGCTGCTGAACGTCTTCTCCAGCCACCTCGTGTCGCTGTTCAACGGCGTGTCCGTCTGGTGGCACGTCCTCGGTGTCGCGGTGATCGTCCTCGTCCTCGCCTTCGTCCCGAGCCACCACGCGAGCTTCCACTACGTGTTCGGCACCAGGCAGAACTTCAGTGGCTTCCCCGAGAGCATGTTCTGGTTCTACGTCCTGCCGCTCGGGTTCCTGCTCACGATGTACACCATCACCGGCTACGACGCGTCGGCACACGTCTCCGAGGAGACCACCGGCGCGGATAACGCGGCGCCGAAGGGCGTCTGGCGGAGTGTCGTGTACTCGGCGATCGCCGGGTGGATCCTGCTGCTGGCGCTCACCTTCGCGGTCCAGAAGTCGCAGATCTCGAACATCTCCTCCGCCAGCTACGCGTCGATCGCAGTGGTGGAGTCCGCCCTGACCTCGGCGGGGGCCAAGCTCGTGATCCTGATCTCGACGGTCGGCCAGCTGTTCTGCGGGATGGCCTGCGTCACCAGCGCCTCGCGGATGACCTTCGCGTTCTCACGCGACGGTGCGGTGCCCGGCCACAACCTGTGGCGCCGGCTCGGCCCCAACCGTACGCCCACGTGGGCGGTCCTGTTCGTCGTGCTGTTCGCCGCCATCGTGACGATCCCGGCCTACTTCCCGAATCACCTCGGGACGCCGGTCGCCTTCTTCGCCGTCGTGTCCATCTCCGTCATCGGGTTGTACATCGCCTACACGATTCCCGTCTTCCTGCGCTGGCGGATGGGCGATGCCTTCCAGGCCGGCCCGTGGACGCTCGGGAAGAAGTACAAGTGGGTCAACCTGATCGCGGTGGTGTGGGTGGCGATCAACGTGGTCGTGTTCTGTCTCCCGACCACGCCCGCCGGTGTTCCCTGGAACGAGAGCTTCAGCTGGAACGCCGTCAACTACGCACCTCTGGTGACGTTCGGCACGATGCTCATCGTGACGATCTGGTACTTCGGCTGGGCCAAGAACACGTTCAAGGGCCCGATCCGGACGATCGACGACTCCACGATCGGGCTCGCTCCGGTGGCCGCGTCGCCCCGTCCAACGATGGACGCCTGACGCTGATCGAGCAGCTCCCAGTCATCGAGCCCGCCACCGAGGCGGTGCTCGCCGAGGTGCCGCGCGCGGGCCCGGCCGAGGTCGACGAGGCCGTCGCCCGCGCGAAGGCGGCCCTGCCGGCCTGGCGCGCGCTCGCGCCGGGCGCTCGCGCCGGTGAGATGCGCGCGCTGGCCGATGCGCTCGAGCGGCACCTGGAGGAGCTCGCGGTCCTCGAGGCCCGTAATGCGGGCAAGGCGATCGGCGACGCTCGCGGCGAGATGGGGATGGTCGTGGACACGTTCCGGTACTACGCGGGCGCGCCCGAGCGACTGCTCGGCGACACGATTCCCGCCGCGGGCGGCCATGCGTTCACCGTTCGCGAGCCGCTCGGCGTCGTCGGGCTCATCACGCCCTGGAACTTCCCACTGACCATCGCCGCCTGGAAGCTCGCCCCGGCGCTCGCCGCCGGTAACACCGTCGTGCTCAAGCCGGCCGAGCTCACGCCGCTGACCGCGTTGCGCTTCGTGGAGATCGCCCGCGAGGCCGGTCTGCCCGACGGCGTGGTGAACGTCGTCGTCGGCCCCGGGCGCACGTGCGGTGAGCGCCTCGTCGAGCATCCCGATGTCGCCAAGATCGCCTTCACCGGCTCGACGGAGGTCGGGCGCGCGATCGCGGCAACGGCCGCGGCGACGATCAAGCGCGTGACCCTCGAGCTCGGCGGCAAGTCGGCGAACGTGATCTTCGCCGACGCCGATCTGGAGGCTGCGGCCGCCGCGGCGCCCGGCGCGGTGTTCGGCAACGCCGGTCAGGACTGCTGCGCGCGGTCGCGCATCCTCGTCCAGGCGCCGGCGCTCGAGCGCTTCATGGAGCTGCTCGAGGCGCACGTGACGTCGCTGCGCGTCGGCGACCCCCTCGACGAGGCGACGCAGATGGGCCCGCTGATCTCCGCCGGGCAGCGCGAGTCCGTCGCGTCGTTCCTCGATAACGGCGCCCCGATCGCCTTTCGCGGCAGCGCACCGGAGGGCGCCGGATACTGGTTCGCCCCGACGGTGCTCGCGCCGGTCGCGCCGAGCGCGCGCGCCGCCCGGGAGGAGATCTTCGGGCCGATCGCCGCCGTCATCCCCTTCGTGGATGAGGCCGAGGCGGTCGGTCTCGCCAACGACACGATCTACGGTCTGTCAGGATCGATCTGGACGCGCGATGGTGCCCGAGCGCTCCGGGTGGCCCGAGCGATCGACACAGGAGTCCTGTCGATCAACTCGAACAACTCGGTGCGGGTGACGACGCCGTTCGGGGGGTTCAAGCAGTCGGGCTACGGCCGCGAGCTCGGGCCGCACGCGCTCGACGCCTACACCGAGGTGAAGACGATCTTCTACGCGACGGGGGGCTGATGGCGGCAGACGGGAGGCTCGACGGACGGGTGTGCGTCGTCACCGGCGCGCGCGGCGGCATCGGCGCCGCGACGGTCGAGCTGTTCCGCCGCGAGGGGGGGACCGTCGTCGGCATCGATCTGCTCGACGGGTCACCCGGCGATCTCGCGCTGACGGCGGACGTCACCAGCGAGGACGAGGTCCGCGCCGCGCTCGCACGCGTGCGCAGCGAATGCGGGCGCATCGACGTGCTGTTCAACAACGCCGGCATCTCGCCGGGTGACGATGGCTCCGTCATCGAGACGACGCTGGAGGCCTGGGAGCGGGTGCAGGTGGTCAATCTGCGCAGCGTGTTCCTCTGCTGCAAGCACGGCATACCGCACTTGCTCGAGAACGAGGGGCCGATGCGCGGGTCGGTCATCAACACCGCGTCGTTCGTGGCCGTTATGGGCGCCGCGACCTCGCAGATCTCCTACACGGCGTCCAAGGGGGGCGTCCTCGCCCTCTCGCGCGAGCTCGGCGTCGAATTCGCCCGCCGCGGCGTGCGCGTCAACGCGCTGTGCCCCGGGCCGGTCGACACGCCGCTGCTGCAGGAGCTGTTCGCCAAGGACCCCGAGAAGGCGGCCCGCCGGCTCGTGCACGTGCCGATGGGCCGCTTCGCCCGCGCCGGGGAGATCGCCCAGGGCGCCCTGTTCCTGGCCAGCGACGACTCGAGCTACGTGACGGCGTCGACCTTCCTTGTCGACGGGGGGTTGAGCGGGGCGTACACGACGCCGCTCGACTAGGGGGAGCGGTCGTGCGTCGGTCGGGCGGGCCGGCGCTCGGCGTGCGCGACGCGCCTGGCCGGTCCGCGGCCGCCCGGCCCGGATCCGGCTCGGCTCTGGGCAGGGCCGCCCGCGGCGACCGCTGCGGCGGGGCCGAAATGTGCCGCGGTCGGGTGACGCGACCGTGACAGATGTGCCGCGCGGATCACGTGGCGGGCACGCGAGTGTGCCGCGCGCCTGGCAGGGCGGGCGCGCCCCGAGGGGTGTGCTCCCGAACCGACGCTATACGGGGCACAATCCACCACACCCCCGGCTTCCGGGTGACGCGACGGTAACGGGCGCGCCGACCCGGTCACGCCACGATCGCGCGAGTGTGCCGCGCGCCCCCGCGGGAACCGGTGGCCGCAGAGCTTCCGTTGCCCCCCGGCGATAGGTGACGCGAGGGTGACAAGTGCGCCGGGCGGGTCACGCCTCCCGTCTGGCGCGTGACGGCGTACTACAACCGCGCCGCGCCCTCGACGAAGGCACACCAGCGCGCGTAGGCCTCCTCGCGACCGGCATCCGCGCCGGCGCTCGGCGAGGTCGCCTCGGGCGCGGGCAGGCGCTCACCGGCCGCCTCCAGGCTCGCGAACACCCCCGCTCCGACGCCGGCGAGCAGCGCGCTGCCCCGCACCGTGGCATGGGTGCCGGTGCGCAGCATCGGGACGCCGAGCGCATCGGCCTGCAGCTGCACGAGCGTGGGGTCGTCCGTGAGGCCGCCGTCGACCCGCAGCTCGCGCACCGGCGACAGCGCCGACATCGCGCGCACGACGTCGCTCACGCGCCAGGCGATCGCCTCGAGTGCCGCTCGCGCTACGTGGGCCGGGCGCACGGCGCCGTGCAGGCCGGCGATGACCGCCCGCGCCTCGGGGCGCCACCAGGGCGCTCCGAGACCGGCGAGCGCCGGGAGCACGGTGACGCCGCCGCTGTCGGGAACGCTCGCCGCGAGGCGGGCCAGACCCGGCGCGTCGCGGGCCAGCCCGAGGTCCCGCGCGAGCCAGTCGAGCAGTGCCCCGGCTGAGAAGACGCCGCCGTCGAGGGCGTACTCGACGTTCGTGCCGTCCGACCAGGCGACGGTGCTCAACACGCCGCCGGTCGAGAAGGGCTGCGGCTCCGCGACGCGCCCGAGAACGAACACGCCGGTACCGTAGGTCGCCTTGACGTCGCCCCGGTGCAGGCAGCCCGAGCCGGCCAGCGCGGCCTGCTGGTCGACGAGACGTGCATGGAGCGGCAGCTCGATCGGCCAGCGCTCGTGGCGAAGAACGCCGAGGGTGCCGAACGTCGGGCGCACCGCCGGGAGGGTCTCGCGCGTGACGCCGAAGGCTTCGCAGAGCTCCGCGTCCCAGTCGCGGCCGCCGAGCGCGAGCAGCTGCGTGCGCGAGGCGGTCGAGAGGTCCGTGGCCGGCTCGGCCCCGAGACGCAGTGAGAGGTACGCGTCGACCGTGCCGAGCCGCAGCGAGCCGCGCTCCCGCGCCGCGGCGACCGCGGGATCGTGGCGCAGCAGCCAGGCCAGCTTGCCGGCGGAGAAGTACGGGTCGAGCGGAAGCCCCGAGCGCGCCACCACGACGTCGCCGAGCCCGTGCGCGGGCGGCTCGCTGCGCTTGTCCTGCCAGACGATGAGCGGGGTCAACGCCGCGCCGCTCGCGACGTCCCAGGCGAGCACCGACTCGCCCTGATGATCGAGCCCGGCGGCAACCACGGGCCGGCCGCCGCGCGCGTCGAGCACCTCGGCGACGGCGTCGACGACCGCGTGCTCGATCTCGGCCGGGTCCTGCTCGACCCATCCGGGCGGGGAATGGCGCAGCGCCACGGGGCGACGGGCCTCGGCCACGACGCCGAGATCGATGTCGAACAGCGCGGCCTTCACCGCGGTCGTGCCGTCGTCGATGCCGAGCAGGAGCGGTCCGCGCGGGCTCATGTGCCGTGGTGGCCGGCCGCGCGCTCCCACCAGGCCGGCGACGCGGGCGGAACGGGTGCGACCGTCGTCGCGCGCGGCGCGAGCTCGCGCGCCGGGCCGACCGTCAACCCGGCCTCGACGCACAGGCCGGTGACGTACTCGGCGATCCCGAGCGCCGCCGACAGCCCGGTCGAGCGGATCGCGGCGACATGGACGAGCGACGGATCGCGTGGCGAGGGCGTGATGACGTAATTGGCGTCGCGTCCGGCCGGGCGCAGTCCGGCATAGGCCCGTACGGGGCTGGCGCCGCCCAGCGGGGGATGCATCGCCACCGCCCGATCGAGGATCGCGGCGACGGCGTCGGGCTCGACGCTCCAGTCCTCCTTGTCCTCGCGCTCGCGTGCCGTCGGGCCGGCCACGACGTGCCCGTCGAGGGTCGGGAAGACCAGGACCCCCTTGCCCATCGCCGAGGGGACAGGCAGCAGGATGTGGCGCGGGACGTCCTGCGGCGGGAGCGCGAAGACGAGGAACTCGCCCTTGCGCGGGTAGACGGTGACGATCTCGTCGCCGGCCAGACGGGCGATCTCGTCCGCGAACAGGCCGCCGCAGTTGACGACGAAGCGGGCCCGCCAGGCGTCGCCGTCGGCGGCGCGCACCGTCCAGGCGTCCGCCGACCCGCGCTGGAGGGCGACGACGCGCGCGTTGACGCGCAGCTCGGCGCCCGCTCCCTCGGCGGCGCCGGCGAGGGCGTGCACGAACGCCACCGGGTCGGTCACGCCTTCCCCCGGAACCTCCAGGGCGCCGTCGTCGGCGTCGCGGACCGCCACGCCGTTGAGCAGCGCGCGCCGCGCGATCTCGGCCACCGTGGCGCGCTCCGCCCGGTCCCGCGGGCGCAGGACGGCGCCGCACGGGAACGTCGGGATTCGCAGCGTCTCGGCCAGCTCGCGGCGCATGTCCGCCGCGCGCAGGATGAGCCGCGTCTCGAGCTCGCCGGGATAGGAGTCGAAGCCGGTGTGCAGGATTCCCGAGTTGGTCCCGCTCGCGGCGAGCCCGAGGCCCGGCTCGGCCTCGAGCAGGACCGCCGACACGCCCCGTCGCGTCAGCTCGAACGCGACGGCGCACCCGACGATCCCACCACCGACGATTGCCACCTCGTGCTGGGGCCCGCTCATCGGCGGTGGCCTCGCGGCGCCCTGGCGATGCAACGGCCGTGTGCCGCAGTCGGCATGCCCGCGATCATCGCAGGGCCGCGCCGCGGGCGAGCGGCGCGCGGCCGCTGGCGACGCGCCGCGCGGCGCGATGCGGAAGGATGCCGCGCGTGCGTCCTGTCCGCGTCATCGGTGCGCTCGTTCTCCTCGCCGTCGTCCTCGCCTTCGGCGTCGGCGCGGGCGCCCAGCCCGACCCCACGTCACGGGCGTCCGGTCCGTGGTCGGCACCCCTCGTGGCGGGCGGCGCGGCGCTCGCCGGTCCGCGGGTCGCCTTCGCTCCCGGGGGTGAGGGGGCGATCGCCTGGAGCGCCGCGGGGGGAGCGCGGGAGCTTGCGCTGGCGGCGCCGCAGGTCGCCGGCGGGGCGCCGTCTTCGGCCCGCGGGCTCCCTCGGCCCGGTTCGCGCGTCCTTCCGCTCGACACGGTGGCCGCCACGACCGCCGACGGCGCCGGCCAGGTCGTGCTCGCCGGAAACGCGAGGGTCGGAACGGCCACCACCGGCGCGGCGCTCGAGGCGCGACCGGGCGGACCGTTCGGCGCCGTCCGCGCGGTCGGCGCCGTCGGCGGCCCGCTCGGCCTGACCGACTACCTGACCGGCGAGGTGGCGCTCGCCACCGTCGCGCCGGCCGGCGCCGCGGAGCAGGTCGTCCTGCGCCTGCAGCCGCCGCGCAGCGGCGCCCTCGGGCCACCGGTCGCCCTGTCGGCCCAGCGCGGCCCCGTGACCGCCGTCGCGGTCGGACTGGACTACCGCGGTGACGCGCTCGTCGCGTGGCAGCAGGACGGCGCCATCTACGCGCGCGAGCGCCAGGCCGCCGGCGCGCTCGGGCCGTTGCAGGTGCTCGGGCAGAGCGCCGGCGGCCCGCGCCTCGGCGCGCTCATCTCCGACGACGGGCGCGGCATCGTCGCCTGGACGGACGAGACCTCTCCCACGGCCGGCGAGCCGAAGACGGCGCGCACGCGCCTGTCGATCTCCGGCCGCGGCGTGCGCTTCGCCGGGGCGAGCCTGGTCGCGACCTGGTCGGAGCCGGCCGGGCTGAGCCTCGGCCCGGGCGCGATGGGTCTCATCCGCCTCGCCAACGGTCGCGTCGTGCTCGGTTGGACGGGCACGCAGGGCGGCGCGGTCGTGGCCCGGGTGGCGCCGGTCACCCTGGCCGGGCTGCACGCCGCCGTGACGATCTCCCCGCCGGGCACCGACGCGCAGCTGGCAGACCTTGCCGCGGGAGCGAGGGGAGAGGTGCTCGCCGTGTTCACCGCGACGCGGACTGGCGCCGCGCTCGACGGCGCGGCGGAGATCGAGGCGGCGGTCGGCGTCGATGTGGGGGCGGGCCAGGCGTCGTTCGCCCCGGCGGAGCGCGTCGCGGCGGCGGCGGCGTGGAGCGAGCCCGTGGCGGCCTTCGAGCCGCTCGGCGACCGTCCGCTGGTTGCCTGGCGAGGCGAGGGATCGGGCGCGCCGGTGCGCTACGCCGTACGCGCGGCCGAGCGGCTGCCCTGAACCGGTGGCGCCGGCTCAGTCGAGCGAGGCGCGCATGTCGAGGTCGAAGCCGATCTGCTTGACCTGATCGGCCGCGCGGCGGGTGAGCGTCAGTACCGTGGCGAAGCCCTCCTCCCCGAGGCGATCCTGCTCGACCGCCCGCCGCAGCTCGGTGGCGAGCGGCAGGTCGCGCTCGAGCGTCGCTTCGTCGGCGCCGCTTGCCTCGAGCTGCTCGCGGGAGCCCTCGAGGAAGATGAGATGAGCAGGACGACGGGCCTGCTGGGCGATGAGCACGAGCGCGCGGCGCTCGTCCGGGTCGAGCGCGTCGCCGTCGAGCACGACGGACTGTCCGGCGCGCAGGCGCTGGTGGGCCACCTGGCTGACGAGCGACACCGCCTGGGCGCGAGCCTGGGCCTCGTCGCCGGCCCCGGCGATCATGCGGCGGATCTTCTCGAGCGAGAGGACGGCGACGGAGCCCTTATCGAAGAGGCGATCGGCGAACGTCGTCTTGCCGACCCGCGACGGCCCGGCGAGCACGATGACCGACGACGGCGAGTAGCCGAGTCGGTTGCTCGGATTCAGCCGGCGCCCGCGGGCGCGACGCACCGCCGCGGGGCGCTCGCTGCGATCCTCGCCGATGATCTCGCCTCGCCGGGTGCGGTCGCTCGAGTAGCCGCCACGCTCGTGCTCCGAGATCTTCACGGACCGCCGTCCGCTGCGCTCGCTGGAAGAGGGGGGCTGGTCGCCGGTCATGGTCGTGGTGCTCGAGGGCGAACACCGGCCGGCGTCGCGCCGACGCGGCCCGTCCTCGGCGCCGCTCAGCATAGCCGTCGCGTCGTGGCCGGGTCCGACGCCTCGACCGTCTCGCGATCAGGAGGTCAATCGGGCTGCGGCAGCCTCGGCTCGGGCTCGGCGCTGTCGAGCACTCCGAGCAGCTCGCCGACGCGGCACACGAGCAGCCGCTCTTCCTCGACCTCGACCCACGCCCCGGCCGAGAACGGGAACACGACGTGATCGCCCGGGCTGACCGGCATCCGCAGTCCGACGTGCTCCCACCAGTCCATGCCCGGCCCGACGGCGAGCACGATGCCGTGCTGCGGCGGGATCTCCTGGGAGCCCGGGGGCACGAGCAGTCCCGACTGGCGCACGCGATCGGGCTCGAGCTCCTTGATGACGACGCGATCGAACAGGGGCCTCAGCTGTTGGCGCATGTGCGAGGAAGGGTAGTTGCGGCGCCGACGGAGCTCGCGGCGCGTCCGCGCCGGGCCAACGACGCGAATCGGTAACCCAATGCCGCCCGGCGCGCGTAGGCTATGCGCGTCAGCAACGCGACGATCCACGAAACGGAGGCTCAGATGGCGGGTTACGCGGCAACGAGGGCGAAGGCGGGCGCCGAGCACGACGTGACCGCGCTGTCGATCGACACCATCCGTGGGCTGTCGATGGACGCCGTGCAGAAGGCCAACGCCGGCCACCCGGGCACCGCGATGGCGCTGGCGCCACTCGGCTACACGATCTTCCGTCGCTTCCTACGCGCCAACCCGACCGATCCGCAGTGGGCCGACCGCGATCGCTTCGTGCTCAGCGCGGGGCACGCGTGCGTCCTGAACTACTCGCTGCTACACCTCACCGGCTACGACCTGACGATCGAGGATCTCAAGCAGTTTCGCCAGTGGGGCTCGCGCACCCCGGGCCATCCCGAGCGCGGGCACACCGCCGGCATCGAGGTCACGACCGGGCCGCTCGGTCAGGGCATCTCCAACGCCGTCGGGCTCGCGATGGCCGAGCGCTTCCTGGCCGAGCGCTACAACCGCCCCGGCTCCGAGATCGTCGATCACCACACGTACGTGATCTGCAGCGACGGCGACCTGATGGAGGGCGTCTCCCAGGAGGCCGCCTCGATCGCGGGCCAGTTCGGTCTCGGCAAGCTGATCGCCTGCTACGACGACAACCGGATCACGATCGACGGGACGACGGCGATCTCCTTCGATGGCGAGGACCACCTCGCACGCTTCGCGGCCAACGGCTGGCACGTGCAGCGGGTCGCGGACTCCGAGGACCTCGACGCGCTCACGGCGGCGATCGAGGCCGCGCGCGCGGAGATCGAGCGGCCGTCGTTCATCGCGATCCGCTCGCATATCGCCTACCCGGCGCCGCACGCCGTCGACACGGCCAAGTCGCACGGTTCGCCGCTCGGCGAGGCCGAGGTGCGCGCCACCAAGGAGGTGATGGGCTTCGATCCGGACCAGACGTTCTGGGTCGATGACAGCGTGGTCGAGCACATGAGCCTGGTCGAGGACGGTACGGCGCTCGAGCACGGGTGGCAGGAGCGCTTCGAGGCGTGGGCTCAGCTATACCCCGACCTGGCCGAGGACTGGGAGCGCTCGTGGCGCGGCGAGCTCATCGACGGATGGCGCGAGGCGCTCCCCTCCTTCACCGCCGGCGAGAGCCTGGCGACGCGGGCCGCCGGCCAGAAGGCGATGCAGGCCTTGGCGCCCTACTCGCCGACGATGGTGGGTGGCGCGGCCGACCTCGTCGAATCGACCAAGACGTTGTTCGAGGGCGGCGGCGAGTTCAGCCGTGTCCACACCGGCCGTAACGTGCCGTTCGGCATCCGCGAGCACGGGATGGGCGCGATCGTCAACGGCTTGGCCGCGCACGGCGGGATCGTCAAGCCGTACGGCGCGACGTTCCTCATGTTCTCCGACTACATGCGGGGCAGTGTGCGCCTGTCGGCGCTCATGGGACTTCCCGTGCTGTGGCTGTGGACGCACGACTCCGTCGGGCTCGGCGAGGACGGCCCGACGCACCAGCCGGTCGAGCACTACGCCGCGCTGCGCGCGATCCCCAACCTGTGGGTGATCCGGCCTGGCGATGCGAACGAGACCGCGGCGGCCTGGCGCGTCGCCCTCGAGCGCACCGACGGTCCGGTGGCGCTGTTGCTCACGCGCCAGAACGTCGAGGTGCTCGATCGCTCGGAGGTCGCGCCGGCCGCTGGGCTGGAGCGCGGCGGCTACGTCCTGTGGGACGCGCCCGGCGACGAACCGCAGGTGATCCTCATCGCGACCGGCTCCGAGGTTCCGCTGACGCTGCACGCGGCGCGCGCACTCGAGGGCGAGGGCATCCGGGCGCGCGTGGTCTCGATGCCCTGCATCGAGCTCTTCGAGGCCCAGCCGGCCGAGTACCGCCAGACCGTCCTTCCACCGGCCGTGCGCCCACGTCTGGCCGTCGAGGCCGGCTCGTCGCTCAGCTGGTGGCGCTGGGTCGGCGACGGCGGCGACGTGCTCGGGATCGATCGCTTCGGCGCGTCGGCCCCAGGCGAGCGGGTGCTCGCGGAGTACGGCTTTACGACGGAGAACATCGTCGCCCGCGCGCGTGCCGTGATCGGGGACGCCGGCGCGGCGGCGTGACGACGGCGGCGACGGCCAGACCGATTAAGCTCAACACAGGCTCGCGCGCACACGACAACACCAAGGAGAAGATCCGTGTCTTCCTCACCGTTGCATCGCCTTTCGGCTCTCGGCCAGAGCGTGTGGATCGACTTCCTGTCTCGAGCGTCCAACCGCGACGGTCACCTGCAGGCCCTCATCGACGATGACGCCGTGGCGGGCGCGACGTCGAATCCGACCATCTTCCAGAAGGCGATGGCGTCGGGCGACGCCTATGACGACCAGCTGCGCGAGCTGCTGGAGCGCACGAGCGATACGCGCGAGATCTTCTGGACGCTCGCCGAGCAGGACATCCGCGACGCGTGCGACGTCTTCCGCCCGATCTTCGACGCGAGCCTCGGCCGCGACGGCTACGTCTCGCTCGAGGTCGATCCCGGACTGGGCTACGACACGCTCACCACCTACAGCGAGGCGATGCGCCTGCACCGCGAGGTCGACCGCCCCAACCTGATGGTGAAGATCCCGGCCACGAAGCCCGGGCTTGCCGCCATCGAGGACGTGATCGCGAAGGGCAAGTCGATCAACGTGACGCTCATCTTCTCGCTGCAGCGCTACGCCGAGGTCGCGGAGTCCTACGTGCGGGGGCTCGAGCGCCTCGTGGCCGAGGGCGGCGATCCGGGCGTCGTGGCGTCGGTGGCCAGCTTCTTCGTGTCGCGGATCGACACCGAGGCCGACCGGCGCCTGGAGGAGGTCGGAGGCCACGATCACCTGAAGGGCAAGCTGGCCATCGCTAACGCCCGGCTCGCCTATCAGCACTATCTCGAGGTCTTCTCCGGCGAGCGCTGGGAGTACCTGGCCGGCAAGGGCGCGACGCCCCAGCGCGTCCTGTGGGCGTCGACCTCGGTGAAGAACCCCGACTACCCCGACACGATGTACGTCGACGAGCTGATCGGCCCCGACACCGTCAACACGATGCCCGAGGAGACCGTGCGGGCGTATCAGGACCACGGTCGTCCGAAGCCGCGCCTGACGCTGCAGCTCGACGAGGCTCGCGCGCTCATGGGCGAGCTCGCTGCGGCCGGGGTCGATTACGACGATGTCACCGACACGCTCGAGCGCGAAGGGGTGGAGAAGTTCTACGCGTCCTTCGAAGAGCTGTTGCAGGGGCTGCGCTCCAAGCAGCAGTCGCTCACGCCGGCCTGAGCTTCGCTTCGCTGCGGGCGCTGCGCCCGTCACGCTCGACCTCGCACAACAAGGGAGGTCGAGCGTGCCTGGCTCAGCCGGCGCTCACCGAACCCGCACGCCGGTTCGCGGTTGGGCTAGGTACGGCGGGGGAGGGACGCCAGGCCTTGGAAGAGCTCCCTCGCCGACGCCTCCCCGAGCTCCAGCGAGCGCAGGGCGTAGGACTCGTTGGGCGCGTGGATGGCGTCCTCGGGAAGGCCGAATCCGCCGACGATGACCGGGTAGCCGCGGGCGGCCATCTCGGCGACGATCGGGATCGATCCGCCCGAGCGCAGGAACAGGGGCTTGCGTCCGCAGGCGCGTTCCAGGGCCTCGGCCGCGAGCACGAGCGCAGGCTCGTCGGGGGCGAAGAGGGCGGGGTGGGCGCGCGCGCCCGATAGCTCGAGCGTCGCACCGTCGGGGAGGCCGTCCTGCAGCAGGGTCCGCAGCGTGGCCTCGATCGCCGTGGGATCCTGACCGGGAGCGAGCCGCATCGTCAGCGTGGCGCTCGCCACCGGCGGGACGATCGACCGCGGCTCGCCGCCCGCGATCGCGTTGATGTCGAGCGACGCGTCGGCGCCGTTGCGCACGTAGTACTCCGCGCCGGCGCCGGCGTGCACCGGGTGGCCCCCGACCCCGGCGAGCACGGCGTCGCCGCTCGGGAGCTGCTGCCACGAGCTCAGCTCGGCCTCGCTCGGTGGTGCGACGCCGGCGCGCAGCTCCTCGCGCAGGCGGCCGTCGGGGCCCGGCACCACGTGCGCGAGCTGTCCGACGAGCACATGCAGCGCGTTGAGCACGCTGCCGCCATACAGGCCGGAATGCAGGTTGTGCTCGGCGGTGCGCACGGTGAGGTGCAACTGCACCATCCCTCGCAGCCCGACGGTGAGCGCCGGCGTGTCGAGGTCCGGAACGCCGCTGTCGAACACGATCGCGGCGTCGGTGCGCCGCTCGTCCGCACGGACCCACTCGGTGACGGAGTCGCCGCCGACCTCCTCCTCGCCCTCGACGAGCACGCGGACGTTGACCGGTAGCGTGCCGGCGCTCGCCAGCTCGCAGGCGACGTGCAGGAGCGGCAGGAAGTTGCCCTTGTCGTCGGCGGCACCGCGGGCGTAGAGGCGCCCGTCGCGGATCTCGGGCGCAAACGGCGGCGAGTCCCAGGCCAGCGGATCGCCCGGCCCCTGGACGTCGTAGTGGCCGTAGATCAGGATCGTGGGCGCCTCGGCGTCGACGGCCTGCAGCTCGCCGACCGCGAGCGGGTTGCCGTCGCCGACCGTCACGAGGTCGCCGCTGCCGCCCGCCGCCTGGACCCGCGCGATCACCCACTGCGCGGCGCGCTCGAGGGCCTGCGGGTCGCCCTCGCCGGTTGAGATCGACGGGATCCGCAGCCAATCCTGCAGGTCGCTGAGCAGCCGCGCGTCCACGGGCGCACACGATAGAGATGCGCGCGCACTCGCGCGCCCGACCGGGTAGGCTCGGCGAGGCGATGTCGAGTAACGGCCACCACCCGGCGGTCCCGGGCCGGGCCGCCGTCGTCACCGGAGCGTCGAGTGGCCTCGGCGAGGCGACGGCGCGCCGGCTGGCCCGAGAGGGTCTCGGGGCCCTCATCCTCGTCGCCCGCCGCGAGGAGCGCCTGGTCGAGCTCGCCTGGGAGCTCGGCGAGCACGTCAGCTTCGTGGCCGTCGACCTGACCGACGCCGCGGCGCCGGCGCGTGTGGCCGAGGCGGTGAACGAGCGGACCGGCGGGCGCCTCGATCTGCTCGTCAACAATGCCGGCAGCGGCGGGCGCGGAGCGTTCGCCGACGGCGGCTGGGCGCTCGTCGCCCGCACGATGGAGATCAACTTCAACGCCCAGGTGCGGTTGACGGAGGCGCTGCTGCCGCTGCTGCGCGCGAGCGCCCCGAGCGCGATCGTCAACGTGGCGAGCACCGCCGCTCGCGTGGCGCGCGCCGGGTCGGGCGGCTACTCGGCGAGCAAGGCGGCGCTCGCCGCCTGGAGCGACGCGCTCTACCTCGAGGAGCGACCGCACGGCGTGCACGTCGGGGTCGTCCTCCCCGGGTTCATCCCGACCGAGGGGTTCCCGCAGCGCGAGCTGGTCGAGCACCGGCTCGCGCGGTATGCGCTCGGCCGGCCCGAGCAGGCGGCGGAGGCGATCGTCGCGGCCGGGCTCGGGCGCGTGCCCGAGCGCTTCGTGCCCCGTGGGTACGGCGTCGCCGCCGCCCTGCGTGTGCTGCTGCCCGGACTCACTCGTCGCGTGCTCGGGGGTGGCTCGGCGGCCGCGCTCAGCACGCGAACGCTCGGCGACGAGCAGGAGGCTCGCGCCGAGGGCCGAAGCGCGTAGCGTTCACAGCGTCTGCAGTGCGCTCGCGAGCGAGTGCTCGGTCTGCTCACCGGTCAGCGTCAACGCGATGTCGCCCGAGGCGTCGAGGAGGTAGGTCGTCGGCAGTCCACGCAGGCCGAAGTTGTCGCCGACCAGCCCGTCGCCGTCGACGAGGACCGGAAACGACCAGCCGTAGCGACGTACGAACGCGCGCGCGTCGGGCCGGCTCGGGTCGTTCCAGTCGACGCCGATCAGGCGCGCACGGCTCCCGAGCTCGCGCGCGAACCGCTCGATCGCCGGCGCCTCGCTCGCGCACGGCGTGCACCAGCTGGCCCAGAACACGACGAAGGCCGGCCGGCCGCGCAGGGCACCGACGGTCACCGGCGTCCCTGAGAGCGCGGTGGCGGGAAGCGACGGCGCCGGCCGCGGCGCCGTCGAGCGGCCCTTCAACCCGAATACCGCGAACGCGGCGCCCGCGGCGATGATGATCACGGCGATGAGCAGGCGACGCTGCAGGCTCACACGCGGACGTTCAGCTCGCCAGCAGGCCGGGAATGTCGTGCACGATCTGCGAGGGCGCGAAGTTCCCGGGGTAGAGCGTCGTCAGCTTGCCGCTCGCGCCGATCCCGTAGACGAGGCCGGAGTGGTTGATGAGGTCCGGCTGCTGCGCGTCGCGGGACGATCCGACGTTCCAGGCCGACCACACGCGCGCGAGCTGGGCGGCGCTGCCGATGAGGTACTGCATGCGACCCACCATCCCGTGGGCCTTGAGGAACCCCGCGACGGCACGAGGCGTGTCGCCGCGCGGGTCGACCGACACGGCGATGATCTGCACGTTACGGGCCTCGGCGCCCATGAGATCCTGGGCCGCGTGGAGGTTGGCGGCGATGACGGGGCAGAGGGTCGGGCAGTTCGCGTACAGGAACGTGATCAGCACGGCCTTGCCGCGGTAGTTGGTCAGGTCGATGGGCTGACCGAGGTAGTTGTTGAGGGCCAGTGGCGGGGCCTTCACCGCCGGGGAGGCCACCGCGCCGTCGAAGTTGGCGGCCTTCACCTGGTGCACGTTGTTGGGCAGCGGCTGCTTGGTGCCGCCCGACGTGGCGACGGCCACGCCGGTGACGAGCACGATGAGCGCGATGACGCCGAGCGGCAGGACCATCCGCCACGGGCGAACGCCGCTCGGCGGGCCGGCGTCGGGCGACGACGACGGCTGCGGTTCGGGGGTGGACTCACTCACGATCAATCCCGCTCGGCGAACGGGTCCTCACCGCTGAGCTTAGCGCCGGCTGCCACCGTGGCGGGGCCGCGCCTGGCGCCCGGCGCCTCAGGACGGCGGCGGGTAGACCGCCAGCCAGGCGAACAGGCTGAGCGCCGACGCGTCGGACTGGAGCATGTTGGGCACGGCGACAGACGCGCTGAGCGGGTCGCCGGTCCACGACCGCAGATAGAGGCCGTTCGCGGCGCGGGCCTCGCCGGCGACGATCTGGGCGTTGTTCGCGGCGAGGTCGTACAGGCGCGGATCGTGGTCGGCGCCGTAGAGCGCGAGCATCCACTGCAGGTAGATCGTGTCGTATTGGGGGCCGAAGTCGAGGTCGGAGCCGAATCGCTGCAGCGAGGTTTCGATCAGCGGCTGCACGCGCCCGCAGTCGGCCGGCGCGGCGGTCGCCGCGCACAGCTGCTCCTGGGCGTAGATGAGCGGTGCCTCGATGTAGTCCTCCGGCACCGGGCTCGAGTCGGACTTGGCGTAGAGGCCGGCGACGGCACTGAACCCGGTCGTGTTGCCCCAGGCGAGGAACATGTTCGCCGCCGCGAGATCGGCCGGGGAGTGGGTCGTCAGGTACAGCAGTGTGGCCAGCAGCGTTCCCGAGGCGAGCGCCTCGCCGGCCTTGTAGGGGTGCGCCGTGTCCCACCAGATGCCGCCGCTGTGCGGATCCCATCCGGCGCGTTCGATGTAGGTGAGCGCGCGCTCTGCGTCGCTGAGGTAGCGGGAGGCGCCGGTGGCGCGGTACGCGTTGACGAAGGCCAGTCCCCACCAGCCGTTGTCGTCGAACCACGTCTCCACGTTCGATCCACGGTCGCCCGGATACGGGGCGTAGCCGGGCACCGGTCGCAGCGAGCGGTCGAGGTAGCGCTCGGCTCCGGCGGCGAAGCTTCGCACCGCGCTCAGGTTCGCCGGCGTCGGCTGGGCAATGGCGATCGCGTCGATCGCCTCGAACAGCGGGACGACGTCCCAGATCGTCGCCAGCGGGTAGCGCGCAGGGTCGTTCAGCGTCTCGTCATACCAGTGGTGGGTCGGATCGGCCCACGCCACCTCGGCGGCCTTCACGCCCTGCTCGGCGAGCGCGAGGTAGCTCGCCTGCGCGCCGCTCAGAACGGGAACGGTTGCCGCTGGCGTCGGAGCGACGCTCGCTGCCGGCTGCGCGGTGAGCGCCGCCGCGGAGAGGCAGACCGCGAGCGCGCAGGCGGCCGCCCGGGTGCGACGTACGGTGGGTCGGATCCAGCGATGGGCGATTGAGCGCATGTCGTCGGGGCGCGGGGCCTGCCGCTCTCCACGAACGCCGTGGCGGCCGGCAAGTTGCGCCATGGAGAGCATCGACCCTCCGGCCACGGGACCCAAGCGCTCCCCCGAGATCTTCGACACGCCGTCAGAGGGCGTCCAGCTCGTCCAGGCGCGCCCGATCCATCGCGACCCGCTCGCCGCGGAAGGGCACGCCCTCCGCGCGCAGCCGGCGGCGCTGGCGCTCGCCCTGGGCGAGCGAGCCGTCGGCACGAACGACGCGATGCCAGGGCAGATCCGGGTCGTCGCAGTGCCGCAGGGCATGGCCGGCGAGGCGCGGCGCGCCCGGTGACACGTCGGCGTACGTGCGAACCCAGCCCGGCGGGATCGCCCGGACGCGCGCGAGGATCTCCTGGTGCACCCCGCTATTCTGGCGTCCAGCACGAGGAGGACTGTGCTGCAGGCGAGCCACATGCCTGCCGGCCGAGGGCCGCTAACCGTCCCGTCCGGCGGTTCGGCCTCAACGAAGTGCCCACATCGGCCGACAACGAGGGGTACCCCGTCTGAAGAGCCTTAGGAGAGCAACGATGCCACGACGATTTCTTCTGCTGTGCGGCCTGGTGCCGGCGCTCGCCCTGCCGTCCCTGGCGCAGGCGAGCGACGCCAGCATGGTTCGGGCGCTCGCGCCGTACAAGGCGACGCTCACGAGCGACATCATCCTGCTCGCCACGACGAACTCCGTGCCCACCAAGGCGACGGCCTCATCGGTCTGGAGCCATCTGAAGAAGGCGCAGTCCGACTTCAGCACGGTCGGCCGCGTCGTGCGCAGCCAGAAGCCGTCGACGAGTACGGGACGCTCGGCGCAGTCACAGGCGCTGACGGCCCTCGCTGACGTCTACGGAGCGGCGGGCGACGGACTGGCCGCGGTGACCGCGGTGCAGGCGGGTAAGGGCGCCGCCGCCAAGACCGACATCGCCAACGAGCAGCTGGAGACCGGCCGCGCGCTTCCGTACTTCGAGGCCAGCGGTAAGGCGCTCGGCCTCTTCAGCGGCTGAGAGAGGCGCGGCAGCGCGCCGCGGCGACGGTCCTCGAGAGGGCCGTCGCCACCGTCACGCTCAGCCCGTGAACCGCGGAATGATCTTGATCGCCGGCAGCGCGTGCTGGAAGGACACGTTCTTCGTCTGCCCGGGACCGCAGGTCATCGTCACCGCGGCGGTGATGCGGTGCGCGCCGTAGCGCGTGCTCGCCGTCGAGACGGTCACCTCGAAGCGCCCGTCGGAGAGGTTCGGCTTCGTGAGCGTCTTGATCTTGCGCCCGTCCAGGGAGAACACCACCTTCGAGATGTCGGTCCCGTGGTTCGGGTCGCTCAGGATCGCGGTGATGATCTGGTTCTTGGTCGTCACCGTCTTGCCGTTGCTCTTGTGCACCGTCGTGACGGTCTTCGCCGTCTGGGTGAGCTTGGTCGTCGACGTGGTGCAGGCCTGGACGGCCTGGCGCGGCACGTTCGCGAGCACGGAGCTGCGCTGCGGCGGTAGCGGACTGCCACCCGGCGGCGTCGCCGTCACCTGCGCCACGTTGACATAGGTCGGGGCGTCGTCGGCCACCACGACGTGCACGCACGTGTAGGTCGCGGTGCCGCCGATCGCCAGGTAGCCATCGGAGATGTCGCCGTTCGGGCCACCGATCGCCGTGCACATCGTGTCGACGAGCGCGAGCGACAGCGGCGTGTTGCCGGTGTTCGTGACCACGATCTCGTAGTTGATCGTCGATCCGATCGGCGCCGTGATCGGGCTCGAGGTGTAACCCGACGTCGTCAGCGACTGGAGCTTCTGCAGCGTGAACGAGGGGACGAGGTTGAGGGTGACGGCCTCGTTCGGATCGGTGCAGCCGACCGGGCCGACCGGGAGGTTGAACGTGTCCCCGCCATAGCTGGCCACCCAGTGGTAGGTGCCGGCCTGGCTCGGGGTGATCGTGGGGCTCGTGTACGCGCCGTCCCCGTTGACGGTATCGCTGACGCTCGGCGGGTTGGTGGCCGAGCAGCTGCTGTCGTTGGGGCCGTAGAGCTTCCAGGTGATCGTGCCGGTCGGGTTGTCGCCGCCGGAGAGGGTGGCGACGTCCTTGATCGCCGCACCGAGGTTTGCGCTGGCCGGCGAGGCGCTCGTGGTCAGCGCTGGCGTCGCCTGGATCGTGACCGCTTCGCTGGGGTCGGCGCAGCCCACGGGTCCGACCGACGTGTTATTGGCGTCGCCGCTCTCATACGTGGCCACCCAGTGGTAGCTGCCGGCGCTGGTCGGTGTGAGCGGCGGGCTCGTGTACGGGCCGTTGCCGGTGACCGTGTCGCTGACGCTCGGCGGGCTCGACGCCGAGCAGCTCGGATCGTTGGGGCCGTAGAGGTCCCACACGATCGTGCCGGTCGGGTTGACGGCGCCGCTCAGCGTCGCGACGTCGGTGATCGCCGTGTTGACCGACGCGGTGGCGGGCGTGGCGGTCGTCGTCAGCGCGGGACCGGCGGGCGTGATCGTGACCTGCTCGGCGGGGTCGTCACAGCCCACGGGGCCGATGGAGGCGTTGAACGCATCACCGGTGTAGGAGGCGACCCACTCATACGTGCCGGCCTGGCTCGCGGGGAGCGTCGGTGACGAGTAGGCGCCGTTGCCGCTCACCGACACACTGACGCTCGGCGCGTTGGCGGCTGAGCATCCCGGGTCGTTGGGTCCGTAGAGCTTCCAGACGATGCGACCCGTCGGGCTGTCGCCGCCGGTCAGCGTGGCGACGTCCTTGATCGACGTACCGACCGTGGCGCTCGCCGGCGAGGCGCTCGTGGTCAGCGCTGGCGTCGCCTGGATGGTGACCTGTTCGCTGGGGTCGTTGCAGCCGACGGGGCCGACGGGCAGGTTGAACGCGTCGCCGCCGTAGCTGGCCACCCAGTGGTAGGTGCCGGCCTGGGTGGGGGTGATCGTCGGGCTGGTGTACGGGCCGTCGCCGTTGACGGCCAGGGTGACCGTCGGCGGGTTGGCGGCCGTGCAGCTGTTATCGCTGGGGCCGTAGAGCTTCCAGGTGATCGTGCCGGTCGGGTCGTTGCCGCCGGACAGCGTGGCGACGTCCTTGATCGCGGTGCCGACGGTGGCGACCGCGGGCGAGGCGCTGGTCGTCAGGCCGGGGGTGGTCTGGATCGTGACCTGTTCGCTGGGGTCGTTGCAGCCGACGGGGCCGACGGGCAGGTTGAACGCGTCGCCGCCGTAGCTGGCCACCCAGTGATAGGTGCCGCCCTGCGTCGGCGTGATCGTCGGGCTGGTATACGGGCCGTCGCCGTTGACGGCCAGCGTGACGGTCGGCGGATTGGCCGCGGAGCAGCTGTTATCGCTGGGGCCGTAGAGCTTCCAGGTGATCGTGCCGGTCGGGTCGTTGCCGCCGGACAGCGTGGCGACGTCCCTGATCGCGGTGCCGACGGTGGCGACCGCGGGCGAGGCGCTGGTCGTCAGGCCGGGGGTGGTCTGGATCGTGACCTGTTCGCTGGGGTCGTTGCAGCCGACGGGGCCGATCGGGCAGGTTGAACGCGTCGCCGCCGTAGCTGGCCACCCAGTGGTACGTGCCGCCCTGGGTGGGCGTGATCGTCGGGCTGGTGTACGGGCCGTCGCCGTTGACGGCCAGCGTGACGGTCGGCGGGTTGGCCGCCGTGCAGCTGTTATCGCTGGGGCCGTAGAGCTTCCAGGTGATCGTGCCCGTCGGGTCGTTGCCGCCCGACAGCGTGGCGACGTCCCTGATCGCGGTGCCGACACTGGCCACCGCCGGTGAGGCGCTCGTGGTGAGGCCGGGGGTGGTCTGGATCGTGACCTGTTCGCTGGGGTCGTTGCAGCCGACCGGGCCGACGGGGAGATTGAACGCGTCGCCGCCGTAGCTGGCCACCCAGTGATAGGTGCCGCCCTGGGTGGGCGTGATCGTCGGGCTGGTGTACGGGCCGTCGCCGTTGACGGCCAGCGTGACGGTCGGCGGGTTGGCGGCCGTGCAGCTGTTATCGCTGGGGCCGTAGAGCTTCCAGGTGATCGTGCCGGTCGGGTCGTTGCCGCCGGACAGCGTGGCGACGTCCCTGATCGCGGTGCCGACACTGGCCACCGCCGGTGAGGCGCTGGTGGTGAGGCCGGGGGTGGTCTGGATCGTGACCTGTTCGCTGGGGTCGTTGCAGCCGACCGGGCCGACGGGGAGATTGAACGCGTCGCCGCCGTAACTGGCCACCCAGTGATAGGTGCCGCCCTGGGTGGGCGTGATCGTCGGGCTGGTGTACGGGCCGTCGCCGTTGACGAGCACCGAGACGATCGGCGGGTTGGCGGCCGTGCAACCGGGGTCGTTCGGGCCGTAGAGCCTCCAGGAGATCGTGCCCGTCGGGTCAGACCCACCGCTGAGGGTGGCGACGTCCGCGATCGCGGTGCCGACGGTGGCCACCGCGGGCGAGGCGCTCGTGGTCAGGCCGGGGGTGGTCCGGATGGTCACCGCCTCGTTGGGATCGTTGCAGCCGACCGGGCCGACCGGCGTGTTGTTGACGTCACCGCTGTAGCTGGCCACCCAGTGATAGGAGCCGGCCTGCGTCGGAGTGAGCGGCGGCGAGGTGTACGCGCCGTCTCCGTTGACGTTCGTGGTCGTGACCAGCGGCGCGTTCGGGTTCGTGCAGTTCGGATCGTTCGGCCCGTACAGCCGCCAGGTGATCGAGCCCGTCGGCTGGAAGCCACCGCTCAGCGTCGCGACGTCCGTGATCGGCGTGCCGGCGGTCGCGACGGCTGGGGTGGCGGAGGTCGTCAGCGACGGCGTATACGAACAGGTCGTGATCGTCGCCTGCTGGGAGACCGAGTCGGCATTGCCGTCGCTCGTCTGGTGCGAGGTCCAGGAGGAGAGCACCTGCACCGTCCCGTTCTCTGCCGGGATCCCCACGGTCAGCGTGTACTGGGCGACGTTGCGTTCGGTGATCTGGTTGCCGAACGTGACCTGCCCGCTCAGATTGGTCGTCGGAGACGACTGGCCGGCTGGGGTGAAGGCGACCTGCCACGTCGGCGTGTTCTGCCCGCCGTTGAGGCTGTTGTTGAAGCCGCCGTCGTTGAAGTTGAACCACTGGAGCGTGACCGACCCGCACGTCGCGTTGATCGCGATCGTGTGGGCCTGAGCCGACGCGACGATCACCGCGAACAGAACGGCGGTGAGAACGAGGGTCTTGCGGATCATCGCGCGGTACTCCTTCGCTGTCGGTCAGACTCCTGCCGAGCGCGCCGTCGCACCGATCGTCATATGAGGTCGGAGCGCGACGCCCCTGCCGGTCTCGATCGCGCGGACTTTAGACCTTCTTAACGGTCGCCGCCAAGCGGCTGGGCGCAGGGTTGCAGCGCTTCGAGCAGGTTTGCGGCGGGTTCGAAGCTCCCCGCGCTTACGAAAACCTGAGCAATCGCGCCCGGTCTGGCGCGGGATCAGGGCGTCTCGGACCGCCCCGAAGCGGCCATTTCAGCCCGGAATGCGCAGCATTTGCCTGGACGAACGTTCGACGGGATCACGCCCGCCGATGCCGTCATGGCATGCGCGCCGCCGGGGCATCGGCGCGCTGCCAGACAATCGCGCCGGTGACGGCCGCGACGACGAGCACCGACGGCCATGCCCCGATGGCCAGCGCCAGGATGTGCGAGAGCACAAAGGCGGCGAGGGCCACGCCGGCGAGCGTCACCGCCGTGCGCCGGTCGTGATCGCGCAGCCACGCGCGCACGCACCAGGCGCCTCCGGCCAGCAGCACCAGGCCGCCAGCGGCACGTGATCCGGTGGCGACCACCGTCGCATAGCCGGCGACGAAGCTGCCCGCGGCCACCGGTGCCGTGATCGCGCCGCGCATCATCGGCACAGCCTAACCGGGGGACGGCCCGGTCTCGGTGCCGCTCGCGCGCATCCGTATCGTTCGTTCGTCCAATGCGGCCGAAAGGCCTCAAGTTCTGCGGGACGCCAGCTAAATCTGAGTACGCAATGCGACGGAAACGTACGCATGGTTGCGTGCAGTCGCTTGTGAGCGCCCGGTCGGTGCGACTAAAGTCCCTGCCGGCAGATATGGCCACATGTCGAATCGAGATCCGATCAAAGAGCGGGACTCGGCGGAACATCCCTTACCTCAGGAGATCCAATGAAGAAGTTCCTACTCCCACTAGTTGTTCTCATCTCGGTCGCCTTTCCCGCGGTGGCTCAGGCGCATAACGCCATTCTCACGGCCGTCTGCGGTAAGGCGTCGATCGCCTACTCGAACTTCACGCCCGCCGGTCCCGGCGCCGAAGGCAACAACGGACTGAACCAGCCGTCCTACACGCTGACGTTCACGCCCGCGGCCGGCGGCCCGTCCGTAACGTTCTCGGGCACCGTCTCGTTCAGCGGCGGCTCCTTCCCACTGACCATTCAGCTGCCGGCGGTCGACGGCTCCGTCACCGGCAGCTCGAGCGTGACGGCCGACAGGACCACCGACCGGTTCCACGGAAGCGTCTCCTACAACACGTCCGTGAGTGGGTGCCCGCCGTCCGTCATCTCCACCTCGGCCACGCCGCCGTCGGCCACGGTCGGCACCCCCATCACCGACACGGCGGCGCTCTCCGGGCTCGCCAACCTTCCGTCGGGCACGACCAACCCGACCATCACGGCCAACCCGTCGGGCACGATCACCTGGTCGCTCTACGGCCCGGACGACTCGACCTGCACCGGCCCCGTGACGACCACCGCACCGGTCCCCGTGAACGGCAACGGCACGTACACGTCGCCGCCGCTGACGCCGACGCTACCGGGCGCGTACCACTGGGTCGCCAGATACAGCGGCGACGGCTACAACCCCGCCGTCTCCGGGACGTGCACTGACGTCGACGAGACCGCGACGTTGACGACCACGACCACTACGACGACGACCACGACGCCGACGACGACTACGACGACCACGACGCCGACGACGACGACCACGACGCCGACGACAACGACGACCACCACGACGCCGACCTGCACGACGTCCTCGACGACGTCGACGGTCACCACCACCACGACCACCACGTCGTCGACCTGCAGCACCACGACGACCACGACGCCGACGACCACGACCACGACGACGACGCCAACCACGACGACGACGATCACCCCCGCCGTGACGACCACCACCACGACGCCGAAGGGGTCGAGCGGCGTGCTGCCGTTCAAGGCCTGCACGGCGACAAAGGTGACCCTGCACCAGACGAAGATCTCCGCGAACAAGCAGTTCACGGCCCTCGTCACCGGCAGCGGGATCAAGAGCGTCGTCTTCTACATCGACGGCCACGCCGTCAAGACGCTCAAGAAGCCCAACAGCGGCAAGACGGGCTTCGCCTACACGGTTCCGGTCTCCAAGGGTCGCTACGGCACCCACACCCTGACGACGAAGACGACGACGCTCTGCGGCGAGCCGCAGGACAGCTCGCTTCGCTACTCGCGCGCCGTCCCGGCTCGCGCCGTCATCCCCCGCTTCACCGGCTGACCCCTCCTCGTCAGCAAGCGAACGGCCCGTGAGCCGCGCCGGTAACGGCGCGGCTCACGGTGCTTTCGGGCGCCCTGCGGCGGTGTGCGACGGATTGCCTCCCGGACCCGCGGCCCGACCTTGCCACACTGAGAGGGTGGCTGACCGGCACGGACGCACCCCCGCGCAGGGACGCGGAGCCCGAACGGCCCGGCTCGGCCGGGTGGCCGTGGGCGGCGCCGTGCGCTGGGCGGGCGACCGGATCGACGCTCGCGGCAGCGAGGCCGAGCGTCGCCGCCGGCGCGGCGACCGCATCGTCAGCACCGTTGACGCGCTCGTCGATCAGCTCGCCGTCATGCGCGGGGCCGCGATGAAGGCCGGCCAGGTTCTCTCCACCGTCGAGTTCCCCGGGCTCGATGAGGACCAGACGGCCTATCTCCAGCAGCGGCTCGCCTCGCTGCGCGACAGCGTGCCGCCGGTCGACTGGAAGCGAATGCAGAAGGTGATCGCCACCGATTGGGAGCAGGACCCGGCGACCGTGCTCGAGACGATCGACCCTGAGCCCGCCGCGGCCGCAAGCATCGGGCAGGTGTACCGCGCCCGCACCCGCGACGGCCGTGAGGTGGCCGTCAAGGTGCAGTACCCCGGGATCGCCGAAGCCGTCGAATCGGATATGCGCAACCTGCGCCTGCTCACGCCCCTGCTCCGTCAGCTGATGCCCGGCCTCGACGTCAAGCCGCTGCTCGCCGAGCTGCGCGAGCGCATCGTCGAGGAATGCGACTACGAGATCGAGGCCTCGAATCATGGCCGTCTGGCCCGTCATTGGCAGGGACACCCCTTCGTGCACGTGCCCGCCGTCGACAGCCAGCTCAGTCGCCGCCGCGTGCTGGTGACCGAATGGGTGGACGGGCTCGGCTTCGACGAGGTCGTACGCCAGCCCGACGCCGTTCGCGACCGTTACGCCGAGATCGTCTACCGCTTCTTCTACGGGACGGCGCTGGAGCTCGGCCTCGCCCTCGGGGACCCGCACCCGGGGAACTACCTGCTCGCGGCCGACGGGCGGGTCGCGTTCTTCGACTTCGGCATGCTGCGTCGCCTGCCGCCGGACTACCTCCGTCGCGAGGCCGTGATCGCGCGCGGCGTGCGCGAGCGCGACGACGTGACGGTCATGCGCGGCATGCGGGAGCTCGGCTACCTCCCGGGCGAGCCGAGCGATTGGGACGGCGAGCTGCTCATGCAGTACATGGCCGAGGTCTCCTGGTGGGCGTACTCCGAGGAACCGCTGCGACTCGAGCCGGCCGATCTGTGGCGGGGGACCGAGACGCTGCGCGAAGGCGACGGCCGCGCCCACATCGAGCAGCTGCGCCGCATGACGCTGCCGCCCGAGGCGTTGCTGCTGCGCCGGATGGAGGGGCTCCTGTTCCAGACGGTCGCCACGGCCCGCGCGAGCGCTCCGTGGGGCCGGCTGCTCCGTGAGCTCATCGAGGGCGGGGAGCCGGCGAGCGACCTCGGCCGCGCGCACGCCGAGTGGTCGGCGGCGCGGGGGCGCTGAGCCGCCCGCACCGGGGGCCCGACGGCGCGCGCTAGAGTGCCTCATCCTCGCCGCCGGCCGACACCAGTTCATCGCTCGACGAGTCGCGGCCATCGCGCTGCTCGCGACCTTGTCGATCGGCGCCACGGCGCTTGGCGCCGGCGCGCCGCGCCGGCAGACCGTCTCGGTGGACGTCGTTGCCGTGCTCGCCGGCCGACTGACAAGCGCTCGCCGCGGCGGCGTGCCGGTGCTGCTGCCGCAACGGTACGTCGCCGACGCGCCGCACGTGTACGGCTCGGGTGGGGCCGCGCCGGGCGGATATCAGCTGTCGCTCGCCGACGCCCCGGGCTGCGACTACGCGACCGCCTGCTTCCTGGCCGCCTTCTCGGGCATCCGCGGAGGCACCCCGATCGCCGGCACGCGGGTGACGCTCGTCGGGGGCATCGCCGGACGCTACCGGGCGACGGCCTGCGGAGCGTCGTGCTCGCCGGGTGAGGTCTCGTGGGTGCGCGGCGGCGTCCGCTACGAGGTCCAGGCGGCCGTGATCGGTCCCGAGCGCGCCACGCTCGTCGCAATGGCGAACTCGGCGATCTCGGCCGGTCCTCGCTGAGCAGCGCCTCAGGGGATCGCCGGATCGTCCCGCGCGATCGTGATGACCATGTTGTCCTGGAGGTCGTGGCCCTGCAGGTCGCCCACGCCATCCATGAAGAACGCGAACGTGACGAGGCGCCCGGAGAGGTCGCGACACCACCCGGCGAGGTTCGTCACGTCGTCGAGGGTGCCGGTCTTCGCCTCGCAACGCCCGGTCGCAGGGGAGCTCAGCATCCTCGGCGCAAGCGTCCCGCTGACGCCGGCGAGCGGGAGTGAGCGTCTGAGGATCACGCCGTCCGGCGTCCCCGTCAGGTCGACGAGCAGCTGCACCACGTCACGAGGCGTCGTCGCGTCGCGCCGCGAGAGGCCGGAGCCGTCGACGACTCGGGGGTGCAGGCCGTAGCCGGCGAGGACGCGCGACACGACCGCTGCCCCGGCCTCGGTCGTTCCCGCTCCGCCGAAGCGCACGCCGAGCTGCTTGAGCAACAGCTCGGCGTAGAAATCGTCGGAGGGACGGTCCATCAGCCCGAGCAGGACCGACAGCGGCGGGGAGGACACCGCGGCGAGCACCTGGGCGCCGGCCGGAGCGGCGTGCGCGCTCTCGGCGACCTGGGCCGTGACGCCGGCGCGGGCGAGCGCGCGCGTGAATTCGAGCGCTGCGTAGGTCGCCGGGGTCAGCGGGGTATGCCAGCGCCGCGGCGCGGCGCCGACGTAGCCGTGGTCGTAGGTGAGGGCGCTCAGCTGGCCGCCGAGGTCTGAGAGGTCGACCGCGCCGTCGGTGGCCACCGGCCCGCGTTCGCTGTCGAACAGCGACTCGTCCGCGATCACGTGTCCGGTGACGCGGCGGATGCCCGCCTCGCGCACGCGCTGCGCCAGCGTGGAGATGTCGGCGCCCTGCCCGTCGGAGTACACGCTGGCGAAGGCGCGTGCGCCGAAGGTCGGATCTCCCCCGCCGTGGAGGTAGAGGTCGCCGTCCCACGTGCCGCGCACGCCGAGTGAGCCGGTCCCGAGCACGGTTGTCTGAAGGCGAGCGGTCGGGCCGAGCAGCGCGAGCGCCGCCGTCGAGGTGTAGAGCTTCTCGACCGACGCCGGCGGACGGGGCGTGTTCGCGCGACGGGCGAACAGCAGCTCGCGATCGGTGACGTCGTATACGACGGCTCCCGAGCCACGGCCCGCGAGGGCCATCTCGTGCGCGAGGTCGCGTTGCAGGGCCGCGAGCCCGTCAGGCGACGGGCTGGTCAGGAGGTGTCGCGTGCCGGGGCGCGGCACGAGCGAGATCCGTGGTGGGGTCGGCGGCGGTGACGGGTCGGCCCGGTGCGGCGCCACCCGATCGGCCACGTGCCGAGGAGCGGCGCCCTGCCCGCCGCAGGCCGTGAGCGCACACAGGGTGGCGGCCGCGATCACGGTGCACCCCAGGCGCCGAGTGCCGCACCAGCTCGCGGTCGTGCGGCGGGAAGGCGGAGCGCTGGGAGCAGGCAACTGGGACATGTTCAGGTGGCGGACGGACGGGACGGACGCCACGCGGTTCCGCGGCTGGCTCACCGTCGCCAGTGTGGCGCATCGCCGGGGCCGAGCGGTCCGGATTCGCTTGCCGCCATAGGATCCCGCACCGTCGATGAGCGACCACACCGATCTTCTCGACGCGCTCGTCGCGGTAGGCGGGCGCGACGTCGCCGACGTCGGCTGTGGCGATGGCTGGCTCGTCCGCCGTCTCGCCGCCCGCGGAGCAAGGGTCGTCGGCATCGACCCCGCTCCCGCGGCGCTCGCGGCGGCTCGCGCGGCGCCCGCGGTGGCCGGCGAGCGCTACGCGCCGGGCAGCGCCGAGGCGCTGCCCGTGCCCGACGCCGCGTGCGACGCGGTCATCTTCTTCAACAGCCTCCACCACGTTCCGGTGGAGCGGATCGATGACGCAATCGGCGAGGCCGTTCGCGTCTGCCGGGCTGGGGGCGTCGTCTTCGTGCAGGAGCCGCTCGCCGAGGGGCCGTTCTTCGAGCTGATGCGGCCGGTGACCGACGAGACCGAGGTGCGTGCGGCGGCCCAGGACGCGCTCGTGCGTGCGCCGCAGCGATGGGCCGTGACGATCACGCAGCGCACGTTCACCCCGATCGTGCGGGTCTCGAGCTTCGAGGCGTGGCGCGGTCACCAGCTGCTCGTCGATCCGGACCGCGCCGAATCGCTGCGCCGGCGCGAGCGCGAGTTGCGCGAGCGCTTCGACGCCCTCGGCGGCCCCGCGGGCGACGGCCGCGCGTTCGGTGCGCCCGCGCGCGTCACGCTCCTGCGGCCTGCGGATGCGTCGGTCGGTGAGGCTTAGGCGTGCAGCGAACCGGGACGCCGCTCGCACAGGTGGAACGAGCGGGCGCGGCTGGTGGGGCGGAACGAGCGCACGTCGGCCGCCCGGCGCGGCCGCGAACTGCCCTGGTTGCGAAACGTGCTGTCGGGCACGAGGCGCCGAGCGACCATGCGGGCGACGAGCGCCCCAGCCACGGCCGCCGGGTCGACGTCGTAGATCTCTTCGCGCACGAGCTGCGCGATCACTGCGGTGCGGGGCTGCTTGATCATGTGGGTCCTGTCATCCATCGGGGTCGTGTCATCCATCGGCGCGGCCCCGCGGCTGGCCCACCACCCGGCCGCCGGCTCAACGAACATCCGGCACTCCGGACTGGACGAAAGCGGACACCACCCCGGCGCCGCCGCCGCTGTCGGCACCTCGCGGCTCAGGCCGCGAGGTGCGCCCGACGCGGCGCGCGACTGTCGATGAGCGCGCAGAAGGCGTCGACGATGCGGGGGTCGAACTGGGATCCGCGACAGCGGCGCAGCTCCTGGAGCGCCTCGCTGATGGTCACCGGCTCGCGGTACGGGCGCGGTGAGATCATCGCGTCGAACGCGTCGCACACGGCGATGATGCGCGCCCCGAGGGGGATCGACTCGCCACCGATGCCGTCCGGGTAGCCGCTCGAATCGACTCGCTCGTGGCTCGCGCGGACGAGCTCGGCGACGTCGGCGAGCGACGGCGCGGCCCGGATGATGCGCTCGCCGATGACGGTGTGGGCCCGCATGAAGGTCCACTCGTCGGCGTCGAGCGCCGCCGGCTTGTTGAGGATCGCATCGGGGATGGCGCTCTTGCCGACGTCGTGCAGCTCGGCGGCGAGTCGCACGCGGCGAACGTCCTCGGTAGCGAGGCCGAGTCGCTGCGCGGTGGCCTGGGCGAGCGCGGCGACGTCGCCGATGTGATGGCCGAGATCGCCGTCCTTCTCGCTGAGGACCTTCAGCAGCACGTCGGCGCTCTGGCGGCTCGCCGACGTGTGCCCGGTCGCCTTCTGCTCGTACATGCGCCGATCGGCGAGCTGGAGCGCCGATTCCGGGCTCGCCGCCTCGCGCGGCACGAGCACGGTGCCACACGAGCACGCGATATCGAACGCGAGTCCGGACTCCAGCAGCGCCGCGGTCGCGCGCTCGCGCATCGCGTCCACGCCGTCGGGGCCGACGGTGGTCAGCGTGCAGAACTCGTCGCCGCCCATGCGGTAGGCCCGCCCGATCCCCTCGACGGCGCCGACGAGCCGCTCGGCGGCACGCACGAGCAGGGCGTCGCCGGCCAGGTGTCCGAACGTGTCGTTGTAGCCCTTGAAGCCGTCGAGGTCATAGAGCGCGAGCACAAGCGGGTCGGCACTCGTGGCGGTGTCGATGCCCTCGGCGAGCCCTTCGATGAGCGCGCGGCGATTGCCGAGGCCGGTCAGGGAGTCGGTCATCGCGTCGTGGCGGCTGCGGGCGAGGTGGCCGGCGAGCGTCGAGCGCACCGCGAGCCAGCGGCGGTAGAAGACGAGGAAGCCGAGCAGCAGGGCGACGATCGCGAGGACCGAGCCGATCGTGGCGATCGTCAGCGCGCGGGCGCTGAGGCTGCTGTACTGCGACTGCGCGCGCGCGAACGCGCTCGACGTCGCAGATGCCGCCCGGACCACCGGCAGCCCGAGGCTGAGGGCCATCACGAACGTCTGGGAGCGGGTCAACGTCGGGTTGGCCACCAGGGCCGCCCGAGCCGTGTCCGTAGCCGCGAACCACGCGCGAAGCGGCGGCCCGATGGCTCGCAGCGCCGCCGTCGGCGCTTCGCGCTCGAGCGCGGCGAGGGCGTCCCAGGTCGAGCGCTGGCCGGTGGTCATCTCGGCCGTGACGACGGACGCAGGGGCGACGTGGTTGACGAGCTGCAGCAGCGGCTGCCTCGCCACGTCGCCGGCCGTCGCGGCGATCGATGACAGCTTGGCCTTCGCGTCGGGATAGGCGGCGGCGCGCCGCTGCAGGATGACGATTGCGGTGATCGAGCCGAGCGCGAGCAGGGCGGCCAGCGCGGGCGCCAGCCATCGCCTGATCATCGAGGGTCTCGCGGCCGCGACGAGAGCATGGGCATGCATCGGCAGCCACGCCCCGCCCGCGTGATGGCCGCGGACACATGTCGTAGGCCGCGCGGCCGGAAGGTCGGGTCAGCCGCCGTAATAGGCGAGCCAGGCGTAGAGGCTCGTCGTCCCGGCCATCGTCCGGAACATGTTCGGCTGTGTGTTGCGGTCGCGGATCGGGCCGCCCCACCAGCTTCCGAGCCACAGGCCCTGGGCGTCGCTCGCGTGCGCCTGCGCGGCGGTCGCGTTGTCCTCGGCGACGGCCACCCAGTGGTCGCCGCCGGTGGCCTGGTCGTAGGCCATCATCCACTGGAAGAAGATCGAGTCGTACAGTGGCGCGAGGTTGTAGGCCGTGCCGTAGATGCGGGTGAGGGTGCTCGACTGCGCGGCCGCGTGGGTGCAGTAGCTGTTGCGACCGGTGGCCTGGCAGAGGAGGTACTGCGCGTAGATGAGCGGCGCCTCGATGTAGTCGATGATCGAGCTGCCCGGGCCCTCGCTGTCGTACAGGCCGCTGAAGCCGATGTCGTTGGCATTCGCCCAATCGATCCACGTCTGCGCGTCGCGCAGGTCCGCGCCGTTGCGGGTCGCGTCATAGAGCATGATCGCGAGCAGGCTGTCGGCGGCCAGCGCCTCGCCCGAGTGCTGCTGGTGCTGGGTGTTCCACCACATCCCGGCTCCGGGGCCGCCGCCCGACCAGCCGCGCGCGGCGATGAAGCTCAACGCCCGCTGGGCGTCGCCGAGCCACCGCCCTTGGCCGGTCGCGCGGTACGCGTCGACGAAGGCGAGCCCGAGCCAGCCGTTATCGTCGAACCACGCCTGGGCGGCGGGGTAGTCATCGCCGGGATAGGGGTCGTAGCCATTCAGGTAACGGTTCCAGTACAGCTTCTCGGCCTGGCCGGCGTAGGACTCGACGGTCGCGCGGTGTGAGGGCGAGGGGGAGGCCAGCTCGACGCCGTCGGCCGCCTCGAACATGCGCACGACGCCCCAGATGGTGAGCAGCGGGTAGGCGCCGCCGCAGCCAAGCGTCTCGCAGAACCAATGGTCGGTCGACGTGCCCCAGCGCGCGGCCTGCTGGTGCAGACCCTCGTCGGCGAGCTGTAGATAGCGTGCCGTGGCCGCGCTGGCGCCCGGGGCGGTGGGCGACGACTGGCCCTCGGCGGGCGCGAGCGAAACGCCGGTGAGGACCGCGACGAGTGCGGCGGCGGCCATGCCTCTGCGCCAGGCACGCCGGCGACTCGCGAGCGACCGGCGACGGACGGCGGTGTCGGTGGGCGGGGGGGTTCGGTTCTCGGTCAAGAAAAGGGGATTTCGCGGTACCGGGGTTCCGGCGGAACCCGCCTCGCGGGGCGCTGGGCCGGGTCGGGTTGTCGCCGCGCGCGCGGTGGCGAGTGGCGTCTCCCTCACTGTTGTCGGCAGCGAACCGGGCGGGCCTGGCGCGTCGGTGCCCTTTTCCAGAACATGCGTCCGCCGGCCGCGACGCACCGGCAAGGGCCACCGTGGCTGGCCGGCCGCTCGCGGGTAGCATGCCGGCCGATGACGGGTGCGCACACGCGGGAGACGGGACGCCCGGTCACGAAGCTGCAACGGCAGCTCGCCGACGACAGTGCCGGGCGGCGACCGACCGCGCTCGACGCCTTCAAGCTCGCGCGGCGCTCATTTCAGGACGGCCGGCGGATCGACATGAGCGCGCTCGCCGATGAGCTGGGTGTCAATCGCGTGACGCTCTACCGCTGGGTCGGCTCGCGCGAGCAGCTGCTCGTGGAGGTCATCTGGTCCCTCGCTCGGCGCACGCTCGACTCGATCGAGCAGCAGACGCCCGAGCGCGGGCCCGAGCGGGTCGTGCAGGTCGTGACGCGGTTCATCGAGGCCGTGATCGCCAGCAGCGGCATGCGGCGCTGGCTGAGCGACGAGGGCGAGTCGGCGATGCGCCTGCTCACCCGTCGCGACACGGACTTCCAGCCGCGTCTCATCGACGCAATGCACCGCCTTCTGATCGAGGAGTCGGCCGCCGAGCGCCTCACGTTGCCGGTGGATCTGCACGAGGTCGCCTTCGTCCTCGTGCGTCTGATCGAGAGCTACGTCTACCTCGATCTGATCACCGGCGAGCAGCCGGATGCGCGGCGCGCGGAGCCGGTGATCCGGCTGTTGCTTCGCTGAGGGCAACGGGGGACTCGTCAGACGGCGAGCTGCTTGCTGGCCGCGCTCGCGGCGCGGGGCGGCTCGGCGAGGCGAACGCAATCACGACCGGCGCGCTTGGCTTCGTAGAGCGCGCCGTCCGCCCGGGCGAACAGCGTGTCGTAGTCGAAGGCGTCGCCCGGTGGCGAGAGCGCGACGCCGAGGGACACCGTCACCGGCGTTGCGCCGATCGGCGGGTCGTGCACCGCCATCCGCAGGCGCTCGGCCACCGTCGCGGCGTCCTCGTCGATGGACGGGAGCAGCGCGAGGAACTCGTCGCCCCCGATGCGATAGACGGTGTCGAACGTGCGTAGCTCCCCGCGCACGCGACGGGACACCTCGCGCAGGACGTCGTCGCCGGCGGCGTGCCCATGCTCGTCGTTGATGCGCTTGAGCTGGTCGAGGTCGCCGACGATGAGCGCGATCTGCGCGTCGCGCATCGCCAGCCTGGAGAGCTCGACGACGCGCGCCTTCAGGGCCGCGCGGTTGAGCAGGCCGGTCAGCTCGTCGACCACGCCGACCTCGAGATGATCGACCGTCGAGCGCCCGACGGTCGCGCCGACGACGGCCACGGTGACCGTGAGCGCGACCGCGAGCGCGACGATGCCGGGGGCCTGCGCGGCGAGCGAGGGGTCGTAACCGACGGCGACGGCGAACATCAGCGCGGCGCTGACGGCCGCGCCGACGGCGACGGCGCGCGGCGGGAAGGCGGGACTGAACGTCGCCACCAGGAGGCCGAGCGCGGGGAGCGCGACGAGCATCGAGTCGCCCGCGTGAGGGTGAGCGACGAGCCAGCCGCAGGCGGCGGCGATCTCGGCGAAGAGCCAGGCGAGGGCGAGCGCGCGCTCGGGCCGGCGCAGACGCGGCAGGATCGCCACGGTGACCAGGAGCACGGCGGCACCGATCATGGGTGGCACGGGGATCCACCAGCCGAACTCGGGGGCCGCGGCGAGCAGCGCGGCGAGCGCGCAGGGATAGATGAGCAGGAGGCCGAGCAGCTGCGAACGCTGCGCTGTGGCCACGAGCTGCGCGCGCTCGTGATCGTCGCGGGCGAGCCATCCGCCGGCGACGCTCGCTTCGGGGGCGAGCGGGCAGGGCGCCGCCGCCACGGTGGCCGCCGCCGTGCCGGCGGCCGGCGGGCGCGCGGGGGATCGGCGCTCCGCGGAGGGGGAGGAACGCAGCGCGACGACCGTCGACGCCGGCGTCGCCACGCGCACGCGATCGCGCCCGTCGCGCTTGGCCGCGTAGACGGCGCCGTCGGCGGCCGCGAACACCCGGTCGAAGTCGAAGCCCGGCGGTTGCGACAGCGCCACGCCGAAGGACGCCGTGACGGCGACGTCATCAACCGGGCATCCCGCGACGGTTGCGCGCAGCCGCTCGGCCTCCTGCTCTGCGGCGGACAGCGTCGCCCCGGGCAGCAGCACGACGAACTCCTCGCCGCCGAGTCGATACAGCGAGGCTCCGCCGCCGAGCGACACGCTCATGCGCCGGGCCACGGCGGCGAGCACGACGTCGCCACGGGCGTGCCCATGACGGTCGTTGATCGCCTTGAAGTGGTCAATGTCAGCGACGATCAGGGCCACGTGCTCGCCACGCGCATCCGCCTGGTGGGCCAGCTCGGCGAGCCGAGCCGCGAGCGCCGATCGGTTGAGCAGACCGGTGAGCTCGTCGACGAAGGCCGAGCGTCGCGAGGCCACGTCCTTCTCGCGCGCGAGCGAAGCGCCGAGCGCGGTGACCAGGACGGTGAGGGTCGGGTAGAGGACGAGCGGCGGGAAGCGCTGGACCGCCCCGGCGTCGAGTGCGAAGCCGAGCCCGACGATGGTCAGCACGGTGGCGAGCGCGGCGGGGGCCACGATCCGGGCCGGCAGCAGCACGGCGAGGAAGATGATCGGGTAGGCGAACATCGCCAGCACGTAGAGGCGGGGCCCGCTGGCCAGGGCGAGGGCGCCGGCCGTGAGCGCCGTGCCAGCGAACCAGGTCGCCCCGACCACGAGCTGTGGACGGCGGCTGCGCGGCAACAGGGCGCAGCACGCCTCGAACAGCACCCCGCCGGCGGCCAGGACGATGAGCGGGCAGATGCCGAAGGTCGGCAGCCCGACGCACGCGGCCGCGAGCGCGAACGCGCAGGTGCAGCGGGCCGCCGGACGCAGGCGTGCGGCCATGTCCACCAGGCGGCCCCGGTCGCCATCGCTGCCGAGCGTGGACGGGTCCGACGTCACGGCCCCATTATCGACGCGCGCGAGGGCTCGCTTGAAGCGCGCAGGCGCGGTTCGGCGCTCGGGCGGGGCCGCCGCGCGCCCGCGGAACCGCGTCGTAGCCCGACAGGCCCGTGTCTCAAGGGGATTCCGGGCGCGGTCGATACCAGCACGGTACGTCGGCATCCACAGTCATGCCCCCCGGCTGCCCCCCCCATATCGACCTGCAAGGACGCAGGTGAACGGCTCGGACGCCGCGCGCGATTCGTCCGTCGGTGACGCGCGCGCGCGCCGGCGGGCCTCCCGCGCCCGGGGCGTCACCGGGCGGCTCGTGGTCGCCGTGGTGCTGCCGGTCGTCACGCTTGCGATCGGCGGAGCCGCGTTGCTGCAGCAGCGCTACCAGACCGCGCAGCGGGCGGCCTCGATCGAGCGAGAGGTTCCGTCGCTGAACCGGCTCGCCACGCTGCGCCAGCTGCTCGAGCAGGAGCGTGTCCCCACCGAGGGCTGGCTGCGCGCGAAGCAGTTCGGATTCGACATCCCGAACATCTCTGCTCTGCTCGGCTTCTCCAACGAGTCGCTTCCGCAGGCGCGCCTGGCGGTCAACGCCGCGCTGCCGCCACTCGGACCGCTCGTTCCACCAGGGTTCGCCACCGGCCTGGCCGCCGTGCGCCGCGGGATCGACTCCGGCCGCCTCGGTGGCTCGCCAGCGGACACCGCATACGAGCGGCTCGATGCGGAGCTGTCGGCGGCCTTCGACGCCCGGCTTGCCGGGCTGCAGGGGCGGATCGCCGGGCTGACCGGCAGCGCCGCGCTGCAGGCGGCGCTCGGCTCGCTCAGCGCGGCGAACGACGCGCTCAGCGCCGGCATCTCCGAGGAGGCCCAGGTCAGCATCATCGAGCTGCCGGGAGCGCACCCGCCGTCGCAGCTCAGCCTGCTCGGCGAGGACGTCGCGCTCCTCAGCGAAGCCGGGCAGCGGTTGCACGATGCCGGCGGAGAGATCGCCGTGCTGTGGAGCCGCTTTCAGGACTCCCCGGGCGAGCGAGGCTATGCGCCGCTCGTCCGCGGCGCTCTGAACGGTCGCGTGTCGCCGGCTGCGGCCACGTCGAGCTTCGAGTCGCTCGTTCGGCTCTCGCAGACCTTCCGTTCCGGGGTCGAGGGCTCGAACCAGCTGTACCCGATCGTCAGCGCAGCGGAGGCGCAGGTCCGCGACCGGGCGGTCGCGCTGCGCAACCAGAACACGAGCGGCTTCCGGCTGCTGCTCGCCGAGCTGCTCATCGCCGCCGGCCTGACGATCGGCGTCGCGCTGCTGCTGGCCCGGTCGATCACCGGGCCGCTGCGAGTGCTCGAGGCCCGAGCTCGCGCCGTCAGCGACGGCGACCTCGCGGCGCTCGTGCCGACGGCGCGCGGGCCGAAGGAGACCGTGGTCGTCTCGGAGGCGTTCAACGACCTCGTGAACAACCTTCGCCTGATGGAGGCGCAGACCCGCGCGCTGTCGGAGTGCGCGTTCGACGATCCGGTGCTGAGCGAGCCGCTCCCGGGTCGCCTCGGGCGAGCCCTGCACGAGTCGGTGGAGGTGCTGTCGGGGTCGGTCATGGAGCGCGATGCACTGCAGCAGCGGCTTGTGCACCAGGCGACGCACGACTCGTTGACGAGCCTTCACAATCGCGCCGCGACGGTCGAGTTCCTCGAGCAGGCGCTCGCGCGCGCGCAGCGTTCAGGCGCCCCGCTGGCCGCGCTGTTCATCGACCTCGACGACTTCAAGAGGGCTAACGACACCCACGGCCACGGCGTGGGGGACGCGATTCTCAAGGAGATCGCCCAGCGGCTGAACGCCGCGGCGCGGCGCGGGGACTTCCTCGCCCGGCTGGGCGGCGACGAGTTCCTCGTGATCGCCGAGGGGCTCGAGGACCCGAGCGAGGCGACGGCGCTCGGGGAGCGCCTGCTCGAGGCCATGACCGCGACGATGCAGGTGCAAGCCGTGACCGTGAGCCTCGGCGTGTCGGTGGGCGTCGCCTTCGCCCTCCAGGACGCGGCCGACGAGCCGTCCCAGCTGCTCGCCCGCGCCGACCTCGCCGTGCATCGAGCCAAGCAGGCCGGCAGTGGCCGCGTCGAGGTGTACGACGAGAGCCTGCAGGGCGCGCTCATCGCCCAGGCGGCGGTGGAGCAGGACCTGCATGTCGCGCTCGACGCGGGCGGCGATGGGCTGTTCCTGCTCTTCCAGCCGGTCGTCGACGCGCGCACCGGCGCGATGCGCAGCGTGGAGGCGCTCGTGCGGTGGGAGCGTCGCGGACACGGGCTCTGCCAGCCCGGCGACTTCATTCCGGTGGCCGAGCAGAGCGATCTCATCATCCGCCTCGACTGCTGGGTGCTCGCGACGGCGCTCGAGCAGTTGTCGCGCTGGTCGGATGCCGCCTACGCCGAGCTGAGCATCGCCGTCAACATCTCCGGACGCCACCTGCTCTCCGGTGAGCTCTCAGAGCACGTCCGGGCCGCCGTGGAGGCGGCCCGCATCGAGCCGGCACGCCTCATCCTCGAGGTGACCGAGACCGTGCTGCTCGCCGATATGGCACTGGTGGCCAGGGAGCTCGAACGCCTGCGCTCGCTCGGCATCCGCGTGGCGATCGACGACTTCGGCACCGGTTACACCTCGCTCGCGCATCTGCAGCGCCTCGTCGTCGACGAGCTGAAGATCGACCGCTCGTTCGTCGAGCAGCTATCGGCCGGCGAGAGTCCGCTCGTACGGATGGTGACCGAGCTCGGTCACCAGCTCGGGGTCAGCGTGGTCGCCGAGGGCATCGAGACCGATGAGCAGCTCTCGCTGCTTCGGGAGATCGGATGCGACGCCGTCCAGGGCTTCTTCATCGGGCGGCCGCTCACCCTGGAGCTGCTCGAGAGCTGGCGCGCGACGCGCGACGCGGTCCAGCGCGCCGCCTGACGGTCGTCGACCGCCCCCTTGGGGCGTATGCTGGCGATGACGCGGATCGTCGGCGAAAGGGGTGTTCCGCGCATGATCACGCTGGGCAGCGCGTACCCGTACGAGGAGACCTGCCAACGACTGATCGCGGGGATCGGCGCCCGCGGGCTGACGGTGTTCGCCCGCATCGATCACGCCGGAGGCGCGCGTGAGTTCGGTCTGGAGCTCGAAGACGAGCAGGTGCTCGTCTTCGGTCATCCCCGCACGGGCACCCCGCTCATGCGCAGCGATCCGCGGATCGGCATCGAGCTGCCGCTGCGGCTGCTCGTGTGGTCGGAGGGTGACGCGGTCCGGGTCGGCTACACCGATCCGCGCGAGTGGGAGCTCGCGTATTCGGTGGGCGACCACCGCCAGGTCCTCGACGGGATGGCCACCCTGCTCGACACGCTCGCTCGCGAGGTCGCGGCCTGATCGCCGGCGGCGGTCGACGGCCGCCGCCCCGTAAGCTTGCGCCGACGTGTCCGCGCGCTCCAAGCTCGAAGTGTCCGGCCGTGTGGCGGTCGTCACCGGTGCCGGTTCGGGCATCGGGCGGGCGATTGCGGCGCGGCTCGGCGCGGGCGGCGCGGTCGTGCACGTCGCCGATGTCGACGAGCAACGCGTGGCGGCCGTCGCCGGCGAGATCACCGCGGCCGGCGGCCGGGCGATCGCGCACGCCGTCGATGTGAGCGATGCGGACGCCGTGGAGGCGCTCGCCGTCTCGGTGTTCGACGCGGGCGACGGCCTCGACCTGCTGTTCAACAACGCCGGTGTCGGGCATGCCGGCCTGGTGGCCGACACGCCGCTGGCCGACTGGCGGCGCATCGTCGAGATCAACCTGATGGGCGTCGTACACGGCGTGCACGCCTTCGTGCCGAGGCTGCTCGCGCAGGGACGCCCGGCGCACATCGTCAACACGGCGTCGATGGCTGGCCTGGTGGCGAGCGCGGGGCTCGTTCCCTACACGACGTCCAAGTTCGCCGTCGTCGGACTGAGCGAGTCGCTCGATCTCGAGCTCGCGCCGCGGGGGATCCGCGTCAGCGCGCTCTGTCCCGGGATCATCAACACCGATATCGTGCGCGCCTCGCCGATGCGTGGCGAGTGGGACACGCGCCACGACCGGCTCACGGCGCTGTACGCCACCCGCGGAACCTCGCCCGACGTGGTGGCCGCGGCGGCCTTCGACGCGATCGCCCACGGTCGCGTGATCGTCCCGACGCCTCGTTACCAGGTGCTGCCGGCCTGGCTGGCCAAGCGCTACGCGCCGCCACTCGGGCGCGTCTTCGCGCGTCTCACCGGGCGCGCGCTCGGCGGCAGCTGACGCGGCCCCCTCGCTATGCGGCGCGCCCGCTGGGGCGGCTCGCGCGTCGCGCAGGGAGGACGCCGCCCGCGCGCTGCGCGGCGTTCGCGCCGGGTCCGGGGCGAACGACCGTGTCCGCCGGCGCGATGAGCTCGCCACAGTGCGAGCAGTGCAGCGCCGGCGCCGCGTCGTGATCGCACACGGTGTGGACCGCGACTCGTGGTGGGCCGTTCGGCGCGGCGTAGCGATCGCCCCATTCCATCAAGGCGAGGAACACCGGGTTGAGGTCCAGTCCCTTGCGCGTGGGCACATACTCGTAGCTCTCGGGCCGCTCGCTGTAGAGGCGCCGCTCGAGCAGTCCGTGCTCGACGAGCGTGTGCAGGCGGTCGCTGAGGATGTTCGGTGCCGCCCCGGTGTGCTCGCGGATCTCGGCGAACCGCCGGCGACCGAGCAGCACCTCGCGCATCACGAGCATCGACCAGCGCTCGCCCACGATCGACAGCGCGGCCGCGATCGAGCAGTTCTGGCCGGTGAACGGACGGTAGGGCATGGGCTCAGGGTAGCCGAGCTGGTTGCAAAACGCTAGTGGCAGGACTATCGTAAGGCAGGCACTTGCAATTTGCTACCAGCTCGGGAGGTCGCTCACCGATGGCACGCCGCTGGAAGGTCCTCATGCTCGTCTCGGTCGGGGTGTTCATGGTCAGCCTCGACCTGTTCATCGTCAACATCGCCTTCCCGGACATCGAGGCCGACTTCCGCGGTTCGAGCGTCGCGGCCGTCTCGTGGGTGCTCAACGCCTACGCGATCGTCCTCGCGGCGCTGATGGTGTCCGCCGGTCGCCTCGCCGACCGCCGCGGTCGCCGGCGCGCGTTCCTGGCCGGGCTCGTCGTGTTCGTGATCGGCTCGGCGTTATGCGGAGCCGCCCCGTCGCTGGCGACGCTCGTCGCCGCGCGGGTCGTCCAGGCGACCGGCGCGGCGCTGCTGCTGCCCACCTCGCTCGGCCTGCTGCTCCCCGAGTTCGCCCCGGCCGAGCGTGCGGCGGCGATCGGCGTGTGGGCGGCGATCGGCGGGCTCGCGGCCGCGGCCGGGCCGCCAATCGGCGGGCTGCTCGTGCAGGTCAGCTGGCGGCTCGTGTTCCTCGTCAACCTCCCGATCGGGGCCGCGGCCTTCGCCTATGGCGTCGTGCTGCTCCGCGAGAGCCGCGACGAGACGCAGGAGCGCCCGGACCTCGTCGGCTCGGCGCTCATCGTCGCGGCGATCGGCCTGCTCGCCCTCGGTCTCGTGAAGGCGCCGGACTGGGGATGGGGGAGTCCCCGGACGCTCGCCGCGCTCGCCGTGGCGGCGGCGGGACTCGCCGCCTTCGCCTGGCGCTGCGTCACCCATAGCGCGCCGGTCGTCGAGCCGTCGATCGTGCGCGTGCGCTCGTTTGCCACCGCGAACCTCGCGTCGATCCTGTTCTCGGCCGCATTCGCGGCGATGCTTCTCGGCAACGTGCTCTTCATGACGCTCGTGTGGCACGACTCGGTGCTCGTAGCGGGCATCTCGCTCGCTCCCGGGCCGGCGACGGCCACCGTGTTCGCGCTGCCGACCGGTCGGGTCGCCAACCGCATCGGGCAGCGGGTCCTGGCCACCGCCGGTCTCATGCTGTTCGCCGCGGCATGCCTGTGGTGGAGGCTGCGGGTGACGGCGACCCCCGACTACGCCGGCGCGATGCTCCCCGGGCTGCTCGTGTCGGGCGCCGGTGTCGGGCTCGTGCTGCCGACATTGGCCAGCGCCTCGGCGTCGTCGCTGCCGCCGGCGCGGTTCGCCACCGGGTCGGCGGTGTACGCGATGACCCGCCAGCTCGGGTTCGTGCTCGGCGTCTCGATCCTCGTCGCGGTGCTCGGCGCGCTCGGACCCCGTGACGCCATCGCCGCCTTCGACCGCGGGTGGACGTTCATGGTCGTGACCGCCCTGGCGGCCGGTGGCATCGCCGCGATGATCGGGCGCATCGACCCGCTGCGCCAGCCCGCGTCGCTGCCGAGCGCTCCCGCCGCTCGGTCGCCCGTGACCGCCGAGCTCGCGCCGTGAGGGCGACGGTCATCCGTCGGCCACTTCGGCGCGCGCCACCTTCTTCCCGGGGTTGAGCAGACCTTTCGGATCGAACGCGCTCTTGATCGCCTCGTGCAACGCGACCGCGCGCGGGCCCCACTGCCGCTCGAGCTGGCCGCCCTTGACCAGACCGATGCCATGCTCGCCGGACACCGAGCCGTGGAGGCCGATCGCGAGCTCGAACAGGTCGTGGGCGGCCCGCTCGGCGCGGTCGAGCTGATCGGCGTCATCGGGCGCGAGCATGAACGTCGAGTGCAGGTTGCCGTCCCCGGCGTGACCCCAGCTGCACGCCGCCAGGCCGTGGCGTGCGCCGATCGTGAGCGTCTGCTCGATCGCCTCGGCGAGCCGGTCGAGCGGGACGACGATGTCCTCGCTCACCTTGCCTCCCTGCTGGGCGGTGACGGCGATCGAGACGCCGTCGCGCCAGCGCCAGAGATCGCTCACGGCGCGGACCGTGTCGGGGGCATGGACGTCGAGCGCGTCCTGCTCGAGCTCGGCGATCAGCTCGTCGCGCAGCGCGCGCGCCTGCGCGAGCGATCCGTCCGCTTCGGCGATGACGAGAAACGCCGCGCCAGTGGCGATCGGCGTGGGTGACGCGCCGCGCGAGGCTTGCAGCGTGCCGGCGTCGAGATACTCCAGCGCGGCGGGCTGGAGTCCGGCCCCGAGCACACGAGCGATCGCCGCGCAACCGTCGGCGATCGTCGCGAAGGAGGCGACGACCGGGAGCGTCGCCTCCGGCGCCGGGAGGAGCGTCAACCACGCGGCCGTGATGATGCCGAGCGTGCCCTCGGAGCCGATGAGCAGGCGCTTGAGGTCGTAGCCGGCGACGTCCTTGCGCACGGGCCCGCCGACGCTGATCACCTCGCCGGGCGCCACGACGGCCTCCAGCCCGGTGACCCACGCGCCCGTCGTGCCGTACTTGAACGCGTGCGGACCGCCGGCGTTGGTGGCGATGTTGCCGCCTATCTGCGACTGCTCCGCCGCCCCCGGGTCGGGCGGGAAGAGCAGGCCGTTCTCGCGCGCGAGGCGCTGCACGTGGCTCGTGCGAACCCCGGCCTCGACGTGCATGCGCCACAGCTGTGGATCGAAGGCGCGCACGGCGCCGAGACGCTCGAGGCTGACGACGACCGCTCCATCGAGCGGCACCGCGCCGCCCGCGAAGCCCGATCCGCCGCCGCGGGGCACGAGCGGCACGTCGTGCGCGTAGCACCAGGTGACGACGTCGGCGACCTGCCGGGCCGTGGTCGGCAGCGTGATCGCGCCGGCGCGTCCGCGCAGGCCGCGGGACTCCGTGGCGTCCGTCGCGTACCCGGGCGTCGCGCCGGGCAGGACGGCCTCGGGCCCGAGCAGAGCCGCCAGCTCGTCCTCGAGCCCCGATCCCGGTGCCGCCGCAGCCATCGGCCAACGGTACGGCAATCCGCGGGTCCTCCGGCCCGCGCCGGCCGCGGTCCGGCCTACGCGTGGTGCTCGGCGCGGCGGACGGCGGCGACCATCGCCTCGCTGCCGATCATCATGCCGAACGCGGCGGCGAGGGAACGCACGAGCGCGAGGCCTGCCCACGCCTCACGGTCGCCGACGCCGACGCGCGTCTCGCTCAGGAGCGCGGCGCCGTCGTCGTCGCGGGGTTCGACCCAGTTTGCGAACAGCACACGCGCCGTTCCCGGCACCGACCAGGTCCTGAACTCCTCGGGGTCGGAGAGCTCGGGATAGTCACGCCGCAGCGTCCAGATACGTCCCACCAACCCGGAGATGAGCAGGCCGTCGTCCTCGTGCAGGACCGAGAACGGGGCGCTTCGGAAGAGCTCGTCGTAGGCGATCGAGCGCGGGACGCCCGGGATGCGCCAGCGCACGACGCGCCCGAGGACGCGGGTGTCGGAGAGGCGCACGGTGCGTGCGGCCGCCCACAGCTCGGACGGCCCGGTCGCCGCGACGCGCTCGTGCGCGACGCGCAGCGCTGGGTCGGCGAGCCAATGGTCGAGGTTCGGCCTCATAGGCGGACGGCCAGCAGGCCGGCCGCCAGAAGCACGAGGGCCAGCCAGGACGCTGACAGCGCCCCTTCCAGCGGCGCGGCCAGCCGCGCTCGGGTGAGCTCGATGACGCTGCCGTCCGTGAGCTCCTGCTCGCCGGTGACCGCCGCCGTGCGCCGGCGCAGCTCGCGCGCCGGCGTACTCAGGCGGCGCTGCGCGACGCTCAGCAGGCAGCAGCCGGCCGCGACGAGCAGGCCGGCCGGTCTGATCGTGAGCGCGTTCACGAAGTACCCCGTGAAGGCGGGGAAGCCACCCCAGGCCAGGGCGAACCACGCGTCGGTGTGGAAGCGGCCGCCTGCCAGCTCGAGGTTGTACGCGGGAACGAGCAGTGCGCCGGCGATCACGAGCGGCGCGAGCAGCGCCGACACGACGACGATCCCGGCGACGCCGATGGCCACCGCCCCGGCAAGGCCCACCACGGCAAGCGCGATCAGCGTTCGTCGCTTCAGCTGCGTCTTCAGCGGGCGGCCGTTGAGCTCGTCGAGCGCGTGCGCGCTCACGCCGACCGCGAGCAGGAACGCGGCGAGCGTGGCGAGCAGCCGTCCGGCATGGAGCGTCGGTGCCGCGGCCGCGCCGAGCACGACGTAGCTGAGGTGCCACGCGGTGTAGGGCGGGTGCAGGACCGTGACGAGATCCCGCGCGCCGCCCGGCCGCAGGGCGTAGAACGCCGACCGGTCGAGCTCACGGCGCGCCGACGCCACTCCTGACACCCCACATCACGAGCCCGGCGCCGAAGCTCAGCCTCAACTCCCGCACCGCCTCGATGCCGGCGGTACGCCACAGCGCGGACAGGTCGTCCTCGCGCGCGTGGAACTGCTCGATGCTCGGCCCGAGGAAGCGGCCCACGTCGAACCACGCGGTCGAGTCGAGGCGCCCGAGGAGCGGCAGCCCGATCCGGGTGTACGTGCGCCACATCGCGCGCAGCGGCGCGATCGACGGCACGCCGAACTCGACCATGCCGATTCGACCGCCGGGCCGCACGGCGCGAGCGAGCTCGCGCATCGTCGCCTGCGGGTCGTCGACGTAGCGCAGCAGGTAGGTGAACGTGAGCGCGTCGAAGTGCGCGTCACCGAAGGGCAGCCGCTCGGCCTCACCGCGCACGAAGCTCACGCGGCCGTCGAGCCGCGGTGTGCGATCGAGGCGCGACCTGGCCCCGGCGAGCATCGCCTCGCTCTGATCGAGGCCGACGACATCGCAGCCGCCGCAGGCGGCGAGCTCGAACGCGACGAGCCCCGTCCCGGTGGCGACGTCGAGGATGCGCTGCCCGGGTCGCGGATCGACCGCCGCGACGAGGGCCCGCCGCCAGCGCGGATCCTGGCCGAAGCTGAGCAGGGCACCGAACCGGTCGTAGCGGTCCGGCAGCCCGGCGAAGAGGTCGAGCGCCTGGAGCTTGCGGGCGGACGGCTGGCTGTTCGCAGACGCTGCCACCGGCTGTCAAGCGTACGCGCTTGTGGCCGCGGCGTTACCGATGCGCACCGATCAGCCCGCCAGCCAGATCGCTCCGTCGCGCAGCTCGACGGCGTGCGTCTTGAGCGCGCGTGCGCCGAGGGTTCCCTTGACCACGCCGGCGAGCGGCTTGAAGGGGCCCTGTGGGCCGCGGGTCATCGCACCGCTGCGCACGTCGTAGCGCGCCGCGTGCCACGGACATTCGAGGCATCCGTCGTCGGCGACGTGGCCGTCTCCGAGCGACGCGAACAGGTGGCGGCAACGATTCGAGACCGCAAACGGCGTTCCGTCGCTCAGCCCGACGGCCAGCGTGCCGACGGGCGTCTCGACGACTGCGACCTGCCGCTCGTCGAGATCGGCGATGTCGACGAGACGGGTGGGGGTGGGCGCCGGCTCAGCCACTGGAACTCCTCGCGTCGGGGTGACCGGGGACGATACGCGAAGGCGCATGCGCGCGGACCCGACCGCATCGGGCGCCGACGGCGAGCCGTTATCCTCGTCCGGCCCCGAGGCCGACCGAATCGGCTGGGCGCGGCTGGTGTTCCTTACCCATGCCGCTGCAAGTGCCGGTCCACACAAAAAGGAGCAGTCCGTGCGCAGAGCCGTCATAGGGGTTGGAGTTGTTGGTGTCATCGCCGCCTTCTCGGCGCCCGCGTCCGCACTCGCCGCCGCGCAGATCACGGCCACGCCATCGTTGTCGGGGAAGCTCGGCGGCGCCGGGCTGCTCAGCTTCACGGCGCAGGCGACCGACTCGCTCGGTGGGATCCCCGCACCGCTGACCCAGCTGGTCATCGACATCCCGCCCGGACCGACCTACAACTTCGCGACTACGCCGCTGTGCTCCGATGCGGTCATCACCGCCGCGAACGGGAGCACGCCGCCCTCCTGCCCGGCCGGATCGAAGATCGGCTCCGGGACGGCCACGGCCGAGGCGCAGCTCGGAACGTCGACGCTGATGGAGCCGACGGTGATCGATGCTTATCTCACCAGTCGCAGCCCCGTCGTGTACGAGGTCTGGGCAAACGGCACGACGCCGATCGAGGAGACGCTGGCCTTCCCGGGGACGTTCACGGCGGCCGCCGCACCGTTCGCCGAGAAGATCACCGTCAACATCCCGCCGATCAAGACGGTTCCCGGCGGACCGGACGCCTCCATCACCGAGCTGAGCTTGACGCTCGGCGGTTCGCACACCGTGACGACGACGAAGACCGTCAAGCGCGGTCGGAAGAAGGTCAAGGTGAAGGTCAAGACCACGGTCGGGCTGTTCAACCTGCCGAAGTCCTGCCCGGGCGGCGTGCTGCCGTACGCCGCGAACGCGACGTTCGCGGACGGCAGCAACCCGGGCCTGACCGGCAAGGTGGCCTGCCCGTAAGGCGGCGCTCGGGTGTGCTCCCGGATGCACCCTGGAGCCTCGCAGTGAAAACCGGGCGAGCCATGGCTCGCCCGGTAGTCCGGTCATAGATCACCGCTGTACTTCATGTCCCAGGACGTGTCTTGCCTGGGCGGCTGACACTCCCCGTCGCCGGACTGGCCAGCGAGCGAGCTCGCTGCGTGGCACGGCTGGGCGCTCGGAGCGCCCTGACGGAGTAGGCGATCCGCCGGACCACGGAGGGTAGACGATGTCCGGCCGACGATGCAGCGAGTAGACGATCGGGCTGGAGTCTCTCCAGGACGCGTACGATCGCTGGACCACCGTCAGCGCAGCCGAGCGTGCCACCGCGTCGCACTCCATCGCGCCGGGGCGCGGACGCGAGCAGAGGAGGAGCCATGTCGGAGAACGATGACCCGCTGACCAGCCCCGAGCAGGCAAGCGCGCCCGCGAGCGATGGTGAGTGGCAGCACGCCGATCCATTCGAAGCCGACGCCGACATCGATCGGCTCGGGTACCGAGATATCGACGAACAGGAGGCCTACGACGAGCGCATTAGTCAGCGAGACGGCGACACGCCCTGAGCTCGGCGCCGGAGACACGCCGGGCGCGCGGGGTACCGGCGAACCCAACCGCCCGACACTGCGATCATGGACGCGTGGATACGGCCCAGGTGGCCTCGGCGCGCGCCTCCCTCCGCGACGCGGACCCCGTGCTGCGGCAGCTGATCGATGCCCGACCCGATTTCGACCCGCGGGCCTGGATGCGCGACCTTCCGCGCATGGACGCGTTCGGCGTGCTCGTCTTCCAGATCATCGGCCAGCAGCTATCGGTGATCGCCACGCGTCGGCTGCTCGAGCGCGTGCGGGACGGATTCGGAGGCCGCCTCCCGACGCCGCAGGAGGTGCTCGCCGCCGGCACGGACCCTCTCCGCGCCGCCGGGCTGTCCAGACGCAAGGCGGAGACGATCCGGGCGCTGGCGGTCGAGTTCGCGGAGCAGCGGTTGAGCGACGAATCGCTGCGGGCCATGCCCGACGATGAGGTCGAGCGGCGGCTGACCTCGATACCCGGGATCGGACCGTGGACCGTCCAGGGCTTCCTCATCACCGCGCTCGACCGCGCCGACATCGTGCTTCCCGGTGACCTCGCCCTCCGCAAGGCGATCCAGCGCTGCTACCACCTCGAACGACTCCCGAGCGAAGACGACGTGCTGGCGATCGCCGAACGCTGGCGGCCGTACCGCACGCTCGCCACGAGCTATCTGTTCGCCACCGCGTTTGACGTCGCGCGCGCTCCGTGATCGCCAGGGTCGGCCCGCAGCTGCCCGGAGAGCCAGCCCAGCGCCAGCCCGGCGGAGTCGTCGAGATGCCGGATGGCGCAGTGGTCGTCATCCGCGTAGAGCTTGAGCAGGCCTCGCGGTGCCTGGGTGGCGAGCTCAACCGAGTCCTCCGAGCTGCACAGCGAGTCCGAGTCACCGTTGATCACGAGCAGTGGTATCTCGATCTGGCGGTAGAGGTCGCGCCTGCCCAGTGACAGATCGCGCAGCGCGCGGCGAAGCGAGAGGAGCGAGTGGGTCGCGGTCACGTGCATGAGCGCATCCAGCACGATCTGCGAGGTACCGAGCGATCGCATGGCGCGGAACGTGTGGTTCGTCGGTGCGCCATCTGCGACCGCGCAGGCCAGACGGTGACTCGTGGCCGCCATCCGCGCGGCCCAGTAACCGCCGAAGCTGACTCCGAGCAGCGCGATCCGGCCGGCGTCGACGGCCGGATCAGCCGCGAAATGCTCGAGCACCGACTCGAAGATGCGCGACGAATCGCCACTCATGGCAAGCGGCGAGGCGAACGTACCGGGCATCTCCATGACGAAGAAGGCCAGCCCGGAGTCGAGGTGGCGTCGGAGGAGCAGGACGAGCTCCTGAGCGGTGCCTTCCAACCCGCTGACGACGATGACGAGGGGATGCGTGTGGCCGTCCGGCGGCGTCCACAGATAACCGTCGACGCTCGCGTCGCCGGTGCCGATCCTGGTCGCGTCCCATCGCTCGTCGAACAGCTCGAGCAGCCGCGCGAAGACGCGGCGAGAGTTGCGATACGCCTCGATGCGCCCGGGCGTCGTTCCGGGGAACGCGCCGGCCGCGAACGCGGCCACGGCCGTGGTCAGCGACTCCTGCGCCAGCCCGGTCGATCCGAGGCCGACGAGCCGATCGGCCTCGGCCTCGCTGCCGGCGGCCAGCTCGTTCCAATGGCCGCACCAGGTGTCATCGTCGAACGACGCGAGCCCGTCCAGTTGTCGAGCCAACTCGGCCGGCTCGATCTTCGCCATGTGCGCGAAGCGCAGCACGAAGGCCTCGGGGAGGAAGAACCGCGTGCCGAGCCGCCGAACGCCGCGCGCGCTCTGCCCGGTGAGCGTGTAGAGAGAGATGATGACCCGCTTCGACAGCTTCACGGCGGCCTCCTCCGAGTAAACGCAATGCCCACTGCGTTAGTTTCAGGGTGGCAGAATCTCGCGTCAAACGCAAGTCTGATTGCGTTAGTATCTGTTCATGACCGGCTCGCCACCCGTGAAGCGGCGAACGGGGGGCCGCAGCGCGCGGGTCACGGATGCGGTGATGGCCGCGACGACGGAGATCCTGCTGCAGGGCGGAGTCGATGCCGTGACCGTGTCCGCCGTCTCGGCTCGCTCCGGCGTCCACGCGACGTCGATCTATCGGCGCTGGGGCGATCGCGACCGGCTGCTGCTCGATGCGCTCCTGCGCGGGGTGGACACGGCGATGCCCGTGCCCGACACCGGTACGTTTCGCGGCGACGCCATCGCCCTGCTCGAGGGACTGCGACGGATGCTCGCGTCGCCGCTCGGTCAGGCCTACGCCGAGGTCGTGATCGCCTGGGTGGTCGACAGCGACAGCGACACGCGCGCGACGTATTGGGCCGAACGGCTCGCGCAGGTGTCGGTCATCATCGAGCGCGCGGTCGCACGCGGCGAGCTCCGAAGCGACACCGACGCGCGCTTCACGTTCGAACTGCTCGTCGGGCCGCTGCACACGCGCGCGTTGACGGCACCCGATGAGCTTCGCGAGGACCTGCCGGCTCTCATCGTCGACGCCGCACTGAACGGGCTGGCGACCACGGCGCCGTCCGGCCGCGCCGCGGGTGCCCGCACGCGTCGAGATCAGCGGGCCGCCCGGAGATAACCCGGGCGGCCCACTCGTGCGATTTCGAAGGTTCGGCTAGAAGAAGCCGCGTCGCGAATACCTGAACCGGTCGGCGGCGGTGACCTGGCTCGTACCGACGCCTGTCGTCACCGTCACATCGACGGTCCCGCTCGGCCCGCTTGGAGCGAGCGCGATGATGACCCGCCCGTTGAGCTGCAGGAAGATCGTCGGCGTGCCGCCGAACGCGACCTGCGTTGCGCCTTCGAGGTTCCTGCCGAGGATGATCACCAGCGAGAACGGCCCGCCGGAGTTCGGAAACACCGTCGTGACCACGGGCGCAGTGCTCGATGCCGGGTTCACCGTGAGCGTCGCCGCCGACGAGTCGGTTGCCCCGGCCCCATCGGTGAACACGGCTCGGTACTCGTCGCCCGACTCCGATGTCGCCGTGCTGCTCACGGTCAGCGTCGCCGACGTGGCGGCCGTGATGTCCGCGAACGTCGTTCCGTGATCGGTGGACACCTGCCACTGCACGGTTGGTGCCGAGCAGTTGGCCGGCGTGGACGCCGCCGCGGTGAACGTCGCCGACTGACCGGCGGTCACCGTGACCGACGATGGCTCGGTGGTGACGGTCGGTGTCTGGGCACACGCCGGTGTGACGTAGGTGTAGTGGTCGGCGCTGGTGGTGGCCGAGGTTCCGGTGCTGGGGTCGGTGACCGTCACGTCGACGGTGCCGGCCGTGCCCGGCGGTGCGGTCGCGGTCAGCGAGCTGGCCGAGCCGACGACCACGTTGCTGGCCGCGCTGCTGGCGAACTTGACCGTGTCAGCGGCCGCGAACCCCGTGCCGGTGATCGTGACGGTGTTCCCGCCCGCGGTCGACCCGCTGCTGGGGCTGACCCCGGTCACCGTCGGCGGACTGGGCGGCGTGACGTAGGTGTAGTGGTCGGCCGTGGTGGTGGCCGAGGTTCCGGTGCTGGGGTCGGTGACCGTCACGTCGACGGTGCCGGCCGTGCCCGGCGGAGCGGTCGCGGTCAGCGAGCTGGCCGAGCCGACGACCACGTTGCTGGCCGCGCTGCTGGCGAACTTGACCGTGTCAGCGGCCGCGAACCCCGTGCCGGTGATCGTGACGGTGTTCCCGCCCGCGGTCGACCCGCTGCTGGGGCTGACCCCGGTCACGGTGGGTGGACTGGGCGGCGTGACGTAGGTGTAGTGGTCGGCCGTGGTGGTGGCCGAGGTTCCGGTGCTGGGGTCGGTGACCGTCACGTCGACGGTGCCGGCCGTGCCCGGCGGAGCGGTCGCGGTCAGCGAGCTGGCCGAGCCGACCGACCACGTTGCTGGCCGCGCTGCTGGCGAACTTGACCGTGTCAGCGGCCGCGAACCCCGTGCCGGTGATCGTGACGGTGTTCCCGCCCGCGGTCGACCCGCTGCTGGGGCTGACCCCGGTCACGGTGGGTGGACTGGGCGGCGTGACGTAGGTGTAGTGGTCGGCCGTGGTGGTGGCCGAGGTTCCGGTGCTGGGGTCGGTGACCGTCACGTCGACGGTGCCGGCCGTGCCCGGCGGAGCGGTAGCGGTCAGCGAGCTGGCCGAGCCGACGACCACGTTGCTGGCCGCGCTGCTGGCGAACTTGACCGTGTCAGCGGCCGCGAACCCCGTGCCGGTGATCGTGACGGTGTTCCCGCCCGCGGTCGACCCGCTGCTGGGGCTGACCCCGGTCACGGGGGCCGGACAGTTCTGGCCGCGCTGCTGGCGAACTTGACCGTGTCAGCGGCCGCGAACCCCGTGCCGGTGATCGTGACGGTGTTCCCGCCCGCGGTCGACCCGCTGCTGGGGCTGACCCCGGTCACCGTCGGCGGGGTGGGCGGCGGCACGATCGGGATCGAGATTCCCTGCGATACGGGGATGTAGCTCGGATCGGGCGAGGGAACCGCGGTGGTTGAGGTATCGATGCCGCACTCGACAGGCGTATCCCCACTCCACCCGGGCGGCGAACTTGTCGTCTCGAAGAAGAAGATGTCGTTGTTCACCGCAAAGCTGTAGTTGCCCTTGCCGATCTTGATCAGTTGGGTCGGGTCGCCAATGCTAATCGTCACGTTCTGACCGACGGCGCCCGTCACCGTGAGCGGACCTCCGCCCGATGGATCGGGTGTACCGCTCGTCGGGCTGGTCCCACCACCGGTGCCCGGCGCCGGCGCATATGTGTTCGTCGTGGGGTTGCCTCCCGGGGTGCCGTCCTTGCCCGAACCGTCCACCGGCGCGGGACCCCAGGAGAAGACGCCCATCAGCGGCGGCTCCGGATAAGCGCCGAATCCGGCGAGCGGGCTCGGACCGTTGATCAGCGGATCCAACGGATTGGGGGCGTCCGGGTTCGGGGGCTGCACCGCCGCCACGAGATTGATGACCGCCGGCGAGCCCGTCGGGTCCCCGACGGTCGGGTCGGCCGAGACGCCGCCATCAGTTGACGGCTCAGCCCACGCACCACCACCGCTCACACGCGTGGTGTCGGCGTTGACCAGCCCCGCAGCGTCCGCGTTGACGAGGTTCGCGTCGAACGTCGACACGACACCCTCCACCTGGTCGGGATTGTCGAACGTGACCGAGCCGGCATTCGCCGCGTTGGCCGGAATGTCGATCGTGGCGTACGCATCCTGCATCGGGAACCCCTCGCCGGGCGTAACCGACGTCGGCACCGTCACCGTGAACGCGGCTCCGACGTCGATCGTCACGACGCCCAGCTTGCAGATCAGCGGGACCCAGATGGTTCCCGTCTGCGTGCCCGCCGCCGACGCCGCCGGCGCCGCAATCGGGACTACCAAGAGCGACGCTGCCACCGCGAACGTCGCCAGCGAGCGGACGCGTAAGAACCCAGACCCACCGGACGGTGGGCGACCAAATCGCCTCATTCGTTGACCCTCCCCGAAGGAATCCGTAGCCCGGGCTGAATCTGATGCCTCGATCCAACCCCTTGTACCGAGCTATCTTACTTCGGTGGTCAAGTCCGCCGGCCCGGCGGTGCTTCGCCCCGGTGCCGCCGGGGCACGAGCGTGGGAGAGATGCTCACCGATCCGTCCGGCCGAGGAGGAGTACGAAGGCGCTGCGACTTGGGCCGGAGAAGATGGCTGGGTTATGGCCCTGACGCCACGGCGACGGTGATCGTGTTCGTGTAGGTCCCCGTGGCTGCAGTTGCTGGTGTGCTCGTCCACCAGTCGAGGGCGAGCGAGACGTCGTCGGTGCCGGTGGCGCTGTTCGAGGTGTAGAGCGGCACCGGCGTTCCGGTGGGAAGGGTGAGCGGATAGGTGACGGAGTTGCCGGCGGGAGCGGAGCAGGTGCCGGCGCCACCGGCGCAGGTCGCGGTCGGTGCGGTGGTGGCGGAGGCAGCGCCAGCGGAGCCGTTGAGGACGATCGCGGGGAGCGTGTGCGAGCCCGACGTCAGCGTGGTCGCCGAGACATCCACGTTCCATCCGGCGCCCGCCGTGTCATCGACCGTCACCGGCGACGCCTGGTCGCTCGTCTGGTCGAAGCCGTTGAGCGTCACCGACCACGAAAGCGACCCCGGTGCCACGACCCCCAGCGTCGTGAACGTCCCTTGCCACGTGTCGCCGGCCATGGCGAACCCCCCGTACGCGTACTCACCCCCGAAGAGCACCGCGGCGCCGTCGTTCGAGTCGTACGCCATCGCCGGCGTGTCGCGCGCGCTCGGGAACGTCGCCGGCGACTGCTGCACCCAGTTGCCGCCGTAGTAGGCCCACAGATCGGACAGATCACCGGAAGACGACGCGCCGCCGTCGATCAGCAGCTCCGTCGGCGTCCCGGCCGTGCCGGCATAGGCCCGTGCCGGCGGCGAGGTGGCCGGCGACTGTTGCGTCCACACGTCGGTAGAGGCGTTATAGACCCATGTGTCGCTGTCGTAGCCACTTGCGCCCTGACCGCCAAAGAGCACGAACAAGCCGGTGTCGCTGTCGTAGGCGAGTGACGCGCCCGCGCGCGCCGAGGGCGCCGTCGTGGGCGACTGGAGCGTCCACGTGTCGGTGGATGCGGTGTATTGCCAGGTGTCGCCGTCGTAGCCGCCGGAGCCGATGCCGCCGAAGAGCACGTCGGTGCCCGACGCCGAGTCGTACGCGAGCGCGGCGCCGCTGCGCGCCGTGGGCTTCGTCGACGGAGACTCCGAGGTCCAGACATCGGTCCCGGCCTGGTACTGCCAGGTATCGCTGTCGTATGTAGGGCTGTAGACGAGCGCGTTGCCGCTCTCGTCGCCGACAGCGCAGAAAGCCGTGCTCGCGCACGAGGCGCCGCCCACGACGTGCGTCCCGTCGACGTCGTTTGCCGCCGACCAGAACATGCCGTCCCACGTCAGCGCGTGGCCATCGGCGTCCGTCGCGACACAGAAGTAGGCCGACACGCAGGAGACGCCGTCGAGCGGCTCGGAGCCGTCGATGATGAGCATCGACGCCCAGCCGGAGCCGTTGTACATGATGGCGTCGCCGTCACTGTGCGTGCTGGCGTTGTCGACGGCCATGCAAAACGACGAGGACGAGCAGCTGACCGCGGTGATTGGCTCGTCCTCGAAATCGATCGACGCCGTCTCGCTCCAGCTGCCCGCGGCCCAGCTGCCGCCGGTGTACTTCCACGCGTCCTCGCTGCCGTCGATCGCCTCGCAGAACGTCGTGCTCGGGCACGAGACGGCCGCGAAGCCCGATGAGCCGTCGCTGATCGAGCTGCTCCAGCTGCCGGTGTACTCGAACAGCTTGTTCGCGCTGTCGACGGCGACGCAAAAGGTGCTCGTCGCACACGACACGCCGGTCAGGGTGTTCGTCCCGTCGATGTTGCTTGCGCTGGACCAGGAACCGGTATAGGTGAAGGCGTTTCCACCCGCTCCGACCGCGACACAGAACGTCGACGACACGCACGAGACCGAGCGCAGGGCGCTCGAGCCGTTGACGTCCGTCTTGGTCGACCAGCTCGAGCCGTTATACGTCGTCGCATAGCCGTTGGCGTCGACGAGCGCACAGAACGAGTCGGTCGGGCACGACACCGACGGCGTGGAGTTCGTGTTGGCCGTGTCGACGCTCGTTGCGCTGCCCCAGCTCGCGGCACCGACGCCGCCGAAGAGCACGTCCTCGTTGCTCGAGTGGTCGTAGGTGAGCGCCGCGCCCTGACGGGCGCTCGGCTTGGTCGACGGCGACTCGGCGGTCCACGTGTCGGTCGAGGCCTTGTACTCCCAGGTGTCGCTGTCGAAGGTCGTGGTCGCGTTGAACGTGATCACGTTGCCGCTGGAGTCGACGGCGACGCAGAAGCTTGACGACACACACGAGATCCCGGTGAGGTCATTTGAGCCGTCGATGTCGATCGGCTCCGACCACGCGAACGTCTCGGTCTGGGTCCAGGCGAACGCCTGGCCGGTCGAGTCGACACCGACGCAGATGCTGTCGGTGGTGACGTTGGGGCAGGAGATCGCCGTGAGGTCGCCGATGTCGGGACCACCAGCCCCGTTCCAGTCGGTGGAACTGGCGGCGGGGATGAACCCGTACACCGTTCCGTTGCTCGCGGACGCCTGGCACCAGATCGGCCCGTAGCCGCTGTCGGCCCAGCAGCCGACGCCGCTGAACGTCACCCCCGACCCCGGCCCGTCGCCGATCGCGCTCCAGGAGACGCCGCCGTTGGTGCTGTAAGACGCGGTGCCGTTGGCACCGACGGTGAAGCAATCGGTCGTGCCGGTCGCGCAACCCTCGCCGTAGGCGGCGTCGTTGCCCGCGGCGTTCGTCTCCGAGGCCCAGGTCGTCCCGCCGGCGCCGCCGTTGGTGCCGCCGTTGTAGTTCGTGTAGGTGACCGGCTGACTGCCGCTGACCGCCCCGGTCGCGACACACACGTTGCCGTTCGCCTTGGCGCCGCTGCAGCCGACCGCGTTGAACGCGGTGCTCCCGGCGGTGGTCGCCGACCAGGTCGTGCCGCTGTTGGTCGTGGTGTCGATGGTTCCGCCAGCGCCGACGGCGGTGCAGTCGGTGCTCCAGCAGCTCACGCCGTTGAGCGCGTCCGTCGTGTTCGACGTCTGGCTCGCCCAGGTCGTGCCGTTGTAGTAGTAGATGTGGCCGGCCGTGTCAGTCGCCATGCAGAACGTCGTGCTCGCGCACGAAACGGCCGCCAGCGAGTTCCCGGCATCGATCTGCTGCGCGCTCCATCCTTGGGACATCCCGCCGAAGAGCACGTCGACGTTGGACGTGCCGAAGGTGAATGCGGTGCCCGTGCGCGCCGACGGTGCCGCCGACGGCGATTGCTGCGTCCAGGCAGCAGTCGCGCTCGCGGGCGAGACGGCAAGCAGACACGTTGCAGCGGCCCCTGCGAGAGCCGCTAAGCGGCGCCTGCGCGCGCCGTTTGGGCGCTCGCACCTCGTCGATCGCATAGGGATGCGCCAGGTCCGCCTCATGCGAGTGTCGTAACCCATCGAACGGCCGTCAGGGACCGCAGACGATCGAGAGCATGATCGGCGGTGCTGCGAGCCGGGCTCGAGCGGTGCGGGCGCGGCCGGTCGCGGCGTCGTGTGCATTCACCGCGGATGTGCCCGTACATTGCTGCGTCTCCCGCCTTTACCCGTACAGTTGCTTCGTCCCTCCGCCAACGCACGTCGGTCGTTGTCTCGTCAGGTGTTGCATCGGCATTCGCACTCGCGCCATGAGCCCGCGCGGACGTGGGTGGACGTCCGACCTAACCTCCTCGCCAGAGTTCGCGGGCCCGCAAAGGCTGCTGATCGGGCTCGTCGGGGGGGTAGGCCTGTTCCTCGGACGGCTGCTCTCGGGGGACGCGCCCGAGCTCGAGCGCCTCGGCGGGACGGGTGTTCGACCCACCGATCGTCGAATTCGGGCTCCGATGGCTTGGCCAGGCAGCCGTATGTGTCGACGACAAGTCCGAACCGTCAGAAGGCAGGCTCCTGGCGGGATCCGCAACGCGGCATCTGCGCACACGGGGATGGGACGAGGACATGACGCAGCGACACTCGAGGATCGCAAGAGGGGCAGTACCGACCCTGGCGTGTGTCGCGTTGCTGCTCGGGTCCGTGGCCCCCGCAGGGGCCACGACTGCGAGCGAGCAGATCAATACCGGGACGCTCGCCTTCATCAACAGCACCCCGGCCAACGTCACCTTCCCGGCGACGACGCTGAACGGAACCGACCAGACGCAGACGCAGACGCAGGCCTTCGACGTCAGCGACGCCACCGGCACGAACGCCGGTTGGAACATTCAGGCGACGTCGACGACGTTCACCGCCGGCGCGCACACGCTGCCGACGACCGCCACGACGATCGCCTCGGCTCCGGCCGACTCGTGCGACGCGTCGTCGTCCTGCACGCTGGCCACGAACGGCATCTCCTATGCCTACACGCTACCCGCGGCCACGAGCGCACCGACGGCGACCAAGCTGTTCAACGCCGCCGCCAACACGGGCATGGGCAACCAGACGATCACTCCCACATGGACGCTGGCGATCCCCGCGAACGCGTGGGCCGGCGGCGCCGGCACCCCGTACACGTCGACGTGGACCCTGACCCTGGTCTCCGGACCGTAGTCTGATTCGCCGAGACGACGGGCCGACGCTGCAGGCAGCGGCTCAGCCCGGGAGGCGATGTCTTACGCCGGGGAATCGCGCGAAGTCGCGATCGTAGGACACGACGTCGGCGCCATGCTCGACCGCCAGCGCGGCGAGGTGCGCGTCGGTCGTTAGGTTGCCGCCCGTGCCGGTGTCTCTCAGCAGGCCGCAGAGGAGACTGGCGTGCCTGGGGGTGGGGTGGGCGACCACCGCGGCCGGCGCTGACAGCCACGCTTCGACCTGGCCGGTTGCCTCATCGGCAGTCATTGGGTGCGGGAAAATAGAAGCGTTCGTCCCGATTCGGATGAAGGCCAGCAGTGCGACCCACGCCAGGCCGATCGCTTCGGTTCCGCCGAGCGACATATCCAGCCACGTGCGCGCGTCATCGTGGTGCGCGCTCGCGCTGTCCACCGCGTATAGCAGCACGTTGGCGTCCACGACCACCATCGGTTGTCAGCGGCCTTCGGTCAGCCGGCGCGCGAGGACGTCGTCCTCGAGGTCGCCGGCGAGGCTGAGCGCCTTCACAAGGTCCACTCGCGGCGTGCCGAGCCTGCGCGGCGTGGTGTAGACGCCGTCGCCGGGCTGCCCGGGGCTGAGACCGGCGCGGATCGCCTCGTTCACGGCGTCCTTGAACGACAGGCCGCGCTCCCGCATCGCCCGCTCGACGAGCAGTCGCGTTTCGGGATCGAGAGTGATCGTCGTTCGCACTCGTGCATCATAGCATCACTATGCATGATGCGCCGATGCTTCATCTCGCCGAAGGCGCCCCAGTTCGCTTCGTCGGCCCGGCTCGCACTCGGCCGAAGTGGAATTTGGGGCCGGACCGCGCGGCACCCTGCGAAAGCCGGGCCCGAAGCAGAACCCTGGACCGCTGAGAGCCACAACCAAACCCGGGACGGCAGACGTCCAACGCACTTACTGGTCTACATAACCGTCATTATCGAGCGTTCGAACATCGAGGCGGAGGACCGCGTAGCGGTTGTCACGATCCAGGACGCTCGCCTTTCTACAGCGCCCACCGCGAGCCGCTCGTAGCGGTTGTCACGCCCCCGGCTGATGCCCGGTCGCGGCAGGAGCCACGTTCGCAGAGATCGCGAACGGTCCGCCGCTACTTCACCGCCAGCCCCTTGGCGCCGAGCGCGTACCAGCGACCGCCAAACTGGCTGGCGCCGATGTATTCGGTGTCTTTCGGAGCTGCCGCGTAGATGTACAGCGGATGACCGGCGTACGTGACCTGACGGCCGCCACCGGACATCGGGATCGACTTCAGCAGCGACGCATGGACACCCGGGCCGGCTGTGGGCGTGCCCTGGACCGGCTGAGGAACCCACGTCGACGTGCAGCCGCTGATGTTCGCGCACTTGTCGGTGTTCCTGGAGTCCTTGGTGAACTCGTAAAGGATCGATCCAGAGGTGTTGACGAGAATCTTTCCGGCACTCGTGTTCTTCAGCATCACGGTGCTGAACAGCGACTGGCCCGCCGGACTGGGCGCCGCGCCTGCTGTGGCAGACGCTCCCACCGATCCGGCCGCCAGGATCGCTCCGACGAACAGGACGGAGATGCGGTTCACCAAGATCGCCTCCGAATCGGTTGCGGTTGGCCAGGATGGCCGCGCTCGAACGCGGCCATCCTGGCAGACGATCGAGTCGGCCGTCAAGGCAAACTCCCTACAGGTTCATCTCGAAGATCTGGCCGATCCAACCGTTCTGCTCGAACGAACCGCAGCGCGTGAAGCCCTGGCGCTCGTACCACGCGATCAGACCCGGGGCACCCGCCCAGCAGTCCACCCGCACCACGACTGCGCCTCGGCGGCGCGCCAGCCCGACCGCCTCGCGCACGAGCGCGCTGCCGATGTCGCGTCCGGCCAGACGCCGTGACGTCAGCAGCAGGGTGATGTAGAGCTCAGGCGCCGCGAGCTCGGTCGCGTACGCCGGCGCCTCCCCGACGGCTAGAGCGGCCACCGCGCTGCCGTCCGACTCGCCGATGCGCAGCCCGCCGCCGAGGGCGAACCGATGCACCCGGTCCCGGGCGTCCTCCCGCTGCGAGAACGGCACCGCCCCCCACTGCCCGGTCTGCCCCCGGGCGACAAGCCACGCGATTGCCTCGTCGAACAGCGCGAGGACGACTCCCTCATCGCGCTCGTCGCCTGGCCGGATCCGTATCGCCATGCGTCGCATCAACCGACAGCTTGCACCACGATCGCCATCCTCGCCGGCATGTCGCCTCGTACCATCACGCCGGGATGGCACCGATACGAATCCGACCGGCCGCCGATACGCAAGACCAGGTGCTCGACGCACTGCAGCGGCAGACCGAGCGTCTCACAAGGCTTCTTCCGACTGCCGAGATTGAGCACGTCGGGGCCACCGCGGTTCCTGGCGCGCTGACCAAGGGCGACCTGGACATCCTCGTCCGGGTTCAAGAGGACGAGTTCGCCCCGTCACTGGTCGTGCTCGAGGACGAATACACAATTCACCAACCGCAGAACTGGACCTCGACCCTCGCGAGTTTCATCGATCCGGCGGAGGCCCATCCGGAGGTTGGCGTCCAGTTGGTCACTGCTGCCTCGGCCGACGATGCCCTCTTTGCGCCGTTCCGCGACGCCCTGATCGCAGATCCGGATCTGCTGCGGCGATACAACGCTCTCAAACAGCGACTCGACGGCACCGACTACGCGACCTACACGGCGGTCAAGGGCGACTTCGTGGAACAGGTCCTCCGAGGAATGAGCGCAACCAGCGAGCGAGGCCTCGGCTCCGGCGCCTAAGGGAGGTTGAGGGCGCCGACTGCGACGAGCTCATACGTCCGTGGAGGTGCTGTTCTGAATCGTCTGCACGCTGGGATCGGTCCAGAGTCTGGGAGCCGAGTGGGGTCGCGGTCAGGCTGCGATGCCGACGAGGTTGTCGTCGGACCGCGACTCGATAAGCGTGCAGAAGGCGTCGACGATCGGCGGGTCGAACTGGGTGCCCCGGCAACGGCGCAGCTCACTCAGGGCCTCGCTGATGGTCACCGGCTCGCGGTACGGCCGCGGCGAGATCATCGCGTCAAAGGCGTCGCACACCGCGATGATGCGCGCGCCGAGTGGAATGGCGTCGCCGCTGAGGCCGTCGGGGTAGCCGTTGGCGTCGACGCGCTCGTGGCTCGAGCGGACGAGACCGGCGACGTCGGCGAGCGATGGCGCGGCGCGGATGATGCGCTCGCCGATGACCGTGTGCGCGCGGATCAGATCCCACTCGGCTCCGTCCAGCGAGGCCGGCTTGTTGAGAATCTCGTCCGGGATCGCGCTCTTGCCGACGTCGTGCAACTCGGCGGCAAGTCGCACCCTGCGTACGTCCGGTTCGGAGAGGCCGAGGTGCAGCGCGGTCGCCTGGGCGAGGATGGCGACGTCGCCGATGTGGTTGCCGAGGTCGCCGTCCCTCTCATTGAGCACCTTCAGCAGCACGTCCGCGCTCTGGCGGCTGGCGGAGGTGTGGCCGGTCGCCTTCTGCTGATACATGCGATGGTCGGCGAGCAGCAGCGCCGCGTCGGCGGTCTCGGCCTCGGCCGGGATGAGCACCGTGCCGCACGAGCAGCCGACTTCGAACGCCTCGCCGGACTCCTGAAGCGCTGCGGTAGCCCGCTCGCGCATCTCCGCCAGCCGTTCGGGTTCCACGCTCTGGAGGGTGCAGAACTCGTCGCCTCCCATGCGGTAGGCGCGGCCGACCCCCAGCACGGCGGCCTCGAGCCGCTTCGCGGCGCGGGCGAGCAGTGCGTCTCCGGCGAGGTGGCCGAACGTGTCGTTGTAGGCCTTGAACCCGTCGAGGTCGTAGAGGGCAAGCACCAGCGGACGCTCCAGCGTGGCGCCGTCCAGGCGGTCGCCGACGTCGGCGATCAGCGCCCGGCGGTTGGCCAGTCCTGTGAGCGCGTCGGTCAGCGCGTCGTGGGCGAGCGCCGCACGCGCCTTCCACCAGCGGCGATAGAACACCAGGAACACGGCGAGCAGACCGAGGATCGCCAGCGCCGATCCCGCGATCGTTTGCGTTTCGGCCCCGCTCAGTCTGGCGCTGTAGACGTCCTTGGCGCGCGCGAAGTCGGTGGTCATGAGGGCGCCGGCGGCCTCGGCCTCGTTACCCAGGCGCAACGCTTGCAGCAGGTCCGTGGGCGAGCCCAGCTTGGGATCGGCGGTCAGCAGCGCCAGGATCTGGTTGTCGGTGGCGAACGAGATGGGGGTCACCGTGGAGAGCCGCGCGAGAGCCGGCGTCGGCTGTGTCCGCCGCAGCGTGGCGAGACCGTTGCGCACATCAATCTCGCCGCCGCGCATCTCTGCGGACACGCTCGGGGGTGCCTGCAGTCCGTCGACGAGTTGCAGGGGAGTGACGGCGACCAGCTGGGCCTGGGCGCTCAGGCTCTCGATGGAGACCTGGGCCGCGCGGTAGGCATCCGCGCGATGCTGGAGCAGCACGACGGCGCCCAGCGACATCAGGGCCAGCAGCGTCGCCACCGCCGGTGTCAGCCAGCGCTTGATCATCGTCTCACCGTGCCGTGAGCCACGGAGAACCAATCGGCGCCGCGCGCGGTGGCCGTGATGGCGCTGGACGGATGTTGCGTCTGCGCTGGCCTTCTACGTTCGCGGTCTCGACGGCGACCTGACGGCGCTGCATCCAGGACGCTCGCCCGTCGTCGGCGCCCGCGGCGAGCCGCCAGTAGCTTCGAGGGCAGGCTCCCCCCCGAGGCTTCTAGGGCAGATTGAGAGCGCCCAACGCGACGAGCCCGTAGGTCGCGGGAGCGTCCGCCCCCCACAGCTCGTTCACGCTGCCGGCCGTGATCGAGCCGGTGGCGAAGATCGAGCCTCGGCCGCTGATGTTGCCGCTCACGTTGAGGTTGCCTTGGACATAGAGCGTGGCGTTCTGAAGGCTGAGGTTGCCCTGCACGCTGTACACCCCGGCGATCGCGCGTACGGGGCCGCTGAGAACGACATCGCCGGTGCTGCTCTGCACCGTTTGCACGCTGGGATCCGTCCAGATCGGGTCGAAGATCTGCTCGAGCAGGGTGGGAGAGGCGTTCTCCTGGCTGAGCCCGACCACCTGCACCTGGCCGGAGGGGTCGGCGAGCATGTAGTAGTCGTGCCCGTTCTCGGTGACGTAGAGCTCGAGCAGCTTCTGGCCGAGCGTGCCGGCGATCGAGGCGACGTCAGTCTCGCTGAGCTGGTCGTGCAGGTAGTCCTCATAGACGCCGGCCGGCAGGTCGTCCTGGCACAGCACGTTGCCCGCGTCCAGGGGCTGGCCATCGGGTGTGACGCCCGGCTTCGCGTAGACGACCGAGAGCCCGACCGGCTTTCCGCGTGAGTACGCGGCCTTGACCGTCCGGTTGGGCTGCTGCGTCGCCGTGACCACGACGCCGCAGCTCTTGGCGCTCTGGGGACCGAGCGAGCCGCTGAAGTCGGATGCATCCTCGGTGGCGATCGACTGGCCCCCGAATATCGACGCCGCGGTGATCGCGACCGACCCGCAGGACTGCGTATCCCAGCCATGTCCGGCGAAGTCGACCACCGTCTCACCGCCGACGCGCTTGTGCGTAAGCGTCAGGATGGGGTTCCCCGCGCAGTGCGGGATCACGGCGTAGTAATCGCACGAGTTCCACGCGCCCTGGAACGAGCTACCGTCGATGCACCCCTGAACGTAGCGACCGCCGACCGGGCCCGTCACTCCGGTCGCCCGGAACTCGCAGCCCGCGGTGTCGTCCTGGCAGTGCTGTGCCGTGAGGCCGGGGAAGTCGTCCCACGACCAGGTCGGTGCCGTCCCGCTGATGTCCCCGCCACACGCGTCCTTGCCGGCCGGCTCGGCGCTGCCGAAGACCTGCTGACCGATCTCGATCACGTGCGCGGTCATGTGCATCGGGGCGCAGCGCGATTCAGGGATCGCGTCCAGGGCCGGAGGCGAGCCAAGCGAATCACCGGCCGTCGCGTGCGCAACGGGTGCTGACGAACTCGGCGCGGCGATCGCGACGCTCGCCGCGGCGATCGCGACGACCAAGGCGAGACCCGATACGGCCTTGACAGGTGCGCGGCGAAACAATCGCACGGTCGTACATATCGCCACCGGCAACCGCACCTTGAGCGGCCGCGCGGCTCGACTCGCGGTGGCCGACAGCCGTCCGAGCGACTCAGCCCGCTCGCGCGTTCACAGGTTCATTCCCGACGCGCCGCCAGCCAGTCGTCGAAGTCGCGGGCGACGATCCGCTCGTCGTGGACTCCGGCGGCGTCCGCAGAGGCCAGCCAGACGATCGGCGGTCCCATGATCGCCGGTTCGAGAAGGTTGGCGCGCTGCTCATCTCGCATCTCGTCGGGAATCATCCCGGTGGCGGTCGCCCCGCCGGGCAGCAGGATGTTGGCGGTGATCGGCGTGTCGGCCAGGTCGGCGGCCATCACCCGCGCCAGGGCCTCCACGGCGGCGCCGGACGGTCCATACGGGACGAAGCCGCGGCGGGTCATCGTCTGCTCGCTCATCGAGATCGTGACCACCCGTCCGCCACCGCCGGTCAGCATTCGCGGCACCACCGCCCGGGCGACCAGGAACGTCCCGGTCGCCTTCGTCTCCAGCAGGTCGCGAAAGCCAGCGGGCGGTACCTCCCAGAACGGCTGCGGATCGGTCATGAACCGCGGGTTGACCGTCCGCATCCCGATCCCGGCGTTGTTGACGAGTACGTCCAGGCCTCCGAGTAGGTCGTAGGCGGAGTCGACCGCCGCCGACACCGAGCCGGCGTCGCGGACGTCGAGCTCGAGGCCCTGCGCTCCGACGCCCAGCTCCGCTGCCGTGGCCCGCGCCCGTTCCCGGTCGCGGCCGGTCAGAACCACCCGGGCGCCCGCCTGCGCGAGCGCTTGCGCCATCGCCCGTCCCAGGCCACTCGTGCCGCCGGTCACCAGGACGCGGGTGCCGCTCAGCTGCGCCATCGAAGCTCAGCGTAGCCCAGCTCGGGCGATCCACCAGTGCGGCTTCTGGCCCGGGATCACCGGCGGCTGAGGCCCCGGGTATGCAGATCGCTTGCCCCTTGCCAGCGAGCGCACTCGCCGACTAGGCTGTCCCCGCGACGCCGCGCAGGCGGTGTCGAGCCTCGGAGAGAGGGATGCGAGGGCGGAGGTCGAGGGCCGTGTATACGGGCGTCATGCGGCGACGAGGTCGCCGCCGGTTTGCCGTGGCCGCCTCGCTGGCGGCCACCCTCGTCAGCATCGGTGCGCTCGCGGCGCCGAGCGCCGGCGCGCAGGCGATCCCGGTCGGCAACTTCGGGACCGCGCTGCTCGCCCTGCTCTTCGACCCCGACTCGGTGGCGGGAGCGAACGATTGGAGTTGCCAGCCAAGCGCAGCGCACCCCTTCCCGGTGATCCTCGTGCACGAGACCGCGTTTGACATGGGGTTTGACTGGCCCGAGCTGTCGCCGATGCTGGCCAACGCCGGCTACTGCGTGTTTGCCCTCAACTACGGCGAGACGGCCAGCTCGGTCAACGACACCTTCGATGGCCTCGGTCCCATCCCGCAGTCCGCTCGGCAACTCGCACAGTTCGTGCAGCAGGTGTTGACGGCCACGCACGCATCCCAGGTGGACATCGTCGGGCACTCGCAGGGGGGCATGATGCCCAACTACTACATCAAGTACCTCGGCGGGGCGCCGTTCGTGCACATGCTGGTGGGTCTCGCTCCCAGCAATCACGGGACCACAGTCGATGGCCTCTTCACAACGCTGGCCGAACTGGGTCTGCTGCGCAAGACCAACATGATCTTCAGGGCGCTCGATGCTCCCTCGCTCGCCCAGCAGGAGGTCGGATCGCGCTTCGAGACGCACCTCTTCGCCGACGGCGACACGGTGCCCGGGCCGATGTACGTGGTGATCGAGACCACTCACGACGAGGTGGTGACGCCGTTCACGAACGCGTTCCTCACCGGCCCCAACGTCCAGAACATCCTCATCCAGTCGCAGTGTCCGTCAGACCCGACCGGCCACGTGGCGATCAACTTCGACGGTCCTGCCCTCGCCGATGTCATGAACGCGCTCGGTCCAGACGACCCGTCGTTCCAGCCCCCCTGCACCGGCTACGGCTTCGGCCTGTAGCCCCACCCCACTCGCGGTTCTCTGGCCAGTCGGTCGACCGGCGCCGAGCGGGATTCCGGTCGTCGTTGACGAACACCGATGCCAGCGCCCGGTCCCGGGCGGCGAGCTTCCGGACATGTGTGCACGAAAGGCGGCCACAGGACGATGAGCACCACGGAGCAGCCTCACGTCGTAGCGCAGCGCCTGGCGGCGCGCAGCAAGCGAGGCCCGATCAAGGTCGTCGACCACAGAGGCACCAATCTGAACGCACGAATCGGGCTCAAGATCACGCTCGTCGTCGGCACGATGTGGTGCGCCTACCTGTTCACAGTCATCGCGCTCGTCTCCGCGCCGTCGGCGTTCAAGACTGGCAATTCGCTCATCATCATCGCCTGGATCGCGCAGACCTTCCTACAGCTCGTGCTCCTGCCGATCATCATCGTCGGCCAGAACGTCCAGGCGAAGGCGGCCGACGAGCGATCGGTACAGACGTTCCGCGACACCGAGGCGATCCTCCGCGCGCTCGACCTCACCACCGAGGGCGGCCTGGCCCAGGTCCTGCAGGCCGTCCAGGCGATTCCGGCTCGGACGAGCGAGGCGATCGCGGCCGGGAAGTAGCGCCGCCCGAGCCCCCGAGCTGGCAACGTGCCATTCTCGTCGGTGGATGAACGACGACCGCCAAGCGTCCGCCGATCAGCTCGCGCTCACGGTGGGATGCGAGTTCGAGCTTCACGCCGAACAGTCCGTCACGGCGGTCGTGCAGGTCGCTCCCCGCCCGCAGCCGCTCGTGCACATGCGCCGCGAGCGCTGGGACAGCGTCACCGATCACTACTGCTACATCGATCTGCACGGCAACCGCTGCGAGCGCTTCACCATCGAGGCTGGCGGCGCTCGCGTCGCCTATGACGCCGACCTGCTGCTGAGCTCGCCGGCGGACGTCATCGACGCTCAGGCGCCCGAGACGCCGGTCGGCTCCCTGCCGGACGAGGTCCTCAGCTTCGTGATGCCGAGCCGCTTCTGCCTCCCCGACGAACTCGGCGGGGAGGCGTGGCAACGCTTCGGAGACCTCGCGCCGGGGTGGGGCCGCGTGCAGGCGGTCGTGGATTTCGTTCACGATCACCTCGAGTACGTCCCCGGCGCGTCGAACCCGTGGACGACCGCGGTCGACGCCTACCGATCCGGGCAGGGCGTCTGTCGCGACTACGCCCACCTGGCGATCACGTTCTGTCGCGCGCTGAACATCCCGGCCCGGTACGTGTTCGGCTACATCCCGGACATCGGCGTTCCCGCCGTCGACGAGGCGATGGACTTCGCAGCCTGGTTCGAGGCCTACCTCGACGGCCGGTGGCACACCTTCGACGCGCGCAACAACACGCCCCGGATCGGGCGCGTCGTGGTCGGCCGGGGTCGCGACGCGATCGACGTCGCGCTCATCACGTCGTTTGGCCCGCTGACCCTGACGGGCTTCCGGGTCTACGCCGACCGGACCGACGCTCAGCGCCCCGAGCCCACGGAGCGCTGAGCGAGAAGGCGACGCGGGCGCCGGTTACTTGATCGGTACGGTGACGTCGCCGCGTTGCTGCAGGAGCTGGTCCCAGGTGTCGAAGCTCATGCAGAAGCGTCCGCCGAGACCCCAGCCCGTACCCCAGCTGTTCCACAGCCACACGAGTCGATTGTCGGCGTCGATGCCATCGGCGACGATCTCGTGGCCGCCGCGCACGGTGGCGCCGCTGGCGATCTCCACCAGGCCGGTCGTCGGGTCGGGGGTATCGAAGCTCGTGTACCAGTTGATGCCGGTGATCACGGGCCGCAGCATGAGCGCGGCGAGCGCCTGATCGATGCCGAACGCGTGCTGGTAGGAGCTGATCAGGCCGAGCTGCTGGCCGGCCTTGCAGACCATCAGCCCGCTGCCGCCGGGATCGTTGGGCGGATAGGGCTGGCCCTCGAGCTTGGTCTCGAGCTCATAGAGCTTGATCGCGTTGTCCTCGGTGAGCGCTGGGCCGCCCTGATAATCCGGAGCGGAGTCGAGCGCTCCGCAGAGCGCATTCGCGGTGCACGAGCCGATCTGGCCCTGGTTGAGCGGCAGACCGGTGGCCGCGTGCGTGACGTTCGTGATCTGCGGGGCGAGCTCTGCGGTGAAGTCCCGCGACCGGGGGTCGTGTTCGACGTGGCGTCCGAGCCGCTTGCCCTCGACCGGGGTCTCGGGGATCGGGATGGTGACGATGCCGTTCGATGGCATGGAGCCTCCTCGGTGGTAGGAGCGCCAGCTGGCGTGTGCACAGAGGGTCGTGCGTATCGCCGTCCGGTGCAAGGGTGCGTTACCTATCCCGATAGAGGCCTCAGGTATCGCGCAGATTCGCCCCCCGAGCTCGAATCAGCCCTCGATCCGCCGCGCGGCGACGGCCGCCTGGCCGTAGGAGATTCCGCCGTCGCCCGCGGGTAGCCGCTGCGGGACGAGCACGCGCAGCCCGGCGGCGACGAGCCCCGCGGCAGTCGTCTCGAGTAGGCGCCGGTTGGCGAACACGCCGCCTGACAGCACGACGAGGTCGGTGTCGTGCCCCGACGCGGCATGCACGCAGGCCGCGACGGTGGCATGCGCGAACGCGTTGTGGAAGCGGGTGGCAACGCGCCCGAGCACCTCCCCGGCGGCGACGTCGGCGGCCACGGCGGCGATCGTCTCGCCGGGGTCGATCACCAGCCGGTCGCCGGCCACCGTCAGCGTCATCGGATAGCTCCCGCGCTCGAGCGGATCGCAGCACGCCTCGAGCTCGATCGCCGCCTGGCCCTCGTAGGTTATCTCTGCGCGCAGGCCGCACAGTGCGGCGACCGCGTCGAACAGGCGCCCCGCGCTCGTCGTCAGCGGCGAGGCCACGCCCGTGCCGACCAGGCGGATGACCTGCGACCAGCGCTCGGCCGGCACGCGCCCGACGAGGACCGCTGGCAGCGGCGGCTCCGCCCCGCCGGTCGACGCCAGCCACGAGCCGGCCATGCGCCATGGCTGGCGGATCGCCCGCTCCCCGCCGGGGAGGGGCACGGCGCGCAGCGAGCCGACGCGCCGGAACCCGGCTACGTCGCCGTACAGCAGCTCGCCGCCCCACACGGTCTCGTCCGGGCCATAGCCCGTGCCGTCGTAGATCGCCCCGATCGCCTTGCCCGGTTCGCCGTGCTCGGCCAGGCACGCCGCGAGGTGGGCGTGATGATGCTGCACGCCGACCAGCTCGACGTCCTCGCGCTCGAGCGCGTACCTGGTCGCGACGTACTCCGGGTGCAGGTCATGGGCGAGGACCTCGGGCTCGACCCCGAACAGCCGCCGGAAGTGCTCGATGCCGCTCACGAACGCCTGCCGCGTCTCGAGGTTCTGCAGATCGCCGACGTGGTGCCCCACCCACGCCCGCTGGCCCTTGGCCACGCAGAAGGTGTTCTTCAGCTCGGCCCCGCAGGCGAGCAGCGGCCGCGGCGTCCCCGCGCCGGGAAGCGCGATGCCCGCCGGCACGTACCCGCGCGAGCGGCGCAGGATCGTGGCCCGCGGCCCGCCGGGCGTCGCCACCACGCGCACGACCGAGTCATCGGTGCGGGTCTCGATCGGGCGGTCGTGCACGAGGAACAGGTCGGCGATCGGGGCGAGGCGCTCGAGCGCCTCCTCGTCGCGGAAGCAGATCGGCTCGTCCGACACGTTGCCGCTCGTCATCACGAGCGGCAGTTCCGTGTCGGCGAGGAGGAGATGGTGCAGGGGCGAGTACGCGAGCATCACGCCGAGCTCCAGGGTGCCCGGCGCCACCGACGGAGCCACACCCGCCCCGTCGCGCCTCGGCGCGAGCACGATCGGCCGCTCACGCGAGGCGAGCAACGCACGCGCCGACGCATCGAGCACGACGAGCGACTCGGCGGTCGCCGTATCCGCCGCCATCAGGGCGAAGGGCTTGTCCTCGCGCTGCTTGCGCATGCGCAGCCGCGCGACGACCGACTCGTCGTCGGCGCGGCAGGCGAGGTGGTAGCCGCCGATCCCCTTCAGCGCAAGGATCCGCCCGTCGGTCAGGGCACGGGCAGCGGCCCGCACCGCGTCGCCCGCGCCGTCCCACCCCAGCGGAGCCCCGGTCACGTCGACGAGCGAGACCGCCGGGCCGCAGCGTGAGCACGCATTCGGTTGCGCGTGGAAGCGCCGGTCGGCGGGATCGTCGTACTCGGTCCGGCAGGCGGGGCACATCGCGAAGCCGGCCATCGTCGTGAGCGCTCGGTCGTACGGCACCCCGGCGACGATCGTGAAGCGCGGGCCGCAGTTGGTGCAGTTGATGAAGGGGTAGCGAAAGCGCCGATCGTCGGGATCGCTCAGCTCGCCGAGGCAGTCCGTGCACGTCGCCGTGTCGGGGGTGACCGCTGCGTCGGCGGCGTCGCCGATGGCGCTGTCGAGGATCGCGAAGCCGTGCTCTGCGGTCGCAGGCAGCGCCTCGGTGGCGACCATCTCGAGCACCGCGAGCGGCGGCGCCTCGGGCGCCAGGCGCGCGAGGAGCGCCTCGACGGCCGCCGGGCTGCCTTCGACCTCCAGCAGCACGCCGTGCGCGTCGTTGCGCACGTGGCCGTCGAGCCCGAGCTCGCGCGCGAGCCGGTAGACGTAGGGCCGGAAGCCGACGCCCTGGACAGTCCCCTCGACGCGCACACGCTCACGCCGGCGCTGACCGGCGTGAGCGGCGCGGGCAAGGGCCGTGCTCAGGACGCGCCCCCGGTGCCGGGCCGGTGGTCGACGAGCTCGCGCAGCGCGTGATAGGCGCTCGCCTGTGCCTCCTGGATGCGTGGGATGTGCTGAGAGCGGGTGACGATGACGTGGTCGGCGAGCTGCTCCGACGCGACGCGGCCGCCGTCGTAGCCGACCATCGCGATCGTGACCAGCCCCCGGCGCCGGGCCTCGGCGAGCGCCGCGATGACGTTCCCCGAGTTACCGGAGGTGGACAGCGCCAGCAGCACGTCGCCCGCGCGGCCGTAGGCGATGACCTGCCGGGAGAAGATCGCCTCGGGGCCGATGTCGTTGGCGATCGCGGTGAGGATGCCGGTGTCCTCGGTGAGGTCGATCGCCGGCCACGCCGCGCGCGATCCGTGACTCGCGCGGAAGTCGGCGACGACGTCCATCGCATCGGTGGCCGAGCCGCCGTTGCCAAGCGCGAGCAGCGTCCCGCCCCGGTCGAGCGCCTGGCGCAGACTGGCCGCGGCGGCCACCAGCGTCGGCGAGTTCTCGGTGAGCGTCTCGGTGCGCAGCGCACCGATCTCCTCGGACTTGATGACGATCGAGCGGCGCACGTCCGCAACCACCTGTTCGAGGTCGTGCTCGGTCTCGGCGAGGAACGGGTACAGGAAGCTCGAGGCGCCGGCATCGTGGCCGCGTGGACCGTCGCGCCCGGCGAGCAGGCCCCGGTGCTCGAAGAACACGTGCACGAGCTCCCAGACGACGTGGTAGAGCGTCTCCACGAGCTCCTGGCGGATGTCGCGGTCGCCGGCCGGGGGCGCGAACTCCCACTCCGCGCCCGCGGGCGAGAAGGCGATCGTCAGGCAGCCGCGAGCGCGTGCGAGCGCCACGGCCTCGGCGGCCTCCCCCCCGTCCTCGTCGGCGCCGAAGGCGATCGCGATGTCCTCCGGGCGCGCCAGCAGGTCCACCTGGGCGGCGAGCGCGCCGCCGTCGGCGGTCAGCGCGAGCGCCGGCAGCGCGCGCTTGCCGACGATCACCGGGTGGACGAACTCGACGGCGACGTGTCGCGCATCGGACCGGGCGGCGGGCGAGTGGCCGAGCGCGACGAGCCGCCCGCCGCGCGCGAAGCGCTCGGCCATCCGGTGGCACAGGCGGGCGAGGCGCTCGGCCTCGGTCCCGAAGAAGCGCGCGTTCGCCGCGGCGCGCTCATCGCGCGGCGCCGCCAGGTTCGGGCCCACGGCACCTGAGAGCGCGGTGTCGCTCACGCGAGAGCCCGTCTCCGTTCGGCGACCGCCCGCAGCCACTCGCGCCACGCCCCCACTCCCTCGCCGGTGCGAGCGCTGAGGAGCATGTGCGGCACGCCGGGGTGTACCTGGTCGAGGTAGCGCAGGAACCGGTCGAGGTCGTAGTCGAGGTGGGGCAGCAGGTCGATCTTGTTGATGAGCACGAGCTCGCAGCGACGGAACATGAGCGGGTACTTCATCGGCTTGTCCTCACCCTCGGCGACCGAGCACACCATCACTCGCGCGTCCTCGCCGACCTCGAACTCGGCCGGGCACACGAGGTTGCCGACGTTCTCGATCACGAGCAGGTCGATCTCGGCCAGCGGCAGGGCTCCCAGCGCCGAGCGGACCATGTTCGCGTCCAGGTGGCACTCGCCGCCGAAGCCCGGGTCGGTGTTCAGCTGCGCGACGGGGATGTGCAGATGGGCGAGGCGGTCGGCGTCGAATGACCCCTGGACGTCTCCCTCGAGCACGCCGACACGCACGCCGTCGAGATCGGCGAGCCCACGCTCGAGCAGCGTCGTCTTGCCCGACCCGGGCGCGCTCATCAGGTTGACGACCGCGACCTCGTGGCGATCGAAGTCCTCGCGGTTGGCGCGGGCGATCGTGTTGTTGGCGTCGAGCGCGTCCTCGACGATCCTCACCCTGGTGCGATGCATGCGCCGTCCTCCTCCTCGACTTCGATGTAGGCCACCTCGAGCTCCTCACCCGACAGCACGCTCACGTCGGCCGACGCGCAGCGCGGGCAGCGGAACGCGGGATCGAGCATGTCCCATTCCCGGGCGCACGCGCCGCAACGCAGCCGCACCTCGAGCTCCTCGAGCTCGAGGCGCGCGTGCTCGCACGCGCTGTCGCGGGCGACGATCTCGAAGTAGAACCGCAGCGAGTCGGGGACGACCTGGCGCAGGCGCCCGACGCGCAGGCTGACGACGATCACCTCCCGCCCGTCGGCATGCCTGATGGCGGTGTTCAGCACCGCCCTGGCCACCGATAGCTCATGCATCGCGAAGCTCGGCGATCATGTCAACAGATGCGTGGCAGGGGGTCCCCCACGAGCTGGTCCATGACCCGCCTGCCGCCAAACGCCGTCTGGACGATCACCATGCCGGGCGGATCGGCTCGCACCTCGCCGATCGCCGCCGCGCCCTCGCTGCCCGATACCGCCCGCAGCGCGGCGAGCGCCGCCTCGGCGGCGTCCGGCGCCACGAAGGCGACGAGCCGCCCCTCGTTCGCCAGGTACATCGCGTCGATTCCGAGCAGCTCGGCCGCTGCGGAGACGACCGGCGATACCGGCACGTCGGCTTCGCGCACCACGACGGCGACGCCGGAGGCCCGCGCCAGCTCGTTGAGCACCGAGGCGACGCCGCCGCGGGTGGCGTCGCGCATGCAGTGCACCTCGCGGCCGGCGGCGCCCAGGAGGGCATCGACCGCCGGCCACAGCGAGCACGTGTCGGACTCGAGCTCGGCGTCGAGCTCGAACTCGTTACGCGCGAGCATGATCGCGGTACCGTGCTCGCCGATCGGACCCGAGACGAGCACCTGATCGCCGGGCGCGATCGCGTCGGTGGCCAGCAGAGCGCGGGGATCGACGGCACCGAGCCCGGTCGTGCACAGGTACATGCCGTCGGCGGCGCCGCGCTCGACCACCTTCGTGTCACCGCCGACGATCTCCACCCCCGCGTCGCGCGCGGCGGCGGCGATCGCCTCGATCTCGGCCCGCAGCACGTCGGCGTCGAGGCCCTCCTCGAGAATCAGACAGACCGTGATGGCCACGGCCTTGGCGCCCGAGACGGCGAGATCGTTGACCGTGCCGTTGACGGCGAGCTCGCCGATCGAGCCTCCCGGGAAGCGCAGCGGCTTGACGACGAAGCTGTCGCTGGTGAGCGCGAGCCTGACGCCGTCGATCTCGACCGCGCCGGCGTCGGCGAGCGACGCGAGCGCACTGTGCTCGCCGTCCGCGAACGCCGGCACGAGCAGGCCCTCGATGAGCGTCTGGGTCGCCTTGCCGCCGGCCCCGTGGGCGAGCGTGATCCGCCGGTCGCGAAAGCGCGCACGCTTGGAGCGCGCCGTCTCGATGATCTCGAGCACGCGCTGCTCGCGGCCGCTCGTCACCGGGTCGGGGGCGCTCACACCGCCTCGCGATCGCGCCCGTAGCGGCCGAAGTTGTAGTAGGCGGCGCAGGCGCCCTCCGGCGACACCATGCATGTCCCGATCGCGTGCTCGGGCGTGCAGGCGGTGCCGAACACCTTGCACTCCCACGGCTTGAGGACACCCTTGAGCACCTCGCCGCACTGGCACGCCTTCGGGTCGGCGACGCGGACGCCGGGAACGGCGAACCGCTCCTCGGCGTCGAAGTCGCGGTAGGCGTCGGAGAGGCGCAGCGCGCTCTGCGAGATGAAGCCGAGTCCCCGCCACTCGAAGTGCGGCCGCAGCTCGAACACCTCGGCCATCACCTCGAGCGCGCGCAGGTTGCCCTCGTGCGGCACCACGCGCGTGTACTGGTTCTCGACCTCGCAGCGTCGCTCCCCCAGCTGGCGCAGGATCATGAGGATCGACTGCAGGATGTCGAGCGGCTCGAAGCCCGCGATGACCACCGGGCGCCCGTGGTCGGCGGGTATGAACTGGAATGGCCGCAGGCCGACGACCGTGCACACGTGGCCGGGCCCGATGAACCCATCCAGGCGCAGGTCGGGCGACTCCAGCAGCGCCCTCAGCGGCGGCACGATCGTGACGTGGTTGCAGATGCACGAGAAGTTCTCCATCCCCTCGGCCTTGGCCCGTTTGAGCGTGAGCGCCGTCGAGGGGGCGGTGGTCTCGAAGCCGATCGCGAAGAACACGACGTCGCGTTCGGGGTTCTCGCGTGCGACCCGCAGAGCGTCCAGCGGCGAGTACACCGTCCGGATGTCGGCACCCTGCGCTTTGGCGTCGAGCAACGTGTACTGCGAGCCGGGCACGCGCAGCATGTCGCCGAAGCAGGTGAAGATCACCCGCTCGCGGCGCGCGACGGCGATCCCGTCGTCGACGCGGCCCATCGGGATGACGCACACCGGGCAGCCGGGGCCGTGCACGAGCTCGACGTTCTCGGGCAGCAGGTCGCCGAGCCCGTACTTGTAGATCGAGTGGGTGTGCCCGCCGCACACCTCCATCACCTTGTAGTGACGCCCGGGCTCTACGGCGGACTGGATCTCCCCGGCGACCGCCTGGCCGAGCCGCGCATCGCGGAACTCGTCGACGAACCTCACGCCGCGGCCCCGAGATGGCGGATCGCGACCCCGGCGTGCACGAGCAGCTCGTCGCCGCGGGCCACGGGGCCGACGAGATCGACGGCCACCTGATGGGCGTCGCCCCGCGCGTCGCGGCAGACGGCCGTTTCGTCGGAGGGCTCGAGCACGCGCATCGCGATCCCCTCGTCGCCGCAGGTGATGCAGTGCTCGCCGCCGGTCACTCGATCACGCTCGCCTTCAGCTCCTCGAGCTCGTCCTCGTACACGGCGCCCATCTGCGCGAGCAGGCGCAGCGTGGCCAGCGCCTCATCCTCGTCGACCTTCGAAAGCGCGAAGCCGACGTGGATCAGCACCCAGTCACCCGGCTGGACGCCGCCGCCCGCGTCGGCGAGCAGGCTCACGTTGACGTTACGGCGCACGCCGGCGACGTCGACCCTGGCGATCTGGTTGGCGGCATCGACGAGCTCCACGACCTGCCCAGGTATCGCCAAGCACATGAGCCTGTACCGCTCCTCTGTTCGACCGGTGGCGGACGCCCGCGCCTCGGGCGGGGTCGCAAGGCTATCGGGCCATGACCGCAGCCCGGGTCTCTCACACGCGCTCGCCGGCGACGAATCGCTCCAGCGCCTCGGCGCCATCGCCGGCGACGTCCTCGAAGCGCAGCGCGTACGCGGTCGCAGACTGCTGGCGCAGGACCCGCGCGTGGCCGTGGACCTCCGGCCCCGCCTCCTCGAGCGAGAGGTCGAAGCGCAGCAGCTCGTCCACGCGCAGCGGCCGGCGGGTCATCACCCGGGTTCCGTCGAGCCCGAGATCGAGCGTGCGCCCGGGAATCGGACCGCCGTGCGGTCGCGACAAGATCACGGCGAACTGGACTGTCGCTCGTCGCCGGCGACGTCGCTCCGGCTGCTCTGTGACGGGGGGACCCATCGGGGCTGGCTCCGATGCTCATTCCATCACCGGCCGCCGTCCTGGCCATCCGGGTTCTCCCGCGGGTTCGCTCGGACGCCCCGCGCTCCGCGACCGGCCCGCCACCCGATAGCTTGCCGCTGCGGTGCGGCGGACGAGATCGAGCTCCAGCAAGAGCGCGCCGGGACGCCTGCGGATGCGAATCGCCGCGGTGTCCGCGCGCTGGGGTGCGCTCCTGCACGCGATCGAGTCCAATGACGAGGATCAGGTTGAAGAGGCCGTCCTGCGGCTGAGCCAGGCGCGCCGCTGGCTCGCGCCGCTCGCCTTCATCGTGGGCGCGTTCGTCCTGCTGTTCCGCGGGGTCCGCATGCTCGTCTCCAACTGGCGACTGCTGCTCATCGAGATGCTCCCCGCCGCCTGGATCTGGCTCGCGATGTACGACTTCAAGGCGCACGTTCTGCACGGCAAGAGCTTCCATGCGCTGGAGGGCCCGATCCTGATCCCGATCGTGCTGCTCATCATGGCCATCACGGCGGCGTGCTTCTTCCTGAACGCGGTCTTCGCGCACGCGATCGCCCAGCCCGGACCGCCGCAGATCCGGGCCGGCTACGACCGGGCGCGGGGCGATCTCGTCCCCACATTGACCATCGGCGCGGTGATCGGCCTGCTCCTCGCGCTGTCGACGACGGTCTTCACGCGCTACGGGCGCCCCTGGTTCACGCTCTCGCTCAGCGTCGTCATCGGCGTGATGATGATCGCCTACGTGGCGGTGCCCGCACGCCTGACCGGGGCGAAGACGAAGGGCTCGCCGCGCGACAAGCTGGCGGCGACGGCGGTGAGCGGCGCGCTCAGTGTCACCGTCTGCACGCCGCCCTACCTCCTGGGGCGGCTCGGGATCCTGATGCTCGGCTCGTCGGTGCTGCGGTATCCCGGCGTGGTGCTTCTCGTCGTCGGCTTCAGCCTCCAGGCCGGGGCGAGCGGCGCGGTGCGGGCGATCAAGATGAGCGCCAGCCTGACGGCCGGGCGCTGACTCCCGCCGGTTCGGGCTGGCGCTCAGCCGGGGCTTGCCGCCGCGACGACGGGTGCGGCCGCCGTTTCGGTCTCGCCGCCGTTCGCATCGGTCGGCGCTGCGGTCGGACGCTTGGCCAGCACGGTGGTCACCACATAGGAGACGACAACGCCGACGATGATCAGCGGTTCGGCTCCCGGGCCCGCCTTGACGGTCAGCAGCGTGCCGATAACGACGGCCGAAAGCGGCAGCCTGAGGATCGCCACGGTTCCGGCGGCGATGCCCACGCCCACGCCCGGCGTGAGCGAGAACCCGGGCAGGTGCGACGCCAGGATGCCGGCGGCGGCGCCGAGGAACATCGCCGGGAACGTGGGGCCGCCCCGGAAGCCGCCGAGCGAGAGGCTGTAGGCGAGCCCCTTGAAGACGATCAGCAGCGCGAGCGCCGACAGCGACCACGCCCCCGCGCCGGAGACCAGCCCGGGAAGCGCGCTCTGGCCCGAGAACAGGACCTCGTTGAAGCCCTTGCCGCTGGTCTCCGAGAAGGCGATCGCCAGGCCGCCGACGATCAGCCCGATCACCGGCAACAGCAACAGCTGTCGCGACGTCACCACGCGCAGGGTCTCGCGTCCGCCGCGAACGATCACCGCCGCGACGACGGCGATGGCCGCCGCGAGCGCGATCGTCCAGCCGAACTCGGCGAGGTCCGGCCGAGCGAAATGGGGCACCGAGAGCGGCCCGAGCGCGTAGGCGCTTGTACTCAGCCCGGTGAGCGACCCCATGCCGATGGAGACGAGCGAGCCGATCCCGGCGGCGAACAGGCCGGGGACGATCATCAGCGGAAGCATCGGCCCGCCCAGCCCCGCCGCCTCGATGAGGATCACGGCAGCGATGAGCGGCGAGTTGAAGATGAACGACACTGCGGCGAAGCTGCCCGCTGCCGCGACCACCATGAGCACCTGCGGCGGCACGTCGCGCCGCGAGAGCCTGATCGCGGCGACGCCGAGGCCAGAGCCCAGGGCGATGAGCGGGGCCTCGGGGCCGAGCACGATTCCCAGCCCGATCGTCGCGATGGCCGCGAGCAGGATGCCGGGCAGTTGGATCGGCGGCGTCGGGCCACCGCCGACCTTCAGGCCCTGGGCAGGGATGTGTCCGCCGTCACCGGGGAGCCGGGTGATCGCCAGCGCGACGACCACCCCGGCGATGGCCAGGAACGGCAGCGACCACCACTCCGGCGCCCCGTGGTGATAGCCGAGATCGCTGGGAAGGTGTACGTAGACGCCCTGCTGGATCTGGTAGACGAGCTCGAGGAAGCACCACACGGCCAGGGACACCACGACACCCACGACCGCGGCCAGCACCAGCAGCACCAGGAAGCGCCGACTGGCCACCAGCGAAAGGACCTCATCTGCCGATGGGGGCGCGTCAGCCATCCGGATGCGCTGCGTCCGCGCTGCCGGTGCTCGCCGTGGCCATCGTGCCCCCTTCGTCGCTTCGCGGTCGCTCGGACGCCGCCCTCTGGGAAAGTATCGATGCGGCGTCGCGCGCGTGGCATCACCCGATCGGGATGACCGCGCGGCCGGTCGCGGCGCGGGCGATACTGTGTGGCCGAATGGCCCGGCGGCTCGCAATCACGTGGGTCTTCAACACGATCGCCCTGTTCGTGGCGACCTGGCTCCTCTCCGGTCTGAGCTACGGCCACGACTGGTGGGCACTGCTCCTGGCGGCGCTCGTGTTCACGCTCGCGAACGTCTACCTCAAGCCGCTGCTGACGATCCTCTCGATCCCGTTCATCGTCGTCACGCTGGGGATCTTCTACTTCCTCATCAACGTGTTCATGCTCTACCTGACGCATTGGATCGTCTCGTCGTTCACGATCGCGAGCTTCTGGTGGGCCGCGCTCGCGGCGATCATCGTCAGCGCGGTCAACGGCGTGCTCAACCGCACCGTCGGACGGCCGGGGGACGACCGCCGGCGCATCGAGGTCCGGGTCATCGACCCGTCCTGAACGCCAGGCCGGCACGCGTCATCCAGATCGGGTGATGACCAGCTGGGACGCCGCTGGGCAAGCTTCGCATTCAGTCAAGGAGAAAAAGGAGACGACAGCCATGGCAGCCGAGCCTGAGGAACGACCGATCCTCGACCTGCTGGTCGGTATGACCGCGGGCTCCCTCGAGGCCTCGAGCCTGGACGGCGAGACGCTGATGCTCGTTCGGATCGCCGCGCTCGTGGCGGTCGACGCCCCCCCGGCGTCCTACCTGATGAACCTCGGGGCCGCCGGCGAGACCGGCGTCACCGAGGAGCAGGTCCAGGGCGTCCTCGCCGGCGTCGCCTCGATCGTCGGCACGACGCGGGTGGTGTCGGCGGTGGGCAAGCTCGTGAGGGCGATGGGGCTGAAGCTCGAGCTCGCCGAGCTCGCCGAGCTCGAGGACTAGCCGCGCCGAGCACGAACGGCGCTCCCGCTCGCGCTCGCCCGCGGGCCTGGCCCGCGCTCGTGCGGCGGGCGTTCCGGGACGGCCGGACGCGCACGATCACGTTCGCGTACCTCTTCGCGATCTACGCCTACATCCAGCCGGTCGGCTACCGCAGCACCTACCCGAGCCTTGCCGACCGGCTCGCGTTCGCGCACAGCTTCGCCAACAACGACGCGCTGCGGCTGTTCTACGGGTACCCCTACGATCCGGTGACCGTCGGCGGCTACAGCGCGTGGCGGGTGGGCGGCACGCTCGCGATCGCCGCCGCAGCCTTCGGGGTGCTCGCCGCGGTGCGCGCGCTGCGAACCGAGGAGGACACCGGTCGCGCCGAGCTCGTGCTCGCCGGCGTGGTCTCGCGGCGGACGGTCTATGGCGCGGCGCTCGCGGCGATCGCCGCGGACGTGGGCATCCTATGGGCCGCAGAGTGCGCCGGGTTCGTCGCCGGCGGCCTGTCCGCCGGCGACGCGGCCTACCTGGCCCTGGCGACCGTGTCGATCGTGCCGGTGTGCGTCGGAGTCGGCGCCGTCGTCAGCCAGCTTGCACCCTCGCGCCGCGCCGCGCTCCAGCTCGGCAGCGCGGTCGTCGCGCTGCTGTGGCTGCTGCGCGTGGTCGCCGACACGTCAAGCGGGGCGGTCTGGCTCCGCTGGGCGACGCCGCTCGGCTGGGCCGAGCTCATGCGTCCCTTCACCGGCGTCCAACCCGCCGTGCTCGTGCTCCCCGCAGTGGCCAGCGCGGCGCTGCTCACCGTGGGCGCGAACCTCGGCGCACGTCGTGACATCGGCACCGGCATGCTCCCGGCGCGCGACACCGCGGCGCCACGACTGCGCCTGCTGTCCTCGCCGACCGCCCAGGCGCTCCGCACGGAGCTCGGCAGCTTCGCGGTCTGGCTCGGCAGCGTGGGTGCCTTCGCCGTGATCCTCGGCATGGTCTCGACGAGCGTCTCCTCGGCTGGCATCTCGGTGGCGATCCAGCGCGAGATCGCCAAGCTCGGCTCGGGATCGATCCTCACACCGAGCGGCTACCTGGCCTTCGTGTTCATCTTCTTCATCTTCGTCGTCAGCCTGTTCTGCTGCTCGCAGATCGCCGCCACCCGCCACGAGGAGGCCGATCAGCAGCTCGAGACGCTGCTCGCGCTGCCGCTCAGCCGACGTCGCTGGCTCGCCGGGCGGCTGCTGCTCGCGGCCGGCGCGGCCGCGGTCCTCTCGGTCCTGGCCGGAGCGCTCAGCTGGGCCGGCGCCACCTCACAGGGCGTCAGCATCTCCCTGCCCAAGATGCTCGAGGCCGGCGCCAACTGCCTGCCGGTCGCGCTGGTATTCCTTGGGCTGGCGGCTCTCGGCTATGCCATCGTGCCGCGCGCGAGCGCCGGCCTGGCCTACGGCCTCGTCACGGTCGCGTTCCTGTGGAACCTGACGGGCTCCCTGCTCGGCGCGCCGCGGTGGCTCGACGACCTGACGCCGTTCGCTCACGTCGGGCTCGTGCCGGTCCAGCCGTTCGATGCCGGCGCGGCCGCCGCGCTGATCGCGATCGCCGCCGCCGCCGCGCTCGCCGCGATCTGGCGGTTCGAGCGGCGCGACCTGCTCGGCGCGTAGACGGCGGGCGGGCACCGGGCACGGCGATGCCAGCTGGACCAGTGGTTGGACCAGCTGCTAGGCTGTCGCACGGTGGCACTGCGCTCCGTCGAGAACACGTCCCTCGCCGACAAGGTCTTCGAGCAGCTCACCGCCGAGATCGTCAGCGGCCGCTACCCCCCGGGCACGACGATCCCGTCCGAGCGCACGCTCAGCGAGGTGTTCACCGTCAATCGCCACGTCGTTCGTGAGGCGATCAAGCGCCTCGAGCAGGTCGGCCTGGTGCACGTCGTCCAGGGTGGCGGCACGAAGGTCCTCGACTTCCGGCGCACCGGCGGCCTCGACCTTCTCGCCGTCGTTGCCGAGCATCCCGAGGCGATCGAGGCGTTGCTGCCGCTGCTCGGCGCCGCGCTGGAGATGCGCGCCGGGATCGGCGCGGACCTGGCCCGGCTGTGCGCGCAACGCGCCGATCAGTCCGTGCGGCGGGATCTTCCACAGATCGCCGAGCAGCTCGCGGCCGCGGCGCCCGGTCCCGAGCTGCTCGCGCTCGATCAGCGCTTCTGGCAGCGCATCCTGGATGGAGCCGGGAACCTCGCCTATCAGCTGGCGTTCAACAGCCTCATCCGCGCCGTTCACGCAGTTCCCGAGCTGAGCGTCCCCTGGCTGCAGGACGAGCTCGCCCTCGGCGACCACCGGCGGCCGATCGCCGCCGCGATCGTCGCCGGCGACGCGGACGCCGCGGCGGCGACGGCGCGTGCGGCGCTCACACCGGCGGGCGAGCTCGTGGCCGGGCTCGCGAGCACTTCGGCGGCGGCGTCGGCCTAGCACCATGAGCGGCGATCGCGTCCCCGACACCTACCACGCGGCGATCACGTCCACGCGCCTGGACCTCACGACGCTCGGCGCGTGCTGGCGCGAGTTCGCGCGCCACTTCTCCCCGCGGGCGGTGCTGGTGGCGATCGTCGTCGTCCTCGTGGCCCGGTTCTACGTCGGCCAGTGGTCGTGGCACGACGCGATCCCGCTCGTCGTACTGGTCGCGGCGCAGCCCTTTGTCGAATGGGTGATCCACAAGTACCTCCTGCACCTGCCGCCGCTGACCATGCTCGGCCGGCGCATCGAGCTGTACGGCTCGATCCAGCATCGAAACCATCACCGCTCGCCCTCCGATCTCGAGCGCGTGCTGCTCAAGCCGGTCGAGGTCGTCAGCTTCACCGTGCAGATCGCGATCCTCGTGCCGCTGGTGACCGGGGCGGTCGTCGTGCTCGCCGGAGGCAGCCTGCTGCCGCTCTCGCTGACCGCGGTCACGCTGTCGTATCTGGGCCTGTTGCGCTACGAGTGGTCGCACTTCTTGATCCATACCCCCTACGTGCCGAAGACCCGCTGGTATCGGGGGATATGGCGCAACCACCGCCTGCACCACTTCAAGCACGAGGGCTACTGGATGGGCGTGACGTCCAACCTCGGCGACCGCGTGCTCGGGACGAACCCCGATCAGCGCACCGTGCCGAAGTCACCGACGGCGCGGACGCTTGGCGTCGAGACCGACTAGGGCTCGCCGTCACCAGGTGTCGACGAAGCGCCGCGCGCCGGCGTCCGGCGACGGCGACCGCGTCGCCGCGGCGAGCGTCGCCGCGAGCAGCGCCCGCGTCTCGGCCGGATCGATCACGTCGTCGATCTCGAACAGCTGCGCTGCGTTGAGGGCCTTGGCGTTCTCCTGCGCGGCGGCGGTCACGTCGCGCACGCGCTGCTCGCGCTCCGCCTCGTCCGCGATCGCCTCGAGCTCCTTGCGCAGCCCGAGGCGCACCGCACCCTCCAGACCCATCGGACCGAGATGAGCGCTCGGCCAGGCCACGGTCAGGAGCGGCTCGCGCAGGCTGCCGGCGACCATCGCCTGCGCGCCGAGCCCGTACCCACGGCGCAGCACGACGGCGAGGAAGGGGACGCGCAGCGCCGCGCCGGCGACGAGCAGCCGCGAGGTGCGCCTCACCAGCGCCTCGGCCTCGGCCTTCGGCCCGACCATGAACCCCGGCGTGTCGACGAGCGACACGATCGGCAGTCCGAACGCATCACACAGCTGGAGGAAGCGCGCCGCCTTGTCCGACGCGTCCGCGGTGATCGCGCCGGCCATGTGGATCGTGTTGTTCGCGATCACGCCGATCGCGCGTCCCTCGATACGCGCTAACGCGGTCACCATCTCGGGGGCGAAGCGCTCACGCAGGAACGTCACCGATGCCGCGTCGGCGAGCGTGCTCACGAGCGGCCTGACGTCGTACGCCCGGCGCTCGCGCTCGGGCACGATGTCGCGCAGCCCGGTCTGGTCGCCGGCCGGCGCCGGCGGCCGCATCGTTCCCTGGAAGTACCCGAGCAGCCGCTTGGTCACCGAGACGGCCTCCGCCTCGTCCCTGACGACGACGTCGACGACGCCGTTGGGCGCCTGCATCTCGATCGGCCCGATGTCGTCTGGCGCCACGTCACCGAGCCCTCCGCCGGCGATCATCGCCGGGCCGCCCATACCGAGCGAGGCGTCCGCGGTGGCGACGATCAGGTCCGAGCAGCCGGCGATGACCGCATTGCCGGCGAAGCAGCGCCCCTTGACGATGGCGATGCGCGGCACGTGGCCGGACAGCCGGGCCCACAGCGCGAAGGCGCGGACGTCGAGCGCGGACACGACCGGGACATCGGTGTCGCCGGGACGGCCCCCTCCCCCCTCGGCGAAGAAGACGGTCGGCAGCCGCATGCGCTCGATGAGCTCGAACAGCCGGTCCTTCTTGAGATGGCCGCGGTGGCCCTGGGTGCCGGCGAGGACGGTGTAGTCGTAGGACAGCACCGCGCAGGCCGCCGCCTCGCCGAAGTGATCCCCGTTGATCCGCGCCGTGCCGGCGACGAGCCCGTCGGCCGGCGTCTTGGCGATCAGCTCCGCGGCGTCGCGGCGCAGCCGCTGGGCCGCGATCGCGAAGCGGCCGTACTCCACGAACGAGCCCTCGTCGACGAGGTCGGCGATGTTCTCGCGCGCCGTTCGCCCCCCGGCGGCGTGGCGACGTTCGACGGCCTCCGTCCGCGCCGCATCCTCGGTGAGGGCGCGACGCTCGCGCAGTCCCGCGAGGTCGGCGCGTTCGGTGACGACGTCGTCGCTCACGCGCGATAGCCTCGCACACGCCGGTGCGAGCACCGCCCGCGTGCGTGTGGTTCCGCCGGCGTCGCTAGGCTGCCGGCCATGAGCGACACCGAGCCGGCCTATCACCTCATCCTTGACCCGGCCGAGGTCGGCGCGGCCTCGAGCGCCCTGCGCCTGTTCATCTCCGACGAGGCGGGCGAGCAGGACATCCGCCGGGTCGCGCGCGAGGTTCTCGCCGGCCTCGACGGCGCGCCGGACGCCGAGGGACACGTGACGCTCGCGCTCTCCGCGCCCCAGATGAAGCTCACCCACAGCGCCGTGAAACTGCTCCTGAACGATCTCCAACGGGGGCAGGCCGACGAGCGCGCGGTGCTCTGGAGCATCCTCGAGAAGCTGCCCGACGAGCACACGATGCGGGCGATCGGGCTCCCGTAGACGATCCCCGGGACGCCCCGGGGTCTACCCTGGGCTCGTGCGCTGGCTCGTTGACGGCATGAACGTCATCGGCACGCGTCCCGACGGCTGGTGGCGCGATCGCGACGGGGCGATGGCGCGCCTCGTTGATGCTCTCGAGCGCTGGGCCGTCAGCGAAGGCGAGGACGTCACGGTCGTGTTCGAGCGCGCGCCGTCCCCTCCCATCTCCTCGACGGTGATCGAGGTGGCGCACGCACCGCGACCGCGGCGCGACGCGGCCGACGAGGAGATCGTCCGGCGGCTGCGCCGCGACGCCGAGCCGGCGTCGATTCGCGTCGTCACGTCAGACCGCTGGCTCGCCGACCGCGTCCGCGCCGCCGGGGCCACCGTTCTGTCCTCCGACGCCTTCCGCGCACAGATCGACGAGGTCGCCTGAGCGCGGGGCCGCGCCGCGCCCGCCTATGCTCCGAGTCGGGCTCCACGCGAGCCGACGCCGGACCGGACAGGCCGCCCCCAGATGCTCACCACGACGACGACGATGACGCGGGCCTCGGGCGCCCTGCAGCGACTCGAGGGCGCGCTCGACCGCGGTGCGCACCTGTATCACCGGCTGCTCGCCTACCGGCCGTACGTGCCGCTCGGCCTCCTGGTGCTCTGCCTCGCGGCGGCGGCCTGCTTCGGCGCCAGCTCGGTCATGCAGCAGCGCGAGGCGCGCCGCGCGCCGAAGGAGATGGCGATGCGACTCGGTCTGCTCGGGCATCTCCTGCAGCGGCCGCTATGGCTGCTGGGCAACCTCTTCGGCCTCGCGGGCCTGGCCCTGCAGTTCCTCGCGTTACGCCACGGCTCGCTCGCGCTCGTGCAGCCGCTGCTCGTCACGGGACTGGTGTTCGCCCTCGCCGGTGCCGCGGTGCTCGATCGCCGGCGGCCCTCCCGGCGCGAGGCCCTGTGGACCGTGGCCACGATGGGCGGCCTGGCGCTGTTCGTCGCGGTCTCGCGGCCGGGCCCCGGCATCGGGCGCGGATCGACGGCCGGCTGGCTCGTGCTCGCCCTCGCGACCGGCGCCGGCGTTACCGCCCTCGTACTCGCCGCCCGCCAGTGGCGACGTTGGCGCGCCCTCAGCCTCGGCGCCGCCGCCGGGCTGCTCGGCGGCGTGCTCGCGGCGCTCATCGAGCGCACCGCCCACCTCGTGAACGGCGGGATCGTGCACACGATGACCTCCTGGCCTCCCTACGCCCTGATCGCGTGCGGGGTGTTCACCGTCGTTCTCACGCAGAGCGCCTACCAGGCCGGCGACATCCGGCTGTCGCTCCCGGCCCTCACCGTCGCCGAGCCGATCACCGCGATCCTCATCGGGCAGTTGCTGTTCGGCGAGCAGATCTCCGTCACCGGACCGGCCGTCGTCGGCGAGGTGGCCGGGCTGACCCTCATGACCCTTGGGGTGTTCGGACTCGGCCACACGGCGGGCGCCGATGCCGCCCGGCACCGGCCTCGAGCCGACACGACGGCGGCGCCACGGCACGCCTCGGCCCCGGCGGCGCGCTAGGTTTGCCCTCGTGCCATCCCGCCTCACGTCGCCGGGCGACGGATCGACCGTCAACCGGCTCATCACCATCCCCATCAGTCACTACTGCGAGAAGGCTCGCTGGGCGCTCGATCGCGGGCTCATCCCCTACCGGGAGGAACGCCACGTGCCGGCGATCCACGTCCTCTTCGCCCGCCGCGCCGGCGGCGGGTTGACCGTTCCGGTGCTGGTCACCGGCGATGGCGAGGTGCTCGGGGAGTCGACCGCGATCATGCGCTGGGCCGATCGCAAACTCGACCCCGCGGCGCACCTGTACCCGGAGGGACCCGACGGCGTCGAGGCCGCGCGCCTCGAAGCCTGGCTCGACGCCGGACTCGGTGTCGACGGGCGCCTGTGGATGTATCAGAGCACGCTGCCGATCGCCGACCAGCTCTCGCCGTGGGTCGCCGATGGGGTCTCGCCGCCGGAGCGCTGGGTGCAGCGGTCGGTCAGCCGCGTTCTCGTCGGCGTCGTTCGCCGCCGCCTCGCCGTCTCGGCGGCGAATGCCGCCGCGGCCCTGCGCCGCGTCGACGCGGTCTTCGACGACGTCGCCGAGATCCTGTCCGACGGCCGCAGCCACCTCTGCGGTGAGTGCTTCACCGCGGCCGACCTCACGTTCGCGGCGCTCAGCGCGCCGGTCCTCATCCCCGCCGCGTACGGCTCGCCGCTCCCGCCGCTGGCCGCCCTGCCGTCGAGCATGACCGCCGAGGTCCGCCGCCTGCGCGAGCACGACGCCGGGCGCTTCGCCGCGCGCCTGTACGAGGGGCGGGGACAGGTCGTCGCCGCGGCCGCCGCGGCGTAGCTCGGCGGAGCGGCCCGCGGTCGCGGCGGTCCCCCCGGCGAGTCGAAATGTGGTCTCGGCGCGGCCGTGGAGCTGATCTTCCGTTGCACCCCCCGGTGGGGATGACGCGACCGTGACAGATGTGCCCCGCGGATCACGCTGCCGACGCGCGAGCGTGCCGCGCGGCGGCCGCGGCGAGCAGGCGCCGAGCGGTGTGTTCCCGAACCGACGTCATGGGGCGGGTGATCGACCACACCGCCGCCCCCACGTGACGCGACGGTGACATGCGCGCCGCGCCGGTCACGCCACGATCGCGCGAGCGTGCCGCGCGCCGCCCGTGGCGACCGACAGGCGGTTGCACCCCTCGGCCGAGGGTGACGCGACGGTGACAGGCCGCTCCACTCGTCACACGGTGCGCGCGCCGGCTTACCGAGCGGGCGCGAGCGTGCCTCGCGGCCCGGGACGGCGGGCCACCCCGTCCGCCCGAACGCTACGCCTCCGCCACGCCCGCGAAGCGCGTGAGACCGGCGCCCCAGCCGTCCGGCGAGCCGACCGCGTCACGCATCCTCTCCCAACCGTCGCCGTGGCGCTCGAGATGGCGGTGTTCGAGCTCGACCCGCGTGCGGTCGGGACCCTCCGGGACGAAGCAGACCTCGAACTCGCTTGCCCTGCTCGGGTCGAGCTCGCGCTTCCAGGTCAGGTCGATGTCCCAGCTGACCACGACGCGCGTGGGCGGCTCATAGGCGAGGACACGGCCCCAATCGGACTCGCCCCCGTTAATGCCGCGCCCGTACGCGCGACCACCGACGCGCAGCTCGAGCACCATCTCCGCGAGCGGCTCCGAGCCGATCGTGTGCTCGCGCGGCCACCACGAGTCGATGCCCGCGGTGAACACCGAGAACGCGCGCTCCAGCGGCGCCTGGACGACGATCGAGGTGCGTACGCTGGTGTCTGCTGCCTGTGTTGTCATGACGGCTCCTGTTGCGGTTGTTCTGCGGCTTGCTTGTAGGCGATCAGCGCCCGATCCCAGAAGCGGTCGACGTAGACGCGGAGCTCTTCGAGCCCGGCCGGATCGACGCGGTAGACCCGGCGGGTCCCATCGCGACGGTCCGTGACGAGGCCCGCGCGCTTGAGCACCCGCAGGTGCTGCGAGACCGCCGGCCGGCTGACGGGAAGCTCGCGGGCCACCTCACCGACCGCCGCCGGCGCCTGGGCCAGGCGCTCGAAGATCGCGCGGCGCGTCGGGTCGCCAAGCGCGGTGAGCGGATCTGCGTTAGCCAGCACTTACGGTAAGTCTAGACGCACCCACTCCCCGCGGTCAAACACGGTCCGACGCCCCCCTCCCAAGGCCGAGCCGCCTGCGTTAGGCTGCGAGCATGTGTCGCAATATCCGCACCCTGCACAATTTCGAGCCCGCAGCGACCGATGACGAGATCCGCGCCGCCGCGATCCAGTACGTACGCAAGGTGAGCGGCTCGACCAAGCCGTCGTCGGCCAACGCGGCGGCATTCGAGCGCGCGATCGATACGGTCGCGCACGCGACGGCGCACCTGCTCGACGATCTCGTGACCTCGGCCCCGCCGAAGAACCGCGAGGTCGAGGCCGCCAAGCGTCGCGAGCGCGCCGCTCAGCGCTTCGCCGCTTAGCGCGGACACGCCGCCGAGGCGGCGCGCCGGCGGCACGCGCACGATCTCCACGGCGCGGCTTCATCCCCTTTGGATGACGCGGCGCCCCGGTGCGCGGACGTACAGTCGCGCTCGAATGCGCAGGAACGGCGCACCGACCCGACTCGGACCGGCGCCTTCCTGAATTGACAAAGCGTCCAATCACCAGGAGGCACGCATCATGGACAACGAAGCACGCGTCACCGGTTGGTGGGTCTTCGCGGCCTTCATGCTGGGGATCGCCGGGACCTTGAACATCTTCTGGGGCATCGCGGCAATCGGCAACTCCTCGTTCTTCGTGGCCAACTCGCACTACATCCTCAGCAGCTTGAAGACGTGGGGCTGGATCACGCTCATCCTCGGCATCCTCGAGTGGATCGCCGCCGGGTCGCTGTTCAGCGGGGGCTCCTTCGGGCGCTGGTTCGGGGCCGTCGCCGCGTCGCTGACCGCGATCGTCGCGCTGCTCGAGATTCCGGCCTACCCGTTCTGGTCGCTGTGCGTGTTCGCGCTGTCGATCATCGTCGTGTACGAGCTGCTCAAGACCCCGGAAGGCGTCTGACGCCCCTGCCCTCTCGGATCTCGCGGCGCTGTACGGCGGGCCCGGTGGAGCGCCGGGCCCAGCGCCGCCGCGCGGCGACCGGATCGTGTCCGCCGGGCCCGTGAGCCGGCAGCGACTCGCGGCCCTGGCGGCGCTGGCGCTGGCGCTTCTCGCCGCGGCGGGGGCCATCGCGATCGCGGTCGGCGCGTTCCCCCGCGGCCTGCTCGTGCTCGCCTTCCTGCTCGCGGCGTGCCCGCTCGTCTGGTACGGCATCGTGCGAACGGGCGTGGCGCGCTCGATCAGCCTGGCCGCGGCGCTGCTGCTGGTCATCGCCGCGGCCGCCATGCTGGTCCTCGTCGGGCCGCTCCTCGCCGAGCTCGCCGTCGTCGTCGTGTTCGCGCTCGCCCTCGCCGCCGCTCGCACCGCCTTCCGCGTGAAGGTTCACCTGCCGGCGGCCCCACGGCCGCTCCGGCCCGTGCTCATCTGGAATCCGCGCTCGGGCGACGGCAAGGCGGCGCGCGTCCACCTCGACGACGCGGCGCGCGCGCTGGGCATCGAATGCGTCGAGCTCAGCCCCGGCCACGATCTGGCCGAGCTCGCGCAAGAGGCCATCCGAGGTGGAGCCGATGCGCTCGCGATGGCCGGCGGTGACGGGTCGCAGGCGATCGTCGCCGCCGCCGCCGCGGACGCGGGTCTCCCCTACGCCTGCATCCCGGCCGGGACGCGTAACCACTTCGCGCTCGATCTCGGGGTCGACCGCGACGACGTGGTCGGGGCGCTTGACGCGCTCATCGACGGCGGCGAACGCCGGGTCGACCTCGCCGAGGTCAACGGCCGAGTGTTCGTCAATAACGTGTCACTGGGCGTCTACGCCGAGGCGGTGCAGAAGGAGGGGTACCGCGAGGCCAAGCTCCGCACGATCTTCAATGCCATCCCCGAGGCGCTCGGCCCGGACGGCGAGCCGCCCGACCTGCACTGGACCGGGCCGGGCGGAGATGAGCACACCGCCGGAGCGGCGATCCTCGTGTCGAATAACCCGTACCGCCTGCGCGCCGTCAGTGCGGGCACGCGGCCGCGGCTCGACGGCGGCGAGCTCGGTGTCACCGTGTTCGCCCCGGACGCGCCCGGCGGTCCTCGCGGGCACCCGCTGCGCCAATGGAGCGCCCCGACGTTCGAGGTGCGCTCGGCCCGAGGTGTAGCGGCCGGCATCGACGGCGAGGCGGTCGTGCTCGACGCGCCGGTTCGGTTCGCGATGCGCCCCGGAGCCCTCGCGGTCCGGCTTGCGCCACAGCACCCTGGAGCCTCGCCGGCGGCCACGCTCCCCGACGGGCCGTGGGAGGCGGCGCGGGCGCTCGCGCGAATCGCCGCCGGTCACTTCGAACCGCTCCCCGCACCGCGAAGCGAGGTCGCGGCGCGGTCGGACGCTACGGTGCCGCCTGCTCCTCGACCGTGAGCTCGGCCCACGGCTCAACCTCGAGCCGGGCGTCGGGGATCGGCGTCCCGCTCCTCACCGAGAGGCCGTAGACGCCCTCGCGCAGACGCGCCTCGGCCCGGGCGATCGCCTCGAGACGGTGCGTGAGCAGCTCCTCGAGTGCTTCGTCGGTCTCGCGCTCGACGAGATCGTCGGCCTGCGTCGACGCGTCGGGCTCGGCCTCATCGGTCTCGGCAGCGCCGCGCACGCGCGCGAGCTCGGCCTCAGCCTGACGCCGCGCCGCGCCGAGCAACTTCTGGGCTCGTTCGGGACTCACTCCGCGCAACGATAACGACGTCAGTCCGCGGCCGGCTGGCTGAGGATCCCCCGCAGCACCTCGAGCGCCCGAGCGCGATGCTCGTCGAGCTCGGTCACGAGCCGGTCGGCGTCACGCGCCTGCACCGCGTCGAGGATGCGATCGTGCGCCGCGATCGACTCGCGGCGTTCGGCGGGCGAGTTGTAGTACATCGCCCGATAGGCCTCGGTCGAGTCCCACAACAACCGGATGACGCGCATCGTGTGGGGGTGATCGCCCGACTCCAGGATCGCGAAGTGGAAGCGGCGGTTGGCCTCGAGCTCGGCCGCGATGTCGCCGGCGTCCGCGGCGTTGAAGCAGTCCTTTGCCGCGAGCCCGATTCGCTGCAGCGCATGCTCGTCGAGCCCCGGCAGCGCGTGGCGCGCGGCGCGGTCCTCGAGCACGCGGCGAAGCTCGTAGATCTCCTGGAGGTCATCGATGCGCAGCTCCGTGACGAAGTAGCCCCGCCGCGGGCGGTAGGTGACCTGGCCCTCCTGCTCGAGCACGCGCAGCGCCTCGCGCACCGGCGCGATGCTCACGCCGAGACGCTCGGCCAGCTCCTCCTGTCGAATCCGCTCCGCGGGCCGCAGCTCTCCGGCCACGATCGAGCGCCTCAGGCTCTCGAGCACGTGCTGGGGCGTCGTGCGCGGACCCGCGGGGGCGGGCGCCAGGCCGGTGGCGATCGGCGTGCTCATCGGAACGCCTGCAGACCGGTGAGCGCTCCCCCCACGACGAGCGCGTGCACGTCGGCGGTCCCCTCGTAGGTGACGACCGACTCGAGGTTGTTCATGTGACGGATGACGGGATACTCGAGCGTGACCCCGTTCGCGCCGAGGACCTGCCGGGCGGTGCGCGCAACGTCGAGTGCCGCGTTGACGTTACCGAGCTTGCCCATGCTCACCTGCTCGGGCGCGAGGCGGCCCTCGTCCTTCATGCGACCGAGGTGCAGGGCCAGCAGCGCCGCGCGGTTGACCTCGAGCGCCATGCCGGCGAGCTTCTGCTGCTGAATCTGGGTGGCGGCGATCGGGCGCCCGAAGGCGATGCGCTCACGGCTGTAGGCGAGCGCCGCCTCGAAGCACGCCCGTGCCGCGCCGACCGCACCGAAGACGATCCCGAAGCGAGCCTCGTTCAGGCACGAGAGCGGGCCCCGCAGCGATGTCGCCTCGGGAAGCAGCGCCTCGGCCGGCAGCCGCACGTCGTCGAGCAGCAGCTCGGAGGTCACCGAGGCGCGCAACGAGAGCTTGCGATGGATGTCCTGGGTGGTGAACCCCTTCGTCCCCCGCGGCACGAGGAAGCCGCGCGTCCCCTCGTCGGTGGCCGCCCAGACGACCGCCACGTCCGCGAGCGACCCGTTCGTGATCCACATCTTCTGTCCGTGCAGGATCCAGTCGCTCCCGTCGCGGCGTGCCCGGGTGCGCATCGCCCCCGGATCCGAGCCGGCGTCCGGCTCGGTCAGCCCGAAGCAGCCGATCGCCTCGCCGGCCGCCATCGGCGGCAGCCAGCGTTGCTTCTGCTCCTCCGATCCCCAACGCCAGATCGCGAACATCGCGAGCGAGCCCTGCACCGAGACGAGGCTGCGTACGCCGCTGTCCCCCGCCTCGAGCTCCATGCAGACGAGGCCGTAGGCGGTGGCGCTCGCCCCGGCGCAGCCGTAGCCACTGAGGTGCATCCCGAGCAGGCCAAGCCGGCCGAGCTCGACGGCGAGCTCGCGCGGCAGGCGCGCCTCCTCGAACCAGTCCCCGACGTAGGGGACGACGCGGTCGGCGACGAACGCGCGAACGGTGTCGCGGATGTCGCGCTCCTCGTCGGAGAGCAGACGGTCGATGTCCAGGAAGTCGGTGGGGCGAACGTCCGGGTGGGCTTGGGTGGCGCTCATCGAAACGGCTCCTTGATCCTCGATCTTCGAAGATCTAAAATCAAAGCAGATGGCCGGCGCGCTTGACAATCTGCGCATCGTCGACTTCTCGCGCGTCCTCGCAGGCCCCTTCGCCACGATGGTGCTCGCCGACCTCGGCGCGCGCGTGATCAAGGTCGAGCGCCCCGGCCGCGGCGACGACACGCGCACGTGGGGACCGCCGTACGACGAGTCCGGCGAGGCAACCTACTTCCAGGCGGTCAATCGTAATAAGGCAAGCGTCGCACTCGATCTGAGCGACGCGTCGGACGTGCGGCGGGCCCGTGAGCTCAGCGACGACGCCGACGTCCTCGTGGAGAACTTCCGGCCCGGGGTGATGGAGCGCGCGGGGCTCGGCTACGACCAGCTGCGCTCCGCCAATCCGCGGCTCGTGTACTGCTCGATCACCGGCTTCGGCCGCGGCCCCGGGGCCGCGCTGCCCGGCTATGACCTCCTCGTGCAGGCCCTCGGCGGCCTCATGAGCATCACGGGCCCGAGCGATGGCGACCCCCAGAAGGTCGGCGTCGCCCTCGTCGATGTGCTGGCCGGGCTGTTCGCGTCGGTCGGCATCCTGGCCGCGTTGCGCCATCGCGACGCGACCGGGGAAGGCCAGCGAGTCGAGGTCGATCTGCTCTCGTCGCTGCTCGCCGGCCTCGTCAACCAGGCGTCGGGATACACGATCGTCGGCAGCGTGCCGACCCGCATGGGTAACGCGCATCCGAGCATCGCGCCCTACGAGCTCCTGCGCACGGGCGATGGCGACCTCGTCCTCGCCGTCGGCACCGATCGCCAGTTTGCCGCGCTGTGCGACGTGCTCGGCGACTCCGCGCTCGCCGAGGATCCCCGCTTCCACCTCAACAGCGAGCGGGTCCGCCACCGCGGGGCGCTGCGCGATGAGCTCGAGCGGGCCCTGGTCGAGGCCGACGCCGCCACCTGGGCCGCGCGGCTCACGGCCGCCGGGGTCCCGGCCGGCGTGGTCAACGACATCGGCCAGGCGTTCGCACTCGCCGAGGCGCTCGGCCTCGAGCCGGTCGTGACGATCCCGCGCGACGGCGGCGAGCCGGTGCGCCTCGCGCGCAATCCGATCACGCTCTCGCTCACCCCGGCCACGTACCGCCTCCCCCCTCCGCCGTTGCCCGTCGCCGCAGGCCGATCGCCGGCCGGCTGAGGCGGCCGCCGCCGCTAACGGGAGCCCGGCAGGCCGAGCACGTGCTGGGCGACGAAATTGAGCGCGAGCTCTTGCGAGACGGGCGCCGAGCGAGCCAGCCGCGCGTCGAGGAACAGCTCGGACAGGCCCTCGCGCTCGTCCCAGGCCGCGGCGCCGAGCGTCTGGACGGCGTGGTCGGCGGCGTCGAAGAGGAGGTCGGCGCTCAGCAGCTTCGCCATGTTCGCCTCACCGGCCGACGCGATCGGGTCGGCGCACGCATCGAACGCGGCGGCCGCACGGTAGACGAGCAGCCGCGTCGCCTCGAGCCGGGCGTGCAGGCGTGCGAGCGGATGAGCGATCGCCTGCTCCGCGCCGATCGGCCGCTGCCCGAAGATCGTGCGCTCCCGGGCCCGGTTCAGCGCACGATCGAGGCAGTAGCGCGCGTTGCCCACCGCCAGGGCGGCCGTGAGCAGCCGCTCGACGTGGGTGATCGGCCAGAGGATCAGCAGGCCCTGTCCCGCCTCGCCGACGAGCGCCTCCGAGCCCACCTCGACCTGCTCGAGCTCGAGTCGCCATTGGCGGACCCCCTCGCGGCACCCCATCGGCAACTCGATGCGGCGGACGCCGGCGGCGTCGGGGTCGACGAGGATGGTCGTATACCTCGCCGGGGCACCGTCTGACTCGCGCGGCACCCGCCCGAAGACGAGGATTCGGTCGGCCAGCTCGAGGCCCGAGGTGACCGCCTTGACCCCATCGAGCACGAAGCCCGAGCCGCCCGGGCGAACCGTGGTGCGGGTGCGGAACACGTTATGCCCGCACTCGGGCTCGGTCACCGCGAGCGCGAGCAGCGCCTGCCCCGACGCGATGGGCTCCAGCCAGCGCTCGCGCGGAGGCGCCGGCCCCGCCGCGGCGATCGCGTGGCCGATGGCGGCGGTGAGCACGGGCATCCAGAGCACGAGGTTCTCGGCGGCCAGCGCCTCCATCACGAGCACGTACGCGAGCAGGCCGGCGCCGCTGCCTCCGTGCTCGGGCGGCACGAGCATCCCCGGCCAGCCTCGGTCGCTGACCTCGCCCCACAGCTCCGGATGCAGCGCCTGGTGCTCGATCGGATGACGGCGCACCTCACGGTGGCGCTCGCCGAAGCGCGAGGCGAGCCGTCGGGCATCCTCCTGCAGCTCGAACAGGTGGCGTGGCAGCGAGAACGGCTCCGATCGCCCGGCCGATGCGTCGGTCCTCGCGGGGACGTTCAGGTCGGAGGTGCCAGCCATCACGAGCCCGACGCGACGGCCGGGACGAGGTCCGCGACCACCCGGCCGCGGGCGATGACCTCGCCGTGGTCGGCGAGGATCTCGAGCGTCACGCGACCGGTGTGCGGGGGCGGTCCGCCGCGGCCCGCCCGGACCGGAGTGCCGCGCAGCGCCGCGTAGGCCGCATCGGCGAGATCGTTGGCGTAGGCCGGAAGCGGCCCGTCGAGCTGGCCGGCCAGCCACCGCCGGGCGATCGCGTGCGCGGGGCCGTTGACGATCGCGGAGATCATCACCATCGAGGTCGGGCGGATCTCGCCGCGCTCGCGAAACGGTGCCATCCACCGGCTCAGCGCCGTCGTGAGCTCGTGGTTGAGCTCGACGAGCTCGCCGCCTCCGGGAGCCTCGCTGTCGAGATGTCCGCGCGCGTACACGAAGCGGGCGAGCTCGGCATGTCGCTCGGTCCACCCCAGCTGGTGGGCGATCACCGCGCCAACCGCAGTCCGCAGCGACCCGGGCCGCGTGCGCAGCAGGTGCCACAGGCCCTCGTGGAAGGACGCCATCGCCTCGACGTACAGCGCTCCGGCGATCGCCTCCTTGGTCGGGAAGTGGTGGAACAACGCTCCGTTGGAGGTGCCACTGCGCTGACGAATTCGGGTGATCGTCGTCTGCTCGTAGCCGTCCTCGAGGAAGCAGCTCAGGGCCGCGTCGAGCACGCGGCGGCGGGTGTCGGGCGAACTCACGGTTGGCGGAGTATCACTCTGGAGTTTCACTCTGTCAAGCTCGGATTCCGCGATTGCATAGGCTCCCGAGTCGTGGCCGTGATCGATGACCTCGTCGCGAACAACCGCGGGTTCGCGGACTCCCTGCCGCCGCGCCACCTCGACGTTCGCCCGAGCCGTCGGCTGGCGATCGTGGCCTGCATGGACTCGCGGGTGGACGTGTTCGCCGCGCTTGGCCTGCGCGACGGCGAGGCGCATGTGCTGCGCAACGCCGGCGGCGTCATCACCGACGACGTGATCCGCTCGCTCGCCGTGTCCCAGCGGCGCCTCGGCACGAGGGAGGTGATGCTCATCCACCACACCGACTGCGGGATGCAGACCCTCACCGACGACGGCTTCCGGGCCGAGCTGCAGGAGGCGACCGGCGTCGCGCCCGCGTTCGCGATCGAATCATTCAGCGACGTGGACGCCGACGTGCGCCAGTCGATCCTGCGCGTCCGGCGCTCGAGCTTCCTGCCCCACCGCGACGGGGTCCGCGGCTTCGTCTACGACGTCGACACCCATCGTCTGCACGAGGTGCTCGTCGACGGGCCCTGAGGCCCGCGATGCGTGGCAGCCGCCTCTCGGTGGCGAGAGCGTGACCCAACCACCGCGCGGCCCATGAGCCCGCGCCCGTCGGAGGGGTAGTCGCCGAGCGCAGTGCCGATCAGTCGACCCTCGCGGTGGCTGGTCACGTGGTGCGACTGTAGGCGCCGGCGCGAGATCGCCCATCCGCGGTCGCCCCAAGTCGTCGTCCGTGATCGACCACCGAGCGGCTGCAGGAATCCCGCAACCCGCGACCCCTGCGAGCGCATCCGTACGTCGGCCCTGCTGCTCGCGTGGTTTCCCCGATGCGCGGCGCCGGCGCGAGTCGCAGAATCGGCCCATCGGCGGTTACAGGCCGCGGCCCGACCGGGAGGCCGACCAGGAGGAGGCAGCGATGAGCGACATGTCGACGAGCCGGGTCGACGCGATCACGGACTTCCTCGACGGGGCGGGTGTCGCCTACGAGGTGGTCGAGCACCCGACCGTCCTGAGCGCAAACGCCGAGGCCCGCGCGACCGGGCAGTCGCCCGAGGTCGTGGCCAAGACCGTCGTGCTGCACGACGGTCTCGTATACGCGATCGCCGCGATTCCGGCGAGCCGCCGGCTCGATCTGCACAAGCTGCGCGAGTTGCTCGGCGCCTCGCGTCAGCTGCGCCTCGCCACCGAGGCGGAGATCGCGAGCGACTTCCCCACGCTGGAGGTCGGCGCCGTCCCGCCGTTCGGCCCCATGGTGCCGGCGGCCGCGGTGATCGACCGCGAGCTGTTGACGCACGAGCGGATCCTCTGCCCGGCCGGGGATCACCGCCATTCGGTGTTAGTCGATCCCCGCGAGGTGGTGCGCGTCACCGCGGGCCAGACCGCCGACGTCTGCGAGGACTAGCGAGACGGGGGCGCCGGTCAGGACCCGATGCCCAGGCGCGTCAGCATCCCGAGGAGCGCGTGCGGCGACGGCATGAACAGCACCGCCGGTGAGCACTCGACACCGGCGACGCTCAGCTGAGACTGCAGCAGCAGGGCGCTGTCGCCGTCCGCGCGCGTCAGCCAGGCGGAGCCGAGGATCGCGCCCAGCATGTCGACGATGCGCTCGGGCGGGCCGGGCTCGAGACGCAGGCCGGTCATCTCGGCGAGCGCGCCGAGGTAGGACGACCCGATGATGTTTCCGATCTCGCACAGCGCCGAGACCCCGATCTCGCTGTCGACCTCCACGCCGAGCAGGCGGCAGAGCGTCGCCACCGTCGGACCCGGCATGAGGATGAGGGCGAGGGCGTCGACGTCTCCGACCGCCGGGACCGCGATCGCCGTCACGAGCGCCTCGGCCGCTCCGGTGCGATCGATCGCGTCGGCCACGGCCAGTGTTTCGGCGCACGGCACATCGAGTTGCACGGGCAGGCCGATCATCGTCGACAGCGCGGTGGCCGCCGTTCCGGAGCCCACCTTCGCAAGCTCTCGCATGGCGTCGAGCTCCTGCAGCGTCAGTCGCATCGTCACCCCCCTGGTGAACGATCGTGTGCCTGCGATGTCTCGCGCTCGGGCGGGAAGGCGGATCGCCCGCGTCCGAGGACGCGATCTTCTCCCTACATCGGCCGCGGCGGGGCGAGCTTGAGCCTTCGCTGACGATCGTGCGCGACGCTGGTCAGCGACGCGGCTGGCGCAACCGCATGACGAGGTAGGCGACGACCGCGATATTGACGAGCAGAGCGCCCATCTTCAGCGGCGTGGCGCGATCTGCGAGCTCCCAGATCTCCGGGATGAACAGCACCGAGGTCGCGATGACGGTGAGCACCTCGCCCCAGCGGCGGCGACGCCACAACCCGTAGGCCTCGCCGGCCTCGAGCGCGCCGTAGGCGATCGCGATGACGCCGAAGAGCACATACTTGCGAGGGCTGATCGCGGCGATCTTCGCGATGATGTGCTGGATCCCGTTATCGCTCGGATCGAGCCCGACGTCGCGCGTCAGGTCGGTGATCGTGTTTGCCCAGTTGGTGTGTGGGTGCGTGACGAGCACGAGCCCGATCGCCACCAGCACGACGGCGCGCACCGTGCGCTCGGCAGCGATCCACGGCAGGAGGCGGTCGTGCCGCGCGTCGGCGTCGTGATCGCCGGCCGGCGGCCGGGGCAGCGTCGGAGTGTTCGCGCGATCTGTGGACATGGCGGGGCTCGACTCCGGGCGGCTTACCCGCCGCGCTGCGCGCGGATCGCCCGCCACAGGTACAGCGACAGCAGCACGGCGACCGCGAGCGGCACGATCCACCAGGCCGAGATGCTCGTCTCGGCCACCAGCGCGGTGAGCGCGAGCGCGAGCGCGACGCCGACGGCCGTCACCCAGTCGTCGCCGACGACGAAGTCCCACAGGAAGACGCCGAGGGCACGCACGCGTGTCACGCCCCCACCACCGCGCCGCTGGTCTTGTCGGTCGTCACCGCGGCCTCGCGCCGCCGCAGCACCACCACCGCGAGCACCGAGAATGCGACGAGCGCCGGAATGATCGCGAGCAGCGCCGCGTCGCCGCCCGGCCACTCGGCGCCGGCGCCCTCTGCGCCCCAGAACATCCCGTACGAGGTGAGCATGACGCCGACCGCGAACTTCATCGTGTTCTCGGGGACGCGCGCGAGCGGCGCCCGCAGCGCGAGGCCGGCGACGACGACCACGGCGATCGCGACGCCGGCGGCCGCCGCCGCGAGTCCGACGTCGTGCGCGCTGGCACCGAACGTGACGACTATGAACGCGACCTCCAGGCCCTCGAGCAGCACGCCCTTGAACGAGACGGTGAAGCTGTAGGGATCGAATCGCGGCCCCGGCGTCCCGGCGGCGAGCGCCGCGCGCCGGTCGCGCTCGAACTCGTCCTCCTCGTCGCGGAGCGCCTTCAGCCCGGCCGCCCGCAGGATCGCCTTGCGCAGCCATTGCAGGCCGAACACGAGCAGCAGCCCGCCGACGACGACGCGCAAGGCATCGATCGGCAGCGCCGCGAGCGCGGGACCGAGCGCGGCGCACACGGCGGCGAGCACGACCGTCGCCACCGCGACTCCGCCGAGCGCCGAGCGCCAGCTGCGCGTCGTGCCCACCGCGAGCACGATCGTGAGCGCCTCGACGCCCTCGACGGCGCAGGCGAGGAAGACCGCGACGGCGAGGGCCAGCTCGTGGGCGTTCATGAGTCGCTCCGCGCCGGCGGCACGATCACCGCCGCGCCCTCGAAGCGTCCGGCTCGCAGGTCCTCGAGCGCCTGTCCGGCCGCCTCGAGCGGGTAGCGGTGCACCTCGGTGCGGACCGGCACCTGCGGCGCGAGGGCGAGGAACTCGCGGGCGTCGTCTCGCGTGAGGTTGGCCACCGAACGTACGACGCGCTCACCCCACAGGATGTCGTAGGCAAAGCTCGGGATGTCGGACATGTGAATGCCGGCGCAGACGACGACGCCGCCCTTCGCGGTGACTCGAAGCGCCGCGGGGACGAGCTCGCCCGCCGCGGCGAAGATGATCGCGGCGTCGAGCGGCTCGGGCGGCACCTCGTCCGAGCCGCCGGCCCACGACGCGCCGAGGCTGCGGGCGAACGCCTGTGTGACCTCGTCGCCGGGGCGGGTGAAGGCGAACACGGTGCGACCCTGGTGGCGTGCGACCTGGGCGATGATGTGCGCCGAGGCCCCGAACCCGTACAGGCCGAGGCGCTCGCCGTCCCCGGCGAGCCGCAGCGCGCGGTAGCCGATCAGGCCGGCGCACAGCAGCGGCGCCACCTCGAGGTCGGAGTACCCCTCCGGCAGCACGAAGGCGTAGCGACCGTCGGCCACCGTCCACTCGGCGTAGCCGCCGTCGATGTCGCGGCCCGTGAATTGCGCGCGATCGCACAGGTTCTCGCGTCCGCTGCGGCAGTAGTGGCAGACCCCGTCCGTCCAGCCGAGCCAGGGAATGCCGATGCGCGTGCCGACCGGCGGCAGCTCCTCGCTCGCGGCCCCGTCCCCGTGTTCGGTGACGGTGGCCACGATCTGGTGGCCGGGGATGATCGGGGGCCTCGGGATGTCGACCTCGCCGTCGAGCAGGTGCAGGTCGGTGCGGCAGACCCCGCACGCGTGTACGCGGGCCAGCAGCTGGCCCGGTCCGGGGTGCGGCACCGGTCGCTCGGTCGCCCGAAGGACCCCGGGCCGCTCGATCTGCATCGCGAGCACGCCACGATGATCGCACCGCGGCGGGACTCGGGCGCGGTCAGCCCGAGGCCGCCAGCCCCGGGGGATCGGCGGCGTCGACGAACAGGTCGACCGCGAGGTCCGCGTCGGCTCCCGCGTGGGAATAGGCACTGAGGTCGCGCACGCCGGAGTCGACGAGCACGTCCTCGCACAGCAGGGCCTGGCCGGTGTACTCGCGGCTCGGCCGGGTGATCACCTCGTACGCCGCGTCGGCGTACACCTCGGGCGTCCGCGCACGAGCCATCGCCGCGTCCCCGCCGAGCAGGTTCTGCACCGCGGCCGTGGCGACAAGCGTGCGCGGCCACAGCGCGTTCGAGGCGATCCCGACCTCGCGGAACTCGGCGGCCAGGCCGAGCGCACACATCGTCATCCCGTATTTGGCGAGCGTGTAGCCGATGTGCGGACCAAGCCATCGGGGTTCGAGCGTGATCGGTGGCGAGAGCGTGAGGATGTGCGGGTTCTCGGCCCGCCGCAGGTGTGGGATGCAGTACTTGCTCACGAGGAAGGTGCCCCGGACGTTGATGTCGGCCATGAGGTCGTAGCGCTTCATCGGCAGCGCCTCGGTGCTCTCGAGGCTGATGGCGCTGGCGTTGTTGACGCACACGTCGATGCCGCCGAAGTGCTCGGCCGCACGCGCCACCGCAGCGACGACCTGCTCCTCCTCGCGGATGTCCCCCACGATCGGCAGCGCGTTACCGCCGGCTCGGTCGATCGCCTCGGCCGCGGTGTGGATCGTTCCCTCGAGCCTGGGGTGCGGTTCGGAGGTCTTCGCGATGAGGGCGACGTTCGCGCCGTCGCGCGCCGCCCGCAGGGCGATCGCCAGCCCGATGCCACGGCTGGCGCCCGAGATGAACAAGGTCTTTCCGGCGAGCGACACGATCGGCTCCTTCTGGCTGGGACGAGGGGCCCTGCACGGTAGCCGCAGGAACGGCCGCGTGCCTGCCGCGCGGCGTCGCCGCTCTACTGGCCGGTGACCTGCTGGAAGAGCCCCGGCAGGTCGGGGTACCCGCTCGAGGCCCATCCGGACCCCTGGATCGCCGCGATCTGGGTCGCAGGCGACTGCCCGGCGGTCTGCAGGATCGCCTGGACGCCGCCGCTCGCCGTCCCGTAGCCGGGGATCGTATCCTTGCCCTGCAGCCAGCCGGCCGTGGCGTCGGCGGCCGCGACCGGATCGCTCCACACCGAGTCGCTCCCACCGTACGTCGCGGAGTCGGTGTAGCCGATGTTCAGCCAATCGTTGTTGTTCGCGCTCTGCCGGGCCGTGGCCGCGCCGCCCGACTCCTCGGCGAGCAGCCAGGCGTCGACGACGCCCTGGTTGAGGCCCGTGTCGGCCGCGAGTCGCGCGGCGAACTGCTGCTGAGCGCTCGTCAGGCTGCCGGCGCCCGGGAGCGATGCCGGCGCAGCGCCCGCGACGGGCGTCCCGGTGGCCGTTATCGGCACACCGGTCGCGAGCGTTCCGGTCGGCAGCTCGCTCGCCGCGGTGGTCGGCAGCTCGCCCGCCGCGGTGGTCGACAGGGCGTCCGGCGTGGCGGCGAGCGCGCTCGACGTGGTCGGGGTGACGGCCTGCGCCTGCGCGAGCTGGGTGGCGAAGCTCGATCCACTGCTCGTCGCCGAGGAAGCCGCGCCGGTGGACGCGCCCGACGAAGTGGCCGGGGACCCGGTTTCGAGCGCCTCCAGCTGCCCCTGGATCTGGCTGATGCGGTTCAGCGCGTCGATGTAGCTCATGGGCTCACCGTGTCATCGGCGCCGCCGGCGAGCGCTTGAGCGGCCCGTCAGTCGATCCTCGGCGCTGCCGACAGCGCGGCGTGAGCCTCGATCGACTCCCGCAGCGCGCTCGTCAGCTCGGCGGCCCGCAGTCCCTTGCGAAAATAGGACACCGCGCCGGCCTCGAGCATCGCGATCACGCCCGCATCGGATTCGTCGCTGGAGAGCACGAGCACGGCCGTGGCCGGCGAGCACACGCCGATCTCGCGCGTGGCCCGCAGGCCGCCGCCTCCGGGCATCTCGACGTCGACGATCGCCGCGTCGGGCTGGTGCGCCCGGGCCAGCTCGATTGCCTCCTCGGCGTCGGCCGCACAGGCGACCACGTCGAAGTCGCCCTCGAGCTGGGCCTGCAGCATCGAGCGCACGAGCGGCTCGTCGTCGGCGATCAACAGGCTCGTCCGCGGCCTTGAGTCAGCGGGAACCGGTGCGGTCATCGGGTGCCTTCCTGGAATTCGAGGGAAAGGGCGGCAGCGGTCAGCTCCATCGTGCGCTCGAGCTCGGCGTGCCGCAGGCGTCGAGTGTCGAGCGGTCCGGCGGCGTCGATCGCGAGGCGGTCGCAGGCGCGGCAGAGCGCGACGGCGCCGACGCTCGCCGCAGCGCCCTTCAGTCCGTGGGTCAACCCCTCGACGGACTCGGCATCGTCGCGGGCGATCGCCTGGGCCAGCTCGGCGATCCGCTCACGCGAGCCGCGGACGAACAGGTCGACGATCCGCGCGGCGCTGTCGCTGTCGAGCTCGCCGATCAGCCCGCGGTCGAGGACCGGGTCGAGCGGCTTGGCCGTCGCGTCGGCCGGCTGCTGCTCGAGCGCCTCGCCATCGCGGGCGAGCGTCGCGCGCAGGACCGACTGCAGCGTGTCGCGGCGCAGGGGCTTGGCGATGTAGTCGTCCATCCCGGCCGCAAGGCACTTCTCGCGGTCGCCCCGCATCGAGTGGGCGGTGATGGCGATGATCGGCGTGTGGTGGTCGGAGGCCTCCAGGCGCCGGATCTCCTCGGCCGCCGAGTACCCGTCGAGCTCGGGCAGCCGGCAATCCATGAAGATCGCCTGATAGCGCTCCCGGCGGCTCATCTCGACCGCCTCGCGCCCGTTCTGGGCGAGGTCGACGCGATAACCGCAGCGCTCGAGCGCATTTACGGCGACGAGCTGGTTGACCTCGTTGTCCTCGGCGAGCAGTACGCGGGGCGCGCCCTCCGGGAGCGTGCTCGACGCGGTGACCGTCGCCGTCGCGGCAGTTGGCGTTCGGCTCGCGCGCGGAGCCACGCCGAGCCGCCGAGCGGTGTCGGCTCCGGCCGGATCGCCCTGGACGTGCGCCAGCGGCTGCGGCGCCGTCGCTCCGGTGGCGCCGATGATGCGCTTGATCTCATCCCGCAGGCGGGCATCGCCGACCGGCTTGGTGAGCACGCCGTCGACGCCGGCTCGGCGCAGTGCGTCGCGGCCGGCCGCGGCAGAGGAGAGGATGAGCAGCGGAACCGCGGCGAGCTCGGGCGAGGCCTTGATCGCGTGCACCAGCTCGAGCTCGTGCATCCCCGGCATGTTGCGATCGAGGAGCACGAGCGCGTACGGGTGTCCGTCCGCGGCCGCGGCCCGGAGGAGCCGCAGCGCCGCAGCGCCGTCGGTTGCGCAATCGCACGTCATGTTCCAGGCGCCGAGCTGATGGCGCAGGATCGTCTGGTTCGTCCGGTTGTCGTCGGCCACGAGCACGTGGATCCCATCGAGGTCGACCCGCGGGATCTCCGAGGACCCCACCCGCGCGGGCGTGAGCGGCACCGAGAACCAGAACGTGCTTCCCCGACCGGGCACGCTGCTGGCGCCGATGTGTCCGCCCATGAGCTCCACGAGCTGGCGGCTGATGCTCAGACCCAGCCCCGTGCCGGTCCGCCGTGGCACCCCGGGCGTCTTCGCCTGCGCGAACGCCTCGAAGAGGCCATCGAGCGCCGCCGGCTCCACGCCGACGCCGGTGTCACGCACCTCGAAGCGGACGACCGGGCGGCCCTCCTGCCAGCGTGACCCAACCCGGACGACGACCTCGCCCCGATCGGTGAACTTGACGGCGTTGTTGAGCAGGTTGACGAGGACCTGGCGCATGCGATTGCCATCACCGCGCAGGCACCGTGGAAGGTCGTGGTCGACCCAGGCCATCAGCTCCAGGTCCTTCTCGCCGGCGGCCGGAGCGACGATCGCGCAGGCGTCGTCGATGACGCGCCGCAGCTCGAAGTCCTCCTCATCGAGCTCGAGCTTGCCGGCCTCGATCTTCGAGACGTCGAGAACGTCGCTGATGACGGCCATCAGGGCATCGCCCGATGAGCGGATCGCCTCGACGAACTCTCGCTGATCCTCGTTCAGCTCGCCGTCGAGCAGGATGTCGGCGAGGCCGAGAACGCCGTTGAGCGGAGTGCGGATCTCATGGCTCATGTTCGCGACGTACTCGGACTTCAGGCGTGACAGCTCGAGCGCCTCGTCGCGCGCGGCAGCGAGCTCGTCGGCGAGGCGACGGCGCTCGTCGATGTCCTGCGCCTGGACGATCACGTGGTGCGGCGCCCCCTCGCGGTCGTGCACGAGTGACATCGACAGGAGGACCCACCGCCCGTCCCCGTTCTTGGTGTGACAGCGCTTCTCGATCTGGCAGCGGGGCAGACGCCCCGACATCAGCTCGCCGATGGCAGCGACGTCGGCCGGCGCCTCGCTCAGTCTTGTGATGTCCTGGAACGTCGTCTCCAGCATGTCGGCGGCCGGCCAGCCGAGGATGCCGCAGAGCGCCGGATTGACCTTCAACCACGCCCCGTCGAGGCCGACGAGCGCCATCCCGATCGGAGCGTCGGCGAACGCCGTCTCGAACTGCGACCGTGCCTCGTCGCGCTCGCCGAGCGTCCGGCGCCGCGAGGCCTCGGCGGCGCGGCGCTCGGTGACGTCTCGTGACACGACGAGCACGCCGACGATCGCGCCGTCGATGCCTCGCAGGGGCGAGAACTGGCTCTGAAACGCTCCGACGCCGTCGATCGTGTCGTTGTCGAGCTCGCCGTGCCCTCCGGCGAGCGCCGCGCGGCAGTGCGGCTCGTACAGCCGGAAGTACTCGGCCGGGAGGACGTCACGCGCCGCGCGGCCGATCAGCGACTCGACATCCCAGCCGAGACGCTCGAGCACCGGGCCGCGGGCGAAGCGGAAGCAGAGGTCGTGGTCGATGACGAACACGGCCGCGTCCGGGAGCGATCGGACGACGGCGAGGGCGACGTCGCCGGCATGGGCGAGCTCGGTGCTGGGATGTGTCGTCTGTCGCATGGGGTCACGTTCGGCGGGTGCTCGGGGTCGTCCCGAGTTGTCGGCCGGTGCAGGCCAAACCTGAGGACCCGGCACGCGTTCGGCAGCCGGCCGCGTCATCATCAGCGATCGGCGCAGCGCCGCGCGGCACCGGCGAAACCCCGCCTGCAGCTAGCGTGTTCTTGCCTTGAGGAACCTCTCCGTGCCCGATCGCCATCCCACCGCGCAACAGCGCCGCGACATCGGCCGCGCGGCCGCGCTCGTCCTGGCCGCGACCGCGGCCGCAGTGGCGTTTCCGGCGGCGGCCGTGGCTGCCGAGCTGCCGGTCCAGGTGAGCTTCGCGGCGAGCCCGGCCGAGCCGAGCGGAGCCACGACCCATACCTGGACGGTGCCGGCCGGCGTGAGTGAGGTCACGTTCTACGCCGCCGGCGGCGCCGGCGGCGCTGGGGGTAATGGGGGTGGCGTTGGCGGTGGCGGCGGGTCGGCCGAGGTGAATCTCGCGGTGACGCCGGGACAGACGTTCACGATCACCGTTGGTGGCAACGGGGCCGACGGTGCGGCGCCACAGCTCGGTGATGTCGCCGCCGGAGGAGCGGGCGGCGGGCCCAGCGGCGGACGGGGCGGCGATGGCGGCTCCGCGCAGCTCTCGACCACCGGCGTTCTCGGCGGGGGCGGCGGCGCCGGCGGCGCGTCGTCGGTCTCGCTCCCGGCCGGCGGGGAGACCGCGCTCGTGCTTGTCGCCCCCGGGGGCGGCGGCGGAGGCGCCGGCAGCGGCACGGCCACGAGCTCAGGCCAGGGCGCCGTGTCCGCCGGCTCGCCGTCCGGCGCCCTGGCCCCGTCGACCGCGAGCGGCGCGGCGCCGGGTTCGGGCGGCGGCTCCGACTCCAATGACCCGGGGACCTCGGGCGTCGTCGGAGGGGTCGGCGGCAGCGGCGGCATGCCCGGTACCGGGGCCGGCACCGCCGGAGGCGGCGGAGCCGGAACGGCCACGCAGGGAGGCGCGGGCGGTCTCGGAACGCCCCCGGGCATCGCCGGCTCGGCGAGCGGCGGCGCGGCTGGACCGGCCGGCTCGGGAGCCGGCGGTGGCGGCGACGGCTTCTTCGGCGGCGGCAGCGGCGGTGGATCGACGGCGGCGGCCGGCGGCGGCGGCGGCGGAGGCTTCTACGTCTCCCCGGACGCGACCGACTTCGCCCAGCTCTCACCCTCGAACGTCGGCGCCGTGTCGATCGGCTACAGCCCGCCGCCTCCACCCCCGCCAACACCACCGGCGCCGCCGCAGCCGCCCGCCCCGCATCCCGTGATCGTCGGCACGCCGGCGAGCGGCCAGCCGCTCACCTGCCTCCCGACGAGCGCGATCGGTGGCGAGACGTTCACGTATCGGTGGCTCCGCGACCTCGCTCCCGTGACCGGCGCCTCCGGGCCGACCTACGATGCCGGCCCCGTCGACGCGGGTCACTACCTGCAATGCGTCGTCACCGGGACGAGTGTCGGCGGCTCGGTGAGCGGAACGAGCAGCTTCGTGGCGGTCCCGATCGGCGGCACGCCGGCGTCCGTCAGCCGCTCCTCGATCACCGCCGCTGCGCGCGGGGACGCGGCCCGCGTCGTCGTGCGCTGCTCGCCGCGGGCGGCCGGGGCCTGCACGATCTCGCTCCTGCTGAGCCTCGTGGAGACCGTGCAACGGGGAGGCCATGTCGTCGCCGTCAGCGCACGCCTGGCCACCTCGTCGACCCACGGGCGACGGTCCCCCAGGCCCCCTCGAACGACCCGGCGCACCGTGATCGTCGGCTCGGTGCCGGTCACCCTCGGCCCCGGCGAGGTCCTCGTGGTACCGGTGCCGCTGAATGCGCTCGGGCGCCTGCTCCTGGCGCGAGAGCACCACCTGCCCGTGCTCGTGTCCGCGAACGGGACGCTGATCGGCGCGGTCAGCGCGTCCCTCGGCTCCAGGTTATTGACGCTGCACCCCACGGGCGCCCCACCGGCCACGCACAGCGTCAGCGCGGCGAGCGCCCCGGCCGTGCTCGCGGCGACCCCGTACATGGGCTGGGACACCTACTTCGCGTTCGGGGGCGCGTTCAACGAGGCGACGATCCTCGATCAGGCCCACCAGCTGATCGCCCGCGGCCTCGCCCGGGCGGGGTACCGCTACATCTGGTTCGACGTCGGCTGGTGGCACGGCACGCGCGATGCGAGCGGGCAGATCACGATCGACCCGACGCAGTGGCCGCACGGCCTGGCGTGGTTGACCGGGATCCTGCATCAGGCCGGCCTGCTCGTCGGTCTGTACACCGACGCCGGCTCGAGCGGCTGCGGCGGCCCGGGAGCGGGCAGCTATGGGCATTACCAGCAGGACGCCAACACGTTCGCGGCGTGGGGCTTCGACGCCGTGAAGGTCGACTTCTGCGGCGGTGTGCGCCAGGGGCTCGATCCGCAGAGCACGTACACCGCCTTCCACAACGCGATCGTCGATAACGCCAGCCAGCGCCCGATGCTGCTGTCCGTGTGCAACTTCCTGCAACCGGGTCAGTTCGCGACGGGCACGCCCGACCTCGCCGGCTCGGGCTTCAACTCGTGGGCCTTCGGCCCGTCGATCGCGAACAGCTGGCGCACCGACACGGACATCGGCACCCCGCACCACGTCGACTTCGCGAACGTGCTGCGCAACCTCGACGCCGATGCCGCGCACCCGCAGGCGGCCGGGCCCGGCCACTGGAACGACCCCGACTACCTCGGTCCGGACCAGGGCCTCAGCGCCACCGCCTACCGAACCCAGCTGAGCATGTGGTCGATGCTTGCCGCGCCGCTGATGATCAGCGACGACCTCGACACGATGTCGGCGCAGAGCGCGAGCGACTCGGCCAACCCCGAGGTGATCGCCATCGATCAGGATCCGGCGGGCGTCCAGGGGACGCTCGTCGCGTCGGCCGGCGAGGCCGAGGTGTGGGTCAAGCCCCTGAGCGACGGCAGTCGGGCCGTCGCCCTCCTCAACCGCGGTAACACCCCCGTGCGGATCGCAGCGACCGCGCTCGGCGTCGGCCTGCCGCGGGCGGCGCGCTATACCGTGCGCGACGTCTGGACCCACCGCACGTCGACGACCACCAGCGCCATCAGCGCTCTCGTCCCGGCCGAGGGCACCGCGCTGTACCGCATCTCGGCCCTCCCCGCACCAGGACGGCCGTAGGCCGACGTCAGTCTCCGGGGCCCTCGGGCAGCGCGATCGCGTTCGCCTCGGCATCGGTGAGCGCGGCGAGCGTGGACGCGTAGAGGCGCGCCTTGATCGTGGCCAGGGTCTGCGGATTCTTGCCGGCGAGGCCCGCGGCGATCTCGACGGCGCGCGGGAGGACGTCGCCCTCGGCGAGGGCCTCGGCCACGATCCCCGCGGCGACCGCCTCGCCGGCGGTGTAGCGCCGGCCGGTGGTCATCGCCTCGTGCGCGGTGTTGACCGGCAGGCGGGCCGCGATGAGCGCGCTCATCCCGGGCGTGAAGGGGATGTTGATGTCGACCTCGGGGAGGCAGAACCAGCCGCGGTCGCTGCGCATGACCCGGACGTCATGCGCGAGGGCAAGCATCGCGCCGCCGGCGAACGCGTGGCCACCGAGCGCCGCGACCGTCGGCACTCCGAGGCCCAGCAGGCGCGCGTACAGGGCGTGGACGGACTCCAGCAACGGTCCGATCGCCTCCACGTTCTGCGACATCCACTCGAGGTCGAGACCGTTACTGTAGATCTTGCCCACGCCCGTGGTCACGAGCGCGCGCGGCGGCGGTGCGGCGTCGACCTCGTCGACGAGGGCGGCCACGGCGTCCATGAACGGGCCATTGAAGCGGTTCTCGTCCTCGCCGAGCCGCAGGATGAAGACGTCTCCGTCGCGTTCGAGGTGGGGCATGGCGCTCCCGGAAGCGGTTTTGGCTCGACGCCGAACCGGCGAGCCCGATCGCGGGATCGTACGCGCCGGGGCGTTAGGCTCGCCCTTCCCCACAGACGCCAGGAGCGACGATGGACTTCCACCATTCCCCCCGCGCCCAGGATTACCTGCGGCGGCTCACCGAGTTCCAGGCGCAGGAGATCGCGCCCCGCGAGCTCGACTATCACCGCGAACTGCTGAGCCGCGAGAACCCCTGGGTCGTGCTGCCGGTCATCGAGGAGCTCAAGGACCAGGCGCGTGAGCGCGGCCTGTGGAACCTCTTCCTCCCCGACTCCGAGCACGGCGCGGGACTGTCCAACGTCGAGTACGCGCCGCTCGCCGAAGCGATGGGCGGCTCGCTCATCGCGCCGCTCGTCTGCAACTGCAACGCGCCCGACACCGGCAACATGGAGGTCCTGTGGCACTTCGGCAGCGCCGAGCAGAAGGAGCAGTGGCTGGCGCCGCTGCTCGACGGACGTATCCGCTCGGCGTTCTGCATGACCGAGCCCGACGTCGCCTCCTCGGACGCCACGAACATGCAGGCCACGGCGGTCATCGACGGCGACGAGGTCGTCGTCAACGGGCGTAAGTGGTGGAGCACCGGCGTCGGACACCCGCAGTGCCGGATCTCGATCTTCATGGGGCTCACCGATCCGGACGCCGATCGCTACCACCAGCACTCGATGGTGCTCGTCCCGCTCGACGCGCCCGGCGTGGAGATCGTCCGCCTGCTGCCGGCGATGGGGTTCGACGACGCCCCGCTCGGGCACGGTGAGGTGTCCTTCAGCGACGTGCGGCTTCCCGCCAGCGCGATCATCGGTGGCCCCGGGCAGGCCTTCTCGATCGCGCAGGCCCGGCTCGGTCCCGGCCGCATCCACCACTGCATGCGGCTCGTCGGCCTAGCGGAGGCGGCGCTCGGCCTCGCCTGCGAGCGTGCGGTGAACCGCACCGCCTTCGGCCGCCCGCTCGCGAACCTCGGCGGCAACCGTGAACGCATCGCCGACGCGCGGATCGCCATCGAACAGGCGAGGCTCCACGTCCTGCACGCCGCCTGGCTGCTCGACGAGCACCGCCCCGAGGCGTTCGGCGCCGTCTCTCAGATCAAGGTGGCCGTGCCGAACATGGCCCAGCGCGTCGTCGACATGGCAATCCAGCTCCACGGCGGAGCCGGCCTGAGCGATGACGTACCGCTCGCGGCGGCGTGGACCGCGGCTCGCGCGCTGCGCCTCGCCGACGGACCCGACGAGGTGCATCGCGGGGTCATCGCCCGCCTCGAGCTCGCGCGCCACGGCCACGGCAAGTGGGCGCAGGCGTGAGGCCCGGCGCTGCCGGCGGATCATTCGTGCGTCAGTTCGCGCTTGAGCACCTTGCCGGTGGCGTTGCGCGGCAGCGCGTCGACGAAGCGCACGTCGCGCGGGACCTTGTAGCGGGCGAGGTTGTGCTTCACGTAGTCCTTGACGTCCTGCTCGGTCAGCTCGTGGCCGTTGCGCCGCACGACGACGGCGCACAGCCGCTGACCGAACTCGTCGTCGGCGACCGCGACGGCGGCCGCCTCCTCGATGGCGTCGTGGCGATGCAGCAGCTCCTCGATCTCCCGGGGAAAGACGTTCTCGCCTCCGGAGATGATCATCTCGTCGTCGCGCCCGTCGATGAAGAGCCGGCCCGCGGCGTCGAGGTGACCGACATCGCCGGTGCCCATGAGGTTTGCCAGCCGTGGCTTGCTGCCGCCCCCGGTGTAGCTGTCGAAGAGCATGCCGTTGCCGACGAAGATGCGGCCGCTCTGGCCGCGCGGCACCTCGTGGTCCGCGTCGTCGAAGAGCTTCACGATCGTGCCCAGCGGCGGGTAGCCGGCCGTACCCGGCGCGGCGCGCAGATCCGCCGGCGTGGCGATCGTCGCCCACGCGACCTCGGTCGAGCCGTAGTAGTTGTAGAGGACGTCGCCGAAGACGTCCATCGCGCGTGTCACCAGCGCCGCCGGCAACGCCGAGCCGCTCGCGGCGATGACGCGCAGGCTCGACAGGTCGTAGCGCGCGATCGCGTCGGGCGCGAGCTCGAGCGTGCGCTGCAGCATGACCGGGACGACGCAGACCGTCGAGCAGCGGTGGCGCTCGATCGCCTCGAGGATTCCCTCGGGCTCGAAGCGCCGGCGCAGCACGATCGTGTGCGACAGGCCGAGCCCGAGCGTCCAGATCGCATAACCCCAGGCGTGGAACAGCGGGGCGGCGATCATCGTGTGATCGCGTTGGCGCAGCGGGATCTTGCTGAGGAGCGCGGCAAGCGGTTCGAGCGAGTGCGGCTGGTCGCGCCGCGCGCCCTTCGGGCTGCCGGTGGTTCCGGACGTGAGGATGATGACGCGCCCGTTCCGCGTCGGCGGCGGCAGCTCGGCGCGATCGTGCGCGACGATCAGATCCTCGAGGTTGGGGACGTCGCCGTCGGTCCCGTCGCGCCAGCCGAGGATGCGCAGCCGGTCGCGGGCGCCCTCCGCGACGAGCTCGCCGAACTCCTCGTCGTAGACGACTGCGCGCGGATCCTCTCGCTCCAGCACCCCGGTGAGCTGGGGAGCGGCGAAGGCGGTGTTCAGGAACAGGACGTCGGCGCCGAGCTTCGCGGCGGCCATCGTCGCCTCGACCATGCCGCGATGGTTGCGGCACATGATTGCGACGCCGTCGCCGGTGCCGATGCCGCGCGCCGCCAGTGCCCGGGCGAGCGCGTTCGTGCGCTCGTGCACCTCCCGGAAGGTGAGCGAGCCGAGATCGTCGATCACCGCCGGCTCATGCGGGAACAGCCGGGCCGAGATCGCGTAGCCGGCGGCCGGCGTCGAGCCCCAGCGCCACAGCGCCCGCAGCGCGCGCACGGCGCGGTCGGGCCGCGTCGGGTGCAGGACCCCGGCGCGAGCGAGCGTCCGCACGATCCGCCACGTGGAGACGAAACCGCCGCGGCGGGGACGGCCGAGGCTGGCGCGCTCGGGCGCCTGGGCGCTCAACGCACGCGCTCCTTCTGCCCAGCACAATCTCGTCCTTGGATCACGCCAGCTCCCATGGTCATGCGATGACGGCGCCGCGACGCTATCACGAACGTCGCGCCGACGGGACACGCGCGTGAGCGCCTCCCCTCCTCCCGCGGCGCGCACGCGCGTGCTGTTCGTCGACGATCAGCAGGAGATCCTCGACGGCCTGCGCGACGCCCTGCGCGGCCAGCGCCACGCGTGGGAGATGACCTTCATGGCAAGCGCCGAGGCGGCGCTCGCCGGCCTGCGCGATGCACCGGCCGACGTCGTGGTCAGCGACATGCGCATGCCCGGCATGGACGGCGCACAGCTGCTGAGCGAGATCGCGGAGCGCTACCCCGGGATGATCCGCATCATCCTCTCCGGCTACGCCGACACCGCCGCGCTGGCCGCGGCCGCCGGTGTCGCGCACCGCTTCCTGGCCAAGCCGGCTGAGACCGACGAGCTCGTGCGCGTGATCGAACGCTCGTGCGCGCTGCGCGAGCTGAGCGCGCAGGTGTCGCGCAACGAGTCGAGCGCCGCGCTCTCGTCGCTCCCGTCCGCGCCGGTCGCCTACGTCGAGCTGACGCGGATGCTCGGCGACGAGCACGCGAGCGCCGCCGACGTCGCGGGCGTCGTCGAGCGTGACGTGGCGATGGCGGCGAAGCTCCTGCAGCTCGCCAACTCGGCCATCTTTGGGACCGGCCGGGCGATCTCGCAACTGAGCGAGGCGGTGACCCGCGTCGGGCTGAACAACCTCCGCGCCCTCGCGCTGTCGGTCGGGACGTTCGAGCGCTTCACGCCGAGCGCTCCCACACCGGGGTTCTCGATCGCGACGCTGCAGGCCCATTCGACGCTCGTGGCGCGGATCGCCCGGCGCATCGCCCCGCGGGCGGCCGGCGACGACGCGTTCACGGCCGGAATGCTCCACGACGTCGGGCTGCTCATCCTGGCCACCCATGAGCCCGCCTTCCTCGCCGAGGCGATCGCCGCGGCCGAGCTCGAGGGGCGCCCGCTGTACGAGACCGAGCAGGGCGTACGCGGCAGCTCCCACGCCGAGCTGGGCGCCCACCTGCTCGCGCTCTGGGGGATCCCGCACACGATCGTCGAGGCCGTCGCCTACCATCACGCCCCGCTGGCCGCGCATGGCCGGCTGCTCGATCACGTCACCGCCGTGTACGTCGCGAACCTGCTCGCCCATGAGGTCGCCCCCGGCCCCGAGGGAGAGCGCCTGCCCCAGGCTCCGCTCGACGAGGAGTACCTCGCGTCGCTGCAGGTCCTCGGCGAGCTCGAGGGCTGGCGCGAGCTGGCGGCCGCGGAAGCGATCCAGGCGGGCGTCGGGTAGGAGCGCGTCGTCAGCGCAGGTCGGGCACGAGCACCCGCAGGCACGGCGCGACGTGCTCGCGGCGGAGCACCCCCAGCCGCTCGAGCACCGTCGGCGTGACGATCGTTCCTCGCGCGACGTGCAGGACGTTCTGGGGGCTCACCACGTCCTCGGCGAGGATCATGCCGACCTGCAGCTCGTTCACCGGCACGACGCGCTCCTGCGCCGCGCGCACGCCGAGCGTCGTGGCGAACGTGTCGACGAGCTCCTGGTCGTAGCGCCGGTCCCCGGCCCGGAGCTCGGCGATCGCGGCAAGCGGGTCGGCGCCCTGGGACTCGAGCAGGTCGTAGTCGTTGGCGATTCGCACGATCTTTGCGCCGAGCGGTATCGCGCCGGTGCGCACGTCGTGATGCGTGACGCCGAGGAAGGAGAGCACGTCGCGCACGTCGTCGAGGCGCGGGATGCCCTCGAGCAGCTCGAGAGCGATGCGCGGCAGGTCCTCGACCTGGCGCCGCTCGGCCGCCTCGAGGCGCTCCCCGCGAGCGAGTCGGTCGACGATGTCCGGATCGAGCGCCACCGCCCCCATCTGCGACAGCAGGGCGGCCGTCTCGATGTGCCAGACGTCCTCGAGCTCGAGCGCGACCGCCAGCCGCAGCGCGTAGTGGCGCACCCGCGATGCCCGCCCGAACGCCGCCGGGCTCGCGAGCGCGAGCACCTCAGAGATCGCGCCGACCGCGCCGCGCAGGGTCTCGGTGAGCAGGACGCGCTCGGAGAGGATCAGCCGGTGCTGGCGCACGGCATCGTGCAGCGCGGCGGTGAGCGTCTCCGGAGCGCAGGGCTTCATCAGGAAGCGGAAGATCTCCCCCTCGTTGACCGCGGTCACCGCGTCCTGCAGCTCCGCATGGCCGGTGAGCACGACACGCGTGATATCGGGCGCCTGCTCGCGCACCATCGTCAGCAGGGTCGGCCCGTCGAGGCTGGGCATGCGCATGTCGGAGAGCATCGCCTCCACCGGGTGCTCGGACAGCAACCGGAAGACCTCGAAGCCGTTCGTGGTCGAGAGCACCGTGAACTGGCGATGGAGCGTGTCGCGCAGCGCCTCGAGCACATGCGGCTCGTCGTCGACGCACAGCACGACCGGCCGCTGCGCCTGCGCCGCAGCTGCGACATCGCCCGGTTGCGCGAGCGGCCGCTCGGCCGGCGACCCGGCGCCGGGCTGGGGCTGCGCGTTCATTGCCAGCTTGATCGTCCGCAACGAGCCGACGGTTGAGCATTTGGGCCAAAAGACGACTCAAGGTTTGAGCGCCGGTCGCCGACCACACGTGCGTGACCGATCCCCGGAGCGCGCAGGATTCGTGGCAGCGTCGCTTTTCCGCGCTTGCGGGCACCTTCCCCGATGTGCTGTGCGTCGCCGAGGGGGCGGCGCATGGCCCGCCGGCCCCGGTCTACGTGAGCGAGCGCCTGGCCGCGCTCACCGGACAGGACACGCCCGACTGGCCGACGATCCTCGCCGCGGTGCATCCCGACGACCGCTCGGCCCTGCAGGCGGGCGGCGACCCGGCCGCGCAGCCCGAGCTGCGCCTGCTCGGACGCGATGGCTCATGCCGGTGGGCGCGGATACAGGCCGCGCGTTGCGATCATGACCCCGCCCACCCCGATCACCTCATCCTGCTCGACGTCACCGCGGTCAAGGAGGATGAGGAGGAGCGCCGTCGCCTCGAGCTCGAGCTGCGGCTCTCGCAGAAGCTCGAGGCCGTCGGCCAGCTCGCGGCGGGGATCGCCCACGAGATCAACACGCCGGTCCAGTTCGTCGGCGACACGATCCGCTTCCTCGACGATGCCTTCAGCGACCTGTCCGGCCTCACCGAGGCCTACGTCGAGGTCCGAGACGTCGTCGCCGCCCTCGGCACCGAGACGGACGTGCTCGCCCGGCTCGCCGCCGCCGAGGAGACCGCCGACCTCGATTACCTGCGCGAGCGCGTGCCCGCGGCGCTCACGCGGGCCCGCGACGGCATCGAGCGTGTCGCCACGATCGTCCGCGCGATCCGCGACTTCGCCCACCCGCCAACGACGGTCAAGGGCCCGGTCGACATCAACCAGGCGCTCGGAAGCACACTCATCGTGGCGGCCAACGAGTACAAGTACGTCGCGGACGTCGAGTGCGACCTCGGCGAGCTGCCGCCGATCGTGGCGAACGCGGGCGACCTCAACCAGGTCTTCCTGAACCTTGTGGTCAACGCCGCGCACGCGATCGAGGACCGCCTCGGCGATGACGGCGAGCGTGGAGCGATCCGCATCGCCACGACCGTCGAGGGCGACCGCGTCGTCGTGAGCATCTCGGACACCGGCGTCGGGATCACGCCCGAGGTGGCGGGCCGTGTGTTCGATCCGTTCTTCACGACCAAGGAGGTCGGTCGCGGCACCGGACAGGGCCTGGCCATCTCGCACACGATCGTGCACGAGCGTCACGGCGGCAGCCTCACGTTCTCCTCACGCGTCGGCGAGGGCACGACGTTCTACGTGCGCCTCCCGATCGACGACGGCGTCGCCGACGAGACGCTCGCCGCCTGAGCTCGACTCAGCGCTCGGCGCGACCGGGATCGTCGCAGCCGTAGAGGTGCTCGCGCAGCTGGTCGCAGCTCTCCGCCGACCAGCGTGCGCTCGTCTCCAGCGACTCGATCACCTCGGCGGCCGCCCGCAGCCGCTCCTCGCTGCCCGGCTCCCCGAACAGGAGCGCATCCGCGGCTTCTAGGATCCGTTCGCGTTCGCCCTGATGGAGCTTGGACGCACCCTGACGGTTCAATTCTTCGACGAGGGCCGTGTAGTGCGCCCCCCGCGTCGTCATTGCCTCGGCTGCCATGCCTTCACGTTAGCGCTCCCGCAGGCGGGATCGGCGACGATGGCGCACTCTTCGGGTCGGGGCCGAGGAAGCGGGCTGCCAGCACCCCGCCGAGGGCGCCGAAGGCGTGGTCCTCCCACGACACGCCGGTGTGCGGCACGAGGCTGGCCAGCAGCGCCCCGCCGAAGAGCACGGCGACGAATGCGCCCAGGGCGATCTCGGTCAGCCGGCGGTTGAAGAGGCCGCGCGTCACGAGGTAGCCCGCGTAGCCGAACACGATGCCGCTGGCCCCCACGGTGTCGCTGTACGAGGGCGACGTCAGCCAGGTGCCGAGACCGGCGACGAGCGCCACGATCGCGGTGACGGCGAGGACCCGTCCCGGGCCGGCGAGGGCGATCATCAGCCCGAGCGCGACGAAGGGGATCGTGTTGCCGATGATGTGCGCCCAGCTCGCGTGCAGGAACGGCGCGAACACCACGCCGCGCAGCCCGGACAGCTGGCGCGGCACGATGCCGTCGCTGTCGAGCCCGTATCCGTCGATGGCGTTCACGACCTGCACCGCCCACATGACGGCGAGCAGCCCGAGCACCGCCTCCGCTCCGTGCAGCCAGCGCTCCCGAGCCGATGAGGGCGTTGCGTCCACGACTCACAGGATGCCCGATCGCGGCCCGCGTTAGGGTGCACGAATGCGCGCGCTGCAGATCTCCGAGTTGTCCGGCCCCGATGCGGTCTCGGTCGTCGAGGTGCCCGAGCCCGCGGCCACCCACATGCTCACTCCCGGCTCGGGCGTGCTCATCGACGTCGCGGCCGCCGGCGTCTCGTTCCCCGAAGTGCTCCAGACCCGCGGGCTCTATCAGCTCAAGCCCGACCTGCCGTTCATCCCCGGCGCCGAGGTCGCGGGGACCGTCGCGCAGGCGCCCGCCGACTCCGGCCTGCATCCCGGCGATCGCGTGGCCGCCTTAACCGTCCTCGGCGGGCTGGCCGAGCGCGCCGTGGCGCCGGCGTTTCTCACCTTCCCGCTCCCGGAGCAGCTCGACCTCGCGCAGGGCGCCGCCCTGCTGCTCAACTACCACACTGCGTACTTCGCGCTGAAGCTTCGCGGGCGCCTGCAGGCCGGAGAGCAGGTGCTCGTCCACGGCGCGGCCGGCGGAGTCGGAACCGCGGCGCTGCAGGTCGCACGCGCTCTCGGGGCCCGCACGATCGCCGTGGTCTCCAGCGATGACAAGGAGCGCGTCGCCCGGGAGGCGGGCGCCGAGGAGGTCGTTCGCGCGGATGGGCCGTGGCGAGAGCAGGTCCAGGAGCTCTCCGGCGGCGGCGTCGACGTCGTGCTCGACCCCGTCGGGGGCGATCGCTTCCTCGACAGCCTGCGCGCGCTCGCCGAGGACGGGCGGCTCGTCGTGGTCGGGTTTACCGGCGGGTCGATCCCCGAGGTGAAGGTCAACCGGCTGCTCCTGCGAAATCTCGACGTGGTCGGGGCGGGATGGGGTGCGTACGTGATGGGCAAGCCCGAGCTCAACCGGGAGATCGGCGCGGCCCTCGACGCGATGGTGCGCGACGGCTTCGTCGCGCCGATCGTCGGCGCCCGCTTCCCGCTCGCCCGCGCGGCCGAGGCGCTGAAGCTGATCGACGAGCGCCGTGCGACCGGAAAGGTCGTGCTCGACGTGCCCGGCGACGTGTAGCTCGCGCGCGCGGGCGCCGCGCTGCATGGCTCGGGGGTTGGACGCCGACGCTGCCACAATGTTCCTGACCGGCCCCTCGACGGCGCGCCGCATCGACCCATGTCAAGACTGACACGACAGCGACGGCGACGGCGATCCCACGGGAACGCCGGTCGCTATGTGCTCATCCTGCTCACGGTGGTGGGCATCGCGGCTCTCACCGCTGGGGGCGTCGGTGCGGCGTACGTCGTGCACTACGCCAACGAGGCGCCGCCGCTCGATCAGCTGAAGGCCATCGTCCCCGGTGGCAACTCGGAGGTCTTCGCCTCCGACGGCACGCCGCTCGGCTACATCCAGTCGGACGTCCTGCGCTCGCCGATCGCCTACAAGAACATCCCGGGCAACCTCAAGAACGCGACGGTCGCGATCGAGGACCAGCGCTACTGGCAGCACGGCGGCGTCGACGTCCAGGGCATCATCCGCTCGGCGGTCAAGGACGCGCTCGCCGGAGAGCCCCTCCAGGGCGGCTCGACGATCGCCATGCAACTCGTGCGCAACATCTATCTGCCGGCGAGCGAGCGCACCGAGGATACGCTGCGCCGCAAGATCATCGAGGCGGTCGAAGCGGACCGGCTCGAGGGGAAGTACAGCAAGCAGTACATCCTCTCGAAGTACCTCAACAGCGTTCCCTACGGCACGGTCGGCGGCCAGAACGCGATCGGTGTGGCCGCCGCCGCCCGCGTGTTCTTCAACACGACGGTCGCCCAGCTCACGCTCGAGCAGTGCGCGCTGCTCGCCGGGCTCCCGCAGGCGCCGTCCGAGTACAACCCGTTCCTCTACCCTGCCGCCGCCACCGAGCGCCGCAACGAGGTGCTCGCGAAGATGGCGCAGCTGCACTACATCACGCAGGCACAGGCGCAGGCGGCGATCGCCTCGCCGCTCGACGTGCACCACAGCACCTACTACGAGCAGCACCGCGAGAGCTACTTCTTCGACTACGTCACGCAGCAGCTGATCGACACCTACGGCGTGAACACCGTCGAGCAGGGCGGTCTGCGCGTGTACACGACGATCAACCTCCACTACCAGGATCTCGCGCGGCAGGCGATCGCCACCGAGCTCGGCGAGCCCGGCGATCCGGCCGCGGCGGTCGTCACCGAGGACCCGCGCAACGGTCACATCCTTGCGATGGCCCAGTCCGCAGGCACGTCGCAGTACAACCTCGCCGCCGACGCCCAGCGCCAGCCGGGATCGACGATGAAGGCGATCGACCTCGCCGACGCGCTCGAGCACGGCATCGACCCCGACACGACGTACTTCCTCTCGCACACGCTCGAGCCGGGCTGGCTGCCCGGCTACCCGACGTATGAGGTCAAGACGTTCGAAGGCACGTCGCTGAACAAGTCGATCAGCCTCACGCAGGCGACGCTGGCATCGGATAACACCGTCTACGCACAGCTCGCCGCCGACCTCGGCGAGCAGAGCATCACTCAGATGGCCTACCGGCTCGGCGTGGTCACGCACCTGTACAGCAACCCCGCCGAGGCACTGGGCGGCCTGAAGTACGGCGTGACGCCGCTGGAGATGGCCAACGTCTACGCCACACTCGCCGACGGCGGCTATCGCAACCGCCAGACCGGGATCCTGAAGGTCGTGTTCCCGGGCGGCCGGGTCGACAACCACTGGGGCGTGCCGCACCGCGTCAAGGTGATCAGCGACGCCATCACGGCGGAGGAGACGAAGATCCTCGAGGAGAACGTGCAGAGCGGCACCGCCGTCCGCTCGGCGATCGCGTGTCCGACGGCCGCGAAGACGGGCACGACGAGCAACCTCTACGACGCGTGGCTCGACGGGTACACGCCCGACTACTCCACGGTCGTGTGGATGGGCTACCCCAACGAGGAGATCTCGATGACGGACGTCCACGGGGAGCCCCAGCAGGGCGGCGCCATCCCGGCGCAGATCTGGCACGACTACATGTCCTCGGTGGTCGGCGACAACTGCGTGCCGTTCCCCGCGCCGACCGAGTCGATCCAGTACTCGCCCTTCTACGGCAAGTACCAGGACGGGACGGGCTCGCCGTCGACATCGAACCCGCTCAACTCGCCGGCCCCGGCCCCCCTCCCCACGCCGGCTCCGACGACCCCGAAGCCGTCACACCACAAGTCGGGCTCGGGAGGGAGCGGTCACGGCGGTGGGAATGGCGGGGGCGGCGGCAACAGCGGCAACAGCGGCGGCGGCGGTGGCGGGAACACGGGCACCGGCACCAGCGGGGGTGGCGGTGGCGGCAACACGGGCACCGGCGGCGGCGGCAACACCGGCACGGGCACCGGCGGCGGTGGCAACACCGGCACCGGCACCGGCGGCGGCGGCAACACCGGCACCGGCACCGGCGGCGGCGGCAACACCGGCACCGGCACCGGCGGCGGCGGCACACGGCACCGGCACCGGCGGCGGTGGCGGCGGCACCGGCGGGGCCGGCGCGCCCGTCGGGGGCAACGTCGCGCCCGCGGGCTGAGGGCGGCGATGGGCCTTCCGCGCTTTCTCAGCTCGCGGACTGCTCGCGAGCCGGACGTCTCGATCGGCGATCCGCGGTTTCACGACTGGGAGACCGTCTCGACGTTCGAAGACGCCAAGACGGCCATCGCGTGGCGCGATCAGCTGCGTGCATGCAGCCTCTCGGCGGCGTGCATCTCCGACTATCCGCTCGACCGCCACGGTCGCGGTGACATCTACCTCGTCGTGCCGCCGAACGAGTGGTCGGCAGCAAACGAGATCGTCGAGAACCTCGAGTAGCACCGGTGACCGGGCGGCCGCTCGAAGATGCGGCCGGCACGCGTCACACTCGCGCGGCGGTGCGGTGACCTGGCCATCGCTCGGCGTGAGGGACCCGGCCTCTGTCACCGCCGCGTGACCCCGAGCGGGCGCCGGGGCCTTCCCGGGCGCGCCCCCCGGGGTCTACGATGCGCGCGTAGCTCATCGCCCACATCGCCCACATCGCCCGCCCGAGGAGACCGCTGATGGCGCTCACTTCCCCCGCTCCACTCGTGCAACGACCCGCCTGGCGAGCACTCCAGGAGCACTACGAGCAGTTGCGCGACACTCACCTGCGGCAGCTCTTCGACGGCGATCCGCTCCGCGGACAGCGCCTCACGCTCGAGGCCGAGGGCCTCTATCTCGACTACTCCAAGAACCGAGTCACCGACGAGACGCTGCGCCTGCTCGTTGCGCTCGCCGAGGAGTCCGGCCTGCAGGACCGCATCGCCGCGATGTTCGCGGGCGAGCACATCAACGTGACCGAGGATCGAGCCGTGCTGCACGTGGCCCTGCGCGCCCCGCGCGGCGCGACCCTGATCGTCGACGGCCGCGACGTCGTGGCCGACGTGCACGAGGTGCTCGACCGCATGGAGCGCTTCGCCGCACAGGTGCGCAGCGGCGAGTGGGCCGGGCACACGGGCCGCCGGATTCGCAACCTCGTGAACATCGGCATCGGCGGATCCGACCTCGGCCCGGTCATGGCCTACGAGGCGCTGCGCCACTACAGCGACCGCGCGCTCACGTTCCGCTTCGTGTCGAACGTCGACGGCACCGATTTCGCCGAGGCCACGCGCGATCTCGATCCCGAGGAGACGCTGTTCATCGTGTGCTCGAAGACATTCACGACGCTCGAGACGATGACGAACGCGCAGACGGCCCGCGACTGGCTGCTCGGCGCGCTGCACGACGACGCCGCGGTCGCTCGGCACTTCGTCGCGGTGTCGACGAACGCCGAGCAGGTGAGCGCCTTCGGCATCGATACGGCGAATATGTTCGGCTTCTGGGACTGGGTCGGCGGGCGCTACTCGATGGATTCGGCGATCGGGTTGTCCACGATGATCGCGATCGGCGCCGACCGCTTCCGGGACATGCTCGCCGGCTTCCACGCGATCGACGAGCACTTCCGCACGGCGCCGCTGCACGCCAACCTGCCGGTGCTCCTCGGGCTGCTCACGGTCTGGTATGCGGACTTCTTCGATGCCGAGACGCTCGCCGTCCTGCCCTACGAGCAGTACCTCAAGCGCTTCCCGGCCTACCTGCAGCAGCTGACGATGGAGTCGAACGGCAAGTCGGTGACGCTCGCCGGCGAGCCGGTGCCGACCGCCACCGGGCCCGTGGTGTGGGGCGAGCCCGGCACGAACGGGCAGCACTCCTTCTACCAGCTCATCCACCAGGGAACGCACCTGATCCCCTGCGATTTCATCGGCTTCCGACACCCGCTCAACGCGCTCGGTGACCATCACGACCTGCTGATGGCCAACGTGTTCGCCCAGAGCGAGGCTCTGGCGTTCGGCCGCACCCCGGCCGAGGTGCGCGACGAGGGCACACCGGAGTGGCTCGTCCCGCATCGCACGTTCCCCGGCAACCGCCCGAGTAACACGATCCTTGCCGAGCGGCTCGACCCACGCACGCTCGGCGCGCTCGTCGCGCTGTACGAGCACAGCGTGTTCACGCAGGGCGCGATCTGGTCGATCAACAGCTTCGATCAGTGGGGCGTCGAGCTCGGCAAGGTCCTCGCTCGGCGGATCGCCGACGAGCTGATGGCCGGCGAGGAGCCACCGCTGACCCACGACAGCTCGACGAACGCTCTCATCCGCCGCTACCGGAGCGGCTGAGCCGGCGACGGCCGCGACACCGTTGGACGCCGCGGCACACCCGCTCGCGGAGATCATCGCGCTCGTGCCCGAGCTGCGCGACCCGCGCGAGGTCTCCGTCCTCGAGGGCGGGCTCACGAACGCCAACTTCAAGGTTCGCACCGACGCCGCGACCTACGTCGTCCGGCGCTGGGACGACGACAGCGGTCTGCTCGCCATCGACCGCGACAACGAATACGTCAACTCGGTGCGCGCGGCCGAGGCCGGCGTCGGAGCGCCCGTCGTCGCCTACCTGCCCGAGCACAACACGCTCGTGATTGAGTTCCTGCCCGGGCGGACGCTGTCCGCGGCCGACCTGCACGAGCCATCGCACCTGCGCGCGACCGCGCTCGCCTGCCGGCAGCTGCACGGCGCACCGCGCTTCCGCGACGACTTCGACATGTTCGCGATCCAGGCCCGCTACCGCGCCCTCGCCCGGGAGCGCGGCTTTCGCCTGCCCGAGCGTTACGACGACTTCCGAGGGCACGTCACGGCCGTTCGCCAGGCGCTCGGCGCTCGGCCCGAGCCGACCGTTCCCTGTCACAACGACCTGCTCGCCGAGAACCTCCTCGAGCTCGACGGCCGCGTCTGGCTCATCGACTACGAGTACTCCGGCAACAACGAGGCGTCGTTCGAGCTCGGCAACGTCTGGAGCGAGTCCGACCTGCCCGTGAGCGCGCTCGATGAGCTCATCGGCGCCTACTGGGGCGCCCCGCTCGCGCACAAGGTGGCCCGCGCGCGCCTCTGGGGCCTGATGTCGAAATACGGCTGGACCCTGTGGGCCTCGATCCAGGACGGCGTCTCGACGATCGAGTTCGACTTCTGGGAATGGGGCATGGAGAAGTATCGCCGCGCCGTGGCCGAGTTCGATGGCCCGCACTTCGAACGGCTGCTCGCCGACGCGGCGCGGGAGGACTGAGCGCGATCGCCGGTCAGCCGCCGGCGCTTGGCGCTGCGGGCACGAGCGTGAGCTGCTCGCCGGCGACGGCGATGACGTCGCCTCGATGGAGCTGGCGCCCCCGCCGGGTCTCGGCCTCGCCGTTGACACTCGCGCCACCGCTGCGGAGGAGTTCCTTGGCCTCGGCGCCGGAGTCGACGAGCCCGCACAGCTTCAGCAGCTGCCCGAGACGAATCGTCTCGCTACGTATCGCGATCTCACGCACCCCATCCGAAGGTAGCGGTTCGCGACCGGTGCTGGCGGATAGTCTGGGACCCTGCAGTTACCCCGCACTACCGGAGACCCGCTCGCCGGCCTTGGAACCCAATCGCTCCACGCTGAACCTCTTCATGGCGGCCGTGAACGCGCGGGACGCCGATCTCGCCCGCGGACTGCTGGCCCCCGATGTCGTCCTTGCCCCGCTGCTCGCCCATCTGCGCAAGCCGGCGAGCCCGTACCGCGGGCTCGACGGCGCCGAGGCCTTCTTCGATGATCTCAATGAGCTACCTAATCCGCCGGTCGTGATGCCGTCCCAGGTGCTCACGGCGCCGAGCGGCACGATCGTGCTCGCGACACTGCGCACGCGGGGCGAGGAGGGGCCCGTCGACCACCCCGTCTCGCTCGTGTTCCGGCTGCGCAACGGTCGCATCGCGAGCATGCAGACCTACGGCAGCGTGGCCACGGCCCGTACCGCGCTCGGGCTGTAGGGTCACCCGGCGCGCGCCGGCGCCGCCCGGCCTCAGTCGGCAGGCGCCGCGATCGGCTCGCCGGCGAACGTCGACGGCGCCCGCGTCAGTCGCGCCGGATCGAAGCGCGCCCGCAGCTCGTCCGCGCTCAGGCGCTCGCCCGGCTCGGCCAGACCGACGCTGGCCGCCATCCACCCGACGAGCGCCGGGACGTCGACGCCGGCCCGACGCTGCTCGGCAAGCGTCACCGCGCCGTGACGCTTGGCCAGTCGACGCCCGTCGGGACCGAGAACGAGCGTAACGTGAGCGTAGGCGGGCACCGGGCGGTCCAGCAGGGTGGCCAGCAGCGCCTGACGCGGCGCCGAGGCGAGCAGATCGTCGCCCCGCACCACCTCCCCCACCCCCTGCTCGGCGTCGTCGACGACGACCGCCAGGTTGTAGGCGCACGCCGAGCCCTCGGCGCCATCCGGATCTCCCCGCCACACGATGAAGTCGTCGACGACCGCCGTCAGCCGTCCGTGCAGACGGTCGATGACGCTCATCTCGCGGCCGCGAGCGTCGAGACGCCACGACGGTGGTCGCGACCCGCGCTCGCGCGCACGGCGCGCGAGCGAGCCGAGGTCGCGACACGTCCCCGGATAGGCGCCGTGAACGTCGCCGCCGTGCGGGGCTCGTACCGCCTCGCGAATCTCTGCACGAGTGCACCAGCACGGATACAGCAGATCGGACCTGCGCAGCTGCTCCAGCGCCGCCCGGTAGAGCCCGACGCGCTCGGACTGGCGCGCCGGCGCCCCGTCCCAGTCGAGGCCGAGCTCGCGCAGGTCGGCGAGCTGCCCGGCCTCGTGCTCCCGGCGGGATCGCTCGGCATCGAGATCCTCGATGCGAACGAGAAAGGACGCTCCGGCGGAGCGAGCGAAGAGCCACGCGAGGAGGGCCGTGCGCAGGTTGCCGACGTGTAGCGGCCCCGATGGGCTGGGGGCGAAGCGCCCCGTCGGAGCGGTCTGATGCACCGCCTCAGCATGGCAAAGCGCTAGCGTGGTGAGAACCCGCGATGCCCCAGGACGAGCGCCACCGACCGATCCGCCATGGGCCGCCGCGCCGGCCAGGCGCCGCGCCGCGGCGGATCGGCGATCCGCAGCGCCCGACCGACCACGGTGCACCCCCGCTCCCGGCGTCCAAGGAGCCGCGGCGCCAGGGCCGGTGGATGCTCGCGCTGCGCTACGGGCTGCCGGCGCTCGTCGTGCTCGCCGGTCTCGTGGCGATGATGTTCGGCACGGACACGTCGCTCGAGGGAGGCGCCGGCCTCGTCAGTGCCGGCCTGGCCATCTGGTTCGTCAACTGGCTCTTTCGCATCGGCGCCGAGGGCGACGCCGAGCGCGACGCGGAGGAGCGCGCCCGCGACTACTTCGATCGTCACGGCCACTGGCCCGACGAGGACGAGAGCGACACGCAGAGCCGACTCGGTCGGCACAGGTAGTAGCATCGCCGGTCGTGGCGCTGTGGGTGCTCATCTTCCTTCTCGGGATCGTGAAGCTGCCGCTCGTCGCGTTTCTCCTGTGGCTGCCGTTCCGCGACGATTCGCCTCCTGAGGAGGCGTCGGACTCCTCGCAGGAGGACGGTGGCTCGAAGACGCTGCCCGGCGGGTCATCGGGCGGACGTCGCCATCCCCGGGGACCGCGGCCGCGCGCGCCGCGCCGGGGCCCACACGGCTCGCCGGCGCCGCCTTCGCCCGAGCGAGTGCGCAGCGTGACCGCCCGAGGCCAGCGCTTCGCCTCCGACCGTCACCCTCGCTGAACGCCCGCGCACGCACTCGCTGCCGCCGGACGTCGCGCTGCAAGCGGGCGCCCACGGCGTCCGCCGCGCTACCTACCGTGGGCCACCGATGTCGACGCTCTCCGAGACGACGCCCGAGCCGGCCTGGCTGTCCGAGCTCAATCCGCAGCAGCGTCACGCCGTCGACCATCGTGGGGGGCCGCTGCTCATCCTCGCCGGTGCCGGCACCGGCAAGACGACGACGCTCGTCGCTCGCGTGGCCTCGCTCATCCGCGACGGCGCCGACCCCGAGCGCATCCTGCTGTTGACGTTCACGCGGCGCGCCGCGCGCGAGATGATCGGCCGGGCGCGCAGCCTCGTCGAGCATGCGCGCCCCGGATCGGGCCGCATCGTCGGCGGCACGTTCCACTCGGTCGCGCATCGTGTCGTTCGCCGCCACCACGCCGCGCTCGGGCTGCCCGACGGGTTCGGGGTCCTCGACGCCAGCGATGCGGCCGATCTGCTCGATCTCGTACGGCAGGACGGCGGCTTCGCCTCGGGGCAACGGCGCTTCCCGCGAAAGCACACGGTGCTCGACATCTACTCGCGCACCGTTAACGCCCAGACCCCGCTGACCGAGGTGCTCGCCCAGTGCTTCCCGTGGTGCGCGGAGCACCGCGACGCCCTCGTCGCGCTGTTCCGTGCCTACGGCGAGCGCAAGCGGGCCCTTGCGCTGCTCGATCTCGACGACCTGCTGCTGCATTGGCGCGCGCTCGCGCTCGACGCCGTCACTGGACCGGCGCTCGCCCGCGAGCACGAGCATGTGCTCGTCGACGAGTACCAGGACGTCAACGGGCTACAGGTCGACATCGTGCGGGCGCTGGGCGGCTGCCCGCACGGCCCGTGCGTGACCGCCGTCGGCGACGACTTCCAGGCCATTTACGGCTTTCGGGCCGCGTCGTCGCAGCACATCCTGCAGTTCCCGGGGCAGTTCCCTGAGGCGACGGTCGTCACCCTCGAGCACAACTACCGCTCGACGGCGCCGATCCTTGCCGTCGCCAACGCCGTCTCCGCGCAGGATCGCGCCGGCTTTCCCAAGCGCCTGCGGACGGACCGCCCGGGCGGGGTCCTTCCCGAGCTGTCACTTCCGCGCGACGAGGCCGAGCAGGCGACCGTCGTCGCCGCGCGCGTGCTCGCCGCCCGCGAGGAAGGCATCGATCTCCGCCGCCAGGCCGTCCTCTTCCGCACCAATCACGACTCGGCGCTGCTCGAGCTCGAGCTCACGCGGCGGCAAATCCCGTTCGTGAAGTACGGCGGCCTGCGTTATCTGGAGGCGGCCCACGTGAAGGATTTCGTCGCGCTTCTGCGCGTGAGTGACAACGGCGCGGACGAGATGAGCTGGTTCCGCGTCCTGCAGCTGATCGATGGCGTCGGCCCGATGCGGGCGCGCCGGATCATCGACCACCTGCGCGGCGCGTCAGGACGGGCCGCCCCGGACGCCGACCTGCACCTCGAGCGCTGGGGCGAGGCGCGCGAGCACGTTCCGGCAACGGCCGAGCAGGATGCCGACGCGCTGATCGCGGCGTTGCGGGCCAGTCGCGAGCCGGGACACACGACCGGGGCGCGCGCCGGGGCGCTGCGCGACGCGATCGCCCCCCTGCTGCGCCTGCGCTACCCCGACAGCGCGGTGCGCCTGCTCGATCTCGATCAGCTCGTGCAGGCTGCGCAGCAGCGCAGCGATCTGCACGGCCTCGTCGCCGAGCTCGTGCTCGACCCGCCGGCATCGTCGTCGGACTGGGCCGGCGCGCCGCACCTCGACGAGGACTACCTCGTGCTGAGCACCGTGCACTCGGCGAAGGGCCTCGAATGGGAGGCCGTGCATCTCATCGCCGCCTACGACGGCAACTTTCCGGCCGATATGAGCACCGGCAGCCTCGAGGGCATCGCCGAGGAACGACGCCTGTTCTACGTCGCGCTCACGCGGGCCCGCCGTCGCCTCCACGTCCACGCGCCGGTGCGCTACCACCACCGCCCCCACGGCCGCGACGACGCCCATGGCTACGGGCGCCTCTCGCGGTTCCTGACCAAAGAGGTGCAGCGGCTGTGTGAGATCACCCGCCCGGCCGAGCCTGAGGAACCCGTGCCGCCCCGCCCCCAGGCCCGGATCACCGTGTCGGTGGACGCGCTGCTGCGCTGAACGCCCGCGGGAGGGTAGCGTGGCGCCGCAGCGCTCAGCGGTTGCGCTTGCGCTGCTGGCGTGCGGCCTTGGCCTTGGCGCGGTCGCGCTGGCGCTGTTCGAGGGAGCGGCGCGGACTCGGCGCGGCGAGCGCTCCCTCCCGGGTGGGCGCATGCGAGCGCGCGTCGCGCAGGATGAACCACGCGATGGCAGCGATGAGGACGAGCGCGGTGCCGACGATCAGGATCGCCACCGAGGCCGAGGCACCGATGCCAGAGCTCGAGGACGAGGACGAATTGGCGGTCACCACGGTCGTCGTGGTCGTCGTCTCGACCGGCGCGACGGGGGCGATCGGGTTGCCGAGCTGGGCCAGCGCCGCCGGCGCCCCGGCGGCGAGCAGCAGCGCCTGAGCCGCCAACCCGGCTAGCGCCAGGCGCCGCCGGTTCCGGCGGGCGGGCGCTCGTCTGCCTGTCATGCGGCTCAGATCATCCACGGCGGTCCGCGAGCATAGCGCCTCGCGGCGCGATCCGGGGACGGCGCCGACGCCGTAGAATGCCCCCGACATGCCACCCAAGCAGCGTCAGATTCGCATGGAGCAGCGCGGTTCGCAGGCGGCCATCCAGGCGCTCGAGCAGCGCAGCGACGAGGAGCTCGAGACCGAGACCAAGTACAAGTCGGCGGCGCTCGCGATCCTCGGCGCACGGGCCGCCGAGCGTTTCGACGCCGACAAGACCCGCAGCTACTTCCAGCGCGCGATCGCCGCGGCGCGTCCGCAGGAGCGCATGCAGCTCCGTCGCATGGCCGACGCGTCGATCGCGCTCGCCGAGCGCCGGCCGAGCGAGCTGCGCGAGGCCGTCGAGCGCCTTGGCCAGGCGCGGCCGACACGCCGTCAGCTGTTCGCGCTGGGGGCTATGGGGCTCCTCGTCCCACCGTCGAGCGCGGGTGTGCTGGCCAGGATCCGCGGGATCCTGCTCATCATCGCGCTCATCATCGTGGTGATCGCGCTTGGCGCGGGGATCGTGGAGCTCATCTCGCTGCCCTTCAACGGCGGCTTCAGTGCCGCGCCCGCCGTCCTGCTCGGAATCTTCCTCGTCGTCATCGTGCTCGGGGTGCTGGCGGCGTTCGGGCGGCGGCGCCAGAACCGGGCCAAGGCCGAGGCGCAGGCGGCCCCGGCGCCCGTGACGTCGCGCCGCGACCGCCGCGCCTGAGCCTGCAGATCAGCTCGCCGAGAGCGTCGCCGAGCTGATCACCACTGGCACCAGCGGCATCTGCGTCGACGGCGACGTCGGTACCTGCGCGATCGCATTCACGGCCTTCAGCCCGCCGGAGACGTGTCCGGCGATCGCGTACTGGGGCGGTAGCGCTGCACCCTGGGCGCCGACGATGATGAAGAACTGGCTGCCGGCGCTCCCGTTGGGCTCGGTGGAGGTCTTGGCCATCGCCACGCTGCCGATCTGGTACTTGAACCCCGCCGGCGGGGCCTCGACGGTGGTGTAGCCCGGTCCGCCGAGACCGGTGCCGAGCGGGTCGCCGCCCTGGATGACGAAGCCCGGCACGATGCGGTGGAACGTGAGATCGTCGTAGAAGCCGCGCTGGACGAGTGACGCGAAGGACGCCGACGTCTTCGGAGCCTCACGCACCGCGAGCGCGATATCGATCTCGCCGCAGTTCGTGATCATCTTCACCGTGTAGTGCAGCTTGGGGTTCAGGCGCGTCGTCGGCGCGGACAGGTGCGACTCGCCGACGCGCGGGGCCGGGGTCTGCGCTGGCGTGCATCCGGCCGGATACTGCGATGCGCTCGACGTCGTCGAGGACGCGGTGACGATGCTCGCCGCCGCCGGCGGGACCGTCTCGTTGCCGACGTTGATGCCACCGTTCGATGAGCTCGACGAGCTCGACCCGCACGCGGTCAGCGCGAGGGCGAGCGCCACGGCACAGAGGCTGCGCGGGCGAGTAGCGAGCTGTCGAAGCGGTGCCATCGGCGGCAAGAGAATAATGGTTTCCGCCGATGGCGCTCTCCCCTCTGCTGCGTGGCTATGACCACGTCCTCCTGGACCTCGACGGCTGCGTGTGGATCGGCGGCGAGCCGACGCCGCGCGCGGCCGAGGCGATCATGGCCCTGCGCGCCGACGGCAAGCGCATCGCGTTCGTCACGAATGACTCCCGCTACGGGCTCGAGGACTTCGTCCGCCGGCTGTGGGCGAGCGGCATCCAGGCGTCGATCGAGGAGGTCGTCAGCGTGGGCTCGGCGGTGCAGCACCTGCTGGCCGAGCGTCACGAAGGCGGGCGAGCGGTCGTCATCGGCTCGGTCGCGCTGCACCGCCACGTGATCGACGCCGGGCTGCGCGTCCTCCGGGGCGCAAACGGCGACGCCGAGGCCGACGTCGTGGTCGTCGGCGTGCACGACGGGTTCGACTACGCCGAGCTGCGCACGGCCGCGCGCGCGGTGCTCGGAGGCGCCGTGCTCATCGGCGCGGCCCGCGACGCGAGCTTCCCCCAGCCCGACGGGCTGTGGCCGGGCGCCGGAGCGCTGCTGGCCGCGGTGGAGGCGGCGAGCGGGGTGCGCGCCGACATCGTGGTCGGCAAGCCCGAGCCACAGCTGTTCCGCACCGCGCTCGACCGGCTCGGCCCGGGCCGCGCCCTCATGATCGGCGACCGGCCGGAGATCGACGTCGCCGGCGCCATCGCCGCCGGAATCGACGCCGCGCTCGTGCTGAGCGGCGGCGCCACGGACCCGCGCGGCGGCGAGGACCCTCCCGACCGCCGCCCGATCGCGATCGCCGACACGCTCGCCGGGCTCGTGCTCGCCTGAGGGCGGCGCGCGCGCCCGGCCGGTGCCAAGCCTGGTCCGTACGGCGTCGGCCAGCGGCCGCCGCGCCGCGCCCCAATACGCTTGGGTGATGCCGCACCAGGTCCGTCTGATCGTCAACCCCTCGGCCGGAGGCGGCCGCGGCGCCCGCGCGCTGCCGGCGGTGAAGATCGCGCTCGGCACCGCCGGCCTGGTCGTGCGCGACGCGCTCACGCGCGACCTCGGCGACGCCCGCCGGATCGCGCTCGACGCGGCGCAGGCCGGCGAGACCGTCGTCACCCTCGGCGGCGACGGACTCATCGGGGCCGTGGCCGACGTCCTGCGCTCGCACCCGGACACGGTGATGGGCATCCTCCCGGGAGGGCGCGGGAACGACCTCGTGCGCACCCTCGGAATCCCCCGCGACCCGGTCGCCGCGTGCGCCGTGATCGCCAGGGGGCGCCCGCGGACGATCGATCTTGGCGAGGTCAACGGCCGGGCGTTCGTGAGCATCGCCAGCGCCGGCTTCGACAGCGTGGCCAATCGCATCGCGAACGCGGCGCCGAGCGCGCTCGGCGCCTCCGTCTACGTGTACGGGCTGTTGCGGGCGCTCGCCACGTGGACGCCGGTGCAGATGGACATCGAGCTCGATCCGCCGGGCCCGACGCAGTCGTTCTCAGCCTGCACGGTGGCCGCGGCCAACTCCGGCGTGTACGGCGGGGGGATGCGACTCGCGCCGGACGCGTCGCTTTCCGACGGGCTGCTCGACGTCGTCGTCATCGGCGCGACCTCGCGATGGCGTTACCTGCGTGACGCGCCGAAGGTGTTCTCCGGGCAACACGTGCACCTGGACTACGTGCACATCGTGCGCGCCGCGGAGGTGCGCATCAGCGCCGAACGCGCGTTCGACGTCTACGCCGATGGGGACCCGATCGCGCCCCTCCCGGCCAGGGTGCGCACCCTCCCCGCGGCGATTCGCGTGCTCGTGCCGCACGATTCGGCCGCGGCCGATCCGGTCGCGAGCCCGCCGTCGGCGTCAGCGGTGCCGCGTTGATCGCCGACGCCGTCACCGATGGCAAGATCGCGCTCGCCCGCGCGGTCGGCGCACTGTCGCGGCGCGGTGGCCGGGGCGGAACGAGCCTGCCCGGGAAGGTGCTCATGCGACTGGACAGCGACGCGGTCGCGCGCCTGTCGGCGCGGCTGGCGCGCGGCAGCGTGCTCGTATCCGCCACGAACGGCAAGACGACCACGGCCACCATGGCCGCGTCGATCCTCCGCGAGGCGGCGGTGCCGCTCGTCTACAACCGCGCCGGCGCGAACATGGGCGGGGGGATCGCCTCGACCCTGCTCGCCGCCGCCCGGACCGGAGGGCGGATCGACGGCGAGCTCGGGCTCTTCGAAGTGGACGAGTTCTGGCTCGAGCAAATGGTCACCCAGCTGCGACCGCGGTACCTGTTGCTCGGCAATCTCTTCCGCGATCAGCTCGATCGCTACGGCGAGCTCGAGACGATCGCCGATCGCTGGGCGTCGCTGCTGCGCTCGCCGGTCGGGGCGGGGGTCGGCCTGGTGGCCAACGCGGATGACCCGGTGGTCGCCGACCTCGGTCGCGACCGCGACGACGTCCTGTACTTCGGCATCGAGGACGAGCGGCTCGGCATCGGAGCGCTCGCGCACGCCGCCGACGCCAAGCACTGCCGGCGCTGCGGAGCGCCCTATCACTTCGACGTGGTCTACCTCGGCCATCTCGGCCGGTACCGCTGCGAGCAGTGCGGCGCCACGCGCCCGACGCCGACGGTCGCCGCGCACGACGTCGTGCTCGACGGCACGCGCGCGGCGCGTTTCACGCTGCACACGCCGGCGGGCCACGCCAGCGTCGCTCTCGCCCTGCCGGGGCTGTACAACGTCTATAACGCCACCGCCGCCGCCGCGCTGGCCACCGCGCTCGAGATCCCGCTCGGCACGATCGTCGCCGGCTTGGAGGCCGCCGAGGCGGCGTTCGGCCGCGCCGAGACGCTGACGATCTCCGGGCGGCCCGTTCGCATCCTGCTCGTGAAGAACCCGGCGGGCGCGAACGAGGTGCTGCGCACGCTCGCGCTCGAGGCCGGCGAGCTCGATGTGCTCGCCGTGCTGAACGACAACATCGCCGACGGACGCGACGTATCGTGGGTCTGGGACGCCGACTTCGAGACGCTCGCACCGCGCGTGCGCCGCGTGACCTGCTCGGGCACACGCGCCGCGGAGCTCGCGCTCCGCCTGAAGTACGCCGGCGTGCCGGTCGAGCGGATCACGGTCGAGGGCGAGCTCGGCGCGGCGCTCGACGCCGCGGTGGCCGACCGCGGCGACGGGGATGGACCGCTGTATGCCCTGCCCACTTACACCGCGATGCTCGCGCTGCGCGATCTGCTCAGTGCGCGCGGCGTCGTACGCAGCTCATGGGCTTGACCTCCACACCCTCGGCGCGTGGCCGCGAGCCGTTCGGGGAGATCGACCCGGCGATCGTCTGGCATGACATCGAGTGCGGACGCTACGCCGCCGATCTGCCGCTGTGGCGGGAGCTCGCCCGGCGGGCGAGTGGACCCGTGCTCGACGTCGGCGCCGGAACCGGGCGCGTCGCGCTCGCCCTCGCCCGCGATGGAGTGCCGGTGATCGCGCTCGACCGCGATCCGGTGCTCCTCGCTGAATGCGCCCGCCGCGCAACGGGCCTCCCGATCGACATCGTGCTCGGCGACGCGCGCACGCTCGAGTTCGACGGCCCGCCGCTTTCGCTCTGCCTTGTCCCGATGCAGACCGTGCAGCTGCTCGACGATGTCGGCCGCGCGGCGTTCCTGCACGCCGCCCGCGAGCGCGTTCGTCCGGGCGGCCTGGTCGCGTGCGCGCTCACCGGCGAGTTGCAGGCGTTCGACGAGGCGCACCACATCCTGCCGTCGCCCGACGAGCTGTGCGTCGGAGGCGTGACCTATTCGAGCCAACCGACGGCCGTGCGCGTGCTGGAGGACCGGGTCGTGCTCGAGCGCCGGCGCGAGATCGACGACGGCGCCCGGCGCCTCTCCGAGCTCGACGCCACCGTGTTGTTCCGCGTGACGCCGGAGAACCTCGAGCGCGTCGCGCGCGCCGCCGGCTGGCGCGTGCAGCGGCGGCGTACGATCGCGGCGACGGCCGAGCACGTGGGCTCGACGGTGGTGATGCTGCGTGGCTGAGTCAACGACGCTGCGGGTCTGCGCGCTCTATCCCGACCTCATGAGCATCTACGCCGACCGCGGCAACCTGCTCATGCTCGAGCGGCGCTGTCAGTGGCGGGGACTCGGCTGCACGATCACGTCGAGCGGCCTCGGCGAGGAGCTCGACGCCGGCGCGCACGACCTCTTCTACGTCGGTGGCGGGCAGGACCGCGACCAGCGGCTCTGCGCGGAGGACCTCGTGCGCCACAAGGGCGAGGCGTTGCACTCGGCGGCGGCGCGCGGCGCCGTGATCTTCGGGGTCTGCGGCGGCTACCAGCTTCTCGGCTCGAGCTACGACCTCGACGACGAGCGCATCCCGGGGATCGGCCTGCTCGATCTGCGTACCGTCCGCGCCGACGGTCCACGCCTCATCGGCAACGTGGCCATCGAGGTCGACCTCGATGACGGTGCCGGCTCGCGCGTGCTCGCCGGCTTCGAGAACCACGGCGGGCGCACTCAGCTCGGGGCCGGCGAGCGTCCACTCGGCCGGGTGCTGCGCGGGCATGGCAACGACGGCCGCAGCGGCCACGAGGGCGCACGCCGGGGCCGCGTGATCGGCACCTACCTGCACGGCCCGCTGCTGCCCAAGAACGCGTGGTTCGCCGATTGGCTCATCGGTCAGGCGCTCGGCGCGGACGAACTCGAGGCGCTCGACGACCGCCTCGAGGACGCCGCCCATGCGAGCGCTCGCCGGGCCGCAGGTGTCTAGCGCCGACCGGCAGGATCGCAACGCTCCCATCGGGCGATGACCGTAGGATTCGTCCATGGAGCTCTCGCGCTATCAGCGGCTCTCGCGCCGCACCGCCGCCTACCCCCGCGACGCCTGGCTCGCGTATCCGGCGCTCGGACTCGCCGGCGAGGCCGGCGAGGTCGCCGAGCACGTCAAGAAGTCGATCCGCGACGACGCCGGTTCGGTGCTGCCCGAACGCCGCGCCGCGATGGCCAAGGAGCTCGGTGACGTCCTCTGGTACCTCGCTCAGCTGGCCACCGAGCTCGAGCTCGATCTCGACGAGGTCGCCCAGATGAATCTCGACAAGCTGCGCTCGCGCCAGGAGCGTGGCGTCCTCGCCGGCAGCGGCGACGACCGCTGACGCGGCCGTCGCCGTCCCGGGGTCCATCAGCGCGAGCGGATCGTCCAGGTCGCGCGGACCACGGCGCTCACGCGTGGCTTGGGCTTGACGTGAAGGAAACCGAGCCGCAGGCGCAGCTTCAGGCGATGCCGATCGTGGAGCGCGGCGAGGCCGGCGCGGTTGAGGGGCACGGCGAGCGTGATCACACCCGCCCGCCGGACCGTGCGGAACGTCGAGCGCAGATCCGGCCCCGTCGCGCTGACGCGTCCCGCTGCGGCGACGCGCAGCCTGAGGTGCAGCATGCCGCCGGCGTAGCGGCGTGACAGCAGCGCGAGGACCTTCTTGCGCTTCGCGCTCGCGCCCTTCACGCCGGAGCAGCCCTGCACGCTCACCGCGGTCGTGCTGCTCCGTTGGGCGCCGTTCTGACCGACGAGCTGCGTGGGCATCAGCAGCGGGCCTGGGCAGACGCTCGCCGTCGCCGACAGCGCGGAATGCGGTCCCTCGGGCAGATCGAGGATGAAGGTCGAGATCGGCACGTCGGGGATGGCGCCGAACGTAGACGTCGTGGCCCCGGCGGCCGAGAACGCGATCGTCCCGGTCAGGTCCACGGAAACGCCGCCTCCGGACAGGACGAGGTTGAGCGTCGGCAGACCGGAGCTGCCCTGCGAGACGAGGTACACCTGGCCCAGCAGACCGCCGGCGAGCACTGGCGTGAAGGCTGCAGCCTCGCCGACGAGCGATGCCGGCGGACAGCCGGCCGGATTGGCCGCATACGTGGCCGCCGGGCAGGCCTGCTGCACGGTGGTGAAGCGCGACGACAGCTGCTTGGGCAGTGTCACGGCGACCGAGCGCAGGTTGGCCCCGCCGCTCGGCTGGTGCACGACCACGACGAGGCTCGCGCCGTCGCTCGTCGACGTCGACCCGCTCGTGGTGGCGGTCACGGAGGGCGCAAAGGGCAGCGAGCCGCAGCCGGTGAGCGTGAGCGGGATCGTCGGGTTGGAGATCGACCCGTCGACCGCCGTCAGCACTCCGGCACCACTGAGCGGGCCGCAGCTGGTGGGGTTGAACAGGAACGACGGGCGGTTGATGTCGATGCTCACGGTCTTGACCCGCAACGGGACGCCCTGGAGGATCGTCGGCAACGGATCGCTGGTGATGGTCAGGTGCGCATCGTGGGGATCGACGGCGATGGCGGCGCGCACGACGACGGTCCCGAGGTTGTAGGGGCCGGCCACCGCCGGCACGACGATCGACAGGCCGTAGGGCGCTCCCGCGTAGCCGCCGGTCAGATACACCGGCCCGGACAGCGACACCGGCGACGGCCCTGCGCCCGCGCCGACGGTGACCGTCCCGATCTGCGAGCTCGCCGGGCAGCTGCCGGCGGCGGCCGCCGAATCCCCGCACTGCGGCACGGAGGCGATCGAGCCGAGCAGCCCCGGCGGCAGGCTCACCTGCACCTTCGAGAGGTACTGCGTGCCGTCGGCGCGTGATACCGAGAGAGTCAGGCCCGTGTAGGCGCCCGCGGTCGTGGTGGCGTCCTGCGCGGAGACGCTCGGCGAGAAGGGCGTCGATGCGAGGCAGGTGCCCCCGCTGCCGTTGCTGTCCACGGTGATCGACGCCGTCGGGGTGGCCGCCGGCGTGCCCGACCACGGTGTGATGGCGCTCGTCGCCTGCATGGCGCTGCCGCTGCCGCAGGACAGTGGGCTGGCCAGGACGGCGCCCGAGCCACCGTTGAGCGTCAGCACGAGGTCGTCGAATGGAACCTGCGGGCTGTTGTCGAACACGGTGGTGAGCTGGCCGGTGCTCGGATCGGCGGTGATCGTGCCCTGCAACCTGATCTCGATCCCGTCCCCGCCGGCATCGAGGAGCAGCCGGAACGGACTCCCGGTCGTCGGCGGCGTGCCGACGTAGACCGAGCCGGTCAGCTGCGGCGCCGAGCCGCCGAGCAGCGGCGTGTGGATCGAGACGCTGCCGACGCGTGACGCCGCCGGACAGCTGACGCCTGCGCTGACGTCGGTCGGGAACTCTGCGTCGCTACACGCCTGCAGTGATCCGGCCGCCGCCGGGTTGATCGAGAACCCCTTCGGCAGGGTGACCGAGATGGTCTTCACGTCGGGCGTGGCGAGATGCGAGAAGGTGTCGTCCTGAGGCACCGTCAGCTCGACGCGCATGCCGGTCGGCGAGTCGTGGGCAACGCTCGCGTGGGCGGTGCCGTTGCCGTCGACCGGAGCGGTCGACAGGGTCGGCGGCGCGGCCGCGTTATCGCCGAAGCTGACCGAACTGCAGCCGGTGGCGGTGACGGGCGTCGTGGAGGTCGCCGTCACCTTCTGGCCCGGATTCTCGTAGGAATCGACGGTCAGGGTCGTCGTCTGGTCGTTCGCGCACACCGACGAGTCCGAGGGCAGCGTGAAGAAGGCCGGACCGGGAGCTCCGCCGTCCTGGGCCGACGGGTCGCCGAAGAAGTACAGCGCCGAGGTGATCGTCTGGATCGAGACGCCGAGGGTCTTCATTGGCAGGTTGTTGATCCTGAAGTACTCGCCGTAGTCGGCCGGCTGCCCGTTACTCGACACGTCGCGGACGCCGCCCACGATGTCCACCTCCTGCACCGGTCCGCCGAGGGTCCCGTTGAACGCGAACTCCGCCGGAGTGCCCGAGGGCGGCACCATGTTGTAGAGCTTGAAGCGGTTCACGAACCCACCGACGGGGTACGCCTGGAGGTCGACCTCGCCCACCTGAGAGTCGCTCGGACAGGCGCTCGACTGGAACTGCGTCTCGGTGCACTGCGGAATCGCCTGCGGATCGGGCACGAGCCCGGGCGGCAGATCGACGCGCACGTCCCTGAGCGTCCCGTCGGGGACGCCGTTGGTCGTGTTGATCGTGAACGCGGTCACGCCGTAGTCGGGATGCCCGCCGGCCAGCGTGTAGTAGGTCGGGCAGTACTCCTGCGGCTGGGTGATCGCCTTCCCGAGCGGTGGGGTGCCCGAGCACACGCCGGCGACAAAGCTCTGCACGCCGAATGCGGCGTGCGCGGCAGGGGCCGCGAGTGCGAGCGTCAACACCGTAATGGCGAGACAAAGCGCAGGCGCGGCTCGCCGCCCGCTTCCGGGCGAGCCATCCGCAGACGCCCCTCGAGGTACCGTCCGTACGCGCATCCGCTCTCTCTCCTTGTCCCGCGATGCGACCCCACCCATCAGTATTCCCCCCAGGTGGGGCGCTTGGTCGCAGTTACCCGCTCGTCGCAGGAGTGGGGGGCGGTCAGCGCGCGCAGTTCGGTGCGGTGCCGTTAGGCGCCGCGAACCGTGCGTAGCGCTCGGCGACTCGTGCCGGCACGAGCGCATGCACGCGGACGCCCTCGGGCGTGTCCTCGCGCTCCAGGTCGCCGGCGAGGTCGTGCAGCTCGGCCAGCCGGCCGCCCTCGCGGTAGGGCACCAGCAGCTCGATCGGCTGCAGCGTGGCCCGAAAGGCCTCCTCGACGCGCTCGCCGAGCGCTTCCAGGCCCTCGCCGGTCTCGGCGCTGACGAGCACCGCCCCCGGATGACGCAGCAGGAACTCGCGACGCTGATCGTCGTCGAGCAGGTCGGCCTTGTTGCCAACGAGCAGGCGTGGATTCTCGTCCGCGCCGATCTCGTCGAGCACCTCGTGCACGGCGCGGCGCATCTCCTCGACGTCCTCGGCCGCGGCCGAGGCGTCGATGACGTGCAGGATGAGGTCCGCACGGCGGGTCTCATCGAGCGTCGCGCCGAACGCGTCGACGAGCTGATGGGGCAGCTTGCGGATGAAGCCGACCGTGTCGGTCAGCAGGTAGGTGCGTCCGGCCAGGCGCAGCGTTCGCGTCGTCGGGTCGAGCGTGTGGAACAGCCGGTCGCGAACTCCGACCTCCGATCCGGTGAGCCGGTTCAGCAGCGTCGACTTACCGGCGTTCGTGTAGCCGGCGAGGGCGATCTCCGGGAGCGAAGCCCGCTCGCGTTCGGCGCGCATGACGTCGCGCGAGGATCGGACCTGGGTGAGGCGGCGCCGCAGCGCGGAGATGCGATCGCGCGCGAGTCGGCGGTCGGTCTCGATCTGCGTCTCGCCCGGGCCGCGGGTGCCGATCCCGCCTCCCAGGCGCTCGAGGTGTGTCCACAGACCGCGCATGCGCGCCAGGTTGTACTCGAGCTGGGCGAGCTCGACCTGCAGCTTTCCCTCGGCCGTGTGAGCGTGCGAGGCGAAGATGTCAAGGATGACCGTCGTCCGGTCCACGACCGGGAGCCCGAGCTCCTTCTCGAGGTTGCGCTCCTGACGCGGGGTCAGCTCGTCGTCGCAGGCGATGAGGTTGGCGTCGCTCGCGCGCGCCGCCTCGGCGACCTCGACGACCTTGCCCGGGCCGAGGTAGGTGTTCGGGTGGGGCTGCTCGAGATGCTGAACGACCTCGCCGACGACGGCAACGCCGGCGGTGCGCAGCAACTCGTGCAGCTCGCTGAGGTCATCGCCCTCTGGCAGCGCGGCGATACAGAACGCTCGCTGGCGAGCCCGCCCCACCGGCGAGCTCTGATCTGGCCTCGTGACCGCGATGCGGCCGTGGCGGCTGCGCTCCATTCCCGACAGAGTGTAGATCGCTTCGCGGGGCCGGCCGGCGCGGCGACCGCGTCGCCGGCTACACCGGCGCGAGCCGCCCGAGTCGGTTCACGGCCTCGACGAGACGCTCGTCGGGCGTGGTGAGCGAGATGCGAAACCATCCCTCGCCGCTCGGCCCGTACGCCCCGCCCGGCGAGATCACGACCCCGGCCTCCTCGAGCACGTGCTCGCAGTACGCGGCGGCGGTGTCATAGCCTGCTGGCACCGGCGCCCAGATGTAGATCGTCGCGCGCGGCGGGGTGACGTCGACGCCGATGGCCGCGAGCGCGTCGCAGACGAGATCGCGGCGACGGGCATAGATCTCGTTCATGTCCGCCACCTCGGCGTCGACGGCGGGAGCGAGCGCGGCCGCCCCGGCGAGCTGCACCGCCTCGAACAGCCCCGAGTCGATGTTCGTCTTCAGGCGCCAGTAGAGCTGCAGGGCCTCCGCGTTGCCGACGATCGCCGCGCACCGCCAGCCAGTCATGTTGTAGCCCTTGGAGAGCGAGAAGACCTCGACGCCGACCTCGAGGGCACCGGGCGTGGCCAGGAACGACGGCGGCACGTAGCCGTCGAACGCCGTCTCGGTGTATGCGGCGTCGTGCACGACGAGGATGTCGTGCGAGCGGGCAAACTCCACCAGGCGCTCGAAGAAGCCGTCGGGGACAACGGCGCCGGTCGGGTTGTTCGGGTAGTTGACGAACAGCAGCTTCGCTCGCCGCGCCGTTTCCTCGGCGACTGCGTCGAGGTCGGGGACGAAGCCGAGCTCGGGGACGAGCGGCATGATCGCGGGCTCGGCCCCGGCGAGGATCGGGCCCGACGTGTAGACGGGATAGCCGGGGTCGGCGGCGAGAGCGACGTCGCCCGGATTCAGGAACGCGAGGTTGAGGTTGAAGATGCACTCCTTGGCCCCGATCGCCGGGATGACCTGGGTCTCGGGGTCGAGCGTCACGCCGAAGCGGCGGGCGTAGAACGCGGCGACCGCCGCGCGAAACTCGGCGCGGCCGCGGTTACTCGGGTACTGGTGGGTGCTCGGATCGGCGACCGCGGCCTGCGCGGCGGCCACGATCGGAGCGTACGTCGGTGTGTCGGGGTCGCCGATTCCTAGGCTGATCACGTCGACTCCGGCGGCGCGCTTGGCCGCGATCTTGCGCTCGAGCTCAGCGAACAGGTACGGCGGGATGCGCTCCAGGCGCTCACTCGGTTGCATGCAGCTCCTCGAGGAATTCGGGGCTGAGCGTCGCCCGGTAGACGGGCACGGCCCAGCCGGTGAGGGTCAGGTTCAGGTCGTCATCGATGTCCACCACGAGCTCGCCGCCGTCGAGGCGCACGGTCACCGGCGAGCGGCCGCCCCGCAGCACGTGCGCGACCGCCGCGCCGCTCGCTCCCGTGCCCGAGGACAGCGTCTCGCCGACGCCGCGCTCGAAGATGCGCGTGCGGATGGTGTTGCCGTCGAGCGCGACGAACCACGAGACGTTGGTGCGCCGCGGGAACAGCTCGCTGTGTTCGATCTCGGGTCCGTAGTCGATGAGCTCGAGCGCCTCCAGCTCATCGGCATCGGCCAGCGCGATCGCGCACTGCGGGTTGCCGATCGAGACGTGCTGGAACGCGAACGCGCGCCCGCCGGCGCTCACCGTGCCTCGCCCGTCCGCGGGTCCCGACGGGTAGTCCGGCGAGGTGAGCGAGGCGCGACCCATGTCGACGCGGCACGTCGTGGGGCCGGTGATCGTCGGGCGGATCGGTCCGGCGGCCGTGTGGATGGCGAACTCGTCTCGATCGGTCCACCCGGCGCGGCGCAGGTACATGATCGCCTCGCGGGCCCCGTTACCGGACAGCTCGGCCTCCGATCCGTCGGGGTTGAAGATCCGCAGCGTCGCCACGTATTGGGGATCCTCCGATCGCGCCAGGAGCAGCACGCCGTCGGCCCCCATCCCGGTGTGAGCGTCGCACAGCCGGTGCGCCCGCGCCGGTGTGAGCGCAAATGGCAGCGCCTCGTCCTCGACGATGACGTAGTCGTTGCCCAGCGCCTGCCACTTTTCGAGCTTCACTCATGCTCCTTCGCCGTCTGCGGGGGGCGGTGCCGCGACGCAGCCACCAGCGGGGAGTCGTCGAGCGCCCCGATCATGTCAAGCGAGCGCACCGCCTCGTCGCCTGACCGCCCGCCGAGGTCGACGAGCTCGGTGTCGGCGAGCTTGCGCATCCACGTCAGCTGACGCTTGGCGTAGCGGCGCGTGCGGCGCTTCATGGCGTCGATGTCACCACGGAGCAGCTCGCCGAAGCCGAGCGCCTGGCGCGCCGTCGGCGACGCGCCGGCGGCATCGGCGGCCTGCACCTCGGCGACCGCGCCTGCGGCGATCATGGCGTCCACGCGGTCGTCGATGCGCACATAGAGCTCGTCGCGTGGTCGCGTGAGCCCGAGCAGCCGCGTCGGGTGGCGCGTGCGCGCCGTCCACAACTCCGACTCGCGCGGCGGCTCAGGCAGCGCGCCGAGCTCGTGCAGCTCGAGCGCCCGAACGACACGACTGCGATCGGCGGGCGCGATGCGGGCCGCAACGGCGGGCGCATGCTCGGCGAGCTCGGCGTGCAGGGCCTGCGGTCCGCGCCGGTCCAGCTCGCGCTGCCAGCGCTCGCGCACCTCCGGCGGCGGCGGCGGCGCCAGCGTCAGGTCGGCGAGCGCGGCGCGAAGGTAGAGACCGGTCCCACCCACCACGATCGGCGTCCGGCGGCACGCGAGCAGCTCGTCGATCTCCGCGTGGGCAAGCGCCATGAACCGCCCGGCGCTGGACCGCTCGCGCACGTCGGCGATCGAGACCAGCCGGTGCTCGAGCTCGCGCTGCTCGGCGGGGCTCGCGACCCCCGTGAGGACCTCCAGCCCGCGGTAGAGCTGAAGCGCATCCGCAGACACGGCGACCGGATCGAGTCCGAGCGCCCGCAGCCGCCGCGCGAGCGCGAGCGCGAACTCCGTCTTGCCGACCGCGGTCGGTCCGAAGACGGCGAAGACGGCCGGCGATCCGGCGGCGCGCGACATGACGGAGTCAGTATCGCGGCGAATACACTCGCGGCATGGAGATCAGCGGGACACGGGTACTGCTGACCGGGGCGACCGGCGGGATCGGACACGCAATCGCTCACGCGCTGCGCGCGCGGGGCGCGCGGCTCGTGCTCACCGGTCGGCGCCGCGAGGTGCTCGAGCCGCTCGCCCGCGAGCTCGATGCCGTGGCGCTGGCCGTCGACCTGAGCGACGCCGAGCAGGTGCGCGAGCTCGTGCGATCGGCCGGCGAGGTCGACGTGCTCGTCGCCAACGCCGCACTGCCCGGGAACGGCCGGCTCACCTCGTTCAGCGAGCAGGAGGTCGACCGTGCCCTGGACGTCAACCTGCGCGCGCCGATCGAGATCACGCGCGAGCTGGTGACGGCGATGATCGCGCGTGGTCGCGGGCATCTCGTGTACGTCTCCTCGGTGGGCGGCAAGGCCGCCTCCCCCACCGCGTCGCTGTACAACGCGACGAAGTTCGGTCTGCGCGGCTTCGCGCTGGCGATGCGCGCCGAGCTCCATGACACCGGCGTCGGCGTGTCGGTCATCAACCCCGGCTTCATCCGCGATGCCGGCATGTTCGCCGACAGCGGCGTCCGGCTTCCCCCGGGAGTGGGCACCAAGGCGCCGGAGGACGTATCGCAAGCGGTGATCACCGCGATCACCAAGGACCGCGCCGAGATCGACGTCGCGCCCATCGGCCTGCGCGTCGGCGTGGCGATCGCCTCCATCGCCCCCGAGACATCCGCGCGCATCACTCGCCGAGCCGGCGGCGACAAGGTCGCCGAGGCGATGTCCTCGAGCGACAACGCCATCACCAAGCGCTGAGCGCCGGCCCGCGCGCCGTGGACTAGTGTCCACGCCGAGCGAAGGAAAGGGTGCGCGGGTGACCGAGCAGCGACGCAAGCAGACGAGCTCGATCAGGCGTGGCCAGCCGAGCGACACGCCGGCCACGGACCGCGGGGGCGCGGACGACGGCGCGACGGCGCTCGTGCTCGCCGGCGGTGGGGCCCGCGGCGCCTACGAGGCAGGGGCCCTGTCGGTCATCCTGCCGGCGCTCGACGATCGCGGGCAGCGGCCGTCGATCTACGTCGGCACGAGCGTGGGCGCGCTCAACGCCATGATGCTCGCGGGGACCCACCACCTGCCGGTGGGCGAACAGGTCGAGCGGTTGCTGTCGATCTGGCGCTCGGTCAAGCACGGCGACGTGATGCGACCGATCCTTACCCGCAGCGGCCCCGTGGACCTCTTGCGCTTCGCCGGCCAGCTCCTCTCGTTCCCCCGCACGCGACTCATCAGCCTGCTCGACCCCAAGCCGCTGTGGGACAACCTACCGGTATGGCTGGAGATCGGGCAGCTGCATCGCAATATCGACGAAGGCGGCGTCGAGGCTGCGGCCGTGGCGACGACCTCCGCTCGCAGCGGCCGGACCGTGGTGTTCGTCGACAGTGCGCGCGAGCGCCGCATCCACCGCTCGCACGCCGTTGCCTACGTGCAGACGCGCCTCAACCTCCAGCACGTGGGCGCATCGGCGGCGATACCGCTTTTGTGGCCGCCGGTGAAGGTCGACGAGCCGGAGCACGCCCGCGGGTGGTACGTCGACGGGGGCACACGGCTCAATACGCCGATCAAGCCGGCCCTCGACCTCGGCGCCGACCGGCTCGTCGTGGTCGCGGTCGACTCGGTCGCCGGACCGGTGATGACGCGCGATGAGGATGCGGACGACCTCCCGCCTCCCGATCTCGGCGACGGCGCGCTCCAGATGCTCGAGGGCACGCTCGTCGACCCGCTCATCGAGGACATGCGCACGCTCGGCAACACCAACGCGTTCTTCGCCGGCACCGAGATGACCGGGCCACGTCTGTACCGGATGGTGCGGGGCAAGGGGCCCTACCGCCAGATCCCCTACATCTTCGTCGGTCCGGAGAAGCGCGGCGCGATCGGCGAGCTCGCCGCACGCGTGTTCTCCGAGCGCTACGGCGGTCTGAAGCGCCTGCGCAGCCCCGATCTCGCGCTCCTCAACGAGCTCCTCGGGGGCGTGAGCCACAACCACGCCGAGCTGCTGAGCCTGCTGTTCTTCGACCCCGACTTCGCCGCCGCGCTCATCGACCTCGGCCAGCGCGACGCCCGCGCCTGGCTCGCCGACGATCACGACGATGAAGGGCCGTGGCAGGACGGCCCGCTCGAGGCGTTCACCGGGCCACGGCAGTGGACGGCGGGTTGAACCTCGGTCGACGAGATCACGCCGCGCACGAGCTGCCACACCCTCGGCCGCCCTGGACCAGATGTCCGACCGGACCGGGCGGTCGGTCCGATGACAAGCGCGTGTCGTAGCTCGATCATTCCGGGATGCACGCCGTCCACCGCGTCGGCCGCCATCCGGTGGCCGGATCACGCCGGTCTCGCGCCCGGTGAGCAACCGCCCGGCCGGCACGGCGACGACGATCGCGGCGAGAGCGCATGCGCGCGCGCAGGCGGGCGCGGCCGCGGAGGCGATGCCGACCGTGCCCGCAGCCGACTGGCCGAGTCCGCCGGCTGGCGTGGGATCTGAGCGCCTCGTGTGGGCCGAGACGGTCGCCGGGGGCGGCTACACGTCGAAGGTCCTGGCCCGCGGGACGCGCGTGCGTCTCACCGATGTCGTCGGGGACGCCTGCGCGCACGTCCTCCTGTTCAACGCCGACCAGCCGTGGGAACGGCTGAACGTCGCCGACACGATCAAGGTGCCATGGCAGGCTTATCTCCGGAAGGGGCACCCGCTGCTCTCCGACCAGGGCCGCGTGCTGGCCACGATCGTGGAGGACAGCTCCGGCGACCACGACGCGCTCTGCGGCACGAGCACGCGGCTGCGCAACACCGAGCGATACGGCGACGGCGCGCCGGAGGGCCCGACGCCGGCGGGCCGTGAGCTCCTCCTGCTCGCGGGCCTCAAGCACGGGCTCGACGCCCGCGACATCGCGCCCTCGATCTCGTTCTTCAAGGGCATCCGCGTCGATCCGGCCGACGGGGCGCTGCAATTCACCGGCGCACAGGCGCCGGCGCACATCGACCTGCGCTGTGAGCTGCCGCTCATCGTCCTGGTCGCCAACGTGCCGCACCCGCTCGATCCGCGCGAGGCCTACACGGTGGCGACGCTCGAGATCCTCGCCTGGCGCGAACACCCCACCGCGCCCGACGACGCCCTCCGGGCCTCCACGCCGGAACTCGAGCGCGCTCTGCTCAACACCACCGACTATGCCGCGGCGCGGGGAATCGCGTGAGCGTCGTTGATGGCGTCGGCCGGCGCGTGCGCAGCGACGACCAAGTCCCCGCCCGGGCGCCGTGGAGCGGTCACGTGGCCGAGGGCGACACGCTCGCGATCACCGACCTTCGCGGCAACCAGGCGGTCGACTTCCTCGTCTACGACGCCGCCGACACGAGCGAGCGCTACAGCGCGCCCGACACGATCGCCGCTCAGGGCAGCATCTTCCTCGGCGTGGGCAGCGTGCTGCTCAGTTGCGAGAGCCGGCCGCTTATGGAGGTGATCGCCGACGAGTGCGGCCATCACGACACGATCGCCGGCGCCTGCTCGAAGGAGTCGAACACGCTGCGCTACGGACATCACACGCGCCACCAGCATGCCTGCGTGGAGAACTTCCTGCGCGAGGGCGCGCGTCACGGCCTGACCAAGCGCGACCTGGTCTCGAACGTGAACTGGTTCATGAACGTCCCGGTGGAGGGCGACGGGACGCTGGGGATCGTCGACGGCCGCTCGGCACCGGGGCTGAGCGTCGAGCTGCGCGCGCTGCGCGACGTGCTCGTGCTCGTCTCCAACTGCCCGCAGATCAACAACCCGTGTAACGGCTTCGACCCGACGCCGGTGCGAATCGTCGTCACCACGTCGCGTCCATGAGCGTGCGCGCCCCCGCCCGCCCGACCGGCCCGGCCGAGGCGCTGCGCCGCATCGGGGCGGCCGACCGGCCCGAGATCTGGACCTCGCTGCGCGACGAGGCCGCGCTCGCGGCGGGGCCCGGTCGCGCCGGCCCGCTCGCCGGCCGGACGCTCGCGGTGAAGGACAACATCGACGTCGCCGGCCTGCCCACCACGGCAGCCTGTCCCGCCTTCGCGTACACCGCTGAGCGCAGCGCGCCCGCGGTGGAGCGGCTGGAGGCGGCGGGTGCGACCGTGCTCGGCAAGACGAACCTCGATCAGTTCGCCACGGGGCTCGTCGGTACGCGCTCTCCCTACGGCGCCGTTCGCGACGCCCGCCGGCCGGAGTACGTGTCGGGCGGGTCCAGCAGCGGCTCGGCCGTGGCCGTCGCACTCGGTCTGGCCGACCTGGCCCTCGGCACCGACACCGCCGGCTCCGGTCGCGTGCCCGCCGCCTTCCAGGGCGTCGTCGGCGTGAAGCCGACGCGCGGGCTCGTGCCGACGCGCGGCGTGGTGCCCGCCTGCGTGTCGCTCGACTGCGTGACCGTCCTCGCCCGCTCGCTCGGGCCGGCCCTGGAAGCGAGCGCGGTGGTCGCGGGGCCCGATCCCGCCGACCCGCATTCGCGTGCGGCGCCACCGGACGCGCCGCTCGCAGCGCCCGCGACGCCGCGCATCGCTGTCCCTTCGCCGCGGCACTTGCACGACCTCTCGCCGCACGCGGCGGCCGCATTTGCCGCCGCGGCCGCCGGCTTCGCCGCCGCCGGCGGCGAGCTCGTGACGCTCGACGACCTCGATGCGTTCTTCGCCGCCGGGGAGCTCCTCTACGGCGGCGCGTTCATCGCCGAACGCTACGCCGCCGTCGGCGAGTTCATCGCCGCCCAACCGGATGCCTGCGACCCGGTCGTCGCCTCGCTCGTGCTCGCGGCCGCGAACATTCCCGCCACCGCGCTCGTCGCCGACCGCGAGCGCCTCGCCGGTCTCGCACTCGAGGTGCGCGAGGCGCTGCACGGCGTCGACGCGCTGCTCACGCCGACGGCCCCGTTCCAGCCGACGATCGCCGCGGTCGCCGCCGACCCAATCGGGTTGAATGGGCGCCTCGGGCGCTACACGACGCCGGCCAACCTCCTCGACCTCTGCGCCCTGGCGCTGCCGGCGGGCGAGGCCGACGGCGGTCAGTTCGGCGTCCAGCTGCTCGCTCCCGCCTTCCACGACGCGGTGATCGCCGACATCGCCGCTCGGCGCGACGGGGAGCCGTGGCCGGAGCCGGCCGCGGGGCTCGAGCTGCTCGTCGTCGGTGCGCATCGCCGCGGCCAGCCGCTGGCCGGCGAGCTCACCGCCGCGGGGGCGCGCTACATCGCGACGGTGCGCACGGCATCGCGCTATCGGCTGCTCGCCCTCGATACCGTGCCCGCGAAACCCGGACTCGTGCGCGTCGCCGGACAGGGAGCCTCGATCGAGGGCGAGATATGGACGCTGCCCCCGGCGGGACTCGGCCGCTTCGCGGCCGCCATCGCATCGCCGATGACCCTCGGGCGGGTCGAGCTCGACGACGGCCGGCGACTGCTCGGCTTCCTCTGCGAACCCGTCGCCACCGAGGGCGCGCCGGACATCTCCGACCACGGCAGCTGGCCGGCCTACCTCGGCCGATGAGCATGTCCGACGCATCGCCGCGGCGCTGGAGCGAGATGGCCTGGCCCGAGATCGGCGCGGCGCTCGCGGCCGAGCCAGAGGTCGGCCTCGTACCGGTCGGGGCGATCGAGCAGCACGGGCCGCACCTGCCCACCGGCACCGACACGATCGTCGCCTCGGCGCTGTGCGACCGCGCCGGGGCCCGCAGCGACGCGCTCGTGATGCCGCCGATCTCGCTCGGCTGCAGCTTCGGGCACGGGACCGCGTTCCCGGGGACCCTGTCGCTGTCGCCGGAGATCCTGATCGCCGTCGTCCGCCAGTACGCCGAGTGGTCAGCCACGTCGGGGCTGACCAGGCTGCTGTTCGTCAACGCCCACATGGGCAACAGCCCGGCGCTGCTGAGCGCCACCGACCACCTGCGCCTGCTGCGACCCGACCTGCAGACCGGGATCGTCAACTGGTGGGAGGCGTCGCCGGCGGTCACGGCGCAGACGGTGACCGACGCCGAGGACCTCCACGCCAACCGCGCCGAGACCTCGCTGATGCTAGCCGTGGCCCCCGAGCTCGTGCGCCTCGATGAGCTCGCCGGCGCCGACGACCCCGACCGCACGGAGGACCTCGTGTTCCGATACAACGCGTCGTCGCTCTCGACGAACGGCGTCACCGGCCGCCCTTCGGAGGCCACCCGCGAGCTCGGCGAGGAGTTGCTCGAGGCGGTCGTGGCCGAGATCGCCGCACGCGCGCAGCGCGGTCGCGCCGAGGAGCCACCGCTCGGGCGCGCGGGCACGACGTCGTTCACGAGCCTGCAGGGACCCATCCCACGCCGAGAGGAGAGCCGCAGATGAGCACCGTCGAGCGCAACGAGCAGGACACCGAGGCGCTGGTCGAGCAGTTGGTCGGCGAGGGAGTGCAATACGCCGTCGGCACCTGGATCGACATCCAGGGCCGGGCGAAGGGGAAGATCGTCCCGATCGACCACTTCTCGGGCCTCGTCTCCGGATCGGAGCGCTACACCCCGCGCGGGCTCGGCGATCTCGGCCAGATGACGCCCGAAGAGGATGAATGCGTCGCCCTGCCCGACCCGACCAGCCTGCGCGTGCTGCCGTGGGACCGGCGCTTCGCGTGGATGGCGGCCGACCTGCTGTACGCCGGGACCGAGCCGTTCGAGCTGTGCACGCGCTCGATCCTCAAGCGCCAGATCGAGCGCGCGACCGCGCGCGGAGTCTGCTTCGAGCTCGGCGTGGAGCCCGAGATCTACGTGTTCCGCGCCGACTCGCTCGACGCCGCGAGCGGCCGCCAGCAGCCGATCGCGCCGAGTGGCGACCTGTGGCCCACCCCGGCCTACGACCTCGAGGTCTCGCTCGACCTCATGCCGTTCCTCGACCCCATGGTGCGCTACATGACCGAGACCGGCTTCGGCGTGTTCAGCTTCGACGCCGAGGGCGGCGAGGGACAGGTGGAGTTCGACTTCGCCCACGCCCCGGTGCTCGAGATGGCCGACCGGCTGACCCTGTTCCGGCTCATGGCCAAGCAGGTGGCCAAGGAGAGCGGGCTGGCCGTCACCTTCATGCCGAAGCCGTGGTCGGGGGCGTGGGGCTCGGGTGCGCACTTCAACATGAGCCTCACCGACCTCGAGACCGGCGCCAACACGTTCCGCTCCGCGGAGGACCCTCGCGGCGCCGGCTGGAGCCGCGATGCCTACGCGTTCGCGGGCGGGCTCATCCGCCACGCCGCCGCGCTGGCCGCCGTGGCCACGCCGACGGTCAACTCGTTCAAGCGACTCACCCCGGAGCTGTCCCGCGGGGAGGTCTCCTGGGCGCCGATCTGGGCCGCGTACGGGTTCAACAACCGCTCGTGCATGCTGCGCCTGCCCGCCAACCGGCCCGCGATCGAGAACCGGGCCGTCGACTCGGCCGCGAACACGTACGTGACCGCCGCGATGATGCTCGCCGCCGGCCTGGAGGGCATCGAGGCCGGCCTGGACCCGGGGGAGGCGACGGTCGAGCGCGCCTACGGCGAGGCGCCGTCCGAGGGCGCGTCGCGGCTGCCGCGCAACCTGCTCGAGGCCATCGAGGCCTTCGCCGAGGACCCGCTCACCTACGAGGTCTTCCCGCCCGAGTTCGTGGCCGCCTACATCGACATGAAGCGGCGCGAGTGGGAGGAGTATCACGCCGAGGTCGGCGAGTGGGAGCGCCGGCGCTACCTGACGCTGTTCTGAGCGGCGGCGCCGGCTCGCCTGGCGCGCTACGCGATTCCCGTCTCCTCGGGCAGCTCGTACCATTGCACGCGCTCGCCGACGCGCGCGCGCAGCTTGAAGCGCCGCGACTTCGGCGCTCTCTGCAGGGCGTCACCGAGCGCCCGGCAGCGGTCGGCGACCGGCGGATGCAGCTCCCCGAGCCGTTGCAACGTGGCGGTCACGGTGCGCCACAGCCCCCAGTCGTCGCCGGTCAGGCGCGCCACGTAGGCGGTGTCGATGTGGTCGCCGTCGCCCTCGCCGAGCTCGTGCTCGGTCATCAGCACCGACGCGTCGTGGGCGTCCTTGGCGTTCAGCTCAACGATCTGCAGCTTCGTCAGCAGCAGGTCAGTCGCGGTCAGCGCCGGGAAGTCGAGCGCGAGCCGGTCGTCGATGTCAAGCGCGTGGCACATCGAGAAGGAGCCGACGAACACGTCGAGCTTGCCCTGCGGCCCGTGGAAGATCATGCGCGTGTCGCCGTGCATGGCGTTGAAGCGGGTCTCGGCCGTGTAGCCGCGGCTCTCCAGGAAAGCGGCGAGCTTGCGCGCGTCGCGCCGCGTGATGGCCACGTCGATGTCGGCGATCTCGCGATGGGCCTGCCCGGCCAGCGCATTCGGGCAATGCGCCACCACGCCGACGCCGCCGAGCAGCCGCAGCTTCAGGCCGGCCGCGTCGGCCGCCTGCGTCAAGCTCATGCCCTCGTCGATGAGCTCGGTCATCCCTGGGTGATCTGCCAGCGTTTGACCTCACCGTCGGCGGTGAGATCGACGATTGCCCCGCGCAGGACGCCCTCGGCGTACTCCGAGCCCGGGTTGACGCAGGTGGCTCGCCCGATCTCCTGCCCTCCGGGTGACTCGTGCACGTGCCCGTGCAGTCCGAGGGCCGCGCCCGAGTTCTCGATCGCCTTGCGCACCGACATCGCGCCGACCGACATCACCGCGTAGCCACCGGGGGTGACGACCGGGCGCAGGTCGGCGTCGAGCTGCGGGGCCTGGTCGAGGTTCGTGTCGCGCGGAGGGCAATGCAGATTCAGGACCGCGGTCTCGGGTCGCTCCAGGCCGTGGGCGACCTCGTCGATGCGCTTGGCGAGCTCCTCCTCGGAGCACTCGCGCGGGGTGTTCCACGGCGTCGGCGTCGAATAGCCGACCGAGACCATCTCGTGGTCACCCGGGAGCTTCACGATGCCGCCCTCGGCGTAGCGCAGCTTGCTCGACGAGCGCAGGATGGCCGCGAGCTCCTCGTCGTCGTCGTTGCCGAGCATCACGTAGAAGTCGATCGGGCTGTCCGCCAGCCGCTTGTCGGCCAGCTCCACCCATTGCTGGACGCGGTCGCGGATGGCCTCGGCGAACGCCTTCTCGAAGGCGGCCGGGTCGCTCGTCAGCTGTTCGCGCTCGTCGGGCGTCGACAGCCGGGCGTAGGACCCCTTGTCGGCGATCTTGCGCACCAGCGCCTGCAACTCCTCGTCGCCCTCGGCCGTGACCGACCGTCCGCCGACCTCGCCCTCCCAGTGGGAGTTCACCTGGCACAGCGGCACCAGCGACTTGCCGGTGATGTCGCCGCCGAGGACGACGCAGTTGGCTCCGTACACCGGCCCCGCGTTCAGCCACTTGCGAAAGCAGCGCTCCGAACCGTGAATGTCGGTGGCGAAGAAGATCCGAGTCTGCTTGTGACCTCCGCCGCCCTTTCGCCCGAATAGACCCACGTCTACTCGGGCGGCAGCTCGCGCGACGCCAGCGAGATGTCGAGCCCGCGGCGCTTGTTGAACAGGTAGATGATCGGGTAGGCGACGATGCCGAGGACCACGAAGAGGATGAGGGCATAGAGCCCTGTGTTGATGGTGCGGCCGTTCACGGTGGCCAGGCCGCTCGTTCCGGCGATCGCGAGGGCGAAGAGGGTGTAGACCGCGAGCGACACGACGCCGACAAGCGTGATGACCGGTATCCCGGCGATCGAGCGCTCGATCGGCGAGCCCTGGTAGATCGAGCGGCGCCGATACGGGAAGGCGATGGCCGCCACCGACACCACGATGAAGGTGAGGATGAGGCCGAGGATCTCGGTGCTCGATATCGCGATGGCGAACGAGGCCGAGCTGAACACGACCACGATCAGCATGATCACCGCGACCACCGTGGCGATCGTGTTGGCGCGCAGCGGAGCCCGGGTGCGCTCGTTGACCTCGCTGAGGCTGTCGGGGAGGAAGCGGTCGAACGACCAGGCGAACAGCGCCCGCGAGGAGATGAGGTAGGCCGGTATGGCCACGGCGATGGCGGAGGCCAGGAAGGCGAGGCCGAGGAGGACCGCGATGACCGTGGAGTGCGACATCAGCCCGACGTAGAAGAAGAGGTTCGACGGCGCACCCAACGTGTAGGCGCTGCTCGCGGAGTTCGACAGCAGCGTCGATCCACCGAGGAAGTCGTAGCCGATGCGGCTGCCGGCCAGTGCGTAGATGATCGTCATGGCCGCGCCGCCCAGCAGCAGCGAGTAGAACTTGCCGCGGGTGGCGATGTCCTTGCCGCCCCGCACCTCGCCGCCGACGTAGGCGGTGGCGATGCCAAATCCGAGCGCGTAGAACGGAACCGACGCGGCGAGGATGGTCTTGCCGAGACTGAAGCTCGAGTGTCCCGTGTAGCCCGCCTTGTACGAGGCGGCGATGATGCCCTTGTAGCTACCGCCGGCCTTGGCCACCCCGGAGATGAAGTCCGCGCGGGAGCTGAAGAGGAGCACGGCCGCCGCGAGCACCGTCCCCGCAATCACGAAATAGAACATCCAGCGCGTGATGGCGAGCGTCGTGTGCAGGCGCACGCAGACGCAGGCGTAGATGACGAAGATGACGGCGAGCCCGAGCCCGAGCGTCCAGCCGTGCTTGAGGACGTCGGTGGACCAGGTCACGAGCGTGTGGTTCCCCGACAGCGTTCCCACCGACGCCAGCGTGCCCGACAGCGCGGACTGGATCGTGCTGAAAGCGGCGTAGGTGATCGCGAACATGTACCAGAGGGTCCCGTTGACCGAGGCCGCCAGGCCCACCCACGGATGCAGCCCGCGGCTCACGAACACGAAGTCCCCGCCCGAACGCGGCATCGCCCGCGAGAAGTACGAGTACATCAGGTAGGGCGGCAGGCACAGCACGGTGCAGACGATCACGCTCCCGGCCAGGCTCGCGCCCGGGAAGGCGAGCGGCACCAGCGTGACGCCGATGATGCCGTAGACGATGCTGATGAAGGAGACGTTCAGCGCGATCGCGGAACCGAGCGAGATCTCGCGCACGAGGCCGCTGGACTGGCGCGCGAAGAGCGTCTGCCCGGACGCGGCCGCGGGGGCCGGCGGCTGGTCGACCTTGGTCTGAGTGTCTGCCATGTCGCGGGGCAAGGTACTCGTCGCGACCTGCCCCGAACACGGACCGACGGCACAAGTGCATCGGACCGGTGGTCTAAATGGCCCAGCCGCTTCTGGCCGCGTGGCGCCGAGAGTGTTCGGTCAGCACATTCACCAGGGATGAGTACGGAGCCATTGCACATAGTCGGCCAGGCCGCGCGCGAGATCCCACTCGGCGCGATAGCCGAGCTCCTCGGCGGCGATCGCCGTCTCCCACGGCCCCTGGGCGTAATGCCCCGTCACCGGCCCCGGGCCGATCTGCAGGTCCACTCCGGGCACGATCGCCACGATCGCCTCGGCGACCTCGCGCAGCCCCGAGCGCACGCCCGCGCACACGTTGAACGCGTCGCGCCGGCGAGCCTCCAACCCGAGCGCGAGCTCGGCGGCGAGCGCCACGTCGCGGACGTGCACGAGGTCGAAGCGGTGTGATCCGCCGGCCTCGATGCGCAGTGACCGCCCGTCGACCGCCGCCCGCACCAGCTCGTAGACGACCGACGGCATGCGGTTGCCCGGGCCGTAGAGCTCGGTCGGGCGCAGCGAGATGATGTCGAGCCCGTAGTGACGGTTGTAGACCCCGGCCAGCAATTCGCCGGTCACCTTCGAGACGGCATAGGGCGAATCGGGACTGAAGGCGCTGTCCTCGTCGATCGGGCCGGAGTGGTTGCCGAACACCGCCTCGGAGGAGAAGCTGACGATCCGCGCGACGCTGGCCAGCCGCGCCGCCTCGAAGAGCTGGAGCGTGCCATCGACGTTGGCCGCGAACGTGCCCACCGGCATCTCGAAGGAAACGCCGGGGTGCGACATCGCGGCGGTGTGCACGATTCGGTCGACCCCGTGCTCGTCGCAGGTCCGCACGAGCCGCCCGACGTCGTAGAGCTCGCCCTGCACCGGGGTGACCAGCGGGTCGGCGTGGTCGGTGTGATCGCGGTTGTAGCTGACGACCGGCTCGCCCGCCGCGGCGAGGCGCGCGACGAGGTGACGGCCGAGGAAGCCGCTGCCACCCGTGACAAGTACCGATCCCACCGGCGGCGATGATCGCCGTCGCGACGGCGGCCACCAAGGGACCGGCGGTCGAGCACGGTGTGCCCGATGGTCCATATCGCCACGCTTGCAACCGGCGCACACTGTCCCCGGCATGGCCGACACCCCAAAGACGCCCGACGCGACCATGTGGGCGAGCGTGCTGCACGCCGGCCTGGCCGGTACGTTCCTGCGCGTGCCCCACGTGGCACCGGATGCCGAGCTGCTGCGCGGCCACGGTGCGCAGGCCGCGATCTACGGGATCCCATGGGACTCGATGGCGGTCGGGCGCAGCGGGGCCAGCTACGGGCCGCGCGGGATCCGCGAGATCGCCTCGACGCAGTTCTTGTCCTATAACGCCACCTGGGACTTCGATCTGCTCGATGCTCTGACGCTCGTGGATTGCGGCGACGCGCACGTCGTGCCCGGCAATCCGGAGCGCAGCTTCGAGATCGCGCAGGCCGCGATCGGCCAGATCCTTGATGCCGGGGCGCTGCCGGTCACGCTCGGCGGCGACCACTCGGTAACCATCCCCGCCGTGCGGGCGGTCGCCGAGCGCGTCGCCGAGGCCGGGCTCGTCCTCCTCGACACGCATCTGGACACGGCGCTCGACGTCGGCGGCGAGGAGCTGTCGAACTGCTGCCCAATCACCCGCGCGCTCGACGCCGGCTTCGCGCCCGAGCGGACGGTCCTGATCGGCATGTCTGGCTGGATGAACCCGCGCGCGGAGATCGAGTACTGCCGCGAGCGCGGCATCACCGTGATCTGGATCGACGAGATCTGGGAGGACGGCGTGGCCGCCGCCCTGCAGCGCGCCCTGGCGATCGCCGGCGGCACCGAGGGCGGGATCTACCTGACCGTCGACGTGGACAGCCTCGACGGCGCCTTCGCGCCCGGCACCTCGGTCCCGACCACCGCCGGGCTGACCGCCCGGGAGCTGCTCACGCTCGTGCGCGGCCTCTCGCGGTCCGGTCTCGCCGGCCTGGACGTCGTCGAGACGGCTCCGAGCCTGGAGTCGTCGAGCCTCACCGCGGGCATCGCCACGCGCGTCGTGATGGACGCGCTCGGGGCGCACGCGGGGGCGCTCGGGCCGGCCTGACAGCAACAGCGGGCGAGCGCGGACGGTCAGGCGGGCGCGGCGGCATCGAGCGGCGGTCGGCGCTCGGCCCAGGGGCGCGCACGCTCGAGCTGCGCGGACAGCGCGAATAGCGTACCGTCGTCGCCGAGACCGGTCGCCGCCATCACGCCGATCGGCAGCCCGTCGTCGGTCCAGTGCAGCGGCAGGGAGGCGGCGGGCTGACCGGTGGCGTTCGCGATCCACGTGAACGGCGTGAAGCGGGCGTCCCGCCGGAGCACATCGAGCGGATCGCCCGGCGGCGCGGGAGGGTCGAAGTAGCCCAGCGGCACGGGCGGCTGCGCGAGCGTCGGCGTGAGCCACACGTCGCAGTGCTCGAAGAACCGCGCGACGGACCGACCGACCTGTTGGAGGCATGCCACGGCCGAAAGCAGCTCGGGGGCACTGAGGGCACGGCCCCGCGCGGCGAGGGCCCGCGTGAACGGCTCGAGCTCGCCGTCCCCCGGTCTGCGCCCCAGCCGGGCGGCCCACCCGTCCACCCAGGCGGCACAGCTGGCCGCGAACAGGCCGAGGAAGGCGACCTCGGCGGTGGCCCAGTCGACGTCGGGCGCGGCCTCTGAAACCTCGTGGCCGAGCTGCTCGCAGAGTTCCGCCGCCCCGCGCGCGGCGTGCTCGCATTCGGGCGCGACCGGCCCGCCGCTGGGCGCCGCGACGCTGAACGTCACGCGCAGCCGGCCCGGCTCGGCCTCGGCTCGCTGCAGGAACGAACCGTCGGCCGGCGGGGCGGCGTAGGGGTCGCCGGGCACCGGGCCACACGTCGCGTCGAGGGTCGCGGCGCTGTCGCGCACCGAGCGGGTGATGACGTGCTCCACCCAGATCGCTCCGAGGTCGCCGTAGGGCGCGAGCGAGTTGCGGGCCCGTGAGGGCTTGAAGCCGAACACGCCGCAGCAGGAGGCCGGGATCCGCAGGGATCCGCCCGAGTCGTTGCCGTGCGCCAGCGGGACGACGCCGGCGGCCACGGCGGCGGCGGACGCCCCGCTCGAGCCGCCCGGGGTGAGCGCCGCGTCCCACGGGTTCCTCGTGGCCCCGTACCGCACCGGCTCGGTCGTCGACAGCAGCGCGAACTCGGGCGTCGAGGCGGTGCCGATGAAGATCAGGCCGGCCCGGCGGTAGCGACGCACGAGCTCGGAGTCCTCGGCCGCGACGTGGTCGCGCAGGAAGACGGACCCCTCCGTGTGGCGCACGCCTGCGATCGTGGCCAGGTGGTCCTTGACGAGCATCGGGACCCCGCCGAGGGGCCCCAGCGGAGCCGGGACGCGGTCTAGGTCGCGCGCGGCCGCGAGCGCCGGCTCGAAGAGCGGCTCGACGAGGAAGCCGAGCAGCGGATCGAGCCGCTCGACGCGCTCGATCGCCGCCTCGGTCAGCTCGGTGGCAGTCAGCTCACCCGTGTGCACGAGGGCGGCCTGCGCGATCGCGTCGGCACGGGCGAGTTCGGTCACCAGGTCCAGTCAACCGCCGCTTCGGCGGCGCGCCTATGGACCGGAGGGCCAAAGGCCCACCACCCTGTATGTGGAGACGGTCCCTGGCCACGTCTGCGCCGGGTGCGGATGATCGCCGGGCATGCTCAGCGAGACGCTCATACCGATTCCGGCGCGGACGGGCTGGAGCGGCCGGCTGTCGGCCGGCCAGAGCTTCCGCGTCATCGACGTGGATGGCGGGCAGTGCGCCGACCTGTGGGTCTTCTGCGCCGAAGACCCCACCGAGCCGCTCAGCGCCCAGCACACGCGTGTGCACATGGGGGAGATCTACCCGCGGGTGGGCTGGACGTTCGTGACCGCCCGCCGGCGCCCGATCCTGCGCTTCGTGGAGGACACCTCCCCGGGTCGCCACGACTGCCTGGTGGCCGCCTGCGACAGCGCCCGCTACGAGCTGCTCGGAGCCGAGCCCGGTCACGCGTCCTGCGAGGGCAACCTGCTCATCGAGGCCCGCAAGCAGGAGCTGCCGGTCACCTTCGCCCCGCAACCGATCAACGTGTTCGCCGGCTTCTGCGTCCACGACAACGAGCGACTGCTGCTCGACGAGTGCACCAGCCAGCCGGGCGACGCCGCCACCTTCGAGATGCTGATGGACGGGATCGTCGTCCTGTCGGCCTGTCCGCAGGACATCGTCGCCTTCCAGCCCGGCGGCCCGACCGACATGGCCGTCGAGGTGCTCGAGTAGTGCTCGTCAACCCGCCGAGCTGGCCCGAGGGCAAGCGCTGCGCGGTGGCGATCAGCTTCGACGTCGACTCCGACAGCCAGCTGCACCTCATGCATCCGCGCGACGGGCACCGGCGGCTCAATGCGCAGTCCTGGGGGCGCTACGACCAGATCGCCGTGCCACGCATCGTGGCCATGTTCGGAGAGCTCGGGCTGCGCCAGACGTTCTTCTTCCCGGGCTGGTGCATCGAGCGCTACCCGCACGTGGCGGCCGCGGTCGTCGAGGGCGGCCAGGAGCTCGCCATCCACGGCTATCTGCACGAGCTCTCCTACGAGATGCCCGCGGAGGTGGAGGAGGAGCTGCTGGCGCGCACGATCGCCGCGGCCGAGGCGGCCGCGGGCGTGCGACCGGCCGGCTGGCGGGCGCCGCTGTTCAGCTTCTCCTCGGCCACGCCGGAGCTGCTGGCCCGCGCCGGGCTGCAGTACGACTCGAGCCTGATGGGCGACGACGTGCCATACGTGCTCGACACGCCGGGCGGCGAGCTCGTCGAGCTGCCGGTCGACAACTCGTCCGACGATTGGGCGCAGTACGTGCAGAACTTCGACTACGACTACCTCATGCCGATCCGCTCGCCGGACCGGGCCTTCGAGGTCTTCCAGGCCGACTTCGAGGCCGCCTACGAGCTCGGCGGCATGTGGATCGGCGTGTGGCACCCGTTCGTATCCGGCCGCCCAGCGCGGCTGCGCCGGGTGCGCGCCTTCCTCGAGGGCGTGCTCGAGCGCGGGGACGTGTGGGTGGCGAGCCTCGGCGAGATCGCCGCGCATGTGCGCGAGCTGGAGCGCAGCGGGGCCTGGACCCCGCGCCGCGAATCGGTCCCGTACTACACCGAGCCGGTCCCCGAGCTGGCGCTCGTCCGCCCCGAGGTCGCCGACGCGGCCCGGGTCGCCGGCTGAGGGCGGGCGATGTCGGCCACACACGACGCGGCCGTCGCCTGGGGCCTGGACAGCCACACCGGCGTGCTCACCGACGTGCTGCTCGGGCGCCCCGACAGCTTCCGCTGGGTGCACCTGAACGCGATGTCGGAGACGATGTTCGCCAACATGGAGCGCCAGGGCTATCGCTTCGACCGCGAGCGGGCGCTGACGCAGCACCGCCAGATGGTCGAGGCCTATGACGCCGCCGGCGTTCGCTGCCACTTCCTCGATGCCGACGAGGGTCTGCCGAGCAGCGTGTTCGCCCGCGACTCGAGCTTCATGACCCCCTGGGGCCCCGTCGTGACGAGCATCCAGACGCCGCCGCGGCGCCGCGACTACGCGGTCGTGGCGGGCTTCTACGCGGGCCGGGAGATTCCGGTCTGGAAGTGGGTGACCGCGGATCACTTCGAGGGCGGCGACTTCGCCATCCTGGCGCCGGGCGTCGCGGCGCTCGGCTACTCGGGGGCGCGCTCGACCAAGGCCGGCGCCGAGCAGGTCGCCGGCTGGCTCGCCGAGCAGGGGTGGGAGGCGCTGACGGTGGCGCTGCCACCCCAGTTCGTGCACCTCGACACCGCCCTCGTCATGCTCGCGGATCGCCTTGCCCTCGTCTGCGAGGACGCCCTGGAGAGCTACGTGCTCGACTTCCTGCGCAGTCACGGGATCACCTGGATCCCCATCAGCTACCGCGAGTGCATGACCCTCGGCGGCAACGTCGTCTCGCTGGGCGGCGGTCGCGTGCTGTCGATCGTCGCCAACGCGACGGTCAACGAGCGCCTGCGGTCGGAGGGCCTCGAGGTCACCGCGATCGACTTCGACCAGTTCACCCTCGCCGGAGGCGGGCTGCACTGCGCGTGCCAGGACCTGCGCCGCGAGCCTGCCGGCTAACCTCGGCTTCACCGATGTCCGTGGCCGACCCGGTGGGCGAAGCCGACGATCCGCCCTCTGCCGATGCGGAGCGGGCGCTCGCCGGCCTGCGGCGGCTGCGCGAGCTGACCGGCACCGACGCCGGCGCGCAGCGCGTCGCCTGGACGCCGACCTGGGCGCGCGCCCGCGACTGGCTGCGCGAGCAGCTGTCCTCGCTGCCGGTCGAGGTGCAGATCGACGAGGCGGGCAATCTGTGGGCGGAGCTCGCCGGCGCGGATCCGGGCGCCCTCGTGATCGGGAGCCACCTGGACTCCGTGCCCGATGGCGGCTGGCTGGACGGCTCCCTCGGTGTCGTCGGTGCGCTCGAGGTGCTGCGTGCCCTGGCGGCGGTGCGGACGCCGCCGCGGACGGTCCGGCTCGTCGACTGGGCCGACGAGGAGGGTGCGCGGTTCGGCCGCAGCCTGCTCGGCTCCAGCGCGGCCTCTGGGCTGCTCGTTCCCGAGGAGGTCCGCGGCCTGCGCGATGCGGCCGGCGTGGCGCTGCCCGACGCCCTGCGTGAGCACGGCGTGGAGCTCGACGCGATGCCGCGCGCGGCCGCGCGCCTGCGCGACGTGGTCGGCTACGTCGAGCTGCACATCGAGCAGGGGCCGGTGCTCGAGCAGGCCGGGCTGGCGCTCGGCGTCGTCGACGCCGTCGCCGGCGCCGAGCGCCATCACGTCCACTTCGAGGGCCGCGCGTCACACGCCGGCTCAACCCCGATGCCCGCGCGTCGCGACCCGCTCGCCGCCGCCGCACGGCTCCTCCTGGCCGCCCGCGCCGGCGCGGTCGAGCACGGTGGCGTGGCCACGGTCGGCGCCATCGCCGCCGAGCCGGGCATCCCCACGGCGATCGCGGGCAGCGTCGAGCTGACGCTGGACCAGCGCCATCGCGACGCCGCGGCGCTCGCGCGGATGCTCGACGCCGCCCGCGCGGCGGCGGAGGCGATCGCCGCCGAGGAGCGCACGCCCGTGCACTGGAACCTGCTGCAGAAGGTCGAGCCCGTGCCGTTCGACGCGCGCCTGGTCGAGGCGGCGGGGCGCTGCGTGCGCGCGATCACCGGCGATTGCGCGGTGCTGCCGAGCGGTGCGCTGCACGACGCGGCGATGGTCGCCCGCGCCGGCGTGCCCGCGGTGATGCTGTTCGTGCAGTCCCTGGGCGGCATCTCCCACAACCGCGTCGAGGACAGCCGCCGCGAGCACATCGAGGCCGGTGTGCTCGCGCTCGACCGGCTCGTGCGCGAGCTGCTCGCGGGTTAGGGGTCGGCGCCTTGCCCGCTCGGCGATCGGTCGCGCCGGCTTGGGCGGTCTGGCGCGATCGAGTCCGTCCTACCGGTCCATGCCGGAGAAGCTCGGCGGCGGCCACCAGCGCCACAACCCGAGCTCGTCGCACACCACGGCCAGGCGTGGTAGCCGCCGGCCAGGACTCCGGCACCCCTGGATGCGCCGCCCCCGACGACGATCACGTCGTAGACCCCGTTCATCTCAGCCCGCGGCGACCGGCCGTCGGTCGCGCGCACGCCGCCGAGCACGAAAACGCTGTGCGGCGACGATCCCGAGCAGCGTCGCCGCGCACAACCCGGCGATGATCGCCATCGGCAGCCCGTCGCCTCCGAGCTTCGCCGCCGTACCGCCGCCGCCCGCTCCGATGACCTGGCCCCCGGCCCAGGCGATGTTCGTCAGCGCGGCGGCGAGGCCCTGCTCGAGCCCGGTCGCCTCCGCGAAATCGGACAGCATCGCCATCGCCGGGGCCCAGAACAGGCCAAGCGTCCCCGAGGCGACGATGATCACCACCGCGAGCAGCACGGCATCGCCCGGAGCGGTGAAGAAAAGGAGGGTGACGGCGGTGCTCGCGAGCCCGAGCCGCAGCGGTGCCAGGCGGCCGTGCCGATCGGAGAAGCGCCCGGCCACCGGCGCGATCACCGTAGCCACCGCCGCGGCGATGAGGAACGTCGCGCCGATCGCCGCCGCCGGCGCGCCGAACCGATGCAGGCGCAGCGGCCCGAGCACGTTGATGGCCCCGGAGCCGATGGCCGGCAGCGCCATCAGCCAGATGGCCGCGATGACCGCCGGTCGGCGGCAGGCGGCCGCGACGCTGCGCAGCCCCTGGGTCGAGCGGCGGTGGGTGGAGGGCATCCGCCAGATGGGCACGATGACGACGAGCGTCCCGAGCGCCAATGCGCCGAACAGCGGGGCCCGCCCGGTGGCGATCGCCACCGTGCCGACGACCGGGCCGAACAACGATCCGGCGATCGCCGCCGCCGTCGCGTAGCCGATCAGCGCCCCCCGCCGATCGACCGGCGTCTCGTCCGCGATCCACGCCAGCCCGCCACCCCACGAGCACGCGCCGGCGGCACCCTCGGCGACGCGGGCGAGGTTGAGGGCCACAGCGTCGTGGAGGAACCCGAAGGCCGCGGTCGAGGCGGCGAGCAGCACGAGGCCGGCGATCATCGTCGGCCGCGGACCCACCCGCGCGGCGAGCACGCCGCAGGGCAGCGCCGCCACGAGCATGCCGATCGCGTAGCTTGCGGTCAGCAGCCCGGCCGACGCCTTCGACAGGTGCAGCTCGTGCGCGAGCCCGGGCAGCAGCGGCGCGATGACCGCGAAGAGCATCGTGTCGACGAACATGACGACGCTCACCGCGCGCACCAGCATGCGCGGGTCGGCGCGTGGCCTGTCCGGTGGCGGCGCCCGCGGAGCCCGGAGGGCCGGTCGGCGCAGGGTGCCGCTCACTGCTCGCATCGGCCTATTCTGGCGGCTCGATGCCGCCGGCCAGGAACCGGCGCGGCGACGCCACGAGCGCGCTCTGCGCGCCGCCGCCGAGGAGGCGGCGCACCTGTTGCAATTCCGCCTCGAGCGAGCCCCGCAACGGGAAGTCCGACGCCCACAGCATGCCGTCCGCGCAGTCGCAGCCGGCCTCGAGCTCGGGTGAGCTCGCGACGGCGAACAGGCGCGATCCGAGCTCGCCGGGCCCCCCAACAGCCCGGGAGATCGAGCGCGAGAGGTCTGACCCCGAGCGCTCGGACTCCCCAGCGGTCAGGCCCACGCGCAGTCCCGGAAAGCGCTCGAGCACGCCGGAGCCGTGCAGGTAGGAGAGCAACCGGCCCGGGCTCCAGACGCGGGCGCAGAACGAGGGACGGTGCAGCAGCGGCAGGTCGGCGTCCTGCAGCGCCTGCCAAAGGGGGTCGAACTGCCGGTCGTCGGGGGCGATGCGCACGGCCAGGCACAGGCTGACCGCCCGCACCGAGGGTTCTCCGCGCAACTCGGCCACCTCCTGCGCCGAGAAGCTCGGCTCGCTGCCGTGCAGCTGGAGCACCGCGCCGAGGCGCTGCGGATCCTCGCGGCAGTAATCCACCACGTAGCGGTTGTAGGCGGCGAACACTCCCGCGGCAAGGTTCGCGGGGAGGCGCACGCAGGCGTCGAGCGACGGCCCGGGGCTGATCAGCTGCAGGGCCACGCCTGCCGCCTGGAGCGCGGCCACCCGCCCGGCGGGATTGTCGTGCAGCACCCCGGCGACGACCGGCGACCCCGGTGCCACGAGCGGGTCCTGGTCGGACAGGCGCCACGGATCGTGGCGCGCCGGTCGCGCCGCTACGGCCGGAAGCGCCAACGAGGGATGCGGCCAATCCCCCCGTCCGGGTCGCAGCGCCGCCAGTTCGAGCATCGCCTCGATGCGTGGCCACTGCCCGCGGAAGGCGGGCGTCCCCTGCTCGTAGATCAGCTCCATCGCCGGCGCCACCCAGCCGCCGAAATCGACGACGCCGAGCGCCGCGGCATCGCGCCGGTCGTGAATCGCGACGGACAGGCTGCGCATCGGGGCGCCTACGACCCCGGCCCGTACGCGCGGTCGGCCACCCACTGGTCGAAGATTCGCGTCAGCGACTCGTGCTTGCAATAGCGCCCCGGCGCTCCGCGACGGGAGCGCAGGCCGATCTGCTGTCGCCGGCAGATCGTGTTGTCCTCATCGAGGAAGGCCTTGACGTTGCGGGCGTACTCGTCGGCGGCCGCCGTCACGCCGGGGTCGTCACCGCGCGCGTCCGTCGCCGCCGACTCATCCGGCACGCACACCCGCACCATCACCCGCGTCTGCTCGGGCCCCTCGGGATAGGCCACGTAGTAGGCGACCGCGTCGACGCTCGGCAGCACCATCAGGGTCGGGAACACGAGGAACACGGGCATGCCGTCGTAGTCGACCGGCAGACCCTCGAGCTCGGGAGTCACGGGAAACAACGCGTCACCGCTGTCGCTGAACGTCAGCCCCGGCGTCTGGCCGACCTGCACCGCCCACGGCTGGTCGGTCATCTCGGGGAAGTCGACCCAGCGCTTGAGTGGCGTGAGCAGCTCGAAGGTCTCGGGATGCACCCAGGGCACGTGGTAGGACTCGATGAAGTTGTCGACGTAGACCTTCCAGTTGCACGGCACCTCGTACTCCCAGCGCCGGACCGTCGTCATGCGATCCATGCGGTAGCGGTCGGCCCCCCACTTCGTCGTCTCGCTGACCCGATCGGCGAACGGCGTCGCATCGTCGTTGAGGTTGACGAAGATGAAGCCGGCCCACTGCTCGACCTTGACGGTCATGAGCGGGTAGTCGGCCTTGTCGAAACCGAGCGTCTCCTTGAACGCCGGCGTCGCGCGCAGCGTGCCGTCCAGCGCATACATCCAGCCGTGGTAGGGGCAGCGGAACGTCTTCACCGAGCCGGTTCCCTCGACCAGCGTGCAGCGGCGGTGACGGCAGACGTTGAGGTGGGCCCGAATCGTGCCCGTGCCGTCTCGCACGATGACGAGCGGCTCCTGCCCGATCGTTCTCGTCACGAAGTCGCCGACCTCGGCGACGTCCTCCACCCGCCCGACGCAGATCCAGTCGTCGTAGAAGATCCGCTCGCACTCGCGCTCGTACAGGAGCGGATCGGTGTAGCACCGGGGAGGGAGCGTCACGGCCTCCAACGTGGGCCGCGAGACGGCCTCGATGGCCTCGGGCGCGAGCGCGTAGCCGGTCTGCAACGAGCTGGGCATCAGCGTTGTCCTCTCTGACGACGGTTCAGTACGGTGAACGGCGGCACCTCAGGGCTCCCCGGCGACGACGACGACCCCGGCCCCCGACGCCACGGTCGCGCCCGGCTGCACGAGCACCGCGACGACCTCCCCGTCGTGGGGCGCCTCGACCGGCATCTCCATCTTCATCGCCTCCAGGGTCACGAGCTCTTCGCCGGCCACGACGCGGTCACCGGCGGCGACGTGGATGCGCCACACGCTCGAGGCGAGGGGTGCATGGATGACCGTCCCAGCCGGCAGGGCGGCGACGTCGGTGACCCCGTGGTCGACCGGCAGCGACGCGCGCCCGTCGAACTCGCCCGCGGCCTGCCAGGCGGCGCGCTCGCGGGCGAAGGCCGCCCGCTGAGTCTCGCCGAACGCCGCCGCGCTCGCCGGCTCGCGCTCCAGGAAGGCAAGGTGCTCGGCGGCGTCGAAGACGCCCTCCTCGATGGCCACCTCACCGCGACCAGCCGCCATGTCGGCGCGGCGCTCGACGAGCTCCTCGGCCGACACCGCGAACCACTGGATGCGATCGAACATGCGCAGCAGCCACGGCATCCGCTCGCGGAACGCCGGTCCGCGCGCGTAGTGGTTCCACACCTGCACCGTGCGTCCGATGAGCTGGTAGCCGCCGGGGCCCTCCATCCCATAGATGGCCAGGTACGCGCCACCGATCCCGACGGCGTTCTCCGGGGTCCAGGTGCGCGCCGGGTTGTACTTCGTGGTCACCAGGCGGTGGCGCGGGTCGAGGGGCACGGTGACCGGGGCGCCGAGGTAGACGTCGCCGAGGCCCATCACCAGGTAGTCGCCCTCGAACACGATCCGCCGCACCTCGGCCGCGTCGGACAGCCCGTTGACACGGCGGATGAACTCGATGTTCGACGGGCACCACGGAGCGTCGCCGCGCACGCCGGAGACATAGCGCTCGACCGCGAGCCGGGCCTGCGGATCGTCCCAGGACAGGGGCAGGCGCACGCGGCGACTCGGCACGCGCATGGCCTCGACCGCCGGGAGTTGCTCGGCGAGAGCCGACGCGATCCGCGCCATCGATTCGACACTGCGTCGCTTCGGGTCCAGTTGAACCTGCAGCGACCGGATGCCGGGCGTGAGGTCGGTGATGCCGGCAACGTCCGCGGCGACGATCGCCTCGGCGAGGGCGTGCACCTTCAGGCGCAGCCCGATGTCGATCTCCATCGCGCCGAACTCGATGAGCAGATGGTCGTCTCCGGAGCGACGCAGCGTGACCTGCGACCACTCGTCGTCGCCGTCCCGCTGCAGCACCCCATGGTCGAGCGGCGCATCGCCGGGGCGCAGGCGGCGCCGCGCCGGCGCCGCCTCGGGGCTCATCGGGGCGAAGCGCACGCTGTCCCCCGGCCGCAGCTGGCCGAGCTTCCAGCGCTCGTCGCTGAGCACCGTGGCCGGACAGACGAACCCACCGAGGCTCGGACCGTCGGGCCCGAGGAGGATTGGCGTGTCGCCGGTGAAGTCCACCGTGCCCACGGCGTAGGGCGTGTCGTGGATGTTGGACGGATGCAGGCCGGCCTCGCCGCCATCGGTGCGGGCCCACTCCGGGGCCGGCCCGACGAGCCGGATCCCGGTGCGGGCCGAATTGAAGTGCACCTCCCATCGGCTGTCGTAGAACGCCTCGATCGACGCCGCGGTGAAGAAGTCGGGCGCGGCGTGCGGCCCCTCCAGGACGGCGAGCGTCCAGTCGTTGACGAGCTGGGCGCGGTCCAGGGGCGCGGTCGGCCGGCCGTCCGGTGGCGTCGCGCCGAGGGGCAGCACGTCGCCGTCTCGCAGCGGACGGCCACCGTGGCCGCCGAAGCCCCCCAGGGTGAACGTGGCCCGACTCCCGAGGTACTCGGGCACGTCGAGCCCGCCGGCGATGAGCACGTACACGCGCATGCCGAGCTCGCCGACGTTGCCGACGTCGAGGACGCCGCCGGCCGGAGCGACGATCGGCTCCCACTGCGCCGCCGGCCGCTCGTCGACCAGCACCGAACAGGGCGCCCCGCAGACGCAGACGACCGTCTCGTGCGAGAAGCGCAGGCGCGGCCCGGCGAGCAGGCACTCCAGTCCGCTCGCCCCCTCGGCGTTGCCGACCAGGGCGTTGCCGTGCCGAAAGGATCGGTCGTCCATGGGTCCTGAGGGCGGGACGCCGACACGCCAGAGGCCGACGCGGCCCGGCCAGTCCTGCACCGTCGTCTCCAGCCCGGGTCGGATCACCTCCACGTGGCGACCCGTGTCCCGCACCTCCGCCAGGGTCGCGGTGGTGTGCTCGACGCGCCGCAGGTCCGGGTGGCGCAGCGCCGCCCGCAGCAGGCCGAGGTTCGTCTGGATACCGGCGATGCGGGTCTCGGCGAGCGCCGCGGTCGTCGCCCGCAGCGCCGCGTCGCGATCGGGTGCGTGGACGACGATCTTGGCCAGCAGCGGGTCATACGCCGCGGTGATCTCCTGACCGGTCGCCACCCAGCTCTCGACCCGCACGTCCGCGGGTAGGGTCGCCTCCGTGAGCAGGCCGGCACTGGGCTCGCCGGCGGCGTTCTCCGCGTAGACCCGAGCCTGCACCGCGTGCCCACGCGCCCGACGCGGGGCGCCGTCGAACATGTCAGTGTCGCCGAGCGCCAGCCGCAGCATCCACTCGACGAGGTCGACGTCGTGCACCGCCTCGGTCACGGTGTGCTCCACCTGCAGGCGCGGGTTGACCTCCAGGAAGAACGCCTCGCCGCGCGCGACGTCGTACAGGTACTCGACCGTCCCGGCCGACCGGTAGTCGACCGCCGCCGCCAGTCGGCGGGCCCACTCGGCGATCGCCTCGCGCACGCTCGGCGCGAGGCGGGGTGCGGGGGCCTCCTCGACGACCTTCTGGTGGCGGCGCTGGAGCGTGCAATCGCGATCGCCGAGCGTCAGCACCCGGCCGTCGCCGGCGCCGAAGACCTGCACCTCGACGTGCCGGGCCGGCGCCACGAAACGCTCGACATAGGCACCCGAGCCCGCCAGCCCGGCGTCGATCACCCGCCGCACGGCCGGCCAGGCGTCCCCGAGGGCCTCCGCCGTCGCGCAGACGCGCAGCCCCACGCCCCCGCCTCCGCCCGCCGCCTTGAGCATCACCGGGTAGCCGAGCTCCTCGGCGGCCGCCCGTGCCGCCTCGAGCGTCTCGACCGTCGCGCTCGCCGCCAGGAGCGGCAGGCCGACCGCCTCGGCGATCTGGCGGGCCTCGTCCTTGGCGCCCAGGGCGCGCAGCTGTCCCGCGGTCGGTCCGACGAAGGTCAGCCCGGCGTGCTGCACGGCCTCGGCGGCAGCCGGGTCCTCCGACAGCAGGCCGTAGCCGGGGTGCACCGCCCCCGCCCCGGTGGCCACGGCCGCGTCGAGGATGCGATCGATCCGCAGGTAGCTCTCGCGGGCCGGCGTCGGTCCGATCGCCACGGCGGCGTCGGCCATCTGCACGTGCGGCGCGCCCCGATCGGCCTCGGAGTACACGGCCACCGTGCGCAGCCCGAGCGCCGCGGCGGACCGCATGATCCGACAGGCGATCTCACCACGATTGGCGACGAGCAGGGTGTCGAACGGCACGGATTCCTTGCGCTTGGGCCTCGGACGTCGAAACGTTTCGGCGCAAACGATACCTCAGGCCTCGCGGGAGCGGACGCGCGGCGGCCGGGCCGTCCGCGGCCGCGCCCGACCAGGCCCTCCGGCGGCGGGCCCTCACGTATGCTGGGGCCATGGAGAGCGGTTCCGCCGAGGCCACGACGCGGCGCGCGACCATCGGCGACGTCGCCCGATTGGCGGGCGTCGCGGTCGGAACGGCCTCGGACGCCCTCAACGGCAAGGGGCGCGTGGCGGAGGGCACCCGCGCCCGTGTGCGCAAGGCCGCTCGCTCGCTCGACTACCGGCCGGATGCCGGCGCGCGTGGTCTCGTCACCGGCCGGGCGATGGCCATCGGCGTGCGCATCGGGCGTGGGCCCGTGATCCCCGAGGCGAGCTTCTTCATCGAGCTGCTGAACGGCGCCGCGGCCCGCGCCGCGGAGGCCGGCTATTCGATCGTCATCAGCACGAGCGAGCTTCGTCACGCCGGGCTCGTGGACGCCCTCATCGCCGTCGACCCACTCGGTCGCGGCGAGGTGCAGGACGCCCTCGACGCCAACCTGCCGGTGGTGACCGTGGGACGACTGCCCCGCGACGAGCTGGCAACCCCGAGCGTCGACACCGATCACGGCCGGTCGATCTCGCTTCTGCTCGGCCACCTGGCCACGGCCGCGCGTCCCGGCGCCGCCTGGCTGCTCAGCCTCGAGGACCGCTCCTCTTTCGTGGGCGACGTCGAGGCCGCGTTCTCGCGCTGGTGCGCGCGCGCCGGCCGCGAGGCGCGGATCCTCCCGGCGGCCGAGCAGCCCGAGGCGGTCGAGCGCGCGGTGGCCCAGGCCATCGCCGAAGCGGGGCCGCCGGCCATCCTCGTGTCCGCCTTCGACCGGCCGGCGGTCTGGTGCGTGCAGGCCCTGAAGGCCGCGAGCGTGGCGATCCCCGGGGACACCGTCGTCGGCGCCGCCACCGACGGCGACGTGCTGCGCATCGCCCAGCCGTCGATCACGGCGCTCGACCTCGACGGCGGCGCCCACGGCCGCACAGCGGTCGATCTCGCCTTGCAGGCGATCACCAAGGGCGAGGTCGCGCCGCAGACCATCCTCCTCCCCGCCCACCTGGTCGAGCGCGAGTCCAGCGCCGTGCTGGCGGCGAGCGGCTCGGACTGACCGAGGCGCCCGGCGGGAGCCATTTCGGCTACGATGCCGAAACGCTTCGCCATCGGTCGTCGGCAAGCCATGTCAGCCGCCAGCACGCGCCCACGAGATTCTGCACCGGTCGATGCCGGACAGCCGCGGCTCTCGGAAGCCGTCCCGCCCGGCGGTGCCTGGTCGCATGTCGTCAAGCTCGGCACCGCCCTGCGCATCACCGCGCTCGACGACGGCGCGAACGTCTCCACCCTGCTGTTCAACCAGGATCTCGTGCCGGAGCGGCTCAACCTTCCCGACACGCTCAAGTCGCAGGAGCGCGCGTGCGTGGCCCCGCCGATGGTCCTCGTCGGCGAGATGGGCAACGCCCTGTGCACCGTGATCGGCTCATCCCTGGACTGGCACGACGCGCTGTGCGGCCATATCCGCGATGCGCAGGTCCGCGAGCGATGGGGCGAGTCGAGCTACGCCGCCGATCGCAACCAGTGGCGGCGCAGCGCCCGCGAGGGCCTGCTGCGGGAGATGGCCAAGCGCGACCTCGATCGACGCAACCTGCACCAGTGCGTCAACTTCTTCTCGCGCGCGCAGCCGCTCGGCGACGTGCGCGGTCGGCTCGCGTTCGTCGAGGACCACGCGTCGGCCGGCGACTGGGTCGAGCTCCGCGCCGAGGTCAACCTCCTCGTCGTGCTCTCGACTGCCCCCCACCCGCTCGACGAGCGCGCCGCGTGGAGCCCGTCGGGGATCCAGGTGGAGATTCGCGACGTCGGTGTGGCCGGCGACGACGACCCCGCCCGCAGCTTCCGCGATCAGAGCGCGCGTGCGCTCGACCAGACGAGGCGGCTGCACGCGTGAGCGCGGCGTGGACGGCGGATGTCGACGCGCTCGCAGAGAGCACGCTCGACCCCGCGAGCGCCGCCGAGGACGTCGTCCTGCCGCCGGGGGACGGGTGGTCGGCCGTCGTGCCGGCCGGCGGGCGTCTGCGCATCGTCGACGTCGACGGCAAGCAGGGTGTCGACGCGCTGTTCTACGACGCCGACGACGTCACCAACCGCTACAGCAACACCGAGACGGTGATCGCCCAGGGCGAGACGTACCTGACGACCGGGTCGCGGCTGCTGACCGTCGACGGCGACGAGCTGATGGTCCTCGTCGCCGACACCTGCGGGCGTCACGACACGATGGGAGGCGCCTGCGCCCAGGAGACTAACGTGGTGCGCTACGGCACCCACACCCGCCACGAGCACAGCTGCCGCAACGTGTTCCTCGCGCTCGCGACGGAGAACGGGTTGACCGGGCGCGACCTCACGCACAACATCAACTTCTTCACCAACGTGCCCATCACCCCGGACGGCAAGCTCTCCTTCGAGGAGGGGATCAGCGCGCCGGGCAGGTACGTCGAGCTGCAGGCGACACGCGACACGCTCGTGCTCATCTCCAACTGCCCGCAGCTGAACAACCCATGCAACGACTTCAACCCGACGCCGATCCGCATCGTGCGCTGGGATCCGGCCGCGACGCGCGCGGCCGCCGCCACGGTGCCGGCATCGTGACGCCGGCATCGTGAGCGTCCCGCGCGAGCTCGTCGGAGCCTGGCGTCGTGTCGGGCTGACGCTCGACGGCGCCCGGCTCGTCGACTACTGCGACGTGCTCTGGCTGCAGACCGCAACGTCGTTCGCGGACATCCGGCTGCGCCTCGTGCCCGACGACGCCGTCCCCACCGACGGCATTCCGGACTGGTTCTACGCGCGAGCGGCGTTCGCGGGAATCTCGCGCTGGTCGCCACCGCGCATGACCTGGGAGCACGAGCTCGACTTCGACGGCAGCGTGCCGCCGGGCTCGAACGTCCTGCGGGCCGGCGACGGCGTCCTCGTCGAGGAGGGTGCCACCACGGTGGCCGGACGCGAGATCCCGTTCAGCGAGGAGTGGCTACGACTGACCGACGACGACGTCATCTGCTCAGTCACCGGCGGGGATGGGCACGCGCGCGTCGAGATCCGCCGCTGGGCGATCGAACTGCGCGACCCGCGGCCCGACGGGCCGTTCGCCGCTATTCGCTACGAGTTGATGGACAGAGACTGGACGGCGACCGGGCGACTGTCGTCCTAGCAGACCGGCGCCCGCGACCGCGGGCGATCAGAACAGCGTCAGCTCCTCGGGGGCGCGCGGCGGCAGGGACGGCTCGGTCTCCCGGCGTGGGCCCGGCGGCGGGGGCGCGCGATCGGTCCCGGCCGATTCCCGGCGCCCGGCGCCGCGCCTCCGCGCGAACGAGTCGCCGAACTTCGGCGAACGCGGATCGTCGCGCACGAGCCGCGACAGCCGGTCCCGCTCGCTCGCCGGCGCGTACGCCCCGCGCCGGTACAGCGCCTCGTATCGCTCCACCAGTTCGGGTCGCTGCTCGCGCAGCCAGCCGAAGAAGACGTCGCGCACCTCGCCCCGCAGATGCAATCCGATGCCGCCGACGTGCACCGCCCCCGCCGCGGCGACCGCGTCGAGCAGCGGCTCGAGCTGCTCCGGCGCATCGTTGATGCCGGGCATGAGGGGAGCGATGAGCACACCGCTCGGGATCCCCGCCCGGTTGAGCTCGGCCACCGCCTCGAGCCGCGCGCGCGGATGGGGTGTGTGCGGCTCGGTGGCCCGCCAGGCCTTCTCGTCGAGCGTGGGGATCGACAGATCCGCTGACACCGAGGTGCGCTCGGCCACCTCGAGCATGCACGCCAGGTCGCGCAGCACGAGCGGGGACTTCGTGAGCACCGAGCATGGAGTCGCCGCATCGCGCAGCGCCGCCCAGATCTCGGGCATCAGGCGGTAGCGCCCCTCCACCCATTGGTAGGGATCGGTGTTCGTGCCCATGGCGACGTGCTCGCGCGCCCACGACGGTCGCGCGAGCTCGGCGCGCAGGACCTCCGGAGCGTTGACCTTGACGACGATCTCGCGCTCGAAGTCGCGGCCGGCGTTGAAGTCGAGGTAGCGATGGGTGGGGCGAGCGAAGCAGTTATGGCTGACCACGCCGTTGGCGATGAAATCGCCGGTGCCGGTCGTGATGTCGTAGAGGCGCATCGCCCCGGCGAGGGGCTCGATGGACTCGACGCGCAGGCGCGCCGAGGTCTTCAGCGCCAGGCCGTCGATCGAGCGCTTGCGGGTGATAGCCGGATCCGTCAGATGGAAGAACCGGAGTCGCTCCGCCAATCCGCCGCGCACCCGCAAGGTGGTGAGGCCGTTGCGCGTGCCCCTCGGTTCCACGGCGACGTCGAAGCCAAAGCCGCGAAGGCATCGCTCGGTCCAGCGGAGGATCTCGCGGTCCGTGTTGCTGATCCGCAGCGCGCCATGAGGCCCGCACGAGCCCTCGGCATCGAAGATGCCGGCGAGAAAGCCCTTACGCCACGGGTCGGTCGCCGCGCGCGGCCAGGCGATCACCTCCCGCACGCTGCTCACGCTCGCAGCTGCCGCGGTTCGGATTGCCTCCATCGCGCGGTGGGCGCCTACCGCCTGGGCAAATGCGAATCGGCTCGTCCCAACGCCGCTGTCGAGCAGGTAGCGCTGGGCGCGCTCAAGCGCCTCCGTATCGGCGAGCGCGAGCCTGAACAGGTCCACGTTCCCGTGGCTGCGCCCTGCCCGAGCGTACTCGTACGAGCCCACGTGGCCGTCGCCCCGGATGAGGCCACTCAGATAGCCGCGGCGGTAGTCGCCGCACTGCTCCGGAGGGTCAGCGAAGCGGCCTGTACCCATCATCTCGTTGCGATCGGTCAGGTGCGGCCGCCGCAGCGCCCCCTGCTCGGCACCGGTGACGTGTTTCCAGCCGCGGTCGGTCAGGAACCGGTGGTCGGCGCTCGCGATGAGCTCAGTCCCGTCCTCGAGCCGTACTCGGTAGGCCGGCTTGACGCTCGACCAGTGGGCCAGGACGCTCGTGATCGCAGACCGCCGGTACGAGCCGATCTGCACGGTGCCGTAGATCTCCTCTCCGACCTGCACGTCGGCGATCGGCTTGGTCCGCCCGTCGGCCATCAGCAGTCGTGTTTCGCCCGAGACGCAGTACACGCAAGCATGGCTGCATCCTCGATACGGATTGACCGTCCAGCGGAAGGGCATCCGCGACGCCGCCGGCACCCGGTTGAGAACCGAGCGTGCGTGGACCTCGTAGAACCGCATGTCGAGCGCCTCGGGCGCCTCGAAGCGGCGCACGACCGCCTCGTCGCGATACCCGGGCAGCCGCGCCTGCTCGTCGGCCTCGCTGCTGAGGTTCTGCCAGCGCACGAACATATGTTCGCATAGGCGTCGGCCGGACGGCTGCAATCGAAACGCCGCGCTCAACTCCTCGTCCCTTGCAACCGATGTACCGCGTGGGGTTGCGCTCAATGCCGAGGGACCCGCCGAGGACCAGGGACGAGGGAGTTCAGACGTGCGACAACATGCTCTAGCCGCCGCCAACGAATCGGCCGCGCCACCCGCAGCGGCACGCGAGTTCTCCGTCGCCCGCCAGCCGATCCTCGATGCCCAGATGCAGGTCGTCGGCTACGAGCTGCTCTTCCGCGCCCCCGGGGCACGCACGGCGAACGTGGTCGACGCGCAGGCCGCGACGTCGAGCGTGATCGTCGACTCGTTCATGGAGATCGGCCTCGACGAGCTCGTCGGCGAGAACCTGGCCTACCTGAACGTGTCGCGCGACTTCCTGATGAGCGTGCGCCCGCTTCCGCTCCCGCCCGGCCGGATCGTGCTCGAGCTGCTCGAGAACCAGATCATCGACGACGAGCTGCTCGCCGTCCTGCGCGAGCTCGTCGCGGACGGCTTCACCCTCGCGCTCGACGACTTCCGCTACACGCCCGAGGTCGAGCCACTGCTCGAGCTCGCCCGAACCGTCAAGCTCGACGTGCTCGCCCTCGAGGAGGAGGACCTGCTCGAGCAGGTCGCGCTCCTGCGCCGCCGGCGTCCGCGCCTGATGCTGCTCGCCGAGAAGGTCGAGACGCGCGCCGACTTCGAGCGCTGCCGGGTACTCGGGTTCGACGCCTTCCAGGGCTACTTCTTCGCCCGGCCGTCGCTCACCCACGGTCGCGGCGTCCCCACCCAGTGCCTCGGAGCGCTGAGCGCCGTGTCCTCGCTGAACACCGTCGAGGACTTCGACACGCTCGAGCAGATCATCACGCGCGACGTCGGCCTGAGCCTGCGCCTGCTGCGCTACGCCAACTCCGCCTTCGTCTTCCTGCCCCGGCGCGTCGGCTCGGTGCGTGAGGCGCTCATCATGCTCGGAGCGCGCCAGGTGCGCCGGTGGGCGACCGTGGTCGTGCTCGCCGGCACCTCCGACGCCCCGCACGAGCTGCTCGTCACCGGTCTCGTGCGCGCGCGCATGTGCCAGCTGCTCTGCGGCGCCCCCGACGAGCAGTCGGCGGACCGCTTCTTCACGGTCGGGCTGTTCTCCGTGGTGGACGCCCTCGTCGATGCCCCGATGGACGAGGTGCTCGCGACGCTGCCGTTCAGCGAAGAGATCGTGTCCGCCCTGCAGGTCCGCGAGGGGCCACTCGGGCAGTTGCTCGAGGACGTCCTCGCGTACGAGCGCGGCGACTTCGACGCGATCACCGAGCACGCGAGCGCCCCCGACGGCCTGACGTTCGACGCCGTCTACCGCGAGGCCGTCACCTGGGCCGACAGCGCCGCGCGCATGCTCGGCTGAGCGCCGTCAGCTCGACCCGACGCCGGCGAGCTCGCCGAGGAACGCGGCGGTGGCCGTGTTACACACCTCGGGCGCATCCTCCCAGACGAAGTGGCCGACGTCGGGGACGACATGCAGGCGCGAGCCGGCGAGCGCCGCATGGAAGCGCTCGGCCAGCGCCACCCCGGCGAAGCGATCCTCGGCCCCCCACAGCACGAGCGCCGGAACGTCAAGCGCCGCCAGTCGCGGCTCGTACGGGACGAGCTTGTCGAAGTCGCCCGAGCGGTACAGCTCGAGCGCGCCCCGGCGGCGCACCGGGTCGGCGAAGGACTTCCAGTACTCGGCGAGCGCGTCGTCGGTCATCCCGGTGCTGACGCCGCGCAGGGCCGCCGCGAGGCCCTCCTCGGTGAAGCCGTCGATGAGCGCCTCGCCGTCGCCGGGCGTGCGCAGGACGTTGGCGAGGTCGTGCCAGCGCCGGTCGGCGAAGAAGCCGCCGTCCGAGACGACCAGCGCCCGGATCGCCTCGGGATGCTCGCAGGCCCAGCGCAGCCCGATCATCACCCCCCAGTCGTGGACGACGAGCGCGACGCGACCGAGGCCGAGCGCGGCGTGGAACCGGGCGAGCGCGTCGACGTGACGCTCCCACGTGCCCGGCGGGTCCGGCTCGGAATCGCCGTATCCGGGTAGGTCGGGCGCGATCGCGCGCCAGCCGGCGGCGGCCAGCGCCGGCAGCAGCGACCGCCACATGTACGACGACTCGGGCCATCCGTGCACGAGCAGCGCGACCGGGTCGCCGGGCGCCCACCCGGGAGGGATCGCCTCGCGGTAGGCCAGCCCCGCCTCGTGACGAACGTCGCTCACGCGCCGATCATCGCAGGCGCCGCACGCGAGCGGCGCTACGCGGTGGCACGCGCGACCAGCGACTCCTCGCCGGCGAGCGTCTGGCTCGTCGCCGAGGCGATCGTCACCTGCGTGAGCTCGCCCGGGGCGGCCAGCCCGGCGAAGTTGACCACCTTGTTGTGGCGGGTGCGTCCACGCAGGCGGTCGGGATCGGTGCGCGAGGGCCCCTCGACCAGCACCTCCAGGGTGCGACCGACGAAGCGCTGCGCCCGCTCGGTCGCGCGACGCTGCACGACCTCGACGAGGCGCTCCATGCGCTCCACCTTCACCCGGTGGGACACGAGTCCATCGGTGATCTGCGCGGCCTCGGTCCCGCGCCGCGGGGAGAAGATGAACGTGAAGGCGGCGTCGTACCCGACCGCCTCGACGACCTCCAGCGTGTCCGCGAAGTCGGCCTCGGTCTCACCCGGGAAGCCGACGATGATGTCCGTCGTGAGCGCGACGTCGGGCACGTGCTCGCGGATGAGCGCGACGCGATCGAGGTAGCGCTCGCGGTCGTAGGTGCGGCGCATCGCCTTGAGCATCCGCGACGAGCCCGACTGCAACGGCAGGTGGACGTGCTCGCACAGGCTGGCCAACTCGGCGTGGGCGCGCACGACGTCCTCGCGCATGTCCTTGGGGTGCGGCGAGGTGTAGCGCAGGCGCGCGATCCCCTCGACCCGGTCGAGCGCGCGCAGCAGCAGGGCGAAGCTCACCGGCTCCGCGCTCCCGGCTCTGAGGTCGCGCCCGTAGGAGTTGACGTTCTGGCCGAGCAGCGTCACCTCGCGCACGCCGTCGCTGGCCATCTCCTCCACCTCGCGCACGAGCTCGCCGAGGGGGCGCGAGACCTCGCGCCCCCGCGTCGACGGCACGATGCAATACGAGCAGCGGCAGTTGCAGCCGACGCTGATCTGCAGCCATCCCTGGAACGGTCGGACCCGCCGCGCCGGCAGGTGCCCGGTGAAGCCCTCGAACTCGAAGTAGCCCTGGGCGGTGAGCGAGTCGCTGGTGAGGAACTCGGCCAGGCGGTGCACCTGACCGGGACCGAAGGCGACGTCGACGAATGGGAAGCGCTCGAAGACCTCCTCCTTGACCGACTGCGCCCAGCATCCTCCGACGCCGACGATGCGCTCGGGATTCTCGCGCTTGAGCCGCTTGGCCTCGCCGAGGTGGGCAACGAAGCGGCTGTCGGCCGACTCGCGGATCGAGCAGGTGTTGAAAAGGATCAGATCGGCCTCGGCGCGCTCGCTCGCCTCCGTGTAGCCGAGCGACTCGAGCAAGCCCCGCATGCGCTCGGAGTCGTGCTCGTTCATCTGGCAGCCGAACGTCGTGACGTGGTAGCGCTTCATGCCGGCTAGAGCGTAGCCGCGAGCGGCCCCGGGCGGCCGTGCAACGCGCCTCGAGCTCAGCCCGGCTCGCGTTCGAAGCGCCGGATCGCGTCGTGGGCGAGCTCGAGCTCGTACCCGCGGCGGACGAGCAGGCCGAGGGCGCGGCTGCGGCCGCGCTCGTCACTCGGCGCCACGCGCAGGCGCCGGCGCAGCACGGCGACGGCGGCGTTCAGCTCCTCCTCGCCCCCACCCGGCCCGGCCGCGCGCTCGGCCCACTCGGCCTCGATGCCCAGCGCGAGCAGCCGCTGACGGATGCGCTCGCTGCCCCATCCGTCGAACGCGCGGTGATCCTCGGCGAAGCGCCGCGCGAAGCGCTCGTCGTCGAGGTAGCGCTGACGCTCGAGCTCGGCCACGCAGGCCTCGACGAGCTCGGGTGCGAGCGCCTGGCGCGTGAGATGGCGCCGGACCTCGGCGACGGTGCGGTCGCGCATCGTGAGGTAGCGATACGCGCGCTCCAGACCGTCCTGAAGCGACTCGGCGCCGACCGTGCCCGGGGCGTCGTCGGCCGCGGACAGGCCAAACTCGGCGTGCCCGCCCGCGTCCGCGATCACGCCACCGCCGGCTCGCTCAGAGCACGGGCCTCGGACGGAGGCGGTGCGACCTCCGGCGCGCCGTTCTGCTCGCCCTCGATCGTCACGACGAGATCGCGGCTGACGTTCAGCGCGGCGTAGATCTTCGCCTCGATCTCCTTGGCCATGTCGGCGTGCTCTTCGAGGTAGGTCTTGGCATTCGCGCGCCCCTGCCCGAGACGCTCGTCACCGTAGGAGAAGAACGAGCCCGACTTGCCGATGACGTTGTGCTCGATTCCGAGGTCGATGAGGCAGCCCGAGGTGGAGATTCCGCGCCCGAACTCGATGTCGAACTCGGCCTGCTTGAACGGGGCGGCGACCTTGTTCTTGACCACCTTCACCCGCACGCGGTTGCCGACCGCCTCGGTGCCGTCCTTGAGCGTCTCGATGCGCCGGATGTCGAGGCGCTGCGAGGCATAGAACTTCAGCGCGCGCCCGCCGGGCTGGGTCTCAGGAGAGTTGTGGACCACGACGTGATCCACCAGGTACGTGTGGTCGCCCTCGATCTGGAGGTCATAGCGGTGACGCTGGCACGGACGCTCATTTCCTGGGCGAGGTGGCGGCTTGCGGTACCGGCGCACGACTCTGCCGGCGACGGGAGCGAGGCTGGTGCGCGCGTCGAGATCGCCGCGGAGATCCGGACCATCACTCGCGGGATGCCATGCAAATCGGCCGCGGAACTCTGGATGCAGCTTGTAGTCGAGCGACGGGTGGACGTAGGGCGCGATCTGCTCGTGAAAACGCTCAGCCCGTTCACCGCTCCACATGAGATGACCACGATCGGTGACGGTTGGCCTTCCCATGCCAAGTTCCTCACAGCGAGCGGCGAGCCGCTCACGATCCTCGCGGCTGAGTGCCACGGCACAGATGCTCGGCTTGCCGTGCCCCCATTGCTTGTAGCTGCCGCCGAATGTCCCGTCATCGCAGTACCAGGCGGCGATCGCTCGTGCATCGAGCTCAGCGATCAAGTCGTCACTCACGGTGCGACCGCCATCGGTGGCGTAGACGGCGTCATGAAGGACCCTTAGCTGACGCATGGGGATCGTGTCAAAGCCGATGCCGTTGCCAGTGCGTCCGATGCGATGAGCGAACGGCTCGAGCATGTCGCGCTTCCATTCGCAGTATTCGCGCTGACGCTCGCCGTGGCCGACGCGAAACGCGACGTTGTGTTGCGAGGCATATCGCAGCGAGCCATCGCCAAGGAGGCTGCCCATGATCAGCTTCATCTGATCGTCGCTGAGCGCGTAGCGCTTCGTTGCCACGAGCACCTCGTCGCCCTCTTCGATGTCCGCGGCCGGACGCTCACCGCTCGGCGTAAAAATCATGTGGTTCGGGGTACAGGCGAATTTCCGTAGTCCGGAGCCTCCACCGGCCTCCACTTCGAACTGAAGCCACTCGTCGGTCTCCCCGTTGTCGTACCAGTCGACAACCTTGCGGGGTGAGATCCGGCCCGTATCCGGATCCATTGACATCACCTCGACCGGTCGTCGTTGGTTGACGATCTTCCCGATCTTCTCCGTGCTGCCGTCTGCCAGCACGACGCGCGTGTTGTAGTGCATGCAGCCGAACATCACGCCGACCTTCTCGCGGATCTGGTTGGTGAGGATGCACAGCGTCTGCGTGCGGTTCAGGTTGCCGGCGAGCTTGCGCATCGCCTGGGACATCATGCGCGCCTGCAGGCCGACCGACTGGTCGCCCATCTGCCCCTCCAGCTCCGAGCGTGGGGTGAGCGCCGCGACGGAGTCGATCGCGACGACGTCGACGGCACCCGAGCGCACGAGCATGTCGGCGATCTCGAGCGCCTGCTCGCCGTAGTCGGGCTGGGAGACGAGCAGCTCGTCGATGTCGACGCCGATCGCCTGCGCGTACAAGGGGTCCATCGCATGCTCGGCGTCGATGAACGCGCACACGCCGCCCAGCTTCTGGGCCTCCGCGAGGACGTGGTAGATGAGCGTCGTCTTGCCGGAGGCCTCCGGGCCGAACACCTCGACGATGCGGCCGCGCGGCACACCGCCGATCCCGAGGGCGATGTCGAGCGACAGCGCGCCGGTCGGGATCGCGTTCACGCGCACCTGGGCGCCGGGATCGCCCATGCGCATCACCGAACCCTTGCCAAACTCGCGCTCGATCTGGCTGAGCGCGCCCTGCAGTGCGGCGTCCCGCGCCTTGGCGGCCTTCTCCTGATCGCTGACGGCCATTCTCGCGACTCTCTTTCACTCGATGGAACGGGCCACGGTAGCCCTCGTCGCGGACGGAACCGCTCAGCACCTTCGGGGCGTCCGCGCGCGTCCGCGGGCGCCACGCGGACGGATGTCGAGGCCGTTCGTCCAACTCTCTGCAGTTGCGCCCGGACGCGGTCGATGGAACCCCGATTCCCGCCCGCCCCCCGAGAAGGACGAGACCCGCGTGCCCGCGATCACCCGCCTCCCCCGCCTCGCGTTCGCCTGCCTGACCCTCACCGCCTGCCTCGTCGCGATCGCGTCGTGGTCCGGCGCGGCGCAGGCGCGCTCGGCCCACCGTTCGGGGCGAGGATCGGCGCACTCCGGCTCGCACGTGTCATCGCCACACCACCGCGCCAAGCACCCCAAGAAGAAGCATCACGCCGCCTCCGGCGGCCGCAGCGGCGCGCGGCCCACCTCGACGAGCGGCCACCACACGACCGCGACCGGGGGCTCCGGGAGCACCTCGACCGCGATCAGCTGCGATGACGGCTCCACGCCGACCCTGTCGAGCGACGGCTCGGAGCTGATCTGCGGCGACGGCTCGACGGCGACCTGCCCGGACGGGTCCAATCCGATCCTCGGCACGGCGACCGCGACCTGCGGCAACGCGACCACGATGAGCTGTGACGACGGCACCGACCCGACGCTGCAGGGGTCGAGCCTCGCCTGCGACGACGGCTCGACCCCCACGTGCGACGACGGCAGCACGCCAAGCGGCAGTCCCCCCACCTGCGCCGGCGACGGCAGCGCGGCGAGCGACGCGCCGACCTGCGACGACGGCTCCCTGCCGACCGTGGACGGCGACGGCACCGCCAGCTGCGACGACGGCTCACAGCCGCTGTGCGCCGATGGCTCGACGCCGACGCTGTCGAGCGACGGCCTGACGCTGGTGTGCGACGCCGGCAGCGACGCCGGCGGCGACTCGGCCCGCCGGCGCGTCTGATCCGCGCGGGCCGCGGTTCCGGCCGCCGGACCCCCGGCTCATCCGGTGGGGCCGGTCAACGGCACGCTGGCGAGCGCCTCATAGGTGGCGGCGGTGGGATCGAGGAAGGATCGATACAGGGTCAGCGTCTCGCCCGCGAAGGCGGCGGCCGGCGTCGGCGGCAGGGCACGGGTCCGCGGTGCGCTGCCGGAGCGCATCCGCGCGACGGTGACGTGGGGATGGAAGGCGCGCCGCTCGGGCTCCCAGGCCAGCTCGCGCACGAGCTCCCCGACGAGCACGTCCCGCAGTCGCGAGAGCGCGTGCTGATCGTCGTGCACCTCCACGGCGAGTAACCGCGGCCGGCGGCGAGGCAGCCACAGCGGCGCGCCGAGCGAGAGGCCGGCGACGGGAGCGGCGCACGTGCGCGTGGCCGCGGAGATCACGTCGATCTCTGCCACCGGCCGCGAGCCGAGGAAGCAGACCGTCACGTGCAGCAGGTCGATCTCGATGAGGCGCATCGGGCCGCCTTCCCGACGCGCCGCCCGACCCCACCAGCCGAGCGCCTCGCGGACGTCGTGCGGCAGGTCGAGGGCGACGAACAGGCGAGCGGTCCCGGTCACGACCGTCGGTTGAGTTCCCCCTCCGGAGCGGGCTCGACGGGCTCCGCGTCGCCCGTCCCGAGCAGGAGCCGGCGCACGAGATGCATCGCGACCGTCGTCGCGCGATCGCGGATGTCGGCCCGGGAGCCCGGCAGGTTGACCGAGCGCGTCAGGCGCCGCCCGCCGCGGTCGGCGACGCTCAGCCACACGAGACCGACGGGCTTCTCCGGGGTGCCGCCGTCGGGCCCCGCCACCCCGGTGATGCCGACGCCGACGTCCGCTTCGAGCCGCTCGATCGCTCCGTCGGCGAGCGCCGCTGCCACCTCGGCCGATACCGCGCCGTGGCGCTCGATCGTGTCGGCGGGCACGCCGAGCGCCCGGGTCTTGACGGCGTTGTCATAGGCGACGACGCCGCCGCGGACATAGGCCGAGGAGCCCGGTCGGTCGGTGAGACGCGCGGCGAGGAGCCCGCCGGTGCACGATTCGGCGGTGGCGATCGTGCGCGGCGAGGAGCCCCCGAGCAGGAGGGCCGCGACCTGGTCGTCGATCAGGCTGCCATCGGTGGAGAAGAGCGCCTCCGGGTGGCGGCGGCGGACCACGGCGGCGAACGCGTCGTAGACGGGCTGCGCGTCCGGAGTGAGGCGGGTGACCACCTCCACCTCCCCGCGCCGCAGGCAGGTGGTGATCTCCAGGCGGCCGAGATCGACCCCGTCGCGCTCGGCCGCCCGCAGCGTCTCGGCGATCTCGGACTCGGGGATCCCGAACAGCCGCAGCATCTCCTGGCGGTAATCGACCGCGCCGCTGAGGGCGTCGCGCAGCGCCCCGCTGGTGAGCGCCTTGCGCCACATCGGCTGCAGCTCGCGGGGCGGCCCGGGAAGCACCACGACGGTCGGCCCGTCACGACCCTCTGCCGGCGGGACGACGAGCCCGGGCGCGGTGCCGATCGGTTCGAGGATCGTCGCCCCGCGCGGGATCACGGCCTGCTTGCGATTGGCGGCGAGGACCGCGTCCATGTCGAGATTCGGCCAGCGCGACCCGAGGCGGCGCAGGATCGCGGCGATGCGCTCCTCGAGGGGCTCGTCGAGCACCATCTCGCGGTCCTGGAAGCGCCCGACGACCTCGGCCGTGAGATCGTCGGCCGTCGGGCCGAGGCCGCCGCTGGTGATGATCAGCTCGACGCCCTCGCCGGCGAGGAAGCGCAGCGCGGCGAGCATGTCCTGCGGGCGGTCGCCGACGATGTCGATGTGAGCGAGGTCGACCCCGACCTCGAACAGGCGGTCGGCGAGCCACGGCCCGTTGCGGTCGCTCACGCGGCCGGTGAGGACCTCCGTCCCGGTGATGACGATCCCGGCCCGAGCGCCCGCCTCGGACGCGGGGCGTCCTCCTTCCGCTGTCTGAGGCTTGTGCTGCTCGTCGGCGGTCATGCGCAGTGCGGCAGCTGCCCGGTGGCCAGCGGATGGCGGCCGCTCGAGGTCAGCGCGAAGCTGACCGGCTGGCTGGAGGACGGAATCGTGAGTGGGCGCCCGTCGACGCGCAGCGCCACCGAGCCGTTGCCGAGCGTCATCTCGAAGCGACTCGAACGGTAGGTCTGCGTCGGCTGGGTCGGCGTGAGGATGACGCCGTTGATGAGCGTGCGGTTGCCGCGCGCGAGCAGGCACACCCACACCGCCGCGGTCGCCTTGACCTGCAGCTGCACGATGCTCGCGTTCGTGGTGGGCGCCGACGCACCGGCGCGATGGGGGTGCGATCGGTGGGCGGCGTGGGGAGGCTTGTTCGCTGCCGTGCTCGTGCTCGGCGACGAGCCGTTGTTCGACACGAGCCCGACGATCGCCAGGGCGATGATGATGACGAACACGACGACCGCTCCGAGGAAGAACCGGCCTCCGCGGGGACGCGGGGCCGAGGCTCGCTCGCGCTGGCGGCGGGAGGCGGGCATGATCGGCTGCAGCTCGACGTCGCTCGGGCGCTCATAGCTGAGGCGGTACTGCTCGAGCAGCGCCTTGGAATCCAGTCCCAGCGCCTGCGCGTAGGTGCGCAGGAAGCTCTTCACGTAGGTCGGACCGGGTAGGAGATCGAACTCCTCGTTCTCGAGCGCACGCAGATACTTCGCCCGGATCTTCGTCTGGGCCTCGATCTCGGAGACGTCGATGCGGGCCCGCATGCGGGCCTCGCGCAGGGTGGCGCCGATCTCGGGCATCGGGTTCAGAAGGCTAGTGGCTCTCGTCGGCCATCAGCGGCGCTGACAGGCGTCATCCACCTGACATCCAGCGCGGCCACGTGGACGCGGCACCCCGCCCCCGGGGTTCGCGCGGTGCGCCACGGGTCGGGCTGCTCACTCCTCCTCGAGCACGTCGCGTCCCGGCAGCGCGGGCTCGCCGGAATCCGGCGCCGGCAGGGCCGCGGCCGGCAGCGCGTCGCGACCGCTCGATCCGGGGACGGCACGGGGGCCCGCGCGCTCGGCGAGGGCGGCGAGGACTCGCGGGACATCCCCTTCGCCGATGAGCACCTGGCGCGGCTTGGACCCCTCGTAGCCGGAGATCACGCCGCGGCGCTCGAGCATGTCGATGAGGCGCCCGGCGCGCGTGTAGCCGAGCCGCAGCCGGCGCTGGAGCATCGAGGTCGAGGCCGTCTGCATCTCTGCGACAAGCACGATCGCGTCCTGCAGCAGCGGATCCTCGTCGGGGTCGAACTCGGCCTCGGCCCCCTCCTCGCCGGCCTCGGGCTCGACCTCCTCGAGCAGTTCCTCGTGGAACTCGGGCTCGCCCTGGCGGCGCCAGAAGTCGGTCAGCTTGGCGATCTGGGCCTCGTCGATGTACGCACCCTGGATGCGCTGCAGCCGCGACGTGCCGACCGGCGAGAAGAGCATGTCGCCCTGGCCGAGCAGCGACTCGGCGCCGTTCTGATCGAGGATGACGCGTGAGTCCGTCTGCGAGGAGACGGCGAAGGCGATGCGCGAGGGCACGTTCGCCTTGATCATGCCGGTGATGACGTCGACGCGCGGGCTCTGGGTGGCCAGCACGAGGTGGATGCCGACGGCGCGCGCCTTCTGGGCGAGCCGGATGATCGAGTCCTCGACATCGGCGGGGGCGACCATCATCAGGTCGGCGAGCTCGTCGATGACGCACAGGATGTAGGGCAGCGGCGGCTCGCCGCGCCGCTCGCGGGCCCGGTTGAGCTCGATGAGGTTCCGCGTGCGCGCCAGCGACATGATCCCGTAGCGCTGTTCCATCTCGCGCACGAGGTTCTGGAGCGCCGTGGCCGCCATCCGCGGGCTCGTGATGACCGGCGTGAGCAGGTGGGGAATCGAGTCGTAGTGGTTGAGCTCGACCTGCTTGGGGTCGACGAGCACGAGCCGCACCTCATGCGGCGTCGCGCGCAGGAGCACGCTCGCGAGCATCGCGTTGATCGCACCGGACTTGCCCGCCCCGGTCGTGCCGGCGACGAGCAGATGGGGCATCTTGGACAGGTCGGCGCCGATCGCCTTGCCGGCGACGTCCTTGCCGAGCCACACCGTCAGCGGCGACCAGTCGGCCGGCGGCTCCTGGAAGACATCCCCGAGGCGCACGATCCGCCGCTGCGCGTTCGGCACCTCCACGCCGACGGCCTGCTTGCCGGGGATCGGCGCGAGGATGCGGATGTCGGTGGCCGCGAGGGCGTAGGCGAGGTCGTCCTTGAGCTGCGCGACCTTCGCGACCTTCGTTCCAGGGGCGAGGCGAAGCTCGTAGCGCGTGATGTGCGGCCCGGCCACGGTGCCGATGACCTTCGCCTGCACGCCGAAGTGCCCGAGCGCCTCGACGAGGTGCGCGGCGACGCGTTCCTGCCCCGCGGTGTCCGGGCGGGTCTGCTCCGCCGTCGAGCGCTGGAGCAGCCGCGACGCGGGAGGGAGGTCCCAGACGAAGTCGGGATCGTCGGTGATCGTGCCGCGCAGTCGTCCCTGGGGCGTGAGGTCGTCATCCTCGATCGCCCGCGCCGCGCGGGGCGACGGCGTGAGCTCCCCGTCGCCGTCGTCGGCCGGCGCATCCGCGTCCGTGGGGGCCTCGGCGCCGGGCCCTGGCTCTGGCTCGACCGGTGCGACGGCCTGCGTTTCGTCGCCGCCCGGCGCCGGCTCGGTGCCGTCCGGCGCGGCATCGGCGTCCTCGAGCCATGGACGCTCCTCCCAGGCCGGCGGTGCCGGGAAGGCCCCGGGCTCGTCGAGCTCCGGCGCCTCGACGTGCGCGGCGCGCACCGTCAGCTCGTCGGGCTCGGGCTCCGGCGGCGTCAGGCGAGCGCTGCGCTCGGGGGCCGCCGGGCGCGCGGCGGTGGCCTCGCGCAGGATGCGGGTCGTGTCGACGACGCCCGCGCTCGTCGCCCGCACGATCGAGGACACCGATGCCCCGGTGAGCAGCAGGACGCCCGCGGCGAACAGGAACACGGCGAGGACGTCCGCGCCGACCGTCGATACGAGCTGGTGCGCGCCCCAGAACAGCCCCTCGCCGACGATCCCTCCGCGCGGCTTGAAGTAGGCGGGATGCCAGAACCCGTGACGCACGCCGGCGGGCCCGAGCCCGAACGTCCCCGCCGCGAGCGCGAGGGTGACGGCGGCGAACAGGCACAGCGTGCCGGTGCGCAGCGGACGCAGGGCCGGCAGGACCGGGCGCAGCAGGAGGGCCGACCCGCCGAGCACGAGCGCCACCGGGACGCCGTCGCGCACCACCCCGATCGCCCACGCGAGGGCGTCGGACAACCGCCCGCCCACGCTGCCCCCGTCGCCGTGCCCGTACAGCACGAGCCCGAGGTACACGCCGAGCGCAACGAGCCCGAGCCCGAGCAGGTCGCGGTGGCGCTGCTCGAGCGCTGGCCACCCCCGCCGGCGGGCCGCCCGCCGCCGCGACGAGCGACGCGCGGGCGCACGCTTGGACGACCGTCTCCGGGGAGCGGCGCGTTGACGGGTGGTCGGCATCTCGGCCCACTTCGACGCCGGCACCCGTCCCCCTGCCGGGCCGGACACCCGTCGGACGTACGTCCGTCCGCGGCCACCCCTTACCATCGCTTTACCGCGGCTCACTACATACAGGTGAACATGAGCGACTTCTCTCGATCTCCACGGGTGCTCGTCGTCGAAGACGACGAGGACATCGCCCAGGCACTGCAACGCTCGTTGCGCATGGAGGGCTATGAGGTGCGTAACGCCGGCGACGGCGAGGTCGCCCTCGAACAGGCACGGGCGTTCGCACCGGACCTCGTCATCCTCGACCTCGGGCTGCCCACGCTCGACGGCATCGAGGTCGCCCGCGCGCTGCGCGAGCACGACGACATCCCGATCCTCATCCTGACCGCGCGCGACGCGGTCGAGTCCCGCGTCGAAGGCCTCGACTCGGGCGCCGACGACTACCTCGTGAAGCCGTTCGAGCGCCAGGAGCTGCTCGCACGCCTGCGCGCGCTCCTGCGCCGCCGCCCGCCCCGCGGCACGGTGCCCCTCCGCGTCGCCGACCTGACGCTGAACGTCGACACGCACGAGGTCGTCCGGGGAGAGCGCTCGATCGAGCTCACCCAGCGTGAGTTCGAGTTGCTCGAGTACCTGATGCGCAACGAGCGCATCGTGGTCTCCCGCCAGCGCCTGCTCGACGAGGTCTGGGGCTACGACCCGTTCTCGACCACCAACACGATCGAGGTCTTCGTCTCCAATCTGCGGCGCAAGCTCGAGGCCGGCGGCGAGCCGCGCCTGCTGCACACGATCCGCGGAGCGGGGTATGTCCTACGCGCGTGAGGCGCGCGATGCCCTCTGGCGGTTGGCCGATCCGCTCAACCGCCTGCCGATCCGGGTACGCCTTGCGGCGGTCTCGACGGCCCTGACGTTCGTCATCCTGTGCTCGTTCGCGACGATCGTCGGCGACCTCACCGTGAGGCGCATCCGCTCGGACTTCGAGCGCGACGTCTCTCAGTCGGCCACCGCGGTCTCCTCGGGCAGCGCAGCGGCGAACGAGCCCGGGCTCAGCGCGAGCAGCATCCTCAGCCCCGGGACGCAGATACGGCTGATCTCGCTCGATGGCCGCACGGTCATCCGGGAGACGCCGGGGGCTTCCGTCCTCGGGTCCGCTCCGGTCATCGACACCAGCGGTCGCACCGTCGAGGAGGAGACCGTCAGCGGGTACCTGGTGGAGAACCGCCTCGTGCAGGACACGGTCAACGGCGAACAGTACTACCTGCAGTACGCGCGTCCGCTCTCGCAGGTCGACTCGACGGTCAACCGCGTGCGCCTGCTGCTCTTCCTCGGCGTGCTCGCGGGCACGGGCCTCGCTTTGCTCGGCGGGCTGATGGTCGCCCGCCGCGCCATGGCGCCGATCGCCCGTCTCACGAGCACGGCGCGCCGGATCACCGAGACGCGCGACCCGAGCCTGCACGTCCCCGAGCCCGAGGCCGACGACGAGGTCGCCGAGCTCGCGCGGACGTTCGACCAGATGCTGCGGGCGCTCGACGCGGCCCGAGGCGAGACCGAGGCGACGCTCGACCGCCAGCGCCAGTTCGTGGCCGACGCATCGCACGAGCTCCGCACCCCGCTGACGAGCGTGCTCGCAAACCTGGAGCTGCTCGCCGAGTCGCTGCACGGAGACCAGGGCGAGGCCGCCGCGTCTGCGCTGCGCTCAACGCAGCGGATGCGCCGGCTCGTCGCCGACCTGCTGCTGCTCGCCCGTAACGACGTCGGCCGGGTCGTGCCGCGCAAGGCCGTCGACCTGGCCGACGTGGCCGTCGAGGTGGCGGCCGAGCTGGGGCCGCTGGTCAGCGACCACACCCTCGACCTCGACGCCACGCCCGCCGTCGTGCTCGGCGCCCGGGACGAGCTCTACCGCGTCGTGCTCAACCTCGTCGAGAACGCCCTGCGCCACACGCCCGCCGGCACGACGGTCACGGTGCGCACGGGAACCGACGCCGCGACCGCCCGCGTCGAGCTCGTCGTGGAGGACGACGGCCCGGGCGTGCCGCCCGAGCTCGCGCCGACGCTGTTCGAGCGGTTCGTGCGCGGCGCCGGCGACCGCGGCGGCTCGTTCGGCCTCGGACTGGCGATCGTGCGGGCGGTGGCCGAGTCGCACGGCGGCAGCGTCACGCTGCAGAGCCCACCCCCGCCCTCCAACGGCGCGCCGGCCCACGGCGCTCGCTTCGTCGTGCAGCTGCCGGCCGCGGTCGCCTCGCCCGTCGCCGGGGATCTGCCCGCGCCGGCGACCGCGCCGGGCTCCTAGGAAGCATCGCAACCGACCGGCGCTGGGCGTGCGCGTCGCGAGGCGGCGCCGAGCGTTCCGGCCCGGCACCGCCACCCGCGAACGCCTATGACGTCTTCGCGCAGACCGCGTACGTCGAGTACGGCTGCGTGGCACCGGAGGTGTTGACGATCGTGATCTCCCATCCGGTCGGAGTGTCGTTCTCATTGGCCGGCTGGGAGGTCGCGCTGATGGGCGCGCTCTGCTCGAAGAGGACCCCTTGCGTGCCAGGGGCGCCGATCGAGCCTCCGCCGCCGGTGGCCACGTAACCGGTCGGGCAGGGGAGGGCGTCTTCCGCCACGCCGTCGTTCGCGATGGTGTGGTCCACGCGCACGGTCGTCACGCTGGACAGGCCAGGCGGCCCCTGCGGCCCGGTGGCGCCGGTCTGCCCGGGCGCACCCATCGGACCGGTGGGACCGGTCTGCCCGGTGGCGCCGGTCTGCCCGGGCACACCCATCGCACCCGTGGGACCGGTCTGCCCGGTGGCGCCGGTCTGCCCCGGGGCACCCATCGGGCCCGTCTGGCCGGTCGGGCCCGGCGGACCCGCGGGACCCTGAGTTCCGGCCGGGCCGGTCGGACCCGTCTGGCCCTGCGGACCGGCGGGGCCGGTCGCTCCGGTCTTGCCGGTCGGGCCGGGCGGTCCCTGCGGTCCGCGCGCACCGCGCCCGCGGTCGAAGTCGGCGAGCTGCCCGATGGCGAAGTCGCTCAGCTTCAACGCGTGCGGGCGAAGCTTCGCGGCCGTCACGGCTCCGTTCTGAAGCTGGGCGGTGCCGACGCTGCCGAAGGGCAACACGTTGGCGGCGTACGCGCCGCCGGTGATGCTGAGTAGGAGCGCCACCCCGGCGACGATCATCGCCGCCGAGGGGCGACCGGGCTTGAGCCTCATTGGGACTTCCTTTCGATGGCTGGCGTGCTCGACCGCGGCGAGGGCGGACATAGGGAAGGACGCGATGTCCCGCCCGGCCATTCCATCTGCCGGCCGACGGCCGGGCCGGCGAGGCCCGCGCCGCTGGCGCCGGGAGCGCGTGCGCGACAGCACGGCAGACGTACCCCGACGCTCCACGGGCCGGCTCCGCGCCGGCCCGCGCCGGCAGCCGCGTAACATCGGACAGGCATGGGTGCGACGGTCGACCATCTCGGCCCTGCGGAGGTCACCGACCTCGGCTCGCGCGTCACCGCGAACATCGCGGGCGCGGTCAAGGTGCCCGGCGCCGTCCTGCGCGACGTCCTCGTCGCCCTCATCGCGGGCGGCCACGTGCTCATCGAGGACCACCCCGGCGTCGGCAAGACTGCGCTCGCCCGCGCGCTGGCGCGCTCGATCAACGCCGACTACGCCCGCATCCAGTGCACGTCAGACCTGCTGCCCTCCGACGTCGTGGGCACGAACGTGTTCGACCAGCAGAACGGGCGCTTCGCCTTCCGGCCGGGACCCGTCTTCGCTCACATCGTGCTCGTCGACGAGGTCAACCGCGCCTCGCCGAAGACGCAGTCGGGCCTGCTCGAGTGCATGCAGGAGGGCCATGTGACCGTCGACGGCCACAGCCACCCGCTGCCGGTTCCGTTCCTCGTCCTGGCCACGCAGAACCCGGTCGAATACGAGGGCACCTATCCCCTCCCCGAGGCCCAGCTCGACCGCTTCACGGTCCGCGTCTCGCTCGGCTATCCGACCGCCGCCGACGAGGCCGAGATGCTCTCGGCGCACGCGGCCGGCGACCGCGTCCTCGACGTCGCGCCGGTGACCGCTATCGACGAGGTGCTCGCCGCCCAGCAGGCGGCGATCGACGTGCACGCGAGCGACGCGCTGCGCGCCTACGTCGTCGCGCTCCTTCAGCGCACGCGCGAGGATCCCCGCACCGAGCTCGGCGCCAGCCCGCGCGCCGGGCTGATGCTGCTCAAGGCAGCGAAGGCCAACGCCGTGCTCGAGGGCCGTGACCACGCGCTCCCCGACGACGTGCAGCGGCTCGCGCCGTCGGTGCTGACGCACCGGCTCCTGCTGGCCGCGACCGCGCCGGGCGCCTCGCGCGCCGACGTCGTCCGCGACGCGCTCGCCGCGGTGCCGGCGCTATGAGCACCCCCGGCATCGGGCGGCCCGGATGACATGAGCCGCGCGGGCCAGCTCATCGCCGCCGGCGGCGCGCTGTGCGCGGTGGCGCTCGCCTTCGCGGCGCCCGAGCTGTACGTCCCCGGCCTGTCACTGGTCATCGTCGGCGCCGTCGCCCCCGCCTGGGTGCGCCTCGCGGCCGCCAGCGTCCGCGTATACCTGCGCTCGCCCGGAGGCGCCGTCCAGGAGGGCGACCGGCTGACGCTGCACCTGCGGTTGCAGCGTCGCTGGTGTCCCCTCCCGGGGGCGTCGCTCGTGCTCGCCTCGCCCGCACAGGTCGTCGTGCTGCCGCGACGCCGCGACCAGCGCGCCGCGGCGTCGGTGGTCATGTACCGGCGTGGTCTGCAGGAGCTCGGCCCGCTCACACTGACCATCCGCGACCCGCTCGGCATCTGTTCGCGCGAGATCCGCTCCGAGGCCGGCGAGGTGCTCGTCCTGCCGCGCGTGCACCCGATGTCCGCAGGGCGCCTCGGCGGCCTCGACGGCGACCTGCGCCACCGCGCGCTCGCTCCGCGCGCGGCGAACGAGATCGACTCGCTGCGCCCGTACCGGCCCGGAGCCCCGGCATCGCGCATCCACTGGCCGACCGTCGCCCGCACCGGCGAGCTGCTCGAGCACCGGCTCGTCGCCGACGCCGACGAGCGCCCGCTGGTGATCCTCGACGCCCGGGCGGCCGAGTCCGATGACTCCCTCGACCGCGCGCTGCGGGCGGCGGCGTCGCTGTGCGTGCACCTCGCGCGTCGCGGCGGCTGCGGCCTGCTGCTGCCCGGCGATCGCCGGGCAGCAGCGATCGAGGCCGACCTGCGGGCCTGGCCGGCCCAGCACGCCCGCCTCGCCCTCGTCGCGCGCGCCGGGGAAGGCCCGGCGGGCCCGCCCGCCCCGGCCCACCGGGTTCCGCGCGGCGGGCTCGTGATCCGGGTGACCGCGGCGACGCCCGACAATGCCGCGCTGCCGGCGGGCAGCTGGCGGCTCGGGCCGCACCCGTTCCCCCACGTCCCGGTGGCCTTCTCGGTGGCCGGCTGCGACGCCCAGCTCGTGCCGGCGGCGGTCATGGCGCGGTCGGCATGAGCGTCATCGGCACCGCCGAGCCGGCCGCCGCGCTCCCGCCGGCCCCGCGGGGCGGCATCCGCACGGCGGCGGCTCCGCGGGCGGCCGCCGGTGGCGGCGTCCCGCCGGCGCTCGCGTTCGCGGCGCTCGCGCTCCTGGCCGCGCTGCGCTACGCCTCGCTGCTCACGCCGACGCCGCTGCTCCGGGCGCTCGGCATCGTCGCCGCGGCCGCCGCGACCGGCGCCGCCCTGCGCGCCACTCGCGACCGGGGCGGCTCCCGGCCGCTCGTCGGGCTGCGAGCGGTGATCGTGCTCGCCGGGCTGTGGCTCGCCTGCCTCGCCGCCGGCGCCGCGGCCGGCGACACGCTGCACTGGGGCCGCTTCGCGCTCCGGCTCGGCCGGGGGCTCGGCGACCTCGACGGCCACTGGCCCGACGACGGCGCGTCGCCCGCGTCGCAGACCGCCGTGCTCCTCGGTGCCTCCGTCGCCCTCGTCGCGGCAGCGGCGCTCGCCTTCTGGCCGGGGCGCCGGCACCACCCGACTCGGACGGCCGTCGCGCTCGGCCTGCTGCTCACCGTCTACACCGCCGGGGCCGTGAACGAGCCCGCGTCGGGCTGGCAGGCCCAGGGCGTGCTCGCCTGCGCGGCGGCGTGGCTGTGGGTCGCCGCCCACTGGGAGCCGGCCCGGCCGGCGCGGGCGAGCCGCTGGGGCGCCTGGATCGTGCTCGCGTCGTGCGGCGGGCTCGCCTGCGCCCTGGCGCTCGGATCGTCGGGCCCGCTCGTCGACTACCACGACTGGAACCCGTTCGCCGGCAACTACCCGGCAGCCACCTTCGACTGGAACCAGCAGTACGGCCCACTCGATCCCCAACGTCCCAACGACAGGATGTTCGACGTGCGCTCGAGCGTGCCGCGGCTGTGGCGGGTCACCACGCTCGACCGCTTCGACGGCGTCGCCTTCGTCGCGTCGCCGCCGCCGCCCGAGGCCAACACCGGCGACGTGCGGGGCGCGACGACGACGGCGACGTTCACCATCGCCGGACTGCGCAGCACCTCGCTGCTGTCCCCCGGACAGGCGACGGCCGTAACGCTGCACGGAACCGTCCTGCCGCACCTCGCTCCGTTCACGGGCGACGGCACGGTCACCGTCGAGGGCAACGCGCCGGCGCTCGGCGACAGCTACACCGTCACCGCCATGGTCGCCGACGCGTCGCCGAGCGCCCTGCGACGGTCGCCGCGCCTGTATCCGCCGGCGCTGCTCGCCTACACCGAGATCGAGCTGCCCGACGGCGACGTGGTGTCGCTGCCGCCCGACGGCGCCGCGTCGCCGGCGGTGGCCGGCGCGGTCGAGCGCCTCGTGGAGCACGATGGCGTCATCTCGCTCGCGCCCGCGAGCGCCGTCGCGGTGACCGAGCGCGCGGTGGCGGCGTCGCCGTATGCCGGCGTGCTCGGGCTCGCACGCCGCCTCGCGCGGGGCGCGCCGACGGGCTATGACATCGCAACGCGCATCGAGGCGTATCTGCGCAGCGGCTTCGTCTACAGCACCGATCCGCCGCGCGGCACCTATCCGATCGCGGACTTCCTCGAACGCACGCACATCGGCTACTGCCAGCAGTTCTCGGGCGCGATGGCGCTGCTGCTGCGCATGGACGGGATTCCCGCGCGCGTCGTCGCCGGCTTCCAGTCGGGCGCGCGCAGCGGACCCGGCCGCTACACGGTGACCGCCCGCGACGCCCACGAGTGGGTCGAGGCGTACTTCACCGGCGTCGGCTGGGTGACGTTCGACCCGACGCCGCCGGGCGCCGCCGGCCTCGCGGCGATCCCCGGGACGCTCGCCGCGGACCCCGACGCCGTGGCCGGGCCGGCGACGGGCGCCGCGACGTCGCGCTCGGCCGTCGTGCGCCGCCGCGACATCGGGCTCGGCGCCACGCCCGTCCGCGCCCCCCAGCGCGGCGGGTCCGCCCCAACCGTGCTGCTCGTGCTCGTGCTCGCGCTGCTCGCTGCCGGCGCGGGCTTCGCCGGGCTACTGCTCGTGGCGGCCCGCCGGCGGCGCGACGCCGTGACCGAGCTCGCCCACGCGCTGGCGCTCGTCGGCTTCGAGCTGGCGCCGTCGATGACCCTGACCGAGCTCGAGCGCCGGCTCTCCCTGCACTACGCGCCCGCCGCGGGAGCCTACGCGGCGTCGATCCGGGCTGCCCGCTACGGCCGTGACGCGCCATCACCGACGGGTTCGGGGCCGACCCGGCGTGCGCTGCGCCGCGCGCTCGGCGCCCGCCGGGGCGCGCTCGTGCGGCTGCGGCTGCTGCTCGCGCTGCCGCCGGGCCGCGCGGCCGGCGGCTCGCGGTCCTAGATCTCGACCACGACCGGCAGCACCATGGGGCGCCGGCGCAGCCGGTCGTACACGAGCTGGGCGAGGTCGTCGTGGAGCACCTGCTGCAGGAGGTCGACCTCGCGCATCCCCTCCTCGGCGGAGCGCGTCAGCGACGCCTCGACGGTCGCGCGGATCTCGTCGACGAGCTCTCCGGCCTCGTTGGGGAACGGCACCCCGCGGAAGATCACCTCGGGCTCGGCGACCGAGCTGCCGTCCTGCTCGGCCACCGTCACGACGACGATGAAGATCCCGTCGCCCGACAGCATCCGGCGGTCGCGCAGCGCGACATCGGCGAGCTCGCCGATCTCGACGCCGTCGACGAAGATCATCCCCGACTGCTCGTGGTCGCCGAAGCGCGCGCCGCGCTCGTCGATGTCGAGCGGCAGGCCGTTATCGCCCTGGAAGATGTCCTCGGGGGCGACGCCGACCGCCTCCGCGAGCTGGGCGTGCAGGCGCAGGCGCTTGAAGTCCCCGTGGAAGGGCATGACGTAGCGCGGCTTGACGAGGTTCAGCATCAGCTTGACCTCCTCGGCGTAGCCGTGCCCGGAGGCGTGTACCGGCGCCTCGCGCGGCGTCACGACGTCGCACCCGATGTGGTACAGCCGGTCGATCGTCTCGTTGACGGCACGCTCGTTGCCCGGCACCGGGGTCGCCGAGAACACGACGGTGTCGCCCTCGCGCAGCTCGACCTGCGGATGGTCGCGGTAGGCCATCCGGCGCAGCGCCGACAGCGGCTCGCCCTGGGAGCCGGTCGAGATGATGACCATGCGGTGGTCGGGGAAGTCCTCGATCTCGCGGGGGCCGACGAGCTGGCCCTCGGGGATCTCGATGTGGCCGAGCGTGCGGCCGATGTTCACGTTCTTACGCATCGAACGCCCGACGAGGGCCACCTTGCGTCCGAGCGCCGAGGCGGCGTCGACGACCTGCTGCACGCGGTGGATGTTCGAGGCGAAGCTCGTGACGACGATCCGCCCCTCGCAGCGCCCGAAGACCTCGTCGAGCGCCGGTCCGACGACCGACTCCGACGGCGAGAAGCCGGGACGATCGACGTTCGTGGAGTCGCCGCACAGCAGCAGCACGCCGTCACGTCCGAGCTCGGCCAGGCGCGACATGTCGGCCGGCGGGCCGTCGACCGGCGTCTGGTCGAACTTGTAGTCGCCGGTGATGAGCACCGTGCCGAGCTCGGTCGTCAGCGCGACCGCGCTGGAGTCGGGGATCGAGTGGGTCATGTGCACGAGCTCGAGGCCGAACGGTCCGAGATCGACGGCGTCTCCGTCGTCGAGGCCGACGAGCTCGATCTCGCGCAGCTTGTGCTCCTCCAGCTTCGAGCGCGCGAGGGCGAGCGTCAGCGGGCCGCCGTACACGGGCGGCGCGTGGCGCGGGCCGAGCTCGCGCAGGATCCAGGGCAGCGCGCCGACGTGGTCCTCGTGGCCGTGGGTGATGACGATGGCCTCGATGTCCTCGGCGCGCTCGCGCAGGTAGCTGAAGTCGGGCAGGACGAGATCGATGCCCACCATCTCGGGCGTCGGGAAGCGCAGGCCGACGTCGACGACGACGATGCGGTCGTCGTACTCGACGACCGTCATGTTCTTCCCGATCTCACCCAGCCCCCCGAGGGGCAGGACCCGCAGCCGGCTCACGCGGACGCGACGGAGCTGCCGGAGGCGGCGAGCAGGCCGTGACGCTCGAGCATCGCCCGGATATCGGCGACCTCCGCGCGGTCGGCGTCGACGTGCGGCAGGCGAACCCCGCCGGCGTGATGGCCGAGCAGGTTGAGCGCCGCCTTGATCCCCACGTTCCCCGGGACCGAGAAGATCGTCTCGTAGACGTCGCGCAGCGACGCGTCGATCGCCGGGCGATTCTCCGGCTCGTCGACCATCCGGTGCATCTCGTCGCCGACGATGTGACTCGACACGAGGATGCCGCCGGCCCCGCCGAGATCGAGGGTGCGCGCGAGCGTGCCGTCGTTGCCGGCGTACAGCGCGAGCCCCGGCACGAGCGCGAGGTTGTCGTCGTTGGCCTGCTTGACGAACGCGATGTCGTCGATCTGCGCCAGCTCGGCGAGCAGATCGTTGGACATGTCGAGCCCCGTGCGGACGGGAATGTTGTAGAGGCCGATCGGGAGGTCGGTGGCCCGGGCGACCTCCTGGAAGTGGGCGATGAGGCCGCGCCGGCTCGGGCGGTTGTAGTACGGCGTCACGGACAGGATCGCGTCCGCGCCGAGGTCGGTGGCCCGCCGGGTCAGGAAGACCGCGTGGCGCGTGTCGTTTGAGCCCGCGCCGGCGATGATCGAGGTTCCGGCCGGTCGCTCGCGCGCGGCCAGGCCGATCAGCCCGAGATGCTCATCGTCGGTGAGCGTCGAGGCCTCTCCGGTCGTGCCGCACACGACGAACCCGTCCGAACCGTGCTCGGCGAGGTGATGCATGAGGGCGACGAACGCGTCCTCGTCGACCCGCAGGTCGGCGTCGAACGGCGTCACGATCGCGGTGATGATCGCTCCGAGCTCCATGTCGACCTGCAGTATTCCACGCCTGCGCGGCGATCCGCGAGCGCCTCGACGACAATGCGGGCGCCCGCCTCAGCGCAGCACGACCATGCGAGCGCTCGCCCCGCCGCCGCCCGGGCTGGGCAGCACGTCGGCCACGAGCGCCAGGCCGTGGCGGCGTCGGTGCAGTGCCGCCCGCATCGCGCGCGGGATGCGCACGTACACGATGGCGGCGCGTCCGGGCGCGACCCGGAAGCCCGCCGCCGAGCTCGCGACGGGACCCCGTGCGGTCCGTGCCGCCCGGGCCGTACGAGCCGCATGGCGCGCGCTCGATCGACTGCGGCGACGCGACGGTCGCCCGGGCGCCGGGGGCGTCGCCAGCTGCACGCGCCCGACGCAGACGCTGCGCGCGGCCCGCGGACAGGCGATGCGCAGCGCGGCGAGGGTGCCGCCGCGGAGGCTCGAGGCGCTCGCGCTCGCGGGGGCCGCGGCCGGGCCGAAGCCGTAGAGGGCGGAGTCGCTCGCGCTCAGGAGGTACACGTTGCGTCCGTCGGGTGACACCACGAGCGCGGTCCCCGCCCGGGACGGGGTCTGACCCCCCGGAGCGTTCACGCAACCGCTCGAGCTGTGATCGGACGTGTAGGTCGAGTTGGCGGCGCACGACGATTCGGTCAGCGCGCCGGTGGCGGGGTGGCGAGCGAAGGTGACGAGGCCGCCGACGTCGTCGTTCGTGGCGTAGACGCTCGCGCCATCGGGGCTGACGGCGACGGCCGATGGCGTGGACAGGCCGTCGACCGTGTCGCAGCCGTTACCGTCGACCGCCGTCGTGTGCGCGCGGCTGGACGACCCGTTGTCGCCGCTGGTGTCGGAGCTGTCGTCGCTCGGGACCGGACCCTCGCAGCTGCCGAATCCGAGCTTGCCGGTCGTGGCGTCGCGATTGGCCACCACGATGCCGTTCGTCTCGGCGACGTAGGCGTTCTTGCCGTCGGGGCTGAGCACGATGTCGCTCGGATCTCCGATGAAGTCGAAGCTCGTGCACGGGCCGGGCGGCGCCGTGGCCATCAGGCATCCGGTCTGCGTGAGGTTGCCCGACCCGTCGCGAGCGAAGATGTCGATCGCCTGACTGGACGCCGCGGTGGCGTAGAGGTAGCGCCCGTCGGGGCTCATGGCCAGCGACGTGAGGTCCATCGTCGAGGTGGCGTTCGCGCACGCCCCGTCGACCTCGCCGGTGGCGAGGCACGGGTTCACGAGGACCTCGCCGGGGGCGAGCGCTCCGAAGATCGACGCGACCGACGGGCTCGCGGTGGTCGCGGTGGTCGTGGTGGTCGTCGCGGTCGACGTGGAGGCCGCCGCCGAGCTCGAGGTGACCGTCGAGCTCGTCGTGCTGGCCGAGCCCGAGGTCGAGGTCGTGGTGGCGCTCGTGGTGGTGGCGCCGGTGCTCGTCGTCGTGCTCGTCGTCGCCGGCAGCAGACCGGCGGTGAGCACCGACAACGCCGTCGTCGATCCGGGCGTCGGGCCGCCGACGCCCGAGCCGGCGTACAGGCCCTCGCCGTCCGGACTCACGGCAAGCGCGTCGATGCCGCCGAACACGTTCGCTGCGTTGCAGCCGCTGTCGAGCGGGGGGGTCAGGCGCAGGCAGCCGATTCGCGTGAGCAGGCCGGTCGTCGGATCGCGACGGAAGGCGAGGATCGCCGCCGAGGCCGAGCTGCCCGTGTACACCGTCTTGCCGTCGGGACTGACGACGACCGCGCCGCCACCGAGCAGACCCGCGGTCGGGACGCAGGCCTCGCTCGCCCCGGTCGTGCCGTCGGTGCCATCGCTACTCAGGCACCCGACCTCCGTCAGGTCGCCGGTGGCCGGGTCGCGATGCAGGATGTCGAGCACGCCGTAGGCGATCGTGCCCGAGATTCCGTAGGCGCCGGTGCCGGTCGTGCCGCCGATCACGTAGATGCTGGTGCCGTCGGGGGAGATCGCGGCGTCGGTCGGCGAGAACAGGCCACTCGCGCCGCCGCACCCGTGCGCGGGTGGAGGTCCGCCGGGAGCCGGGCCGGGGGCTGTCGAGGTGCTCGTCGTGGTCGACGCGGCCGAGCTGCTGACCGCCGAGGTCGTAGCGGTCGTCGAGCTGCTGGCCTGCGCGGCGCTCGCCGTCGCTGCCGTCGTCGTGCTCGTGACGATCGCCGTCGTCGCGCTCGAGCCCGTGGTCGTCGTCGAGGTCGCGGTCGTGGACGTCGTCGGAACGCCGGCCGCACGCGTCCCACCGGGCGACAGCGCGGCACAGCCTGCGGCGCTCGAGAGCGGGCCGATCGGCGTCGCCGCCTGTGCCGTGGTCGCGGCCGCCAGCAGCGCCGCGACCGCCATCAACGCGGTCCTCCCCGACCTGCCCAACATGCGAACGCCTCCCTCGATTCGGGTCGTTGGACGCTAACGCGCGCGCCGGACGGAGCGCCGACCCCGCCCGCGGCTATCTTCGGCGGGATGGCGCCGCCTCCTGCCCACGCTCCGCCCGCGGTGGTCGACCTCGTCGTCGAGGTCGAGTCGGTCCGCTACCGCGCTCCCGACGGCGACTTCGCGGTGCTCGACGCGGTCGCCGAGGACGGCGATGAGCTCGTCGTCACGGGCGTGCTCGGGCACGTGCACGAGGGCGAGACGATCGAGGTCCGCGGGGCGTGGCGCGACCATCCGCGCCACGGGCCGCAGCTGCAGGTGAGCGACGTGCGCTTGCGCGAGCCGGCGGGCGAGCGGGCGCTCATCGGCTATCTGACCCAGATCAAGCACGTCGGTCCGCGCGGCGCCCGCTATCTGCTCGCCCGCCACGGCGAGGAGGTGCTGTCGATCGTCGACGAGGCGCCGCGGCGGCGCCTGCTCGAGGTGCCCGGAATCGGCCGGGCCCGGATCGGCGACGCGGTCGCCTCGTGGGAGCGCGAGCGCGACCAGCGCGCGACGCGACTGTTCCTCTCCCGCCATGGCGTCCCGGCGGCGGCCGCGGCGCGCATCCAGCGCGCGCTCGGGGCCGAGTCGATCGAGCTGTTGCGCGCCGATCCCTACCGCATCACCGAGCTCGACGGGATCGGGTTCGCGACTGCCGATGCGCTCGCTCGCGCGCTCGGCGTGCCGGCCGACGCGCCCTCACGCCTCGCCGCCGGCACGCTGCACGCCCTCGCCGAGGCCGAGCTCGACGGGCACTGCCATCTCCCCCGCGCCGAGCTCGTGCCGCGCGCGGCGCGCCTGCTCGGCGCCGGCGAGCGCAGCGTCGACGAGCAGATCACGCAGCTCGCGGCAACCGGACGCGTCGCCGTCGAAGGCGACCCGGGCGCCGAGCGAGTCGCCGAGCCGAGCATGCAGCGCGCCGAGCGGCGCCTGGCCGCGCACGTCCGGCGCCTGATCGACGCCGAGCCGACGCTCGCCCTCGCTCGCGTACGGCGCCCGCGCAACGGGGCGTTCGTGCCGAGCGACGCGCAGTGGCGGGGCGTGACCGCCGTGCTCGACCACCGACTGTCGATCCTCACCGGCGGACCGGGCACCGGCAAGAGCTCGGCGATGCGCACGCTCGTCGACCTGCTCGGCGCCGATCGCCACAGCGTCCGCCTGTGCGCACCCACCGGCAAGGCGGCTCGGCGCCTTGCCGAGACGACCGGCGCCGACGCGAGCACGATCCACCGCCTGCTCGAGTGGATGCCCGGCGAGGGCTTCACGCGCGACGAGCAGCACCCGATCACGGGCGCCGACGTGCTCATCGTCGACGAGGCGAGCATGCTCGGCGTCCGCCTCGCCGAGGCGCTGTTCGCGGCGGTCGGGCCGCGCACGCACGTCCTGCTCGTCGGCGACAGCGACCAGCTGGCGCCGGTCGGTCCCGGACGCGTCCTCGCCGACCTCATCGCGAGCGGCGAGGTTCCGGCCACCGCCCTGCAGGAGGTCTTCCGCCAGGCAGCGCGCTCGCTCATCATCCGCGCGGCCCACGCGATCAACCACGGCGAGATGCCGCCGAGCGGAAGCGGCCAGGAGGCGGCGGACGTCGTGCGCGACTTCTTCCTCGTCCGGCGTGGCGACGCGGGCGCGATCTTCGAAGAGGTCGTGTCGCTCGCCGCCGGGCGCCTCCCCGCGCACTACGGGCTCGATCCTCGCCTCGACGTGCAGGTGCTCGCCCCGATGCGCCGCGGCCCCGCGGGGATCGACGCGTTCAACGAGGCGCTGCGCGCGCGGCTGAACCCGGACGGCGTCGTGGTGCCCGGCACCTCGCTGCGCATCGGCGACCGGGTCATCCAGACCCGTAACGACCACGAGCACGAGCTGATGAACGGCGAGGTCGGCCTCGTCGAGCACTACGACGACGAGCGCGAGCGCCTGCTGCTGGCCACCGACGACGGGCGCCGCGTCGTCCTGCCCGACTCCGCGCTCGACACGCTGCGACTCGCGTACGCGATCTCGATCCACAAGGCGCAGGGCTCGCAGGCGAAGGCGGTCGTGGTCGCGCTCGCCCGCGCCCACGCCGTCATGCTCACGCGCAACCTCCTCTACACGGCCGTGACACGCGCGGAGCGGGTGTGCGTGGTCGTCGGCGAGGAGGCGGCGATGCGCCTTGCCGTCAGCCGCCCCGACGCCCAGCGGCGCCACACCCGCCTGGCCGAGCTGATCGCCGGCCACTGACCGGCGGCACGCGGCCTCCTCCCCGGCCCGCGACACACTCGCGCGGCCTCAGCGCAACCCGCCGCCCGCACGTGACACGGTCTCGTGGCTCTCGCACGAAGGGTGTGGTCGCTTTCGCGCCGCGGGGTGTGCCTACGGGCGCACACCCCGCGCCATGCGGTGGCCGCAACCGCCACACGACACACTTGCGCGGCCGCAGCGTCAACCGCACGGCGCACCGGCCACCGTCGCGTCACACCGGGCCGGGCCGCCGCCGGCCTCTCCGTCGCCGAGCTCCTCTCGCAACCGCCACACGACACACCTGCGCGGCCGCAGCGTCCCCCCACGGCGCACCGGCCACCGTCGCGTCACACCCGGCCGGACCGCCGCCGGCCTCGCCGTCGCGCCGATCGCCCAGCTCCTCTCGCATCCGGCGCGCGGCGGCCGCTACGTGACGATGTCGACCGGCGTGCCGACCGGCACCTCGAGCAGGCGCCGCAGGTCGGCCGTCGGGACGTGCACGCAGCCGAGGCTGCCGGTTCCGCCGAGCGTGCCGAGGTTGTTCTCGCCGTGGATGGCCACGCGCCAGTACACCCAGTTGCGCCCGGGCGGCGGCACGGAGAGCGCCAGCGCGCCGATGCCGTACTCCGGGCTGGCCGGCGTGAAATGCACGATGTCGTCGACCGAGAACTGGCCGGGCGGCGTGGGCGTGCTCGCGGCGCCGATCACGACGAGCGTCGAGAGCACGACGCGACCGTCGTCGAGCAGCCACAGGCGCCGCGCCGAGAGCGACACGCGGATCGCCTGCTCGGCCGGGCGGACGAGCAGCGCCGCCGCGCTCGCGGCGATCCAGCCGAGGTGACCGCCGAGCGCCGGGACCGACACGCCAAGCCACCGTCCGCCGGCCACCGCGTAGACGGTGAACGCGCGCTCGAGCGAGCTCGTGTCGGTCGTCGAGTCGAGCTGCTCGACGACCGGTCCGTCGGGCGAGCGATGCACGTCGACGGTGGCGCCGGGGCGCACGACGGCGATCGACCCGGCGCCGGCCGGCGCGGAGGCGAGCGTGGCGCCGTACCCGATTGACGATCCGCCCGCGGCCAGCTGCGGGGCCACCTGCAGCAGCTCGCGGTAGGGGACGCCCATCATGGGAAGGGCCACCGGAACCTGGGCCACTCTCGCGAGGACGCTCCCCGTCCAGGCCGCGGCCGGGCCGGCAAGGGCGCCGCCGGCCACGGCGACGCTGACGGCCACGGCGGCCAGACGCAGCGCGAAGGCCTGCGCGCGCGAGCGTGCGCGCACGCCGCGGTGGAGCGAGTGAGGTGACATGGCGGCGGGACGAGACGGGGAGACGGGGGCGGCGGGGAGCGTCTCCCCCTTGTCTCGGCGGCCGGGGCCGCGCGCTTTCATCGCCGCGACGAGCGTGGACGGTTAGACGACGCCAGCGGGGTGGCCCGGCCTCAGCGCCGCGGCTCGCGCAGCGCGTCGGTGAAGCGGCGGGGGACGCGGGCGGGCCCGAGCCGCTCGGTCTCCCACAGGGTGATGACGATGAGCTCGCCGCCGCGCGCGTCGTGGCGGCACACGAAGACGAGGTCGCGGTCGAGGAGGTCGGAGACGTACAGCGAGCCGGCCGGGACCTCGCGCCGCCCACCGCCGGATCCGGGAGGCGTGGAGCTCACGCGTCCGGCGCTCCAGGCGCGGCTCACACGCTGCACGATCTCGCCGCGCGGGTCGAGCTCGCCCTGGCGGGTCGGGACGCGCTGGCGGAAGCGCTCGGCGGCGTGGTCGGTCACCGCGATGAGCACGGCAGGCGGATCCGCGCCGTCGACGCTCAGAACAGCAGGTGCTCCAGACCGACGAGCGGTGAGCGCTCGAGCGTCGGCACACGCCGGACGGCGAGCAGGACGCCGGGCATGAACGATTCCCGAGCGATCGAGTCGTGGCGGATCGTCAGCGTCTGGCCGACGTCGCCGAGGATGACCTCCTGGTGGGCGACGAGTCCGGGCAGGCGCACGGAGTGGATCGGCGGCGCGTCGCGCCCGCTCGCCTCGGCCATGAGCGCGGCGGTGCGCGCGGCCGTCCCGCTCGGCGCGTCGATCTTGCCGTCGTGGTGGAGCTCGATGATCTCGGCCTTGGCCATGTGACGGGCCGCCTCGGCGGCGAAGCGCATCATCAGCACGGCGCCGATCGCGAAGTTCGGCGCGATGAACACGTTCGCCGGCGGTCGCCCGGGTGGCGTGCGCGCCTGCTCGAGCGGGGCGAGGTCGAACCCGGTGGTGCCGACGACGACGTGGACGCCGGCCTGCACGCAGGCGAGCGCGTTGGCGAGCGCCGTGTCGGGCTGCGTGAAGTCGACCACGACGTCGGCGCCGCCGAGCACGGCGGCGAGCTCGATGCCGAGCGCCGGGTCGGCGCGGCCGCTCAGCTCCAAGTCGTCGGCGCCGGTGACAGCGGCGCACACGGCCTGACCCATGCGCCCGGCCGCGCCGGCGACGGCGACGCGAATCATCAGGCGGCGCGCTCGCTCGCCACGCCCGCGGCCCCGGTGGGGCCTCCGAGCGGCGCGAGCGCGCCGCGGAAGGCGTCCTCGTCGGCCCCGACCCCCGCGGCCGACAGCGCGGCGGGCGCGAACAGCTCCGCGGCGAGCGCGCGCACGTCGTCGATCGTGACGGCGTCGATGCGGTCGATGACCTCGTCGACGGAGAGGATCGGCAGGTCGCACAGGACCGACGTACCGAGCCGGTTCATGCGCGCCGTCGTGCTCTCGAGCGAGAGCACGATGCGGCCCTTGACGTTCTCCCGCGAGCGCTCGATCTCCTCCTCGCTGGCCGGGTCGGCGACGAAGCGGTGCAGCTCCTCGGCCAGCACCTTCATCGCCTCGCTCAGCTGCTCGGGGCGCGTGCCGACGTACAGGCCGACCTGCCCGGTGTGGGCGTAGAGGCTCTCGAAGGAGAACACCGAGTAGGCGAGCCCGCGGCGCTCGCGCACCGCCTGGAACAGCCGCGAGGACGACGTCCCGCCGAGGATGTTGTCGAGCACGCGCAGGGCGTAGCGGCGCTCGTCGTCGCGCCGGATGCCGGGGCCGCCGAGGCACACGTGGTACTGCTCGGTGTCCTTGGTCACGAAGCAGACTTGCGGCTGCAGCTCGCCCGGGGGCGCGGGCGGCGCCGGCGCGTGGGCGCCGGTGCGCTCGACGCCGGCCCGCTCCACGAGCGCGACCAGCGCGTCGTGATCGATCGATCCGGCGGCGGCGATGACGACGTTGCTCGGCACGTAGCGCCCGGCGTGGAACGCGGCGAGCTGCTCCACGCTCGCGCCCCCGACCACGTCGGCGCGCCCGAGCACGGCCCGCCCGAGCGGATGCTCGCCGAAGACGGCCTGGCCGAGCACGTCGAAGACCCGGTCCTGCGGATCGTCGTCGTACATCGCGATCTCCTCGAGCACGACCTCCCGCTCGGCCTCGAGCTCGCCGAACGTCGGCCGCCAGATCATGTCGCTCATGACGTCGAACGCGCGCTCGAGATGGCGGTCGAGCACGCGCGTGAACACCGACGTGCTCTCCTTGCCGGTGCCCGCGTTGATCTCGGCGCCCATGCCGTCGAAGATCTGATCGATCTCCTCCGAGCCGAAGCGCGCGGTCCCGCGGAAGAGCATGTGCTCGAGCAGGTGCGAGAGCCCCGCCTCCGGGTCTGACTCGTCGGCCGAGCCGATCCCGATCCAGGCCCCGAGCGCGACCGAGCGCACCGCGGGCACGGGCTCGGTGACGACGCGCACGCCGGAGGCCAGGGTGGTAATGCGGTGTTCGTCGAGCATCGCGGCCGTTCCGGGCGCGGCCCGTCCCTCGTGCGTCACCCCGGAGCGGGGCGGGACGGGCGGCGCTCGGAAACCCTTTTTCCCGTGAGCCGGCCGCCTAGTCGCGGCCGTGGCGGGGACGGCCGGAGCCGCGCGGGCCGCGGCGCTCGCCGCCGTTGCGGCTGCCACCGCCGCCCTCGCGGGGACGGCGCGGACCGCGGTCGCCGCCGCCACCGCCGCTGCCGCCGGTGCCGACGCCGGCGAGCTCCTCGACGCTCTTACCGGCGATCTCGGGGTCGTGGGCGAGGCGTAGGCCGATGCGGCCCCGCTCGCGGTCGACCTCGACGACGCGGACCTTCACCTCGTCGCCCTTGTTGAACACGTCCTCGACCGCCTCCACACGCTCGCCGGGCGAGACGTTGGAGATGTGCAGCAGGCCGTCGGTGCCCTTGGCGAGCTCGATGAAGGCGCCGAACGTCGTCGTCTTGACGACCTTGCCCTCGTACTCGTCGCCGACCTCGACCTCCTTCATCATCTTCGTGATGCGATCGACAAGCGCGTCGCCGAGCTCGCCGTTGGCCGAGTAGACGAGCACCTGACCGTCGTCGTTGACGTCGATCTGGGACTCGAACTCGTCGGACAGGCCGCGGATCGTCTCGCCGCCCTTACCGATGAGCAGGCCGATCTGGCTCGGATCGATCTGGATCGTCTGGATGCGGGGCGCGTACTGGGACAGCTGCTCGCGCGGGCCCTCGATGACCTCGGCCATCTTGCCGAGGATGAACTCCCGGGCCTTGTGGGCCTGGGTGAGCGCGTCGCGCAGGATGTCGAACGTGACGCCGGTGATCTTGATGTCCATCTGCAGCGCGGTGATCCCGCGCTCGGTGCCGGCGACCTTGAAGTCCATGTCGCCGAGATGGTCCTCGACGCCGGCGATGTCGGTGAGGACGATGTAGTCGTCGCCCTCCTTGATCAGCCCCATCGCGATGCCGGCCACCGGCCGCTTGAGCGGCACGCCGGCGTCCATCAGCGACAGCGACGAGCCACACACCGAGGCCATCGACGACGAGCCGTTGGACTCGAAGATGTCCGACACGACGCGGATCGTGTACGGGAACTCCTCGATCGAGGGGACCATCGGCACGAGCGCGCGCTCGGCCAGGGCGCCGTGACCGATGTCGCGGCGCTTGGGGCCGAGGCGTCCCGCCTCGCCCACCGAGAACGGCGGGAAGTTGTAGTGGTGGAAGTAGTACTTCTTGGTCTGCAGCCCGAGCGTGTCGAGGCGCATCTCCTCCTTGAGCGTGCCGAGCGCCGCGACGCTGAGCGCCTGCGTCTGGCCGCGGGTGAAGAGCGCCGAGCCGTGCGTGCGCGGGGCGACGCCGACCTCGATGGTGATCGGGCGGATCTCGTCCTCGCTGCGGCCGTCCGGGCGCTTCTTGTGCACGGCGATGCGCTCGCGCACGATCGCCTTCTCGAGCGCGTCGAAGGCGCGCTGGACCTCGGCGCGACGGGCCTTGGCCTCAGTCAGCGCCTCCTCGCCGGCGCCCTCGGGCGCCGCCGGTGCGTACTGGGCGAGGATCGCCTCCTCGGCCTCCTTCGTGGCGTCCTGGCGCTCGAGCTTGTCCTCGACCTGGGTCGCGGCGTCGAGCTGCGAGCCGTGCGAGGCGCGGATCTCGTCGAGCAGCGCGGGGTCGGGCTTGAGCGACTCGACCTCTCGCTTCGGCTTGCCGACCTTCTCGGCCAGCTCGCGCTGGAGCGCGACGATCTTCTTGATCTCCGAGTGGGCGATGTCGAGCGCGTCGAGGATCTCGGCCTCGGGGATCTCGCTCGCCCCGGCCTCGACCATGAGGATCGCCTCGTCGGTGCCGGCCACGACGAGGTCGAGGTCTGAGTTCTCGAGCAGATCCTCCTCGGGCGGGTTGATGACGAAGTTGCCGTCGATCTTGCCGATCCGCACCGCGCCGACCGGCTGGGCGAGCGGGATGTCGGAGATCATCAGCGCCGCGGAGGCGCCGTTCATGGCCAGCACGTCGTAGGGGTTGACGTGGTCGACCGAGATCGGGATCGCCACGACGTGCGTGTCGAAGCGCCAGCTCTTGGGGAGCAGCGGGCGGATCGGGCGGTCGATCAGGCGCGCGGTGAGCGTCGCCTTCTCGCCCGAGCGGCCCTCGCGCTTGAAGAAGGACCCGGGGATCTTGCCGGCGGCGTACATCCGCTCCTCGACGTCGACCGTCAGCGGGAGGAAATCGACGTCGCGGAGGCCACCGGCGGTCGCGGTGGCGAGGACCATCGTGTCGCCCTGGCGGACGACTACGGCACCGGAGGCCTGCTTGGCCATGCGGCCGGTCTCGAACGAGATCTCACTGCCGGAGATCTCCACGGAGACCCGGGTTACGGGGTCACTGCTCATGTGGTTGCTGCCTTCCTGTCCGCCCGTCGGTCGGCGGCTCGTTTCGCTTTGATTCTCTTACGTGTCCGAACCGCGTCAGCTTAGCGAACCCGGGGCTCGTCCCACCGGCGCCGAGCCGCCCGCGAGGCGCCGGAGCAGGGCGTCGTCCGGCGGCCCCGGATGCAGGCGCCCGTCGACGACGAGTGTCGGCGTCGCGGCGATCCCCGCTCGCATCGCCGCCCGTACCTGATCGGTGATCTTCTCGAGGACGTCGGGGTCGCGGCGGTCGCGCTCGAAGCGCTCCAGGTCGAGGCCGAGCGCCTCGACGCGCGACCACAGATGAGGGTCGTCGAGGTGCGCCTGGTCCTCGAAGAGCGAATCGTGCATCGGCCAGAACGCGCCCTGGCGACCGGCCGCCTCGGCCGCGCCGGCGAGCGCCAGCGACCGCGGGTGGCGGCTGCGCAGCGCGAAGTGGCGAAACACACGCCGGATCGGCAGCGCCCGCAGCCGCGCGTGCGCGAGCGCGCAGTGCACGCAGGCGAAGTCGGCATAGAAGATCACCAGGACGGCGCCGGGGTCTCCCCGCGCCCAGTCCGCCTCGGTGACGGGCTCCAGCGCGGCGCTGCGCAGATCGGCCATCGCAGGGTTGAGGGTAGGCGGTGCGGGTGCTCAGGCGGTCTGCCCGACGGCCGCGAGGCCGTCGAAGAGCAGGTTCACGCCGGGCAGCTCGCCGGGCGTGTCGGCCTCATAGCTCCAGCGCACGACGCCGTCGGGCCCGATGACCACCAGCGCGCGCTGCGGGAATCCGCCCTCGTGCAGGACGCCGAACGCGCGGCACGTCGCGCCCTTGGGCTCGAAGTCCGACAGCTGCGGGATCGTCACGCCGAGCTTCTCGACGAACGCCGTCTGGGCATACGGGCTGTCGCACGACACCCCGTAGATCTCCGCTCCCTGCGCCCGCAGCTCGTCGAGCACCTCCTCGTAGAGCGCCAGTTGATCGGTGCACACCGGACTGAACGCGAACGGATAGAAGACGAGGATCGTCGTGTGGCCGAGCAGATCGGCCTCGGTATAGGGCTTCCCGGGCCGGGCCAGGGAGAAGGACGGCGCCGGGATACCCGCCGCCAGCACGCTCACTTGCGCAGCCCGAGTTCCTTGATGAGCGCGCGATAGCCCTCGAGGTCCTCGCGCTGGAGGTAGTCGAGGAAGCGGCGGCGGCGCCCGACGAGCATGAGCAGCCCGCGACGCGAGTGGTGATCCTTCTTCTGCTCGCGCAGATGCTCGGTGAGGTGGTTGATGCGCTCGGTGAGCAGCGCCACCTGCACGCGGGTATTGCCGGTGTCGTTCTCGCTCGCGCCGAACTGGGCGACGATCTCGCGCTTGCGATCAAGGGTCAAGGTCATTGCGGCGCCAAACGGTAGCAGAGTGGCCCGGGCCGGCTCACACGCTCAGCGCGCGGTCCGGGCCACGATCTCGCGGGCCTGCTCGACGTCGCCGGCCATCTGCTCCACGAGGGCCTCCACGGAGTCGAACCGTCGCTCCCCGCGCAGGCGAGCGAGGAAGTCGACGCGCAGCTCCTGTCCGTAGAGATCTCCGTCGAAGTCGAGGATGTAGACCTCGACGAGCTCGCCCCGGCCCGATCCGAAGGTCGGGCGGACACCGATGCTCACCGCCGCCGGACGCGGCCCGCCGCCTCGACCCGGGGTGTCGGCGAACGCCGCGTAGACGCCGTGCCCGGGACAGACGAGGCGCTCGTCGGGGATGAGGTTCGCCGTCGGATACCCGAGCTCGCGACCGCGCTTGTCGCCGTGCGCCACCTCCCCGTGCATGAAGAACGGCCGGCCGAGGAAGTGGGTCGCCGCGTCGACCTCGCCGGCGAGCACCAGGCCGCGGATGTGGCTCGACGACACTATCTCCCCGTCGACCTCCACGAGCGGCGCGACGTGGGTGCGGAAGCGCTCATCGGCGGCCAGCAGCCTGACGTCGCCGCGCGCGCGGTGGCCGAAGCGGAAGTTCTCGCCGACCGACACGTCGGTGGCCGCGAGCGCATCGACGAGCACGTCCTCGATGAACTGGTCCGCGTCCCGGGCCGCGAACGCCTCGTCGAACGGGATCACGATCAGCTCCTGCACGCCGAGCTCCTCGATGAGCTCGGCCTTGCGGGGAAGGTCGGTGAGCAGCTTCGGGGCGTGGGCGGGCGCCACGACCGCGGCGGGATGGGGATCGAAGGTGAGCACGCTTTCGGCACCACGGATCACCTCGCGGTGACCGAGGTGCACGCCGTCGAACATCCCGACCGCGAGGCGGCGCGGTCGGGGCTCGACATCGGGCAGGAGCGTGACCTTCACGGGCCAGGAAGCCTATGAGGTTCAGCCTCGAAAGCCGATGACCGGTTTGTACATCGCTCCCTCGGGCCCGCTCCGCGGCTCGGCAACGGCGAGCGCGCCGGCCTCGTCGGCCAGCAGCACCAGCTCGTCGGCGGCCGGCCCGCCGGCGTCGGGCGGCCCGCCGCCCGGCCGCCGGCCGGCGGTCGGCGTCTCGAGGCGCAGCTCGTCGGCGGCGAGGGCGACCCCGTGGGACGCCCGGCGCGCGGCGTCGCCGCTGAGGCGGGCGCTCGGCAGGAAGGCGAGCGCCCGCTCGAGGCCGAGCGGCGCGAGCGTCGGGGCGTCGTCCGGGCGCGGGGGCGGTGTGGCGTCGCGCACCGAGAACGGACCGATGTCGGTGCGGCGCAGCTCCAGGCAGTAGGCGTCGCCGAGATCGGCGATCAGGCTGCGCACGTACGTGCCGGCCGAGCACTCGATCTCATAGGCGGCGCGATCGCCCTCCCGCCAGGTCTGCGCGAAGCGATAGACGGTCACGGTGCGCTCGGCCAGCTCGAACGTCTCGCCGCGCCGTGCGCGGGCGTACGCCCGCTCGCCGTCGACCTTCACGGCCGAATAGCGCGGCGGGCGCTGGCGCAGCGGTCCGGTCGGCAGCGGCGGTGGGTCGGGCGGGAGGCGTCCGGTCTCGGTGATCTCCCCCTCGGGATCGAGCGTGCTCGACGTCGCCCCGAGGCGGGCGAGGGTCTCGTAGCGCTTGGGCAGCGCCATCAACAACGGCTGCAGGCGCGTCGCGCGCCCGACCAGGACCAGCAGCAGCCCGGTGGCGAACGGGTCGAGCGTGCCGGCGTGGCCGACGCGGATCCGCTCCGGCCCCGTGCGTAGGGCGCGCCGCACGACGGCGACGACGCCGTGCGAGGTCATGCCCGCGGGCTTGTCGATGAGCAGTACGCCGTCCACGGCGCCGCGGGTCAGGCAGCGGTCGGCGTGGGCGAGCCGGCGGCCGTTCCGAGCTGCTCGGCCACCGCGCGGCGCAGGAACACCACGAGCTCCTCGACCTCGAGATCGGTCGAGAAGCCGGCGGCGCGGCGATGGCCGCCGCCGCCCTGGGCGCGCGCGATCGCCGAGACATCGACGTCGTCGTCGACGGCGCGCAGCGACACCTTGCGCTCGGCGCGGCGATCCTCGCCGGTCAGCTCGCGGCTGAGCGCAGCCACCTTCGCGCCCTGCACCGCGCGCAGCTGGTCGATGATGCCCTCGGAGTAGCTCTCCTCGGCCTCCGTCTCGGCGAAGTCCTCCGCGGTCAGGTAGGCGAACACCAGCGCACCGTCGTCGAAGCGGGTCACGTTGCGAAGCGCGCGGGCGAGCAGCGCGAGCTTGGCGACCGGCATGTCCTCGTACAGCCGCCGGTAGATGCCCTGCACGTCGACGCCGGACGCAATCAGCTCAGCGGCCATCTCATGGGCACGGGGGCCGGTGTTCTCGTACATGAACCGGCCCGTGTCGGTGATGAGACCGACGTACAGCGCCTCGGCCATCGGCGGCGTCGGCTCCACGCCGAGCCCGTGCATGAGGTCCCACACGATCTCCGCGGTGCACGACGCGTCGGGCAGGACGTAGTCGAGCGTGCCGAAGCGGGTGTTGTCGTGGTGGTGATCGATGTTGAGCAGCTCCGCGCCGCCGAACAGGCCGTGTGCGGGGTTGCGGTCGATGTTGCCGCAGTCGAGGAAGATGATCTTGCGCTGATCGACATCCTTGGGCGGGGTCGAGACGATGCCATCGAGGCGCACGAACCGGTACTCGTAGGGCAGCGGGAACTCCTCGGGCGCCATGAACGCGATCGAGTCCTTGCCGAGCGCGGTGAGCAGGCCCTGCATCGCGACGAGCGATCCGAGCGCGTCGCCGTCGGCGTTCTCGTGGGTGACGAGGATGAAGCGCTCCCCGGCCCGGATCCAGTCGAGAACCTGCTCGCGGGTCTCTGGTGTGGCGCCGTCGCTCACGACGCGGGTCCGCCGGCGTCCGGATCGGCGAGGATCGAGTCGACGCGCATCGCGCGGTCGGTCGTCTCGTCGTACTGGAAGGTGAGCGCCGGCGTGCGCTTGAGCCGCAGCTCGGCGGCGATCCGGCTCTGCAGGTAGCCGTGCGCGCTCTGCAGCCCGTCGAGGGACGCGGCGCGCTCCTCGGCGGTGCCGAGGACGCTCACGTACACACGCCCATGGCGCAGATCAGCGCTCGTTCTGACATCGGTGACGGTGACGAATCCCACTCGCGGGTCTTTCAGCTCGCCCGCCACGACATCGCCGATCACCTGGCGGATCGCCTCGTCGACGCGGCGCATGCGGTCTGAACGCATCCTATCCCTCCGTTCGCCTTCCGATCGCGCCGGCGGCGGGTCCCTCTCCCGGGCAGGGTACGGCGCTCACGACGGCGGCGGCGGGCGGACGTGCGCACTCGGCGCGTGTCCGTCAGGACAGCTCGCGCTCGACCTGGCGCGTCTCGTAGGACTCGATCACGTCGCCCTCGTGCAGATCCTGGAAGTTCGTGAGCACGATGCCACACTCGAACCCCGACGAGACCTCGCGCGCGTCCTCGTTGAAGCGGCGCAGGCTGGCGATCGTCGTGTCGTAGATGATCGTGCCGTCGCGCACGACCCGCGCGCGGGCGCCGCGCGTGACCTTGCCCTCGGTGACGTAGGAGCCGGCGATCGTGCCGATGCGCGACGCCTTGAAGAGCTGGCGGACCTCGGCCTGACCGAGGGTGGACTCGACCTCCTCCGGCTCGAGCATCCCCTGCATCGCGGCGCGCAGCTCCTCGATGGCGCGGTAGATGACGGCGTAGGAGCGGATCTCGACGCCCTCGCGGTCGGCGATCGAGCGGGCATCACCGACCGGGCGCACGTTGAAGGCGAGGACGACGCCGTTGGACGCGGAGGCGAGCATCACGTCGGACTCGCTGATGCCGCCGACGCCGCGGTGGACGATGTTGACCGTCACCTCGTCCTGCGGCAGCTTGGCGATCTCGTCCTCGATCGCCTCCAGCGACCCGGCGACGTCGGCCTTGACGACGAGGTTGAGCTCCTTGACGGTGCCCTCCTGAGCGAGTCGGAAGACGTCCTCGAGGGAGACCTTGCGCCCGCCGCGGCGCGCGAGCGCCTCGGTCTTCAGGCGGTTGGCGCGCTCGCCGGCCAGCTGCCGGGCGCGACGCTCGTTCTCGACCACCCGGACGACCTCGCCGGCCTCGGGCACGCCGTCGAAGCCGAGCACCTCGACGGGGTCGCCAGGCGTGGCGGCCGTCATCTTCGAGCCGATGAAGTCGTGCATCGCGCGGACCCGGCCGAAGTGCGCCCCGGCGACGAGCGCGTCGCCGACGCGCAGCGTGCCCCGCTGGATGAGGATCGTGACCACCGGGCCCCGGCCGGGGTCGAGCTTCGACTCGATCACCGTGCCCGAGGCCTCGGCCGCGTTGTTGGCGCGCAGCTCCTCGAGGTCGGCCACCACCTGCAGGGTGTCGAGGAGGTTGTCGAGGCCGTCGTGCGTCTTAGCGCTCACGTCGACGAACTCGGTCTCGCCTCCCCACTCCGACGGCTGCAGCCCGCGCTGGGTGAGCTCGGTGCGCACGCGGTCGGGCTGCGCGCCCTCCTTGTCGATCTTGTTGACGGCGACGACGATCGGGACGTCGGCGGCCTTGGCGTGGTCGATCGCCTCGTCGGTCTGCGGCTTGGCGCCGTCGTCGGCCGCCACGACGATGACCGCGATGTCGGTGACGCTCGCGCCGCGGGCGCGCATGGCCGTGAAGGCCTCGTGGCCCGGGGTGTCCAGGAAGGTGATCGCCTTGCCGTTATGCCGGACGGTGTAGGCGCCGATGTGCTGGGTGATCCCGCCGGCCTCGCCGGCCGCCACCTCGGTGGAGCGGATCGCGTCGAGCAGCGAGGTCTTGCCGTGGTCGACGTGGCCCATGATCGTGACGACCGGGGGACGCTCGGTGAGGTCCTCTTCGGCGTCCTGGTAGACCGGCTCGACGTCGACGTCATCGGCGGCGTGGACGATCTCGATCTGCTTGTCGAACTCGTCGGCCAGGACCTGGATCGCCTCGTCGGACAGCGTCTGCGTGAGCGTGGCCATCTCGCCGAGCGACATGAGCTTCTTGATGATCTCCGGGACGGCGACGCCGAGGTACTCCGCCACGTCCTTGACCGTCGAGCCGGAATTGACACGGATGACGTCGGTCGCGACCGCCGCGGTGTTATCGATCGGCGCGATCGTGTCGTCGTAGGTCCCACGGCGGCGCCGCCCGCGCCGCGGTCGCCGCTGCGGCTGGTTCGCCGGACCGCCCTGCTGGCGACGCGACGCCTGCGAGTCGATGACCACCCGGCGCCGACCGCCGGGCCCGATGCCGCCGGGGGTGCGCTCGCCGGTGCGGGAGTCGCGTGTCGGCCGCGCGGGCCGCGCCTCTGAGGAACCGCCCGCTCCCGCGCCTCCGTCGGTGGGCGGGGAGCCGCTCGGTGCGGCCGGGGTCGCCGGCGTTCCCGCGGCCGGAGCGGCGGGAGCGGCGCCGGGCGCCGGTGCTCGCGGTCCGCTCGCCGCCGGCGCGGGCGCGGCGGTGGCCGCGGGTGCCGCGCTCGCCGGGGGCGCCGGCGCGGGCGTCGCCTGGGTGGTCGGTGGGGCGGGAGCGCCGCCGGAGACCGCGGGTGGCTCGCTCGCGGGGGCGCTGGTCGCTGGCGGTGCAGCGGTCGCCGAGGCGCCGTTCGGCCCGGAGCCGTTACCGGCGATCACCCGCACGGCGTCGCTCTCCTCGACCGAGGAGGCGGCGGCCTTCGCATCGATGCCGGCGGCGTGCAGCTTCTCGAGCAGCTCCTTGCTGGAGAGCCCGTGCTCCTTGGCGATCTCGTGTACTCGCTTCTTCGACATCAGGGGCTCGATTCTACGAACTGCAGCTCATCAGCGATCGCCACCGTGGCGCGGAGTGCGCGCGACAGGCCGCCGCGACGCAGCGCTTGGCGCAGGCACGGCGCGGACAGACCGCCGCCCGCGGCGTCGCGGCACACGTACGCGCCGCGACCGGGGAGGTGCTGAGCTCGGTCCAGCACGGCGGTGCGACGGCCGGGGCCGGCGACGGGAGCGAGGGCAAGGCGCGCGAGCGTCGGCTTGGGCGCCACGCGCCCGCATCCGACGCAGCGGCGCTGGGGCATGTGGCCCGCTATGACGTGGGCTCCGTGGCGACGGGCTCGTCGGCGACGGGCTCGTCGACCCCGTTCTGGGCGGGGCCAGGCGGCACGTCGGCCGGCGCCTCGCTCGCGGGGTCCTCGGCGACGATCGCCTCGGGGGCCGGCGGCGGCGGCGCATCGTCGGTGATGACCGCCTCGGCCTCGCCCTCGTCCGGCGCGACGGGGCTCTCGTCGCCGCCCGGGGCGGGCTCGGTGACGTGGTCGCCCTCGACGTGGGCGAGCGCCTGGTGGGCATCGAGGCCGCAGTAGCGCGATCCCGACAGCGCCGCGTTCGGGCAGCGACGCCCGTTCGACAGGATCGCCGCGCAGCGGCCCTGCACCTCCTCCTCCTCATAGCCGTGCTCGGCCTCTTCGGCGGCGAACTCGGTCTCCGAGCGGATGTCGACGCGCCAGCCGGTCAGCCGCGCCGCGAGGCGTGCGTTCTGGCCTTCGCGGCCGATGGCCAGCGAGAGCTGGTCGTCGGGCACGATCACCGTCGCCTGCTTGGCGTCGTCGTCGACGAGGACCTCGCGCACGCGCGCCGGCGACAACGCCTTGGCCACGAAGCGAGCGGGCTCGTCGTTGAAGGGGATGATGTCGATCTTCTCGCCCCGCAGCTCGGACACCACCATCCGCACGCGCGAGCCGCGCGGTCCGACGCAGGCGCCGACCGGGTCGACGCCGTCGGCGTGCGAGATGACCGCGATCTTCGAGCGATATCCGGGCTCGCGGGCGACGTTGGCGATCTCGACGAGACCGTCGGCGATCTCCGGCACCTCGAGCTCGAACAGCTTCTTGATGAGCTCGGGATCGCGTCGCGAGACGATGATCGAGGGGCCCTTCGTCGAGGGCGACACCTCCTTGATGACCGCCTTGACGCGCTGGGAGTGGTCGTAGCGCTCACCGTCGACCTGCTCGGACTTGGGCAGCAGCGCCTCGACGCGCTCGCGCAGCTGCACGAGGGTGTAGCGCGAGTCGGACTGCTGCACGATGCCGGTGATGAGCTCGCCGACGCGGTCGCGGTACTCCTCGAACATCATGTCGCGCTCGGCCTCGCGGATGCGCTGCAGGATGACCTGCTTGGCCGTCTGCGCGGCGATGCGTCCGAAGTCGTCGGGCGTGACGTCGCGTTCGTCGATCTGATCGCGGTACTGCTCGAACTTGGCCGGGTCGATCTCCGGGTCCTCGGGCTCGCGCAGCTCGCCGGTCTCCGGATCGACGACCGTGCCCTCGTCGATCGTCTCGACGATCAGGTGGGCCTCGAGGCGCTCGGGGATGATCAGCTCGATGACGCGGAAGTCGGCCGTCTCGCGGTCCATCTCGACGCGTGCGTACTTCGCCGACCCCGGCTGCTTCTTGTACGCGGACAGCAGCGCGTCCTCGAGCGCGATCATCAGCTTCTCGGGCTCGATGCCCTTCTCGCGCGCAAGCGCGTGCATGGCCTCCAGGATCTCGCGTGACATGGCTACTCCTCCACGAGGTTGGAACGACTGATTTCCGAGTACGGGATCGCGATCACGCCATCGGCGGCCGCCAACGTGACCTCGTCGTCGGTGGCACCGACGAGCTCGCCCGTATAGCTGCGCGCCCGCGGACGCTCGCCCTCCAGCGAGCTGTCGTGCGCCGAGCGCAGCCGCACCCGCGCGCGCCGTCCGACGAAGCGGCGGAAGTGCGCCGGCTTGGTCAGCGGGCGCTCGATGCCCGGCGAGGACACCTCGAGCGAGTACCGCTCGCGAAGGTCGCCGAGCTCGTGCGTGACGCGCTCGCACAGCGCGAGCGTGACGCCGTCCGGGTGGTCGATGAACACGCGCAGCGTCGAGCCGCCGAGAACCTCGGCGAGCAGCACCTCGACGTCGGGCTCGCGCTTGGCGAGTCGACTCTCGATGTCGGTCTGCAACGGATTCATGAAATCTGGTCCTTTACGCAAAAAAAGCGGGCGAGCGCCCACTTTCGGGTACGGCAGCCGATGGATGGCCATCGGCTCGAAAGCTGTCCGGCGAGGATAGCAGTGGAAGGCCACCCGCGAGCCCGGCGCAGGCCTGCCGGCACGGCCCTCCGACCCCGGGCCGCCGACCGCTCAACGGCGCTCGACCGGTGCCCGGCGCGCGCGGTCAGGCGCGCGTCGCGTCGCGCCGCGCGCGGTCGCGATAGCGCCGGTAGTCATCGCGATCGGGACGCAGCGAGCACGCGAGCGCGAGCGGATGACAGGCCTCGCGATGGCGGCCGAGCAGTTGCATCGCGCGGCCGAGACAGAAGAGCGCGTAGTCGTTCGTCGGCGCCGTGGCGGTGACGGCCTCGAACTCCGCGACGGCGCCCTCGTAGCGCTGCGCGTGGAACAGCGCGCGCCCGAGCGCCTCACGGATCGACGCCTTGTCGGGCATCAGGTCGCGCGCGCGCGTGAGCGGGATCACCGCGGCCTGGTAGTCGCCGCGCGCGAGCAGCTCGCTCCCCCGGATGTACAACTCGTACACGTCGTCCATCGAGCCAACTGTAGCCTCGCGCGCGTCGCGCGCGAGGCGGTCCGTCGGCAACCGTGCGCAACCGTCAGGGCAATCATGCGCATCGGTGCGCATCGAGCCGCGACGTCTCGCCGCGCGCTCCGCTACGCCCCGCCGGCCCGCACCGCGACGACCGTGTCGAGCACCGCGGCGGCGACCATCTCCTTCGCGGCGCGGGCCACGTGCCGGTCGCCGTCGGCCGTGACGATCGTCACCTCGTTATCCGTCCCGTCGAAGCCGATGTCCGGGCGCGAGATGTCGTTGACCACGACGGCGTCGAGTCCCTTGGCCGCGAGCTTGGCGCGGCCGCAGGCGACGGCGCCGTCGCCGTGCTCGGCCGCGAAGCCGACGAGCACCTGCCCGGGGCGCCGTTCGCCGGCGAGCTCGGAGAGCACGTCGGGCGTCGACTCCAGGACGAGCTCGAGCCGCTCGCGACCGGCCTTCTTGAGCTTGTCCTCGGCCGGATCGATGGGCCGGAAGTCGGCCACGGCGGCCGCCATCAGCAGCACGTCGGCGGTGGCGAAGGCCGACCGGCACGCCGCCCGCAGCTGCTCGGCGGTCTCCACGTCGCGATAGGCGATGTCGGCGCGGCGGGGCAGCGAGACGTTGGCCGCGACGACGGTGACCTCGGCGCCCCGGTCGCGAGCGGCCTCGGCGAGCGCGAAGCCCATCCGACCCGACGAACGGTTGCCGACGTAGCGCACGCTGTCGATCGGCTCGCGCGTGCCTCCGGCCGAGACGAGCACGCGCAGCCCGGCGAGATCCGCCGCGTCGCCGCTCGGGCCGGCACCGAGCACCGCCTCGCAGGCGGCGAGCAGGGCGACCGGCTCGGCGAGGCGCCCGGCCCCCCACTCGCCGCGGGAGGCGAGGCGGCCGGTCTGCGGCTCCACGATCGTCAGGCCCCGCGCGCGCAGCGATCCGACGTTGGCCTGCGTGGCCGCGTGGTCCCACATGCGGTTGTTCATGGCCGGGGCGACGACCACCGGGCACGTCGCGGCGAGGGCGGCGCTGGTCAGCAGGTTGTCGGCGAAGCCACCGGCCAGCTTCGCGAGCGTGTTCGCGGTCGCCGGCGCGACGAGGTACACGTCGGCGTTGGCCACGAGCTCGAGGTGGCTGAGCGGATCGTGGGCCGCGGGCGCGTCGCCCGGGAAGGCCCCGCGGGCCGGATCGCGCTCGAACTCGTCGACGAGGACCGGCGCGCCGCTCAGCGCCGCGAACGACGCGCGCCCGACGAAGCGCTCGCTCGCCGGCGTCTGCACGACGCGCACGGCGTGCCCGGCGCCGGTCGCCAGGCGCACGAACTCGAGCGCCTTGTAGGCGGCGATGCCGCCGCTCACTCCGAGCAGGATCCTGGCCATCGGATCGTCACCGTCTCAGGGACGCCGACGCACGACAAGGGCTGGTCGCGCGCCTGCGGCGGCGCGCCTAGCGGTAGTGGTACTTGATCTTGCCCGCAGCGACTTCCTCGAGCGCGATCGTCAGGTAGTTCTTCGAGATCGTGTCGACCATCGGCGGTGGGAACTCGTCGAACGTGCCCTCGCCGAGGTTGTGGTAGTACGAGTTGATCTGGCGGGCGCGCTTGGCGGCCACCAGGACGCTCGCGTAGTTGGAGTCCACGTTCTCGAGCAGTCGATCGATGCGGGGGGAGATCACGTTTCGGTTCGCCCTTGTCCGGGGCCCGCGCGGGCCGGTCGTTCCGCCGGCCTGAGCGGCCGGCGCGAGCGTTGCATTCTAGTAGCTGGCGGGCGGGCGTCCCGGCGCGCGGCGGCGGGGGGGCTCACCCCGTCCGGGCGAGCTCGCCGTCGACGATCCGCTGCAGCTCGGACAGCGCCGCCTCGAGGTCGTCGTTGACGACCACGTGCCCGAACTCGGATCGCGCCTGCAGCTCGCCGCGCGCGACCGCGAGGCGGCGCTCCACCACCTCCGGATCGTCGGTGCCGCGCCCGACGAGGCGCTCGCGCAGCGCCTCGTCCTCGGGGTGCGGTGGCGCGATGAACACCTGCACGGCGTCCGGGAGCGTCTCGCGGACCTGGCGCGCCCCCTGGACCTCGATCTCGAGCACGAGCGGCACCCCGGCCGCGAGGCGCGACTCGAGCTCCGAGCGCAGCGTCCCGTAGCGACGGCCGGCGTAGTCGGCGTGCTCGACGAAGTCCCCGTCGCGCACGTGGCGGTCGAACTCCTCCTCGGAGAGGAAGTGGTAGTCGACGCCGTGGCGCTCGCCGGCGCGCGGCCCGCGCGTCGTGGCGCTCACGGACAGCTCGAGCTCGGGGCGCCGCTCGAGCAGCCCGCGGATGAGCGTTCCCTTCCCGACCCCCGAGGGCCCCGTGATGACGAACACGCGCGCGATCACGTCACCCTAGACACCGTTGCGGAGGTATCACCACGGCGCGCGCTGGGCCCCGGGCGTGCGACCCGGCGTCGATCCGCTAGCGCCGCAGCAGCGAGACGAGCTCTGAGCGCTGGCGCTCGGACAGCCCGCCGATCGTCTTGCTCGGCGAGATACGGCACTGGGCCAGGATCTTGTTGACCTTCACGCGCCCGTACTTGGGGACGGCGAGCAGCATGTCGAAGACCTTCGCCGTCTCGACGTACTCGGGCGGGTGGAGAAGCAGCGCGTGAATCGAGAGCCGGCCGGCCTTCAGATCGCGCTTCAGCTGCGCTCGCTCGGTCCGAATCTGGTTCGCTCGAGCGAGCGCATCCATACGCTGATGAAGGGATCGTTCCGGCGCCGTCGACTGCTTGAAGGCTGTGTTGGAGGGCGGCACCACTGGAGGCCGAGTCTACACACCGTCGCACGGCGTTCAAGCGCAACTTGCTGAATTCATCTACACCTGAAGCTGAGGTTGAATCGTGTTCAGGTTGGTCGACTGTTTTCAAGCAGAATTGCAGGGCTTTTTGGTATAAGGGCCCACCCCGAGGGGGCCCTCACCCGGTCGAAATGCCGCCGTTTGCGGGGGAAGCCTGCAATGTGGCCGCAATCCGCGCTCCCGCCCCGGGGTCGCGAAAGCTCTCGGTTCCGACCGCGACGAGGGTCGCGCCCACATCGAGCAGCTCTCGGGCGTGCGCGGCGTCCTGCACGCCTCCCATGCCGACGATGGGGATCGCCACGCGCGCGGCGACCCCGGCAACCTGCGCCAGCGCGACCGATCGGATGGCCGGACCGGACAGTCCGCCGGTTCCGCCGCCGAGCCATGGAGTCTGCGATCCGGGGCACAGCGCCATGGCCCGCAAGGTGTTGATGAGCGACACGGCATCGGCGCCGGCCGCCTCGGCGGCGGCGGCGACCCCGGGCACATCGGCCGCGTTCGGCGTCAGCTTGACGATGAGCGGCTTGACGGTACGGGGCCGGACGAGCGCCAGCGCGGCCTCGAGCTCGCGGGGATCGGCGCCGAGGTCGAGACCGGTGTGCACGTTTGGACAGGACACGTTGAGCTCGATCGCGGCCACCTCGGGGCGGGCATCGAGCGGCTCGACGAGCGCCGCCAGCTCCTCACCGGTGGCGCCCATCACGTTGGTGATGAGCGGCACGTCGCCGAGGAGCGCGCTCAGGCCCGGGAGATCGCGCTCGAGGTAGCCGGCCAGCCCGCGGTTGGGCAGGCCGATCGAGTTGATGAGGCCGGCCGGCGCCTCCCACAGCCGCGGCGCCGGATTCCCGCCGCGCGGGGCGAGCGTGATCGTCTTGGACACGAAGGCCGCGAACGGAAACGGGTCGAACAGGCCGACGAACGCGTCGGCGGCCGCGAGCAGGTCGAAGGTGCCCGAGGCGTTGATGACCGGGTGCGCGAGGCGCAGGCCGCAGAACTCGAGCGGCAGCTCGGCGGCCTGCCGCGGGCGCCCCGGACCGCCACCGGCCGTCGGGTCCGCGTCGCCGCCGGGCGCCCGGACGTGCGCGGCGGCGCTCATGCGTGCCCGGGCGCGAGCGCCGTCGCCAGCCGGGCGGCATCCACCACCGGGCCGTCCACGCAGACGCGCAGGTAGCCGCCGTCGCGGGTGGCCACGACGCAGCCGTAGCAGGCGCCGTAACCGCAGGCCATCCCCGCCTCGAGCGCGAGCTGGGCCGCGACGCCGCGCTGCTCGCACAGCGCACGCACCGCCTCGAGCATCGGCGGCGGCCCGCAGGCGAAGACCTCCGCGTCCGACGTCCGGTCGAGCTCGGCGGCGAGCAGGTCGGTGACGAGTCCAGGGCGACCGACGCTGCCGTCGTCGGTGGCGACCGCCGCGTCGTGCAGGAGCACCGCCCCCTCGGCGTGGTCCCGGTCGCGGAAGCCGAGCAGGACGGCGTGCTCGCTGCCCGCCCCGCGCAGCTCGTCCTGCCAGATCGCCAGCGGCGCGATCCCGACCCCGCCGCCGACGAGCACGGCGCTGCGCTCGCCGCCCGGGGCACTGAAGCCGAGCCCGAGGGGCCCCACGATCTCGAGCGCGTCCCCCGACTCGCACGCGCAGAGCTGATGCGTCCCGGGGCCGACGTCCTCGAGCAGGAAGTCCAGGCGCACGCCGTCCTTCATCGGCGTCGCGCGCGCGACCGAGCAGGCACGCGCGAGGAACGGGCGCGCGTCGGCCTCGCCGCCCCAGCGCCCGGCCGCGGCGAGCATGTAGAACTGCCCGGCCCGAGGCACGACCCCGGTGGGATCGATGGCTCCGAGGAGGCGGTAGGCACCGAGTGCGCGCACCTCGCACAGCGGCGCCACGCGACGTCCGAACGGCGCCCGCGAGCGCGCGGGCTCGGCACCCCCTTCGGGGTGGGGGCCGGCGAGCGTCGCGCTCACCGCGAGCTGCCGGCCCGCTCGGGTCCGCGCCGGGGCGCGGACTCCCGCCCGGCCACGGGCATGTCGTGGATCTCCTGCAGCGAGCGGACCTCGGGCTCCTGCTCGCGCGCGGCCCGGATCGCCCGCGCGGCGGCGAGGGCCCCCGACAGCGTCGTGATGCACGGCACCCCGCGGGTGATCGCCGCGCGCCGGATCTCCCAGCCGTCCGAGCGGGCGCCCGAGCCGGTCGGCGTGTTGATGATGAGGGTCACGTCGCCGCGCTCGATGTAATCGACGACGTGCGGCGAGCCCTCGCCGATCTTATTGAGCGCCGTGACCGGCACGCCGATGCGCTCGATCGCCTGCGCCGTGCCGCGCGTGGCCACGATCTGAAAGCCCAGGTCGGCGAGCAGCACGGCGACGCTCGCGCCGGCCGCCTTGTCGGCGTCGGTCAAGGTGATGAACACGGTGCCCGACTGCGGCAGCGCCGCGCCGGCGGCCGCCTGGGCCTTGGCGAACGCCGTCGGGAAGTCCTGAGCGATCCCCATCACCTCGCCGGTCGAGCGCATCTCGGGGCCGAGCAGCGAGTCCGAGCCGACGAAGCGATTGAAGGGCAGCACCGCCTCCTTGACCGACACGTGCGGGCTCACCGCCGTCTCGGCCGGCAGGGCGAGGTCGGCGATGTGCTCGCCGAGCATGATCCGGCACGCCATCTTCGCCAGCGGCACGCCGATCGCCTTGGAGACGAACGGCACCGTGCGTGAGGCCCGCGGGTTGGCCTCGATCACCGACAGGTTGCCGTCGTGCACCGCGAACTGCACGTTGAGCAGGCCCTGCACTCCGAGCGCCAGCGCGATCCCGCGCGTCTGCTCGCGGATGCGCTCGAGCATCTCCTCGCCGAGGGAGTGCGGGGGCAGCACGCAGGCCGAGTCGCCGGAGTGGATCCCGGCCTCCTCGACGTGCTGCATGATCCCGCCGATCCACACCTGCGCGCCGTCGCACAGGGCATCGACGTCGACCTCGATCGCGTTCTCCAGGAAGCGGTCGAGGTAGATCTCGCGGGCGTCGGCCGCGGTACCCGCCCCGGAGCGCGCGAGGCCGGGGGGCGCGGTGCGCGTGAGATAGTCGTCGAGATCCTCGAGCGAGTAGACGATCTCCATCGCGCGGCCGCCGAGCACGTAGGACGGGCGCACGAGCAGCGGGAAGCCGACGTCCGGTGCCACGGCGAGCGCCTCGGCCGCCGAGCTCGCCGTCGCGTACGGCGGCGCCCGATAGCCGAGCCGCTCGAGCAGCTCGCCGAAGCGGCCGCGGTCCTCGGCGACGTCGATCGCCTCGACGCTCGTACCGAGCAGCGGCACGCCGGCCGCCTGGAGGCCGGCGGCGAGCTTCAGCGGCGTCTGCCCGCCGAACTGCACGATCACGCCCTCGGGGCGCTCGACGTCGATCACCGCGAGCACGTCCTGAAGGGTGAGCGGCTCGAAGTACAGGCGATCGGACGTGTCGTAATCCGTCGAGACCGTCTCGGGGTTGCAATTGATCATCACGGCGTCGCGCCCGGATTCGCGCACGGTCATCGTGGCGTGCACACAGCAGTAGTCGAACTCGATCCCCTGACCGATGCGGTTGGGACCCGACCCGAGGATCACCACGCTCGGACGGTCGCCGCGGCGGACCTCGCCGGTCGCGCTCACCTCGGCGCCGGCGAGCGACGCCGGCGCCCGCTCGAAGGAGGAGTAGTAGTACGGCGTCTGCGGCGGCGAACTCGGCCGCGCACGTGTCGACCGCCTTGAACGTGCGCACGCCGGCTGCCTTGGCGCCCGACAGCGTGTCGGCGTCGGTGGCGAGCGCCGCCAGCTCGCGCAGGAACCATGGGTCGATCGCCGTGCGCCCGTGCAGATCCTCGATCGGCACACCCCGGCGCAGCAGCTCCAGCACGATGTCGTAGCGGTCCGAGGACGGCCGGTGGACCCGCTCCAGCAGCTCCTCGGTCGCGCCGTCGAGCTCGGGAGCGGTGTCGAGCTCGCGGCTGCGCATCGCCTTCGCGAACGCCTGCCCGAACGTGCGGCCGATGGCCATCGCCTCGCCGACCGATTTCATGTGGGTGGAGAGCTCGGCGTCGACGCCGCGGAACTTCTCGAAGGCGAAGCGCGGGATCTTCACGACGCAGTAGTCGATCGTCGGCTCGAAGCTCGCCGGCGTGGCGCGCGTGATGTCGTTCGTGATCTCCTCGAGCGCGTAACCGACGGCGAGGCGCGCGGCGATCTTCGCGATTGGGAAGCCGGTCGCCTTCGAGGCGAGCGCGGACGAGCGCGACACCCGCGGGTTCATCTCGATGACCATGATCTCGTCGGTCTCCGGGTTGACGGCGAACTGCACGTTCGAGCCCCCGGTCTCCACGCCGACGGCCCGGATGACGGCGATCGCCTCGTCGCGCAGGAGCTGGTAGGTGCGGTCGGTGAGCGACTGCTGCGGGGCGACGGTGACCGAGTCGCCGGTGTGCACGCCCATCGGGTCGACGTTCTCGATCGAGCACACGATCACGACGTTGTCGTTGCGGTCGCGCATCACCTCGAGCTCGAACTCGCCCCAGCCGACGACCGACTCCTCGATCAGCACCTGCCCGATCGGCGACGCGGCGATCCCCTGGCTGACGACGCGCTCGAAGGCCTCCTCGTCGCCGGCGAAGCCTCCCCCCTGCCCGCCGAGGGTGAACGCGGGTCGCACGATCAGCGGCAGCCCGATGTCGGTGAGCGCCGAGCGACCCTCCGCCAGCGAGGTGGCGATCAACGACCGCGGCACCCGCAGCCCGGCCGCCCGCATCGTCTCGCGGAAGAGGTCGCGGTCCTCGGCCCGGTTGATCGCCTCGTAGTTGGCCCCGATCAGCTCGACGCCGAGCTCGGCCAGCGTCCCGTCCTCGTGCAGCGCCTTGGCCAGGTTGAGCGCCGTCTGGCCGCCGAGGGTCGGCAGCAGCGCGTCGGGGCGCTCCTTCTCGATGATCCGGGCCACCGGTCCCGGGAGCATCGGCTCCACGTAGGTGGCGGTCGCGAACTCCGGGTCGGTCATGATCGTCGCCGGATTGGAGTTGACGAGCACGACCTCGTAGCCCTCCTCGAGCAGGACCTTGCACGCCTGCACACCCGAGTAGTCGAACTCGGCGGCCTGGCCGATGACGATCGGCCCGGAGCCGAGGATCATGATCCGGTGGATGTCGTCGCGCCGCGGCATCAGCCGGCCTGGACCATCTCGCCGACGAAGCGACCGAACAGGTGCTGGGCGTCGTGCGGTCCCGGCCCCGCCTCGGGGTGGTACTGCACCGTCGCGCCGACGACGTCGCGCAGCCGCAGCCCCTCGACGGTGCGATCGTAGAGGTTGATGTGCGTCAGCTCGGCGGCCCCGAAGTCGGTCTCCCAGCGCACGGGCTCGTCCTCCTCGATCGTGCGCTCGCCACCGGGGCCGAGCACGGCGAAGCCGTGGTTCTGGCTCGTGATCTCGATCGACCCGGTGGTGAGGTCCTTCACCGGATGGTTGCAGCCGTGGTGGCCGAACGGCAGCTTGAACGTCTCCAGCCCGACGGCGCGGCAGAGCAGCTGGTGGCCGAGGCAGATGCCGTAGACCGGCACCCGCCCGACGACGCCGCGGACCGTCGAGACGATGTAGTCAAGCGCCGCCGGGTCGCCGGGCCCGTTGGCGAGGAACACCGCGTCGGGCGATCCGCCCAGCAGCTCGTCGGCCGACACCGAGCACGGATGCAGCACGACGCGCGCGCCCTGCGCGCGCAGATGGGCGACGATCGAGTCCTTCACGCCGGTGTCGATCATCGCCACGAGCGGCTCGGAGCCGTCATCGCGGGCCGCCGTCGGCTCGAGCGAGGTGACGCGCTCTGGCGTCACCTCACGCGCGAGGTCAAGGCCGCTCATCGGCGCCTCGGCCTCCACCAGGCGCATCGCCTCCCCCACGTCGATCGTCGCCGGGAAGATCCCGCCGCGCATCGCGCCGGCGTCGCGGATGTGGCGCACGAGCGCGCGCGTGTCGACGTCGGTGATCGCCGGCACCCCGCAATCGCGCAGCCAGTCCAGCCACCCGCCCTCGGCGGTGGCGGCGTCCTCGTAGTTGACGGCGCCGCGCATGATCGCCCCGCGCGCGTGCACACGGTCGGACTCCATCGCCCGCGCGCTGACGCCGTAGTTGCCGATGTGCGGGTAGCAGAACGCGATGATCTGGCGGGCGTAGCTCGGGTCGCTCATCGACTCCTGGTAGCCCGACATCGCCGTGTTGAACACGACCTCGCCGGTCACCGGCCCGCGCGCTCCGCAGGCCAGACCGGGGAAGCGGCTGCCGTCCTCGAGCAGGACGTAGCCCTCGGCGCTCACTTGACGAGCCCCTGGATGGCCTTGAACTCCGGGCCACCGGCGGCCTGCAGCCACTCGAACGCGGCCATCTCGACCGAGGTCTGCAGCGCCCCGGTGCGCCGCATCTTCTCGAGGGCGACGACGCGGTCCGCGGCGGCCCGCGAGGCCACCGCGTCGGCGACGACGTGCACCTGGCGCCCGGCGGCGGTGAGGTCGCAGACAGTCTGGTTGACGCACACGTGCGCCTCGATGCCGCAGACCACGACCTGGTCGCGGGCGGGCGCAAGCTCGAAGCCGTCGGCCCGCGCGGCCGAGAACACGGTCTTGGGCAGACGCGGGACGCCGTCGAGGTGCTCGAGCAGCGGTTCGACCGTGCTGCCGAGCCCGCGCGGATACTGCTCGGTGACCACGACCGGGACGTCGAGGACTCGAGCCGCCTGGACGAGGATCGCCGCGCGGGAGACGAGCGTGTCGAAGCCTTCGACCGCCGTGGCGAACGCCTCCTGCACGTCGACCACGACGAGCGTGCTGCGGTGGCGATCGAGCAGCAGCGGGCTCGTCCGGACGTTCGGCGCGGTGGCGGCGCTCATGCCGCGGTGAGCGCGAACGCGCGCTCGCGGTAGGCGACGATGCCGTCGGCGAGGGTGAGCAGGACGCGCCCGGTCACGGTGCGCCCCGCGAACGCACAGCCCTCCGAGCGGCTCTCATAGCCGGACTCGCCGACCTGCCACTCGGCCTGCAGGTCGACGAGACAGAGGTTCGCGGTCGCGCCGGCCTCGATCCGCGGCACCGGCAGGTCGAGCACCCGGGCCCCCTCGCTGAGGGCCCCGACGAGCCGTGCGAGGTCGATCACGCCGGGGAGCACGAGCTCGGTGTAGAGCGTGGAAAAGGCGGTCTCCAGCCCCGTGGTGCCAAACGCCGCCTGCTCGAACGGGACGTCCTTATCGTCGCGGTGGTGCGGCGCGTGGTCGGTGGCGATGCAGTCGATCACGCCGCTGCGCAGCGCCTCGATGATCGCCTGGCGGTCGCGCTCGGCCCGCAGGGGCGGGTTCATCTTGCGTCGCGTGTCGAGCTCGCGGACGTCCTCGTCGGTGAGCAGCAGGTGATGCGGGCTCACCTCGGCGGTGATCCGCGTGCCGGCCTGCTTGGCGGCGGCGATCGCCGCGACCGACTCGACGCACGAGACGTGCTGGATGTGGATGCGGCCCTCCTCATAGGCGGCCAGCGCGGCGTCGCGGGCGACCATCGTGGACTCCGACACCGACGGGATGCCGCGGATGCCGAGCTGGGCCGAGACCGCGCCCTCGTGCATCGCGCCGCCGTCGGACAGGGCCGGGTCCTCCTCGTGGAGCGCGAGCACGCCGCCGCACAGCCGCTGGTACTGCAGAGCCTTGCGCAGCAGGCCGGAGGAGACGACCGGGCGCCCGTCGTCGGTGAAGCCGAGTGCGCCGGCGTCGCGCAGCGCGGCCATGTCGGTCAGCTGCTCGCCGGACATCCCGCGGCTGATGCAGGGCATGAAGCCGAGCGGCACGCGGGCGTCGCGTCGCGCGATCTCGCGCATCGCGAGCAGCAGCGGCGTCGAGTCGAGCGGCGGGTCGGTGTTCGGCATCGCCACGACGCCGCAGTAGCCGCCGGCGGCCGCGGCGCGGGTGCCGGTCTCGACGTCCTCCTTGTGCTCCTGACCCGGGGTGCGCAGGTGCACGTGCGGGTCGAAGAAGGCCGGGAACAGATGCCGGGCGACGCCCTCGATGCGCTCGGCCCCGGCGGGCAGCGCGATCGAGCCGGGCGCGCCGACCTCGGCGATCACGCCGTCGCGCACGAGCACGTCGCCGGGCCGGTCGAGCCCGCCGCGCGGATCGAGCAGCTGCGCCCCGGCGATGAGCACCGTGGCCTCGGGGGCCGGAGCGCGGAACAGGGCGCTGCTCATGCCCGGGCCTCCGTCCGGCCGGCCCTCGCGGTGACGGAGCGCGAGCGCAGCGAGGCGACCATCCCGGCTCGCTTGACCGCGGCTTCGCCGCTCATGCGAGCTGGGGCTCGGTCGGGGTGAGCGTCGAGGTGTCGCGCGACCCGGGCGCGGCGGGCCCGGAGCGCGCGCCGGCGAGCAGCTCGTACAGCACGGCCATGCGCACGACGACCCCGGCCTGCACCTGCGTGGTGATGAGCGCCTGGGCGGAGTCGATGACGTCGGACGCCAGCTCGACGCCGCGATTGACCGGTCCGGGGTGCATGAGCAGCTGGCGCGGGGCGAGCCGGCGCGCGTTGATCTGGTAGCGCGAGACGTACTCGCTCAGCGACGGAACGTAGGCGCCGCGCATGCGCTCGTTCTGCATCCGCAGCGCATAGACGACGTCGGCCTCGCGCACATCCTCGAGGTCGTAGCGCACGGTGGCGCCGAGCGACTCGATCCCGCGCGGGATGAGCGTCGGCGGGCCGCATACCGTCACCTGCGCGCCCATCCGGGTGAAGGCGAGGATGTTCGAGCGGGCCACGCGCGAGTGCAGCACGTCCCCGACGATCCAGATGCGGCGTCCCTCCAGCGAGCCGAGGCGCCGGACGAGCGTATAGACGTCGAGCAGCGCCTGCGTCGGGTGCTCGTGGGTGCCGTCGCCGGCGTTCACGACCGCGGCGGGGGTCCAGGCGGCGACGAGCGCCGCGCCGCCGACGTCGGGGCAGCGCACGACGAGCGCATCCGGCCCGTAGGCCGAGAGCGTGGCGACCGTATCGCGCAGGGACTCCCCCTTTTCCACGCTCGATCCCGACGCGGCGAAGTTCAGCACGTCCGCGGACAGGCGCTTGGCGGCGAGCTCGAAGCTCGAACGGGTGCGCGTCGAGGCCTCGTAGAAGAGGTTGACGACGAGCCGGCCGCGCAGGGTCGGCACCTTCTTGATCTCGCGATCGGACACCTCGGCGAACGAGGCCGCGCGCTCGACGATCCGCTCGATGCCGGCGCGGTCGAGATCGTTGATCGAAAGCAGGTGTCTCATACGAGCGCCTCCAGCGGCGGCGTGATCGTGATCTCGTCGACGCCGTCGACCTCGCGCACGCGCACGTTGACCCGCTCGCTGCGCGCCGTCGGCAGGTTCTTGCCGACGTAGTCGGGACGGATCGGCAGCTCGCGGTGGCCACGGTCCGCGAGCACCGCGAGCTGAACGCGGCCGGCGCGGCCGTAGTCGAACAGCGCCTCGATCGCCGCGCGCACGGTGCGCCCGGTGAAGAGGACGTCGTCGACGACGATCACCGTGCACCCGTCGATCGGGAAGTCGAGGTGGGTGGCGTTCACGACCGGCGCGTCGGCACGCAGCGAGACGTCGTCGCGGTAGAAGCTGATGTCGAGATCGCCGAGCGGCACGTCGGCGTCGAGGAGGTCGGCGACGAGCGGCTGCAGCCGCGCGGCGAGGAAGGCTCCGCGGCGGTGGATCCCCACGATCGCGATCGGATCGCCCTCGGCGTTGCGCTCCGCGATCTCATGGGCGATGCGCACCAGTGCGCGCCTGACGTCGTCCTCGCCCAGGACGGTCTTCTCTTGGGTCATCGTCTTCCTTCCTGGCCTCACCGGACCGGGTTAAAGGAGTTGGGAGGAATGTATCAGCGCGGCGCGACGCTAGCCGGCGGCGATCTCGGGCGATCCGAGCGCCTCGCCGACCGCTTGGGGCGCGTTGGCGTCCGGCGGCGGCGCGGGGCGGGGCGCAGACCAGCGCACGAGCTCGGGCCCGCCGCGCTCGGGCAGCGGGAGCTCGATCGCGTCGAAGTCGCGTGGCACGCAGGATGCGGCGAACACCTCGCGTGCCTCGTCGCGCAGCTCACGCCCCGCGTAGCGGTTCGAGACGTGGGTGAGCGCGAGCAGCGCGACCTCGGCCTCGCGGGCGAGCAGCGCGGCGCCGCGGGCGGTCGAGTGCCCGGTCTGGCGCGCGCGGTCGCGCTCCTCCTCGGAGAAGGTCGCCTCGTGCACGAGCAGCTCGGCCCGGTGCGCAGCGGCCGCGAGCGCCTCGCACGGCGAGGTGTCGCCGGAGACCACGATCTTGCGGCCCGGCCGCGCCGGTCCGATCACCTGCCCGGGCGCGACACCGTTCACCGTCTCGCCGCGCTGCAGGCGGCCGAAGGCCGGGCCGGGCGGAACGCCGAGGCGCTCGGCGAGCTCGGCGTCGAAGCGCCCGGGGCGCTCGTCCTCGACGAGCGCGTAGCCGACCGCGGTGCCTCGGTGGCGCACGGGCACGGCGACGATCGAGTAGCCATCGAAGCGCACCGGCTGCGCCGGCTCGACCTCGACGACCGTGAGCTCGTAGGCGAGCCGCCCATAGATGACGCGCATGATCTTCGCGAGATCGTGGATGCCGCGCGGGCCGTAGAGCGTCAGCGGCCGCTCACGGTCGCGCAGGTCGAACGACTTGAGCATGCCCGGGAGGCCGAGCCAGTGATCGGTGTGGAAGTGCGTGAGGAAGACCGCGTCGAGGTCGGACAGGCCGACCGAGCGCACGAGCTGACGCTGCGTGCCCTCGCCGCAGTCGATGAGCACGCGGTCGCCGCCGCGGCGGATGAGCACGGCCGGAAGGCCGCGGCGCGCACTCGGCACCGATCCGGCGGTGCCGGCGAAGAACAACGACAGATCCACTGCGCCCCACGGTAGCGGCGCGCTCTCCGCCGCGGCGGGCCGGGGGATTCCCGACTCAGGCGTTCAGCTGGCGAGGTCGCGGCGCAGCAGCTCGCGCGGTCCGTCGCCCTCGGCGAACAGGCACTCGTCGCGGATCGTGAGGATCTCCGGCAGCGCCTCGAGGAAGACGTCGAGCAGCGACGGATCGAAGTGGTGGCCGCGTCCGTCGCGCAGCAGCGTGATCGCCGGCTCGAGCGCCATCGCCGGGCGGTACACACGGTCGGAGGTCACCGCGTCGAAGACGTCGGCGACGGCGGCGATCCGGCCCTCGAGCGGGATGTCGGTGCCCGAGATCCCGCGCGGGTAGCCGGCGCCGTCCCAGCGCTCGTGATGGGTGAGGGCGACGACCGCCGCGATGTCGAGGAGCTCGTCGTCCCCCGCCGCGAGGATGTGGTAGCCGTACTCGGTGTGGCGCTGCATCTCGATGCGCTCCGGCGCCGTCAGCGGCCCGGGCTTGAGCAGGATCGTGTCGGGCACGCCGAGCTTGCCGATGTCGTGCAGCATGCTGCCGAGCCGCAGCAGCTCGCACCGGCGCTCGTCGAGGCCGGCGAGGCGCCCGAGCAGCGCGCAGTAGCGGCTCACGCGCTCGGTGTGGTTGGCGGTGTCGCTGTCCCGGAACTCGGCGGCGAGCGCGAGCCGCTCGATCGTGCGCTGCTGCGAGCGGCCGAGCGCCTCGACCGTCCGCTTGAGCGCGAGCGCCTGGCGCAGCTGGCCGGCGACCGCGCGGATGAACGCGTGCTCCTCCTCGGACGGGGCGCGGCCGTTCGTGCCGAAGGCGACGGCCCCGAGGCCGACGCCGTCACTGACCAGCGGCGCCACGACGATGCAGTCGAGGCGAGCTTGGGAGAGCAGGCGCGCCGCCGTCCCCTCGTCGACGCGTGAGGACGGCACGCTGATCGCGTGCTCCTCCGAGACGGCCGCCTGGAGGACGTACGCGGCGCCGTAGAAGTCCTCGAGGCCGTCGCGCTGGAGGAAGCCGACGTCGGCGGCGAGCGAGAACTGCCCGTTGTCGCCGCGCAGGTAGATCGCCGCCCGGCTGATGCCGGTCATGTCCGCGCAGCTCGTGAGGACCTCGTCGAGCGCCGGCTCGACTCCGATCGGGCTCGTCAGCATGTCGCTGAGGCTGCCGAGGACCGACAGCTCGACCGACTGCAGCGCGAGGCGGCTGCGCAGGCGCGCGTTCTCCGCGGCCTGGCGATCGGCCTGGTTGGCGACCCGCTCGGCGTGCTGCTCCTCGACGAGCGAGGTGACCTCGGCCTCCGGGAGCGGCCCGTCGGCGTCGAGCGCGTCGCTGAGCGCGTCGAGCACCCCCTCGAGCTCGGGCGTGCGCTCGATGAGCCCGTCGGCGCCGGACGCCGTGGCGAGCTCGCGGTCGCCGTCCTCGACGTAGGCCGATGACGTCAGGATCACGTGCACGTCGGAGAAGCGCTCGTCGGTGCGCAGCGCCTGGCAGAGCCTGAAGCCGTCGAGGCCGGGCATGAGCACGTCGCTGATGACGGCGTCCGGCGGGTTGGCGAGCGCGGACTCGAGCGCCGTCTGCCCGTCGGCGGCCGGCGTCACCTCATAGCCGAGCTGGCGCAGGCGCAGCACGAGCAGGTGGCGTTGCACGTCGTCGTCGTCGGCCACGAGGACATGCCGCGACCGATCGGCCACGAGACGCGGCACGGTCGGCGCGGCGAGCACGCGAGCGACGGCGTCGATGAGCCGGGACGGCTCGACCGGCTTGATGAGGAACTCCTCGAAGCGTTCGAGCTCGGGGTCGCCGCGGCGCTTGGCCATCCCCGAGAGGGCGATCGCGGGCAGTCGCTCGCGGCCCGGCTCGGCGCGGAGGAGCTCCAGCAGCTCGGCACCGTCGACGTCGGGGAGACCGAGGTCGAGCACCACCGCGTCGAGCGAGCGCTCGGCGGCGACATCGAGGCAGGAGTGACCGTCGGGTGCCTCGAGCACCTGGTGACCGGCGCTGGCGAGCGTCAGGCGCAGCATGCGCCGCATGATCGGGTTGTCCTCGACGACGAGGATGCAGTGGCTCATCCCGCCACCCCGAGCGCGAGCGGATCGAGCTGCGCGGCGATGAAGCGCGCAAACTGCAGGGCCGAGACGGGCTTGGCCAGGTAGTCGTCGAAGCCGGCTCGCAGCGCGATCACGCGGTCGCTCTCCATCGCCGCCGCGGTGAACGCGACGATGCGCAGGGCGCAGGTCGCCGGCTCGGACTTCAGCCGCCGGGCGACCTCGAGGCCATTCAGACCGGGCAGGTAGAGGTCGGCGACGATCAGATCGGGGGTGAGCTCGAGCGCCGCCTCGAGCGCCTCGTCGCCGCGGCCGACGGCGTGGACGTCGTGTCCGTCGATCTCGAGCAGTCGCCTCGTGAGCCGCAGGTTGATCGGGTGGTCGTCGGCCACGAGGACACGGACCGGCTCGATCGCCGGGCGAATCACGCGGCCGCCTCCTGAACCCGCACGGCGGGCCCGTCGGGCAGACGCCGAACCTCGGGCCGTGCCGGCACCGTGATCGGTTCGGCGATCGGCAGCTCGGCGAAGAAGGTGCTGCCCTGGCCGAGCGCGCTCTCGACGCCGACGAAACCGCCCTGCGCCTCGACGATCCGCTTCGTGACGGCGAGCCCGAGGCCCGTCCCGCCGCGGCGACGCGCCGCGCAGTGCAGCTGCTCGAACTCGAAGAACACACGCTCGTGATCGCGCGGCGAGATGCCGGGGCCGGTGTCGCTCACCTCGACCCGCAGCCGGTCGCCGGTGATCGAGAGGCGGACGTCGACGCGCCCGCCGGCCGGCGTGAAGTCGATCGCGTTGGAGAGATAGTTGAGGACGACCTGGCGCAGCTTGCCGGGATCGAGGCGCACGCGCCCGATCTCGTGCGCGGCGTCGAAGTCGAGCTGCACCCGCCCGGCGTCGGCGATCGGCCGCAGCGCGTCGACGCACTCGCGGACGGTGACCCGTGGCTCGAACAGCTCCGGATGGAAGACGAGGCGTCCCGACGCCACGCGCGAGAGGTCGAGAATGTCGTTGACGAGCGCGAGCAGATGGCGCGAGCTCGTGAGGATGTCGGCCAGGCCCTCGGACTGCTCGGGGCTCACGGCCCCGAGATGACCGTCGTGCAACAGCTCGGCGAAGCCCATGATCCCGTTCAGCGGCGTGCGCAGCTCGTGCGACATGTTCGCCAGGAACCGGCTCTTCGCCTCGTTGGCCTCGGCGGCCTCCGCGGCGCCACGACGCAGGTCCGCCATCGAGCTCTGCAGCGCGACGATGCGCCAGACGAGGAGCGCCGCGGCCGCGGCCAGACCCCCGGTCAGCGCCCAGGCCAGCGCCGGCCCACGCGCGATCGTCGCTCCGATTCCGAGCCCTGTGGCCAACCCGATCCCTCCGAGCAGGGCACGTGCTCGCCCTCCTGGCAGCACCCTCATGACGCCAACATCGGCATTTCGCCCGCGGCGTCTTATAGCTGCGGGCTATGTCGTTTGAGTTGCGGAGGTTTGAGCGGGTGTTGCCGCGGGGTGCCGGCGGGGCGGCGGGGCGGTGGCCGGCGGGGCGGTGGGGCGGCGGGTGCCGGGTGGCGCGACAGTCGCAGATGCGCCGCCTATGTCACGCCGGCGCGTCGGGTATGTGACGGGAGGGTCGCGCGAGCGCGCCGCGCGTCGGTCGCGGCGACCGGGCGCCGGGGGGTGTGGTCCCTCATGCACACTATGCGGGCACAAAGCCACCACACCCCTCGCGCAACCGTCACGCGACGGTGACGGCGGCGTCCCGCGTGTCACGCCGCGTGTCGGGCGCGAAACGGAACTGGTGCGCGAGCGTGCCGCGCGCGGGCGATTCGGGTCCGACGGCGCCACGGAGGTCGCAATGCGACCGACGCGGGAGGCCCGGTGCGGCGCCGGCGGTCGTTGCGGGGCGACGCCACGGCGTGACACGCGGGACGGAGCGCGGGCGCCCCTGCGTGGGCCGGTAAGCTGCCTCGGGCGGTGCCGCAGCGCACCGCCGCCCGCGCCCGTAGCTCAGTGGATAGAGCGCTCGCCTCCGGAGCGAGAGGTCACAGGTTCAAATCCTGTCGGGCGCGCTCTCGAAAGGCCCGCTCAGCAGGGTTTCGCCTAGCCTCGCGGACTCTTCTTCGGCTTCTTGCCGATCGTGACGACCGTGCTCGGGCCGCCCGACGCCTTGGCCAGGAAGGCCTGGCCCGCTGCGACCACCAGGTTCTTGTGGCGGCGGAAGTAGTCGACGACCACTGATCCGCGCGTCACCGCCGTCAGCGTGCCCGCGCAGGTGTCCTGCACGCTGTACTCGGTCCCGCGCACGGTGGCCGCGCTGTAGTCGCCGCGCGTGCTGAACTTCCCGTGATCGGTGCTCTTGAGCAGACCGAGCACCTTGTTGCTCACGTTGCGGGCGGCGGAGGCCTTCTTGCCGACCGACGCGCACACCTTGTTGCGATTGAGCGTGTCCATCAGCGTGATGTCGGTGAGGCCCTTCTGGCCGCGGGCCTGCAGCAGCTTGAAGACGCCGGCGGTGAAATCGCCGGTGGAGTACTGGCCCTTCGAGGTGGTCGCCGCGGTGATCGCGACCGTCCCTCCGAGAGTGTCGAGGATCGAGCCGACGGGGATCTGGCGCGCCTGCGTGAGCGGGATGAAGTGCGTGCCCTTGCTCAGGCTCTCCGAGGCGACGCGCGCGCGCGCCGCCGACGCGCGGCTGAGGGTGGCTCCGGGCGGCAGCTCGACGTACACCTTGCCGTTGACCGGCGCGACGTTCTCGGACGTGTAGAGGACCGGTGGTGGCACCGGGGTGGTGGTCGAGGAGGTGGTCGTCGTGGTGCTCGACGTGGTCGTCGAAGCGGTGTTCATGCTGGCGGCCGCGCTCGAGGTCGCCGAGGTTGACGTCGTCGTGGTGCTCGACGTCGACTGGTTCGCGGTCACCGACGGTGGATTGACGCTCTGCTGCAGCGGCGTCGGCGTCGCGCTCGACTTGTAGTCGGCGTTGCCGTTGTAGGTGGCGGTGATCGCGTGCGACCCGGCGGCCAGCGCGGACGTGGTCAGCGCGGCGATGGCGGTGCTCGCGCCGGCGGTCGTGGCCAGCGGCACCGGTGTGCCGAGTGGCGTGCTGCGATCGAAGAAGGTGACCGTGCCAGTCGGGGCCGCGGCTCCCGGCGGACCGGAGACCGTCGCCGTGAAGGTGACCGGCTGGCCGACGTTGACGGAGGAGCTGGAGAGCGTGACCGCGACCTTCGGCGTCGCCTCGGTGACGGTGACCTGCGCGGGGCTGGGCGACGTGGCCACCGCATAGTCGCCGTTGCCCGCGTAGGCGGCGATGATCGAGTGCGACCCCGGGGTCAGCGCCGACGTCGTCAGCGTCGCCGTCGTCACGCCCGCGGTCGTGGACAGCGAGACCGTCACGGGCGATGCGCTGGCGCCGGTGAACGTCACCGTGCCGGTCGGGGCGGCGGCTCCCGCCGGACCGGCGACCGTCGCCGTGAAGGTGACCGACTGGCCGAAGGTGACCGAGCCGCTGGAGGGCGAGACGGTGACGGTCGGGGTCGCCTTGTTGACGGTCTGGCTCAGGGCCGGGCTCGAGGTGCTCGACTCGTAGTTGGCGCTGCCGGCGTAGGTCGCGGTGATCGAATGCGCTGCGACGGTGAGCGCCGACGTCGTCAGCGTCGCCGTGGTCACCCCGTCGGTCGTGGACAGCGAAACCGTCACGGGCGACGGGCTGGCGCCGGTGAAGGTCACGGTGCCGATCGGGGCGGCCGCTCCCGCCACGCCGGTGACCGTCGCCGTGAAGGTCACGGACTCGCCGAACGTGGAGGGGTTGACGGAGGTCTTCAGCGCGATCGTGGTCGCGGCCTGGTGCACCGTGACCTGCGCGGGGCTGGCCGACGCGGCCGCGGCGTAGCTGCCGTTGCCCTGGTAGTCCGCGCTGATCGATTGCAGGCCGCCCCCGAGCGTGCCGGTCGTGAACGTAGCCGTGGTCACACCGCCGGTGGTCGAGAGCGTGCCCGACCCGAGCAGCGTGTTGCCGTCCTTGAATTCGACCGTGCCGGCCGGGGCGGTGGCGCCCGCGGGGCCGGTGACGGTCGCCTTGAACGTGACCGACTGGCCAAAGGTGATCGAGTTGCTGCTGGGCGACACCGTGGTCGTCGGGGTCGCCTTGTCGACGGCCTGGCTCAGCGCGGGGCTCGAGGTGCTCGACCCGTAGCTGGCGTTGCCGAGGTAGGACGCGGTGATCGAGTGTGATCCGACGGCAAGCGTGGAGACGGTCAGCGTGGCGGTGGTCGCGTTGGCGCTCGTGGACAAGGTGGCCGACCCGAGCGGCGTGTTGCCGTCCTTGAACTCGACCGTGCCGGTCGGGGCGGTGGCCCCCGCCACGCCGGGGACGGTCGCGGTGAAGGTCACGAACTGGCCGAAGGTGGCCGGATTGGCGGAGCTCTTCAGCGTGGTCGTGGTTGGCGCCTGGGTGATCGTCACCTGCGCGGTGGTCGATGCCGACGCCGCGTAGTCGCCGCTCCCTTGGTAGCTCGCGGTGATCGTGTGAGCGCCGACGGCGAGATTGGGCACGTTCAGCGTTGCCGTGGTCACCCCGGCGGTTGTCGACGGCGTGGCCGTTCCCAGCAGCGTGTTCCCGTCGGCGAAGAAGACGACCGCGCCGCCTGGGTTGCCCACGCCGCCGGGGCCCGTCGTGATCGTGGCCTTGACGGCGACGTTGGCCCCGTAGGTCGTCGCGGTGGGGGAGGCGGACACGGTGGTGGCCGTGCTGTCCGGGTCGCGCACGAGTCCGATGAACGCCGCATTGCTGTAGTCGGCGTGGAAGTTGTTGGTCACCGCGGTGAACGTGCCCGGATCGGTGCCGGTGATCACGTCGAACTCGGTGCCGACGGGCGGTGCGTAGCCGCCGACCAGGGTCGGGCTGGCGCCGCCGCCGTCCAGGTTGAACGTGGTGCCTGAGGCGAAGCTGATGGCTCCGAAGCTGCTCGCGCTGGCGATGTCGAACGCCAGCGTGCCATCCGAGTCGTTGGTGAGCGTCGACTCGTCGGTGACGTCGAACGCCGCGGCCGCCGACGCGCTCGCGTCCTCCGTGATGGTGCCGTCGTTGGTGGTGGTCGTGCCGGAGTCCTGCGAGAGCGTGCCGCTGAGGACCTCGATCTTGCCGGCGCTGGTGTTATCGAAGTCCACCTCGAGGTAGTTGAGGCCGGTGGCTCCACTGGCCTGCTCGGCCTCCACGGTGCCGTTGTTGGTGAACGTCGGGGGGTCGACGTAGGCCTGGAGGTCGGCGTAGCTCTCGCCGCCGGCGGCATCGAGGATCAGCGTGCCGTCGTTGGTGACGTTGTCGCTGATGATCGCGAAGGAGTTCGCGCTGCTCGTTGCCGTCACGGTGACGGTCTGCCCGGCGGGGATCGTGCCGTACAGGTAGACGTCTCCGAGCAGCTGGAACTGGCCGGCGCCGGCGGAGTCGTCGAACGTGCTGTCGGTGAGGGCGATCGGGTTGCCGGATTGCTGGGCCCCTGACGCGGTGACCGACTGCGTCCACGTGGAGTCGCTGAGCGTCAGCGAGCCCGCGTTGGCCACCGAGGCATCGTTGGTGAACGACGCCCCGTTCGACAGCGCGAAGATATCCCCGTTGTCGATCGTGAACGACCCGTCGTTGGTCGTCGGAGTCGCCGTGTCCTGCTCCGCGTACGGCGTGGCGACGCCGACCACGCCGCCGGCCGCGTTGTCCAACTCCACCTCGAGCTCGTCGGGCTCGTCGCCAGCGAACTGCAGCGAGCCGTTGTTGGTGAGAATCGGGAGGGCCGTGCCGCTCGACGAGGGGGGCGGGGGCACGAGCGCGGCGGTGCCATCGAGATCGAGAGTCCCGCCGATGGCGATCGTGCTGTTCGCGGTCAGCGTGAGGGTGGCGCCGGCCGCGGCGCTGCCCTGGAGGAGCAGCGTCTGGGTGCCGCTCCCCGAGCCGCCGCCGACCGTGATGGAGTTCACCGTCACCGGTGCGTTGAGCGTCACCGTGTAGGTGCCGGACGTCGTGATGCAAACGTCGTCGCTCGCCGTCGGCACCGCGTGAGTGTCGGCGTCGGTGGTCCAGTCGCCCGCCGTGGTCCATAAGCCGCCCCCCGTGGCCGTCCAGGTGTCCGTGCAGTCCGGCTGGCCGGCGGCCAGGTCGGCGAAGAGCCCGAACGCGCCGACGGCCAGCAGCGCGAGCACCGCGAAGCTCGCGTAGATGGCACCGCGGGACCAACCGGGCAACCTCCGGCGGAGCGCCTGTTCGGCGCCCTCTGACCTACCCCGAGCTGAGCCTGCTGGCCCTGCGGCCATCTCTCCGGGCCCCCTTGCCCACGAGAATACCTGTCGCTGCGCAGCGCGATGTTATACCGCGGTCGCGGTGATGCCGATCCGCTCAGGCGTTCCGGCCGCTAGCGTCGCGCCCGCTCCCGCGCCCGCTCCCGCCGCAGGCGGGCCCGCCGACGCGCCTCCCGCTGGCGCTCGCGAAGCCCAACGGCGGACGGGCGCCGGCGCGCGGTCCATACGCTGAGCGTCTCCGGCCCCCAGCCGTCGACGTAGTGCACGCGCACGGCCAGCGTGAATCCGCTCGACGGCGCCCGGCGGCCATCGCTCACGTTCACGACCCAGCCGTAGGGCCGCCGGCCGAGGTCGTACCAGCTGCCGAGGCGCGCGTCGGAGCCCTTGGCGAGCACCCGATCGCCGTGACGCACCAGGAAGTAGCGGACGGCGGGCTTGATCGGCATTGTCGCCCAGTCGAGCCGGCCCGAGGTGAGGTCGATCGTCTGGCCGGCCGGGATCAGCGCGTCCAGCTGCGCGGCGATCGCCGCGATCGGCCGGTACTCCTGCTGATGCTCGTCGGGCTGCTCGGTGGCGGCGACGGTCTTTCCGATCGCCGCCGTACCGCCGAGCGCCAGGACGACCGCCGGCACCGCCGCGGCAGCGGGCGCCCAGGAAGGCACGTGAGGCCGCCGGGCGGCGAGCCGGCGATGCAGGTGGCGCACGAGCGGTCTCGCGAGCCACACGGCGGCGAGCCACGCCGACCAGGCGAGGACGAGCCACGTCCACATCCCGAGCAGCGAGCCCCACCACAGCGTGTAGCCGAGCGTCGCGGCCATGACCGGGATCGTCGGCGTCTCGGCAGCGTTGACGGCCAGCGCCGCGCACAGGACGAAGGCGATGAGCGCTGCGGCGGTCAGGTCGCGCCGTCGTCGCAACAGCCCGAGCAAGCCGGCGAGCGCAAGCGCGGCGAGTATCGCGATCGTCGAATCGCGCGCGAGGGTGCTCGGCACGGCGCGGACGTCGAGCTTACGATCCCAGCGCGAGCCGGGCACGTATAGCCACCACGGTCGCACTCCGACCGAGCGCACGACCGCGCGCCAGCCGACGGCCGCGCCGACGGTCGGCTCCGCGCGCGTCGCCGTCTGTGCGATCAGGCCGAGGTTGCCGGGATGATCGGCCAGCTGGTCGACGATCGGCGGGGTCCAGCAGACGAGGCCGATCAGCACCGCGACCACCAGCCAGACCACGACCGAGGAGCGCCGGCGACCCGGCTCGACGGGGGGATGACGCTCGACGAGCGGCCTCGGCGCCACGGCCGCGGTACCCGGCGGCGGCACGATCCTCAGCGCTAGCGGAGGCGCCGGCGCCGGCGGGAGCTCCGGGGCGGGGGCTCCCGGCGCGGGCGCCGTGTCCGGCGCGGGCACCACCGCGGCAAGCGCGGGCACCACCGCGGCAAGCGCGGGCACCACCGCCTCCGGCGCGGGCGCCGTGGCCGGCCAGGGCACCACCGCGGCCGGCGGGGGGCCCGCGGCCGGCAAGGGCACCACCGCTGCCGGCGGGGCTCCCGCTGCCGGCAAGGGCCCGACCGCGGCCACCGCCGCCCGAGCGGGTGCGGCCACCGGCGCCCGCGACGGCATCGCCGCGACCCGCGTGGTCGCCCGCCGACGCGGACGCTGCGCCGCTCGCGCGCCGCCGACGAACGTCAGCTGCGCGGCGAAACGCCCGAGCAGCCCGACGAGGAGCGCGGCGAACAGCAGCGATGTGGGCGCTGCGACCCGGCGCGGCGAGCCGCCCGGTCGCCCGCGCCGCGCCGGCGGCGCCGGGCGTGTGGCGGCGATGTCCGCCGGCGCGGTGATGGCGGCCGGGACGGCGCCGCCCTGCATCGGCGGCAGCAACACGGGCGACCCCACGTCGCGATCGCGTCGCCCGCGCCCGGACCACGCGGCCCGCAAGGCCCGCGCGCGCGCTCGCCATGCCGGGGCCGCGAAGGCCAGCCGCTCCGTGGCCAGCCCACAGCAGGCGACGACGAGCAGTCCGAGCGTCGGCAGGACGTACATGAGATGAACCTGCGCGACGTAGCTGGCGACGAGCGCCACCGCCGGCAGCAGGCGATGGTCGCCGCAGGCCACCGACCAGCACAGGAAGATGAGGAGCAGGAACGGGAACAGCCCTGCGGACGGGTTCCACATGTCGTGGAAGGTCTCGGCGGGCAGCGACTGGCACATCAGCGCGATCGCCGCCGCGGTCGCGAACATGAGCACGAGACCGCCGCGGCGGCGGGCGAGGGCGACGATCGCGAGGATCGCGAGCGCGTTCACCACCCCCATCGTCACCTCGAGGCTGACCGGTCCACCGAAGCGGGCCGGGATCGCCAGCAGCCAGTAGAGCATCGGCCCGGGGCTGTGGAGCGCGTAACCCGTGATCCCGCTCGCCTCGGAGTACTGACCGACGAGCGGAGTGTGCGAGGTGAAGACGTCCCAGGCCCGGGTGACGATGATCGCGCGGTCGGCCGCCGGCTCCCAGCCGCTGCGAGCCGCGTTTACGGTCGAGACGATCACCGGAATGGCCGCCGCGGCGCCCGCGGCGATGGTGAGCGAGCGGGCGAGCACCCAGCGCGCGGCGCGCGGCGCGCGGCGCCTGAGCCCTGCCGGGTGCGGCGCCGACACGAGACGCACGCTGCGCTCGGCCTGCGGCGATGCGGTCGCTGTCTGTTCCACCGTTGTCCTTCGAGCGCCTCCGCGCTGTTCGTACTTCGGCAGCTCTCCGCCCAGACCTGCGCATCAAACCACCGACGGGGGCCTGGAGTTGGCAAGCTGAGGCGGACATGAGCGAGATCCCCGAGATCCGCGAGCTCCTCGCCGCCCGCACCGGCGAGGAGATGGCGCTCAATCAGCGCTACCTCAACCCGCAGATGGGTCGGATCCTGCGCACGCTCGGCTTCGATCGCACCTGGGTCGCGGGGCGCGGCGCGCACCTCGTCGACGCCGACGGCGCGCGCTACCTGGACCTGCTGTCCGGCTACGGGGTCTTCGCGCTCGGACGCAACCACCCCGACGTGATCTCGGCGGTGCACGAGGTGCTCGCCGCCGAGACGGCCAACCTGCCCCAGCTCGGCGTGACGCTCCTGAGCGGCGTGCTGGCCGAGCAGCTGCTCGCGCGCGCCCCGGGCAGCGTGGCGGCGATGGTCCCGGCCAACAGCGGCACGGAGGCGGTCGAGGCGGCGATGAAGATCGCCCGCGCCGCCACCGGACGGCCGCGCATCCTCTACGCCGAGCACGCATTCCACGGGCTGACGCTCGGGGCGCTGTCGCTCAACGGCAACGACGAGTTTCGCAGCGGGTTCGGCCCGCTCGTCCCCGGCTGCGACCCGGTGCCCTTCGGCGACAGCGCCGCGCTCGCGGTCGAGCTCGGGCGCGGTGACGTGGCCGCGCTCGTCGTCGAGCCGGTTCAGGGCAAGGGGGTAAACGTCCCACCGGACGACTACCTTCCGGCCGCGCAGTCGCTGTGCCGGCAGGCCGGGGCGCTGTTCGTGTGCGACGAGGTGCAGACGGGGATCGGCCGCACCGGGCGATTCCTCGCGCTCGAGCACTGGGACCTGCAGCCGGACATGATCTGCCTGGCCAAGGCGCTGTCCGGCGGGCTCGTGCCGATCGGTGCCGTGCTCGTGTCACGCCGCGCCTTCGACCGCGTGTTCGACGGCATGGAGCGCGCCGTGCGCCACGGATCGACGTTCGGCGGTAACGATCTCGCCGCTGCGACGGCCCTCGCGACGCTGCGCGTGCTCGACCGCGACGGCCTCGTCGCCCATGCCGAGCGCATGGGTGCGCTGCTGCTCGAGCTCACCCGCCCGCTCGTCGAGCGTCACGAGATCGTGCGCGAGGTACGCGGCCTCGGGCTGATGTGGGCGATCGAGCTCGGCGAGCCGGCGGCGGCGCCCGGCCGTTCGATCTTCCGCGCCGTCGAGCGCGCCCAACCCGGGCTGTTCGCCCAGCTGGTCACGGTTCCGCTCTTCCACGACCACCGCATCCTCTGTCAGGTGGCCGGACACCGCATGAACGTCGTGAAGGCGCTTCCCCCCCTGGTGATCGAGGAATCCGACGTGCGCCGGTTCGCCGACGCCCTCGCCGAGGTGGTGGCCGGAGCCGAGCACGTCCCATCGGCGATGGCCCGCTTCGGATGGCGGATGGCTCGCGGCACCGCGCGCTCGCGCCGCTCGCGCCCGTCGCGGACGGCGGCGTGAGAGCGCTTGTCACCGGCGCGGGCGGTTTCATCGGCAGCCACGTCGTCGCCGCCCTTCACGCGCAGGGAGCGCAGGTGCGGGCCTTCGATCGCCGCGCGCCGCGCGCCGGCGTCCTCCCCGACGACGTCGAGCTGGTGCTCGGCGACGTGCTCGACCCCGACGCGCTGCGGCTCGCGGTCGACGGCTGCGACGCCGTTTTCCACCTCGCCGCCGTCTACAGCTACGCCCGCGATGACGCGGCGCTCATGGAGGCGGTGAACGTCCGCGGGACGCGCGCGCTGCTCGATGCGGCGCTGCGCGGGCCGCGGCGGCGGATCGTGCACACGAGCTCGTGCGCGACGTGCGGTCCGGCGCCCGGCCGGGTCGCCACCGAGCGGGACCTGCCCCCGTCGCGGGACCTCACCATCCCCTACAAGCGCACGAAGCTCGCGGGCGAGCGCCTGGCGCTGGCGGCCGCCCGCGAGGGCGGCGACGTCGTCGTCGTCAACCCGACGGTCCCGGTCGGCCCGGGCGACCTGCGCCCGACCCCGACGGGCAAGATGGTCGCCGACGTCGCCGCCGGGCGCGCCCGGGCCTACCTCGCGCGCAGCGCGCTGAACGTCGTGGCCGTCGAGGACGTGGCCGGCGGACACGTCCTCGCGTTCGAGCGCGGGCGTACCGGAGAGCGCTACCTGCTCGGCGGCGAGAACATGGCCATCCGCGACGTGTTCGCCGCCGTCGCTGCAGCGGCCGGCCTCACGCCACCACGCGTGCCGGTGCCCTGGGCGGCGGCGCACATGGCCGCCCGGGTCGCCGACGCCGCGCTCGCGCCGTTCGGTCGCCGTCCGCGGCTGCTCGTGCTCGACGAGGTGCGGGCCGGACGGCTCCCGCACCTGTTTGACGACGCCAAGGCGCGATCCGAGCTCGGCTACGCCTCGCGTCCCGCGGTCGCCGCCCTCGGCGCGGCGGCGCGATGGGCGCTCGACGGGCGCCCGACGCCCTGACGCGTCAGCCGCGCCCGCCCCGCGCCGCCCGCACCGCCCGCGCCTGCGTGCCATCCATCCACATCTCCCAGCGCCCCGACGCCGAGTCGCGGTCGCCGTGGAAGCGATAGGGCCGCCGCCCCCCGAACTCCAGGTGGCGCAGGTGCGACACGCCGCCGAGCACCGACGCGATTCGCCGGCGCGGCCAGCCGATCGCGTCCTCGATCTCGCCGAACGGGCGCGGCCGGTCGGGCGTAGCGGCGAGCCCGTCGAGGAGCTCGCGCATGAGGTCGCTGCAGCGGTCGTGGAAGCGCGCGATCTCACCCGCGTCGTCCATCGCGTTGTGCGGCGCGTGCTCGGCCGTCACGGGACGAGCACGATCTTCCCGCGGGTGTGCCCGTGCTCGAGCTCGCGGTAGGCGTCACGCACCTCGTCGAGCGGGTACGTCCGCGCGATCGGGACCTCGAGCTCACCGCGGTCGACGAGCGCCGCCAGCTCGGCGAGCACCTCCGCGCTCGCCCCGGCCGCATTGCCGTCGGTCTTCACGCCGAACCGCGCCGCGGCGGCGAAGTCGGCGATCGTGTCGATGCGCTGCGGCGCGACGCCGAGCTCGACCGCAAGCTCGACGTACCCGTCGCCGTGGGTGTCGATGAACGCGTCGACCGCTCCGCCGGCCGCCGCGCGGATCCGGTCGCCGACGCCGTCGCCGTACGCGACGGGGATCGCGCCGATGCCGCGCAGCCAGTCGTGGTTGGCCTCGCCGGCGACGCCGACGACCGTCGCCCCGGCCCGACGCGCGAGCTGCACGGCGATCGAGCCGACGCCGCCGGCCGCGCCCGAGACGACGACCACGTCGCCCGGCCCCGCGGCCACGGCGCGCACCGCAGCGTACGCCGTCGCGCCGGCGACGGCGAGTGCCCCGGCGACCTCCCAGGGAACGTGGGCCGGCTTGAGCGTCAGATGGCCGGCGGGCACCACCACGTAGTCGGCCTGGCTTGCGCGCTCATCGGTGAAGCCGATCACCTCGTCGCCGACCGCGAAGCCATCGACACCGTCGCCGAGCTCCTCGACCACGCCGGCCAGGTCACTTCCCTCCCCGGACGGGAAGGTGGCCGGGAAGCGGTCGTGCAGCATGCCCTGGCGGATCTTCGCCTCGCCCGGATTGATGCCGGCCGCCTTGACCCGCACGAGCGCCTCGCCGGGCCCAGGCACCGGGCGCTCCACCTCCACGACGTCGAGCACGTCGACGTCGCCGTAGTGATCGAACCGCACAGCTCGGGGCATTGGGACCCTTCCTCTCGTCTATCGCATCCGATCCGTAATGCAATGATGCCGCGCGGCGATGGAATTGAACGCCCCCGACCGGCGTCTATACAGACATGGTCATTCCATCGGTAACCGAGATCCGCCGCCATGGCGCCGCTCGACCGGACTCCGGCGAGGCGACCGGTCGCGTCGCCGCGCTGCGGGCCCGGCCCACGGGCGGCGCCGCAGCGCACGAGCGCTGGGCCGAGCCCCCGTTCGCCGGCGCCCATCGCTTCCGGGTCGCGCGGCCCGCGCGCTGAGCTAGGACCCTCCCGACTCGTTGGCGAGCGGGCGGTAGATCCGGCACGGCTCGCCGCGCAGGCCCGGACACGGCGGGAGCCCCGTCGGCACCTTCACTCCCGGGACGACTGGCAGCACCAGCCGCGACGGCATCGTGCGCGAATAGGCGAGCGACACCGATACCGGCCGCGACGGCGTCAGGTCGGCGAAGGCCCATATCGGCTGGTCACCTCCCGGGGCGGCGATCGTGATGCGAATCCGCGAACCGGCGCGGTACACGTGGCCCTCGTAGTACAGCGGCACGGTGACCTCGGCGAAGCGCCCGGCGGGCAGCGGCCTCGCGTCGGCACGGCGCAGGCTGAGGACCGGCGCGAGCGGGGTGCTCTTGCGCGCGTCCAGCGCACGCTCGCTCACGCGCAGCCAGCCGTCCTGCACGAAGGTCTCCCGGCCGTCGGGCCTGACCTCGGACACCGTGACCTGGAGGTCGACGCTCGGCGCCGACGAGCGGATCCAGGCCTGCACCAGTCCGGCGCCGATGACCGCCGTGTTGACCGGCAGGGGGCCGGTCAGGTAGGACAGCGCCGTCCCCGGCGGGTTCTGCGCCCAGTGGTACTGGGGCGTGGCGGTCCACAGGCCGCCGGGTCCACCGGCCGTATCGCCGCTGAAGTCGGTGGCCGGCCGGGCGCGCGGACTCCACGTGAAGCGGTCGACGCCGGCCCGCACCGCGTGGGCGCCGCCCAGCCCTCCGCCGGAGGTGAGGTACCACGAGCGGGCCTCGGTCCCGGGCACAGGCAGGCTCGGGAAGGACTGCTCGAAGGCGGCCCCCGGAACGCCGGGCGCGCCTGCGGCGCCGTTGTCGAACAGGATGCGCACGGGCGGCAGGCGCTCGAACGCCGCCAGCGCGGCGCGATAGTTGGGCTGCGCCTGGATCGGGTCCGCCGGGAGGGTCACCCCCGCGACCCCGGTGAACTGCTCGAACAAGGCTGGTGCGAGCGCGCGGATCGTCGGCGAGAGCCGCGGCGCGCGCCGGGCGACGAACAGCTCCAGGAAGTCGGACCACCGCACGAACGTCGCTGGATCCATCGAGTCGATGTGCGTCCCGTTCGTGAACGTGAACCACTTGCGCCGGGTGCCGGTGAAGCGGTCGGCCAGCGCCGGGCAGTGGGCCCCCGTCTGCTCGTCGGTCCACTGGCAGGCGAGATAGACGGGCACCGTGATCTTGTGCACGAAGGTCGTCGGCGCGAGCGGATCGGCCACCGACGGCACGTAGTAGCGGTTGGCGGCCACCTTGGCGAGCAGGTTGACCGCCTCGCCGTGCAGGGCCTGGTTGGCCCGGCAGGTGGCATCGCCGGCGCGGATCCGCTGCAGCGCCCAGGCCTGGCCCCCGGTCGGCGACGCCGGCAGGGCGTCGTGCACACGTTCCTTGGCCCACGACAGGGCGAAGCCGGTGTTGAGGATGCCGCCCGGGTACAGCGTCGTCGCGGTGTCGTCGATCACCGACAGTGGCGCGATCGCCGCCAGGTCCGGCGGATCGGTTGCGGCCACGAACAGCTGGCTGATGCCCCCGTAGGACACGCCGATCATGCCGACCCGGTGATCCGCGACCCAGGGTTGGTGCGCGACGGTCTCGATGACGTCGTAGCCGTCGAGTGACTGCAGCGGCTCGAAGTAGTCGAAGGCCCCACCCGAGCAGCCGGTGCCGCGCATGTTCACGTCGACCACGGCGAACCCGAGTGCGTTCGCGATCGGGGCGATCCCGCTGTCGGGACCGGCGGGGTCGGCGTAGCCGTAGCCGGAGTACTCGACGAGCGTGGGATACGGCCCGCGAGCGGCGCCGACCGGCAGGTGCACGTCGATCGCGAGCGTCGTGCCGTCCCGCGTGGTCAGATACCCGTAGCCGCTCGTCGGCAGTCGCTGCTCGTAGAGGCGTGTGTTCGGGGGCGCGGAGCGGTCGCTCAGCACCGTCACCGCTGCGGACACCAGCCCGGGGCGACCGCCCTCGCGCACCCGATAGCCGGCGCCCGGCGCGACCCCGCGGAACAGGACCCCGCCGAGCGAGTCGGCGCGGCGCACCTGCAGGACGGCCCCGCGGTGACCGAGCAGGATCGCCGTCCCCCCCGCTCTCAGGCCGGTGACGTCGACCTGCTCGGCGCTCCCTCGGACGTCCAGGCCGGCGGCCCGGGGCGGCGCCGGCGCGGCGAGCGCGCTCGCGAACCACGGGACCGAGAGCGCGGCGGCGGCGAGCCCGAGACCCGCCGCCCAACGGGCACGGCGCAGCGCTGCGTCCCCTCTCCTCATGCGATCACGATGGCACGTCCGGCGCGGGATCCCGGAAGCACAATGTGAGAAAGGTCCGCCAAGCGCCTACGCCCAGTCGCCGCGCCGCGCCGTCCGCGACCCGGCGCCGCCGCCGCTTCCAGACCGGCCGCTAGGTCGGCCAGCGCCAGTAGGCGGCCGCGAGCCACTCGATGATCCGCAGCTCGAGGACCTGCAGGAACTCTGCGACGGCGCCGGGACGCGGCACGTCTCCGGTCATCTCGCCGTCCCAGATCGACCAGTCGTGGCTGCGCGACTCGCCCTGGGCCGTCGCCACGACGCGGATCACCGTGTCGGGGTAGGCGCCCACCACCATCGCCGCGGCCATCCCCTCGGCGGCCGCGGACACCTCGCGGTGAAAGCCGTCGAGGAGTTCCCGCTCGACCTGCTCAACCTCCTGTGGCGTCGGCGGTGCGTCCATGCGGGCGGATCTTACGTGGTAGGGAGGTCGCCTCCGGACCGGCACGGCCGACTCGATCGCGCTCCTACGATGCGTGTGTGGCCACCGCTGTCTCAGTGACGTCGATCGACCGCCGCCGGCGATTGCTCATCCTGGGGATCTGCTGCATGAGCCTGCTCATCGTGGGCCTCGACAACACGATCGTCAACGTCGCCCTGCCCTCGATCGGGCGGGATCTGCACGCGAGCGTGTCCGGCCTGCAGTGGACGGTGAGCGCCTACACGCTGGTGATCGCCAGCCTGCTGCTCCTGTCGGGCTCGATGGCCGACCGCTTCGGGCGCCGGCGCGTGTTCCAGCTCGGGCTGCTGCTGTTCACCCTCGGCTCGCTGCTGTGCAGCCTGGCGCCGAGCCTCACCTGGCTCGTCGCCTTCCGGATGCTCCAGGGCGTCGGCGGCTCGATGCTCAACCCGGTGGCGATGTCGATCATCCGCAACACGTTCGAGGACCCGCGCGAGCGGGCCCAGGCGATCGGCCTGTGGGGAGCGACGGTTGGGGTCAGCTTCGCCCTCGGCCCGGTCGTCGGCGGCGCGCTCGTCGACTCGGTCGGCTGGCCGTCGATCTTCTGGATCAACATCCCCATCGGGCTCGCCGCGCTCGTCCTCACCGCGCGCTTCGTGCCCGAGTCGCGGGCCGAGCACCCGCGCCGCTTCGACGCCCTCGGCCAGCTGCTCGTCGTCGTGATGCTCGCCACGCTGACCTTCGCGATCATCGAGGGACCCCGGCTCGGGTGGACGTCGGCACGCGAGCTCGCGCTGTTCGTGGTCGTCATCGCGTCGTTCGCCGGCCTGCTGCGACACGAGTCGCGACACCACGACCCGCTGATCGAGCTCGGCTTCTTCCGCAGCATCCCTTTCTCGGGAGCGGCGGCGATCGCGGTGAGCTCGTTCGCCGCGCTCGGCGGCTACCTGTTCCTCAACACCCTCTACCTCCAGGAGGTGCGCGGCCTCTCGGCGCTGCACGCCGGGCTGTACGTGCTGCCGCTCGCGGCGATGACGATCGTCTTCTCTCCCCTGTCGGGCCGCCTCGTCGGCCGGCGAGGTACGCGCGTGCCGCTCGTGCTCGGCGGCCTCGGCATCACCGCGAGCAGTGTGATGCTGCTCGTCGGGCTGTCGAGCACGACCTCGGTGGCCTGGCTGATCGCCGCCTACGTGGTGTTCGGGATCGGCTTCGGGATGGTCAACCCGCCGATCACCGTCACCGCGGTGTCGGGGATGCCGCCGGCCCAGGCCGGCGTCGCCGCCGCCGTCGCCTCGACCTCGCGCCAGGTCGGCCAGACGCTCGGCGTGGCCGTCGTGGGCGCGATCGCCGCGCCCGCCGCTCAGTCGGCGCTGCGCCTGGGGCTCGTGCACTCCAGCGGCGCCGGGTGGGCGTTCACGACGGCCTGTGGCGTGCTCGTGCTCGTGCTCGGGGTGGCCACCACCACGCGCCGCGCCCAGACGAGCGCCCGCGCGGCCTACGCGCAGTTCGGCGAGCTCGACGCCGTCGCGGCGGGGTGATGTCGGGCCGCGTCGCTACCCGGTGACCGGCAGCACGAGGGTCGGCCCCTCCACGCCGGGCTCGCCCGGCACCACCGCGGTGCCGATGGCGAAGAACTCGATGATGTGCGAGCCCCACCCGTGGCTGCCCTGGGCCAGACGTGCCCCGACGATCCCGCGCGCCTGCAACTGCTCGGCCTCGGCCTGCATGCGCTGCATGGCGAGCTCGCGCGCCTCGTAGAGCGCCTCGGTGAAGATCGTCATCTCCTGGTTCTGACCCATCTGGCGGAACGTCTGGCGCATGCTCTGGTGCGCGACGTGGTAGACGCAGTTGCCCATCACCATGCCGACCGGACGGAAGCCGGTTCGCAGCACCGTGCTGAAGTCCTGGCCGGACAACTCGCTCGTGAACGGTCGCCCGTTCGGAGCCCGATGCAGCACGCCCTCGCGATGCTTGACCGCCGTCCCGACGGCGATGAACTCGGCCATGTCGGCGCCCCACTCGTAGCGGCCGATGTCGAGGCGCACGCCGACGATGCCGTCGGCCCCGAGCTGGTCGGCCTCCTCCTCCATGCGCGTCATCGCGAGCTCGCGAGCGTGGTACATCGCCTGCGTGAGCACGCCCATCTCCTGGCTGCGCTTCCAGTTGGCCTGCTGGAAGCCGATGTGGTAGATGCTCGAGCCGAGCACGAGCCCGAGCGGCTCGAACCCGGCCTCGCGGACGACGAAGTGCTCGTTGGCCGACAGGTCGCTGGTGAAGAAGCCGCCCGCGACGGCGCGCTTCATGCGCTCGACGCGCGCGCGACCGGCCTCCGGGATCCCTTCGAGCGACCCCGCTTCGTACTGGCCGGCGCTCGGCGCGGCCTCGACGCTCGCGGCCGGCATCACGTCCGTCGGCTCGGGCGCCGTCACCGCCTCTGGCTGTGGTGCTGCCTCGTCGGACTCGTCACGCTTGAGAAAACCCACTTCGCGTCCTTTCGCCTTTATTTCAAATGAGCAGCTGCCGCAGCGCATCGCGCGTGCGGGCGTTGCGGTGCGCCTCGGCGGCGAGCGACTCGCTCAGCCGGCGCAGCCAGTCGTCGAAGTCCACACGCTCGTGCTTGAGCGCGATTCCGCCGGACACCTTTGTCCACGTGGCCTCCACCGACCCATCGGTCACCTCCACCTCCGGACGACTGTCCTCGAGCGTGATGACGATCCGGTGGATGCGCTTCGGACCCATCAGGCCGGCCCGGCGGTGCTTCACCGCGACGCGCCCCGGGAGTGACGTGCTCAGCTTCGCCGCCAGCACCTCGACGTACGCCTCGAGGTCGGCCGAGTCGGCGCGCAGCGCCGCCGCCAGCACATCGACATCGAGATCCGCCCCGTCACCGGCCACGGGGCGGAGCCTACTAGCCGCTCGCGCTCGCGGAGTCGAGCTCGGAGCCGGCCGGCGGGTCCGGGACGAGCGACAGCGCCGGCGCGGGCGCGGTGGGCTCGCCTGACGGCTCGCCGCCCTCCGGGGGCGGGTCCCCCGCGTCGGCGAGCGCGGCCGGCGACTGCTCGGCGTAGAGGTGCAGCAGGCTCGGAATGAGGCTCAGGAAGACGTCGACCAGCCCCGGGTCGAAGTGCGAGCCGCTGCTGCGGCGGACCTCCGAGAGAGCCTCGTCCACCGACCAGGCGGCCTTATACGGGCGCGGTGACACGAGCGCGTCGAACACATCGCAGATGGCGCAGATCCGCCCGACGAGCGGGATCTCGTTCCCGGTCAGTCCCGCGGGGTAGCCGCCGCCGTCCCAGTGCTCGTGGTGCGTGCGGGCGATCGTCTCCGCCATCTGGATGATCGGACGCTCCGAGCCACCGAGGATCTCGCCGCCGGTCGTCGTGTGCATGCGCATGATCTCCCACTCGACCGCGTCCAGGCGCGCGGGCTTGAGCAGGACGGCGTCGGGCACGCCGATCTTGCCGACGTCGTGCATGATGCTCGCGTGCCCGAGCATCTTCGACTCGGCGCGACTCATCCCGGCGGCGAGCCCGAGCTGCTCGCAGAGGAAGCCGATGCGCTCGATGTGCTCGCCGGTGTCGGTGTCGCGCGACTCGGCGGCGTGCGCGAGGCGGTGGACGATCTCGAGCTCGGTGGCCGACAGCTGCCGATCGCGCTCGCGCACCGTATGCTCGAGCACGCGGGCGTAGACGGCGATGAGGTGGCGCTCGATGTCCCCGGCGAGGGCGGCGGCGATGACGGTGGCGACGAGTCCGACCCCCCACGTGATGACCGGGTAGGTGGCGACGAGGATGACGCCGTGGTCGAAGGCGCCCACGCAACCGACCGCGTAGCCGAGCGCGGCCGCGAGTGACACCGGCACCGCGTAGCGGATCCGCAGCCGCCACGCGAGCAGCGGGCTGAGCAGCGCCGCGACGATGATGGCCAGCCAGGCCGCCCACGGTGGAGCGTCGCGCAGCGGGTTGCCGTGCAGCGCGGAGTAGATCGTGGCGGCCTGGATCTCGACGCCGGCCATCAGCTGGCCGGTCGTGGTCGGGGTGGCGTGCACGTCCTGAAGCAGCGGCGAGGTCGCACCGACGATGACGATCTTGCCGGCGAACGTGGTGGCCGGCACGCGCCCGGCGAGCACATCCCCGTAGGAAACGGACGGGAAGGTGCCGGGCGGGCCGGGGAAGTCGATCCAGGCCGGGCTCGGCCCGAACTGCGCCGGCGTGAGCGGACGCCCGAGGACACGCTCGGCGGTGGCGACGCCGATCGTCGGGATGCTGTCGATCGAGTAGTCGTAGGCCCGGAACACGTCGCCGTCGCTGACGAGATTCGCGCGCGCCGCCCGGGCATCGATCGCCGCGAGGTTCGCATCGCCTCCGAGCACCGTCGTGTGCCCGTGCCCGTCGGAGCTCACGGTCGCGAGGATGGCCCCCCCGGCCCGGGCGATCGACTCGTACAGCGCGTCGTCGTCGCGCGCGTCGGTCGGCAGGCTGAAGTCCGCGTCGAACACGATCGTGCGCGCTCCATCGGCGTGCAGCTCGTCGATGAGGCGGGCATCGAGCGCGCGCGGGAACGGCCACTTGAGCTGCAGCTCGTGCATCGTCGGGTCGTCGATGCCGACGATGACGATCCCGCTCGGATGCACCGTCGGGCGGGCCTGGAAGCGCGCGTACACGCTCTGGGCCTCGAGCCCGTTCCAGGCGCCGAGCGCGTAGGTCACGAGGCCGAAGGCGAGCGTGACCACCGCCGCGACCGCGAGCGCTCCGAGGCGAAGGCGGAGATGCGCTCGGTTGTCGGTGTTCATCCGGTCTCCAGCGTTCGTCAGCGGCGCGCGAGGTGGCTCTGGCCGGCGCTGACGCGCACCGTGCGGTGCGTCCGCGTGTCGGTGACGCGCACCGCGCCGCGAGCGACGGAGGTGAGCGTGCCGTCACAGCGATCCTGCGTCAGCCAGACGGTTCCGAGCACCGTTGCCACGCTGTCGTTGCCCTGGGTCGTGTAGCGCCCGTGGTTATCGCTGCTCCACAGGCTGCGCACGACGTGCGCGGACGACGGGTGAGCCGCGGTGCGCGCGGCGCGGGCGACGCGCGCGCCGCCGGCCGACGCCCCGCAGGCGGCGAAGTTGCCGCCGGCCAGCGCGAGGAGGACGCGGCCGGTCTGCCCGTGGGCATAGAAGAGCCGGAAGCTGCCGCCCCACACCATCACCGTCTGGGTGTGGCCGTGATCGTCGAGCGCCGTCGTGACGTTGACAACGCCGGCGTGGGCGTTGACCAGCGTGCCGTTCGGGACGTCGATGCTGTTGGCCACCGAGACCGGCGTCGACGAGCCCGGAGGCGTCACCAGCACGACGCCGGTGGTATCGGAGACGACGGCCGAGCGCTGCAGCTTGGGCGGGGCGGCCGCGCCGATTGCGGAGGCGCCGCTCGTGCTCCCACCGGTGTCCGACCCGCCGCTGGTGGCGCCGGTGCCCGCGCTCGCCGAGCCGCCGCCGGCTCCGCTCGCGCCGGTCGCGCCGGTCGCTCCGGTCGCGCCGGTCGCACCGGTGCCGCCGGGCGAGGCGGTGCCCGACGGACCGCTCACGCCGACCGTCACACCGGCGCCCGAGCCGCCGCTCGCCGTGACCGTCGTGGTGCTGGAGACGGTGGTGCCGCCGCTGCCGACGCTGCCGCTGCCGCTCGTGGCGAGCGTGAACGTCTGGTCGGGGCCGTACGTCGTGCCGAGGAGATTCTTCGCCACGACGCGGTAGTGGTAGGTGACGCCCGGGCTGAGGCCGCCGACGCTCACCGAAACCGTCGTGGAGAGCAGCAGTGCGTTGAGGCTCACCGATGCCGAGGTCGAGCCGTAGCTCGTCGTCGTCCCGTACTGGAACACGACGACGGTCAGCAGGTCGCTGTCGCTGACGTCCGCGGTGAGGGTCGCGCTTTCGGTCGAGCTCGTGCCGGCGGCGGGGGCGGGCGCCGCCGGGCGGCGTCCGGCGGCGGCGTGGTGGACGCCGGCGTGCGCGGCCGCCTGGGCGCAGGCCACGGCCAGTGCGACGACGATCGTGAGGGCGGCGACGCCGGGGCGTCCGGACAGCACTCGCATGGACCTGTTGTCGTCGCCCCACCGGAGCCCTTGAGCCGCGCGCGGGCGGCCTGGACTCATCGTCAGCGGGCATCGGCACCCTTCGCGGGGGCGGCTCTGCCCGCGCGCGCCCCGGTTGACGCCTACAGCTCTGCGTCGTCGAGCAGCTGATGGGCGAGCGCGGCCATCGTTCGGGCCACGGCCACCTGCTCGTCCTCGGACCCGCCTCGCTGCGCGAGGCGCCGGCGCAGCGCGGCGCCGAAGCGCTCCACGAACGCGTGCTGCTCGGCGAGCGAGGCGCCGCCGACCTGGGCCCGACGCGAGACCTCGCGCTCGGCGTCGGGGAGCGACAGGTAGCTGCCCGAGCGGAAGGCGTCCGCGAGGCTGCCCACCCACGCTTGCACGGCGACGCGAGCGTCGTCGCGAGCGAACCACCCGCCGGATCCTTCGTAGATCGCGCGGCAGGCGATGTCGATCAGCTCGGAGCGCTCCTCGCTCAGCAGCAGCGCGGCCGGCAGGACGGCGCCGTCGGGGACCTTCGGCGCGCGCAGCCGCACGCTCTGCGTCGGCGGGGCGAGCTGGCGCAGCTCGGACAGCCGGAACCGCCGGTGGCCGCCGCTCGTGCGCACCGTCGGGACGCGCCCGTCGTCCGCCCAGCGGCGCAGCGTGCTCGAGGAGATGCTCAGCAGCGCAGCGGCCTGACCGAGCGTCATCGTCTGCGTGGCGTCAAGCGACTCGTCCTCAGCCGTCGTCGGGCCCGATGACGGCGACAGGCGCAGCGGCGCCTCGCCATCGGCCATCGGCTGGTTGCTGAGGGCGAACAGCTCCATCAGGGTGGCCGGCGGCACCGGACCGAGGAAGTGCAGCCCCTGCCCCGCGTTACATCCCAGCTCGCGCAGTGCCTCGAGCTGCTCGCCGGTCTCCACGCCGACCGCGACGACCGACAGGCCCATCGCGCGCCCGATCTCGAGCACCCCGTCGACGATCGCGCGCGCCGGCGCCGAGCTCGTGAGGTCCTCGACGAACGAGCGCTCGATCTTCAGTCCGTCCATCGGGAGGCGGCGCAGGTAGGAGAGCGAGGCATATCCGGTGCCGAAGTCGTCGAGCAGCACGCTCACCCCGAGCGAGCGCAGCTCACTGAGGCGCGTGGCGGCCCCGGCGGAATGGCGCAGCGCGGTCTGCGCGACCTCGACGACGAGCTGCGAGCCGACGAGCCCCCAGCGCCGCAGCTCGGCTGCGACGTCGGTGGCGAACTCGGGGTCGGAGAGCTCGTCGGCCGAGACGTTGATGCTCACGCGCGGAGGGCTCTTCGGGCCGTGCTCCCCCAGCCAGGTCGCCAGCTGACGGCAGGCCTCGGCCATCATCCAGCGATCGAGCTCGGCGAGGACGCCGGCCCGCTCGGCGACGCCGAGGAAGCGCGACGGGAGCAGCAGCCCGTGACGCGGGTGGTCCCAGCGCACGAGCGCCTCGACCGCCACCACCAATCCCGACTCTAGGGACACGATCGGCTGGTAGAAGAGCTGCAGCTCCTGGCCGCAGCCGATCGCCGATCGCAGCTCGCTCTCCATGCGCAGCTCCTCGAGCAGTCCGTTGCGCCATTCAGGCTCGAACACCTCGACGCGACCGCCGCCCCGTCGCTGCGCGCGATGCTGAGCGGTCGCGGCGTCACGCACCACCTCGTCGGCGCCGATGCGCGAGGGGTCGGTGAGCGCGATGCCGGCACTCGCCGAGAGGAGCAGCTCCTGGCCGCCGACCACGATCGGCGCGGCCGCTGCGGCGAGCGCCGCGTCGGCGAGCGCCCGCGCCACGGGCTGCGGCTCGTCGGCGGCGATGAGCAGGGCGAAGCTGTCGCCGGCCAGGCGGGCCAGGGTCGCGCCGTCCGCGGCGAGGCGACGCAGCCGGCCCGCGGTCGTGCGCAGCACCTCGTCGGCGGCGCGCGGGCCGAGCGCGTCGACGACGCGCGACAGCTGATCGACGCCGATGACGATCACGGCCGCGCCCTTCGCATCGGGCGCATGGCTGAGCGAGCTCCGCAGGCCGGCGTCGAACGCCGTGCGATCGGGAAGCCCCGTGAGCGGGTCGAGGGCCAGCGGCGCCGACGCGGGCGGCGGCGTCGACGCGTCGGATCCTGCCTCGGCCGGCGCCACGGACGCGTTCTGCGGGTCGAGCATCAGGCGATCCTCGCTCGATCGAGTCGTCGCGGGCAGGACGACAGCTCGTCGTGATTACGTCGCATGCCTGAGACATCGGTCGCTGCGACTCCGATATTGAGCCGAAGTCCACCATCGCAGCCGCCGCGTCGTGACCGACGCCGCGCGGTCACGCCTCGCAGCGAGGGCTGAGCGGCACCGTCAGACCCGCCTCGGCGACCGCATCCTCCTTGCACCAGGTGAGCAGGCGGGCACGCCGATCGGCCACCCCGTAGAACACGTAGCGAATCGACGCGGCGGTGACGGCGCACACGAACGGGCGGCGCCCGCGGTGCTGCGTCCGTCCCGGCGAGCAGGTCACGGACTGCAGCGGTCCGGTCAGATCGCGCGTCGCGATGCGCGCGCGCACGTCGCCGGCGATTGCCGCTGTGAGCGCGGCCCGCGGCGATGCCCCCGCGCGAAGCGGCGCGGTGTGCGGGGCCTGGTCCTGGCTGACGACGACCCGCCCGACCTCGTTCGCCTGGACCTCGGCCTGGGTGCCGGCGGTCGACACCGTCGAGTTCGCGTGCACGATGATCACCGCGGTGAGGCCGAGGCTCGCGAAGAAGGCGACCGCGAGCACCCAGCGCAGCCACAGCGGCAGTTGGATCTCGAGGCGCGACATGCCCAGGAGATAGCACACGCGCTCACGCGGGAGGCGGCGCGGCGCGGCCGTCGGAACCGAATCCGGTTGACCCCCCGGGCGCGCGACGCGGCCGTCGGAGCCGAGCCCGGTTGACCCCCCGGGCGCGCGGCACGCTCGCGCGACGATCCCGTGACGCGGCGAGCCCGCACCGTGACCCGCGGGGTGCACTTGTCACCGTCGCGTGACCCTCGGGCGAGGGGTGTGGTCGCTCTTGTGCCGCATAGTGTGCGTTCGGGACCACACCCCCCGCTGCGAGGCCCGCGCGGCCGCCGGCCGACACACTCGCGTTCCAATCCGGTTACGTCACGGACACGTAGCGTGACCCGCGGGGCGCATACGTCACGCCCGCGTCACCCTCGGCGCAATGACCGCGACGCAGATCGCCCCGGCCGCGCCCCGGCGGGCCCCGGCCCGTGGGCCCCCGTCCCGGATTCCACCCCCGGGCGCGACCGGCCATGCAACTCCGGAAGCCCTACAGGATGTTCGCCGTCACGCCGAAGAACACGTATGGAGTCGCTCGAGCTAACCGTGGAGCAGTGCCGTTTCATCGCCGCGATCCGGGCGCGAAGCCCGCGCGCGGTCGTCGAGATCCACGACAGTCGCGACGGCATCATCCTCGAGGTGCGCCAGGGCCGCCGCGTGCAGCTCGCGCGGCTCGACTCGGCCGGGCGCATCCGCCACGACCGCCATCTGCGCCTCGACGGGCCGCGCCATCTGACCGCCGCCCCACCGCAGTCACCGCGGCCCGACTCGGCCGCGCCGCTCGACCAGCCCCGCGCCGCCTGACCGCCACGGCGGCGGCTGCGGCCACAGGCGCCCCGCGCCCGGGCCGCTGCCTCAGCCGCCGGCCACCGCCGGCAGGATCGTCACCTCGGCGCCGTCGGCCACGGTCGTGTCGAGGCCGTCGAGGAAGCGAATGTCCTCGCCGCTGACGTAGACGTTCACGAAGCGGCGCAGCGATCCGCCCTCGTCGGAGATCCGCTCGCGCAGCTCGGAGAAGCTGTCGAACAGGCTGTCGAGGACCTCACGCACGTTGCCGCCCTCGACCTCCGCCTCGGCCGCCCCACCCGCTGCGGCTCGCAGCTGGGTGGGGATCTTCACGGTCACCGCCATCGATCAGCGCACCGAGGCGTGAGCGCGAACCGGCGCCTCGTCGACGTTCGCCTCGAAATCGGCGAGCGACGGGTCGATCTCGTATGCGGTGAAGCTGCCGCGCACGGCGTCGAGCGTCTTCAGCCCGTCGCCGGTGATGACGAGCACGACGCTGTCCTGCGCGGAGATGTCGCCGCGGGCGGCGAGCTTGGCGAGCGTGGCCGTCGTCACGCCACCGGCCGTCTCGGTGAAGATGCCGGTCGTGCGCGCGAGCAGCGAGATGCCCTCGCGGATCTCATCGTCGGTGACCGCGTCGACGCCGCCGCCGGTGCGGCGGGCGAGCTCGATCGCGTACGGCCCGTCCGCCGGGTTACCGATGGCCAGCGACTTGGCGATCGTGTCGGGCTTGACCGGGCGGCACACGTCGTGCCCCTCGGCGAACGCGGTCGCCACCGGTGAGCAGCCCGTGGCCTGGGCGCCGTGCATCGCCGGCAGGTCGCCGTCGAGCAGGCCGACCTGACGCCACTCGTCGAAGCCCTTGCCGATCTTCGTGAACAGCGACCCCGAGGCGATCGGCGCGACGACCCGGTCCGGGATGCGCCAGCCGAGCTGCTCGGCGATCTCGAAGGCGATCGTCTTTGAGCCCTCCGCGTAGTACGGGCGCAGGTTGACGTTCACGAACGCCCAATCGCGCTCGGCCGACAGCTCGGTGCACAGGCGGTTGACGTCGTCGTAGTTGCCGCGCACGGCGACGAGCTTGGTGCCGTAGATGCCGGTCGCGAGGACCTTCTGCTCCTCCAGGTCGGAGGGGATGAAGACATAGGACTCCATGCCAAGGGCCGCGCCATGGGCGGCGACGGAGTTCGCGAGGTTCCCGGTCGAGGCGCAGGCGATGACCTCGAAGCCGAGCTCGCGTGCGCGCGCCGTGGCCACCGACACGACGCGATCCTTGAACGAGTGCGTCGGGTTCGCGGCGTCGTTCTTGACCCAGACCTCGCCGAGGCCGAGCTCGGCCGCCAGGCGGTCGGCCCGCACGAGCGGCGTGCAGCCGGCCGGCAGTCCCACCCGCGACGTCCGGCGGGCCGACGGCCCCGGCGGGCCCCCGGCGAGCGGGAGGAAGTCCGAGTAGCGCCAGATGTTCTGCGGGCCACTCTGGATGCGCCGCCGCCACTCGGCCACGTCTCGCGGCGCACCATGGTCGTAGGCGACCTCGAGCGGACCGAAGCACCGCTCGCACACGTACAACGCTTCGAGCGGGTACTCAGCCCCGCATTCCCTGCACTTGAGTCCTTCTGCCGTCATGTCTGAAACCTCCGCTGGGCTGTGGCGAAGGTCCCGGTGAAAGACTCCAACCACATCTCCCAGGCCTTTGTTGGAGCCTGATGGAATTGGCACCATCCCCGCTTTCGCGGGAGGTTGCCGGGGTTTCAACGGGCCAGTCCCTCCACCCCTCTCGATGCGTCCAGCTATGTGCGCCGCAGTATACAAACCGCCGGCCCGGACATCTAATCGGCCCGCTGCCGCCAGCTGCCCATCGGCGATCGGGCGAGCCCGACGGTCGAGATGATCGGCCACGCGAGGCGATCACGCAACCGGGCATCGGCCGTTCGTCGAGCATCGCCGCGGAGGTAACGACTCTCGGTCGCCGGTGTAGCCCCATCGGTGAGCGATTCCGAGGTCGTGACCGGGAACGGCACGACCGATGCCCTGCGGGACGGCGACGCGCGTCACGCGCCGCGCTTCGAGCGCCCGTTCGATGCTGAGCAGAGCCGAGATCGGCTCGCGCTCGAGACCGAGCGCAAGCGCATGCTGGTGATCGTGAATCCATACGCGACGAGCGTCTCGGATCGATTGCGCCACCTCGTCGTGTACGCGCTGCAGGGCCGCTATGACGTCGAGGCGATCGACACCGAAGGGCGGGGCCACGCGACCGAGCTCGCCCGCGAGGCGGCGCGCGAGAGCTACGACGTCGTTGTCGCCTTCGGCGGCGACGGGACCGTCAACGAGGCGGCCAACGGCCTCGTCGGCTCCGCCACGGCGCTCACCTGCCTGCCCGGCGGCTCCGCGAACGTCTTCCACAAGATCATCGGGATCCCCGCCGACCCGGTCGACGCGACCGAGCACGTGCTCGCCCTCGCCGACGACTGGCGCCCGCGGCGAGTCGACGTCGGCATCGTGAACGGGCGCGTCTTCACATTCTCCTCAGGGCTGGGTCTGGACGCGAGCGTGACGCGCCGCGTCGATCGCAACCCGCGCCTGAAGGCCCGCTTCGGCCCGTGGTACTTCGCGTGGGCCGGGATCGCGAGCTTCCATCGGGACTACCTGTTCCGTCCGCCCGCGATGGTCGTGACCGCGGGCGACGAGTCGTACACGGGCGTCACCGCCGTTGTCCAGAACGCGTCGCCGTTCACCTATTTCCGCGACCGCCCGATCGAGATCGCCGAGGGCGTCGACCTGCGATCCGGCACGCTCGCCGGGGCGGTGCTGCGGCGCGCGAGCCCGATCGACATGCCAACGTTCACCTGGCGCGCGCTGTCGAGGCGCGCTCGGGTCGCGCGCCACCGGCGCGTGACCTGCTTCGCCGGCGCGACCGAGATCGTCGTGCGCAGCGCCGACGAGCGCAAGTTGCCGCTGCAGGTCGACGGAGACTTCCTCGGTGAGGTCCACGAGGCGCGCTACGGAATCGAGCCGCAGCGCCTGCTCGTCGTCGCCTGACCTAGCCGGCGCCGCCGGCGCCCGGCGTCACGCGGTAGGCGTCGAACACCGACTCGATCCCGCGCAACCGGGTGATCGCCGTCTTCAGCGTGTGCGTGTCGGCGACCTCGACGACGAAGCGGTTCTTCACCATCGGCGGCTCGGACAGGCAGCGCGCCTCGATGATGTTCATCCCCGACTCGGCGAACGTCCGCGACAGGTCCTCGAGGAGCCGGTGGCGATCATAGGCGTCGACCTGCAGCTCGACGCGGAACGAGGTCGCGTTGTCACCGTCCCAGGAGACCGGCGTGAAGCGCTCGGGATCCTTGCGCAACAGTCGCGCGTTCGAGCAGTCCTCGCGGTGGATGGTGATGCCGCGTCCGAGCGAGATGTAGCCGACAATCGGGTCGCCGGGCACCGGCCGGCAGCACTTGGCCAGGCGCAGCATGACGTCGTCGACGCCCTCGACCCGGATCCCGTACTGGCCGGAGGAGGTCGTCGGCTGGCGGCGGGTGCGCCCGACGTGCAGCAGGTCGGCAGCGGCGGTCTGCTCGCTGTCCGCCGCCTCGCCCTGCTTGAGGCGCTGCATGACCTTGTTGACGACGACCTTCGCCGACACCTTCGCCCCGCCGAGCGCGATGTAGAAGTCGTCGGCCTTGCGGAAGCCCATCTCGCGGATGACGTCGGCGAGGAGCGCCGAGCCGGTGATCTTCTGGGCCGGCAGCCCGGCCTTCTTGAGGTGCTCCTGCAGCAGCTCGCGACCGCTGTGCTCGGTGTCCTGGCGCGACTCGGCCTTGAACCACGCCTTGATCTTGTTGCGGGCGCGCGTCGTCTTGACGACGGCGAGCCAGTCGCGTGACGGGCCCCGTTCACGCTTGGCGGTGAGGATCTCGACGATGTCGCCGGAGGTGAGCTCGTAGTGCAGCGGGACGATCTTGCCGTTCACGCGCGCGCCGACGCAGCGGTGGCCGATCTCGGTGTGCACCTCGTAGGCGAAGTCGAGCGGCGTCGCGCCACCGGCGAGCGACTTGACCTCCCCCTTCGGCGTGAACACGTACACCTCGTCCTCGAAGAGGTCGTTGCGCAGCGTGTCCATGAACTCGTGCGGATCGGACAGATCCTTCTGCCAGTCGACCATCGAGCGCAGCCACTTCAGCTTCGTCTCGTCGTCGCCCCCGCGGCCGCGGCTCACCCCGGGACGGCGGCCGTCCTTGTACATCCAGTGCGCGGCGACGCCGAACTCGGCCATCTCGTGCATCTCGTGGGTGCGGATCTGGATCTCCAGCGGGCGACCCTCGGGCCCGATCACCGTCGTGTGCAGCGACTGGTACATGTTGAACTTGGGCATCGCGATGAAGTCCTTGAAGCGGCCCGGCAGCGGCTTCCACAGCGAGTGAATGACGCCGACGGCGCCGTAGCAGTCCTTCACCGAGTCCACGACGACGCGCATCGCGGTGAGGTCGTAGATCTCGTTGAACTCGCGGCCCTTCTTGGTCATCTTCGAGTAGATCGAGTAGAAGTGCTTCGCCCGGCCGGCGATCTGCGCCTCGATGCCGAGCGCCTCCAGCTCACGCGTGAGGTACTCACCGGCCTCGGACACGTAGCGCTCGCGGTCATCGCGCTGCTGGCTGACCAGCCCCTTGATCTCCTGGTACTTGCGTGGATGCAACGTCGCGAAGGCGAGGTCCTCGAGCTCCCACTTGATCGCGTGGATCCCGAGCCGATGGGCGATCGGCGCGTAGATCTCCAGGGTCTCCTTCGCCTTGTCGATCTGCTTCTGCTTGGGCATCGCGTCGATCGTGCGCATGTTGTGCAGGCGATCGGCGAGCTTGATGAGGATGACCCGCACGTCGGTGGCCATCGCGACCATCATCTTGCGGTAGTTCTCGGCCTGCGCCTCGTCGCGCGACTGGAAGGTGATCCCGGTCAGCTTCGTGACGCCGTCGACGATCGTGGCGATCTCCTCGCCGAAGCGGTCGTGGACCTCCGCCAGCGAGGCGCTGGTGTCCTCGACGGTGTCGTGGAGCAGGGCGGCGCACAGCGTCTCGGTGTCGAGGCGCATCCCGGCGCAGATCCGCGCCACTCCGACCGGGTGCGTGATGAAGTCCTCGCCGGACTTGCGACGCTGGTCCGCGTGGTGCTCGCACGCGAACACGAACGCGTCCTCGACGCGCTCACGGTCGATCTCGATTGCGGCATCGGCGGCGTGCTCGGAGACGATCGCGAACAGATCGGTGAGCAGCCGTCGCTCGAACTCGTTCAGCTCGGCGCGCATCGACGGGCGCGGCGTCAGCGTCACCACCGCGTCGACCGGCGTGCGACGCGCCGCGGTGGCCGCGTCGCTGCGCCCGGGAGCACTCGCCACCGGCACGCCGGCCGGCAGCCCGTCGGGCGGGCGCGGTGGTCTCTTGTCGGCTTCCCCGGAGAGCGCCATGGTTACAGCGTAAGGCAGGATCCCGCGGAGCTGAAGCGCACATTCGTCGGGCGAGCGCTGTGACGGCCGCCCGGCCACTCGACGTTCCTCTGGGTCCGGCGGCGCGGGGCGCTCACGCCGCCGGACGTGACGCCGACCGGCGGGCCGTGGCGGAGCCCCACGCGGCGGGGCGTGCGATCGGCGCGGGCTCGTCGAGGAGCGCCCGACCCTCGGCGAGCAGCCGCTGCGCCGCCACGTACGTCACGGAGCGCTCGAGCTCGGTCCGATCGGCCGAGGTCACGCGCACCCGAGGGCGCTCGGAATCGACGGTCACCAGCGCAAGCTCGCGCAGCACGCGCAGCACGCGCCCCGCGAGCGCCGCGGGACGGGGCGGGGGATCGCCTAGTCGGGACCCGCCCGCACCCGGCTGGTCCGCGGCCCGGAGCAGCCGCTCGAGCTCGTCGCCCTCGACGTCTCCGGCCGCGCGCAGCGCCCGGTAGCAGTCGGCGAGCGCCGGCCGCAGGTCGTAGTCGCGCGACAGCATGCGCCGCGCATAGGCGAGCTCGGCGGCGCCCCAACACAGATGCACGTGCTGATCGGGCTCGCCGGCCCGCGCCACCCGCTCGGCGTGCCGCCACGCCGGCGGGTCGAGCAGCGCGACGTGGGCGAAGCGTCGCGCGAGCGCCGGCTCGCGCTCGAGAGCGCGGTAGTCGCACAGCGCGAACCCGCCGAGCCGCTCGCGCAGGTGCGCGTGCCGGCGCTCGGCGTCGGCGCCCACGACGAGCACCGGCTCGCCGCTTGCGACGAGCGCGGCCAGGGTGCCGGCCACCCCGTGGCCGCGCCGGTCGCACGCGATGCGCTCGCCGGCGAGCGGCTCGGGACCGTCGCCGGGCGGGCCGGCCGCCAGCTCGCGCCACGCCTCCGACAGGTATTCGAGCTCGGCCCCGACGACATCGATCGGCGCCGCGGCGCAGGGCTGCAGGTCACGCAGCACGAGCCGCGGCTCGACCGCGCCGCGAAACTCGTTCACCTCGAGCGAGAAGACGGCGTCCGCGGGCTCGTCCTCACCGACCGCGAGGCGGCCGCCGCTGCCGAAGGCGACAGCCTGAGAGCGGGCGCCGCCCGCGCGCACCGTGAAGCGCGCGTGGCGCCCCTCCCCCATCGGGCGGACGTCCTGCACCGTCGCCGCCGGCACGAGCAGCGAGACCGGCGGGTTGCCGCGCCCGAACGGGCCGAGCGTCCGCAGCTCCTCGGCGAGCGACAGGTCGAGCTCGTCTCCGGAGACGACGGCATCGGCGACGACGACCGGGGTGAGGTCGGCCGCGCCGAGCACCGCGTCGGCGTGAGCGCAGAACGCGGCCTCGAAGGCGTCGAGGCGCGAGCGGTCGACCTCGAGGCCGGCAGCGGCACGGTGCCCGCCGTGGCGACGCAGGTGCTCGGCGCACGCCGACAGCCCGCCAAGCAGGTCGAAGCCATCGATGCTGCGCCCCGAGCCGCGGCCCTCCTCGCCGCTGAGGGCGATGCAGACGACCGGCCGGTGATGGCGCTCGACGAGGCGCGAGGCCACGATCCCGATGACGCCGGGATGCCACCCCTCGCCCGCGAGCACGTAGGCGGAGCGCTCACCGCGCTCGGCCACCTGCGCCTCGGCCTCGAAGAGGATGCGCGTCTCGGTATGGCGCCTTTCGTGGTTGGCCCGATCGAGCTCATCGGCCACCGACGAGGCCCGCGCCTCGTCCTCGGTGAGCACGAGCTCGAGCGCGGCATCGGCGCGGTGCAGCCGGCCGGCGGCGTTCAGACGCGGACACAGCGCGAAGGCGACGGCGCGCTCGTCCACCCGCGCCGGGTCGACCCGCGCGACGGCCATCAGCGCACGCAGGCCCGGCTTGGCGGTCGTGGCCAGCGCGCGGAGCCCGCGCCGCACGAACGTGCGGTTCTCCCCGAGGAGCGGCACGACGTCGGCGATCGTCGCGAGGGCCACCAGGTCGAGATCCTCACGCAGCTCCTCCTCTCCCCCGCCGAGCGCCTCGTGCAGCGCGCGCGCGAACTGGTAGGCGACGGCGGTCGCGCACAGGTCGGCGCACGGGTAGCCGCACACCACCGGGTGCACGATCGGCGCGTCGGGCAGTACGCCGCTGGCCGGCGGCGCGTGGTGATCGGTGACGACGACGTCGATGCCCGCCGCGCGCGCCTGCGCCACCTCGGTTGCGGCGCCGATCGCGCAGTCCACGGTGATGAGCAGGCGGGTTCCGCGCGCGGCGAGCCGTTCGATCGTCCGCGCGTTGAGCCCGTAGCCGTCGGTCGCCCGATCGGGCAGATACCAGTCGACCGGACCCGCTTCCGGGTGGGGCCCGGCGCGAAGCCGGCGCAGGGCGCGCACGAGCACCGCCGTCGAGCACACGCCGTCGACGTCGTAGTCGCCGTGCACCGTGATCCGCCCGCCGGCGCGGACGTGCCGCGCGACGGCGTCGACGGCGAGCTCGATCCCCGCGAAGGCGCTCGGGGCGTGGGTCTCGTCGGCGCGCAGGAACGCGCGCGCATGCTGCGGATCGGCGAGCCCGCGGCGCACGAGCGCCTGCGCGAGCGCGCTGCTGACGCCCAGGTCGCGTTGCAGCGTGAGCGTCTGGGCGACCGGGGCCGGCGCGATCTGCACGATGGGGTTCGTCAAGGCCTGCGGGAGACTAGGCACCGGCGGTGACGGAACCCCGCGTCATCGGCGCGACACCGAGACCAGATATCCGGCTGTCCCGGGCCGTCAGGAGTACAGATACCGGCGCAAAGCGCCGAAAGGGGAGTCGCTGTGAAGCGTATGTGCGCTCGGGCGTTCGAGACGGCCGGCGGCCACCTCGCGGATCGGCGAGCCCACGATGACGATCACCGATCCCCCGCAAGCACGACGTTTCAAGGCTCGAGCCGTGGCCGCGGGCGCGCGCGCCGGGATCGCGCTCGCCGGGCTGGCGATCGTCGCGCGCGACCCGGCTCTGCACCCCTACCCCACGCTCGCCGCGATCGGCATGGGCGTGATCGCTCTGTGCGCGCTGACCCAGCTGCGCGATCTCGGCGTGCGCGTCGGGCTCGTCGAGGAGTTCGTGGCCGCGCTCGCGGGCGTGCTGGTGAACGGGTTCGGCAACGAGAGGGTGACCGTCCTCACGCTGCTCTGGCTCGCCGCGGTCATCACCGGCGCGCTCGTGCGAGCCCACGTGAACATTCCGGCGGCCGTCGTCTTCATCGTGGCGCTCGTCCTGCCGATCGCGATGACCGGGACGGTCGACGCGAGCTACGTCGGGCTGTGCGTCGCCGCCGCCGCGCTGCTGCTCAGCGGACGCGCCGTGATGGGCGAGCTCGGCGATCTGCTCGCGCTCGCACGCCACGAGGCCGACCACGACGGACTGACCGGCGCACTGGCGCGCTCGGCCTTCCGCGCGGCACTCCAGGGAGAGCTCGCCGGGGCCGACGAGGAGCATCCGCTCGCCCTGGTGGTGCTCGACCTCGACCGCTTCGGCCTCGTGAACAAGCTCCACGGCCACGCGGCGGGCGACGCCCTGCTCTCGAGCGCCGTCGGACACATGCGCGAGCTCGGCGGCGACCACGTCCTCATCGGGCGGCTCGGCGGTGACGAGTTCGCGCTCACGGTGCGCTCGCAGCCCGAGGCGCTCGCCGCGGAGCTGCTGGCCCGCCTGGCCCAGGCCAGCGGCGACGCGCCGAGCGCGGCCGGCTCGGTCGGCATCGCCTGGGCGCCCCGAGACGGGAGCGATGCGAACGCCCTGCTGCGGGCCGGCGACATCGCCCTGCGCGTCGCCAAGCGCGGCTCGGCGCGGCGCGTGGCCACCTATACCGGCGAGTCGCTCAGCGGCGATGGTGAGAACGACGCGCAGGCGATCCTCGCCCGGCTGATCGGCGGCGAGGCGATCGAGATGGTGACCCAGCCGATCTTCGATCTGCTCACCGGAGAGGTGCACGCCTACGAGGCGCTCGCCCGCTTCCGGCTCGGCTCGACCTCGAAACCGCTGCACTGGTTCTCGCTCGCCGAGGAGTTCGGCGAGCGCGACGCGCTCGAGCAGGCGTGCCTGGCCGCGGCGATCCAGCTCCTGCCCGACCTGCCCGCCGGCGCGCGGCTGTGCGTCAACCTGTCCGGCGCGACGCTGCCCGATGCGCGAACGCTCGCGATCCTCGAGACGCCCGCCGATCTGTCGCGCCTGGTCGTCGAGATCACCGAGGACACGCTTGTCCGCAACGACGACCCGTCACTCGAGGCCGCGATCGCCGTGCTGCGCCGTCGCGGCACGATGCTCGCCGTCGACGACATGGGTGCCGGCTACGCCGGACTGCGCCAGATCACGGCCGTGCACCCCGACTACCTCAAGCTCGACCGCTCGCTCATCACCGGGATCGAGTGCGACCCCGACCGCGCGGCGCTCGTCAAGGCGATGGTCGACTACGCCGAGCGCGTCGGCGCGCTGCTCGTCGCCGAGGGCATCGAGACCGAGGGCGAGCTGGGGGCGCTCGCCGGCCTCGGCGTGCACCTCCTGCAGGGCTTCCTCCTCGCGCGCCCGGGACCGGGCTGGCCGCTCGCCGGCACCCGCCCGGCCGCGCTGGCGCCCGACGGGGTGCTCAGGCGGCGCGCCGCCTGAGCGCGGGCGCCGCGCGCCGCGCGCCGCGCTCAGTACTGGTCGGCCGGCTGACCCTGGCGGACGCCGATGCCGTAGACGGCGGCGATGCCGAGCAGGGCGCCGGGAATCGCGTAGCAGACGACCGCGATGTCGGTGGCGCGTGCGCCCGGGATGCGCAGCGTCCCGGTCTTCGCGAGATAGATGAGCAGGCCGCAGACCACCGCTCCGAACAAGGCCCCGACGAACGCCCCGACGATCCCGCCCCAGAAGCGGTCGGGCAGGAAGATCGTGAAGTGCCAGATGGCCAGGCCCATCATCACCCAGGCGAGCATCGCCATGTCAGCGCCTCCCGTGCCGTCGGTTGCGTCGCGACTTGCCGCTCGGCCGCGGCGTCGTCGACTTCATCACGACGTCCTCGGGCAGCGCGTCGGCGGCGGGGTCGAGCTCCGGCGCCGGGGCGGCATCCGGCTCGCTCGCCGGCGGCGCCGTCGCCGACTCGGTCGCCGCGGCGCTCGCAGTGCGCCGTGCCCGCGCGCGAGCGCCCGGAGACGGCTCGTCGGCAGCCGGCGGGCTGGCGCTGCCGACGTCGAGGTCGCGCACGAGATCCGCGAACTCGGCCTTGGAGATCTGCTCGCCAGGCGTCTCAGGCGCGATGATCGACCCCCGCCGGCTGCGCCGGCGCCTGGGCTCGGGCTCGACCGTCTCAGCGGCGGCCCCCTCGGCGTAGGCCGGTACGGCGCCGAGGTCACGGATGAGTCGCTGGCGGCGGTTGCGGTAGACCGGCTCGCGCTCCTTCCAGTGCGTGAGCACCGGCGAGGCGATGAAGATCGACGAGTACGCACCGGAGGCGACGCCGACCATCAGCGCGAACGCGAAGTCCTTCAGCGTCGTTCCGCCGAAGACGAGCAAAGCGACGATCGGCAGCAGCGTGCACAGGCTGGTGGCCAGCGAACGGGTGAGCACCTCGGACATCGAGCGGTTGACGATCTGGGAGAACGCGGCGCGTGGCATCCGCGGCACGTTCTCGCGCACGCGGTCGAAGACGATGATCGTGTCGTAGAGGGAATAGCCGAGGATGGTGAGCAGGGCCGCCACCGTGTCGGCCGTCACCTGCCTCCCGGTGAGCGCGTACACGCCGGACGTGATGAGCAGGTCGTGCATGAGCGCGATGAGCACCGGCACCGCGTACTTCCACTCGAAGCGCAGCGCGATGTAGAGCGAGATGACGACGAGCGAGGCGATGATCGCGACGATCGCCGCGTCGGCGATCGTTCTTCCGAACGAGGCCCCGATCGAGACGTTGTTGAACGTCCCCGGCTTGATCCCGAAGCGCGCGTTGAGCGCGTCCTGCACCTTGGTGACCTTGTCCGGCGTCAGCTTCTGGGTGGCGACCTGGTAGGCGTTGTTGCCGAGGTGCGAGTACTTCTGCACGCTGGCGTTCGAGTAGCCGGCCGCGCTGATGGCGCTCGCCACCTGGGCCTGCGTGGCCGGCTTGATGAGCGCGGCCTGGATCTCGGTGCCGCCCTTGAAGTCGATGCCGAAGTTGATGCCCCGGCCGCCGATGGCGAGCGCCCCGACGAGCAGGATCGTGCCCGAGAGCGAGAAGAACCACCTCGAGTTGCCCATGAAGTCGAACGTCCACGGACGGCGCCGCTTGCCCGCGCCGACCATCGCCGGGCTCGAGATGAAGCGCGAGCGCGACATGGCCCCGAGCGCGGCCTGCGTGGCCAGGACGGCGGTGAACAGCGAGACGATCGTGCCGATGCCGAGCGTGAGCGCGAAGCCCTTCACGTCGGCGCTGGAGAGCACGAACAGAATGAAGGCGACCATGATCGTCACCACGTTGGCGTCGACGATCGCCGCGAAACCGCGCTTGTAGCCGGTCGCGATGCCCGCGGCGATCGATCTGCCACCGCGTATCTCTTCCTTGACACGCTCGAAGATGACGATGTTCGCGTCCGCCGCGACGCCGATGGTCAGGATCAGGCCGGCGATGCCAGCGAGCGTGAGCGTGATGGGGATGAGCTTGATGAGCGCGAAGAAGTACGCCCCGTATACGATCAGGCCGCCGATCGCGATCAGGCCGAGGACCCGATAGAAGACGAGCAGGAAGAGGCACACAGCAAGGAAGCCGATGAGCCCGGCGATGAGGCCCTGGTTGAGCGCCTGCTTGCCGAGCGTCGCCGACACCTGCGAGAGCGAGATGAGCGACAGGCGGATCGGCAGGGCGCCGGACTGCAGCTCGTTGGCGAGGTTCTGCGCCGAGTCGAGCGTGAAGCCGCCACTGATCTCCGAGCCGTTCGTCGCGTCGATCCCGGTCGGGTACTGGGTGTAGTCGATCGACGGCACCGAGATGAGCTGGTTGTCGAGCACGATCGCGAAGTGCTGCTCGGCCTCGGTCTTGGGAACGCCCGGCACCTGGGCGGACTGACCGCGCTGCGCGATCGTCTTGGTGATCGCCTCGAACACGGTCGTGCCGTGCCCGTCGAAGCCGAACGTCACGTCGGGCTGGCCGGAGTTCGGGTCGGTGCTCTGCGCGGGGTTGGTGATGTCGTTCCCGGTGAGCACCGGGTTGTCGTTGAGCACGTAGTACGACGCCGGATTGGCGACGGTCACGTCACCGGCCGAGTTGGTCGTCGGCGTCGCCTCGACGACGACCGTCCCCGGATTGACGTGCACGACGCTCGTCTTGTCCTTCGCATGCTTCGGCCCGAGCGCAGCGAGGGCCGCCGTCACCGTCTGCAGCTCGGACTCCTGGTCGGCCGGCCCGTCCAGCACCTGCTGGGTGGTGTCGTTGACGAGGTACCACGCGCCGTACAGGCAGCCGGTCGACGCGTTCGTCGCCGGCGTGCAGCCCTTCGTGTACGTCGTGGCGTTCGGGTAGATGACCGCCGGGCGCGCCGCCGCGCGCTGAACCGCCTGGTACTCGGTAATGCCGGTGCCCGACCCACCCGGATCGCTGCCGTCGCCGGTGGCCGTGGGATCGTTCGGTCCCGCGGGCTGACCGTTCGCGCCGATGACATTCGGCTCCCAGTCATAGAAGTACAGCTGCGCGGTCTTGCCGACCTGGTCCTTCGCGCGCTGCTCGTTGGTGACGTTGGGCAGCGAGACCTCGATGTCCGAGGAGCCGTACTGCTCGATCTGCGGCTCCGCGACGCCGAGCTGGTTGACGCGCTTCTGCATGATCGAGATCGCGCGCTGGAGCGAGGTCGTGTTGACCTGCGACTGCGCGGTCGCCTTGCCCTGGTAGACGAGCTCGACGCCACCCTTGAGGTCGAGGCCGAGGAACGTGGGCTGTGTCGCGATGACGACGCCCGACAGGGCGAGCAGGCCCACGACGATCAGCAGGACGAGCGTGTTGCGGCGTCGATCGTTCATGACGGACGGATCCGCGCGGTGCTCATCTGCTCAGTTGTCGGCCGCGCCCCGGCCGGCCTGAAGGCTTCCCTCACGTTGCTCATTCTGTCGCGTCTGTCACTTGTCCGGGGTGAGCACGAGCAGCAGACCCCCGTCGTCGTCGTACGCCGGGAATATGTCGGCCTTCGCTCGCGCCGGAACGTCACGTTCGCCGGCCACCTCGACGGCGACCCCCAGCGCCCGCACCCCCCATTCCAGCACGGTTTGTACCGGATCGTCGCCGTTGTCGAAGGTCAGACCGAGCACGGACTCCACGCGCTGCCCGATCACGTCCTCCTCTTCGAGCCCCGTGAACGCGAAGGAGTTGCGCCCGCAGCCGATCACGCGACCCTCCTTGTCGCAGACGAAGAACGCGGCGTCGGGCGCGGCGTAGTAGTCGTCGAGCAGCTCGAACAGGAACGCGAAGCCGCATTTCGTGCAGCCCTTCGGCTGTCGCGTGAAGCCGAGTGTCCGGTCGGTCTCGCTCGTGCGGTGGCCGCAGTTGGGGCAGATGAACGGGTGCGCCATGGCAAGACAGACTAGGGAAGCGCCTCAAGCCACGATCAAAAGAGCGCCGGACCGCGCTCGGCCTCGGCGCGCGCCGGCAGCCCGAGGTGCGTGAACGCCGCGCTCGTGGCGACGCGCCCCCGCGGCGTCCGCGCGATGAGCCCCTCCTGCAGCAGGTAGGGCTCGTAGACGTCCTCGATCGTGTCCTGCTCCTCGCCCACCGCCACCGCGAGCGTCGACAGCCCGACCGGGCCGCCGTCGAACTTCACGCAGATCGCGCGCAGGATCTCGCGGTCGAGGCGGTCCAGGCCGCGCTCGTCGACCTCGAGCAGCGCGAGCGCTCCGTCGGCCGCGTCGGCGGTGACCACCCCGGCCATCCGCACCTCGGCGAAGTCGCGCACGCGCTTGAGCAGTCGGTTCGCGACCCGCGGCGTGCCCCGGCTGCGCGCCGCGATCCGCTCGGCCCCGCCGGTCTCGACGCGGATGTCGAGGATCCCCGCCGAGCGCGACACGATCTGCGCCAACTCCTCCGGCGCGTAGCCCTCCAGACGGGCCTGGATGCCGAAGCGGTCGCGCAGCGGAGTCGTGAGCAGCCCGGCGCGCGTCGTCGCCCCGATGAGGGTGAAGGGCGGCAGGTCGAGCGTCACCACCCGCGCCCCGGCGCCCTGACCGACGGTGATCGGCAGCTGGTGGTCCTCCATCGCCGGGTAGAAGGTCTCCTCGAGCGCCCGTGGCAGCCGGTGGATCTCGTCGACGAAGAACACGCTCCGCGGCTCGAGCGCGGTGAGGAACGCGGCCACGTCGCCCTTGCGCTCGAGCGCCGGACCGGCGGTGGCCACGAACCCGACGCCGAGCTCGCTCGCCACGATCTGCGCGAGCGAGGTCTTGCCGAGGCCCGGGGGCCCGGCGAGCAGGACGTGATCGAGCGCATCCCCGCGCGCGGCCGCCGCCTCGATCGCCACCGCGAGCTGCTCCTTGAGCTGCTCCTGGCCGACGAAGTCCTGCAGGCGCCGCGGTCGCAGCGAGCGGTCGAGCTCGTCCTCGGCGATCAGGTACGGCGTCTGGATGCGCGCCGTCTGTGCCGTCTCGCTCACGATGCCCCCGCGCTCATCTCGTGCGCGCCGTCCGCAGCGCGTCGGCGATGAGCGCCTCGGCGCTCGCGCCGTTCACGTCGGCGAGCAGCTCCTGCGCCTCGGCCGGCGTGTAGCCGAGCTCGAGCAGGCCGTCGCGGGCGAGCAGGCGCGGATCGTCGCCGCGCGCGGCCGCCGGCGCGCTCGGGAGGGCGTCGATGTCCACGCCGACCTTCTCGCGCAGCTCGAGCACGATGCGCTCGGCCGTCCGCTTGCCGACGCCCTGTGCGGCCTGGAAGCGCGCCGCGTCACCGGCGGCGATCGCGCCGATCAGCTCGCGCGGCGTGCCGGCCGAGAGGATGGCGAGCGCGACCTTCGGGCCCACCGCCTGCACCGACAGCAGCATCAGGAAGAGATCGCGCTCCTGCTCGGTGGCGAATCCGTACAGGGTGAGGGCATCGTCGCGGACGACGAGGTGGACGTGCAGGCTCACCTCCTCCCCGGCCGCCGGGACGTGACGCAGCGACTCGCCCGACACCGACAGCCGGTAGCCGACGCCGCCACAGAGCACGACGACGTGATCCGGGCGGCGGACCGCGACCTCGCCGCGGACGAGGGCGATCATGCCCGTGCCTCCATCCAGGAGGCGCTCGCGGTGCCGGAGCGCGAGCGCAGCGAGGCGGCCCTCCAGGCTCGCTCGACCGCGGCTGCGCCGCTCATCCGCCCACCGCGGCCTGCGCGAGCGCCCGCGACAGCGGCGCCGCGTTCGCGTGGCAGATCGCCACCGCAAGGGCGTCCGACGCGTGGTCGGGCGTCGGCAGCGCCGCCAGTCCGAGCAGCGCCTGGACCATGCGCGCGACCTGGTCCTTCGGCGCCCGCCCCTGCCCGCACACCGCGGACTTGACCTGCTGAGGCGTGTAGGACGAGCACGGTGCGCCGCGCAGCGCCGCGGCGAGCATCACCACGCCCCGGGCCTGCCCGACGGCGAACGCGCTGTGGGCGTTCTGCCCGAAATAGACGTCCTCGAGCGCGAACGCGTCCACGTCATGCTCGGCCGCGAGATCGAGCACGCGACGGTGGATGACCTCCAGCCGCCGCTCGGGGCTCAGCTCCGGGCGCGTGGCGATCACGCCGCCGTCGAGCGCGGCAAGGCGGCCGCTGCGGCGCATGACCACGCCGTAGCCGGTGTTCGCGGTGCCGGGGTCGATGCCGAGGACGATCACGCGTTCAGATTCTCCGCGGCCGCCCGGACGCCTGCCGGCGGGCGGGCGAGGGACCGGCGCGCCGGGCCGGGCCTCGCCCGGTGCCGTACTCTGGCGGGCGATGCCCGAGGCCGCGCTCACCGACGACCCGCAGGAGCTCGATTTCGAGGCGGCCGGGCTGCTCGACGGGCTCGAGGGCGAGACCCGGGCCCAGCGGGTGGCGCTTCTGCGCTACCTCGTCGAACAAGGCATCTCGCGCGAGGGCCTGCTGCGCCATCACCGGGACGGCACGCTCACCTACGCCCTCGTCGAGCGGACGGTCGGCGGCGCGCCGCAGTACACCCATGCCGAGCTGCTCGAGCGCGCCGGCATCCGGGCCGAGCTGTTCGAGGCCCTGCGGCAGGCGATCGGGCTTCCGCTGACGGAGGGCGACGAGCGCGCCTTCGTCGAGGCCGACGTCGACGCGGCGCGCATCGCCGGCGAGTTCGTGCGCGCCGGCATCCCCGAGGAGGACGTCCTAGACGTCGCGCGGGTCCTCGGCCGAGGCCTGGCCCAGGCGGCCGACCTCATGCGCGAAACGGCGCTGCGCCGGGTGCTCGAGCCGGGACTGTCCGAGCTCGAGCTCGCCGAACGCCTCGGTGCCGCCACGGCTGCGCTCGCGCCGATGATGCCGCCACTCGTGGCCGACATGCTCACGCTGCACCTGCGCCACATCGCCCAGCTGGAGGCGATCGACGCCGCCGAGCGCCTCGGCGGCGAGCTCCCGGGAGCCCGCAACGTCGTCGTCGCGTTCGCCGACCTGGTCGGCTTCACGCGCGTCGGCGAGGAGGTCCTGCCCGAGGAACTCGGTCGGCTGGCCGCGCGCCTGGACGCGATGGCGACGAGCGCCATCGAGGCGCCGGTGACGCTCGTCAAGGCGATCGGTGACGCCGTGCTGCTCGTCTCGCCCGAGCCGGCGCCCCTGCTGCGGTCTGCGCTCGCGCTCGTCGCCGCCGCCGACGACGAGGGCGAGCAGTTTCCCCAGCTGCGGGTCGGAGTCGCCTCCGGCCCCGCCCTGCGCCGCGCCGGCGACTGGTACGGGCGCTCGGTCAACCTGGCCAGCCGCGTGACGAACGTGGCCCGCCCGGGGAGCGTGCTCGCCACGCGCGAGGTGCGCGACGCGGCCCGCGAGGAGTTCCACTGGTCGTTCGCGGGCGACCGTCGCCTGAAGGGCGTGAGCGGCGCCGTGCCGCTCTACCGGGCCCGGCCGCCGCAGCCGGCGCCGGTCCGCTAGCCGGCGACCCGCTCGAGCACGTCGGCCGAGACGTCGAAGTTGGCGTGCACCTCGTTGACGTCGTCGTTCTCGTCGAGCCCGTCGATGAGGCGGAAGAGCTTCGCGGCGCCGTCCTCCTCGAGCGGCACCGTCGTCTTCGGCCGCTGCGTCACCTCGGCGCTCTGCAGCTCGACGCCGGCGCCGGCGAGCGCCTCGCGCACGGCGGTCAGATCGGCCGGCTCGGTGAGCACCTCGAAGATGTCGTCCTCGGCGACGATGTCCTGCGCGCCGGCCTCGATGGCCACGAGCAGGTCGTCCTCGGAGTAGCGGGTGGCGTCGACGACGATCACCCCGGTCTTGTCGAACAGGTAGGCCACGGACCCGGGCTCGCCGAGATTGCCACCGAACTTGGAGAACAGGTGGCGCACGTCGGCACCGGTGCGATTGCGGTTATCGGTCATCGCCTCGACGAGGATGGCGACGCCGCCCGGCCCGTATCCCTCGTAGACGACCGTCTCGATGTTGTCGGCGTCCCCGCCCGTGCCGGCGCCCTTGGCGACCGCGCGCTCGATGTTGTCCTTCGGCATCGACGCGTCCTTCGCCTTCTGGATCGCGGTGGCCAGCGATGCGTTCGCCTCCGGATCGCCGCCGCCCTCCTTGGCCGCGACGGTGATCGCCCGTGCCAGCTTCGTGAACTGCTGGCCGCGGCGCGCGTCGACGACCGCCTTCTTGTGCTTGATGCTTGCCCACTTGGAGTGACCTGACATGCCCTACAGATTAGGACCTCGCCGCTCGCGACCTGCGCTCACCGTACGCTCAGCGACGGCATGACCACCTCGCGCGCGCAGACGATCGTCGCCCGCCTGCCTGACCGCTTCGGTCGCCTCATCGCCCCACTGCTCGCGCCGGAGAGGATGCCCGGCGCTCGGCTCGGCAGCTGGGTTCGGCTCAGCCTCACCGTCACCCTGGTGGTCGCGAACATCGTGGGCGCGCTCGTCGTGGCGCTGCTGGTGACGGTCGTCATCCCCGAGCCGAGGATCGCGCTCACCGGGCACGTCGTGCGCGCGAACGCGATCCTCGGCGCGCTGTACGTCGCCGTTGCGGTGCCGATCGGGTACGTCTGGGGATTTCGCCACTTCCACGGACTCGACGACTGGTTGGCCTCGGGAGCGCCGCCCACCGCGCACGAGCAGCGCGTCGTGCTCCGCGGCCCGCTGCACCTGCTGAAGGTCCAGGCCGTCCTGTGGCTCGTCGCGGTCGCCCTGTTCGCCGCGCTCGACGCGACTTTCTCGGGCGCGCTCGCGCGCAACTTCGCGCTTACGGTCGCGCTCGGCGGGACGACGACGTGCGCCGTCACCTACCTGCTGAGCGAGCGCGTGCTGCGCCCGATCACGATGCGGGTCCTCGCCGACGGGCTGCCCGGGCGCGAGTCGCTGCCCGGCGTGAGCGCCCGCGCGCTGCTCGCCTGGGGCCTCGGCACCGGCGTGGCCGTGGTCGGCCTCGCCCTCGTCGCCGCGTTCGTGCTCGCCGGCGCCCACACCAGCGTCCACCAGCTGTCGGTGACGATCCTCGAGCTGGCGCTCACCGCGCTCGTCGCGGGGGGCCTGGTGACCCTCCTGGCGGCGCGGGCGACCGCCGACCCGATCCACTCGGTGGCCGACGCGCTCGCGCGGATTGAGGCCGGCGACTTCGGGGCACGCGTCCCCGTGTACGACGGGACCGAGGTCGGGCTCCTGCAGTCCGGCTTCAACCGGATGGCGGCCGGTCTCGCCGAGCGTGAGCGCATCCGCGGGCTCTTCGGCCGCCAGGTCGGCGAGGACGTCGCGCGCGCGGCGCTCGAGGGCGACATCGAGCTCGGCGGCGAGGAGCGCGACGTGGCGGTCCTGTTCGTCGACCTGATCGGCTCGACCGCGCTCGCCGCCGACCGTCCGCCCCAGGAGGTCGTCGCCGTCATCAACCGCTTCTTCGCCGTCGTCGTCCAGGCCGTCGACGGCCAGGGCGGCTGGATCAACAAGTTCGAGGGCGACGGCGCGCTCGCCATCTTCGGGGCGCCGATCGCGCTGGCCGACGCCTACGGCCGCGCGCTCGCCGCGGCGCGCACGGCTGCGTCCGAGCTCGCCCGCCAGCTGCCCGAGCACCCGGCCGCGGTCGGCGTCTCGGCCGGACTCGCCGTCGCCGGGCACATCGGCGAGACGCAGCGCTACGAGTACACCGTGATCGGCGACCCGGTCAACGAGGCGGCGCGCCTCACCGAGCTGGCGAAGACCGAGCCGAGCCGCGTGCTGGCGAGCGCCGGCGTCGTGGGCGGCGCCGCCGACGACGAAGCGCAGCGCTGGGAGCTCGGCGACGCCGTCACCCTGCGGGGCCGCAGCAAGCCGACGCGCCTCGCGCGCCCGCGCGAATCGGCTGCGAGCCACTAGGATGACGCGCCCGGCGTGCCCGTCAACCCCGACATCTTCAAGGCCTATGACGTCCGCGGCCTGTACGGCACGGACATCGATGGCGACATCGCCGAGCAGGTTGGCCGCGCCTTCGTGCTCGTGCTCGCCTCTCTCGAGCAAAAGGAGCCGCGCAACCTCCGGCTCGGGCTCGGCCGCGACATGCGCCTCACCGCGCCGGAGCTCGCGGCGCGCTACCGCGAGGGAATGACCGCCGAGGGCGCGCACGTCCTCGACGCGGGAGAGGTCGGCACCGAGATGCTCTATTACCTCGTCGGCTCGCGCGGGCTCGACGGCGGGCTCATGTGCACCGCGTCGCACAACCCGAAGGCCTACACCGGGGCCAAGCTGGTGCGCGACGGCGCGATCGCGCTCTCGGGCGACTCGGGCATCGGCGAGATCCGCGACCTCGTGCTGGCCGGGCTCGGCGAGGCCCCGGGGGGAGGCGCCGTCGAGGAGGTGGCGCTCGACGAGGAGTTCCGCCAGGCGGCGCTGCGCTTCATCGACCCGGACGAGGTGCGCCCCCTGAAGGTCGTCGTCGACGGCGGCAACGGCATGGCCGGCCCGATGGTCGGACCGATCCTCGAGCGCCTCGGTCTCGACCTCGTCACCACCTATTGGACCCCCGACGGGAACTTTCCCGGCCACGAGCCCAACCCGCTGCTGGAGGAGAACCGCCGCTTCATCATCGATCGGGTTCAGACGTCGGGCGCAGACCTCGGCATCGCCTGGGACGGCGACGCCGACCGCTGCTTCTTCTTCGACGACACGGGCGCGTTCGTCGACGGCGACTTCCTCACCGCGCTGCTCGCCCAGACCCTGCTGCGCACCCATCCGGGGGCGGCGATCCTGTACGACGTGCGGGCCAGTCGCGCGGTCCCCGACACCGTGCAGCAGGGCGGCGGCGTCGCGTACGTCAATCGCGTCGGGCATGCCTTCTTCAAGACCCGCATGCGAGCCGAGGGATCGCTGTTCGGCGGCGAGGTCTCAGGGCACTACTACTTCCACGACTTCTATAACGCGGACTCGGGCACGATCCCGGCCCTGCTCATCCTCGAGCTGCTCGGCCGCACCGGCTCGACGCTGTCGCAGCTGCTCGAGCCACTGCGATCGCGCTACTTCATCTCCGGCGAGATCAACTCGACGGTCGACGACGCGGCGGCGAAGCTGGCGCTCATCGAGCAGCGCTACGCCGACGCGCGGATCTCGCACGTCGACGGCGTCTCGGTCGACTACGACGACTGGCACTTCAACGTGCGCTCGTCGAACACCGAGCCGCTGCTGCGCCTGTGCCTGGAGTCGCTCGTCTCGCGGGAGGACATGGAGCGCCGGCGCGACGAGGTCCTGGCCCTCATCCGCTCGTGAGCGAGGACGAGGCACGCGAACGCAGCGAGGCGGCGCTCGCGCGTGCCGCCGAGGCCGGGGTTCACCGTCTGGCGATCCCCACGCCATTCCAGGTCGGCCGCGTCAACGCCTACCTCATCGAGGACGATCCGCTCACGCTCATCGACTCGGGTCCCAACTCGGGTAAGGCGCTCGACGAGCTCGAGCAGGCGCTCGCCGCGCACGGCCACACCATCGAGGACCTCGAGCTGCTCGTCATCACCCACCAGCACATCGACCACTTCGGCCTCGCGGGCATCCTCGCGCGGCGTTCGGGTGCCGAGGTGGCGGCGCTCGCGCCGCTCGCACCGTTGCTGGAGCGCTACGGCGAGCAGGCCGAGCTCGACGACCGCTTCGCCGAGCGGATGATGCTCCGCCACGGCATCCCGGCCGACATGACCACGGCGCTGCGCTCGGTGTCGGCGAGCTTTCGCGGCTGGGGCGGCAAGGTGCAGGTCACGCGCCCGCTCGACGACGGCGCCGAGCTCGTCCTGCGCGACCGCACGCTGCGCGTTCTGCACCGGCCGGGCCACAGCCCGTCGGACACCGTCTTCCACGACGAGGCGCGCTCGCTGCTCATCGCCGGCGACCATCTCATCGCCCACATCTCGTCCAACCCGCTGCTCGCCCGCCCGCTCGACGCGGCCCCGGACGCCGAGCTCGAGCGCCCGCAGGCCCTTGTGACCTACCTGGCGTCGATGCAGCGCACGCGCGAGATGGCGCTCGACGTCGTCCTGTCCGGTCACGGCGCGGCGATCACCGATCACGTGGCGCTCATCGACGAGCGCTTCCGCCAGCACGGGCGCCGCGCCGAGAAGATCCATCGGCTCGTCGCCGAGCAGCCGCGCAGCGCGCACGAGATCGCGCTCGCGCTGTGGGGGAACATCGCCGTCACGCAGGCGTACCTGACGCTGTCGGAGGTCCTCGGTCACATCGACCTGCTGCTCAACGACGGGCGGGTGCGCGAGGTCGAGGGTCCCGGCGACACCGTGCGCTTCGCCGCCGCCGAGTGACCGCGGACCCGGGCCGCGCGCTCAGTCGCGGTCGAGCTCGCCGACGTGGGCGATGTTCGCCCGGTCCTCCGGATCGGCGCTCGGACTGCCCGCGAACCACGCGTCGAGGATCTCGTCGAGCTGCGCCTCCGACGTGGCGCGCAGGCTGATCGCCAGCACGTTCGCGTCGTTGTAGCGGCGCGCGCCGTCGGCGGTGACGGCGTCGCCGCAGAGCGCGGCGCGCACGCCGGCCACCTTGTTCGCGGCGATCGACGCGCCCGTGCCCGTCCAGCAGCACACGACGGCCTGCTCGGCCCGCCCGTCGGCGACATCGCGGGCCGCGCGCTCGCTCGCCCAGGCCCAATCCGGCCGCTCGCCGCCGGCGAGCGCGCCGTGGGCGATCGTGTCGTGACCGCGCTCGCGCAGCTGCTGCTCGAGCACGCGCGCCACCCCGACGACCTCGTCGCTGCAGATGGCGATCCGCACCGGCGCGAGTATGCCAAGGGTGCCGCCGGTGCCGCGTTTACCCTGCTCCGGTCATGGCCGCACCACCGCGTTCAGCGAGGACGCCAGCTGCCGGCATCAGCCCGGCCGGCCTCCGTGCCGGCGACCCCGCCACGTGCGAGGCGCTCTGCGAGCGACGCGGCGCCGCCGTCCTCGCCTACTGCGAGCACGTCGCCGCGCCCGCAGTGGCGATCGCCGCCGCCGCCGAGGGCTTCGCGCGCTTCCGCGCCACCGTCATCGCCACACCGGCGAGCGCGGATGTCGATCCCGACCTGCTGCTGCTCTCGGCCACCCGACACGCGGCGGCCGAGCACGCCCCCCAGCCCGCGCGTGCGCGCATCGCCGCGCAGCTCGGCGCCGGACACCGCAAGCCGCAGGCCTGCGCGCTCGTGCCCGAGCTGCTCGCCGCGCGCGCCGAGGGCCTGCTGTCCGAAGCGGACCGTCTGCGGCTCGACCGCCACGTGCGCAGCTGCCGCTCCTGCGAGGAGGCGGAGCACCGCTTCGACGCGGCCGAGGCCGCGTATCGCAACCCGCCCGACGCCCCGCCGGATGCGACGGCGAGCGCGGCGATCGTGAGCGCGCTCACGGCGGCGGCCGGCGCGGACGCGGGCGCAGCCGAGCTCGGTCTCGGCGGCGCGGCCGAGCCGCCGGGCGCCGATCCCGGACCGGACTGGCCGCCGGAGCCGCCCGTCGTGTCCGTCGCGCGCGCCGCGGCGCCGGCACGGTCGCGTGACGACGAGGTGCAGGCGGACGATCCGCCGCAGCCGCCCGTCGTATCCGCCGCACGAGCTGCGCCGCCGGCGCCGCCCCATGACGACGAGGAGCGGGCGGGCGACCCGCCGCAGCCGCCCGTCGTATCCGCCGCGCGCGCCGCGGCGCCCGCGCCGCCCCATGACGACGACGAAGGGGCGGGCGACCCGCCGGAGCGTCGCACGGCGGTGATCATCGACCACACGCTCGGCGAGGACATCGCCGATCTGCAGTCGACCCTCGACGGGCCGGCGCACCACGACTCGCCCGCCGGCGACGACCATGAGATCGACGACACGCCCCGGACCCGTCCGGCGCTTCCCCCGCCGCCGCGGCCGGGGCGCGGTCGTGCCACCCGGCGTGGCGACTCGAACCGGTCCGCCGGCGCGATCCGTCCGCTGTCGACCTCGGCCCGGCGCCGACCGCTGTGGGCGCTCGCCCTCCCCGTGCTCGTCGTCGTCGCGGCGATCCTTGCCGCGCTGGCGATCGCCGGCGTGCTGCACGGCGGCGGCGGTCACGCCGCCGCGAAGGGCGCCACCCTCGTCCCCGCTACGGTGGTGCCCGCCGCTGCGCCGGGCGCCACCTCGGCGCACCGGGCGCGTCACCATCGCCGCCACCACCCTCACCACGTAGGCGTCGTCGCGGGGAACTCCGCGCCGGTGGTCACGCCGAGCGGATCCTCGCCCGCCGCGAGTGGAGCGTCGGGCGGCTCGCCGCGACCGGCACCGACGGCCACGAGGCCGACGAGCTCCGCGAGCGCCCCGCACGTGACGGCGCGGAGCCCGGCTCCCGCCGCGAGCCGCCCGCCCGCCGCGAGCAGCCCGGCCGGCACGTCGATCCAGAGCGACGGATCGTCGACCGCGGCGCCCCCCGCCGAGGGCACGGCACCGGCGGCGAGCAACTCGTCGAGTTATCAGGCGAGCGGCGGCTGAGGCCCGCGCCCCGCGCGGTCGCTGTCGCGGCGCCGCTGACGGGCAGCGCGGACGCCGTCGAGGAAGCGCTCGTGCAAGCGTACGTCGCCGCTCAGCTCGGGGTGGAAGGCGACTCCGAGCACCTCACCCTGACGAGCGGCGACGGGGTGTCCGTCGACCGCGGCGAGGAGCTCGACCTGCGGCCCGTGCTCGCGGATCCACGGCGCCCGGATGAACACGGCGCGCAGCGGGTCTTCGCCGAGGCCCGCCACCTGCAGATCGGCCTCGAAGGAATGGACCTGGCGTCCGAAGGCGTTACGTTCGCAGCGGATGTCCATGATCCCGAGGTGATCGCGGTCGAGCACGATCAGCCCCGCGCAGGTCCCGAGGATCGGCACCGTGCGCGCGAGCCGTTGCAGCGGCTCGCCGAGGCCCTCGCGCTCGATGCCGAGCATCATGGTCGTCGACTCTCCGCCGGGCATCACCAGCCCGTCGAGCGCCTCGAGGTCCGCGGACACGCGCACCTCGCGTGTGCGCGCACCGAGCCGGCCGAGCACGCGACCGTGAGCCGCGAAGCCGCCCTGCAGCGCGAGCACGCCGACGAGCGGCGCGCCGTCGTCGTCGGCCGCGGCGCCCAACTACCAGCCGCGCTGCGCGAGCAGCTGCTCGCCCTCGAGCTTCGAGCTCTCGAGGCTCTCCATCGCGGTGCCCAGCCCGCGCGACGCCGCGGCGACGCGCTCGGAGTCCTGCCAGTGCGTGGTGGCCTCCACGATCGCGCGAGCGCGACTCGGCGGGTCCTCGGACTTGAAGATGCCCGAGCCGACGAACACGCCCTCGGCGCCGAGCGCCATCATCAGCGCGGCGTCGGCCGGCGTGGCGATGCCGCCCGCGCAGAACAGCACCACCGGCAGCCGGCGCTCGGCCGCCACCGAGCGCACGAGGTCGAGTGGGGCCTCGTGCTCCTTGGCCGCGGTCGGCAGCTCGGCCTCGTCGAGGCTGTGCAGCCGGGCGATCTCGCCGGTGATCGCGCGCATGTGCCGGACGGCCTCGACGATGTCGCCGGTCCCGGCCTCGCCCTTGGAGCGGATCATCGCCGCGCCTTCGGCGATGCGCCGCAGCGCCTCGCCGAGGTTCGTCGCGCCGCACACGAACGGCACCTTGAACGGCCACTTGTCGATGTGGTTGCGCTCGTCGGCCGGCGTGAGCACCTCCGACTCGTCGACGTAGTCGACGTCGAGCGCCTCGAGCACGCGGGCCTCCATGAAGTGACCGATCCGCGCCTTTGCCATCACCGGGATCGTGACCGCCTCCTGGATGCCCGTGATCATCTCCGGATCGGACATGCGGGCCACGCCGCCGTCGCGCCGGATGTCGGCCGGAACGCGCTCGAGCGCCATCACCGCACAGGCGCCCGCGTCCTCGGCCACCTTCGCCTGATCGGGGGTGACGACGTCCATGATGACGCCGCCCTTGAGCATCTCGGCCAGGCCCGCCTTGACGCGGAAGGTCGATTCGTCGCGCATCGGCCCAGTGTATCCGCCCGGGGCCGCCCGGCTTCGGAGGCGCGGAGGGGCGCTACTTGAGCCGGAACGCCTTGATCCGGTCGTCGTACTGGGCGCTGTCGCGCGAGTAGACGGCGTAGGCGAGCGCCTGGATGACGCTCAGCAGCGCCGTGTGGGAGCGCACGTAGGCCGGTCCGTTGGAGGAGTAGTACAGCTTCAGCTGGGCGAGCTTGGCGACCTCGGACAGCGTCGCGTCGGTGATCGCCGCCGTCTTCGCCTTGCGATGGCGGGCGAGCTTCATCGCGCGCACGACGAGCGGGTGCGGACGCCCGGCCGACAGTCCGACGACGAGCGTGGTCGAGTCGATGCGGCCGAGCCGGCTGAGCGCCTCCTGCGAGGGGCTCGCCACGACGTCGACGCGCAGGTCGAGCAGCATGAGCAGGTGGCGCAGGTAGCTCGCGAAGAACGCCATCTGATCGGTCCCCGCGACCAGCACCTTCTCCGAGCTGACGATCGCGTCGACGAGCGCATCGACGGTCACGCGCGAGACCTTGCGCGCGGTGTCCTCGACGTTCAGGTGGTCGGCGGCGAGCGAGGCCTCGAACTCGTTCTGGTCGAGGGAGAACAGCGGCGTCGACGCGCCGGCCGCGTTGTCCGACGGCTGCGCGTGGATGCGCCGGTACTCCTCGCGCGCCGCCGCCTGCAGCTCGGGAAAGCCCTCGAAGCCGAGCGCCTGCGAGAAGCGCACGACCGTCGAGCTCGACGTGTTCGCGCGCCGGGCGAGCTCCTCGGCGGTCTGGAACGCCGCCTCGTCGAGGTGGTCGACGATGTACTGCGCGACGTCCTTCTGCGACCGCGAGCAGTCGTCGAAGCGCGCCATGATGTACTTCGACAGGCTCTGGTGCTGAGCGGCGCCCTCGCTCGGCACCTCGGTAGGCGTGGCTGCGCGCTTCATCGTCGGCCGTCTTGTTCGACCGCCGCTCGCGGAGTCCTCCCCCCGGGGGGGTTCGCCGGGCCGCCGGCGCACGCCCCAATCCGGTTGCACGGCCGGCCCGCGGTGTGACCTGCCGGGCGCAGCCGTCACCTTCGCGTGACGCGCGGGCGAGGGGTGTGCTCGCTCAGTCGCCCTCTGGCGTCGATTGCGGAGCACACCAGCGCCTGGCCGTGCCGGCCGTGGAGGTAGGCTTGTGCCTCGCCATGCGTACCTGATCGTTCTCGGCGACGTACCCCGGGAAAAGACGTGGAGGGAGATGGGCGCCGGCGACGTCGTGACCGGCTGGGCTCGACACGACGTCGCCGCGCGTGAAATGCGTCCGGGCAACGGTCACGGCTTGTATGGTCTGTCACGAGGGAGAGATTGCCGTTGCCCCGCAACGATCTGGCTGCGTCAGGGATCACCGTCCGCTTCGGGGGCGTCACCGCGCTCGAGGACGTCTCGCTCCACGCCGGGACCGACGAAGTCGTCGGGGTCATCGGTCCCAACGGCGCCGGCAAGACGACGCTCTTCAACGTCATCTGCGGCTTCGTGGCAGCGGACGGCGGGTCGCTGACCTGGGCCGGCGAGTCGTTGCGGGGACACCGGCCGCACCAGCTGGCCCGGCTGGGCATCGGCCGCACGCTGCAGAGCGTCGGCCTGTTCGCCGGGCTGACCGCGCTCGAGAACGTGATGGCCGGCGCGCACTGCCATCGCCGCTCGGGACTGTTCTCCTCGATGCTCGGTCTGCCGCGGGCCGACCGCGACGAGCGTGCGCTGCGCGAATCGGCCCGCGGAGCGCTCGCGCACCTCGGCGTCGCCGACGTCGCCGACCGACGCCCCGGCGAGCTTCCGTATCCGGTGCAGAAGCGCGTCGCGCTCGCGCGCGCGCTCGCCGGCCGCCCGCGCATGCTGCTCCTCGACGAGCCGGCGGGCGGACTCGGCGAAGCGGACATGGCCGAGCTCGGCGCCACGATTCGCGAGCTGCGCGGCGAGATGGGCGTGTTGCTGGTCGAGCACCACATGGACCTCGTGATGTCGGTGTGTGACCGCGTCGTCGTGCTCGACTTCGGGCGCGTCATCGCCGAGGGGCCGCCGGACGTCGTGCGCGCCGACCCGAAGGTGCTCGAGGCCTATCTCGGCATCGACGCCGAGTCGCACGGCGACTCCGTCGCGCGTGAGCAGCGAGCGCCTCCAGGCGACCCGAACGGAGGCTCGCCGACTCACGATGCATAGCGCCATCGCCCTGCACGTCGAGGACCTCACCGCCGGCTACGGCCCGGTGTGTGCCGTCGACGGCGTCTCGCTGAGCGTCGCGGCCGGTGGCGTCACCGCCGTGCTCGGAGCCAACGGCGCCGGCAAGACGTCGCTCCTGCGAGCGATCTCCGGCCTGCTGCGCCCTCGCGCCGGGCGGGTGGTGCTGCACGGTGAGGACGTCGTCGGCGTGGCCGTCGAGGACATCGTTCGCCGCGGCATGTCCCACGTCCCCGAGGGCCGGGGCGTGATCGCGGAGCTGACGGTCGAGGAGAACCTGCGACTGGGCGCGCTGTGGCGCGGCGACCGCGAGGAGGCAGCGCGCTCGCTGCAGGACGTCTACGCGCGCTTCGCGCCGCTGCGCGAGCGGGCCCACATGCCGTCGGCCACGCTGTCGGGCGGGGAACGCCAGATGCTCTCGATCGGGCGCGCGCTGATGAGCCGCCCGAGCGTCCTGCTCCTCGACGAGCCCTCGCTGGGGCTCGCGCCGCGAATCGCCGGCGCGCTCATGACGCTCGTGCGCGACCTCTCCGCGACGACCGGGCTCGCGGTGCTGCTGATCGAGCAGAACGCCCGCAGCGCGCTCGCCATCGCCGACCAGGCCGTCGTGCTGAGCGTCGGACGGACCGTGGCCAGCGGCGACGCGGCGCGGCTCGCCGCCGATGACCGACTACGTCACGCCTATCTCGGGTTCTGAGCGGTGGGCGAGCGTCGAGGGCAATGACCCAGTTCGCGAACTTCACCCTCATCGGCATCTCGAACGGCGCCGTGTACGCGGCGGTGGCACTCGCGCTGGTGCTCATCTGGCGCGCGACGCGGATCGTGAACTTCGCGCAGGGCGGGATGCTCATGTTCACCACCTTCATCGCCTGGGCCGTCATCCAGGCGTCCGGCTCCTACTGGCTCGGCTTCGCCGTCGCCCTCGCGAGCGGCTTCGCCCTCGGCGCCCTCGTCGAGATCGCCGTGGTGCGTCGCGCGGCCAGCGGACCGCCGCTCAACCCGGTCATCGTCACGCTCGGCCTGCTCATCCTGCTCGAGGCGGTCGCCGGGATGATCTGGGGCGGCAACCTGCGCTCCTTCCCGCCCGCGTTCTCGATCCGCGGCTTCGCGGTCGGCAGCACGCGCTACGCGTTCGGCCCCGAGGATGTGTTCATCGTCGCCTCGGTGCTCGGCGTCGCCGCCGTCCTGTTCGCCGTCTTCCGCTACACCGCCCTCGGCCTGCGCATGCGCGCGAGCGCGTTCGCCCCCGAGGTCGCGAGGCTGCTCGGGGTGCGGGTCGGGCGGCTGCTCACCCTCGGTTGGGCGCTCGCCGCGGTCGTCGGCTCGCTCGGCGGCCTGCTCGTCGCCCCATCGGTGTTCGTAGGGCCGAACCAGTTCGACACGATCCTCATCTTCGGGTTCGTGGCCGCCGTCATCGGGGGCCTCGACAGCCCGCTCGGAGCGGTCATCGGCGGGATCGGCCTCGGGCTCATCCTCAGCTACGTCTCCGGCTACGACAGCTCCTCGAGCGTGACGCTGGCCGCGCTCATCGTGCTGATGGCGGTGCTCATGATCCGACCCGGCGGGATCTTCTCGACGACCTCGGCACGGCGCGTATGAGCGAGCCACCGCCCACCGCGGCCGGACACCAGGAGACCGACACCGGCCGCGACCCGGGCGATGCGGGGATCGGACCGGGTCGCCCGGCCCGGCGACGCATGCTCGGCGGGAGCGCGCTCGCTCGCCATCTGGCGATCACGGTCGTCGTCGGCATCGTGCTGTGGCTGGTCAGCCTGTGGCTCGACCCGTTCAACGACCTGCGCCTCGCCAACGGCGCCTATTACTTCGCCACGCTCGCCGGTCTGACGCTGCTCACCGGGCTCAACGGCCAGATCTCGCTCGGGCACGGCGGGCTGATCGCCGTCGGGGCGTACACGAGCGCGCTGCTCATCGGCAACAACCACTGGGCGCTCGTCCCGGCGCTGCTGGCGTCCGTCGTCGTCGCCTGCGCCGTCGGCGGCCTGCTTGGCCTCGCGGCGGCGCGGCTTCGGGGTCCCTACCTCGCGGGCGCCACGCTCGCCTTCGCGCTCGCCGTGCCGGGCGTGACCGATCGCTTCGCGGGCACCTTCGGCGGCGAGAACGGACTCACGACCAACCCACCGCTGCCGCCGTCCTCGCTGGGGGCGGACTTCTCGCTGCAGCGCTGGCAGGCCTGGATCGCCTGCCTCGGCGCGCTCGTCGTGCTCCTGTTGCTTCTGAATCTCTCGCGAAGCGGCGTCGGGCGCACGCTGCGCGCCGTGCGCGACGACGAGGTCGCCGCCGTGCTGTGCGGCATCAACGTCGCGCGCACCCAGGTCGTGGCCTTCGTCGTCAGTGCGGCGTGCGCCGGGCTCGGCGGCGCGCTGTACGTGGAGATCTACAACCTCGCGGCCCCGGGCGCGTTCGAGGTCACGCTGTCGCTGTACCTGCTCGCGGGCATCGTGCTCGGCGGGCTCGGGAGCCTCGCCGGCGCGGCCTACGGCGCAGTCGTGCTCGTGATGCTGCCGAGCTGGTCGACCGACCTCGCCAACGACCTCTCGCTGTCGGGGAACGTCAGCGCGAACCTCCCGCTCGCCTTCTACGGCGTCGTGCTCATCGTGGCGATGCTCGCCGCTCCGCGAGGGATCCAGGGCGGGTTGGTCGACCTCGCCCACAAGCTGAGATCGCACCGAGCGGGCTCGTCCCGCGCGATTCCGCCGGCCCACCCGAAGGGCAGGGACCCACCGGCACCGGCCGTACCGACACACACATCGATAGGAGGAGAGGGATGAGGGCACACCTGAGGGGACTCACCCGCGGCGGGGTCGTCGCAGCTTCGTGCGTCGCGCTGGCGGCGTGCGGGTCCAGCGGATCCAGCTCGACGCCGGGCGTCACCGCGACGAGCGTGACGATCGGCAGCCACCAGCCGTTGACCGGCGTCGCGGCGCCCGGCTACGACGAGATCGCGCCGGCGTCGAAGGCGTTCTTCGCCTACGTCAACGATCACGGCGGCATCAACGGACGCACGATCAACTACATCTACAAGGACGACGCCTACAACCCGACCCAGACCGTGAGCGTGGTCGATCAGCTCGTCTTGCAGGACAAGGTGTTCGGGATCTTCAACGGCCTTGGGACGCCGACGCACACGAAGGTGATCGCCTTCCTGAACGCGAACAAGGTGCCCGATCTGTTCGTGGCCTCCGGCTGCCTGTGCTGGAACCAGCCGACCACCTACCCGTACACGTTCGGCTGGCAGACGGACTACACACGCGAGGGCAAGATCCTCGGCCAGTACATCGCGCAGCACTTCGCGGGCAAGAAGATCGCCTATTTCCTGCAGGACGACGACTTCGGCATGAACGGCGAGAAGGGCCTCGACATGGAGATCCCGGCCGGCGCGGTCGTCTCGCGCCAGTTCTACCAGCCGGGCAACATCAACGTCGCCCCCCAGATCGCCGCCATCAAGGCATCCGGAGCGCAGGTGCTCGTCAACTTCACCGTGCCGGCCTACACGGCGCTCGAGGAGCTGACGGCGTTCAAGCTCGGCTTCCACCCGCAGGTCGTCACCAGTAACGTCGGGTCGGACCCGATCACGCTGACGGGGCTGCTGCAGAGCTTCTCCAAGGGTGCCGCCGGCGGGGCGCTCATCAACGGGATGATCACCGACGGCTACCTACCGCCGTTCACCGACACGTCCAACCCCTGGGTGCAGCTGTTCACCCAGATCCGCAACCAGTACGACGCGGGCGCGCCGCTCGACGGCAACGTCGAGTACGGCATGGCGGCGGCCTACACGTTCGTGGCCACGCTGAAGGCCGCGGGCAAGAACCTCACCCGCCAGGGGATCGTCAATGCCGTGACCACGGCGAACCTCGCCGGTCCGCCGCTCGTCCCCTACGCCTACAGCAGCAGCTCGCACTCCGGACTGACCGGCGTGCAGATCGGGACGATCCAGAACGGTGCCGTCCACCTGACGGGCACGCCGCTCGTCACCGATGACGGCAGCGGGCCGATCACGCCGTACACCGCCACGCCGCCGACCCCGGCGCAGACCGGCGTCCTGCCGTGACGCTCGCCTGACGGTGCGGTGCGGCCCGGCCCGGAGCCGGGCCGCACCGACCGGGCGGCCCACAGCGGCGCCGGTAAGGTGTGGCCGCGTGCAGCGCACCCTGTTCGACGACACCCACGAGGACTTCCGCGCGAGCTTCCGGCGCTTCCTCGAGCGCGAGGTCGTGCCCCACCACGAGCAGTGGGAGCAGGACGGCATCGTGCCGCGCGAGCTGTTCACCCGCGCCGGGACGCACGGCTTCCTGGCCATGGCCGTCCCCGAGCGCTACGGCGGGGCCGGCGTCGCGGACTTCCGCTTCAACCTCGTCATCGGCGAGGAGTGCCAGCGTGCGGGCGTCGGCAGCTTCGGGCTCGGCATCACGCTGCACAACGACATCTGCCTGCCGTACTTCCTGGCCTACTGCGACGAGGCGCAGCGCGAGCGCTGGCTGCCGGGGATCGCCGGCGGCGAGCTCATCACGGCGGTCGCGATGACCGAGCCCGGCACCGGCTCGGACCTCGCCGCGATCGCCACCCGCGCGCGGCGCGACGGCGACGACTACGTCGTCAACGGGTCGAAGACGTTCATCACGAACGGGATCAACGCCGACCTCATCATCACCGCGGTGCGCACCGATCCCGCCGAGCCCCACCGCGGCCTCAGCCTCGTGGTGATCGAGGCCGGGATGGAAGGCTTCGCGCGCGGACGCAACCTCGACAAGCTCGGCCAGCACGCACAGGACACGGCCGAGCTCTCGTTCAGCGACGTGCACGTCCCGCTCGCCAACCGCCTCGGCGAGGAGGGGCAGGGCTTCGCCTACCTGGTCGCCAACCTCCCCCAGGAGCGGCTGTCGATCGCCGCCGCGGCAGTGGCCGCGGCCGAGGCGGCGATCGAATGGACGCGCACCTACGTCGGCGAGCGCACCGCGTTCGGACAGCCGATCGGCGCGTTTCAGCACTCGCGCTTCGCGCTCGCCGAGATGCATTCCGAGACGCAGATCGCCCGCGTGTTCGTCGACCGCTGCACCGAGGCGCTCGACGCCGGGACCCTCACCGCCGAGGACGCGGCGATCGCCAAGTGGTGGTGCACCGAGCTTCAGGGGCGCGTCACCGATCGCTGCCTGCAACTGCACGGCGGTTATGGCTACATGCGCGAGTACCCGATCGCTCGCGCGTGGGTCGATGCGCGCGTGACGCGCATCTACGGCGGCGCCAACGAGATCATGAAGGAGATCGTCGGGCGCTCGCTCGGCCTGTGAGGCTAGGGCCCGGCGTTCAGCTCGCTCGCGAGGTCCACGAAGTAGCGCAGCGCGTCGGGGTTGGCGAGCGACTCGATGCTCGCGGCCCGCTCGGGAGGCGTGCCCATGAGGATCCTCTTCACCGGCACCTCGAGGATCTTCCCCGACAGGGTGCGCGGGATCTCCGCGATCTGGCGGACCTCGTTCGGCACGTGCCGCGGCGAGCAGTCCTCGCGGATCCGGCCCTTGATGCGCGCGACGAGGTCGTCATCGAGCGTGACGCCGTCGCGCAGGACGACGAACAGGGGCATCCACAGCTCACCGCCGTCGCGCGGCACGTCGACGACGAGCGCGTCGACGACCTCGGGGACGGCGGTCGCCGCCCGGTAGATCTCGCTCGTGCCCATGCGCACGCCCTGGCGGTTGATCGTCGAGTCCGAACGGCCGTAGATGACCGCGCCCCCGCGCGGCGTGATCCGGACCCAGTCGCCGTGACGCCACACGCCCTCGAACATGTCGAAGTAGCTCTCGCGATAGCGCGAGCCGTCCGCGTCTCCCCACAGGAACAGCGGCATCGAGGGCATCGGCTCGGTGATGACGAGCTCGCCGACCTCGTCGACGACCGCTCGGCCCTGGTCGTCGTAGGCCGCGACGCCCGCCCCGAGCGCCCGGCACTGGATCTCGCCCGCGTAGACGGGCAGCAGCGGGCAGCCGGCCACGAAGGCCGTGCACACGTCGGTGCCACCGCTGGTCGAGAACAGCCACACGTCCTCGCCGACCTCGTCGTAGACCCACTGGAAGCCCTCGGGCGGCAGCGGCGATCCGGTCGAGCCGACGGCCCGCAGCGCGCTCAGGTCGTGATCGGCCGCCGGCCGCACGCCCTGCTTGCGACAGCTCATCAGGAACCCGGCGCTCGTCCCGAAGCAGGTCATGCGCGTGCGCGCGGCCAGCTCCCACAGCACGCCAAGGTCCGGGTGCGCCGGGTTTCCGTCGAACATGACGATCGCCGCCTCGGTGAGCAGGCAGCCGACGAGGAAGTTCCACATCATCCAGCCGGTCGTCGTGAACCAGAACATCCGGTCGCCGGGCTGGAGGTCGAGGTGGAGATGGCCCTTCTTGAGCTGCTCGAGCAGGATCCCGCCGTGCCCCTGCACGATCGGCTTCGGCAGGCCGGTCGTGCCCGAGGAATAGAGCACCCACAGGGGGTGGTCGAAGGGCAGCTGCTCGAACTGCAGCTCGGCGCCCTCGCCGCTGGCCTGAAGCTCGGACCAGCCGATGCCGCCGCGCAGCGCGGTGGGATCGGCGTCGGCGTCGGCGTAGGGCAGCAGCACGGTGCTCGTCACCGTCGGCAGCTCGGCGAGAATGCCCTGGAGCGCCTCGGTGCGGTCGAAGTTCCGACCCGAGTAGCGGTAGCCGTCGACGGCGAGCAGGACCTTCGGCTCGATCTGGGCGAAGCGGTCGATGACGCTGCGCGCGCCGAACTCCGGGGCGGCACTCGACCAGATCGCGCCGAGGCTGCTCGTGGCCAGGAACGCGACGAGCGTCTCGGGGATGTTCGGCATGTAGGCGACGACGCGATCGCCGCGCCCCACTCCGAGCGCGCGCAGGCCGGCGGCCACCCGCGCCACCGACTCGGTGAGCTCGCCCCAGCGCAGCTGCGCGAGCGGCCGGGTCTCCGAGGCATGCCACACCGCGACGTCCTCGGGGTCGTGGCCGAGCAGCAGGTTCTCGGCGTAGTTGAGCCGCGCGCCCGGAAACCAGCGCGTGCCGGGCATCCGCCGGTCGGCAAGTACGCGCTCATACGGCGCCGAGGCGCGGACCTCGCAGAAGTCCCACACGCTGGCCCAAAACGCCTCGAGCTCGTCCACCGACCAGCGCCACAGCTCGTCGTAGTCGGCGAACGTGCGCCCCTCGCGCTCGCCGGCCCAGCGCATGAAGCGCGTGAGCGTCGCGCGCTCGCGGCGCTCGGCTGACGGTTCCCACAGGGGTTGCTCGACGGTGCTGGCGATCGCCGGACCCTAGCGGGTCGGTCGCGGCCGCGGCGGCGGCTATATTCGCGCCCGTGGAGATTGCGGCCCTGCGCGAGGCGTTCCCGGTACTCCGGCGCGTGGCGTACCTGAACGCCGGCACCGACGGGCCACTCCCGGCGCTGGCCGTCGAGGCCGCCGTGACCGAGCTCGAGCGCGAGCTGATCGACGGTCGCGCGCACGCGCACTTCCAGCGCCGCGCGGAGCTGAGCGCCGCCCTGCGCGACGGATACGCCGCGGCGCTCGGCTGTTCGAGCGAGGATCTCACGCTCACGACGTGCACGACCGAAGGCCTGGCGATCGTGCTCGACGGCCTCGGCCTGCGCGCGGGCGATGAGATCCTCACCAGCGACGAGGAGCACCCCGGGCTGCTCGGTGCCCTGCAGGTGGCGCGCGACGTCCGTGGCGCGCGGATTCGCGTCGCTCCGTTCGGCGAGCTGGCCAGTGCCGTCACCGCGGCCACGACCGTCGTCGCGTGCTCGCACGTCAACTGGACGCGCGGCGCGATCGCGCCGGCCGAGCTCGCGCAGCTCGACATCCCGGTGGTGTTCGACGGCGCCCAGGGCGCCGGCGCGGTGCCGGTCGACCTGCAGGCGCTCGGCTGCGACGCCTACGCGGCCGCGGGGCAGAAGTGGCTGTGCGGCCCCGACGGCACCGGACTGCTGTACGTCAGCCCGGCGCTGCGCGAGCGCCTCGCGGTCACGCGCCGCGGCTACGCGAACCTCGCCGACGGCGGCGCGGGACTCGAGGCCACGCTGCACCCCGACGCCCGCCGCTTCGACACCGCGTCGCTGAGCGCCGAGACGGTGGCCGCCGCCGGTGCCGCCGTGGCGCTGCTCGCGGAGTTCGGCTGGACCCGCGTCCACGAGCAGGCGGCGAGCCTCGCCGCGACGCTCGCCGAGCGGCTCGTCGCCGCCGGCCGCACGGTCCCCCGCCGCGACGCGACGACGCTGGTGTCGTTCTCGAGCGCGGACCCCGACGGCGAGCGCGAGCGCCTCGCGCAGGCCGGGATCGTCCTGCGGTCACTGCCCGGCGGGCAGTGGCTGCGCGCCTCGGTCGGGGCCTGGAACGACGAGAGCGACCTCGAACGGCTGCTCGGCGCGCTCGACCACTGACCCCCGGGGGATGCACCCCTGGCCCGTGGGACTCGGACGCGTCCGCCGAGACTCCGCGAGCCGCCTCGCCCCGGCCGGCTCCGCGACTACCGGTCGCCACGCGCTAGGTTGTGGCCCGCGATGTCGGTTCCCCTCACGCTTCCTCTGCGGCGCGAGATCGCACGGGCCCTCCCCGAGCGCCCGTTCGCCGTCCGCTTCTGGGACGGCGGCGACGTAGCGGCCACGATCCCGTCCGCTCCGACGTTCGAGGTCCGCCACCCCTCGGCCCTCGCCCACTTCCTGCGCTCACCCGACGCCCTCGGCCTCTTCCGCGCCTATGTCGAGGGGTCGCTCGGCGTCGACGACCTCGACGCCGCGTTCCTCGTCGTCGACGACTGGGAGCCGCCGCAGATCCCGTTCACCAACCGGCTCGGCCTGATGGCGAGCGCCGCCGTGGCCGCGCTGCCGGCCGGCATCCCCAAGCCGCCGAGCCTGGAGCTGCGCCTCGACGGCGAGCGCCACAGCATCGCCCGCGACGCGGACGCCATCCGCTACCACTACGACGTCGGTAACGAGTTCTTCGCGCTCTTCCTCGACGACTCGATGACCTACAGCTGTGCGCTCTTCTCGCGCGGCGCCGAGAGCCTCGAGGAGGCGCAGTTCGCCAAGCTCGACCTCGTGGCCACCAAGCTCGGCCTGCAGGAGGGGCAGCGCGTGCTCGATGTCGGCTGCGGCTGGGGCAGTTTCGCGATCCACGCCGCCGAGCACTACGGCGTCGAGGTGGTCGGCATCACGCTCTCCTCCGCGCAGGCCCACCTCGCGCGCGAGCGCGTCGCCGCCGCCGGGCTCGCCGACCGCATCGAGATTCGTGAGCAGGACTACCGCGTGCTGGCCGACGGACCGTTCGACGCGATCGCCAGCATCGGCATGGTCGAGCACGTCGGCGCCGCCCAGATCGACCGCTACGCCGCCGCGCTCGGCCAGCTCGTGCGGCCCGGTGGGACGATCCTCAACCACGGGATCGCCGTCACCGATCCGACCGACGACCCGCTCGACGACGCCATCTCGATGCGCTACGTGTTCCCCGATGGCGAGCCGCTGCCGTATTCGCGCGTGCAGCTCGCGTTCGAGCGCGCCGGGCTGCACGTCGAGCACGTCGAGGGGTTCCAGTCCGACTACGCCGAGACGCTGCGCCACTGGCACGAGCGACTCGACGAGCGCCTGCCCGAGGCCGAGCGCCTCGCCGGCCCCGAGCGCACCCGCATCTGGCGCCTGTACCTGCGGGCCGCCCGCCACGGCTTCGACGTGGGGTATACGAAGGTCTACCAGGCCCGGGTGCGCCGACCGGAGGCTCGCGCGCAGCCGGGCGCCGGCCGCCGCGGCGCGACCCGCGAGCTCGTCTAGGCCACCCGCAGCGAGACCCCGAACGCGCGGGCGAACAGCTCGGTCTCGCGGCTCGCCGCCCAGCGCGGCACCGCGATCTCGCCATCGGCGACGAGCTGCAGCGCCACCTCGTCTCCTGTGCGGGTCATGCGCACCTCGCGCACGATCTGGTCGCGTGAGCGTTCGAGGCCCTCGGCGAGCCGCAGGAGCACCGCGCAGCGGTCCAACCGCCGCCGGTCGTCGTCGTCGAACAGCGCGGCGAGCGGTCCGGGATCGGGCATCCCCTTACGGTGGTAGCGCGCGGTCTGCGCCACGAGCGCCACTTCGCGCGGCGAGAAGCCCGGCAGGCCGGCGTTCAGGATGAGATAGCGCGTGTGCTTGTGATGATCGTCGTAGTCGACCGACATGCCGATGTCGTGCAGCACGCACGCCGCCTCCAGCAGCTCGCGCTCGACGGGGTCCCCGTCGTGCAGGCCGGCCACCGCGAGGTCGTCGAACAGCCCGAGCGCGAGCGCGGCGACGTGCTCGGTGTGGGCGCTGTCGGCGTGGTACTGCGCGGCGAGGTTGCGCACGCTCGCCCGCCGCACGTCCTCGAACAGGGGCGGATCGCGCTCGGCGAGGTAGCGCTCGAAGAAGATGCCCTCCCGCAGCCCGGCCTGGGTCGCCTCGATCGCGTCGAAGTCGCCGAGCTCGAGCACCGAGTGCACGACGACGGCGCCGGCGAGAATGAGATCGGCGCGGGCCGGCTTGATCCCCGGCACGTCGCCGCGCTCGGCCGGCGGCAGGGCCGAGAGGCGCTCGATGAGCGCCTCGAGTGCCCCCCGCTCGATGAGCTCGCCCTGGACGCCGAACGTCGGCAGGCCGGCGGCGCGCTGCGCGGCCGCCGCCAGGTTGCGCACCGTCCCGCCGACGCCGATGAGCCGCCGGCCGCCGGTGGGCAGCCAATCCACGTCGGCGAGTGTCGCGCGCACGTGGGCGGCGAGCTCGTCGAGCTGGCGGCGCTTGGCCGGCCCTTTCCCCGAGAGAAAGCGCTCCGTCATGCGGACCGCGCCGAGCGGCCAGGACCCCGATGCTCGCGGGAGGCGCCCCTCGACGCCGACGAGCTGCATGCTGCCGCCGCCGAGGTCGAGCACGCTTCCGTCGCTCAGCGTCGTGGAGTTGATCGCCGCGAGGTAGCCGTAGCGCGCCTCCTCCTCGCGGCTGAGCACGCGAATCGGCAGGTCGGTGTGCTCTCGCGCCAGCGCGAGGAACTCGTCCGCGTTACGCGCGTCGCGGATCGCGCTCGTGGCGACGGCATCGACGGCGTCGCCGGCGAGCGCGCTCGCGCGGCAGAAGTGGGCGAACACGTCGATCGTGGCCAGCGCGCGCTCCATCGGGGCTCGGGCGAGCGTGTCCGCGCTGCCCAGGCCCTCGCCGATGCGCACCGGCTCGTAGATCTCGTCGGTCCGCTTCCACCAGCCCTCGTCGGCCGCGGCCGTGAACACGACGAGCCGAAACGAGTTCGAGCCGAGGTCGATGACGGCCAGGCGGCGCGGCGTGGTGGCGGGCCCGCCGGGGCGGGCCGCGCCGCTGGCGACGAGCAACTCCACGGCCATCAGCGTAGCCCCCACTGCGGCGGCGGCCGCCGGTCGGCGCCGACCGCTCGCGTCAGCTAGGCGAAGACGATCGTGCGCGAGCCCGACACGAGCACGCGGTCCTCGAGGTGCCACTTCACCGCCCTCGCCAGCACGGTGCGCTCGACGTCACGGCCGATCTGGGTCAGCGACTCGGCGGTGTCTCGATGCGACACGTGGGCCGTGTCCTGCTCGATGATCGGGCCCTCGTCGAGGTCCTCGGTGACGTAGTGCGCGGTGGCGCCGATCACCTTCACGCCCCGGCGCAGCGCGCGCGTGTAGGGATCGGCGCCGGCGAAGGCGGGCAGGAACGAGTGGTGGATGTTGATCACCGGCGCACCGAGCCGGGCCAGCAGGTCGCCGCTGAGGATCTGCATGTAGCGGGCCAGGACGACGAGGTCGTAGTGGCCGTCGAGCACGTCGAGCAGCCGCTGCTCGGCCTGCGCCTTTCCGTCCTTGCCCACCGGGATGTGCTCGAAGCGGACCCCGAAGAGCGCGACCTCGTCGCGCAGGTCGGGGTGGTTGGAGACGACGAGCGGGATGTCGCAGTCGAGCTCACCGCGCCGCCATCTCCAGAGCAGGTCGAGCAGGCAGTGCTCGTGGCGCGAGACCATCAGCGCGACGCGCTTGCGCTCGCCCGAATGCCACATCCGCCAGCGCATGCCGAAGCGCTCGGCGATCTCGGCGAACGTGTCGGCGAAGCGCTCGCGCGCCGCAACGTCGATGTGGAACTCGATGCGCATGAGGAACGCGCCGCCCTCGGGATCGGTCGAGTACTGGTCGGACTGCGTGATGTTCGCGCCGGCGCCCGCGAGCGCTCCGGAGACGGCGGCGACGATCCCGGGCCGGTCGGGGCAGGAGATCACCAGGCGCGCCACGGGCGGGGCCGTCGGGGTGTCGGATGGGCTCACGGACATGACTGGCGGGGCGAGGCCGCGGAGTCTTATCAGACGAGTGGTCGCCCCCGGCCGGCGGGAGTGAGACGATGCGGCTCGATGACCTCCGCCGGCACCGACGCACCCGAGACCGGCACGCCCGAGGAGAAGTCCGAGCGCGTGGCCGCGCGGCTCGCGGCCGGCGACGCCCACGCCGCCGCGCGGTCGTTCGGCGAGATCGTCCGCCACACGCCGGTGCTCTCCTCGAACAGCCTGTCGGAGCGCACCGGTGGGCGCATCCTGCTGAAGGCGGAGAACCTGCAGCGCACCGGGTCCTTCAAGCTGCGCGGGGCCCTGTCCAAGCTGGGCTCCGTCGCCCGACCGGGTGCCGTCGTGGCCGGCAGCGCCGGCAACCACGGGCAGTCGCTCGCCTACGCGGCCCGGGTGCACGCGGTGCCCTGCGAGGTCTTCATGCCCCGGGATGCTCCGGTGTCGAAGGTCGCGGCGGTGCGCGGATTCGGGGGCATCGTGCGCCTCGAGGGCGACTCGGTCGACGATTGTGTCGCCGCCGCGCAGACTCGGGCGCTACAGACCGGCGCCCACTTCGTGCACCCCTTCGATGACCCCGACATCATCCTCGGGCAGGCGACGCTCGGGCTCGAGCTGCTGGCCGATGTGCCCGACCTCGCCCGCGTCGTCGTCCCGGTGGGCGGCGGCGGCCTCATCTCCGGCGTGGCGGGCGCGATCAAGTCCGTGCGGCCGAGCGTCACGGTGGTCGGCGTGCAGGTGCAGGCGTGCGCGCCGTTCGCGAGCGCCTGGCGCGATGCGAGCGACGCGGCGCCCGCGATCCGGCCCACGATCGCCGACGGCATCGCCGTCAAGCGCCCGGGCGCGCTCACGCTGCCGCTCGTGCAGCGTTGGGTGGACGAGATGTGCGTGGTCGCCGAGGACGATGTCGCCGAGGCGATGGTCTGGCTGCTCGAACGGTCCAAGCTCGTCGTCGAGGGCGCGGGCGCGGTCGGCGTGGCCGCGCTGCTCGGAGGTGTCCTCGGTCCGGTCGACGACGGCCCCACCGTCGTGGTGCTGTCCGGCGGTAACGTCGACCCGGGGCTGCTCTCGCTCGTCACCGAACGGCACGAGACCGGCGCCGGGCGGCGACTGCGCTGCTACACGCGGATCTCCGACCGACCGGGAGGCCTCGCCGGGCTGCTGACGCTCGTCGCCGAGGCGGGAGCGAACGTGCTCAGCGTCGAGCACGTGCGCGAGGCCGTCCCGCTGCACGTGCGCCAGACGGGCGTCGAGCTCGTCCTGGAGACCCGCGGCACCGATCATGCCGGCGAGATCCTCGCCGCGCTCGCGCGCGCCGGCTACGAGGTACAGACGCTCGCGCCGGCCGAGCCCGGCGGTCCGCCGTAGGAGCCTGCGTGGGAGCGGCCGCACAGGCGCACCGCCATCTGGCCGAGGCGCTCGGGCGACTGCGCGCGGCGTGGTGGCCGATCCTGCAGACCGCCCTCGCCGCCGCCGCGGCGTGGTACATCGCCCACGACCTCCTCGGTCACCCCCAGCCGTTCTTCGCCCCGATCGCGGCCGCGATCGCGCTCGGGGCGATGGCCCGCCAGCGCGGTCCCCGCGCGCTGCAGATCATCCTCGGCGTCTGCATCGGCATCGCCATCGGCGAGGGCCTGCACGAGTGGCTCGGCACCGACGCGCTGTCGATCGGCGTCGTGACGTTCGTGACCATGAACGTGGCCGTGGCGCTCGGCTGGGGCTTCGTCGGACAGGGGGCGGTGTTCGTCAACCAGGCGGCCGCGTCGGCCATCCTCGTCATCGCCCTGCGGCGCAGCGGCACCGGGTCCGAGCGGATCGTCGACGCGCTCGTCGGCGGCGGCGTGGCGCTCGTCTTCAGCCAGCTGCTCTTCCCACCCGACCCGCTGGCCGTCATGCGCGGGGCAGAGCGCCAGGCGCTCGGCGTGCTCGCCGACACCTTCGACGAGCTCGTGCGCCTGCTCGACCTCGGTCGGCGCGTCGACGCGCCGTGGATGCTCCAGACGAGCGAGCACCTCCATCGCCAGCTCGCGGCCGTCGCCGACGCGCGCGAATCAGCCCGGAGGATCGTCCGGCTGACGCGCCGCCGCGGTGAGCACCGCGCGGTCGAGGCCGAGGTGCAGCGCGCCGAGCATCTGCGCCTGCTCGGCAACTCGCTGCTCAGCCTGCTGCGGATCGCGCTTGGACGCATCTCGGCCGGCGAGGACGGGGCGCTGCCCGAGCACGAGGTGGAGGCGGTACGGCTGCTCGCGCGCGCCGTGCGGCTGCTCAGGTCGCGCGACGACGAGGCGCGCGGGCTCGCGGCGCGGGCCGCCGAGACGGTCGCGCTTGCGGCGCCCAGCAACCCGCGTGAGGCCGTCGTGGCCCAGCTCGTCGGCGTGACCGCGCGGGATGTGACGCGCATCGCCGGCGATCGCCCCCCTGCGGCCGTCGAAGCGCTGGCCGCGCCCCGCTGAGCGGCGCCGGGCCGGCGCTGGACGGGCGATCGAATCGCTCAAACGGCGCCAAAGTTCCACACCGAGCTGCCGATGTATGCGGGGGAGGCCCCGCGCGGGCCCCCAGCGCACCCTTCCCGCGGAGCCTCGCCGAACGACAAGGAGACACCAGGTGGCCAGCCCGAGCGAACACCAGTCCGGCGTTCCCGACCAGATCGTCGTGTTCTCGCTCGGCGACGAGGAATATGGCCTCCCGATCACCCAGGTCCAGGAGATCATCCGCTACGTCGAGCCGCGCGCCGTCGCCTCGCACGTCGCCTGGATCCGTGGGGTGATCTCGCTGCGCGGCCGCATCATCCCAGTCGTCGATCTCGCCGCCCGCCTCGAGCTGGGAGCGAGCGCCAACGAACCGGGCAAGATCATCATCATCGAGACGGAGGGCGCCGGCGCGGGGATCGTCGTCGACGAGGTCGCCGAGGTGCTCACGTTGCAGGCCGGGCAGACCGAGCCGTTGCCGGTCCCGGGCAGCGGCGCGCTCGAGGCGATCGTGAAGGTCGGCGACCGGCTCGTCGTCCTGCTCGACGCGCGGGGCCTCGTCTCCGACCGCGAGCTCGGGCTCGCGGCGTAGCGGGCCGTGACGACCGCGGCTCCCCATCGCATCGTCGTGGCCGACGACTCGGCCTTCATGCGGCGCATGCTGACCGATGCGCTGAGCGGCGCCGACACCGAGATCGTGGGCGTCGCGGCGAACGGCGACGAGGCGATCGCCATGTGCGAACGCGAGCGACCGGACGTGCTGTCGCTGGACCTGGCGATGCCGGGCCGCGACGGGATCGGCGTGCTGCGCGCCCTGCGCCAGCGCCACATCGACATCCCGGTCGTCGTCGTATCGGCGTTCTCGCCCTCCTACGGCGTACGCGCCGTCGACGCGCTCGCCGAGGGCGCCTTCGAGCTCGTGGCCAAGCCCGCCGCGCAGAGCGGGCTCGACGCGTTCGTACGCGAGCTGGAGAGCAAGGTGCATGCCGCGGCCGAGACGAAGCTCCGGCGGCCCGGATCGGCAGCGGCGGCCGGTGCGTCCGCGCCTGCGGCGGCCCCGGTGGCGCGCTCCGCGCCGGCGCGCCCGCCGGCGCCCTGGCGGCGTCAGGCCACCGCCACGGCCACCCGCGTCGTCATCATCGCCTGCTCGACCGGCGGTCCGCGCGCGCTCGCCCAGCTGCTGCCCGAGCTGCCGGACAGCCTCGGGCGCGGGACCCTCATCGTCCAGCACATGCCGAGCGGCTTCACCGCCTCGCTCGCCGCCCGACTCGACGGCAGCTGTGCGCTGCACGTCAAGGAGGCCGCCAACGGCGACGCGATCGGTCCCGACCGCGTGCTCCTCGCGCCCGGCGGCAGCCACCTTCGCCTCACCGAGGACGGCCGAGCGCGCGTGAGCGAGGACGAGGCGATCGGCGGGCTGCGCCCGCGCGCCGACCTCACGATCGTCGACGCCGTGCGGGTGTGGGGAGAGCGCGTGCTGCTCGTCGTCCTCACCGGCATGGGCCGCGACGGATTGGAGGGCGCCCGCGCGGTCCATCACGCCGGCGGTCGCGTGCTCGTCGAGGCCGAGTCCAGCTGCGTCGTCTACGGAATGCCGCGGGCGATCGTCGGCGAGCGGCTGGCCGACGAGGAGCTCGACCTGAGCGCACTGTCGAGCGCGATCTGCGCGGGAGCGGCGCCGTGAGCGCGCTCCCGGCCACCGCGATCGACGAGTACGTCACGTTCTGTGTCGGCGTCCGCCGCCTGTGCGAGATCGACCTCTCGCAGTACAAGCGCAATCAGATGGAGCGCCGGATCCGCAGCTTCGCCGAGCGCCGAGGCACGCCGCGCCTCGCCGACTACCTGCGCCTGCTGGCCACCGACGCCGCCGAGCTCGACCACCTCGTCGACCGCGTGACGATCAACGTCTCCCAGCTGTGGCGCAATCCGAAGCAGTGGGAGCAGCTCGCGGCGGAGATCCTGCCGCAGCTCGCCGAGCCCGGGCGGATCCGCGCCTGGAGCGCCGGCAGCTCCTTCGGGGCCGAGGCTTACACGCTCGCGGCCGTGTGCCGCACGAGCGCCCCGGCCGCCGCCCTGGCGATCCGCGGCACCGACATCGACCAGCGCATGGTGGCACTCGCCCGCACCGGTGAGTTCAGCGACGAGGATGCCCGCGACGCACCGCCGGACGCGCTGGCGCGCTGGTTCGAACGCACCGCCTCGGGCTGGCGAGCGGGAGACGAGCTGCGCGCCGTGACGTCGTTCGAGGCCGCGGACCTGCTGCGCTTCGCGCCCCGTCGCCACGCCTACGACCTCATCCTGTGCCGCAATACCGCGATCTACTTCACCGAGGCCGTGCGCGACGCGCTGCACGCCCGCCTCGTCGACTCGCTGCGCCCCGGCGGATACCTCGTCGTCGGCGCCACCGAGCGCGTCGCCAACGCGGCGAGCCTCGGGCTCACGTCCGAGTTCCCCTTCAACTACCGCAAGCGCTGATGGACACCGACGAGTACCTCCCGATGTTCATCGCCGAGTGCCGCGAGCACCTGCAGGAGCTCAACCTCGCCGTGGTCACGCTCGAGCAGACGCCCGGCGACCGCGAGCGCGTCGACGAGGTCTTCCGCATCGCCCACTCGCTGAAGGGCATGAGCGCGACGATGGGCTTCACGCGCATGTCCGAGCTGACGCACAACATGGAGGACGTCTTCGAGCTGCTGCGTCAGCGTCGCGACGGCATCTCGCGTAACGCCGTCGACGCGCTGCTGGAGTGCCTCGACGCGCTCTCGGCCGCCGTCGACTCGATCGACGACTGCGGCGAGGACCACATCGATCCGACCGCGCTCGTCGAACGGCTGCGCTCGCTCGTGCGCACGCGGCGCGACGATCAGCCGCCGCCCGACCCGGCGCTCGTGATACCCGACGGCGGGCATCCTGAGGGCGTCGCGCTCACCGTCACCCTCGCCGACGACGTCGCGATGCCCTCGGTACGGGCGTACATGCTGCTCGCCGCCTTCGCCGAACATGGCCGCATCGTCGCGTCGCGCCCGACCGAACGCGCCGTCGACGAGTTCACCGGGCTCGTCGTCCAGGTGGTGCTCGACACGATTCACGAGGACGACGCGCTGCTGCGCGCCGCCCACGGTGTCGACGGCGTCGCCTCGGTGAGCATCATCCCCCGCGGCAGCGACGCCGACGCGGTCGCCGCCCCCACGGCGGACGTCACCGCGGCGGACCCCTCGGCCGCGGCGTCGCCGGATCCGTCCCCGCCGAGCGACCCCACGAACGACGGCCCCGCGAACGACGCCGGCACGCCCGAGGGCGACGACACCCCCGAGCCCGCCGCCCCGCCCGCGAGCGCTCCGCGACCCTCGGCCGACGTGCCCGCCGCCGCCCAGCGCCCGGCGGGGTCGCGGGTCATGAGCACGGTGCGCGTCGAGGCCGACCGCCTCGACCAGTTGATGGGCGTGATGGGCGAGCTCGTCGTGCACCGCACGCAGCTCGAGGCGCTCGTCGCCCGCTCGGAGGTCCCGGGCATCGCCCAGGCGATGCAGGAGCTCAACCGCAGCTCGCAGGCGCTGCGGGCGATGGTCATGCAGGTGCGGATGATCGAGGTGGAGGCCGTGTTCCTGCGTCTCCCCCGACTCGTGCGTGACCTCTCCGCTCGACTTGGCAAGGCCGTCGAGCTGCGCCTCACCGGGTCCGACACCGAGCTCGACCGCACGGTCGTCGACGCGCTCGGGGACCCGCTCGTGCATCTGGTGCGTAACGCGATCGACCACGGTCTGGAGTCCGCAGAGGAGCGCGTCGCCGCCGGCAAGCCCGCGACCGGGGTCCTCGAGATCGGTGCGCGCCACGCCGGTGGAAGCGTCATCATCACCGTACGCGACGACGGGCGCGGCGTCGATCCGGCCGCCGTGGGGCGACGAGCTGCGCAGCGCGGCCTCGTGGCCGCCGGCGAGCAGGTCGATATGGCGGCGGCGATCGAGCTCCTGTTCAGTCCGGGCTTCTCGACCCTCGATGTGATGAACGACATCTCCGGGCGCGGAGTCGGGATGGACGCGGTGCGCGAGGCCGTGAGGTCGCTCGGCGGCGAGGTGATGCTCAGCTCGGTGCCGGGCGAGGGGACGACGACGCAGCTGCGCCTGCCGCTCACCCTCGCGATCGTGTCCGCCCTGCTCGTGCAGGTCGCCGGGCACCCCTTCGCCGTGCCGATCGACCGGGTCGAGCGAACGCTGCGTCTCGAGGACCATCCGGTTCGCTCGGCGGCGGGACGCCGACTGCTGCTCGTGTCCGACGGGGTGCTGCCGTTGCTGGACGGCGAGGCGGTGCTCGATCGCGGCGTGAGCGCCGAGCCGAGCACCCACGCCGTCATCGTCCGGGCCGGAGACCAGCGGGTCGCGATCGCGGTCGAGCGGCTCATCGGCCAGGTCGAGCTCGTCACGCGCCCGCTCCCCCCCGAGCTGGCGGGGAGCGCGGCGGTCTCGGGCGGTGCGGTGCTCTCCGACGGCGGCATCGCCCTGATCGTCGACTGCGACGCGCTCGCCAGCGCGGGTGCTCGCGCCCTGTCCCCCACCCTGGTCACCGCTTGAGGCCACCGAAAGGATCCCCGTGACCTACCCCTTCTCCGACCTGCAACTCGACGCGATGCGTGAACTCGGAAACGTGGGATCGGGCACCGCGGCCACCGCGCTGTCGAGGATGATCGGCGTGCCGGTCGACATCGACATCGCCCAGGCGCGCCTGATACCGATCGACCAGGTCGTAGCGTCGACGCGAAGCCCAGAGGGCGCGCTGACCGCCGTCCTGCTGCCGATCGTCGGCGACCTGGAGGCGCGGGTGATGATCCTCATGGGCACGGGCACGGTGGGCACCGTCTGCGACCTGCTCGGCGTCGAGGTCGGCGACGAGATCGCCGATTCCGCGGTCGCCGAAGTCGGGAATATCCTCGGGGCGTCCTACGTCCGCGCGCTCGGGACGATGATCGGCGCCGAGCTCGAGCCGCGCCCGCCGGAGCTCGTGCGGGACATGCTCGACAGCCTGCTCTCCTCGTCGCTGCTCGCCACCGGCGAGGACGAGATCGCCCTGCTGATCGAGTCCACGCTCACGGTCGACCGCCACGAGTGCTCGCCCTCGTTCCTGTTCATCCCCTCGGCCGGCGGGCTGACCAGCATCTTCGACCGCCTCGGCGTGAGCCCGTGACCGCATGAGCGAGCAACTCACCGACTCACAGATCGGCGCACTCTTTGAAGCGGAGCGCGACGGCCGCCTGACGTCGGCGGCGACCCGACGGCCGCGCGGGCGGCGGGTGACGCCGATCGACTTCTCGCGTCCCAGCACCTTCACCAAGGATCAGGAGCGCCAGCTGCGTCGCGCCCACGAGGCGTTCTGCCGGACGGCGACGACCGCACTGAGCGGCGAGACGCACGCGAGCGTCGACATGGAGGTGATCGGCGTCACCCAGGTCGCCTGGGCGAGCGCGGTCGCCGAGGCCGGCCAGGATGCGATCTGGGCGATCATCGAGCTCGACCCGCTCGGCACGCGGCTCGTCATGACGCTCGAGCGCCTGTTCGTGCTGACGCTCATCGAGCGCCTGTGCGGGGGCAGCGCGGTCAACCACACACCGGTGACCGATCGCCGCCTCAGCGAGATCGATCTCACGCTCGCCCGGCGGGTGTTCGCGCTGCTCGTGGACCAGCTGTCGTTCGTCTGGAAGGACGCGGTCGGCGTCGACCTCATGTTCGCCGAGCTCGAGCTGGAGGCCCCGGGCATGCAGATCGCCTCGCCCGCGGAGCCCGCACTCGTCGCCTCCGTCGAGGTGTCGGTCGAGCAGCGTTCGTTCGTGCTGCGCGTCATGCTGCCCCACGCGGCGATCAGCGAGGCAAGCGGCAAGTTCACCGAGCCCGACGCCGCCGAGGCGGGGAGCGATCCCACCGAGCGCCTTCACATGCGCGACGCGCTCGGGATCGTCGACATCGAGGTCCGAGCCGAGGTCGCGTCGATCGACGTGACGGCTGCCGAGCTGCTCGCGATGAGCGTCGGGGATGTCCTGCGGCTCGGTCCGGCCGGCCCGGTGACGCTGTACGCCGACGATGTCCCGCTGCACCGGGGGCGGCCCGGCAGCAAGGGCTCGCGACGGGCCGTACAGATCGAGGGAGGCCGGCTGCAATGAGCGCCGAGCAGGCGATCATCAACCTCGCGCAGGCCACGGCCAACGCCGTCGGTGACGCGCTCCGCGGCTTCGGCGTCGAGGCGGAGATCGGCACCGCGCACATCATCGCTCGCGAGGTCGACCCGCTGGAGGCGCTTCCGCTTCCGGCTGTCGTGTCGAGCGTGTCCTACGTCGGCGGCGTCCGCGGCGGGAACGTGCTCGCGCTCACTGCGGCCGGCGCCCGCCGCGTGGCCGCCGCGATGGGCGCCGGCGAGGAGAGCCAGACCGGCGGGGCGCTGAGCGCCCTCGCCCTGTCCGCCGTGAGCGAGGCGGCCAACCAGATGCTCGCCGCCGCCGCCGCGGCGACCGCGGCCGTCATCGGCCGCGAGGTCGAGCTCGCGCCGCCGGAGACCCACCAGATGACCGAGGCCGGCGGCCCGCTGGAGAGCGAGCAGGCCGCGTACGTGACGAGCGCGTCGTTCACGCTCGCCGGAGAGGAAGGCCGCTTCGTGCAGCTCGTGCCGCAGGCCTTCGTGCTGCGCATGGAGGCGGCGCTCGAGGGTCTGCACACCGAGCCGACCGCGAACGACGCGTCGTCGATCGCGTCGGGTTGGCTGCTCGATACGACGCTGCGGCTGGACGTCGAGCTCGGGCGGACCCACCTGAGCGCCGATGAGATCCTCTGCCTCTACGACGGCACCGTCGTCGGACTCGACCGGCTCGCGAACGACCCGGTCGACCTGCACATCAACGGACTGCCGTTCGCCCGGGGTCGCCTGCTGCTCGACGGCGCCCAGTGGGCGGTCCGCATCGACGAACTGCTTGGACAATGACATCCATCCCCACAACCGAGAGGAGTCGCGTATGGCCAGAGTGCTCGTAGTCGACGACGCGATGTTCATGCGCAAGGTGGTGGCCGATGCGCTGACGAGCGGCGGCCATGAGGTCATCGGCGAGGCCGCCAACGGTCACGAGGCGATCGACCGCTTCAAGGAGCTGCGGCCGGATGTCATGACGCTCGACATCACGATGCCCGAGATGGACGGCATCGCCGCGCTGCGCGAGATCATCGCGCTCGACCCGTCTGCACGGGTGGTCATGTGCTCGGCGATCGGCCAGGAGACGAAGGTCCTCGAGGCCGTCAAGACGGGCGCCAAGGACTTCATCGTCAAACCTTTCGCCACCGAGCGCGTGCTGAGCGCGATCGACAAGGCGATGAGCTGAAGCGCGGCTCAGCGCTCGAAATAGCGCAGGACGCTGCGCCCGAGGACGATCACGTCGCCGTCGCGCAGTTCGGCCTCGGCGACCACGCGTCCGTTGAGCACGACCCCGTTGGCGCTGCGATCGTCGATCAGCCGCCGCACGCCACCGGAGTCCGCGACGATGATCGCGTGGCGGCGCGACACCAGGTGGTCGTCGAGACGCACGTCGGCGGCCAGACCGCGCCCGATGTGCGTCACCTCGCCGCGCAGCGCGACGAGCTCGGTCTCGTCCCCGGTCCGCAGGAGCAGGTGAGGACCCTCCGGAACCGTCCCGACCGGCGACCGGGGCGCCAGCGCCAGCGGCGCCGGCACGCCGTTCAGGCGCCCGGTGGGGGCGTCGTGGGGCTCCGTGAGGATGGGGTGGGCGATCGGGGACACGCTCCTATATAAGCGTGTCCGGGTGAAATTGCCGTCAAGGACGGTGAAGAAGGAGCGAAGCCTGCTCGGCGTCCAGCTCAGCCGGCCCGGGCGCCGGGGGCGAGACCTCGGGCGCCGCCGTCGGCGCGGGCGGCCGCGGCGGGCTCGGCGGGACGGCGAGCTCGGCGGCGCGGTAGGGCTGCTCGTCGACGGCATCCTCCTCGTGGTAGACGCTCTCGACGTTCACGGCCCAGATGTCGTGGTCGGCGCCGGTGAGGAGGCGGTCGACGGCACGGATCGCGGTCAGGGAGGAGTGATCCGAGTTGTTGTAGCGGTGCAGGCCGTTGCGTCCCACCTGCTGGAGGTTCTCGATGCCGGCAAGCCATCCGCGGATCGTGGCGACGCGGTCGGCGTAGTGGCTGTCGTACATCGGGTAGGCCCGCGGCACCCGCACGACGTAGCCGCGCCGGATGCGCTGCTCGTCGGCGAGGCCGAGGGCGGCGAGCTCGCGGCCGGCCAGCGCGATCAGCTCGGCGTCGTCGGTGCTCCACAGCTCGTCGCCCTCGAAGCAGAAGTACTCCAGACCGACGCAGGCGGTGCTCGGATCGGGCACCATCCATGGGCTCCACGAGCGGTAGTTCTGGATCCGCCCGACGTGGACGTCGGGATCGTGGATGTAGATCCAGTTGTCGGGGAACAGGTCCTCGCCATCGAGGACGAGTGCGACGGTCAGGAAGTCGCGGTAGCGCAGGCCCGCCGCCGCCTCGCGCACCTCGCTCGGCGCCGCCGGGGAGCTCATGTTGACCGTGGCCGACAGCGGCAGCGAGGAGATGACGTGCGACGGCGTGAACGTCCGCCCGCCGGCCTCGATCGACGACACGCGCCCGTGCTCGATCGCGAGACCCGTGACCTCGCACTCGAGCAGCACCTCGCCGCCCCAGCCCTCGATCGCCTCGGACATCGCCTCCCACAGCTGGCCCGGCCCGTAGCGGGGATAGTGGAAGCGATCGATCAGGCTCTTGACCTTGTTGCCCTCGTTCCCGAGGAACGCGGCCCGCGCGGCCGAGAAGAACGACAGGCCGCGGATGCGCTGCGCCGCCCACTCGGCGCGCAGCTCGCTCGTCGGCACGCCCCACACCTTCTCGGTGTAGGACTTGAAGAAGTGCTCGAACAGCCGGCGCCCGAAGCGGTTGGAGACCCACTGCTCGAAGGTGTCCTCCTCGCCCTTGCGGCGCAGGGTGGCCCGCAGGTAGGAGCCCCCCGAGCGCACGAGCTCGACGGGACCGAGCTTGCGGATGACGTCGGTCCCGCGCAGCGGGTAGTCGAGGAAGCGTCCGTTCCAGTAGATGCGCGACATCCGGGGACGCTCGAGGAACTCCTCCTGCAGGACCTCGTGCCACAGGGCCTCGACCTCGCGCGCCTTGGTGAAGAAGCGGTGCCCGCCGAGGTCGAACCGGTAGCCGTCGCGCACCACCGTCTTGGCGAGCCCGCCCACCTGGTCGTCGGCCTCGACCACGACGACCGGCCAGCCCGCCTTCCCCAGTTCATAGGCGGCGGTCAGACCGGCGGGGCCGGCGCCGAGCACCAGCACGGGTCGATCCGGTGCCGGGCGCGGCGTCGGGTTGTGGGATGGGGGCTCCATGCGGACTCGGACGGACCGCCGCGCGTGTGCGAGCAGGCGGGGCGCCGCCCTCCCGACGCGCACCGTCCGGGCGGCGGGACGGCGGTCGGCGACGGGCCCACATACTAGTTGGGCGGCGCGACGTCGTGACGCGCGCCGCGCCCGCGGGAGGCGAGCGCCATGAACCACCCGGCGATGCCCGCGCCGATGAGCAGCGGGATCATGCGCTCGTTGTCGCGGGCCTCCGCGACGTAGAACGTGTTGAGCAGCGTGAGGAGCACGAGCGCGACCGTCGCGGCGGCGAGCGTGACGCTGCGTGAGCGCCACAGCCCCGCGAGCAGGCCGACCGCGCTGAGCAGGGCAAGCAGGCGATGCAGCCACAGCGTGCCGGTGTTGAGCTGGTAGCCGAGCGCGCCGAGGAAATAGCCGCCCCACAGGCGCCAGAAGTGGCGGGCGAGCATGCCCACGTACTGCAGCGGCTCGCCGAGCAGGTACTTGCTCAGGTTCTCGTGGATGGCGGCGCTCACCGCCGCGCTGTGACTGAGGCTGGGGCGCTGCGCCGCGACGACCGCGAACACCTCGCTCGCGGGCGGCACGGTGAGGGGATCGTCATTACAGGCCGACGGCGAATGGAAGCGCTCGCAGGCGGCCGCCTTGAAGCGAAGGAAGACGGCGTGCAGCTCGCCGTTGCCCGGGAGGTAGGTGGCGATGAACACCGTGTCCTGCGTGCCATCGGTGACCGGTACGAGGTGACCGGTACGCGCGCTCGCATACAGCGTCCAGGGCGCGAGCACGACGACCGTCGTCGCCAGCATCACGCCGCCACGCAGCAGGGCGGCCCGCCGGCCGAGGTGACGCCGCCCGAGCACCACGACGCACGGCAGGACGAGCGCGGCCGCGAGCATGTCGGCGCGCGCGAGGCAGCTGAGCGCGAGCACGGCGCCGGCGCCGCCGTAGGCGGCGAGCGTGCGGCGGCGGGTGAGCGCGTCGGTGTCGGCGCCCAGAAGGCGGTCGTCGCGGCGCACGGCGAGCGCGAGGGCGAGGATCCCGCACACGAGCAGCAGCGCACCGAGCGGCTCGGACAGCAGCGACGCGGCGTCGTGGATCGCCGGCGGGTAGAAGGCGATGGCGGCGGCGGCGAGCAGTCCGGCGCCCCAGCCGGCGAGCACGAGGGCGAGGCCCCACACGGCGACGATCGTGAGCGTGCTGACGAGCACCTGCGCCACGCGCGCCGGACCCAGCCCGTGCGCCCCGCCGACGTCGTGGGCGCGGCCGACGACGGCCGCGGCCGCGAACAGCAGTGGGGTCGCCGGTGCCCAGCGGAAGGGGTCGGATTCGTGCGTGGCCCCGTAGCGGTGCTCGAGCCGCAGCGCGTCGGCGATGTGCGTGTAGGCGACCTCGTCGGCCGACAGCGCCGGCCGGTCGCGGTTCGCCGCGTGCAGCCGCAATGCTCCGCCGGCGAGCACGATCGCGACGAGCACGGCGACCGCCGCCCAGCGCGTCTCGCGCCGCGCGCGCAGCGCCGATAGGCGGCGCAGCGGCGAGCGGTCGCGAACGGGCGGGCGCTCCGGCACGGAGCCCGCGGGCGCGTCAGGCAGGCCGGCCATCGCGCGGCAGCCTACGCCATCGCTCACGCGGCGGGACCGGGTGCCTGCCGCGACCGGGCTACCCTTGCCACCGCATGCGACGCTCCCCGCGCCCCCTCGCCGGCGTCCTCGCGCTGGCGTTCACCGCCGCGCTCGTCGCCGGGTGCGGCTCGGTCGGTCCCGGCCCATCCGGCGCCGATCTCGCCGCCGGGTGCCGCTCGACGGTCATGGACACGATCGAGCAGGTGGCGATGCGGGCGTACGACGAAGTGGCGGGCGGGCGCGTCGTCACCGGTGCGCAGGTCGAGGTCGAGCGCTCGCGCCCGCTCATTCGGGCCGTGGCGGCGGGCGACTCCCTCGCCGCCACGCAGGCCGCCCGCGCGCTCGCCGGTGCCACGGAGATCGCGTTCCTGCGCGTCCAGCGGGGCCGCCGCGTGCTCGTGAACATCGGCGAGGGTCCGGCGATCGCGCGCGCGACCGGTGTCCTGCGCCTCGACGGCGCGACGGTCGGGCGCTTCGCCGTCGCCGTCCAGGGCGACGCCGGCTACGCGGCCGTCGTGCACGGGCTCACCGACGCGGCCGTGCTCGTGCGCGAGGGCCGACACCAGCTCGCCGGCACGTTCACGCCGGGGCCGGTGGCAATCCCCTCCGGCGGCGTGGTGCGCTACGGCGGCGCCGACTACGTCGCCCGCACGTTCAGCGAACCCGCTTACATGACCGGGGCGCAGCGCATCTCGCTGCTCGCCCCACCCTCGCTGTTCGCCGCCTGCGGATCGAGCCCGGCCCAGACGGTCGCGAACATCCTTGGTCCGGTGGCCGAGCGCATCTACGCGCACGAGGCGCTGAGCCACAGCGCGCTCGAGACGATCGCCTACATCGCGCGCTCGCCCGCGTTCGTCGCCGCCGTGGCCGCCGCGGATCCGGTCATGACGCGCGCCGCGATCATCACCTTCTTCCGCAGCCACCGACACATCGTGCGGGTCCGAGCGCTGCGCGGCGGCCAGCTCGTCAACGATGTCGGCGGGCCGTTCGCGCTCGCACCGGTATCGGGCACGCTGCAGGTGAACGGCCACCCGATCGGGCAGTTCGTCACCGCCATCCAGGACGACGCGGGCTACGTCGCGCTCACGCGGGCCTACACCGGCGCGCAGGTCATCCTGCGGGCCGGCAGCGAGCAGATCCCGAGCAGCACCCTGTCCCCCGGTCCGGCCTGGATCCCGGACCATGGAGCGCTCCTCTATCAGGGACGCACCTACGAGGCCTACTCGTTCACGGGTACCGCGTTCCCGACGGGAACGCTGCGCATCTCCCTGCTCGTGCCGATCGCCGGCTGACCGTCACGCGGCCTGCGCGAGCTCGCGCGAGCGGCGCAGCGCCGCGGCGCGGGTGAGCGGTGTGCGCCCCCACTCGGCGCGGCGTGCGTAATCGACGATCGTGCCGAAGTAGCGCGACAGCGGCGGGGGAGCCGGAACGCGCTCGCCGATCAGCGTCCGCGTGCGCTCGTCGTCGAAGCTGCCCCGCACGTCGAAGTAGGGCAGGTACACCTCCCCCTCCGGGAGCAGCCCGGCGTCGGCCTGCCCGAGCCTGGGCGCTGGGCGCCCGAAGTGCTCGGAGGCGAGCGCGGCGAGCTCCGCATTCGTGACCGCGAGATCGCCGGCGACGAGCGCGAGCGTGCCGCACGCCTGCTCGTGGTCGTGCGCGGCGATGATCCCTTCGGCCACGTAGTCGACGGGCACGACGTCGAGGCGTCCCTCGGGATCGGCCGCGATCTCCTCCAGGCGCCCCGACGCGAACGCCCGCAGTGGCCAGTAGATGACGTTGAAGGTCGGCGTCCAGCCGCTGTGGCTGTCCCCCACGACGATGCTCGGACGCACGATCGCGAGCGGCAGGTCGTACTGCTGGCGGAGCAGCGCCTCGGCGTGGTGCTTGGAGTGCTCGTAGCTGTTGCGAAACGCCTGCCCCTCGGCGTGCTCGTGCTCGTGGAAGCGGCCCGGATGCCGGCCGGCGACGTAGGCCGTCGAGACGTGCACCACGCGGCGCAGGTGCCCTCGCTGAGCGATCTCGTGCGCGAGCTCGGCGACGCGGTCGGCGCCGCCCGCGTTGATGTTCATCGCCTGCAGGAGCGGCAGGTCGAACGAGATCGAGGCCGCGCAGTGGATCACGCTCGTCACGCGCTCGAGGACCTGCAGGCGATCGATCTCGCTCAGACCGAGCCCGTCGACGGCGATGTCGCCCGCAAGCGCGGTGACACGCCCGGCGGGGACCGCGGGGTCGTCGAACAACGTCTGCAGCACGTGGTGAAGCCGCGCGGTCGCCTCTTCCTGGTCCGCACCTCGGATGAGGGCGACGATCCGCGTCTCGTCGTCGCGTTCGAGCATGCGCGCCATGACTTCCATGCCGACGAATCCGGTTGCACCCGTAAGCAGAACGGTGTCGCTCATCGTCACCTCGCGGTCCTCGTGTCGTGAATGATTCTGCCGATAAAGGTGCCCAAATACGCCGCACCTGACGCACGCGCGGAGCTGATCCGTAGCTTCCCGCACGGCGCGGGTCCGCGTGAGCGCCCGGCACCTCCCGCCGCAGGAACCAGGATCGCGCGTCCGGTCCCCGCGCAGAATGGACCGCCAACAGAACATCCCGCGCCGGCGCCTGGCCCCTTCGTCCAACAACGGTGACCGCGCCGAACGCGGACGCGGTTACGATCGCGTGAATGCCTCGGCGGGACCCGCCGCGCTCCCGAGAACGTGGGCACGCGCATCCGTCCTGCATATCTGCACGTTTTCGTGCAGCGGCAGGGAATCGCTCGAACGGGGGGACGGACGCTGCTAGGGTCGCGCCGCGGCCGTCCCCGGCGGCCGTCTGAACCGCACGCTCGGACCTGTACGCCCACGTGGCGACGCCTCCGTGCGTGCGCCTTGGCATGCACGTCACCGTTCCCCAACCGACCCGATCGCTGGCCGTCCGGCTCGCCCTGCTCGCCGCCACGGCGCTCGCCTGCGCGCTGCTCGCCGGCGGCGTCCCGGCGCGCAGCTCGGCCGACGTGCAGGGCTCGATCGCGGCCAAGCAGGCGAGCGTCGCCGATCTGCGCGCGCAGATCGCCGCCGACTCGGCGCAGATCGAGCAGACGTCGGGCGGTCTCGCGGCGGCGGAGGCGCGGCTGTCTCGCTTGCAGTCGGCGGCGAGCGCGAGCGAGGCGCAGCTGACGGCGGTGCAGCAGTCGCTCATCGCCGCGCGCAACCACCTCGTCGACCTCGAGAACCGACTCGAGGTCTCCTCGCACGCGCTGGCCGCCAACCTGGTGGGCACGTACGAGGGCGGTTCACCGGACGCGCTCACCGTCGTGCTCGAGGCACACGGATTCGCGGATCTGCTCGAGCGGCTCGCCTTCCTGAAGGCGATGGGCGATCAGGACGCCCATGTCGTCGGCGACACGCGAGCCGCGCGCATCGCCGTCACGCGCGAGGCGATCGACCTCGGCCGCCTGGAGATTCGTGACCAGCGGATCGCCCGCCAGCTCATCGCGCAGCGCAACCAGGCGGGCGCCCTGCAGGCCGCGCTGCTGCACGCCGAGATCCTCCAGGTTCGCCACCGCTCGCTCGACGCTTCCGCGCTGAGCGCGGCGCAGGGCCAGCTACACGCGCTCGAGGCACAGGAGGCGGCCGTCGAGGCGCAGGAGGCGGCCGCGAACGCGGCGGCCCTCGCCGGCGGGCCCGTCGGCGAGAGCGCGCCCGGCACGAACGGGATCCAGGTCGACACGGGCGGGATGGTCCAGGCACCCGCCGGCGCGCCCGCGGCGGTCGCCCAGGTGATCGCCGCCGGTAACGCGATCGCCACCCTCCCCTACGTCTACGGCGGCGGGCACGCCTCCTTCCACGCCGACGCCTACGACTGCTCGGGCTCGGTGAGCTACGCGCTCGCCGCGGCCGGACTCGTCAGCTCGCCGCTGGACTCGACCGCGTTCGAAAGCTGGGGCCTCCCGGGGCCGGGCAAGTGGATCACCGTGTACGCAAACGCCGTTCACGCGTTCATGTACGTCGCCGGCTGGCGCTTCGACACCGTCGCGCTCGCCGAGGGCGGCACCCGCTGGTCGAGCACCCCGGCCGACACCTCGGGGTTCGTCGCGCGCCATCCGCCGGGGCTGTAGGCGATCGGGCCGTCGGCCCGGCTCGCTGGTCGAGCACCCGGCCGCCACCTCGGGGTCGTCGCGCGCGCACGTCGCCGCGCGAGATCGTCTATCGTTCCCCGTAACTAGAGCGCTCTATCTAGAGGAGGTGGCCGCCATGCCCGTCGTCGAGCTCTCCGCCGGTCCGATCGAGTACGTCGACACCGGCGGGGACGGACCGGTGCTCGTCTTCCTCCACGGGCTGGTGATGGACGGCACGCTGTTCGACGAGGTCGTCGACGCCCTGCGGGGCGACCACCGGTGCGTCGTGCCGACGCTGCCGCTCGGCGGCCACCGACTGCCGATGCACCCCGACGCCGATCTGTCGCTGAGCGGGTTCGGCCGGATCCTCGGGGAGTTCCTCGAGCTGCTCGGCCTGGACGGGGTCACGCTCGTGCAGTGCGACCATGCGGCGGCGCTCGTCTATGCCGGAGAGCGCCCGGATCGCCTGACTCGCCTCGTCATCTGCTCCTGCGAGGCGTTCGAGAACTACCCGCCCGGCCTCCCGGGCAAGAACGCCGCGCTGCTCGCGCGCATCCCTGGCGGTCTGTACGCGGGGATGCAGCTCATGCGCGTGCGGCCGCTTCGGCGCCTGCCCGTCGCGCTCGGGTGGATGAGCAAGCGACGGGTTCCCGACCGCATCGCCGACCGCTGGTTCGCCCCGGTCCAGTCCGATCGCGCGATCCGGCGCGACCTCGCGAAGTACGCTGGCGGCGCGCGACGCGCCGACCTGCTCGACGCCATGGAACGTCTGCGCGGGTTTCCCCAGCCGACGCTCGTCCTGTGGGCGTCGGAGGACAGGGTGATGCCACCGGATCACGCGCGCCGGCTCACCGAGTTGCTGGCGGATGCCCGCGTCGTGTACGTCGACGACGCCTACACCCTCATCCCGATCGACCAGCCCGGCCGTTTCGCCCGCGAGGTGCGCAGCTTCGTCGCCGAGACGCGCCTGAGCTGCGGCGTGTGATCGCACCGCTCGTCAGCGGCGGCTGGCTCGCCGAGCACCGCGACGACGTGGTGCTCGCCGACGTGCGCTGGTACCTCGATGGCCGCTCGGGCCGCGCCGCCTACGAGGCCGGGCATCTCCCCGGCGCCGTCTTCGTCGACCTCGATCGCTGGCTCGCCGCGGCACCTCGTGATGACGCGGGCCGCCATCCCCTGCCCGACCCCGCCGTGTTCGCGGAGGGCATGACGGCGCTCGGCATCGACGACGGCGATCGGGTCGTCGCCTACGACGACGCGGGCGGCGTGATCGCCGCCCGGCTCGTGTGGATGCTGCGCGTCACCGGTCACGAGGCGGCACTGCTCGACGGCGGGCTCGCGGCCTGGGACGGGGCGATCGAGTCCGCTGCGGTCGAGCGGCCGCGGGCCGCGTTCACGGCTCGCGCCTTCCCGCCCGAGCGCCTGGCCTCGATCGACGACGCGGCCGATCCGGACCTCGTCGTGATCGACGCGCGGCCGATTGAGCGCTACCGCGGCGGGCCGGATCCGGTCGATCCGCGCTCCGGGCACATCCCCGGCGCCCGCAGCCTTCCGTGCCGCGAGAACGTCGACGCCGATGGGCGGTTGCTGCCGATCGACGAGCTGCGCCAGCGCTTCCGGCAGGCCGGGGTTCGCGACGGCGCGTCGGTCGTCTGCTACTGCGGCTCGGGCGTGACGGCCTGCCACAACCTGCTCGCACTGGAACACGCCGGCCTCGGTGAGGGAAGGCTGTTCCCCGGCTCGTGGTCGCAGTGGAGCCGCGATCCGCGTCGACCGCTCGCCACCGGCGAGGAGCCCGGGCCGCCGCCGCCATGACGTCCGGGCGCCGGCCGGCCGCCGTCGCCCACGCCTCGCTCGCCCGGCAGCGATGAGCGCCTACAGCCAGCCGAAGCCGACGCCGAACACGAGGCCCATCGCGAGGTCGATCGCGGCCAGGGCACCGACTCGCGTCCAGCGCGCCCGCGAGGTCGGCGCGTCGTAGACCCAGGCCGCGTAGAGGAAGAACCACAGGTAGCCAAGGACGACGATGAGTGGCACGAATGGCGTGTTCCACCACCAGTACTCCCAGTGGAACGTGCCGGTGGCGTGCAGGAACAGCTCGACGGCGACGCTGGTGAGCGACAGCCCGAGGGCCACCGCCAGGCGGTTCGGCATCCCGAGAATCCGCACGCCGCGATCGGCCGGCAGGAGCTTGACGTAGACGATGCCGCCGAGGGCGAACATGAACATGATCTCGACGTTCAACCCGATGAGGATCTGGTACGCCGTCGGGCCGGTGGCCGTCCACAGCGCCGCGCGGTCGCTCACCTGGAGCACGAGCGCGTTCACGATCTCGTTGAACCAGTCGGCCAGCCACACGGCGAGGCCCGCGGCGATCACGTCCCAGCGGCCGCGCTCGACCTCGTTCGCGTAGGCGTAGATGACGATCACCAGCAGCGTGACCGCGTACCACTTGAACTGATGCGGGTCGCGCAGCTGGCGCAGCGCCTGCAGCGTGAAGTCGGTGCGCGTCGCCATCAGCGGGCCCATCGCCTGCGGACCCTAGTCGACCGTCCTGTGCCCTCCCCTCCTCTGATTGGGATGATGAGCGGATGGCGGACAGCGCTGAGGCGAAGCGACTCGCGAAGGTGATCGCGCCGTTCCGGGTGACACCCGGCGCGCGCGTCGTGCTCGAGCGAGATTTCGATCCGGCCTTCAAGGCCGGCATCAGCAAGAAGAAGGACGGCGTCCGCCTGCTCGAACAGGGGGTCCAGCGGCTGTGCGAATACCAGGCCCGCCTCGCCGCCCAGGACACGTGGGGACTGCTCGTGGTGTTGCAGGCACTCGACGCGGCCGGCAAGGACGGGACGATCCGCCACGTCATGAGCGGCATCAACCCGCAGGGCGTCAACGTCCACAGCTTCAAGGTGCCCTCGGTCGAGGAGCTCGATCACGACTTCCTGTGGCGCTACGCGAAACGCCTCCCGGCCCGGGGCCAGATCGGCATCTTCAACCGCTCCCACTACGAGGAGGTCCTCGTCGTGCGCGTCCACCCCGAGAACCTCGACCGCCAGCGACTGCCGGAGGCGGCCAAGCGCGGAGACGTGTGGAAGCGGCGCTACCGCGAGATCAACGACTGGGAGCGTTACGTCACCGATAACGGCATCCGCATCGTCAAGCTGTTCCTCAACGTGTCAAAGGAGGAGCAGCGGATCCGGCTGCTGCGGCGGCTGGACCTCCCCGACCACAACTGGAAGTTCTCGGAGGCCGACGTGGCCGAGCGCGACCGGTGGGATGACTACCAGGTGGCGATCTCCGAGACCCTCTCGCACACGAGCACCGAATGGGCCCCCTGGCATGTGATCCCGGCCGACCGCAAGTGGTTCGCGCGGCTCGCGGCGGCCGCCGTGATCGGCCATGCCCTGGTGCAGATCGACCCCCGCTACCCGACGGTCGGCGAGGACGCCCGCCGCGCGCTCAGCGAGATAAAGGAGCGCCTCGAGGCCCAGGCGCCGGAGGGCGCGGCCCCCGACCCCTTCGAGCAGACCGGGAGCGGCGCGAACCGTCGCCCGGCGCCCTGACGGCCATACTGCCCCGATGAGCGTCCGCACCTCGGCCGACCACGGCGCGGCCTCGCGCGGCTCGACGCTCGTGCTCGCGACGCTCGCGTCGGCGCAGTTCCTGATGGCCCTCGACAGCTCGGTGATGAACGTGTCGATCGCCTCGGTGGCCAACGACCTCGGCACGACCGTCACCGGAGTCCAGACGGCGATCACGCTGTACACGCTCGTGATGGCCTCGCTCATGCTCACCGGCGGCAAGCTCGGCGCGCTGTTCGGACGGCGACGCATGTTCGTGATCGGGGCGATCATCTACGCGGCGGGGTCGTTCACGACGGCCATTGCGCCGAACCTGACCGTGCTGATCATCGGCTGGTCGGGCCTGGAGGGCATCGGCGCCGCGCTCATCATGCCGGCCGTCGTGGCGCTCGTCGCCGCCAACTTCCCCGCCGAGCGACGAACCGGCGCCTACGGCGCGATCGCCGCCGCCGGCGCGATCGCCGTCGCCGCGGGACCGATCATCGGCGGTTTCGTCACCACGTCGTTCTCGTGGCGCTGGGTGTTCGCCGGCGAGGTGGTGGTCGCCCTCGGGATCGCGGTGCTGGCCCGCCGCCTCGCCGACGCGCCCCCGGAGCAGCGTGCGAAGCTCGACCTCGTCGGCGCGCTGCTGTCGATCGTCGGCCTGTCGGCGGTCGTGTTCGGCTTCCTGCGCTCGAGCGCCTGGGGCTGGGTGACCGCCAAGCCCGGCGCGCCCTCGCTCGCCGGCCTGTCACCGGTCGTGTGGCTCATCGTCGGCGGGCTGATCGTGCTCTGGCTGCTGCTGCGCTGGGAGGCCCGCGTGGAGCGCCACGGCGGTGAGCCGCTCGTCTACCGCGCCCAGCTGCAGAACCGGAGGCTGACCGCCCCGCTGTCGCTGTTCGGCGTCCAGTACTTCATGCAGGCCGGAGTGTTCTTCACCATTCCGCTGTTCCTCTCGGTCGTGCTCGGTCTGTCCGCGTTCCAGACCGGGCTGCGCCTGCTTCCGCTCTCGGTCGCTCTGCTGGTGAGCGCCATCGGCGTCCCGCGCGTGTTCCCCCAGGCGTCTCCGCGCCGCACGGTGCGCATCGGGACGTTCCTCATGCTGGCCGGGACGGCCGTGCTCATCGGCGGCCTGAACCCCGGCGCCGACGCCGCGGTGACCACGATTCCGCTGCTGCTCATCGGGCTCGGCATCGGCGCGATGGCCTCGCAGCTCGGTGCCCTCGCCGTGTCGGCCGTTCCCGAGTCCGAGGCGCCCGAGGTCGGCGGCCTTCAGAACACCGTCACCAACCTCGGAGCCTCCCTCGGCACGGCGCTGGTCGGCTCGATGCTCATCCTCGCGCTCACCGCGTCGCTCAGCAGCGGGATCAAGAGCAACAGCGCCGTCCCGCAATCGGTGAAGGACCAGGCGAGCGTCACGATGCAGGGCGGCGTGCCATTCCAGTCCGACGCGCAGCTCGAGAGCGCTCTGAAGGCCGCGGGCGTGAGCCCGTCGGCGACCGAGGCGATCGTCCACGAGAACAGCGACGCGCGCTACGCGGGACTGCGCGTCGCGCTCACCTCGGTGCTGTTCGTCGGCATCCTCGGCCTGTTCCTCAGTGGCGGACTTCCCGAGAGCCCGCCCGGACTCGAGGAGACGGCCGGCGAGGGCGCCGCGGCGGAGCCCCAGCACCGTCCCGGCGAGGTGCTGCCCGACCCGGCCTGACCGCGGGCTACGTGCCCTCGAGCACCCGCAAGGGCTTCATGCGGGTGACCCGCCAGGCCGGGAAGATGGCACCGAGAACACCGATCGCGATCCCGATGAGCAGGCCTCGCCCGAGCACCCAGGCGCTCACCGACGGCGAGATGTACGCGCCGACGCCGAGCAGGTCGACGAGGGCGTGGCCGCCGAAGACCCCGAGCAGTAGCCCGAGCGAGGCCCCGAGAACGCTCACCACCACCCCCTCACCGAGCACGAGCGCGGCCACGCGCGACGGCGCCCATCCGACCGCGCCGAGCAGTCCGAGCTCGCTCTGGCGCTCGACCACCGACATCGCCATCGTGTTGGCGACGCTCAGCGTCCCGACGAGCAGCGCAACGGCCGCGATCAGCAGCACCGCCTTGGAGATGAGCACGCCGTTGGCTCCGGCCCGCAGGGCCTGCTGGGGGTCGGAGATGACCTGGATTCCAGGTGTGCTGCGCATGACCGCCCGCGCCGCGGCCGCGTCGCTCACGTTCGGGGCGACCTGAACGACGATGTCCGTCTCCTCCTGCGGCAGCCCGGCGAGCTGCCGCGCGGTGGCGAGGCCGAGCACGGCGCCGAGATCCTCGAACAGGATCCCGGAGTGATAGACACCCGCAATCGCCAGCGAGCGGCCCTTCACGGTCAGGTGCTGGCCCGGATGCAGGTTGAGCATCGCGGCGAGGCGATCGCCGACGAGCAGCTGACCCGCGGCGGCGCGGGTGCCGGCCGTCACGACGAGGCCCTGCGAGAAGAACCCGCGCGGGTCGGCGCCGAACACGATGGCCGCCGGATCGGCCTTGATGACATCGGGCATCAGGATGAGCGGCGTGACGCGCGCGACGTCCGCCCGCGCGGCGAGCCGCGTGACCAGGGACTGCGGCAGTACCGAGGCGGTCGGATCGGACACGTTGGCCTGGAACACGCCGAACGCCGACTGGCCGAGGTGCACGAGCTGGCCCGCCGTCCGGTTCAGCCCGTTCGTGAAGGCGAGCAGCGCGACCACCATGCCGACGCCGACGGCAATGCCGAACGCGGTGAACGCGGTCCGTGCGCGCCGGCGGGTGAGGTTGGTCGCGATCATGGCCAGCATCGAGCGCTCACCCGACCCGCTCGAGGGCGGCTGGCGTCCCCGGCGCCCGCCCGGCGTCGTCGACGAGGATCATCGTCATGCCGAGATCGTCGCGGAGCCTGAAGACGAGATCAAGGACGATCTCCGAGGGCGCCGAGTCGATCGCCCCGGTCGGCTCGTCGGCCAGCGGCAGCCGAGACGGTTCGCCGGCGCGGCGCGCGTCGGTCGCTTGACGATCTCTTACGTGACGCGGCGGTACCGGCCGACATAATGGATCGGTGTCCTGCGCGCTTCATCGGGCCGCGAGCGAGTAGTCACGGCCGACCGGATGGGTAGCTCTCTCCGATGAAGGTCGCCTGGGGGAAACATGGTGTCCGCGCTCGGGTTCGGCGCTCCGTAGCTTGCCCCGCGGCGGGGCGGGAATCGTCCCGATGGTTCGCGCCGACGCGACACGTAGCGTGCCCGTGATGGCCGCCATCGAGGTGGAGGACCTGTTCAAGAGCTACGGCACCGTGAACGCGGTCCGCGGCATCAGCTTCCGCGTCGAGGAGGGCGAGGTGTTCGCGCTCCTCGGGCCCAACGGCGCCGGGAAGACGACGACGCTCGAGATCCTCGAGGGTCACCGCCGCCGCAGCGGCGGCAACGTGTCCGTGCTCGGCTGCGACCCGCACCTCGGCGGCCGCGCGCTTCGCGAGCGGATCGGCATCGTCCTGCAGTCGGCAGGGATCGACGGCGAGCTCACGGTCGGGGAGGCGTTGTCGCTCTACGCCGGCTTCTATCCACATCCGCTGCCGGTGGACGAGCTCATCTCGCTCGTCGGCCTGGACGGCAAGAGCCGCGCGCGCATCAAGACCCTCTCCGGTGGACAGCGCCGCCGAGTCGACCTGGCCCTCGCGCTCGTGGGCGACCCCGACCTCATCTTCCTCGACGAGCCGACGACCGGCTTCGATCCGGCGGCCCGTCACGGGGCATGGCAGATCGTGGACGGTCTGCGCACGCTCGGGCGCACGATCGTGCTGACCTCGCACTACATGGACGAGGTCCAACATCTCGCCGACCGGGCCGTGGTGATCGTCGACGGGCGGGTGGTGGCCGAGGGCAAGCCCGACAGCCTCGGCAGCGATGGCAAGCGCGAGACCCTCGTCAGCTTCCTGCTGCCCCGCGATCAGCTCACCGCGGAGCTTCCGGCCCAGCTGCGCTCGACGGTCAGCCCGCGTGACGGCAGGCTGATGTTGCGCACCACCGATCCGACGCGCACGCTGATGGAGCTGTGCAATTGGGCCGTCGCCGCGGACATCGAGCTGCGAGCCCTGGAGGTCTCACACCCCTCGCTCGAGGACGTCTACCTGCAGCTGACGGGAGGCGAGCACAATGGCCACGGCTGAGCTGCCGCGCCGACGACGGCGCCGTCCTCGCGCGAGCCGGATGGCCGCTGCGCAGGTCGGCTATCAGCTTCGGATTCTGCTGCGCTCGCCGATCGCGTTGTTCGCGACGATCGTGATCCCGCTGATGGTGCTGCTCGCGGTCAACCTCCTCAACGCCGGATCGCATGTCAGCTCGCGGGGGGGCATCCGGTATGCGCAGTTCTTCACGCCGGCGATGATGGCCTTCGCGGTCATCAACGCCTGCTACATGAGCGTGGTCACCTCGACCACGCTCGCACGCGACGAGGGGATCCTCAAGCGCATCCGCTCGACGCCGCTGCCGCCCTGGGTCTGGATGACCGGACGCCTCGGCTCGGCCGCGCTCGTCGCGCTGTGCTCGGCGGTCGTCGTCGCCCTCGTCGGCGATGTCCTCTACGACTTCGAGATTGTCTCGGGCGCCCTTCCCGTGGTGCTGTTGACGCTCGCGGCGGCGATGTTCTGCTTCTGCGCCCTCGGGCTCGCGGTCACCGTCCTCGTGCCCAGGGCCGACGCGGCCTTCGCGATCGCCTGGGGCACGATGCTGCCGGTGCTGTTCATCTCGGGTGTGTTCGAGCCGATCGACCACGCGCCGGGCTGGCTGCACACGATCGCCTCGATCCTGCCCGTGGAGCCGTTCGCCGACAGCCTCGAGACCGCGTTCAACCCGGTGATCGGCACGACCGCCGTGCCCTGGGGACATCTCGGTGTGCTGCTCGCCTGGGGGGTGGCGGCGACGGCGTTCGCCCTCGTCGCCTTCCGCTGGGATCCGGGCGTCACGCGCGTCAAGCACAACCGCCGTCGCGGACCGCACCCGCCGGCCGGCTTCACCGTCGACCGCGTACGCGCGATGCTCGAGGCGCATCGCGAGCGCGTCGTCGAGCCCGACCATCGGGCGTCGACTCCCGCCGCGCCGCCCCCCGCGGCTCGTCAACGACAGGGCGAGCTGGGACCGATCGAGCAGATCGAGGGCCCGGCGCCGACGGAGGACTCCAGCGTTCCGCCCGATCCGGACCGTTCCGAGGTCGTTCCTCGATGACCGGCCCAGGGGCCGCGGCGATGACAACGGTGGCCGCCGACTCGATTCAGACGCTCGTCGCCCGGTATGAACCCGACGTCTTCGACGCCCGCCGGCGCCAGACCCGCGTGCGGATGCTCGCCGACGGCGAGGAGGTCTGCGACGTCGTGCTCGGCGACGACGGGGCGGTCGCGGTCACCGACGTTCGCGGCACTCCCGACGCCGTGCTCGCCGCGGACGCCGCGACGTGGGGGCAGATCGCGAGCGACCTCGGGGCCGGGATGGCCGCCTACCGGTCCGGACGCCTGTCGGTCCGGCGCAACCTGCACGTCGGCATCGGATTCCTGGCCGCGACAAGCGGCTCCCACGAGCCCGGGCGCCTGCGGTTTCGCACGGTGGAGACGGCGAGCGGGCGGCTGTCGATCCTGGAGGCCGGCACGGGCCCGGCGGTCCTCGCGATCCACGGCCTCGGGGCGACGAAGGGCTCCTTCCTGCCCACCGTCGCCTCACTCGCCGGCCGCTTCCGGGTGATCGCCCTCGACCTGCCCGGATGCGGAGAATCGGACAAACCGATCGGCGCAGCCTACGACGCTCGATTCTTCGCCGACGCGTGCCTCGCCCTCCTCGACGCCCTGTCGCTCGATCGCGCCCACCTCATCGGTAACAGCCTCGGCGGGCGGGTCGCGCTCGAGTTCGGCCTCTGCCACCCCGATCGCGTCGGCGGTCTCGGGCTGCTCGCGCCTGCGCTGGCCTGGCGCCGCGGACGGCCGTGGGCGCCGTTGCTTCGCCTCACGCGACCCGAGCTCGGGCTCGTGCAGGTCACGCCGCGCCCGGTGACCGAGGCGATCGTACGCCGGCTGATTCCGGGCGCCGACGAGGGCTGGGCCGCCGCCGGCGTGGACGAGTTCCTGCGCGCCTACCACTCGCCGGCCGGACGCGCCGCGTTCTACGCCGCGGCGCGTCAGATCTACCTCGACGAGCCACACGGCAAGGGCGGGTTCTGGACGCGCCTGCCGAGCCTCCAGCCACCGGCGCTGTTCATCTGGGGTCGTCGAGACCGTCTCGTGCCGATCACGTTCGAACGTCACGTCGCGGACGCCCTCCCCCATGCCCTCCACGTCGAGCTCGACTGCGGTCACGTGCCGCAGATCGAGCGGCCGCGGCAGACGCATGCCGAGCTCGTCGCCTTCTTCTCCGAGGTCCCGGGCGCGACCGAGGAGCACTCCTGACCGCGCCGCGCGGCGCTACCGGCGGCGCATCGTCACCATCACCTGGTGCGGATCGTCGAGCAGCAGGCCGACCTCGACGAGCTCGAACGATGCCGCCCATCGCTCGCGCATGTAGGCGAGCGTGACGACGGTCTCTCCGTAGTCGATCTCGCCGCTCTCGCGAAGCTGCGGGTGCACCGGCGCGGCGGCGTGTGGCACGAACAGGTAGCGCGGAGTCGCCAACGCCGCGGGCACGTCCGGGCCGAGCGCGTCGAGCGCCGGCTGCATCAGCGCGCAGTGGTGCAGGTACGCCGGCGGACGCACGGTCACGATCAGGAGCCCGCCCGGGCGCAGCGCTCGATGCAGCGCGCCAAGGCACCGCTCGTGCGCCGCCTCCGAGAGATGGGTGAACACCGAGAACGCGAACGCGAGGTCGAACGGCTCGTCGAATGGGACCCGCTCCGGCAGGAATGCCGAACGCGCGAGCGTCGCGGCGAGGCCGTTGGCGCGGCAGACGTCGAGGATCCCCTCGACCGGATCGCAGCCATACAGTCGGCCCGGCGCGACGTCTCGCAGCAGGTAGCGCGTCAGGCGGCCCCACCCGCAGCCGAAGTCGAGGACGCGCGCGTCGGCGAGCGACCGCCCGACGTGCCGCTCGTAGCCGTCGCGCAGCTTCGCGTAGAACGACACGCTCTGACTCGCCAGCGCGAGGCCGCTGCGGCCATTCCACTGCTCCTGCAGCTCAGGATCGGGCATGTCCGGCAGGAGCGCACGGATGTGGGGATACAGCCCGTGCTCCTGCGTGAGCAGCAGCGCCCAGACCTCGTCGTCGAGGTCGCGAAACAGCGCGTAGCGCGCGGCGGAGTCGTCCTGCGCGCACGCCTCCTCGAGCGCCGCCAGGCGCTCGGCGTAGAAGTGCTCGAGCCACGAGTCGAGTCGCTCCTCGGGAGACCGCCCGCCGTCGTCACCAGCCACGCGCGGAGGTCGTAGGGCGCGGCCGACCCGGCCGACCGCGCGCACCGGCCGCGTCAGGCGCCAGCTGAGCGACGACTCGTAGTGCCGCCGCAGCCGGGCGATCTCGCCGATGGTCTCCCCGGGCGACACGACGGACACGCAGGGGAGCGTAGCGGCCGCTCGCGCGGCGGGTACGGCGCGACGACGGCCGGGGTGATCCTGTCGGTCGTCACCGGCCCGGCGCCGACTGTGCCTGGCCGCTGGGGACCTCGGTCACCGCGGGCGCGGTGATGATGCGGGCGCCGCGCCCCCGGGTGAAGAAGCTGATCGCCCAGCGGATGACGACGAGCAGTCGGTTCTGGAAGCCGACCAGGTACCAGAGGTGGACGACCAGCCACACGAGCCAGGCCGGGGTGCCGCTCAGCCGCACGTAGCGCAGATCGACGACCGCGGCGCGCCGGCCAATCGTCGCGACGTTGCCCTTGTCGTGGTAGCGGAACGGCGGCGATTCGGTCCCGGCGAGACGGTCTCGGATGAGCCGTGCGGCATAGCTCCCCTGCTGGATCGCGACCGGTGCCACGCCCGGATAGGTGACTGCCCGGCCGTCATCGCCGCGCACCCGGACCATGTCGCCGAGCGCAACGATCTCGGGACGCCCGGGCAGCGTCAGATCCGCGTCGACGGTCAGCCGCCCGGCGCGATCGACCTCGGCCCGGGCGAGCTCGCCGAGCAGACCGGCGAGCGGCGACGCGGTGACCCCGGCCGCCCAGATCACCGTTCGCGACGGGATCTGGCGCTCGCTGCCGTCGTGGGCGCGGAGCGTCACCCCCTCGCGATCGATGCCGGTCACCATCTGGTTGAGCATCACGGTCACGCCGAGGCGCTCGAGCGCGCGAGCGGCGCGATTCGACAGCGACGGCGGGAACGAGCCGAGCACGCGGTCGGCGGCCTCGACGAGCAGGATCCGGGCGTGCCCGGGGTCGATCGAGCGGAAGTCCTGGCGCAGCGTGTCACGCGCCAGCTCGGCGATCTGGCCGGCCATCTCGACGCCGGTGGGTCCCGCGCCGACGACGACGAACGTCAGCTCGGCGCTGTCGATCTCGGGGTCGTCACTCAGCTCGGCTCGCTCGAAGCCCGACAGGACCCGCGAGCGCACCGCGAGGGCGCTCTCGAGCGACTTGACCTCCGCCGCGATCTCGCGCCACTGCTCGTTCCCGAAATACGAGTACGCGGACCCCGCGGCGACGACGAGCGTATCGTACGGAACCGGCGCCGGATCGATGTCGTCGACGGACGCGAGCAGGACGGTGCGGGCATCGAGGTCGACGCCCTCCACGTCGGCCTGGAGCACGCGGACGTCGCGGCGCTCCTTGAACAGCGCCCGCAGGGGGTAGGCGATCTCGCCGGGCGACAGCGCCCCGGTTGCCACCTGGTAGGTCAGCGGCTGGAACAGATGGAAGTTCCGCCGGTCGATGAGGGTGATCTCGACGCCGGCGCCGCGAAGGCCCTTGACCGCATGCAGGCCGCCAAATCCGCCCCCGATGACGACGACGCGATGAGTCATGTCCCCCATGATGCCCGCGTTCGGTTCCCCCGCAGCTCGGTGCCTACGGCTCGAGGGCCACGGCGGCCTCGGGCGTGGCGACGTGGAAGCTGAAGCTCTGCTCGAGATACAGCCGCACCCGCTCGTCGTCGTGCGAGTCGTACCCGATCGAGTGATCCTGGCCTGACTCGAATATGAAATCGCCGCCGCGCAGGCTGACCACGACGGCGCCGCTGACACCCGGCGCCCAGGTGATCGGGCCTTCCAGGATCTTGCTCAGATGGTCCAGCAGCGGGTAGCCGCCGTGTTCGGCGGTCTCGATCACTCGGCGGTACTGGTCGCGCCCCAGCGCCAGCCCGTAGGGGCCGGTGATACCGCTGCCGAGGAGCCGCTCGACGGCGGCGGCCACCTGCCGCGGGTACTGCGCGGCCGAGTCGCCGAGCGGTTCCCGATCGTGCGGCGATGCCTCGCTGATCCCGGTGATGGCGCCCGGCCAGCCGTGAAAGACGGCGACGTTCTCGGCCACGGCGATCTGATGCGCGGCCACGTCGAGCGCCGCCAGATCCGTGTCATCGGCCCCGCGATCGGCGTCACGGAGCTCAGCCCGCGATACGTCGAAATCCGCGCGCAGCTCGATCAACGGCAGCACCCGGCGTTGCCGTGCGGACACCCCCTCACACGGCGCGGCTTTCAGCTCGCCGGTGCGCCCGAGGTTCGTCGCCGAGTGCTCCCAGCCGCGCGGACCGGAGAAGTCGACCAGCCTGCGGGCGGCCAGAGCAGGCGTCAGGCGCTGACGTGCCTCACCGTCGAGGAGCTCCCAACCCGCGTCGCTGATCGGCGCGTGCGAGCGCAGCAGATGGCTCATCGCGACGCCTCCCGCAGACCGCCGATGCCCAACGAACCGTTCTCGGCCGTGCCGCGATCCGCCGCGGCCGCCCCCTGGACAGCCGGCGGGCCCTCGAGGAACTCGACGGTCGGGACATAGAACAGGTTGCCGGTCACCGCTGTGGAGAAGTCCAGAACCCGGTCGGTGTTCCCGGGTGGCTTACCGATGAACATGTTCCTCAACATCTCCTCGATCACGTCGGGGCTACGCGCGTAGCCGATGAAGTAGGTACCGAACTCGCCCACGCCAACCCTGCCGAACGGCATGTTGAATCGCACGATCTGCCGCTGCTCGCCGTCATCATCGACGATCGTGTTGAGCGCCACGTGCGAGTCGGCGGGCTTGACGTCGTCGGGCAACTCGATGTCGCTCAGCTTCTCGCGCCCGATCACCCGCTCCTGCGCCTCGACCGGCAGTGCGTCCCAGGCCGCGAGGTCGTGGACGTACCTCTGGACGATGACGTAGCTCCCACCCGCGAAGGCGGGGTCCTCCTCGCCGATGGCGACGGCCGCCAGTGCCGCGTCGCCCTCCGGGTTCTCGGTGCCGTCGACGAACCCGAGCAGGTCGCGTTCGTCGAATGACCGGAATCCGTGTACCTCGTCAACGGCGTGGGCATGACCGGTCAGCCGATTCATGAGACGCTCCGCGAGCTCAAAGCACAGGTCGAAGCGATGCGCGCGGATGTGGAACAGCAGATCGCCGGGCGTCGACGGCGCTGTCTGCCGTGCGCCGGCCACGGCGATGAACGGGTGCAGGCCCGCCGGGCGCGGCGCGCCGAACAGGGTGTCCCACAGGCGCGCACCGACACCGACCACGCAGCTCAGCCCCCCCTCGGGGATACGGAAGCCGACCGACCGCCGCAACGCGCCGACGTCCGCCAGAAGGCCGCGCACCTCGCCCTCGGCGCCGGAATCCACGGTCAGCACGAGGAAGATCGCTGCCTCGCTGAGAGGCGCCAAGACGGCCTGTGACTCGATTTCCGGCACGGCGTGTGCGGCATTCTGCCATGTATGGGCAAGCCGTCGCGAGCGCAAGCGAGCGATTGGGCTCCACCGCACCGACGGTTCACGCGACCGGGCTTGACACCCCACACTCCGGTGCCTAAAGTGCGCAAACTGTAGCACTGTCTCACCAGATGGAGTACCGTCCTCGGACGGTCAAGGGTCCGCGCGAAGCGCAGCCCGGGTCGAGAGGGAGGAGTCATCGATGGCACGGAATCGCTTGCGCGCGACGACCGGATCACTGTCGGCGCTGATCGGAGTGCTTGCGGCGCTCACGTTCGCAACCTCGGCGCTGGCTGCGCCGACGCTCGGCCCGGCCGGATCGGCGTTCTACACGCCTCCCTCCGGGTTCCCGAGCGGGAGCCCGGGAACCCTCGTCTGGTATCGCCCGGCGACACTCGGCCTCGGCAGCGGGGCGCCGGGCGTCACGGCCTGGGACATCCTCTACGACACGTCCGACGCGCTTGGCAACGGCGACGTCGCGACCGGCACCGTGATCGTTCCGACCGCCGCGTGGACGGGCGCGGGGACCCGGCCGGTTGTCGACTATGCGGCCGGCACGCAGGGCCTTGCGCAGTCCTGTGCACCGTCGGCGCAACTCGCCGCGGGCACGGAGTACGAGACGGCGAACATCGTCGCGCTGCTCGATCAGGGCTGGGCGGTCGTGCTCACGGATTACCAGGGCTACACGACGGGATCGCAGACGCTGTTCGGCGTCGGGGGCGCTGAGGGTCATGCGGTGCTCGACGCGGCGAAGGCCGCGGACCAGATCCCGGGCGTCGGGCTGAGTCCGTCGACCCGGACCGCGATCTGGGGCTACTCCCTCGGTGGTCAGGCCGCCGCCTGGGCCGCTCAGCTGCAGCCGACCTATGACCCGCGGATGAATCTCGTCGGCGTCGCCGCCGGTGGTATCCCGGGCAACCTGCTCACCACGGCGAACTACCTCAACGACAACGTCGCCGCCGGCTTCGCCGCGATGGCGATCCTCGGCCTCAGCGACCAGTACCCGTCGGCCATCGATCTCTCGGCGCTCGAGAACGCCACCGGCGCGGCAGCCACCGCGACGATCAAGAGCCAGTGCGTGTTCCAGACGCTGCTCGGGTTCGAGAACGCCGACATCGACCAGTACACCGAGAGTGGCCAGACGCTCGCGCAGCTCGAGGCGATGCCGGCCATCGCGGCGGCGATCAATGCCCAGCAGCTCGGGACGACGCCGATCACAGTCCCCATGTACCAGTACCACGGCCAGGCCGACGAGATCATTCCGCTCGCACAGGACATCGCGCTCAAGCAGCAGTACTGCGCCGAAGGCGTGACCGATGAGTTCGTCCTCTACCCGAGCGAGCACATCACCACGCAGTTCCAGGCCGCGCCACAGGTGGTCAGCTGGCTCGGTGATCGCTTCGCCGGACTACCGGCGCCAAGCGACTGCGCCGACACCGCGCCGGAGCCGACGTCCACCGCGAACCCTGCTGGCGGGGACTTCATCGTCTCGCTCAACAACTGGACGCTGAGCGCGTCGCTCACGGTGAAGAAGCTCGGCGACACGATCACCACACCGCCCGGCTCCACGTTCAGCGGGGAGACCGACCTCACCAGCCAGCAACTGCTGGATGGCACAACCTCCGTGCCGACCTACACGACGACGCTCAAGCTGTTCGGGATTCCGCTCAAATCGACCGTCGGACTCGTGCAGAGCGGCGCGGCAACCGGGACGGCCTCGCTCGATACGAACGGCAACTTGCACATAAGCGGTTCCGCGCAAGAGACGCTGGAGATGAAATCGGTTGGCTTGTTCGGGAGCAACATTTCGCTCGGAGCCTGCGCGACAAGCACTCCGGTGAACTTCCCGCTCACCTTCAACGGACCCGTGTCCTCACTCGGTGACGGTCAGCTGGAGTTCAGCGGCAGCACGACGTTCCCGCCGCTTGCGAAGTGTGGCCTGTTCGGCGCGCTCCCCAACGTGTTCACCCCGCTGCTCAACCTGCTGTTCGCCGGTCCGGGCAACAACTACACGTTCACCCTGTCACCGCCCGCGCCGGTCGACTACTGACAGCTGCCACTCCGGATGGGTGGGCGCCGGCGGTCTCCGGGCCGGTCCGGTGCCGCCTACGCGGCGTCCGGGGATCTGGCCGCCGATATTCGGGGAACGCCTCGCGTTCGCGCTACCCTTGAGGGATGCTCACTCAGGCAGATCGCGCGGCCGAGCGCCGACGCGTGAAGCTGGAGGAGATCCAGCGCCAGGTCAAGGACGGCTCGCTGCGGATTCGCAAGATGACGCCCGAGGAGCGCCGGCGCTATCCGGTCGCGGCCGCTCCCTCGAAGCCGCGGCGCAAATGACTCGCTTCTTCGTCGCCGGCGTCGAGTCGACGGATGGGTGCGCCGAGGCGGCCTACAGCGAACTGCGCGAGCGTTCGCTGCGCGCCGCCGGTTGCCCAGCGCGGTCGCGGCGAATCTTCAAGCTGAGCTGCCGCTTGGACGGAGAGGACCAGGAGATCGAGGTCGGCAGGCCACTTTCCCAGGGCGGCGGCGTCGTGGTCGCGATACTCGATCATGGGCGCCACGAGGCATTCTGTGTGCATACCGACGACGGTGGCAGCAGCGCGCCGGCGCGTGTCAGCCATCCCGTCTATTCGGTGACCGAGTTCTCGTGAGCACGCCCGACGCATCCGGCGACGCCGAGATCCAGGCACTTGTAAGGCGGCTCGCCCGCCCGCACCCCTCCGGGGGCGCCGTCGTCGAGCGCGCAGCGCTGCTCGCGTCGGGTAACGACTTCGCCGCCGTGCTGGCGTGGATCACCGACCACGCCGGCGTGGCCGAGGTGATGGAGTCAGAAGCGCCCAGAAGCGGTCTGCACGGCGCTCGCATCGGCCTGTCGGGCGGGACCGAGCCTCGGACCCCGCTGCGCTTCGTGCTGCCCGCCGGTGCGCTGGCCTGAGCGTTCCCCGAGCCGGGCCGACGCCGTTGGGTGGCACGGGAGGACGAGCGCGGCCAGGCGTAACAGGGCCGCCGGACTCGCATGAGCGCGATGCGGGCTTCCGACCACATCGTCAGCTACGCGCGGTTCCTCGCGCGGCGCGGGCGGCGCGAGCGGGCAGACGCCGCGGCCCTGGTCGACCTGGCGAAGACGCCGCTGCCGCTGCCGTCGGGGCTTCAGATCGAATGGCTGGGAACCGCCGGCTATCGGCTCACCTATCAGCGCCACACGCTGCTGATCGATCCCTACCTGACGAGGATCCCGCTCGGTGCCACGTTCCGGCGCGCCCCCCCGCTCTCTGACCCCGCGCTGCACCAGCGGTTCCTATCACCTGAGAACGGCAGCGTCGTCGGGATCCTGGTCGGGCACACCCACTTCGACCACGTGATCGACGTTCCCGCCCTCGCCCGGACGCTCGACACCACCGCCTTCGGCTCGGATTCGCTCACGCGGCTGATGAGCCTGCACGGCCTGCAGAAGCGAGCGGTCGAGGTCGTGCCGCACCGCCCGTATGAGCTCGGGCCGTTCACGGTGCGCTTCGCCCCCAGCCGGCACTCGAAGCTGCTGCTCGGTTACAAGGTCCCCTTCGACGGGGCGTTGTCATGTGAGCATCTCGACGCGCTGTCCCCGTCGCAGTACAAATGCGGCGCGGTGTACGGGATCCGGATCGAGGTTGGCGGCACAAGCCTCTACCACCAGGGCAGCGCGAACCTGATCGATGACGAGGTGCCCTCGGACGGCGCCGACATCTTCCTCGCCGGCATCGCGGGCCGCAGCTTCACCGAGGACTACTGGGGCCGGATCCTGCGACGGCTACGGCCCGCCGTGGTGGTGGCCAACCACTTCGACGACTTCTTCCGGCCGCTGTCGGCGCCGCTCGGCTTCTCGACAAACGTGAACCTGAGCGCGCTCCCCGAAGAGATCGGCGCCGTCAGCCGCGACATAGCGGTCGCCGCGCTCGAGCCGACGAGCGTGGCGTCGGCCTGAGCGAGCGCCGGGAGACGGCGCGACGAGTGCTGAGCGATCTACATCGACGTCGGTGACACGGAGATTGTCGTCGGACGCTTCCGCTGCTACCGATCGACGCTGCGGGCCGACCGCAGTGCCAGTGCCATCAAGGTGAGCGTCGGATTGAATCCTCCGGAGGAGACGAACACGGATGCGTCGGCGAGATGGACGTTGGGAACCTCGTGCAGGCGCCCGAGACGATCGGCGACCGACTGACGAGGATCGTCGCCCATGCGGGCCGTTCCCATGATGTGGCGCGTCGTGTAGGCGCCGGCGGCGGCGCCACCTGACAGCGCGCTACCGATCACGGCCGTGTCGGGTGTGGGCGCGGCGGCGGCGCAGATCGCCTGCACTCGGGGGGCGAAGTACGACGATGCGGCGAGCTCGAAGCGATGCTGGGAGTGCGTGATGCGCGGGACGGGAAAGCCTCGGAAGTCACGGATCCCGGGGTCGAGGTCGACGCGGTTGGCGTGCTGGGGCATGTCCTCGCCGTTCAGTTGGATCCCCGAGATGTGCTCACGGACCGCGAGGGTCCGCAGCAGGTTCGTCAGCGTCGTGCCCCGATAGCCCGCGGCGGCGTACAGGTTGGCCTCCTGAAGCAGCAGGGTGCCGCCGCCGACCTCGCAGTTGCCCCCCTTGAAGTACGGCAGACCGGCCGCACGCGCGGGGGCCCCGGTGACCGGGCCGACGAAGTCGTCGAGCGTGAACGTGCTGGCGGGGCCGCGCCAGGGATGCGCCCGCTCGGCGAACACGGCCGCGCCCACCGAGAAGTAGTGGAACATGAGGTTGCGCCCTACCAACCCTGAGCGATTGCCGAGCCCATCCGGATGGCCTGGTCCGCGGGACAGGAGCAACAGCCGGGCCGTCTCGATGGCTGACGGCGCCAGCACCACCACGTCGGCGCGAATGGTGTGGGTCCGACCGCCCTCGTCGAGATAGGACACCCCACGTGCCCGGCGCCCCCGGGGGTCGAGGTCGACGCGATGGACGAAGCATCGCGTGCGAAGCTCCGCGCCGGCCCGGATCGCCTCGTGCAGGAACGAGATCGCCGCCTCGCCGCGAGCGTGGATCGGGCATCCGAAGCCCGAACAGAACCCGCACGAATTGCACGGCGGCCGGCCGTCGCGCGTATGCGAGTTCACCGCCATCGGAAACGCGTACGGGTGATACCCGAGCTGCTCCGCGGCGCGCGCGAGCTGACGTCCGGCGTACATCGGAGGGTTCGGGCCCATCGCGAACTCGTCACGGCGCGGAGCCTGCTCCAGCGTGCTCGCGGGCATGCTCGCGCGGTCGCCCTGGACGCCGAGCCGGCTCTCGATCTCCTCGTAGAACGGCTCGATGTCGTCGTACTCCAGCGGCCAGTCGGCGACCATCGCCCCCGGCACGGGGCCGAGCAGTGAACGCCCCTTGAAGTCCTGGCGCCAGAAGCGGGGGACCTTCGCGGCCCAGTGGACCGTGCCGCCGCCCGCGACCGTGGGCAGATCGTTCACCTCACCGACGAAATCACGATCGATCCCCTGCTCAGCCTCAGCCTGGGTGCGCAGCGTGCGAGGCTCCAACAACGGGTCCTGGTTCTCGAAGAAGCGGCCCCCCTTGACCTCGTCGTTGGCGAACAGCGTCCCCACCGCGCCGGGCGCCCCGAGGCCGGGCAGCAGGTTTCGCCCCTTCTCCAGGATCACCACCGGGTGCCCGGCGCTGGCGAGCGCCCACGCGGCGACGCTGCCTCCGGCTCCAGAGCCCACGACGACGACCGAGCTGCGGCTCAACCCGAGTGTCCCTGCCCCGCCGCCCACCAGCGGTCGTTCGCCGCGCTGACCCCGGCCAGCAGCGGCGCGATCCGTCGCAGCGCCTCGGCGCGCTCGCCCCCGGCGGAATCCGACTGCCTCCCGGCCGTCGCCGAACCGATCGGCGGATCGGGTTCGGTCACCTGCGCTCGCGTGAACCCGTCCGGCTGCCGATCGCCGGGCCAGTGCAGACCCCGCCATCCGGACAGCGCGTGGTTTCCGCCGTACTCGGGCGGCCCGCACAATGCCTCGAGGCTGTTCGTGAGAGCGGCATCGACCAGACGCTGCACGGTCGGGTCGCTCGCCGCCAGCAGAGCGTCCTGCACGGACGGCGGCGCGGCGGCGAACACAGCCCCGGTCCGGGGTGCTGCCAGCTCGTCCAGTCGCGCCAGACCCGACCGGTAGATCTCCTGAAGCCCCATCACCGGACCCGCGAACTCCCGCTCCGGCCGCCCTCGCGATCCCTCGAGACGAATCCGCCAGCCGAGCTCCGCCGCCTCGTCGAGGGGGACGAACCGAGCGAAGTCATCGCGCTCGCCGCCGGCCCGCCCGGAGAAGGGTCCGCCGGCATGGATCAGCGGCGGATCGAGCGAGAACGCCCCCAACAGCAGATCGATCGCCTCCGCGGCATGGACCTCCAGCGCCCCAGGCCCTGGATCGCCGGGCGGGCCGGGCACGAGGCGAGCCGTCACGGCGCGCAACCCCCGCAGCTCGCCGGCGGTCAGGAAGCGCCCGGCGCCGTCACCGCCGATGACCTCCTCGATCAGGGTCGCGACACGAGAGACGGGTGCCAGAGCCAGTAACGCGAATGCGCCGCCGCCCACGAACTCGCGTCGGGTGACCTCGGGCCTCACCGGCGCAACATATCGGTCCGTTCCGGACCGCACACGATCGACTGCGCTCGGGCATCGTGGCGGGGCGGCGGGGTCGTTTGCTCGACGGGCCGGCGAGAAATAAGGTGCGCGCTGGCCGACATCGCCGGTTGGCCACGTCGGATCCGAGACTCGGAAGCCCGGCGTGGCCTCGAGCAGAGGAGCGAGCTACATGCGTGCCGATGGGGTGTTCTCGGGTGGAGGCATCAAGGGGCTGGCGTTCGCGGGTGCGATCAAGGCCGCCGAGGAGGCCGGATATGACGAGTGGGTCAGCCTCGGAGGAACCTCGGCCGGCGCGATCACGGCGATGGCCCTCGCGGTCGGCTACGACGCCGATGGGCTCAAGAACCTGTTCAGCTTCGACTTCTCGAAGATCGACGACCGCGGCGGGCCGTTCGGGCTCGGTGTGGTCGCGAACTACTTCGACCACGGCATCGTGCGCGGCAAGGCGCTCAGTGAATGGATCGAGTCGGTGCTGGCCGGGGCCCCGGACCGGCGCGGCGGCCAGCCACCGCGCACGTTCGGTGACCTCGAGCGAACCCTCAAGGTCGTTGGCTCGGACATCGTCCACGAGCGGATGGTGGTGTTCCCCGACGACGCCGGCAAGTACCGCGATGAGGGTGGGGAGCCGTACACCCCCACCGACTTCCCGATCGCGACCGCCGTGCGGATCAGCGCCGGATACCCGGGCTTCTTCCCGCCGATCTCGCTGACTGACGCGGCGACGGAGTCTGCCGGCGCGTTGGTCGACGGAGGTGTGACCTCCGGTTTTCCGGTCTTCCTGTTCGACGATCCGGCTCCGCAGTGGCCGACATGGGCGTTTCGGCTCTACGGAGGCACACTGCCCGAGCAACCGCCGAACAATCCGATCAAGGGCCTCGCCTGGCCGATCGACATGATCAAAGATGTGATCGACACTGCAATCAACGCGCTCGATGACTTCGAACTGAAGACCTTTCCGGATCGCGTGATCGCGATCCCGACGGGATCCATCTCGACCTTGAACTTCTCGCTCTCCCAGCAGGACAAGGACTTCCTCTACGACTCGGGGTACGAAACCGCCAGGCAGTTCTTCGCCGGCCACCCCGCAGGCATGAACCGGTTCGGCGCCACCCCGCGCGCGGCGCGCTAGCCCTCGGACACCCAGCGCGACTACGCGGGTGTCTCACGCGGTCCTCAGCGCCTCGGTCGGCGAGAGTCGGGCGGCGCGGATGGCCGGCAGGATCCCGGCGATGGCGCCGATGGCGATCGCGGCGCCGATGCCTCCGCCCCAGGCGACCGCGGGGATCACGGTCGTCCAATGCTTCGTGGACGCGTAGATCGCGGTGGCGAGTGCCCCGGCGGCGATGCCGGCGGCACCGCCGAGCAGGGCGAGCAGGATCGCCTCGGTGAGGAACTGCATGCGGATCTGTGCCTTGGTCGCGCCGAGCGCGCGGCGCAGCCCGATTTCCGAGCGGCGTTCGAGGACGCTGATGATCATGATGTTGGCGACGCCGATGGCGCCGACGAGCAGGGCGACGGCGCCGAGGCCGAGGAAGAGGCCGTTGAATGTGCCCTTGGCGTCGGCTTCGGCGACGAGGGTGTCGGAGGGTTGGCTGACGTCGACCTCGTTGGGGTTCTCGGGGTTGGCGGTGGCGGCGAGGACGCTGTCGACGGCGGCGACCTGGCTGGTATCGGCGCGCACGTAGATCTCGGTGGGATTGCCGATCGCCGGCTTGCCGTCCAGGACGCTGGTGTCGTTGAGGTAGGTGGCGGCGGCGCGGAAGCCGATGAGCACGCTGGAGTCGATCTCGGGCGCCAGGATGGCGGGGTTGAGGATGCCCGCGACGTAGAACCACATGCCGCCGAGCCACACCCGTTCGCCCGGGTAGACGCGGTCGATCCCGAGCCGTTGGGCGGCGGCGGCGCCGAGCACGCAGACGGGCTCGGTCGCGGTCGCCGCGTTGAGGAACTGGCCCTGGGCGACGGTGGTGCCGACCGCGCCGGTGAGGTTCAGGCGTGGTGGCGGCCACGGTGAGGGCGTTGGTGTTGATCGACGGGATCAGCGGGCTGCGGAAGACGTTCGCGTTGCCGATCGTGGCCGTGTCGGCGACGTCGTAGACGGGGCCGATGCGGGCGATCATCGCCGGGCGCGGCGAGCGGCAGGGGCACGTTCTGGCCGCGTGAAGCTCTGGCCGGTCGTGACGTCGAGCAGGTTGGTGCCGAGCTGGTTGATCTCGTCGATCAGCCCGGCCTGGCTGGAGGACGAGAGCCCGAGCACGGCGACGATCGCGGCGACCCCGATCGCGATCCCGAGCGCGGACAGCGCGGCGCGCAGACGTCGGGTGCGCACGCCGACGCTGGCCAGCCGGGCCAGGTCGCCGGCCGCAGCCGAGCAGGCGTGAGGGTTGCCATGTCGGTCACCTCAGGAGGCCTTGTTGACGAGCGCGAAGGCAGCGGGCCGAGCATGCCTGACCGTGGCCATGACGACGTAGCCGCCCTGCTCGCCGTTGGCGATGAACGACGGGGCGACGGCGACGCCCGCCGCATCGGTGGTCACGGTGACGGTTCTCGATCCCCGCGGGTGGGTGGCAAAGGTGCCGCTGGCGCCGAATGCGGGCGCGGTGAAGGTGACCTCGACTCTGGGAGCCAGGTTGTGCTCGGCGTCGGTGACGGTGACGGCGAGCGCGATCGCGAAGCGGTCGCCCACCGTGGCCGACTCCCTGGCGGCCACGCCGGTGGTGACGGTGGCCGGCGCGCCGGCCCGATTGCGCAGCGTGAACTGCGTCACGGCGACCGTGCCCGACACCGTTGCCGTGGCCTTGAAGGTGCCGGCGACACCGTTGGCGGCGAGCGGCGGTGAGGTGGCGATCCCCTTCGCGCCGGTGGTCGCGGTCGCCTGCGCGCCGCGCGCGAGGAAGGTCGCGCCGGCGCCCGCGCTCGAGCCGGTCGCGCCGGCGCTGGAGCCGAGCATGAAGGTGACCGTTGCGCCCACCACCGGGCTCCCGTCGGGCTCGCGGACCCTGATCTGCAAGGGCTGCCCGTAGCGGGTGTCGACCGTGGCGGACGGGTGCGTCGATCCGACCGCGGTGACCGAGGGCGCCGTGGCGGCGAGGTTGTCGAGGGCGAAGCTCGCGGGCTCGGCGACGTGGGAGGTCGAGGCGCTCGCGGTGAACGTGCCACTGGTGGCGTTGGCGCTGAAGCCTGGCGAGGTCGCGATTCCGTCGCCGTTGGTCGTCGCGGCGGCTTGGTCGCTGCCGCCGTCGAAGGTCGCCCCGGCCGTCGCTGCGCCGGAGGCGCTCGCGCCGGTGCCGCCGCCGGCGCCGAGGGTGAAGGTGACGGTCGCGCCGACGACGGGGCTGCCGTTGGCGTCGAGCACGCGCGCTGTGAGCGGCTGCGGGTAGCGGGCGCCGACGGTCGCCTGCTCGACGGTCGGGGCGAGCGCGACGACGGTCGCCGCGAGTCCGGCGGCGGTGTTGGTCAGCGAGAAGGTGACGGTGCCGTAGGTGCTGGTGGCCGTGATCGTGTAGCTGCCCGGCGTGTCGTTCGCGGTGAGCATCGCCGCGGCCACGTTGCCCGCGTCGTCGCTGCCGACCGTGACCGTGTCCGACCCGGAGGCGGAGAATATGGCGCTCGCGCCGCTGGCCGGCGCGGTGAACGTGACCGGCGTCCCCGCGATCGCGGCCGTGACGGGGCAGCCGTTCGTGTTCGCGAGCGCGACCTGCAGGCCGCTGCCGAACTGGGTGTCCAGCTGCGCTGTCTGGGGCGTGCCGGACACCAGGGCCAGCGTGTTCGCGGGGTTGCCCGCCGGGCAGGAACTGCTGCTCGTCGGCGCCGACGGCGCGGTGCCTCCGGCCGCGGGCGACTCCGCCGTGAGCTGGAGACCGCCGAGACCGATGGCGACGGCTACCGGCATCGCGAGCAGCGCAACTCGGGCGCGGCGTGAGCGGGGAGGCGGGGCGGACATCAGCGAGTCGGCACGCTTGCGCTGTCGGTGACGATGCGCCCGTCGAGCATCTCGATCTGGCGGGGCAACCGGGCGGCGAGCTGATGGTCGTGGGTGATGACCACGATCGTCGCTCCGCCGGCGTGGAGCTCCTGCAGGAGCTCGAAGATCGCGGCGCCGTTGGTGCTGTCCAGGTTGCCGGTCGGCTCGTCGGCGAGGACGATCGCCGGGGCGCCGATGAGTGCGCGCGCGATCGCGACCCGCTGGCGCTCGCCGCCGGAGAGCTGGGTCGGGAGAAAGTCCGCGCGCTGCTCGAGCCCGACGCGGGCGAGCGCCTCGTCGGCCCGCGCGCGCCGCGCCGGCGCGGGAACGCCGGCGTAGAGCAGCCCGTCGGCGACGTTATCCAGTGCGCTCTGGTGCTCGGCGAGGAAGAACTGCTGAAAGACGAATCCGATCCGGGTCGCCCGCACCACGGACAGCTCGCGATCCGTGAGCCCGGCGACGTCAAGGCCGGTGATGCGCACCGACCCCCGAGGTCGGTCGCTCGAGCGTGCCGATCACGTGCAGCAGGGTCGACTTGCCCGAGCCCGACGGGCCGACGATGGCGACCAGTTCACCGCGGTGCACCGTGAAGCTCACGTCCGACAGAGCGACCACCGGCGGCTGGGCCGGGTAGATCTTCGTCACCGCATCGAGCTCGAGCACCGCGTCGGGGGCGCCGTCGTCGGGGAGTGTCGCACCGACGTCGCCCGGCTCCTCGTCGCCGGCGCGCCACGGGGTGTCCGTTCCGACCCTCACGTGCCCGGGACCACGACCTGCTGGTCGACCGCGAGCCCGGGCCCCGACACCTGCACGAGGCCGTCGGCGTCGTCGAACAGCCCCGTGGTGACCGGGACGAGCTGGTGCACACCGAGGGCACCGACCTCCTCGACCGCGTAACCGCCACCGGCGAGCGCCAGCAGCGCATCGACGGGGACGACGAGCGCGTCTTGCACGGTGCCGGTGGTGATCGAGACGTTGACGGGCGCCTGGTCCAGGCCGCCGGTCGCCGCCGGATCGGTGGGGACAGCGTCGACGAGGATCGTGGCCGACCCGCTCTGACTGGAGGCGACCGAGCTCACGTAGGAGACCCGGCCCGGCGTCGTCTGGTTGTCGGGCAGGGTAATCGTGACCGGATCACCCACCTTGACCTCGCCCTCCAAGGCCGCGTCGAGCTGGATCGCGACCTGCGGCTTGGTCGAGCTGACGGTGAGGACGGGGCCCGGCGACACGCTCGAGCCGTCGGCCACGTTCGCCATCACGTCGGTGATCCGGACCGCGCCGTACTCGAAGACCACGGATCCGAGTAGCAGCTCGCCGGTCACGCTCAGCCCGCGAGCGGACTGCAGCGCGCGGATCGCCGCGTCGGTTCCGGCGGTGAAGGCGTCGCCGCTGAGCCCGGAGCCGTAGCCGAGCGCGTCGAGGTTCGCGTTCAGCTCGCCGACGTCCAGGCCCGGGGACATGCCGGACGCGAACGCCCGCGTCGCGACCGCCGGCCCGTAGAGGAGCAGCACCGGCTCGCCGTCGATCGCGTACAGGCTCTCGCCGCGATGGATGACCGCCCCGGTCGAGGGCACGGTGGTAAACGTCGAATCCTGGCCGTAGATCGTCTCGTGCGACTGCGCCGTATCGAGCGAGGCGTGCGCGCTCGCCAACGCGCTCTGCGCCGACGTCACCGAGTGCTCATCACCCGCGACCCGGGCTGCCGCCGCGATCACGGCCTGTTGATCGCTCGACACCATCTGCGCTGCGCCGGCGCACCCGCCCGAAGCGCCGCCGCCCGAGCCGCCGCCGCTCGACGGGCTCTGGGCGGCGTCGTCACCGGCGCAGTCGACCGCCTCCTGCTGCTCATCGGCTGACAGAGTCGCCCGCGCCTGCGCGAGCGTCGCGTCGTCGGCCGACAGCGACGACTGCACCGACGCCAGCATCCCCTCGTTCGTCGTGACCGACTGCTGCGCCTGCGTCACCGCGGACGGCGAGGTGCCCATCGGGAGGCGGATCACCGAACTGCCCGCGAAGCCCAGCGTGGCGCTCTCCTGCGTCTGCTGCGACAGCGTCTCCCGCGTCACCGACTGCAGCGAAGTCGGATATTCGTTATCGGCCACCCCGTGCGCTGGACCTCCCCCGCCGAACGGGTCGGTGACCAGAACCACCACCGCCGCGACGGCAAGGCCCAACGCGACGGCCGCGAGCATCCGGCGTCGCCCGCGCCCGAGTCCGCGATCGCGCCCGGCCGGCGGGGCGTCGATCGCCTCGCCGGTGCTGGCGGCCGAGGACGCGCTCACGGCTCGCCGGCCCTCGCGCCGTTCGGGATCCCGCGACCGCTCCGGGGACGGCCGGCGGCCAGGACGCTCCGCTCAGCGCCCGCGCTCATGGGCCGGGCGCCAGCTTCGGCCCGCCGAGGTACGACGAGCACGCCTTCTGGGCCGCCTGGAAGGTCGGCGATCTCGGATCCAGGCCGCTTCCCGGCCCGCCATGGATCCGGATCCCGATCCCCCCATTCGAGAACTGCGGATCGGGGAAGTCAGGCTCGCCGTGCGAGCGCATGCAGGCCGAGAACTTCAGCGCCTGGGCCTGGGCCTGGGCCTGCTGGGCCGGGCTCGGTGGGGCGCCGCCGTGCGGTGTGTACCTCGCGCACTTCTGCTGGGCGGCCTGGAACTGCGCCGAGCTCGGGTCGATGCCGTTAGCAGTGCCGAACTGGATCGCGCCCTGGCCGTTGGGGTCGGGGAAGTTGGGCTCCCCGTTCGCACGCATGCAGGCCGAGAACTTGAGCGCGTCCTGGCGGCTGCCGCCGTTGATCGCCACCGACGCCTCCTGGCTGCCCCCGCTCCCGCCCGCGCTCGGCGTCGCCGGCCCTCCGGCGTCCCCGCCGGCGGCGCCGCCCGCCGCCGCGGACTGACTGCTCGTGGCCTTGGCGTTGCCGACGCTCGCCACCCCCGGCGACGAGCTGCCGCCGCAGCCGGCGAGGAGGCCCGCGACGCTCAGCGCGGCCGCGCCCGCCGACAGTAGAGACGCGCCGCGCCGGCGGTGGGAACGGCGACTGGTCGGGTGGTCGGCGGGCGGCATGTCACGCTCCTTGATCGCGGCGGTGGCAACTGGCTCGAGGCAATGAATAGTGGGGTCGGGGTTACACGGCGGTCACAGCACCTGTTACCTGCTCGTAACCCGAGGCCGATCATGCTGAGGAGCTCACCGATGCGCGTACTGATCGTCGAAGATCACAGGGAGCTCGCGCTCACCATCGCCGACGGCCTGCGCCGCGAGGGCATGGCCGTCGACGCCGTCTTCGACGGGCAGGCCGGCCTGCGCCAGGGCGTCCAAGATGCCTACGACGTCGTCGTGCTCGACCGAGATCTCCCCGGGCTGCACGGCGACGAGGTCTGCCGTGCACTCGTCGCTGCCGGAGCGCGAGCGCGGGTGCTCATGCTCACCGCGGCGGACACCATCGAAAGCCGGGTCGACGGTCTCAGCCTCGGCGCCGACGACTACCTGCCCAAGCCGTTCGCGTTCGCCGAGCTGGTCGCGCGCATCCGCGCCTTGGAACGGCGCAGCCACCCCGCGCGCCCGCCGGTGCTGGTCAGCGGCGACATCCAGCTCGACACCGTCCAGCGGGTCGCGACTCGGGCCGGGCGGCGCATCGAGCTCAGCCCCAAGGAGCTCACGGTGCTCGAGCTCCTGCTCACGGCCGCCGGTGCGCCGCTCTCCAGCGAGGAGCTCCTGCAGCGCGGCTGGGACCAGTACGCCGACTCGTTCAGCGGAGTCGTCAAAGTGACGATCAACCGACTGCGGCGCAAGCTCGGCGAGCCCGTCGCGATCGAGACCGTGCCCCGCGCCGGCTACCGCATACGCACTTGACCACGAACCGCCTTGTCACCACGCTCGCGCGCCGCTGGCGCGCTCTGCCGCCACGCACGATTCGCCTGCGCTTGACCCTCATCTACGGAGGGCTCTTCATCCTCTGCGGCGCGGCACTGCTCGGGATCACCTACGGGCTCGTGTCGAGTCGCTACACGGCCGGCTACTTCCTCAGCGTGGGCAAGGGGGTCCAGGCATTTGGGTTCACGTCGCACTCGAGCGCCGCCCCAAGCCCGGGCGCGAGCCTCGCCGTCGGGCGGGGGCAACCGCCGATCTTGCCGCCCGCGCTCCTCCCCTCGGACGCCCGCCCGCTTCACGTCGCAGTGCCAGCCGGCGCGGCACCTGCGGTCCCCTCGAGCGGTCGCGCGTTTCACGTCGCGGTGCCCGCCGGTGCACCGCCGCCCGAAGCTCAGGTGACGGCCGGGCGCATCCTCATCGCGTCGGCGGCGGCGCAGTCCAGCGCCGCGTTGCAGACGCTGCTGATCGAGTCGGGCGTCGCGCTGACGATCATGGCGGTGATCGCGATGTGGCTCGCCTGGGTCGTCGCCGGGCGCGCGCTGCGTCCGCTGCGCGCGATGACGGCGGCTGCCCAGGACATCTCGGCGAGCAACCTGCACCGCCGCCTCGCCCTCGTCGGCCCTGACGACGAGCTCACCCGACTCGCCGACACCTTCGATTCGCTGCTCGAACGGCTCGAGACCGCGTTCGCGGCCCAGCGCCAATTCGCGGCGAACGTCTCTCACGAGCTGCGCACCCCCCTGACCCTCGAGCGAACCCTGCTCGAGGTCGCGCTCGCCGACCCCGACGCCAGCGCCTCCGCTCTCCGCACGGTCTGTGAGAAGGTGCTGGCCAGCGGAGTCCACCAGGAGCGTCTCATCGACGCCCTCCTGGTCATGTCACGCAGCCAGCGCGGGCTCGAGCGCCGCGAGACCGTCGACCTCGCCGAGCTCACGGCGCGCGCACTGACCACCGTCGACGCCGGTGCCCTGACCGTCGAGACCGCGCTCGCACCTGCCCACACCGAGGGGGACCCGCGACTCATCGAGCGGCTCACGGCCAACCTCATCGATAACGCCGTCCGGCACAATCGCCCCGACGGCCGCCTGGACGTATCCACGCGCACGGTCCGCGGCCGCGCGATCCTCACCGTCGCGAACACCGGCTCGCCGCTCTCGCCGAACGATGTCGGCCGCCTGTTCGAGCCCTTCGAGCGACTCAACGGGACACGCACGGGCGACGGCGACGGCCTCGGGCTCGGCCTCTCGATCGTCAAGGCGATCGCGCAGGCCCACGCCGCGACGATCGTCACGACCCCTCCCGCCGACGGTGGCCTGTCGATCGAAGTGAGCTTTCCCGCCACACACGCGCCGCTCAACGATCCTTCTCCGGCTGAAACGAGCCGCCGACCTCGCGGACTACTCGAAGATCGCGCCTAACAGGTCGTCGAAGAGCGGGTTGCTGAACATGCGCAGATCACTCGTGGCGTAGCCGCCCTGCGCGGCGATTGCCTGCAGGCCGGCACGAAATTCCGGGATGCGGTCGGCGTACGCGGTGTCCCGCAGGTAGTCGACCGCCGGTTGGCCGCCGATGGTGACCGGCTGCCACTGCTTGGCCCAGTGCGGGCGGACGTTGAGCGGTCGGCCGGCGGAATCGGTGTAGGAGGTCCACTGGTTCGTGAGGTCCTGCATGAACGAGGTCCAGGCCGTGGTCGGCGTGATCAGGCTCGTCAGGACCTCGATCGAGCACGTGCCGAGGCTGTTTCCGTACTCCGGCGCCATCGTGATGTTCGAGCCGCCCATGATCCGCATCTCGAGTGTCACCCGCATCGGTGCGTCGGCTGCCGCGTACACGCTGGCGATGGCGTCCCACCATGCCCGCTGACAGACCGACCAGTCCGGTTGCGTCGGATCGTCGGCGAGGGACGGGATCGGTATCTCGAACTCCATGTCGAGGCAGCGGAAGTTCTGGATGCCGCGTCGGAAGTGCAGCGCGTCGATGAGCGGAGTCACGATGGTGACGCCGCTGGGGAGGTTGGCCATCGCGAGGGAGCCGAACAGCTCGGCCTGTGTGCGGCCGGGCAGCAGCCGGAACACGCTGTTGGTGATCAGCTGGATGAGGTATTCCTCAGCCTCCTCGACCGACGTCTCCAACGCGCTTGGATACGGCTGCGCGTCCCGCTCGGCGCCATCGTTGTTCCAGCAGTTCACCCAGGCGTCCGGTTGGTAGGGGAACCAGAAGAACTCGGCGTAGTACGAGTTCTCGCACTGCGCTGCGAAGTTGGCTGCCGCCTGGTCGAGGTCGGCCTGCGAGACGCCGCTCAGGTCGACGGCGGACGGAACGGAGAATCCGGGCGGCGGCGGGACGGCGAGCGCAAGCGGCACGGACTTGGGCTTCAGCGTCGCATAGGTCATCGGGTCGAGCTTGAGCGTCAGGGACGTGACGATTCCGAGCAGTCCGAAGCAGCCCGCGGCCGCCGCGAGCAGCGTGGGGTCCGACACCGTCTGAAGCTCGCCGAGGGCGTTCACGAACTCCACCTCCGTCACGAGGTCGCTGAGCGTCGGGTGCGCGAGGCCGGCGCCATGGCAGATCTGCGCGTTGCTGCCGCCCCAGGTGATCTCGATCATGATCACGTTCAGCGGCACCGTCCACGCCGAGGCGCCGCCGCCGGCGTCCAGGCACCACTCGCGAAACTGCTCATTGGTCGTCGCGGCACCGATGCGGCACAGCGCCTTCGTGACGCCGCCTTCGACGATCGTTCCCACGAGCTGGATCCCCTGCAGCTCGTCCTGCGGATCGATCGCCGGCTCGGACGCCGGAAGGTCCTCGACGACGTCGAGCGGCAGCATCGAGATCAGCACCTGGCCGTCGGCGGAGAAGACGTCCGACCAGCTGTGGCGGTAGCCCGCCGCTCGCACGGTCTTGTTCTGCGCGGACGCCCATCTGACGATGTCCTGAACGCCCTGCTTGGTGCGGGGCACGAAGGTCACCGCCGGCGTGTTGGTCACCGTGCGACCCCAGTTCTGAAACTCCGATGCCGCGAAGGACGCCACCGGGCTTCCGTCGGACTCGAGCGGGCCGGACGGGGCTTGTGCCGCCGTGCCGATGGGGCCAGACGCGGACCCCGTCTGTGCGCGGGCGACCATGGGCTCGAGCAGGCCGGCTGCGGCGAGGGCGACGAACGTGCGTCTCGTGTGCGCGAGCCACTCCGATCCCCCCGGCGACACCGTGCGGTCCGCCACGGAGCGCAGCTCAGGGTCGGCGCGGATGAGCTCGCGGAGGTTCTCGCCGGTGACCAGGCGCCGGCCGGCCGGGGAGCTGACGAGTTCGCGTCCCCGGACCGCGAAGACACGCGCCAAGCCGCGCTCCCGGACATCCCGAGCGAGATCGTCGAGATCATCCATCACATCACCGCAGCCGCCATCGCCGGAGCCCCACTTTCCCTGATGCTCTGCGCACGATGAACGGCCGCCCCCGCATCAGGCGGAACATCGCACGTGTCAGAGCCCGATGTCAAGGCCTCGGCGCACGGGGCGGCGGCGGCCTATGCGCTCGCGCCTTCCGTCGACGAACTGCCCTGTCCATGCGCCGCGCGCTGCGCCTGCGCCTGGTCATGCGCGCCGGGCGCTAGGGCGGGCGCGCGGCCGGGATCGACCGCCGCGAGCACGACGGCGAGCGCGCAGCCGACGAGCGCGGCGGCGACCCAGAACGCGAGGTGGTAGCCCGTCGTCAGCGCAGAGGCGATCGGATGCCCGCTCGCTTCCAACGCGCTGCTGCGCGACGTCGAGAGCGTCGCCAGCACCGCCAGCCCGAGCGCGCCCCCGACCTGCGCGGTGGTGTTCACGAGGCCCGAGGCGAGGCCGGCGTCCTCTGGCGTCGCGCCCGACATCGCGAGGTTCATCAGCGCCGGGAACGCGATACCGGCGCCGAAGCCCAGCAGCAGCATCGACGGCGCGACCTGCGTTACATAATCCGCGTGCACCGGCGCGAGCGCGAACACGACCAGGCCCGTGAGCACGAGTGTGAGGCCCACGAGCAGCGCGCGGCGCGCGCCGAGCGCCGTGAAGATGCGCTCCGAATACCGGATCGAGAGCGTCCCCATGGCGATCGTCACCGGCAGGAAGGCAAGGCCGATTTCCAGGGCGTCGTAGCCGAGCACGCGCCGCAGGTACAGCGCGCCGAGGAAGAACATCCCGAACATGCCGGCGACCGACAGGATCTGGATCGCGTTAGCCGCTGTGACCGGCCGTGAGCGGAAGATCCGAAGCGGTATCAGCGGGCTCGCGGCGCGCGTCTCGCGCGCGAGGAACGAGGCCAACAGCGCGATCGAGCCCGCCCCGAGCAGCAGTGTGCTCGTCGAGGCCCAGCCGTGTCTCGCTGCGGGACCCACGATCGTGTACACACCGAGCATCAGCGCGCTGGTGATCAGCACCGCGCCCGGGACGTCCGCGCCCTCGTGCACGCCGATGCCCGGCTCGTCGGGGACCAGCCGTCGCGCCGCGAGCGCCGTCGCGATGCCGATCGGCAGATTCACGAAGAAGATCCAGTGCCAGTTGATCGACTGCGTCAGCACGCCGCCCGCGAGCAGCCCCACCGACCCGCCCGCGGACGCAACGAACGCGAACACGCCGATCGCCTTCGCCTGCTTGCGGGCGTCGGAGAACATCGTCACGATCATCCCGAGGATGACCGCCGACGTCATCGCGCCGCCGACGCCCTGCACGAAGCGCGCGGCCACGAGCCACCATCCGGCCTGAGCGGCGCCGCACAGCAGCGACGCGCTGGTGAACACTGCAACGCCGGCGAGAAATATGCGCCGGCGGCCGATCAGGTCGCCGAGGCGTCCGGCCAGCAGCAGCAGTCCGCCGAACGCGATCAGGTACGCATTGACCACCCACGCGAGGCTCGACGTCGAGAAATGCAGATCTGACTGGATCGACGGCAGCGCGACGTTCACGATCGTCACGTCGAGGACGATCATGAGCATCCCCAGGCACAGCACGTAGACCGCCAGCCAGCGCGCACGGTCGCTTCCCCCGTTCGCGACGCCGCGCTCGACAGGCAGGGCGTCGTCGCGCGTCGAGCCGGTTGTGACGGCGCCCACGCTCATACGGTCGCGGCCCCCCGCGCGAGCGCGGCGCCAAGCTTGTCGAGCAGCTCCTTCGTCCCGTGCTCGCGCAGGTCCGGCGTGTCCTCGCCGTCGAGGAATACACCCTGCTCGGTGTAGCGCAGGTGCGTCCCCGAGCCATCCGCAAGCAGCTCGACGGTCGTCACCGAAACCGACATCCGCACCCCGCCGCGGTGCATGTTGTAGGTGTAGACGATCCGCTCGTCTTGGACGATGTCTTCGTACAACGCGTCGTAGGTGTAGACCGCGCCCGCGGCCGCCACCTCGAAGTGCTCGCGGCCGCCCTCGCGAAAGTCGAGCTCGTGCTCGAGGCCCGGGCCGAACCACTGGCCCTTCGCGTTCGCATCCCCCCACGCCGCGAAGACACGCGCCGGGGATGCGTCGTAGTCGCGCTCGATCACGAACGTCGAGTGTGTCGCTGACCTGTTGCTCATTGCGATCTCCTTCTCGGTTTCGTCTGCTTTGACTTCGTGGACCGCCCCGACTCATCGGTGTCGCTCTCCAGAAATCGGCCGAGCCGGTCGAGCCGCGCCTCCCAAGTCGCGCGCCGCTCCCTGATCCAGCGCTCGGCCGTGCTCAGCGCAAGTGGCTCGATCTCGCAGGTGCGGACGCGCCCCACCTTGTGCGAGCGGACCACGCCGCTCGCTTCGAGCACGTGCAGGTGCTGGATGACCGCCGGCAGCGAGATCGCGAGCGGCCGCGCGAGCTCGCTCACGGACACCGGGCCGTCGAGCAGGCGGTCGATCATTGCCCGCCGGTTCCCGTCCGACAGGGCGTGGAAGACCACGTCGATCGGCGGCTCGCCGGCCGTGCCTTGTGGAGCCGTATACTGAAGCATCCACTTAAGTATTGCACAGGCGTGAACGAGGCCCGAGGCGGGGCCGGTCGAGCCGGTCGCACCGACGCCGCCCCCCGTTGCGAGCTCGACGGAGCCCAGGTTGCGTACCGCGGACCGCGATCTTGGCACTGCAACGAGGTCGCACACCACACGAGAGCCTCGGGGTAATATCTGCCGCGCGAGCGAGCGACATGCCTACTGGTCGGGAGGGGCTGACGGGTGAACAGCGCAATTGATCGTGAAGCCGATATCCGGTCTCGGATCCGGCAGCACTGGGAGGCCTCCGAACGCGGGGACATCGACGCCGAGCACGCGATCTACGCTGCGGACGCGATCCTGGATTACCCGCAGTCCGGCGAGCGCTTCAGAGGCCGGTCGAGGATCCAAGCACAGCGCGGCGGGCACCCGGCCGAACGCCACTTCACCATCCGACGGATCCTGGGCGGCGGCGATGTCTGGGTGAGCGAGTGCGTGATCACCTACGACGGCGTGCCGACATGCTCGGTCAGCGTCATGGAGATCGCCGATGGTCTCGTAACGCACGAGACCCAGTACTTTGCCGACCCCTTCCCGGCGCCTCCCGGGCGCGCGGCGCTCGCCGAGCCGATTGCGGCCCGCGACCAATAGGCCGAGGCTCTCGGGTCGACGGCCGACATCGACTACGGGTCAGGTCCGCTGAACGCGTCGGGCGGTTACCAGGCAGGCGACGGCGCTGGAGCGGATCGGCCGGCCGAGCCTTTGCTGGAGGGTGTCGATCTCGCCGCGCAGGGTGTCGCGCTGCCGGGGTGAGAGCCGCGCCGAGAACGACATCGTGCCGAGCAGAGCGGTGAGCGCGTCGGCCGTGTGCTCCAGACGTGTCGGTACTGCAGCGACCTGCGTGTCCTCGAACAGATCTGCGGCATACCCACGCGCGAGCTCGTAGCCACCCAGCCACGCCCACACCTCCGATACGTTGCCGCGCCGTTCATCGACGCCCCCGAGCGTGGCGTCCAGATCGCGGTAGGTCGGCCAGTCGGCGGCGAGCTCAGGGGCCGTCCTGGCGATCGCGGCGCGCAGAGCCTGCTGATCGCCGGCGCTGCGCGGCTCCAGCAATCCGAAGTAGGAGACCAGCGCGAGCGTTCCGCGATCCACGAGCGCGTCGGCGATCGTGCGCCAACTGACATCCGGATCAACCCAGTGAATCGCCGAGGCCGAGAACGCGGCCGCGTAGTGCGCGTGCGGCAGCGGCGCCTCCTCGAGGCGCCGATTGACGAACTCCAACTGCCCGGCGCTCGCGAGCTGATCGCGCGCCCGCGCGATCAGCCGTTCGCCGGGCTCGATCGCCGCCACCCGCAGGCCGCGGGCCAGCAGGCTGCGTGTCAGCTGGCCCGTACCACAGCCGATCTCGAGCACCGTCGCGCCGGGATCGAGACCCCCCACCTCGCAGGCCTGGTCGATCAGCGCGTCCGGGTAAGCCGGCCGGTGACGGTCATACTCCTCGGCGACCTGGTTGAAGACCTCGCCAAAGCGGCGGGCCTCGGCTGCGCGTGTCATGCCCGGAAGGTAGATGGCGATCAGGACGAGCCGGCCACCGCCAAGACGGAGGGCGGCACGCGGCAGCGGTTCTGGCGCGCGCGGGGCGGGAGCGCTTATGCTTGGCGCGATGGCGGTCACGGTCCCGGAGATCGAGTGGTTCGACCCCACGGTCCTGCAGCACCAGCTCGACGGCGACCAGGCGGAGGTGCGCGAGCGGGTACGCGAGCTTCTCTGCCGGCCCGAGTTCGCGGCGCCGGTTGCGATGCCTACCCTCGCGTACCGTGAGCAGGTGCTGGCCTGGTGCGAGGCGCTGGCGCGAGAGGGCCTACCGGCGTACGGTTTCCCGAGGGAGGTCGGCGGCCAGAGCAACCCGTGCGCAGCGGTCGCGATGTTCGAGACGCTGGCCTACGGCGATCTCTCGCTGCTCGTGAAGTTCGGTGTCCAGTTCGGGCTGTGGGGCGGGGCGGTGCAGCACCTCGGAACCGAGCGCCACCACGAGCGCTACCTCGGCGCGATCATGCGCCTGGAGGTCCCCGGCTGCTTCGCGATGACCGAGACCGGGCACGGTTCAAACGTCCAGCAGGTCGAGACGACCGCCACGTACGACGCCGAGACGCAGGAGTTCGTCGTCACGACGCCGATCGAGCGGGCACGCAAGGAGTTCATCGGCAACGCCTGTCACGGCCGCATGGCGGCGGTGTTCGCGCAGCTGATCGTCGGCGGCGAGTCACACGGCGTTCACGCGCTGATCGTGCCGCTGCGCGACGAGCACGGCAGCATCCTGCGTGGAATCGAGATCGAGGACTGCGGGGAGAAGCTGGGCCTCAACGGCGTCGACAACGGCATGATCTGGTTTCGCGATGCGCGCGTGCCCCGCGAGGCGCTCCTGAACCGCTACGGCGACGTCACCCCGAGCGGCCGCTACGAGAGCCCCATCGAAAACCCCAACAAGCGCTTCTTCACGATGCTCGGCACGCTCGTGCAGGGCCGCGTGAGCATCTCGGCCGCGTCGATCAGCGCCGCCAAGACAGCGCTCACGATCGCGACCCGCTACGGGCTGCGGCGGCGCCAGTTCGGCCCCGCCGGATCGATGGAGGTCGCGGTGCTCGACTACCGAACCCAGCAGCGGCGACTGATGCCGCGCCTGGCGAAGACGTTCGCGCTCCACTTCGCCCAGCAGGAGCTGACCGCGCTGTTCGGCGCCGTGATCTCAAACCCCGAGGCGAGCGATCGCGAGCGCCGCCAGCTCGAGTCGCTCGCGGCCGGGATGAAGGCCGTCGCGACCTGGCACTCGATCGACACCATCCAGCAGTGCCGAGAGTGCTGCGGCGGCGCCGGCTACCTCTCCGTCAACCGCTTTGCGGCGCTGAAGGCCGACGTCGACATCTTCACCACCTTCGAGGGCGATAACACCGTCCTGATCCTGCTCGCGGCGCGCGGCCTGCTGACTGACTACGCGCACGACTTCGGCGGGCTCGGACCGGCCGAGATGGTGACGTTCGTTGCCGGCCAGGCCGTCGAGACGATCATCTCGCGGCTGTCCGCCCGCAAGATCGGGCAGGCGATCACCGACGCCGTGCCGACCCACAGCGTGACCGAGAACTGGCTCGACCGAGACCACCAGCTCGACCTCTTCAAATGGCGCGAGAGCAACATCGTCGCGTCGGTCGCGAACCGCTTCCGCCGCGGCCTGTCCGACGGCTACGACCCCTTCGAGGTGTTCCGCGCGGTCGCCGATCACGCCGTCGACGCCGCGCGCGCGCACGTCGAGCTCGCCGTGCTGAGCGCTTTCATCCGCGCGATCGAGGACTGCGACGACGCCCAGGTCAAGCACGCGCTCAACCTCGTATGCGACCTGTACGCCTTGAGCAACATCGAGGCCGACACCGGCTTCTTCCAGACTCAGGGGCGCGTCACGGCGGCCCGCTGCAAGTCTCTGCGCCGCGAGGTCAACCGCCTCTGCAACAAGGTCATGGCGCACTCCGAGCTGCTCGTCGACGCCTTCGGGATCCCCGACGCGATCCTGCGCGCGCCGATCGGGCTGCGCGACGAGGGGTCGGTCGGCGCGCCGCTCTGAGACGCGGCCGCCGCCGCGTCTCTCAGTCCAGCGCCATCTGCGCCGTCGGGACGCCGCCGGCCTGGCGCGCCGGGCGGCGGACGGCCATTGCCGCCGCCGGGATCAAGGCGAGCACGAGCAGCACGAGACCCCACACGAACGTGCCGGCGAAGGCCTTGGCCAGCGGCTCGGCGATGGCCGCGTGGGCGGCCGGGGGCAGCTTGCTTACCGCCTCCAGGCCGCCGCCTGAGCCGGTGTGGCCGTGCAGCTCGTGGGCGATCTGGGAGGCCAGGATGACCGAGAGGATGGCCGTGCCGATCGAGGCGCCGGTCTGACGGATGATGTTCATCGCGGTGCTCGTTCGGGCGATGGCGGTGGCGGGAACCGCCTGCATGGCCGAGGTCATGGTGGGCATCATCGCGAGGCCCATCCCGAGCCCGAGCACGAAGCTGAAGCCGCTCAGCAGCACGTAGGACGTCGTCGCGGTGACGAATGCGAACGGCGAGATGCCGACCACCAGCAGCGGGATGCCGCATAGCGGCAGCTTCCAGGGGCCGTGGCGGTCGGTGAGCCGGCCGGCCAGCGGCATGGTGATCATGGCGCCGAAGCCCTGCGGGGCGAGCAGCAGGCCGGCGGTCAGCGCGGACGCGCCGCGGACCGTTTGGTAGTAGAGCGGCACGAGCAGCAGCGAGCCGAAGAAGGCGATCGCAAAGAGCAGGAAGGTCACCGCCGACAGGCCGGCCCGGGTCTGGGTGAACGTGCGGATGTCGATGAGCGGCTCGCGGCTGCGCAGGCTGTGCGCGAAGAAGCCGGCCACCAGCACCGCCCCGACGACGATCGGCAGCCAGGCCTTCACGTCGCCGAAGCCGCCGTCGGCCGACTCGGCAAGGCCGAAGATGGCCAGGGTCAGGCCGGGCGAGAGGAGCGCCATGCCAAGCCAGTCCAACCGATGAGCCGGCTGGGGCTGATCGCGCTCGAGCACGATCTGGGCCAGGACGAGCGCGATGACGCCGATCGGCACGTTGATGAAGAAGATCCAGCGCCAGGAGGCGTTGTCCACCAGCCAGCCGCCGAGGATCGGCCCGATGATCGGGGCGATGAGCATCGGCACGCCGAGCACACCCATGACGCGGCCCATGCGGTGCGGGCCCGCCTTCTTGGTCATGATCGTCATGACCGCGGGCATGATCATGCCCCCGCCGAAGCCCTGCAGGACGCGGAAGACGATGATCGAGGTCGCGCTCCAGGCCAGCCCCGAGAGGATCGAGCCGAGCATGAACAGCGCCACCGACCACAGGTAGATGCGCTTGGTGCCGAAGCGATCCGCCGCCCAGCCGCTCATCGGGATGACCGCGGCCAGCGCGAGCGTGTAGCCGGTCACCACCCACTGGATGGTGGTCAGCGAGGCCTTGAAGTCGATCGCCAGGCGATCGATGGCGACGTTGACGACGGTCGTGTCGAGGATCGACATGACCGCGCCGAGCATCACCACCCCGGCGACGATGAGCGTTCCGCGATCCAGGCCCTCGTCGGCGCCCGCGCGTGCGGCAGAAGCGTCCATGCCCGCCATCCTAGCCACGCGAAACTCCGATTCCGGGGGTGACGGACTCATTACCGACCGCGCGACCACCGCGCTTGAGCGCGACCTAAGCGTCAGAGACGATCGCCCGACGCGGACGCGCGTGCGCTCGCCAGGTCCTCACCGCGGGATTGCTCGTTGAAGCAGCGCGAATAGCGCTGTGAAGTGCCGCTCGGCCGCCGCCTCGTTGTAGGCGCCCATGTCAGACATCGTGTAGCCGTGCTGGGCACCCTCGTAGAGTTCGGTCGTGTGGCGCACGCCGGCGTCGTCCATCGCCCGGTCGAGCGTGGCGATGTTCTCCGGAGTCATGCTCTGGTCCTGGTCGGCGTGACCCCAGTAGATCTCCCCGCGGATGCGGGGCGCGAGCAGGTGGGGACTATCCCCGTCGCCGGTGACCATGCGACCGGCGTGAAAGCCGCCGAGCGCGGCGACGCGATCGGGGTGCGCGGCGGCGATCATCCAGCCCAGCCAGCCGCCGAAGCAGTAGCCGGTGACCCCGACGGGGCCGTCGGTGAGCTCCCCGAGCTTGTCCAGATAAGCGCCGCCGTCGGCGGCAACGGCGGCGGGTGTCAACGCGCCCATCAGCGGACCGAGCGACTGAAAGAGCCTGCCGCGAGAGTCAGGATCCTGGAGGTCCGGCGTGTCCCACAGCGGAGCCCGCCCGGCCCGGTAGAACACGTTCGGAGCGAGCACGACATAGCCCTCGGCGGCAATCCGATCGGCCATCTCCTCGATCCGCGGCCGCAGGCCGATTGCGTCGATCATGAACAGGACGCCGGGATGCGCCGCATCGCCAGCCGGTCTGGTGAGGTAACAGTCAGCGACCCCGTCCGGGGTCGGCACGTCGATAGTTGAGCCGTTCATGCGGGGAACCGCAGCGCCTGACCGAGAGCGCTGCGGGAACGCCGACCGCTGGCCGCCGCTGAACTCGGCATTCACTCGGGCGGCTCCCCGCCGGCCGCATTCGACAGCCACTGAGGAGGGGTCCAGTCCCCCTCTGGGTCCGTGGTTTGTCCCACCTCGATCAGATGACCGTCGGGATCGCGGATGTAGCAACGGATCTCGTACTGGTGCTGCTTCGGCGGCGTCAGGAATTGAGCTCCACGGGCGCTCCATTCGGCGTACACGGCCTCGATGTCTTTGACCCGGATATTGAGGAAGCTGCTGACCCGGTCGAGGTCGGGCGGCGTCTCCAGAGTGACCGCGGGCTTGTCGTCGGTTGGACCTCCGCCCACATTGATGACGATCCAGCTGTTGGCGAGCGCGACAGTGGTCGGTCCCCCGGAAAAGACAACCTTCCCACCGAGCACGTCGGCGTAGAAGCGCCGAGAGCGCTCGACGTCGTCCGAGACGATGAAGTGGGTCAGCACAATTCCGTCTGCCGGCGATCCGAGCTCGGCCATCTGGCACCTCCACGGTTTGGGACGGCACAACTGGAGGCCACCGCGTTTGATCCGACGGCCCCGCCCTCATTAAAATCGGATCGGCGCTATGGTCGGAAGCAGCTGGGGCTGGTGCCAACTCCGGCGGCCTTGAGCCGGTGGGCCGCCGCGCAGAGCTCCATCAACGTGGGATTGATCGAAATGATGATTGGAGAGGTCACGTGATCGCTGCCGTCCCACTCGTGCTTGCAGACGCTCAGTGTTTGGCGTCCCATGGCTGCCATGCGTCCGGAGGGTGGCTCGGCGGGGCCATCGTCGGCGGCGCGGTACTGGTGGGGTTCATCGTGGTCGGAGTGAGGCTCTGGCGCAAACCAGGGAAGCAGAGCCAAGGCGTCGGCATCGTCGGGGTTGCGCAGTCTGGTTCGGTCGCCAGCGTGCGACAGGTGATCGAGGCGCTGCAGTCGGGACAGACGAACGTGGTCGTGTCCTCGAGCGATCGTCCGAGCGGCCCGGCCTCCGCCGAGGCGACGGTCCGCCGGCGCGCGAAGCTGGAGGAGTTGCACCGACGCGGTGCGTTGACAGATGACGAGTTCGCCCAGCAGCTGTCGCTGTTGCAATCCGAGCCCTGACCTCCTCGCCAAACGCGTGGTGTCGGCCGTCCGCAAGGACCAGCAGTGAGGAGACCTCGGCGTCGAGAGGTTGGCTATGTGTCCCGGAGCAGCGTTTGCTTGCGGGCTTCGAAGTCGGTGTCGCTTAGCGCTCCGCTGTCGCGCAACGCGGCCAGTCGTCCGATCTCGTCCAGTGGGTCGGCGGGGGGAGCGCCGGCATCGGGGCCGGTCGACTCAACCGTACGCTGCACGACGATCATCTTCCCTCCCCGGCTCTGAAAACCAGTCGCCACGATCGTCGGCTCGGGTAGCCCGAGGATCCGGCGGCGTAACTCCTTGTACTCGTCGTCGGACAGTGCGCCGTTCGCGTAGAACTGAGCGAACCGCTCGAGCTCTGCCCGATGCTCGGGCGGTGCCTGCTGAGCCTCGATGACCGCCTCCCGACCTCTGGGCAGCGCCACCTCCGCGCGAACACCCGACCGGACGCGAAGCACGGGCGCGAGGTTCTGGCCGGGATCGATAGCCACGCGTGAGTGATCCTCGGGGTCATAGAGGACGTCGACAGCGTCGCCTTCCCGTGGCATGAACAGAACCTTTAGGCTCGCCTGCACCTCGGCCTCAAACGGCTGCCCGTCCGACGGCCGCACGCGCACTTGGAGGATCCAACGGCGGCCGTTCAACTGGTTGCCGTAGGAAGAATCGAAATGGTTCGTCGGCTCGGAACTCAGCACCTCCGCCGATGCCTGACGCCCGCTCTCAGACAGCTGTTCCTCAACTGACTTTCGTCCCAACCCAAATGGCATGACGCGACAGTGTATGTCCGATCGACTGCTGCGACCAGCGGCGGATTCCGACGCCCAGCAAGCCGGTGCCTCCCACCACTTTGAGCACGTTCGGTCAGCACGCGCCGCACGCCCGCGATCGGTGCCGCGGCTGACGATCACGTCCGCTACCGCCGGCCGAAGACGCCTACCGGATCGGAGCGGGGCCGACTGGGCCCCGCTCCGATCGCCGGATGGGCGACTTGTCAGAAACCACCGAGGCGAAGCAGTCCCTGCGGCGCGAGGAGCGGCTGCAATGACTCGTCGCCGAGTAGCGTGAGGTCGGCTTGCCACTCCGCCAGGTAGGAGGCAGTGACGAGGGGGACCGACTGGTTATCGGTGCGCTTGGAGGCGTGCGGGAACGGCGCCGCCGGGTTCAACGGCGGTAGGACGGGGATGGAGATGTTGTTAACCGGCCCTAACTGTGTCGGCGTTTGCAGCTGGGCGCCGATGCGGGTCCAGACGGGCGCGGTTCCCATGAGCCACGGGGGCGTGGTCGCGGGGACGGTCGTCAAAGGCGAGGCGGGGATGCCTGGGCCTGAGAACGAGCCAGTGTAGCTCCTGATGTCGGCCGCGTTGGAGCTCTCGAGGGTCCATAGCAGCTGCGTGTAGGTCGGGTTCCAGAAGAATTCGGGAACGATCTGACCGAACGACGTCAGCTGGTGGGGATTTCCGAGGTTCGAGCTGTCGGCGATCCAGAGATCCGCTGCGAAGCCGCTACCCGCGAAGTCGGCGATGAACTGCAGCGTCTGCGTGGATCCAAGGTTGTTCGGATCGTCGAATTGGTAGTTCTGAGCGGTGCTCATGACCGCGTGGGTCCACGACGTTGCGTTCTGGTTCCGGTCGGTCATCATGATTACCGCCTGCTCGTCCGGCGTGAACACCGCCTGCTCCGTGTAGTTCGGCGCGTTGTCGGTCAGCGGCGTCACCATCGGTGTGGGGAGCAAATTGCCGCTCGCGTCGTAAACGCGCATGTAGTAGATGCGCGTATTGCCCCACCCGGGCGGTGTGGCCTGGAACGGTGACTGGCGCCCGCCGGTGGCGAAGAAGATGAATCCCTTGCCGTCGGGCGACCAGGGCTCCGTCTCGTAGGCCCCGTAGGGCAGGCCGACGACCCTCACATTGGTGAGCGACGGCACGCCGAGCGCGTTCACCGTGAAGTCGCCGAGCATGATCTCCCACTTCTCGCCCCCGGCCAAGGGCGAGTCGGCCTCGAGGTGGGTCCAGACGATGTGGTTACCGTCAGGCGACCAATATGCGTGGAAGTTGTCGTACGGCGTCCCGACCAAGCCGTTGTACGGGATGCCGCCGTTCGGGTCCGAGGTGGTGGTCAGCCGGTAGACGTGGGTGCCGTCTGGATGCATGGCGTACAAGTCGCCGCCGTAGCCGCCATACCCAGGGTTACCGAAGTGCGTCGTCAGCTGCTGACCATAGGACTCGAAGAGAATCCAGTCCCCCTGCGGGCGTTCCTGCGGCAGGCCGTTCGGGCCCTGAACTGTCGTGCAGGTGAGGCAGGTCGTGCCGTTCCCGTGGACGTCGGTGGAGGAGTAGATCTGAAGGGTCCCGCCGGAATCCAGCTGGTTCGAGAGGACCCCGCCGGGGGCACCGCTGGTCATCCACGACGGCCCCTGCCCGAACGAGAGCGGCTGCGGCGGCGCGCCCGAGGTCTGGAGCGGCGTCGAGGTGAAGAGCGAGGTGGAGTTGGAGTAGGGGGAGTTATTGGCCGCGTTCGCGCTGATCGGCGCCCACCACCCAAGCACAACCGTTGCGGCTGCCACCGTCGCCCCGGCCTGCAGCCAGCCCGCCATACGGCTCCGCGGGGCAACTCGTGCCCCCACTTCTCGATGCATCACGCTTGCCGGCGTGGATCTCAAGAGCGCTCTCATGTTCCCTCCCGATTGGAACCAGTACGATGCCGTACTGGATGCGTGTGTGTACTACCAAACACGGTGTCGGGTGTCAAGCAGGAGTCGGCGGCACGCACATCGGCAGGCCGGGCTTGCTCAGCTCGCAGACCGATACCGTGGATATCGGATATGCAGGTCCTCGCTAACACCCACCCGCTCCCCCCGCAGCCGGGCGGCAACCTGCCCAGCCGGTTCCCGGCCGAGGACCGGCCGAGGATCCTGCAGTTCGAGCTCGGCTCCGGCACCGGGTCGTGACGCCCTCGCGGACGTACGGCGGTAAGTCGGCCGCGGTGCGTCGCGGCGAGCAGCGCGAGCGGCTGCTTGCCGCCGGGCGCGATGTGTTCGCGGAGCGCGGCTTCGCGCAGGCCGGCATCGACGAGATCGTCGCCCGCGCCCGCGTGTCGCGGACATCGTTCTACGAGCAGTTCGCCAACAAGGAGGAGTGCCTGCTCGCCGTGTTCGCGCAGGGAATGGGCCGCATGGGCGAGGCGGTGACCGCTGCCGTCCGCGAGCCATTGCCGCCCTCCGAGCGGATCCGCAGCGAGGTGGCGATGGTCGCCCGCACGTTCGCCGCCGATCCCGCGATGGCCCGGGTGATGCTCGTCACGATCGTCGGCGCCACACCGGCCGCCGAGCACGCGCGCCTGGATATGCGCGCCCAGGCGGCGGCGGTCATCGAAGCGCAGCTGAAGGAGTATCCCTACTGGCGCAGTCGCGGCGCGCACGAGCGTCACGTGGCCGCGATCGCCGCGATGGCGGCCATCGCGGAGCCGGTCGGCGAGCTCGTCGCCCGCGGGCGGATCGCCGAATGGGAGACGATCGTCGACCCCGTGGCGCGTGTCGTCGCGCACGGCCTCATGCCCACATGACCAGACGACGACCTGAAACGATGCGGCGGCACGCTCGGAGGCGTCGTGCCGTGGCGGTACGCACATCCGGCGCGCGCCTGCTTGCGCCAGGTAGGCTTCCCGCGCTAGTGGACAGCCGAGGTTGAGCACCATCGTCTGATGCAGGACCAGGGGCGGCGGTTCTAAGAGACAGGGTGACGCCGGATGACGCAAGGAAGCGGACGCTCGTGGACCACAAGCAACTTGAGGACCCGCCGCCGGATCACGGTGCCGGGAGCCTTGGCGGCGATGACCGCCGGCGGAACTGCCAGCGGCGACGACGACTGGTACGGATGCGCCGGCGCGTCGGGTTCGATCTGATGACGGCCCGCGCGCTGGCAAGGATGGCCATCGCGGTTGGGGCGATCGTGCTCGCTGCCCCAGCCGCGGCGCTCGCCGCAGCGCCGCCCACCAACAGCGTGTTCGTCGGCGCTTTCGTTCGGCGACGTCGTCGCGCGCGACGACAAGGGCTTCGTATTGACCGGCCCCAGCGCCGGCGCTGACGGCCTGCTCGAGACCAGCGTGCCCGGGATCTACGCCGCCGGCGACGTGCGATCAGGCTCGATCAAGCGCTGCGCCACCGCGATCGGCGAAGGAGCGATGGTCGTGAGCTTCGTCCACCAACGCCTCACCGGCGTACCCGCATAGGCTGATAACGGCCTTCCGCCTGGCTCGAATCGAGGATGCCCGTGATCTGCGGTTGGGCGGCTCGGGCGGGGCGGGCAGGCGGCCGCCGTCGTCGGGACGCCGACCGCCCAGTCGGCCCTTTAGAGGATGAACTTCTCCAGGTCGGAGTCGCCCCAGTACCAGGCGCCGGCGTCACCCTGGACGTCCACCGGTGGAGCGGACGTGGGCACGGACACGACGTTGCCGTTGTCGTATCCATCGACCATGCAGTTTTGGCCGAAGGCTTCGGCGACGCACTGACCCCAGAGAATGTAGTTGTCTGCGACCGACACGCTGGTGACGCTGACATCGGCGCCCGGGGCTTGCAGCTGGTACGCCGAGTCGTGCGGGCCGGGGAAGAGAGAGACCGAACCGTTGGCCTCGCCCCAGTACACGTTGCTGTTGGTCGCCGAGGGCGGGTACAGCGCTGTGATCGCGCTCGCCGCCGACACGACCGTGGTGGATGCGCCGCCGCTGGTCGGGACGCGCAGGATGCCGTTTCCGGACGTGTAGTAGAGGACCGGTCCGTCGAGTCCGAGGTGCGCGAATGTCGCACCGGAGACGAGCGTCTGGACCGTGCCGCCGGCGATCGCCACCCTGCGGATTCCGTCCGCGTCGGCCCAGTAGAGGAACGACCCGTCGGTCACCAGATCGCGGTTCCCAATGACCGCCGGGGAGGTGGCGAGCGCCACGGCGGCACCACCAGTGAGCGGTACTCGCATGATCCGGGACTCGTTCTGCACCGGATCGCCGGGTCCAGCGGATACTCGATAGTTGGCCACGAAGTAGCCGTACCAGGTGCCGCCCAGGTTGGCGTAGGTGATCGCTTCGAAGTCGACCGACCCCGAAGTCGCTGGTAGGGACGCCTGATACAGGATTTGCTCCTGACCGGGCTGGTTGTCCTTCGAGGCGCGGAAGACGTCGGCCTGCGAACTGCCGTCCACGGTTTGGTCTGCTGTCCAGTACAGGTTGCCGGTGGACTGGATCAGACGGTCGGGCTGCGTGCGGGAGAGCGTGGTGGGGAGCCTGGTAGCTGGGAAGTGGATGAAGTTATCCGGCCAGGGCTCTCCCTGGTTGGGCGCTCCATTCAGGATCAACGCCCAGCCGTATTTGTTCGTGTCGCTGGACCAGTTGTCCTGGGACACGACGATATAGCTGTCGTTCGGTCCGACCGCCTCGACGATGGCGACGTGCCCGTCGGACTCGATGTGAGGGTCGTTCGCGTACCACTGCGCTACCGATCCCACGGTCGGGGTTTGGTTGACCGTGACCCCGTGTTGTTCCGCGGTGCTCGCCCAGGTCGTGGCGTGACCGAGAGCGTATGTCGGGGTGGGGACACCGTAGACCGAGGATTCGACGAAGGCGACGTAGTTGGTGCACTCGGTGCCGCTGGCGCCGGTGCCGGGCCAATACAGGGTCGACATTTCATTGTTGTAGTTGTAGGTCGTGTACGGGGCGACGTTGCAACCCGGAACCGTCTGAGTAGCCGAGGCGAGGAAGCCTTCACACACCGGCCCCGCGGTGGGCGTGGCGATGGTGATGTTCGGTGCTGGTTGCACCGGCCCCGGGGTAGGCGTGGCGATGGCGACGTTCGGTACTGGTTGCGCTCCGATGACGGACCCCGCGGAAGCGGCAGATGCCATGGGCGTGTCGATCACCGTCGCTCCGCCGCAGAGCCCTGCCACGAGCGCGACCGCGGTCAACACCCGACGGGCACGACCGCCCGCCAGTCCTCTCGTCGGCACCGCAGCAGCGACGCCGGCCGGGTCTGGCCGACTGGGACGTGTCGTTGGTACTTGGAGTACGTCCCGTTCGCGGAGCTGTTCGGCGCGATCCGCGGGATCGCTGCCGATCAGCGTGCCCGCTGCCCGCCTGGTTCCGCTCGCCGCGCGCAACCGCGCGACCGACGACACGGCGACGGCGAAAGAGGAGTCGTTGATCGGACGCATTGCGTGGCTCCTTGGCTTTGTGGGTGGTGTTCTGCTTGTACTGAACTCTGCGCCACATCAGCGCGTCTGAGGACCCACCCCAGGGATGGACCTCACCTACCCTGCGCCGCCTGAAGCCAGCAGGCTGATGTTGTGCGGGCTCCCGCGGGCGTCCGTGTCAGTGACCTCGATGAGCGACAGTCGAGTTCAGCGAGCGGGCACTCACAGTGGTGAGAGCGCGCTGGACCGCTGGTGATACATAGGTGCCGGGCGTCGACCATGACCCGTCGCTCCGAGGGGTTGTGCTGCGCACACAAGCGCGGCTGGCGGCGGCCCGGCGAGGTCCATCCGCGGGGATGCAGCCACAAGCGCCGACGCCGGCGGACCGCGAGCGATCGTGGTTGGGCTTTGCCGCCGGACGTTTGCCTTCTAATCTTCGGGCATGGCTGTGGCGGAGCGTATCGAGCTGGCTGACGCGCCTGACCGTGATCGCTACGAGCTGTCGATTGGCGGCGAGGTGGTTGGCTACAGCGCCTATCGTGCACGCCCCGGCCTGATCGCATTCGTCCACACCGAGGTCGACGAGCGCTTCGAGGGTCGCGGACTTGGTGATCGGCTGATCCGGTTTGCTTTGGAGGACGCCCGCGCGCGAGGTCTCGCGGTGCTGCCGTTCTGTCCGTTCGTCAACGCATTCATCGAACGACATCGGGAGTTCGAGGCGCTGGTTCCCGACACCTACAGGGAGCGATTTGGCTTGTGAAGCGCTACGAGGGCGAGCACATCGAGGTGACCTACGACACGGCGCGGTGCCTTCACACTGCCGAGTGCGTGCGCGGTTTGCCGGGCGTCTTCGATACGGCGAAGCGTCCGTGGATTGCTCCTGACGCCGCTGATGCCGAGGCGCTCGCGGCCGTGATCCGGCGATGCCCCACGGGCGCGCTGCACTACGCACTGCGGGAGGGCGAGCCCGAGCGACCTTCGGTCCCGACGCGAATTCGGCTACCGGCGGGCGGACCGTTGCTGATCGAGGGTGACCTTGAAGTGGATGGGACAAGAGAGACCCGCGCCGCCATCTGCCGCTGTGGCCAGTCGGCGAACGAGCCCTATTGCGACCGCAGCGGGCCGTGCCGGCAATGGAAGTACGAGCCAGGCCGCTGAAGATGAGCGCCGCTCGAGCTTCGGGCGCCAACGCAGCGGGGTCCGCCGGCAGCTCAGTCCGCGACCTGACGACGCGCGATCGCGCTATCCCGGGTGAGGCACCAGGCGGTACTGCACCTCGTAGCCAAGCGCAGCAGCCATCCGCTCGACGGTAGACCAGGCGCACCGCGCCGCGCCGCTCCGCGCCGCGGTGCGATAGCTTCCAGGCGTGCCAAAGGGGGCTCGTGCGATGGCGGTTGCGGTCGGGGCGGCCTGCCTGCTCGCCACCATCGGCGTCACCGCGGGCGCGAAGCCGATCAAGCTCGCGGTGACGTGCCCGTTGGCGGCCGGCACTCCCACCGGGGGTCAGGTGCAGTGGGCCTTCAGCGTGACGAAGATCCCGCCCAACAGCCCAGCGGGCGTGACCGACGTCTATACGCACGGTCACGGCAATTGGGCGCAGGGTCGCGGCGCGGGGACGATCTGCGAGCAGTACTACGGCACCGACCGGGACGTCGTCGTCCTCGCGGTGTCGGGCAAATCGCAGCTCTCCCCTCACATCACGCGCATGGGCCTGCTGGGCGTCGGTCTGCGACTGGCGCTTACCGTCAGCGCCAGCGATGATCAGACGTGCCCGACCGGCACGGCCGGGACGATGACGTTCTTCGCCAGCTACTACTCGGTGCACCGCGACACCGCCGAGCTGCACTTCGCGACCGCCTGCGCCGCTCACGACGTGGCGTTCAGCGGCGGCTCGCTGCGCCTGCTGATCGCCGAGAACGGCCACCAGGTCAACAGCGTTCCCTAACGCGCGAGTTCGTCCCCCACTACCTCGCGAAGCGCATTGAGCAGCGCGCCGGCTAGCGAGTCCGCAGCTGGCTTCGGCTTCCCGGGTGCGTCGGGCGTGATCCCCTGACGGAGAGGTCGCCCTATACGGCCGGGAGGAGATCCGGGTCGTCGCCCTTGCTCGGCTTGAAGCCACCGGCGACGGCGTCCTGGCTCTCGTCGGCCGGGGCGAGATCCTCGGCCGCATCCTCGCTGGGATCGTCCTGGGCGGGCGTGCTCTGCGGTTCCTCTGACATGGGCTGGTGCTCCTCGAGCGCTCGATGACGTGGTGAGATCGCTTGGTCGGCAGCGCCAGACCTGCTGCCGTGGCGCGAGCGTACCGCGTTCGGCGTCCTTACCCGGGGCTGTACCAGCGCCGGCGTCCGCTGCTCATCCCGGCCTCGGCACGCGGTGCGCCTGCGCGCCGTATTGACGACGAGCGCGATTTAGCTGAGAGCGTCGGCGCAGGCGGCCAAATCGGCGTAGAGCCGTCGTCGCTGTTCGGAGTCAAAGGTGGCGAGCATCCGCTCCTGCACGGCGGCGACGGCCGCGGAGGCGCCGACGAGGCGCTCGGCGCCGGTGTCGGTAAGGGTGAAGTGCTCGTGGCGGCCGGCGCCATCGCTTTGGACGAGGTCGGCGCTTCGCAGCGTGCCTAGGAGCTGGTGCATTGCCTGACGGGAGACGAACGTGCCACGTGCGAGTGTGGCGTTAGTGAGCCCCGGTCTGCGGGCGAGCTGTTCCAGACACGAGTATTGAGGGACGGTCAGATCGTGGTCTCGCAGGGCTGCGTCCATCGCGGTCCGCAGGGCGGCCTGCGTGCGCTTGAGCACGTAGCCAACGGCCGTATCAAGATCGACTTGACTCACGTCAACATCTTGACATATCCTGGCCGTCAAGACATTGACAAGCGAAGGGGAGTGTTTCCGATGCCCGTTGGTCCCGACTTCATCTCTCTGCAGGTCCGCGATCTCGACACCGCCGCCGCGTTTTACGAGGACCGTGTCGGCCTGCGCCGCGCGCCTGCCTCACCGCCTGGCGCTGTGCCGTTCGGTCGCACCTTCGCTCTCCGGGATCCCGACGGGTACGCGGTGACGATCCACGATGCCGCCTAAATGGCGATCACCTTTCATCCGCTCGGCCAGTTCTCGCTGACCGCGGCGGCCGCGTTTGCCGAAGACTTTCCCGGCACGCGGGCTGAGGAACAACCGAAGGCGCTGCGCTACGCCTGGGCGGTCGACGGCGACTGGCGCACCGTGCGGGTCACGGTGCGCCAGGACGATGAGGCGATCCATGCCGAGCTCGGCGACCAGCCACCGGCGGAGCTCGCCCGTCAGGCAGCACGCGACCTTGAGCGGATGCTCTCACTCGACATTGATGGGACCGACTTCGCTGCCCTCGGCGAACGCGACGATGTGGTCAGAGCGCTGCAGCGACGGTTTCCTGGGCTGCGACCGGTTTTGTTCTACACCCCATATGAGGCCGCAGCCTGGGCGATCATCGGGCAACGGATCCGGATGACGCAGGCCGCCACCATCAAGGAGCGTCTCAGTGATGAGCTCGGCAAATGCGGGGCGTTTCCCGCGCCGGCACTGCTCGCTCGGCTCTCCGCACCCCAGCCGGGGCTGACCGAGCGCAAGATCGGTCAGCTCCGCGTGCTTGCGACCGCTGCCGAGGACGGCGCGCTCACGCGTGAGCGACTTCGGGCCATGAGCCACGAGGACGGGCTTGAGCACCTTCAACAGCTGCCGGGCATAGGACCGTTCTCCGCCGAACTCATCCTCATCCGCGGTGCCGGCAACCCCGACGCATTGCCTGACCACGACACACGGCTCGATGACGCCATCCGCTCCGCCTACAGCACATCCGACGACTCTGCGATCCACCAGATCACCGAATCGTGGCGCCCCTACCGGGCCTGGGTGGCGCTCCTCCTGCGAGCGTGGCGCGAGGCCGAGACGGGCGAGATCGCCCGGGGCCGGCGCAGCACAACGCGCTTGCAACCCCCCGGCGCAACATGATCGGGCCATATCGGTCCGGGCGCAAAGGGCGTCGGGACTCAGCGCCCTCGCCTTGGAGCACTGCGGCGATGTGGCCGACCGGATCGCCTCGTAGATGCGGGCCAGGAACGCCTCGCCGCCCAGGATCGAGGACGGGGGGTCGATCGGCAGCTCGGTGTCGATCGGCATCGCCCGGCTGACGGCCGGGTGGCCGAGCCGAACGGCCCGTCCGAGCTGAGAGCGGTCGCGCCAAAGCGTCGCGACTGGCCTTGCTGGCCTTGTCCGCGAGGACGGTGGCACGTCCCGGCTCCCCAGAGCGACGTCGCGTGTCGCAGATTGCCGCACCGGTCCTCAGATTGACGAGTTCCGGCCACGATTAGACGCCGAGCAAGGCATCGAGCCTCGGACGGGGGCACGCCGGAGCTATGCCCGCCCATACGGTCGCGCGGGCGCGCGCCAGCGGCCAACGTTCGTGTGACCGTACTCGGCTCGGATCTCCTGCGCCTCACGCAGTCGAGCTACGGTCAACGGACCCAGATGCTCCACCACAGCCTCGGTCCACGGCACTGTGTCGAAAAGCTCGCTGTCGATCCAATGGATCCCGCGGTAGTCACCGGCCTCGGCGATCAGTCTCTCTATGTAGTCAAACAGCGCCGCCAGGTGCTTCTCGCCCCCTGGTCGCACTGACGTGGTCTCCGCCCGAGGGTCGCACGCGACGGCGTGCTGCCCGAGCCAACTGACGGTGTCGCTCAACGCAATGGTCCCGAGCCAGCCGTCGTAGTCCGGCTTATTCCACGGCTGCGGATATTCGAGCCCGTAGCCATATCGCTCCTTCAGATCTACACCCGCAAACGCGTCGGGCAGAGCCGAGGTGACGCCTTCCACAAACGTCTTGCCGGGCCGGTAGCGCGGCACCTCGCTCACTGCGCTGTCGTTGGCTTGTTCGCCGACGGGAAGCGGGTGATGCTTGCCGCCGTTTCGCCGCGTGAACGCACGGCTGCGCTGACGCACGCGCGCGCCGTACCCACTCGTCGCGCCGGTCGCTGCCTCGATCGCCTGTTGCATCCGGCCAAGCAGCCACCGCGCGGTCTTGGCCTCGTACGGGCTCAGCGTCGGACCCGAGAGCGCAATGACCCGGCACAGCTCGGTCGCGCGCTGCTCGAGTCTCACCAGGTCTGCCACGTCATCGCCGCGCAGACCTGCCGAAGCCTGCGCCAGGACGTAATCCATTGTGCTGCCGTCGCCCGGTGGCCTCATCCACTTACCACCTGCCTCGATTCAGGGTCGCCGAATCCACGGCGCTTACGCGTATCGGCACCTGAGTTATTCAGCTCGGCACGCACAAACGACTCATCGGCACCCCGAAGTGCCGGCGATAGCCCCGCCCCCCACGGCGGACTGAGCCTTCGCGGCTGTCGCCCATGCGGTCGTCCGCGACAGGACTGACCGGCGGGCGAAAGGGATCGTCAGCGTGACCGGGGTCATGCTCCCGGATCACGCCTATTGGGGTCATCTGAGTAGCCGCGGCAAAACGGCCAACAAGGCATCTGCCAACGCGCGTTAGAGGTGAGCCGCGGGGCGGCCTGCGGGCGAGGGTCGTCGGCGGTGGCGACGCCGGGCGCTAGGGCCTGTCGGTGGCCGATCACCAGCGGCGCCCCCCGGTCGTTGCCGCTTGTCGCCAGAGGCGGCAGCAGGGTTGCGAAGTGCGTCGTGCCTCGTTGCCGCGGAGCAGCGCGGTGTGGCCGGGTGGCTTGCCCCACCTGGACGCGGGTGGTGCGGATTAGCGACGTAGCTCTGCCTGTAGCCGGGTTGCGAGGCGGACGGAGGCGTCGATCTCGACTTGGCGGATTGAGACGCTCTCGACGCTGACCCCGAATGGGACGGCGACGCGCCGGCAGAATGCGATCAGCTCGACGGCCGTAGCAACGGCTTGGGCATAGGACGCTTCCAGGGTGTCCTCCGCGTGGCGCAGCTCGTTCTCGATCCAGCGCGGCACATCGACACCGAGCCACTGAACGAACTCCAGTGTCTTCACCGACCCGCAGACCGAGAACGTAAAGACGATCGGCGCCGGCTTGAGGCCACGAGCGGCGCACTCGTAGTGATAGTCGGAGACCAGATCCTTCGCGGCGTTGACGTCATAGACGATCTGGGTGACAAAGAACGAGCAACCTGCAGCCTGCTTCGCAAGCAGACGGAGGTGCTCCGTGCCTCCGCGCGCGTGGCGCTCTGGGATCGCCACACCTCCAAGCAGGAGATCCGGGCGCACCTCACTCCGCAGTTCGTAGGCCCGCGGCAGAGAGGTCGCGACCGGCTTTCCACGGGACGACGCACCGACGAACACCGACAGCGCCTGGGTTGGGGCCTGTTCGCTGAGCCACGACTGAAGCTGTTGCTCTGGGTACTTGCTGACAGCGCGGTACACGATTGCGGGTACCTCCAAGCCGACGAGATCGCGGGCGAGGTAGTCGGCGGGGTCCATCGTGGGCAGGAACGGAAAGGGCCGTTCCTCGGGATTGCGGTCGCTCTCGTCATCAATGTCGTAGAGCACGAGGCCGTCGATGCCCACGGGACGCAGGCGCTCGAGCGTCTTCGCGGCGATCTGACGCGCGTGCTCCGGTTCGGTCGTCAGGCGCGGTGGCGTCAGCGCGAAGAGCAAGAACTCACCGGTCCCGTCCGCAATGCGCCGCTGCAGCTCCACGCGCCGAAGCGTAGCCAAGCGCCTATGCAGTACGGCTTGGCGCCAGCGGTTGTGGCCTCCGTTAGCAGCCACGCAACGCGGTCTCTCGCTTGCACAAGAGTCGCGTCGTATGCTGCTTGGACGCGCCATCCGGCGTGAGTCGCCGCGACTCACGCGAATCAGGACGGACCCGCCTCGCTAGGAGCCTGAGCATTAAGTGGGCCCCGTCAGGGGCCCACTCAGACGCTGGGAGGCGGGCGGCGCGGGACCGCTCACACCGGGTTGATGAAATAGCAGCCGTCATCCTCCGCGGCGCTCTCGAGATCCTGCGCGATGCTCAGCAGCGCGTAGTACCTGGGGGTGTTGCCGACCGTCTGCAGCTCGGTCTGGGCCTTGTCGAGGACGCTGTTTACCGTGTCGCCGGCGGACTCGCACTCCGACTCGGTGGCGGGACCCTGTCCCGTGGAGCCGCCGACGACCGGCAGGTCCTTGTGCACGCGGGTGGTCACGATGACTGAAGTCGGCGGGTTGTGATTGATGGCCGAGGTACGGGCGCTGGCGACGGCGCTGCCGCCGAGCAGGGCGATCGCGCTGAGCGCGGCGGCGAGCGTGATCTTGGGAGTGGTGGCGAGCATCGGGCTCCTCCTGGTGTCGGTGTCAAAGGGGCAGCACCGATGATCGGCTCACGCCGGTGCGCCGGACACCCACCCTGGGGGTGGTCTGCGCCACCCCGGGCGCGCCGCGCTGTTCCACGCATCGTCCCGACGAGCTCTCCCACGGCTCGCACGAGCGCGTTGCGGACCGTAGGAGTGTCAGAGGTCCCGGGTCGACACCGCGCCGGTCAGGAAGGCACGCTCGACGAGCTTGGCTCGCTTCTGGTTTTGGGGACCCTGGCCTGAGCCTCGGACAGCTTGGGCGCCGGGGGAGCACGCCGATGCGCGTCTGGGAGGCGTCGGCCGATTCTGGTTCGCGGAACAGAATGACCGTCGCGCCGATCTGTAGGACGTCTTGGTCGCGCAGACGTTGGCGGCTGGCGACGCGGGCGCCGTTTCACAGCGTGCCATTGCGAGAGAGGCCGTCGTCGAGGAGGGCTCGAGACCACCCCTAGGGGGCCTACTCGCAGCAGGCGAGCGGCGCGACAGTGAGACATGCATCTTCCACCAAGTGAAAACGGAGGCGTCATGTTCCCCATTAGCACCCTCAGCGGATCCATCCACACCGGTCGCCGGACGCTCGCCTTGGTGATCGCTGCTCTCATCGCGCTCGCGATCGCCGCCTCATCGCTGACGCTCGCACCGCGGGCGAGCGCCCAAGCCGTCCGAGGCAACGCCAGCGACGCGGCCACCTGCGAGTACGGCGGCTACACCTATAACGTCGGCGACCGCATCTCGGTGTTCAACGGCGCGACCTACGACAACTACTACTGCGGCGAGGACGGCTACTGGCATCTGGTCGAGCAGGTCGTCAAGCCCGGGCCGGTGAAGCCACCGACGACGACGAACCGGGACTTCGTGGCCAAGCGCAGCCGCTGACCGCCACCCGCTTCCCGCCCCGCCTCCTCACTGACGGCCCCGCCAATCGGCGGGGCCGTCGCTACGTCCGGGGCGAGCGCCCGCGCCGATCCTGAGCGCCCGGGACCAGGCGCCAATACGCTGCGCGTCACCGGGCAGCGTCCCGGCGGATTCTGCGACGCACGGCAGGGCACGATGATCCGCTAGCTTTCGGCGAAGTGGGTGATCCGACGCCGACCATCTACGAATGGGCGGGTGGCCGCGAGGCTTTCGCGCGCTGGATGAACCGGTTCTACGATCTCGTCGAGCTGGATGCCCCCGATATCGCGGCGCTCTTTGGCGGGAAGGTAAGCGAGCTACACCGCATCCATGTGACCGACTGGTGGGCCGAGGTCATGGGTGGCCCCGCGGCATACACCGAGAAACGCGGAGGCTACGAACACATGCTCGCCCGCCATCACGATCTCGCGATCACCCCCGAGCAGCGACTGGCGTTCGTGACCCTGCTCAGCCGTGCCGCCGACGATGCGGGACTTCCGGCCGACGGGGAATTCCGCGCCGCGATCCTCGGCTATGCCGAGTGGGCCTCGCGTCTGGCTTTGCACAACTCCCAGCCCGGGGCGCAAACGGTCGCGCACGCGCCGGTGCCGCGCTGGGGATGGGGAGTGGCGCCGCCATACCAACCCGGCGGCGACACCGGCACCTGACAGCCGCGGCTCTTCGGCCCTACCACTCCCACCGAGCGCGATAACGCGCCTCGCGCGGGCAGCAGGAGAACTTGAACGAGCGGGTGATCGAGGCGAGAATTCAATTTGCGATGGACGGCGACCCGACGGAGAAGGTCATCGACAGCATCCACTCAGGCGACGGGCTGTATTGCGTGGATGTGGTTAGGACGTCGCGCGGGTTCGCTCTGCAGACCTGCCGCAGAGACGAGGGGCGGTGGTATGTGATCGGCCGACCCAGTGAGCATCGTGATCGAGACGATGCCGTCGCAAGCGCGCGAGCGCTCGTCGCGACGTTCGAGTAGAGGTCCCAGTCGAGGGGCTTGAGAGCCCTCCTCTCCGCTGGCGACGAGCACCACGCGCCCCAACAACTGAACCCTGCTTGGCGCGGATACTCGGGGCTCACACGGCGACGCGTCCGCCATCGGCGGGCAGGATCGCGCCGTAGATGAAGCTCGCCTCGTCTGAAGCGAGAAAGCTGACGGCGTTGGCGATCTCGCCAGGGTTTGCGCCGTGCCCGGCCGGTGTGCTCGAAGCCAGGACATCGAACATTTCGCCCATCGCGGCGCTCGCCGGGGTGCGTGTCGGCCCGGGTGCGACCGTGTTGACGCGGACACCCTGGGCGGCGTACTCGGCGGTCCAGGCTTTGGTGAGCGATTCGACTGCGGCCTTGGACGCGCCGTAGGCAGCCAAGCCGTTCATGCCGATGGTCGCGGCCATGGTCGAGATATTGATGATCGAGCCGCCGCCCTTCGCCGCCATGCGGGGCGCGATCGCAGCCGTCAGGAAGAACGGAGCTTTCACGTTGACATCAAACGTGACGTCGAACGCCTCCTCCGTCGTCTGGTCGGTCGGGCCGCCGGGAAAGACGCCAGCGTTGTTGACCAGCACGTCGACATCGCTCGTGGCCTCGGCGAGGCGCCTGACATCGTCGAAGCTCGCGAGGTCTGCGGCGATGAACCGTGCCGTGCCTCCAGCGCCCTCGATCGCCTCGACGACGTCGCGGCCACGGGCTTGATCACGGCCGGTGATGATCACCTCAGCGCCCTCGCTTGCCAGGCGCTCTGCGACGGCGCGGCCGATGCCCGACGTGCCGCCGGTGATAAGGGCGGTCTTGCCTTGTAGTGCCATGTCTTTCTGTCTCCTGTCGAGTGGCCGTCGCGAATTCAGAGAATGGAATGTGTGTTCCACTCTAGCACAGATTGGATCGCATGCTCCAGTCTGTTGCTAAAGTGCTCGCCATGAGCACGGCTAGTCCCTCCCCTCGTCCGCTGACGCGCAAGGGCCAGGAGACCCGCCAGCGCATCGTTGACGCAGCCGCCGATCTGATCTTCCAGCAAGGTGTCGCCCACACGACAATCGAGGACGTGCGCGCGGCGGCGGCTGTCTCAAGCTCCCAGCTCTACCACTACTTCGACGACAAACCCGCACTGGTCCGGGCAGTGGTTGACCACCAGGCCGACACGATCGTTGCCGGACAGGAGACGTTCGATCTCAGCAGCCTGGATGGCCTGCGCGCCTGGCGCGACTGGGTGATCGAGTACCAGCGCGAACTCAACTACAGCGGCGGCTGCCCAATCGGCTCGCTCGGAAGTGAGCTAGCCGAGACCGACCCCGAAGCCAGAGCCCACGTCGCCGAGGGATTCAGGCGTTGGGAAGCCACCATCCAGAGCGGCCTTCAAGAGATGCACAGACGCGGCCGGCTCAGACCCGACACCGACCCCGACACCCTTGCGCTCGCGCTCCTAGCCGCATTACAAGGCGGCCTGCTCCTCACTCAGATCCAACGCGACACCAGACCGCTGGAAGCCGCACTCGACGCGATACTCGACCTGATCGGCAGACTTGGCGACCGCAGCTAGCGCGAAGACACCGGCAGGCCGCGGTGGCGTCTCGTCAAGCAAGCCACGCGGTCGGCGTCATCGTCCAGCCAGAACGAGCACCCGCAGCGCGCCCGCGCTCAGACACGCTTTGATGTCCACACGCGCCCGCCGAGACCGAGGCCAGTGCTGCCGCTTTGCAAGGAGGGGCGCACCCCGTCCCGGTTGCTTTCGACCTGCTCAACAACGCCTCGACCGCCGCCTTCACCGGCCCGCTCGACGCCGACCCTGACGCCGTGCATCGGGAGATGGCGGTTAACTACCACGGGACCTACGCGACCATCCGCGCGTTCGTGCCGGTGCTCGAGTCACGGGGCAACGGTCACATCGTCAACGTCCTGTCGCTGCTGAGCCTCGCAAGCACGCCGCCGATGACCGGCTACTCGGCGGGATCCTCGACGGCCTCGCCGCCGGCCAGGAGCACATCTTCCCCGACCCCAACTCGCAGGCCATGCCCATCAGGCGCGGCCGACAGGCGGCGGGCGATACAAGGTGACATTTCGATCAAGGGCCGAGCCGGCGAATCCCTGCGGTCGACCGCCCTGCGCATCGACGTAGGACAGCGCCCGCGCGACGTCGCCGAGGCCGGCGGCATCCGGTACGTGGTCAAGCGCCCAGGTCTGGAGCGCCGCGCCCCCGCCGGCAGTGAGCCGCACCGTGAGGGCCCGGGCCTGCTGGGGGAAATCGATCAGCGACGCAGTCGCGATCAACCAGTAGCCGCCGTTGGCCGCGCGGCGGGGGACGATCCGGTGACGGTGGGTGTGCCCCCACAGCGCCGCGAGAGTACGCGGATGTCGATCGAGCAGGGACAGCAGCACCTCGGCGCCCTCGGTCGTGTCCAGCGGCTGATGGGAGACGACGATCACCCACCGGTCGCCGGCGTCGCGCAGCTGACCGGCCAGCCACGCCGGCTGGCCGGGGTGGATCACACCTCCCGAGCCGCCGTCTCTCCGCACGAGGTCGAGCACGATGACGCGCACGTGCGCGCCCAAGTCGAAGTGATAGTCCAGCAGCGCGCCCGCGGTCGCGAGCCCGCTCGCCGTGCGAAGGCGGGACAGCGTCTCGGCGGCGGGGAGCTCGCGGCGCCGGGCATCGGGCGGGACCGACACCGCGGGCAGTCTCCGGAGCTCGCCGATGAGCGCGCCGATCTCGCTCGGGTCGCCGAGCCCGTCTGGCGCTTGCACCGACGGGGCGACCAAGCGCCCGATGTCGAGATGCTCCGGTAGCTCCCAGATCGCGCGATCGCCAAGGGCGATGGCCCGCGTGGTCGCTGTGGGCGGCACCGCGCCGGCCACGAGGAGGTCGTGATCGCCCAGTACCGGGTACACGGGAGCTCGCAGGCCCTCGGCGTCGAACGGTGCGAGCGCGGCCGCCAGCAACCCGGGGTGGCGGGGGGCGTCGATGTCGGGGCGGTAGTAGAACGGGTCGGGATCGGCCGCGGACTGCACGCCGACGTAGGGGCCGGCGCCGCTGACCCGCTCTACGCGTCCGCCGGCGAGAACGCGCAGCGCCTGCTCGAGCTCGTTGGCTTGAGCGTTGTCGATGAGATCGCCGCCCTGGATCACCACGTCCGGCGCGAAGGCGTTCACGGCCGCGACCGCGCCGCCGAGGACCTGTGCGGTCAGCGCCTCCTGGGGTCGGAACGTCGAGGTGAACGGCGGGCCGAGTCGATCGAGAAAGGGGACGCGAGCGGGTGACTGCGCGTCGAGCACATGGGCGTCGGTCAGGTGGGCGATGCTCGCGATTCGCTCGCCGAGGCGCGTCGGAGGAGCGAGCTCGGTGCGATCGATGAGCGCGGCCCCCGGACCCACCGACAGCGATCCGTCTCCAGATGGATCGATCCAGACCGAGTCGAGCGTTGAGCCGCTGCGCGTCGGACCAAGGCCCCCCGCCCCACACCCGACCAGCACGATCGCCGCCCCGCCCAAGCCGAGCTCGACGAGCGCGCGGCGACGCGTCAGGCGACGCGTCATGTCGGCAGGCCGGAGACGATGGGCTCGCCCGCGGCCTGACGCGAGACCCAGGCGACGGCGCCGGCGGCCAGCACGACGAGCCCGAGCAGCACGACGGCGACCACGTTGGCGTCCGCATCGAGCGACAGCGACGCGTAGTTGACCGCGATGCTCGCCATGCTCGGGCCCAGCACCAGACGCTCGAGTGCGATTCCCACCAGCGCGGCCGGCAGGACGACCGCAGCTGCCGACCCGGCGAGGAGCTTCGCCACGGAACCTCGCCCGGCGCCGTACGCGCGTAGCACCGCGATTGTGGTGCGGCGTTCGCTGGCGGTCAGCGCGAGCGCCTGGACGAGCGTATAGAGGCACACGAGGCCATCGACGACCGCGATTGCCCGCAGGATTGCCGTCAGTGCACTGACCAGCGACTGACCTCGACCGGTGACCGTGCTCGTCGCGTTGACGCTCGCCCCCAGGGCCGTCAGCTCCGCGGACACCGCTCCGGCACTCGCCCCCGAGTCCAACCGCACAGCGATCTGTTCAGGGGCGAACGGATCGCCCGCGAGCAGCCCGGCCGCCGGGACGTAGGCGACGCGACCGTCGTGGTCGAGGGAGCTGACCGTGCCGACGACTTCGAACCGCGCGTCGGAGCCCGAGGGCAGGGCGAGAACGAGCGTCGAGCCCGGGCTGAGCCCGAGCACCTGGGCCAGCCCGACGCCGACCTCCGCCTCGCGGTCACCGCGCAGCCGCCGGCCGCTGGCCAGCGGCGGGGCCTCGAAGCGCGTGTGGTCGCCCGGGTAGGCGATGACGTCGATCGTCTCGCCCAACGCGAACGAGTCTGCGGCCGTCAGCTCGTAGCGCACCTGCGCATCGGCCACGCCCGGCAGCGCGCGAACGCGTGGCGTCGCCGAAGCCGGCAGCGAAGCCAAGAGCTGATAGCGCTCGCCGAGCGCGCTGGGATCGTTCTGGAGCACGCTCAGCTCAGACGCCAGAGCGAGCATGAGCAGGATGAAGGCGGTCGACGTCCCGAGCACCGCGAGCGTGGCGGCGAGCCGCGCGCGCCGGGCCGTCGCCAGACGGACACCGAGCCCGAGCAGCCCGGCCGACCGACCGCGTGAGGTACCGCCGGCTCGCAGCTCGGCGCCGCGCAGCAACGCGATCGGCGGCCGCGCGGTCGCACGCCACGACGGCCAGGCCGTCACCGCCATCGGGATCGCCACGGCAAGCAGCCAACAGCCGGCCAGCGGGAGCGCCAGGGCACCACCGGGCGCGCGCTCGTTGAGCAGGTTCAGCAACGAGCGGCTCGGGCCCGCGGCAGCCAGCACGCCGACGAGCACGCCCACCGTGGCCGCTGGGACGGCGACGAGCGCCGCCTCGGCCGCGCTGAGCGAGGCGATCCGTCCGCGCGTGGCCCCCACCGCTCGGCGCACCCCGAGCGTGACGAGCTGCCGCTGCACTTCCGCCCGGGCCGACGCGGCAAGCATGACGGCCGCCGTGAGCAGGGCGATGAGCGAGAGCGCGACCAGCAGATCGATCACGATGCCGGCGGCCTGATCGACGAGTATGCGGACGCCGTCCCGGGTCACGAAGCTCAGGTCGTGCAAGCCGTACGCGGACTCACGCGCCTGCGCGAGGAGCACGTTCAGGCCGGATCGGTTGCGAGCCCATAGCAGCACCTCGTTGACGCGCGGGTCGGGATCGTCGCGGTAGGGCAACGGGAGTCCGGCGCGGGAGATGTACACGCGTGGGGCCGCCAACGGGTAGGCGACATTGTCCGGCGACTCCGTGATCCCGACGACGTGCTGCAGCCCAAGGCCCTCGACGTACAGCTTCGAGCCGGGGCGCACCCCCCAGGCGCTCGCCACGCCCTGCTCGACGAGCACCTCCCCAGGAGTCGTGCCGAGATCGTGCCCGGCCACGAGCGCGTAGCCGCGCCGTCCCGGGCTGAGCACCTCGATGACGCCGTTGCCCGCGTGATGACCGCGTGTGCCGAAGTGGGCATTGGTGACCTCGAAGCGGAACGACGCCGCCGCCAGGTCGGGAAGCGCTCGAACCCTCGCCGCGACGCGGCTGAGCGGCTCGTCGTCGAAGCGAGCGATCACGTCCGGAAGGTCGGCGTCGCGAGCGCTGCGGGCGAAGCCGGTGCTCAGCCCGTATCCGACGACGGTCGCCGTGGCCAGCATCGCGGCGGCGAGCGCGACGCCGACGGCCCCGAGCACGGCTCGGCGCCGGCGCGTCCGCAGCGAGCGAAGCGCCTCGACCGAGAGCGCGATCATCCGTCGGTGGGCCGGCCGGCGGAGCTCACGCCGAGCTCATGGTCAGGACCCGAGGTCGCCAGCCGTCCATCGACGAGATGGACGACGCGATCGGCCACCGCCGCCGTGTCACGCTCATGCGTCACGACGACCACGGCGCGTCTCTGTGCGGTGAGGCCCCGGAGCAGCGCCAGCACGTCGGCGGCCGTGGACTGGTCCAGATTGCCGGTCGGCTCGTCGGCGAGGACGACGGCTGGATCGTTGGCCAGCGCGCGCGCGATCGCAAAGCGCTGCTGCTCGCCGCCCGACAGCTCGTGCGGAGCCCGGTCGGCCACCGCGCGTACCCCCAGATCATCGATCAGCTCTCGCGCGCGCTGTCCGCCCCCCTTCGGCGCCCCGGGCAGACGCGTGGGCAGGAGCACGTTCTCCTCGCCGCTCAGCTCTTCAACCAGAGCGAACGACTGGAACACGAAGCCGACTCGGCGCAGCCGGATCTGCGCCAGCGCCCGGTCCGAGACACCGGTCAGGGGCTCGTCGCAGATCTCCACGGTGCCGGCGTCGGGACGATCCAGGCCGCCGAGCAGGTGCAGCAGGGTGGACTTGCCCGAGCCGGATCGACCGAACACGGCCACGAGCTCGCCGACCGCGACATCGAAGTCGAGTCCCTCGAGCACGCGTCGTGCTCCTCGACCGTGCCCGACGCGCTTGGACAGCCCGCGCGCGCTCAGTGCGAATGCGTCGCGCGCAGGTGTCGGGCCGCTCCCCAGCGTCGCTGATGACCGGCGCGGATCGACCACCCACGGATCGTACGCTCGGGTCCATTACCGATTTCTAAAGCCGCAACTGTTCTCATTTCCGTAATCGACCCTCCTCCTCGCCGGTTCTAGGGTCTGGCCATGGTCGACCTCGTGTTACCGGTGCTCAACGAGGCGGCGGCGCTCCCAGCCGTGCTGGCGTCGGTTCCACCCGGGTACCGCGCGATCGTCGTTGATAACGGCTCGACCGACGGTTCCCCACGCCTGGCGGCCTCGCTCGGAGCCGAGGTATTGCTCGAACCGCGCCGGGGCTTCGGCGCCGCCTGCCACGCCGGGCTCGAGCACGCCACGGCCGAGGTGGTGTGCTTCATGGATTGCGACGGCTCGCTGGATGGCGGGGATCTCGACTCGGTCACCGGCCCGGTGCTCGCCGGGGAAGCGGATCTCGTGCTGGGGGCGCGCCAGTCCGAGCGCGGCGCGATGCCTCTGCACGCTCAGCTGGGCAACGCCGCGCTCACCCGGATCCTGCGGCGGCGGATCGACACGTCGCTGAGCGACCTGGGCCCCATGCGCGCGGCCCGGCGCGAGATGCTGATCGACCTCGACCTGCGCGATCGGCGCTTCGGCTGGCCGCTGGAGATGGTCCTCCGCGCCGGCGAGGCCGGCTGGCGGATCGCCGAGCGGCCCGTCGCCTACCGACCCCGCAGCGGACGTTCCAAGGTGACCGGAACGGTCCGCGGCACCGCGCGTACGGTCCAGGACATGACCGGGGTGCTGCGCTCGTGATCCTCGTTACGGGAGGCGCCGGATTCATCGGCTCGCACGTGGTGGACGACCTGTTGGCCGCCGGTCACCGCGTCCGGGTCCTGGATTCACTCGACCCCTCCGCACACGCGGGTACGCCGGACTACCTGCCGGCGGATGCCGAGCTGCTCGTCGGCGACCTGCGCGACGCGGCTACCGTCGCCCGCGCGGTCCGTGGGATCGATCACGTATGCCATCAGGCCGGGCGCGTGGGGCTGGAGCCGCGCTTCGCGGATGCCCCGCTGTACGTCGACCACAACGACCGTGGCACGGCGGTCCTGCTCCATGCGCTCAGCGCGGCGGGATTTCACGGCCGTCTCGTGCTCGCCAGCAGCATGGTCGTCTATGGCGAGGGCCGCTACGCCTGCGACGAGCACGGCATCGTGCGGCCCGCCGTCCGACGACCCGAACACCTGCAGGCCGGGCGGTTCGAGCCGCCGTGCCCGAGCTGCGGCGCCGCGCTGCAGCCGCAGCCGGTCCCCGAGGACGCGCCACTCGATCCGCGTAACGTCTACGCGGCGACCAAGGTTCATCAGGAGCACCTGGCCGGTGTGTTCGCCCGCGCGACGGGTGCATCGGTCACCGCGCTGCGCTACCACAACGTCTTCGGTCCGCGGATGCCTCGTGACAGCACCTACGCCGGCGTGGCCTCCTTTTTCATCAGCTCGATCCGAGCCGGCGCGGCGCCGCGCGTGTTCGAGGACGGCGGGCAACTCCGCGACTTCGTCCACGTGCGCGATGTCGCGCGGGCGAACACACGGGCACTGTGCGCGACGGACCCGATCCCCGGAGCGTTCAACGTCTGCAGCGGGACGCCGCGAAGCGTCGGTCAGCTCGCGCTCGCGCTGACCAGCGCCGTCGGGGAGGACGCCACCCCACCGATCTTCACTGGCGAGTTTCGCGCCGGCGATGTGCGCCACGTATTCGCCGCCCCACAGCGGGCGGCGGCCGTGCTCGGGTTCCGCGCTCGCGAGGACTTCACTCGCGCGATCAGCGAATTCGCCGCGGCTCCGCTGCGGGACGCCGTGGTCCGGCGATGATCAGGCGGAGGCCGGAAGGCTGAAGCGCACGCGGGTCCCGACCTTCGTCTCCGGAAGCCACATGCGCCCGCCGTGTGCCTCGACGATCGCGCGGGAGATCGCCAGCCCGAGGCCCGCACTGCCGTGACCGCGCGCCGGCTGATTGGCGCCCTGGAAGAAGGGGTCAAAGACCCTCGCACGATCGCGGGCGGCGATGCCCCGCCCGGTGTCGGCGACCTCGATCTCGACCGCGGCACGCGTCGTCTCGGCACGCACGGTGATGCTGCCGTCGGCCGGGGTGTGGCGGATGGCGTTCTGGATGAGGTTGAAGAGGACCCTCTGAATCTGCTCGGGGTTGGCGTGCGCGTCGCCCACCTCGCCTCCCAGCTCGGCCGACATGGCGATCGAGACGGCGTCGGCGGCCGGGCGCATCGCCTCGATCGTCTCGGCGAGAAGCTCGGTGAGGCGCACCCGCTCCAGGCTCCACCGGACGTCGCCGGCCTGCAGGCGGGAGAGCTCGAACAGGTCGTCGATCATCGCGCCCAGCGCCCGCACGTGGACGCCCATGCGCACGACGTATTCCTCGCGCGTCGCTTCGTCGACGAGGCCGTCTCGGAGGGCGTCGGCCAGGAGAGCGAGCGAGGTGATCGGCGTGCGCAGGTCGTGCGAGACCGCGGCGATGAGATCGCGGTGAGCCCGCTCGGCGCTGGAGCGTGCGCGCTCCTCGGCGTCCAGGGCGACCACCATCCGCTCGATGTCGCCAGCCACCGCGGAGAGCTCGTCACCCCCGTCCGTCGCCAGGCTTACCGGTCGACAGCCGGCGCCGACGGCCTGCAGCCCGCCGCGCAACTGCTCGATGTCCGCGAGCATCGCGTGCGCCTGGGCGCGCGCAGCCCAGACTCCCACCGCGCCGGCGTAGACAACGACGAGCGCCGTCAGCACGGCGTCGTGCGCCGAGACGAACATCACTCGAACGAACAGCGCCACGGCGATCAGCAGCTGCCCGACGACGATCGCGCCGCCGAGCGTCAGCTGACGCCGCAGGCCCCCGAGCCGCCTGCGCTGGGCCAGAAGCAGGTGGGCGCAGCCGACGGTCACGAGCCCGAGCGGCACGAGCAGGGCGAGAACGCCCCAGCCCGCCGACGCGCCGTACAGGGCGCCGCAGACGACGGCCGCCGCGAGCGCGCTGCCGAGCGCGACGACCGTTCCTCCGCGAACGGAACTCCAGCTCATGGCGTGAACCGGTAGCCGTAACCCCACACCGTCTGCAGATAGCGAGGCCGCTCAGGGTCGGCCTCGATCTTCTGGCGCAGCCGGCGCGTGTGCACGGTGACAGTCGAGGTGTCGGAGTAGAACGAATAGCGCCACACCTGGTCCATCAACTCGCTGCGGGTGAACGCCTGGCCCGGCCGGCGGGCGAGAAACACCAGCAGCTCGAACTCCCGCTGGGTGAGCGAGACCTCTCGTCCAGCCACGAACACCCGACGACCGGTCGGCTCGATCTCCAGGCCGTCAAAGGTGATCGCCGACTCGTGGTTGGGAGAGGTGTCGATCCGGCGCAAGACGGCGTCCACCCGCGCGATCAGCTCGCCCGGGGAGAAGGGCTTCACCACGTAATCGTCGGCGCCGAGGCTGAGGCCGACTATGCGGTCGGTCTCCTCGCCCTTGGCGGTCAGCAGAATGACCCCGGTACGGTCGCCGTCGGACTGGCGGATCTGGCGCATGACCTCGAGGCCATCAATGCCCGGCATCATCACGTCGAGCACGACGAGATCCGGGCGCTGGCTGCGTACCTGGGCGAGAGCGCCACTCCCGTTGGCCGCCGTGCGAACGTCGTATCCGGCGTGCGCGAGATAGCGCGAGACGACCTCGGCGATCGTCGGCTCGTCGTCGACGACGAGCAGGGAGCCGCGCGAATGTTGCGGTGCCGCCACGGTGGCATTGTCGCAAGCGCCGCCCGCCGGCCGGTCCGGCGCATGCGTTGTTTCGCATTCGGTAATGGGATCGACGCGCTGCGGCGCATATGTTCGGGCCTCATGACGCGGCGACCATCCGGGGAGCGAGTGAGTGAACCGTCGACCAGCTCGGGGGCCATCATCGTCCTGGCCAAGCAGCCGTCGCCCGGAGCCGTCAAGACGCGGCTGTGTCCACCCTGCTCGCCCGAGCAGGCGGCGGCCGTGGCCGAGGCAGCACTCGTTGACACGCTCGACACCGTGGCGTCGACCGGCGCCGCTCGCAAGGTGCTCGTACTGGAGGGACAGGCGGGGGACTGGCTGCCGGAGGGGATCGCCGTCCGGCACCAGCGTGGCCAGGGGCTGGCGGAGCGAATCGCGGCGGCATTCGCCGATGTCGGCGGCCCGGCGCTGCTCATCGGGATGGACACACCCCAGCTCACTGCCCGGGCGCTTGACGGAGCGCTCACAATCCTCGGCCGACCGGACGTCGACGCCGTCCTGGGACGCAGCGACGACGGCGGCTACTGGGCCGTCGGGTTGACGACCGCTCGCGCGGCGGTGTTCCGCGACGTCCCGATGAGCCGAGCAGACACCGGCGCCCGGCAACGGGCACGGCTGGTGGCACTGGGGCTGCGGACGGTCGAGCTGCCACGGCTACGCGACGTCGACCAGATCGAGGACGCGCGCGCGGTCGCGGCCCTGATTCCACATTCGCGCTTTGCCGCCAGCGTCGAGGCGATCGCGCGGGCCGCATGAGTGGCCCCGCGCTGCGGCTCTACGAATCCGGGCTCGACGGAGCAGATGGCAGCCCCGAGATCGATCGTCTGGTGGCCCGGCTATCGGACGGCAGCGCCGTCGTGCTCCCGCTCGAGCGCTGGCTGGGACCGGTGACGGCGAGCGACCGCGCGGTGCTCGATCGCTGCCGAGGTCCGGTGCTGGACGTCGGGTGCGGACCCGGACGGCACGTGCACGCCCTCGCCCGCGCGGGCATCCTGGCCATGGGGGTCGACATCTCGCCCGTTGCCGTCGCGCTCACCCGCCGGCGCGGCGCACACGCAGTCGAGGCCTCGGTCTTCGACCATCTGCCCGGTGCGGGCACGTGGCGCACGGCGCTGCTGCTGGACGGCAACATCGGGATCGGCGGTCACCCGCGCACGCTCCTGCGCCGGGTCGCGTCGTTGCTCAGCGACGAGGGCGAAGCCCTCGTCGAGGCCGAGGCGCCCGGATCGCCGACGTTCTCCTGCACCGTTCGGCTCGAAGCCGGCGGGCGGCAGATCAGCGACCGGTTCGCGTGGGCACGAGTGGGCGTCGATGCGATGGACCGGTTGGCCGCGGCGGCCGGCCTGCGGGTGCTCGAGCGCTGGGAGGACGAGCGGCGCTGGTTCGTGCGCATCGGCCGCACCCGGCGGGCCGCGGGACGGCGGTGAGCCCGTGCCGGGCTCGGCATCCCGACGCTCACCCCGGCGCGATGATCTGCAGGACCCCGTCGTCGCGACCGGCGACGAACACCCGGCCGCTGACGTCGTCGACTGCCACGGTGTTGGCCTGGCGCACGGTCGGCAGCATTCCGCTCACCACGGTTTGCCAGCCGTTCAGCGTCACCTCGGCCAGCTCGTTGATCCCGGGCAGCGTCACCCACAGCCGGTCGCGTCGGGCGTCCAGGGCGATTCCGTATGGCCCACCGGGGAGGTACAGGCGCCGGACGAGGTCCGGGTGTGGATCGAGCGAGAAGATGAGCAGCGCATCGCCGCCCGTGTCAGCGACGAAGCAGTAGTCGCCCAGGCAGGCGACGTGGGTCGGTCCGACGCCGGCCGCGACGCGCGCCAGCCGCCGCAACGTCGTTGTCGAGTACAGCTCGAGCACGCGCTGGCGGACTGCGACGACGGCCAGCAGTCCCTTGCCGTCGGCGGCCAGACCGCCCGGCTGCACGGCCACCGGAAACCGGGCCACCTCCCGGTCGCCCGCGATCACCGACACGCTGTTGCCGAATTCGTTGCCCACGAACCAGCGTCCGGCGTCGGCCACGGCCTCGTGAGGACCGACGCCGACCGCGACGCTCGCGACGATCGCGCCGGTGCGCGGCGCCACCGCTTGCAGACGCCGAACGCTCTCCTCGGGCACCAGGAACGGTCCGCCTGGGCCGGCGAGCCCCAGGTGCCGCGCCGCGCCTGCGAGTCGGACCTGCCGGAGGGCCACGCCGTCCTCGTCGAGCATCGCCAGAACGGCGGGACCGCGCAGGCCGACGGCCACCACATCGTCCTGGGGGTCGACGGCCACGCCCTCGGGCTCGCGCCCCACGGGCACGACGCGCCCCGCCGGCCTCGCGGCGAGCGGCGGGGACACGGGCGGCTCGGCGGCCGGCGGGTAGCTGCTCACCGCCTCCGAGCCGCAGCCCGCCAGCGCGAAGACGAGGAGCGCCGCCGCCATGGCCCTTGAGATCACCGGCCGAGGATGGCAGCGACGGTCGGCGACGACCGGCCTGTGGCCGCGAATTCCGGAAATCGTCATCACTGTGGCCGCACTCACGGTGGTCGCGGGGGTGGCCATTCACGCGGTCACCGGCGGCCTGGCGGCGGGGGCGCCTCCATTCATCGCGCGATGGCTGCCGCGCATCGATCCGCTCGCCGCCGTGTCGGTCGTCGTGCTCGGCGCGGCGGTGGCGATCGCCCCGCGCGCAGTGATGGGCCTGCGCAGACCGGCCGGCTTCGCCGTGTTCACCTTCGGACTCGCGCTCGCGCTCGGCCTGTCCGTCAACCTGGCCCGCAGCGGCATCCACGGCTGGTATGGGGTGTTCGACACCTCGGCCCACGGCTCATTCGAGGCGGCGAACGAGTACCTGCCGTCACTTCCCGCGCTGGCCGACGGGCCGCGCTTCTTCCTCGACCGCTTCGCCGAGCTTGTGCCGGCACTCACCATCAACGGTGCCGGGCACCCGCCGGGCCTGCTGCTGACGATGGACGCGCTGGGGCTGGACAGCGCCAAGCGCCTGGCCGCGTTCTGCATCGCCGTCGGCGCGCTGAGCGCCCCGCTGACCTACCTCCTGGCCCGGGGACTCCTCGGCGAGCGCCCGGGCCGAATCGCCGCGCTGCTCACGGCCTTCGCGCCGTCGGTGATCCTCGACGGGACCGTCTCCGCCGACGCGGTCTACATGACGCTCGGCGTGGCCAGCGCCGCGCTGCTCGTGTCCCGCCGCCCTCGCGTGCGCGTGGCCGGCGCCGCGGCGCTGGCCATCGCTGCCTTCTTCTCGTGGCTGTTGCTGGCCCTCCCCCTGTGGGCCGCGATCGTGGTCGGCTTGCGCGACGGTCCCCGCGCCGCCCTCTCGCTGCTCGTGTGGTGCGGCACTGCCGTGGTGCTCCTCAACGGAGCTCTCGCCGTCGGCACCGGCTACGACGCGGTCGGGGCGCTGCAGGCCACGAGCGTCGTGTACCACCAGAGCCTGGCGCTCAGCCGCCCCTACGCGTTCTGGGTCTTCGGTTCGCCGACCGCGTGGGGCGTTGGGATCGGGCTCCCGACCGCCGTACTCGCGCTGCGCGCGCTCGCCGCCCGTCATCCTGCGGCGATCGCGCTCGCCGCCGTCATTGTCGTGTCCGCAATTCTCGGGTTTACAAAGGCGGAGACCGAGCGGATCTGGCTGCCCTACGTCCCGCTGGCGAGCGTGGCAGCGGCGGCCATGGCGCCGCGGCGCCTGTATGCGCTGCTCGGTGCCCTCGCGGTTCAGGCAATCCTCGTCGAGGTGCTGTTCGACACCATCTGGTGATCGGCTCCACGCAGATTACGAATCCTTACGGTTGACCGCCGGGAGGGGCTCGGGCAACTGCGGTGCGCCATTCTGGGCGCGATGGCAACGCGGCGCGCGCGTCCCCTACCTCCCCCATTTCGGCCCACGTTCTGGCGCAGCCCGCTGCGCGGCGCGTGGCTGACCGCGGTCCTCGGCTCGGTCCTGCTCGTCGGGCTCACCATCGTCGCATTGACGGGGCTGCTGTCCTACGCCGCCTATGACCCCCAGCTGGCCGGCAACGACCTGACGCCCGGCCACGGTCTGCTCGGGTTCTACCTGTTCAACTGGCCCACGCACCCGAGCTGGCTGTACGCCGCGACGCAGGGCACGCACGTGATGCTCGGTCTGGCGCTCGTGCCGGTCGTGCTGGCCAAGCTGTGGTCGGTCATCCCACGGCTGTTCCAGTTCCCGCCCGTGCGCTCCCCCGCCCAGGCGATCGAACGCCTGAGTGTCGCGCTGCTCGTCGGGAGTGCGCTGTTCGAGTTCGCCACCGGCATCGTCAACATCCAGGTCTACTACCCGTTTCACTTCTCCTTTTACACCGGTCACTTCTACGGGGCCTGGGTGTTCATCGCCGCGTTCCTCGGGCACGTGGCGATCAAGCTCCCGACGGTCCGCGAGGCGTACCGGGTCCACGGGGCTCTGGCGCCGTTGCGCGCGGATCTCGCCGCCACGAAGCCCGAGCCCTTCACGACCGACGGGCTCGCTCCCATCGCTCCAGCGGAACCGACGCTGTCGCGACGCGGCCTGCTCGCGCTCATCAGTGGCGGCTCGCTCACGCTGCTCGCGGTGAGTATCGGACAGTCGGTCGGCGGCCCGCTGCGCCGCCTCGCCCTCCTCGCGCCGCACGGGCGAAGCCTCGGATCGGGACCGAACGACTTTCAGATCAACAGGACCGCCGCCGCCGTCGGGATCACCGCCGCTCAGACCGGTGCGGCGTGGCGACTTGCGGTTCTCGGACGCTCGCAGCTGCGGCTGTCGCGCGCCGACCTCCTCGACCTCGCTCAGGTTGAAGCGACCCTGCCGATCGCCTGCGTCGAGGGGTGGTCGACGACTCAGCGGTGGAGCGGCGTGCCGCTGCGTGATCTCGCCGCCATGGTCGGCGTGTCCGAACCGGCGTCGGCGCATGTCACGTCGCTGCAATCCCGCGGCGTGTTCAGCCGGGCCTCCCTCAGCAGCGATCAAGTCCTCGACGCCCGCTCGCTGCTGGCCCTCCACGTCAACGGCGCCGACCTGTCCCTCGACCACGGCTTTCCCGCCCGCATCATCATCCCCGGAGCCCCCGGCGTGCACCAGACCAAGTGGGTGTCCGCGATCGAGTTCTCGACGTGATGACCGCCTGGCGCCGCGCCTACGGAGCTTCGCCGCTTCAGCTCCTGGCTCTCCTCGCCAGCTTTGCGCTGGGCGGATATGCGGCGAGCAAGCTCCTCAGCGGCGGGCACCTCGTCAACGTTCTCGCCTGGTTCACCCTGGCGATCATCGGCCATGACTTTGTGTTGTTCCCGCTGTATTCCTTGCTGGATCGAATCGCCGGGCGTGCGGCACCGCGGCGGGCGGCCGGCGACGTGAACTTCGTCAGGGCGCCGGCGATGATGAGTGGCCTCCTCCTGCTCGTCTACTTCCCGTCGATCCTCGGCTTGAACGCCTCCAACTATCGCGCCGACACGTCACTCGGTGACGGTGTCTACATGAGCCGCTGGCTGCTCATCACTGCGGGCCTGTTCCTCGCGTCCGCCGTGACCTACGCGCTCGTGGTTCGTCGACGCTCAGCGCGACGCCGAACCGGCGCACGCCGCACGGAGCCCGCGGGCGTGGCCGCGGCTGCGGCAACCGCCGCGCCCGACACATCCACGCCCGCCGCTGCGGCCACCCCAGCGCCCGACACGTCCACGCCCGCCGCTACAGCGGCCGACCAAGCCCCATCCCCGCCGAGCGAGAATCCCTCGCCGGCGGAGCCACCGCCCGATCCGCCCCATCCGGAGGCGGCAAGCGGCGAGTAGCGCCCACGACGTGGCGAGACGCCGCCATCCCGCCATCGAGTGCTCCTCTCTCGTCGGTCGGGCGCGGCAGCGCCCCAGCTCGTGCGGAGCGCCAAGGGCTCCGTGACGGCACGAGCGGCCAACGTAACGCGGCGCTGCCCCAACGAGACGGCAGCCGCACCGCTATGGCTCCGCCCCGCACGCCCACCCCGCCACAGCTCACCTGGCACCGCGTCGCTGGCCCATGCGAGCTCCCCGACGGTCGAGTCAAGACGGTGTCCCGGGCTGGCCGTTGTTCAGGAGCACGTGGGTGATGTTCACCGACCCCGAGCTCGTCTGAGCTCGTCGCGAAAGGAATCCGCATGCCAATCCCAGACTCGATCCAGCAATTCATCGACGAGCGCTGCGAGCACGCCCCGGGGCGCTTCGACGACCTGCGCGTCGTGATCTTCAACGGCACGACCAAGCGCTCGCCCGAGCCGAGTCACACCGACGGCCTGCTCGCCATTTCACGCGGAATCTTCACCCGCCTGGGCGTCCGCGTCGACGAGGTGCGCACCGCCGACCGCGACATCCCGGCGGGCCTATGGCCGGACATGCGCGAGCACGGCTATGACGTAGACGAGTTCCCCGAGATCTACCGCGAGCTCGTCGCACCGGCCGACGCGATCATCATCGCCGGGCCGATCTGGCTCGGCGATCAGAGCTCGCTCACGCGCAAGATCATCGAACGCCTGTACGCCTACTCGAGCGAGGTCAACGACGCCGGCCAATGGGCCTACTACGGCAAGGTCGGTGGCGTCGTCACGACCGGCAATGAGGACGGGGGCAAGCACGTCAGCGCCCAGGTCCTCTACGCGCTGCAGCACATCGGCCTCACGATTCCGCCGCAGTCCGACGCGTACTGGGTGGGAGAGGGCGGCCCGGGACCGTCCTACCTCGACGAGGACGGCGGCGGACAGGGCAACGCGTGGACGACGCGCAACGCCGTGTTCATGACCTGGAACGTCCTGCACCTCGCGCGGATGCTCAAGGATTCCGGGGGGATCCCGGCCTGGGGCAACTCGACACACAACTGGGACCTATCCAAGCCCGGGCACCCGAACCCGGAGTACCGCTGACCACGGCCGCGTCCGGCCTGCTCGCGCACGATCACCGAAGCGCGCGCGGAGTTGGCGCGAAGCGCCGGCGGCTCAGCGCCGGCTGACTCACCGGCGGCCACGTCGCGATCGCATCGCCACTACGGGCCTGGTCGCGCGCCGGACATATTTGAGACCAATCGGTCTCATAAGGTGCTAGCCTGCCGGTCCCGAAGGTCGATCGCCGGAAGAGGACCAGATGGGTCGACACCCGCTGGTGGATCGCGACACCGCTCTTGATGGGATCATGCGCCGCTTCTGGTCCACGGGCTACGCGGCCACGTCGCTCGACGATCTGTTGCAGGCCAGCGGAATGCACCGAGGCAGCTTCTATCGGACGTTCGGCGACAAGCGTGGGGCATTCGACGCGGCGCTCGACCGCTACGGCGCACTGATCGCCACCGAGGACATCCTGCCGAATATCGCCCGGCGCGGTCCAGCTTCGCGTCGACTCGTGCGACTTCTCCACGCGCGACTGGATACCGCGCTCGGGCTCTCCTCCGCCGGCGCATCCACCCAGACAAGCGGCCGGCCGGGGTGTCTGGTCATCAGCACCGCGCTAGAACTCGCGCCGCGCGAGGACGCCATACGAGCACGCATCGGAGAGTCGCTCGGTGCCGTGCGCGGCGTGATCGCGCTCCTGGTGCAAGGCGCCATCGATGAGCACGACGCCGACCCCCGTCTCGATGTCGGTCTTGTGAGCGATCAGGTATTCGCGCTGCTGCTCGGCGCAACCGTGCTTGCGGCCGCCGGCGAAGGGCGTCGACAGCTTCGCCGGCTGCTCCGAGAGGGCGTGCTGAGCAGCCTCAAACCCCCCGCAACAGAAGGGATCCTCCCGTGACCACGACCCGAACGCCCGACTCCTGCTTCGACGACCTCGAGGACTATCCGTTCGAGGCGCATTATGCAGACGTCGACGGACTCCGGATGCACTACGTCGATGAGGGTGACTCATCGGCGGCGCCTGTGCTCATGCTTCACGGCGAGCCGACTTGGTCGTACCTGTATCGACACATGATCCCGGTGTGCGCGGCCGGCGGCAGCCGCGTGATCGCACCGGATCTCGTCGGCTTCGGAAAGTCCGACAAGCCGGCCGAGAAGGGCGACTACACCTACCAGCGCCACGTCGACTGGATGACCGACTTCATCCGAGCTCTAGACCTTCGCGGGATTACCCTGTTCTGCCAGGACTGGGGCGCACTGATCGGGCTGCGCGTGGCCGCCGAGAACGAGGATCGCTTCGCGCGCATCGTGATCGGTAACGGTGCCCTCCCGATCGCCGACGGTCATGCGCGCCCGCATCTCGCGAACATCGCCGCGTTCGTGGCGTGGCGAGTGTTCGCGACCTACAGCCCGGTCCTCCCGGTCAGCCGTATCGTCAACGCCGGGTGCCTGCGGAGGCTGTCCACAGGCGAGCGCCGCGCGTACGACGCGCCGTTCTCTGTGCCTGACGCGAAGGCGGGCGCGCGGGCGTTTCCTGGGCTCGTTCCCATTTCGCCTCGCGATCCGGCGATACCGGCCAATCGCGAGGCATGGCAGGCACTCGCGCGATGGAACAAGCCGTTCCTCACCGTCTTCAGCGACCGGGATCCCATCATGCGAGGCGGCCAGCGGATATTCCAGGAGCACGTTCCCGGAGCCGCCGGGCAACCGCACACCACGCCACGCGCTGGACACTTCCTACAGGAAGACGCGGGGCCAGACCTGGCACGACAGATCAACGACCTGATTGCGTCGACGCCGGCCTCCGCTCAACACTCCGCAACGAGCGTTGGAGGCTGATGACAGCCCTGTCCCGGCGCTCCTCGGACCGTCCGACAACGAGCCAGTCGCCGAGGCGTCCGGACTGCGACTGCATCGGCCGCGTGGACGTCGCGGAATCCTCGTTCACCAATTGGGGAGGGTTACGGCCGCGCGAGGCGCTGGGCAGCATGCCAGCGCATCAGCTCGCGTGGTAGCTCACCCTCGCGCTCGAGGTCGTCCCACAGAACATCGGCGGGCCCATCGGCGCCGAGCCAGCGCGCGAGCTCGGCCTGCAGTCGAGCCCGCGGCAGACCGAAATGGGGATCGTGACCGCGGTAGCGAGTTGCATGGTCAGCGCCGGACGTGCGGTATGGAGCGAGTGGCCGCCCGCTCGGGAGCGGCCGCCTGGGCGCCAGACGGCCGCTTCTGAGGTGAGCCAGCGCCAGGAGCGCGTCTCGGCGCTTGATGTCCGTCGGTCCGACCAGCGCCCGCAACTCCGGCGTGAGCGCCACGCCGGCGTCGCGAAAGATTGCCGGCCACGCACGCTCGGCGAAATGGGTCTCGCGCGCCGCGCACAACAGTTCGCCCGCACGGGCATGATCGAGCAGGCCGCCGCGCAACGCCGCGAGCACCAGATACCGGACGTGGACAAGGGCCACCGAGACGGCGGCAAAGGCGGCGTCCGGATCGGCGGCGACCGCCACCTCGTCATCGTCGCGCAGGACGCCCAGGCGATACAGGCGGTAGATGCCCCCGACCCCGTCGACGCCGGCCGGCCAGCACTCGGCGGCGCGGATCGCCCCCAAGCTCGCGGCCCCGATCACGCGCGCGCCGTCCGCCACGGCATCGACCACCTCCGACGGCGCGACGGCGAGCTGATGGGCGAACAGGCCGTCGATGACCAGGAACACACCGACCCCCTCCCGGCGCAGGCGACGCAGATCACCCCGGGCAACGGGCGGCTCGACCCGAGCCGACGGGAGCGCCGTCCGGACGGACGCGAGAGGGACAGAAGGCCCGACGAACACGGCCGTCTCGGGCTGCTCTGCCGCGGTCACCCCAGCGTCCTCAGCAGGCGCAGCGAAGGTCGCCGCGCGGTAGCGCCGTAGGGTCCCGCCAAGCCCGGCACCAGCACCCGAACGGCTGGGATACCCAGCTCCGGGCGAGTCAGATCGACGGCGATGCAGTGCGCAAAACCGGCGGCGCGCAGGCGCCCCAGCAGGATCTGGAGCCGCTGCAAGAGATCGTCCGGCAGCGTGGTCTCGCCCTCGACGAATGGTTCGCGCACCGTCGGCGTGCGCAGCCCCCGCTGGGATCCCGCGAAATCGCCTGGGGCATCGCCGGCCTCGATCGTGTCGCGTGCGCCGACGACGACCGTGGTGTGGCACTGGACGGCCTCCGCCACAGCGCGGAGCAGCGCCCAAGCCGGATCGAGGTCCGCGCCAAGCCCCTCGAACCACGTCGTCCTCCCCGGCGTGCCCGGGAAGGACGCGTCGCTCAATAGACAGCTGTACACCGGAACCGAGAGCTCGTTGCCGAGTCGGTGGATCACCACCTCCAGGCCGCACGCTCTCACCGTGTCCACCCATTCGGCGACTCCGGTCGGAAGCGAGCCGAGCTCCACGACACGCGTCGGCGGCTGCTTGTCCGCTGTCGCAAAGCGCCGCCGGAAGCGGTAAAGGGAGGCGGAGTCGCGCTCGATCAGCTCCCCTAAGGCATGGGTGACGGCCTCGGTGAGCGTGTTGCCGGTGGCCAGGCCGTTCGTCTCGACCCCGATGCACACGCCCTCGCGTGCCGGTGAGATGACGAGATCCAGGGCGACCAGGGCGGGGCGCTCGGCGAGCAGGTCGAAGCCCTCGATCCAGGTGATCGGACGCTCGGCGCGATAATGCGTCTCGAACGGGAGGTCGGACAGCTCGGGGTCGAGCGCCGGCTCGCCTTGCCCCGCAAGCTCCTCGTAGCTTGCCACGACGGTGCGGCTCTCCTCCACCTGTTCCGCGCTGAAACGCTCGATCGCCTCCATGATCGCGCTGATCCGCGCAGCCGTCGGCGACAGACCCTTGCCAGCGTGCACCGTGAGGTCGAGTGCGAGCGGCGTGACCGCCGCCCACACGGGCAGCCCCAGCCAATCGAGCGGCGAGGCGTCATAGACCCGCGTGATCGGAACGCGCTCGAGCGTGGGCGCCAGGCGCCGCTCCGTCTCCTCGTAGGTCGCGGCGTGCCCGGCCGGGCTCCGGATCGGACTGGGCCCGAGGCCCGGCCAGTCAATCGCGTGGTCGTCAACGGAACCACTCATCACCGGTCACGCGACCCGAAAACGATCAGCTCGGCCCGCTTGAGCAAATCGAGCAGCTTGGGCCGCGCGTCGTTGATCACAAGCCAGCTCCGGCTCGATGCAACAAGGGCTTCCTCGTCGCCGTAGCTGTGACCGCGCTCGGCCGCCCCCGCGCCGGCACTGCTCGCTGCCCAATCACACATGTGATCTCTTCAGCGGGCTTCTAGGGCCGACTTCGCGTCACGGACGCGGGCCAGCTGTCGCACGAGCCGCGCCCCGAAATCGGGCGGGAACAGTGTGAGATGCCCCATCCGGGGAACGAGTTCGAGCTCGCTGTCGATGTCGGCCGCAGCTCGCCGGCGGTCCAGCTCGACGGCTCGATCGAGCCAGGGGTCCCACTCTCCGACGATCATGGACCCAGCGAGCCTGGCGGCCGGCGGAGTCAGCGCGTCCACATCGCGCAGGCATGGTGCGACAACGACGAACCCCTCGCTCGCAACCCGGTCGGAGGGCAGCGCCATGCCAATTGCGAGCTCGCCCCCAGTCGACCCCCCGCCGAGGAACACCGGCAGACCCATGGCATCGGGGTGCTTATGCAAGGCCGCGTTGAACGAGGCCGAGATCTCTTCGCGGGCGAGCTCCCGGTCCGGCCAGCCGTACACACCGTCGGAGCTCGTCTGCTGTGAGGATTGAGGGGCGATGATGAGCCAGCCGTCGTCGATAATCGAATGCCACGGCCGTGAAAACCCGCGGACCATGCTCTGTCCTCCGTGCAGCAGCAAGAGCACGCTACGAGGCTCCCCCTGCCTCAGCACGTACGCGATCGGCCGCGGCGCCACGACAAGCTCCGCCAGCGCTGCTTCCCGCAGCTCCATCGATCTGCGCATGAGCTGCTCGAATCGGGGGCGGCCCCACAGGTCGGAGAACCAGGAGAGGTTGCGCCACAGGTCCGCGTGCCACCAGCGGCCCTGCTCGAGCGCCTGTTCGAGTTCGTCCTCGCCGCCCTCGAGGTCGCCGCACAGGCAGTGCAGGCTGACGATCAGGCGAGACGTGCTCGCCACGTAGGGCGTGATGTCACCGGCGTCGCGCACGAGCTCAAGCGCTGCGCACGGGTTTCCTGCCGCGACCATTTCCTCGACGGCCGCGACGACCGACGCGTAGCCACTTGAGCTGTGGCTGTTCGCGGACCTACGAGGCTGCGTGGTAGGTCACACCGGGATCTTTTACGCCGGGATTTTGACCGCCCTCGACCTGCTCGGCCTCCTTGTCGGCGGGCGTCAGGTCCTCGACCGCGATCTCCTCTGACCCGGCCGGCGCTTCGGAACCGGTCGTGGGAGGAGTCCTCTGTTCGTCCCGTTCTGCGTCACGCATATGTGCCCCTTCGTCGTCCCCTCGGTGATCGCGCGACTCTACTCGCGGGCGGTACCCGGGTCAAGATGACCAGCAACGGGCCGACCGGCGCGCCAGCAGACGAGCGCTCGCCCAGCATCTCGTCGAGCGGCCGCGCCGCGGCGACGACTAGCCTCCGGCTGCCGTTGGCACGTCGATGCGGCCGATCCCGTACCCGTCGTCGGCGAACCACAGCGTGCCTTCGAGCCCGACGGTCAGGGCGTCGGGGTGCGACCACTGCGGCACGCCGCGGTAGTAGATCGTGATGGCGCCGGTGGCCGGGTCCAGGCGCCCGATGCCCCACGAGTCATCGAAGGTGAACCACATCGCGTTGTCGGGGCCCTGGACGATCGCGTCGGGCGAGCCGGCCAACGGCGGCAGCGGATAGCGGGTCGCCTGACCGGTGGCCGCGTCGACGCGGACGATCACGCCCGGCGCCTGCGGGGTTGAGGCGACCGTGAACCACATCGTGTCCTCAGGGCCAGCGGCCAGGCTCTGCAGCACGTCGTCGCTGCCGCTCGGGCCGGTCGAGAACAGCGTCATCTGCTCGGTCGTCGGATCAAATCGGGCCACCACGCCGTACCCGTCGGTGGTGAACCAGAGGTCGCCGTCCGGCCCCTCGGCCACATCGCCGAGCGCGGTGAAGCTCAGTGGCCCGCCGGGATTGACCGCATACCCGAACTGGGTCAGGTTGCCCGCCGGCGTCACGCGCCCGATCGAGGTGGCCTGGACCTCGGCCACCCACAGGTTGCCATCGCCGCCCGGCGCGATCGCCGTCGGCTCGCTGGCGTCGAATCCGTTGCCCTCGGGCGCCGCGGGCTTGCCGGTCGGCGGCACGTAGCCGTCCTCGGTCTGGTACTCGACGATCGCGCCAGTGGCGGGATCGATCCGGCCCACGGCGGTGGCCGGCATGATGCTGTTCGAGGCGAAGTCGGTGAACCACAGCGCGCCGTCGGGCCCGCGCACGATCCCCCACGGCGAGCCCTGCGGGGACAGGCCGCTGCGGTACTCGGTCGTCTCCCCCGTATAGGGGTCAAAGCGCGCGATCGCGTTGAGCGCCGGCTGGGTCACCCATACGCTGCCGTCGGCCGCGGTGGCCAGGTCGGAGTTGATCCCGACGGTCTGGTAGAAGCTGTCCACGCCGGGCACGCGGAAGGTGCTGACCGGCAGGCGCGGTCCGAGCAGCGGTCCTCGCCGGCATGACCAGCGGCCGAGCTGGAGCGCTGTGCGGATCACGCTCACGGGCAGTGACGCGGCGACGCACCTGTGGAGGGTCCGCAAATTGATGATGTGCATCGAGTATGTCGCCGCGAAGGCGTTGCACTGGACCGGGGTGGCGACGCAGCTCGTGGCGGGCCCGTCGTTGCTCTGCCACCAGGTAACAACGTCGTCGCCGACGATCGCGATCCGGATCACGATCGCGCCCTCGGTGTAGTCCGCCGCCGCGTTGCCCACGAGCACCGGCGACTGCGACGGGCGGAGGCAGGCGTAATAGAGAGCGCGTGCGGTGGCCGAGTTGGGCGCTCCGACCGAGCGGAGCAGGACGAGCACCGTAGCGGTCGAGCCACGCAACACGTGGGCGCCGTGCGGCCCGTGGGGGCCGCAGGGCACGGCGGCGCGGGCGCTCGCCGGCACCGACCCGCAGGCCAGCGCCGCCAGGCAGCCGGCCAGGACCCCCGCATATCGCCGCATGGCGGTCTCAACGGCAGCCACGCCCGCGGAGTTTCGCGGAAAGGCGAGCGCTCGACGGACGTTGAGCGGTCATCAGCGGCGCGATGCGGATGCCCGGGCACGACCCCGTCGTGTGGCCGGCGTTCGCGGCCGAGATCGCCAGACGCCGCGGCTGAGCGCCTACCGCCCGTGGTGTAGCTCGGTCTGATCCTCGGTGGGACGGTCCGCAGCTCAGCGGTCGCCCGGCAGCCGCGGTCAGGGGTTGCTGGCGCCGCCCGAGGACTGGCCCGAGCCCCCCGAGGACTGACCCGAGCCCCCCGACTGCTGACCCGAGCCCCCCGATGACTGACCCGAGCCCCCCGACTGCTGGCCCGAGCCCCCCGAGGACTGGCCGGAGCCCCCCGACTGCTGACCCGAGCCCCCCGATGACTGACCCGAGCCGCCCGACGCTCCGCCCGAGGAGTTGCCCGACCCGCCGGAGGACTGGGCGGGGCCGCTGTCGGTCACCGAGTCGGCGATCAGTTGGCCGGCTGAGACGTGGTAGCAGAGTGACACGTCATCGCCCACAGGTATGCCGGTGAACGCGTCGGCGTTGATCTGCACGCCCTTGCTCGGGTCGGCGATGAAGGTCTCCGATTGGCCGCTGTTGTCGTCGATGACCGTGAGGGTAGTGGCCGTCACCGCCGTGACCACACCGCTGGTGCTCTCCTCCACGAACGCAACGTTGGTCGCGCTGAACGACCCGTCAGGGTTGACCGTGTACGTCACGTCGACGAGATCGCCGGTCTGGAAGCCATCGGTCAGGCCCGATGACGGGTCGACGCTGAACGAGACCGGCCCGCCGTCGCCGTTGATCGTCAGGCTCGTGCTCGAGGCCTGGCTGATGGTGCCCGTGACGTCGTAGGTCGGCGCGCAGCCGCCCGTCGCCGACGTCCCGGTGTTCGTCACGGAGTCGGCGATGAGGATACCGGCGTCTTGGTGGTAGGTCACCGTCACCGTGTCGCAGCTCTGCAGGTTTAGCTGCGACAGCGTGGCGGCTGACATGTACAGGTCGTAGTCGGTCCCGTCGCTCGCCTCCACGGTGAAGTCGGCGGAGTCGACATTTGTGATGACGCCGCTCACCGTCAGTGGAGCCGGCGGAGCTGACGCGGGGGGCGGCGGCGGAAGCTTGATAGTGATCGTCACCGTGCCCGACGCATCCGTGGTCTCGGTGATCACGACGAGCGCGCCCGGCTGCAGCCCGAGCAGATCGACGACGACGTTGCCGGCGGTGATCTGCACGCTCGTCCCGCCGGGGGAGGCCTTCTGCGCGTGCTTGCTCGGTGCGTGTGAGTGCGCGGGCGCCGCGGGCATGCCCATCTGCGATGAGGAGAACGTGAGCAGCTTGCCGCTCGTCGTGCGCACGACGAGCTCCTTGGAGGTGGAGCGCACGACGCGGGCCGTGAACGTGACCGTCGTGACCCTGTGGGTCGGCCGATGGGGTCGGTGCCGCGCATGGCTGCTGTGAGTGACCGCCGCGACAGCGCCCGTCGGTGCGACGCTCGTGCCGGCGAGGACGGCGGCCAGCGCGAGCGCGCGAGCCAGACGTTGAGCCTTCATTGTCTGCACTTCCTCCCTTGCCGGGGCGCGACATGCTGCGAGCCTGTCGCGCCCCTTGATTCCTGTCACCGTTCCGGGTCGAGGCGGTGGCGAGGGCCGCGGTCGAACGATCCGACCCCCAATGAGGCCATCGAGCAGCGCGGCGGCGCGCTGAAACGGCAGGTACCAGGCGAGGACGGATGACCTCAGCCACCCGTCCACGACTAGAACGCATGGCCAGGCCGCACACCCTCGGAGGCGTCCAGCGCTACCCGTCGCGAACCGAGCATGTAGCGCCGGTCGAAGAACGGAAGCGATCGTGCGCGGGCGCGCTTTCGGCGCAGTGCAGGTGCGCGACGACGACGCTGAGGATGCGCGTGCTGTTGCCAACCGGGGTCTCCCGGTTGAGGTCGCTGACGCCGGGATGGATCAGTTCCAGATCCGGAACCGCGGAGGCGGAGCGCCCGCGAGCCGCGCCGACAATGGCGCGTTCCTTTCGAAACGAGGTGTGACGCGGCGTTGGCGAGACGTATCTGACGAACAAGGTCCGCATCGTGCTGCGGACCGCTGACCCTGGACGCGGTCAACCCGCGGGTTGAGGCCTGAGATCAACCCGTTGTTCAACCCTCGGACCGACGACACGGGGCCGCCATGGGCAGATCATGACGGCCATGACAACCACCGATTACCTCGTCAACGCAGCGTTCGCCACCGTAGCTTGATGACGTCGTTCGGACCACCGAGCGCGCACGTACGTCAGCAGAGCATGTGGCGGCAACCAGCACACCGCCACATGCTCTGCGCGAACGGACTCCGGGGGTCAGCGTTCGACCGCTGGAATGGCGATGGGCGCTGGAATGGCGATGGGCGCAACGGTCTCCGGCCGCTCGCCGATTCGTGCGACGTCGAGGGCGATCAGGCCGAGGTTCGCACCGGCGGCTGCTCCGACGATCGTGGTGATGACCGCCATCACCCCGGCGGTTGCGTTGAACCCCAGCAGCGCGCCGACGAGGGCGCCCGTCAGCGCGACCCAGATGCCGAGGTTCGCGGCCCTGGCCGGCCGGTCGCGGTTGACCCAGGCCAAGTAGGTTCCGAGGCCGACCGGCGTGCCGATGGAGAGAACAACCATGAGTTCGCTGTCGAGGGGGACTGTCGGCAAAGCCACCAGCACGATGATCAGGCCGGTGAACCATCCGCCGAGGCCGAGCACCAGCAGGTAGACGGAGCGCAGTATCGCGCTCGCCTTGCGCCCGAAGCCGCCGCGCTTGTGCGCCCGGCGCCACATCAGTAGCAGTGACAGGATCATGAGGAGTCCGAAGCCCATCATCGCGCCGAGGGCGTCTTCGGCGTAGGCGCCTTGGCTGGAGCTTGGGCTGAAGTCGACCTTGTTGTGGGTGTAGAGGGACGTGTCGACCTTGCCGGTGTCGAGGTAGGTGTTGATCAGACGGGTGCCGGCTGCCGGTTCGTAGGGCCAGAAGTCGTCGGAGTGGCCGAGGTCCGAAAGCACCACCTGACGGCCGTTCGCGAGGTGAGGCAGGAGCTCGCTGGTCGCATTCTCGGGCGGCGTTGCGAAGTCGAGGTTGCCGCCGATCAGCAACGTCGGAACGTTCGAGTTTTGCACGTGGGTGTACTCGTTCTCGTCCGGGTTCGCCGGCCAGGCGTCGAGGAGGCTGCCGCCGGCCCAGATCAGGTCGTTGCCGGGAGAACCGATCAGCGATCCACGGCCTGCTCCCGACGCGAAGAAGTGCTTCGCGTAGGTCGCGTCGCTGCGGCCGATCGCCGCCAAGTCGCCCCAGACGAACGAGCTCGGAAAGGTGAGCCGTGCCATCAGCGACAGGAACCACGCACCGCTTGCGTCGCCCTCGCCGGCGGAGAGGATTGAGTCGATCGTCAGTGGCGAGGCGATCGGGCCGCCGCCGGCGGAGGTCTCGTTGATCAGGCCGAAGAACGCGGCGGCTTTGAAGTCGCCCTTCTCGATCGGCAGCAACCCCCAGTGACTGGGAACGTGAGCGAACACGGACTTCACCGACGCGGCGAGATCCGTCGTCCGGCTACGACAGCTCGCCGCCTGAGCGCAGAGCGCGGAATAGCGGTCAATCTGCTCGCCGGTCGTCTTCGCGTCCCAGAGGAAGTTCCCGGGTGGATTGACGCCGATCATCACCGAGCGATCGATGCTCTTCGGGTAACGCCACGCATAGATCATCGCGACCCGGGTGCCCGCGCTTTCGCTCACCAGGTCGATCTGGTGGTAGCCGAGGGCGCGGCGGGCCGCCTCGAGGTCGTCGACTTCTTCGGGGATCGAATAGCCGGCGAGATCGACACCATCGCTGCGGAGCCGATCGGCGCACGACCGGTACCCCGCGGCGACGGCGCGGAACGACTGCTCGCTGAGGAGGTCACCCGAGTCCTCCATTGCCGAGCTCACCTCCGGGCAGTCGAGCCGGACGGAGCCGTCGACGCCGCGGTAGCCGACGAGCACGACGTCGTGGTTGGCGGTGAAACGGCTCGCGTCCGGGAAGACCATGTTGGTGACGCCGGGGCCGCCTTGCAGGCGGAAGATCGGGACACCCGGATGGGCCGAATGGGCACGAATCACTATGACCGGAAGTGCGATCAGGCGCGAGTTCGGATCATGGCGGTTCTCGGGCACGACGAGCGTCCCGCAATCCGCGGCGGAGGTGCCGTTCTCAGTCGTGTAGTTGCAGCTCTTGAGCGTCAGCTGGCCTGCATGCGCGCCCGACGGCACCGAGACCGACTTCGAGCCGCCGGAGAAGTGGAGATAGCCGAGCGCGAGCGTGAGGACGGCGATCAGCGCGAGGCCCGTGATCCGGCCTCCCCCGAAGCGTTTTGCGACGGTCTTCTTGCCGTTACTGGAGAGATCGCTGATCTCCACGGCAGCCAAGCCCGCGCTCTTCGCCTTTCGGGGCGCGGGGAACTTCTTCAGTACGGCGTGTAGTGCGGTCATCACTGCTCCTCAGGTCGGTGCAAGTTGCCTGGGGATCAGTCTGGGACCGCCGCCTGTGCCTGTCATCGCCCGCAGGGCGCGTCTGCGCTCCTCCTCAGCGCAGATCTTTGCCGCTCGCTCCTCTGTCAAAGGACAGAGGCGCGTCTACGCGCCGGGCGTGACCAGCCCGCTCTCGTACGCCAGGACGACGGCCTGCACGCGGTCACGGAGCCCGAGCTTGGCGAGCAGGCTGGAGACGTGGGTCTTGATCGTGCCCTCGCTGACGAACAGCTCGGCGGCCAGCTCGGCGTTGCTCTTACCGTGCGCCAGCATCGTCAGCACCTCGCGCTCGCGCTGCGTCAAGACGTCCAGCCGCGTGCCGAGCTCCGGCCTGACCGGCCGGCGTGCGAACTGCTCGACGATGCGCCGCGTGACCGACGGGGCGAGCAGCGCCTCGCCGGCACACACGACGTGCACCGCGTGCAGGAGCTCCTCGGGTGGGGCGTTCTTGAGCAGGAAGCCGCTGGCGCCCGACCGCAGCGCCTCGAACATGTACTCGTCACGCTCGAACGTGGTCAGGATCACCACACGACTGTGCAGCCCGCCGTCTTCGGTAATCCGCCGCGTGGCCTCGAGTCCGTCACCGTCGGGCATCTGGATGTCCATCAACACGATGTCGGGCCGCAAGCGCCGGGTGCTGGCCATGGCCTGCTCGCCGTTCGCCGCCTCGCCGACAACCTCGATCTCGGGATCGGACTCGAGGATCATCCGAAAGCCGGCGCGAACCATCGCCTGGTCATCGGCCAGCAGCACACGGATGCTCACAGCGCACCGTCCGAGGTGGCAGCGGCGTAGGCGAATGGGTGATGGAAGGCCTCTAGCGCGCGGTCGCGGGCGACAGCAAGGTCGAAGCGGTGGCCATCCCGCGTGTCGTCGGCCGAGACGGTCACTGCGTCCTGGCGGGAGTGCCCGAGCGGCAGGACGTGGATGCCGTCGTTCTCGCGGGCGGCGAAGGCAACTGCCTGAGTCGAGGTGACCGCCTCGGAAGTGTGAACATGGGTGGTGCGGTCATCACTGCTCCTCAGGTCGGTGCAAGTTGGCTGGGGATCAGTCTGGGACCGCCGCCTGTGCCTGTCATCGCCCGCAGGGCGCGTCTGCGCTCCTCCTCAGCGCAGATCTTTGCCGCTCGCCCCTCTGTCAAAGGACAGAGGCGCGTCTACGCGCCGGGCGTGACCAGCCCGCTCTCGTACGCCAGGACGACGGCCTGCACGCGGTCACGGAGCCCGAGCTTGGCGAGCAGGCTGGAGACGTGGGTCTTGATCGTGCCCTCGCTGACGAACAGCTCGGCGGCCAGCTCGGCGTTGCTCTTACCGCGCGCCAGCATCGTCAGCACCTCGCGCTCGCGCTGCGTCAAGACGTCCAGCCGCGTGCCGAGCTCCGGCCTGACCGGCCGGCGTGCGAACTGCTCGACGATGCGCCGCGTGACCGACGGGGCGAGCAGCGCCTCGCCGGCACACACGACGTGCACCGCGTGCAGGAGCTCCTCGGGTAGGGCGTTCTTGAGCAGGAAGCCGCTCGCGCCCGACCGCAGCGCCTCGAACACGTACTCATCACGCTCGAACGTGGTCAGGATCACCACACGACTGTGCAGCCCGCCGTCTTCGGTAATCCGCCGCGTGGCCTCGAGTCCGTCACCGTCGGGCATCTGGATGTCCATCAACACGATGTCGGGCCGCAAACGCCGGGTGCTGGCCATGGCCTGCTCGCCATTCGCCGCCTCGCCGACAACCTCGATCTCGGGATCGGACTCGAGGATCATCCGAAAGCCGGCGCGAACCATCGCCTGGTCATCGGCCAGCAGCACACGGATGCTCACAGCGCACCGTCCGAAGTGGGCAGCTTGACGCGCACGGCGAACCCGCCGCCGGATACCGGCCCCGCCGTCAGTTGGCCGCCGTGCAAGGCGGCACGCTCGCGCATGCCGATCAACCCCAGGCCGCCCGGGCTTGTCCCCGATAGCGCCGTCGCGCCGCGGCCGTCGTCGATGATCTCAACCTCGAGCTCGTCGGGCCTGTACCGCACGCGCACGTCGGCGCGCGACGCCGCCGCGTGCTTGAGGGTGTTAGTCAGCGCCTCCTGCACGATGCGGTACGCCGACACGCCGATCATCGGCGGCAACGAGCGTTCCTCCCCTTCGATGCTGACCGAGACAGCGAGCTCGGACTCACCCATGCTCGCCGCCAGCCGCGGAAGCTGGCTCAGGCCAGGGCGCGGAGCCAGATCGTCCTGGTCGCCGGCCTGCCGCAGGAATCCGAGCAGGCGGTGCAACTCCCCCACCGCCTGTCGGCTCGAGACCTCGATCGCGGTCAACGCCCCCTTCGCCTTGACACGGTCACTGTCGATCACGACCCGGGCAGCGCCGGCCTGGACGCCCATCATGCTCACATGGTGGGCGACGACGTCATGCAGCTCCCGCGCGATCCGCACCCGCTCCTCGAACACGGCGTGCTCGGCCTGTGTCGCACGTGACTCCGCCACCTCGGCCCGCTCGGCCCGCGCGCGGACGGCAAGGCCTGCAACCCAGGCGACGGCGAAGTCGACCGGAATGAAGACGAGCTGGTCGACCGAGTGCCCGGGGATGTTGTAGACGAGGGTCGCCGTAGCGCCGACCACGATCGCCAATCCGAGGCCGGCCCGCCGGATGTCCCGAAGGTTCCCGAGCAGGAATGCGGTGGCTAGCCCGATCAGGAAGAGGGACTCGGGGTACGGGATCAGCAGCGGGTCGACGAACGAGATTCCCGCGGCGAACAGCCAGTACGCCGCCGGCCCGGCAAACGGAAACCATCGCCGCGCGAACACGGGTAGCACCAGGATCGCGAGCGCGGGAAGGCAGAACCACAGCGTCGTCGTCGGAGCTCCGGGCGAGCCGCGTCCGAGCACCACGTCAAGCATCGCCACGATCGCCAGCAGCGCGATCAGCAGATCGAACCAGTACGTGCGGGCCAGATGTTCGATTCGGCTCACGCATCGAACGTACTCCACCAGCTCGCGGACCGCCTCCCACGAGGTCACACCCGGGATCCCTCTCAAGTACTACCCACCTCGGAACCGGCAGCCTGGCGACGACGCCGCGCCGGCGACACTTCGCCCTAACGGCGCCGACACGCTCGCGGACGAGCTCGGCGCGGATAACGTGCCTGTCGCCAACGAGAAGCAGGACTGCCGCGGCTCGTTGCCGGGCGCAGGCTGCGGCCTTCTCGAGGTAGACCCTCTGCGATGCGAGTGTCTGAGAGGGTGGCGACTGAGAGCCTCATGGCCCCGCACCCATGGCTCGGGATCGCCGCGTGCTTGTCTAGTTGGTTGCGCCCGCGGTGTCGGGCGCCGCGCTCTCACGCATTAGCAAGATGGCGCTGCTCACCAGAACAAAGACCAGGAGGAGCAAGAACCCGATGAGGTCGAGGACTAGCCCGAACGAGGCGATGACGCCGCCGAGGCCGAAGCCCTGAAGGAAGAGCATGCTCCCGGCGAGGATCGACACCCAGCCGAGCCAGCGCGGTAAGACCCCGCTCCTCAGCACAAGCGCGCCTGTTGCGAAGGCAAACAGGCTGCCGAAGACATCGCCAACGCTCTCCAGCGCGAACGTCGTCAGGTACAGCGTGTAGGACGCGCCCGGGTCGTGTTGGGCACCGTATGAGGCGAGCTTTGCTCCAACCAATCCGGTGATACCGATGTCGCTGACGGCATGCAAGGTAACGAACAGCACGCCGCCAACCAGCACCAACGAACCGAGGGCCCGCGTGCGATCGCTGTCCCCGCGCAGCAGGTCGTGCAGCGCGCTCAGATAGATCACGAACATGACCGCATACACGATGGACAGGCATGCGATCACGATAAGCCGCGTTTCGTGGGCGTGAAGACCGTTCGCGATCTTCACCGCCGAGTCGTTCTGGCTCAGTTCGACCCCAACGGCGACGACGATCTCCGCTACCAGCGCAACCACGAAAAGGATCCCGGCGACCCAGGCGTATCGCTCCCATTCCGTCCTCCCACCCGCGCCATCTCCCACGCTGGTGAGGCTACAGGCAATGTCCCCGTCCCGTCACACTGCCCGAACCGCCAGGCGCCGGATCCTCTTCGCCTCCGTCGCGTCGGTTCCCTGGCCTGCGTCGAGCCTCAAGACCGAGAGCGATGGCTGTACTCAAGGGGTTGGACGCTCCGCCGCCCACCTCGGCGCATTGCTCCATCCGCGACGGCGCAGTCATGCTTTCTTCGGTCGCCGGGTGACGCTTTCTTCGCGGCAACCGAGCGACGGCCCTCGTGCAGCTGCGCAGAAACCCCATGGGCCGGGCAGGACTCGAACCTGCGCGCGACGGATTATGAGTTGCCCACATACAGGGCTTATTGGCTCTAGCAAGCCATTCTACACGCGCGCAACTGCGCTCAACTCACCTCAGAATTGCGGAGGTTGGGACAAAGTTCGGGACAAAGTTCTCGGCACACAGTCGGGTCACAAGGCGAGTCTGCGCGCCGCACAACGACCAGGCTCTTAGCAGGCGCCGGACGTGGGGGCACTCGCAGCGTCTGTACTCGAAGCGATCGCGGCGCCGAGCCGGTCGAGCAGGTCAATTCCGGAAGAGAAGCTGCCGTCGGCCGCGATCGCGATTACCCCGACGATGAAGCCATGTCCCCCGGGGGTTTCGACGATTGCGAACTGGCGCACGGTGTAGGGCCCCGCGGGCGGCGCCGGTCCCCAACCGCCCTTGAAGAACACGCGCTGCACGCCCGGGAATTGCGTCTGACCGAGCCCCCAACTCTCTCCTGGCGTGATCTCGCCCATCAGCTCCAGCGCTCGCCGTGCCCCGGCGGACGGTGCCAGGCACCCGTTGGCAAGGGCCCGATAGAAGAGCGTTCCGTCGCTTAGCGACCACTGCGTCTGTCCGAACGTCGAGAAGCCACCGGGCGGCGACACCGTGTTGACGGTCGTGTCGGTGTCGCCCGTGTCAGCAAGAACACTCTGCACGTACTCGCTGGCGGCGACGATGCCGCCCTGAGTGGCGGCGATCTGATCGAACAGGGCTTGGACGGCCGCGTTGTCGGACTGCGTGATCGCAGCCACGACGTCAGAATCGAATGCCGCGCCAGTCTCGCCGCTCGCGGCAGCGAGTCGATAGCGCGCCATGATCACAGGCAGTTTCATCGTGCTCCACGCGGAACCGGACTGCAGATCGCCGGCGAGTACGACTCGAGAGCCGGCGAGTGGGCGAATACCAACGCCGACCTGGGCGCCCGTGTCGGCGGCGATCGCGGCAACCTGTGCGCGCAGCCGCGAAGCATCGATCCATTCGGGCGTCAGGCGCACCTGGGGCGCCGCAGCCTCGCGCGGCGGGGCTGCCGTAGTCGCCGTCGACAACGAGGTGGTCAGAACCGGGCTCGGGCGAATGATGCGAGCGTGAGGCGGGGCAAACGTCGGCGCGACGATGGGACGGGGCGTCGAAGATCCCTTCCGGGGCACAAGCGCAAGCGCAACGCCGCCGCACGCGACGACCAGGACAAACGCCACGCCGAACTCGAAGAACCTCCGCCGCGATCGGCTCACGCTGAGTCGTGGCCTACGGGAAGGTCACCGACGCATTGTTTCCACCGCTGCACGTAACTCCCGAGCCGGCGGGGGCGCAGCTCATTGCGTAGGTCTGGTTTGTGACCGGCGAGTAGGCCTCGACAGTGGCCGCGGCCCCCGGTGCCTGCTCGTAGGCGGTCTCGACGCTCTGCGCAAACGGGCACGAGGTGTCCGGGCCTGCGATGAGCCCGCCACCGCAGTCTGTACTTGAGGATGCCGGCGAAGATCCGCCGCCACCGCTGCTTGCTGACTGTGACGCGCTGTGGACCGCCTGCTGCAGCGTGTTGTTCTGGGCCTGGATGCGTGCGCGCTGCGCGTTGCCGGCTTGTCGCTGCGCCCACAGGACGAGATTGTTCGTGCCGCCGATGCTGGAGGACGCGTTGGAGATGATGGAGTCCAGTGGCACGAGCGCAGCCGTGGTGCTCGAGGCGAGCGGCACCAGTTGCGTCGCCGCGGCCGCCGTGGGTGATCCGAGGATCGCGGACACCACCTGCAGGTAGCCGGTCTCCTCCGCAAGGGCCTGCTTGACCTGTTGGGAAAGCGGCGCCGAGCCAGTGGGCACGGTGAGCACCCCGACCGCACCCTGACCGCTTGTCAGCGCAGTCTGCGCTTGCTGGGCCGCAGTCTGAGCCCCGGTCGGATGTGCGTCGTTGCTGGGCAGCGCAAGGAGGGTGCTTGAGAGCTGCTGATTGGCTGAGATGAGCGGCGTCAAGCCTGCAGTGAGACTCTGCGAGTACGTCGAGCCCCCGCTGCTTCGGCCACCACCACCGCCGAGCAAGACAATCGCAGCAATCGCGATGACCACGAGGCCCAGTGCGCCTCCGGCGAGCCAGGGATGATCGAGCGCTTGGGCCCGGTCGTCGCCTCGGCAACGACGGGCGCTGCCGGTGGGCCAAGCCAAGGCCCCGGAACGGCCGCACCCGACTGTTCCGGGGGTCTGACAGCCGCGCCACAGCTGGGACAGAATCGGGCGTCGCCGACGTCGGCGCCACAGCTGCGGCATTGCGCCTGCGTGGTCGCCTCCCCTGGTCCTGCCATTATCGGATCCTCCGGTGTGCGTTCGGCTCCGCTCAGCCTTGCTGAGCGTTCAGCCGTGCTTGACGCAAGCTATTCCGGAGGACAAGCACCGTCATCCGTAGTCGTCCGTGTCTTCGCTCGCTCTGACTCGTCGAGCGCCGGAGTTCAGGGACCGGCGGTGCCAGTCACGAGAAGCCGCCCCTTGACGCAGCGGCCCGTGGTCACGCCCGACGCCTGGTTGCTCGACGCCGAGCACTGGAAGCCGTCGAGGCGACACGACGGGTGGCTCGTGTAGCCGTGCGGGTAACAAGCCTGCGATCCGCCGAGTAGGTCGTGCATCAGACGGCGCGCCTCGCTGCACGGAACCGCCGGCGTCGCACGGACCGACGTTGCCGATCATGTTGGGCACCCCGCCGCAGGACCGCGTAGCCGTCGCGGCGGAACTTGCTGCGCCTGTCAAGCCGAAGCTGCAAGCCGCGACGGCGAGGACGGCAAGACCCACGAACGCGCGTCGGATCATGGGCTGGACCCTACATAGTGGCTCGACATTGCGAGGCCTGTCTCGTGAGCGTCCGGGGCGCGATCATTCCTGCGCGTCTGCTTGTCCACATCGAGGGTCGCGACTATGCTCGGCCAATGGCGCTGCGCTCATCACTCCCGTTAGTCCTGAGTGTGCTGGTCAGTTTGGTCTTGCCGCTCGCGGCGAGCGCGTCAACCTGGCCCGCTCGCTCTGACGCGATCAACGCGGCGCGCAGCGACCTATCACGCGTCGCCCTGGGGTTCAGGGTGTTCGTCAACGGCGCGAGCTGCAACGGCAGCGCCACACAGCAGCGGTGCGTAGTCCGGTTGCAGGTCTCGAACGACAACGTGCGCGCGAGCGTGAGTCTCGTGCGGTCGGGCTCGCGCGTGAGCTACGTGGACCACATGGCGATCACCGCGGGCATGGGTGGAGGGACGCTCTACCGCACCTTCTCCGGCTCGGTCGCGTGATGCCAGAGAACGACGCGCTTGCGGTCGACGTTGGCGACGGACGCCGTCGCATTCTGGCCGATCGAGGCTGAACGAGCCCGGCGACGGTCGCCGTCCTTGCGCTTCTAGCGTCCGCGCCGGCCTAAGGTCGCGCGCAACGTTCCTGTACCGGCAAACACGCGGCGAGCACATCGCGTGCCGCCGCTGCCCGTTGGCGCCGCCCAAACAGCAGCGCGAACGACGAGCAGCGCGCGCACGTCGTCCTAAGCGCCCACCCGTCAGCCGCCGCTACACGGGGTGTAGAACCGCAGCGGGTTAGGCGAGAACGGAAGGTGCCCACGGGCGCTGACGACGCCGTGCACGTAGTAGCGGTTGCCCCTGCAGCTGTGGAGGTCCGTCAGGGTCAGCGTGCCAGGCACGCGCACGCGCGAGTTGCTCGGGTAATTGCGTTCGTCGATGATGCCCTGAGCGACGGCTCGCGGCGCACCCCAGCCGCTCCAATGCAGCTCCTCGGCCTCAGCGTCACCATCAACGCTGAAGACGAGAGTGCTCGGATGCTGTAGGTATACGTCGACCCCGCCGCGTTCGACGTATGTGCCGCCGAGAGCGGCCGCTGGTGCGACGACGATATACGCCGCCCCGATGGCGAGGATGGCTATCCGGGGGATAAGCACGGCAACCGCGGCCGCAGCCTACCGCTCCGGCCAGTTCGCACGCGACCCGGAGCGTATTTGGCCCTGCGTCCGACTGCGTCAACTCGAGTAGCGCTTGCCGCCGTGGCCATCGGGTCGGCGCGGGCCGATGCTGCACGGCAGGGTACGCGCGTCGCCAAGCGGTCCGGAGCGGACGACCTGCGCGCACCCTCGTCAGTCGCGCGCTTGCGAGGAAGACCAGCGTGAGCGGGCTCTGCCTTGACCATGCTCAGCGGCTCCGTAGTAATCACTACCTGGGGTCAGAGATCACCACGGATGACGGTCTCCGGCTGTCTCCTTAGGGTCGTTGACGGCCTGCGTCTCAGCCGCAACGCGGGGGCAGCGCACTGGGGCAACGCCTCGTGGGGACGAGTACACCACCGCCAGGCAGGTGTGCAGCCCTGACGCCGACGCGGCACGCTGGCTGCCGTCCGTCAAGGCCGTCCGTCGCGATGCCGCCATCAAGACCGTCGCGAGTGGAGCTCAGCATGACGACCGATGTTCACGACCAGGGGGAATACGTGCTACCGGCGCGTGTCTGCCCACACTGCGCCACCGTCTCTCACACCGACGGTCCCTACTGTCCGCAATGTGGACAGTCGCTGATCACAGACGAGCGACGCCTCTCTCGAACCGCCAAGGGTGCCATCGCTGGCGTCATCTTGCTAGCCGTCCTCGCCGCGGCTGGATCGGCCATCGCGATCAAGGTCCACCAGGACAACCTCCACGCCGCCCAGCGCCGGGCGGCCGCCGCGCGGGTGGCCGCGGCTCGGGCTGCCGCCGCGCAGGCGGCGGCTGCACAGCAGGCCCAACAGCAGGCAGAGGTCACCATGCGGCAGGGACTCGAGACGCAGCTTGAACAGGCAATCACCAAGGACGCTCAGAGCGACGTCGATCAGGGACTCCTGACCAGCGGCCCGATCCTCAGCACCAACTGCACGCCGATCAGCGGCGGCAGCTCACAGGATCTCAGCCAATCGGCCGGCACCTACTCGTGCATTGCGATCTACAGCAACAACCCCGACGGGACCAGCTCCGGATACGACTACAGCGGCACGATCAACTTCAACAGCGGGAGCGAAACGTGGCGTCTGGGCTCGACCCCGTGACCGACCGAACATGCTGTCGCTGCGGTCAGCCTGCGGGCGAGCACGCAAGCTTCTGCGGGTCATGCGGCGAGCAGCTCATCGAGAGCGAGCAACCAACCGAAGATGCTCCTACCCTCGTCCAGCCGGCGAGCAGACGCCCACCGCCACCATCACCGCCACGGGCGCCACCGCGACACACACCGAGCCCACCACCGCCACCGCCCAACCCGGAGCGCCCCCTGTACGTTGGCCTTGGAATAGCCGCGGTCTTGGTGCTGGTCCTGTTTGCTGTGGTGCTGTACGTCGGCGGTGTCTTCGAGTCAACTAACGTGCCCACCACGAGCGATCAGCCCACTGGAGTAGCCACAGCTGGCAGCGCCGCCACGTCGACGAACGGTGGCACGGTGCCAGACTTCACGGCGTCGACGACTACTACCGCGCCCCCGCCACCCGCGACGTCCGCCCCCTCGGTCAGTGTGAACTCAAGCCGTGCGGTGTACGCGCCAGTCGAGGCCTACTGGGCAGCCATCGAAGCGCACAACTACACGAGGGCATACGGGTACCTTGCGCCCGGCTCAATCAGCCTGACCGAGTCCGAGTTCGTGGCCAACGAGCAGCAAACGAACATTCAAAAGGTGGGCTTTCACGGCGAGGTCACGTCGATCTCCGGGTCGAGCGCGACCGTGAAGATCGCCCGGCTGATCACAGACGATCAGCAGTACGGCTGCAGAACCTGGACGGGCTCCTACCAGATGACGCTTCAACCGAGCGGCTGGCTCATTGAGCATGCGAACCTCACTCCGCAGTCCTGCAGCGGTTGAAACGCCACCGTGCGCGCCTGGTGATGCTCGTCATTGCCGCGGTCGCGACGTTGGCGGCGGCAACGGCAGCAGTGCTTCACAGCGACGACCAACGGGCGAGCCGAGGCAAGCCGCCGAGCGTCGCCTTGCCCGGCGCTCCGACCCCGGCACGCGCACCCGCCCGCCGGTCATTTGAGCGGCGCCTATCGCTCGCGCAACTCGCAGGCCAGCGAATCATCTACGCGTACTCGGGGCTCGTCCCTCCCACGTCGCTCATTACGCAGATTCGTCGCGGTGAGGCCGCCGGGGTCATCTTCTTCGGACCGAACATCTCAAGCGCCACTCAGATCCAGTCGGTGACCCGCGAGCTTCAACGAGCCAACGCACTGAGCCCGATCCACGAGCCGCTGCTCATGCTGGTCGACCAGGAGGGCGGGCTAGTACGAAGACTGCCCGGCGCGCCAGCACTCTCCGAGAGACAGATCGGACAGAGCGCCAACAGCCTCGCGCTCGCGGCCCAGGCCGGTGCCGGAGCCGGCGAGAGCCTCCGCCGGAGCGGGATGAACGTCAACCTCGCACCGGTCCTGGACGTCTTTAGGCAGCCCGGCAACTTCATCGACCAGCTCCAGCGCTCCTACAGCATGAACGCGCAAGCCGTCGCAGCCCTCGGCGCGGCGTTCGTGACCGAGCAGCAGAGCACCGGCGTTGCCGCGACCGCAAAGCACTTTCCAGGGCTCGGTGCCGCCGCGACGGGTCAGAACACCGACGAGACCCCGGTCACCATCGGCTTATCGCTGAACCAACTCCGCACCCTCGATGAAGCTCCCTACCGAGAAGCCATCGCCGCGGGCGTGAAGCTAGTGATGCTCTCATGGGCCATCTATCCGGCACTTGACCCACGATTGCCCGCCGGCCTATCGCCCAGCGTGGTCCTCGGAGAACTACGCTCACGCCTCGGGTTTCGCGGCGTGACGATCACCGACGCGATCGCCGCCGGTTCGCTGCGCAGCTTCGGCGCGCCCGCCGAACTCGGCGTTCTCGCAGCACGCGCCGGAGCAGACCTGCTGCTCTGCGCAGCAACCAACGTAAACGACAACAGCCCGAGCGAAGGCATCGACGTCCTCCGCGGGCTCGTGACCGCGCTGACTAGCCACCGGCTTAGCCGAACCGCCGCCGACCACGCCGCCGCCCGCGTACTCGCTCTGCGCTCCCACTCCTAACGCCCAGCCGCAGATTCTCGGACCCCTCCACACCGTTGGAGGAAAGGGAGGAACGGCTTCGCACCCTGTGGCGCGCGGCTGCATCCGTCCAAGCAGACGCGTTGGCGGCGCCGACCTCGGACGCTCGCTCCGCGACGGCTGCGACCGTCTGGCGCGGCGAAATCCGACCGGATCTGGGCGCGTGCTTGGTCGCCAACTGGATCGTCAGATCAGCGACATCGGGACGAGCAAAGCGGTCGTCAGCGGTGGCGGTCGCGGGCGCCTGCATCTGTCAGGGAGGGGTAGCCCGCGACAGCAGCGCCGGCGGCGCATCGTGGCTGCTTCGCACCGTATGGGGCCACGCGGTCGGCGGCGCCGGCGTGATCGCAACGGCTGGCGAAGCGGAAGTGCGCGAACGGCGCTGGGGCGCCTGCTGTTCCTCGGGATCAGGCGCGCGGCCCATCGGTCGCGGACGTCGGTCGCTCGCTGGGGAACGCCGCGCCCGCTGTCGTCTGTCGACGCGAGCGGCGTGGTGATTCAGACGGACCGTCCGCCACATGGCCGCTTACTTGATGCCAGGGTCAGCTCCTCCGAGGCAACTCCCGCTCCGAACCATGGGAGCGTCTATCCGTTGCCCGGCGGATACACCGGAAGCAAGCCTCCGAATGGCGCGCGACAGGCGAAATACGTTTGGCCGTACTCCGTAATCGTCGTAGGTGTCCCGCCCTCGTTCACGCAGTTTTCTGTCTGCTCCTGCAATAACTGGGCTTGCTGGCGTTCCGCCTGCCGCTCGGCCGCGATCTCCTGCTCGCGCTCTGCCTGCTGACGAGCTCGTAGAGCGGCTTGCTCGGCTGCCTCCATCGCGTGGCAGCGTGCTTCTGTCACCGGCCTAAAGGAGCCTCGAGCGGTACGGGACGCGCCATATGCATCACTTGCTGTTACCTGGTACCGGTAGGTGCCGCCAGGGAGTGCGCAGGTCCAGCCGATCGTGACGGACTGCTCAGTGGTCGCGCCCCAATTGAAGTCTTCGCTCTCTGTGCGGCCCTGACGCTGGAGAATAGCGCGCACGCGCGAGTACGGTGTCGTACTAATGCTTAGGGCCGTCCAGCCAGGCTGCTTGCTCTGTGTGCCGGGATGAGCATGCGCCACGACGTGCAGTGCTGTCAGATGAGGGCCAAGAACCGTAAACGGTCGCTTCGCCGAATCCACCGCATTCCCGTTGTCGTCGTATCTCGCTACGTACCATACGTAGCCCCCGGGGGGAAGGCGCGCGACCACGTGGGCTGTTACGTCACCATCAGCCGCGGGATCAGAAAAAGCGGCGACGCCCTGCAAGGACTGAAAGCCGGGCTGCTCCTGCTCGTAGAGATCGGAGTCAGTCGCACTATTCTTCGTCAGGTCGTCGTAGCCGGTGGCGTCGATCGTCAGGATATCGCTCTCGGAGCCATCAACTATCTGACCTATCACTAGCTGATCCTCGCAATATCCGGTCGGGGACCATTCAAATGTCGGGTTGAGGTTCGGTGCCGACGCGCCGTTCGCTGGCGCAATCAAGGTAGCCGCAGTCACGCCGCCGTCGTAGCACGGGTCCGACTCATTATCATCGGTAGTGGTATCAGACGCGGTGTTCGTATCCGTGCTAGAGCCGTTGGTGAGACTCGGGCCGTTGGTGAGACTCGGCGCGACCTTGGGACCGCCAGCTGCACCCGGCAGGCTGATGCCGCCCGATCCGGCAGCGTCCGGGGTGTCGACGGTGTTGTCGTCGACGTATGCGCAGATAGTGTAGTTCCCAGGCTGCGACGGCGTGTAGCTGTACTGCTCAGAGAAAGTGCCGGGACCGATCGAGTCGCCACCGTAACTCGACAGCGCCGAGCCCCCGCCGCCGTACTCCTCGTCGTAGGGGTTCGAGGCGCACGCGCCCGACCCCACATACGCAAACAGCAGCCGCGACAGCTGACTGGACCCCGAAACCGTGATCGTCGCCGCGACACCCTGCGTCGGACCCGCACTCACCCCCACCGCAACCGAAGCCGACGGCATACCCGCGGTAAACGTTCCTGAGTTAGACGCGTCCGGGGTGTCGACGGTGTTGTCGTCGACGTATGCGCAGATAGTGTAGTTCCCAGGCTGCGACGGCGTGTAGCTGTACTGCTCAGAGAAAGTGCCGGGACCGATCGAGTCGCCACCGTAACTCGACAGCGCCGAGCCCCCGCCGCCGTACTCCTCGTCGTAGGGGTTCGAGGCGCACGCGCCCGACCCCACATACGCAAACAGCAGCCGCGACAGCTGACTGGACCCCGAAACCGTGATCGTCGCCGCGACACCCTGCGTCGGACCCGCACTCACCCCCACCGCAACCGAAGCCGACGGCATACCCGCGGTAAACGTTCCTGAGTTAGACGCGTCCGGGGTGTCGACGGTGTTGTCGTCGACGTATGCGCAGATAGTGTAGTTCCCAGGCTGCGACGGCGTGTAGCTGTACTGCTCAGAGAAAGTGCCGGGACCGATCGAGTCGCCACCGTAACTCGACAGCGCCGAGCCCCCGCCGCCGTACTCCTCGTCGTAGGGGTTCGAGGCGCACGCGCCCGACCCCACATACGCAAACAGCAGCCGCGACAGCTGACTGGACCCCGAAACCGTGATCGTCGCCGCGACACCCTGCGTCGGACCCGCACTCACCCCCACCGCAACCGAAGCCGACGGCATACCCGCGGTAAACGTTCCTGAGTTAGACGCGTCCGGGGTGTCGACGGTGTTGTCGTCGACGTATGCGCAGATAGTGTAGTTCCCAGGCTGCGACGGCGTGTAGCTGTACTGCTCAGAGAAAGTGCCGGGACCGATCGAGTCGCCACCGTAACTCGACAGCGCCGAGCCCCCGCCGCCGTACTCCTCGTCGTAGGGGTTCGAGGCGCACGCGCCCGACCCCACATACGCAAACAGCAGCCGCGACAGCTGACTGGACCCCGAAACCGTGATCGTCGCCGCGACACCCTGCGTCGGACCCGCACTCACCCCCACCGCAACCGAAGCCACGTTTGCCATTGCCGCAGGCGCGGCGACTGTCAACGACGTCACAAGAACAATGGCCAACGCGAGTGTGCGGCCGAGCCTCCTCAGGGTGAGATACCGACTCACGACGGCCTCAAAGCGGCGACGCACTCACTCAGCACTGAGCGACGCGCCGCGTCAGACTCAGCCGCCATAGACGACGCTTGAGCAATCATGTGAGATCTGGCTGGTCGTCTGGATGCTGAAGGAGTCCGACGATGCATCGAGCGGGCTAACGCTCCAATTGATTCCTGCTTGGGCGGCGTTGCGTCGGCTCGGGTGGGAACACCGCACTCCGGGCAGAACTTGGCGCCATCCAGCGCCGTCCCGCAACTCCCACAGACAGTCAGCGTATCGCTCATAGCACTCCCCAGCCCAGCGACCCTCTCTGGGAACTTGCTGCTCTTTGAGGACTCCCGAATGAAGAGCGAGTCCAACTCTTGGAACGGCGCGTCCCGTCGCTGTGGGCGAGACGGCCCGTGAGACCAGAGAGGCAGGTGTGCCAACCGGGTCCGCGCGAGAGTTCAAGCACAAGCGGCCGATAACGGTCCTGCGACCACTATACGCTCTTTCCGGCTGCCAAACCGACAAATCGACTCTAAGGGAGCCGCCACCACGATGTGCGCGCGGACAGCGCGAGATGTGATCGCATCCGCCGTACCGCAAGCGCCTCACCGATCGCCGACAGGCGTGAGTTGGACGAGAGCCAGGTGCCACGCGGCGCCGGACTTCCGCTTCGCCAGCCGTTGCGATCAGGCCGGGGCCGCCGACCGCGTGGCCCCATCTGGTGCCGCGCGGTCACGACCTCACCGTGGCTGCTTGAGGCGTGAAGCAGGCGCCGTGGAGCGCTGCCGCTGACGACCGCTTGCTCGTCCCGACGTCGCTGAGCTGACGTTCGAGTTGGCGACGGTCCACTCGCCCGAACAGCGCCCGTTGCGCCAGCGAGCCAGAACGCCCCCGAACGGGCCCTTCGTCGCCGATTCGGTCGCGCGCCGAAGCCGCTGTCGAACGACAGCGATTTCGTGTTAGGGTCGCGCGCATGTTCAGGGGATGGCGGTGCATCTTGATCGCTTTCGCGTTCCTGATGATCGGCGTCGGCGCAGCGTCCGCACTGACGACGGTCACGGTCAAGCGCTGCGGCTACGCGACCAAAGGCTTCTATGGCAAGGACGCGATCTATCCGTGGCACATGTCATGCGCGCAGGCCCGGACCATTCTTGCCGGCGCCATCAACCCACACGCCAAGTACATCAACCTGACCGCGGACGGGGCCGCCACCGGCGACGCCGGGCCGGTACTCATTCACGGCCGCTGGTGGGTGTGCGGCGGTCGTATGGGGTTCTACTTCTGCGGCTATCCCTACCGCCCGGCCTACGTCTCAGGGACCGGCGGCGGAACCACCTGGAAGGGTCCCTTCACAGAAGAGTCCGCCTACAACGCGTGCTCGGCCGGGGGCACCTGCGGTCCCCGAGAGGTTGTCTATCTGCCGCACTGAGCGGCACTGCGCTGGCGACAGGCCGCCGAACGCAGGACAGTCCACGAACCTGACCGGGGGAAATCCCGGGGCGACGACGCCCACGTGTAGCTGCGCAGAGACCCCACGGGGCCGGCCAGGTCCGAGCCTGTGGCCAAGGGACTTGAGTTCGCCAACTGTTCGACACGACGCGGGGGAGCGGGCCATCCCACGGCAGATCCCGCTACCGCGGGTGAGGCACGAGGCGGTACTGCACCTCGTAGCCGAGTGCAGCGGCCATTCGCTCGACGGTGGACAGCTTGGCGTCGGTGGCACTGCTCTCCAGCCGCGCCAGCGACGACTGGCTGGTACCCATCGCAGCGGCGATCGCGGTCTGAGTGGCGTGCTGGCGCCGGCGCTCCTGGCTGAGCGCTCGCAGCAGGGCGCGGCGATTCTCGGCGGCGGTGAGGAGCCTGGGGAAGTTCGGGTTGCGCTCGGTGTACTCCACGATCATCTCGTCGAGGGCATCTGACGTTTCGGGCGGGACACGCTTGACAGACATAGCGGCAATGATATCTCGTCTGGGATATCGGACGGGAGACTGGCCGGTCATCGTGCGCCCCGCAAGCGCCAGTCGGCGAGCCGCCGGCTGGCCAGCGCGATGCTGTTTGGCGGCGTGCGCCGGGTTTTCTTGCTGATCGCCTCGAGCGCGAGCAGGATCTGCTCGCGCTGGCCCTCGGTGGCGAAGAGGATGCGGTACGTGACCCGGTCGCCGTCGGCGCGGACCTCGTAGATCGCGCCCTGGAGGTGTCGCGCCGCGGGCAGTCCGAGGTCGCGGACTGCCTTCATCGCGGCCAGGACGCTGGCCTTGTCAGGATCGGACAGCCGATCGATGAACGTCTTGACCGGGCGGCGTCCGCTGGCGGTCTCGTAGTGGCGCCAGCGACGGCGAACGACGCTCATCGCCTGCGTCCACCGGTGGGCACATCGTGGTCGAACCGCTCGGCGTGCCGGCGCCGAGCGAGGGCCCGCGCCCGCTCGTGCCGGCGCAATAGTTCGCGGTTGGCGGTGGCCACGGCGTCGCGATCGGCCCGGGCGCGGCGGCGCAGCACGCGCCACGCCTGCACGACAGCGACCACGAGCGCGGGCCGCTCTGGCTCGCGCCGAAGGTCGAGCGCCTGGCGCAGGCAGTCGTGCAGGCCCACCCGGAGACTAGGCAGGCGGTGCAGTTGCGGCGGCGGCGGGGTCGCGACGTAGCCGCGGCGCAGGGCGCGCTCCCAGGTCGTTTGCCTCCGGGCCGTTGAGGGCGGTGACCGCGAGGTAGCGACCGGGGCGTCGCTCGTCGGGGCGCAGGATGAACAGCATCCACTCGCCGATCTGCAGATAGCAGGGCGCCGCGTTGCGCGAGCGGGCCCATTGCGGCGGCCGGCTGGTGACGATGCCCTCCTGCAGGAGCAGGTCGCGGATGATCGGCTCGATGCTCGACCGCCGCGCCGGCGCCGACGCCGGCGCGCAACGGCGAAGCGCTCGATGGCGTGGTCGCTGAATCCGACCGCGGCCAGCACCGCCGGCGTGACCATGGTCGCGCTCGGGTCGGCGATCCGTTGGTTCATCGGGGTCGGTCGGTGGGGTCGATGCGATTCTGTCTCGACCCAGCGGATGAGCTCGTCGGGGTCGAAGCGGACGTAGCGGCCGAGGCGCTGGTGGGGCACCTTGCGCGTCGCGGGCCTGGGCCAGCAGCCATGTGGGTGGCACGCCGAGCAGCTTGGCGGCCTCGTTCGCGTCGATGCAGCGGGCTGGTGCGGCTGATCGGCCGCGGTCCGATGCCCACGGCGGGCGCCGACTGTCGCGGACGCCCGCTGGCCGCGACGCTGTGAGGCTCATGCTGCCTTTCCGGGCGTGTGGCGACTGCGTCATCGCTGGGCCGAACGCAGGAAGATCGCTGGTCGCCCCGCGTTCAGGCGAGGTAGGCCTGCAGGCGGTCGATGCGCAGCTCGGCCGGCGGGTGGGTGTGGGCCTTCATCCAGGCGAACGGGACCGGCTGGTCGTACGGCGACGACGCCCTCGAACAGTCGATCAGCTCGCGCGCGTAGCCGAGGCGTGCGGCGTATTGGTCGGCGCGGTATTCGCATTCGCGGAAGTAGCCGGCCCACAGCGGCGTGAGCAGCCGCATCGACAGCTGGCCGCTGGCGACATAGTTGACCGGCCGGGCGAGCGAGGCGAACAGGCCCGGTCCGGCCGGGTGGCCCTCGAGCTGGCGGCCGAGGAAGGTGGCGCGGATGAGCGCGACGGTGATCCGCCCGTCGTGGTGGGCAGGTGGCCGAGCTCGTGCGCGAGCGTGGCTTCAAGGGTGCCGTCGTGGAAGGTCGGCGCGGTCGATCATCAGCGTGTCGCCGAGGACCGCGGCGCCGAAGTCGCCCTGATCGACGACGAACCATGACCGCGGCGTCGGCGCGTTGGGGTCGGTGGTGTGGATCGCGGCCATCGCGTCCTCGTAGGCCGTGCGTCTCGCGCGTCGAGGGTTGGCGGCCGCCGTAGCGCTGCTGGATCAGCCAGCCCTCGGCGGGGACGAACAGCCCGAGCAGCGACCAGCCCAGCGGCAGAAACGCGAGCGCCGAGCGCGAGATGTCCCGCGGTGCTCTGCGACCAGCCGGCGATGAGGCCGAGAGCCAGCGAGCGGCAGGTAGTAGACGAACGCGCGGCGCAGACGCGGCGATGACCTGGCCGGCGAGCACGATCGCGTAGACCGACAGCCCGGACAGCGGATAGCCCGACCGGCGGCGGCTGGCCGGTCGCGTCGATGGACGCGGCGGCATCGGTGTTCATGGCGTTCCTCCTTGTCGATCGAGCTGGTTCGACAGCGACAGCGGGATGGGGCGCGGCGCTGCGCGGCGGCGCCGCGCCGGCGCTGGACGGAGTCGAGAGCGACGATGTCGCGCCAGGGCGCGGTGGCGTACCAGGGCGCCAGGCGCAGCAGTCCCCACCCGTCGGCGGACAGCAGCAGCGCGCGGCCGCGGGGGATCTGCGCGACCTCGCCGGGTGAGAGCGTGCGCTGGCGGACGGTCTGGTAGCTGACCGAGGTCGACTCGCTGCCCGGGCCGGTGAACCAGCCCGGCGATGCCGAGGCGGAGATCGTGGTGTGGGCGAGGCGAGCGGTCGTACTCGCCGAGGCCGAGACTGATCGCCTCCAGGGTGCGGCTGTCGCCGATGCCGCGCAGCACGAGCTTGGTCTGAAAGAGCGACAGGAACCCTTCGGCGGCGTGGTCGCCCCAGCGCGAGCGGACCTGGCTGAGGTCCTGCAGGCAGACCAGGACGTGCAGTCCCTGCCCGCCGGCCTCGGACACCAGCGCGGGCAGGTCGTGGATCGGGGCGATGTTCGCCACCTCGTCCAGGCAGAAGAACACCGGCCGGCCGGGGTCGGCCTGGCCGGCGGCGTGACGGGCGTAGGTGGCGTGGCGGATCTCCTCGAGCAGCCCGACGACCAGTGGCGCGCACAGCGCCTGCTTGTGCGCCGGCGCGCACACGTACACCGTGTCCTGAGAGGCCACGAACCGCGCGCGCGTCGAAGTTCGGCGCGGGCGGCCGAGCGCCGCGCGGCGTCCGAGCGGTAGGCGGCCAGCACGCCCGGCGGTGGCCGAGAAGATCGAGGAGCGCTCACGGGCCTCGGTCTGCGCGATCCCGACCAGCACGTCGCTGGCGACCGCCTCGCCGTGCTCCTCAAGGATCAGCGCCGGGTGTGTTGATGTCCTGGCGCAGCACCCACCGCGCGACGTCGCCGATGTCGCGCCCGGCCAGGCGGGCGGCGAGCAGCAGCGGCGCCAGCAGCGCGCCGGCGCGCTCGGCCCAGTGATGCTCATGGGTCGTGCCGCGCCCGACCTGCGAGGACGCGGTCATCGCGCGCGCCATCAGCAGCGCGCCGTCCCAGTCGCGCGCCGCGCCGACCGGCGACCAGCACAGCCGCCGCACCCCGGCCGGCAGCTCGCCGATCGCGCCCGCCGGGTCATACACCCACACCGTCCCCAGCCGGCCCGCGGCCGCCCGGGTGGTGTGCAGCACCTCGGCCTTGGTCGACGTCGACACCGCCGGGCCCGGGCGCCGCCAGCAACGCGGGGATGACCATGCGCTCGTCTTCCCAGAACGCGGCGGACCCGAGACCATCACCGACTGCTCACCGTCGGCGACCGCCCACGCGCCGCCCGGCCGCAGGCCGAGAAACGCCCCGCCGCCCAGCGCCGCGGCATGCTCGCGGACCGCGACCAGCGGATCGTCGGCGCGCTGCACCGCCACGCGGGACCGCGCACCCGCTGCCGGCGATGCGCCTGCGCGCGACCGGTAGACCGCGGCAGCACCCGCCGGGCGACCGGCAGGCACAGCGACACGCGAGCAGCCCGACGCCGAGCCAGTGCCACGCCCACACCAGCGGCGTCGGCCCGGCAAGCCGACTGGACCTTCAGCGACCGCCAGCAGGAGTACACGCCGACAGCGCGGCCGAGCATCCGCAGCGGCCACGGACGCCGCAGCCGCGGCGGCGGCGGTACTGATGCGACGGGCCCCAGCCGCTCATCACTCGATCCCCCGACCCAGATCGCGCTCCTCGCGCTCGCGCGACTCGCGCAGCAGCCGACCGGCCTCGCTCTCGCCCGCTCACCCCAGCGCCGTCGCCGGCATGCCGTCGAGCGACGCCGCGCGCGCACGCCAGCTCGGGCCGATCGTCGAGCTCGAGCGCTTCACGCTCGCGCGACTCGCGCAGCAGCCGACCGCCTCACTCTCGCGAACCGGGGCCTCGCTCTCGCCGGCCGATGCGGTCGCCGACCGCCGGGTCGCCCGCGCGGTCGGCCTGCGGCGGCTCGGCGCGTCGCCGGCTCGCGCTCGCGCATGCCGCGGCTGGCACCGGCTCGGTCGATGCGAGCGCTCCGCTGCGCGACGGGTGCCGGCACGCGCTCGCGCTGCCCGGCGAAGGCTCGCCGGGGACTGCGACGGCCCGTCGATCGTCGTCGCGGTGGAGTCGATGGTCTGCACCGCCTCCTTCTCCGACGCACGGTCGCGAACGGGACACTCCTCGCGCGACACACTTGCCGCCTGGGCGTGACTCTCGGCCATCCGCTCGCCCAGTCGCTCGATCGCGCCGTCGTCCAGGCCCTCCTCGCCGAGGTCGTCGCGGCTGACGAACACCTCGGTGCTCTCCCGCGCGCGCGTCAGCGCGACGTACGCGCGCTCGCGATCGGTCTGCCAGCCCACCGTCAGCACGAACGCCCGATCGACGGTCAGGCCCTGCGCCTTGTAGACGTGCTGGGCGTAGGCCAGCCGCAACTGCTGCGCCTGCTCGCTCGCCCAGCGCGACCTCGCGCGGCTCGCTCTCGCGCGTGCGCACCCACAGCCCCTGCTCGGGTCGACGTCGGCGACGACGCCCAGCGTCCCGTTCTCCACCCGCGGCTGCCCCGGCGGATAGACCGGCCGCGGTGAACATCACCTCATCACCGGCGAACAGGCTGTACGGACGATCCGCGCAGCTCGACCGGCTGGCTGCCGAGCTCGCCGCGCTCGGCGCGGCGCCGCTGGGCCAGCGCGTTGATCTCGTCGAGCTCGCGATTGGACGCGTCGGTCAGCATCACGCTGCGCCCGCCTCCGGCGTCCTGGCGCGCGCGATCCCACGCATCGACCATCCGCCGCCGCGGCGTCCTCGCGCGAATCAGACGACGTGCAGCCGCTCGTGCGCGCGGTAGGCGGCCAGCGCCCGGTCGGCGTTGCCGGCGCGCACCTGCGCCCACGCCTCGCGCTCCCACTCCTGCCGCGCGCGGCGGACCTCGGTCAGCTCGGCCGAGGGCACCTGCTTCTCGATCGCGCCGAACAGGCCGCCCGCGCCGATCGCGCCCAGCTGCGCCTCATCGCCGACCAGCACCAGCTTCGCGCCCGACGCGATCGGTCTGCTCGACCAGCCGCGCCAGGCGCCGGGTGTCGGCCATCCCGGCCTCGTCCATCACCACCACCGAGCGCTCACCCAGCTGTCACCGTCGCCGCTGTCCAGGCGGTGAAGCAGCGCGTCGGTGGTCAGCGACCGCTCGAGCTTGGCGTCAGCCCCCAGCCGCTTCGCGGTCGCGCCGGCGATCGCGGTGCCCCACACCTCATAGCCCTCAGCGCGCCACGCCGCCGACGCCGCACCCAGCACCACGCCCTTGCCCGTCCCGGCCTGCCCGACCAGCACCGATCACCCCGCCCGGCCCGGTGATCGTCTCCAGCGCCTCGCGCTGCTCGGCACTCAGCGGCGACCCCAGCTCGCGCACCGTCTCCCGCCGCGCCGCCAGCAACGCCTCCTCCGAGACCGGCGCGGCCGCGCTCCTCGCGCCGCGCGGCGGCGATCGCCACGGTGCGCTGCTCGAGCTCGCGCAGCTCGCGCGTGGTGAACATCCCACCCTCCAGCTCGACCAACTCGCCCGAGCGCGATCAGCCCGTCGACCACCTCGCGCGCCTGCGCCGGCGCCATCACGCCGGCCGCCAGCTCGTACGCCCGCGCGTCGACCTCGCGCCGCGACGACCATCGACCGCTCCGACCCAGCGCCTGCAGCAGCTCGCGACCCGACGTCAGCGCGCCGACGTCCGTCACGCGCGGCGCGCTCGGCGAACAGTCGCTCCGCCCGCCTGCGCGACAAGCCGTACTCCTCACCGACCGCGCGCCACGCCGCATCGACATCGACCTGCTCGAGCACTGTCTTGCTGCCGCGCGTGCGCACGGTCACCGCGTCCAGCTCACGCGCCGACGGCTCGCGCCCGTAGCGCCCACGAAACCGCGCCGCCTCCGCGATCGATCACCTCAGACCGCGCCGACCACCGCTCCGACAACCCGCGCCGGCACGCCCGCCAGCTCGAAGTAGCGCCCGTCGCGCCCGGTCCGCCCCCGCACCTCAAGCCCCAGTTCACCGCAGCCGCGCCGCCAGCTCCGCGCGATACCACGCACCGTTCACCCGCGCCGAGCGAAACAGCTCCCGCGAATCCACCGCCGCGAACCGCCCATCCGTCCGCTCCGCCGCCAGCACCACCAGATGCGAATGAAGCTGCGGATCCGGCACCCCCTCCCCCGCCTCCTGCTCGGCCGTCAGCCGCGACGCGGTGTGCACGAACTCCGCCGCCACCAAACTCCGCGCCGCGCTCCCAGCGCACCACGCCCTCCTCGCGCCGACGCACGACCGCGACCTCCCGCTCGATCCGCTCCCGCGCGCTCGCCACCGCCGCGCGGTGCGCCGCCTCGATCTGCGCGCGGCGGTACGGATCGCTGACCGCCCACAACGCCGACACCGACTTCGGCGCACTGAACGTCAGATCGATCCCCGCCACCCGCGACCCGTCCGCACCCACCGGACGGATCGCCGACCCGTCCGCCGGCGACGACCCCGCGCATCACCGCCACCAGCTCGTCGCGCGTCACCGGCCGCGCTCAGCGTCAAGCCCGAGCGCGCCGAGCGCCGCCGGCGAGCCGTGCCACCAACCCGCCGCCTGCTCGTCCTCGCCTCGCCGGCGTAGTAGTCGCCCCGCGACGCACCCGACGTCAGATACGTCGCGAACCCCGCCGCCGCATCACCCGAGATCTTGTGAGTCGACTGCACCCACCGAACGTGGCACGCACCCCCAGCACACCGCAATAGCCCGCGAGGCAATCCGTAACTCAGCGCATCTGAGCACACTCAGCGCACGACGCTTAACACGCAGTCAACACCGACGCGACTTTGACATCCGGGACCAGCACCTTGGGTGCGTGTTGTCTGCGTCGGTATGCGTCGGTATGCGCGTCGTTATGCGCGTCGGTGTGCGACTCGCCCTTGGACCAGCGCGGAGCGGCGGCGGGGCACAGGTCCCTTCCCGCACATGCGGCCTCGACTACGTCGTCGGTGCGCTGGTCCGGAGAAACGGGCTGGCAAACGCAGCGAACCCAGGAACATCTGGATAGACAGTCGACGCCGCTGCAACCATGGCCCCCTGGCACCGGCAACTGTCGGGCCCAGCGTTCTGCCGGGCGGTGTAATCGCGGAGCAACCTCGAGCGGAGATTGGGTAGAGCGCGGCGTAAGGTCCGCGCCCAACATCGGAGGTCATGTGGCACGGTCCCGTAAGACGTCGGCGCGAGCCGCGCGAGCCGCTTCGAAGGTGATGCGGTCCCGGGCAACCGGGCGAGCATCGAAGACCGCTGCGGCGTCCGCGCTGTCTCAGCGCGCGCCCCGCAGCAAGAAGCGCTAACGGCCCTCACGCGTACGGTTCTTGAAAGGCCCGCCCATCCGGCGGGCCTTTCTTATGCCCATGTTCAGCCGGCAATCTTCTCGATCTGCCGGGCAACGCTGACGCCGTTGCTACGGCTGACCTCGATTTCGAGGTCGCACCCCGCGACGACATCATCGAAATGCGAGACTATGAATACCTGGCTGAACTCGCGGTCGAGCTCGCGGAGTTGGTTGAGTAGCGCGGTGCGACGGTCGAGGTCTTGGCTGCCGAAGACCTCGTCGAGGATGATTAGGCCGGCGTCGATTCCTTGCTGTCGAGCGAATGTGCGCGAGAGCGCGAGGCGCAGGCAGAGGTTGGCGAGGTCTTGCTCTCCGCCTGAGAATCGCTCGAGGCGATGGTGGACACCGTCGTCGTAGATCTCGAGCCCGGCGCTGTCATTGAGCCGCACGTCCTCGTAACGCCCACCGGAAAGACGAGCGAGTAGCTGAGCCGTCTCCGTCTCGACCATGGGGAGTGCCCGTCGGTGAATATGGTCGGCATAGAGGCCGAGCAGACGGGCCGTCTCATCGCAGTACCGCGACTCCAGCTGCTCGGCTCGGAGCTTGCGCTGCTCAGCTTGCGCGCGCTTCAGGGCTTGCTCGGCCGCCTGCACATCTTTGCTGTCGCTGAGCGCCTGCTGCTCGGTGCGCGCGACGGTCGCCTCGGCCTGGTCGATGCGCTCGTCGAGGGTAACAAGGCACTGCTTCGCGCTCGCGACCGCCTCGGCGCAGTCACCGAACCCCGCGGCGAGGGCTTGTGCCTCTGAGACGAGCTGGCTGGCCTCGCTCAGGATCTGCGCTGCACTGCTGGCCCGGGCAGCTCGGAATTCCTCCTGCTGCGCCGTCGCCTGCAGCGCAGCACAGCGGTCAGATGCGATCTGCGCCTCCTCCAGGCACGCCTTCGCGTCGAGGTGTTCCTTCTCGTCGTAGCGATCGACGGTCATCCCGGCCAACTGTTCTGCAAAGGCGGATTCCTGGGCCTGCGCTTGAGTGACCTCGTCGAGAAGGGCGTGCCTCTCTGCCTCGGCGATGCGCGCCTGATCGTGAGCCTGTTCCAGCGTCACGGCCCGGCTGTCGTACGCATCGATCTCGCTGCGCAGCGACTCGGCGCGCGCGCGCGCGTCGCTCAGTTGGTCTTCGAGTGCCTCCGGGTCCTCGGCGTCGACTGGTGGGGCCAGGCTTGCAAGTTCGCCCTCCAATCGTCGAAGCTCGTCGACCTGCTGGTCGAGTGCGGCCTGCGTCTGAGCAGCCTCGCCGATCGCGCTCGCAGTGGCGTCCTGCTTGTGCTCGAGGTCCGAAATTGCCGTTGTGAACTCATGGAGGATGTCCTGATAGCGGTCACCATATGGCCGGCGACATCGGATGCATTGGGAGTCAGGGCCGTCGCGCTTGACGTCCTCGAAGTGAGCACGTTCTTCTGCTAAGGCTCGCTCCTGCTCCGCCTGCTGAGCGCAAAGGTTCGCGTGTTGCAGTCGGGCGGCGGCCTGGTCGGCGCTGAGATTGGCAAGCGGTCGAAGTTGTTGCTCCAGCCAGGCGGATCGCTCCATCACGGCGGAGGCGCGGTCAGCCGCCCCCTTTCGCTCGGAAAGCTCCTGCGTGAGCGTGTTCAGTTCGAGCAACTGCGTGGTGGCCGCATCTCGCTGACGGCGCAAGTCGGTCAGCTCAGCCATCAAGCCGAGCAGCACTCGGCGACGGCGGCGAAAGTACGTCAAGCTGGTCCTGCAGCGCCACGCGGCGACGCTGCGCATCTGCTCGAGCCTGTCGAGCAGACAGGAACTGCGCGTACGCCCGCGCCCTCGTGTCCAGCTCGCCGACCCGAGCGCGTCGCTCGCTCAGCGTGCGCGCTAGGGGCTCATGCGTCTCGAGCTCGGTGGCAGCTGCCTGTGCTTCGTGAAGCGACTCGGTTGCCTGCTCGAATTGTGCGCGGGCGCCGGCCTCGCGCTCGGCCGCTAGCCTGGCCGCGGCTCGGGCTTCCTGGGCCGAGTCGGCTTGCTTCTGTGCTTCGTTTAGAGTCTCCCATGCCTGGGCCCGCTCGGTCTTCAATTCGTCCCGTTGCTCGCGGGCTTTCTCCGCGGCGGGCGCTGTCTGCTTGACCTGTTCGCGAAGCTCCTTAAGGGCGCGCTTCGCTTGGCCCACGTCTTCCCGCTGTTCCGCGAGGGCCGAGACGACTGCGGCTTGAGTCTTGGCGTCATCACGGGCCTGTCCTGCGGCGTGGCGGGCTTGCGTGAGCCCAAGCAGGCGTTCCATGTTGTCGCGACGCTGGTCAGCGCGCGTGAAGGCTGCAATCTCTCGCTGCCGTGCGTAGAAGGTGGCGGCGAATTGGTCGCGGGTGAGGCCGAGATGGCGGACCGTTGCCTTGGTGGCGCTAGCCAGGGACGTCGCCAGAGGCTCACCGTCCATCACGAAGCGAGCTGTTGATTCAGTGCGCTCGACCTCAAAGAAATGGTCACCGAAATAGAAGTCGACCTGCACCCGGGTCGGGGCATCGTCGGTCGAAGCTCCGGTGCGGCGCACCGGAAGCGAGTTGCGCCCGCCACGCTTGCCGTAGAGGGCGAACTCCACCGCTTCGAACAGACTGCTCTTGCCAGTGCCGTTGGGCCCACGAACCCCGATGAGACCCTGAGCATGAAGCGGCACATCTGCCTCTTGGAAGCACCGAAAATTCTCAACCTTGATAGCGGCGAGCCTCACGCGTCGCCCACCTCCTGCAGGTCGGCGGCAGCCCGGTCCATGTATCCCGTTGCTCGCTCGAAAAGCTGCGAGCTGTCCAAGTCCTTAGCCCCGTACTCGGCAACGAAGGCGCCCAGATCGACATGACCACCGACGACAGGAGCGTCCGTGCCCGCGAACTCGGGCTGCGCTTCGAAGTGCAAGCATTCCTTAGTGAGCTCGCGCAGCGCGCGCCGATCGAGTGCTCGCCAAGCCGATTGCTCGACGCCTGTGATCGGCAACCGCATCGCGCTCCCTGATAGTGGCAAACCGTCCAGCGCACCTCGGATGGCCAAGAAGATGTCTTCTTTGCCCGCAACGTCGAGCTCGGGAAGCTGCTTGCAAAACCGTGTGTCCACTTCGATGAGGCGGACGAAATCTCGGGTGCCGGGGCGCGCGAGGTCGACCAAAGCAAAGCCCTTCTTCGGCGCGTCGTCGTAGAAGCCGAGCCGCTCGAGCGAGCCTGCATACGCCGCGTTCAGACTGATCGGTGCGAAGCCATGAAGGTGACCGAGCGCGACGTAGTCAAAGTCAGCGGCAGCCTGCAACGCGTCTGGGTCTAGCTCGACGACCGAAACCTCGCGGCTGCCTGCGCCGGGAAGACGTTCGAGGCCAACATGCACGACCAGCACGTTGAAATCGGCGGCTGGATCCGGCTCCGCCGCCGTTATCTGCGCGAGCATCGCTTCGCGATCAGCGACATGCGGGACACCGGTTACAGCGAGCTCGCCGAGCCGGATTCGCTCGGGCTCAGCGAACACCGCGTGGGTCCCGAACCGGCGCAGCAGGCTAAAGACATGCGCAGTCGCCGTGGTGGTTGGAGTCGAATGGTTGCCGGCGATGACCACCGCGGGAATGCCCACGTCGCGAAGCCTTGCGAAACCGTCGAGTGCTTGCCCCAACGCGTAGGTAGAAGGATGAGTGACTTCGAAGAGATCCCCGGCGTGAATGACCGCGTCAACCTCAAGATCAATGGCCTTGTCGATCGCCTGGTGGAACGCGTCGTAGACGTCCGTCTCACGGGCATTGCGCCCCTCTGGTCCGGAGTAGTGCCAATGGCGGTAGCCGAGGTGCGTGTCGGCGAGATGAGCAATCCGCATCAGCGCATCCACTCCGGCAGCAGATCCTCGACGATCAACCTCAAACGCATCGCAGGTACTGATACGTCGAAGCGCTTGGCCAACAGCGGAATGTTCATGCGACAGGCCGCAGCCTGGTCCTCGAGCAGGGGCCGTGGCATGAGAAGCTCAGCGGCGAAGGCGTTGGCTTCGCCCTCGATGTGAGCCCGAGCATTGAGGTCCGCAGGCCGACAAAACCGCTCGAACCGCTCACTGTGCGCGTCCCTGTGCAGATACCAGTGCCCCAGCTCGTGCGCGATGGTGAAGCGGCGACGACCTTCTGAGCGGCGCGCCTCAGCTTCGTTGACGAAGATTGTGTTGACCGGGTCGCAGACCAACATCCCGGACAACTTCCGATCTGACGGCGCATCCGGCAAAGCTGCGAAGTCGATCTCGACGATTCGGAGCCGCGCCAGGCTGTCGGCGATCTCGTCAACCGGGATCGGCAGCGCAGCGTCGTAGCCGTACACGCTCTCGAACTCGGCAAGGAGATCGCGGGCGTGTTGCGCCGGATCAGCCTTCTCGACCACCGAAGAACAGTTGGTAGACCTCGCGCAGTTCCAATTCGTCGGGTGGAGGCTCGCCCGGCAGCGGAACTACGGCCTTCATGAACCCGCCACCCGGTCCACGTCCGAACGCCTGGGCAGGTCGCAAGGTCTTGGGCGGTCCGATGGGAATACTCGCGACCTCAAGCTCCTGCTCGGGCATTCGAAAAACGTCGCCTAGAGCTTCAAGGAGACGACGAGACAGCCCTGTCCCAGAGATCGAGCCCGATTCGAGCCGATGGTAGAGCTGCTCGAGGAAACCGCGCGCACGATCGGGCACGGCGAGGTTCTCCTGCAGGCGATCGACGATCTCGCGGCGTCGCATGCCTCGGGTACGGCTCAGCTCAACCAGCATGTCGGGCAACAGTCCCGCAGGTCCAGACGCTTCCGACATCACGCGGTCGATTGTCGCCAGCGCTTGCTCGAACACCTCCGGATCGGCATGGGGGTCAGAGGGAGAGCGCTGCGAGGCGAAGTACGCGGCCAACATGTCGGCAAGTTGCTCGCGGTCGTTGGCGGGCACACGCTCTAGGTAGCTCTGCATCGGCCGACCGCGCCCATCCCGCAAATCCTCGAGTGCCTCGAAGAACACCTGCTCAACAGCGCTCATCGAGGATCCTCGGAGACAACGAGCCGGAGGTCCGGTCGAACCGGCGTTGCGAACCGACCCTCGGACGGGGCGCGGCGCCTATCCGGGTCGGCGACCACCTCGCAGGTGATCTGGTGGGCCACGACGCGAACGTCGCGCACGTCGGGATCGACGCGCAGGCGCGACAGCAAACGCTGGGCGCTCTCGTCAAACGCACGCCGACGCTCGGCATCGTTGAAGCCACGGCGCTCGGCCTCACGGCGGCACGTCTCGTCGATGACCGCAGCAGCGCGCAGTACCAACTGGCGCAGAAGCGGCTCTCTCGCGTCAGGGTCGTGCCTGACCGCGTAACGCCACATGGCCTCGATCTCCGCGTCGGCGAGGCGCGCATACTCCAAGTCGATCGTGTGAAGACGATTGGTCATACCGTCACCCCGTGGCGCAAGGCATCCGTATTACAGCTCGTTCCAAGCGTCGGTCAGGCGCCTGACGGCCCGGAACTTCCTGACGGCCGCGTTGTTCGGCGTGATGGCCAGTTGCGCGGCGACATCGTCCCGTCCAAGGTCCTGGTGGAAATAGAGCTCGAGGATCTCCCGGTCCTCGGACGACAGGCGCTCCATCGCAAGACTCAGGCGGCCGGAATCGACGTCCGGTCCCTCAGCCGTGTCGAGTTGCGACGCGGTGTCGTAGTCGGGCAACACGTCCGCCAAGTCGTCGGTGCTGGCCACCTTCGCGTGGCGCGCGCGGTCGCGGCGCTCATCGCCCAGCGCGAACCTCTTGACGTTGGCCCAGACAACCGCCCCCCACGGCATCTCGAACGTCTGCGTGCGCATGAGTAGTTCGGTCAGCTTGACCTGCACCCGACCGTCCACGCTCTCCGCTACCTCCGGGCCGTAGCGAACCTCCAGCCAGCGGAAATAGTGCGGTCTCCACCCGATAATGAGCTCGCCGATCAGCACCTTGATCCGCGCGCGGTCGCCGCCGCTGCCGATGAGCCGACCCAGCTCTCGCAGCCGAATGGCGTCCTGCTCGTCGTGGGCCTCGTAATCGTCGTCGGGCAGTGAGGGCAATATCCCAGCCTCGCAGTTCACGGACGGTTCGTGTGCCCCCCGTGCCTTCGGCCATCCGGATTACACGCGGTCAGTCACTCTTGACGACCCCTGCCCGATAGTCTCGAGTCGTCGCCGGCTCGGTTCCGGGCACGCGCTCCTAGGACGGCGATGCCGGTTCCCGCGCGCGCCGGGCTCGCATGGCCTTAGGTGTCGGCAGTGCGAGCCAGATGCCAGCGCGCCACCCTTCGCCGCGGATGTCTCGACCGTAGACGCACGCCGCACATTGAACGAGGTCGAGGCCGGCGATCTGGTCGAAGACCGGCGCGTACTCTGATGCGAGCTCGCGCGCGACGTGCCCGAGCTCGCGTCCGCGGTCGCAGCGCACCACGATCGCGTTGTGGTCCTGGCGGTTCTGCGGCTCCCGCTCCAAGTAGACGGTGATCTCGGCACGCATCCGGTCACCTGCGACCTCGCAGTGCTCGCGGCGTGCTGCGGCGAGCACGTCGGACATGTGGAAGGACTCGCCTCGAACCTCGACCTTGTAGTTACGAGACGTGAATCGGGCGGCCACCGGCCGCCGGGACGCAGCCTGCTGCCGTCGACGCCGAAAGAGTGGCATCGCCAAGTATGGACCGAACCGCCCTAGTGGAGCAAGCCCTTGACTCAGACTCTACGCTAGACCACAGGGGCCGGTATGACCTGCCGTTCATGGTCGCGGCGGTCGGGGCGACTCCGGCGTCGCTCGCCGACGTCGAAGGCACTCCGTGACCTACAGACGCCCGTCTAACGGCTTCGCGAAGTGGTCCGACGTCGCCGGTGCGCTGCGTTCAGAAACCGAAGATGACGAACGTGGGCAGGTGTCAGCGTTCGTTCTGTTCCCGGTGGTGTCTTGAGGAATCGCTTCGCAGCGGACGTCTCGACTGAACGTGCTGTCACAATCACGATGTGGTATTCGTGGCTACGAACGGTTCGCTCTCGCCGTTCGAACAGGTCCAGGCTGCCAATCCAGGCTTGACAGATGAGCAGGTCATCCGGTGGATCTGCGAACGGCTGCTTGACGAAGCCGAGGCGCAGCCGCCGGTCAATGTTGAGATCCTGACCTCGTTGTGCGGTATCGCAAGCGTTGAGCGGCGATTGAGCGGTCCTGCGGGCATGCTGGTATGCCGCGATGGGTCATGGGTGGCGTCGATCAGCGCGGTGGATGCGGTTGAGCGTCAGCGGTTCACGATCCTGCACGAGGGCGGCCACACCCTCCAGCCCGGTTTTCTGCGCGGCGGCACCTTCTACCGCTGCGCGGGCCGGCGTAACCGTGAAGAGCAACTCTGTGACCTTGCCGCCGCCGAGATGTTGCTGCCTCGGCGCTTCTTCGTGGCTGAGCTGGCCCACGTTAGGGGCCTGGATGATGTTCAGGACCTCGCCACGGGCTACGCGGCCAGCGTGGAGGCGACGCTGCGGCGAGTCGTCGACCTCAGCTCCCAGCCGCGCGTGATGATGGTCTTTCAGATCGCCCAAAAACCCAATGACCTCACGGAGGCTCAGATGCCCGACCCGAAGCTCCGGCTCAGCTACGCGCACGGCAATGTCCGGTTGCCCTACGCGGTTCGCCACAAGTCTGTGGTGGAGGACTCGGCGCTCGCTCGGGCGCAGAATGAGGCGATCGACGAGCTGGTGTGCCTGGATCCGTACTTCGACGGCCCGATCGGCACTGTGCCGGTCAACGCCCGCCCGTACGGCGGCCGGGTCCTGGCACTCGCTGATCTCAGCGACCGTCGAAGCTGATGGCCGACAACGACGTTGCAGCGATCGGACGAAGGATTACGCAGTTCCGCGAGGACAAGGGCATGTCGGCCGCTCAGCTCGCGGAGGCGGCCGGGATCTCGCGCAGCTACCTGAGCGAGCTGGAGAACAACAAGGGCGACCACAAGCGGCCGTCCGCAGACAAGCTCTATGCGATCGGCAACGCTCTGGGGGTCTCGATGTCCGAGTTGCTCGGGCGACCGCTGATCACCGGCCCCAGCAGCGCTCCCCCGCCCCCCGGGCTCGCACAATTCGCCGCAGAGCACGACCTGCCCGAGACCGATCTCGAGATGCTCGCCAGCATCCGCTTCCGGGGCGACGCGCCGCAGACTCCGGAGCGTTGGAGCTTTATTTACAACGCCATTAAGAACAGCGCCCGCATGGATCCCAAGCCAGCGCCTCGTACAGCGAAGCGCCCGACGTCGCGCAGAACCGGCCGGGGCGGCGCCTGAGGCGCCGGCGACGGCCGATGAATAGGTCCGCCCTCCGTCGGACGGGGTCACTCGTCCGAGGTTTCGGCACGGCGGGTGGCTAGCCGCGGAACCAGTCGCGGATACGCCGCCACAGTGACGGCGCCGGTGTCTTCGGGACCAGCTCATAAGGCTGGGGTTCGTCCGCGCCGTCGTAATAGCGCTCGGCGGCGACCGTGTCGCCGGCGCGGACCGTGGCGATCATCGTCTCGGTGAGCGGCTTGCCCCAGATGATCTCGTCGTCCCTGATCCAGTAGTGCGAGCGGCAGTCAAAGCTCCAGTTGCCGATGGATGGCTGCAGCGAGACCGACTCACCGTCGCAGGTGATCGACCACTCAGCGGGGCTGAAAGGGGTGACGGTCTTCTCGCCGCATCCGCAGGCGCACAGGTGCACCGCCAACCCGAACCCCATCGCAATGTAGAGCACGCCTTCCTGCAACTCCTCGCGTTTGGGCATCTGGTCGACGAACCGGTGCTCGAGCCGCTCGAGCCTCACGTGGTCGTCTCCTCGTTGATGAGGTCATTGGTGTCGACGGCGTAGACGGTCGCCAGCTCGCCGGCGAGGTCGGCGTAGAACCCGAATATCTTCTGAAACTTCGTGACCGCCAGTGCGGCGCACAGCATGTTGAGGCCCGCAACCTGGATGTTGCGGGTGTAGACGTTGTCGGGGTCGGGGTCGCCGAACGGGACCTGGTGGCCGTCGTGCACGTGGGCGCGGCGGCCGGGAACGCTGGCGGTCACCCGAAGGTGCCCTTCGATGCTCTCGTCGGAGGTGGCGCCGAGGCCCATGCCGACGTCGATGAAGCTGCCGTCGGTCCGTTCTAGGTGATCGACGATCAGCTTGCGCGAGGGCCCATGATCGACCGCGATGAACACGAAGTCCATGCCGGTCAACTGGTCGACGTTGGCGTCATCGATCATCTCCTCGTGGGCGATGATCCCGTGGCGCATCGGTGCGTAGCGGTCGCGAAGGTAGATCACCTTGCCCAATCGCTGGCGTAGCTCCTCGAGCGTGGCGGCGCCGGGGGACCGGAAGGCGTTGTGCTGAAGAAACGGGTCGGCGTCGAGGAGGTGGATCTCGCGGATCGGGAGCTTGGCGACGAGATCGAGGATGTACGCGCCGGTGCCACCCAACCCGACGATCGCCACGTTGTCGATCCGCAGCCGAGCTGTCGCGGCGCCGATGCCGGCGCGGACCGATGCGTTCTCCGCGTACTTGAAGATCACCGGGCCCTCCTCCTGAGGGCTGCCTTGGAAGGTCTGCGCCTGCGCCGACGGTTCGATCGCCTGCGCGGGCCCGAGCAGCATGGCGATGTAGCTGGTGATCTTCCCGTAGTAGTCGCCGTAGCCGTGCGGGTGCTCGGGCGTCGACGGCGGCTTGCTGGAGAACACGAAGTCGACCTGCACGCCCTCGGCGAGGGTGCGCCGGTTGACCTCGCCGTTCACCACGCGGGTGAGCCGTGCGCCATGCTCGTCGCAGGGCCACTCGCCCACGAAGTCGACCACGTGCGTGTCGAGCGGACCGGTCACGTCGCCGGCGAGCACGAGCGTCGACACGATCGTGCCGAGCTTGACCTCGCGCTGCTCAGTGACGTAGGGGACGTGGTGCACGAGGAGGAGACTCCCCTCCCCGCGCACCTCGATTTCATAGCCCTCCTCGGCCAGGCGGCGTAGGTCTGGGCTACGAGCGATCAGTTGCCCGGACACGGAACGCCATCCCTTCCTTGGTCTTGACCGAGTGACCGGGCATGAGGGTCCCCTGGCGGTTCTCCTCGGGCCCGCGCGAGTAGGAGGCCTGGATGTACCAGTTGTCCCCCGTCGGCGGGTGCCCGTTGTACTCCAACATCAGCACGTCGTGGTAAGTGAGCTCGAGGTCGTCGATCTCCTTTGGCTCGGCGTTGATGAAGATCGTCAACCAGTGGTGATCGTGCCCGTGGTCGTCATGGCCGTGGCGGTGCTCACCGCCGCCGGGGTGATCGCCGCCACGGCCCCCGACGTTGTCGTCGGTCTCCTGCGGAATCTGCTCTGCAGCCATCTGAAGAACCTCCCGAGAGGATTCGTGGAAAAGTACGCATGTTCGCTACTACGAACAGTTTAGCGTGCTGGCGGACGAGAACCGGATACGGCCGCGGCCTCTCGGTGGGGTCATCGGACCGCGTCGACCGGCTCCTCGGATCTGGCGGTCAGCAGCACGGGATCTGATGCCCGCTCCTCATGCAGGAGTCGGGCATGCCCGACTCCTGAGTGCTCCTTCAGCGGAGCGGAGCCGGGCAGTCACCGAGCGAAGCGAGGGGAACCCCGGCCGCAGGCCGGGGTTGACGGCCCGGCGGAGCGGAGCTACGCCACCGGCGATCGGCGACGCATCGGCCCTGCCAGAACGTCGACGAAGAAGGGCTCGTGCGCACGTCGCCCAAAAGTTTGTTCCCCGTTTGTTCCCCGTGGCGAATCTGGACGACCATCGCGCGCGCCAGAAAACCACTTCTATGCAGGGCTTTCCTCCGATCGGGGAGACAGGATTTGAACCTGCGACCGCCCGGCCCCCAGCCAGTCGCGGCCAAGTGCGCCCCGCCGCGGCGTGCGTGCGTCGCCAGGCCAGCGTCAGGGACCGCGACGCCTGGGCGTCCGCTCAACCGGAGGCGATGGAGCTGATCGGGCCCGATGCGGAGCGCTGCTTCGTCGCCACTGGCATCGTCCGCACCGGCCCCGCGCCGACGAGCGCGTTCGTCGCAGAGCGCTCGTCCGGTCTTCGGTGGGCCGGGGCTACTCGCGCGTAGACTTTTCTTCGCCAGTCGAACGCTCGAGCGCGGTGCTCGTACGCCTTGCACGTCCGGACGATCCCTTGCATCCGCCTCCGCCCTCGCGCCGCACCACCAGTTGCAGGCGGCCTGCCCGAGGCTCACAGGCAACGTCAGCGATCCGGCTCGTCAGGGTTGGCCGCTCGATCCCACGGCTTTTGCATCGCGCGCCGTCCGCGCGACCGCATACGGTACGAAGCCACGTGCCGAGTCGGGCTAGGCGCTCCAGCCGGTTTGCGCGGCCCTCTACCAGCCATCACAACCGTCGCCGTGCCACAAGTCCTATCGTCACACGACCACTTCGCTGACTTCATAGCCAGACTGAGGCTGCTGTTTTCAAAGAATCCTGAGTTGGTGAAGATGACGCTCAGTAACATCTTCACGATGAGGCTGATCGGCAACAAGACGCACGGAGATCTCGCCGAAATCGCAATCGCGGAGTTCATCAATCAATACATGTATGACTTCAAGTCGCTACATGTTGGCAAGGACTTGTACCGCGCCAAATCCAAAGAAGAAGACATCACCATCACCAACGAGCTGACTGGCGCCACCTTTCCGGTGAGTCTAAAAGCGTACGGCGACGGTCCTCTTCAGCTTTCGACTGACAAGAGTTTTGGCATGTTCCCAGCGCTCGAATCACTGGCTCTCGAGCTCCAAGATGCGAAAGGTGTCCGGGCAGTGTTTGACGACCCAGCGTTCGTCGACTTCGGCGAAATACATGTGCTACCGCTGATCTACGACGAACGGCGTCAGAAGTGTAACGTGATGGTTTTCGACTACAGGCGAGCTCGGCAACGCGTCGCCCGCATAGCGTCGGTTACGGAAGGTTCTGGGAGAAAGCATCCCGTGTTCCGATTCTATGACGCAAACGATGGCTACATCTGTGAGGTGCGCTATGGCGGTCCAAGCGCGAACGCCTTGCAGCGGGGGCTCTGGACCAATACGAAGATTGCCACCAGCTACTTCGATAGCTTGACCGGAGGCTGGGTCGACTACTCGCCCAATCGGGTTCTTGTCGCGCTATTTTCTCACGCGCTGGTCGCGTCAAGCAAAGGTCACGAAGACGCGTTGGCAGTGGTGAGGCAGGACATCCAGCGGCTTAGGCAGGGCGTGGGCACGACACCGTGACGGGGGCACCCGCAGTTCTCGAGCAACAGCAACTCGCCCTCGCAGGACCGGGGCTGGCCTCCGTGCCTCCGACCGAGGGCATCAAGTACGCGGGTTCGAAGCAGAAGATGTTGGGAGCCCTGATCCGTGCAATGCAAGACCTGCCCGTCAAGTCGGTTCTGGACGGTTTCGCCGGGACGACACGCGTCTCGCAGGCACTTGCAGGACTGGGATATGGCGTAACTTGTAATGATTCAGCGATCTGGTCCCAGGTTTTCGGTATGTGCCACTTGACGGCTCGCGCGGGCTGGCCGTACTATCAAGAGTTGATAGACCATCTGAACGGTATTAGTGGCTACGACGGCTGGTTCACTCAGCATTACGGCGGTGTAGCTACCTCTCAGTCCGCCGTACAGCAAGACGGCTTGAAGCGGCCTTGGCAGGTTCACAATACGCGCAAGCTCGACGGCATTCGAGAGGAGATTGACCGTCTCAAGCTGTCAGACGTTGACCGCGCGGTCGCGCTAACGAGCCTTATCTACGCCCTCGACAAGGTCGATAACACCCTCGGTCACTATGCGTCATATCTTAAGGATTGGTCACCGCGCTCGTACAATGAGATGAGCCTTCGTGTACCCCTGATGATTGCGTACAATCGCGACCATCGTGTCGTCCGCCGGGACATCTTTGATGCATTGGCGGACACCAAAGTGGATCTTGCGTACTTTGACCCGCCATATGGGTCTAACAACGACAAGATGCCTCCGTCGCGCGTTCGGTACGCGGGGTACTATCACCTCTGGACAACGGTGTGCTTAAACGATCGCCCTGATCTGTTCGGGAAGGCTAAGCGCAGGATAGATTCCAGGGACCGAGTCGCGAGTTCAGAGTTTGAGGAGTTTCGGCGCGGGCCAGATGGCAGGTTTATTGCTGTCAAGGCCGTGGAACGGTTGATTGCGTCAACGGAGGCTTCGTTTGTGGTCCTTTCATACAGTTCCGGTGGGCGCGCAACCGCAGACGAGTTGCTGGAGGTACTTCGGGCGTCCGGTAAGCTACTGAGAGTGGAGTCCATCAGCCATAAAGAGAACGTGATGGCGAGCATGAAATGGACGCATCAATGGACGAAGGAGATCCAGGTTCCCAATCGCGAGTTCGTCTTTGTGCTGGAGCGGCACTGAGAAGCCGGGGTCGCGCTGCTCGCGAGCATTGGCGTGTTACGTCGCCTGACGTGTGTGGCTTTCCGGCAGGGCGACGGCCAGGCCAGGCTGGGCGTCGCTACCCGAGTCGCCCGGCAGGGTGGTGAGTTGACTGGTCGTGCAATTCGTCAGTTGCGCAGTTTCGGAGACACATCCTTTGCCACGAACGCGATCGCCGGGGCGAAAGCCGGTGCGGACGATGCCTTACGGCGACAACGCCCCCCCCCATCAGGTTGGATCTCCGCAGCACCGGGACGATCGCCGCCGGCCAAACGTGGCCGTCCGGTTCCGCGTCAACCGCTGCATTCGCTCGCGGTTGGCGTGGAGTCAGCAGCGCATCGTCGGGAGGGCCGCACCCAGGGCGCTGTCATCGGCCCGACCCAGCGGCGCCGGAGCTGACCGCCACACGCGCTCCCCCTCAGTGCTCCCCCTTAGGAGTCCGTGCGGATGCGAGCCGCCTCGGCGCCGCAGTCGATACTGCCGCCCGCGAACCGAGCCGACAGCCGCCCCCGGAGGCCAGGGCCGACCGAAGATCGTCTATCGAGCCACAGAATTTCTAGAGACCCGCCCCGGCTCCACACGGCGCGCCCCGGAAACCAAAACCCCCCGATTTCCAGCCCCTTCCTGAGGGTGAGCGACGGGATTCGAACCCGCGACCGCCGAGACCACAACCCTCTCCCCAGGTGGCGCGGCGCGTCGTTGCGCGCGTGGGTTGGCGCTACGCCGGCCGGCGTCGTGTCGCCGAGTGGTGTGGGCCTATTTGCACCTTCACTCGCACCGCCGCAGCGGCTCATCACCGACCGCGTCTGCGACGATGATCGCCGTGGACCGCATCGCACACGACCACCAGACGCTCGTGAGCGAGGGTGTGGTGGCTCGCGGCTTCGAGACGCTGGACGGCTGCCGCGAGTGGTTCACGGCGATGCGCGCCCTCGCACGCATGGATAGCGTGCCGGTGCAGTGGGGGATACTTTCGCCCTACCGAGAGCGGAAGCTCGCCGAGTCCGGCCGTGTGGTGGCGCGTCCCGAAGGGAGGGTGGGCGCCTGGATCGCGAGGCGCGACGAGCAGGAGCTTGCGAAGGGCCGCGCACGCCGCAAGCTGCGTGACTCGGTGAAGCGCGGGAGGGTCGAGAAGCCGGTTGCGTGCGAACGGTGCGGGCAGGCGGCGCGCCCTGGCAGCCTCGACGAGCGCCGCGTGGTGCTGCAAGCGCATCACCCCGACTACTCCCGGCCGCTCGACGTGCTCTGGCTATGCCCGGCATGTCACAGCGACGAGCACCACTACCTCGCAATTGAGAAGCAGCGGCCGCTCACGGTCCAGGAGATCGCGGCTCGGGCCGGCCACGCAGCGGGAGAGTGCGTCGTGCGCGGCAAACGCCTCCAAGGCTCGTCGACACGGTACTGCCGCCCCCATACGCCCCTCTCCGCCGAGGCGACGGTGGGGAACGCGGCAAGAGAAGGCCGGAGCACGACTACGCAGCCTGTTTAGCGGCGCAACCTGCCATCACGCGGGAACGCGCGTCACGCTGCGTCCGCGAACAGCTACGACGCGCACTTGTGCCGGGCCCTCGCGTCAGCCGCGCGAATGCCGCGCCGAGCTGTCCGTGGAACCGGCGGGCCACGTGCTCAGATCGTCCCCCGCCTCGAGCGCAGATGCCTCAAGCTCGGCGGCCGCGGCTGGAGTCAGCTCGCCTCTGCGGTAGGCGCCGATGAGTTCGCCCAGCGCTTCTCTGGCTTGCGCCCGACGACTGCACACCGCCGCCATTCCGGCCAGATCGACGATCGTTTCGGGCGAGAGGTCAGGCGGATCAACGCGGCGCATCAGCGTGTCCGCGAGGGTCCAACCACCCTGCTCCAAGGTGGGATCGGCGAATTCGGCAATGAACTGCCGGAGTTCCGGTGCTTCGTCTTGGATCTCGCTTTGAGGAATCATGAGGGCCAGCGCGGCGGCGGCGAACCCGGTTTCGTATGCGCTGAGGCGTTGGGCGAACTTCAGCGCCTTCCCACGTTTCTTGGTCCGCGTGCGCTCGTCATCATCCGGCGTCGGCATCAGGTCGCGTAGGGTCTGCGCAAGCCGATCGAGGTAGTCCCCGTCGTCGCTGGACGCGCGGAGCATGCGGCACACGCTACCCCACGCGACTGCGTCCGTTGCGATCCGTCGCGCAGGACTCCTGGGCGCGTGGTTGCGCTCCCCGCATGACGCGGCTGCGAACGACCGCCCTGCGGATCGGGACCGCGCCCGACCCGGCAGGCACGCCACGGCCATCGGCCGACCGGCCGGCCGGAGCGGCCTCATCCGGCCGCCCCGCCCGATAGACATTGCCCCTGAGATGGCGGACGGGCCAACTAGCGGGCGGGCTGAGACTGTCGAGGGGCCGAGGGGTCTATCTGGTCTGTACCTCGGCCAGGCCATCGACGCCCTATGGACAGCAGGTGTACCCCGCAGCATCTATGAGCTCGGCATGCGTCGCCCCACCGGCAGAATGTCAGAGGCGCAAGCGACACGGCGATTGCTCTTGCGCGACTCCGCCGCCCGAGCCCAGCAGGGGTACTGCCTGACCGCTGCGCTATACGCAGCGTTTGCAGCCGAGGCGTACGCCAATGAGTTCCTCGCGGCACATCTCTCGAAGAGCGACTTTGAGGCGGTCGACCGGATGGCAACCGTCGACAAGCTCGTGGTTGGCGGCCAACTGGCCGTCGGCGAGCCTCTGTTCGTGCGCGACGACGAACTCATCCAACCGATCAGCCAGCTGTTCGGGCTACGCAACAAGCTCGCGCACCCCAAGCTTGGATTCGCGCCGCAGCGGGCCGACCCCGGCAACCACGGCCAAGGCACATTCGAACGCCAGCTCGACCCGCGGATAATCGCCAAGCAGCTGGTCGCGGTTGCCGGAGCCGGCCGTCGCCTCACGCAGCGGATGCCCCGACGCCGCGCCGCCGGGCTCACTCCGGCGGACCTGTATCCGCGGGTGATCTGGACCGGCAGACCGGCCGTGATCGCGTACGCCGAACGCGTTGCGGCCCTCCCCGAGCAATGGGCCAACGCCGAGCCTAGACTGTTCGCACAGGCGTGGGACTGGGATGCTCGGAGGCGGACGCGCTAGTGCTGCGAGATCCGCGCGCTCGACCGCCACTCCAGCAGCGTTTCGTCGGGAGGGCCGCGCCAGAGCGCAATCAGTCGGCCCGACCCAGCGGCGTTGGAGCTGTCCACCACACACGCACCCCTCAGAGTGGTCGTTCGGCCTCCGCGCGCTCCCGAGCCACGCCCCCGCCGAGCGGCCCCTGGCCGACCGGCGTGGGCGCCAGCCGAAACGCCTCCGCCAGCCGCGCTGCCGCATCGCTCCGATCGCGGTAGTGCAGGTAGCGCATGGTGGTCTTGACGTCTCCGTGCCCCATCCACGCCTGCACCTCGAGGATGTCCGCACGCGTGATCGCCAGCGTGCCGAACGTGTGCCGCAGGTCGTGGAAGCGCAGTCGGCGTAGCCCTGCGCTCTCCAGAGCGGAGACATAGCGCCGGCGGAGCCGATCGTCGTTGAGGTGCGCCCCAGACGCCTCGTGGAATACGAGGCCCTCGTCGTCCGCCTGTCCGCTCCGCCCAAGTTGGGCGAGTCGGGCTGCCGCCTCGTCGATGAGCGGCACCGACCGCACCCTCCCCGACTTGGGCGCCGTCAGCTGGCCTTGCGCGAAGCTCCCCCGCACGCGGAGCACCGACCGGGCGAAGTCGACATCGCGCCAGAGCAGCGCCCGCAACTCCCCCATCCGCAGCCCAGCGAACGCGGCGACCGCATACGCCGCCGCATCCCGCTCGTCCGCGGCGGCGCGCAGCAACGCATGGATCTCCTCCGGCGAGAACACCTCGATGTCGCCGGCGTTCGCCTGCGGGCGCTTCTCGACGTCGACGACCGGATTCGAGCGCAGCCCGTACGCCTTCCGAGCGCGCCGGAAGATCCCATGGAGGACGACGAGGAACTTGTTGATCGAGCGGCTCGTGAGCGGCGCATCCCCGGGACGCTGGCGCACCACCCCCGCGACCCAGCGCTCGATCATCGCCGTGGTGATGTCTTCGAGGCGCATCTCGCCGAACGCCGGAAGCAGGTGCACGTCGACGATCGAGCGGTAGTCGGAGACGGTCGTCGCACGGCGGCCGCGGTCGACCTCGACGTAGCGCAGGTACTCCGCGGCGGCGTCGGCGAACGTGGCGCCGGTGCGGACGAGACCGGGCAGCGTGCCGCGCCGCGCCTGCTCGAGCACGTCGTGTAGCCAGTCCTCGGCGGTGCGCCGCGTGTAGTAGCCGGCCTCCGGTCGCCCGCGGCCGGTCCACGCGGGTCCGATGCGCCTGCGGACCTCGCGCCCGTCCGGGAGCCGGTACCGCGCGTACCACATCGGCCTACGCTGGCCGTCGCGGCGATAGACGTTGCCGGTGAAGATGCCGGGTGCGAACTGCTCCATGCCTCTGTCCTCCTCGCGTGGTCGGATGGCAACTCATCCGACCGTTGGGACAAAGTTGGGACAAAATTCGCTTTGCTACCCCGACCCCCGGCGTACGAAGAGGCGCATGT
>CAVQBJ010000001.1:0-913594 GCA_963710725.1 uncultured Solirubrobacterales bacterium | reverse complement strand
CGGCCTCGTCGCGCTTGTGCTGGCGGCCGCCGCTGCGCTGCCCGATCCGCGCGCGCAGGCTCTGCTCGGTCGCCACGTTGGTAGAGGCCAGCTCGGCGCTGCGGATTGCCCGCGAGGGCCCGATGAGTTCCATCACCATCGCGACGGAGCGCGTGACGCCGCTTTCCATCAACAGCGGCTGAAAGAACAGCGCGCGGACGTCAAGGCGCGGCCACTCGGCGACCCACAGCGTGCTGTGCAGCGCCCCGTCGACCGCGACGTGACCCCAGTGCTCCTCCCGGCGGTCGGCCCGGCGGTGTGCTCGGCGATCCCCGGATCGCTGCGCACCGTCAGGTTCAGCTGGCGCTGGCGCTGGCGATGCCCCCACGGGTCACAGCCCGCGCGGATCGCGGCGGCCACGCCGGCCCGGGTGAGCAGTCCGGTGACGCTCAACCCGGCAGCGTCCAGCAGCTCGACGAGCTCGCCGATCTCGCCGGCCACAACGGCCAGAGCGCCGAGGTCCCCGCCGCCGAGCCGTCTGATTGCTCGGCGGCCGGCGACGCTTGGCATCAATCTGCAGGCTGAACAGCAGCTCGTGCTCCTCGGCCACGTCGCCGGCACGGCCGATCAGCTGCAGGTAGGACACCAGCTCGTCCGGCGGATCCTTGAGGGTCGCGTCCGGGCGCTTGGCCTCCATGAGGAAGTTGCCCAGCGCGTCCGCATCCGCCGGGAGGGTGCGCTCGACCCAGGCCAGCCGGCGCACCGGCGTGCCATCCCTGGCCAGCGTGGCCAGGACGGTGCCGTAGTCGGCCAGCGCGCGCTCACGGTCGCCGGGGTCAAGCAGCGAGAACGCATGCCCACTCACGCGCACGGTGGCGGTGAACGTGCCAGCCCGGCGGTCCTTGACCACCCCAAGCCGCGCGTTCTCATAACGCGAAAGCTCTACCTCGAGCAGCTCGACATCTGACAGCTCCGCCGGGCGACTGTCCGGCGGCACGGGTGGCTGTGGGTCAAGCTGGCCCTGCGGGAGGCAGATCAGGCGGCCGAGCTGGGCGCGCTGCGAGCGAAAGCGAGCGCGCCCGGACAGCCGGCCGACCAGGAAGCGGATCGTGATCGGGATCCACTGCTCAAGCGTGCGGCCGTAGATCGGGACGAGCACCCCGCCGGCGAATACGCCGGCCACCGCGACCCCGAGCGCCAGGCCGCCGATGCCACCCAGACGAAGGCCCCGCAGCGCGCCGAATCCGCCGAGCGCGATCCCGACCAGCTGCCCGGCCCTAAGCCCCAACACCACGCCCCCTCCGGGGTGCGGCGCGAAGCGGTACGTGGTCTCGCTCACCCCGAGCCTTTCACCGGAGTCTTGCCGCGCGTCGGCGGGCCGGGCCGCGGGGGTGCGCCCGCTCGAACGGGCCGGGATGACTCACGCGGCGCTGGGGGTCGCGAGGGCGAGCCGCTGCGCGACGGCGACCCTCCCTGGCCCGGTGCTGGCCCGCCCGCCGGCGTCGAGTCGGGACTGTCAGGCCCGGCCTGACGGCCGGGGCGCTCAGCCGATTGGCGGCGCTCCCCTGCGCGGTTCGGCGTTCGAGGCGAGGGCGGCTGGGCAGCCCCTGCTGAGGTGGGGGTCGCGCTGGGCGAGCTCGGGCGTGGCGGTGAGCCGTCGCTGGCGCTGCCGCCGTCACGACGCGACGCCTGGCCAGACGACGCGCGTGACGCCGCCGGACGAGACGGGCTCTGCGCGCCAGCGCTGCCCGAACCCAACGGAGCGCTCTCACTAGATGCAGCGGCCGGGGTCGAGGCGCCGCTTGTGCTCGTGGGCGTGCCGCTGGCCGCGCCGACGGAGGACGCGGCGCGCATCCCGGCCGCGGCAGCCACCGCGCCGCCCGCGGCGACCGTGCCCGCGAGCGCACCGGCGCCGCCCGCCGCACCACTGCTTGCGCCGCTCGAGGCGCCCGCGCCCGTGCTGGCGCCTCCGCTGCCTGTCCTGCGCCGCCGGGTCCGGACCCGGTGGCGCCCGGGCCTCCCCCGCTCCCCGATCCGCCGCCCCTCGGCGTTCCGCCACTGCCAGCGCTCCCGCCGGGCGAGCCGGCGCCCCGCGCGCTGGTCCGCAGCCCAGACAGGCCGCCGCCGTTTCGCACGCTGCGACCGTTCGTTCCGGCGACGGCATCGCCGGCGCCGGCGCGGACCGCTCCGGCGGTCCACGCGCTCTCCGCGTCTGCCGAGAGCAGAAACATCAGGGCCCACGGTGCGTAGGCGGCCAGGCCGAAGATGACCACCGCGGCCAGGATCGTCCCGACGGAGCCCGGCAGGCCGCCCGCGGCGCCGCCGGACAGGCCGGCGGTGGCCGCGCTGCCGGCGAGTGAGAGCACCACCAGGGTGACCGGCTTGAGGATCACGAACAGGATCAGCAGCCGCCCGAGGCGGTCACTCCAACCGGAGAACTTGGGCGAGATCGACGCGGCCAGGGTGACCGGGAAGAACAGGACCGCGATGTAGATGACGGCGTTGCGGACGATCAGCTCAAGCCACACGAACACCGCGCCGAACACCTCGAGCACGGCGATGAACATCGCCAAAGCGGAGGAGCCAAAACCACCGAACCCGCTGGCGCCCCACGACTTAGACGCGGTCGTCCAGAACGAATGGGCCGAGCTGGTCAGGACCTGCTTTGAGATGTCGTCGGCGATCGCCAGGCCGAGGATCGTCAGGGTGACGATCACCCCGGTGCCCAGCCCAGCCCGCACAACACCCAGGAGGGTCTGCGCAAGCGCCTCGGGGCTGCGCCGGACCGCAGCCGAGGCGAACGCCAGCAGCGTCATCAACAGGGCCAGCGCGGCGCCGAGGTCGGCCATCGGCGCGAACTGCGATCTGAACCACGCGCTGCTGAGCTGCGGCGTGCTGGTCGTCTGCATCGCCTCAACGACGAACTTGGTGATCTGAGTTGCGGCACCGATCAGCCAACTGGCGACGCCGTCAAGGATCGTGTTCGCGACCGACCCGACCGCTCCACCGACTGCGCCGGCGGCGCCGCCGACCGCCCCGCAGGCCAGGTTGGTGATCGTGCTCACCGCGCCGCCGATGACCGGCACGCCGACGTCGCACGAGCCCCCGTGGTGCGCGGCCGCCTGGGCCTGCACCGCAGCCTGGGTCGCCCGGCCGGCCTGGCGCCCGGCGGCCGGCGGCAGCGCCGCCGGCCGTGCTGGGCGCCACCAGGCCCAGGAGCACGAGCCCGACGACCAGCGCCAGGCGGCTCATCCGCCGGTCCCGTAGTACGGCGCGGTCATTCCGCTCAGCCGCGACTGAAAAGCGCTGCTCTGGTTGTTGGCGCCCTGCACGAAGACGATCGACGGCGCCGGCGCCGGAAGGTTCATGGTGTTCGACGACGCGACCAGCCAGCGCCCGTGCTGCCACGTCAGGTCGGTCTGCACGAGGTTCCAGCTCTGGCGCGGGGCCAGCGTCGGCCCCCACTCGATGCCCTCAAGCCAGGTCGTGATCGTCGCCGCGCGCGGCGCTGTAGTCGTCCAGGCGTCGCGCGCCGACGACGGCGATCGCGTGGCCGCCCGCGCGGTAGTTGCTCATGCTGGCCGGGTCGGCGGTGCGCAGCGCGGCCGCCTGCGCCAGCGTCGAGGCCCGCACGCGCGGCAGGTAGACCGTGTTCACGATCGCGGCGAATGCCGGCGGGTCCTGCTCCAGCGTCTGGGACGACAGGGCGAGGTAGTTGTCCGCGGCCGCCAGGGCGCCGGCGGGGGTGTCCTGCACGCCGACGGGGATGCCACTCTGCATCCGGATCGGCTGCGTCGCCGCAGAGCTCGACGGCGCACTGAGCCGGCCCAGCAGCACCCCGACGCCAAGCAGCAGCAGGATGGCGGCGGCCGCGGTAGCGATGCGAGCGCGCTCGTAGAGCATCGCTGCGCTACCCGAGGCCGAAGGCCCACTGCAGGATCTTGGGTGCGGCGCCGATCAGGAAGGCCACCCCGATCGAGGTGAACATGCCGATCTTGCCGCCGACGGCGGTGTAGTCGTTGCCGATCCGCCCCCCGATGGCCCAGATCAGCCCGCCGAGCAGAAACCCGGCGGCGCAGGCGTACAGGGCGTAGGCCGCGACGACATTGATGCCGCTCTGGATCCCGGCTCCGCCCGGCGCCTGGCTGGGATCGGGCGTGACCTGAAACGAGAAGCCGCCCGCGGCAAGCAACGGGGCGATGAGTGCGCTCATGACGATCAAGACCTCCACAACAGAAGTGACGAGAACGCGATCAGGCTACACCTAATAAGCCAAAGAAGCTATGACAAATGTTGTTTGTCATGTGTAGGCTCTCATCGTGCCTGGGCCTCGTACATGGCTGCTGGGGACCGGCGGGGCGTCCGTCGTTGCGCCGCTGGCCCTCGCCGTGCTGGTCAGCGCGCTGAGCGCCAGCCAGGGTGGATGCGCCAGCGCGGCCGCGGCGACCAGCTCGCCGAGCGGCGGCTCGTGGCAGGCCACGGCGTACGGGCCGCCGTGGAACGCCGAGAACGGCAGCGGGATCACCGCGACCGGCCTGAACCTCACCGCCGGACCGCCCGCGTACGAGGTCGCGGTCGACCCCTCACGTGATCGCGCTGCGCAGCTACGTCTACGTACAGCCCAACCCGTTCGGAACCAACAGCGCGTTCTACGCCGGCGACACCGGCGGCGCGATCGTCGGCCACCACGTCGACATCTATGACTGGCAGGGCCGCGCCGCCCAGGACGCCTGGGGCAGCCGCATGGTCAGCGTCACCCCCGCGCCCAACCCCGGCGCCGGGAACCTCCTCGGCGCCGTCACGACCCCGCATCCGTCCGCGCCAACCACCGCGAACTGCTCGAGCGGGACGCTTGGGCTGACTGCCGCGGACACCGCGCAGATCCAAAGCGACGGCAGCGCGACCGCTCCGGCCAGCGCGCCCGAGCCGGTCAAGCTGGCGATCGCAGCTGGCAACGAGATCCATACGCTGCCCTACCCCGACCCCGACGTGCACTACGGCTCGCTCGCACAGCTCTGGCCGGCGTATGACTGCTCGGGCGCGACCTCCTTCGTGCTCTACGCCGCCGGCCTGATGGGACCCAACGCCCTGGACTCCACCGAGCTTGAGAGCTATGGCGACCCGGGTCCCGGCCGGTGGATCACGATCTACGCCAACAGCACCCACGCTTGGATCGTGGTCGCCGGGATCACGCTGGATACCGCCGATTACGGCGGCCCACCGATCCCACCGGGAAGCGGCCCTCGCTGGCGCGGCTCCCCGCTGGCCAACCTCGGCGACGGCCTCAGCTACGTTACGCGCCACCCACCAGGCCTATGACGACCATGAGAGCGCGCCGCCGCTGGCCCCTATTGCTGCCCGCCGCTCTGCTGCTAGCCGGCTGCGGGTCAGGAAGCCGCCCCGTCGCTCCGCTCGGGCGACCCTTCTCCACACAGCCACCCGCCGGCCCACTGGTCACCGCGGCGCCGGCGCCCAGCGGTGACCCGCCGCAGGAGCGAGGCGGGACGATCCCCCCAGCCGCCGTGACCGCAGGGCAGCGGATCAACCCGCGCGCTTTGGCGCCCTCCCCCGCAGCCGCGCTGCGCCGCTACGCGCTCGCCTACGTCAACTGGTCCGCCGCGAGTCTCCCCGCGCGCGAGCGGCAACTCGCCGCGCTGTCCATTGGCCAGGCCAGGCAGCTGGCGCTGCAGACTGCGAGCGCCCGAAGCGGGGCGGCGGCGCTGCTCGCCGACCAGGTCTCCAACAGTGGCCAGATTATCGCTCTGACACCCGGCGAAGGCCCCGACCGCAACCAGTGGGTCCTCGTAACCCAGGAGCACACCACCGGTAGCGGACCCTACGCTGCGTTACCGGCCGGACCTCACGTCACGATCGCGCGGGTCACACATCTCCGCGCGGCTGGGCCGTCAGCGCGTGGAGCCCCGCTAGTTGATACGCCAGCGCCGGCCCGGCAGGCGTGGCCGTCTGCACGGGCAACGCTGCCCCGCACGCCCGGGCCGACTCCCGCAGCCCAAACGCCCGCGAGGATCTGCGCACTACGCTCGTCGCGCGCCCGGGCGGCCGCCTCCACAGCAGCTGCGCGCGTGGGCAGGCCGGCATGCACAGAATGCGTCCTCGTCGAGGTTCGACAGATCCGCGTCAGCGGACCTCAGTGCCACATGCCCGCAGCGAAGCCACTGTCAAGGAAGCCGCGTCAGCGGTCGCCGAAGGCGAGCCCGGAGGGCCGACCTTGACAGTGGCGAAAGCGAAGGGCACCCAGCCCACGCAAGCGTGACCATCCACGTACCGAGCGGAGCACCACGACAATGGTCCCGGCGGTCAAGGGGCGACCCGCTGACTTCCGTGGCGACAAGGGCATGCCTCGTGGCAGGCGCCCGCTTATCGGCCCAGCGGGCGCGCCCTGAAAAGGACAACGGGCGCCCCCGTTGTCCTTAATCCCGCCGAAATCGGCCGAAATGAGCCCAAATTCGGTCTCGCGCCGCCGACCCATAACCAGCCTATATGCAGGCAAAACGCGCTGTGGCGAGTCGATCGAAGCCTCGCCTTGTAAGCGAAGGGTCACGGGTTCGAGTCCCGTCTCCGGCTTGGTGCTTCTTGGCTGGTAATCGGCCAGTTTCGGGGTTGTCCTCTGCGGTGAGGCGAGCGTCGCTGACGGGTCGAAAAGGGTGCTGGTGCCCATTGGTGCCCAATCAGGCGCCCCGACGATGCGCGAGAGGTCACGCTTGGCCTGGGGGCTGCGGCGCATCGAGTGGCGGTAGACGCGCAGCGTGAAGTTGGCGCTCGCGTGGCCGAGCTGGTCCATCACCGCGCCGGGGTCGACGCCGAGGCAGACGAGCACCGAGGCGTAGGTGTGGCGCAGCTTGTGCGGCGAGATGCCCTCAGGCAGCGGCACCTCGCCGGCGCGCTTGAGGCGCTCGTTGGCGTGCTCCACCGCGCGGTCGACGACGCGCTTGCGGATGTTGCTCGGGTTGTGGCAGCGCCCCTTTGAGGTGACGAATACGTACTCGTCGGGGTCGGCCGGCTTGACGCGCGCCTTGTGCGAGGCGAGCTCGTCGCGCAGCGCCGGCAGCAGGTCGATCGAGCGCCGGCCGGCGTCGGTCTTGGACTGACGCACGAGGATGCGCCCGCCGCTGAGGTCGACGTCGCGCCACCTGAGCTCGCAGAGCTCGCCGACGCGCAGGCCGGCGAAGGTTAGGGTGGCGATCATCGCGCGGCGGTAGGGGGCGATGCCGAGCGGCTCGAACTCGCGGTCGACGTCGCCGGCGCCGTCGAGCAGCGCCTGGATCTGGGCGGGACCGTCGAGCCACACCGGCGCCGGCTGGGTCGTCCTCAGGCGCCGGCGCCGACCCTTGGCCGGGTTGCTCGGGATCATCCCGTACTCGACCGCCTCCTCGAGGATCTGCGCCAGCCGCGTGATCGTCTTATTGATCGACGTCGGCGAGATCATGCCCTCGCGCACCTTCTCGTTGCGGTAGCGATCGACCTCGGCGATCGTGATCTGGCCGAGGCGGTGGGCATGGAAGAACGGCAGCAGGTGATGCGAGAGCTGCCAGAGGTAGTCGACGATCGTGTTCGGGCGCCACTCGCGGCGATGAGCCTCGAACCAGTCCGAGGCGAAGCGGTGGAACGTCGGGTCCTCCGGCGGGAGCAGCGCCGGGTTGGGTAGCGGCGGCTTCCAGAGGCCGCGGCGCACGTCGGCGAGGATGTTCTGCAGCTCGATCTCGGCCCGCTGGCGGGTCCAGCCATCGGAGGAGGAGCCGAGCGTGAGGTACTCGCGGCGGCGGTAGGCCCGGAAGCGCAGCGCGTAGACCGTGCCGGTGGCGCGGCGGCGCTCGATGATCTGGCCTTCGGGGCGCGGGGGCATCTTCTGGCTACTCCGTGGGCGGTCTCCGCTGTGGTGGGTCTCGGTGCGTGGTCTTCATGATGGGCGCTGGTCCTGCCCTGTGAGGGCAGGAGTCGGCTCCGCCGACTCCTGAGTGCTGATCAAGGGGAGAGCCGGGGCCGGGTCAAGCCCGCCCACGCGCATGATCCTTGCCGGCGGCGATGGTGCGGGCTTGACGCGGAGCCGGGTCTCCCCTACGCCGCGCGCACGCGGCCCGACCGGCTGTGGCCGTGGCTGCGTCACCGCTGTCCCTTCCGCAGGTACCAGCCGTCGGGCTTGCGCTCGAAGCGGGTGTCCTTGCCGCGGTGCAGGTGCTGGGAGATGTTCACCAGCGGGACGCCGAGCGCCTTGGCGATCGCGCCGGCGCGGACGCCGGGGTGCTTGGCGAGGTAGGCGGCGACCTCGTCCTGGGTCACGCGCCGCGTGAGTCCGCCCACGGGCGACGTGTCGCCGGTCAGGGCTCGGCGCGCCTGCAGGAGCCGCCGACGCTCAGCCATGAGCGCGTCGGCGGACTCCAGCTCGCGATCGAGCTCGGCGATGCGCGCGTCGATCTGGGCGACGACGCCGCGGGCGCCTCCGTCGCGCTTGCGAGTCATCGAGTCCGCTCCACAACCTGAGACGGTACGCTGCTGAACGTTACTTGTCAACTTCTAAACGCCGTCAGTCGCTCGCCTCTGCCGTGGCGAGCTACGGTGCGCACGTGGCGGACCAACCGGCAACCGAGAATCGGCGTGGGCTGCGACGCATCATCGCGACCGTGTCGCTGAGTCCCGAGGACCGCAAGCGCGTGTCGGCCTTGATCGCCCAACTGCCGGGCCTAACGCCCGAACGTCTGCAACAAACGCTCGACGACCGGTTCTCCCCCGATCGGATGCATCTGTGCGTATCCCTCGGCGCCGAACTTGATGAAGGCGCGGTCGTTAGCAGCGGCACGACCGATATGGCGATCGGCGGGCTGTCAAAGCGCGACCTTCTCATGGCTGCGTCGACCGAACGCCCCTCACCGGAGCAGTCGCTCGCCGAGGCCCGGCGTATCCACGGTCCGGACGTCATGCGGGGCGCCAGCACGATCGACGAGTACGTCGACCAGCTTCTGGGTCGAGATCCGACGCTACACCGGCCGCCGCGTCTGGCCTGGGGAACCTCATCCGAACGCTCGGTGAGGCCGGGGTAGAGGCTTCTGAGCAGCAGCTCATCGACGCACCACTCGACTCGTGCTCACGGACGAGGTGAGGAACGAGCTCGAGGCGACGTAGCGGTCCCACGGCCCTGAGCGCCGTCACGGACGATCCCTGCAGCTCGCGAGTACCTTCGGCATTGAGGGCGCCGGCAAGTTGATCACCGCGCGGGGGCCTGAGGAAGTTCCGCTGCTGGCACCGACCGGGCAATCGGTCGACGGAGAGCGCTTCTGTACGGCCCTCCGGGCCGTGATCCCTGCGACGCATGCGATGATCGGAAGGTGACCGGTCAGGAGTGGCTCGAGCGCGTCTTCGCGCCGGCGATGCGGACAGGCAGCCCGCCAACAAGCGAACTGCTCGGCGCGCTTCAAGCGCTCCTGGACTGCGGCGTGCTGAGCGATGCCGAGGTCGCCGACGCTCGACGGCAGGTCGACGAGGTGGAGCAGGAGCTGCGTTCGCTCCAGAAGTGGCGCCGGCAGCGCATCGGACCGCCGGGCAGCCACGCCCTGCGCCCGCACGAGCTACTGGAGCTAACGCTCATTCCCGACCGTGCGCTGGCCGATGTCGATGGCGTCACGATCGTGATCCGCGCCGTCGAGATCTGGACAAGCAAGCTGCTCCTGCGCATCGGAGCACTGCAGAGCGCATTCACCGATCGACTCGACGCCGAACACAAAGCCGAAATGTCTGCCTGGTTGGCGACGCGACATGACAAGGACCACACGGATCGCCGTCGGGTTCCCCGCCAGCCCGGCGAGCGTCTGAACGACCTCCCCCTCGGCATAAGCGACGATGTCGGGACTCACTACCGCAGCTTCAACCGTTCCGCTGGGGGAAGCGGAACGGAGTGGCTAGCGCAATGGCGTTTTGAACCCGGCGTGCCGCCGGACGCGACGACGCTCACGATCGCCCTCGAAGGCGACCCAGCGGACCGGCAAACCGTGGAGCTCCCACTGCCAGCGCGGGCCTGACGCCGAGCGCTGACGACGGCGATTTCCGCGGTTGATCTCGGGCTCAACGCCAACGAGGTCCAGGCGCGGCGCCGCGCCTGAACCCGCCGTCAGGGTCCCCCAGGCCCCGGTGCGGTTCGAGTGCGCCGGGCTGCTCGATGCGCTCCTACAGCACGCAGCGCGACGCGCCGATCATGGGCGAGATGGGGAAGCGGATGCTCGCAGCCGTCGTGCTGCTGGTTGGTCTCGGCCTCGCCGGCTGCGGATCCGACTCACGGACCACGGCCGTCCTGCTCGCGTACGAAGGCAGCAACCACGACGTCTACGTCGCCGCGGCCCTCCATTCCAGGCCGCGCTCGATCGGCCCAGGTGACCTCGCTGCGATCTCGCCGGACGGACGGACGGCCGTAGTGCTCCGTGCGGGTCACGAGGGCCCCGGCCTCTACCTCGTGGACACGACAACTGGCGCCTCGACATTCCTGACCCGAAGCGCCAGCCTGACGGTGCGGTGGTCGCCCGACTCAAGCCAGCTTCTCATCGACCATGTCGACTTCCCGTCGGGCAACGCGCAGCTACTGCTCTGTTCTCGCGAGCCGGCACGCTGCCTCGTCGTCGCGCGAGGGGGCTTCGACTTCAACGGCTTCGCCTTCTCGCCCGACGGACGCAGCATCGCCTACGGCCTCCTCGTGCCCACCGGCCCCGGCGCGGGCGAGGTAGTGATCCTCGAGCCCAACCGCAAACGGCAGGTCCTGAGCGCCTACGACTCAGTGTCCCTTTGGGCGCCGGCAGGCCTGATCGTCACCGAGATACCAAACGGGCAGCCGCAGACGGTCGGGCTCAGGCACAGCGACGGCACGGTCACGCGGCTGTTCCACGCTCATCAGGGCATGCCCTACCTAGAGCCAGTCGACGTGTCCCCCGACGGCTCAACGATTCTTTACGAGTCACTCGTCACCTGCCAGCCTCCTCAGCCGACGTCTGGCGAGGTCGCGTGGGCATGCCTCGCGACCGGCGACCTGATCGAGACTGGCTCGATCGACGGCGGGACGCCACGGCCAGCAAGCATCCATCTCTCCGAGTCCGGCACAGCGCACTTCGCCTCCAACGGCTCCGTGATCGCAGCCTTCAGCACCGCCACCACGCGCGGCGCCCCCAGCACCTACTACTCGTGGCCCGCCTACATTCGAGCACCTATCTATCTCGGCGAGCAGCAACTTCCAGCCGCCGGCGCCGCTCCGGTCCCACCCACCCTGACCGCGCAGCGCACCACTCGCGTCGTGCTCGCGCGGTAGTCACTCAGCGGGACATCTCGTCGCAGCAACGGAGCGGTCGGGTGCCGTCGTCTATCCGGGGCGAAGCAGCCCGGGCCGCGCGAGTGTAGAACGCGGCCGCAGACGTAGGCCGGAGCGACGATCAGCACCCGGGGTCGTGCCACCCCCGCTGCGCCGTAGAACGCCGCGCGCGCGGGACCAGACCCGCTGGTCGGCACGGACGAGGATGAGGCAGCCAGGACGCGCGACGACGGTTACGACGACGGCATCGGAAGCAACGCGATCAGGCCTGGTGATCACCACGGCAAATCGGCAGAGGAAACGAACGCGCATCACCGAGACGACACGGCGAACGGCACCGCCAAGCAGCACAACGCACACGCATCGATGACGCAGACCGGCCGCCCAGCATCGGCTTCCCTACGGGCCTCGCGCCACTGCACGAGGCCCCCTTCAAGCCGACCGGTCTTCGCTCACACCCGCCAGCGCTACCGCCGTCACCAGCACCCGCACGCACCGCCGCAGTTCTTCTTCTGTCTCCTTCCTCTCATCACTTCCGACCATCATCACCATCCCAACTACCACCACTCCCGGCCCACACCCCGACCAACCATCCTCAACCACCACCACCCAGGGTCCCGGTTCTTGACCACCCCCACCCCTGTCAAGGTGAGGGGGGGTGGTCAAGAACGGTTCGCCGAAGGCGAACCGAGGGACCCGCCGACCAACATCGGCCTTCTAGAGCCAGGAATCGGGGTGTGGGGCCGGCGAACATGCGACGCCGAGCTGTCGCCAGCCAAGACACTCCAGCGACACGCTCCCGCGCCCTCACAGAGCGTTCGATACCGTCCCGCCGGTGGGCACGCCGCGGGAGATCGCGCTTGGTTTACTCCACCGCGAGGTCGAGTTTGCGGGCCGCGGTCGAGACTCGGGCTTCCCGGTCGAGTCGGCCGCCGCCCGGTCGGCCGGCACGATTGGCGCGCTGGCGGCCGTGGGCCTCCTGAACCCCGAGGAGGCCGCCTCGTGGCGCTCCCGCCTGCAGGGGGAGGATCCCGGACCGCGCGTGGAGGATCGCGACCGCGAGGTCGCCGCCGGCCTGCTCGGCGAACTCCTGGAGCCGCTCACACCGCACTCGTCCGATGCCGAGGCGGCGCGCGTGCGGGCAGCACTCGGCGCGCTCAGCGCGGTCGGCGCTGTGGACGCCGGGTTCTGGGATGACCAGCTGCGGGCACGCCTGGGCCAGCCGAGCGCAGCCGAGACTCAGGCGCGGCTGCGCGAGCTGAACGCCGGTGGCACCGAGCAGAAGCTCGTTGCGGTGCTGGCCGCACCGCCCGGAGTCGTTGACGGTATCCGCGTTCTGTACGGGCTGCGGTTCGCCGACGGAGTGACGTTCGCGGTGCGGACGGCAAATCTGAGCGCGCGCCGGCTGTTCGCGCTTGCGCTTCGCGACGACGTCGGGACGACGTATCGGCCGAACGGGGGTGGCGGCTCGGCGGACCAGCTGAACCTGTCGTTTCGCACGGCGCCACCGTCGCAGGCGACATGGGTTGAACTCGTCACACCGGCCGGCGAGGCGATCAGGGTGGCCCTCTGATGCGCGCGGCCACCGACGCCCACCTGTATCTGCTGCTGGAGATCGCAAGCCAGGTCCCGCCGGACCGTCGCGCCGGCGCACGGGCGGATCTTGAGGCGAGCGTATTCGTCTACGAGCGGCTGGGAGTGATCTCCGCAGCCGAAGCCAACCGGTGGCGCGAGCGCGCGGTGAACCCTGTCGGCTGCTCCGGACGCGGGACGCCGAGCCCACCGCTCAGTGCCGACGCGATTACCGCCGGGCGGCGCTACCTGACGGCGCTGCTCGAGAGGATCTCTGCGCCGGGGCCCGCCGCCGACGAGTTCGGCCAGGCGCTGGACACCCTGCTGGCCGTCGGTGCGCTCGACGACGCAGAGCGTGCCCGGTGGCGGCTGGCACTACACCACGCCACCGGCGCGCCGATCGGTCCACCCGACTCGCTCGAGCAGGCGTTCCTCACCCTCAGGCGCGGGACACCATCGTCCCTCGAGAATCGTCCGGGATACGTCGTGGCGCCAGCCGCGACCGGCGCCGCCCGCCCACCGCCCGCCCGCCCGCGGGCCGCCGAGATCGGCGGCGTCGTGCTCGGCGCTCCGGAGCGCCGCCAGGGCCTTGCCATCGTCGCGCTTTTGCATCACGAGGACGCGGTCCGGCTCTACTTCCATCACCTCGGCGAAGCCGAGGATCCCAACTGGCCGGCCTTCGAGCGGCTGGAGCGCCGGCGCGAGGCGACGCACGCCCTCACCCCGCCGGCACTCAGCGACAACGCGGGCACGACTTACACGCCGGTCGATGACCGTCCAGCGTCTGCCACCGGCCCCGGCGGCTCGCCCGATACGCCGGTCCGCATGGTGAGCCACGGCTCGTGGCTCTACACGCCCGCAGCGTCCCAGGACGTCAGCTGCTTCACCGTCCAGCTGGGCCAAGATCGCTGGCTGCTCCAAAGCGCGACCTGAGGTGCACGCTCTCTCGAGCTAGCCATGGGCGCCGGTGCCCGGAACGGCGAAACATCGGCGCCTCCAGATCATCTGAGGCGCAACTTCAAGATAGTCACGCCGTTGAGGCACCACGTGAAACGCATCGATCCCTCACGCCGGCTAGTAGCGATCACAGCGGCCGTTCTGATCGTTCCCGCCGCCGCGGCGAACGCTCGGCCTGCCTGGGCAGCCCCAACGTGGCAGCCGCCGATGCGGATCACATCGAACCCGCCGAACAGCGGGGGTCCCGCTGCCTTGTCGTGTCCGACCGCGTCGCAGTGCACCATGTTGCTGCCCTCGGGCCAGCAGATCATGTTCAGCCCGGCCGACCCTGCCGCGACCGCCTCGGGCTTTCAGATCGACCCGCCCAGCCCGACAACCCTCCCGGCCGACGAGGCGACGTTTACGAACGTTGCTTGCCCTATTGCGTCCCTGTGCGTCGCAGCGGGGAGCGAGCCGTCGCCTACGTCGGCTGAAACTACGCAGTATCCGGCGTGATCGTTCCCTTTGACCCTCAACAGCAATCGGCGCCAGACGTAACCGCGGTCCTCGGATTTGCGCCCAGGTTGCTCTCCTGCCCGACGGCACAGGAGTGCGTCGAGGTGTCCTTCGACGGACGCGAGGCCACGTTTGACCCGTCGTCGCCCGGATCGCCCGCGCCGCAAACAATCAGCGGATCATCCTTCGGCGCCGTCTCATGCCCGACCGCCACGCAGTGCACCGCCGTCGGCGTAGGCCCAACGGCCAGCAACGGCGAGCCTCAGGGCTACGAGTCGACCTTCAACCCCCAGACGCCATCCGCTGGGAGCGGCGCCGTGGTCGACACGGGCACCGCCATCCTCAACGGCCAATTCTGTTTTACCGGCCTCTGCCCGGACAACGCACTCCTGACTCAGGTGTCCTGCCCCGCTGCGGACGAATGCATCGCATCCGACGTGCTCGCGCGACTGCTCACCTTCGACCCGCAATCCCCGGGAACCCCCAGTCTGCGGAACAACGCCGGCGGCACATTGGACTGCCCCTCCGCGGATGCTTGCCTCCTGGCAACCGGCGGCAGCCCCAACGAGTTCGACCCTCTCTCCTGGACCCCACAGGCGAGCACATCACTACGCCCCGCCGGCCATTCAGACCTCGTGTCCTGTCCCACCGCCGACGAGTGCGTGCTGAGCGACAACGCCGGCGACGTGATCGTTGGCACTGGTCTCGCCGGGCCCTCGCCGCCCCCGCCACCTGCTGCAACCGCGACCTCCACGACAGCCACTAAGAGCGCCGACACCGTCGACGTGGAGTGCTACGCAGCACCCACGACGTCGTGCGCCGTGACCGTCACGCTCCTCGTGCATGAAACGCTCCTGGGGGGCCGCGTGCGCGCGGTGACGGCCAGACGGCGACGGGAAACCCGCCGAGTTCTGCTGCTCGCCCGCGCGAACACGATCATCGCGGGCGGCGGTCAGAGCACGCTCACATTGAGACTGAATGCCGCCGGTCGCAGACTCCTCAAACAGCGGCATGCCTTCACTGCATCGCTGACCGCCAGCGTGAGCGGAGTAACTCGCTCAAACACCGTTCGACTCGTCGAATAGAGCACGGCTGACGCGCCGTCTCGCGATGCGCGTGATCACCCTTGGGCACCGGTGCCCGAACCCCCGATAATCCCCGCAAATTCCTGGCTAATCGGCGGACCCACCCGGATCGTCAGAACCTGGCGATTTGCGGGTCTTTCTAGCCTTCTTCTTCCGCCTCCCAGCCGCGCCTTGTAAGCGAAGGGTCACGGGTTCGAGTCCCGTCTCCGGCTCTCGTTGAAGCGCCTGCAGATCGGCCAGTTTCAGGGTTCGACGGCCGGTTTGCGTCGAGTCGCCAGGTCGACCGCGGCGTCAAGGATGCGCCTGCGGATGTTGCTCGCGTCGTGGGCGCGGCTGCTCGAGGTCGCGAACACCAGATCCTCGGGGGTCGCGGGACGCGTCTTCGCTTCGTGAGCGGCGCCTCGGGTCTGGGCCTCTTTGACCACGGGTCAACACTGGTCTAGACTTGTCGACCGATGGTCAGCCTATGCCCGCACGCTCCGCGGCACGAACGACACGACGGAAGCCGAGCGCCGGCCTGCCGGCTCGTCGCGCGAACCCGGGCCGAACGCTCGCGCGCATCCGATCGGGCGCTCCTTGCGCTTGCGGTCGCGTTCGCACTGATCGAGGCGCTGGCGTCATCGATGTCCCTCGGGCTGTGGGTCGTAACCGTCGTGATCGCCGTTCCCGCCGCGGCGGTCTACCTCATGTGGGCGATATCGGCGAGTTACAAGCGAGCCCGGGCCATTCGCTCGTCCGTCTTGGCGGCAGTGGTTTGCCTTGTCGTCATTTCGCCGGTAGGGATCACTAACGCGCCTATCCAGGCGCTTCCGCCCGGCACGACCCGGGTGGACGCCAGCGCGTTGCATGTCGCGTTCCTCGACGGCTGGCTCCCAGCGTGGTTCGCCATGAAGCAGTGGACGCCGCTCAATCTCGGTATCGGCGACTCGCCACCCACACCGGAGAACGAATTCGACTCTGGTGTCCTTGGCGCGGTCTACGGACGCACCGGGCTCATCAATCCTCCGGACATCGGCCGCACCGTCATGACACACCGCGGCGGCGACTATTACGTGGCCGACGGAAGCGGCACCTGGCAGCTTCAGCCGACCGTCAGCTGGTCGGCGCTCGGCTACTGGGCGTTCATCGGCCTGCTGCTCGTCGGCCTCTTGATGCGCGCACGGCGCGCGCGCAACCGGAACGGCGATGCCTGAGTTTCGGCGATTCGAAAACCCGGCCGCGCTCGGCGCGTTCGTGTTTGTCTCCTCCCCCATCGTTGCCGTCTGCTTCTATGTCGCGGCCCTCCTACTTGCGACACACGGTCTTGACCCGTCGGTGTCCACCGTCTCCGCCGGGTGGCTCTTGGCAGTGCCGATCCTGGTCCTGTGGGGCTACGTGGTCCACGCGATCGCTCGGTTGCTCGACTTGCGTCGACGCGGGGCGATCGCGATGGCCGCTGCCGCCGTCGTATGGACGTGCAGCTCGTTGCCTGCCTTCCTGCTGGTCGGCGACGCGGTGTGTTAGTGCGCGACCCGCGACCACCCGCCGGCTGGACGGCGCTCGGCCTGCTGATCCCAAAGGCCAGTAGCGCGGTCGCCGATCCTCGCCACATGCGACGCCGACTGCGGCTCGGACTGACCGTGATGGCGCTTGCGCTCGTCGCAGCCGTCGCTCTGGGGGTGGTGGCCATCGCTCAGAGTGGCTCGTCGAACACCGACGACGACGACTACGTCGTCAACGCCGACGGCTCGGGTCTGCACCAGCTCACGCACGACAACTACTCCCACGATGGGACCGTGTGGTCCCCCGACAGCCAGACGATCGCTACGGCCACGTCCGGCCTCAAGAGCGTCGGCGGGGGAGCCGGCGGAGGCGGCCAGGCGCTCGAGGCGGTCCCCGGGCCGATCGAGCTCATGTCAGCCGACGGGTCGGGCACTCGTCGCCTGTCACTCGGCGACTACGTCCAAGACGTCGGCTGGCAAAGCGACGATTGCCTCGTGACCCTGTCGCCGCCAGCAAGCGCACAGAGCGACGCCGGTGAGCCCACGGGCATTGGGGCATCCGCGGTCATGTTTGACAGCGACGGGCAGATACTCCATCGAGCCGCTGTGGGCGCGATCAGCGCAAGCGTACGGTCACCCGACGGACGCACGCTCGCGTTCCTGACCACGACCTCCGGGGGCCAGGCGCAGTCGACGCTGTGGCTCCAAGGCGTTGATGGCGGTCCACGGCGGCGACTCGTCCGACTCGCCGGAAGTCCAGAACTGAACGACGCAGACCTTTCGTGGGCGCCGGATCGTCGCTCGCTGCTCGTTGTCCTGAGCGACTCGACCGGCGCCAACCTGTGGGCCGTGCCGGCGGCCGCCGGTCAGCGCCCGCGCCGGCTGGACATCAACTTCGCGGACAACGGGCAGCCGGCGGTCTCGCCCAACGGCCGCCTCGTCGCCCTAGACGCGAACCTCGTGATCTCGCGCAGCCACGGCACCACCTACACCGGGGACTTCCTCGTCGTCGTGTCGACCTCGGGCGGTCCGGCGCGTCGACTCGTGGGCGACGAAGGTGTCGGAGCGGTGTGGTCTCCGGACGGGCGCGAGATCGCCTTCGTGGCTGACGCGCGGGACTCGCCAGGAGCCGGCGATCAACCGTATGACACCGTCAAGACGATCTGGCCAGACGGCAGCCACGAGCAGGTCGTGGTGCGGCTGCCGGGGATGAGCCTGGACGACCTTTCGTGGTCGCCCGACGGGCGACGGATGGCGTTCGACGCTTGGGTATGGACGCCGCCGGACTGAGGGGTCGGTGACGCGCAACGCGTGAAGACGATGGACGAGCGACGCATATCTCGACACTGCCGCAATGGAGGCCGCCGGGCACGGGCACGAGAGGCCGCTGCAGTCCTGCGTTGTTCGTGAGCAGGCGTCCTCGGCTCCGCTGTCGGCGCGCCCGGGGGCCGTCCATTGGGGAACACGACCGGCGCGGTGGCGGCGTGCCCGCTCTTGTGGCGAAGCGACCGTCGGCCATGACGCCGGCCGCGGCAGATGGGGGGCAGCTCCTTCGTCGCCATCGCGCTCGTTGTAGGAAAGCCGGCGGCGCGGCGAAAGCGATCGCCGGCTCTGACGTGCCCCGGGCGTCATCACGGCAGCGCGGTCGGCGGTCACGTCGGTGGGGCGCACGCTGGGAGCGGGGTGTCACAGCTGAGGTGGTCGTCTTGTCTTATGGGTTGTACGCCGGATCGCGAAGCGGATGATGAGACTGGAGCACACCGACATGACCGCTGAAGAACACGAGCTCGAGCAGTTGCGCCCGGCGTCCTTCGCGATCGCCTACCGGATGCTCGGCAGCGTCTCTGAAGCCGAGGACGTCGTCCAGGAGGCGTTGCTGCGTGTCCATCGGGCGATCGAGGGCGGCGAGCAGATCGCCTCCCCGCGGGCCTACGTCGCCACCGTGACCACCCGGCTGGCGATCAACGAGCTGCGCTCGGCGCGCGCGCGGCGTGAACAGTATGTCGGCGAGTGGCTGCCCGAGCCGATCATCACCGACGGCGTCGACGATCCCGCCCAGCACGCGGAGATGGCCGACTCGCTCTCGCTGGCGATGCTGGTGCTGCTCGAGAGCCTGTCTCCCGAGCAGCGAGCCGCGCTACTCCTGCACGACGTGTTCGGCTACGGCTATCCGGAGATCGCGGAGATCATCGGCAAGAGCGAGGACAACGTGCGCCAGCTCGCGAGCCGGGCCCGGCGTCATGTCGGGGAGCGCCGCCCCCGGTTTCAGACCTCGCGGGAGCAGCGCGAGGAGCTCACGCAGAGGTTCCTCGCCGCCGCTCAGCACGGGGATCTGGCCGGGCTGGAGGCCCTGCTGGCGCATGACGTGGTCCTGACCGGCGACGGCGGCGGGAAGGTCCCGGCGCTGGCGCGCTCGCTGCGCGGTCGCAACCGCGTCGCCCGCGTGCTGCTCACCTGGATGCGGGTCGCCTCGCGGGTTCCCGATTTCACGCTGCGGCCGATCGAGGTGAACGGCGGTCCGGGAGTGATCGTCGTGGACGGCCAGCAGCGGCTGATCAGCGTGTGGTCGCTGGAGATCGCCGGCGGCGAGATCTCCAGCATCGGCTCGGTTGTCAACCCCGACAAGCTCGCGCACCTCGGCGTGGTCGGTGACTTCGGATCGCTCGTCCGCGCGCAGAGCCCGCGCCCCGACACGCCCATCGATCCACAGCCCCACACTCGCAACCCAGGAGGAACACCATGACCCAGGCCAGAATCCAGAACCCTGCGCTCACCGTACCCGGCGCGCTCGACGCGCTCCAGCAGCTCGGCACCTCGGCGCAGCACGCCGGAATCCCGGAGGCCACGCTCGCGTTCGTGACGCTACGCGCGAGCCAGATCAACGGCTGCAGCGTGTGCGTAGACATCCACACGCGCGAGCTCGAACACATCGGCGAGAGCGGCGAGCGCATCCACCTGATCGCCGCGTGGCGCGAGGCGCCGTACTTCAGCGACGCCGAGCGTGCGGCGCTCGCGCTCACCGAGGCCGCCACGAGGCTGGCAGATCGGCCCGACCCGGTACCGAACGAGGTCTGGGACGAAGCCGCCCGCCACTACACCGAGCCCCAGCTCGCGGCCCTCGTGGTGGCCATCGCGGCGATCAACGCGTTCAACCGCGTGAACGCCGCCACCCGGCAGATCACCGGCGACTACGTGGCCCGCATCGTCGAAGCGGCCGCGGGAGCCGCCGCCTGAGCACCAATCCACGGCGCGATGAGCGGGCGCTCGTTCGCTCCTCGCACCGTGCCCCTGCCGACCCACTTGATCGCGCGGTCTCCCAGCGCCCGCCGCGCGGAAGCGATCGTCCGCGAGAGGCGCGCTGTCCGCGCGTTGCGAGACCGCACCGGAGGCGTCGACATACGCGTCACGCGAGCGAAGCGGGTCTCGCCAACGCCCTCATGTGGGCTCGGGGGATTGTGTGATCCGGTATCCGACGTTGGTGATGGTTTCGGTGGCGGGGGGTTCTCCGAGTTTGCGTCGGAGCCGGCTCAGCCGCATTGCTCGTCCCGGTCGGGTGCGGCATTCGCTCTGTCAGACGGACTTGAGAGCGAACCAGCCGTCCTCGAAACGCTCTACACGCGGCACATGCGAGACCGCCGGGCAGCGACCGTCGCCACCGTCGAACGCGCCCGAGCGGCCGGCGAGCTACCCGCCGACGTCGACCCCGAACTGCTCGTCGATACCATCTTCGGCCCGCTCTACTACCGCCTAATGCTCCGACACGAACCACTGACCAAGACATACGCCGACGCACTGGTCGACCAAGCGTTCAGCAAACACGAACAGCGAGCCGGGACCGGCAAATAACACGCGCTCCTCGCGTTGATACGTGTTGCGAGTTTGGTCCGTGTGCCGATCCCCACGGTGGTCCCGCCTGCCGTGAGGCGAGATGGTCCGGCTCCTGCGTATCCCTGGCACGATCGATCGCCAGCCGGCCCAGCTCGAGCTCACCTATGAGTTCCGGGCAGCGCACGCCATCGATGCCAGAACGACTGAGAACATTGTGGCTGGCGGCTCTCATTCGCGACTCTCAGACGCGGGCGCCGTCGTGCTGGCGGGCGTCGGTAGGGTCATCGGTCACAGGGATCAATCGGTGGATCGCTTCGGCGGCGTTCTCCTGAATCTTGGGGTCGTTGAATGCGGGGGTGCGCTCGGCCTGGTCGGTCAGCGGTCCGGTGACCTTGCCGGTGGGGCTGGCGCAAAAGACGCCGGAGCGCAGCTTGGGGTCGGTGACCCCGTCGACCAGGCGCTTGGCGCCGATCTCGATCTTGTGGGCGAGGTGCAGGCGCGGCGCGACCATCGGCTGAAATAACTTCGTGATGAACAAGCGGACGGGGGCGGGCATGTCGCGCGCCCCCTCGGTACCGGAGGTGGGCCGGGCGCCTGAGCACGAGCCCTCCAGAAGCGCAACCCGGCGTTTACGCTCTCGAGCTGGGGGCATGCTGCCCCCAGCTCGAGAGACCTACGGTTCGATCTGGACGGCCACTGCGTCCTAGTCGACGGTGATCCCCGCAGTCGTCGAGGACGCGCCGAAGGGCGTCGCGTACGGGGAGCCCGACAGCTGGGTCACCGTGCCGTCGGGGTTGATCGCGAACGCGCCGACGGTGCCGTTCTTGGCCTCGTTGACGTACAGCGTGCTGTCGTCGCTGCTCAGGGCCACATCCGTGCCGGTGATCGCACCGACCGGGGTGCTGAGCGGAGTGCTGGCGAGCAGCGTCAGCGTCCCGTCGGCGGCGATCGAGTAGGCCGAGACGCTGCCCGTGCCGGTGTTCAGCGCATAGAGGCGCTGGCCGTCATGGCTGATCACCAGCCAGCACGGCGCGGTCTGATTGTCCGCGAACGGCGAGGCACCGATCGAAGACAGCGTGCCGTTCCAGGAGTCGTTGAACGCCGAAACCGTGCCGAGGCCGGTGCCGTTGTGGGGGTTGGACACGAACAACTGGTTGGGGTTGATCGGGCTGAACTGGCTACCGAAGGCGCCAAGGCCCTGCCCGGGAAACGGTGAGCCCGGCGCAGCGGTCAGCGTCCCATTCCAATTGACGCGGAAGCTGTTGATCACCGAACTGCCGGGCACGGTCGTGCCGACGACGGTGCCGACGAGCTTTGTGCCGTCGTCATTGAACAGGATGTCGCCAGTATTCGACCCGGCCGGCAGTGTCACGGTCGAGTTCCGGAGCGGCAACAGCTGCCCCCAGGGAGCGAGGATGAACCCGGCGTAGTTGGGCGATGCCCCGGTCGTAGCGGAGCCGAGGTTGGAGACGTAGACCAGGCCGCCATGAACCGCGATGCTGTTCGGCTCGACTCCGCCCGAGGCGAACGGACTCCCGGGAACCGGCGTGAGCGAACCACCTCGCCCGACCCGCAGGACCGAGACCTGATTGCTGCCGGCGTCGACCGCGAGCACATACCGCCCGTGATCGGCCGTCTGGATCGCTCCCTGCGAGCCAAGGCCCTGGCCAAGGCCCGCACCGCCGGCGGCGAACGGGGAGCCGGGCAGCGCGGTCAGCGAGCCGTCCAGGTTGCGGACGTACCCGGCGACCGTGTTCGCGCCGGCCGGGTTGCCGTCGAGGTACACATACTGCGGTGCTTGAAACGAGGCCGGTGATTGGCCGCCGTCCGCAGACGCAACTGCTGGACCTACCAATGCCGCCGCGAGCAGCGCGACGGGAACGGACATGCGCGAGAGTAGGCGCACAGGGGTCTCCTTGCCTTGAGGTTTGGGGAGCTCGCCCGACGAGCAGCCGATGTCGGTGGCAACGGGTTGCCAGGCCCCCCGTTGGACCATCAAGTCCAAGGGACCCTAGGATCCGTTACGGCCCGCTTGGCGCCGTAACGGAGTTGTCACACCTCGCGACCGTCCACGCCTCGGGCCGCTAGCAGGCTTGGATCAGCCCGCGGCGGCCCCGGCCGGCGCCGCGCTGTACGTCTGAAGTTGGGTGATCCCCCCGTCGAGAGCCGTCCGCAGGCGGCCGCTGTCGCGGCTCGTCTTCGCGAGCAGCAGCCCGCCCTGGATCGCGGCGAGCGTCATCGTCGCGAGCGCCTCCAGGTCGGCATCGGGCCTCAGAAGGCCCCGGTCGCGCAGCCGCGACAGCGCTCCGTGAATGGCCTCGCGCCAGGCCTCGAACGTGTCCGACAGCGCGATCCGGAAGGTTTCGTCGGTGTCGGCGAGCGCCGCCGCCAGCGTGCCGATCGGGCAGCCGCCCCGCATGCCGTACTGCTCGGCCTCGCCGACCATCATCTCCGCCCACCGGCCGAGGTCATCCCAGCTGCTGACCGACCCTAGCGACTCAGCCTGGGCTCCAAGTACGGCCTCGGACTGGTAGTCGATCACCGCTCGCACGAGGCCGTGCTTGTCACCGAAATAGTGGTAGATCTGACTCTTGCTCGTGCTCGTGGCGGCGCGAACGTCATCAAGGCTCGTGCCGGCGACACCCTGCAGGCCGAACAGCTCGGCGGCGGCGCAAATAATTCGGGTCCGTGTCTCGCGGCCCTGGGCGGTGACGGGATCGTCCACGATGACAGCGATGCTAGCGCCACTGGACCTCTCGGTTCAACGGATCCCAACGTGGCCCGGGCTGGTGACGAATCGTTCGGCCCAGGCGGCCGAGGGCGGCCAGAATCTCGGAGACCTCGGTGCCGAGCTGTCGCGCTACGTGGGCGCCGGCGTCGGAGAGGACGGCGAATTGGAGGCCGTGCTTCTCGGCCGTGGTCAGTGACCCGTCGGGCTTCTGCGGGCTGATCGCGGCGAATGTCGCGCCGTAGCTCGGGAGCTGCGGGACGAGATTCGGGAACGGTTCATCAGAAGAGGCCTGCGACCTCTGGATCGATGTAGCGGTGCACGTCCATGCTGATGAGATCGCCCTCGCTGAAGTCTTGACCGAACGCAGCGAAATGCGGCGCGGCGAAATGCGCGGTGAGCGCCTCTTGGGAGTCCCACTCCTCGAAGACTCGGAACCGGCCCGGCACATCGGGGTCCGCCCAGAACCCATAGGTGCGACACCCCGGCTCCTTCAGCGTCTCGGCGGTCAACGTGCGAGCACGCTCGACCACTCGGTCATGGATCGATGGACTGAAGGTCATGACACCGGAGACGACGATCATGCCGCCGGTCTCTGATCGCGGCTCCGACCGGTCATTGGATCGATGCGCTGGTTAGACGGCTCGCGGCGGGCGCACGGGTGGCGAAGCTCGCGACATGATCGATTGCGTTTCCGAGGGCGACTTCGAGGGGGCGTGGGCTCCTATGGATCTTGCCGAGCAGAAGGCCGCCCTGGAGGGCGACCATCAGAATGCCGGCCAGCGCCTCGGGGTCCGCGGTGGAGTCCAGCACGCCGCTGTCGCGCAGCTCGGTGAGTGCGTCGCGCAGAACACCCTCCCACCGTCGGAGGCTCGCGGAGACGGCCTGCCTAGCCAGCTCATCGTACTCGGCGACCTCGCTGCCGAGCGAGCCGAGCGGGCATCCTCCGCAGCAGTCGAACGAGCGAAAGTTGTCCACGACGAACCCGGCCCAATCTCGCAGGCTGTCGAGTCCTTCCATGCCGCGCAGCATCGGCCCCTGAGACGCAACGAGGTTCTCCGTTTGGAGCACCGCGACTGCTTGGGCCAGGTCGCCCTTGCCGTCAAAGTAATGATAAAGCTGCGAGCTGCTGACGCCCGCGGCCGCCTTGACGTCGTCCAAGGTCGTGGCCCCCAGCCCTCGCGTCAAAAGGAGTTCGGCGGCCGCTTCCACGATCCGTTCGCGGGTGCGCAATCCCTTCGGAGTGAGCTGTGTGATCTCAGTCATCAGAACAGCCTAGCGAGTTTTTGGTCTTGTCAATCCAATTTGGTCATCGCCGGACCCGACCAGTGCCCCGTTGCTTCAGCCCTGGCCAGAGTTCCAAGATTTGGATTTGCCGAGAATCCAAAAGATCAACAGCTCTGAAATGATTACGGCAGGAGCGTAAAAGATATAGATGTACCAGAGGGTATCTAGGTGATACTGCGGAATGTTTGATGCAATGACGCCGCGCACTCCGTTTAGTAGGTCCAAGAATCCCCAAGTGTTGGCCACCCAAACCAGAGGAATGACGAAGCGCCAGTTGCTCCGCAGAGCAACGATGGAAACGAGGGCCAGCGCCGCTGCCACGAAATCACCGTAAGCAGCGTTGGAGAGGAAGGTGTGGGGCAGTCGCGGATCGACCATACCCTCCACCAGCACGATCAGTCCGACATAGCGGAACACATTCACAAAGAGCAGCGGCGTTAGAGCCGAATTGCGAGAGAGCTTGGTTAGTGTCGGCCATACGTACCATGCCGTGACGAGGGAAAGCACTCCCAGACTCACAAGAAGCTGAATCCAGAAGATGGCGACGCGACCCACTATGTATCCCATGATCACGGCCGCCTCCCGTTCGTGGTCGCGGAGACGCGGAATCCAGGGCGTGTCACAGCGCGACGTTCCGCTGAGACCCGACCGAGGTAAGTGCGGAGCCTTGCAACGACACCGTTCCTAGCCGAGCCTGAAGTAGGTGCTCTCGCCGCGCACAGTGGCCGGTCGAAACGCGCGCGCCAAGGCGGGGATCAGGCAAATCGACCGCCGTCACGCCGCGTTGGGCGGTGGGAAGCAAGAGGAGCCTTTCAAGGATTTGAGTCTGCAGAGGTGTACGTCGCGAGCCACTGTCGCAAGGTCGTTTTGGATGATCAATACCAAAATGGACGCGATGCAGCGCCGGCAGCTACGTGTACGTCGTGACGGATATCAGCGGATTCCTGAGCTGACCGGGGTCGTCGGCGCTACGCCTTGGCGGGCGCCGGACCGAGCCTGTTCCAGCCGTGGAACTGCGAGTGGTCTCCCGCGTCCCAGGCCTCGCGAAGCCCCGGCACCGCGAGGTCCCAGTCAGGATGGATCTCGCGGCTCACTTCACGGAGGTCCTGCCACAGTTCGCTGATCGACGGCCGGCCCCAGAACCAGTAGCCGTTGTAGACGCTGTGAACGACCAAGCCGGGCTTGAGCACCAGCGTGTGCGGGATCATCGGGTCGTTATCGGGGTCGGTGTACTCCTTGATGTCCAGGTCCTTCTGCACGATCCGCTCAGGATCTGACAAGAACGGCCACTGAGCGCCGACGGACAGGCGGAACTCTTGGCTCGTGTGGTGGATGTCGGTCGAGATCGTCGCGATCTTGGTGTAGCCAACGGCAATCTTGGGATAGAAGGCGGCGAGCTCGAGGTGCTGCACGTGCTCCTTTGGGCAGTAGTGACCGCGCGCAAGCGTCAGGATCAGTGGGTCGTCGCCCTGGATCTCACTCAGCCGCCGGCTGACGCTCTCCTGATCGGGCAGCTCGTAATCGGGAAAGGTGGCTCCCGGAACGACGTCTGCTCGCATGCTGCCTCCGATCGTTGCGTTGGGTCCGATCTGCTGTCCGCAAGGGTCGCGGCACGGTCGCCGACAACCGTTCCGGACGCTCAGTGCTTGAAGCCCAGCCTGGCACTCCCATTTTGGATTCTCAACACCAAAAGCTGCGCGAGCCTCCAGCAGGGGACATGGACTGTCGGCAGGCACCGCTCCCACCGGCAACACCGGAGTCGGCTCAGCCAGAGCGCCGACCGCCGACACCGGCTCGGCCGGCCCGTCGCCGCTCAGGGATTCCGGCGCGAGCAGCACCCCGTCGTCGGACACGCAATCTGTGCGCTGATCTGTCGCACGCGAATGTCGTGCTCGGGATCGACGAGGACGCCGCCGCGGGGCCGAGTGCGGCCGGCAGCGTTACGCTCTATGACGCCCAGCGTCCGTACCACGCTGCGAACCTAGGTCTGGCGCAATTGGTGCAGCGCGACGTACTGGCGAGCCTGAGCGCCGACGGTACCGCAGTCCCCGATCTCGGCGTCCACAACGACGTCGGCTACGGCGACCTAGCGGCGGCGGGCGCCCAGGCATACGGTCATTTGACTCTGCTCGGGCCGGCCAAGCGCGCGCGGCTTGCCAGATGCCGCCGAGCAGTTCCTAAGCCGCTGAAGCCCGTCGGTCACCGCTGGCGGGGGGGTACTCCTTCCTCGGGCGCTCGCGTGCTGGTCGAGCTAGACAATATGGATTGAGCGTCCGTCCGGCCTGAGTTGTAGAAGGGGCCGGTTCCCCCACGTCGTTTGTGGGGTGGATGTTCAGTCGCGCGGCGGCAACCGCGCGGCGGCCCATAACCGAATAGGAGGAACCAGCCATGGCGAAGGCTAGAACCCTCGTCGGCCTGGACGTGCACGCGATGAAGATCGTCGCGGCGGTGCTGGACGCCGACACCGGGCAGCTGCAGTCGTTCTCGATGGGCGGCGAGAACGCGAAGGCCGCGGCGTTCTGCGCCGGCCTTCGGCGGCCGGTCCGTGCGGCGTATGAGGCGGGGCCGACGGGGTACGGTCTCGCGCGCGAGCTCGCCGGCCGCGGCGTGGAGTGTGTCGTGGCGGCGCCGAGCAAGATCCCCCGCGCGTCAGGGGATCGCGTGAAGACCGACAAGCGCGATGCCGAGCATCTCGTGCGGTTGTTGTTGGCTGGCAAGCTTCACCCCGTCCGGGTTCCCGGCGTTGAAGAGGAAGCACTGCGGGACCTCGTTCGGGCCCGTGAAGCGGTCAGGGTCGATCTGATGCGTGCTCGTCACCGCCTATCCAAGCTGCTGTTGCGGCACGGCATCCGCTTTGACGACGGCCACGCGTGGACTGACCGTCACCGGCAGTGGCTGGACACGATCGTGCTGGCGTGGCCGGCGGCGCAGACGACGCTGTTGGATAACCGCGGCGCGATCGACGCGCTGGCTCACCGCCGCGACGCCCTGGAGCGCGAAATCATCAGCCTGCTCCCGAGTTCGCCGTGGGCGGTGCAGGCCGGCCGGCTGCGGTGTCTGCGTGGCATTGACACCTTGACCGCGGTCGGCCTATGCGCGGAGATCGGCGACTTCGAACGCTTCGCCCGCGCCGAACAACTAATGAGTTACGTCGGCGTCGTTCCCAGCGAGGCGACCACCGGGCAGCAGCGGCGCCTGGGCGCCATCACCAAGACCGGGTCCGTCCACGCCAGGCGCCTGCTGGTTGAAGCCGCATGGCATTACCGCACCCGCCAACTTTAGCTGCGTGGATCGAGAATCACCTCGACGGTGACTACCCCACGATCGTCGACTCGGGCTCGTGCCTGTCCGCTGCGATCAGCGCCGCGAAGGTACAAGCCTACGGGTGCACCGTCGCGCAGGTTGCGCCACCAGAGCTTGCGCTCGGGCCACAGGACCTGGATTGTCAGTTTCTCGTTGCTGTCCTGGTAGCCGATTGGGAATGTGTGCTGAGCGCCGGTGCGGCGCCCAGTGACGGTGATGAGCGCTAGGCGGCGGCTCACGAGGGGGTGCAACGGGGAGCGCAGCAGGAGGCCGACGAGGCGGTTGCCGCTGCGGTTCCATAGCGCGAACGGGGCGTGACCAGCAGGCACGTCAGGCATGTGGGACTCCGGTTGTCGTGGCTTCCATCGTGGATTCGGCCCCGGCACAAGTTACACGGCCGCGGGAGCTCGTCGAGGACGCTAAGGCGTGCCTGTTCGCGCCATCAGCTACGCCTGCTGGCCCGGCCGCGAGGCGGTCCGCTCCCACAGCGCTCGGGCGGGCGCACACTTGCTGCCGCTGATGGCCTGCTCGACGGCCTGGAGTGTCGTCGCTGTCACGGTGAGAGTCCACCGTCGAGGTAGGTGATCGAGGTCACTGTCCACTTCCCGTCGACGCGCACGAATCGCACCTGGCCGCCACCCTCGCGTCCCGTTGCGGTTACTCCGGAGATGCGGACGGCGCTTAGGTGCGTCGCGAAGAGCGGCGATGAGCCGGTGAAGCGACGGAACAGCCCAACGGCGCAGGACGGTGCGTCCTCGCGTCGCTCGAGTTCCCTGCACGTCTGGGGCGAGAGATATCGGGCGGCGATGAAGTTCGGCGGCGTGTAATGAGCAGGGACCGTGATGCGGACGGGGTGCGCGCGGAGGTAAGCGGTCATTTGCTCGATTTCCTCGCCCGTAATCTGCACGGGCGGAATGTCGCTTTGAGCGACGGCCGTTCTCGACGCGAGCGATGCGAGTTGGCGCTGGTTCCGCTCCACCGCGGTTGACATCGCTCGGCTATTCTCGATCACCGCATCGAGGTTCTGGGCGAATGCTGTCCAGCTACTGCTGATCTCGCTCGCGTCGCTCGTCCCGCTCCCGCCGCAGGCAGCGACCGACGCCATACACGCGAATGCCGCGAGTACCACCGCCCTGCGCAGCAGCGCGCTTGTCCGCGGCGTGCGTGTCGCCATCCCGACGTCTTTATCGGCACTCCCCCGCGGGAGCACAATGTCTCGCGAAACCGCCATAGGACGCTCGCGTTCGCCCCGGAGCAGGTACGCGACCGCCGCCGCCACGCTGCCCCGCTTGGGACGAGCGACGGGCGTGGGACAGGGGGCCTTCCGCGCGTCCAGAGGAGGCGCGTAGCGCCGACCGGCAGCGCGCCGATCTGCGGCCCGACCGGATATTTGAGCGCTCGCTTTGAGCGTACGCTAAAATCTGCACCATGCCGCCGCCCCCCCGAGCACACGACCAGCAACCGGCGTCCGAGCACGCGTCACCGGAGGCCCTCACCGGGACGAAGCTGCAGATCGTCGAGGCCGCGCTCGAGACGCTGAAGACCAAGGGGTTCGCCGGCACGAGCGCCCGCGCGATCGCCGGCGCCGGGGACTTCAACCAGGCGCTGATCTTCTACCACTTCGGCAGCGTGCGGAATCTGCTTCTCGCGGTCCTCGACCTCGTCGGTGAACGCCGCATGAGGACCTACGCGCCCGCGTTCGAGCGCGCCCGGACCGCCCCCGAGCTCGCGCGCCTCGCCCGGACGATCTACGCGGACGACCTCGAGCAGGGATACATCACGGTGCTCGGCGAGATGGTGAGCGGCGGGGTCTCAGACGCCACCCTGGGCGCGGAGGTGGCCGCGCGCATCGAGCCATGGATCGAGATGGTCCAGCGCAAGATCGAGCAGCTGCTCTCCGGCTCGCCGCTGCAGACGCTCGCCTCCCCGCGGGATCTCGCCTTCGGCCTGGTGGCGCTCACGTTCGGCGTGGACATGCTCAGCCACCTGCAGGGCGACCGGGCCCGCGCCGAATCACTGCTGGACCTCGCCGCGCGCGTATCGGTGCTCGCCGACGCATTCCTGCCATCACAGCCACAGGAGACACCATGAGCCACGGACCACCCACCGACCTCGTCACCGGAGCCTTCAGCTACACCGGCAGCCACATCGCCGAGCGGCTGCTGCAGTCAGGGCGCCGGGTGCGCACGCTCACCTTCCACCCCGACCGCGAGCACCCGCTCCGAGGCCGGGTCGACGCCGCCGCCTACCGCTTCGACGACACCGCAGAACTCACCCGCAGCCTCGAGGGCGTGACCACGCTGTACAACACCTTCTGGGTGCGCTTCGATCACGGCCAGACGAGCTTCGCGAATGCGATCGAGCGTTCGCGCATGCTCTTCTTCGCGGCCGGGCGCGCCGGCGTCGAGCGCATCGTCCACGTCAGCATTACCAACCCGTCGATCGACTCCGCTCTGCCCTATTTCCGAGGTAAGGCGCTTGTCGAGTACGCGCTCGCGCAGTCCGGCGTGCCGTACTCGATCGTTCGGCCCACCTGGGTGTTCGGTGGCGAGCGTGACGTGCTCGCAAACAACATCGCGTGGATCCTGCGTCGCATGCCGGCGTTCGCCGTGCCCGGCAACGGCGGCTACGACGTGCAGCCGGTCCACGTCGACGACGTCGCGCGAATCTGCGTCGACGCCGCCGCCAGCGACAACGACGCGGTGATGGATGCGGCGGGCCCCGAGACGATGCCGTTCGCCGACCTCGTCGCACTCATGCGCGACGCCGTGAGCGCTCACTCTCCGATCCTCCACCTGCCCGCACCGATCATGGCGGCAACGGCCCGTGCCCTCGGATTGGTCGTCGGCGACGTCGTGCTCACGCCCGACGAGATCAGAGGCCTCATGGCCGGGCTCCTCGTATCCCACGCTGCCCCGCTCGGCCAGCTCGCCTTCAGCGAATGGCTGTACGAGAACCGGACGTCGGTCGGTCGCGCCTACGCGAACGAGCTCGACCGCCACTTCACCGCCACGGCGGCCGCGTAGCCGCAGACGCGCCTGCGGCATCTGGCTTCGCCCCCCTTTACCCCGAGATCGGGCGCCATCGTCGCGCAGCACGCCCTCGGTCGATCGCCGACCCCATCGCGGGGCGACGCGCCTTCACCGCCGCGGGCATCTCGCGAATCAAGCACGCCGCGCATCGCGCCGATACCTCGTCGTGTCTCCGCGACCCGGCCTCCCCCCCGCCGCCCGCCTCGCCATGGCCGCGGCCGCATGCCTGGTCGTCGCGTTCACCGTCACGACCACCCTCCGCGACCGCTCCACCACCGCGACGCCGCAGACGACGAGCGTGCCGGCAACGGTGATCCAGCTCGCCGAGAGCTCGGTCGTCGGCGTTCGCTGCATCAACGCCGCCAACGAGACGAACGACACGCTGCTGTCGGCCAATGGCACCGGCTTCCTGACGCGCCAGGGGACGGTGACGGCGGCGCACGTCATCGTGGCCTGCGCCTCCGCGGGGCCGGGCAGCGTCAGCGCCGGGCCGTACATCGTCAGCGTCGGCCGGGACGATCCCGCCAACGACCTTGCCCTGCTGCAGCCGCACATAGCGGGCGCGCCGCTGACCCTCCAGGACGCGCTCCCTTCTCTCGGCTCACCGGTCGAGCTCCTCGGTTCGCCGAGTGACACCTCGGGGCCGGCGGTGCAGTCGATCGCCGGAACGGTGAACGCGACGCACGCCACCGTGACGTTGTATTCCGAAGACGGAGCGAGCGAGACGCTCAACGATGCCGTCGTGGTCACGGCGTCGGGCGCGATCCCCGGCGACAGCGGCGGCCCCGCGATCAACGCGGCGGGCCAGGTCGTCGGTGTCGTGGAGGGCGGCGGCAACGGCAGCGTCTACCTCACGCCGGCGGCCGACATCGCGGCCGTCACGGGGTGACCGCTATGGCCAGGCGATGCCGTTCGTTCGGGCGACTTGGCGTGATGACGCCGGCCTGTTCGATCCGTAGTCCGCCGCACCGATCCTGCGGAACGCATCGATATCATCGCGCAGACGTCCCACAGGTCGCGGTCGCGCCGGCGAGGGACCCCCGGCGGTCACCGGTCCCCTGCGGGCAGCACAGGAGCGCGGGGTGATGCTGCCGATTCGCCACCTCAACCGCTGGGCCTGGCGATCCGATGAGATTCGCTAGAGCGCGCCGACGCGACCGACGCGAACCTCCGGCGCCATGACCGAACCCCTGCACATCGACATCGAGTCTGCCTACGACGTCGTCAGCCTCGCCCAGCGCGAGGTGCGCGCCGCGCGCGATGTCGGCGTCGTGATCGTCGATTGCCAGTACCGCATCCGCGCGCTCGAGGGCGGCTTGTATCGCGGCGAGGACGACGCCGTGCCCGGATGGCACCTCTCCGCGAGCGGGGCGATCGGCATGGAGCTTCGCGAGGCCGTCGGCGAACCGGCGTGGGAGCGCCTGAAGCCGCTCTACGACGCCGCGCTCGCCGGCGACGAGCGCCGCTTCGACTACGTCTCGATCGATCAGGAGCACGCCTTCGACGTGCGCGTCACACCGCTGCTCGACGCCGACGCGCGCGTATGCGGGGCGCTCGCCGCGGTGCAGGATGTCTCGCTACGCTGGCGCGCCGAGCGCGAGCAGCAGCGAGCGGACGAGTTCCTGCGGGGCGCGCTCGCGAACATGGCCGAGGGCGTGTACGCGCTCGACGAGCGCGGGCGCCTCACGTTCCTCAACCCGGCCGGCGAGGCGCTCCTCGGGTACAGCGAGGCGGAGCTGAAGGGCCAGTTCCTGCATGAGATCATCCATTACCGCTATGAGGACGGCCGCCCCCGTCCGCGCGAGGAATGCCCGCTCGGCGACGTGCTGACGTCGGGCGCCACGTACCGCACCGAGGACGACGTGTTCATCCGCAAGGACGGACGGCCGCTGCACGTGGCGTACTCCTGCTCGCCGCTGCCCGCCCCCAGCAACGGGACCGTGAGGGCGCGGGGAGCGATCGTCGCCTTCCGGGACGTGACCGAACGGCGTCGCGAGGAGCACGAGCGCACCCGTGACCTCGAGGCGCTCGGATGGCTCGAGCGGGTGCGCGACGCGCTCGACGAAGACGGCTTTGTCGTGCACGGGCAGCCGATCGTGAACGCCCGCTCGGGCGATCTGATCGGCGAGGAGCTGCTGATCCGCATGCACGACGAAGACGGGGGGATCGTCCCCCCCGGGGCGTTCCTGCCGGCCGCCGAGCGCTACGGGCTCGTCTATGACATCGACGTGTGGATGTTCAACGTCGCCGCGGAGCTGGCGGCCACCGGGCGTCACGTCGCCGTCAACGTCTCGGCGTCGACCATCGGACGCCCCGCGGCGCTCGAGTCGATCCGCTCGGCGATCGAGCATCACGGCTGCGACCCGCGCCTGATCTGCGTCGAGATCACCGAGACGGCCCTCATCAACGACCTCCCGGAGGCTCGCCGCTTCGCCACCGGCCTCGCCGAGCTCGGCGTTCGCCTCGCGCTCGACGACTTCGGAACCGGCTACGCGAGCCTCATGCACCTCAAGAGCCTCCCCATCACCTACATCAAGATCGACATCGAGTTCGTCCGCGACCTCGCGAACAACCGGCGCAGCCGGAACGTCGTCCAGGCGCTCGTGGCGCTCGCGCACGGTGGCGAGATGACGACGATCGCCGAAGGCGTCGAGGACCAGGCGACCCTCGAGATCCTTCGCGAGCTGCACGTCGACCTCGTCCAGGGCTTTCACATCGGTCGCCCCACTCCGCTGCGCCGCGGCGAGCCCTCCCGCATGAGCGATGCGGTGGCGCGCCACCGCCACGATGACTGACTCCGTCCGCGTCGAGCGCAACGGCCCGGTGACCACCGTGCTCCTGCACCGCCCCGAGGTGCGTAACGCGGTCCACGGCGCCACGGCGCGCGCGCTCGCCGAGGCGTTCGCGGGCTTCGAGGCCGACGCGGACGCGTCGGTGGCGGTGCTCCACGGGGAGGGCGGCGCGTTCTGCGCCGGCGCCGACCTCTCGGCGGCGGGCACCCCGAGCGGCAACCGCGTGGCCGCGGACGGCGACGGGCCGATGGGCCCGACGCGGATGCGCCTGTCCAAGCCGGTGATCGCGTCGATCGCCGGAGCGGCCGTCGCCGGCGGGCTCGAGCTGGCGCTGTGGTGCGATCTGCGCGTCGCCGAGGCCGGCTCCGTCCTCGGCGTGTTCTGCCGCCGCTTCGGCGTGCCGCTCATCGACGGAGGCACGGTGCGCCTGCCGCGGCTGATCGGCACCAGCCGCGCCCTGGATCTCATCCTCACCGGCCGCGCCGTCGACACCGACGAGGCGCTTGCCATCGGGCTCGTTCATCGCGTCGTCGCGCCAGGTGAGGGCCGCGCCGCCGCGGAGGCCCTGGCCCGCGATCTCGCGCGCTTCCCCCAGACGTGCATGCGCGAGGATCGCCTCTCGGTCCTCGAGCAGGAACATCTCGACGAGGGCGCCGCGCTCACGAACGAGTTCGCGCACGGCGAGCGATCGCTGCGCGAGGTTGGCGAGGGTCTCGCCCGCTTCCGCTCCGGCGAGGGTCGCCACGGCGCGTTCTGACGGCGAGCGTCACGGGTCGGCGCCCTATCGTGGCGGGCGTGGCGGCTCCGGTGAATCGACGACGGAAGGACCGCGTTCGCACCGCCACGGCCGAGCCGGCGGCGATCGGCGAGCTGAACGCCGCCCTCGCGACGCTCACCCTGCGCGACGAGGCGCGCCTGCGCCCCCGCGTCCAGCGCCTGCAGCGCCTGGTGCGCGACGACGACTCGCGCGAGCCGGAGCGCACACAGGCGCTCGAGCGGCTGCAAGGGGAGATCCTCGCCGCACAGACTCGCGTCACGCGACGCGCGGCGGCGCTGCCGGCGATCACGTATCCGGGGTCGCTGCCGATCAGCGCACACGTCGATGAGCTGCGGGCCGCGGTCGACGCCCACCAGGTGGTCGTCGTGGCCGGCGAGACCGGCTCGGGGAAGACGACCCAGCTGCCGAAGATCTGCCTCGGCCTCGGGCGCGGCATTCGCGGCACGATCGTGCACACCCAGCCGCGGCGCATCGCCGCGCGCACCGTCGCCCAGCGCCTGGCCGACGAGCTGGGAGTGCCGCTCGGCGAGGCGATCGGGTTCGCGGTTCGCTTCAACGATCGCAGCGACGAGCGCACGCTCGTGCGGCTCGTCACCGACGGGCTCCTGCTGGCCGAGATCCGACGCGATCCGCTCCTGCGGCGCTATGACACGGTGATCGTCGACGAGGCGCACGAGCGCAGCCTCAACATCGACTTCCTGCTCGGCTACCTGACGCGACTGTTGCCGCGCCGGCCCGACCTGAAGTGCATCATCACGTCGGCCACGATCGACCCGGTGCGCCTCGCCGCGCACTTCGGCGACGCGCCGGTCGTCGAGGTCTCCGGACGCGCGTATGCGGTCGAGCTGCGCTACCGCCCGCTGCGCGGGGAGACGTCGTCCGCACGTGAACCGGCCGACCGCGACCAGCCGAGCGCCATCGGCGATGCCGTCGAGGAGCTCGCCCGCGAGGGCCCCGGCGACGTGCTCGTCTTCTGCAGCGGCGAGCGTGAGATCCGCGACGCCGCCGATCTGCTGCGTGGGCGCCTGGGGTCGACGGTCGAGATCCTGCCGCTCTACTCGCGGCTGTCGACCGCGGAGCAGCAGCGAGTGTTCGCGTCGCACTCCGGCCGGCGCGTCGTGCTGGCCACGAATGTCGCCGAGACGTCGCTCACGGTGCCGGGGATCCGCTACGTCGTCGACGCGGGGACCGCGCGAATAAGCCGCTACAGCGCGCGGCTCGGCGTCCAGCGCCTGCCGATCGAGCCGATCTCCCAGGCCTCGGCCGACCAGCGCAAGGGACGCTGCGGCCGCACGAGCGAGGGGATCTGCATCCGTCTCTACAGCGAGGAGGACTACCTGAGCCGGGCGCGCTTCACCGAGCCCGAGGTGCTGCGCACGAGTCTCGCCTCGGTGATCCTGCAGATGGCCGCGCTCGGGCTCGGGGCGATCGAGGACTTCCCCTTCCTCGATGCTCCCGACCGCCGCCGGATTCGCGACGGGGTTTCGCTCCTGCACGAGCTCGGTGCGCTGCGCGAGCCCGATGCGTCGGGGCCCGTGGCGCTCACCACGCTCGGGCGACGCCTCGCCCGGCTGCCCGTCGATCCCCGACTCGCTCGCATGGTCGTGGAGGCCGACCGGCTGGGCTGCGTCGAGGAGGTGATCGTCATCGCGGCGGCGCTGTCGATCCAGGATCCGCGCGAGCGGCCCGCCGACCGGCGCGAGGCGGCCGACGCCCACCACCGGCGCTTCGCCGACGGCGGCTCGGACTTCCTCGCCTGGCTCGCACTGTGGCGACACGTGCGCGAGCAGCAGCGCGCACTGTCGGCGAGCGCGTTCCGACGTCGCTGTCGCGAGGAGTTCCTGCACAGCCTGCGTATCCGCGAATGGCAGGACCTCGTCGAGCAGTTGCGTGACGCCGCGCGCCACGCGGGACTGACGCCGAACGAGCAGCCGGCCGCGGCGGAGCGCATCCACCGCGCGGTGCTGTCCGGGCTGCTGTCGCACATCGGCCGCCGCGCCGCCAGCGGACGCGAGTACGAGGGCGCACGCGGGCTGCGCTTCGCGCCGGCGCCCGACTCGGCCCTGTCCGCGGCGCGACCCGCGTGGGCGATGGTCGCCGAGCTCGTGCACACCTCGCGGCTGTGGGGCCGCCACGGAGCCGCCATCCAGCCCGCCTGGGCGCAGGCGCTCGCCGGCCACCTCGTCACGCGCGAGCACGACGCTCCGGTCTGGGAGCGCTCGAAGGCCGCCGCCCTGGCGCGTGAGCGGGTCTCGTTGTACGGGCTCACGCTCACCGAGCGCCGCGTCGCCTATGACCGCATCGACCGCGTCCGGGCGAGGGAGCTGTTCCTGCGCCACGCACTCGTATCGGGCGAGTGGGACGCCGACCACGCATTTCTGGCCGACAACCGCCGGCTGGTCGCGGAGGTCCGTGCGCTCGAGGAGCGCACGCGCCGCCGCGACATCCTCGTCGACGACGACGCGCTGCGGCGCTTCTACGACGACCGCGTGCCCGCCGAGATCGCCTCCGGAACCCAGTTCGAGCGTTGGTGGCGCGAGGAGTCGCCGCGCCACCCGCGACGGCTGCACTTCACGCGCGAGTTGCTGCAGCGGGCCGACGTGGCGGCGCCGGACGACCGCGACCTGCCGCACACGTGGGTGCAGGACGGCCTCGAGCTCGAGCTGAGCTACCGCTTCGAGCCCGGCCACGAGCGGGACGGCGTGACGGTCCACGTCCCGCTCGCCCGGCTGAACGCCATCACCCCGGCCGGCTTCGAGTGGCTCGTACCCGGCCTGCGCGCCGAGCTGCTCACCGCCCTCATCCGCACGCTGCCGAAGGAGCTGCGGCGTCCCCTCGTGCCGGTGCCCGCGCTCGTGTCCGAGCTGCTCGCGCACCTGCAGCCGGGGAGCGAGCCGCTGCTGGTGGCGCTCGGCGGCGAGATCGAGCGGCTGCGCGGCGTGTCGGTGCCGCCCGACGCCTGGGACCCCGGCCGTCTGCCAGCGCACCTGCGCGTCGGCTTCGTGGTCGAGGACGAGCGCGGCGCCCCGCTCGCCCGAGGCTCTGATCTCGCCGCGCTGCGCGACGGGCTCGCGCCGGCGTTACGCGAGCGGCTCGCGGCCGCCTCGGCCGACCTGCGCCGCCGGGGCATGCACGGCTGGGAGCTCGGCTCGCTGCCCCGGTCCGTCGCGCTGCCGGGCAGCGACGGCTCCGTGCTCGGCTATCCGGCGCTCATCGACGAGGGCGCGAGCGTCGGGGTGGCCGTCCTCGAGAGCCCGAGCGGGCAGCAGGCGGCGATGCGCATCGGCACACGGCGTCTGCTCGCGCTGACGATCGCCTCGCCGCGCCGGTCACTGGAGGGCCGGCTCGACAGCGCGGACCAGCTCACGCTTGCCGGCGCGCCCCACGAGAACGTCGACGCGGTCTGGCGCGACGTGATCGCAGCGGCACTCGACGCGCTCGTGGCCGCCGCCGGTGGGCCCGCGTGGGACGATCGCGCATTCGCCGCGCTGCACGCGCGCGTCGCCGCCGGCCTCACGGACGCGGCCGCGACGGTGCTCGCCGACCTGTTGGCGGTCCTGCGCGCCCGCGCCGACGTGCTGCGGGCGATGGAGGCCTCGGCGATGCGAGGGCCGGCGCTCGAGCCGACGCGCCTCGACCTCGCCGAACAGATCGGCGGCCTCGTGTTCGCCGGCTTCCTCACCGCGTCCGGCGCCGAGCGCCTACGCGACGTCGAGCGCTACCTGCAGGCCGCGCTCAGGCGTCTGTCAAGGCTGCCTGCCGGCGTGGCTCGCGACCGCGACCGGATGCAGTCCGTGCGCGAGCTCGAGGCTCGCTATCGCGAGCTGCGTGGGGCGCTCCCGGCCGGGGCGCCGCGGCCCGAGTCGCTGCGCGAGCTGCCCTGGTTGCTGCAGGAGCTACGGGTGCACTGCTTCGCCGAGGGCCTCACCCGTGGCGCGCCCGTGACGACCCGCCGCGTGCGCCGGGCGCTTGACGACGCGACCGTCCGCTGAGGGCTTGCCCGCCGGGAGCGTCAGGCGGCGCACGAGCAGCACGAGCGCCGGGAGCACGACGATCGCGGTCATGGCCAGGAACCAGGCCTGGCCGGCGTCCGAGCCCTCGCCGAGGGAGTGCACGAGCCCGAGCAGCCAGGCGACGGCGGTGAACCGGTGCAGCGCACGCCAGCGCTGCGCCCCGATCCTCCCCCGTGCGTAGTAGGAGAGCCCGAGCGCCACCAGGCCCCACCCGGCCACGATGCCGAGCGTCGTCCAGACCGTCTTATACCCGCTCACCAACGGCACGGTGACGTCGAGGAACGACGCGCGCAGGTACTGGTCACCGAGCAGCGAGAAGGCGTGGACGGCGATGGCGACGATCGTCGAGATCGACAGCACCTCGTGCAGGACGCGCAGATCCGGTCCGCGCAGGCGCCGGCCGGCGACCCGGGTGCTCATCAGCAGCCCGACCGACACCGCCACGCTCGCGACCACGAGCGCGACGATCCCCGCGGCGCGGCTGGTGATCCAGAACAGATGGGTGCTCGGGTCGGTCGTCATGTCTTCCTCCTCGGACGCGGTCGGCGCGGCGCGGTCTGTTCCACGCACCGGGAACGATCGACGAGAAAGCTGGGCGATCCCTGAGAGCGTCCTGGGAGGCGTCCGGGAGTCCGACGACGCTCAGCGGGCGGCGTCGCCGAGCCAGGCGCACAGCCGCGCGCTCACCTCGGGGTGGCGCAGGAGCGCGAGGTGATGGGTCCCGCCGAGGCGCAGCCCGTGCGACTCGGAGAACTCGAGGCGCTGGCGGCGCTCGCGTCCTTCGGCGCTGCGCGGCAGGACGAGCGTGTCGCCGATGACCCGCCCGACCGGATGCGAGGGCGAGCGCGTGACCGTGGCGCTCACGAAGCTGTGCGTGGCGCCGTCGAGCAGCGGCACCTCGGCGACGGCGGCGGCCCGCAGCGCGTCGCGGTCGCGCCCGCGCCAGTCCTCATCCACGAGCGAGCCGTGACGCAGGTCGCGGATGCCGTCGCTGCGGCGTCGCAGCAGCCCGCCGAGCGCGCGCGTCTCGGGAACGGCGTGCAGCGCGGCGTCGGCGACGTCGAGCGCGCGCGGGATCGGCGCGCCGTGGTGCGGGGTGCCGATCGACACCGTATGACGCACGAGCGCCACCCACGGTGCTCCGTCCAGCTGCCCGCCGTGGCAGGCGCTGCGAGCCACGAGCCCGCCCATCGAATGCCCCACGAGCGCGATCTCGCTGATCGTGGCCGGCGCGGCGGCCACGACGGCATCGAGCAGCGCCGATAGCGCGCGCCCGTTCTCGGATATGTGGCGGCCGGAGTTGTAGCGGACGTACAGCGGCGTGAACCCGCACCGGCGGACGAGCGCGCGCCCGTAGGTGCCCTGCCCATCGGCCCCGATTCCCCAGGCGAACTCGCTCTCCATGAGGCCATGCAGGAACACGCACAGGCGCTCCGTCGCGTCCGGGAAGGCGTGCGCCAGCGCCGCCCGGTCGGGCGGCACGACGCGGCCGCGCGCGCGCAGCGACATCTCGGGTGCGAGGACGCTGCCCTCGCGGGCCAGGCGGTCGCCGCTCAGTCCCGACAGCACCGCGAGCGCGCTCGCTCCGGCGGGCCCCTGCGACAGGGCGGGGCGCTCACCCGTGCGAGCCGCGAGCGCCCGTGCCGTGAAGCGGCCGAGGGCACCGCCCCCGGCGCGCACGCCGAGGTAGGCGGTGGAGGCGATCACGTCGTGTGCGGCCCGCACGGCCGCGGCCGACGGTCCGGTGGCGCCGAACGCGCGGGCGGCGATCGAGGCGTGCGTGCCGGCGATGCCGTCGACGGCACGCTGCCACTCGTCGCCGGCCAATCCGGCGAGGGCGCTCAGCTCGTCATCGGCGCGGACGTCCGCGGTCATCGGTGCGGCGATCATAGTCCTCGGGACGGCCGGCGCTCCCAGGGAGCCTACGTGGCGACGCTGCGCGACAGCAGATGCGCGCCGACCTTGCGCTTGACACGCTGCAGCGCGTTATCGACCGTCTTCGTGTCGCAGGCCAGGCGCTCGCCGACGTGCTCGTAGGAGTAGCCATCGAGGTAGAGGGCCAGCACGCGACTCTCGAGCTCGGACAGGGCGGTCGACAGGCATCCGACGAGCGAGCGCAGCTCCTCGGAGGAGATCACCTGGTTGACCGGATCGTGAACGGAGGGCCCGGGCAGCAGCTGATCGAGCGTCGGCACGTCGTCGCCGGCGGCCGCGGGGGTCGAGGAGAACGACACGTATTGGTTGAGCGGCACGTGCTTGTTGCGGGTGGCGGTCTTGACCGCCGTGATGATCTGGCGCGTGATGCACAGCTCGGCGAAATTGCGGAAGCTCGACTCGCGATCGGTGCGGTAGTCGCGAATCGCCTTGTAGAGGCCGACGAGGCCCTCCTGGATGAGGTCGTCGGAGTCGCCGCCGGCGAGGAAGTACGACGAGGCCTTCAGGCGGACGAAGCCGTAGTAGCGGCGAACGAGCCGATCGTACGCGGTGGGATCGCCCTGCTTGGCCAGGGCGATCAGATACCCATCATCAACCTTAACTTCAGATTGAGAGTTTTGGGAGATACGTGCCACGAGCAGTCCTTTCTCGGCATACACGCGTGCCGAAATGCTCAGTGGCGCACTCCTCCCCCGGCGCCAACCTCTATATAGACGGCCTTAATTCAACCTGAACTTCAGCCTTATGGCGCGAGCCTCGCACAGTTATGAAGCGCTGTCAAGCCCCCTCGTTTGCTGCAAGATCTCGTACATCAGGACGGCCCCCGCCGCGGACACGTTGAGCGAGTCGATTCGGCCGCGCAGCGGCAGTGCGATGAGCTCGTCGCAGGCCGCCGCGACGCGGGGACGCAGGCCGTGGCCCTCGGCTCCGAGCACGAGCGCGATCGGACCACCGTAGTCCGGCTCGTCGTAGCCGACCCGCGCCTCCGCACTCGCCCCGTAGCACCAGCAGCCGGCCTGCTTGGCGTCGGCGAGGAAGTCGGCGACGTTGCGTACGCGCGCAATGCGCAGGTGCTCGACGGCGCCGGCCGAGGCCTTGCAGACCGCGCCGGTCACCTCGGCGGAGCGCCGCTCGGGGATCACCACACCGCCGACGCCGGCGCATTCGGCGGTGCGGCAGAGCGCGCCGAGGTTCTGCGGGTCCTGAATCTGGTCGAGCACGAGCAGGAACGGGTCCGACGGGGCGAGCAGCTCGCCGGCGCCGACGTACGGGTAGCCCCCGGCGTCGGCGCAGATCCCCTGGTGGCCCGCCGACCCGCAGCGCGCCTCGATCTCCTCGGCGGTCGCCGGCCGCACGTCGCGCCCGGCGAGCCACGGCTCGCGCGCGGCCCCGGGCGTCGCCCAGACCTCCTTGACCGCGGTCGTCCGGCGGCCCCGCAGCGCCTCGCGCACCGCGTTACGGCCGTAGACGATCACCGCGGGACGAGCGAGAACCCGCCCGGCGTGTCGCGCACGATCCAGCCGCGCTCGGCGATCTCGTCTCGCAGGCGGTCCGCCTCGCCGTAATCGCCGTCCGCCCGCGCCCGCAGGCGCGCCGCCGCGAGGTCGACGACCTCGGCCGGCGCCTCGTCGGAGCGCTCCAGCAGTCCCTCCAGGCCGAGCAGGCCGAGCATCTCGGCAAGGTCGTCGCCGCCGGTGCCCTGCGGGCGACCGTTCGCCTCGCGCACCCAGTCGAACAGCGCCTGGAGCGCCCGCGGAGTGTTGAAGTCGTCGGCCAGCGCGTCGAGAAAGCGCTCGCGCAGCGGCGCCAACTCGGCCGGGCTCGGTCCCGGAGCGAGGCGGCGGGCGGCCTCGCGGATGCGGCGCGCCGACGCGTCGGCCTGGGCGAGCGCGTCCTCCCCGAACGCGAGCGGCTGGCGGTAGTGCCCCGAGACGAGGTACAGGACGACGGCATCGCGGCCGTACTGATCGAGCACCTCGTGCAGGAGCGCGATGTTGCCAACCGACTTGGCCATCTTCTCGCCGGGGTCGCCCGGTCTGGCGCTCTGGACCTGGATCATCCCGTTGTGCACCCACAGCTGGGCGAGCTCGGCCCCGCGCGCGCAGCGAGTCTGCGCGGCCTCGTTCTCGTGATGCGGGAACACGAGGTCCGATCCCCCGCCATGGATGTCGAAGCCGGTCCCCAGCAGGGACTCGGCCATCGCCGAGCACTCGATGTGCCAGCCGGGGCGTCCGGGGCCCCAGGGCGAGGGCCAGGACGTGTCCTCCCCGGGCTTGTGCGCCTTCCAGAGCGCGAAGTCGAGCGGATCCTCCTTGCGGCCGGCGCCCTCGACCCCCTCCCCCTGGTCCATGTCGTCGACGCGCCGGTGCGACAACGAGCCGTAGCTCGGGTCGCTGCGCACGCGGAAGAGGACGTCGCCGCCGGCCGCGTAGGCGTGCCCACGCTCGATGAGCGCCTCGATGTAGGCGACGATCTCGGCCATCGTCTCGGAGGCGAGCGGCTCGTGCGTCGGGCGTCCGAGGCCGAGTGCGTCGGTGTCGTCGCGGTAGTGAGCGGTCATCTCGGCAGCGAGCTCGGCGCTCGGGACCCCGGCCGCGGTCGCGGCGGCGTAGATCTTGTCGTTGACGTCGGTGATGTTGATGACCAGGGTCGGGCGAAGCCCCTCGTGCGCGAGGAAGCGCGCGAGGAGCGAGAAGACGACATACGGGCGGGCATTGCCGATGTGGATGCGGCTGTACACGGTCGGCCCGCAGGCGTAGATCGAGACCTCGCCGGGCCGGCGCGGACGCAGGGGGACGACCTGGCCCGTGCGGGTGTCGTGCAGGCGAATGTCGCGCATTTTGCGGAAGAGACCCTAGCGAGCGCCGTCACCGGGCCCGGTGAAGGCGGTCCGGGCGCCGTGGCAGGGGGTAGGGTGGGCGCCTTGTTGGAGACGGACGATCCCCGCGAGCGTCGCTCCGCCGCGGTGCTGGAGGCGTTTCGCTCGATGCCCGAGCGCTACCTGGGAGCGCCGCGCGACTTCGACGCGACGTACCACCTCGCGCTCGGCGACCTCGGCCGCACCTGGGAGGTCAGACTGACCGAGCAGGAGGCGCGGGTGCGGTGCGGGGCCTCGCGCGCCGCCGACGCGACGATCGGCACCGACGCGCAGACATGGCTCGACCTCGTGGCCGGGCGCACGAGCGGCATCGAGAGCTTCTTTGCGCGCCGCGTGTGGGCGCGTGGTGACCTCGACCTCGCGCTCGCCTTCGAGGGGCTGTTCCGGCGTCCCGACGGAACGCCGCCGATCGCGCGCGTTCACCGCGTCGGGCCGCCGCAGCGCGAGTTGTCGGCGCTGACGATCGGCACCGGCCCGGACGTGTTGCTGCTCCACGGCCTCGGCTCGAGCAAGGTCTCCTTCTTCGACACGGCGGCCGGGCTCAGCCGCGACTATCGCGTGCACGCGATCGATCTCCCCGGGTTCGGGTCCTCGGCGAAGCCGTTCGGCGGCGCCTACGACGCCCGCTACTTCGCTGACGCGATCGTGGCCTATCTCGACGCCGAGGGCATCGGCTCGGCCCATCTCGTCGGCAACTCGATGGGCGGTCGGGTGGCGCTCGAGGTCGCCCTGACCCGCCCGGAGCGCGTACGCACCCTCGCCCTGCTGTGCCCGGCGCTGGCCTTCGTTCGTCGTCAGCTGCACCCGGTCGTCCGCCTCGCGCGGCCGGAGTTCGGCGCGGTCCCCCACCGCGTGCACCGGCGCGCGGTCGAGCGCCAGTTCTGGCGCATGTTCGCGGATCCCGACACCGTCGACCCGCAGATCGCGCAGATCGCGATCGACGAGTTCCAGCGCATCTATCGGACGCGCGGCGCCCGGTACGCCTTCCTCTCCGCCGCGCGAAACATCTACCTCGAGGCTCCGTTCGGGCGACGGGGCTTCTACCCGCGCCTCGCCGGCCTGCAGAGCCCGGCGCTGTTCGTCTGGGGCTCCCACGACCGGCTCATCCCCGCCAGCTTCGCGCAGCACGTCGCCGAATGGCTGCCGTCGGCCGAGCAGATCGTCCTCGACGGTTGCGGACACGTCCCGCAGGTCGAGCGACCCGCGCAGACGATCGGCCTGTTGCGACGCCAGTTCGCCGGCGTCGACGCGCTGCGGGGCGGGCGCCGCGACCGGCGCCGCTTCGTGCGGTACGGAGAAGCCGCATCCGCCGCATAGCCCGCGCGACGGGGCGTACACTCACAGAGGCCGATGAGCCCGTCAGCCGCACCAGCGAACGCGTCGGCGAACGGCCACCGGGCCGAGCCGGATCCGCCGGTGGGCGCTTCGCCGCGGGAATCGGTGCGGACGGGTCCGCCGAGACAGCAGCTCGGACGGGTCGGGCGTGCGCTCGCCGGAGCCGTTCAGCGACGCGTCCCCGCGGCCGACCTCGACGACCGCGATCCGGACTTCATCCGCGACAACCTGCCGTGGCTGTGGCTGCTGTCCAGCATCTACTACCGCGGCGAGGTGCGCGGGCTCAGCCACATCCCCGAGGAGGGGCCGGTGCTGCTCGTCGGCAACCACTCGGGCGGCAACATGACGCCCGACACCGGGGTGCTGACGATCGCCTTCGCCGGGCACTTCGGGGTCGAGCGGCCGTTCTTCCAGCTCGCACACAACCTCGTGGTCAGCTGGCCCGGCCTCGGGGTTCTGCGCAAGCTCGGCGCGATCGCCGCCTCGCCGCAGAACGCGCGCCGCGCGCTCGAGTCCGGCGCGGTGCTGCTCGTCTACCCCGGAGGCGACCACGAGGTTCATCGCCCGACCTGGGAGAGCGCGAGGATCGACTTCGACCGCCGCGAGGGCTTCCTGCGCCTCGCGCTCGAGCTCGACGTGCCGCTCGTCCCGGTGGTGGCCATCGGCGGTCAGGAAACAGCTCTGTTTTTATCTCGCGGCGAATTTCTGGCCCGAACCCTAAGGCTCGACAAGATGTTTAGGTTAAAGGTGCTTCCCATCTCCCTGGCCCTGCCCTGGGGCCTGAACATAGGGGACTTCATGGGCCACATCCCGCTGCCGGCCAAGATCACGATCGAGGTGCTGCCGGCGATCCACCTGCGCGACGAGTTCGGTCCCGAGCCCGACCTCGATGAGGTCTACGACCACGTGACGCACGGGATGCAGGACGCCCTCGACGCGCTCGCCGCCGAGCGCCAGCTGCCGATCGTCGGGTAGGCCGCGATGCGGATCGCCGAGCAGATCGACGTCAGCGCCCCGCCCGATGCCGTCTGGGAGCTCGTCTGCGACCCAGCGCGGATGCTCGAGTTCATGGTCGGCATCACGCGCTGGGAGGTCGTCGGCGAGCGGGCCCGCGGTCTCGGCGCCCGCTATCGCATCCTGACGCTCGTCGGCTCGGCCGAGGTCGGCGGCCTCGTCGAGGTCGTCGAGTACGACGAGGGGCGCGACCTCGCCTGGACATCGGTCACGGGCCTGGACATGCGCATGCGCTGGCGCCTGCGCGAGCGCCCCTACGGGCGCACGCACGTCGAGTTGCGGATCTCCTACGGGGTGGCCGGGGCCGGCGTCGGCGGCTGGATCGCCGAGCGCGTCGCGGCCCCGACCGTTCGCGGGCACCTGCGCCGCAGCCTGCTGACGCTCAAGCGCATCGTCGAGCAGGAGCAGCTGCGTCGCCTCGCCGCCGCTCGCCGCGCCGGCCGTCAGCTCGCCTGAGTCCCGCGCGGCGAGCCGCGTCAGCGCACGCGAAGCGAGGCGACGGCGAGCGCTGCGACGCCTTCCTCGCGCCCGACGAAGCCGATCCCCTCGCCGGTGGTCGCCTTGACGTTGACGCGGCGCTGAGGGATCTCGAGCGCCTGCGCGAGCGTCGTGCGGATGTCGTCGCGGTGGGGACCGAGCCGCGGGCGCTCCATCGCCACCGTCGCGTCGACGTTGACGATCTCCAGCCCGGCCGCCACGACCATCGTCACCGTCGTCGTGAGCAGCCCGAGCGAGTCGGCATCGCGGTAGCGCTCGTCGTCGTCGGGGAAGTGCTGGCCGATGTCGCCGAGCCCGGCCCCGCCGAGCAGCGCATCGATGACGGCGTGGACGAGGACGTCCGCGTCCGAGTGCCCCTCCAGGCCGCGCTCGTGCGGAATCGTGACGCCGCCGAGCACGAGCGGTCGCCCGTCGGCGAAGCGATGCGAGTCGTAGCCAATCCCGCTCAGGATGATGACCTCCTCGAGCGGCCGATCTCCGGGGCGCATGCTCATGTCGCTCCGATCGGCTCCAGACGCCGCTGCCGTCCGGCAAACACGCACAGCTCGCCGACTCCGGCGGCGTCGAGCAGGCGCAGCGCCTCGTCGTAGGCGTAGCCGATGTCTGCCGGCTCGTGCGCGTCGCTCGACAGCGCGATCGGGGCACCGGCGTCGACGGCCATCTCCAGGAAGGCCTGCGACGGATAGATCTCCTCGGCGCGCTTGCGCAGCCCGGCGGTGGAGACCTCCACGGCGACTCCCGACTCGGCGATGCCCTCCATCGCCAGCTCGTAGAAGCGCCGCAGATCGCCCTCGGGCCGTGGGCGCTCGCGGCCCCAGACCTTCACGAGGTCGGGATGGGCGAGGATGTCATACAGCCCGCTGCGGGCCGCCTCACCGAGCGTCTGGAAGTAGCGCCGCCACACCTCGTCGGGGCCGCGCACGGTGTCCCACACGCTGTACTCGTGGGTGTCGAGCGCGTAGTCGCCGAGGAAGTGCACAGAGCCGACGACGTAGTCCCACGGGCGCCCGTCGAGCAGGTTCGCGAGGCGATCCTCGCGTCCGGGGATGAAGTCGGCCTCGATGCCGAGTCGCAGGTCGGTCTCCTCGCGCACGAACGCACAGTACGCGTCGAGGTCGTCGAGCGCGTAGCTCTCCCACCACGGGTGCCGCCACACGCTGAGCGCGTCGCGGAAGCGGTGGATGTGCTCGGAGACGCCGAGCTCGGCGATCCCGCGCTCGGCGGCCGCCTCGCGGTAGCGCTCGGCGTTAGCGGGCGTGAACGCCGCCGCCGCCGTCGCCTCGGGATCGTCGGGACGCAGGTGGACGTGGTAGTCGGTCAGCATCGGGGCAGCGATTCAAGCAGGCGCGCCCGGCTGAGGCCGCTCCGCCGCCGCGACCGCCCGCTGCGCGAGCAGGAGCTCGGCCAGGCGAAGGTCGAGCATCGTCGTGATCTTGAGGTTCTCCGGCGGCGCGGGCACGATGCGCACGGTGCCGCCGAGACGCTCGACGAGCGACGCGTCGTCGGTCGCGCTCGCGAGGACCGACCGATCGACGTCGAGCGCTCGCGTGAGCGCCCCGCGCGTGAACGCCTGCGGCGTCTGCACCGACCACAGCTGCGACCGGTCGAGCGTCGCCGTCACGCGGTGGTCGGCACCGGCCTGCTTGATCGTGTCGGTCACCGGAGCGGCCGCGATCGCCGCATCGGCGCCGCCGAGCGCCGCGAGCACGTCGCGAACGAGCGACGCCGTCAGCAGCGGCCGGGCCGCGTCGTGCACGAGCACGGGGTCCAGCTCGCCCGCCGCCTGCAGGGCCAAGCGAACCGACTCCGAGCGCACGTTGCCCCCGGGCACGCCCTCGGTGCCGGGCGGCGCCGACTCGCCCGGCGGCAGGGCCACGATGATCCGGTCGATCTCGGGCACGGCGCGAAGCGCGTCGACGCTCCAGGCGATGAGCGGGCGGCCGGCGAGGTCGATGAAGGCCTTCGGGCGGCGCAGGCCCAGACGCTCCCCGCTGCCGGCCGCGACGATCAGGGCGACGGCCACGATGGGTGCAGGCTACCGCGCACGCAGCGTCCCCTCGGCTGCGTGCGCGGTAGCCGCGCTACTTGGCGACGGCGACCTTCTCGCTCGCCGAGTCGGCGAGCAGATCGTCGAGGTAACTCTCGGCCTCGTCCTCATCCTTGTCGAGCGCGTACATGAGCTCGGAGGCGAGGATCTTCTTGGCCCGCGTGAACATCTGCTTCTCGCCCGTCGACAGGCCCTTCTCGCTCTCGCGCAGCGCGAGGTTGCGGACGACCTCCGCGAGCTCGTAGATGTCGCCGGTCTTGATCTTGTCCCGGTTGTGCTTGAAGCGCCGGTTCCAGTTCTTGGGCATCTCCGAGACCTCGTCCTGAAGCACGGCGAGAACCTTCTGGACGGTCTCCTCGTCGATCACGCGGCGGAGGCCCGCGAGGGCGGCGTTCTCCGTCGGGACCATGACGGTCATGTCGTTGTGAAGGATCTTGATGGTGAGGTACTCGCGCTTCTCACCGAACATCTCCTTCTGCTCCTTCTTGAGGACCTTGCCCGCCCCGTGATGGGGGTAGACCACGTGGTCGCCCAGCTCGAACTCGATGAATTCGATCTCGCGGACCGTCTCGAGGTCCTCGACCAGCTGCGCGTCGGATGTATCCGGAATGGTGTCCTCCTTCGTTCGAGGCCGGCCCGGGGGCGGCGGCCATGTCTCAAGTTTGCAGGTAGCGATCCACGAGATTGATCTCCTGCAGGCGGCGCAGGCCCTCGCGGATGTCCTTGGCACGGATCTCGCCCACTCCTTCGACCGCCTCGAGCTCGGCGTCGTTGGCGGCGAGCAGCTCTTCCAGACCGCCGAACTCCGCGACGATCTGGGCGACGACCAGCTTCGGCAGCCTGGGGATGCGCCCGAGGATGCGGTAGCCGCGCGGGGAGACCGGATAGTCGATCGTGTTGATCTTGCGGTCGTAACCGAGCAGCTCGGCGAGCCGTCCGAAATCAAGCAGGTCCTGGTGCGCGAGGCGCCCGATCTGGTCGAGCGCGGCGGCGAACGCCTCGTCGGAGTGCTCGGCGAGGTAGTCGTGCACGAGCGCGGCCTTCTCGGCCGCGGTGCCGACCATCGTCTCCTCGAGCTGCATCTCGATGAGCCGCCCCTCCGTCCCGAGCTCGACGATGTAGCGCTCGATCTCGACGGCCATCCGGGTGACGAGCTCGGAGCGCTGCAGCACGGTGAGCACGTCATGCAGGGTCGCGCCCCCCTCGAACTCGAGCGCGGTCAGGCGCGTCGAGACCTGATCGAGGCGCGTGCGGTACTTGTCGAGGGTGGCGAGCGCCTGGTTGGCCTTCGCGAGCACGACCGGGATGTCCGAGAGCATGTACTTGCCGCCGTCGATGTACAGCGAGACGACCTGACGGCGCTGGGAGATGGCGATGACGAGCGCGTCGGTCTGCTTGGACACGCGCTCGGCGGTGCGGTGGCGCGTCCCGGTCTCGCTCGACAGGATCGTCGGGTCGGGCATCAGCTGCACGTTCGCGAGCGCGATCTTGGTCGCGTTCGCGTTCAGGACGATGGCACCGTCCATCTTGGCCACCTGGTAGACGAGGGCCGGGGTGTAGTCGACGTCGAGCTTGATGCCCCCGGAGTACAGGAACGAGAGCTCTTCGGGGTCGCCGATGATGATCAATCCGCCCGTCCGAGCGTCGAGGATGTTGTCGAGGCCCTCGCGCAGAGCGGTCCCGGGCGCGATCATCTCCAGCGCCTTCACCAACCGGGGGCCCTGCCGTACTTCGCCATCGAATTCTTCCCCAGTTCGCGGTGGCACGACGCCCCATTCTAGCGCCATTTAGCGGCTGTTTATGGCCGCCCGCGGGCGGCTCGCCGCCCTGGACGGCCGATCCACCCGCTTTCGGGCGTCCATTCGGGGCCGTCGATGCCGGGCTGCGCGAGCCGCGCCGCGTTCGGTGCTCCGCGGCGGCCGCGGCCACGGTGGCGACCGGCGCGGGCGGATTTCGGCTGCCTCCCGACACCCGGCACGCTCGCGCGCCTGCCCTGTTACGCGGCAGACACGCAGCGGCGCAGCGCGCTCGCGCGCCAGTCCTGTGACCCAGCCGACACCTGAGCGCAACCTGTGCGGCGCAGCGCGCTCGCGCGCCAGTCCTGTGACGCAGCCGACACCCGAGCGCAACCTGTGCGGCGCATTTGTCACGCTCGCGTGACCATCGCGCGGGGGGTGTGGTCCCGAATGGCCCGTATAGCGTGCATCGGGGAGCACACCCCGGGCGCGACGTCGTCCGCGATCTTCGCCGCGCACGCGCCGCCGTCGCCTCACCCGCGCCCGCGTCGACACGCAACCCCGCCGCGCACGCGCCGCCATCGCCCCACCCGCGCCCGCGTCGACACGCAACCCCGCCGCGCACGCGCCGCCATCGCCCCACCCGCACCCGCGTCGACACGCAACCCCGACCCGCACGCGCCGCCATCGCCCCACCCTCGCCCGCGTCGACACGCAACCCCGACCCGCACGCGCCGCCATCGCCCCACCCTCGCCCGCGTCGACACGCAACCCCGACCCGCACGCGCCGCCGTCGCCTCACCCTCGCCCGCGTCGACACGCAACCCCGCCGCGCACGCGCCGCCGAATCTCGGCTGCGCCCCCGCCGAACACCAATACCACGCGCCGTCACGCCGCCCGAAAGGCCCGGCGCGTCACGCCGCGCGCGCGGCCTGGGCGCCGCCCGGCCCGAGCGCGAACGCGAGCGCCTCGACGAGCGTCGCCGCCTCGCGCGCGCCGTCGCCGCTGCCGGGTGGCGCGATCACCGCGGGCAGGCCGTGGGCGGCGGCCTCGGCGAGGCGACGCTGGGGGTGGCCGACCCAGCGCAGCTCGCCGGTCAGCCCGAGCTCGCCGAAGCAGGCCAGCGGCGCGGCGCGGAGCGACACGCCGCGAGCCGCGCTTGCCACCGCGAGCGCGACCGCCAGATCGGCGCCGGGCTCGTCGACGCGCACCCCACCGACGACGTTCACGAACACGTCCGCCGCGCCAACGGCGACGCGAGCGTGGCGCCCGAGCACGGCAAGGATCATCGCCAGCCGGTTGCGATCGAGGCCGGAGACGACCCGGCGCGGCTGATCGACCGGGCCGCCGGGGCCGAGCTGGATCGGCGACACGAGCGCCTGCACCTCGACGAGCAGCGGACGGGAGCCCTCCATCGCCGCCAGCAGGACGCTCCCCGGCGCCCGGGTCGCCTCGGCGACGAACCGCGCGGAGGCGTCGAGGACCTCGACGAGCCCGGACTCGCGCATCTCGAACAGCCCGGCGTCGTTCGTGGAGCCGAAGCGGTTCTTCAGGGCGCGTAGGGCCCGGTAGCTGCGCTCGCGCTCGCCGTCGAACTGGAGCACGCAGTCGACGAGATGCTCGAGGACGCGCGGGCCCGCGAGCGCCCCGTCCTTGGTGACGTGGCCGACGAGCACGACGGTGATCGAGCGCGCCTTGGCGAGGCCCATCAGTCGGGCCGCGACGTCGCGCACCTGGCCGACCGAGCCGGGCGCGCCGGAGAGCTCCGCCGAGTGCAGCGTCTGCACGGAGTCGACGACGCAGACATCGGGGCGCTCGGCCTCTAGCGTGGCCAGCACGACGTCGAGATCGGTCTCCGCGAGCACCGGCACGTCGAGCGCGCCCGCCGGGAGCCGCTCGGCGCGCAGGCGGATCTGGGCCGCCGACTCCTCCGCGCTGACGTACAGCGTGCGCGAGCCCGCACGCTGGAGATGGCCGAGGACCATGCCGGTGAGCGTGGACTTGCCGATGCCCGGCGCCCCGCCGAGCAGCACGAGCGACCCCGGCACGAGACCTCCGCCGAGGATCCGGTCGAGCTCGCCGATCCCGGTCCCCAGGCGCGTGACGCGCTCGGTGCCGACCCGCGACAGCGGGGTCGGGACGGCAGCCTGGGCGCCGCGCGATGCCCGCCCGGCGCCGGCGCCGGCGGCACGCGGGGGCGCGCGCTCCTCGACGAGCGTGTTCCACGCGCCGCACCCGGGACACTGCCCGTGCCACTTCGCGCTCTCGAGGGCGCAGGCGCTGCAGATGTGGATCGTCGCGGAGCGCGGCATCGCCCAGCGAGGCTACGCTGCGCCTCCGACGGTGCGGCGGCTGGCGCCCGCGGAACGCTCTTCCGTCATCGTGTCCGCTACCCTTTCGCGCCGATGTCGCGTCTCGCCCGCCAGCACGTCCGTCCGCTCGCGTTGTCGTTCGCTCTCGCCGCCATCGCCTTGGCCGGCGCCGGGTGCGGGTCGTCGTCGAGCTCTTCGGGCGGGAGCACGATCACCGTCGGCGCCGAGCCGTCAGGCACCCCGTCTGCCGTCGCCAGCGCGGCCGCCACCACGACGACATCGAGCGCGACGCCGAGCACGCCGAAGACCGGCCCGCTGTCCAAGGAGCCGAAGGTCGTGCCGCCGAAGGGGGCGGCGCCGACGCACCTCATCATCAAGGACCTGATCGTCGGCACCGGACCGGTGGTCACCGCGAGTTCGACGGTGACGGTCAACTACGTCGGCGTGCTGTACCACGGAGGCAAGATCTTCGACGCGTCGTGGAACCACGGCATGCCGCTCACCTTCCCGCTGACCGGGGTCATCCCGGGCTGGACGCAGGGCCTGCCGGGAATGAGGGTGGGCGGCCGGCGCGAGCTCATCATCCCCTCGAGCCTCGGCTACGGCGCGGCGGGCTCGCCGCCCGCGATCCCGCCGAACGCCGCGCTCGTGTTCGTCATCGACATGCTCGGCGTCCAGGGCTAGCGACCCGACGCACCGTCGTGCCCGCCCCGCCACGTGCGTCCGCGCGCGCGGCTGCGGCTCGGGGCGCGTCCGAGAGCTACCGATAACGTTCGCATGGGCCCGCTTCACTCCTCAGCTCCCACGGCTGCGCTCGCGGCGCTCGGCTGGCCCGAGATCAGCGCCCGCCGCCTGGAGGCCGGGAACGACTGGCCAACCGCCTGTCCGCTCTGCCGCGAGCCGTTCGGCGCACGCGACGACGACGTACGCTGGCTCGCCGAGCACGGCCGTCTCGTGCGCCTCCCCGACGGGTGCGCCGCCCACCGCTACTGCGCGATCGAGAACCCGCACCGCGATCCGGCGCTGATCGCCGAGCACGAGTGCGATCCGGTGGCGACCGATCGGCATCGCTCCTAGCGCCGACCGAAGTCCCGGCGAGCGCCACCCTCAAGCCACGTCGGCGCAGACCGATGACCGGCCTGTGATGCCACCGACCCGCCGGTGGGGTGATCGGCCGTGACGCCGCGCGCCTCCATCGTCATCGTGACCTACGGCCAGCGAGCCGTGACCGAGCGCTGCCTGCGCTCGCTCGTCGATTGCCTCGGTGACGACCTGGCGACGAGCTGGGAGCTGGTGCTGGTCGACAACAACTCGCCCGATGACACGCCCGCGATGCTGCGCGAATGGTCGGACCGCGCGACCGTGAGGCTGCTCGCGGAGAACCGCAATTTCGCCGGCGGCTGCAACCTCGGAGCGGACATCGCTCGCGGCGAGGTGCTCGTGTTCCTCAATAACGACACCGAGGTCACGCCCGGCGCGCTCGAGGCCGTCGTCGACCAGTCGCTCGAGCCGGGCGTCTCGGTGGCCGGCTGTCGTCTCCTGTTCCCGCAGGGCACCCTCCAGCACTCGGGCGTCGCCTTCATCCGCGGAGAGGCGCTCGGCGGCGCGGCGATGCCCCAGCACGTCTTCCACCATCAGGACCAGGAGCTCCCGGCCGCACGGGCGTCCTATGAGTGCGACTGCGTCACCGCGGCCTGCATGGCCGTACGCACGACGACCTTCCGTGCCGTCGGCGGGTTCGACGAGGGTTACCGCAACGGCCTGGAGGACGTCGACCTGTGCCTGCGCATCAGGCTCACCGGCGAGCGCATCGTCTACCGCGGGGATGCGGTCGTCGTGCACCACGAGGGCGCCTCGCGCGGTCGAGGCCAGCAGCTGTGGGACACGCCGCAGCGCATCCAGGCGATGCGCGACAACGACCTGCGCTTCGTCGGGCGCTGGGCGACCGAGCTCGAGCAGGACGACGAGCTCGCCGCACGGCTGTGGGACGCCGCGCTGCGGGGCGGCCCCCCGGCCCGCCGCCAGCGTTCCGCGGACGTGATCGTCGTCGGCCAGCCCGGCGGCATCGGACCGGCCGGCGACGAGGCGCGGGCGCTCGTCGCCGCCTTTGCGGCTCGCGGGCACGCGGTCGCCACGGCGGACTCACCCGTGCCGACCGTCGTGCCCCGCCTGACCGGTCCGATGGCGATCACCCTCAGCCAGGCCGAGCAACGCCTGCCGGTCCCCGGCGCTCGCTGGATCATCGTCCCGAGTGGCGCCCACGACGCGCACGAGGTCGACTCGACCGCGGTCGTGCGCCTCGCCCGCGCGCGCACGGCCGTTCGTCTGCACGAGGCCGGCGAGGTGTGGGCGTGCTCGTCGGCCGTGGCCGACGCCGTCATCGCGGACGGCATGCCGGCGCACAGCGTCAGCGTCGTCCCGCCCCCGGTGCTCTCCTGGGCGCCGACGGGGCCCGGCGGTGGGGGCGTGCTCGCCATCCTGCCGGTGCACGATCCCGACCGGATGCGAGCGACGATCGACGCCCTTCACAGCGTGCCCCCCTCCACCGACGTGCGTCTGCTGCCAACCGTCGCCACCCGCCACCTCGACCGGCACGTATCGGCAGTGCTGCCCCACGCCGAGCTGCTCGCCCCGTGCTCGGACGAGGCGGGCTTCGCCGCGCTCGCCGCGAGCGCGGACGTCGTCCTCGCCGTCGATGGCGCGGATCGCTTCGAGCGCCGCGCGCTCGTCGCCGCGAGCGTCGGCGCGGCCCCGATCACCGGCAATCCGAGCGGCCCGGCCACGACCGTGCTCGGCGACGTCGCAGCGGGGAATCCGGATACGCTCGGCTCGACGCTCGCCGCCCGACTCGCCGATCCCGGGGACCGTTCCGATCGCGCGCGCCGAGTCGAGCGGACGTGCAGTCCGGCCGCGCTCGCCGCGTATCTCGACGCGCGCTCGGTCGCGGCGGCGTAGAGCCAGAGCGCGCCCACCCGGCCGGAGCGTCGGCGCTCCCGCGAGCGCGCGACGACCACCGTCAGCCCCGGCCGCACGTCGTCCACCTCAACCCGGTGAGCCAACCGCCGATTACCAGGCCAGATGGCGTCCTATCCCGACTCTGCCGAGGCCTGGCGGCGGGCTGATCGCGCGCCGACCATCGGGGGACGGTCGTGACCGCGCCGCTCGTCACGGTCGTGATCCCGTGCTTCAACTACGAGGACTACGTCGCCGAGGCGGTGCGAACCGCGCTCGCGCAGGACTGGCCGGCACTCGAGGTGATCGCGGTCGACGACGGCTCCACCGACGGCACGCCCGCGGTGCTTGCCGACTTCGGCGACGCGATCCGCGTCATCCGTCGCGAGAACGGCGGCCTGAACGCGGCAACGGACACCGGCGTGGCCGCAGCCAGCGGCGAGTTCATCACGTTCCTGGACGCCGATGACACGTGGGCGCCGGGACGCGTCCGCGCACTCGCCGAGCCGCTCATCGCCCACCCCGAGGCCGGTATCGCCTACGGCGACATGACGATCGTGGACGCCGAGGGCGACGTGACCCACGAGTCGTTCAATATGGCGAAGGGTATCTCCCCCGCGCCCTCGGGGCGCTTCCTCGGACGGATGCTCAGCTACAACTGCGTCAGCGCCGGTTCGCTCATGGTGCGTGCGTCGCTGCGCGATCGCTTCCACCCGATTCCGCCGTTCGCCGCCTGGAACGACTGGTGGATCGCCACCCAGGTGCTGCGCGAGGCCGACATCATCGCCGTGCCCGAGTCGGTCAACATCTACCGCCAACACGGGGCCAACATGAACCTCGGCGCCGGCGACGCCCACTACGTGTCCTTGCTGCGTGCCGAGATCCCGTTTCGTCGCTGGCTGCTCAGCCACACCGCCCCGCCCCTCGTCACGATCAAGGACCTCCTGGAAGGGCTCAACACCTTCGACGACTTCGTCAGGCGGATCGCCGGCTTCGAGGGTGCGCTCCCGGTCTCGCTGCTCGCGGCCGAGGAGCCCGATGCCGAGCTCTCCTTGCAGGAGGGCCGCGACGCGCTGTGTCGCGCGGACGTGGAGCGAGGAGTCAGCTCGCTGGTGGCCGCCATCGCGCACGCGCCGACGTGGGACGAGCCGCGACGGGTGCTGCAGGAGACGATCGATGTGCTGACCGACGGTTCCCAGGCACCGCCGGCCACCCGTGGAGGCGTCGAACTCGTGCCCGTCGAGCGGGTGCTCGCCGAGCCGAGCCTGCTGACGACCTGGGTCGCCGCGCACGCCGACGGGAGCACGACGCTCGTCATCACCGGCGTGGCCGACGACGCCGCCCGCGAAGCGATCGTCGCCGTCGTCGACGACCTCGGGCTCGCCGACGATGGGCGGGTCGACCTGCTCGCCGTCGCGGAGCGCGAGCCGGCCACGGTCGCCGTGCGGCTCGGCCGTGCTCTCGACGAGCCGCTCGCCGCCTGACGGCAAGCCAGGGATCCACGGCGCGATCACCGCGCCCGCAGTTCAAGCGAAGGCACGCGCGACCGAATACTCGGATCGTGGGACCGCTCCTGGCGATCTGCGTTCCGACATACAACCGCGCGTCCGAGCTCTCGCGATTGCTGGCCTGCCTGGACCGCGAGCTGGCCGCCGTCGAGGACGTTGTCGTTCTGGTGTCCGACAACGCCTCGCAGGACGACACGGCCGAGCTGCTCGCCGCCGCGACAACGACGCGGCCGTGGCTGCGCACACACCGCCAGGGCGAGAACATCGGCGCCCCGGCCAACATCGAGTGGCTCATCGGCAACGCGCCCGACGCCGACTACGCGTGGATCTTCTGCGACGACGACGTGCTCGTGCCCGGCGCGCTCGACACCGCTCGAGCGCTGCTCGTGGCCGAGCGTCCAAGCTGGCTGTTCCTCCCGCACCACTGGGTCGACGAGGACGCCAACGTGGTCGGCGGGTCGCCCGCGCCCGGTGCGGTCGAGCGCTACACCACCGGCCCAGACCTCTATCGGGCGTACCATCACTGGCTGACCTTCGCCTCGGCGTCGATCGTCCGTCGCGACCGGCTACAGGACGCGGTCCGCGCGATCGAGACGGACAATGCCTACGCGCCGCTGCTGTGGTACTACGCGGCAGGCCACGACGGTCCGTGCCTCGTGGCGGCCGAGCACATGGTTCACGGCTCGCAGGCGATCAGCTGGCGCGATCGCGCCCACATCTTCCAGACGCAGCACTTCCTGGCCCTCTATGACGAGGGCCTCCGGGTCGGGCTGAGCGAGGCCGAATTCGCCCGAAGCCTCGACGGGCTCTACTGCGGGGGCTTTGCCTACGATCACTGGCAACGCAACCCGGTCGCCGACCTGATCGCCGCCGTGGAGCGCTTTCCACAGTCGGCGGGGCTGCGCTGGTACCTGTGGTCGATCGCGCGCGAGCGGTCGCTGCGCGAGGTCCTGCCCACGCTCGCGCAAGCCGCGAAGGCCTCGGGGGTCGATGAGCAGGCGGCTTCGCTGGTGGAGGCCGGCGAGGCGACGTTCGAGCGGGGCGACCTGTGCGAAGCCGCGCGGCAGTTCCGAGAGGCGGCCGAGCTGATGCCGACGTTCGGGATGGCTTGGAACGACCTCGCCGTCACCCTGCACCGTCTCGGCGATCCGGCCGCCGCCGGCGCCGCAGAATCGGCCCTGTTCGCGGCGCCCGAGGACGAAGCCGCGCGCGAGAACCACGCCGTCATCGTCGGCAACACCCCGGCACGCCCGGTGGCAGCCCCACGATGACCGCCAGCGCCGCCAGCACCCGCGAAGTCGACTCGCTGCTCGAGGCGGCCGAAGAGGCGTTTGAAGCGGGGCAGGTGCCGGCTGCCCGCCAGCTGCTCGAGCAGGCCGCGGCGCTCGCGGGACCCGAGCGCCGCGCCCAGGTTCGCAACGACCTCGCGGTACTCGCAGCCTTCGACGGGCGCGACGGCGAAGCCGACACGCTGCTGTGCAGCGTCCTGGCCGACGACCCGGGCTACGTGCCGGCGCTCGAGAACCTCGCGAGCGTCTGTGAGGGCGCCGCCGATCTCGTGCAGGCCACGCATTGGCGGCGCCGGACGACGGAGCTGGCACCCACTGAGCCGGACGTCTGGCGCCGGCTCGCGTCGACGCTGAGCGCGCGACGGCACTTCGGCGAGGCTCACGAGGCGCTCGTCCGAGCGGCAGGACTCGGTCATGACGTCGTCGACGACCTGGCCGACGTCACAGCGCGCCTCGCGCGAACCGCGGGAGACGGCGGCGGCAGCCCGCCCGTGGTGCCGGCCGGGCGGGTGCTCATCGCCGTCGACTACTTCCATCCGTCGGTCGGGGGCTCGGAGCGATTGGCCGAGATGGCTGGAACCGCGCTCCAGACGCACGGCATGACCGTCGAGATCGCCACGCGAGCGCTCGAGGGTCGCACGAGCCTCGAGCACCGCGGAATGCGCATCCACGAGATCAGCGGCGACCCGCTCGCCGGACTGCGCGCCCTCGTGAACGCCGGGCGCTACGACGGTCTGCTCGTGTTCTCGGCGCCGACCGCGTGGCCGCTGGTGAGCAGCCTGCGGCTGCCCAAGCCCGGCCCCAAGCTCGTCGTCGTACCCTGCATCAACGCCGAGAACAGCGGTCAGCTTCGCGAGGACCCGGCCCTCCTGCGCTCTTACGAGCAGCTGTTAGGAGCGGCCGACGTCATCGGCTTCAGCTCGCGTGCCGGTCACGACGTACGGCTGCTCGAGGGCCTCGGCCTGCCGGGCGTGTACGTTCCCAACGCCGTCGAGCGCACCGCCGCTGCGGGCGAGTTCCGGTCGGCGCACGGCATCCCGTCGGACCGGCCGATGCTCCTGTTCGTCGCGAACATGTGGCCCGAGAAGAATCACCTCGGGTTGCTGGGCACCCTGCGCGATCACCCCGGAGACTGGACGCTCGCACTGATCGGCGCGCCGTCGCCACGGATGCCGGACATCGCTGCCCAGGTGGAGCAACTTGCCGACGAGGACGACCGCGTGTTCCCGTGCGGGCCTCTCGGCGCGGGGAGCGTCGCGGCGGCGATGGACGAGGCGAGCGCCGTCCTGCTGCCGTCGCTCGCCGAGGCGACGCCCCTCGTCCTACTCGAGGCGATGAGCCGCCGTCGCCCCTGGATCGCCACGCCGACGTGCGGCTCCGCCCATGATCACGCGGGTGGGCTCGTGCTCCCACTGGACCTGTTCGGCCAGGCCATCGACTTCCTCCTCGCTGACCCGGCGGCCGCCGAGACGCTCGGCGCAGCGGGCTACGAGCATTGGGGCAGGTGCTATACGTGGGACGTTCTCGGGCCCCGCTACGCCCAGTTGCTCTCGGGCGAGTCGGTCGGGCCGCTCGAGGCCCCGGTCGAGGCGCAGCGCGCCACTGAGAGCGTTCGAGCGGCCTTCTACGATCGGCGCGTCACGGTGGGTGCGGGCCGCGTCGGCGCCCGTCCGTAGCATCTGATCGTGGCGCCGAGCGCTTCCTGTCGGGTCTGCCGGACATCTGAGCTGTCACTGCAGCTGGAGCTCGTGCGCGCGCCGGCCAACGTCTCTTATCTGCTGCGCCCCGAGGACATCGTCCACGACGTGGCCATCAGCCTCGAGGTCTACCGCTGTGAGCGCTGTGGTCTCGTCCAGCTCGCAGTCGACCCCGAGCCGGCGTACTACGCGGACTATGTCATGACCGTCAGCCACTCGCCGCAGATGCGCGAGTTCCAGCACGCGCAGGCCCACGCGTTCGTCGATCGATTCGCGCTCGTCGGGCGCAGGGTCATCGAAGTGGGCTGCGGCGACGGGCACTACCTCGGGATCCTGCGCGAGCTCGGGGTCGACACGACGGGTATCGAGCCATCGGCGAGCTTCCGTGAGCTGGCACTCGCGGCCGGACATGACGTCCTCGCCGGCTACGTCACCGAGGAGCTCGGAATCCCGAATGGCCCTTATGACGCCTTCGCCACCCGCGAGGTGCTCGAGCACATCCCCGATCCGAACGACTTCCTGCGCGGTATCCGGCGCTCGCTGACCGACGAGGCGGTCGGGCTCGTCGAGGTGCCGAGCCTCGAGCAGGCGCTCGAGCACGCTCGCTTCTATGACTTCTTCCGCGACCACGTGAACTACTTCAGCGCCGGAACTCTCGCCCGGACGCTCGAGCGCAACGGCTTCCTCGTGCTCGAGATCACACGCGGGATGGGCGGGGAGTACCTCCAGGCGCTCGTGCGAGTCGATGCCGCGCGCGACTTTCAGGCGCTCGCGCGTTCGGTCGCCACCGTGGCCGACGAGCTCGGTTCCCTGCTCGCCACGACCGCGCAGCGGGGACGCCGCGCGGCAGCGTGGGGATCGGGCGCCAAGGGGCTCGCCAGCCTCGCCGCCGCCGGTGCGGAGGGCCTCGCCTACGTCGTCGACTCGGACCCCCACAAGCAGGGTCGGCTGACGCCCGTGACCCATCTTCCCGTGGTGGCGCCGGAGCGGCTGCTGGAGGACCCCGTCGACCTCGTCGTGCTGACGGCGCTGGCCTACCGCGACGAGATCGTCGCCGAGCTGCGCGGCCGACTGCGCTTCCGGGGGACGATCGCGGTGCTCGGGTCACCGCTCGAGCTGCTTCAGGCGTGAGCCTCAGGCGTGCGCCGTGGGGCGCAACAGGTCGAGCACGGAGGTGAGCCGCGGCATGGCCGGCAGCTCGCTCGCCAGCTGCTCGCGGATCTCGTCGAGGTAGCCGTAGGAGAACACGATCACCTCGTCGACCGGGTCGTCAGCCAACCGGCGGGGGTCGCAGATTGGCACGTGCGACTTCGGCGCCAGCGTCCCGTGGGCGTGGGGGCTGCGATCGCACAGATAGGCGATGTCGTCGGGCCCGAGGTCGGCGACGGCGAGGGTCATCACTCCGCGTCCCCCCGCTCCGTATCCGGCAACCCGACGTCCGGCCGCACGCGCGTCGCGCACGTGCCGTCGCAGCGCCGCGTGACTCTCGGCGACCGCGTCGCCGAAGCTCGCGTATGTCTCCCAGCGCTCGAAGTCGGGCGGACTGTCGGCGACACGGCCCGGCACGTGACGGCTGCCGGCGCGCGCCGCGACGATGAGCAGGGAGTTGCCGCGCCGTTCGGCCTCCGGCACCAGCTCGGTGGTGAGCAGCTCGAAGCCGGCGCGGGCCAGCAACCGGCCGAACGAGCGACTGGTGAGGTAGACGGAGTGCTCGTGCTCGAACAGGCACGTCTCACGGCGCTGCACGATCTGCTCGAGATCATGCACCTCGATGACGAGCACGCCCTGCGACGGGTCAAGGACTGTGCCGACGGCTGCCAGGAACGGCAGCGGCTCGGGGAGGTGATCGAAGGTGTACGTCAGCACGACGACGTCCGCAGGGCGGAGCTCAGCGGGGATGCTGGCCACCGTCCGCTCGTCGAACAGGCACTCGATGACGGGGACGCCCGTCGCGCGCGAGCTCGCGCACAGGTCGGCGGACGGCTCGAATCCGAGCACCCGGGCGCCGAGAGCCTGGAAGCGGGCGAGCTGCGCGCCGTCGCCCGAGCCGATCTCGAGCACCTTGGCGCCGGGACCGAAGCCGTAGGTCGCCATCGTCTGCTGGGCGAGACGCGCCATGAACCGCTGGGCGAACGGCGATGCGGCCACGCTGTAGTTGTAGTCGCGGTAATACTCACCGACCTCGACGTCGTGCTGGGTCTGCGCCGTCCAGCACGCGCGGCATACCGACACGCTCAGCGGCGCGCTGAACTCGCGGCCCGCCTGCGCGGGAGCGACGAAATCATCGGTGAACGGGGCGTCACCGAGATCGAGGAACGGTGCCACGTCCGAAGATCCACACACGCGACAGGCGCCCCGGCGATGGACGGCCCAGCTCATCGCGCGCTCCTCGCGGCGCCCTGACCGGCCGTGATGCGCGGCGTCCGTGCGACCTGCAGCGCAGCGCGAACGCGAGCCCTGACCCCGGCGGCGTCGAGGCCGTAGTGGGTGAGGATGTGCTCGCGACTACCGACCTCGTCGACGAAGCGGTCGGGGAACCCGGCGCGCACGACACGTCCGATCCCCACCTCCGCTGCCACCTCGGCGATCGCGCCACCGAAGCCTCCGATGACGGAGTGCTCCTCGAGCGCGACGATCAGGCCGGTGGCGTCGAGCGCGTCGCGGACCGCCTCCTCGTCAAGTGGCTTGACGGTCCCGAAGTGCAGGATCGCCGCGTCGATGCCGTCCTGCGCGAGCTCCTCGGCCGCGACGATCGCGCTGGCCAGGATCGGTCCGGTCGAGGCGATCGTCACGTCGCGCCCCTCGCGGACGCGTGCCGCCGCTCCGATCGTGAATGACGTTCGGGCCGGAAGCAACGGCGGCTCGCCGTTCTTGCCCAGGCGCAGGTACACCGGACCGTCGAGCGCGAGCGCCGCCTCGGTGGCGCCGGCCGCGTCGTGCGGGTCGCACGGGCAGAGCACCGTCATGTTGGGAAGCGCACGCATCGCCGCGAGGTCGTCGATCGCGTGATGCGTGGGACCGAGGTAGCCGTAGCCGACACCGCCACCGACCCCGACGAGCGTGACATCTGCCCGACCGGCAGCGACGTCGATACGCACCTGATCGTGCGCGCGCGAGGTGATGAAGGGCGCGATCGAGTAGGCGACCGCACGCTTGCCGGCGTGCGCGAGCCCGGTGGCGACACCGACCATGGCCTGCTCGGCGACGCCGGCGTTGAACAGGCGCTCCGGCGCGCCGCGCTCGAGGCCGTCGAACACGCCGACACCGAGGTCGGCGAGCACCAGGCAGACCCGTTCGTCGGCGAGCGCGATCCGGGTCAGCGCGGCGGCGAAGGCGTCCCTCATGCCGCCGTCCTCGCCTGCTCCAGCGCGCTGAGCGCGCGTTCGCGGTCCGTCGGGCGCAGCGACTTGTAGTGTGAATCGAAGCGTCCCTCCATGAACGGCAGCCCCTTGCCCTTGAGCGTGTGCGCGAGGACGCACCGAGGTCGGTGACCGCGCGGGAGGAAGGCGGCTCGAAGCGCGGCGTGGTCGTGCCCGTCGACCGGCGCGACCTCCCAGCCCGCCGACTCGAAGCGTGCGGCGTAGCGGGCCCAATGATCCGTCGGCAGCTGCCGATCGAGGCCCTGGTGGCCGTTGGCGTCGACGATGGCGACGAGCCCGTCCAATCCGAGGCGTCCCGCCATCGCGGTGGCCTCCCACACCGATCCCTCGTCGGTCTCGCCGTCACCGAGCAGGCAGTAGGTGCGGCGGGGTCGGCCATCGAGTCGGTCCGCGATCGCCCGGCCGACGGCGATCGAGAGCCCATGGCCGAGCGAGCCGCCGCTGACCTCCACTCCCGGCGTCCCGCGCTCGGCGTGACCGCCGAAGGCGCCGCCGTCTCGGCAGTATTCGCGCTCGAGCTGAGCGCGATCGATGTCGCCGCGGAGGGCGAGCGCCGACAGCAGTGCCGACCCGGCGTGGGCCTTGCTGAGGATGAACGTGTCGCTGAGCGGCGCGCCGGCGATATCCGGATCGACCGGCATGACGTCGAAGAACAGGACGGCGAGGATGTCCGCGATCCCGAACGCCGAGCCAATGTGGCACGTGCCGGCTCCGAGCGCGAGCTCGAGAGCGAGCCGGCGGATCTCGTACGCGCGCTCCTCGGTGCTCATGCGGCGACCTCGGCGAGCCGGTCACGGCGGGCCTGCTCGACCGTGAGTGCGAGACCTGCGCGCAGGGAGGTGCGCGCGTGCCAGGCGAGCGTCTGCTCGGCGAGCGCCGTCGACGCCCTCCAGCTGAAGCGCTCGCCCGGACGATAGGCGCGCTCGCCGAAGCGGAGCAGGTCGTGGCCGCCGACGAGGTCGGCGACGATCGAGCAGAGCTCGCGCACGGTCGTCTGCACACCGGTGCCGACGTTCACGGTGGTCCCAGCCGGGCGAGGGCGGCAGGCCGCCTCCAGGAGTGCCTCGGCGACATCATCGACATAGACGAAGTCGCGTACCTGATCGCCGGGCGTCAGCGAGATCGGCCGGCCGGCGAGCAGTGAGTCGACGACGGACGCGACCAGGCGCCGGGGATCCTCACCGGGACCGTACACCGAGAAGAGACGCAGATGCACCGTCTCCAGACCCTCCCGGACGCCGACGATACGCGCGAGCAGCCCGCCGGCGAGTTTTGCCACGCCGTAGAAGTCGTCCGGGTCGGCGGCCATCGATTCCTCCATGGCGCCGTCAACGGTGCCGTACTCCGAGCTCGACCCCGCGGTCACGAGGCGGCGGCCGCCGGCCCGCGCAAGCGCCCGGGCGAGCAGCACCGGGGCGACGGCGTTCGTCGACAGCAGCCCTTCGAGGTCGTCGTCGAGCACGACGGCCCCCACCGCGGCCAGGTGCACGCACACCACGGGCCGGGCCGTCGAGACGGCATGCTGCACGGCGGCGGCATCGGCGATGTCGGCGCGCACCAGCTCGATGTCGCGCAGCAGGGGCAGGAGCCGGTCCACGCTCGACTGCGGCCCGACGAGGGCGGTCACAGGGTGGCCGCGATCGATCGCCATCCTGACCACACGAGCGCCGACGAAGCCGGACGCCCCGGTCACCAGCAGCGGAACAGGGGTGGTGCCCATGCCCGCGTACTCGGCGCCCTCGACCGGAACTTGAGGCCCGCTCAACCTCCGTCCATCCCAGCCGATAACGAGGCTGACATGTCCCTCGACGGTCAACGGAGCGCCCCCCGCGTCGTGTTGCTGTGCGGCGGGCTGGGCACGCGCATGCGCGAAGAGACCGAGTACCGGCCCAAGCCGATGGTCGAGGTCGGCGACCGGCCGCTGCTCTGGCACATCATGAAGATCTACGCCACGCACGGCTTCGGTGACTTCGTCTGTGCCCTCGGCTACCGCGGCGACGTCATCAAGCGCTACTTCCTCGACTACCACGCGCTGCGCTCCGACGTCACGATCTCGCTCGCCGAGGGTGCCGTCGAGTACGCGACGGGCGACATCGAGGACTGGCGCGTCACGCTCGTCGACACCGGCGAGAGCTCGATGACCGGGGCGCGGGTCAAGCGCGTCGAGCACGCGCTCGGCGACGCGGATCTGTTCATGTGCACCTACGGCGACGGCGTCGCGGACGTCGACATCGACAGGCTGCTCGAGTTCCACCGCTCGCACGGGCGGCTGGCGACCGTCACCGGCGTGATCCCACCGTCGCGGTTCGGCGAGCTCGTACTCGACGGCCCCGTCGTGACCGGGTTCGCCGAGAAGCCCGAGGGCGGCGACCGCATCTCCGGCGGCTTCTTCGTCTTCCAACGCGACGTGCTGGAGCGACTCTCGTCTGATCCCACCTGCGTGCTCGAACGCGAGCCACTCGAGGGTCTCGTGCGCGACGGCGAGCTCCGAGTGTTCCCGCATGACGGGTTCTGGCAGTGCGCCGACACGATCCGCGATGTCGAATACCTGCGCAAGCTGTGGGACGGGGGCGACGCTCCCTGGCGGATCTGGGACGACCGCGGTCTTGCCCCGGCTCTGCCCCCCCACCCCACGCGGCGCAGCTCAGACGCCGTCGACTCGCTCCTGCGCTCCGTCCGTCGCTGACGCGGCCGCGTCGCCCCGGGCGCCACGATCGTGCCGCGCCGGCTCTAGGTGGACGCTCGCGAACCCTCGGCGAAGCGTGCTGTCAGGGCTTGGCGCCGACGAACAGGCTGCGGCTGTGCTCGTCGATGTAGCCGCTCGCGCGAATGTCACCGAGCCAGTCGAGCTGCTCGTAGACGAGCGGGAACCCCGCGCGCTGGATCGCATAGTGCAGCTCATTGCGCACTGGCCAGAACGAGACCGGGTTGTTCCACGACGCCCACACGGAATCCTCCATGGCCTCACGCGTAATGTCCGCGGAGAACTCGTGATACCAGCGACCACGTAAACCCTCGTGCTCGGTCAGCTCTCCGAGCGGAAAGGTCGACGGCGGCTCGACGGTGGCGAAGTGCGTGTGCAGCAGGAGCAGGCGCGAGGTCAGTGCGCCGATGAGCTCCAAGAACGCGGCCGGATCCTCGAGGTGGTACAGCAGGCCGCAGCAGAAGACCACGTCGAACGGCCCGTGACGCGCGATGTTTCGGACGTCATCGTGGACGAAGCTCAGGTTGGGAAGCCCGACTGCCTCGCGCACGAACTCGCAGCGCTGAAAACTCTTCTCTCGCGCCTCGATGCCGATCGCCTCGTAGCCGGCGCGGGCGAACTCCACGGCATAGCCGCCCTCCAGGCACCCGAGGTCGGCGACGCGCGGCGGGCGACCGGGGTCGGTGATCGGTGCGAACGCAAGCGCCGAGCGCAACGCCGCCTGCGCGTGCTGATCGTCGGCGAGCAGCCCGAACTGCGGAGCCGTCTGCAGTCCGCCGGGCAACTCAATGTTGTGCGCCGTGAAGCCCGCAACCTCGAACGGCAGCGATGGGACAGCAGCGATCCCCGCATCCTGCGCGGGGGCGTGGGTGAAGCCGGCAGCCTCGGTCATTGACATCTCCTCGTCGGCGCTCGCGCGGTCGCCAGAGAGATCGGCACCCAGCGCTGGTCCTTGAGGATCGGAGCGGAAGGGTGCCCGCAGCGAAGCACGGCGGCCCGCCGGCCCGCAAGACGGGCCGGCGAGACGTCTACGCGAAGCTACTCGGCGGGAGCGTTCTCGGCCGGCGGATCGGCCACGGGAGCGTCGGCCCCCTCGGCGAGCTCGGGCGTCCCGCCCTCCGCCCCGACGCCCACCGGCGTCTTCTGCTTCTTGGGCGCCACCACCGTGAGGCGCACCTCGCCGTCCTCGCCCTCGGGCATCGGATCGACGACGACCGTCGCGCCCGGCGTGAGCTCCTCGCGCAGCACGAAGTCGGCCAGGGGATCCTCGATGTAGCGCTGGATCGCGCGCCGCAGCGGACGGGCGCCCATGGCGGGATCCCAGCCCTTCTCGACGAGCAGGTCCTTCGCCGGGTCGGTGAGCTCGAGCTGCAGCTCGCGCTCGGCCATCGACTCGCGGATCCGCAGCAGCAGCAGCTCGACGATCTGCTTGATCTCGTCCTTCTGCAGCTTGTGGAAGACGATCACGTCATCGATGCGGTTGAGGAACTCGGGCCGGAAGACCTTCTTGAGCTCGCCCATGATCCGGTTCTTCATGTCGTCGTAGGTGATGCCGGTCTCGTCCTCGGACACCGCGAAGCCGAGCGGCGTGTTGCGGGCGATCTCGGCGGCCCCGATGTTCGACGTCATGATCACGATCGCGTGGCGGAAGTCCACCGTGCGCCCCTGGGCGTCGGTGAGGCGGCCGTCCTCGAGGATCTGCAGCAGGATGTTGAACACGTCCGGGTGCGCCTTCTCGATCTCGTCGAGCAGGAGCACGCTGTACGGCTTGCGCCGCACCGCCTCGGTGAGCTGGCCGCCCTCGTCGTAGCCGATGTAGCCCGGAGGCGAGCCGACCAGGCGCGACACCGCGTGCTTCTCCATGTACTCGGACATGTCGATGCGGATCATCGCGTCGTCGTCGCCGAACAGGAACTCGGCGAGCGTGCGCGCGAGCTCGGTCTTCCCGACCCCCGAGGGCCCGAGGAAGATGAACGAGCCGGTCGGGCGCTTGGGATCCTTCAGGCCGGCCCGCGAACGGCGGATCGCCTTCGAGATCACCTCGATCGCCGGGTGCTGGCCGATCACGCGCTTGTGCAGCTCGTCCTCCATGCGCATGAGCTTCTGGGTCTCGGCCTCGGTGAGCTTGAACACCGGGATGCCGGTCCACATCGAGACGATGTCGGCGATCTCCTCCTCGCCGATCGAGGGCCGCTCGCCGGACTCGCCGGACTCCCACTCCTCCTCGAGCTCGCGCTTGCGATTGGACAGCTTGCGCTCCTTGTCGCGCAGCGCCGCGGCCTTCTCGAACTCCTGTGCCTCGATCGCGGCCTCCTTCTGACGGCGCGTCGTCTCGATCTCGTCCTCGAGCTCGCGGTTGGCCGGCGGCGAGGTCATCGACTTGATGCGCATCCGCGAGGCGGCCTCGTCGATGAGGTCGATCGCCTTATCGGGCAGGAAGCGGTCGGAGATGTAGCGATCGGCGAGATCGCCGGCGGCCTGCAGGGCCTCGTCGGTGATCTGCACCTTGTGGTGCTGCTCGTAGCGGTCGCGCAGGCCGCGCAGGATCTCGACGGTCTGCTCGATCGTCGGCTCCTCGACGCGAATCTGCTGGAAGCGCCGCTCGAGCGCCGAGTCGCGCTCGAGGTACTTGCGGTACTCGTCGAGCGTCGTGGCGCCGATCGTCTGCAGCTCGCCGCGGGCGAGCGCCGGCTTGAGGATCGAGGCCGCGTCGATCGCGCCCTCGGCCGCACCCGCGCCGACGAGGTTGTGCAGCTCGTCGATGAACAGGATGATGTCGCCGCGCTGGGTGATCTCCTTCATCACCTTCTTGAGGCGCTCCTCAAATTCTCCGCGGTACTTCGAGCCCGCGACGAGGGCCGCGAGGTCGAGCGTGTAGATCTGCTTGTTCTTGAGCAGCTCGGGCACGTCGGCGTTCGTGATGCGCTGGGCCAGGCCCTCGACGACGGCCGTCTTGCCGACGCCGGGCTCGCCGATGAGCACCGGGTTGTTCTTCGTGCGCCGAGAGAGGATCTGCATGATGCGCTCGATCTCGGTCTCGCGCCCGACGACGGGGTCGAGCTTGCCCTCGGCGGCGAGCTTGGTGAGGTTTCTTCCGAACTGGTCGAGCAGCTTCGAGGACTTCTTGCCCTCGGACCCACCCGAGCCGGCGCCCGCTCCGGCGCCCGCGCCGGTCTGGCCCTGGCGGCGTCCGCCCGGCCCCGACAGCATGCGGATCACCTCGTTGCGGATCTTCTCCGAGTCGGCATCGAAGTCGAGCAGGATGCGGGCCGCGACGCCCTCGTTCTCGCGCACGAGGCCGAGCAGGATGTGCTCCGTGCCGATGTAGTTGTGGCCGAGGCTGAGCGCCTCGCGCAGCGCCAGCTCGAGCACCTTCTTGGCTCGCGGCGTGAACGGGATCTGCCCCGACGTGACCTCCTCGCCCGAACCGACGATCCGGACCACCTGCGCGCGCACGCGCTCGACCGTGATGTCGAGGCTCTCGAGCACCCTCGCCGCAAGCCCCTCCTCCTCGCGCAGCAGACCGAGGAGGATGTGCTCCGTGCCGATGTAGTTGTGCTTGAGCGTCCGCGCCTCTTCCTGCGCGAGAACGACGACCTGCCTGGCTCGTTCTGTGAATCGCTCGAACATGTCCCTGCTTCCTTCCTGCGAATACGGCGTCGAGGCGACGCGCGAAGCGCTACGTGTGTGCTGGTGGTCTGGTCTTAAGCCTTTGGTCGGTCGTGGCTGTGGTCACTTGAATCGCACCGCCGGCGCGCTGGTAGTCGAGGATAGGTGGTTGGCGGGACGGTGGCGCTCCGGTACCTCTCTATTCGTCAGAAAACGCGAAAAAGATGAGTGCCCGCCCGGTCGGCACCCCCGCGACCAGTCTACCAATCGGCCCCCCGGGCCTGAGCGCATGCGAGGGTCCGGCTGAGGGTCCTCCCATCCCCTGCGGCGCAAAGTGCGCCCAGATCGTGCCCGCGTCAGCGCAGGGCCGGGAAGAGGACGACCTCGCGGATCGACCGGCGCCCGGTCAGCAGCATGACGAGGCGGTCGATGCCGACCCCGACGCCGCCCGTCGGGGGCATCCCCTGCTCGAGCGCGGCGAGGAAGCTCTCGTCGAAGGGCTGAGCGTGTTCGTCGCCCTCGTCGCGGTAGCGCCGCTGCGCCTCGAAGCGCCGCCGCTGCTCGTCGGGATCGTTGAGCTCGGTGAACGCGTTCGCGAACTCCATGCCGCCGGCGAACGCCTCGAAGCGCTCGACCAGCCCGGGCTCGGAGCGATGGACCTTCGCGAATGGCGACAGCTCGACCGGGTAGTCGATCAGGAACACCGGGTCGGTGATCGCGGGCTCGACGTGCTTGGAGAGCAGTTCGTCGACGAGCTGCGCCCACGTGCGCCCCTCCGGGTCCTCGAGCAGCCCACGCTCGCGAATGATCGCGGTCAGCGCCGCCGCGTCACGATGGGCCAGCGGATCGACGCCGGTGGCCTCGGCGACCGCGTCGGTCAACCGCCGACGCGGCCAGGGAGGGGCGAGGTTGAGCGGACCGTCGTAGCCGATGGCCTGCGCGGCCTGGGACACGACGGCCTCGACGCGCGTCATCTCGTCGGTGTAGTCGGCGTACGCCTCGTACCACTCGATGACCGTGAACTCGGGGTTGTGCTTGAAGGAGATCCCCTCGTTGCGGAAGTCCTTGCCCAGCTCGTAGACGCGCTCCAGGCCGCCCACGATGAGCCGCTTGAGATACAGCTCGGTGGCGATGCGCAGGTACAGATCGCGGTCCAGCGCGTTGTGGTGAGTCACGAACGGACGAGCGAGCGCACCCCCGTACAGCGGCTGCAGGACCGGCGTCTCCGCTTCGATGAAGCCTTGTTCATCGAGATATCCCCGCACGGCGGCGATCACGCGCGCCCGCGTGATGAACAGCTCCCGAGCCTCCTGATTGGCGATCAGGTCGAGCTCGCGGTGTCGGAAGCGCGTCTCGACGTCCTGCAGGCCGTGGAACTTGTCGGGCGGCGGGCGCAGCGACTTCGCGAGCAGCGTGAAGTCCTCCACGCGCAGCGTCAGCTCGCCCCGGCGCGAGCGGAACGCCACGCCGTCGACCCCGAGCAGGTCACCGAGGTCGAGATCGAGCAGCCGATCCATCCGCTCGGAGCCGAGGAGGTCGCGCTTGGCCTGCAGCTGGATGCGCCCGCTGCGGTCCTCAATATCGAGAAAGGCCATCCCACCCTGTCCGCGCCTCGCACGCAACCGGCCGGCCACGCGGTATCGGGCCTCCGTGTCCTCACCGGCGGCGAGGTCCTCGTGCGCGCTCAGGACCTCGACGATCGGTGTGACGCCCGGGAAGGCGTGCGGAAACGGCTCGATGCCCGCCGCCCGCAGGCGCTCGGCCTTGCCGCGGCGGGCCGCGATCAGCTCGGGCAGGGCCCCCTCGCTGCCGTCGGCCTCGCGCGCCGGCTCGTCGGGGTCGGCGTTCATGTGCGCGATCTTACGGCCGCAGGGCGGGCGGGGCCGGTGGGCCCGAGTCGCCCGGCGGCGGCGCGCTCAGACGCCGACGTCGATCTTCGTGATCTTCAACTGGCGGGCCGGTCCGCGGGGGACCTGCACCGCGACGATGTCGTTGCGCTTGTGTCCGAGCAGGGCACGCCCGACCGGCGACTCGTTGGAGAGCTTGTTCTCCTCGGGCTTGGCCTCGGCCGAGCCGACGATCGTGTACTTGACCGACTTGCCGGTCTTCTCGTCCTTCACGTGCACGACCGAGCCCACCTGGACGACGTCCGTGGAGACGTCCTTGGCGTCAATGACGGTGGCCATGCGCAGCTTCTCCTGCAGCAACGCGATGCGCTGCTCGAGCATCGCCTGCTCGTTCTTGGCGTCGTCGTACTCCGAGTTCTCGGAGATGTCGCCGAACTCGCGGGCTTCCTTGATGCGCTCGGCGACCTCGCGTCGCTTCGCGGTGGAGAGCACCTCGAGCTCGTCCTGGAGCTTCTCGAGGCCTTCGTGGGTGAGGATGACGTCCTTCGGCAATGTAACCCTCGCGTCCGGCTGTGCGTTTCAGGGCCCGCGTACAAAACCCGCCGGGCGGGCGGGGTTCGCGGCCCCCCAGGGGGGTGAGCGAGCGCGCAGTATAGCGGGGTGTCCCGTGGCCTCCGGGAGGGTGCTGGACGCATGGTCACCCCGGGTCGGAACGGGCCCGCCGTGACTACCGCGCGCCCGACAGCGCCGGCGTCGTGGCACGCCGTTCGCGGTGGGAGGCGGCGTCCTCCGCCGCGAGCGCGTCGAGGCGAGCACGCGCCCCGGCCAGGGTCTCCAGGCGCTGCAGCTCCTCCTGCACGCGCTTGAGCGCCGGCCGCGGCAGGGCCATTCGCTCGAGGTACCACGGGTAGAACTTGCGCAGATAGCGCCCGGCGCGCTCGTCGCCGAGGTGCTCCGCCGCCCGGTCGCAGACCCAGTGCAGCTCGGCGAGCACCTCCGCGCGCGACGGCGCCGCGCGGCCCTGGAGGAGCTCGGCGAACAGCCATGGGTTGCCGAGCGCGCCGCGGGCGAGCATCACGGCGGTCGCGCCGGTCTGCTCGTACGCCGCGCGCACGGCCGCCGCGTCCCGCAGGCCACCGGTGAGGATGACCGGCACGTCGAGACGCTCGACGACGCGCGCGGCGAGCGCGTAGTCCGGCTGGCCCTTGTGATGCACGGCCGCCGAGCGGGGGTGGAAGGCGATCGCGGCGACGCCGGCATCGGCGACCAGACGTTCGGCGAGGTCGGCGCCGTCGGTCTCGCCGGGCCGCTGCCCGGAACGCAGCTTGACGGTGACCGGCAGCCCACTGCCCTCCGCCGCGGCACGCGCGACCGCGACGGCCCGCTGGGGCTCCCGCAGCAGCGCGGCGCCGGCGCCGGTCTTACAGACCTTCGGCACCGGGCAGCCCATGTTGAGGTCGATCACGTCCGCGCCGGCCTGGGCGACCCGGGCGGCCGCGGAGCGCATCACGTCGGGATCCGAGCCGAACAGCTGCATCGACACGATGCCGCCGTCGCGTTCGTCGGGGTGGATGTGCAGCAGCTCGCTGCAGGTGCGCTCGTTGCCGTAGTGGACACCGAAGCTCGAGACCATCTCGGACACCACCAGGCCGGCGCCGTAGCGGCGGGCCTGCAGGCGGACGAACCAGTTGCCGATGCCGGCCAGCGGCGCGAGGGCGACGCGGTTGGGGACGCGCAGCGGGCCCAGGGACCAGGGTGCGGTGAGGTCGGTCACCGCACCATTGTGCCGCGCTCGCGCGATCAGCCGTCTACGCGTTCTTCTCGTGGATGAGACGCAGGCCCGTGAGCGTCAGCAGGTCGTCGACCTCGTTGACGGTCTCGCAGTAGGGCACGATCGCCCCAGACAGGCCGCCGGTGGCGATCGTGTGCGTCTCGGCGCCGAGCTCGTCGCGCAGCCGGCGGACGATCGAGTCGACCTGGCCGGCGGTGCCGTACACGACGCCGGAGCGGATCGCGTCGACCGTCGTCTTGCCGATGAGCGAGCGCGGCGCGCTGACGTCGATCTTCGGGAGCGCCGCCGCTCGCTCGGTGAGGGCCTCGAGCGAGATCTCCACGCCCGGCGAGATGATGCCGCCGAGATACTCGCCCTCGCCGGAGATGATGTCGTAGGTGATCGCGGTGCCGAAGTCGACGACGACGCACGGCCCGTCGACGCGATCGTGAGCGGCGACGGAGTTGACGAGCCGGTCGGGACCGATCTCGCGGGGGTTGTCGTAGCGGATCGGCATGCCCGTACGCACCCCCGGCCCGACGACGAGCATCTCGTGACCGAGGTACCGCGCCGCCATGTCGCGCCACTCGGGGCCGAGCGCGGGCACGGTCGACGAGACGATCGAGGCGTCGATCTCGCGCATCGAGACCTCGCGCAGCTCGAGCAGGTTGCGCAGCGCCGCGCCGAGCTCGTCGGCGGTCGACTGGCGCACGGTGGCGAAGCGCCAGTGCTCCTGGAGCACGCGGTCGCGGAAGGTCCCGAAGTGGGTCTGTGTGTTCCCGACGTCGACAACGAGCAGCACGCGCGGCATTATGCTCGCAACCGATGAAGGCGACCTTGTACGTGATCCCCGGTTCGCATCCGTGCGCGGCGGTCGAGGCGGCGCTCGAGCGCAAGGGCATCACCTACACCCGCATCGACCTGCCGCCGATCGTCTCCGCGGCGGTCGGGCAGCTGGTGTACGGCGCCCGCACGGTCCCCGGCCTCATCGTGCACGACGGACCGATCGGCCGCGAGCGAATCTCCGGCTCGCGCGAGATCATGCGCCAGCTCGATCGCCTCGTACCCGAGCCGCCGCTGCTGCCCGCCGATCCGGCGCGACGCGCCGAGCTGCTCGCCATCGAGCAGTGGGGCGACGAGGAGCTGCAGTCGGCGGCGCGCCGCATCAGCGACGTGCTGCTCATGCGCTGCCCGGCCGCGATGGAGAGCTACGCCGAAGGCGCGCGCCTGCTCGTGCCCGCGGCGCTGGTGCGCCCGAGCGCCCCGCTCGCCGCGCGCCTGATGGCCCGCCTGGCCGGCGCCGACGAGCAGCGCGTGCGCAACGACGTCCGCGAACTGCCGGCGCAGCTGGCGCGCATCGACGGGTGGATCGAGGCCGGGCTGCTCGGCGGCGAGGAGCCCAACGCCGCCGACCTGCAGGTCGGCTCCTCGCTGCGCCTGCTGGCGAGCTTCGCCGACGTGCGCCCGATCATCGCCGAGCATCGCTGCGACGAGCTGCGCCGCTACTTCCCGCCGCTCGCCGGCGAGATCCCGCTCGGGACGATGCCGGCCGATTGGCGGGCCGAGCCGGTCGACGTCTGATCCGCCGCGGCGTCAGAACTCGAGCGGGGGCCCGGCCCAGCGCACGCCCTCATCGAGCGGCAGCGCCGCGAGCGCGTCGGCCAGCCGGCCGCCATCCGGCGCGGTGAGCTCGGGGGCGAGCTCGAGCGCCGGGATGAGGACGAAGCGGCGCGTCAGCAGCTGCTCGTGAGGGAGCGTCAGGCGCTCGTGCTCGAGCGTCTCGTCGCCGAGCAGGAGCACGTCGACGTCGATCGCACGCGGCCCGTGGCGCAGGCCGCCAGGGGCGCGACCGAGATCGCGCTCGACCGCCTTCGCCGCATCGAGCAGCGCGAGCGCGTCGAGCTCGGTCTGCACGCGCAGACAGGCGTTCAGGAAGGGCGACTGGTCGAGGACCTCCCCGACCGGATCGGTGTCGTACACCGACGAGCTCGCGAGGACCGTCACGCCGTGGTGCGCGAGCGCGTGGACCGCCCGCTGTAGGGAGGAGCGTCGGTCGCCGACGTTGCTACCGAGACCGAGATACCCGGTGCGCAGCCCGGGCCTCAGTCGGTCGCCTCGCGCCACACCTCGACCGAGACCTCCTCGACCGGAAGCGGGATCGGCGGCTCGGGCTTCGCCGCCTTGACCCAGACCGCCTCGAGCTCGAAGTCGTCGAGCAGCCGATCGGCGATCGCGCTGCACAGGCGTTCGAGCGTGTGGTAGGAGCGCTGCTGGGCGACCAGGGCCACGAGCTGGCAGACCTCCGCATAGTCGACGGTGTCCTGGACCCGGTCGGTCACGGTCGCATCGGACTCTCCGACGTCGAGCCGCAGGTCGAGCATCAGGCGCTGACCGATCTCGCGCTCGGCCGCCGTGACGCCGTGATGCGTGTACAGCGACAGGCCGCTGATCTCGATCGTGACGACCGTCTCGGGCGCGCCGTCCTCGTCGCCGTCGTCGTACCCGGAGTCGTCGACCGGCTCCTCGCCGCTCACGTCGTCGGGCTCGTCGCCCTGCTCCTCACGATCCATGGCCCGGTCAACGTAGCAGCCGCCACGACGAGCGCATCGCGAACCGGGGCGACGTCGTGCACGCGGAAGACGGTCGCCCCTCGCTCGAGCGCCATCACGCACGTGGCGATCGTGCCCGCCAGGCGCTCGCGCGGCGCGGGCGGGGCCTCGCCGGGCCCGCGCGCGGCGAGGCGGCCGAGGAAGGCTTTGCGCGAGGTGCCGATCACCAGCGGACGGCCAAGCGCCGACAGCTCGCCGAGGCGGCTGAGCAGCTCGAGGTTGTGCTCGAGCGTCTTGCCGAAGCCGATCCCGGGATCGAGCAGGATGCGCTCCTCGGCGATCCCCTCGCCGACCGCGAACGACAGACGCTCCTCGAGAAACGCGCGCACGTCGTCGACGACGTCCTCGTAGTGCGGCGCGTGCTGCATCGTGCGGGGCGCACCGAGCATGTGCATGAGGCAGCAGCGCGCGCCACGATCGGCGACCAGTCCGGCGAGCGCCGGGTCACCGCGCAACGCCGTCACGTCGTTCACCAGTCCGGCGCCGGCGGCGAGCGCCGCCTCGGCCACGGTCGCCTTCGAGGTGTCGATCGAGAGCTCCGCGCCGACGCCCGCGGCGGCGAGCCCCTCGATGACGGCGAGGACGCGCTCGCGCTCCTCCGCGGCCGACACCGCCTCGGCCCCCGGTCGCGTCGACTCGCCGCCGACGTCGACGATCGCCGCCCCCTCGCGGGCGAGGGCCAGCCCGTGGGCCACCGCGGCGCCCGGATCGAGATACAGGCCGCCGTCGGAGAACGAGTCGGGGGTCGCGTTGATGATCCCCATCAGTGCGAACGTGCTCGGGTTCGTCATGGGACTGCATCATGGCGCACGCTCGCGGACGCGCGGCGCGACCCACGGGGCGCAGCGGTCAGGGTCTCGTGCGCTCGGGCCGGCGTTTTGGGCTCGTGGGGGCGGCCGGCCGCAGGCGCCCACGCACTCGCCCCGCGCCGGTCCCACTCCCGTCCCGTCCACCGACGCCCGCCCCGACCGCCGAGCGGCGGCGACGCGCTACGCCGACTGTGAGGCGAACAGACGGCCGTCGCGGATCTCCGCCACGAGCTCGGAGGACTGCTTGCGCACCGCGGTGCCATCCTCGATCTCGATCACCGGGAGCAGCTTCTGGCCCGTGAGGGCGATCACCTCGGTGCGCTTGCCGCGCGGGAACGAAGGGTGCTTGACGACCTCGAACTCGATGCCCGCCTCGTCGAGCGCCTTCTGCACCTGCCAGCACGGGTGCGGACCCCTGACGAACGTCGCGGTGCAGCGATGCAACCTCACGGTCATGACAACCTCCCAGGCCTCGGGAACGCGAGCACGAGCCGCGCCCGCAGGCCGAAGCGTACGCCTCGCGGACCGGGTCAGGTCAGTTCGGGCAGATCGCCATCGGTGCCGCGGAACTCCGCGGTCCCACCGGCCAGGCCGGGGCGCGGGAGCGGACGCGGCGCCTCGCGCCCGGCGCGCTCGGCGGGGCTCGGGGCGGCCGGAGGAAGCTCGGGCGTCGTCGGCTCGTCGACGCCGAACACCTCGGCCTCGGTCTTGCCGTCGAGGAGGGCGATGAACTCCTCCTTCTCGATCGTCTCGCGCTTGACGAGGATCTCGGAGATCTTGGTGAGGTCCTCGCGGTGCTCGCTGAGCAGATCGGTGGCGCGCTTGTGCGCCGACTCGATGATGCGCCGCACCTCGTCGTCGATCTCGCGGGCGATCTCGTCGGAGTAGTCGGGCTCGGTGGAGAACTCGCGGCCGAGGAACGGCTGACCGTGGTCGTGCCCGAACACCCGGGGCCCGAGCCGGTCGCTCATGCCGAAGCGCATGACCATCTGCTTGGCCGTCGCGGTGACCTTCTCGAGATCGTTAGAGGCGCCGGTGGTGATCTCCCCGAAGACGATCTCCTCCGCGGCGCGACCGCCGAGGGTCATCGCCATGGTGTCGTTCAGCTCGGCCCGCGTGGTGAGGAAGCGGTCCTCCTGCGGCATCGAGATCGTGTACCCGAGCGCCTGACCACGCGAGATGACCGAGACCTTGTGCACCGGGTCGGAGTGCTCGAGGAAGTGCCCGACGATCGCGTGGCCCATCTCGTGATAGGCGGTGATGAGCCGCTCCTTCTCGCTCATCACGCGCGTCTTCTTCTCGGGGCCGGCGATCACGCGCATGATCCCCTCCTCGAGCTCATCCTGGCCGATCTCGCGCTTGCCCTGGCGGGCGGCGAGCAGAGCGGCCTCGTTGATGAGGTTGGAGAGGTCGGCGCCGGTGAAGCCGGGGGTCTGGCCGGCGAGCGCGTCGATGTCGATGATCTTGGCCAGCGGCTTGCCGCGGGTGTGGACCTCGAGGATCTTGGCGCGGCCCTTGCGGTCGGGGCGGTCGACGGCGATCTGACGGTCGAAGCGTCCGGGCCGCAGCAGCGCGGGGTCGAGGATGTCCGGCCGGTTCGTGGCCGCGATCATGATGATGTTGTCCTTCGCCTCGAAGCCGTCCATCTCGACCAGCAGCTGGTTGAGCGTCTGCTCGCGCTCGTCGTGGCCGCCGCCGAGGCCGGCGCCGCGATGGCGCCCGACGGCGTCGATCTCGTCCATGAAGATGATGCAGGGCGAGTTCTGCTTGGCCTGCTCGAACAGGTCGCGCACGCGCGAGGCGCCGACTCCGACGAACATCTCCACGAAGTCCGATCCGGAGATCGAGAAGAAGGGGACTCCGGCCTCGCCGGCCACCGCGCGGGCGAGCAGCGTCTTGCCGGTGCCCGGTGGGCCGTACAGCAGCACGCCGGTCGGGATGCGCGCCCCGAGCGCCTGGAACTTCTTGGGGTTCTCGAGGAACTCCTTGATCTCGTGGAGTTCCTCAACGGCTTCGTCGACCCCCGCGACGTCACGGAAGGTGATCTTGGGGGAGTCCGCGGACAGGCGCTTGGCCCGCGACTTGCCGAAGGACATGACCTTCGAGCCGCCGCCCTGGACCTGGTTCATGATGAAGATCCAGAACCCGATGAAGATGAGGAACGGGAGGATGTAGGTGAGCAGCGAGAGCAGCGTGCTCGTCTTGTCGGCCTCCACGTTGAACGGCACCTTGTACTGCTGCAGCTCGCTCTGCAGCGCCGGGATCGCGTTATCGACGTATCCGGTCGAGTACTTCGTGCCGTCGTTGAGCGTGACGTCGACCTCGTTGCCCTTCGTCTTGATGTCGACCGACTTGACCTCGCCGCTCGGCAACTCCTTCGAGATGAGCGTGCCGTAGTTGTGCACAGGGCCGGTCGGCGAGCTCGGCGCGATCAGCCGCTGAGCGAAGAACGCCAGCACGACCACGATCAGGATCGGGAAGAAGGCACTCTTGAAGAAGCGGCTCATGAAAGGGCGACGCCTCCGGCGTCGGCGGCAAACGGGGCTACGGCCAGGCGCCTAGCGTACCACGAGCGCTCAACGCCCCAGGACGCACCGGGCACCCTAAGGCCTGCCGGCCAGCGCCGCGACGTATGGCAGGTTGCGGTAGCGCTCGGCGTGATCGAGGCCGTAGCCGATGGCGAACTTGTTCGGGATCTCAAAGCCGATGTAGCGCGTCGGCAGATCGACCTTGCGACGCTCGGGCTTGGTGAGCAGGGCGCACACCTCGAGCGAGTTCGGGTTGCGCGAGCCGAGATTGCGCAATAGATATTGCAACGTGAGCCCGGAATCGACGATGTCCTCGACGATGAGGACGTCGCGGCCCTCGATCGCCACATCGAGGTCCTTGAGGATCCGCACGACCCCCGATGAGTCGGTCGCCGAGCCGTAGGAGGCGACGGCCATGAAGTCGATCTCGACCGGGATGGTGATCCAGCGCATGAGGTCGGACAGGAAGAAGACGGCGCCCTTGAGCACCCCGACGAGCAGCAGCGGCTGGCCGGCGTAGTCGCGCGAGATGTCGCCGCCGAGCGCGCGCACCCGCTCCTGGAGCGCGTCGGCGCTGACGAGCACTTCGCCGATGGCGGGGTCGCTCTGTTCGGACACGTGGGGAGGTCGGCGGCGGTGGCGGCGTCGGCGCGGCGATCCCGCGCCGTGAGCTCGCCAGGCGCGGCAGGCGCGGATTCTAGTGAGCGTCGCCCGGGTCGGCGCGCACACGCAACAGCCGGCAGGTCGCGGCACCGACACGGAAGTGCTCGTCGGTGGCGATCCCCGGCACCCAGGCGATCCGGCCGGCGGCCTCGACGACGGGGATCGTCCCGCGCCGCGCGCGCGGCAGGCGGCGGTCGATGAACAGGTCGGCGAGCGTCCGTGAACCGCCGAGCCCGATCGGCTCCATGCGATCCCCCCGCCGCCACGCCCTCACGAGCAGCGGGCCCGAGGCAATGTCGGCGTCGAACACGGCGGTGACCTCGGCAGGGGGCGCCCCACCGGCGGCCGCCGCAGCGGCCGCCGGCCCCACCTCGCAGCGCAGCTCCCAGCCGCCGAAGCGCACCCGCCCGGGCACGGGGAGCCGTACGGCGGCGGGCGTCGGCTGCTCGTCCCCGGCGGTCATGCGCAGCACGCCGTACTCGACGATCGCCCGGACGCCGTCGCCGAGATCGAGGGCCGCGCTGCCGCCGGCCCGGCCGAGGACGAGCAACTCGTCGAGTCGGCGTCCGGCCGCGGGCACGAGGCGGCCCGAGGCGTCCTCGGCGAGCCGGATGACGACGAGCCGCGCGAGGCCCGCGGGGAGCGCCGCGAGGCGCGAGAGCTCGAGCGCGCGCCTTCCCGCGAGGGTCTCATCGACGAGCTCGTCGAGGACGACCGCCTCGTCGCGGAGCAGCGCCGCCGTGCGCAGAACGTTGCGCTCGGCGGCGGGGTGCACGTCGCGTAGCGCGGCGACGAGTCCGTGACGCACGCGCCCGCGCGCGAAGCGGTCGCCCTCGTTACTGTCGTCGTCGTCGTAGGCGAGGCTGCGCGCGCGGCAGTAGGCGCCGGTCTGCTCACGGCTGACCCCGAGCAGGGGGCGGAACAGCAGGCCCTGACGACCGCGCATGCCGAGCAGGGCGCGCCGGCCCGGCGAGGCGGCGAGGCGGTACAGCACCGTCTCGACCTGATCGGTCGCCGTGTGGCCGGTGGCGACGATGCCGTCGCAGTCGAGCGCCAGCTCGGTGGCCGCCCCGTAGCGCGCGTCGCGCGCCCAGGCCTGCAGGTTCCCGGCGTCGTCTTCCCGTACGGCACGGCGTACGAGCAGCTCCACGCCGAGCGCATCGCAGAGCGCGGCGACGAGCGACTCGGCCGCCCCGGCCGCCGGGCGCAGCCCGTAGTTGACGTGCAGCGCGCGGACGCCGGCGGCACCGCGCAGCGCGACGGCCACGTCGAGCAGGCAGACCGAGTCGCGCCCCCCCGAGACCATCACGACCGCGACCCGCGGCTCGTCGGCCAGGCCGGCGGCGCGCGCGGCCTCGAGCACGGCGTCGATCGCGGCTTGCGGCTCCTCAGGGGCGGTGTCGCGCTCGCTCATCGGGCGGCCTCCGCGGCGAGGAACAGCTCGGTCGGCTCGAAGAAGCCCTTCAGGAGCACCTCGCCGATGCGCTCGAACTGGAGGGCGCCGTTGGCCGCGTCGACGACGGGGCGGGTGACGATCACCTCACCGCCGGCGGCGCGCGCGACGACCCGTGCGGCCTGGTTGACCTCACGACCGTAGTAGTCGCCATCGCGGTAGAGCGTCTCCCCGTAGTGGACGCCGATGCGCGGCGCGGGGATGTCGGCCTCGAGCACGGACTTGAAGCCGACCGCCCATTCGGTGAGCGCGGAGGCGTCGGCGCCGACGACCATCACCTCGTCGCCGAGCGACTTGACGACGCGCGCGTCGTCGGGAAGGGTGTGCTCGACGGCCTCGATGAAGCGCTCCACGGTGCTCACGGCCTGCTCGTCGCCGCGCTCCTCGGTGAGCCGCGTGTAACCGGCGAGGTCGGCGAAGGCGATCGCCACACGCAGCCGCCCGAGGTCGAGCGTGTCGTCGGCGAGGTCGTTCTCCATGTGGCCGACGATGTCCTGCTCGACGAAGTGGGCGAGGAAGCGCGCGTGCACATGACTCATGAGGGGCAGGGCGAGCGGGAGCAGCTCTCGGGTGAGGTTCTCCATCTCCTCGGCCACCTCGAGACTCGGCACCCCCTCTCGCATCAGCGGCTCGTGCACGTAGATGTGGAACAGGCGCACCTCGGCATCCGCGATCTGCGCGAGCGCCTGCCCGTACACGCGCGCCAGCTGCAGGAACGCGACGAGCGGCAGGCCGGCGGCGAGGACTGCGGCCGCGTGGCCGAGCATCTGTAGGTCGGCGTCGGAGATGCGGTCGGCGTACAGCGACGGAAACCCCATCGTCGTGTAGATCCGCTCGATGAGCGCCGGCTCGAGCCCCGTGATCCGTGCGGCCTCCTGGAGCGTGTGGTCGCCCGCGGCCGACGGGAGGACCTCCTCGACATAGCCGAACGCGAGCTGCCCGCCATCGCTCGCGGCGCGGATGTCGGCGAGCGAGTGCCCGCGGGCGCGCAGGCGCGCGATGATCCGGACCTGGGTGGCCGCCGCAGGGGTCCAGGAGCCCTCGTACGGCGGGACGAGACCCTCGCGCACCCAGCGACGAACGGTGGCCGGCGAGACGCCGGCGCGCTCGGCGACGCTGCTCAGCTCGAGGTTGCTCACCGGGCGGCGGCGACGTCGGAGCGGTAACGCAACGGCGGCGGGAAACGGTGGTTCCCGCCGCCTGCGGGCGGATCGGCCCGCTGCGTCGACCTGCGGCGCTCGCCCTGAGTCCGACGGCGCCTCGCGGGCGGCAAGCCGCCCACTCTCAGGTCGGTGTACATCCTCTTGACGGTATCTCTACTCCCCGGCGTCGGCGGTGTCAAACCCGGTCAGACCTCGAGGTGCGGGTACTCGGCCGCGACCATCGCCCGATACTGCGGGTAGACCGGCTTGGTGATCGGTATGAGCGCGAGCGAAGCCTTCACGTCGCCTCCGGTCTTGATCCGGCGCCGGGCGATGGCCAGCGCGATGTTCTCCTTGCCCTGGAAGTACTTGTTCGCGGTCTCGGAGGACATCGTCATGCGGACCTTCGGCGCCCAGTCGACGTCGTCGCTCCACTCCCAGTGCAGGTTGACCCCCTCCTCGGGACGGCCGGCACGCACGTTGAAGACGAGGTCGAGATCCTCGAACTCGAAGCGCTGCGGCACGTCGGCGTCGCGGAGCCGCGGCCCCATCTCCTCGTCCTCGCTCATGAGCGTGAACAGGCGATCGAACACCTCGCGGAACTCCTTGGCCGAGTTGAACGTCGCTGCCATGTTGTCTCCTCTGTCGATGCCGCCCGCGGGCGCAGGTGGCCCCGTAGCTGCGAAGCACAGTTGTAACGGCCCGGCGCACCTCGCGTCGTCGCGGGCCGCTCGCCACGGGCTGCATTAAAGTCACGCGGCCCCGCCGGGCAGCTCTCTTGACGGCACCGACCCTGCATCTGCGTCCGACCGCACCGCTCGCCGAGCGGGTGCTCCTGCCCGGGGACCCGGGGCGGGCACTGCTGCTCGCCCAGTCGCTGCTCGTCGAGCCGAAGATGTTCAACCATCATCGCGGCCTCTGGGGATACACGGGCGCCGCCCCGGACGGCGCGCCGCTGACGATTCAGAGCACGGGGATGGGCGGTCCGAGCGCCGCGATCGTGCTCGAGGAGCTCGCCGATCTCGGCGTTCGTGCGGCGGTGCGCGTGGGCACGTGCGGCGCGCTCCACCGCGGGCTGCGCCTCGGCGACCTCGTGCTCGCCGCCGAGGCGATCGCGGCCGACGGAACGAGCCGGGCGCTCGGCGTCGACGAACGCGTGAGCGCCGACCCGGCGCTCACCGGCGCGCTGGCCGCCGCCTACGACGGCCACCGCCCGGCCGGCAACCACGGCGGGCGAGCGCAACGCGTGCTGCGCACCGGGGCGGTCGTGAGCACCGACCTCTTCTACGAGCCCGACGCCGAACGGAACCCCGGATGGGCCGGCGATGGTGCGCTCGCCGTCGAGATGGAGTGCGCCGCGCTGTTCGCCGTCGCCGCGCGCCGCGGCCTACGCGCGAGCGGGGTGCTGGCGGTGAGCGACTGCTTCGGCGAGGACGGCACGCGCGAGCGGATCGACGACGATGAACTCGTCGCCGCGTCCGAGGCGATGGGCGCGATCGCCATCGCAGCACTCAGCGCCGCTGGCGAGCCGACGGCGGGCTGAGCGCCGCGGCGCTCAGCGCTCGCTGGCGACCGTCGCGGCCTTGGCGGTGCTCGCCGCCTTCGCGCGACTGCGCGGCGCCGACCCGTCGGCGGGCGCTTCGACGGCGAGGCGCTCCTGGGCCTGCGGCACGGGGGGGCTCGCGCCCGGCAGCCGCTCGCCGAGCTCGCTGACCGACCGGGTCAGGAGCGCCAGCTGCTCCTCCAGACCGGCGATGCGGGCCTGCACCGCGCCCTCGTCGTCCGCGGCCGCGCCGCGACGCTCGAGACGGTCGAGCACGTCCTCGATGCCCTCGAGGCGCTGGGAGACCGAGCGCAGCCGCCGCGTGAGCCGCTCCATGTCGGCGGCCGAGGGGAGGTTGAGCGCACCCATCGCCAGCTCCTGAGCTTGCGATGCCCGCTCGCGGGCGTCGAACGCCCGCGTGATCGCGCTGTTGATGAACGGGTTCTCGAGCAGGTCCTGTGCGAGCTTGCCGAAGGCGTCCTCCGTCTGAGCGGTGAGGCGTCCACGGATGCTCTCCTTGGCGTTCTGATCAGCCATGCTCCTTCGCTTCCTGGTCGGGTGTGGCGACGGCGATGGCGAGAGCGTACCGCGCGCGCGCCATCGCGCGACGGGCTACCGTGGCGCGGTGGTGGCACTGTTCTCCTTCGTGCAGGCGGAGTTCCCGTGGGCGCTCGGCCCGCCCGATGGGCGCTATCTGCTCCGCGGCGAGGACGGCGAGGCGCAGCACGTCGTCGTGCTGGCCACGCTCGGCGCCCCGCGCCGGCATCTGCTGCGGGACCGTCGTACCCGGCGCGCGACGACCGCGGACCCGGCACCCGTGGCGACGGCGCGCGCGACCATCATCGACGCGGCGGCGCTCGCCGACGAGGACGCCGCCCGGGAGTGGCTGCACCGTGCCGACGGCGAGACGGTTCACGCCGGGCTGTCGGTGATCAACCGCGTCCTGTTCGCGCACCGCATCGCCGCCGCCGATCCGTGCGTCCACGAGGTCGACGCCACTCAGGCGCTCATCGCGCGGGCCGGATTCGGCGAGGGCGAGGCGGTCGCCGACGGGCGCTGGCACGCGGCCCACGAGGTCCGGGTGACCGCGCGGCGCGTGCGCCGCGCGGCCGCATTGCGACCCCAGGAGCGCATGGCCGTGCTCCTCGGCGGACGCCACCCCGCCCTCGCGGCCGAGGAGTTCGCGCTCCGCGCGCGCCTCGATCTCGACGAGGGGCGCCTGCTGCACGCCGCCTGGGAGCTGCATAACGCCTACGCGCTCGCCCTGCGCGAGCTCGACGGCGAGGGCCGCGAGGACCTCCGCGGGCGCCTCGCCGAGCTGAGCGACCTGAGCGAGCGGGTCGCGCAGGCGGTGGGTCCGGGCGCGGCGGCGCCCGCGCCCGAATCGGTACGCCACGCGCTCGAGCGCCTCGAGGCGGCGCTGCGGGCCCGCACCGCCGCCGGCTTCGGCGTCACCCCGGGGGGGCACCGGCGCACCGTCGGTACAAACCCCGGACCCCCGCGCGACGGCGGTGCGTAGCATCTGCACTCGTGATCGACCCGACGCACACCGCGATCGGCACCTGGAGCGGCGGGCGCTTCATGCGCTTCGGAGAGGCGCTGCCCGAGGATCGCCTGCAGGCGCTGCTCGCCCCGGGCGAGGACATCGCCACGGTGCTGACGGCAGACGTGTACGGCACCGGTGACGCCGACGCGCTGCTCGGACGCGCCCTCGCCGGGCGCGAGCGCGACTCCTACTGCCTCGTCGGGGCCGTCGGCCACGACTTCTACGAGGGCGAGCGCGACGGTCCGAAGGGCTTCCCCCGATTCACCGATCCGCGCCTCCGCGGCCCCCACGCGTACCTCGACTACCTGCGCATGGCGACCGAGCGCAGCCTGCAGCGGCTCGGCAGCGACCGCTTCGATCTGCTGCTCCTGCACAATCCCGATCGTCTCGGCTACAGCCATCCGGCGGTGTGGGACGCGATGGCGCGCCTGCGCGAGGACGGGCTCACCCGCCTGCTCGGCGTGGCCCCGGGCCCGGCCAACGGGTTCACGCTCGATTTCATCGACTGCGTCGAGCGGTACGGCGACGCGATCGACTGGGCGATGCTGATCCTGAATCCGCTCGAGCCATGGCCGGGAGAGCTCGCGCTCGGCGCGGCGCAGGCCCGGGACGTGAAGGTCATCGCGCGCGTCGTGGACTACGGCGGCCTGTTCCACGACGACGTACGCCCGGGCCACGCCTTCGCGCCGGGCGATCACCGCAGCTTCCGCCCGGCGGGCTGGGTCCAGGAGGGCTGCGCGCGCCTCGAGCAGATGCGTCCGATCGCCGACCGGGCCGACCTGACGCTCCTGCAGCTCGCCTGCCAGTGGGATCTCGCGCATCCGGCCGTGGCCTGCGTCGCGCCGACGCTCATCCAGGAGTCCGGTGAAGACGCGCGGCCGGTCGAGGACAAGCGCCGCGACCTGGCCGCCGTCCCCGCCGAGGTCCGTCTGAGCGACGATGCCGTGCGGGCGATCCGTGCGATCGGCGACAACTCCGGCTGCATGGCCCTCAAGGGCGCGAGCCCGGACCACGCCGGGCCCGGACGTGCCGACGCCTGGTCGCTCGACGACGATCTGGCCGACGTCGCCGCGCGCTGGGGGATCGACCCGGCGCGCGATCTGCGACACAGCCACGCAAGCCCGGCTCCGGCGTAGACGCTCTAGGCGTCGTCGAGCGCCGCGAGCAGCGCCTGCAGCTCGTCGACGACGTCGCCGTCGAGGCGGACCGAGGCGATCGCGTCGTGCGGCGTCGGGCCGCGCGTGATGATGGCGACGTTGCCGCCTGCCCGACGGGTCAGCAGCGGCAGCCCGGCGACCGGATAGACCTCGAGCGAGCTGCCGATGCACAAGAGCACGTCGGCCCCGGCGCACAGCGTCTGTGCCTCGTCCATCGCGTCGACCGGCAGGTGCTCGCCGAACAGCACGACGTCGGGCTTGAGTGCCGCGCCGCAGGCGCAGTGCGGCACAGACTGCGGATCGGCCCGCAGGCGCTCGCGCACCTCGTCGGCCGGCACGTGCGCGCCGCAGGCGAGGCACGTGGCGCGCGCGATGCTCCCGTGGACCTCGACGAGCCGGTTCGTGCCGGCCTTGCGGTGGAGCATGTCGATGTTCTGGGTGATGACCGCGTCGAGGCGACCGCCCCGCTCGAGCTCGACGAGCACGCGGTGGGCAGCGTTGGGCTCGCGGTCGCCGAGCGTCGCGAAGCGGTCTCCGTAGAACCCCCAGAAGCGCTCGGGATCGCGCCGGAAGACGTCGATGTGCGCGACCTCCATCGGGTCCACGCGCGCCCAGATCCCGGTGCCCGGAGACCGGAAGTCGGGAATGCCGGAGGGCACCGATATCCCGGCGCCGGTGAGCGCGACGACCGAGCGCGCCGAGCGCACGAGGTCGGCGAGGCGCGCGGTGCCGACCGACAGGCCGTCGCTCAACGTCGGTGCCATCTCGGCTTGCGCTTGCCGAGGAAGGCTGCGATCCCCTCGCCTGCGTCCTCCGAGGCGAACACCGCCTCGAACGCGCCCTTCTCGGCCTCGATGCCGGCGTCGAGGTCCGCCACGCCCGAGACGCGCTTGATCTGCTCGACGGCGAGCGGCGCCTGCCCGGCCAGTCGGCGTGCCCACGCGAGGGCGCTGTCGAGCAGCTCGTGATCCTCGACGACCCGGTTGACGAGCCCGAGGTCGAAGGCCTCGTAGGCGGAGATCGGCTCACCCGTGAGGTTCATCTCGAGCGCCTTGGCCTCGCCGACGAGACGCGGGAGGCGCTGCGTGCCGCCGAAGCCCGGGACGATCCCGAGGTTGATCTCCGGCTGCCCGAACGTCGCCGAGCGCGCGGCGATCCGCACATCACACGCCATCGCGAGCTCGCAGCCACCCCCGTAGGCGAGCGCGTTCACCGCGGCGATCGTCACGATCGACGATCGCTCGAAGGCGCGCAGGAGCCCGTGCATCTCGTCGAGCAGGGCCCGCCCGGCGTCGGCGTCCATGCGCGTGAACGCCTTGATGTCCGCGCCCGCGCAGAACAGCTGGGGATTGGCCGAGGCGATCACGAGGGCCCGGACCCGCGGCGCGCGCTCGACCTGCTCCCAGGCCGCGCGCAGCTCCTCGACTACCTCGGGTGCGATCGAGTTGGCCGGCGGCCGGTCGAGCCACGCGATCGCCACGTCGTGCCCCTCGGGCAGCTCCCGCGTCTCGAGCTTGACGGCCGCCTCCGGCCCGACGCCGGCGTCTGGCCGGGGATACGGGAAGAACCCCTGCCCGGTCTTGCGACCGAGGCGGCCCTGGGCGACGAGACGGCGCAGGACGAGCGGCGGTGCGAAGCGGTCGCCGTGCTCGGCCACCGCGGCCTGCAGCGCCGCCAGCACGACGTCGAGGCCCTGCGCATCGGCGCGTGCGAACGGGGGCGGCGCCAGACCTGCGCCGGTCATCATCGCCAGGTCGATGTCCCGCGTCGTGGCCACGCCCTCCTCGAGCACGAGGCAGGCCTCGACGAGCGCCTTGAGCGCGAAGCGCTCGGCGATGGCCGCGACGTCGAGCCCGGTGTCAGCCGGCGTGCTCATAGAAGCCCCTTCCGCTCTTCTGGCCGAGATTGCCGGCGGCGACGAGATCGCGCATGCCCTGGTGCACGTAGAAGCGGTCGCCGTAGGAGGCGTACAGGTGCTCGGCCACCTTCAGCACGCTGTCGAGCCCGAGCAGGTCGGCCAGGAAGAACGGGCCCATCGGGGCGACCTTCGACTCGCCGACGGCCCGATCGATCGCCTCGATGTCGAGGCCCTGCTCCTCCTGCAGGCGCCAGATCTCGGCCACCGCCGAGTTGAGGATGCGGTTGAGCACGAACCCCGGCACCTCACCGCAGGTGATCGGCATCTTGCGGATCGACTGCGCGAAGTTGGCGGCGGCCTGGAGCGTCTGCAGCGACGTCTCGTCGCCCTCGATGACCTCGACGAGCCGCATGATCGAGGCCGGGTAGGAGAAGTGGAACCCGACGACCTGCTCGGGCCGGCTCGTCGCCTCGGCCATCTCGGTGATCGACAGCGACGACGTGTTCGACGAGAGGATCGCGTGCCCCGGGGTGACGGCGTCGAGCTCCTCGAACACCGCATGCTTGATCTCCATGCGCTCGGGCACCGCCTCGATCGCGAAGTCGACGTCGCCGAAGGAGTCATAGCTCGTCGTCGACTCGATGCGCCCGAGCACGGCCTCGAGCTCGGCGTCGGCCTGCTCGGAGCTGAGCTTCTTCTTCGCCACGAGGCCGGCGAGCTGCGCAGCGGTCACCTGGCGCGCCTTGTCCACGCCGGCCTGCACGAGCCCGTCGTCGACGTCCTTGAGCACCACGGGGATCTCCGCGGAGGCGATCACCTGCGCGATCTCGCCCCCCATCGTGCCGGCGCCGACGACGGCGGCTTTGAACACGAACATGGCGTCTCCTCGCTGGATCTCGATCGGGGTCGCGGCGGGTGCAGCCGCATCGCCACCCGCGAAGGCCGGCCCGGCCGACGGAGCCACCGGCGCTGCGGCGCCGCCAAATCTAGCGCAGCATCCCCGCGCCGCGGCTTATGCCCGCTCCACCCGGGTAGGGTGAGGTCCGTGAACTCTTACAGACGCATCTTCCCCATCGCCGTCGCCGCGACGGCGGCGCTCTCCGCGCTCGCTCCGGTCGGCGCGCAGGCGGCCGTCCCGGCGGTGTCGACCGGCGGCGTGAGCGCGGTCACCTTCGCCTCGGCCACGCTCACCGGCCTCGTCAACCCCGTTGGCGGCGAGACCGTCGCGAGCTTCCAATACGGGCCCACGCCCGCGCTCGGCACCTCGACGCCGGTGACGCCCCTCGGCAACGGCCACGCCACCGTCCCCTTCAGCTCGGCCATCAGCGGCCTGGTGCCGGCCACCAAGTACTACTTCCGCATCGTGGCGACCGGCGCGAGCGGCACCGCGGACGGCAAGATCGAGTCGTTCACCACCGCGGTGATCCCGCTCAGCCTGAGTCTGGCGACGACCCCAAACCCGGTCGTATTCGGCGACCCGTTCACCGTCGAGGGCACGCTATCGGGCACCGGCAGCGCCAACCACGAAGTGGTGCTGCAGGCGAACCCGTTCCCCTACACGCAGGGCTTCCAGACGATCGGCAACCCGCAGATCACGAGCCCGGCGGGGAGCTTCCAGTTCCCCTTCCTCGGGCTCGAGCAGACGGCGCAGCTACGAGTCGTCGCGATCGCCGCCCCGCCGGCCGTCAGCCAGGTCGTCACCGAGTCGGTGGCCGTGCGGGTCACGCTGCAGATCTCGCGCACGCGCCACGCGGGGGTCGATCGCTTCTCCGGAACGGTCAGCCCGCCCGAGCCCGGAGCCCTCGTGGGCTTCGAGCGCCTCAAGCCGAGGCACGGGTTCGTCACCGTCGCCGGGAGCGCCCTTCCGTCCGGTGGCGGGTCGGTGTCGCACTTCAGCCGGCTGCTGCGCGTGCACCGCGGCGTGTACCGCGTCGCGATCCAGACGGCCGGCGGCCCGCAGGCTTCGAACCTCAGCCAGACCGTGTCGCTGGGATAGCGCGCCGCCCGGCGCGGCGGCCCCGCGTGCGTGCTGCACGCGGGGCCGGCGTCGTCAGACTGCGGCGGACGCGGGCTCCTCGATGCGGCGCGGCAGCAGCGTCTCGCGGGCGATCACGAGGCGCTGGATCTGCGCCGTGCCCTCGTAGAGCTGCATGATCTTCGCGTCGCGCATCAGCTTCTCGACCGGGTACTCCTTGATGAACCCGTAGCCGCCGTAGACCTGCACGGCGTCGGTGGTGACCTCCATCGCGGAGTCGGCCGCGTAACGCTTGGCGTGCGAGGAGACGAGCGTGTTGCGCTGGCCGTTATCGAGCAGCGAAGCCGCCTTCCAGGTGAGCAGGCGCGAGGCCTCCACCTTCGTCGCCATGTCGGCGATCATGAACTGGATCGCCTGGTGCATGGCGATCGGCACGCCGAACTGCACGCGCTCCTTGGAGTAGTCGATCGCGAACTCCATCGCCGCGCGGGCGATCCCGGTGGCCATCGCCGCCACGCCCGGTCGCGTGCGGTCGAGGGTCATCATCGCGATCTTGAACCCCTTGTTCTCCTCGCCGATGAGGTGGTCGAGCGGGATCTCGACGTCGTTGAAGCTGATCGTCGCCGTGTTCGAGGCCCGCTGGCCCATCTTGTCCTCGTGCTTGTCGACCACGACGCCGGCGTCACGGGGCACGATGAAGGCCGAGATGCCGCGGTGCCCCGCGTCCTTGTCGGTCTTCGCGTAGACCGTGTACCAGTTGGCGTACTCGCCGTTGGTGATGAAGCACTTCGAGCCGTTGATGACCCACTTGTCGCCCTTCTTGACGGCGCTCGTGCGCATCCCCGAGACGTCCGAGCCGGCGTCGGGCTCGGTGAGGCAGAAGGAGGCAAGCAACGGAGCCTCGGTCAGGCGACCGATGTACTCCTTCTTGAGCTCCTCGCTCGCCGCGAGCAGCACGGGCGCGGTCGCGAGCCCGTTGCAGCCGACGGACGTCTGGATGCCGGAGCATCCCCAGGACATCTCCTCCTCGATGAGACAGCCCTCGAGGTAGCCGACCCCGGCACCGCCGTACTCCTCGGGGATGTGGGTGTTCATCAAACCCACCTCCCACGCCTTCTCGATGATGTCCTGCGGCCAGGTGCCGTCCTTGTCGTACTCCCAGGCCTTCGGACGAATCTCCTTGGCCGCGAAGTCGTGCGCCAACTCCTGCAGGTTCTTCTGCTCGTCGGTGAGCGTGAAATCGACCATTTTGCCGTGTCTCCTGTTTGGCTTGCGCGCGGGAAGAGGCCGGCCGCACACCATGCTTCGCGGTCGCCGCGCAGGAACAGATTGACTAGTCAGTCAACTCGTTCAACAAGCGTAGCGGAGGCACGCCCCGCCGACAAGGCCGCGCCCGGCCACCGGCGCTCAGCAGCGCCCACACGACGACGGGCGAGCTCGGCGATCACGCAGGCCGCGCGTACGGCGTCGCAGGCGTTGCCACATGCGCCACAATTGAGGGAGCCGTGCGCGCCGTCGTCGAGCTCCTGCCCATCCTCGTCGTCGCCGCCGTCGTCATCGCCGGCGGACTGCAGCTGCTGTCGGGCTCGGACCTGTACGGCCAGATCGGGCGCGGCGGCCTGTCACTCGACGAGAACGAGCGCGAATCGCCCTCCCGCTCGTCCGAGCGCGACGACGACATCCGCCAGATGCTCGCGGCCCGTAACGCCCGCCGCACACGCCAGGGCCGCCCCGAGCTCGACGTCGAGGCCGAGCTCGAGCGCCTCACCCGGGGCGGGCCGCGCGGGCTCGGTACGGGGCACGACGGCGGCGCCGGCGCGATCGCCGGTCGCCCCTGCGACGCCGACCCCGCGCTCGCCCGCGAGATCCGCGACCTCGTCATCGCGCGTAACGCCCGGCGCGAGCGGCGGGGCGAGGCGCCGCTCGACGTCGAGGTCGAGGTCCGCCGCCAGCTCGACGCGCTCTGAGCGCGGTCGCGGTACGCCAGGCGACCGTCACCGACGTCGGGTATAAAGGCGCTCATGGCCAACCAGAGGCGCTTTGAGCTCGATGAGCTGACGATCCGGCCGGGGACGTACTTCAACCCGCAGACGGAGGTGCTCATCGTCGTCGACGACTCGGCCGGCGTCGACCACGAGATCTTCGACACCGTGGAGTCCGAGGACGCCGAGTGGGTGCTCATCTCCGACGACACCCCGATCGACGAGCATCGGCGCGACGAGCTGCTGGAGCGGTTTCAGGTCGCGCACGGGAGCGACCATGTCGAGGACGAGGCCGAGGAGACCGACGAGGACGACGATGAGGACGACCTCGAGCCCGACGAGGAGGACCTCGAGTAGCCGCGGTCAGCCCCCATTCAGCAGTGGAGCGCACTTCGCCCGGGCCACGAGGTTCTGCCCGGCCTGCGCGTAGCAGCGCAGGTAGGCCGGCGGCGCCGCTCCGCTGAGCGCCGGCGGCAGGGCGGTGCTCGTCGAGCTCGACGTCGTCACGGTCGTGCTCGGCCCGGTCGAGGTGGCGGTCGCGGCCCCCGCGCCGGCGCCGAGCCGCCGCAGCGCGGCGACGAGCGTGGAGAGCGGGAGCGCGTGGGCGGGCACGACCACGGTGATCGGGCGATTGATCGCACCGAAGCCGAGCGAGAAGACGAGCGCGCCGTGGCGCAGGCCGCCGAGCGTCGCCTGGTCGGCCGGCACCGGATCGATGCTCGCCCGCAGGTCGAGCCGGCGCAGGAGGTGGTCCGACGCGCCGACGTAGACGTCGACCGAGGCGTGATCGATCGAGCGCGACAGAGCGGCCAGTTGCGTCGGCGACAGGCTCGCCGCCGGGGTCGAGGAGCCGGCGAGCGCGAGCTCGCCGCCGGCCCCGGCGAGACGGTTGATATCGGCGAGGAAACGCGGCACGTCAAGGCCGGCGGAGATGTGCTGCGTCTGGACCCCGTCGAGCGTGGCCTGACCGACCACGCGCGGGTCCGAGAGCCAGGGCAGGGGGTCGATCCCGAGCGAGGTCAGGGGCGTGCTGCCGGTCCCCGGGGAGCGCGTCGCCGCAACCGCGTAGGAGCGTTGCAGGGCCGCGACCGCGCTCGGCGGTGCCACGAACGCGACCCCGGAGATCGACACGACGAACTGACTTCCCGTCGAGATCGCCTCGACCGGGCCCGTCCGCGCCTGCGTCGAGTTCGACACGGCGAGCGCGAAGCGCGGCAGACGGCCGTCGCCGCGGCTCGCGAACGGACCGGTCACGCTGAGCGACAGCGGCTGCGCCGGCCCGTGCGCGCCGCTGCCGGTGAGCGCGAACAGCAGCGAGAGTCGGCCGCTGCGCACCCGTTGGCCGGGGTGCAGAGCGTCGCCCAGCAGCGTCGTGGCGCTCGGGCCCGAGCCGCCGCACGAGCCCAGCGCCGCCGCCACCGCGAGGAGCGCAACTACGCGGGCTGCGCTGGTTTTCCGGTGTCGTGCGTTCACGAATCTGGGTGCGCCGGCCGGAGTCCTCGGGAGGCCGCGCCACCAGCGGCGAGCGTACCATCGTCGCCATGCACCGCCTGCTCGCGCTGGCGCTCGTCGGTGTGGCGCTCCTCGGCGCCGGCGTGGCGTCGCTCGCCACGCCGGCGACGGCGTCGTCCAGCGGCCCGACCGTGTCCGCAGCGCTCGCGGCGCTCGAGACGAGCGGTGCCGTGGCCCCGACGTTGCACCACCAGTACCTGAGCGAGTACATCGCGGCCAAGCAGCTGCTCGGCAAGCTGAGCGGCACGCGCGCCACCGAGCTCGGCGCTGTGCTCGCGAACGTGCAGGCGATGGCGGCCGCGGGGGAGTTCATCCCCTCGCGTCTGCCGGCGCTGTTCCTTACGCTGCAGCGCAACACGCAGTGGTGGAACACCGGATCGCTCCTGAACGCGGACGCACGGGTCAGCTTCCCCGGGAGCGGGCTGGTCTGGGAGTACTACCCCGGACAGGGGATCGAGATCCAGTGGCTGGCCACCTTCGGCGTGGCGAACGGCTACTGGCTGAGCGGTCAGACGAGCAAGCTCGAAGCGCTGCTCAACGAGGTGATCCCGCTCGCTACGCAACGGGCCGGCGGCATCGCCTGGGAGTACCTGTTCCAGTTCGACGGCGGACTGCCCCCGTGGACGAGCGGGCTGTCCCAGGGCACCGCGATCCAGGCGCTCGCCCGCGGGTGGTCGAGCGCCCACCTGGCGACGTACAAGAGCGCCGCGGCTGCGGCGCTCGGGATCTTCGAGACCTCGCCGCCGGTCGGCATCCGCGTACCGACGGCGGCGGGGGCGCACTACCTGGAGTACAGCTACGCACCGCACGAGCGCATCCTCAACGGCTTCATCCAGTCACTCGTCGGCCTGTACGACTACACCCACCTGACCGGCGACCCGCTCGGCGAGCAGCTCTTCGAGGCCGGCGATGCCGAGGCGCGCGTGGAGGTGCCGATGTACGACACCGGCGCGTGGTCGCTGTACGACCAGTCGAGTGAGTCGAACCTCAACTACCACGAGCTGCTCATCACGTTCCTGCAGAACCTGTGTACCCGCACCTCGCAGTCGCTGAGCCCGCTCCCGGGCGCGGGCGGGACGACGGGCCCGACGGGCCCGACCGGCCCGGCGCCGAGCGGCGCCTCGGCGAGCGGTGGGGCGGTCGCGACCCGCGCCCACTCGAGTCAGGTGCCACCGCCAGGAGACCCCGATGCGATCTACTGCACCACCGCGGCGCGCTTCCAGGCCGACCTGACGACCAAGCCCGTCCTCGTCTTCACGCCGCCACCGAGCCGCGCGAAGGCCGGCCAGGCCGCCACGATCGCGTTCACGCTGAGCAAGATCTCGACCGTCACCCTCACGGTGACCGGACCCGCCCAGAGCCCGTATTCGACGACGCTGCTGCTCGCACACGGCAGCCACACGCTGACGTGGCCGGGCGCGCCGCGCGCCGGGACGTTCACGGTGACGCTGAGCGCCGTCGACCTCGCCGGCAACCACGCGAGCATCACCGCGCCGCTGACGGTGACGGCCCCCGCCCGCCCGGCAACGGGCCACCACTAGCGAGCGGTCGCCGGCGTATCGACGCCTCGGTGGCGCGACCGTAGACTGACGGGCGATGGCGGCCCGCACCATTCTCTACACCGGCAAGGGCGGCGTCGGGAAGACCTCCGTCGCGGCGGCCAGCGCGCTGCGCTGCGCGGCGAGGGGTCTGCGCACGGTCGTGATGTCGACCGATCCCGCGCACAGCCTCTCCGACGCCCTCGGCGTCGAGCTGGCGGGCGAGCCGACGGCGATCAGCGAGAACCTGTGGGGGCAGCAGATCGCCGCCCAGGACGAGCTCGAGCGCAACTGGGCCGGCGTGCAGGACTGGTTCGGCGAGATGCTCGTCCAGCGCGGCGTCGACCGCATCTCCGCCGAGGAGCTGACGGTGCCGCCGGGCATGGACGAGCTCTTCAGCCTGCTCGCGCTGCGGCGCCATCACGAGGCCGACGAATTCGACGTCGTCATCGTCGACTGCGCGCCGACCGGCGAGACGCTGCGGCTGCTCTCCTTCCCCGACGTCGCGCGGTGGTGGATCGAGAAGGTGATCCCGCAGCAGGGCCAGCTCCTCGCGGCGGCGCGCCCCTTCGCCCGCGCGCTGCTCGACGTCACGCTGCCCGGCGAGGAGGTGCTCAACGATGTGCAACGGCTCGTCAGCAACCTCGTGGCGATGAACGAGATCCTCGCCGACCACTCGCGCGTGACGATCCGCCTCGTCATGAATCCCGACCGGATGGTCATCGACGAGGCCCGCAGGACGTTCACGTATCTGAACCTGTACGGCTACCTGACCGACGCCGTCGTCGTCAACCGCGTCTTCCCGAGCGAGGTGGACGGCTACTTCCACGGCTGGCGCGAGCGCCAGCAGGAGCATCTCACCGAGGTGCGCGCCGCCTTCGCGCCGGTGCCGGTGCTCTGCGCACCGTACTTCGACCAGGAGGTCGTCGGCAGCGCGATGCTCGAGCGCCTCGGCGCCGAGCTCTACGGCGACATCGCACCGCAGGACGTACTCCACCACAGCCTCGCGCACGAGCTCAGCGTGCACGCGAACGGGAGCGCGACGCTGCGGCTCTCGCTTCCGTTCGCGGACAAAGGCAACATCTCCCTCAAGAAGATCGGTCCGGAGCTGATCGTGCGAGTCGACGATCACAAGCGCACGATCATGCTGCCACCGGCGCTCGCGCGTTACCGCCCCGACGGGGCCGAGTTCGACGCCGGCGACCTGCGCATCCACTTCAGCGAGACGCCCGACCGTGTGGCACCGAGAGCGCAGGGCGCCCGTGCCTGAGCCGACGGCCGAGGATCCGCTCGCCGCGCTGCGCGCGCACGTGCGCCACGCCCACGCCGCGGCCGAGCGACTCGCTCTCGATGCGGCCGCGGCGGGCGGGGGCGGCCCCGCTCGCGGGCGGGAGCCCGGCCCCCCCGGAGCCGGCGGGCGCCCGCCGGGCGGCCCGCCGCCGAGCTCGGGCCCGCCCCCCGGGTCGACGCCGCCGCCGCGTGAACCCCCGGGCACGGGGCCACCGGGCCCAGGCGATCCCCCCGGCCCCCGGACGCCGCCGAGCGGATGGGCGGCGAACGATCCGGCGCGAGAGCTCGGGGGCGAGCTGCGGGCGCTCGTCGAGCTCGTCGAATCGCTGCAGTCGCTGCTCCCGGCGGAGCTGCGCGACCAGCTCCACGAGGTCATCCGCCAGATCCTGCTGCTCGCCCGGGCCGTGATCGACTGGCTGGTCGAACGGATGCAGCGCGAGCCCGCAGAGCAGCCCGCCGAGGTGCAGGACATCCCGATCCGGTGAGCAGGCGCGTCGGCCCGGGATGCCGCGCGTACAATCGACAGGTGACCACGGACGACGCCCGCACGTGGATCCTGACCGGGTCCCCGGCGAATTACGCCGTGACGAGCGAGCTCGGCTTCCGGCTGATCGGCTGCAAGGAGGGTCGCCGCCGCCAGGCGCTCGAGATGGAGGTCGGAGACCGGATCGTCTTCTACCTCACGCAGCGCATGTGCTTCGCGGCGAGCGTCCGCGTCGCCGGCGAGCTGTTCGAGGACCGCACGCCGCTGTGGCCGGGCAAGCCCGGCAAGGCCGACCCGTACCCGTGGCGACTCCCCACGGAGCCGGAGCTCGTGCTCGACGACGAGCAGTGGCTGCCGGCCGAGTCGCTCGTCGCTGAGCTGGCGCACATCGGCAAGTGGCCTCGCGAGCATTGGACGCTCGCGTTCCAGGGGCAGCTGCGCATGATCTCGAGCGCCGACGCGAATGTCCTGCTCGGGCGAATGCGCGAGCGGGCGAGCGTGGCGGCATGACGATCCGCACCGGCCGGCGTCGCCAGCGACGAGCACGGCATCGTGAGCGCGCGCGTCCCTGACGACCCCGGGCGCGGAGCGCGGGCGTCCGGGCCCCAGGGCACGGCGGCCCGGCTGATCGGCGCCTGGCGTGCGATGCACACCGAGCAGCGGCTCGCGGCCTCGGCCGCCCTCGGGCTGTTCGTCACCATGCTGCTCCCCTGGTACACGAAGACCGACGTCGTCGAGGTGCAGGGCACCGTGCATCCGACGCAGAGCACGTTCAGCGCCTTCGGGGCGTTCTCGTTCGTCGAGGCGGCGGTGCTCCTCGTCAGCGTGTTCGTGATCGTCGTCGTGTTCGCGCGGGCCGAGGGACGGGAGTTCCACCTACCGGGCGGCGACGGCACGATCATCATGCTCGCCGGCGCCTGGGCGGCGCTGCTCATCTTCTACCGGCTGTTCGCCAAGCCGACGCTGCAGCACACCGCCGTGATCACCGCGACGGAGGGCGTGACCTGGGGGATCTTCGTCGCCCTGCTCGTCGCGCTGCTGCTCGGCTACGCAGGTTGGCGCATGCGCCTCGCGGCGCGGCCGGAGCCACCGCTCGTGCTCCCGGCCCGCGACGCCGCGTCACGCGCGCAGGCGGAGGCGAGCGAGCGCGACGCCGCGCCGATCACCGAGATTCGCACGCCGGGGGCGGGCGAGCGCCCGCGCCGGCCGCCGAGGCCGCCAAGCGACCGTCCGCGGGCCCCGAGCCGGCGAGCGGTCACCCGCGAGGACGCCGCTCAGCTGTCCTTCGACGACCCGCCGAGCCTGGATCCCTTCGGCGCCGACGACAAGCCGGTCGCCCGCCGTCCGCGCTGACCGGCGGCACGGCAACCCCCCGGATCGCCCTCAGTACGACGACGCCGTAGGATCGCTCGCGATGAGGAAGAGCGTGGTCGTGATGAGGATGATCGCGATTCCGAGCACGACAACGACACGGGCCGCGAACAGGTGTCCGGCGACGCCGACGGCGAACCCGACGACGATCCCCACCAGGTACGGGGTTCCGGCGGGGTCCGCGCCGAGAACGAGCGTCAGCGAGCCGAGCATCGAGCGGGTCCTATCATTCTCGCCCAGTATGCCCGCGCCGCCCGACTCCGCCATCGACGTCGCCGAGGGACTGCGGAGCGTCGGCTACCTGCCGGGCGACTCGACGGCCCTGGTCGCCTTCCTCGCCACCAAGCTCGGCAAGCCGGTCCTCGTCGAGGGCCCGGCCGGCGTCGGCAAGACCGAGCTCGCCAAGGCGCTGGCGGCCTATCTCGGGCGCGAGCTCGTGCGCCTGCAGTGCTACGAGGGGCTCGACGAGGCGAAGGCGCTGTACGAGTGGAACTACCGCAAGCAGCTGCTGCGCATCCAGGCCGAGGCCGACGGTACCGGTTGGGACCGCGTGCAGGACGACATCTTCGGCGAGGAGTTCCTCCTGCCGCGGCCGCTGATGACGGCGATCGCCTCCGAGACCCCGGTGGTGCTGCTGATCGACGAGATCGACAAGACCGACCAGGAGTTCGAGGCGATGCTGCTCGAGGTCCTGTCCGACTTCCAGATCTCGATCCCCGAGCTCGGACGCGTCGACTCCCGCACGCACCCGGTGGTCCTGCTCACCTCGAACAACTCGCGCGAGCTCACCGAGGCGCTCAAGCGCCGCTGTCTGTACCTGTGGCTCGACTACCCCGCGCTCGAGCACGAGCTCGAGATCGTCCGGCTGCACGCGCCCGAGCTCGACGAGGCGGTCGCCCGCCGGCTCGTCGAGATCGTCGGGATGGTGCGCGAGCTCGATCTCAAGAAGCCGCCCTCGATCGCGGAGTCGATCGACTGGGCGCGGGCGCTGCTGCTGCTCGGCGTCGATGAGATCGACGCCGACGTGTTCACCGACACGCTGTCGGTGATCGTCAAGCACCGCACCGACCTCGACATCGTCACCGAGCGCGTCGGTCTGAAGCTCCCGCGCGCCGAGCCGCTCGCCGCCAGCGAGAGCGATGTCCGCGCGCGGACCGCGTAGCCCCCGGGGTGCCGCCTCCGGCGCCCGTGACCACGCCGCCGCAGCTGGGCCCCCTCCCGGCCGCAGGCCGGGATCGTCCTCCGGCCCGAGCGCCCCGCCCGGCGGGTTCGCCGGACAGTTGCTCACCTTCGGCGAGGAGCTGCGCCGCGAGGGCGTCGCCGTCGGCACGTCCGCGCTGCTCGACGCGTTCGCGGCGCTGGAGGCGATCGACTGGACGACTCAGCGCGACTTCCGCGAGGCGCTCGCCGCGACGCTCGCCAAGAGCCAGGAGGACCGGCGCGTGTTCGAGCTCGTCTTCGACCGCTTCTTCTTCCGGGCCGTGGAGGCGGCGGCGATGCGCGAGGACGTCCGTGAGGAGGGCGGCGTGGCCACGGCCGACGCCGAGTCGCTCGACATCGAGGAGCTGCGCCGCCAGATCGCCGAGGCCGTCCAGGCCGGGGACGAGGGCGCGATGCGCGACCTCGCCCGCCTGGCGATCGCGGCGTTCGGCCAGCGCGGCCAGGGGTCGGGCGTCGTCGGCGTCGACGTGCAGCGGATCCGCCGCTCGCTCGAGCTGCGCGCCGAGCCGCAGGGCGAGCTGCCGCCCGACGATCCGCGCCACCACGGCCTGCCCCGCGACGGCCTGCGCCGCTTCGAGGCGCTCCTGCGCCGCGAGCTCGAGCGCGCGCAGGTCGAGCGCACGCGCGCGCTCCCACCGTCGCGCCCGCTCAACGAACTCGACCGCGCCCTCCCCTCCGGGCCGCTGCAGGATCTCGCGGCCGTGCACCGCGTCGTCGCCCAGCTGCGCCGGCGCCTGGCCACCCAGGGCACGCAGGCGCGTGGGCATCGCCGCCACGCACAGGTCGACGTGCGCCGGACGATGCGCGCCTCGCTGCAGACCGGCGGGGTGCCGGTCGTGCTCAAGTACCGCCCGCGCCGGCCGCGCCGGCCGGAGATCTACGTGCTCTGCGACGTCTCCACGAGCGTCACCTCGGCGTCGGTGTTCTTCCTGTCCGTCCTGCACGCCCTGCACGACTCGTTCCGCAAGATGCGCTCGTTCGTGTTCATCGAGCGCATCAGCGAGGTGACCGACATCTTCGCCACCGAGCGCAACTTCCGCACCGTGTCCGAGCGCATCGGCAAGGACGCCGGCGTCGCCGACGTGTCCGGCTACACCGACTACGGGCGCGTGTGGTCGGAGTTCCGCGCCCTCGTCGAGGACGACCTGCACCCCCGGGCCACGGTGATAGTGCTCGGGGACGCGCGCACGAACGGCCGCGACCCCCGCGCGGACACGTTCGCGCTGATCGCGGCGAAGGCGGGGCGCACGTTCTGGCTCAACCCGGAGCCGCGGCTGTACTGGAACTACGGCGACTCGGTGATCGCCGCGTACGAGCAGCACTGCGTCGCGTTCGAGTGCTGGACGACGCGTCAGCTCGAGGACTTCGTGCGCGCCCTCACCGAGCCGGGCCTGGTCCTGCCGGCGGCCCGCTGAGGGCGCACCCCTCGGGCGCGCCCCCTCCCCGACGGGGGTGCGTCGACCGGCCGCCGGCGCGCCCCCACCCGGCGGGCGTCCGGCGCAGCACCAGCAGGCGCCAGCGCCGGGCCGGCGGTCGCGACTCCGCCGCGGCCGTGGACGCGCGCCGCGCCGCGTTCGATCGTTCCTGGAGCTCCCGCGTGCGGTCGAGAGCGAGCTGAAGCTGCAGATACGAATTCATCGCTCCACCTCCGGGTCGGCATCCGGCGGGCTGACGCCGCCCGCTCCGAAGCCTTTTCCCAAATAACTGTCAATAGAATGATACCGGTTACTAACCGCCATCGTAGGCTGATTGGTTATGGCGGGGATACACTTCGGTCATGGCCGCCACCCCGACGCCGATCCCCGACACGAGCCCGCGCGAAGGCGCGCCGGGCGACCTCGAGCTCGTCCGTGCGTTCCTGAACTCCGTCGACATCGACGCCGGGCTCGAGGAGCTCGGCGACGCCCGCGCGCTCGCACGCTGGCTGCGAGGGCACGGCCTGCTCGGCGCGCGCGACCGCGTCGGTGAGGCCGAGCACGCGCGCGCCGTGGCGCTGCGCGAGGCGCTGCGCGACGTGCTCGGCGCCCACAGCGGCCTGCCCGTCGATGAGCGCTCGCTGCAGCTGGTCAACGCGGCGAGCGCCGCGGCGCCGGTCGCGGTCGTCATCGACGCCGACTGCGCGAGCGCGCTGCGTCCGGCGGCCCGGGGGTTCGACGGCGCGATCGGGCGGCTGTTCGCGATCATCGCCCGCGCCGACGCCGACGGCACGTGGGTGCGGCTGAAGGCCTGCGCGGCGGACAACTGCCGCTGGGTGTTCTACGACCACTCGCGCAATCGATCCTCGTCGTGGTGCAACATGGCGGTGTGCGGCAATCGCGCGAAGGCGCGCGCCTTCCGCCAGCGCCACGCCCCGCACTGATCCGCCGCGGACCCCGAACGCGCGACGCGCCGCCGCGCTAGCATCAGGCGGTCGAGAAACCCAGGGGGGCTGGCGGGCACGCCGGCTGAGATGGCGTCCTCGGGCCGCGGGCCCGCCCGGCGCCGACCCTTTGAACCTGCCGGGGTAATGCCCGCGAAGGGAGCGCATTGACGACCGAGCTGGAGTGCCGCCTTCCACCCCCGCTGGAGGGACACGGCGGCGGGCCGGCCGTGCGCGCCGAGTCGGTGCGCGCCGAGTACCGCGATCAGCGCAAGCGGATGGTCGTCGCGCTCGACGAGCTGACGCTCGGCGTCGCGCGTGGCGAGGTGCGCGCCGTCGTCGGCCCGAGTGGCTGCGGCAAGACGACGCTGCTCGAGCTCATCTGCGGTCTGCTCGCGCCGGTGGCCGGCCGCATCACCAGCGAGTCGGCCGCGCTGATGCCCCAGCACGACCTCCTGCTGCCCTGGATGAACGCGCTCGACAACGCCGGCATCGCCCTGCGCGTCGCCGGCCGCTCACGGTCGCAGGCGCGCGAGACGGCCGCGCCTCTGTTCGCCGAGCTCGGCCTCGCCGGCTTCGAGCAGGCGAGGCCCGAGGAGCTCTCGGGCGGGATGCGCCAACGCGTCGCCTTCCTGCGCACGCTGCTGGCCGGTAAGCCGGTGCTGTGCCTCGACGAGCCGTTCGGGGCGCTCGACGCGATCACCCGCCAGGAGATCCAGGGCTGGCTCGCCGATGCCCTGGCCCGCGAGCCGCGGACCGTCGTGTTCGTCACCCACGACGTCGAGGAGGCGATCGTGCTCGCCGATCGGGTCTCGATCCTCTCGCCCCGGCCGGGCCGCGTCATCGCCGAGATCGACGTGCCGCTTCCCCGGCCGCGATCACGCACCGACGCTGCCGTCGTGGCGCTGCGCGAGCGCGCGCTCGCGGCGCTCGTCGGAGATCCCGCCGGCCGCCGGGCCACGATGATCCGCCGCGTGCTGCCGCCGCTGCTGCTGGTCGCGGTGCTCCTCGGCGCCTGGGAGGTCTACGTCGATTCCGGAGCGGTCGACGTCGTGGTGCTGCCGGCGCCGCACGCGGTCATCGAGGCCGGCGTCGACAACACCGGACTGCTGCTCTCGAATCTGGAGGTGACGGCACGCGAGGTCGGGCTCGGAATCGCGCTCGCGCTCGTGGTCGGGTTCCTGCTGGCGATCGCGATCCACCTCTCGCCGACGCTCCATCGCGCCGTCTACCCGCTCGCCGTCGGCTCGCAGGCGGTGCCGATCCCGATCATCGCCCCGCTCGTCGTCTTCTGGTGGGGCTTCGGGGTGTTCCCGAAGCTCGCGGTGATCGTGCTCATCTGCTTCTTCCCGATCCTGGTGACCACGGTCGACTCGCTCGCCGCGGTCGACCCCGACCGGGTGAAGCTGCTGCGCACGCTCGACGCGTCGCGCTGGCAGGCGTTCCGCTTCGCCGAGCTGCCGGCCGCGCTCCCCGGCGCGCTGAGTGGCGCGCGCATCGCCCTGGCCATCGGCGTCATCAGCGCGTACATCGCCGAGACCGGGACGGCAACCTACGCGACCGGCGCGACCGGGCTCGGTCGTGAGATCAATGACGACCTCACGGCCCTGCAGGCCCCGCGGGCCTACGCGGCCGCGGCGCTGCTGTTCGCGTTCGCCATCGCCTGCTTCTACCTGCTCACCCTCGCCGAGCGGCGCGTCGCGCCGTGGTCGGCCCGATCGAGAGGAGGCTCTCGCTGATGACATCCCCCCGCAACGCCTGCACCCCCTTCGGGGTGGGGCCCCGCAATGCGTCCCGGCCCGCGGGCGGCGCGCACCCCGGGCGGAGTGGGGACCCGCGGCGGCGGGGGCGGGTGGCGCTGCGGGCGCTTGCCGTGCCGCTCGCCGCCGCCGTCGCCCTCGCCCTGACGGCCTGCGGCGCCAAGCAGGATGTCATCGGCCCGGCGGCGGCGAAGCCGTTCACGCTGATGCTCGACTTCTTCCCGAACGCCGACCACGCCGCCATCTACCAGGCGATCTCGCGAGGCTACTTCGCTGCCGCCGGCCTCGACGTCCGGCCCGAGGTCCCCTCCGACCCCTCGCAGCCGCTCAGGCTGCTCGCCGCCGGGAAGGTCGACATGGCCATCTCCTATGAGCCCGAGGTGCTGCTCGCCCGCAGCGCCGGGCTGAGCGTCGTGTCGGTCGGCGCGCTCGTGCAGCGCCCGCTGACCTCGCTGATCGCGCTCCCGGGCAGTCATGTCACCTCGGTGGCCAGCCTGGCCGGTAAGACGGTCGGCACCGCTGGCATCGCCTACCAGACCGCCGAGCTGGACACGATGCTGCGCAACGCGGGCGTCGATCCGAGCAGCGTCAAGCAGGTCAACGTCGGCTTCAACCTGGTGCCCGCGATGCTGTCGGGGAAGGTCGCGGCCACCCTCGGCGGCTTCTGGAACTACGAGGCGCTGCAGCTGCGCCTGCTGCACCGGACGCCGGTCGTCATCCCGGTCGATCAGGCCGGCGTGCCGTCGTACGACGAGCTCGTGCTCGTCGTACGCCAGGACGAGGCCCAGACGCGCGGCGAGGACATTCGCGGCTTCCTGCACGCGCTCACGCTCGGCGAGGCCGCGGTGAAGGCGGACCCGGCCGGCTCGGCGCGTCTCGTCGTGGCGGCGAACCCGTCGCTCGACCCGAAGCTGCAGCTCGCCTCGATCGAGGCGACGCTGCCGGCCGCCGACCCGGCATCGGCGAGCCAGCCGTACGGCTACCAGGACCCCTCCGCCTGGGCGACCTTCTCGAACTGGATGTTCTCCAAGAAGCTGCTCAGCTACGACCCGACGAGCGGCGCGCCCCCGTTCACGAACGAGTTCCTCCCCGGGCAGGGGATCTGACGAGGTGCGCGGCCGCGAGGCCGGCCCATTCGCCGTAGGGGGCGAAGAACCGGCGCACCTCGTCCTCGGTGGCGCGGGCCTGCGGATCCCCTCCGCTCAGCAGCCGCCCGACGAGCCGCAGGTAGATGAGATCGCCGGCCGGGAGCTGGTCGTAGCGGCCCTGACCGTGCAGGGCGAGCGTCTCGACGGTCCAGCGGCCGATGCCCGGGATCGCCAGCAGGCGCCGCCAGCCGCGCTCCTCGTCGCCGGCGAACAGATCGAGGCGGCCCGCGGCGACCTCGCGCGCCGCGCGCAGCAGCGCCTGCGCCCGGCCGGCGGCGAGGTCGAACGACTGCAGCCGGGCGGGAGCGACGCGCGCAAGCGCCGCGGCGGTGGGCAGGTCGCGCAACCCGCTGTCGGGGCATCGCCGCCCGAAGCGAGCGATGATCCGCCGCTCGATGGCGGCGGCGCGCTCGGCCTCGATCAGCTGTCCGCAGACCGCGAACGTGAGCGCCTCGAACGGATCGGGTCGCCGCCAGACGCGCAGCCCGGGGCGGCGGCGGACGGACGGCCCGATGAGCGGATCGCGGGCGAAGCGCCGGTGGAAGTCCGAGAGGTCGTCATCGACGCCGAGCGCGAAGCGCATCCGCGACAGCCCGTGCGCGGCCGCCTCGCGCGTCGGCGCGCGCGCGACGAAGCAGACGCGGCCGCGTCGCTGCGCCACCTCCACCACGACCGGTTCCTCACCGTGGTGCAGCAGCCGCGCGAGCACCCCCGCGCGGGCCCCCACCCCGGAGGGGATGCGGCGCATCAGACCGTCGAGCGCGAGACCCGGGAGCGCAAACGGGCCGGCCGGCGCGACGTCCACGCGTAACGCGACCACCCCGCCCACCGCGGGTCCGTCCTCAGTCTCGACCACCGAGCAGGTGCACGTCGACGAGCAGCGAGCGCGTCCCGACGATCTGCACGAGCTCGCCGACCGGCCCCGCGCTCGCGCCCCGGCGCGGACGACGGCGGGCGGCCAGCGCGCGCCGGTGGCGGCGGCGCTGCACGAGCCCGACGACGGCGACCCCGGCCACGAACCCGCCGGCGGCCACGGCGACGGTCTGCAGCGACCGCGAGCCCGACAGCTCGAGCGCCGTAGAGGTCCGCGCGGGCGACGCCGCGAGACCGGCCTCGCCGTCCGCGACGACCGGCAACCACGAGCCGTCGTCCGCGTCGTCGTCGCCCGGCAGCACCGGCACTCCGTCGAGCTCGTCCACCAGTTCGTCCTCGGTCGCCGCGTCGGCGCGCCCATCGCTCACGCGGCCAAGTGTAAAGGCCGCGGACGACCCGCTCGCCGCGCGTCGAGCGGCGTGATCGATGTCGCTGCTCAGAGCGTCTTTTCGTAGATGCGGTAGCGGCGCACGATCTCGCCGCCCATCCCTTCCATGGCGCGATTCATCGGCCGGTTGACCTCGAGGATCCAGCCCATCTCGCCACCCTTCTGGGCCGTGCGCTCGGCCGCGTCGAAATGCATCTGGTAGAAGCGGGCGGCGATGCCGGTGTGCTGGTACTCGGGCTTGACGCCGAGGGCGAACACCCGCACCGCGTCGATCTTGGAGCGCTCGCGCAGGAACGTCAGCCACCCGAACGGCAGCAGGCGTCCCGCGGGACGCAGCTTGGCGAAGACCTGGTTGTAGTCGGGCAGCGTGAGCGCCACCCCCACGATCTCGCCGGTGTCCTTGCGCTCGGCCACCATCGCCCAGTTCTCGTCCAGGATCGGCTTGAGGTCCTTGGCCATGTGGCGCACCTCGGCCTCGGTGAGCGGGACGGCGCCCCAGTTGCGTTCCCAGGCCGCGTTATAGACCTCCAGGAAGCGGGTGATCTCGGTGTCCATGTCCTTCTTGCGGAAGTTCCGGCAGACGATCCCGTGCTCGGACTCGACGCGCTCGGCGACCTCCCAGATCAGTGGATTGACCTTGTCGCGCCCGGTGACGTGCAGGCTCCACATGTAGAGGTCCATCGCCTTGGCCAGCCCGACGTCCTCCTCGACGAGGCGCTGGTAGTACGGGTGATGCCAGGGGCAGAGGATGAGCGGCGGCCGCTCGTGACCCTCGATGAGCAGCCCGCACTCGTCGTTGGTCGTGTAGTCCATCGGCCCGATCATCGTGCCGCGGCCGCGTTCGCGGAGCCACGACTCGGCGGCCCCGAGCAGCGCGGCCGCCGCCTCGGGGTCGTCGTCGCATTCGAACCAGCCCCACAGCCCCCAGTCGTTGCCCTGGAACTCGTTCAGGTGGTGGTCGATGTGGGCGCTGATCCGCCCGACCGGACGGCCCTCGCGGGAGGCGAGGAAGAACTCGGCCTCGGCGTGCGCAAAGAACGGGTTCTTGTCCCGGTCGAGCCGCTTCTTGACGTCCATCAGCAGCGGTGCGACCCACCGCGTCTCGTTAGAGTAAAGCGCGAAGGGCAGCTTGATGAACGCGTTGAGGTCGCGCCGGCTCCGCACCGGTCGGATCTCGACGGCCATGGCCCTCAGCCTATATGCCCACCGTGATCGACGTCTTCGCCAAGGTTCGCGGCTACGAGCGCGAGGAGATGCTGCGCGCCGCCCGCGAGGCCGACATGCTGCCGTACTTCCGCACCGTCGAGTCGCCGGCGATGCCCGAGGTCGAGATGGAGGGCGCGCCGCGGATCATGCTCGCCTCGAACAACTACCTCGGCCTCACCGGCGACGAGCGAGTGATGGCGGGGGCGCAGGATGCGCTGCACCGCTACGGAACCGGCCTCACGGGCTCGCGCCTGCTGAACGGCACGACGCCGCTGCACCTCGAGCTCGAGGCCGAGCTGGCCGCCTGGATGAACACCGACGACGCGATCGTCTTCACGACCGGCCACCAGGCGAACGTGGGAACGCTCGGCACGCTGCTCGAGCCCGGGGACACGGTGATCGTGGACTCGGGCGACCACGCGTCGATCCTCGACGGCGTGCTCATCTCGCGCGCGAAGATGCGCCCGTTCCGCCACGGGCGGATCGACAAGCTCGAGAAGGCCCTCCAGCGGGCCGCGACCGACGGCGGCGGTGTGCTCACCGTCGTCGAGGGCGTCTACTCGATGGAGGGCGACGTCGCTCCGCTCGCCGACATCGTCGAGCTGTGCGAGCGCTACGGCTCGCGCGTCATGGTCGACGAGGCGCACGCCGCCGGCGTGCTCGGCGCCCGTGGGGCCGGGGCGAGCGAACTGCTCGGCGTCGAGGATCGCGTCGACCTGCGCATGGGCACCTTCTCGAAGTCGCTCGCATCCTGCGGCGGCTTCATCGCCGGCCCGGCCGACGTCGTGGAGTACCTGCGGATCAACAGCCGAGCGTTTCTGTTCACGGCCTCCGCGGTCCCCGCCGCGCTCGGCGCCGCGCTCGCCGCGCTGCGGATCCTGCGCTCGGACGAGGGGTCTCGGCTGCTGGCCGCCGTGCTCGACAACGCCCGCTACTTCGCCGACGGCCTCGAGTCACTCGGCCTGCGCGTCCATCGCGGCGCGCCGGTGCGCGCGGCCGGCTCCGACCCGGCGCCCCTGCCGATCACCACGCCGGTCATCCCGGTGGAGATCGGCGACGACTGGAAGGCCGGCCTGCTCTGGAAGGCCCTCTACGACGCCGGGGTGTTCACGAACTGCGCCCTTTACCCGGCCGTCCCGCGCGGCGGCGCGCTCCTGCGCACGAGCGTGATGGCGACCCACACCCGCGCGCTGCTCGACCGCTCGCTCGAGGTGTTCGCCGCCGTCAAGCGCGACTTCGAGGCCGAGCACGGACCGTTGCCGGGCCCCGACCCCGCGTAGCGCGCGAGGCCCGGCGGCTCACTCGTGGGCCGCCGCCCGACGGTCGGTGCGGGCCCACCCGGTCAAAGCGGGAAAACACGCCTTGTTCACAAAAAAGACGCTTCTAGCGCACGAAGCAGGGTTTGGCTGGTTGACCAGGACCGGCAGCCTGAAATAGCTTCACCAGGCGCTTTCGCACGACGGCTTCGGCGGGTCACCCGGGGGATGCCAGAGGCGGGAAGCCGGCGCCGTTGGAGCTGTCTCTCCACGTCGTGCGCCGGACCAACGATGCCGCGTCGCGCGGGCGCACACTCGTGTCAACAAGCAACGATGTTGTCCGTCGTGCCCCTGCGCGACGTCAACGGGGAGATTCCACATTCATGAACGCGACAGCGACGATTGCCCCTGCCGATGCACAGCACATGCGCGCTCTCGAGCGAGCGAACCAGGTGCGGCTGGCCCGCGCCGAGCTCAAGCGAGGCGTGGCCGAGGGCATCATCCACGTCGCCGAGGTGATTCTCGCGTGTCCCCCTGAGGCCTACGGCATGGCCGTCGCCGATCTGCTCACCAGCCAGCGGCGCTGGGGGGAGACGCGGGTCCGCCGGTTCCTGCTCACGGTCCCACTGTCGGAAACGAAGACGATCGGGTCGATGACCGAGCGCCAGCGCGTGATGCTGGCCGAGATGCTCACCATCGCCCACGAGAGCGCCGGCCGTACCCAGGCGCGAGCGAGTAACGCCTCCACGGCGGTCCGCCGCCTGCACGCGCCGCCCGCGGTCATCGCGGGTTAGACGTGCACGCATGTCGACGGGTGGCTCCGGCGCGTCGCGGCCGAAGCCACCCGCCGGCGGCGGCGGGCGCGCCGGCGCCCGCGCACTGAGCGCCGACGTAACGGACAGCCCGAGGAGAGCCGCACCTCCCACCAGCCGGCGAGCATCCCGATGAGGCCGAGCCGCGGGCGCACCTGCCAGACCCCGCAGCCGCCGAGTCCGAGCTCCCGGTTGGCGATCCGCTCGAACCGGTGCCGGCCCGGCTCCAGCAGCATCCGCTCGAGCCGTACGCGGTTGCGCTCGTGCTCGCCGGCCCGCTCGGACAGTCGACGGCGCCCGTCGACGACGCGGCGGGCAAGGTGGTCGCGCTGGGCCTCGAGCTCCGCGAGCGTCAGCAGCCGGGGAGCGGCGAGGCGCTCGCGCGCGCCGGCACGCGCAACCTCGGCGGCGAGGTCGCCGGAGGCGTGGGCGAAGCAGGTCACGAGCGTGTCGGCGAGATCGCGCTCGAGCTTGGCGATCTGCGCGCGCAGCGATCGGCGGGCCGCGGCGAGCTCATCGTCGGTTACCTCGCGCTGCGAAGGAGAGCGAACGAAATTCGGCGGGGCCTGCCGAGCGCTTCCGCCGGGCGGCCGCGTGGGCGTCTGCTGCGCGTGAGCCACGTCGTCTCTCCTCGTCCGAACGCGCCGAGTCTACCAACGCCGGCACCCGCCCAGGCGACGCCCGCGCCCGCGCCGTCAAGCGGGCCTGCCGCTCGCGATCGTCGACGCGGCGATCCATAACGCCTCCTCGACGTGGATCGCCGGCACGCCCGCGACCTGCACCGAGACGAGCGTGGCCGCCGCCGTGTCGCGGCGACACCCGCATTCGGGCGCCGGCGGGCCGAACAGCACGGCCAGCGCGCCGTCGTCATCGGCGATGACGAGCCGGCCGGCGGCGAGCGCCGGCACGCTCGGTCCCCGCCCGAGCGGCTCCCCGTCACCGGCCGGGCGGATCCGCAGCGACCCACGGCGACGCGCGGCATCGAACGCCCACACGGGCACGCTCGTCTGCACGAGCGCGAGCAGCAGGGCGTCGCCGACGAGGTCGGTCGAGGCGAAGCCGCCGTGCCGGAGGCGCTCGACGACGGCCGCCTCGACCGGCGTGCGCGTGACGTCGGGATCGAGCCCGATGTGACGGAAGAAGATGCGGTACGCGCCGGCGACGGGCTCGCGCCGCAGGGCCAGGGCGGTCGCGCCGCGATGGCGGTCGGAGAGCAGTGCGAGCTGATCGCGCACGCCGCGTGGACTGCGGCGGCGCGCCGGCAGCGGCACGTCGCAGTGCACGAGCGCGAGCTCGGGGAACTCGGTGGCGACGGCCGGCGCGATCTCGCCCCGGCGCAGGACGGGGCCATCGTCCTGGTCGAGGTCGTCCGGCGGACGCGGGGGCGCGCTCATGCCGCCGGGCGGCCCGCCGCGGTCCGGGCGCGAGCGACGAGTTGCCCCACGCGCGCCCGCAGCGCCGCGGTCGTGACGGCGTTCCCGAGCAGCGCCGGCTCGCCGACGACGCCGCCGCGGTCGACGAAGGAGACCTGCGGACAGCTCGATACCCGGTACAGGTCGGCGAGGACGCCATCGTGGTCGTAGCCGACGGGGAACCCGATGCGCTCGCCGCGCACGAGCGATCGGAGCGCGCCGCGGTCGCCGGTGATCGCCACGGCGGCGATCTGCAGCCCCGGGAACGAACGCGCGGTCCGCTGCAACTCGGCGAGCACCGACGGGCAGGATCCGGCGTCGACGAAGAGGGCGAGCACGAGCGGACCGCGGTCGTACAGATCGCACACGTTGAGCGCCTGCACGAGTTGCACCGCGCAGGCCGGCACGCGGCCGGCGGCGCCCTCGTTCGCGCGCGTGGCGATGTTCGCGTCACCGTTGAGCGCGCCGAGCGCGAGGGGCACGGCGAACGGCGGGATCCGCTGCCCGGGTGGGATTCCCGCGGCGCCACTCGACCCGGCGATGTTGTGCGCGGCGATGAACACGAACACGAGCAGCGCCACGAGACCTGCGAACCACAGGTAGCGCGACGCCTGGTGGTGCGGCGCGGCTGCGGGCGCGTGACGGCCGGGCGGCCGGCCCTCAGACGGGCTCATGACGGGCGCTCCCGCCGAGGCGCGGGCGACCGGCCGCCGCTCGCTCGCGGCCACGCGACAGCCACGCCAAGCCGTCGCGCTCGGCGATAAGCAGCACCGCCGGGAGGACGACGATCACGCCGGCGAGCGACACCGACAGGTCGATGACGGTGACGAGCCCGAAGTCACGGAGCAGGTTGATGTCGGAGAGGACGAGCACCGCGAAGCCGGCGATCGCCGTCGCGCCCGAGGCGCCGACGGCGGCGCCCGTCCGGCGGTAGGTGACCGTCAGCGCCTCGCCGACGTCGAGCCCGCGCGAGCGCTCCTGGCGGTAGCGCTCGGTCAGCAGCACGCTGAACTCGGTCGAGATCGCGATCACCAGCGCGCCCATCGTCACCGACATCGGGTTGAGCGGCACGCGCACGAGGAAGAGCACGAGCGCCGACCAGCCCGAGGCCAGCACGATCGGCACCAGCGGCACGAGGGTACGCCGCCGATCGCCGCGGAACGCGGCGAGGAGCACGAGCGTGACCACGGCCAGACCGGCGAGCAGCGTCAGCAGGCGCCGCGACGGCGACGCCACCTCGGCGTTCGCGGCCGCGGCGAGCACGGGCAGCCCGACGAGGCTCGCCTGCACGCCCGCGGGCGGGTGCAGCAGCTCGCGCATCGTGTCGATCACCTGCTGCTGGCGGGCGAGCGGCATGTCGCGGATGCCGAAGGCGAGCGTCGCCGTACGGTGATCGGGGGTGATGACGCCCTGCGAGAGGTAGGCCGGCACGGCCTCCAGGACGCTCTGGACTGACGCGTCGGTGACCGGCGCGCCGCCGCCGCCTGCGCTCGTCGAGAACAGATCGGGCAGCGAGAATGCCGGACAGAGCTCGACGCGGCCGCAGCCGCGCTGCGCCGTGCTCTCGGAGTATCCGTAGCGACCGAGCACCCGGCGCTCGTAGGCGCTCATCCAGTTGACGACGCGGGCCGTGGCCAGGTTCGAGGCATTGACCATGACGTCGATCTCCCCGCCGACGCCGGTGTCACCTTCGAGGGTGGCGAGGTTGCGCAGGGAGGCGAGGTTCGCGGGCACGAGCTTGGTGACGTCGGTCTGCACGCTCGTCTGCGTATCGAGTGCCCAGCCGACGACGGCCAGTGCGGCGGCGATCGCGAGCACCCGCTCGGGCCGGCCGGTGGCCTGCCTCCAGGCGAACCGGCCGGCGCCGCGCGCAACGCGGTTCTCGCGCAGGATCTCGCGCGCGGCGGCGAACGCGGACTGCAGCGGCTCGGTGAGGGCCGATCCCCGCCGGGCCGAACGCCGCCCGGCGCCGCGCGCGTGCAGGACCATCGCCGCCGAGCCCGCCGTCAGCACGCACAGCAGGCCGACGACGATGCCGATCACCAGCAGGATCCCGAAGCCCCTGACCATCGGCACCGGGGACAGCAGCAGCACGAGGAAGCCGCCGGCGGTGGCCGCCGCCGCCGTGGCGATCGTCGGCCCGCCGAGCGCGGCGGCGCGTCCGACGGCGGCCGCGGGGTCGCTCGGATCGACGTCGAGCTCCTCTGCCACGCGCGACTGGAACTGGACCGCGTAGTCGACCGCGAGCCCGAGCAGGACGGGCAGCACCCCGATCGAGGCCATCGTGATCGAGGCGCCGCTGGCGGCGAGCGCGCCGAAGGTGATCGCGGTGGCCACGAGCGCGATCGCCAGCGGCAGCAGGCGCGGGCGTCGCTGGAAGGCCAGCGTGAGCGTCGCCGCCATGACGAGCAGCCCGGCGAGCAGCAGCAGACGCAGCGAGCTCGTGATCGCGCCCGTGAGGTCGGCGACGATCACCGGCTCCCCGGTGACGAGGTAGCTCTCGCCCGCGCGCGGCGCCCAGTCGGGCATCGCCACGGCCCGACGGATCTCGGCGATCGCGGCGTCCTGTTGGGCCTCGGACAGCGACGGCTTCAGACGCACGGTGACGATCGCCGTGTCGGCGTTCGGGAACAGGTACGCGAACCGCGGCTTCGGCGAGCAGGCGCCGTCCGCCGTCGACGCGCAGACGAGCCGGGAGACGAACGCCTGGTCGTCGATGTGCGGCAGCGAGGTAAGGCCGTATTGCAGGCCCGTGCGCAGCAGTTGCTGCTCGAACTCGCTGAGGATCAGCTGGCTCGCCTCGCTCCCGAGCCGAGCCGCCGTGGTGGTGCTCATGCCCCGGGCCCGGGCGGCGGCGCGCACCTCGAGCGCGGCAACGCTCGCCTGGCGCTCGGCGGCGGCGAGCTCGGTGCTCAATCCGCTCCCGATCTGTACGGCCGACTCGTTGATGAAGGTGCCGGGACCGAACACGACCTTGACCGGGCGTGTGCTCGCGAGCGCACCGCAGGGACCCTTCGGGCCACCGTGGGCGGCGAGGACCGCTCCGGACAGGACGCCCGACAGGCAGCCCTCCATCCCCAGCTCGCGCTCGAGATCCGAGGAGAACAGCCACTGCGACAGCGGCCCGCGGACCATCACGATGACCGACTCGGTGCCGAAGCTGCGATAGAAGCGCTCGGTGGCGCGGTAGGTCCCGCTCGAGGAGCTCACGAGGGTGTCCGTGGCCGAGCTCGGCCGCAGGCCGAGCGCGAGCGCGCCGCCACCGAGCGTGAGCGCCGCGGCGATCGCCAGCGTGAGCGCGGGGCGCCGCGCCGAGGCGGTCGCGACGGCGCGCAGGAGACGAGCGACGGTCACAACGGTGAGGCTAACGCGACGTGCAGGCGCACCCGCTGCCGGCCCCCGGGCGCTACTCCATCCCGAGCGGACCCTGCGATTCGCCCGAGAGGAACTGCCGCACGAAGTCGTTCTCGGAGCGGAACAGCTCCTCGGCCGGACCGGACTGCACGATCCGCCCCTTCCACAGCACCGAGATGTGCTCGGCGACGCGGCGCGCGCTCATGATGTCGTGCGTGATGACGACATACGCGCCCCCGTTCTCCTCGTGGACCTCCTGGATGAGCTCGCACAGCAGCGCCGTGCGAACCGGGTCCAGGCCGGAATCGGGCTCGTCGAACAGGACGATGTCGGGATCGAGCACGAGCGCGCGCGCGAAGCCCGCCCGCTTGCGCATCCCGCCGGACAGCTCGTTGGGCATCTTGTCGTTGGCGTTGGCGAGGCCGACCTCCTGCAGGCGGCGGTGGACGATGTCGGCGATCTCGGCCTCACCCTTCTCGGTGTGCTGGCGCAGCGGGAACGCGACGTTGTCATAGAGGTTCATCGATCCGAACAGGGCGCCGTCCTGGAAGAGCACGCCGAACTTCTTGCGCATCGCGAACAGCTGCTCGTCGGGCATGTTGGGCACCGACTCCCCGTGGACGAGCACGTCGCCCGCGTCGGGATACAGCAGCCCGACCATGTGCTTGATGCACACCGACTTGCCGGTGCCCGACGGGCCGAGGATCATCGAGATCCGGTGGTCGGGGATCGTCATGTCGAGGCCGCGCAGGATCTTGTTGCGCCCGAACGCCTTATGCACGTCGATGAACTCGATCGCGGCGTCCACGTCGGAGGGGCGCTCGACCGGCGAGTGGTACTGGAACTCGTCGTCATCGTCGCCGCCGGACCCATCCGGCCCGCCGGGCGGGCGGGCCGGACCGCCGGTACCGCCGGCCTCCGATACGACCGACACGCGCGTCTCGCCGCCCGCGCGCGGATCCTCCGGACCGCCGAGGGGCGGCTCCGCCGGCCTTGCCAGCCCGGCGTCGGGCGCGCCGTCGTCGCCCCCGGCCATCCAGGGCGGATCGTCGTCGTTGTCGGGAGGAATGTCGTTCGTCATCTGAAGGCCCCGGTCATCCGCCGATCGGCGCTCGCGGGTTCGCGCCCCAGAACACCTGCGTACCGAGCATGCCGACGAGGTGGATGAGCACGAGGTTGAGCACCATCGACTTTGCGGTGGCCGTGCCGACGCCGACCGGTCCACCCTTTGCGTTGTACCCGTAGTAGCAGCCCACGAGCACGATGATGGTGGCCATGAACATCGCCTTTATGAGGCTGAATAACAGATCGGGTGGATTCTGGAAGGCCCAGAAGATGAGGAAGTACCCGCCGGAGGACACGACGCCGATCTGCTTGACCACCGCCAGGTAGGAGGCGAGGAAGCCGGCGCCGATCGCCGCGATGTACATGAACGGCAGCACGAGCCACGCCGCGAGCAGCCGCGTCGCGCACAGGAACGTGACCGAGTCGATGCCCATCACCTCGAGCGCGTCGATCTCGTCGGAGATCCGCATCGAGCCGAGCTCGGCGACGATCCCGGTCCCGACCTTGGCGGCCATCATGTAGCCGAATGCGTAGGGGACCAGCTCGCGCAGGTCGCACCACGCGGTGAACACCCCGGAGTAGCCGGGCGTCGCCGTCGACTGCGTGAAGTACGCGCCCTCGATGCCGCACTCCAGCCCGATGATGAACACGAGCCCCCAGATGACGAGCGTCGAGGAGATGATGAGGATCCCCGACTGGCGCAGCGCCTCGCCGAAGAACCGCAGCACGCGCCCGCTGTAGACCTGGCCGGCGACGCGCCCGGTGAACTTGGCGACCTCCCCCGTGGCCTCGAGCCACTGCCGGGGCAGGACGATGAGATCGTTCTCGACGTCCCCGCCGGACTGGTTGGGCGCCGCCATCTTGCTACCGCACCACGAGGATCTGCGGATGGGTGGCGAGCAGGGTCTGCGTGAAGACGTAGTCGAACGAGAACACGGCGATGAACGCGATCACCACCGCCTGGTTGACGGCGCGCCCGACCCCCTCGGCGCCACCCGATGCGGTCATCCCCTTGTAGCAGCACACGATCGCGATGATCGCGCCGTAGAGCGTCGTCTTCAGCACCGAGCCCCAGAGGTCGGTCGTCGACGCGTTATCGAAGAACGTCGCCCAGAACGAGCCGATCGGCGCGTGGTTGACGATCATCGCGAGCAGGCCGGAGAAGACGCTGAACAGGATCGCGTACAGGTTGAACAGCGAGGTCACGAGCATCAGCGCGAGGAAGCGCGGCACGACGAGGTTCTTCACCGGGTCGACCCCGAGCACCTGCAGGGCATCGAGCTCCTCGCGGATCTTGCGCGCCCCGAGGTCGGCGGTGATCGCCGAGCCGGCGACGCCGATGAGCACGACGGCATCGATCGTGGGGCCGATCTCACGAATCGAGAAAAGGGCGAAGAACCCGCCCAGGCGGTCGAGCGATCCGAACAGGACGAGGAAGTCGGCGGCCGTGAGGCCGAGCGCGCCGTAGCTGAACGCAAGCGTCGAGATGAGCAGCGGGAACCAGACGAGGCGCAGCACGAAGATGAACTGCGAGACGAACTCGCCGCCGTACGGGTACGGAGGCCTCAGCGCAGACCAGATCGTCTTGCCGGTGAGGACCATCATGTCCCCGACCTCTTCGAGCCCTGCCCTCGCGCCGATCGCCCGATCGGCGACGCTGCGAACCATAGTCCTCCCTCGAGAGTCAACCGGCGGCGCGGAGGCTCGCCCGCCAGGGACTCTACGCTACGTGCAGGACCGGCGCCAGCGGCGACCGTGCCCGCTCGCGGCCGCTCCGCGCGCTGGTATCGTCCGACCGCTGTGAGGAGGAGAACAGCCGCGCCGGTCGCCTCGCTCGCCCTCGCCGGCGCGCTCGCCCTCGCCGGCTGCGGGCAGGCGCGTCAGGATGCCAACGCGCCGAGCGGCACCTTCCCGGTGCAGATCGTGCGCGCGAGCTTCCCGGCGCGGCAGTCTCTCGCCAACACCGAGCAGCTCGTGCTCGCCGTGCGCAACGCGGGCTCGGCGACGATCCCCAACCTGGCGATCACGGTCACCGGCCTGTCCGCGCCGATCGCCCAGCCCGGCGTGGCGAGCGCCCTGAGGCCGGTGTGGATCATCGACGACGGACCGGGTCCGAAGTCCCGGCTCCCCGTCCAGGGAACCGGAGCATTCCAGGCCGGTGGATATGTCACCTACCTGACCAACACGTGGGCGGCCGGCGCCCTGGCGCCAGGCCGCACGGCGACGTTCGTGTGGACGCTGACGCCGGTCAAGGCGGGGGCGCACGTCGTCCGCTTCACCGTGGCGACCGATCTGTACGGGAAGACGACGGCGCGGCTGCCGACGGGCGGCGCCCCTCGCGGCGCCTTCCTCGTCGCCGTCGTACCGCGGCCCCCGGCCACGCACGTGGATCCGGCGACCGGCCAGGTCGTCCCCGGCCCGGCGCCGAACGGCAGCTGAAGCGCGCCTACCGCGGCAGGCGCGGCGCGATGATGCGGTAGGCCTTCAGGCCGAGTCCGAGCCGCTCGCGATCCTCGGACTGCATCGGATCGAGGCCGGTCAGCTCCCGGACGCGGTCGAGGCGGTAGGCCACCGTGTGCCGGTGGGCATAGATCGCGGTGGCCGTCGCGTTCATGTTGCAGTTCTGCTCGAGGTAGGCCTCGAGCGTCCCCACGAGGTCGGTGCGGTACTGGTCGTCGTAGCGCACGATCGGCGCGACGGTGTCCTCGTAGAACGAGCGCACCTCCTCGGGATGCGAGGCGAGCACGCGGAACAGCAGCCGGTAGGTCCCGGTGCCGATGTCCTGGGAGTCGATCCCGCCGAGGCCGTCGGACTGGCGCAGCACGTCGACGACGAGCTCGGCCTCCTGCATCGCGCGACCGACCTCGGCGGGGTCGGTGTAGAAGCTCGACAGCCCGACCGGTCCGTGGCGTCCGAGGCGCGCCGCGAGCTTGCGCGCCGCGGCCAGCGTGGCCTCGCTCGGCCGCTCGGCGTCGACGGCGGGCAGCAGTGCGTAGATGCGCGCCGGCTGTCCGTGCGCCGCGTCCATCAGCTGCGCGAGCGCTCCGGAGTACTCGCCGGCGATGACCGCGACGAGGTGGCCGGGGCGCTCGCTCGTCAGCTCCGCGCAGAGCACGACGGCGCCCCGGGAGAGGTCGCAGCCGAGCCGTCCGGCGCGCCGCACGATCTCGCTCGCCTCGAGGTCGCTACGGGCCCGCAGCTCCTCCATGAACGAGCCCCGCAGGTTCTGCTCGACCTCCTCGCGAGCTTCGAAGACCGCCACCTCGGTGAGCGAGGCGACCGCGGCGAGATGGAGGAACTCGAGCGCGCGGCTGCCGAGGGCGTCTCCGTCGTGGGCCCCGCCGTCGGCCAGTCGCATGACCGCCCCGATGAGCTCGTCGCCGGAGGAGATCGGGATCTCCTCGCGCAGCCGGGACGGCCGCTGCGCCGGGCGGTCGCGCACGCGGTCGGCGACGTAGCGCTCGAGCTCGGAGAGGACGGCGTCCGCGGTCTCCGCGGGCTCCGGCCACACGCAGGCGACGCCGAGGCGCGGCACGACGATCGCCACCTGGGCTCCGATCGCGCGGCCGGCGAGCTCGGCGACCCGGGGCAGCCCCTCGCCGGTGAGGACCGCGTCGACCATCTCGAGATGGACGGTGCGCAGGCGCTCGGCCAGCTCGTGGGGTTCCGCGCTCTCGGCGGCGGCGCCGGCGGGCGCAGCGGCGGCGCGCTTGGCCTTCGCGGCGGCGCGCTTGCCGACGGTGGGGCCTGTGTCCTCATCGCTCGTCGCGGCGGCGGGTCGCGGGGCTTCCCCACCCGGCAAGGGGTGCTCGGTCGGTGCCACGGGCTCACCCCCCGGTTCGGGGTTGGACGCCTCGGATGCGCGCAACGGGCCGGTCACCTCCCAGGGGTCACACCCCTGAAGCTCGTTCGGGATGCCACGGATCGTGGGGCAGGACGCCGACACGGTCTTTAGCCGCGTGTCGAAAGATCTCCCGGCCGGTTTCGCCAACGGCGTCATGCCCGGCCTCGCGCAGGGGAATACGATGCGCTTGCTACGGAGTGGACGTGCGCGTTCGCTCCCTGGCCAGGCCCGCTTATCAGGCCCCGTCGGCTACCGAAGCCGGGGTCCGGGAGCCACGATCGGCGAGACCGATAGGCACGACGACCGTCACCGCTTCCCAGGAGGAACGAGCCCGCACATGCCCAGCCCCAGAGTTCGCCAGCACAACGTCACCGCCGCTCAGTGGAGCGTGAACGGCAGCGCCCTCGGCGCTCCCGATCTCACGATCTCCGGGAACGAGATCTTCGGCACGAACGTGTTCAGCCCTGCCGTCCAGCGCCAGCGCCTGCCCAAGCACGCCTACAAGGCGCTCATGGCGACGCTCGAGCGCGGCGACGCCCTCGATCCGTCGCTCGCTGACGCCGTCGCGCTCGCCATGAAGGACTGGGCGCTCGAGAAGGGGGCGACGCACTACACGCACTGGTTCCAACCGCTCACCAATATGACGGCCGAGAAGCACGACTCCTTCTACGGCCCGGCCGGCGACGGCACCGCGCTCGCCGACTTCTCCGGCAAGGAGCTCATCCAGGGAGAGCCCGACGCGTCGAGCTTCCCGACCGGCGGCATTCGCGCCACCTTCGAGGCGCGCGGCTACACGGCGTGGGACCCGACCTCGCCGGCGTTCATCCTCGAGAACCCCAACGGCGCCCTGCTGTGCATTCCGACCGCGTTCACCTCCTGGACCGGCGAGGCGCTGGACCACAAGATCCCGCTGCTGCGCTCGATGGACGCACTCTCGCGCACGGCCATCCCGGCGCTGAAGCTGCTCGGTGACGAGGAGGCGGTCCACGTCTTCACCACCGTCGGTCCCGAGCAGGAGTACTTCCTCATCGACGAGCAGTACTACTTCGAGCGCCCTGATCTCGTCACCACCGGCCGCACGCTGTTCGGAGCCAAGCCTCCCAAGGGTCACGAGCTCGACGACCACTACTTCGGCTCGATCCCCGAGCGCGTGCTCGCCTACATGCTCGAGTGCGAGCGCGAACTGCAGAAGCTCGGCGTTCCGGTGAAGACGCGCCACAACGAGGTCGCTCCCAACCAGTACGAGCTCGCCCCGATCTTCGAGGGGACGAACGTCGGATGCGATCACCAGATGCTGACGATGCAGATCATGCAGAACACCGCACGGCGCTACGGCCTCGTGTGCCTGCTGCACGAGAAGCCGTTCGCCCGCGTCAACGGCTCGGGCAAGCACAACAACTGGTCGATGGGCACCGACAAGGGCATGAACCTGCTCGAGCCCGGCGACACGCCGGCGGAGAACCTGCAGTTCCTGTTCTTCTGCGCGGCGGTCATCCAGGCGGTCAACCAGCACCAGGCGCTCCTGCGAGCGTCGGTGGCGGCGGCCGGCCAGGACCACCGCCTCGGCGCCAACGAGGCGCCGCCGGCGATCATCTCGATCTTCCTGGGCTCCGAGCTCGAGGGGATCTTCGAGGCGATCGAGGCGGGCAAGGTCGAGCCGAGCAAGCCCGGGTCGTTCCTCGGCCTCGGCACGCCGGTGCTCCCGCCCCTGCCGCTCGCGTCGGGCGATCGCAACCGCACGAGCCCGTTCGCCTTCACCGGCAACAAGTTCGAGTTCCGCGCGCTCGGCTCGAGCATGTCGCCGGCGTGGCCGAACACGGTGCTCAACACGATCGTCGCCGAGGCGATCGAGGACCTCACCGGCAAGCTCGAGGCGGCCCTGAAGACCGCCAAGGGCGACCTCGAGAAGGCGGTGACCAAGGTCGTGAAGGACAGCTACGCGGCCAACAAGCAGATCGTCTTCAACGGCGACGGCTACTCCGACGAGTGGCAGGCGGACGCGGCCAAGCGCGGCCTGCTCAACCTGCGCACGACCCCGGACGCCCTCCCGGCGATGATCGACAAGGGCACCGTGGCCCTGTTCAAGAAGTACAAGGTGCTCTCCAAGCGCGAGCTCGAGTCACGTTTCGAGGTGGCGGCCGAGCAGTACTCGACCCTGCTGAACATCGAGGGCGAAACGGCGGCCACGATCGCCCGCACGATGCTGCTGCCCGCGGCGGCGCGCTACATCCACGAGCTGAAGGCCGCCGAACTCGAGGCGCTCGTCTCCTCGACGACGGCGCTGGCCGAAGAGCTCATCTTCGCGATCGACAAGCTCGACGAAGCCAACGAGAACCACCCCGACGTCGAGGGCCTCAAGCACTCGATCTACATGCGGGACACGGTCGTCCCGGCGATGGATGACGTCCGCGACGTCGCCGACCGCCTCGAGAAGGTGGTCGCCGACGATCTGTGGCCGCTGCCGAAGTACTCGGAGATGCTGTTCATCAAGTAGTGCGCGGCGCAGCGCGCCGCCTCGCGCGGCGCGCGCACGATGACGCGACGGGCGGCCCACGGGCCGCCCGTCGTCGTTCTGTCCACCCTACCCTGACACAGCCGTGTCAAGGTTGCTAGCATCACCCTCATGCGCGACTACCTCGACGCGATCACCCGCCGCGTCGTCGTCTACGACGGCGGCATGGGCGCCACGCTCGAGCAGTTCGAGCTCACCGCCGAGGACTACGGGGGCCTGGCCGGCAAGTGCCACGAGGCGCTCGTGCTCAACCGCCCCGACGTCATCGAGGGCGTGCACGCGTCCATGGTCGAGGCCGGTGCCGAGGTGGTCGAGACCGACACCTTCCAGGCTTCGCGTCTGAAGCTCGGCGAGTGGGGCCTGGCCGAGCACACGGTCGAGATCAACGTCAAGGCGGCCCAGATCGCCCGCAAGGCCGTCGGCGAGCACGGATTCGTGGCCGGCTCGATCGGCCCCACCGGCTTCCTGCCCGCCTCCGACGACCCGACGCTCGGGCAGATCCGCTTCGGCGAGCTGGTGGAGATCTTCACCGAGCAGGCGCAGGGCCTCATCGAGGGCGGCGCCGACCTGCTGCTCATCGAGACCGCGCAGGACATCCTCGAGGTCAAGGCCGCGGTGTTCGGCTGCCGCGAGGCGTTCACGGCCACCGGCCGCACGCTGCCGATCCAGACGCAGGTCTCGCTGCTGCCCAACGGCGGCAAGATGCTGCTCGGCACCGACATCTCGGCCGTGCTGGCCACGCTCGAGGCGCTGCAGGTGCAGGCGATCGGACTGAACTGCTCGACCGGCCCGGAGGACATGCGCGACGCGATCCGCTTCCTCGGCGAGTTCTCCCCGCTGCCGATCAGCTGCATCCCGAACGCCGGTCTGCCCCTGCAGGGGCCCGACGGCGAGACGATCTTCCCCGAGGAGCCCGAGCCGCTGGCCGCGTCGCTGGCCGAGTTCGTGACCCGCTACGGCGTGAGCATCGTCGGCGGCTGCTGCGGTACCTCGCCGGCGCACATCAGGGCGATCGCCGAGGCGGTCAAGGACCTGCCGGTCGGCCCCCGCCCGGCCCCGCGCCCGCCCCACCTCTCCTCGATGATCGCCGCCACGCCGCTCGTGCAGGAGCCGCGCCCGACGATGGTCGGCGAGCGCGTCAACTCGCAGGGCTCGCGCAAGGCCAAGGAGCTGCTGCTAGCCGACGACTACGACGGCCTCGTGCAGATCGCCGAGGACCAGGTCGCCGGCGGCGCCCACGTGCTCGACCTCTGCGTCGCGCTCACCGAGCGCCAGGACGAGGACGAGCAGATGCGCCTGGTGGCCAAGCACGTGTCGCTCACCCAGGCCGCGCCGATCCAGGTCGACTCGACCGAGCCGGAGGTCATCCGCACCGCGCTCGAGCAGATCCCGGGCCGGGCGATCGTCAACTCGGTCAACCTCGAGGCCGGGCGCGACAAGCTCGACACCGTCGTGCCGATCGCCCTCGCCCACGGCGCCGCGCTCATCGCGCTGACCATCGACGAGGTCGGCATGGCCAAGACGGCCGACCGCAAGGTGGAGATCGCCAAGCGCATCCGCGACCTGGCCTGCGACGAGCACGGGCTGGACCCCGAGGTGCTCATCTTCGACGCCCTCACCTTCACGCTGACCACCGGCGACGAGGAGTGGCGGCCGTCGGCGGTGGAGACGATCGAGGGCATCCGCCGCATCAAGGCCGAGATCCCCCACGTCAAGACCTCGCTCGGCGTCTCCAATGTCTCCTTCGGCGTCTCCCCGGTCGCGCGCGCGGTGCTCAACTCGGTCTTCCTGCACCACTGCGTGCAGGCCGGGCTGGACCTGGCCATGGTCAACCCGAACCACATCACGCCCTACGGCGAGATCTCGGACCTCGAGCGCGACCTGGCCGATGACCTCGTCTACAACCGTCGCGAGGACGCGCTCGAGCGCTTCATCGCGCACTTCGAGTCCAAGGGCGAGGAGGAGATCCAGGGCGCGGCCGACCCGACGGAGGGCATGGAGCCCGAGGAGGCGCTGCACTTCCACATCCTGCGCCGTCGCAAGGAGGGCGTCGAGGATTGGATCGACCGCAGCGTCGAGAAGATCGGCGCCGTCCCCACGCTCAACGACGTGCTGCTGCCGGCCATGAAGGAGGTCGGCGACAAGTTCGGCGCCGGCGAGCTCATCCTCCCCTTCGTCCTGCAGTCCGCCGAGGTGATGAAGCGCGCGGTGGCCCGGCTCGAGAACTACCTCGACCGCATCGAGGGCTACACGAAGGGGACGGTGGTCATCGCCACGGTGTTCGGCGACGTGCACGACATCGGCAAGTCGCTCGTGAACACGATCCTCACCAACAACGGCTACACGGTCGTCGACCTCGGCAAGCAGGTGCCGATCGGGACGATCCTCGACGCGGCCGTCGAGCACGACGCGACGGCGATCGGGCTCTCGGCGCTCCTCGTCTCGACGTCCAAGCAGATGCCGCTCGCGATCCAGGAGCTGCACGAGCGCGCGCTCCGCTTCCCCGTGCTCATCGGCGGCGCGGCCATCAACCGCGACTTCGGACTGCGCGTGCTGTACCCGAAGGGCCGCGAGTCCGACGAGGTCTACGCGCCCGGCGTGTTCTACTGCAAGGACGCCTTCGAGGGCCTGGCCCGCATGGACGAGATCGTCGAGGAGGGCCCGCGAGAGGCGCTCGTCGCCCGCACCCGCGAGGCCGCCCGGCGCCTGCGCGAGAAGGGCCCCGAGCCCGAGCCGCTTCGCACCGACGACGACACCGTCCGCTCCCCGGCCCGCACCGACGTGCCGGTGCCGACTCCCCCGTTCTGGGGCGTGCGCGAGATCGACGTCGATCTCGACGAGGTGTACCCGCACCTCGACACCCACGTGCTGTTCAAGCTGCACTGGGGCGGTCGCGGCGTCAAGGGCGAGGCCTGGCGCACGCTCATCTCCGAGGACTTCCTGCCGCGTCTGGAGCGGATGTGGCGCGAGCAGACCTACCTGCAACCGCGCGCGCTGCTCGGCTACTTCCCGTGCTACTCCGAGGGCAACGAGGTCGTCGTGCTCGACCCCGATGACCACGAGCGCGTGCTCCAGCGCTTCGTCTTCCCACGCCAGCCGGGGCATGATCGCATCTGCCTCGCCGACTTCTACCGCCCACGCGACTCCGGCGAGCTCGACGTCGTCGCCTTCCAGGCCGTCACCGCCGGGGATCAGGTCACCACGCTCATGAAGCAGCTCGAGGACGACGGCGAGTTCGCCGAGCAGCTGTTCGTCCACGGGCTCGGCGTCCAGACCGCCGAGGGCATGGCCGAGTGGCTGCATGCCCGGGTGCGCTCGGACCTGCAGATCGCGCCCGATCAGGGCCGGCGCTGGTCCTGGGGCTACGGCGCGTGCCCCGAGCAATCCGAGCACACGAAGCTGTTCGAGGTGCTCGACGCACCGTCGATCGGGCTGCGGCTGTCCGGCGGATTTGCCATCGAGCCCGAGCAGTCGACGGTGGCCATCGTCAGCCACCACCCGCAGGCGATCTACTTCGCGATGAAGAGCGGGCGGCTGCTGAAGGAATTCGCGCCCGACGATGTGATCGCCGGAACCGACCGCGATCCGAGCCGCCTCGACGGCGCGACGATCGCCGACGCCCTGCCCGACGTCGACCCGCCCGAGGGCGACGCCATCGAGGGCGACGACGAACCCGCGCTGGCCGAGACGGCGTAGCGAGCCGGCGGCCCGGGCGGCCCCTATGGCGCCGGATCGTGCTCGGCGATCAGCGCGAGCTTCGCCGCCCGGTCGAGCTGCTTGATCCGGGCCTCCTCGCGGCGGGCGCTGGAGCGGTCGGGCATCGGCAGCGCGAGCGCAAGCATGACGGGGCGGCGACTCGCGGTGTAACGGCTCGCGGTGCCCGCCTCGTGACGCGCCAGGCGGCGAGCCAGATCCACCGTCCAGCCGGCGTAGAGCGAGCCGTCGCCGCAGCGCAGCAGGTAGACCCAGGCCGGCGCGCTCGTCGTCGGTCGTGGCGTGGCGGCGCTCAGGGCTTGGCCGCCACGGCGCCGGCGCCGTCGGCCCCGAGCGGCTGCAGGGTCACAGGCGTCGCGTGCAGCGTGCGCTGACGCACGTCGCGCCACGACAGCCCCTCCTTGACGAGCGCCGGACCGCCCATCGTCAGCGCCGTCGTGATCTCGACGGCCTGCAGGACGATCCCGTAGGCGAGCGCCGAGGCGAGCGGGACCCCGAACGCACCGTGCAGGACGACGATGCAGGCGGCCTGGAAGACGCCGACGTTCGAGGGCGTCGCCGGGATCACCGCGGTCGCGTTCACGGCGAACAGGACGCCGGCGGCCGCCGCGAGCCCGGCTTGCGAGCCGAGTCCGAGGGCGACGAGCAGGCAGTAGCAGGACATCCACTGCATGCCCCAGGCCGCGAGCTGGACGAGCGTTGCGCCCGCGGCGACGCGTGGGCGACGGACGATGCTCGCTCCGTCCGCGAGGCGACGCGCGCCGCGGCGCAGCCGGGCCGACAGCACGGCGAGCCGATTCCGGCGCGAGGCCCCGGCCCCGGGCGCGAGCGCCGGTCCGACGATCATCGCCAGCAGCACGACCGCCGGCGCAAGGGAGATCGCGAGCAGCGGGCGCTGGCGGCCGTCGAGCAGGTCGACGCTCGAGAACATGACCGAGCCGAGGACGGTGAGGGCGAGCAGGTTCATGAGCGCCTGCGACACGATCGTGCCGGCCACGATCGGCAGCGTCTCTCGCGCGCGCCCGAGCCGGCGGGCGACGATCACGGCCCGTGAGGACTCCCCGAGGCGGGCTGGCAGCGTCGCCGACATGAGCACGCCGATGAACGTCCCCTGCCACGCATCGGCGAGCCGTGCGCGGCGCGTGCCCTCGGTCGCCCGCAGGATGAGATGCCAGGCCACGCCGCGCGTGGCCATCGCCGCGCACATCAACCCGAGGCCGGCGAGCAACAGGCTGGGACGCGAGGCGAGCAGCGACGCGGCGATCTGCGGCAGCCCGGCCCGCTGCACGGCGACGAGGCCGAGCACGGCCGTCGCCGCGCTCGCGGCGACGAGCGCGCCGCGGCGCAGCAGGCGCTGGGCCGCGGCCGCACGGGCAGTCGCGGGCGGGAGCGGCTCGAGGCTCGGGAGGGCCTGCGGCGGAATCCCGGGCCGCCGGTCCGCCGGGCGCAGGCCGTGACGCAGGGCGACGCGCGTGAGCGCGGGCGCCGCGCGGGACACCGCGCGCGCATCCTCGTAGGCCTCGAGCACCTCGGCGGCCACGCGCGGCCAGGCGAAGCGCTCAGCCCGCTCGCGCGCGGCCACCGCCATGGCCACCCGCCGCCGCTCGTCGACGGCGAGCGAGCGCAGGGCATCGGCCACCGCCACCGCGTCGCCGCGCGGCACCAGCCGTCCGTCGATGCCATCGCGCACGACATCGCGGTAGCCGGGGATGTCCGACGCCACGACCGGCGTGCCCGCGGCGAAGGCCTCGGTGAGGACCATCCCGAAGCTCTCGCCGCTGAGCGACGGCGCGCAGAGAACGTCGGCGCGGCGCAGCTCGGCGACCTTCTCCGCGTCGGAGACCTTCCCGAGCACGCGAACGTCGCGGTCGTCGAGCATCAGGTTGGCGACCTCGTCGGGCGCCGCCCCGACGAGCGTGAGCTCGGCCTCGACGTGATCGCGCAGCGCTTCGAACGCGCGCAGCAGGACGGGCAGCCCCTTGCGCTCGACCGCCTGTCCGATGAACACGATCCGCAGCGGCCGGTCGGTGTCGCGCGACGCGCCGGCGGCGTCGAGACCGCCGCCCAGGGCGACGTCGACGCCGTTGGGGATGATCCGGTAGCGCCCGCCGAAGAAACGCCGGGCCGTCCAGGCCGCCGCGTCGGACACCGCGATGCGCACGTGCAGGCGGTTCAGGCGCCGCCGAGCACCGAGCAGCTCGGCGATCCCGTTCGAGAACGCGTTCGTCGAGTACGTGTGGAACGTCCCGACGAGCGGCGCCCGCGCGACGCCGAGGGCGTCCCAGCAGACGACCGGATCGATGGGGCCATGCAGGTGAACGACGTCGTAGCCGCCGGTGCGCAACTCCTCGCGCAGCGCGATGACGGCGTCGGCCGACACCGCGACGTTCGACACGGCGCCGTTCATCGAGAAGCCGACGGTGCGCCCGAGTGAGACGAAGCCCTCGGGCATCGCGCGGGGTTGCGGGCGAGCGCCGCGATGCAGCCGCACGGAGCGGCGATCGTCGGGATCGAACGGCGCGAGCACGCGCACCTCGTGGCCGGCGGCCCGCAACTGGAGGCTGAGCGACTCGATGTGTCGGGTGACGCCGCCGGGGTACGTCCACGAGTAGGGCGAGACCATGGCGATCCGCACGAGACCACTCTATCCCGTGCGCAGGCCAAGGCCCGGAGATCGCGGCCGGCGCCGCATATAATCGAGCTGGCTGCGCGCCGGGGTCGCGATGGCCGTTCCCATGCCCGAGCGCCATTTCGTCAAGTACACGTTCCTGAAGGTCGAGCCGGCCTGGCGGCGACTCGACGCCGAGGAGCGGGCACAGCACAAGCTCGAGTTCATCGCGGCCTGCGATGACTTCGCCGACGGCCACCTGCTGCAGACGCTGTCTCTGGTCGGCACCCGCGGCGACGCCGAGCTGCTGCTCATCGCCGAGGCCGAGAACCTCGAGCGCATCCACGAGTTCCACGTCGTGCTGAACCAGAGCGGGCTGATGAGATGGGCCGACATCCCGTACTCGTTCCTCGGCCTGCGCAAGTCGTCGGAGTACTCCGACGAGCTGCGCACGAAGCCGCGCGCGTTCCGCGGCAAGTACGTCTTCGTCTACCCGTTCGTCAAGTCGCGGCAGTGGTACGCGCTCCCGGCCGAGGAGCGCTGGCGGATCATGCAGGGCCACATCGCGGTCGGGAAGGAGTACCCGGGCGTGGACAACCACACGACGTACTCGTTCGGACTCGACGACCAGGAGTTCATCGTGGCCTTCGACACCGACGACGTCGCCACGTTCCTCGATCTCGTGCAGCGCCTGCGCGGGACCGAGGCCTCGGCCTACACGGTGCGCGACACCCCGAGCTTCACGTGCATCGCCACCTCGCTGCAGCGCGCGCTCGGAGCGCTCGACGGCGAGCCGCTGCCCGCGGAGGCGCTGCCCGCGCGCTAGCGCGGTCCGGGCGATGACCACCGACTCGCCCCCGGCGCCGCGACGGACGCTCGGAACCTACCTCGAGGGTGGTGCGCTCGTCGTGGCGATGGTGGCGGGCAGCTTCATGCTGTGGATCGGCTTCCCGCTCGGCTGGCTGTGGCTCGGGTCGCACGTCGGCGACAGCTCGCAACCCTCGCTCATCCCCTACGTCGTGGTGATCGTCGGCCTCGCCGTCTCGGTCGTCGCCGACTATAAGCTGCTCGTCCGGCTGAACGGCCGCTACACGCGCGTGATGGGCGTCGTGGCCCGCAGGGAGATCCGCAACGCGTGGCTGCGCAGCATGCGCGACGGGCGCACGCGGGGAATCACCCTCACCGTGCTCGACCGGGTGATGATGGTGACCGTCGCGCTCGCCGTGTGCGCGTTCGTCGTGTGGTTCTTCGCCTTCGCGGGCGCCAGCGTTCCCGCCTAGCGGTCACCGCTCGCGCCGCACGGCAACGCTGCGGTCGGCCTCGTCGTCGATCCCCCAGCCCGGGCTCGCCCCCGAGCGGACGAGCCGCGCGACGACGGCCGTCGGGCCGGGGAGCCCGCGGCCGCCCGCCTGATCGGCTCGAGCGTCGTGGAACACGACGTGCCCGCCGACCGCGACGAACGGCCGCCAGGCGTTCCAGTCGAGCTCGACTCCGTGCTCGCTGTGATCGCCGTCGATGAACACGAGATCGACCTCGCCGCTCCAGCCGGCGGCGACCCGCTCGGAGAGGGCGACATGCCAGTGCACGCGCGGCCCGCCGCGCGCGGCCCGCGCGACCGCGCGACGCGTCGCCCATTCGGTGGCTCCCCACCCGCTCGGGAGCGCGTCCGGATGGTGGCCGAACGGATCGACGAGGTGCAGCTCGGCGCCGGGGCCGAGGTGGCGGCAGAGCGCCACCGCCGACGACCCCTCGTACACGCCGATCTCGACCACCCGGCGCGCCTCGGCGGCGGCGCGCAGCAGGACCGCCGCGTCCTCGTCGGAGTGCATCGTGCGCGGTGGGATCGCGCCGAGCCCGACGGCGAGCGCGCGCAGGCGCACGTCGTCGCGCAGGCGAGTGGGCACGCGCGAGCGAAGCGTGGCGGGGAGGAACGGCATCGCCGGGAGCCTATGCGCACTGCGCCGGGAGTGGCGGCGCCCGGCCGGGCCCGCGGGTCCCGCTCCGCGCCCACGCCAGCCACAGGTAGTACGCCGGGTAGAGCCGGGTGAGGCCCGGGTCGGCGAGGCCGACCGGGAACAGGTCGTCCTCGCGGAAGGTGTACTGGAACACCGCGCCGACCCGTGGGTCGGCGTACCAGCGGGCGAGCTGGACCGCGAGCGCGCGGCAGCCGGCCGCCGGATCGGCCGCGTCCGCCGGCCGGGCGTTGCCGGCGTGCGGGGCGCCCGAACCGGTCTCGGTGATCCAGATCCGCGCGCCGGCGGCGCAGGCCCCGCGGCGATCGAGCGCGGACTCGAGCGCCCCGACCGGGCCGGCGGCCCGAGCCGCCGCACCGCGGCGGGCGTAGGCGTGCACCGACCAGATCGCCCCGAGGCAGACGACGTCGGTCGGCAGGTCGGCGACGAACTCGCCGATGCTCGTGTCGCGCGGCCCCGACGCCGTGAAGCCGGCCAGCTCGCCGAGGACCATCTGATGCGTGCCACCATCGGCCGCCAGCTCGGCCGCCATCGCGCTCGCGAGCTGCGCGTAGACGGCCGGTGAGACGGCGGGCGAGGCGACCGAGCAGCGGGCCCGCTGCGGGCTGATGAAGTAGGGGTGGTTCGGCTCGTTCCACGGGCTGAAGTACGGCAACGCCACACCGACCTGGCGGCCGAGCGCGAGGATCGCCCGGATGAGCGCGCGGTAGTCGCCGAGCGCGCCCGGCGCGATCGGGCGCGACAGCGACGTCGTCCCCGGGCGCTCGCAGCCACCGGGCGGCCGAGCGGCCCAGGCCGGGACTCCGTCGATGACGATGACCGGCACGAAGCCGCCACCGGCCCGCTGCTGGGAGGCGATCGCCCGCAGCTCGTCGCGCAGCCCGGCATACGCCCCGCAGGGTGGGATCCCGCGCAGGCAGCCATCGACCGGACCGTCGAGCGCCGGCGGTGTGCCCGCCACCGGCTGCAGCATCGCCCAGTCGAGCACGAGGCGCAGGTAGGTCGGGTGAAGCGCCGTGAGCGCGGCCCGCCACGGCGTGAAGGCCGCCGGAACGTCCGCCGCGGCGCCCGGCCGCCACAGCAGGTCGGCGTTCGCCTCGGTGAGGCCGATGGCCACGGGCGCCGCAGCGGGCACGGTGGGGCCCGCGGGGGGCGGGCGGTGCGCCGACCGCCCGCCGGTGCTGAGCGCGACGACGAGAAGCGCGGCGACGAGAAGCGCCGTCGCGGCCGCGGCCATCCCGCGTCGCGGGAGAGGCGAGCGGCCGTCAGCGGTGCGGTCGACGGGCGGCGGGCGCACGGCCCATACGATGTCGCACCCGGTCGGACGGGGCCCCGTATCCTGCGAGACCCGGTGAGCGCCCCGCCTCTCATCCACCTCGACGACGTGCCCGAGCGCACCGTTTCGCACGGTGACCTCGCGTTCGCCCGCCGGCGGCTCGGCCATGCCGCCGGCGCGACGCAGATCGGCTGCAGCCTCTACTCGGTCCCACCCGGTGCGCGACAGATGCCGGTTCACGTCCACGGCGACGAGGAGGAGATCTTCGTCGTGCGCGACGGCGACGGGCTCAGCTGGCAGGACGATGCCGCCTGCCCCGTCGCGCCGCTCGACGTCATCGTGCATCGCCCGCGGGGAGCCGCCCACACGTTCCTGGCCGGGCCGCGGGGGCTCGAGCTGCTCGCGTTCGCGAGCGGGAGCGAGACCTCGATCACCTGGCTGCCCCGCGCCGGCGTGATGTGGACCGGACCGCGCTGGGTGCCGCTCGACGCGCCGCATCCCTTCGAGGCCGAGGCGGCCGCCGGCCCGCTGCCCCGGCCCGACCCCGGCCCGCGAGCGGCGAACGTGATCGCGCTGGCCGACGTTCGCGCCACTTCGCTGCGGGGCGCGGAGGTTCGCGCGCTCGGCAGCGCCGCCGGTTCGCGGCGGGCCGGCCTCAACCACGTGCGGCTGCCCCCCGGCCACCCCGGGGCGCCACCGCACTGCCATGCCCTCGAGGAGGAGCTGTTCGTCGTGCTCCACGGATCGGGGACGCTCGAGCTCGGCGACGTCGAGCACCCGCTGCGCGCCGGACACGTGATCGCGCGCCCACCGTCGACCGGCGTGCCCCACTCGCTGCGGGCCGGCGAGGACGGGCTCACCTACCTCGCCTACGGCACCCGTGTCGCGGGCGACAGCGTGTACTACCCGCAGTCCGGGCAGATCCGCCTGCGCGGCCTCGGCGTCACGCTCGACGCGTCGCCGCCGCCGCCGAGCGCCGCGCGCTGAGCGCGGCCCCCGGGGTCAGACCGCCGAGACCTGCTCCTCCTCGGCGACGCGGAACGACGAGCCGCAGCCGCAGGCCGCGACGACGTTCGGGTTGTTCACCTTGAAGCCGGCGCCCTGGAGGCTCTCCTCGTAGTCGATCACCGAGCCGTGCACGAACGGGAGGCTGGCCTGATCGCAGAGGAGCTTCAGGCCGTGATCCTCGAAGACCTGGTCGTCGGCGCGAACCTCGTCGAACGCGAGCTGATACTGAAAGCCCGAGCATCCGCCGCCGCGCACGGCAACGCGCAGCCCGGCCGACGAGACGTCGGCGTTGGCGCCGGCGAGGAACTCGCGGACCTTCTCTGCGCCCTTGTCGGTGATCGTGATCATCCTCGACTCCTTCGGCCCCTGAGGGCTCGATCGGCCAGCAATACTTTCCAAAGTGTAGCGAGGCCTCACGGGCTCGACGGCGCACGCGTCGTTTCGATTCTTACAAATGACTTAGCGGGCGATCAGCCATGCTGTCCACATTGTTGGGTATGGATACGGCCCTCCCAACGGACCCGCCGGCGGGCGTGCCGACCGAGGCCGCCGCGCCCGTCAGTCCGTCGCACCCGAGCACCATGACCCCGGCGAGCGCAGATCCGAACGAGCCAACCGCACCGGTTGCGGCGTGGGAGCCGCCGAGCGGCGTCGTGCCCACCCTCGGGCAGGTGCTCCCGATCTACTTCGTCGGCGACGAGTCGCACTCGATGGCGGGGGAATCGATCGACGCGGTCAACGCCGGGCTGGCCGACCTGCGCGACGAGGTCGCGGCGCATCCCCTCATCGGCAAGAAGGTGCGCTTCGGGATCATCACGTTCGCCCACACGGCCGAGACTCGGCTCGAGCTGTCCGAGCTGAACGGCGAGCTCGTGCTGCCCACGCTCTCCCCGCGCGGGCGGGGCACGAGCTACGCAAGCGCCTTCGAGGCCTTGCGGCAGACGATCCCCGGCGACGTCGCGCTGCTGAAGAGCAGCGGCTATCAGGTCCATCGGCCGGCCGTCTTCTTCCTCAGCGACGGGCAGCCGACGGACGACGAGGCGGACTGGCAGGCCCGGCTGGCCGAGCTGACCGACGCCGGCTTTCCGGAGCGTCCCAACGTCCTCGCCTTCGGCGTCGGCGACGCCGAGGCCGCGGTGATCCGGCGCGTGGCCAGCACCCCGGCCTACGCATTCATGATGACCGACGGCGCGTCCACGGCGGGGGCGATCGCCGAGTTCGCGACCTCGATGCTCAACTCGATGGTGGCGTCGGCCGAGCGCCTCGGTCGCGGCGAGAGCACGATCGAGTTCGAGAAGCCCGAGGGCTTCGTCCAGCTCGACGCACCGCTGCTCTGACACCGGTCCGCGGATGACCCCCGATCGCGAGCGCGGCGCGGGTCCGGCACCGCCGGCGGCGAACGCGCCGGCGGGCGCCCCGGATCCCCGGCCGGGTGGGGGCCCGCGGCGACGACGAACGCGGCTCGCGCGCGGGCCGCTCGTGATCGGCGAACCGTCGGTCGCCTTCGACCCGCAGCTCGCCGGCGGCGACCCGTACCGCCCGGACGCGGTCGCCGATGGCGGTTGCGTCTACGGATTGACGGTACGCGCCGCCTCGGTGCGGGGTCTGGTCAAGCGCTTCACGGGCGGCCCGCGCCAGGACGACATCTGCCTCGCCCGCCACGACCCGACGAGCACGCTCATCGCGGCCGTCGCCGATGGCGTGTCGGGGGCGCGCCGCTCGGACGTGGCGGCGGCGCTCGCCGTCCGGCATGCCGTGGCGGCCCTCACACGCCAGCTCGACCTCGGCGCCGCGGGCCCCCGCGGCGCCGTCGGTGCGGTCGACTGGGACGATGTGTTCGGCCACGCCGCGTGGGGCCTCGTCGAGGAGCAGCGCCGGGCGAGCGGCGACGCCGAGGCCGGCGTCGAGGACGCAGCGCCGACCCTGTCGACCACGCTGCTGGTCGCAGCCGTCGGGGCGCCGCTCGACGGCGTGTCGCCGGTGGAGCTGGCGACGGTCGGCGACTCGTGCGCCTTCGTGCTCGGCAAACGCCGCTTTCGTCCGCTCGGCGAGGCCTCCGAGCCCGACGACGACCTGCTCGGGCAGCCGGTGTCCGCGCTCCCGCGCGCCGCGCGCGACGTGCGCACGGCGCGGTACGAGCTCGCACCGACCGACGTGCTGCTGCTCGCCACCGACGGGTTCTCGCTGCCGCTCGCCGGCGGGGACAGCGAGGTCGGGACGGCCTTCGCCCGCGAGCTCGCGCGGCCCCCGGACATCCTCGATTTCGCGCGGCTGCTGGACTTCAGCCGCAGCACGTACGACGATGACCGCAGCTTGATCGCCGTGTGGCCCCGCATCCACCGATGAGCACCGTCGCGCTCCATCTCGAGTCCGTGGAGCTCGACGAGCTCGGGCCGTTGACGGCGATCTCCCGCCGCGGCGGCCAAGGTCGGGTGTACGCGCCCGCGCGAGTCCCCACCCTGAAGGGGGTGCACCCGGGTCGCATCGGGTCGAGACCCGTGGTCAAGCTGTACCACGGGCCACCCCCGCCCGGCGCGGGCGGAGCACTCGAGGCGATGGTGCAGTGGAGCCGGCGTCTCGCTCCGTCCCAGCGCGAGCTGCTCTACCGGGTCAGCGCCTGGCCGCTGGCGACGATCACCTGCGCGGGCGCGCTCGCCGGCATCGCCATGCAGGACGTCAGGGGCCGCTTCGAGGTGCCCTTCCACATGCCGAGCGGTCGCACGGCCGAGGTGCTGCTGCAGCTCGAGCACCTGCTCGAGCCGGACGCCTACCTCGCGCTCCGCGGTCAGCCCGTCACCGTCGACACGCGGATGCGCGCCCGCGTGGCGGAGCGGATCAGCGCGGCGTTCGCGTATCTGCACCGCCACGCGATCGTGGTCAGCGACGTCTCGCCGAGCAACCTGCTCATCTCCTTCGCCGACGCGGAGCCGGAGGTGTGCCTCATCGATTGCGATTCCATGGTCTTCCGGGGTCGCCGCGCGCTGACGTCGGTCGAGACCGGTGACTGGCAGATGCCGCCGGGCTTCGCGGAGCCGCCGTACACGCGCGCCGCCGACGCCTACAAGCTCGGGCTGCTGGTGCTGCGGCTGTTCGCCCGCTCGCACGACGCCCGCCGCCTGGAGCCCCACCGCCATCACGTGCCGGCCGAGCTGCAAGGCCTGCTCGCCCGCGCGCTCTCCGCCGACGCGCCGAACCGCCCGCCGGCCGGTGAGTTGCAGCTCGCACTCCGTCGCACGATCGCCGACGGCGCGCTGGCCCGCCGGTACCCGGGCCCGGAGCGGCAGCCTGCCGGAGCTCCCGCCGCGCGCGCGATCGGCGATGACGCGCGGCCGCCGGCGCGCTCGCAGCCGGCCCGCGCGCGCGCCGCGCAGGGACCGCGCCGCGTGGGGGCGCGGAACCCGGCCACGCCGAGGGGGCGTGCGGCCGCGCCCCGCGGCGCTCGTCGAGCCGCCACCGGGCGCGGCGGACGTCCGGCGGCGCACCTCGGCCCCTCTCGGGCCTTCACCGTGGTCTGGCTCGTCACCGGCCTGCTGCTACTCGTCCTCTTTGCCCACCTGGTGCAGAGCGAGGCCGTCTCCGCGTCGGGCGCTCCCGGCCGGTCGACCGGCTTCGGGCCGGGTTCGGGCGTCTTCCTGCGCCAGGTGGGGCCCGGCGGCGGCACCGCCGGGCCCGGCGGCCAGGGCTTCGCGCCCTAGATGAACAGCGGCGCGACGAGGCGCGCCGCGCTCAGCTCGGTCTCGCGCACGAGATCGCACAACGGCATTCGCCGGCGCAGCCGCGGCTGGGAGTAGGCCATACCGTCCTGCGGATACTCGCGCAGCTCGGAGCGCCAAGCGGCGATCGCTCGTCGCGCGCACTCCCCGCCGGGGGGTGTATGCAGAAGGTATGAACTATTCACACCTTCTGCATACACCCCGGCACGGCTACCGGCCCCAGCGTCACGCCGGGGCGCGCCGTCCTGCTAGCCGCGGACGATCGCTCGCCATCTTCTACGCTTGAACGCGTGCCGACCGCCGACGACCTCCAGCGCCGCATCGAAGCCGCCATCCCCGGCGCGCGCGCCGCCGTTCAGGACACCACCGGCGGGGGCGATCACTTCAGCGCGACGGTGACCGCCGCCGTCTTCGCGGGGCGCAGCCGCATCGAGCAGCACCGCCTCGTCTACGAGGTCTTCGGCGAGGAGATCGGCGGTCCGATCCACGCCCTCGCGCTCAAGACACGAACCGAATGAGGAGCCGCGCGTCATGACCGAACAGAACCCCATCCGTGAGGCGATCGAGCAGGCGATCGCCGAGCACCCCGTCCTCCTGTTCATGAAGGGGTCGCCCGACGCGCCCGCCTGCGGCTTCTCGGCCCGGACGGTGGCCGCGCTGCAGTCGCTCGACGCGCCGTTCGCCGCGGTCGACATCCTCCCCGACCCGCGCATCCGCCAGGAGCTGTCGGCGCTGTCGAACTGGCCCACGATTCCGCAGCTGTTCGTCGACGGCGAGCTCGTGGGCGGCTGCGACATCGTCACCGAGATGTACGAGTCGGGCGAGCTCGCCGAGGTCCTCGCGCCGTACACCTCGGGCGACGCCGCTCCCGCTGCGGCGCCGGAGCCCGCACCGGTGAACGGGGCCAACGGGCTTCAGCAGATCGAGAACCGCCTCGGCTGAGCGCCCCCCGGCTCGCGGCTCGATCACATGCGGAGGCGCTCGAGCGTCCCCTCGACCTGGCGCATCGCGAAGCCGGCGACGCGCAGCGGCAGCGGCTGGTGCGAGCCCGGGGGCGCGAGCGCCGCGGGCTCCTCGGCCCGGTACCAGTCGATCGTCGTCTGCAGCGTGTCCTCGTGGTGGGCGGGGCGGTAGCCGAGCTCGCGCTTGGCCTTCGTGCTGCGAAACGCCCACCACATGCTCGCGGCGCGCACCTCGATCGCCGTCGCCGGCGGCTGAGCCCACACCCGCGCCCCGAGGTCGGCGAGCGCGAGCGCGGCCGGGAGCGGCAGCTTCAGCTCGGGCGGATCGACGCCCGAGAGGCGACCGAGGTCGGCGAACAGGCGGTCGAGCGTGAAGTTGCGATTGCCGAGGATGTAGCGCTCGCCGACCTCGCCGCGCTCGTCGGCGAGCAGGTGTCCCTGCGCGACGTCCTCGGCATCGACGACGTTGAGCGCTCCGTCCACGTAGGCGGGGATCTCGCGACGCAGGAAGCGGCGCACGATCTCCGTCGACGAGCGGTGCAGGTCGCCGGCGCCGAACACGTGCGCCGGGTTGACGATCACCGCCGGCAGCCCATCGGCCACGAGGCGCATCACCTCCTCCTCGGCCTCGCGCTTGGTCTGCACATAGGGGATCGTGTTGGCGGCGGCCGGAAACGCCTGCATCTCGTCTGCCGTCGTCCCGCGCCGGGCCGGTCCGATGGCGGCGATCGAGGACGTGTAGACGACGCGCTCGACACCGGCGCGCAGCGCCTCCTCGAGCACGATGCGCGTACCCTCGACGTTCACGCGCCTCATCACGTCGGCTCGCGCGCGCAGGCTCGTCATCCCCGCCGTGTGGAAGACCCGACTGGCGCCGCGCATCGCCCGGCGCACCGCGCGGCGATCGAGGATGTCGCAGGGCACGAGCTCGTGCTCGAAGTCGAGGTTGTCGAGGCGGCTCTCGGGGCGCACGGTGAGACGCAGGTCGTCGCCCCGGGCCGCGAGCAGGCGGGCGACGTGGGAACCGACGAACCCGGTCGCACCGGTCACGAGCGTCCTCGACACGGCGCGAGCGTATCGCGCGCGGCGGGTCGGCCGCAGCCACTGCGATAGGGTGCCGCGGCGATGCCTGGCGTCGCCGTCGTCACGGATTCGACCAACTACCTCCCGCGCGCGCTCATCGAGCACTTCGGCATCCGCCAGGTGAGCCTGTATGTGACCGTCCATGGCGTGCAGCAGCGCGAGACCGACCTGGACTCCTACGACGCCTTCTATCGCGAGCTCGCCGACATGCGCGAGCTGCCGACGACGTCGCAGCCGTCGATCGGCGATTTCCTCGCCGTCTGGGAGCCGCTGCTCGCGGCGGGCCAGGACGTCGTGTCGGTGCACCTGGCCGGCGGCATCTCGGGCACGGCCGAGGCCGCGCGCCAGGCCCGCGAGGTGCTCCGCGACCAGGGAACGAGCGAGCGCGTCGAGGTGATCGACGGCGAGACCGCGTGCGGCGGTCTCGGGTGCATCGTCCTCGCCGCCGCGCGGGCCGCCGGCGACGGCGGTGATCTCGCGACCGTCGCCGCGCGCGTGCGGGAGGCCCGCCGCTCGCTCAGGATCTGGTTTGCGATCGACACGCTGGAGTACCTGCGCCGCGGCGGACGCGTGGGCGCCGCCCAGGCATGGCTCGGCGGAGCGCTGAAGATCAAGCCGATCCTCTCGCTCGAGCGCGAGATCACGCCCGTCGAGCGTGTGCGCACCGCCGGACGCGCATTCGATCGGCTCATCGAGTACATGCGCGAGCGCGAGCGCGACGGCTCGGACGGCTGGGTCGTGCAGCACTCGCAGTCGCCCGAGAAGGCGCAGCTGCTCGTCGAGCGGGGCCGCGAGATCTACGGCAGCGAGCCGATCTTCGTCTCCGAGGTGGGCCCGGTGATCGGCACCTACACCGGTCCGGGCCTACTCGGCGTGGGCGGGGTCCCGCGCTCGTTCGTGCCCGCGCTGCCGCTGCCCTAGCGGCGGCGGCGGAACAGCCCGCCGAATGCGGCGATCCCGCCGCCGATGACAAAGCCGGCCACGGCGGCGCCGACCAGCACCTCGCGCTGGTGCGCGCGCAGCTGACCGCGCCAGTCGGTGAGTGCGACGACCTCTCCGCGCAGGCGGTCGATCGACACCGCGAGCTCCGCGCGGTTGGACTCGATCGAGCGCCGGATCTCCTCCGGCGTGCGCTGCGCCGCCATCAGCGCACGCCCTCCGCGTGGGACTCGACGGTCTCGCGGATCTTGCGCGCCTCGTCGATCGCCATCGTCGGCGCGGGCGCGCTGCTCGTGCGCAGCACCCGGTAGGCGAGCGCGCCGGCGATCACGCCGAGGAGGATGAGGATGAGCGCGAGCGCGAAGAACCCCCAGTAGAAGTTCGGCCCGCGGCCCGTGGGCAGGATGTTCCACAGCAGCCAGGCGACGCCGTTGAGCCCATACAGGAGGGCGAGCACGGCGAACAGCCCGGCCGCGACGCCAACGCCGACGCCGACGCCGATCCGCTTCATCTTCGTCAGCACTTCGGCCTTGGCGAGCTCGATCTCCTCGCGTACGAGCAGCGAGACCCGCTCGGAGACCTCGCCGATGGCGGCCGCGAGGTTCTGCTGATCGGTGCCCGGGTCAGCCAAGGCGCTTCAGCAGCGTCGCGAACAGCAGCCCGCCGGCGAAGGCGCCGGCGGCGAGCAGCTCCGGGTGCTCGACCAGTACTCCCGACGGGACCGGCGCCCCGGGCTCGGAGGCCGGCGCTGGCGTCGGCGCGCTCACTCCGGCGGCTCCTCGCCCATGAACCGCCGCCAGATTCCGGTCGCCACTCGATGCGCCGCGACGTTCGCGAGGGCGGCGACGCCGGCGAGCAACCCCGACCAAGCGAGGCGCTTGACGATCTCGTTCTCCATTGGGGCCGCAGTCAATCAGATAGCGCCGAGGCGTGCGACGGCGCTAGCCGACCGCGACGTCGTCCGCGGCGGCCACGTCGAGACCGCCGCACACGGTCTCGACCACCATGCCCTTGGCGATGTCGAAGTCCTCGTCCTCGCACGGCAGCAGCCCGAAGATCCAGCCGGTGAGAACCTGCTCGATCGCCCCGTAGAAGGACATCGCCGCGAAGCGGGCGCTGATCTCGGGCTTGAACACGCCGGCGTTCTGTGCCTTGGTCACGATCTCGGCGATCATGTCGTAGGCCTCGGCGATCTTCGCGATGTGCTTCTGGCCGAACGAGTTGGCCGCGCGCGTCACCTCGACGATGATCACCTTCATGAGGTCGGGATCGTGGCGATAGCTGTCGACGATGAACGACGCGATCGCGTACAGCTTCTCGCGCGCGCCGATGTCGCGGGTGTCGACGTCGCGGATCAGCTCGAGCATCACGTCCCAGCGCTCCAGGAACAGCGTGTCGAGCACCTCGTCCTTGGAGGCGAAGTAGTGGTACACGAGGCCATAGGCCACGCCGGCCTCGTCGGCGATGTCGGCGACCCGGCAGGCGTGGAAGCCCTGGCGGGCGAACACCCGCACGGCGGCGTCGAGGATCAGCCGGCGCTTGTCGTACGCGGCCTGGCTGCGTGGCGTGCGGTCTCGCTCCATCAGCGCAGCGCCTCCACGCGTGCGTCGGGCCAGCGATAGGCCTGCGGCCGGCGGTTGGCCAGCGAGGGCAGCCGCCGGCGGATCTCGCGCTGGTCGGCGAGGTCGAGGTCGGCGACGATGTGGCCCTCGCGATCGCCCGCCTGCGCGAGCACGATGCCCCAGGGGTCGACGATCGCCGAGCGCCCGCCGGCCCGGCGACCGGCGCCGTCGGCTCCGGTCTGATTGGCCGCGATCACGAACGCCTCGTTCTCGATCGCGCGGGCGCGCAGCAGCGTCGCCCAGTGATCGCGGGTGGTGGTGAGCGTGAACGCGGCCGGGACCGTCAGCACGAGCGCGCCGCGCACGGCGAGGATCCGGTAGAGCTCGGGGAAGCGCACGTCGTAGCAGACACTGAGCCCGACGGCGACGCCGCCGGCCGTCTCGCTGAGCACGATCTCCTCACCGGGCTGCTCGAGCGCGGACTCGTGGTATTCGACGCCGTCGACCTCGACGTCGAACATGTGGATCTTGCGGTAGACGGCACGCACCTCGCCCGCGGGCGACACATGCACGCTCGCGTTGGCCAGTCGATCGGTGCCGGCCACGCGCTCGACGATCGACCCGGCGATGAGGTCGATCGACAGCTCCCGCGCGATCGCCTGGGCCCAGGCGATCGATGGGCCGTCGAGGGGCTCGGCGCCGGCGAGCAGGTCGGCTTCGCCGCCGAGCACCGGCCATTTCTCGGGGAGGACGACGAGCGTCGCACCGTCGGCGGCCGCCGCGCGCGTGTGCCGATCGGCGGCCTGCCGGTTCGCCGAGCGGTCGGCGGTAGAGTTCAGTTGCACGGCTGCCGCGCGCAGGATCGATGTCCCTCCCATGCTCACCGAGTCCTCCCTCGGGTCGATTGACTGGTCAGTCAATGGGGTGCACCAAGCATACCGCCACCGCCGGGGGGGTCAGCACGCACGCTGGCGGCGCAGCTCGGCCAGCAGCAGCTTGGAGTGCATCGCTCCGATGAGCTCCCGCAGCGGCTCGGCCCCGGCGGCGATGATCGACACCGCGCGCTCGACGTCGACCTCGCCGGCGAGCCGACCGAGGAGCGCGTGCACCTCCTCGGCCACGAGCGGCTCGAGCGCCTCGCGGTAGCGGAGCGTGTCGTACACCGTGAACCCGAGCGCCTCGTCGTAGCCGCCGGCGCGGAAGCGCGAGATCGCCTCGATGATCTTCACGTCGTCCGCGTCGTACCCCCGCCGCGTCGGCGTGAGGATGCCGAGGTCGACGAGCCGGGCGAGCACGTTCTCGGGGATCGCGTAGCGCTCGCGCAGCTCGCTCGCCGACACACGGCGATGCTCCTGCGCCGCGAGGGCCCGCTCGACGATGCGATCCTCGAGCTCGATCAGCGCCTCCACGCGCGCCGGGTCGTCCTCGATCACGCGCCGGATCACGCGCAGCGGCATGAAGCGGTCCTCCTGCAGCCGCTTGATGAGCAGGATGCGCTGCACGAAGTCCGGCGGGTAGTAGGCCATGTTGCGGCTCGTCTTGACGATCCCGTCGCCGTTGCCGAGCAGGCCCTCACGCAGGTAGTGCTTGATGGTGCCGGCGCTCACCCCCGACTGCTCGGCGAGCTCGCCCATCTTCAGGTAGCCGTCGGGTGCGGGCGCCCCGGCGGTGTCCTCGGCGACCGGTGCGCCGCGACGGCTCATGCCAGGAAGCTACCCGCCACTTCGGCGGTCGGGCCGGCGACCGCGCCGCTCTCGTGCAGCGCGTCGATCTCCTCGGCCGCGTATCCGCTCTCGCGCAGCAGCTCGGCGGTGTGCTCGCCGAGACCGGGCCCCGGACGCCGGACGGGATCGCCGGGCGTGCGCGACAGCTTGACCGGCACGCCGAGCTGGCGCACCGGCGCGCGGGCGCCGGGCTGGCGCAGCTCGATGACCATCTCGCGCTCGCGCACGAGCTCGGAGACCAGCGCCTCGTCGAGCTCGAGCAGCGGCTCCAGGCAGCAATCGTGATCGGCCGCGAACGCCTGCCACTGCGCGCGTGTGCGCTCCATGAACACCGCCTGCACCTGCACGTGAGCCTCCGAGCCCGGCCGCTCGAATTGACGCTCGATGAGGTCCTCGCGCCCGACGCCGCGACACCACGCCGCCCAGAACTTCGGCTCGAGCGCTCCGAGGGTCACCCAACCGTCGGCGCACTGGTACGGGCGATAGCAGACGAGCGAGCCGGCGAGCTCGAGCTCGCCGCGCCGCGGCGCGCCGCCCTCGGCGAGCGCGCGACCGGCGACGAGCGCCAGCCACGACAGCGCGCCGTCGGCCATCGACACGTCGACGAACTGCCCCTCCCCCGACCGATCCCGCTCGCGCAGCGCGGCGAGGATCCCGAAGGCGCCCATCAGCGCGCCCCCGCCGATGTCGGCGATCTGCCCCGCCGCCTGCACCGGCGGCCCGTCGGCGTCGCCGCTCAGGCCGAGCAGGCCGACCAGACCGAGGTAGTTCATGTCGTGCCCGGAGCGGTCGCGCAGCGGCCCGGTCTGCCCGTAGCCGCTGATCGCGCAGTACACGAGGCCGGGGTTGACCTCGCGCAGCGCGTCGTAGCCGACGCCGAGGCGATCGAGCACGCCGGGCCGGAAGGACTCCAGCAGCACGTCGGCGTCGCGCACGAGGCGGCGCAGCACCTCGCGACCGTCCGGCTGCTTGAGGTCGATGCGGATCGAGCGCTTGTTGCGGTTGAGCGCGAGGAACAGCGCCGAGGCCGCGCTCGTCTCGACACCGTCGTACAGCGGAGGGGCCCAGCGCACGTAGTCGCCCATGCCGGTGTCCTCGACCTTGACGACGTCGGCGCCGAAGTCGGCCAGCAGCTGCGAGCAGAAACCGCCTGGCAGCAGGCGGGAGAGGTCGAGGACGCGCACACCCTCGAGCGGGAGGGTCATGCCCGTGCCTCCATCCAGGAGGCACCTCTGATCAGGAAGCTCTCCCTCCGGGCTCGCTTAGCCGCGGCTCCGCCGCTCATGACGCCACCAGCGGCCGCACGCCGATGAGCGCGCGGGCCTCGTCGACCGTGGCCGGGCGGCGCCCGATGTCCTCGCACAGCTGGCGCGCCTTCGCGATGAGGTCGCCGTTGGAGCGCGCCATCGTGCCGTCGGGCAGGTAGAAGTTGTCCTCCAGGCCGACGCGGATCGAGCCGCCGAGCGTGAGCGCCGCGGCCACGAGCAGCCACTGCTGGCGCGAGATCCCGATGACGCCCCAGTGCGATCCGGCCGGCAGGTTGTCGGCCATCGCCGCGAGGTTGCGCGCGGTCGGCGGGATGCCGCCGGTGACGCCCATGACGCAGTCGACGTGCAGCGGTGGATGCAGGACGCCCATATCGATGAGCGGGGCCAGCGACCCGACGTGGCCGAGGTCGAAGCACTCGTGCTCGGGCTTGATGCGCAGGTCGTTCATCGCCTCCAGCAGCTCGATGATCTCGTTGAACGGATTCGCGAACACCATCTGGAACACGAACGCCTTGCGCTTGGCGGAGTACTTGGCGTAGTTCATCGAGCCCATGTTCAGGGCCGCCACCTCGGGGCGCACCGCGCGCAGGTAGGCGATGCGCTTCTCCACCGGCACGCCGATCGTGCCCGTGGAGAAGTTGATAATCGCCGCGTCGCCGATCTCGGCCCGGATCGCCTCGGTGATCGCGGCGAAGTCCTCGATCTCGTAGCTGGGCGTGCCGTCGGGCCGGCGCGCGTGGATGTGTATGTGCACGCCGCCCTCGTCGACGATCCGCCGCGCCTCGGCCGCGTACTCGGCCGGGGTGTAGGGGATCGCCGGGCACTGGTCGCGGTTGGCGACGGCGCCGGAGATCGAGCAGGTGATCACCGCCGGGTCGTCGAGGCTCATCGATTCTCCTTTTTCAAAAGGGGGTGCACCGCGTCACACCGGCACGATCGCGCTGCGCTTGTGCGGGCGCTCGACCCGCTTGCCCTCGGCCATCTCCAGGGCCCGGCAGATGACCGGGCGCGTCTCGCGCGGATCGATGACGTCGTCGATGAGGTCGTTGCCGGCCGCGATGTAGACGTCGATGATCTGGCGATAGGTGTCGATCAGCTCGGCGCGCTTGGCCGCCGGGTCATCGGCCTCCTCGACCTGCTTGCGGAAGACGATCTCCACCGCGCCCTCGGCGCCCATGACGCTGATCTCCGCGGTCGGCCAGGCGACGATCAGGTCCGGCTCGTACGCGCGCCCGCACATGACGTAGTAGCCCGCGCCGTAGGCCTTGCGCGTGATGACGGTCACCTTCGGCACCGTGGCGTTGGCCACCGCATGCAGCATCTTGGCGCCGTGGCGGATGATCCCGGCCTCCTCGACCTTCGTGCCGACCATGAATCCGGGCACGTCCATGAGGAACAGCAGCGGGATGCCGTAGGCGTTACAGAGGTTGATGAAGCGCGCCGCCTTGTCGGCCGAGTCGTTGTCGAGGATCCCGCCGAGCTGCTTGGGCTGGTTGGCCACGATGCCGGTCGGTCGGCCGCCGAAGCGGGCCAGGCAGGTGATGATCGTGCGCGCCCAGCGTCCCTTCAGGTCGAAGTACTCGCCGTCGTCGACGATCCGCCGGACGACCTCGTACATGTCGTAGGGCTGGCGATTGGAGGCGGGGAGCACGTCGAGCAGCTCCTCCTCGGCGCGGTCGATCGGGTCGCTCAGCGGGCGCCGCGGCGGCGGCTGCTCGCAGTTGGCCGGCATGTAGGAGAGGTACCGCTTGATCGCCTCGATGCACTCCTCGTCGGAGTCGACCTCGAGGTCGCCGACGCCGGACTTGCGCGTGTGCACGCGCGAGCCGCCGAGCTCCTCCTGCGTGACGTCCTCGCCGATCGCCGCCCGCACGAGGTGCGGACCGGCGAGCGCCATCGAACCGCGACCCTTGACCATCGGCACGAAGTCGGCCAGGCCCGGGATGTAGGCGGTTCCCGCCGCGCAGGGGCCCATGAGCGCGGCGACCTGCGGGATGACCCCGCTCATGATCACCTCCTCGCGGAAGAGGTGACCGGAGCCGGCGAACATCGATCCGACCGCCTCCTGGATGCGCGCGCCCGCGGAGTCGAGCAGCCAGATGAAGGGGATTCGCTTCGTCAGGGCCAGCTCGCGCAGGCGCGTCACCTTCAGCTCGCCGGTCATGCCCATCGAGCCGGCCATCACCGTGAAGTCGTACGCGCACACCGCGGCCAGCCGCCCGTCGATCTTGCCGTAGCCCGTGATGACGCCGTCGGCCGGCGCCTCCTTGCCCTCCATCGCGCGCTGGGAGAAGTGCGGCCGCGCGTGGATGCCGAGCTCGGCGAACGTCCCCGCGTCGACGAGCAGCGCGATCCGCTCGCGGGCCGTCAGCTTGCCGGCCTCGTGCTGGCGGGCGATCTTGTCCGGGCCGCCGCCCTCGCGGATGCGCTCGCGGCGGGCGTGGAGGTCCTCGACGAGCGGGCGCAGGATCGAGGTGGGAGGGGTTTCGGTGGCCATCGGCGGTAGTGGAAAGTGAGAAGTGCTACTGCTCACTCTGGCAGGTCGCGCGCCGGATCGTCAAGCTCGGCGGTCCGGCCGTCATGGCAGGAGCGGATCGAGCGCGGACACGACCACGTCGGCGAGCGCCTCGTCGCGGTCGTCGTCGCCGGCGCACGCGAAGCCACAGACCTCGACGCCGATCACCTCGCACGAGTCCGCGACCGCATCGAGCAGGTCGAGCAGCTTCTCCGGCGGCAGACCGCCGGGCACGGACTCGGCCACCGGCATGGCCTCGTCGTCGAGCACGTCGACGTCGAGGTGCACGTACGTCGCGGCGCCGTCGAGCGCGTGCTGGAGGTGCACGAGCGTCTCGAGCGTCGTGCCGATCACCCGCACGCGCGGCGCGGCGAGGCGCTCGCGCTCGTCGTCGTCGATCGCCCGGGTCCCGCAGAGCACGAGCGCGTCCGCCGCGACGGTGCCGGCGAAGCCGCTCGGCCAGCGCCCGCACGCCCCCGCGAGCGACATGCGCTCGAGCCGGGGATCGACGGCGTCCCCGGGCACGTGGAAGCACGCGTGCGCATCGAGCCACAGCAGGCGGGCGTCGGGGCGCCGCCCCACGACCGCCGGCAGCGTGGTCAGCGCGATGGCGCCGTCTCCCGCGAGCAGCACCGGCCGGACGGCGGCATCGAGCGCATCCTCGACCTGGCCGCCGGCCTCGAGCAGGCAGCCGCGCGACGTGCTGACGTCCTCGCGCGGGTCGGCGTGCCGCGCGGGCGCCGCGCTGCCGATCGTTCGCGGGCTCGCCTGCAGGCGGTGACCGAGCGCCGCCCCGAGCCGCTCGAGCCCGCCCGCGGTGTCGGGGTCGCTCGTCGTCGAGCGGCAGCGCATCGCGATGAGCGACACGTCGGCCATCGCGCGGCTAGCGCCCCTTCCACTGCGGCTCGCGCTTCTCGAAGAACGCCGTGACGCCCTCGACGATGTCCTCGGTCGAGAGCGCGATGGTCAGCTGGGCGTGGAGGAACTCGAGCGCGTCGGCGAACGCCATGTCCTGCTGGCGAAACATCGCGTCCTTGCCGAGACGCATGAGGACGGGTGACTTGGCGGCGAGTCGAGCGGCCCAGTCGGCCACCGTCGCGTCGAAGTCCTCCGAGGCCACCACGCGGTTGGCGATCCCGGCGGCGAGCGCCTCGTGGGCATCGATCCGCTCGCCGAGCAGCAGCAGCTCGCTGCACTTCTTGCGCGGGACGTTGCGATAGATGAGGGCCATGATCATGAACGGGAACACGCCGACGTTGATCTCCGGCGTCCCGAACGTGGCCTCCTCGGAGGCGACGACGAGGTCGCAGGCGAGCGCGATCCCGAGCGCGCCGGCGAGCACGTGGCCGCGGGCGGCGCACAGCGAGGGCTTGCCGAGCTCGCCGAGCAGCCGGAACAGGCGCACGAAGCGATCGGTGGCGAAGTGCTTGTGCACGAGCGGCACCTCCGCCGCGAAGCCGCCGAGGTTGCCCCCGGCCGAGAACACGCGCTCGTGCGAGGAGGCGAGCACGACGCAGCGCACGGCCTCGTCGCCGCGGGCGCGCTGCAGCGCGGCGATCAGTCCCGACAGCAGCCCGTCGGAGAGCGCGTTGCGCGAGTCGGGCTCGTTGAGGGTGATCGTGGCCACGCCGTTGCCGGCGACGTCGTAGAGGACGCTGTCCTCGGGCATGCGCACACCTTCCCTGAGATCGCGGACGGTCCCCGGCGATCGTAATCGCCGGCGCCCTCGCGTGCGTCGCGGCAGAAAGTAGAAAGTCCTACTGTTTACTTTTGACGAGCCCTGCGCTAGCGTCCGGCACCACTCGCGCCGACCGACCAGAACAAGGAGCCCCCGCCGAGATGGCCACGACCGAGCCCGTCCTCAAGCCCGACTACCAGACGAAGCGCAAGCACTTCATCTTCACCGACGAGCACGAGCAGCTCCGGGAGTCGATCCGCGCCTTCGCGACCAAGGAGCTGCAGCCGCACTCCGAGGAGTGGGAGGAGACGACGTTCCCGAACTCGGTGTTCACGCGCATGGGCGAGCTCGGGTTCCTCGGGCTCGACAAGCCGGAGGGCTACGGCGGCCAGGGCGGCGACTACTACACCTCGCTCGTGCTTGCCGAGGAGATCGTGCACGCCCACAGCGGCGGCCTGGCGATGGGCGTCGCCGTGCACACCGACATGGCGATGCCGCCGATCCTCGCCTTCGGCACCGAGGCCCAGAAGCAGCAGTGGGTCGTGCCGGCGATCAGAGGCGAGAAGATCCTCTGTCTCGGCATCACCGAGCCCGACGCCGGTTCCGACGTCGCCGGCATCAAGACCCGGGCGGTGCGCGACGGTGATGAGTACGTCATCAACGGCTCCAAGACCTACATCACGAACGGCCACCGCGCCGACGTGATCGTGCTGGTGACGAAGACCGATCCCGACGCCGGCTACGAGGGCTTCACCCTGTTCCTGGTGCCGATGGACCTCCCGGGCGTCATCCGCGAGAAGAAGCTCGAGAAGCTCGGCATGCATTCCTCCGACACGGCGCTGCTCGCCTTCCAGGACGTGCGCGTGCCCGCCGACGCGGTGCTCGGCGAGGTCGGCAAGGGCTTCTTCCACATCATGTGGGAGCTCCAGGGCGAGCGCCTGATCGGCGCCGCCGGCTCGGTCTCCGGCGCGCAGCACGTCTTCGACCGCACGCTGCAGTACGCGCAGGAGCGCACCGCCTTCGGGCGCAAGATCGGCAACTTCCAGGTCATCCGCCACAAGTTCGCCGAGATGGCCACGAAGATCGAGACCGCGCGCCAGATGGTGTACACGACGGCCTGGCGCTTCCAGAACGGGGAGTACCCGGTGCGCGAGATCTCGATGGCCAAGCTGTACGCCTCGCGCATCGCCGTCGAGGTCGCCGACGAGTGCATCCAGATCCACGGTGGGGCCGGCTACATGAAGGAGTACGGCATCGAGCGGGTGTGGCGCGACATGCGGCTCAACCGCATCGGCGCCGGGACCGACGAGGTCATGCTCGAGGTCATCGGGCGCTCCTACGGCCTGTAGGCGCGGCTCGGCCTTGACGGCGACCGCACCCCCTGCGGGGTCGCAGCCCGCGCGGCCCGCGCCACCGTTCACCGAGGAGCACGAGCGCTTCCGCGGCCACGTGCGCGCGGTGATCGCCCGCGAGCTCGCGCCACACGCCTCCGAGTGGGAGCGCGCGCACTCGTTCTCGAACGAGGCCTTCCGCTCGCTCGCCGCCGAGGGGCTGCTGGGGCTGAAGTACCCGGCGGCGCTCGGCGGCGGCGCCGTCGCGGGCGAGGGCTTTCGGGTCGAGGGCGTGCTCGCCGACGCCGTGCTCACCGAGGAGCTCGCGCGCTGCGGCTCGGGCGGCGTCGCCGCGGGGATCGGCGCGCACATCGGCATCGCCACTCCGCCGATCTTCTCGTTCGGCACGCCCGAGCAGCGCGAGCGCTACCTCCCGGCCGCGATCCGCGGGGAGCGCATCGCCGCGCTCGCCATCACCGAGCCGAACGCCGGCTCGGACGTCGCCGGGGTGCGCACGCATGCGCGCCGGGTCGACGGCGGCTTCCTCGTCAACGGGTCGAAGATGTTCATCACCAACGGCGTCCGCGCCGACTTCCTCGTGACCGCCGTGACCACGCAGCCCGACGGCGCGGGTGGTCACCACGGGCTGTCGTTCCTCATCATCGAGCGCGGCGAGGGCGTGCACTGCAGCCCGATCGAGAAGCTCGGCTGGCAGGCCTCGGACACCGCGCTGATCGCCCTACAGGACGTCTTCGCGCCCGAGGAGAACCTGCTCGGCCGCGAGAACGAGGGCTTCTACCTGATCATGGCCAACTTCCAGTGGGAGCGGCTGCTGATGTCCCTCGGCGCGGTCGGAGCGATGGCCTGGGCGCTCGAGCGCACGGTGGAGCTCGCGCGGCGGGTCGCGCGCCCGGACGACCAGGCCCTGCGCCACCAGATCGCCGAGCTCGCGCTCGCGCTGCAGGCCGGGCGCGATCTCACCTACCACGCGCTGCGCCTGCACGCCGAGGGCCAGGAGGCCATCCGCGAGGTGACGATGGCCAAGCTCGCCACGCAGCGCCGCTGCGTGCACGTGCTCGATGCCTGCCTACAGATCCACTACGACGCCGGCCGCGCCGGCGAGGACCGCGTGGCCGACTTCGAGCGTGGCGTGCGCGACGCCCGGCTCGGTCCGATCGGCGGTGGAACCGACGAGATCATGCGCGAGATCCTCGGTCGCAGCCTCGGACTGTGAGCAGTCAGCCGCAGATCGCTCTGGCATCCCTGCGCATCGCTGTCCATCGCGCTCGACCTTGAGCGTGGCGGATACCGCTTTAGCGTTTTGCGAGGACGCTCGTACACGCGCCGAAAAGGCGGCCAAGTTGGCCAGAAGACGTCCAGGTGGGTGGCCGCCGCGTCAAGCGGGACGGAGGGCCGGACGATCTGGCCAGCATGCTCATTCGTCGACTCGCCAGTGTCATCGCCACGCTCGCGACGATCTTCAGCGCCGGCCTGGTGGCCGCACTGCCCGCGTCGGCCGCAACTTCCAAGCGCAACGCCCACTGCGCCACCACCGCCCGCCACGTTTCCCGCGTGAAGGCCTGCAAGTCCTCGGTGCGCCGCAAGCCCGTCGTGTCGCACCACGCCACCCCGAAGCGCCCCAGCCACGTCACGACGACTTCGAGCCGGGCCGCCCACACGCCGCCGGCTCCCACTCCCGCTCCCGCCCCCGCGCCGGCGCCCACCCCCGCGCCGGCGCCCGTGGCGAGCACCGCGCCCTGCGCGAACGGCGATCTGACGCCCGACCCGACGAACATCGCCGTCGTCGAGGCGGCCACGCTGTGCCTCGTCAATCAGGTGCGCGGCCAGAACGGACTCCCGGCGCTCGCGCCGAACGCCGAGCTGCAGCAGTCGGCCGACCAGCACAACAACGACATGGTCACCGAGGACTACTTCGCGCACAACGGCCCGGGCGGCGACACCCCGCTGAGCCGGATCGAGGCCACCGGCTACCTCTCGAACCCGAACGTCAGCTACGTCGTCGGCGAGAACATCGCCTGGGGCACGCTCGACCTCTCCACGCCGAGCGCGATCGTCAACGCGTGGGTCAACTCCCCCGACCACCTCGCGAACATCCTCAACGCGAGCTACACCGACAGCGGACTGTCGGTCGCCCCGCAGGCGCCCGCCTCGCTTGCCGAGGGGCAGCAGGGCGCGATCTACACGCAGGACTTCGGCGGGGTCGACACCAGCGGCAGCTGAGCAGGCCGCGTCGCCAGACGCGGGTCGTCGACTCTCCAATAGGATTCGCGCCCCAGCAGCGCCGCCCGCGCGTCCGACCACACGCTTCGCCGGCCGCGGGGCCCCGCCCCGCAAGGGGGGTGCGAGGGCCTCGCTACGGCCCCTCCGGTCGTTCGGCGCCACCCCGGCGGCGCCTCAACACGACAAGGAGACGCAACGCTCATGGGAGTACTTGACGGCAAGTCGGCGATCGTGACCGGGTCCGCGCGGGGCATCGGCCGCGCCACCGCGGAGCTGCTCGCCAGCCAGGGAGCGCAGGTGCTCATCAACGACCTCGACGGCGACGTCGCCGAGCAGACGGCCTCCGAGATCGCCGGCGAGACGGCCGTCTACGCCGGCGACCTCACCGCGTCGGGCGCGCCCGAGGCGCTCGTGCAGAAGGCGATCGACTCGTTCGGCAAGATCGACATCATCGTCAACAACGCCGGCTACACGCTCGACGCGCCGATCCACAAGATGAGCGACGACTGGTTCCAGAAGATGCTCGACATCCACACGATCGTGCCCTTCCGGATCCTGCGCGCCGCCGCGCCGCACCTGCGCGAGCCGGCCAAGCAGGAGCGCGAGGAGGGCCGCGAGGTCTTCCGCAAGATCGTCAACGTGTCCTCCATCTCGGGCACGATGGGTAACGCGGGCCAGGCCAACTACTCCGCCGGGAAGTCGGCGGTCGTCGGCCTGACGAAGACGCTGGCCAAGGAGTGGGGTCAGTTCAAGATCAACGTCAACGCCGTCGCCTTCGGCTACATCGAGACGCGCCTGACGGCGTCGAAGGACGAGTCCAACGTGATGGAGATCGACGGCGAGAAGGTGCAGCTGGGCATCCCCGACCAGCTGCGCGGCATGGCCTCGATGCTCATCCCGCTCGGCCGCCCGGGCACGCCCGAGGAGGCCGCCGGCGGCGTCTTCTTCCTGTGCTCGCCGTGGAGCAACTACGTGCACGGCCAGGTGCTCAACATCACCGGCGGCCAGTTCACGGGGATGACGAGCTAGGGGCGTTGCGCGTCACGGAACGACGCGGAACGTCCCGCGCATCCATGGATGCACGCGGCAGAAGTACGCGTAGGTGCCGGGCGGCAGGTTCGTCGGCGTCTTCCACGTCACGCTTCCCGAGGCCGCCGTGAACCCGGGCGGCCCGGTGCCGAGCTCACCCGAGTCGAACGCGATGTTCGCGGCGTCGTTGGCGAGCGGATAGTGCGAGCCGGTGGACGCCGTGCACGGCAGCTGACAGCCGGTGACGGTGTGGAAGATGTTCAGCGAGTTGTCCTCGTTGACGAACGTGAGGCTCTGACCCTGCTTGATGACCGGGGGGTCCGAGAGCCCGCCGCCGAGCTCCTCGTTGATCGCGCCGGGCGTGTAGGTGAAGTTCTTGATGTCGACGGTGTCGCTCGGCGCGAGGGTTCCGATCTCGGCGATCGGATTGGGCAGGTCGGCGATCGGCACGCCGCCGAGCGGGTCGGCGTTCTCGGGCAGCAGGCCGTGCGTGATGTAGCCCCTCGTGGGCACCGCCTTCGCGAACGGATCGACGCCGGGCGTGTCGTAGGAGACGAAGGCGACCATGATTCCCATCACCTCGTACCAGGACTGCCGCGCGGTGTCGTAGGTCGAGGTGATGCGCAGCGTGTCGCCGGCCTTCAGGGCGACGCGCCAGTTCGGCGGGCTCGTGGTCATGGCCATGTCCCACGACACCGCGCCACGCGGATCCCAGTAGTGGGCCTGGGCGCGGAACAGCTCGACCGAGTTCGGCACGTCGCCGGGGATCGGCGCCGCCGCGCCGGCCCGCGCCGGCCGGGCGACGGTTGCCCCGGGGCGCACGTCGTAGAGCGTGTCGTACAGGCCGCCCGGGTGCAGATGCCCGCCGACGCCGACGAGCGTCGCGTCGCGTGGCACGGTCCACAGGTTGCGCGGCGTGGCTCCGCCGTAGGGATCGGTGGCGTCGTCGGGGAACGTGAAGCGCCCGTTGTGGCCGCTGCCGCGGTGGGCGTCGAAGACCGGATACGCCTTACCGTTCTCCACGTCCATCCAGATCGGGTACGCCGGCTTCATCGTCTTGGCGAGCGGCGAGGTCGCCGGGACGAAGTCGATCTCGTAATCGATGTAGACCGTCATCGGCAGCGGCGTGAGGTTGTGGAGCATGTAGTTGAGCATCCACTGGTCCGTCGTCCGGTAGGGGTAGCCGAAGCCGGCGGGCAGCTGCATCCACGTCTTCTCCTCGCCCGAGGCGAAGAACCGCTCGGGCAGGCCCGGCGAGGTGGGGTCGCTCTGCGATGCGTTCAGCCACACGCCGTGGTGCAGGTGGATGACGTTCACCGACGGGACCGTGCCGTCGGGCAGCGTGAGATTGGGGCGGATCCCGACGACGTAGCCGTCGACCGACGGCTTGGGGATGCCGCCACCGAGCATGATCATGTTCGTGCCCGGGTTGACGAGCAGCGGGCCATAGCGGAAGTGCAGACGCTCGATCTGGTTGCTCGTGCCGAAGGCCGGCGGCGGCACGTAGTTGGAGGCCTGCGTTCCCGGCGCCAGGCGCGTTGACACGGCGCCAGGACCCGCGGCGCCGCTCGGCGCGGCGATTGCGGCGCAGAGGCTGAGGGCGAGCGCGGCCGTCCAAAGCCCCCGCGCGCCAGTCCGTAGCCTTGTCGCTCTCATCCCGTCCCCTCGAAGCCCGGTCCGCTCGGGATCAAACGCTAGCAGCGAATCCGCGCCGATCAACGCAAACGTCCGTCCAGCGCGGCCGCCGCGCTCACCCCGCGCAGGTCGAGCTCGCACCCGGAATAGTAGGCGCCGGCCGGCGAGGCGAGGTAGGCGACGAGCGCCGCCATCTCGTCGGGCGTGGTGCCGCCCCCGGGGGCGATCGACACCGTCGTCACCCCGTGCCTGGCCCACTCGACCGAGAGCGTCCGAGCGAGGTTCTCGAGCGCCGCGCGCGCGGCGTCGGCCACCGGGCGGCCGTCCGCGGGCGGCGCGACGGCGATCACCCGCCCCGGGCGCTCGCGCTCGAGCATCGCCGGGAGCACGATCGCGCGCACCGCGTTCCAGGTGCACGCGAGCGCCGCCGCGAGGGCGCCCCCCGCCTCGGCGAGCGATTCGCGCCCGCTGAGCGGTGGGGACCCGCCGGCGAGCTCACGCGCGAGCAGACCGGCAGCGTCGCAGACGAGCACCGATGCGTCGGCCGGCGCCGCGAGCGACAGCGCCGCCGCGGCCGTGCCCTCCTCGTCGGTCTCGGCGAGCAGCGAAGCGACGGAAGCCCCGAGCTGCGCGCACCCGTCGGCGATCGCCGCCGCGAAGCCGGGGAAGGACCCGCCGGCACCGGCGACGACGATCCCGAGGCCGTCCAGCACGCCGGGACGCAGGAGGACGCCGGGCGCCACCGCGCGCGGCTCATCCGGACGGGCGTCGAGCATCCGGCGCGCGCTCAGATGGCGGCGGCGTCGCCGGTGCGGCGGGCGGCCCGCCGTTCGCGGCGCAGCCGCTCGAGCACGCCCTTGCGGCCGTGCTGCTCCAACCCGGCGTAGAGGTCCTTGATGCGGCCGAGGACCTCGTCGGCGACGGCCTGCTGCTGGGCCGCCGTCGGGTTCTCGAGGCGCTCGAAGCGTACGGGGTCGCCGTATTGCACCGTCACCTTCGGGAACTGCAGGCGCTTCCAGTTGCGCACGCGGGAGGAGCCGTAGATCGCGATCGGCACCACCGGCGCACCGGTCTCGAGGGCCAGGCGGCCGATCCCGCGCTTGGCCTGCTCGGCGAGCTTGCCGGTGCGCGAGCGGCCGCCCTCGCAGTACATCGCGATGCAGCCGCCCTTCCCAAGGATCGTCTCGGCGGTGATGAACGCCTCTTCGTCGCGCGCGCCACGCCGCACCGGGAACACGCCGCCGTGCGTGTAGATGAACTGCGCCGGCGGCTTGAACAGCTGGGACTTGGCCATGAAGCGGATCTTGCGCCGCAGGTAGCAGCCCATCAGGAAGTGATCCATGAACGAGAAGTGGTTCGGGGCGAGGATCACGGCCCCGGATCCGGGCACCTTCTCGCACGAGATCGAGCGGGTGCGCAGGAACGTGTACGCGTACAGAGAGGTCAGCAGCCGCGTGAACTCATACGCCCAATCGGGATCGCGCGTGCGCGCGCGCTCGTGAAATCGCGTGAAGTGCTCGGGGGGGCGAGGGTCGGTGTAGACCTGCTCGCGCATCGGGGCGAGGTCGGACATGCGTACATGCGCTCTACGGCGGGCGCACTCCAAGGTTACGCCGCGAGAGGGCGAACGCCTACCGCACCGATCCCCGCGAGCCGGGTCCGTGACCGCCGGCCGGGGACTCCGGCCCGCGGGAGGGTCGCGGACCGGCACCCCGGCCGGCATCACAGTCGGCGGCTGTCACACGCGGGGGGCCGCGCCCCGTACGCGGCTGATCCCCCGGCCCGAAAACGGGTCCGCCTTTACATCCATCCTCACGCCAGGAGCGAGCGCGCTGATGGTCTGATCTGATCACCGAGGCTTTCCGATGACGTGGCAGAAGACTACGGCGGGCACCCGGGCGCGGACACCGACACCAGGTCGGACATTTGGCAGCGCCTCTTTCGACACTCGGTCTAGTGCCGACCCGCGCGCGACGGCCCCTCAGCGCCCCCGCCGCGCGGCGTGAGCACGCGCGAAGTCCAGGCCCTGGCGGGCGCGATGCGCGAAACCGCCGATCGTACGACCGCTCGGGCGGTGCTCGAGATCGAGCGGCACCTCCACCACGCGCAGGCCGACGCGGGCGGCGTCGATCGTCATCCCGAGCTCCATGCCGAACCGGGGAGCAAACGGGAGCACGGCGGCGAGCGCGGCGACGGTCAGCGCCCGCTGGCCGGAGACCGGGGCGCGCAGCTCGAGCCCTGTCTCGCGACGGAGCGCCCAGCGCGCGAACCCGACGGCCGCGCCGACGCCGCCGCCGGCACGCCGGGTGAACGCGGCGATGGCGAGGTCGCCCTCGCCGCGGGCGATCGCCGCGACGAGCGGACCGAGGTCGGCGGCGCTCGGACCGAGATCGGCGTCGCACAGGAGCACGATCCCTCCGGGCTCGCCGCCGCGCACGCGAGCGAGCACGTCCGACGCGGCCCTCGTCGCCGCCGCGCCCTTGCCGAGGCGACGACCGCCGAGCACGTCGGCGCCCTGACTGCGAGCCACGAGGGCGGTGCGGTCGCGCGAGCCGTCGTCGGCCACGACGATCGCCGCCCCGGGGAAGGCGTCGCCGAGCGCAGCGAGCGTGGTGCCGATCCGCTCCTGCTCGTCGCGCGCGGTGACGATCACCCAGCGCGGACCGGGAGCGTCGCCAGGAGGGTCGGGAGCGGCGGCTATTGTGTCGACTCCCTGGAAGTGGCAACCCCCAGCGTCCTCGAGGAGGTCGACGTGCCCGACGTGGAGGCGCACATCACTGGAACGGTGTGGAAGATCGAATGTGCGGTCGGCGACGCCATCGAGGAGGGCGACACGGTCGCCATCCTGGAGTCGATGAAGATGGAGATGCCCGTCGAGGCGGAGGACTCCGGCACCGTCACGGAGATCCTCTGCGAGGAGGGCCAGGCGGTGAACGAGGGAGACACGCTCGTCGTCCTCGAATGAGTGGCGCGGTGCGTCACTCCGGCAGTCGGCGCCCCAGGATGAGCACGTCGGCGAGCCGGCCGTCGAGACGGGCTACGCCCGGCAGGTGCCCCCACGGGGCGAAGCCCGTCGACTCGAACAGGGCGACGCTGGCCCCGTTATGCGCGAACACGACGGCGAGCAGCGTCGAGATGCCGAGCGCGGGTCCCCGCGCGATGGCCTCGCGCAGCAAGGCACCCCCGACACCGCGGCGCCGGGCCGCCGCGTCGACATAGATGCCGATCTCGGCGGTCGCCGCATACGCCGGGCGACCGTAGAAGTCGCGCAGCGAGCACCAGCCGACGATCGCGCCGTCCTCGTCCTCGGCGACCCACAAGGGTCGGCGATCGGGCGTGTGGGCGACGTACCAGGCGCCCCGCTGCTGGACCGTGACCGGCTCGAGATCGGCGGTCGACTCGCGGCTCGGGACGGTCTCGTTGTAGATGCGCACGATCGCCGCGAGATCGTCGGGCAGCGCGTCGCGGATCCGCATCGTCGCCGCAGTGTAGGGACCGGGCGATCACTAGCCTGTCGCCTCATGTCCGCGCCTGCACGCGCGCTCGCCGACGGCAAGCTGCTCCTCGACGAGCCGGCGCCGGGCGTCGCGCGCCTGACCATCTCCCATCCCGCCAAGCGCAACGCGCTCGACCACGAGATCCTCGACGCGATGGCGGGCGTGCTCGGGCGCCTGGACGCGCGCTGCGTGATCGTGACCGGCAGCGACGACATGTTCTCCGCCGGGTACGACATCGGCGAGATCCCCGACGAGGACTTCGAGGAGCGGGCCGAGCAGCTCGTCGCCCATCCGTTCACCGAGGCGATCGACGCCCTGGAGTCCTATCCGTATCCGACCATCGCCGCGATCGGGGGCGCGGCGATCGGGGGCGGTCTCGAGCTCGCCCTCGCCTGCGACCTGCGCGTCTGCGCGAGCGGGGTCGAGTTGGGGATGCCGCCCGCCCGCCTCGGGCTCGTGTACAGCCACACCGGGCTGCGCCGCTTCATCGACGCGATCGGCGCCGCGCGCACCCGCGAGCTGTTCCTGCTCGGCCGCTACATCGACGCCGAGACGGCAGCGGCCTGGGGACTGGTCAACCGCAGCGTCGCACCCGACGAGCTCGAGGCGACCGCGCTCGAGCTGGCCGTCGAGGTCGCCCGGGGCGCGCCGCTGGCGCAGCGGGGCAACAAGCGCGTCATCCGCGCGCTCCTGGACGCGCAGGCCACCCTCGACCCGGACGTGGAGCGCGAGCTCATCGCGCTGCGCCATGCCTCCTTCGCGTCGCGCGACATGCGCGAGGGCGTGCGGGCGTTCGGCGAGAAGCGCGCGCCGCGTTGGCTCGGCGAGTAGCCCGCCGACCGGGCGGTCCCGTCCGCTCACGCCCCTAACGTCCCGCGCCTGAACCGCAACCACGGAGGTCGCCGACCATGCCGCCGCTCATCACCCGCGAGGAGGCCCTCCGACTGGGCGACATCGAGGACCACGCCGAGATCGAGGCGCTCGTGGAACGCGCTTGGGAGGCACGTCGCGACCGGTTCGGCGACTCGACGGACCTCTGCTCGCTGGTGAACGCGAAGTCCGGCGGCTGCGCCGAGGACTGCGGCTTCTGCGCCCAGTCGCGCTTCGCGGAGGCGGAGACGCCGATGCACGCGATGATGAGTCCCGAGCAGATCCTCGAGCACGCGCGCGCCGCCGAGGCGGCCGGCGCGCATCGGTTCTGCATGGTCACGCAGGGTCAGGGCCTCTCCAAGCGCGACTTCGAGCAGATCCTGGATGGGGCGCGCCTCGTCGCCGAGCACACGAACCTCAAGCGCTGCGCCTCGGTCGGCCACCTCTCGGCGCAGCGCGCGCGGGCGCTGCGCGAGGCCGGAATCCAGCGGGTCCACCACAACGTCGAGACGGCCGAGTCCTACTACGACGAGGTGTCGACGACGGTCCGCTACGAGGGACGCCTGCGCACGATCGACGCCGTCCGCGAGGCCGGCCTGGAGACGTGCGTCGGCGGCATCCTCAACCTCGGCGAGACGCGCGAGCAGCGCGTCGAGATGGCCTTCGAGCTCGCCGACATCAACCCGACGAGCGTGCCGATCAACCTGCTCAATCCGCGCGCCGGGACGAAGTTCGGCGATCGCGAGTACCTCGATCCGTGGGAGGCCGTCCAATGGGTGGCGATCTTCCGGCTCATCCTCCCCGACGCGCTGTTCCGCCTGTGCGGGGGGCGGGTCGAGAACCTCGGCGAGCTCCAGCCGCTTGCGGTCAGGGCGGGGCTCAACGGCGTGATGATGGGCAACTTCCTGACCACGCTCGGCTCCGAGCCCGACGACGACCGGGCGATGTTCGAGCGGCTTGGGCTCAACACGGCGGCGCAGCCCGATAACGGCGCCAACCCGCGACCGGACAACCGCTCGGGCTGGCTGTCGGGCGAGACCCCCGACATCGTGGCCGAGCACGTGCGACGCTCCGACGCCCCGCCGCGGCTGAACGTGCGCCTGTGGGATCCCTCCGCGCAGCTGCGCTTCCGCGCGAAGGGCACCGTTCCGCCTCGCCCCGACGGCGCGCCGAACGTCGGAGGGGCCGGGCAGCGCGTCGCGGTGCACGAGTAGCGCAACTCGTGACCTACATCGACGATCGACTCCAGGAGCTGCGCGAGCTCGGCCTGTACCGCCGACTGCGCCTCGTCAGCGGTCCCCAGGGCCCGCGCGTGCTGCTCGACGGCGAGCCCGTGCTGCTGCTGTGCTCGAACAACTACCTCGGACTCGCCGACGAGCCGTCGGTGCGCGACGCGGCGGTCGACGCGGCCGCCCGCTGGGGGGTCGGCGCCGGCGCGTCGCGGCTCGTCTCGGGCACGATGACCGTGCACCGGCGCCTCGAGGAGCGCCTCGCCGCCTTCGAGTCGACCGAGGCCTGCGTGCTGTTCGGCTCCGGCTACCTGGCCAACCTCGGCGTCCTCGGGGCGCTCGCCGGCGCGGGCGACGTCATCTACTCCGACGCGCTCAACCACGCCTCGATCATCGACGGCTGCCGCCTGTCGCGCGCCCGCACGTTCGTGTACCGGCACGGCGACCTCGAGCACCTGCGGTGGGGCCTGCAGCGCGAGCGCGAGCTCGGCGACGCGCGCCGGCGGGTGATCGTCACCGACGCGGTGTTCTCGATGGACGGAGACGTCGCACCGCTCGCCGGCCTCGCCGAGCTCGCCGACCGCCACGGCGCGCAGCTCGTCGTCGACGAGGCGCATGCCACCGGCGTCCTCGGGCCCGGCGGGCGCGGCGCCGTGGCCGACGCCGGACTGGAGGGCGAGGTCGATGTCGTCATCGGCACCCTCAGCAAGGCGCTCGGCTCCTACGGAGCGTACGCCTGCGCGACGACCGCGCTCGTGCGCTACCTCGTCAACGTCGCGCGCCCGCTCATCTTCTCCACCGCGCCGCCACCGCCTGCGGTGGCCGCCGCGCTCGCCGCGCTGGAGCTGCTCGAGCGCGAGCCCACACGCGTCGAGGCGCTGCGCGCCAACGCGCGACTGCTGCGTGCCGCGCTGACGGCCGAGGGGCTGTCGGTGAACGACGCGCCGACGCCGATCGTGCCGCTGCTCGTCGGCGACGCGGGCCGCGCGATGGCCTGCTGCGAGGAGGCGCTGCGGCGCGGGGTGTTCGCACAGGCGATCCGTCCTCCGACCGTGGCCCCCGGAAGCTCGCGGCTGCGGCTCACCGTGATGGCGACCCACGGCGCCGAGGAGCTCCGAGGCGCGGCGCGGTCGATCGGCGAGGCGGCACGAGCGGTCGGGCTCGTGCCGGCCGCGGACCGATCCGTCGCGGCGCCGAGCGACGGCGAGCTCGCGCGCGTCTCGCGTGCCGCCTGAGCCGGCCGACCGGGTCGCTCGGCGCGGCTGTCTCGTCACGGGCACCGACACCGGCGTCGGCAAGTCGGTACTCACCGCGGTGTTGCTCGCCGCGCTCGCCGCGGCCGGCGAGCCCGTGCGCGCGTATAAGCCGGTCCTCACCGGCCTCGACGATCCGCCGGGCGAGTGGCCACCCGACGACGAGCTGCTCGCCCTCGCCGCCGGTCGGCCGCCCGAGGAGGTGGCGCCGCTGCGCCTCGGACCGGCCGTGTCGCCTCACCTCGCGCTCGCGCTGAGCAACCGCGTGGTCACGCCGGCGCAGCTGCTCGCGCCTGCTCGCGAGTACGGGCGCCACGGGCCGCTCGTCGTCGAGGGCGTCGGCGGGCTGCTCGTCCCGCTCACCGAGGGCTACAGCGTCTGCGATCTCGCCGCCGACCTCGGCCTGCCGGTCGTCGTCGCGGCGCGCCCGGGCCTCGGCACGATCAACCACACGCTGCTCACGCTCGCCGTCGCCCGCTCGGCGGGACTCGACGTGCGCGCGGTCGTGCTCAACCCGTGGCCCGCCGCGCCCGACGCGATGCTGCGCTCGAACCGCGAGACGATCGCGCGCGCCGGCGCGATCGACGTGCACACGTTGCCGCTCATCGCCGCGCCACGACCGGAGCTGCTCGCGCAGGCGGCCGCCGCCCTGCCGGTCCGGGGCTGGATCGACTGAGGGAAAGGCGCGCCGCCACGACGACGCCTCCCGAAGCGCTGTCGTCCGCGCCGCTCAATAGGTTGCCGGACATGGACGCCAGCGAGCTCGCCGAGGTCGATCGTCGGGTGCTCTGGCACCCGTTCACCCAGCAGCAGACGTGGTCCGAGCAGGCGCCGCTCGTCATCGAGCGCGGCGAGGGCACGACGCTCATCGACGTGCACGGCCGGCGCTACATCGACGGCGTCTCGTCGCTGTGGTGCAACGTCCACGGGCACCGCCATCCGGACATCGACGCCGCGGTTCGCGAGCAGCTCGATCGCATCGCGCACTCGACGATGCTCGGCCTCAGCCACCCGGCGGCGATCGAGCTCGCGCAGCGGCTCGTCGCGCTCGCCCCGCCCGGTCTGCAGCGCGTGTTCTACTCCGACAGCGGCTCGACCGCGGTCGAGATCGCTCTGAAGATGGCCTACCAGTGGTGGGCCCAGCGAGACGATCAGGCCGGCCGTCCGGCCCGCCGGACGTTCATCCGTCTGCGCGACGCCTACCACGGGGACACGATCGGCGCCGTGTCGGTCGGGGGCATCGACCTCTTCCACGCCTGCTACGGCCCGCTGCTGTTCGACAGCCTCGCCGCCGAGCCCGGCGACGCCGCCCACATGGAGGCGCTGCTGGCCGAGCACGGCGAGCGCGTCTGCGCGGTCGTCGTGGAGCCGCTCGTGCAGGGCGCCGCGGGCATCCTCGTGCATCCCCCCGGCTATCTGCGCGCCGTGCGCGAGCTCTGCGACCGCCACGGGGTGCCGCTCGTCTGCGATGAGGTGGCCACCGGGTTCGGTCGCACCGGCCGGATGTTCGCGTGCGAGCACGAGGACGTCGCGCCCGACCTGCTGTGCGTGGCCAAGGGGCTCACCGGCGGCTACCTGCCGCTCGCCGCCACGATCACGACGGAGCGCATCTACGAGGGCTTCCTCGGCGCGCCCGAGCGGCAGCGCACGTTCTTCCACGGCCACACCTACACGGGTAACCCGCTCGCCTGCGCGGCGGCGCTCGCCACGCTCGACGTATTCGAGCGCGAGCGCACGCTCGAGCGCCTGCAGCCGAAGATCGAGCGGTTCGGCGAAGCGCTGGCCGAGCACATCGAGCTGCTGCCGGCGGTGGCCGAGATCCGGCGGCGCGGGTTCATGTGCGGGATCCAGCTCGGCGACTATCCACCGCACATGCGCATGGGCGACCGCGTCGCCGCGGCGGCACGCGAGCGCGGGGCGATCGTCCGGCCGCTCGGCGACGTCGTCGTGCTCATGCCGCCGCTCGCGATCACGGCGCCCGAGCTGGTCCGGCTGGTGTCGATCACCGCCGCAGCGATCGCACAGGCCACCGCCGAGCCGCTGCCGATCGCTGCATGAGGCGGGCCGTCGGGCCGCGCAGAACCCGCGCGGCAGCGAGCGTGCCGAGTGCCAGCAGCACGGTCGTCCCGGCGCTGCGCGTGGGGGCCGACACCTCAATCGCCTCGTAGCGCACGCCCGCGGGGCTGATGTCGATGAAACCGACCGGCCGAGCGTCGATGAAGCCGCCGCCACCACCGCCGACCGACGCCGGTCCGTCGACCGCGATCTCGTCGCTCAGCCCGTTGCCACTGCCGTAGCCGAGGCCGCCCAACGTGCGGAGCGTGGCCACCGGGATCACGACGTGACCGTAGGCCTCGATCGGCTTGCCGTAGCAGGCGCGGGCTCCGGTGAGGCGGCCGAGCGCGCGTTGCCACACCGGCGGCGCGGGCAGCGGCGCCGCAGCGAGCGCGAGCGGCTCGCCGCTCGACCCGCCGGAGCGGCGCTTGCCCTTCGCCTGTGGGTCCTTGGCCACGTTCCGCTCGACCGCGCCCGCCGCGGCAATCAGTCCTCGTAGGGGACGAAGTCGCGCTTGCGCGCGCCGCACACGGGGCAGAACCACGTGTCCGGGATGTCTTCGAAGGCGGTTCCGACGGGGATCCCGCCATCCGGATCGCCCTCGTCGGGATCGTAGATGTAGCCGCAGGACTCGCAGATCCAGCGTTGGAGGGTCTGTGTGTTCATGGTCGAGAAGAGTAGGCGATAGGGTCAGCGTCCATGGCCGACCCCGTACCCGGCCCGGGCGAGGAGCTCAACGAGGGACCGACGACCGTGCCGCGTCAGGCGGCGACGGTGATCGTGCTGCGCGCCGGCGACGACGCGCTCGAGGTGCTCCTGGTCAAGCGCACGCCCCAGGCCCGATTCATGGGCGGCGCCTGGGTCTTCCCCGGCGGGGCGGTGAAGGACGCCGAGGGCGATGACGACGCCGCGCATCGCGCCGCCGCCCTGCGCGAACTGGCCGAGGAGGCCGGGATCGCGCTGTCCGGCGCGCAGGCGCTGGTGCCGTTCTCGCGCTGGATCACCCCCGTCGAGGTGAAGATCCGCTTCGACACCCGCTTCTATCTGGCGGCGATGCCGTCCGGGCAGGAGCCGGTGGTCGACGGCGAGGAGATCGTCGATCACGCCTGGTTGGAGCCGCAGGCAGCGCTGCGGGCCCACGAGGCCGGTGAGCTTCTGCTCGTGTTCCCCACCATCAAGCACCTCGAGCAGCTCGCCGGCTTCGCGAGCGTCACCGAGCTGCTCGCGTACGCGCGCGGGCGCGAGGTCGAGCCGGTGCTCCCCCGCGTGGTGATCATGGACGGCGCGTCGGCGGGCGGCGAGGTGGCCAGGATCGTTCTGCCCGGCGAGCCCGGGTACGAATAGCGCCGCCGGCGCTGGACGGCGGCCACCGCGTGCGATAGAACGCGATGACCGTGTCAACTCGCCGCCCCGGCTCCGCGGGGATCACCGTCGCCGTCACCGGCCCCTCCGGCGAGATCGGTCGCGCCGCGGTGTCGGCGCTCGATCGCAGCGACGAGATCGCGGCGATCGTCGGCATGGCGCGGCGCCCGCTCGAACCCGCCGAGCACGGGTGGCGCAAGGTGACCTATCGCGAGGGGGACGTCCTCGATCCCGGCGCCGTGTCCGAACTCGTGCGCGGCGTCGACGCGGTCGTGCACCTCGCCTTCATCATCATGGGCGACGCCGAACAGACAGCGGCGGTGAACCTGCAGGGGTCGCAGAACGTGTTCGAGGCCGCGCGCGCGGCCGGCGTGCCGCGGCTCGTGTACACGTCGTCGGTGGCCGCGTACGGCTTTCACGCCGACAACCCGCAACCGCTCACCGAGGACACGCCGGCGCGGGGAACCGAGGCCCACTACTACTCGGCCCAGAAGGCGGAGGTCGAGACGCTGCTCAGCGACGCCGTGCGTGGGTCCGACACGGCGGCCTATGTCCTGCGGCCGTGCATCGTCGCCGGACCCGACGCACAGCTGCTCGTCGACAGCCTGCCCTACACCCAGCTGTCCGAGCGCCTGCCGGCGCCCGTCCTGCGGCTGCTCGAGGGGGTGCCGATCCTCAAGCCGGTGCTCCCCGATCCCGGCGTCCCCTTCCAGCTCGTCCATCACGACGACGTCGCCAGCGCGATCCGGGCCGCCGTCCTCGGTCGTGGACGGCCGGGCGTCTACAACATCGCGGGTCCGGGCCAGATCACGATTCGCGTGCTCGCCGACGAGCTCGGGTGGTATTCGATCCCGGTACCCGAGCTGGCCGTCGACGCCCTCTCGGAGGTGGTGGGGCGGATCGGGTTCCTGCCCACGCAGGCCCAGTGGATCGCGGCGTTTCGCGCGCCGGTCATCATGGACGTCGCCAAGGCGCGGCGCGAGCTGCGCTGGCGCCCTCGCCACAACGCCCTGCAGACCCTGCGCGAGACCGTCACGGCCACCCGCATGGGCAGCCTGGTGCGCTGAGTCGATCGTGCGGGCTGGCGGCCGACGCGGTCGCTACGTTCTCGGCTCGTGGCAGCGTGCCCATCGAGCGACCGCCCCGGCCGGTGAAGGCGAAGGCCCGCACGGCGGTTCGTGCGCTTCCGGCCTGGATCGCCCTGCCGCTCCTGGCCGCGCTCGGCGCGCTCGAATGGTGGGTTCGCCCCCGCGAGCGCGCGGCGGCGATCACCCATATGGGGCTCATCCTGCGCGGCACGGCCCGGGAGCGAGAGGTGGACCGGCTCGCCCGCCGCCACATGATCCGCCGGCGCCAGATCGATCAGCTCCTCTGGCGCCCCGACGTGTGCGCCCGCGGCCACGTGGAGGGCGCGGCGACGCTGCAGCGCCTGCGCGCGCGATGCGACGGCGCGATCGTCATGCACACGCACCTGTGCTGGATCGCGCCCCAGATGTTCGCGCTCTGTGCCCACGGCTACATGGACGCGATCGTCGTCGCCTTCGACGATCCCCTCACCCCCCTGCAGCAGCTGTTCACCGGCTTCTTCGAGCGCCACGAGGTCGAGGTGATCCACGCCGCGGGCAGCTACGAGCAGATCCTCGCCCGGCTGCACGAGGGACGCCTCTGCCACATCGCGGTCGACGTCCCCGGGAGCACGCCGTCCGTGTTCCTCGACAAGCCGGCTCGCCTGGCCAGCGGCATCGCCCGGCTCGCGCTGGCGAGCGGCGCTCCGATCGTGCCCGCCGTGCCAAGCCGGCCCGGCCGCCTCGTCGTACGCCTCGGCGAGCCCCTGCGGATGCCCGGCGCCGCCGACCCGGCGGCGCTCACCCAGCGCCTCGCCGACGTGGCGAGCGCGCAGATCCTCGCGGCGCCCGAGCTCTACCACGACCACGAGTGGCTGACGCGGCTGTGGCCGCCGGCCGGCTGAGCCCGACTCCGCGCTCGTCAATTCTTCGCAAACCTCATGGTCGCCGCGTTGCGCACGTTCGCGGGCGCCCCGTCCGCTGTACCATGGGAGCGGTCGTGAGGCCGGCGGGGGGCCGCCCGGACGAGAGCCACAGCGTGCCCTGGTCGGCGCGGCCAGCGGTCATCGCACACGCGATCCATGCCGACTGGACCCTATGACCGACTCCCTCCCACGCAGCCCGACGACCACGAGCCCCGCCGACGGGCGGCCGGCATGCTGAACCGCCAGCACGCGCTGGTGACCGGCTGCGCCGGATTCATCGGCTCGCACCTGTGCGAGCGCCTCATCGATCACGGCTACCGGGTCACCGGCATCGACTGCTTCACCGACTTCTATGCTCGCGAACGCAAGGAGGCCAACCTCGCCGGCCTGCGCGAGGAGCCCTCGTTCGAGCTCGTCGAGCTCGATCTCGCCGAGGACCCGCTCGAGCCGATCCTGCCCGAGGTGACCGAGATCTACCACCTCGCGGCGCAGGCCGGGGTCCGCGGCAGCTTCGGCGCGACGTTCGAGCTCTACGCGCGCAATAACATCACCGCCACGCAGCGACTGCTCGAGGCGGCCACCACCTGCCCGTCGCTGCGCACGTTCGTGTACGCGTCGTCGTCGTCGGTGTACGGCAATGCCGCCGTCTCGCCGACGCCCGAGCACCTGCCGCCGGCTCCGGTCTCGCCCTACGGGATGACCAAGGTCGCCACCGAACAGCTCGCGAGCGTGTACCACCGGCGCTCGGGCCTGCCCGTCGTCGGCCTGCGCTTCTTCACGGCCTACGGGCCGCGGCAGCGACCGGACATGGCCTTCCATCGGTTCATCACCCGCGCCCTGGCCGGCGAGAGCGTCTCGATCTACGGCGACGGACGCCAGCTCCGGGACTTCACCTTCGTCGCCGACGTCGTGGAGGCGACCGTCCGCGCCGGCGCCCACGGCCATCCGGGCGTGGTGTACAACGTCGGCGGCGGGACTCCGGCCGAGCTGCTCGAGGTCCTCGGCCTGCTCGAGGAGCTGACGGGGCAGCCGATCGCGCGCGAGCACCGCGGACGCGCCGACGGCGACGCCAACCACACCCACGCCGACGTGTCGCGGGCGCGCACCGACTTCGGCTTCGTGCCCGCGGTGTCGCTGCGCGACGGCCTCGTCGCCCAGCTCGCCTGGATGACCGAGCCGGCGTGGCGCGCCGACTCGGCGCGTCCGGTCCGCTGACCGGCGCCCGCGACGCCTATCGCTCGCCGGCGATCACGTGCGACACGGCGTTGATGAGGGCGAGGTGCGTGAACGCCTGCGGGTAGTTGCCGAGGTGGCGGCCGCTCGTCGCCTCGAGCTCCTCGCCGTACAGCTGTAGCGGTGAGGCGTAGCCGAGCAGGCGCTCGCAGAGCTGGCGCGCCGCGACCTGCTCGCCGATCTCGGCGAGCGCCGAGACGAGCCAGAACGAGCAGATGAGGAACGTTCCCTCCTCGCCCCGCTGGCCGTCGTCGGTCTCCTCGGGGCGGTAGCGGAGCACGAGTCCGTTGACCGTCAGCTCGGTCTGGATCGCGCGCACGGTGGCGAGCACGCGCTCGTCGTCGGGAGGCAGGAAGCGCGTCAGCACGATCAGCAGGTTGGAGGCGTCGAGCGCATCGGTGTCGTAGTGCTGGCGAAAGACGCCGCGCCCGTCGACTCCGCGGGTGAGCATGTCCACGCGGATCTCGTCGGCGGTCGACTGCCAGCGCGCGGCGCGTTCGTCGTCCTGCCGGCGCTCGGCCAGCCGCGCCCCGCGGTCGAGAGCGACCCAGCACATGAGCTTCGAGGAGACGTAGTGGCGCGGCTCGCCCCGCGCCTCCCAGATTCCCTGATCGGGCTCGGCCCACACCCGCGTCGCGCATTCGACCTGGTCGCAGAGGACCGGCCACAGGCGGGCGGGAAGATGGTCGCGCTGCTTGGCGTGCAGGTAGATCGAATCGAGCACCGCACCGTAGACGTCGTTCTGGCGCTGGTCGTAGGCACCGTTGCCGATCCGCACCGGACGCGAGTTCTCGTAGCCGCGAAGGTGATCGAGGGTGCGCTCCTCGAGGTCCTTACGTCCGCTGATGCCGTACATGATCTGCAGCGACCCGTCCTCGTTACGCTCGAGATCGGCCACGTACTGGATGAAGTCATCGGCCTCCCAGTCCATGCCGAGCTCGTGCAGGCCCCAGAGCGCGAACGTCGCGTCGCGCATCCAGCAGTAGCGGTAGTCCCAGTTGCGCGATCCGCCCGGCGTCTCGGGGAGCGACGTCGTGGCGGCGGCGAGGAGCGCGCCCGTCGGCATGAACGTCAGCCCCTTGAGCACGAGGGCGGAGCGCTGCAGGTACCAGCGCCAGGGGTGATCGGGGAAGCTGCCGTCTGCGAGCCAGCTGCGCCAGTAGTGAGCCGTGCGGGCGATGTGCGCGTCGGCCTCCTCGGCGGTGTGGGGGCCGCCGAGCGCCTCGGTCCAGCTGATAGCGCGCAGAAGCGTCGCTCGCCCTCCATGAGGGTGTGCCGCGCACGTGCGCGGTTCCCCTCGATGCCCATCCGCATGTCGCTCAGCAGGCGGAACTCCGTCTCACCATCGCTCGCGTCAAGCGCGTGCCCGTGCGCGTCCTCGAGCAGCGTCCAGGTCGCGGGCTGGGCGCCGTAGGCGAGCATCGGCTCGCAGACCATCTCGATCTGCACCTGGCCCTGGATGCACTCGACCGTTCGCACGAAGACGTGGTCGGCGTCGTAATCGGTCGGCGGACGCGTGTGGCTCGTGCCCTCCTTGTTGTCGTGCCACTCGCCGATCGTGAGCGCGTCGCGGACGATGACCCAGCCCTGCGGCGTCATCCAGGTCGTCTCGAGCACGTTCGTCCCCGGGATGTAGCGCCGGCCGGCCGGGACGTACACCCCGTAGGGGCCGAGCCGGAAGCCGCCGGCGCCGCGGCCGAGCATCGCGGCGAACACCGATGGGGAGTCGAAATGCGGCAGGCACATCCACTCGACCGTGCCGTCGGAGGCGACGAGCGCGCAGGTGTGGCAGTCCGACAGGAACGCGTAGTCGGCGATCGGGGGGAACGGCGAGCTCGGCACCGCGGCCGCGGGCCGAGTCGAATCGAAGGGAGCGGACACGGTGCCGCCGCTACGGTAGCGACCGCCCCGGCCGATGGTCGCTGCGCAACTTTGCCCGACCGGCGCAGTTAAGGGCGGCGTAAGGACGACGAGACGCCCCCTTGGAAGCCTCCACTCTTCACGCCCCGATCGCAGTGCAGCGCCTCTCGGTGCCGGCGTCGCTGCTGCGGCTGCGCTCCGACGAGCAGCTCGTGGCCAGCTTCCGCGGCGGCTCGGAGGCCGCGTTCCGCCGCCATCCACGATCGCTACCAGGCGCGCCTGCTCGCCTACAGCCGCCAGATGCTCGGCGGATCGCGCCAGGATGCCGAGGACGTCCTGCAGGAGGTCTTCGTGCGCGTCTACCGCGCGCTGCGCACGAGCGATCGCCCGATCTCGCTCCGCGCCTGGCTCTACCGGATCGCCCACAACCGCTGCATCGACCAGCTGCGCGGCGGCAAGCCGGCCCCCGTCGACGTCTTCGACGTCTCACGCACCCCGCAGCCGGATCCACCGACGGTGGTCGAGCGCCGCGAGGACCTGCAGCGGCTCGTCACCGATGTGCGGCGGCTGCCCGATCAGCAGCGCTCGGCGCTGCTGATGCGGGAGCTGCAGGGCATGACCTACGAGGAGCTCGCGAGCTCGCTCGACGTCAGCGTCGCGGCCGTGAAGTCGCTGCTCGTGAGGGCACGCAGCGGGCTCGTCGACGCCGCGGAGGCCCGGGACACGGCGTGCGCCTCCGTGCGCCGCGACCTCGCGCTCGCCTGCGATCGCGGCGTGCGCAGCAGTGGCCTGGCCCGACGGCACCTGCGCGACTGCCCGTCCTGCCGCGAGTACCGCCAGGAGCTCCGCGGCGTACAGCGGCGCCTCGGCGCGCTGGTGCCGGTCGGACCGCTCGGCCTGCTCGGCGGCCTCGGCGGCGTCGGCGGCGGTGCCGCGGCCGGCGGCTCGGTCGGCGCGAGCGCCGGCGCCTCGGGCGCGATCCTGACGGCCACGAAGGTGGCCCTCGTCTGCGCGGCCGCCGCCGTCACCGCGGGGGGCGCACTCGGGATCACCCCGAAGATGCTGCTGCACCCGTTCCCAGACCCGGCCCCGGCGAGCGCGCCGCGGCCGGCGGCGCGCGGGGCGACCGTCGGAGCCGCGATCGGCGCGGCGGCGATCACGAGACTCGATGCACTCTCGACCCACCCGCCGCGGCTGACGATCGGGGCGGCCACCGTCCCGGTGACCACCCCGGGGCACTCGCGGCGCGCGCGCACGCCACGGCCGGTCAGCGCCCCGCCGGGCGTGCCGCTCGGCGGCGCCGGAACGACGGTCGCCGCGACGGGCGTACCCTCAGGATCGCCGACCGGCGGAACGAGCGCCCCGTCGACGCCGAGCCTGGTGCCGTCCGGCACGACCGGGCCCGCTTCGAGCTCGACGACCACCCCCGTGTACACGACGAACATGGTCGCGAGCTCCGACGACCCCGGCCCCAGCACCACCGCTGCGAGCGGATCGACGGCGTCGACGGGCACCTCGAACGGCTCGACCGCCACGTCGTCCGGCACGGCGGGCGGCGCGACGTCAGCGCCGCCGACGTCGGCATCCGTCCCCTCCTCGGGCTCCGCACCGGCAAGCGCGGCGGCGGGCGCCGACCCCACCGCGCCGGTCGCGTCGAGCTCGAGCGCCGACTCGAGCGCGTCGTCGGCCGGCGCCGCCTCCGGTGCGCCCGCGAGCAGCGCCGGCGCCGGGTCGTAGCCGCGCTCCATAGCAAAGCACTCAACCCTCCGCAACCCTTACGTGCACGTAGGGTGTCGCGCTCGAAATGCGGGCTGGTCATCGCTAACATCCGGAGCGCGGACTGCCCGGTTGCGTGTCACCCGAGACCGTAGATCGGCCGGATTCCCTCGATCGCGGGATCAACGCTTGGTCTATGGAGGGACCGCGTGCAACCACCTACCGCCCTTGAGCACGAGCGAACGGCCACGAGTCACGTGACACCAACGAGCAGCCTGACGGCGATCGGCGACCCGAACGGGATCGAGGCGGGCGACGACCCGCTCGCCGGTGAGTTGCCATCGGCGCTCGAGCCGAGCGAGATCCTCCGCCCGGCGCGCAACCTCACCGCCGCCTGGACTCGCCTGATCGGCGCGATGCGCGCGCGTCGCGAGCGCATCGCGCCGCTCACGTCGCGACCGCTGGCGCCCGTCGTCCTGTGGGCGCTCTGCGCCGGCGCGGCACTCGCCGCAACCCAGGTCCAGGTCCGCGGCGCGCTCGCGGCCGGCGTGGCCGGGGCGCTGATCGCGGTCGCGCTGCTGCGGGGCACGCTCGGCAGCCGTCTCGTCATCGCCGCCGCGATGCTGCCCGTCGCCTTCGCCGGGAGCGCCCCGACCGTCGCCTGGGTGCTGGCCGGAATCCTCGTTGCCGGGGTGGCGGCCGTGGGCGAGCGGCCGCTGGTGTCGCGCACCCAGGATCTGCAGCGCCATCTCGACTGGTGCCGGCGCCGCGAGGAGCAGGCTCACGTGCTCGTCATCCGACTGCCTGAGGTCGCCGAGGGCGACGAGCGTCCGCTGCTGGAGGCGTTCCGCCTCACCGACAGCGTCGCGATCACCCGCTATGAGGGCCGTCGTGAGCTGCACGCCGTCGTCGACGATCACCGCCTCTCCCGCGATGGGCTGGAGCGGCGCGTCGTCCAGGAGGTCGGCCCGAAGGCGCAGTTCGGCTGGGCGGCCTTCCCCGAGGACGGGTTCACGCTCGACGTGCTGCTCGACCGTGCCGCGTCGGAGCTGGCCGGGAGCGACGAGCGCGTGCCCTCCGGCCTCGGGCGGCTCGAGCCCGCCCGCCAGACGGCGTAGGCGCCGGCTCGGTCGGCGCGCGCACCGCGGCAGGCCCTATCATCCCCGCGCGTTGAGCTCGCCGCTGCGCGCTTCCGACGGCTTCCCCGCGCTGCGCGTCGCCGCGGTGATCCAGAGCTACCTGCCGGTGCTCGGCGGGGCTCAGACCCAGGTGCAGCAGCTCGGGCCGCTCTTCGCCCGTCGCGGGGTGCAGACGGTCGTGCTCACGCGCCGGGTGCCGGGGACGCCGAGCGTCGAGCGCAGCGCGGGACTGCTCGTGCGGCGCCTGTGGGTACCACAGCAGCCCTCCGCCGCGTCGCTCGCCTACATGGCCGAGGGCGTCGCCGGCGTGCTGCGCGCGCGCCCGCACGTCGTGCACGTGCATGACCTCCTCTCGCCCGCGAGCATCGGTCTCCTGGCCGGGTCGCCGCTGCGGATTCCGGTGGTCGCGCTCGTCGCCTCCACCGGCCCCGGCGGAGACATCGACCGGCTCCTGCACAAGCCGCTGGGCGCGGCGCGCCTGCGCCGCATCGTCGCGTCGGTCGCCGCGTTCCACACGCTCGCCGAAGAGGTCGAGCAGGAGCTGGTGCAGCACGGCGTGGCGCGCGAGCGCCTGCACCGCATCCCCAACGGCGTCGATACCGAGCGCTTCCGGCCGGCGCGAGGTGACGAGCGCGACGCCGTCCGCGCGCGCCTGGAGATCCCGAGCGACGCGGTGGTGTCGATCTACTGCGGGCGCTTCGCCCCGGTCAAGCGCCTCGACGTGCTGCTCGAGGCGTTCCGCGGGACGCCCGGTCACCTCGTCCTGATCGGTAACGGCTCCGAGGAGGAACGCCTGCGCGAGCGCGCGCGCCAGGGCGAGCTCGCGGGACGCGTACACATCCGCCCCGCCGTCGAGGATCCCGCGCCCTGGCTGCGGGCCGCCGACCTGTACGTGAGCGCCTCGAGCACCGAGGGCATGTCCAACTCGGTGCTCGAAGCGATGGCCAGCGGCCTGCCGGTGGTGGCCAGTCCGGCGAGCGGCATGAGCGAGATCGTCTCCGACGCCACCGGCGCGCTCGCCGCCGACCCGAGCGCCGCCGAGCTCGGCCGCGCGATCGGCGCGATCGCCGGCGACGCATCGCTGCGCGCGCGGCTCGGCGCCACGGCCCGCGAGACGATCGTGACGCGCTACTCGCTCGAGTCGACCGCGGACATGCTCGTCGCGCTGTACCGGCGGCTCGCCTCGCCGACCGCATCCTCCCGGGTGGCGTGACCGTCCCGGACGCCAGCCGCCCGCCGCGCCGGCCGCGCGTCGCGGTCTATCTCGACCAGGCCTACTGGCGCGTCGCGGACGCGATCGTCGCCGAGCGCTCATTCGTCCTGTTCCTGAACCGCGTCGCCGAGCACTTCGATGAGCTGACGATCATCGGGCGGCTCGCGAGCGGCCCGGCCCGGGGGGACTACGCGCTCGCGCCGAGCGTCCGCTTCGTCGCGCTGCCCGAATACCGTCGCGGCGGGGCCGATGCGCTCGGCGTGGCGCGGGTGCTGCCGGCCACCCTGGCCCGCGTGCGGGAGCTGCTGCGAGACGTGGACGTCCTGTGGCTGTTCGGTCCCGGCCCGCTCGCCCTGGCGATCGCGGCGACCGCGACCGTCGCCCGAACACCGGTCGTGCTCGGCGTCCGCCAGCACCTGCCGGCCTATGCCCGCAGCCGCCATCCCGCCCGTCGCGCGGTCCACCTCGCGGCCGATGCGATGGAGGCGAGCTTCCGGGGGCTCGCGCGGCGCCGGCCGGTCGTCGTCGTCGGCCCCGACCTCGCACGGCGCTACCGCCACGCACGCTCGCTGCTCGCCGTGACCGTCTCGCTGCTGGACGCCGCGGACATCGTCAGCCCCGACGCGGCGGCGCAGCGCCGCTACGACGGCGAGCTGCAGGTCCTCGTGGTCAGCCGGCTGGACCGCGAGAAGAACCCGCTGCTGCTCGCCGACGCCTTCGCTCGCCTGGCCCCGCGCGAGCGCTGGCGCATGGTGGTCTGCGGCGATGGGCCGCTGCGCGGCGCCCTGGCCGAGCGGATCACCGAGCTCGGGCTCGGCGATCGAGTCGCGCTGCGGGGGCACGTGGCCCTGCACGACGGCCTGCTCGAGCTCTACCGCGGCGCGCACGCGCTCCTACACGTCAGCTGGACCGAGGGCCTCCCACAGGTTCTCTTCGAGGCGTTCGCCGCGGGCCTGCCGGTGGTCGCCACCGACGTGGGCGGCGTCGCCGAGGCATCGGGGGAGGCCGCGCTGCTCATCGGTCCCGGTGACGCCGGCGCGGCGGCGGATGCGCTGATGCGCGTCGCGGCGGACGCGGGGCTGCGCGAGCGGCTCGTGGTGCGCGGTCTCGAGCTCGCGGCTCGCCACACCGTCGAGCGCGAGTCCACCGCCGCCGCGGCCTTCCTCGCCGCGGCCGCGGGGCGGCGCGGGACGGAGCGAGCGTGAGCGACACCCTCGTCCTCTGCTACCACGGGGTGAGCGAGCGCTGGCCGGCGAGCATCTCGATCCCGCCCGAGCGCCTGCTCGATCAGATCTCGCGCCTGCTGCGCGCCGGCTACGCGGCGACGACGTTCACCGCCGCGGTGCTCGATCCGCCGTCGGCGCGGACGCTCGCCGTCACCTTCGACGATGCGTACCGCTCGGTGCTCGAGCTCGCGCGGCCGGTGCTCGACGAGCTCGGCGTGGTGGCCTCGATCTTCGTGCCCACCGACTTCGCCGGACAGGCGACGCCGATGGCCTGGCCGGGCATCGACGAATGGCTCTCCGGGCCCCACGCCGGCGAGCTCCTGCCGCTCGGCTGGGACGAGCTCGGTCAGCTCGCCGACGCCGGATGGGAGGTCGGCTCGCACACCCGCTCGCATCCCCGCCTGACGACGCTCTCCGACGACGATGCCCTCGCCGCCGAGCTCGCCGACTCCCGCGCCGCCGTCTCGCGCGCGCTCGGCCGGGCCTGCCGGTCGATCGCCTACCCGTACGGGGACATGGACCGCCGCATCGTGGAGATGACGAGGCGCGTCGGCTACGACGCGGGCGGCGCCATCGGATCGACGCGACCGCCGTCGCCGCTGGACTGGCCGCGCGTCGGCGTCTACCAGCGCGACGGCTCGCGTCGCTTCGCGCTGAAGGCCTCGCCGGTCGTGCGCCGCCTGCGCCGCCGCGGCGCGTCGCTCGACGGCGGGGCGTCCGCTCCACCGCCGCGGCCGTGACGCCCGCGGCGCCTCAACCGGCCGCCAGCTCGCGGTACAGGTCGACGTAGCGGTCGGTGACGACGTCGATGCGGTAGTGCCGGCGCACCGCGTCCAGTGAGCGCTCCGCAAGCGAACGAGCCAGGGCCGGATCGGTGAGCACGCGCTCGAGCGCGGCGGCGATCGCCGCGGGGTCTCCGGGCGCCGTCAGGAGGCCGCAGCGCCCCGCCTCCAGCATCTCGGGGATCGCGCCCACCGCCGTGGCCACGCACGGGCATCCGGCGCTCATCGCCTCGAGCAGGCTGATCGGCGCCGCCTCGTGATGGGAGGGAAGGCAGAAGACGTCGGCCGCGGCGAGCAGGCGGGCAACGTCGTCGCGCTGACCGAGCAGCCGGACGCGATCCTCCAGTCCGCGCCGCGTGATCGCCTCGCGCAGGCGGGCTTCCTCCGGCCCCGATCCGGCCACCGCGAACCCCAGCCCACCGACGACCTCGCCGAGCGCCGACGCCGCATCGATGAGGTCGTCGATGCCCTTCCCCGGGACCAGTCGCGCAACGCAGAGCACCAGCGCCCGACAGCTGTCGGGCCCGAACAGCTCGGCCCGCACCGCGGCGCGGTCGACGCCGGCGACCGGCGCGGCCGCGGGCGCGTTGGGGATCACCCGGAAGCGCTCACGGTCGAGGCGGTAGTGGCGGGCGCAGGCCTCGGCGACCGGCGCCGAGGGCGCGACGAACAGCTGCGACAGCGGCGCCGTGAGCCGGTCGGCGAGCAGCCAGGCGCGCGTGTCGGTGAGCGTGGAGCCGGGCAGCGTGTGGATCGAGGTGAGGTGCGGGCGGCCGAGCGTCCGCGCCGCGACGCGCGCATTGACGCTGGCCACCACCAGATGCGAGTGCACGACGTCGATCGAGTGACGGCGGATCGCGCGCACGAGCCCGGCCGCGAAGCGCGGGTCATAGACGTGCTCGCTGCGCAGGAAGGCCAGCTGCTCGGCGTCGCGCGCGATCGACGCCGTGAGCTGCGGGTCGGCCTCCTCGATCCGTCCCGCCCGCACGACGCTGCTCACCTGCGGCCGACCGGCGAGCTCATGCAGGATCGCCGCGAGCATCGACTCCGCCCCGCCGCGGCAGAGGGAGTCGACGACGTGCAGGACGCGGAGGCGAGCGCTCACCCGGCTACGGCGGCCGACGCGCGGGAGGGGATCGGCAGCTGGCGCCACAGCTCGCTCAGCGTGCCCGGCGCGAGCACCCGCAGTGCGAGCGCGGCGCCGGCGATCCCGGCCGCGCTGCCGGCGAGCAGCGGGCCGAAGGCGAGGGCCGGCCAGGCGAGGCGTACGGCGCCCGCGCCGGCGACGACGCCGAGCGTCCCGGCCACCGCCGGCCGCAGCGCGACGATGACCTGCCACAGGCGGACCTTCGCCGCCCGCATGACCATCGTGAGCATCGGGATCGCGCTCAGCATCTGCGCCCCGGCTCGCACCCAGGCGACGGTGACGATGCCGTGCGGCGCGGCCCACACCATCAGGCCGATGTAGATCGGGAACTGGGCGAGCGCGTAGACGACGAGGACGCGCTGGCGGCCGAGCGCCTTGAACACGTCGCCGAGCGGCGCGACGACCGCCGCCACGCCCGACATCACGCATACCGCGCTCATCACCGGCCCGGCCGCCGCCCAGTTCGCTCCGAACAGCACGACGATGAGTGGCGAGGCGAGGACTGCCAGGCCCGCGGCGAGCGGCAGGGCGTAGAGGGCCTGGAAGCGCAGCACGGCGAGCGCCGCCGAGCCCATCTCGCGCTCCTCGCTCGTGCGCAGCAGCGCCAGCCCCGGGAAGGCGACGATCGACACCGTCCAGGAGACGGTGTCGATCGCGGTCTCGGGGATGCGGTAGGCGATCGTGTAGAGGCCGAGCGCGCGCACCCCGAGGATGCGTCCGACGACGACCTGGTCGATGCGGGCGCCGACGACCGCGAGCACCTCCAGCGCGGCCGCGGCGCCGCCGTAGGCGGCCATGCTGCGGGCCACCGCCCAGTCGATGACGAGGCGCGGGCGGTAGTGGGTGATCACCCACTGCGCGGCGCTCCAGGCCAGCGAGCCGGCGAGGTAGCCGATGACCATCGAGGCGGCCCCGTAGCCGTTGAGCGCGAGCACGATCGCCACGACGCTGCGCACGAGCGACTTGACCATCATCGGCTTGATCCGCTGGCGGAAGTCCATCTCGCGCAGCAGCAGCGCGTCGTGGATGTTGCCGAGCGCGGTGAAGACGATGCTGACCGGCGCGAGGCGGAACAGGCCGACGTGGGAGTCGAGCTCGAACAGCGCCGCGATGTACGGCGCGAGCAGGTAGCCGGCGACGGCGAGGGCGATCGCGAACAGGAGGTTCATCGTGAAGGCGACGTTGAGCCGCGAGTCGTCGTGATGCTTCTGCTCATAGACGACCGTTGCGTTCATGCCCAGGTCGCTGCCGAGCTCGATGAGGGACAGGAAGACAAGCACTGCGGCCACGACGCCGAACTGCGCCGGGACGAGGATGCGGGCGAGGACGATCGTGGTGATGAGCGTCGAGAGGCGGCTGACGCCGTAGCCGACCATCGACCACTTGAGGCCGCCGCGCATCTTGTTGCCCCATTCGCTCACGACCGCACCGCGTCCCAGCGGGCGTCCTGGCGGCCGCGCAGGGCGCGCACGACGCCGATCGCCACGGCCGCGTTACCGACGACGAGCTGGCGCGCGGCGCGGCTCGGCAGGCCGGCGCGGCCCGGCGGCTCGACGCCGGCGATCGCCAGCAGCGCGAGGCCGTAGAGGCCGAGCTGGGCGGCCGCGGCGGCCCGGTAGGGCTCGCTCGCGCGCAGCCGCAGCGACGACAGCAGCGCGGCGATCATGAGGAACGGCAGGGCGAGGCGTCCGTACTTGTGCGAGAGCACCCGCCCGGCGTAGCCGGGCGGCAGGCCCCGCAGCTCGGAGGCCAGCATGAGCCGGCCGGCGCCGATGCGCGAGCGGCGCGTGACCTCGGCGGCGGTCGAGAGAGCGGGCTCGAGCGAAGAGGCGCGGGGTTCGTAGGTCACGCGGCCGCCGGCGCGCACGAGCGCGAGCAGCAGCCACAGGTCCTCGTTGACGATCCCCAGCGGCAGCGGCGGCATGCGCTCGGCGCGCACGGCGATGAAGTCCCCCGACATGGCCGCGACGCTGCCGGAGCGCGCCTCGAGGCGCCGCACGAGGTCCTCGTAGCGGTCGTAGGCGCTGCCGGACTCCTCGCGCTGCCCGGCCACCGCCCACACCTGCGGATCGGCGAAGTGGGCTGCCGCCGCGCGCACGCTGCCGGGCGCGAGCAGGTTATTGGCGTCGGTCAATACGAGGATCTCGCCGCGGGCACGCCCGAGCGCCTCGTTGATCGCCGCCGCCTTGCCGCTGCGGCGGGGCAGGAGCACGATCTCGGCCGCCGGATCGGCGGCGCGGGCCGCCTCGGCGAGGTCGGGGTCGCCATCGACGGCCACGATCACCTGCACGCGCTCGCGCGGGTAGTCGAGCCGGGCGAGGGCGCGCACCTTGTCGGGCATCGTGTCGAACTCGCGGTAGGTCGGAACGACGATCGAGACGGTCGGCTCGACGTCGCCGGGGGCCCCCTTTCCGATCCCCCCGCGCCGCGCCGGGCGCAGGGCGAGGTAGGCGGGGTAGCCGCCGAGCACCCAGCCGGCCGCAGCCGCGCTCAGCCAGAAGCTGGCCGCGACGAGGCGCCTCACGGCGCCTCCGTCGGTCGGTTGATGAGCACGGGCGGGGTCTTCATCACCACACGGATTGCCTTCGGCGCGAGCACGATCGGCCTTGAGGTCGGGGGCGGTTCACCAGCGCGCGAACAGGCGCGGCAGCGTGGCCGTCGCGCGCCGCCGAGCCGCCGTCGCGGTCGCGGTCGCCGAGACCCGCCTCAGATCGTAGGGGTCCCAGGACGCGTCCGTGTTGTAGCCGCCGTAGTAGCTGAAGGCGAAGCGGACGCCGGCCTCGCGCAGCACGGCGACGGTGCGGGCGTCGAAGGCGTCGCGACCGCCGTAGGGGTAGCTGAACAGCTCGGGACGCCGGCCGAGCTCCACCTCGAGGCGCTCCAGCCCGCCGTTGACCTCGCCGGCCTGATCGGCGGCCTCGAGGTCGGCCAGCCGCGGATGGCCGACCGTGTGCCCGCCGATGGCCATGCCGGCGTCGCGCAGGGCGCGCACCATCTCCCAGGTCATCCACAGCGACGCGGCGCGCTCGCGGGCCCGCGGCACGGCGAGGGCGGCCGCCAGATCGTCGAGGAACGCCTCCTGGTCGCGCGGCGCCACCGCCTCGTAGGTGGCGCGCAACCGCTCGAGCACGACCCGCGAGCCATCGAGGGCGAGCGCCCCCGGCGCAGCGGCGCCCGGCGGCTGGGGCCAGCCGTCGAGGCGCAGCGTGTCGGCCTCGGTGGCCTCGAGCATCGCCTGCAGCTCGCCCCACCAGGGCAGCCGGGGCTCGTCGATGAAGCCCGTGGTGACGAAGAATGCGGCCGTGACGCCGTGCTCGCGCAGGACGGGCAGGGCGAGGTCGTGGTTGTCGCGGTAGCCGTCGTCGAAGGTGAGCATCACCTGCGCGCGGCGGGGCGGACCGGCGGCGACTGCCTCGGGACCAACGACGTCGAGATGGCGCTTGAGGAACCGCAGGTGCTCGTCGAGCTGATCCTGGGTCGCGCTCCACAGGCTCGGGTCGATGAGGCCGGCGGCGTCGTTGGCCACCTGGTGGTAGTTGAGGACGAGCAGGCCACGCCACGCCCCCACACGGCGCACGAGCGCGCCGAGCCCGGTGGCCTCGAGAGCCGTCGCGGCGCGATCGCGGAGCCGCAGCTGCTCGGAGCCGAGAGGCACGCCGTGAGGATAGTCCGGGCCACGGCTATCGTTCAGCGGCGATGACGCGGACGGGCAGCCACGACGGTCCGCTGCACGTCGAGCTGCTCGCGGCCTCCGAGCGCGACCGCGCGGGAGCGATATGGGCCAAGCTCGAGCACGACAACCCGAGCGTTCCGATCGTCTGCCGCTGGGCCTGGACCGACACGTGGCTGACGCACTACGGCGGCTCGCTGCCCCACCGCTTCGCGATCGTGAGCCGCGGCGAGCAGCCATGCGCCGCCGCCCTGCTCGTGAGCGGCCACGTGCGGCGCAGCCGCCTCACGCTGCGGACCCTCCACCTCGGGACCGCCGGCGGCCCCCAGGAGGAGGAGGTGGCCGTCGAACGCAACGGGCTCCTGTGCCGAGACGGCGACCTGGCCGACGCGGCCGCCGCGCTGCTCGGGCGCCTGCGCCGCGAGCGCGGGTTCTCCGAGCTGCGCCTCGACGGCTTCCGCCCCGACCACTACGCCGCCTTCGCGGCCGCCGACGACTCGCTCGCGCCGCATCCGCTGCCGAGCCCGTTCGTCGACCTGCGTGCCGTCCGCGAGGCGGGCCGCGATGTCCTCGCGGTGCTGCCCAAGAGCACCCGCTACCACGTCCGGCGCAGCGTCCGCATCTACGGGCCGGTGAGCTCGCAGGTGGCCGGCACGCCCGCCGAGGCCGAGGAGATCTTCGAGGAGCTCGTCGCACTGCACCAGGACCGCTGGCGGGCCGCCGGCGAGCCGGGCGCCTTCGCGAGCCCGCGGCGCCTGGGGTTCGCCCGCGAGCTGATGTCGCGGCTGTTCGCGTGCGGAGACGTCCTCCTCTTCCGCACCCGCGCCGGCGACGAGACGCTCGGCTGCCTGTACGCGGTGCGCGACGGCCCCGACATGCTCTTCTGGCAGGGCGGGCTCGCGGCGGCGCGCGACAACCGCTGCAAGCCCGGGTACGTGACGCACGTCGAGTGCATGCGCGCCTGCCTCGAGCTGGGTGTCGACGCGTACGACATGCTCGCCCCCGACGCGCCGTACAAGCGGGCGCTCAGCACCGGCGCGCGCGAGCTCGTATGGGCGGCGGGGATGCGCCGCGGCGTGCGCGCCCCGCTCGCGGAGCGCCTGCGACGGGCCCGCGACCGCCTATCGGCGGGGGCGTCGGTGTGAGCGAGCGCATCGAGTGGGTCGCCGACGTCGGCCGCCTCGCCGAGCTGGCGCCGGCGTGGGACTCGCTCGCGGGCGGCGGGGACCCCTTCATGACCGCGGCCTGGCTGTCGGCGTGGCGCGGCGCCTTCGCCCCCGACGCTCCGGTTCGTGTCTGCCTGGCCTGGCGCGAGGAGCGGCTCGTGGGGGGTCTGCCGCTGGTGGGGACCACGGACGGCGTGCGGGCGATGGCCAACGCCGAGACGCCCTGCTTCCGTCCGCTCGCGGCCGACCGACCGGGCCTGGAGGCCGTCGTCGGCGCCGCGTTGCGCGCGAGCGACGGCGTGCTCGTACTGCCGATGCTGCCCCGCGAGCACCCGCTCATCACCGAGCCCCACCCCGGCTGGCGCTCGCTGCACACGCCGCACACGACCTCGCCGATCGTCGACACGGTCGGCACGTTCGCCGCCTGGCGCGAGCTCACGCGCCCCCGCTGGCGCACACCGATCGAGCGTCTGGAGCGCAAGATGCAGCGCGAGCACGACGTCGAGCTGCGCCTCGTGGAGGCGCCGGTCGAGCTCGTCACCGCGATCGAGGCCGGGCTGGCGATCGAGGCGGCCGGCTGGAAGGGGCGCGAGGGGACGGCGATCGCCTCCTCCCCCGCGACGGCCGCGTTCTACCGCGGCGTGGCCGAGGCGTTCCAGGCCCGGGGCGAGCTGCGCGTCTCGAGCCTCGCGCTCGACGGCGAGATGATCGCCTTCGCGCTCTGCCTGCTGCACGACAACCGCCTGTGGCAGCTGAAGATCGCCTTCGACGAGCGCCATCGCCGCCTCGCGCCCGGGCTGGTCCTGCACCTGAGGGCGATCGAGCGTTGCTTCGAGCTCGGGCTGGCCGCGTACGAGCTGCTCGGCGATCGCGCCGAGTGGAAGGAGAAGTTCGCCACCTCTGAGCGCGACTACGTCCGCTGGACGGCCTACGCTCGCGCGACGAGGCCGACGAGCCGCTACCTGGCCCGTCGCGGCGGGCGCGCCTGGCGGCGTGTGCGCGAACGTCTGCGCCGCGACGGCGACGGCGACGGCGACGCCGAGACTACGCCTCGCCCTTGACCGCGTAGATGGCGACCTGACGCGCGAACCGCCGCAGCGGCGGCACCCGTGCGAGGATCCGACGATCGGCGCGGTGCAGGCCGCGGAACCGCGTGTCCCAGCCGAAGAAGCGCTCGACCATGCTCAGCAGCTGCCCCTCGCGGCACTCGTACGAGGACGCGCCGCGTCCCCACGCCGCGAGGTCCGCGTAGGTGAGCGGGTGGTCGGCCCCGCGCTCGGTCTTGTTGCGGTAGTACAGGTGATCGCGGGCGAAGTTCAGCATCGGGTTCATGCCCATCGGCTCGAGGAACGCCGCCCGCCCGCCGGGGCGCAGCACCCGATAGAGCTCCGGCGCCGCGCGGCGCACGTCGAGGTGATGCAGCACCGACGTACCGATCGCGATGTCGAACGAACCATCGGGGTAGGGCAGCTCCTCGCCGGCCGCGACCCGCACGTCGCCGGAGAGGCCGTTCGCCTCCAGCCGCCGCCGGGTGACCGCCACGCTGCGCTCGGACAGGTCGAAGGCCGACACGTCGGCGCCCTCGAGGGCGAGGATGGCGGCGAGGTAGCCGACCCCGCAGCCGTACTCGAGCACGCGCCGGCCGCGCAGCTCGCCGAGGAACCCGACGGCGTCCGACCACGAGGGCAGATCGGCCACGAACTCGGCGAAGCTCGGCAGGCTCGCCGGTCTCCCCGCGCTCTCGAGCTCGGCGGACGCGAACGCGTCCCACTTGGCGCGCTCGACTTCGTATACGGCCTCGAGGGAATCGGGCCCGGGATCGTGGCTCATCTCGCCGTTACGATCCTAGTGGGTGCCGCGGAGCGCGCCCACGACGATGCACCCCTCCCGCCACCTCCCCGGTCCAGTCCTACGCGCCGTCACGCTGGTCGCGATCGTGGCGGCCGCGCTGGTGCTCGTGCGCCTGCTCGGCGACGGCGGGCGGACCGCCACCGTCGCCCGCCTGCCGCCTCTGACCGTCGCCCGCATCGCGACGCCCCCCGGCTGCCTGCTCCCGGCGAGCCCCAACCTGCAGCCGTACCGGTGCGGCGGCAGCTACGCCGGCGCGTTCAACGAGGCGATCCCGCCGGGCACGCCGACCGATCCGCGCTCGGGCGCGTTCGTGGCCCAGATGGTGCAGAGCATGCAGCGCTTCCGCGCCGGCCTGACCGACAGTGAGGGCACGCCGGGCGTGTGGTTCGCCGGCCCATCGGACCCGATCTGGCGCGTGACGAGCGCCCGCGGCCAGCGGACGATCACGTTCCCGATGCCGGCGCAGGCCCGGCCCGCGCCGGGATCGGATGCCCCGCTGCTCGTCTACGACACCGACAACCCGACGTACGGTCCGTACACCGAGCTGCGCGGCTGGCAGGCGAGCGTCGATCCCTCCACGCACACGATCCACACGACCGAGTACGGGCTCTTCCACTACGGCCGCACCTCGAGCGGCCGGCCGTTCTACGGCTACGGCACGGGCTACGGCCTGTCCTGGGCCGGGCTCATCCGTGCCTGGGAGGTGCGCAGCGGCGCGATCGACCACGCGCTGCGCGCGTCGGCCCCGATCGACTCCGCCGCCTTCCGCCTGCCGGCGATCACCTCCGACTGCCGCCCCCTGGACGCCTGCACGGGCATCGTCGCCGAGGGCCTGCGGCTGCAGCTCAGCCCGGCCGTGGACTGCGCGACGCGCACCGTGCCGTTCGCCGACCCGAGCGGCCGCGACACGCGCTTCCTGCGCGAGGTCTGCCGTGCGCTCCAGGTGTACGGCATGATCCTCGTCGACGGCAGCGGCGACCCGAACCTCTACAGCCTGTTCATGGAGCAGGGCACCGAGTCGGGCGGCACGGCCGACTGGAACGCGATCCTCAACCGCCCGCCCGGCGGACTGTGGGGGAACATCATCCGCGACGTGAACGCCGACGCGACCGGTGACGGCGTGGCCCGCACGAGCACCACCGGGATCCCGTGGGGCCAGATGCGCGTGCTGGGCACGAGCGTCTTCGACGGCTGAGCCGTCAGACCCAGTCCGGCGGCGGGCGGGCGACGATCGCGCCGGCGGTGATGAGCATCCCGGTGAGGATCCACAGCAGCCGCAGCTCGCTGCCGTGCAGGAACAGGCTGCCGACCATGTACGTCGTGATCGACAGGATCACGATCCGCCCCCTGGGGTCGTACCAGATGCGTCTGGCGAGGGCGTAGCGGGTCATGAAGATGATCGCCCCGAGCCAGCCGATCGCTCCGACGATGCCCTGCTCGGCCAGGATCTGCAGCGGCAGGCTGTGCGGGTCGCGCTCAGGCCGGTTGTCGTCGCCGACCTTCGGCGTGTACAGGCTGTAGAGCGTCGGGTACTGGTCGGGCCCCACCCCAACGAGCGGGTGGTCCTTGAACATCGCCCAGGCGATGAGGTTCTCGGTCGCGCGCCCGCTCACCGAGCGGCTGGCCGAGCTCGAGGCCTGCGCGCTGAACAGCAGCAACAGCAGGCCGGCGGCGACGACTGCGGCGACCGCCCCGATGCGGATCCGGCGGCTGCCCGACAGCCAGGCGACGACGACGATCGCCGCCCCGCCGGCGATCGCGCCGCCGCGCGACCCGGTGGCGTAGATGCCGGCGATGAGGCAGGGGACGGCGAGGATGCCGAGCCGCTGGCGCCAGCCCGCTCGCCCGACGAGGTAGAGCGCCATCGGCATCAGCGTGGCCAGCGAGAGAGCGAAGAAGTTCGACTCGCCGAACGGCCCGGCGGCCCGGGGAGCCTCGTCACAGGGATGCCCGGCGGCGCACCCGGTCATGTCGAGCGGGAACAGCGAGGTCGGGTGCGCGCGCACCGAGTACACCGCGCCGAGGCTGAGGAAGATCCCGACCAGCACGAGCGCGACGATCGTGCGGTCGACGTCGGATGGCTGCAGGCAGATCCCGGCGATGAACAGGAAGGCGAGGTCCTTGAACCAGTCGGTCGGGATCTCGCGCCCGACGATCGAGAGGAGCCCGGTGGCCACGAGCGGCAGCGCGATGAGTGCGAACACCCAGGCCGTCGCCCGGCCCTGGTCGCGTCGAGTGGTGAACGCGTACCAGAGCGCGAGCGGCAGCAGCACGTATGAGCCGTAGTTGACCGGCGACAGCCCGCTCAGGTTGGTGCGACCGATCGACGTCCACGTGAAGGCGAGGAATGCCGGCACAATCCACTGCGGGTACAGCAGCAGCAGCGGGAACAGCGCCGCGGCGATGAAGAACACCGGCACGAGGCTCGACTTGTGCTCGAGCAGGTCGAGCACGACGAGCGCGCCGCCGAGCGCCAGGAGCGTCGCGGCCAGGCCGATGAGCAGTCCGCGACGGTCGAGTTCGCGCGCGCCTGGAGCGGCGGGGCGGGGTGACGGGTCCGGCGGCCCGGCGATCGCCGGCGCGAACACGCCGTCCGACGCCGCCGCCGGTGCGAGCGCGGGACCGAGCGGGTGTCCCTCCTGCCGTGCCGTCATCGCGTCATCGCCCGGCGGAGGCGGCCCTACCCGCGCGGGGGTCCGGGGCGCTGCGACGGTGCGCGATGGGGCGGCGCCGGGCGCGCCGGTCGGGGCTGCGCCGCGCCGCGAGGCTCCGCTGACGGCGCCGGCCCGGCGGGCGGAGGCGCGCCGGTCTGCCCGCCCGGCGCGGGTCCGCGGCGCTCGGGCGGCGGCGCCGGGCGCGGCGGCCGCCCCGGGTGAAGCATCTCCGCCGCGCGCGACGCCTCCGCCGCCTCGTCGGCGCTCGGCTCGACCGGCTCGCTCCCGTTGAGCTGCTCGGCCCCGCCGCCCGGACGCCGGATGCCGCGCCGGATCTCCTCGACCTCCTCGGGCTCGGCGGGACGCAGCGACAGCTGCTCGGTCGGCTGCGGCAGGCCGACGACGACATCGCCGCTGCGCAGCGCCAGGCGCTGGTAGCGGTTGAAGATCTCCACCGGCACGGCATAGCTCGCGCGCCAGAGCGGGGCCTGGGGACCGGCGGTCGGCGGTCGCTCGCCGGGCGTCGCCACCGAGGCGAGCACGTGCGCGACGTGCCCGTCGTGGACGAGAAGCACCGGATCGGGCAGCACCTGATCCTCGGCGACCCCGCGCCAGTAGCCCATCACCTGCATGAGCGTCGTCGTGAAGCTCGCCCGCACGAAGCGGAACGCCTCGAGGTGGAAGGTGACCTCCGGGGCGCCCAGCACCCGGTACGCGTCGGCCTCGCCGAGCGCGGGAGCACCGCCCCCGCCGAGCACGACCGACGTCCCCGCGGGTCGCGCCCCGGCGGCCGGGTAGCGACGGAGCACGACGAGCACGAACAGGCCACCGAGCAGGGCGAGGACGACGACGGCAACCGCGAGCAGGGCGCGGCTCGGCCCGGATACGGTCGGCGCCGAGGGTGAGTCGACGAGCTGCAGTCGGAAGACGTCCCCCACCAGCGGCTCCCGGGCGATCGTCGCGCTCACCAGGCGCGTCAGCGCGGGCTGGACGATCGCCTGCGGGCCCTGCGCGGTGACGTAGATGGCCCGCGCCGTCGGATCGGCGCGGGCCGTGATCGTCACGCCCGACCCGCTCAGTCCGGCCGCGCGAGCCGTGTCGGCGGCGTCGATCAGGTCGACATACGTCCCACTGCTGCCCGACGTGCTGAAGCCGCTCAGCTCGTTGGCGGCGAGCACCGGGGAGGTGCCGGGCGCCGGCGAGAGCAGGAACGTGGCCGAGCTCTGGTAGGTCGGATGATGCTTGGCGACGTACGCACCGCCGGCGAGCAGGATGAGCACCGCGACGAGGAACGCGACGACACGCGGGGTGACTCTCATGCCCGGGCCTCCATCCGGGCGGCCCTTTCGAGACGACTGCTCGCCCTCCTGGCTCGCTTGAACGCAGCTTCGCTGCTCATGCCGCACCTGGCCGGCGGAAGAGCGCCGGCACGGTCGCGAACAGCAGGCCGATCTCGGCCCAGATCGAGTGGCGGCGGAAGAACGTGATCTCCAGGCGGCAGCGCTCCTCGAAGTCCATCTCGTCACGGCCGTGGACCTGCCACGGTCCGGTGATCCCCGGCCGGTAGTCGAGCCGACCGGTCTGCCACAGGTCGTACGTGGTCGCCGCGAAGCTCGTCGGGCGGGGGCCGACGAGCGTCATGTCGCCGCGCAGGACATTGATGAACTGGGGCAGCTCATCGAGGCTCGTCTTGCGCAGGACGCGCCCGACCCGCGTGACCCGCGGATCGTTGACCATCCGGAAGTCGGGCCAGGGCACGAGGCTCTGGTCCCGCAGGCGCTCCTTCAGCTCGTCGGCGTTCTTGACCATCGTGCGGAACTTCAGCAGCTTGATCGTGCGTCCGCCGAGGCCGCAGCGGGCCTGGCGGAAGAAGATCGGAGCCGACGGATCGTCGAGCCAGACGACGAGGATGAGCACGAGCATCGGGATGGCCAGGAGGACGAGCGCGAGCGCAGAGATGAGGATGTCGATGGCACGCTTGATGGCCCAGTAGGCAAGGTCGTCGTTTCGTCGCACCGGACTCGATTCCTCTGTCACGAAGCGTAGAGGCCCAGGAGTATGGAGCCCTCCACTGGCCTTCGGCGGGATCGGCGCCCGGCTTGAGCAGGAATGACCACCACCGCGCCTGGAGAAGGGGCGTTCCGCCGGACCACCGGTCACGTTAGCGCACGGCCGACGCGCCGCTGCAATGGGCCATACGAGCCCGCGCGGGTCGCCGGGTAATGGTGCCGAGAGCCGCTGCCGATGTCCTGGAGGTGGCTATCTTGCGATGGGTGACCCCGCGCTCCGGGCCCGTCGATGTGCTCGTGGCCGATGCCGGCGTCCGTCCCGGCCTCGTCGCCGTGCGCGACCTCGGCCGGGCCGGGCTGGCGGTCGGCGCGCTCGACATCAGCCCGAGCGCCCCCGCGTTCGCGTCACGCTGGTGCCGTGTCGGCGCCGTCGTGCCCGACTTCCACGCCGACCGCGACGCCTACGTCGACGCCGTCATCGAGCTCTGCACCACGCGCGGTGCGAGGGCGCTCATCCTCGCCCACGACGGCTCCGTCGAGGCGCTGCGCTCGCGCCGCGAGGAGATCGAGCGCGTCGTCGGCCTCGCGCTCGCGCCCGAGTCGGCGCTCGCGATCGCCGTGGACAAGGTGCAGACCCTCGACGCGGCGGCGGCGGTCGGCCTGCGCGCCCCGCGGGGAGCGGCGGTGCGCCGCGGCGACGACGCCGCCGCCGCCATCGACGCCGTCGGCCTGCCGGCGGTCGTCAAGCCGGTGCGCTCGTGGGCCCAGGACGAGTCGGTCGGTCGGCGCCTGATCGCCACGGTGGCCACCGCGAAGGCCGAGGCGCTCGCGGCGATCGCGCTGATCCACGGCGAGGGCATCGACGTGCTCGTGCAGGAGTGGCTGCCCGGCGACCGCGAGGCCCTCAGCTTCTTCCGCGCCGGCGGCCGCACCTGGGCGCGCTTCGCCGCCCGCGCCGAGCGGACGGCCCCGCCGCTCGGCGGCAACTCCGTGCTGCGCGTGAGCATCCCCCTGCCCGAGGACATCACCGAGATGGCCGAGCGCCTCGTCGCCGAGCTCGGCCTCGACGGCTACACCGAGGTCGAGTTCCGCCGCGACGCCGACGGCCGCGCCGCGCTCATGGAGATCAACCCCCGGCTCTCGGCCGCCGTGGAGGTTGCGTCGCGCAGCGGCATCTCCTTCCCGGTGCTCCTGTACCGCTGGGCGGCCGGCGAGCCGCTGTCCGAGGCCGGCGGCTACCGCACCGGGGTGCGCATGCGCTGGATGGCGGGCGACGTCGAGTGGCTGCAGACCGCGTTCACGCAGCCCGGCCGGCCCGACGTGCCGAGCCGTCGCGCCGCCGTGGCAATCTTCATGCGTGACTTCGCGCGCCCCAGCGGCTACGACTACCTCGATCGCGACGACCTGCGTCCGGCAGTGAAGGCCGGCGCGACGGTCACCGACGGCGTGCGCGAGCTCACCGCACGCCGCGCGCGGCGCCTGCGCGACCGCTCGGACGGTCTCGACACCGATGTCGCGGTCATCGGCGCCGGCCCCTACGGCCTCGCCGTCGCCGCGCACCTGCGCGCGCTCGGCGTCCGCCACGAGACCTTCGGCTCGGTCATGGATCTGTGGTCGGATCACATGCCGGCCGGGATGTGCCTGAAGTCCGAAGGCTTCGCCTCGAACATCTCCTCGCCCGACGGGCGCCACACGCTGTTTGACTTCTGCGCGCAGGCGAGCGTCCACTATGCCGACATCGGCGTGCCCGTCCGCCTCGACAGCTTCGTCGACTACGGGCGCTGGTTCCAGCGCGAGCTCGCTCCGGACCTGCGCACCGAGCGCGTGACGCTCGTGCGCCGGGCCCGCCGCGGTTACGCCCTTTACCTCGATGATCGCCAGACCGTGCGCGCCCGCCGCGTCGTCGTCGCCACGGGGCTGCAGGGCTATCGCCGCCTGCCCGACGAGCTCGCGCAGCTGCCGGACGATCGCCTCGTGCACGCCTACGACGTCACCGACCCGGCCCACGACTGGCCCGAGAGCGTCGTCGTGCTCGGCGCGGGACAGTCGGCCCTGGAGACGGCCACGCTGCTCGCCGAGCACGGCGTCAAGGTGACCCTGCTCGCCCGCGCCGACACGATCTACTGGCCGACGCAGCCGCGCGGGGGCTTCCGCAAGCTCACCGCGCGCGTGCGCGACCCGCTGTCCGGTCTCGGCGAGGGCTGGCGCCTGCGCTCCTACGCCGAGCACCCGCTCGCTTTCCATGCGCTGCCCGAGGCCGCGCGCCTGGCCCGCGCCTACACCGAGCTCGGGCCCGCCGGCTCGTGGTGGCTGCGCCCCCGCTTCGAGGGCCTCGTGCCGACGCTGCTCGGCCGGCGCATCGTGTCGGCCCAGGACGACCCCGACGGCGTCCGGCTCGTCCTCGACGGCCCGGCCGGCCGCGAGGAGCTCCTCACCGGGCGCATCGTGGCCGCCACCGGCTACGCGCCGGACCTGGCGCGGCTCGCCTTCCTCGACGAGGACCTCCGCGGCGAGCTCCGGCTGGCCGGCGGCGCGCCCGCGCTCGATCGCGGCTTCCAGTCGAGCGCCGACGGCCTCTACTTCGCCGGCTACTCGGCCGCGGCGAGCTTCGGCCCGGTGATGCGCTTCGTGTTCGGGACCGCCTTCGCCGCGCCGCGGATCGCACGCGAGCTCGCACCGCTGCGCGCCACGCGAGCCGCCGCGACGGCCAGGGCGACCGCCGCGCGTAAGAAGGCGACCACCGCGCGCGATCTCGCCGCCGGCGCGCGCGTCGCGGTGAGCGCGGCGATCAGCCCCCCGCCGAGCAGCACCGCGGCCCGACCCGGCGAGGCGCCGCCGCTGCACCCCGTGCCCCCGGCGGCCGCCTCGCCCAACGGCGCGACGCCGCATCGCGAGCCGGCTTCGGGCGACGGTCCGACCGGCGCGGCCCCGGGCATCGGCGCCTGAGCGTCACCACGACGGCCGCTCCACGCCGTCGGGCAGGCGTCCCTCCTCGGCGAGCTTGTCGAGGTGCGCGGCAAGCGTGATCGCGGCCACCGGGCGCATCGCCTCGGGCACGTCGCCCCAGGCCGCATCGAGCAGCTCGGCGACCGTGCGCCGGCCCTGAGCGAGGGCGTCGACGAGCGCCCGCTCACGCTCGCGCCGGTGCTCGAGGTACTCCGACAGCTTGCCGGCGGCGTCCCACACCGGCGGGCCGTGCCCCGGACAGAGCACGGTGAGCTCGAGCGCGCGCAGGCGCTCCAGCGCGACGAGGTAGCCACCGAGCGCGCCGGGCTCGGGCGCGATGAACACGCTCCCCTCCCCGAGCACGGCGTCGCCGGTGAAGCACGCCCCGTCGCGCACGAAGGCAAGGTGATCCGTCGCGTGTCCCGGTGTGGCGATCGCCCGCAGCGGCCCGAAGCGTTCGCCGTCGCCGAGTAGGACGTCGACGCCACCGCGGGCCGCCGCGACCGGCGCCGGCAGCCGTTCGCGCAGGGCGCGAACGCCCTCGGCGTGATCGCCGTGATCGTGGGTGAGCGCGATGCCGCCGAGTCCGCCGCGCGCGCGGGCCGTCGCGGCGAGGCGGTCAAGGTGCGCCGGCAGCGCCGGCCCCGGGTCGATGACGTAGGCGGGGTCGCGCCCGACCACCCAGCTGTTCGTGCCCGAGAGCGTGAGCAGGCTCGGGTTGTCGGCGCGCACGCACACGATCCCGAGCGCGTCGAGCCGGGCGGCGTCGGACGGCGATCCAGGCACCTCCCGGACGTTAGCGTCGGCGCCGCTCACGCCCGGCGGGCGGTGGCGAGCGCGCGCAGCTGGGCGCGCTCGCGGCCGGCGTCGCGCCCGAGCAGCGATCGCGCACCCGCGCGGGTCGCGAACGTCAACGCCTGGGCCGCGTCGTCGAGCGCGAGCGCCCGCGCGCCGAGCGCACGGCCGATCACCTCGCGGCGGCGGCGGGCCAGCTCGACGTGGGGCTCGCCCCCGTAGGCCGGGCCCGTCGAGTGCCCGCCGCTGTGGCGCAGCACGATCTCGGGATGCAGCTCGGTGGCGACGCCGGCCGCCCGCGCACGCAGGCAGAGATCGAGATCCTCGAAGAACAGGAACAGGTTCGGATCAAAGGGACCGAGGCGACCCAGCAGCTCGCTGCGCGCGACGAGGCAGGCGGCGATCGCCCACCCGACGGTACGGGCGCGTGGGGATCGCCAGGGCTCCGCACGCTCGCGAACGCGGCGCGGGAGCAGCGCGGGCGGCAACAGCGCCGGCGCGAAGGCGCCGAGCGTGCCGGGCAGCGGATGGGCGCTGCGCTGGCGTGAGCCGTCGTCGTCGAGCAGGCCGGGGACGAGCAGGCGCTCGGTGGCGGCCGCGCGCGCGGCGAGGCGCGCGAGCCCGTCGTCGAGGAGCTCGACGTCCGGATTCACGAGTGCCGTCACCGGCGCGCGTACCCGGCCGAGCCCGGCGTTGTTGGCGGCGCCGAACCCCGGATTGTGCGGCAGCGACACGACGTCGGCGCCGCTCCGGCGGGCGAGCTCCGCCCCGCCATCGGCCGAGCCGGTGTCGACGACCACGAGCTGCGGCGCCGGGTCGAGATGGCGCCCGACGGAGTCGAGCAGGCACTCGAGCTCGGACGCGGAGTCGTGGATGACGACCACCAGGGCGAGCTCCGGCGTCATCCGGTCGCCACCTCCTCGAGGGCGGCGCGGGCACAATCCGCCGCGACGGCGACCGTGAGCGCGCGGGTCATCGCCGCGCCGCCTCACTCAGCGCGGCGTACGCGCCGTCGGCGGCGCGGGCCCAGGTGATCGGCTCGATCGCCGCGCGGCCGGCGGCCACGAGGCGCCTACGCAGCGTCGCGTCGCCGGCGACACGCACGAGGGCGTCGGCGAGCGCAACCTCGTCCCCCACCGGCACGCGCAGGGCGCCGGCGCCCAGCGTCTCGTCGTAGACCGGCAGGTCGGCGACGACGGCCGGCGTGCCCCGGGCGAGCGCCTCCAGCGGCGGCCAGCCGAAGCCCTCCAGGCGGGAGGGCATGACGAGCGCGATGGCGCCCGCGTAGAGCACGTCGAGCTCGGCGTCCGGCACGTGGCCGAGCACGTGCACCCCCGGCCCGCGCAGCTGCTCGGCGAGCCGCCCGGCCCCGGCGAACACGAGGTCGGCCTCCAGTCGCGCCCGCGCGTGGGCGCGCACGAGGAGCTGCGGGTCCTTGCGGGGCTCCAGCGCGCCGACCGCGAGCAGGTAGGGCCGGGGCAGCCCGCGACGGCGGCGCAGCGCGTCGAGCGCGCCCGCCGGCGGCGGCGGCGGGCGATCGACCCCGGGCGCCACCACGCTCACGCGTTCGGGGGCGACGCCCCAGCGGCTGCTGAGCGCGTCACGCGTGACCGCCGCGTCGACGAGGATCCTCGACGCGCGCGCGGCGAGATGGCGCGGTCGCGCCAACCGGTGCCACAGCCGCTCGTATGCGGTGAAGTCCCCGGGCCGCTCCTCGAAGGAGAGGTCGTGCACGGTGAGGAGCAGAGGTACCCCGGCGGACAGCGCCAGTGGGCGCGGCGCCGGCGCCCACACGACGTCCAGGCCGCCGCCGAGCAGCCGGTCCAGGCGCGGCGCTCCGACGAGCGCAGCCGCACCGAACAGGACGCGGCTCGGCAGCCGGTGGCGGCGCACGCGCACGTTCTCGCAGGCCGCGAGCGGCGCGAGGCGCTCCTCGTCGACCCCCTCGGAGACGAACAGCGCCCACTCGTCACTCCGATGGCGCTCGGCGAGCTCGCGCACGAGGCGGGCCGTATAGTGCGCGACGCCGCGGGTTCCCGCGAGGCTGCGAGCATCGACGCCGACCTTCACGCCGGATGCGACCGATCGTCCTCAACGCCCGTGCCGCGTCCCGCCCCGAGCTGGGCGGCGTCGAGCGCTGGGCCCGCGAGATGGTGACCCGCCTGCCGCCACTGCATCCGGCCTACGTCGTGGCGCGCCCGCCGTCGCGACTCGTGCACCGTGCCGGCCACGCGTGGGAGCAGCTCGTGCTGCCGGCGCGCGCGGCGGCGCTGCGGGCCGGCCTGCTCTTCTCCCCCGCCAACCTCGCGCCGCTCGCCTGGCCACGCAACGTCGTCGTGATCCACGACGCGGCGGCGCTGCGCGAGGAGCGTTGGTACTCGCGCAGCTACGTGGCGGCCCAGCGGGCGCTGCTGCCGCGGATCGCACGAAGGGCGCTTCACGTCGTGACCGTATCCGAGTTCTCACGCGCGGAGATCGTGGCCCTGCTCGGCGTGGCGGAGGACCGCGTGTCGGTCGTGCCCGGTGGCGTCGACGGCCGCTTCTCGCCCGACGCCGACGCCGGCGCCGCGCGGGCGGCGCTCGCGCTCGCGCGCCCGTACGTGCTGACCGTCGCGAGCGCGACCGCGCGCAAGAACCTCGGCGCGCTCGAGCCGGCCGCCCGCCGCCTCGCCCGTGAGGGGATCGAGCTCGTGGCCGCCGGCGGCGATCGCCCGCAGTTTGCCGGCGCGGCGGGCCCGCTCGGGACCGTGCGGCGGCTGGGCCCCGTCGACGACGTGCTCCTGCCCGGGCTGTACGCCGGCGCGCTCGCCTTCGTGCTCCCGTCGCTGTACGAGGGCTTCGGGCTGACCTGCCTCGAGGCGATGGCCGCCGGCGTGCCCGTGGTGGCGGCCGACCGCGGAGCGCTGCCGCAGACCTGCGCCGGCGCCGCGGCGCTCGTCGACCCGACCGACGACGCCGCGATCGAGGCGGCGCTGTGGCGGGCGGTCGGCGACGGCGACTGGCGTGCTGCGGCGCGCCGCGCCGGCCTCGCACGCGCCGCCGAGCTGACCTGGGACCGCAGCGCCCGCGCGATCCATGCGCTCCTCGTCGCGCTCGCCACCGGGCCGTGACATGCGAGCCGATCTGTCGCATAGACTCGCCACGCACAATGCAGGGCCCGCCCCCCCCGCCCCCCACGGCGCTCGTTCACGACTTCCTGCTCGACCTGAGGGGCGCCGAGCGGGTCTTCGCCGAGCTGTGCGCGCTATATCCGCACGCCGACGTGTTCACGGCGGTCTACGACGAGGCCGGCACCGAGGGTCGCTTCGCCGATCGCCAGGTGCACGCCTCCTTCCTGCAGCGGCTGCACCCGACCGCGCGCACCTTTCGCTGCCTGCTGCCGCTCTACCCGTACGCGATGGAGGCGCTCGACCTGCGCGGCTACCAGCTCGTGATCTCGAGCTCGAGCGCGTGGGCCCACGGCGTGCTCGTCGATGACGACGCCACGCACGTCTGCTACTGCCATAACCCGTTTCGCTACGCCTGGAACGCTCGCGAGACGGCGCTGGCCGGACGCAGCGCGCTCGCTCGCGCCGCGCTCACGCAGATCCTGCAGCGCTGGCGCCAGTGGGACTGGATCGCCGCCCAGCGGGTCGACCACTACGTCGCCAACTCGCAGGTCACCCGGCGGCGCATCGCGCGCTGCTTCAACCGCGATGCCGACGTCGTCTATCCGCCGGTCCGCGTCGAGCGCTTCGCCCCGGCTGCGGTCGGCGACCACTACCTCGTCCTGTCCGAGCTGATGCGCCACAAGCGCATCGACGTCGCGATCGAGGCATTCAACCGGCTCGGGCGGCCGCTGCTCGTCGTCGGCGACGGTCCCGACGCGCGGCGGCTGCGTTCGCTCGCCGGACCGACGATCCGCTTCAGCGGACGGGTCTCCGACGGGCGGGCGTCCGAGCTGCTCGCCGGGGCGCGCGCGCTGGTGACGGTGGCCTCCGAGGAGTTCGGCATCGCCGCCGTCGAGGCGCAGGCCGCCGGCCGGCCGGTCATCGCCCTGCGCGACGGCGGTGTATGCGAGACCGTCCTCGAGGGCGTCACGGGGACCTTCTTCCCGACTCCGGACGCGGCGGCGCTCATCGCCGCGGTGAGCGCCTTCGACGCCGAGGCGATCGACCCGGCCGCGTGCGTGCGCAACGCGGCGCGCTTCGACGCCGACCACTTCCGTGCCGGCATCCGCCGGGTCGTGGCCGAGAGCGGGACGACGGGCGCCGTCGCGCGCGAGCCGCGACGCCCGATGCGCGCCCGCGGCCTGGCCACACGCCCCCGCGTGAGGACCGGGCGGCGCCCCTGACGACGGCCGCGGTGGTGCCGCGACGTCCGATCCGTGGCCGCTGAGGCCTCGGGCGGCCGGGTACCCTGCGCGGAATGCGTCTCGGTGGACTGACCGGCGCGCGCGTCGTTCTGCTCGCCGGGCCGGTGGCGCTCGCCTTCTTCAGCGGCGGATACTTCGACGGGCCGCGGGCGTGGGCCGGCCTCGTGGCGTGGGCGCTCGTCGCCGTGTCGATGCTCTCGGTACCCCATCCGCTCCCGCGGGTCCGCGGGCCACGCCTGGCCCTCGGGGGTCTGTTCCTGCTCGCGGCCTGGACGCTCGCCTCGATCGCCTGGGCGCCGATCGCCGGGAGCGCGTACCACGCCGGCCAGCTCGTCGTCCTCTACGCCGGCGTGCTGCTGGCGGCGAGCGCGCTGCTGCGGGCTCGCGCCGCGCTGCGCCTCGTGGAGCCGGCGCTCGCCGGCGGCGCGCTGATCGTCATCGGCTACGGCATCTCCGAGCGCCTGCTCCCGGGACTGCTGCATTTCCAGCACTCGGTCAGCGCGCAGGGGCGTCTCGAGCAGCCGCTCACCTACTGGAATGCGATGGGCGAGGCGGCCGCGTTCGGGCTCGTGCTGTGCGCCCGCCTGGCGGGCGACGCGGCCCGACCCGGCTCGCTTCGCGCCGCCGCGGCGGCGGCCGCGGCGCCGCTCGGCCTCGGCCTCTACCTCAGCTTCTCGCGCGGTGCGCTGTTCGCCGCCGCCGCCGGATTCGTGGCGCTCATCGTTGCCGCGCCCCGGCGCGAGCAGCTGCGCAGCGCGCTGCTCGTCGTGTGGGCGGCCGCGCTCGCCGCCGCGAGCGCGGCCCCGTTCGGCGGCGTCACCTCGCTCGCCGGCGACCTCGCCACCCGCGAGCGCGAGGGCGCCGTGACGCTCGTCCTGCTCGTGATCGTGATGGCCGCGGCGGCGGCTGCGCAGCGGGCGCTGGGCGAGCGGGGGGCGAGCGGCCCGCTCGCGCTTCCGCGGCGCGCGCCGCTGATCGCGCTCGTCGTCGTCGGCGCGCTGTTCGGCCTCTCGCTCGCGCTCGGCGCCCACGAGACGAGCACCGCACCGCTCAGCCCGGGTGCCACCCGCTACGTCACGCTGCGCAGCAACCGCTACGCGTACTGGCGCGTGGCCATTCGCGCCTTCGGCGACGAGCCACTGCGCGGCGTCGGCGCCGGCGGCTGGGCGGTCTACTGGCTGCGCCTGCGCCCGATCGACGAGGGCGTGCAGGACGCGCACTCGCTCTACTTCCAGACGGCCGCCGAGCTCGGGCTCGTCGGCCTCCTGCTGCTGGCCGCCTTCCTCGGCGGGGTGGCCTGGGCGGCCCGCGACGCGCATCGAGTCGCGCCGGGGCTCGCCGCCGGGCCGATCGCCGGCTGCGTGGTGTGGGCCGCGCACGTGGCGCTCGACTGGGACTGGCAGATGCCCGCCATCACGCTGACGGCACTGATCCTCGCCGGCGCGCTGCTCGCCCTGTCCGAGCTCACCGCCGTCGCGCGAGCGCCCCGCCGCGGCGCGGCGCTCGCCGCCTCATAGCTCCTCGGCGACGCGCGGCGCCTCGCGGGTGAAGATGAGCGCCCCGGCGACGCAGATCACGGCGAAGATGGCGATCGAGCCGAGCACCGCGCCGACGCCGGCCGCCTCCACCGGCGTCGGCGCGTTCGGGTTGACGACCCACCGGTCGGCGAGCTCGAGCAGCGGGGTGAGCGGGTTCAGCGCGATGACAACCCGCAGGTGACCGTGGATCTTGCTGAGCGGGTACAGGATCGGCGTGGCGTAGAACAGCGCCGTCACGAACACCGTCCAGATGATCCCCACGTCGCGATAGCGCGGGTACAGCGAGGAGACGATCATCGAGACCGCGGTCGTGATGACCGCGAGCAGCGCCAGCACCGGCAGCATCCCGATCCAGGTCCAGGTCGGCGACACGCCGTAGGCGATCACGAACACGAACACGACGACGAGGTTCGGGATCAGGTTGAACACGCTCGTCAGCACGACCGACAGGGGGATGACCAGGCGCGGGAACTGCGTCTTACGCACGATCGCCTCGCGGCTGACGACCGAGCTGACGGCCGTCGTGGTCGCCTCCTGGAAGAAGCCGAACAGGACGATGTTGAGCAGCAGCAGCACGGGGTAGTGCGGCACGCCGGCGCTGAAGTGCAGCTTGGTGAACACGAGCAGCAGGACGGCGAACAGGAGCAGCGGTCGGGCGACGGTCCAGAGCGGTCCGAGCGCGGTGCCGAAATACGTCCGCTTGAACTCGGTGGCGGCCATCAGGTAGAGCAGCTCGGCCGACCGCCGCCAGCCGCCGCCGAGCGCCGACGGGCCGCGCACGTCGCGCAGCGGCGGCGGGGTGGTCGTCGTCGTGCTCACGGCCGCTCCGGCCTCTCGATCACGGCCTGCACGTCGTCCTCGAGCGAGACGCGGCCCGGCCCCGGACGCGTGCCGTAGACGACGAAGTCGAGCAGCTTGAGCACGTGCAGGGCGAGATCACCCTGGCTGCGATTGCGCGAGATCCAGCAGTTGACGAAGTAACGCCCGGGCAGCAGTCGGTTCTCGATCGTCCCGGCGATGCGCACGCGCTGGCCCGCCTCGAGCCGATCGGGCACATCGGGACCGAGCTCGAGCGAGCGGTTGAACCCGAAGACGACGACGCCGTCGGCATCGAGGAAGTGCAGCGCGAACACCGGGTTGGCGAGCTCGTGGCGCGCCTCGACGACGAGGTTCACGCCGATCCGCTCGCCCTGCTCGATGCTGGTGACGCGCGCGCCGGCCTCGTTCTCGATCCAGGCGTCGACGAGCCGGGCGTTGACGTCGGGCACGCCGCCGTCGCGGGCCTCGCGCTCGGCGCCCTCGCCGCCGTGGAAATTGAGACGGTAGTAGCGCAGCGCGGCCTCCTCGGGGTCGCCGATATAGCGCAGCTCGCCGTCGTGGATGAGCATCGCCCGGTCGCAGAACCCCTGCACCGTGGCCATGTCATGCGTGACGAGCACGATCGTCTTCCCGGCGCTGCGCTTCTCGCGGAAGACGTCCATGCACTTCTGCGCGAAGGCGGCGTCGCCGACCGCGAGCACCTCGTCGATGAGCATGATGTCGGCGTCGGCCTCGACCATCACGGCGAAGGCGAGGCGCACCATCATCCCCGACGAGTAGTTCTTCAGCTTGAGGTCGGCGAACTCGCGCAACTCGGCGAACTCGAGCACGCCGTCGAGCCGCCGTCGCGCCTCGCGCCGGCCGAGGCCCATGAGCACGCCGTTGAGCAGGACGTTCTCGCGCGAGGTCAGTTCGGGGTTGAAGCCGACGCCGAGCTCGATGAACGGCGCGAGCCGCCCGGCGATCCGCACGCGCCCGGCATCGGCGCGGTAGATCGAGGCCATGATCTTCAGCAGGCTGCTCTTGCCGGATCCGTTGCGCCCGACGATGCCGAAGAACTCGCCCTCGTGCACGTCGAAGGAGATCCCGGCGAGGGCCTGCAGCTCGCGATGGCCGCGTCGCGCGAACGGGTGCGCGGCCCGCTCCTTGAGCGAGTCGATGCGCTCGTGCGGGATGCGGAAGCTCTTGTCCAGACCCTGCACGTCGATGACCACCGGGCCCTCGCTCGTGCGGCGGCGAGTCTCGGCCAGCGTCGTCGTCGTGCTCTCGTCGGGGAAGGTCATCGCCGGCCCAAAGCCTCTCACGCCCGCGCGCGCCAGCGGCGCAGGCGCGTCTGCTCGAAGTCGAGGGGGTCGGGGAACGTCGCGTCGCTCCGCGCGCGCCCGAGCAGCGCGAAGGCGCTCGCCCGCGGCCCGATCAGCCATCGCCACAGGATCCCGCGCGCCAGTCCCGCCTCGCTCCCGAGCGTCTCGTTGTGCCCGAGCGCGGCGCGCAGCGGGCGCAGGGCGAGCCACGCGAACCGCCGCGGCGAGCGCTCGATCGCCACGTGGCGCGTCAGTGCGCGGCGCTTGGCGGGCGTGAGAGCTCCCGCGCAGCGGACCAGCAACGTCTGCGCCTGCACGACCTGCGAGAGGTAGCCGCAGAAGTACGCGGCGCGCCAGCCGGCACTCGAGCGCCGGGCGGGCCGCCGGCGCCGGCGCGGGCGGCCCGCCGTCGGCGGCGTTTCGGAATCGCCGGTGACGTCGCCGAACACGGCGCCGCCGTGCTGGACGTAGTCGTATAACGGGCGATCGACGTAGGCGACGTCACCGGCGGCGAGCGCCACCAGGCCGATCCAGTGGTCGTGGAATTGCAGCCCCGGCGAGTCGGGGAACGGCAGCGCCAGCTCGGCCACCGAGCGTCGGAACAGCGTCGCGGCCCCGGTGACGGTGTTGGCGATGAGCAGCGAGGCGAGATCGGTGTGGTTGTTGCGCCGCCCCTTCCACATCGTCTCGCGCAGGACGCGTCCGTGGCGATCGACGAGGCGCTGGTCGCAGTACACGAGCGCGGCGTCGCCGAGCGACCCTCGCAGCACCTGCAGCTTGTCGGGGTACCAGCGGTCGTCCTGGTCGCACAGCGCGACGAGCTCGGCCTCGGGCGGGACCATCGACAGCGCGCGCTCGAAGTTGCGGTAGAAGCCGAGCCGCCTCGGCGACCGCGAGACGACGAAGCGCGGATCGTCGCCCACCGTCTCGGCGATCCGCCGCGACGCGTCCGGTCCGGAGCAGTCATCGCTGATGAGGCAGATCCAGCGCGCGTCGCTCTGGGCGCGCAGCGACTCGATCTGGACGGCGAACAGCTCGGGGTCGGGGTCGAAGCTGGCCAGGCAGACCGCGATCAGCCCCGCGCCCTCCTGCTCGGGGCGTGCGACCACGACCGGCGTCTGCGGCTCGACGACGGCGATCCGCCCGAGCGGCACGATCGTGCGCTCGCCGCCGGCGAGCCGCACGTCCGCCTCGAGCACGGCGGCACCCGGGTGCTCGTGGGCAGCGACCGGCACCGTCAGCCAGAAGCCGCTGCGATAGCGGTGCTCGTCGGCACCGCGGGCCAGATCGGGGCGGGGCATGCGCACCGCCCGCGGCCGGTGGGCCACGCCGTCGACCAGGATCTCCAGGTCGACGACCGGCCGCTCGCGGTCCGAGCACCTCCCCGCGCAGAAGAGGGCGGTGCCGATCCCCACCGGCAGCGAGGCCGGCAGGGGAGTCTCGAGCGCCACGTCGAGGCCCGCCCGCCGGGCGGCCGCGCGCACCTGCTCGTCGTCGATGATCTCCGCCATAGCGCGCGGCAGATGCTATGGACCGGCCGGGCGCGGCGGCGGAGATATGATCGGCGGCGCACGATGACGGTCGCACCCACCTCCGAGTCCCCGAAGCTGGCGGCCGCTCGGGCGGGCCTGGCGGCCGCCCGATCACCGCGCGCGGCGGCCCCTCGAGCGGAGCTCGAGGCGCTGCGCCGCGCCTACCTCGATGTACTCAAGCTCATCCTGTGCGACCTCGGCGGGTCGACGACGGTCTCGGTCGGTCGTACCGAGGACGGGTTCGTGATGTCGCGGGAGATCGAGGACGAGGGTCTGCGCCTGCGCAGCGCCGGCATGGACTGGCCGCTGCAGGGACTGAGCATGGTCGGTCTGACCCGCCTCGACGACCTGCAGTCGTGCGTGGAGTCGATCGTGCGCGACGGCGTCGAGGGCGACCTCATCGAGGCCGGCACCTGGCGCGGCGGCGCGTCGATCCTCATGCGGGCCACCCTCGATGCGCTCGGCGTCGAGGACCGCACGGTGTCGGTGGCCGACTCGTTCCGCGGCTTCCCGCCCGCGAGCGACCGCGGCGGCGACGGCGGCGATCTCGCCGTCTTCGACTTCCTCTCCGTCCCGCTCGAGGAGGTTCAAGCCAACTTCCTGCGCTTCGGCCTCGACCGCGGCGTCGAGTTCATCCCCGGCTTCTTCGCCGACACGCTGCCCGCACTCGCCGGGCGGCGCTGGTCGATCGTGCGCCTCGACGGCGACACCTATGAGGCGACGCGGCTCGCCCTGCACGCGCTCTATCCGGGGCTCAGCGTGGGCGGCCAGCTGATCGTCGACGACTACGGCGCGCTCGACGAGTGTCGCGAGGCGGTCGACGAGTTCCGCCGCGAGCAGGGCATCGCCGAGCCGCTCGAGCAGGTCGATTGGACATGCGTGCGCTGGCGGCGCGAGCACGGCGCTCCGGTCGGCGCGCCCATCGCGGGCCCCGCGGCGCCGAGCCCGCCACCGGAGCTCGGCTCGCCGTCGCGGCCGCCACGAAGCGCCGTGCCCAGCGTGCGCGAGCTCGAGCTGACCCGCGAGCTCGAGCAGCTCCGCGCCCGGCTCGGCGCCGCGCGCGAGCGGGCCGTGGATCGCGGCGACGGACTGCGCTCGGCGGCCCAGACGTGGCTGCGAAGCCGAGTGGGGCGCCGATGATCGCCTTCGGCTGCTCGATCACCGACCCCGACATGTACCGGCGCTGCGCCGAGCCGGGGATCCGCCTCGCGGCCGAGCCCGACTCGGTCGTCTTCGCGCACGCCGCGGCCGGGTCGATCTTCCGCAGCTACAACCTGATCATGGACATGGCCGCCGAGCGCGAGGACCTCGAGGCGCTCGTGCTCGTCCACCAGGACGCCGAGATCGTCGACGCGGCGTTCTGCGCGAAGCTGCGCGAGGCGCTCGGCGATCCGCAGGTCGGCGTCGTCGGCTGCGTCGGCGCGATCGGCGTGCGCAGCATCGCCTGGTGGGAGGGCTCGGTGACGTGGGCCTCGTTCACCCACCGCTACGGCGAGCTCGGCGGCGGCGAGCTGCCCGCGTTCTCCTGGAACGGACACGAGCTGCCGCCGTACGCGCGCACCGGCGAGGTCGACACCGTCGACGGGTTCGTCCTCGGCCTGTCGCCATGGACGGTGCGCAACGTGCGATTCGACGAGTCGCTCGGTCAGCTGCACGGCTACGACTTCGACTTCTGCCTGCAGGTCCGCGCGGCCGAGCACAAGGTGGCCACCGCCGACCTGAAGGTCATCCACCATCACTCGCTCGATCTCGTCAGCGATCCCGAGACGTGGATCGAGGCGCACATGCGCGTGGCCGAGAAATGGGACGGTCGCATGCCGGGCGTCGGCGTGACCGGCGGCGATTGGCGTCAGCGCGCGCGGCGGGCCGAGGCCGAGGCCGCCGTCACCCGCGTGCAGTCGGTCTCCACGCAGCTGAAGGCCGAGGCGCGGGCCCGCCAGCTCGAGCACGACCTCAGCGAGGCGACGGAGAGCGCGAGCTGGCGCATCACGGCGCCGCTGCGGCGGGTCAACGCCTGGCGCCGGGCCGCGGCCGCACGTCGCGGCCGGGCCTCCTAGTCCGACAGCGCGCGCCGCACGTCGGCCTTGGAGAACGCCGGCTGTCCGCGCTGGCGCAGGCGCGAGATGCGCTCGGCCACCGAGAACGACTTCGACTCGAGCAGCTTGCGCAGCAGCTCCTCCTGACGAGCGCTGCGCTGCTGCCAGCGGTGGGCCTCGACCATCATGTAGTGCGAGGAGGCGAGGTGCAGGGCGCGATTGGCCTCGAGGCGCTCGAGCATCGGGTGGCGGTCCCAGGGCGCGACGATCGCAGCCACGGCGTCGGCATACGGGGCGGCGAGCGGCCAGGCCACGCCGAGGCCGAAGAACGCCGGCACGACCGCGAGGCGCAGGTCCGCGCGCGCCTGTACGAAGTCCTCCACCGCGGTCAGCACCCCGTTGCGAGGTCCGCCCTCGCGCGCCGCCGGCCACTTGTAGGGCAGCCCGCCCGGGCGCAGGCCCGGCTCGCCCGGGTACAGGCCGCCGCCCTCGACGGTGGGCTGGCGGTCATGCTCGGGGACGAGCTCGGGCGCGAAGTAGTCGTCGCGGCGCGCGTGCGGCCAGCTGACGTCGTGGAACAGGAGCAGCGGCAGCGTGGCGCCCGCGCGCTCGGCGATGAGCCGCAGCTCCTCGCTCACCGTCCAGTAGTTGTGGTCGCCGTCGATGACCACGACGTCGGCGATCGGCACCTCGGCGAGCGCCTCGTGGCTGGTGGCGCGGATGAGCTGCAGATCGGAGCGCTCCTCGTCGAGCGCGACGAGCTCCTTCTGGGGCGCCGGGTCCACGGCCGAGATCCGCGCTCCCGACGTCACCGCCCAGTCGAGCAGCAGGCCGGTCACGTCGCCGGCATACGCGCCGATCTCGAGCACCGAGCGCGCCGCCACGGCGTCGAGGATCGGCAGCAGCAGCTCGTGGAGGTTGACGAGCGATGCCCCCCAGTGACCGGGGTCGTTCGCGTACGGATCGATGTCCACCTCAGGCCGGGCCAAGAGAGCGGCGAGTGTAGACGACGCGCGCACCCGAGTCGATCGCTCACCGCCAGGTGTAGTGTGGCGCGGCGTCAGTGCGCCCCGCGACTCTCACCGTGCGTCTGGATGCCCCCCTGCCGCGCGAACTGGCGGTCGGCGCGGGGACGGCGCTGTTCGTGTGCGGCTCGTGCTTCTCGCCGCAGGAGGCGGTCCGGACGCTCAGCCTCGTCGTCGACGGCGAGCGCCAGCCGGTCATGGCCCACGGCATGCCGCGCCTCGATCTGTTCGCGGCGCTGCACCCCGGTCTGGACCCCTTCGCGACGGCCGGCATCGACGCCGACCCCCGTTCGGCCGACGACCCGCTACTCCACGGCTACCGCAGCGGATTTTGGGGGCTCGCGTGCTTCGGACCGCGCGAGCGCGACGGCGAGTGCGAGCTGCTCGTGCACGCCGAGCTGCAGAGCGGCGCCGCCGTCACCGCGCCGCTCGGGCGCATCGCCGTCCGTCGCCGGCTCGCGGGGGTCGAGGCGGCCGCCGACCCGCCGGCCGCCGCCGGCCCGCTGGTGGCGATCTGCATGGCGACCTACAACCCCCCGCTCGACCTGCTCGAGCGGCAGCTGGACTCGATCCGCGCGCAGTCGCACCGTCGCTGGGTATGCCTGATCAGCGACGACTGCAGCGCCCCGCGGTCGTTCGAGGCGCTCTCGGCGGCGGTCGGCTCCGACCCGCGCTTCGTCGTCTCCCGCTCGCCGCGGCGCCTCGGCTTCTACCGCAATTTCGAGCGCGCCCTGTCGATGGCCGGACCTGGAGCCGAGTACGTCGCGATGGCCGACCAGGACGACGAGTGGCACGCGGACAAGCTCGCCGCGCTGCTCGAGGCGATCGGCGACGCCGAGCTCGTCTACAGCGACGCTCGGGTCGTCGATCGCGACGGCCGCGTGATGAGCGATACGTACTGGCGCGAGCGCGATAACAACCACAGCGACCTGCTGTCGCTGCTGGTCGCCAACTCGGTGACCGGCGCGGCATCGCTGCTGCGACGCGAGCTGCTCGAGGACGCGCTGCCGTTCCCGCCGGCGCAGTTCGCCCACTTCCACGACCACTGGATCGCTCTCGTGGCGCTGGCGCGCGGCGAGATCGCGTTCACCGAGCGCCCGCTGTATGACTACGTGCAGCACGGCGAGGCCTCGCTCGGCCACGCCGCCGCGAACCGCATGGTGTCGCTGCGCGAGCGGTTCGGTGCGCTGCGACGCGACCCGCGCGAGCGCATCCGCAGGCGACGGCTGCACTACTTCGTCGACGTCTGCCGGCTCGTCCAGTTCGCGACGATCCTGCAGATGCGCTGCGGCGCGCGCATGGCTCCGGACAAGAGCCGCACGCTCGAGCGCTTCCTGCGCGCCGACGACTCGATCGCGCCGCTCGCGGTGCTCGCCCTGCGCGGCGCGCGCGAATTCGTCGGGCGACCGCAGACGCTCGGCGCGGAGTGGATGCTCTTCAACGCCTTCGCCTGGCGACGGCTGCTCGCGGCCACGACCCGTGAGCGACCGACCCGCCATCTCCGCCTCGATGCGCTGCCGCCGCCGAGCCTCGCCCCCCTCCCCGGGCGCGTGGAGCTCGAGGGCGCCGCGGCCCGCACGATCGTCGAGAAGACGGCGCCGCTGCCGCTCGCGGTGGCCGACGACGCGCCGGCACGCGTGAACCTGCTCATCCCGACGATCGATCTCGAGCACTTCTTCGGCGGCTACATCGCGAAGTTCAACCTCGCGCGGCGCCTGGCCGAGCGGGGCCTGCGCGTGCGGATCGTGACCGTCGATCCGGTCGGCGCGCTGCCGCCCTCGTGGACGTCGACGATCGAGTCCTACAGCGGCCTGGAGGGTCTCTTCGACGACGTCGAGATCGCGTTCGGGCGCGAGTCCACGGGCCTCGAGGTGAGCCGCCGCGACCGGTTCATCGCGACCACGTGGTGGACGGCCCACGTGGCGCACGACGCCGTGCAGGCGCTCGGCGGGCCTCGCTTCCTCTACCTCATCCAGGAGTACGAGCCGTTCACCTTCCCGATGGGCTCGTTCGCGGCGCTCGCGGCCGAGTCCTACCGCTTCGAGCACGACGCGCTGTTCTCGACCGAGCTGCTGCGCGACTACTTCCGCCGGAACGCGATCGGCGTGTACGCCGGCGGCGCGAGCGCCGGCGATGCGGCGTCCGCGTCGTTTCAGAACGCGATCACCGCGATCGATCCGCCGCGCGACGGCGAGCTGGCGGCCCGGCGGTCGCGCAGCCTCCTGTTCTACGCCCGTCCGGAGACCCACGCCGCGCGCAACATGTTCGAGCTCGGGGTCATCGCACTGAGCCGCGCGCTGCAGGGCGGCTGCTTCCAGGGTGCCTGGCGACTGCACGGCATCGGCACCGTCGACGGCGGCCGCCGCGTCGCCCTCGGCGGCGGCGCCGTGCTCGAGCTGCTCCCGCGCGCCGCCCAGGACGACTACGCTCGACAGCTCCGCCAACACGACGTCGGCCTGGCGCTGATGTACACCCCCCACCCCAGCCTGGTGCCGATCGAGATGGCCTCGGCCGGGATGCTCACGGTCACGAACAGCTTCGAGAACAAGACGCCCGCCGCGCTCGCGGACATCTCGCCGAACCTGATCGCGTGCGAGCCGACGCTCGACGGCATCGTCGCCGCCCTCGCCGAGGCGGAGGCGGCCGTCGACGACCACGAGCGCCGCCGGCAGGGCAGCGCGGTGCGCTGGAGCCGCGACTGGGACGCGTCGTTCGACGACGAGCTGATGAGCCGGCTCGCGTCGTGGCTCGGGGCCTGACCGTTGCCGGACGCCGTCCGCGCGCCCGCTCCGGCCATCGCGCCGTCGCCGGCCGTCGCGCCGCCCCCGGGCAACCCGCGCTTCGCGCTCTTCGACTCGCTGCGCGCGATCGCGGTCCTTGCCGTGCTGATCTTCCACGTGGCCAGCCTCACCGGCGCGTTCGCCGAGCCGATCACCGGCCCGGCCGAGCAGGTGCTCGGCGCCGTCGGGCCGATCCTGTTCTTCGTCATCTCGGGCTTCCTGCTCTACCGCCCGTTCGTGGCCGCCCGCTGCGAGGGGCGTCCCTTCCCGAATGTCGGGCGCTACGCGCGGCGCCGCGTGCTGCGCATCGTGCCGGCCTACTGGGTCGCGCTGACGGTGCTCGCCATCTTCCCCGGCATCGTGGGCGTGTTCACCGGCGACTGGTGGCGGTACTACCTGTTCCTGCAGATCTACAGCGAGCGCACGGTCGGCGGCGGCATCCCGGTGGCCTGGACACTGTGCGTGGAGGTCGCCTTCTACGCCACCCTGCCGCTGTGGGCGCTGCTCATCCGCCGGCTGACCCGCGGGCGCCCGGCGGGCGGAAACTGGCGGGTCGAGCTGACCGCGCTCGCCGTGCTTGCCGCCGCCGGCGTGGCGATCCAGGTCGCCGCCGCCCGCCACGCCGTGTCGAGCCTCGTGGCCGAGAGCCTGGCCGGGCAATGCACGTGGCTCGCGCTCGGCATGGCGATCGCGGTGGCGAGCGTCGCCGCCTCGCGCTCGCGCGGCGAGGGGCGCGTCGTGCGCTGGGTGGGCGAGCACGCCGGCCTGTGCTGGATCGGCGCCGCGCTCGCCTTCGCCGGCCTGGCCGCCGTGGTCCCGCCCGAGAACGTGTTCGCCCTCGCCGGCCGGGTCGCCGCCGGCCAGTCGGTCGGGGCGACGCTGCGCACGATCGCGCTGAGCGCGGTGCTCTGTGCGCTGCTCGTGGCTCCCGCCGTGTTCGGGGAGCGCAGCGGCGGCCTGCCGCGTCGCGTGCTCGCCTGGCGCCCCATCGCCTGGATCGGCCTCGTGTCCTACGGCATGTACCTGTGGCACCTGGCGATCGCCGAGTGGATCGGCCTGCCGTCTGACGCGACGCACTTCTCGGCCTCGGGCCTCGGCCTGACCACGAGCGTGCACCACGCGACGACGCTCGTGCTGTTCCTGTCCACGTTCGCCGCCACAGCCGCCGTGGCCGCGCTCAGCTACTACGTCGTCGAGCTGCCCTTCCTGCGCCGCAAGGAGCGCTGACGGTCAGCCGGAGCCGACCGGCGGGGCGAGCGCTCGCACCCGCGCCACCGCGAGGCGGAACGCGGCCGGATCGCCGGCCGAGGCCCGGGCGAGCGCCGCCCACGCGTCGATGTTCTGCGGCTCGTCGTGCACGACGCCGACCAGTATCGCCCGTGCCCCCGGCAGGTCGCCGCGCCGGGCGGCGAGCTCGGCCCGCAGCAGATCGACCTGCCGGTCGGGGTTGAGCGTGCCGGCGTGGTCGAGCAGGCTCGCGGCCTGCGCGGCCGCCGCGCCCCCGAGCGCCCCCGGAGCCGAGACGATCGCGGAGGCCCGATCGACGTCACGCGCCTGCACGGCCCCGAGCGCGAACCACGCGCACACGGCGAGCGCGAGCAGCGCGGCGATCACACGGACCACGGTCACACCCCGATGATGCCATTCGCACCGCTGCCCGAGCCTCTAGCATCCCCGTCGATGCGCAGAGCACGCGCCACCCTGCTGGCCACCGCCGTCCTCGCCGCCCTCTCCCCCGCGCTCGCCCGCGCCCAGAGCGCCGGCGACAACCAATACACCGACCCCTTCGGCAGCTCGACGACCCCCTCCTCCACCCAGCCCCACTCGCCGCCGACCCACCACACGTCGACGACGACGCATCACCAGAGCCTCAGCCCCACCCCCCCGAGCCCGACCAGCGTCGCGCCGGGGGCGCTGAGCAGCGCCCCGGCGGCGGCGACCGGCACCCAGACCTCGACCGTGACCACCCTCTCGTCGACCCTCGCAATAACGACCGAGTCGCCCGCCGCGGCGAGCACGCTCCCGAGGACGGGCACGAACACCCTCGACGAGATCGCCCTCGGCGCAGCCCTCCTCCTCGCCGGCGCCGCTATCACGGCCAGGCGCCGTACCCACCCCAAGCGCTAGCGAGTAGGCGAGCCCCCCTCCTGGCACCCGCGTGCCATCGGGCCGGGGGGTGTCTGGCATCCGCGCGGTCACAGCCGCGACCCGCCTCGCGCCCACCGCGCCGCCCCAACCCCCCTTTACCGCCCTAAGAGAGAGCGGTGCGCAGTGGTGGTCGGAGCGAAGCCAGTCACGTTCGACCCCCCTTTATCAGGGGGGAGTCGAACGAGACGGGCGCAGCTCCTACCCGTGGGACGAGAACGAAATGACCTGCTGGAACGTCGACCGATTGGTCCAGGCCATCGTGAACGGAATCAGCCCCGGCAGGAACTTGATCCGCTCGGCCGTCGCACTGGAGTGCCAGTTCGCCGGGTCGGGACCCTGCGAGGCGGCCAGCTTCGTGACCGCCGCCTGCACCGCCGCCCACAGCGAGGCCCGGCACGCGGCGAGGTTGCCAGCGCCGCAGTACCGGCGGCTGTAGGCCCCGCGGACCGGCTCGCCGAGCTCGCTGCGCAGGTCCTTGTCGACGTAGCCGTACCACGCGCTCTCGAACGAGCTGCCGCCGTTGCCGTGCACGTCGCCCTCGGCGTCGACCACGTCCCCGGGCGCCTGGTCGTCGGGCGTGACCGCCTCGAGCTTGGCGAGGATGCTCGAGCCGAGGACGGGCGACAGCACCGCGTCCGCGAGGCCGCGCCAGGCGGTGTCGAGCACCGCCGCACCGGGGTCGGTGATCTGGCCGTTGCCGGTCAGGTCAAGGCGACTCGCGCCGTCGGCCACCCAGGCGGTGACGAGGTTCGCCGCCTGCTGGGCGAGCGGTGACGGCGCCGGGCTGCCGGCGAGGACCTTGGCGATCGTCGGCCATACCGCGACCGCGCGCAGGTCCTGCGTCGCGGCGCGGTTCATGATCGACACCACGCCGGCGAGCGTGTTGCCCCGGGCCTTGAAGCCGGTGAACAGCTGCACGCGGTGGATCGGCCCGAGCCCGTAGTTGTTGTCGGCCGCTCCCCATCCGGGCGCCGGCTTGTTGTTCCAGTTGATGATGAGACCCGACGTGGGGTCGATCGCATGCGGGTGCTGCGCGGGGGTGAGGAACCCGCGCCAGTCGTACCGGCCGTTACCGAGCGTCGGCAGGTCCGGATCGGTGCCGGGGGCGCGCACGGGCAGGCGCCCGGAGGAGTAGTAGGCGATGTGCTTGGAGTCGACGTAGAACCAGTTGAACGTCGTCTCGAACTCGCTCGCAGCCTTCAGGAACGTCTGCGGCGAGTGCACCTGGCCGTCGTTGAGGTCGGCCAGGGCGAGCGCGCTCATCGGCTCACGGCCGCGCGTGGAGCGCAGGTTGCTGATCGCGTACGGGACGCCCTTGACGAGGGCGGTGCCGTTCACCGGGCCGTACACCGTCTGCAGGTAGGAGACGTTCTCGGCCGGTGAGCCGCCGCCGGCGCCGAGCACGCCGGCATCGAACCGTGTCATGGGCACGCAGCGGCCCTTGTACACGTAGGACGTCGAGGCCCGGGTCGCCGGGCCGCCGTCGGCGTTGCACAGCTGGGAGAGGAACTGGTCGGTGTTCTGGCTCGTCGCGCTGGTCAGGCTCCAGGCGAAGTCCCTGCCCCGCCCGATGAGCACGTAGGGCTCGGTCGGGGGCGCGACGCCCTCGGCGTCGATGCCGCCGCCGTGCAGGTCGATCTGCATGACGATCTCGGGGTAGTAGTAGCCGAGCTGCGGGCCCATCACGGCGAGCGGGTGCCCGGTGGCCGAGCGCTTGGCCGACACGAGCAGCGCGTTCGAGGACACGTGCGGCGGCGCGACCGCGGCGGTGGTGGCCGCCGGGCTCGGGCCGCCGAGCTCGATCGAGTTGGGGTCGACGACGAGCGAGCCCGGTGTCGGGCCGCTCGGGATCTGGTCGTAGTTGAACCTGCGCGAGATCGTCGTCGGCGCCTCGGGGTCATTGCTCTCGCGGAGATCGCGCCAGATGCTGAAGCCCTGCGCCGCGCCGTACCTCGCCTGCAGGGAGGCGAGCAGCTCCGAGCTGGCGACCGAGTTGCCGCCGCCGTTGCCGAAGATCGACCCGATGAACGCGAACAGGCTGATGGCGTCGTTCATCGTGTAGGGCGCGGGCCGCTGCGCGGGCGGCACGTTCTGCTGGATGTAGGCGTTCACGCCGGCCACCCAGTTGACGAAGTCGACGTAGACCTGACGGCCCTTCGGTCCCGAATCGCGCAGGAGCCTCACCTGGGCGCTGACGAATGCCTCGGCCTGCGCGCTCGGCGTGAACGAGCGCAGCGACGTGACGAGCCCGAACGCATTGACGCCGGGAACGTCGAGCACGGCGGCCACGGCGGGGCCGCGGCCCTCGTTCATGAGCAGGCTGCGGTCCTCGTACTCGGCGTAGCCGGCGCCGAACATGACGTCGGCGCGCGTCTTGCCGTAGACGTGCGGGATGTCGTGGCTGTCGCGCAGGATGACGACGCCGGCGCGCGGCCGCTCGACGCGGGTCGTGGCTCCCTGGACGCCGAGCCGCTCGGACAGGTAGTAGCGCGGCAGGTCGGCCGCGGTGACGTTGCCGCGCAGCGGGGTCAGGGCGTCGTAGAGCGTGCCCTGGTCGGTCGAGTTGGGAGTGGTGGGCGCGCTGCCGTATTCGCCCGGGGCGAGGATGTCGAACGCGGAGGCCGCGTCGTCACGGCCGTTGCTCACGAAGGCGGGCAGCGACCCCCGGGCGGTCGATACGCCTCCGCGGGCGCCGGCTGGGCCGGCGAGCGACAGGAGGCCGGCAGCGCAGGCGGCGACGGCGATGGCGGCGGCGACGAGCGGTCGCGCGTGAACGGACCGAAACGGACGGGGCATCAACGGGGTCTCCCTCTCTCACGGGCGCGCCCTCCAGCAGCGCCGGACCCCTCCGATGCTAGGCGGCCCGCCAAACGGCCAGGGCCCGACAGTCCGTCTGGAGATGTCGTCGCTCGGCAGGCACTTCGTATGGCGGCGCCTGTCAGGATGCCGGCCGTGGGTCGGCGCTTCGTTCACAGCCTGAGGGTGCGCTACCACGAGTGCGACCTGCAGGGGATCGTCTTCAACGCGAACTACCTCGCGTACTTCGACATCGCGATCACCGAGTTCATGCGCGAGACGCTCGGCTCCTACCAGCGGCTGCGCGAACGCGGGCTCGACCTGCTCGTCGTGGAGGCTGGCGTGCGCTTCCAATCGCCGGCCCGCTTCGACGACGAGCTCGACGTCGCCTTCGTGCCCGCGCCGCTCGGGCGCTCCTCGATGGTCTCGCACATCCGGATCGAGCGCTCGGGCGACGCGGTCGCCGAGGGGCGCATGGTGCACGTCTTCGTCGACGTCGACGCCCACACGAAGGTCGCCATCCCGACCTGGGTGCGCGACGCCGTCGACCCCTGGACTGCCCCGCCCCCCGGCGAATAACGGCTCGAGCAGCGAGGCACGGCGTACGCCGGCCGCGAGACGCCTGCCTGCTCGCGGTCAGTAGGAGTACGGATAGCTGTAGCTGCTCGACGTGCTCGTCGTCGTGGTGGTGGTCGGCGAGCTGACGCTCGAGGTGATCGTCGCGGTGCTCGTCGACGACGAGCCGGCCGAGGTCACGCCGGGGGCGCTCGTGCTCACGCTCGAGACCGTCGAAGAGCTCGTCGGTCCCGGCGATCCGGGCGACCCGCCGGGCGTCGTCGGTGAGCTCGGCGTCGACCCCGCGCTGGGGCTCGATGGCGCCGTGACGACGGACGTCGCGGCGGCCGTCACGGCCCGCCAGACCCCGCCGAAGCTCGAGATCCCCTGCCCGGCGGCGGTCCCGCCCCGCGTGTCGCCGCTGAAGCGGTAGAGGAGCAGCCCGCGCAGCGTCACCTGCTCGGCGCCGTTCGCGCGCCGGAACACGCCGAGCTTGCCGTGCACGCCCGCCCCGGCGTGCAGGACCGATCGGGCCGAGGCGACGGTCAGCGGAGACCAGAACTTCAGGCACAGGGCGCTCGTGCACTCGAGGTGGTGCGTGGTCTCCCCGCTCAGCCAGTAGAGCGCTCGTCCACGGCCGTCGACGACGATCGTCTCGCCGAGCGTCGAGTTGTGAGCGGCGCTCACCGTGGCGGGGGTGTGGCGGGTGGCGCGGGCGAGCGCGAGCGTGGCGGGCAGGACGAGGATCGCGACGGCCACGACCAGGATGCGCACGCCGCGGCGCGCCGAGCGCCTCCCGGTGGCGCGCACAGGACGGCGAGGGTCGCTCGGGCGAGATCGGGACATCGGCACTCCCTTGTTCGGTCGACGGGCGTGCCCCTACAGACGCCGCGGAGCCCGCAACCGTTCCCGCGTCGCGATCACGGGCGTCGAGCGCGAGAATGCGGCCCCGACACCATCGACACGGAGGGACGCCAGGCCCATGGACTTTCAGGAGATCCGCTACGAGGTGGCCGATCAGATCCTCACCCTCACGCTCGACCGACCCGAGCGGCTCAACGCGTGGACGCAGAACATGGGCCGCGAGCTCATCGCGGCGTTCGACCTCGCCGACGCCGACGACGACGTCCGCGCGATCATCGTCACCGGCGCCGGCCGGGGCTTCTGCGCCGGGGCCGACCTGGAGCAGGGCGGCGACACCTTCGACTGGCGTGAGCGCGAGCGCGATGAGGGACCCGTGCCGCGCGATGGAGGCGGCCGCTTCGCGCTGCGCGTATTCGCGAGCACCAAGCCGGTCATCGCCGCGATCAACGGACCGGCCGTCGGCGTCGGCGTCACCATGACGCTGCCGATGGACATCCGCCTCGCCGCCGAGAGCGCACGCCTCGGGTTCGTGTTCGCCCGCCGCGGCATCGTCCCCGAGGCCTGCTCGAGCTGGTTCCTGCCGCGGGTGGTCGGCATCAGCACGGCGATGGAGTGGGTGAGTACCGGCCGGGTCTTCCCGGCCGCCGAGGCACACGCGCGTGGGCTCGTGCGCAGCGTGCACCCCGACGGCGAGCTGCTCGACGCGGCCCGCGAGCTCGCGGGCGAGGTCGTCGCGCACGCGGCCCCGGTGTCGGTCGCGCTCGCCCGGCGCCTCATGTGGACGATGCTCGGCGCCGCGCATCCAATGGAGGCGCACCGCGCCGATTCGCGCGGGATGTTCGCGCGCGGACAGTCCGCCGACGTGCGCGAGGGAATCGCATCGTTCCTCGAGAAGCGCCCGCCGGCGTTCACCGACCGGGTGAGCGACGGCCTGCCCGAGCTGTTCCCGGGACGCGAGGAGCCGGCCTTCCGGTGACCTACGAGCCGGCCGCCACCGATCTCGTCGAGGAGGTGATAGCGCTGCGCGACGGCGAGCTGACGGTCCGCCGGCCGCGGGACAGCGAGGCGCTCATCGACGAGGACGCCTTCGCCGCGGAGGAGTTCATGCCCTACTGGGCGGAGCTGTGGCCGAGCGGACTCGCGCTCGCGCGGCGTCTCGCCGGACGAGCGCTCCACGGCGCGCGCATCGTCGAGCTCGGGTGCGGCCTCGGACTGCCGAGCCTCGTCGCGGCCCGCGGCGGCGGACGCGCCCTGGCCACCGACTGGTCGCAGGCGGCCCTCGACCTGCTCGAGGGCAACGCGGCCGCCAACGGCATCGTGCTCGCCACCCAGCGCGTCGACTGGAACGCGCCCGAGGAGCTCGTGCAGCGCGCGCCGTTCGACCTCGTGCTCGCGGCCGACGTCCTGTACGAGCGGCGCAACGTGGCGCTGATGCTGTCGCTGCTGCCGGCGCTCGCCGACGAGGTGTGGCTCGCCGACCCGGGTCGCTCCTTCGCGGAGGCCTTCCTGGAGCAGGCGCCGCGCCAGTTCGCGGTGCACACGGCGCGCGAGGACGGCGTCTACATCCACCGCCTCACCGCGCCGCGCTGACCCGCGCTCAGCGCGACATGAAGGCGAGCGGGACCCCGAGCCCGCTCTCACGTCGGGCGGTGGCGATCCGCCGCCCGGCCTGGACCGCGGCTCGGATCTCGCCGAGGCGCTCGCCGAGCAGCTCCGCGCAGGCGTCGAGGTCGGCGACGGTCACCGTCAGCCCCCACAGCGAGGAGGGACCCGGCGTCAGCGCGGGCTCGGGACCGACGACCTCGATGATCGCCTCGCCGTGCCGGAAGAAGGCCTGTCGCACGCGCCGGCCGGGCTGTCCCGCGACCCGCTCGCCGCGCAGGCGCATGCCGGCGCGGGTGAGCGCCGCACAGGTGGCCGCGACGCCGGCGCTGCGCAGCACCACGTGGTCGACGCTCAGCGCGGTGTTCGCGTGCGAGGGGACCGCGGCGCGGGTGGCGGGCACCCACTCGGTGGGGATGCCATCCACGTCGCCGTCGCCGTGCCCGGTGAGCGCCCAGCCCGTGATCCCGTGCCCCGCCGCCCCGAGGCGAAGCTCGACCGCGCCCACGCGGCAGACGCCGTCGTCGGCGACCGTGAAGCCGATCGCGCGCCACGACGCGGGCGAACCGGCGATACACAGCGCGGCAACGGTCGGGCCGGCCACCTCAGGACGCCTCCCGAGCGGCGTCGCGAACGCGCCGTGCCGTCACCGGATCGTTCGTGATCAGCCCGTCGACGCCGAGCTGTGTGAGGCGGCGCAGTTCGCGCTCTCGGTCGGCCGTCCACGCGTACACACGCCCGCCCGCCGCGTGGACGGCCGCGACGAGCGGCGCGTCCACGAAGCGACGCTCGACGCACACCGCCGCGCACCCGCCCTCGGAGACCGCCCAGGACGCGGCGCGGCGCACGCGGGCGCGCGCCCCCCCGGTCGCCGACCCCCACGGTCCGGACCGAGCATCGGGGTGATCTCCGCGCCGGGCCGGCAGCGTCCAGGCGGCGAGCGCGCCACCGGCCCGCGCCGCCTCGATCGCCGGTCCCAGCTCACCGCATACGATCGTCCGCGGCCCGAGCGCGCGCGCCGCGATGGCCTCACCGAGCCGCGTCCCGTCCGCTCGCGCCTTGACGTCGACGAGCAGCCCCGGACCGTCGCCGGCGCCGATGACCGCCAGCGCCTGCTCGAGCGACAGCGCCGCCGCCCGGTCGACGCCCCGGCCACCGTGGGCGATGACGAGCCGTCCGCCGGCCGCTGCGACGTCGATCTCGACGCGCTCGGCGCCGCTGGCCAGCGCATCCCGCAGCGCAGCCGTCACCGCCGCGCACTCGGCGCGCCGCGGAGAATGGTTGTGGGCGACGACCTCCACCTGCGCGGACAGTGTCGCCGAGGAGCGTGCCCGCCGACAGTCCCGGCTCTGCAGGCCGCCGCGCCGCCGACGTCGACCGCCGATCCGGGCGCGGCCGAGCCCCGTCGCCTACGCGCCGCTCGGATCGGGGGCCGGGGCAGGATCGCCGCCGAAGGACAGCTCGGGATCGGCGTAGGCGGGCGCGAGCAAGAGCTTGGGGTCGCGCCGGTCGATCGCGTCCTGCAGCACGATGAACCCGAACATCACGACGAGCAGCGCCAGCGGGAACGCCGTCGTCGTGAGAACCGTGCGTGCGGTGCGCAGGATCGTGGCCAGCGCGCCGGTGTCCGGCGCCCGCGTCCGATGCGAAGCCTGCCCGGCGGCGGCCGGATGCGACGTGAGGGCCGGCGCGGCGCCCGTCGGATGCCGGGACGACCCGGTCCCCGCGCGGTGGCGAGGATGTCGCGCTCGCGGCACCGCCGGCGACGGCAACCCGCTGAGCGCGGGCGGCGACACGACCACCGGCTGCGCCGTGCTCGACGTGGACGTGGACGTGACGGTCGGAGCCGAGCCGCCGCCGGACGGCTTCTGCGACTTGACCGATCCGGACGGCGCCTTGGCGGTCGAGCCGGTGCCGGCGGGGCTCGGCTTGCCGGCCGTGCCTCCGGCCACCGGCGCGCTGGTGACCGGGGTCGAGGCGACGCCGCCGCCGACCGTGGGCGGGGCGTTCGACGACGTCGCGTGGCCGCAGCCGGATACCGCGGCGGTGATGTCGTACGTCCCCGTGGGAAGCGGCGAAGGCCACGCGAACGGATAGGTGATGTTGTCACCGGGGAGCAGTAGATCGAGCTGGCGGGTCACCGTCGAGCTCGCGCCGGTCGAGGAGGCCACCGTCACGCTGAGCGTCGGCCGGCACATCAGCGTTCCGACGTCGACGATCGGCACGAGGACGGCTGGCAGGGTCGTCCCCGGGAGGGTCCCGAGCGTGGCTGGGCCCAGCTGCGCCTGCGCGCTGGCCGCGCCGCTCACCTGGACGTCGATCGGGACCACCCCGCGTACGACCTGACTGATCGAGACCGAACCGCCGCCGGGCGTCGCGGCCTGCTGGACGACGATCGCCGCAACGTGGTCCCCCGGGGTCGCGCCCGCGGGCACCTGCACGGTGAACCCGACCGTCTGTGAGGAGTCCGGCGCGAGGTCGACGCTCGTGACCGCCGGCGTCACCCAGGCGCCCGCGCTCTGCGGAGGCTGGCTGTCGTCGGCGAAGGCGACGCCGGTGGTGACCGCGGTGATGCCGTCCGCGGCGTAGACGCTCGCCGGCGTGGGCGTCGTCGTCGAGTTGCTGACCACGACGGCGCCCGAGACGGTGCCGCCTGGCGCGGCGGTCTCGACGAGAAAGCCGTTACTGACCGGATCGACGCCGCCCTGCGCCGCGGGGGCCACACCGATCCCTCCCGTGTCGGCGGCGGCTCCGGACGGGGCGGCGAGACCGCCGCACGCGAGCGCGCAGAGCACCCGCGCGACCGCCGCGCGGCGGGCGCGCGTCACCTCAGGCCTCACGGAGTCCGGGCGCGGCGAGCGACGACTCGGGCGGGCCGGCGCCGCCGACCACGACCCGGTTGCGGCCGGCTCGCTTGGCCGCGTAGAGAGCCTCGTCGGCAGCCGCGACGAGAGCCTCCGCGGTGCCACCGACCGGTAGCGAGGCCACCCCCGAGCTCGCGGTGACCGACAGCTCTCCGGAGGCCTCGGCAATCACCGCGCACAGGCGAACGGCCGTCTCCGCCGCCGCCTCACTCCCGATTCCGGGCATCAGCACGCAGAACTCCTCGCCCCCGTAGCGGGCCGCCACGTCACTCGCCCTCGTGTGCTGCCCGAGCGTCTTGCCCACCAGCTGCAGCACGCGGTCGCCGAGCTGGTGCCCGTGCGCGTCGTTGAAGGCCTTGAAGTGGTCGATGTCGACCATCGCGAGGCTGAGCGGCTCGTGCTCTCGAGCGGCGTGGGCGCAGGCGCGCCCGAGCGCCTCCTCCAGCGCGCGCCGGTTCGCGAGGCCGGTCAGCATGTCGGTGGTGGCCTGATCGCGGATCTGCATCAGCAGCGTGACGTTGCTGAGGACGAGCGAGGCGTGCGAGCAGAAGCGCTCGAGCATCGAGACGACCCGGCGCTCCACCCGCAAGCCGTGACGCGCGCCGTGCTCGACGACGAGCGCGCCGAGCGCCCGGTCGGCGTGCAGTGGCACCACGATCGCGTTACGCGTGGTCATCGCACAGGCGGCGATCACGGCGTCGCGCTCGGCCTCCGCGCGCGCCACCAGCGCCGTGCGATTCTCCTCCAGGGCCTGCGTCACGACCGGTGCGTCGACGGGGTCGAACGCAGCCCAGCCGACGTCCTCGCCGGCGGGCCCGCCGCGCCAGGCGAGCGGAACCAGGCGGCCCTCGCGTCGCTGTATGAGCATCGCGTGCTCATAGCCGAACGCGTCGGCGATCTCGGCGAGCAGGACGGCGCCCACCGCGGAGAGCTCGTCGACGGTCTCCAGCCGCAGGGCCAGCCGGGCGAGCGCCTCGAGGTCGTAGCGGCGACGGCGCAGCTCGCGCTCGTTGATCGCCGCGAGCGTCGAGGTGGCGACCGCGATCAGCCAGAACACGCTGGCCGTGACGACGAGCTCGCGGTACCCGCCGCCGAGCCGGACGTGCGGGTTGCCCAGGCGCGTGAGGATGTGGGCGCGCTCGGCGTAGTAGGCCGAGAGCAGCAGCAGCGAGTTGAACATCGCGAGCTTGACGCCGGTGCGCCACGACGCGATCAGCGAGACCGTCGTCAGCTGCAGCAGGATGAGGTAGCAGACCGGCGAGCCGAGGCCGGCAGTCCCGTAGGAGACCCAGGCCAGGTAGACGGCGTCGACCATCACCAGCACGCCGAGCAGCGTCCGGCCCGGTGGCCGCCACCCGCGCCAGAGGATCTCGAGCGCCAGGGTGGCAAGCACGTAGCCGGCGGTCACGGCAGCGACGAGCCGCGCCGGGGCGCCACGCGCCGCGGGATCGCCGAGCCACAGCGCCGCGACGAGGGCCACGACGACGAGCCGATACAGCCGCAGGATCTGCAGCCGCTGGCTGATCGGAACAAGATCGGCGGTGGTGGTGGCGATCTTGCTCATGTCGAAGCGATCATCGCCGCCCCTCGACCGCCGCCCGCCTGCCCGGCGGCGGTCGGTCGGCGCGTCGCGGAGCCGCGACGCGCCGCCGAGGCGACTACGGCCCGGAGACCAGCGTCAGCGTCCAGGTCGACGTGTACGGGGTGCCGGCGCCGCCGGCCCACGCGCTGGAAGGGATCGCGAGGGTCCACGTCGGGGTGACCGTCTGGGCGCCCATGCCCGTGTTGGCGGCGGCGTTGAACAGCTTGGTCGCCGTCGGTGCGCTCGTGGCCGCGGGCAGCGTGTAGGCATAGGAGATGCTGTTCGTGGCCAGCGTGCAGGTCGACGAGGCGTCGCACGAGTCCGTCGGGGTCGCCGCGATCGTCGTGGCGGTCGTCGGCAACGTGTGCGCGCCGGCGGTGAACGTCGTCGACGTGGCCTGAATGTTCCAACCGGCGTTCGTGCCGGTGGCGTCGCTGACGTCGAAGGCCTGCGTCTGCGTCTGCGTCTGGTTGGTGCCGTTCAGCGTCGTCGCCGGAAAGGTGATGTTGGCAGGCGTGCTGTTAATGAACGAGAGCGTCCCCGCGTTGATCTGCTCGCTCGCGGTCGTGGCCCCTGCGGGCGCGGCCGACCCGAACAGCAACGCAGCGAGCGCCAAGACCGGCGCCGCCCCTCTCGCGATGCTCCAGTATCGATGCGTCATGTCCGTGTCCCATCCATGTGTGCCGGACGCCACTTTGCGGACCCCATTGGGAGCCTGGCTCCTGGCGGTTCGGACTTGTCGTCGACCCGCGCGCCTCCCGCGTCAAGCCACCGGTGCCCGAACTCGACGATCGGCGAGTCGAACACTTGTCTAGACGCTCGAGCTCGGGGCGTCCGGGCGCCGGCGCCGCGACAGCAGCCATCCGAGGAATACGCCCACGCCACCGACGAGGCCGATCAGCAGCCATGGCGTGGACGCCCGTGCCGGGGCGGCGGCGGGCACCACCCCGTCGGGCGAGTCGCCGTGCAGGGCGGCGCCGAGACTGACCGTGCGGCGCAGCGAGGTCACCGGTCCGCAGCCGGCTGCGATGGCGGACATCGCGTACGTCCCCGCCGCGAGCGGTTGGGGCCAGGCCAGCGGGAACGGGATGCTGTCGCCGGGGAGGATCAGGTCGAGCTGGCGGGTGACGGTCACGGGAGCCGAGCCGCCGCGGGCGATGCTGACGCTCAGGCGCGGCTTGCAGAACAGGTCGCCGGTGTTACTCAGGTTCACGACGGCAGACGCGATCCCGGTCCCCGGCAGCGCGCGCAGAGCGAGGCCCGTCACGGCGAGCGCCGAGTGTGTCGGCCCGGCGACCCGCATCTCGACCGCCACGGCCGACCGGATGACCTCGATGATCGCGATCGAGCCGTGGGCCGTCCGCGGGTGGTCGGCATTCTCGAAGGCGATCGCGGCGAGGTGATCGCCCGGCCGGGCGCCGGCGGGGATCCTCGCGGTGAAGCGAAGCGGGCGCTCGCTGAGCGGCGGGATCGTCATGCTCGAGAGGTCGGGCGTCAGCCAGCGCCCGTCACGGCTCACAGGGGCCAGTCCGGTGGGGTACACGGCGCCGGAGGTGACGCCGGTCAGACCGTCCAGTGGATAGACGCGCAGATGCACCGTCACCTTCTCGGCGTTGCCGACGAGCAGGATGCCGACATAGCGACGACCGGGCCGCACGTCCCACTTGAAGTACGAGCGCAGCGCCGGGTCGCCACTCGGATCGAGCGGCCGCGCACTGAATCCGCCGAGTACCGCCTCCGCGCCCGCGATCCCGGGCGAATCGGCGCCGACGAGGAGAGCGCCGGTGATGGCAAGGACGACGAGATGGCGAAGTCGCATGGGCGATCGGAAACGGAAGGGATGGGACGGGGCTGGCGACCGGCTCTCGCTGCACGCAGCGTGCCGGGTCGGTTCTGAGATCGGCGCGCGAGCGGCGATCTTGAGCGCCGCACGCGCGGTTGACCTCGGCGAACGCCTGCCATGGCCCCGGCATCGCGCGCGCTCCGGGTCACGGCGATCAGGTTGGGCCGCACGTCCACCCGCGTGCACCCGGGCTCATGGCGCCGGTGAGAATGCCGATGCCAGCCTGACGAGCAATCGAGCGACAGGCGTTGCCGCAGCGACGGAGCAACCGTACCGATAGAAGCGGGAGACACGGCCATGTACGGGCAGATCCGCGGGGCAACCACACGACGCCGCCACTGGCCGCGCCCGCACCGCCGGAGCCCGGCGCGCCGTGACGTCGAGCGGCTGGTCGCGGTGGTGGCGCTCTCGCTCGCCGGCCTCATCGCTGGCCCGGTGGCGAGCGCCTCGGCAACGGCGACGTGGACGTCCCAGTCGCCCTCCGCGGCCCCGGCCGCCCGCTTCGGCGCGGCGATGGCCTACGACGGCGCGGCGGGTGAGGACGTCCTGTTCGGCGGTCAGTATCTCGGTGCCTCCGCCTGGGGAGCGGCGACGTCATTCGACTCCAACGGCCCCACGGGCCTCAGCTGTCCGACGTCGTCCTTCTGCGCTGCGGTCGACGGAACGGGGCACGCGGCCATCTACAGCGGCACGACCTGGTCCGCGCCCTCGGACATCGACGGCACGAACGAGCTGTGGGCGGCGTCGTGCGTATCGTCGTCGTTCTGCGTCGCCGTCGACACCACGGGGCACGCGCTCACCTATAACGGCACGACCTGGTCGTCGGCGTCCGACATCGACGGCAGTACCCCGCTGTACGCCGTATCGTGCGTGTCGACCTCGTTCTGCATGGTGCTCGACCAAACCGGGCACGCCTTCACCTACAACGGTACGAGTTGGTCCGGGGCGACCCTCATGGACAACGGCAACGAGACGAGCGGCGTGTCGTGCGTATCGTCGTCGTTCTGTGAGGCGGTCGACGCGGAAGGCCACGCGTTCAAGTACACCGGCACCTGGAGCGCCGCCACCACGATCGACGGCACAAACGTGATGGACGGCATCTCCTGCGCCTCGACGTCGTTCTGCGCCGCCGTCGACACCACGGGGCACGCGCTCACCTACAACGGCACGACCTGGTCCGCGGCCTCCGACATCGATGGCTCGACCGACCTGACGCGGGTCTCCTGCCCGTCGTCGTCGTTCTGCGCCACGGTCGACGGCTCCGGACACGCCCTCACCTATAACGGCACGACCTGGTCCTCGGCCTCCGATATCGACGGCAGCACCCAGCTGAGCAACGTGTCCTGCGTCTCGTCCTCCTTCTGCATCGCGGTCGACGCAACGACGAACTACCTGCTCTACAGCCCGGCCCCCGCGTACGACCAGGACACCTGGTTGTACACGGCCTCGAGCGACACCTGGACGCTCCAGGCCCCGTCGACCAAGCCCGCCGCGCGCACCCGCGCCGCGATCGCCTACGACAGCGCCACGAGCCAGATCGTGCTGTTCGGCGGCGTCAACGGGTCAACCTACGACAGCGACACCTGGGTCTACACGCCCTCGAACGACACCTGGACGCAGGAGGCTCCCAGCACTCACCCCACGGCGCGCAGCGGCGCGTCGATGGCCTACGACACCGCCACCGGCCAAATCGTGCTGTTCGGCGGTTACAGCGGCTCCGCCTACGACAACGACACCTGGGTCTACACGCCCTCGAACGACACCTGGACGCAGGAGTCGCCGTCGGGTCCTCCCTCGACGCGAGAGGGCGCGGCGATGACCTACGGGACGGCGGCCGACGAGGTCGTGCTGTTCGGCGGCCAGAACGGCTCCACCTACGACAGCGACACCTGGCTGTTCAACCCCTCGGCCGATACGTGGACGCAGCAGTCACCGGCAACCTCGCCGTCCGCGCGATCGTTCATGGGCAGCGCTGCGACCGCGACCGAGATGATGATCTTCGGCGGCGCCACCTCGAGCGGCGACGTCTCCGACACGTGGGCCTACTACGGTGGCGATTGGGTGCAGCAGTCGCCGGGCACCTCACCGGCGGCGCGCGACACGCCCGCGATGACCTACGACTCGACATCTGACGACGTGGTCCTGTTCGGCGGTGAGGCCAGCGGCAGCTACCAGAGCGACACCTGGCTCGGCACGTTCACGACGCTGGGCATCGTGGCACCGGGGTCGCTTTCGTGGTCGGTGACGCTCAACGGCTTCGACCAGACGAGCGACCAGGCGTCGCCGGTGACGGTCGATGACACGGCGGGCGCCGGATGGAACGTGGATGTCTCGGCGACCACGCTGACGTCGGGCTCGCACACGCTCCCCGCGATCGTCCTCAACGGCTCCGCTGGCGCTGCCTCCGCCACCACCGCACCGACCGCGACCTGCGCCGGTGGCGCCGGCACCTGCTCCGCTCCCGCCGGCAACTCGGCCACCTATCCGCTCGCCCTTCCCACCGGAACGCCGGCACCGCTGTACACGTCGAACAGCGGCAGCGGCACCGACGACGTCTCGCTCGCCCTCGACTGGTGGACGAGCACACCGGCGAACGCAGCCGCGGGGACCTACACGAACACCATCACCATCGCCGTAGCGTCAGGGCCATGACCCCGACCACCGACCGCGGGACGCGCACGAACGTACCGACGTGGGCTCGGCGATTGAGCGCCACCGGCGCGATCGCACTCACCGTCGTCGCCGGCGCGGCCACGGCCGCCCGAGCGGCGGCGTTCAGCGGGGGATTCGCAGCGGCTCCGGTTGGGGCGGGCGCATCCGGCTACTTCTCGCTCAGGCTTGCGCCTCGTGCACGCGCGACTCGCACCGTGCAGATCGCGAATCTGAGCGCGATGCAGCAGACACTCGTCCTTCGTGCGGTGCAGGGCGTCACCTCACCGTCCTCCGGAGACGTGTATGTCGGCAAGCCCGGTACGTGCGCGGCTGCCGGCTGCTGGATCACCGGACTTCCGGAGCGGCTGACGTTACCTGCGCATGGGGCGCGCGACGTGGCGTTCTCCGTTCAGGTGCCGGCCGCGACGCCGTCGGGCCAGTACCTCGGCGGCGTGGCGGTCGAGCCAGCGAGCACCCCAGCGCCGACTTCGAGCGGCGGCGCGCGCTCGGCGATCGTGCACGAGGTCGTGGTCGGGGTCGCGGTCACGGTCGGCTCGCACTACCGGTCGGCGCTCTCGATTCCTGCGGTGACCGGCGCGGCGATCGGCGACGCTGCCGGCATCGCCGTGTCGGAGGCCAACCGAGGCGCGCAGTTCGAGCATCCGAGCGGCGTCGCGAGACTGACGGCGGGCGGCGCGATCAGCTCGTTTCCGGTGCGATCGGGGACCCTGCTGCCCGGCGGACAGGCGACCCTGCGTGTGCTGACGCCGCGTATTGCGCCCGGAGCGCATCCCGCACGCGTCACGCTCAGCTACGACAGCGGCGCCAAGCGAGCGTACTGGAGCGGCACGGTGCGAATCCCGGCCGTCCACCCGGTCGTAGCGGTGGTCGCCGGCCCGAACCCCCCGACGCCCGCAGTGCCGCAGCGGTCGTCCGGCTCCTCGGCGCTCCTCGTCGTGGGGCTCGGCGTCGGCGGGGCGCTTCTCGCCGCGCTCGCCGCGTCGCTGTACCGGCGGCGCACCCACCGCGCCGCCCCGGAGTAGGTCTGACACGCAGCCCTTCGTCGGCGCGAAGCGCGCCGGGGTCGGCGGCCGGCGCGCCTGCCGCACAACGCATCCGGACCTTTCGCACTGCGACGGACCGAAACCCCCGGCGACGCTGGGACTCGTCGCGGTCCGACGCGGTGCGTCGCACTTCTTGCATCTATCGGGGCGCCCGGATTTGAACCGGGGACCTCACCGACCCGAACGGTGCGCGCTACCAGGCTGCGCCACGCCCCGAGTGAAGGCGTGCAGTATCCCACAGTCACTCAGCCGACCCGGCGTCGCCGGCCGTCAGCGCGGCGCGGAGTCGAGCAGCCCGGTGGCGGTCTGGCCAGCGTCGGAGACCGCGGTGCCGACGCCCGACACGACCGTCCCGACGCCCGCGACGGCGCTCCCCGCGGCACCTCCCGCGGCGGCGACCGTGTTCCCCGCAGCGGTCCCCGTCGCGTTGACCACCGGCGCGACGGCCTGACCGACCGGCGCGGTCGCCGGCGTCGAACCGGTGAGCGACTGCACGGCGCCCGCGGTCGTCGTCGCGCCGCTACGGACCGCGGACCCGGCCGCCGAGCCGACCTGGGTGACGGCACTGCCCACGCCCGTGACCGCGCCACCGGAACTCGTCGCGACCTGGCCCGCGGCGGCAACGACGTCCGTGCCCACCGCGCGGACCGGCGGCGCGGTCGTCGCCGCGCCGCCCCCGGCCGCGGCGACCGGCGCGGCGCCCGCGCCCGGCGCCGATGCCGACGCGCCACCGCCTCGCGCGCCGCGGTCGGCGGCGTGCGGCTCGCTCACACCGGCACCGCTGCCGCCGTTCGCGGCGGACGGGCGCACCGCGGCGGGCGCGGGTCGGTCGGTGGTCGGTGCCGGCGAGCCGGGCGACCTCGATGCGCTCGGTGCGGGCCCGGCCGGCCCGGCCGCGCGCATCGGCTGCCGGCCCGAGAGGGACCCGAGATCGTGCGGCCCGCTAGGCGCCGGCGCGCGCCGACCGTGACCCGCGGCCGCCGGCAGCGGTATCCGGATGCCGCGCGAGCGCACGCCGAGCGCCATGACGCCCGCGGCCGCCGGCTCCGGCACCCCCCGCGCACGCAGCTCGCGCCCGCCGGGGCCGCGACCGGCCGCGCCCGAGCGGGTGTGCCATGCGCCGACACCGAGGCCGGCGCCGAGCGCGATGCCGACCGACGCGAGGGCCGCACCAACCGCCGTCCACGCGGGCCAATCCGGGAGGCTGGCGGAGGTCGCGAGTCCGCCGACCGGCCCGGCGGCGCCGGGGAGCGACCGGCGCAGCGTCCAGACGATGCGGCGCACCCCGACCGGGACCGGCAGCAGCGCGGCGAGGCGACGCGGGATCGTGCCCGGCTCGAGCCTCAGACCGGCGCGGCGGGCCTGCACGCGACAGGCCCCGCAGTGCAGCACGTGCGACCCCACGCGCACCCGTTCGCGACTCCCGAGCGCCCGCGTCCCCGCCGCGGTGATGAGCGACTGCACGCGCACACAGCGCATCCCGCTCGAGAGGTCGTCGTACTCGTCGCTCAGATGCGCGTGAGCGCGCGCGAGGCCATGCTGCACCTCGCGGCGACCGAGATGCAGCCGCTCACCGATCTCGCGCAGCGAGAGCCCCTCGAGCTCGCGCAGGACGACGAGCTCGCGCTCCAGCGCCGACAGGCTCCCGAAGGCGTGACGAAGGTCATCCAGGCGCGTCTTGGCATCCACGGCAGCCGGCGGCGTCGGCTGCGGTGCGGCGATCGTCGTTTCGCAACCGTCGTAGGAGACCTCGGACGCGCCGCGGCTGCGGCGGTGGTGGTCGATGCAGGCGTTGCGCGCGATCTCGTACAGCCACGGCTGGACGATGATCGGCTGGCTCGTGCCGCGCATCCGGCGCAGCGCGGACAGGAACACCTCCTGCGTGACGTCCTCGGCGCGTCCGTGGTCGCGCACGTGACGGTAGGCGTAAGTCGCGATCCGTCGCCGGTACCGCTCGTAGAGGCGAGCGAAGGCGGCGTCGTCGCCGCGGCGCACCGCCGCCACGAGCGCCGCGTCGTCGTCGCCCGCGCCGGGCGAGCGACGGCCGCTGGTGAGCCGTGCCGCCCCAGGCGACGAGGTAAGCGATGTGACCCGTGCCACTGACAACCCCTTGTCCGGCGAGACAACCGGGACCCATGAACCTACCCCGTCCGCGGCTCCCCAAACCGTTCCGTCCGGGCCGGGCAAACTACGACAGGTGCGCAAATGGCGCATTCGCCTCATACGCACCAGTTGAGTTTGTCCGCTCGTGGCGGTATACGTAGCGCACGATGTAATGCGAACAGGAGGATTGCCGATGCCCAATCACCTCACGCCCACTGAGCTGGCACGCGAAGCCGGACTCGGGCGCAGGGAAGTGATCTCCAAGTGCATGGAGCTCGGGGTGCCGATCTTCCAGGGACGTATCGACAAGAGCTTGTTCATGACGAGCATCCAGGTCTCGTCTTCGCAGTCGCAGCCGACGCCGGCAAAGGCCTAGACGGCCGGCATCCGCCTCGCGGCTGGAGGAGTCCGCAGCCGATGCTGCGGACTCGAGCGGTCTGTGGCGCCGCTGGCGGGTCTGTCGCCGCAGCCTCGCGGCAGCGCCCTGCCGGGGCGGCTCCGATCGCCGCGCCACCACGCTCGTGTGGCGCGGCGGCGGGTCCCGGTGGCGCCGTCGGCCGCGCTCGATTAGCATGCCGGGTACGTGTCGGTGCTTGACGCGTACCCAGAGGTCTGAAGAGGAGAGCATGGATGGAAGTGGTGACGACAGCGCCGAGCACGGCGAGCGGTGCGACGCCCGTGCATGAATCGACCGGCTCGCGAACGATCGCGGACCTGCTGGCTCGGGCCGCCGAGAAGTACGCCGAGCGTCCGGCCGTGCGCGTGAAGCGCGACGGCGCCTGGCACAGCGTGACGTTCGGGGAGGTCGGCGAGATCGTCAGCGAGATCGGCCGCGGCATGATCGACCTCGGCATCGAGCGGGGCGAGCGCGTGTGCATCCTCGCCTCCACGCGCGCCGAGTGGACCTACGCCGACTTCGCGATCGCCTCGATCGGAGCCGTCAAGGTTCCGATCTATCCAACGAACTCTCCCGAGGAGTGCGAGTGGGTGACCGGGAACTCCGAGGCGGTGGCTGTCGTCTGTGAAGACCGCGCGCAGCTGGACAAGATTCGCGAGGTGCGAGGGCGCCTCCCGCATCTGCGTCACCTGATCGTGATCGAATCCGCCGACGCCGGCGATGACGCCATCGCCATCGAAGACCTGCGCAAGCGCGGCGGCAGCCACAGCCTCGCCGAGCTCGCCGAGCGCTACGACGCCGTCCGGCCCGAGGACGCCTACACCTTCATCTACACGTCGGGGACCACCGGGCCGCCGAAGGGCTGCGTGCTCTCGCACAGCAACTACCGCGACGTGCTCGACATGTGCCATCAGGCCGACGCCACGCGCGGCAGCGAGGAGACGTACCTGTTCCTGCCCCTCGCCCACGCCTTCGCGCTGCTCATCCAGCTGCTGTCATTCGACGGCGGCGGCGCGCTCGCGTACTGGGGCGGCGACGCCACGCAGATCGTGGCCGAGCTGCAGGAGGTCAGGCCGAGCTACTTCCCCTCGGTACCCCGCATCTTCGAGAAGATCTACGCGCTCGCCACCGACGCGGTCGAGAAGGCGCCGCCGGAGCAGCGCAAGCAGTTCAGCCGGGCCATCGAGATCGGTCTGACGGTGCGGAACCTGCAGATGCGCGGCGAGCCGGTGCCGAGCGACCTGCAGGCTGAGTTCGACGAGGCCGAGACGCTCCTCTACGAGCGGGTGCGCTCGCTGTTCGGCGGCCAGATCCGCCAGGCCGTGACCGGCGCGGCGCCGATCGCCCGCGAGATCCTCGAGTTCTTCTACGCGTGCGGCGTGCCCGTCCTCGAGGGCTACGGGATGACCGAGACGGCGACGGTGGCCACCTACTCCACGCCTGAGCACCACCGCTTCGGCACGGTCGGACGGCCGCTGCCCGGATGCGAGGTGCGCATCGCGCCCGACGGCGAGATCCTCATCCGCGGCGGGAACATCTTCGGCGGCTACTACAGGAACGAGGAAGCGAGCTTCGGCGCCGTCGTCGACGGGTGGCTGCACACGGGCGACCTCGGTTCGCTCGACGAGGACGGCTATCTGTCGATCACCGGCCGCAAGAAGGACATCATCATCACCGCGGGGGGCAAGAACCTCACGCCGGCCAACCTCGAGAACGACATGAAGCAGGTCCGGTGGGTGTCTCAGGCGATCATGCACGGCGACCGCCGGCCCTACCCGGTGATGCTCATCACCCTCGATGAGGAGGAGATCGGCGCCTGGGCCCGCGAACGCGGGCTGACCGAGGATCTCGCCACGCTGTCCTCGCACCCCGACGTGCACGCGCTGATCGCGGCCGAGCTCGACCGCGCGAACTCGCGCTACGCGAAGGTCGAGCAGGTCAAGAAGTTCGTGCTCCTCGATCACGACCTCTCACAGGAGGGCGGCGAGCTCACGCCGACGCTGAAGGTGAAGCGCAACGTCGTGAACGAGAAGTACGTCGACCTGTTCGACGCGCTCTACGACAGCGGAGCGTAGCCGGACCGGGTGAGCGGATCGGCCCGCTCGCTCGCGGACGCTAGCGTGTAGCGGACAACACCCCGTCTGCACTGGCCGACATGCGCACCGATCCCACCGATACCGGAGGCCTGTTCCTCCGGCGCCGTCCCGGCACCGCCCCGGTCCACTATCCGGCGCTGCCCACGCAGGGGTCGCCGCGCCGCCAGCGCCTCGACGCGCTGCTCGCCTTCGTGCTGCTTGCACTCATGACGTTCATCAACCTGCTGTTCTGGGGGCCGATCCCCGCGGGCTGGCTGTGGATCGCGGCCCAGGTCCAATACCGCACCTCGAGTCTCGGCGCGGCGCTGCTGGTGGCGTTCACGGGCCTGGTGTCCACGCTGCTCGGCGCGCTGATGCTCGAGAAGCGCCTCGATCACGCCTGGATCCTCGTGCGGCGCGCCGCGGGGCACGACCAGCGCACCGGCATGATCGGGCCCATCTTCGCCACGACCGCGATCATCGGCGCCGTCGCGTTCGGCCTGTGGTTCCTCATCATCCACGGCCCCGCCCCGAGCGTGCCCCCGTCGGGCTCCTGAGCAGCGGGACGGGCGCGGCAGGATGGGACTGCTCGACCACTACCGGCAGTTCGAGGGCCTTCCCGAGGAGGAGGTCAACGCGCGCAAGCGCGCCGAGGCCCGCGCCCGCCGCCGCCAGGCGCTCGAGCGTCTGCCGCCGCTCGATCTGTCGATCACCACGTGGCCGGCCCTGCCGCCGCACGCGGTCGTCAACGCCGTCACCTATGCCGCGCGACGCGGGCTGCACCGCTACCCGCAGGAGCGCGCACCCGAGCTTCGCAGCGAGCTTGCGCATCGCCACGGGTGCGAGCCGGGCCAGATCGCGATCGGCCCCGGCGCGGCGTCCCTGCTGAACGCCGCCATCCGCACGCTCGTGCGTCCCGGTCAGGAGCTCGTCATCCCGTGGCCTGGGTACTCCCTCCTCCCGCTGATGGCTCGCCGCACGGGTGCGCGAGCCGTTCCGGTGGCCGGGCACGGCGCCGCCGCGATCCTGGCCGCGATCAACGACCGCACGCGGGCGGTCGCGATCGCGAACCCGAACGACCCCACAGGGCACCTCATGAGCGCGGCCGAGCTGCGTGAGCTGCTCGGTGCGCTCCCCGAGCACGTCGCGGTGCTGCTCGACGAGGCGCTCATCGAGTTTGCTCCGCCGAGGGCCCAGGGCGCCAGCGCGAAGCTGCTCGCCACCGAGCAGCGCCTGATCGTCTTTCGCAGCTTCTCCAAGGCGTGGGGGCTGGCCGGGCTGCGCTGCGGTTACGCGCTCGCGGGCCCGGGATCCGACGAGCTGCTCGCCGCGCTCGAGCCCGACCTCGGCCTCGACGAGCTCGCTCAGGCCGGTGCGCTCGAATCGCTGCGCAGCGCGGGCGAGCTCGTTCGCGTGCGTGCCGCCGAGCTCGCGGCCGAGCGCAACCGACTCGCCGGCGAGCTGCGCGACCTCGGTCTCGATGTCCCCGGAAGCGCGACGAACTTCCTGTGGCTCGCGCATCCGTCGCTCGACGGCACGGAGGCGGCGACGGCGCTCGCCCGCGCGGGCGTGATCGTCGCCCCGGGGGCGTCGCTCGGCGAGCCGGGACGGATGCGCGTGACCGTGCGCGACCGGGCGGCCTCGGAGCGACTGCTCGCCGCGCTGCGTCCGACACTGCCGGCGGCCGCGGGCGATGCGGCCGCCTGAGCGTCAGTCCGCGGCGCCGCCCGACTGACGCAGCAGCGCGCCGGTCGTCTGCTCGAGGATCTTCCGCCAGCCCCCGGAGCGCTCGCGCTCGTTGGCGAAGTGCTTGACCACCTTGCGCACGCGCGTCGGCGAGATCGTGATGCCGTGACGGTCGAAGACCTGCTTGAAGTTGTCGTAGTCGCCGGCGAGCTGGAAGGTCACCGACTGGAAGCCGTGGCGTGCAATCTCGACGCGCGAGGCGAAGTTCATCATCGAGGTCTCGAACATGAGCCGGTCGTCCGGCGCCGGCTCGACGAGCACGATGTCGACGCCCGGGTAGCGCTCCTCCCAGCGGCGCGCCATCTCGTGCAGACGCTGGTAGGCGAGCAGCTTGAACGACTGATAACCGATCTGCGCGAACCCCATGTCCGACACGCGCCGCGGGCGCGGCCCGCGCCATGTCATGACCTCGTGGCTGAAATCGTTGACGTAGGGAACGATCGGATTGACGACGAGCACGAGCCGCGCACCGGCCTCGACGGCGATGTCGAGGTTCGTCGTGGAGACGATCCCGCCGTCGACGAGCTCGCGCTCCTTGACCATGACGGGGGCATAGACCATCGGCAGCGCGGTCGAGGCCCGCACCGCCGTCGAGATCGGCACGTCGTCCCAGCCGTCGCCGCCGAGCACGATCCGCTCGCAGGTGTCGAGGTCGGTCGCGGCCAGGTAGAGCTCGTTCTCGAGCATGCGGAAGTCGTCGCTGCGATCGGGGTCGCTCAACACCCTGCGGACGTAGGTCTCGATCCCCGCGCCGGTGTAGAGCCCGCTCGGCAGCGCCTCGGCGAGCCCGAGCGCGAGATCCATCACCGAGACCTCGGCCCGCTGGCGCACGAGCTGGCGGATGAGCGACGCCGCCCTGAAGGGGACCATGACGCCCTTGCGCGTCGCCTCGATGAGGTTCGGCCGCAGCAGGTCACCGAGATCGATGTCGCGGAACGGCAGCGGGCCCTTGCGGGTCACGACGCGCATCATCTCCTCGGGCGTGACGCCGTTCGCACAGAGCGAAGCGATGAACGCCCCGGCCGAGGTGCCGACGTAGATGTCGAACTGGTTGACCGTGCGGTTGACCGACAGGAGATCGAGTGCTCGCAGCGCCCCGATCTCGTACACGCCCCCGGTGAAGCCGCCGCCGCCGAGCACGAGGGCGGTCTTGTGGCTTCTGCTGCGCGCGCCCGCGCCGGTATTTCTCCGACGTGTGCGTGTTACTTGCCTATCCTTGGCGCCCGGCTCGAGCTTCACGACTTTGCCCATGCTCTCCCCATTGTACGGTCGACCAGCGGTCGTAAAGACCGCCGCCATCGCCCTCTCACTCGCGTGGGCACTGCTCTGGCTCGCCCCCGCCGGCGCGAACGCGGCGCCTGAGAGCCTGTCGGCGCTGCGCAGCGTACTCACCCGCGAGATGGCGCTCGCCGGCGCGGATTCGGGCGCCTACGTGTACGACACGAGCGCTCGGCGCCTGCTCTACGAATCGCGCGGAGACACGCCGCACCCGCCGGCATCGGTCGAGAAGCTGTACACGTCGACGACGGCGCTCATCCACTTCGGCCCGTCGGCGCAGCTGCAGACGACCGTGCTCGGGGTCGGAACGCTCGACGCGGCCGGCGTGTGGCACGGAACCCTGTACCTGCACGGCGGCGGCGACCCCACGTTCGGCACGACCGCGTTCATCGACAGCACCTACGGCGCCGGGGACGGCGCCTCGGTGTCGCAGCTCGCACTCGCGCTGCGCAGCGCCGGCGTGCGCCGCGTCGAGGGCCCGCTGCTCGGCGACGAATCGCTCTTCGACGCGCTCCGGGGCGGCCCGACGACCGGCTACGCAACCGACCCCGAGGTCGAGGGCGTCCTCAGCGCACTCGCCTTCAATCGCGGCGAGACCGGGACGGCGACCGGCCTGCACGCCCCCGCGGCCTACGCGGCCCAGCAGTTCGCCGCGGCGCTGCGGGCGATCGGGATCGTCGTCACCGGCGGAACCGGTACCGGCATCGCGCCCCCCGCGGCCACGCGGCTGGCCGCCGTCGCCTCGCCGCCGCTCAGCACGCTGCTGCGCCTCATGCTCCCACCGTCGGACAACTACTTCGCCGAGACGCTCGTGAAGGACATCGGCGCGTCCTTCGGGGGCGCCGGCTCCACCGCCGCCGGGGCCGCGGTCGTCCGCGCGACGATCGCCGCGCTCGGCATCCACATCTCGGTCGTCGACGGCTCGGGCCTCTCGCGCGCGGACGCCACGACGCCCGATCAGGTGGCGACCCTGCTGACCGATTACGTCGCCAGCCCCCTCTACGGGGTCCTGCGCGGCGCGCTCGCGCGCCCGGGACAGACGGGCACGCTCAGCCTGCGCATGCGCGGCTCGGCGGCCGTCGGGCGCTGCAACGCCAAGACCGGCACGCTCGACTTCGTCTCCAACCTGGCGGGCTGGTGCACCGCCGAGGGCGGCCACACGCTCGCGTTCGCCTTCCTCATGGACGGCATCGACGTGACCACCGCGCACGTGCTCCAGGACGTCATGACGATCGCCCTCGCGCGCTATGACGACGGCACGCCGGCCGGCGTCCCCGCGCCGCCCCCGGCGCTGCTCGGCGGCCCGACCGGGCCGACGGGGGCGACCGGGCCGACGGGGCCGACGGGGCCGACCGGTGCTCGCGGTCCGGGTGCCACGGGCGGCTCGGCCGGCGGCACGGTGGTGGCGCCCCCCGGTACCGTCGTGGTTCCCACCGGGAGCGGCGCATCGAACACGACCGGCGGCACGTCGGGCTGAGCGCGCCGGGCGGGGCCGCGCGCTCGCCGCGGGCGGTCGCGCGGCCGTCGGGCACGGTCGCGCGGTCGCGCGGTCGCCGGGCACGGTCGCGCGGTCGCGCGGTCGCCGGGCACGGTCGCGCGGTCGCGCGGTCGCCGGGCACGGTCGCGCGGTCGCGCGGTCGCCGGGCACGGTCGCGCGGTCGCCGGGCACGGTCGCGCGGTCGCGCGGTCGCCGGGCACGGTCGCGCGGTCGCGCGGTCGCCGGGCACGGTCGCGCGGTCGCGCGGTCGCGCGGTCGCGCGGTCGCCGGGCACGGTCGCGCGGTCGCCGGGCACGGTCGCGCGGTCGCGCGGTCGCGCGGTCGCCGGGCACGGTCGCGCGGTCGCGCGGTCGCCGGGCACGGTCGCGCGGTCGCGCGGTCGCGCGGTCGCGCGGTCGCGCGGTCGCCGGGCACGGTCCGGTCCGCGCGCGGCGGCGCGGCTGGCCTGGCACGTTCGCGCGGCCGCCGGGCGGCCGCCGGGCCGTTCGCGCGGCCGCCGGGCGCGGCCGCCCGGACACGGTCGCGCGGCCGCCGGACACGGTCGCGCGGTCGCCGGGCGCGACCGCCGGACACGGCCCGGCCCGCGCGCGGCCGCGCGGCTGGCCTGCCCGACCTGTGGCACACTCGCGCACAAGTCCCGTTTCGGCGCGGACACGCTGCGTGATCCAGCCGGCACATCCGTCACCGACGCGTCACCCACCAGCGGGGGTGTGGTCAGTTGGGCCCCCTATAGCGTCAGTTCGGGACCACACCCCGGCGCGCGGGTCACCGCGCGGGACAGGGCGACGCACTCGCGCATCGGTCCCGTTACGCGGCGGGCACGTAGCGTGCCCGCGCGGCGCATCGGTCATCGTCGCGTCACGCCCAGGCCGGGGGTGGCGCGAGCCCTACTCCCCGAGCAGCTCGCGCAAGCCCGCCTCGTCGAGCACCGACACCCCGAGGCGCTCGGCCTTCTCGAGCTTGGACCCCGGGCTGTCGCCGGCCACGACGTAGTCCGTCTTCTTGGACACCGATCCGGTGACGCGCCCGCCGGCCGCGACGATCCGCTCGGTCGCCTGCTCGCGCGACCAGTCCGGCAGCGTTCCCGTGAGCACGAGCGTGCGGCCGGCGAGCGGGCCCTCGCTCGGCGGCGGGCCCTCCTCGTGCAGGCGCAGCCCCAGGCCCCGGAGGTCCTCGATGAGCGCTCGCATCGCGTCGTCGGCGAGCTGCTCGGAGATGACCTGCGCCATCTTGTCGCCGATGCCGGGCGTCTGCGCGATCTCCTCGGGGGTGGCGGCGAGCAGGGCGTCGATCGATCGAAAGTGCAGGGCGAGGTTGCGACCGGTCACCTCTCCCACCTCCTCGATGCCGAGCGCGAACAGGACGCGGGCGAACGGGCGATCCTTCGAGGCGTTCATCGAGGCCACGAGCTTCTCGGCCGAGACCTCGCCGTAGCCCTCGAGCTCGACCAGCTGGTCGGCGGTGAGCCGGTAGAAGTCGGCGGCGGTGCGCACGAGGCCGCGCTCCTGCAGCGCCGCGACCTGCTTCTCGCCGAGCCCGTCGATGTCCATCGCCCCGCGCGACACGAAGTGCTTGAGCAGCTGCCATCGTCGTTCGGGGCAGTCGCGGTTCGGGCACTTGGTGAACACCGAGTCCGCGGGCTTGACCGTCGGCGTGTCGCAGAACGGACAGCGCTTCGGCGGACGCGGAGGTGGCGGGCGGTCGGCGTGCTCGACGACGTGGGGGGCGGGCGAGACGACCTGCGGGATGACGTCGCCGGCCCGCAGCACGATGACGTCCTCGCCGGGGCGGATGTCCTTGCGAGCGAGGTCCTCCTCGTTGTGGAGGGTCGCGAGCTTGATCACGACGCCTCCGACCGCCACCGGCTCGAGTGACGCGAACGGATGCAGGTCGCCGAACTTGCCGACGTTCCACATCACCGCGTTCAGCCGCGTGACGGCGGTCGTGGGCGGGAACTTCCACGCGACCGCCCAGCGCGGATCTCGCCCGACCGAGCCGAGGCGACGCTGCAGCTCGAGGTCGGCGACCTTCACGACGACGCCGTCGATCTCGAAGTCCAGGCCGCCGCGGCGCTCCTGCCAGGACAGGCATTGCGCGATCACCTCGTCCTCGCTGGCGAGCAGCTGAATGTCCGGGTTCACCCGGAAGCCGTGCTCGCGCAGCCACCGAAGCGCGTCCCAGTGCGAGGTGAACGAGAGCCCGTCGGTGACTCCCACCTGATACGCCCACATCGACAGGGGCCGCTCGGCGGCGAGCGCCGGGTCGAGCTGGCGGATCGTGCCCGCGGCCGAGTTGCGCGGATTCATGAACGTCGACAGCCCGGCCTCGGCGCGGCGCTCGTTGAGCGCGGTGAAGTCGCGCAGCGACATGTACACCTCGCCGCGCACCTCCAGCAGGGGCGGAGCGCCCTCGACGCGCAGCGGGATCGAGCCGATCGTGCGCAGGTTGTGCGTGACGTCCTCGCCGATCTGCCCGTCGCCGCGCGTCGCGCCGCGCTCGAGCACGCCGTCGCGGTAGACGAGGCTGATGGCCAGGCCGTCGATCTTCGGCTCCACGACATACTCGAACGCCGGGTCGTCGATGCCCTCGCGGGCAAGGTGCGAGCGCATGCGCGCGACCCAGGCGCGCAGCTCCTCCTCCGAGCGGACGTTCCCGAGCGACAGCATCGGCTCGAGGTGGCCGACCTTCTGCAGCTGCGACACCGGCGTGCCGCCGGTGCGCTGGGTCGGCGAGTCCGGCGTGCGCAGGGCCGGGTGCTCGGCCTCAAGCGCGCGCAGCTCGTCGAGCAGCGCGTCATAGGCGTCGTCGCCGATCTCGGGATCGTCGAGCGTGTAGTAGCGCTGGGCGTGATACTCGAGCACGCGCCGCAGCTCGGCCGCGCGGGCGACCACCTCGGCCCCGGGCACGGTATCCGTCCCCCCCGCGCTCACTGCGCCGCGCGTACCTCGGGGGTGAGCAGCGCCTGCAGGTCGAAGCCGCGCAGGGCCTCCAGGCCGGGCCGATCGGTGAGGTCGAAGTGGATCGGCGTGAGGGCGATGCGCCCGGCGGCCACGGCCGCGAGGTCGGTGCCCGGATCGTCGTGGTAGCCGGGATCCGATCCGTAGACCCAGTAGCGGCGGCGCGCACCCTCCTCGTGCTCGAGCTTGAGCTCGTCCTCGTAGATGCGCTTGCCGAGGCGCGTCACCTCGACGCCGTTCGGCGTGCCCGCCGGCACGTTGATGTTCAGCAGCGTGCTCGCCGGGAGCGGCACGTCTTCGATGCGCCCGACCAGCGCACAGGCGAACGCGGCCGCGACATCGAAGTTGAACCCCCCGTCGAAGCGGAAGTCGAGCGCCCCGGCGCCCGACTGCTGGGACACCGCAAGGGCCGGCAGGCCGAGGACGATCCCCTCGAGCGCCGCCGCGACGGTCCCGGAGTAGGTGATGTCGTCGCCGAGATTCGCGCCATGGTTGATCCCGGAGACGACGAGGTCGGCTCGGAACCCGTCGATGAGGCCCAGGTCGGCCAGGCGCACGCAGTCGACGGGGGTGCCGTCGGTCGCGTAGCCGGCGCTGCCGTCGGCGAACGAGACCTCCTCGACCCACAGTGGCCGGCGCGTCGTGATCGAGCGGGCCATGGCCGAGCGGTTGCCGTCCGGCGCGATCACGGCGAGACGGACGCCGGGAACGGCTCGGAGCCCGCGGCGGAGCGCCTGCAGGCCCTCCGCGTCGATCCCGTCGTCGTTGGTGAGCAGGACGTTCAACACGCCTTCGAGCATAGTGGGCGCCCGCGATCCTGCACGCGCGCAATACGACGTCCAGCGCAACACGTCTCCGCCTGTTGCGTTAGAGTGCCCGCCACGCCGAATCCCCGGAATGGTCCGGGGAACGGGGGACCCGAGTTTTCGGGGCGAGTCTCGCGGTTATCCGCGAGAGGCGCGACAGCGCTAGCCCGTCAGCTAACCCCGCAGGCCTGACCGCGAAGGGACCAATGCCCAAAGCGACGCCCCTGAGGGCGTACGTCATTGCCGTGCTCTGCCTGGCCGCGTGGGCGCTCGCCGCGGTGAGCGTCGCGACGGCCCGCACGACCGCCGCGACGGCCGCGACGGGCACCGGCGGAGCCGCGGCGCCGTCGGGCGGAGCGACCGCCCCGACGGCACCGAGCTCGTCGACGGGCGTCCCGAGTGGATCCACCGGCCCGACCGGCACGGGCGGCGTCACCCCGACCGCAGCGCCCCCGGTGATCGGGCCATACAAGCCGGGCGGACCGGCGGATTGGGTGTTCCCGCTCTATCCGATCTCGCGGGTGGCGGCGACGAGCACCTGGACTCTCGACCAGGGCGTCGACCTGGGCGGGAACGCGAACCAGTGCGGTCCGAATCTCGAGGAGCTGGCCGTGGCCAGCGGGACGATCGTCCAGGAGGGCATCGACGGGTTCGGCTCGTGGGCGCCGGTCCTGCACGTCAACAGCGGACCCGACGCGGGCCGCTACGTCTACTACGGTCACGCCAGGCCCGCGCTCGTGCCCGTCGGGGCCCACGTCGTGGCGGGCCAGCCCATCGCGGACGTCGGGTGCGGCGACATCGGCATATCGAGCGCGCCGCACCTGGAGATCGGCCTCAGCGCACCCGGCGACACCAGCACGTTCGTGCTGCCGGGCTTCCAGCAGACGTCACCGGAGACGCTCGCCGACCTCACCGGGGCCTATGACGCGGCCGGGGGGCACTCGACGCTGAGCGCCCCCCGCCCGACGACCGGCAAGGGCGGACCCGGCAAGCCGAAGAAGTCCCACCGGGACTGACCCGCGGCGACGGCACGCACCGCTGCCGCTACGCCATCGCGCGCAGCTCCGCGAGCACGCGGGCGGGGCGCTGCTCGGGAAGCCAGTGCCCGCTGTCGGGCACGAACTGCAGCGTCATGTCGTCCGCGTGCGCCTCGAAGCCGCGCAGCGCCGCGGCGCGCAGGACCGGGTCGCGATCGCCGACCAGCAGGCGCGTCGGCACGCGCAGACGGGCGTCGCGGTAGCGCCCGCGCAGGATCGCCGGCAACTCCGAGGTCAGGAACGTTCGGTACAGCGACTGCGTGGCCCGGACGGTCCCGGGCTCGGTCAGGGCGGCGGTGTAGAGCTTGACCGTCTCCTCGTCGAACACGCCATCGCCGGCGATGCCGACGAACCGCCGCGTCACCGCACGACGCGCGAACAGCTCGGGCCCGAGCGGCGATGCGATGACGAACTGGTACCAGAGTCGCAGCAGCGAACGGGGGTCGGGAACGCCTCCGCCGGGGGTGAACCACGGATGGGTGATCGACAGCGCGAGGAAGCTGCGAAACCGCTCGGGCGCACGCAGGCAGGCGAGGAAGCCGGTGAAGCCACCCCAGTCGTGGCCGATGAGGCGGACCTGCTCGCCGCTCCCGGGGAGCGCAAGCCCGAGCGCGTCCAGAACGCCGAGGAGGTCGGTGGCGAGCGTCTCCTTGTCGTAGCGACCGGGCGGCGCCTCGGACCATCCGAAGCCGCGCAGGTCGGGGCAGATCACGCGATGCTCCTCGGCGAGCGGCCCGATCAGCCGCCGCCACTCCCACCAGTGCTGCGGCCAACCGTGCTGCAGCACGATCGGGGGTCCCGCCCCGGCCTCGGCGACGTGCACGCGTACGCCGCCGACGGTCACGTGTCGGTGGCTCACCCCGGGCAGATCGGGAATCGGCGGCGGCACGGACCCCAGACTATCCGTCGGGATAGCGAACGGCTGCGAGGTGCAGCCCGTGCGGCGGCGCGGTCGGCCCGGCATCCGAGCGCGGCCGGCCCTCCAGCAGGTCGACGAACCCCGCCAACGGACGTTGCCCGGTTGCCACCTCGAGCATCGTGCCGACGAGCACCCGGTTCATGTGACGCATGAACGTGTCGGCCTCGATCCAGAACTCGAGCAGATCGCCCCGTTGGCGCCACTCGGCCATCGTCACGTCACGCTCGAAGCGCACGTGGTCGGTCTCGGTCGGCGTGAACGCGGTGAAGTCGTGGGTGCCCGCGAGCGTGGCGGCGCACGCGTCGAGCGCCTCGCGGTCGAGCGGCCGCGCCCACCACAGCGCGTGGCCCCGCTCGAATACGCAGCGGCTGCGCCGGTGCAGCACGCGGTAGCAGTACGTGCGGCTGAGGGCATCGCCGCGCGCGTCGAAGTCCTCGCCGCGGGGCTCGCAGGCGAGCACGGCCACGTCCGGCGGAAGGACGGCGTTCAGCCGCAGCGGATCGACCGCCTCGTGGTGATAGCTGGCGACCTGACCCCAGGCGTGCACGCCGCGGTCGGTGCGTCCCGCCACCGTGAGCGCGACCGGCTCAGGCAGGAACGTCTCGAGCGCGCGTTCGACCTCCTCCTGCACGCTGCGCAGCCCCGGCTGGCGGGCCCAGCCGACGAACTCGCCGCCGTCGTACTCGAGCGTCAGCTTGCTGACCATCGCCGGCCGTCCCGCGGCGCCGGCGACCCGGTCAGACGAGCTCGAGGAAGACCATCTCGGTCGAGTCGCTGCGACGCGGACCGAGCTTGAGGATGCGCGTGTAGCCGCCCGGTCGGTCGGTGTAGCGCGGCGCCACCTCCTCGAAGAGACGATGGACCGCGAACTTGTCCTGCCCGAGCGCCGACAGCGCCTGCCGGCGCGCGTGCAGGTCGCCACGCTTGGCGAGCGTGATCAGCTTCTCGATCTCGGGCTTGACGGCCTTCGCCTTCGCCTCGGAGGTCTTGATGCGATCGTGCTCGAGCACCTCCTTGGAGAGGTTCATGAGCAGCGCCTTGCGGTGGGCGCTGTCGCGGCTGAGCTTGTGGCGTGTCTTCTGGTGGCGCATGCTCGGGCCTTCCCGCCGCGCAGTCTAGTCCTGGCGCAGGTCCAGGCCCCGCGCGTGCAACGTCTCGATGACCTCGTCGATCGACTTCTTGCCGAAGTTGGGGATCGCGTTCAGCTCGGACTCGGACTTGGAGATGAGGTCCCCGACCGTCTGGATGCCGGCTCGCTTGAGGCAGTTGTAGGACCGCACCCCGAGCTCGAGCTCCTCGATGAGGATGCCCCACTCCTCGCCCTGCAGCTGCGCCGGAGCGCCGCCGACGCCACCGGGGCCGTTGTGACCGTCGAGCTGGCCACCGGGCCCGGCGCGCAGCTCCTGGATGCGGTCGGCGTCGGTGAAGATGGCCAGCTGGGAGATGAGCAGCTCGGCCGCCTCGCGCAGCGCCGCCTGCGGCTCGATCGAGCCGTCGGTCTCGATGTCGAGCGTCAGCTTGTCGAAGTCGGTCTTCTGGCCGACGCGGGCCTGCTCGACGGCGTAGGCGACGCGACGCACCGGCGAGAAGATCGAGTCGATCGGGATGACCCCGATCGGCTGGTCGGGCGACTTGTTCTCCTCGGCGGGACGGTAGCCCCGGCCGCGGCCGATCGTCATGTAGAGCTCGAGCTTCGTCTTCTTCTCGAGCGTGGCGATGTGGACCTCGGGGTTGAGGATCTCCACGCCGGCCGGAAGGTCGATGTCCTTCGCGGTGATCTCGCCCGGACCGGTGACGACGAGCGGCGCCTCGACCTCGGTCGCGTCCGAGTGCATCCGGCAGACGATCCCCTTGAGGTTGAGAACGATGTCGGTCACGTCCTCCTTGACGCCCTGAATCGTCGAGAACTCGTGCGCCACGCCCTCGATGCGCACGCTGGTGACGGCCGCCCCGGCGAGCGAGGACAGAAGCACGCGCCGCAGTGAGTTGCCGAATGTGTAGCCGAAGCCACGATCGAGCGGCTCGATCGTGAACGTGCCGCGGTTCTCCTCCACGGACTCGCTGGTGATCCGGGGAATTTGGAAGTCAAGCATCAGGGTCCTAACGTCGTTCGTGGTAGGGACCGGCGTCGCTGCCGGACACCGGCTCCGGAGGCACCGCGGACCGACGAGCGGACGCGCGGCGCTGTGCCAGTTTCTGTTACTTCGAGTACAGCTCGACGATGAGCTGCTCCTGCACCGGCGCGGCGACCTCCCGCCGCTCCGGTCGGCGCAGCACCTTCGCCGTCAGTGAGTCGTGGTCGGCCTGTAGCCAGGCCGGTATCTGACCGGTCAGCTCGGTCGCGTCGCGTACGACCTGCGTCGCGGCGGTGTCCGCCTTGATCGCGATGACGTCGCCCGGGCGCACCTGGTAGCTCGGGATGTCCACCCGCCGGCCGTTGATCGTCCAGTGACCATGACGGATGAGCTGCCGGCCCTGGCGGCGCGAGGCGGCGAACCCCAGACGCACGAGCACGTTATCGAAGCGCGACTCCAGCAGCGCGAGCAGGTTCTCGCCCGTGACGCCGGGCTGACGGCTCGCCTTCTCGTAGTAGCCGCGGAACTGCTTCTCGAGCACTCCGTAGTAGCGGCGCGCCTTCTGCTTCTCGCGGAGCTGGACGCGGTACTCGCTCTGCTTCTGACGTCCGCGACCGTGCTCACCCGGCGGGTAGGAGCGACGCTCGACGCCACACTTGTCGGTGAGGCAACGCTCGCCCTTGAGGAACAGCTTCTGTCCCTCGCGGCGGCACTGCTTGCATTGGGGGCTGGTATCTCGAGCCATGATGTCCGGTCGTTGTACGGGGGATTAGACGCGGCGCCGCTTACGCGGACGACAGCCGTTATGGGCCTGCGGAGTGACGTCCTTGACGCCGGTGACCTCCAGACCGGCGGCCTGGAGCGAGCGGATCGCGGTCTCGCGGCCGGATCCGGGACCCTTGACGTAGACCTCCACCTTCTGCAGTCCCTGCTCGATGCCCTTGCGGGCCGCCGCATCGGCGGTCACCTGAGCGGCGAACGGGGTCGACTTGCGCGAGCCCTTGAAGCCTGCGCCGCCGGCCGACTCCCAGGCGATCACGTTGCCCTGGGTGTCGGTGAGCGAGACGATCGTGTTATTGAAGGACGTCTTGATGTGGGCCTGGCCGATGGGGATGTTCTTCTTCGGCTTGCGGCGGCCGCGGGCGGGGCGACGGGGAGCGGGGCTCACTTCTTGCCCGCCTTCTTCTTGCCCGCCACCTGCATGCGCTTCGGGCCCTTGCGGGTGCGCGCGTTCGTCTTCGTCTTCTGGCCGCGGACGGGCAGGCCGCGGCGGTGGCGCAGGCCGCGGTAGCAACCGATCTCCTGCAGGCGCTTGATGTCCTGCGAGCGCTCGCGACGCAGGTCGCCCTCGACGACGAGCGTCCGATCGATGACGTCGCGCAGGCGCCCGACCTCGTCCTCGGTGAGGTCGCGCACGTAGGTGTCGGCGCTCACTTCGGCCTCGGAGAGGACCTGATTGGCGGTGGCGCGACCGATCCCGAAGATGTAGGTCAGGCCGATCTCGGCGCGCTTGTTGAGGGGAAGGTTGATCCCGGCGATACGTGCCATGCGACTAACCCTGGCGCTGCTTGTGGCGCTTGTTCTGGCAGATGACGAGCACCGCGCCGTGGCGGCGGATGACCTTGCACTTCTCGCACATCGGCTTGACCGACGGTCGTACCTTCATGATCCCTTTCGCATGGTCCAGGCGCCGCGGCTCTGGATGCCGTTGCGGCATCCGCTACCACGACGCGGAAACTCCCACGGCCGGACAAGACCCAACGCGCGGGACTCTGGATGGTAGCAAGATCGCATCGGGCGCCCCCGCCCCCTTCGAACCCGGCGTTCGCCGCGCCGACTCAGCCGCCGCTCGTGGCCGGCGCCGGGCGGCCCTCGCCTGTGCCCTTCAGGGTGCGCTCGGCCGGCGACAGGTGCCAGGGCGTGAGGATTCGCGGGCCGTCGGCCGTGATGGCGACGGTGAACTCGAAGTGCGCGGCAAGCGAGCCGTCCTGCGAGAAGATCGCCCAGCCGTCGCCGGCGACGCGAACGCCGGGGCGCCCGGCGGTCGTCATCGGCTCGATCGCGAGCACCATGCCCTCCTCGAGCAGCGGGCCCTTGCCCGGCTGCCCGAAGTTCGGCACCTGGGGGTCCTCGTGCATCTCGCGCCCCACGCCGTGGCCGACGAGCGAGCGCACGACGGCGAGTCCGGCCTCCTCGGCCACCTCCTGGATCGCGTGCGATACGTCCCCGAGGCGTCGTCCCGGCTCGCACTGCGCGACGCCGGCGTGCAGCGAGGCCTCGGTCGCGGTGAGCAGGTTGCGCGCGGCCGGCGAGATCGCCCCCACGGCGAACGTGCGCGCCGCGTCGGCCACCCATCCGTCGTGGGTCACGCCGATGTCGATCGAGATGATGTCGCCGCCGGCGAGGCGGTACGACCCGGGGATCCCGTGCACGACCATCGAGTTCGGCGAGGCGCAGATCGAGCCGGGGAAGCCGCGGTAGCCCTTGAACGACGGAATCGCGCCGCGCGAGCGGATGAAGCGCTCCGCGGCGGCGTCGAGCTCGGCCGTGGTGACGCCGGGACGGATCTTGCTCTCGAGCAGCTCGAGCGTGGCGACCTGGATGGCGCCCGCCTCGGCCAACTTCTCGATCTCCTCGGGGCTCTTCTTGATGATCATGGCTGCACCGGGACTCCTCGGCTCATCCAGTATGGGGCAGCCGGACCCGGATCCGAAGGAGCGCTAGAGCTGCTCCTCGAGTCGCAGGGTCGCCAGCACGGCGCGGATGCGGTCGTGCACCTCGTTGGCGTTCCGTGAGCCGTCGAAGCGGCGCAGCAGGCCCTGGTCGTCGTAGTACTCGATGAGCGGCGCCGTCTTGGAGTGGTAGACGGCCAGGCGCTTGCGGATCGTCTCCTCGTGGTCGTCGTCGCGCTGGATGAGGCGCGAGCCGTCCTGATCGCAGATCCCCTCGTGCTTGGGCGGGTCGAACTCCACGTGGTAGATGTGGCTCGGGTTCTTGACGCATACGCGCCGTCCGGCCAGGCGTCGCACCACGACGTCGTCGGGCACCTCGATGAGCAGCGCCGCCGTCAGTCGCCGGTCGAGGCCGACGAGCGCCTCGCAGAGGGCGTCGGCCTGCTCGGTGGTCCGGGGGAAGCCGTCGAGGAGGAACCCGTCGCGGGCGTCGTCGTCGAGGATGCGCTCCTTGATCATGCCGATGATGATCTCGTCGGGCACGAGATCGCCGTCGTCCATGTAGCGCTTGGCCTCGCGCCCGAGCTCGGTCCCGGCCGAGACCTGCGCGCGCAGCATGTCCCCGGTGGAGATGTGCGGCAGGCCGAAGTCGTCGCGCAGGCGATCGGCCTGTGTGCCCTTGCCGGCACCGGGAGGGCCGAGCAGGATGAGGTTCAGTTCAGTCACGACGATGAGGGCTCCTGAGGCGCACGGCCGGGGTCGACGTCCCGTCGGCCTGGCGACCGGCGCGGCGACGGCGGAGAGCCTATCCGACCGCCCGCTGGGCGTGTGGGTGCGAGCGACCGTGCCCGTGAGCGCCGAGCGATCACGGGCGTTCGGGCTACTTCAGGAAGCCCTCGTAACTTCGCATCATCAGCTGCGCCTCGAGCTGCTTCATCGTGTCGAGCGCGACGCCGATGACGATCAGGATCGACGTGCCCCCGAAGTAGAAGTTCGCGTGCGTGCGCGCGATCAGGATCGTCGGCAGCGCGGCCACGAGGGCGAGGAACAGCGCGCCCGGGAAGGTGAGCCGCGCGAGGATGCGGTCGAGGAACTCGGCCGTCGGACGGCCGGGGCGCACCCCGGGGATGAACCCCCCGTACTTCTTCAGGTTCTCGGCCTGGTCGACCGGGTTGAACGTGACCGCCGTGTAGAAGTAGGTGAAGATGATGATGAAGATCGACTCGCCGAGGATGTAGTGCCAGCCGTTCGGCGTGAAGAAGTCCGACAGTGACTGCGCCCAGTGGGTGTGGATGAGCTGACCGACCGTCGGCGGGAAGGCCATGATGCTCGCGGCGAAGATGACCGGGATGACGCCGGCCATGTTGACGCGCAGCGGCAGGTACGTCTGGCCGCCCTCGGTCATGCGCCGCCCGATGACGCGCTTGGCGTATTGCACCGGGATCCGCCGCTGGCCCTCCTGCACGAACACGATGCCCGACACGACGGCGAGCACGATGAACGGCATCATGACCTTGAACACCTGGTCGTTGCTCTGCCACCAGGACTGGATCCCGGCCGGGAGGCGCGAGACGATCGACGCGAAGATGAGCAGCGAGATGCCGTTACCGATTCCACGGTGGGTGATCAGCTCACCGAACCACATGAGCAGCACGGTGCCCGCGGTCATCGAGATGACGACGACGAAGATCGACTGCGCATCGAAGGTCGTGAACACGGCCTGCCCCGAGTTCGTCGACAGCGAGTGGAACAGGAACACGTAGCCGATCGACTGCGCGAACGCGAGCCCGACGGCGAGGTAGCGCGTGTACTGCGTGATGCGCGCCTGTCCGACCTCGCCCTCCTTGGAGAGCTTCTCGAGGGAGGGGACGACGACCTGCAGCAGCTGCAGGATGATCGAGGCCGTGATGTAGGGCATGATCCCGAGCGCGAACAGCGCGAGGCGCGAGAGGCTGCCGCCCGAGAAGAGGTTGAGGAAGCCGAGGATGTTCGAGCCCGAGAACTGGCTCAGCTGCTTGATCGCGTTGACGTTCACCCCGGGCACCGGAATGTGCGACCCGAGCCGGTAGAGGAAGAGGATGAACGCCGTGAAGGCGACCTTCTTGCGGATGTCCGCGACGGTGAAGGCGCTGAGGATGGTGGAGAGCATGGTCAGGGTTCCCTCGCCGCGACCGTGACCCGCCGCGCGCGGTCAGCAATTGTACCGGGGTCGCGCCGTCGCCGACGATCGACTCCTGCGGCCGCAGCCGCCGCGCCGGGATCATCGCCGCCGGCGATGCCCGCCGGTCGCCTAGGCCTCGATGACCTGGCACGTCCCGCCGGCCGCCTCGATGCGCTCGCGCGCGGTGGCGCTGAACGCGTGGGCGTGGACGGTGAGCGGCTTGCCGATCTCGCCGCGGGCGAGGATCTTCACCGGCACGTCCTTGCGGGTGCCCAGGCCCTTGGCCTGCAGGGCCGGCAGCGTCACGTCAGCGCCGGCGTCGAAGCGCGCGTCGAGGTCGCCGATGTTGACCGGCTGGGTGTGCGTGCGGAACATCTCGAAGGGCATGGACTTCTTCATGTGCGGGCCGCGCAGCTTGCGCATCCGCATGTGAATCGGCATCTGGCCACCCTCGAAGCGGGCGCGACGCTTGGACCCCGAACGGGAGCCCGCGCCCTTCTGGCCGCGGCCGGAGGTCTTGCCGGTGCCCGAGCCCTCGCCGCGACCGACGCGCTTGCGGGGCCTGCGGCTGCCCGGCGCCGGCTTGAGCGAGTGCAGTCCGACCCATGCCGCGCCCGTCTGAGTCTCGGTCTCCTCGGGCTCGTTGCCGCGCGCGGCCGGGCTCATCGCGGCGTCCCTTCACCTTCGACGACGACGAGATGGCGCACCGCGTGCAACATCCCGCGGGCCTGCGGTGTGTCGCGAACCTCGACGGTGTGCCCGATGCGGCGCAGGCCGAGCGAGCGCAGGGTGTCGCGCTGACGCTGGTTGGAGCCGTTGCGCGAGCGCACCTGGCGGACCTGCAGCGTGGTCGACGAAGCGGTCATCAGCTCGTCGTTTCGCCCGCGGGCGCCTCGGCGGCGGAGGCATCGGCAGGTGGAGCCTCGGCGGCCGGCGCCTCATCGGCCACGGGCGCCGAGCCACCCGGCTCACCCGCGCCGTCGAGGACGCCGTTGGCCTCGATGCGGTCGTGCAGGCCGAGCACCTGGTTGATGCTGAGCCCCCGCAGCTCGGCGACCTCGGCCGGGGTGCGCAGTCCCTGGAGGCCCGCGACCGTCGCCTTGACGAGGTTGATCGGGTTCTGCGTGCCGAGGCTCTTGGAGAGGATGTCGTGGATGCCGGCGAGCTCGAGCACCGCGCGCACGCCGCCACCGGCGATGACGCCGGTACCGGGCGCGGCCGGCTTGAGGAACACCCGCCCGGCGCCGAACACGCCGGTCGTCTGGTGGGTGATCGTGCTCCCGTGCTTGGGCACGCGGAAGAGGTTCTTGCGCGCCCGCTCGACGCCCTTCTGGATGGCCAGCGGCACCTCGTTGGCCTTGCCGTAGCCGACGCCGACGATCTCGCGCTCATCGCCGACGACGACCAGCGCGGTGAAGGAGAAGCGCCGGCCGCCCTTGACGACCTTCGCGACGCGGTTGATCTCCACGACGCGTTCCTGGAGGTCGAGGCCGCTGGCGTTGACTGAGCGATCGATGGCGGGCATGTGAGCTGGGAGAGGGTAGCGGGTTGGCGCCGGAGGTCAGAACTCGAGGCCGGCCTCGCGCGACGCGTCGGCGAAGGCGCGCACGTGGCCGTGGTAGCGGTAGCCACCGCGGTCGAACACGGCCTGCTCGATGCCGGCAGCCTTCGCGCGCTCGGCGAGCAGGGTCCCGGCGCGCGCGGCCCGCTCCGCCTTCGCCGTCGAGCGCAGCTCGGGCTCGTACCAGTGCACGGCGGCGAGCGTGTGTGCGCCGACATCGTCGATCAGCTGAGCGGAGATCCCCCGGTTGGAGCGAAAGATGGAGATACGGGGACGGTCGGGCGTGCCCGAGACCTTCGCGCGGACGCGCCGGCGGCGGCGCAGGCGGCGATCGCCCTTCGTCAATACGCTCATGCTCGCTTCCCGACCTTCCGGGCCACGTACTCGCCCTCGTAGCGGATGCCCTTGCCCTTGTAGGGCTCCGGGGGACGCTGCTTGCGGATGAAGGCGGCCACCTCGCCGACGGCCTGCTTGGAGATGCCGCGCACGACGATGCGGGTCGGTTGCGGAACCTCGAACTCGATGCCCTCGGGCGCCGGGATCGGGACCGGATGCGAGTAGCCCACCGCGAGCTCGAGGTTCTTACCCTTCAGCTGGGCGCGGTAGCCGACGCCCTGGATCTCGAGGCGCTTCTCGTATCCGGCGGTGACGCCCTGAACCATGTTGGCCACGAGCGTCCGCGTGAGCCCGTGCAGCGCGCGGTGCTCGCCGCGGTCGGTCGGCCGCGTGACGATGATCTGATCGCCGTCCTGGGTGACGTCGATGTCGCGGGCGACGCGCTCGGACAGCTCACCCTTCGGTCCCTTGACGTGCACGGACTCGGGCTCGATCGTCACGGCGACGCCGTCGGGCACGGGGATGGGCTGTCGGCCGATGCGAGACATCGCCTACCAGACCTGCGCCAGGACCTCGCCACCGACGCCCGCGTTGCGGGCCTCGTGGCCGGTCATCACGCCGTGGGAGGTGGACACGATCGAGGTTCCCATGCCGCCCTGGACCTTCGGGATGCGTGCCGCGTCGACGTACGTGCGGCGTCCGGGCCGCGACACCCGACGCAGGCCGCTGATGGCCGAGCGGCGATCGTCGGTGTACTTCAGGCGCACGCGGATCACCTGACCGGGGCCGCCGGTCGGATTGGGCTCGAGCGACCAGCCGTCGATGTACCCCTGCTCGGAGAGGATGCGGGCGATCTCGGACTTCAGCTTCGACGCGGGGATCTCGGCCGTCTCGTGGGCGGCGTGGATCGCATTGCGGATCCGCGTGAGGAAGTCGGCGATGGGGTCGGTCATGGACATGGGGTCACCTGGGTGTGAAGCTCGTCGCCTCTGCCTACCACGAGGACTTCGTCATCCCGGGGATCTGGCCGTTGTGCGCAAGATCGCGCAGACAGATGCGGCACAGCCCGAACTTGCGGTAGACCGCCCGCGGGCGGCCACAGCGGTTGCAGCGAGTATAGGCGCGCGTCTTGAACTTCGCCGGGCGGGCCTGGCGCACGCGCTGAGAGGTCTTGGCCATCTAGCCCTCCTGTCCTTGATCGGTTGGTTCGGTCTCCGCCGCGGCGGCGTCCGCCGCAGCTGTCAGGTCTGGTTGCTCGGCGGCAGCCTCCTCGGCCACCACCTCATCGACGAGCGCCTCGGCCTCCGCCTCCTGGGCGATCTCCTCGGCGATCTCGGCGACCACCTCATCGACGAGCGCCTCGGCCTCGGCGGCCTCGGCCTCCTCGACGGCCGTCTCCAGGACCGCCTCGTCGACGACGGCCTCGAGCTCGGCCTCCTCGGCGACCTCGGCGGCCGCCTCGGCGATGATCTCGGCCGCGGCGGCCTCCGCCTCGGCCTCCTCGGCGACCTCGATCGCCGCCTCGAGCTCGGCGTCGCCGCCGGACACGATCGCCGCATCGACCTCGGCCTCGGCGACCGCGGCGCGAACCTCGGCCTCCTCGGCCACCTCGGCCGCAGCCTCGGCGACGACCTCGGCGACGGCGGCGTCGGCCTCGGCCTCGTCGGTGACCTCCGCAACCGCCTCGACGATGATCTCGTCGGCCGCCGCGCGGACCTCGGCCTCCTCGGCGACCTCGGCCGCAACCTCGGCCACGGCCTCGTCGACGGCCGCCTCGGCCTCGGCCTCCTCGGCCACCTCGGCCGCAACCTCGACCGCAGCCTCGTCGACGGCCGCCTCGGCCTCGGCCTCCTCGGCCACCTCGGCCGCAACCTCGGCCACGGCCTGCTCGACGGCCGCCTCGGCCTCGGCCTCCTCGACCGCCTCCTCGGCCGCCGACCCGAAGGCCGCGGGCCGGCCCTCGCGGGCGAACGGCATGCCGAACGCCTCGAGCAGCGCGAACGCCTCGGCATCGCTGGCCGCGTTCGTGGTGATCGTGATGTCGAGGCCGCGCACCTGGTCGATCTCGTCGTAGTCGACCTCGGGGAAGATGATCTGCTCGCGCACGCCCATCGAGTAGTTGCCGTGCCCGTCGAACGAGCGCGGGTTGAGCCCGCGGAAGTCGCGGATGCGAGGGATCGCCACCGACATCAGCCGGTCGAGGAACTCGTAGGCGCGTTCGCGGCGGAGCGTCACGGCGACGCCGACGGGCATGCCCTCGCGGAGCTTGAACGCGGCGATCGACTTGCGCGCGCGGCGGATGCTCGGCTGCTGCCCGGCGATCGTGGCGAGCTGCTGCTGGGCGGCCTCGAGCACCTTGGAGTCCTGCTTGGCGTCACCGACGCCCATGTTCAAGCTGATCTTCTCGATCTCGGGCGCCTGCATGACCGAGGAATAGCCGAAGCGCTCGATGAGCGCCGGGCGGATCTCCTCCAGGTAGCGGGTCTTCAGGCGGGCGGGGGGATGTGTCGTGGGCATCGTTGGATCAGTCCAGTCGTGTTCCAGAGCGCCGGGCGACGCGGAATCGCCTGCCGTCCTCGCGCTCGATGCCGACCCGCGTGGGCTGTCCGTCCTTGGGGTCGATGAGCATGACGTTGGAGACGTGAATCGGTCCCTCGCGCTCGATGACGCCCCCGACGGTCTCGGCGTGTTGCGCGCCGGCCACCTGCCGCGGTCGCGTGTGCCGCTTGACCATGTTCAGCCCTTCGACGTATACGCGCTCGCTGGCCGGCTCGACGCGCAGGACGCGGCCGCGCTTACCGCGCTCCTTGCCGGAGATGACGAGCACCTGGTCGTCGCTCTTGATCTTCATTGGTCGGCGCACGGGCGCCGGGCGGGAGCGGGCCATGGTCAGAGGACCTCGGGAGCGAGGGAGATGATCTTCATGAAGTTGCGATCGCGCAGCTCACGCGCGACCGGCCCGAAGATGCGCGTCCCCCGCGGGTTGTTCTGATCGTCGATGATCACGGCCGCGTTCTCGTCGAAGGCGATGTAGGTGCCGTCGGTCCGCCCGAAGGACTTCTTGGTGCGCACGACGACCGCCGTGACGACGTCGCCCTTCTTGACCGAGCCCTGCGGATTCGCCTGCTTCACGGTCGCGGTGATGACGTCACCGACGAACGCGTAGCGGCGGCGCGAGCCGCCCTTGACGCGAATGCAGAGGATCTCGCGCGCGCCGGTGTTGTCGGCGACGCGCAGACGGGTCTCGTTCTGGATCACTTCGCACGCTCCAGCACGTCGACCAGGCGCCAGCGCTTCAGGCGCGACAGCGGCCGGCTCTCGATGATGCGCACCGTGTCCCCCGCGTGGGCGTCGTTGGTCTCGTCGTGAGCGTGGAAGGTCGTCGAGCTGCGGACGATCTTCTCGTAGCGGCGATGGCGCCGCGCGACGGCGACGCGCACGGTGATCGTCTTATCCGCCTTGTCGGAGATGACGATGCCCTGACGCACCTTGCGGCGGCCCTCCACCGGCGCGTGCACGGGAGCGAGCGGCTCGGCGGCCGGAGCGCTCGCGCGGGCCTCGGCGGCCTTCGCCTTCTCGCGCGCCCGGCGGGTGCGGCGGGCGACGGCCTTCTGCTTGCGCTCGGCGTCGCGCTCGGCCTGGCGCTCGGCGCCCGACATCGGGCCGCGGGCGGGCAGGGCACGGCTCGTGCGCCGACGGCGGCGCCGCTCCTTGGGAGCGAGCTGCTCCTCGGGCTCTCGGGGCGGGGCGGGCGCTGCGGCTCCAGGCTGCTCGCCGGCGTCGTCGGCAACTGGCGCCTCGGCGGCGACAGGCTCCTCGGCGGGCGTCTCTTCGTTGGTCTCGTCTGACATCTCTCTTGGTCACCTCTGCGGGCCCACGGCCCGCACGTTCTCGGTCTGGCTAAGCGGCCGCCGTGTGTCCTGGCGCCACGGCGCCCTCGACGGAAAGATCGCGCTCACGCGCGATCGTGAGCGCGCGGGCGAGCTCGCGCTTGTTGCGGCGGATGCTCGCCGTGTCCTCGAGCTCCCCGGTCGCGTTCGCGAACCGGACACCGAACAGGTCCTTGCGCGCGGTCGCGACGTGCTCGAGCAGCTCGCGGTCGGGCATGTCCCGAAGATCCTTGGCCTTCATCTCGATCGTGCCCCTAGTCCTCGCGCATCACGAACTTGGACTTCACCGGCAGCTTGCGCGCCGCCAGCCTGATCGCCTCGCGGGCGAGCGGCTCGGGCACGCCGGCCAGCTCGAACATCACGCGTCCCGGCTTGACGACGGCCACCCAGCCCTCGGGTGAGCCCTTGCCCGAGCCCATGCGGGTCTCGGCCGGCTTCTTGGTGACCGGCTTGTCGGGGAAGACGTTGATCCATACCTTGCCGCCACGCTTGATCTTGCGGGTCATCGCGATACGAGCGGCCTCGATCTGGCGGTTGGTCAGCCAGCCCTCCTCGAGGGTCTTCAGGCCGTACTCGCCGAACTGGACCTTGACCTGCCCGCGCGACAGCCCACCGCGACGCCCGCGGTGCTGCTTGCGGTGCTTCACACGCTTGGGGGCGAGCATCAGCGGGGCCCTCCGGATCCGGAGCCGCCGCCGCCACCCGGACCGCGACCGCCGCCGGGCCCACGACCGCCGCCACCGGGACCGCGACCGCCGCCACCGGGCCCACGACCGCCGCCACCGGGACCGCGACCACCGCCACCCGGACCGCGACCGCCGCCGGGACCGCCGCCGCCGGGTCCGCCGCCGCGTCCGCCGCGCCCGCCGCCGGGTCCGCCGCGCCCGCGGCCGCGGCCATCGCGGTCGCCACGACCGTCACGGCCGTCGCTCGGTGGCGCCGGGGCGCTCATGTCGGTCAGGTCGGCGCCGACGTAGCCCTCGGGCATGATCTCGCCCTTGTTGACCCAGCACTTCACGCCGATGCGACCGAACGTCGTGCGGGCCTCATAGAAGCCGTAGTCGATGTCGGCCCGCATCGTGTGCAGGGGCACACGACCGTCCGAGTAGCTCTCGGTACGCGCCATCTCGGCTCCGCCGAGCCGGCCCGAGACCTGCACCTTGACGCCCTTGGCTCCCGAGCGCATCGCGCTGGTGAGCGCCCGCTTCATCGCGCGCCGGAAGGCGACGCGGTTCTGCAGCTGCTCGGCGATCGACTGGGCGACGAGCTTGGCGTCGAGCTCGGGGCGCTTGATCTCGAGGATGTTCACCTTGATCTGCTTCTTCGTGATGCGGTGCAGATCCCGCCGCAGCGCGTCGACCTCGCTTCCGGACTTGCCGATGACGATCCCCGGTCGCGCCGTATGGATGTTGACCTCGAGCTCGTTGATGTCCTTGCGGATCGTGATGTCCGACAGGCCCGCGTGGGCGAGCTTGTTGATGATGTGCTCGCGCACCTGGATGTCCTCGTCGAGGTACTCGGCGAAGTGGCGCTCGTTGAACCAGTTGGACTTCCAGTCGTGGATGTAACCCACGCGCATGGACTCGGGATGAACTTTTTGACCCATGTCTAGGACCTCGGAGTGAGCGTGATCGTCAGGTGGCTCGTGCGCTTGCGGATCGGGGTGGCGCGCCCCATGGCCCGCGGGCGGAAGCGCTTGATGGTCGGACCCTCGTCGGCGTAGGCCTCCTGCACGATGAGGTCGTCGCCCACGAGCTCGTGGTTGTTCTCCGCGTTCGCGACGGCGGACTCGAGCAGCTTGCTCCAGTCGCGCGCGACGTCGCGGGGGGTGAAGGCAAGGATGGCACGCGCCTCGTCGACTGACTTGCCGCGGATGTGACCGCAGACCATGCGCGCCTTGCGCGCGGAGGTCCGCACGTACTTGGCCTGCGCGCGCACGACTGCGCGACGCGCCGCCGGACGCGACCGGCGCGGGGCGGGCTCGGGACTCTCGGCGGCCGCCGGCGCCTTCGCGCGGGTGCGCCGCGTCGGCTGCGGTGCCTCGTCGGCGTCCTCGGCTTCCTCGTCCCCCGCGGCCTGCGGCTCCTCGGCCTCGTCGGCTCCGTCGGCCTCATCAGCTTCGGCAGCCTCGTCGGGCACCTTGGCGATCACGGTGGCGGCAGCCTCCTCGGCCTCGGCCACCTGCGGCTCTTCGGAGGCCGCGGACGCCTCGGCAACGACCTTTGCCTTACGGGTCCGCGCAGCCCGCCGCTTGGGCTTCGCCGCCTCGGGCTCCTCCTCGCCCTCGCCCTCCTGAGGCGCGGAGCCGGTCACGAGCTCGGCCGACGACTCCTCGGCGACCGTGGCATCGCCGGGGGTCGGCTCAGTCTCGCCCTCCTGGGGCGCGGAGCCGGTCAGCAGCTCCTGCGGCTCCTCGGCGTCGGGCACGTCAGGTGTCGTGTCGTCGGGGCTCATCGAACCTTTCCGGATCCGGCGTGACCGCGGAACAGGCGGGTCGGCGCAAACTCGCCGAGCTTGTGACCGACCATCGACTCGCTCACGAACACCGGCACGTGCTTGCGCCCGTCGTGCACGGCGATCGTGTGGCCGACCATCTCGGGGAAGATCGTCGAGGCCCGAGACCAGGTCTTGAGCATCTGCTTGGTGTTGGCGGCGTTCATCGCCTCGATGCGTGCCATGAGCCGCTCCTCGACCCACGGCCCCTTCTTGCTGGAGCGGCTCATCGGTGCTTGCCCTTCCCGCGGCGACGGCCGCGCACGATGTAACGATCGGAGGCCTTGTTCTTCTTGCGCGTGCGGTAGCCGAGCGTGGGCACGCCCCACGGCGTGACCGGGTGGCGACCAGCGGTCGTCGAGCCCTCGCCGCCGCCGTGCGGGTGGTCGACCGGGTTCATCGCGGTGCCGCGCGTCTGCGGGCGCACGCCCATGTGACGCTTGCGCCCCGCCTTGCCGACCTTCACGTTCTGGTGGTCGGCGTTCCCGACGACGCCGACGGTGGCCCGGCACTCGGCCCGCACCAGGCGCATCTCGCCGGAGGGCAGGCGCAGGGTCGCCATGTCGCCGTCGCGTGCCATCAGCTGGATCGAGGAGCCGGCGGACCGCGCGAGCTGCCCCCCGCGCCCGGGCTGCAACTCGACGTTGTGCACGACGGTGCCGATCGGCATCCGCGAGAGGGGCAGGCAGTTGCCGACCGTGATGTCGACGTCCTCGCCGGAGGCGACGGTCAATCCGACCGTCAGGCGCGCCGGCGCGAGGATGTAGCGCTTCTCGCCGTCGGCGTAGTGCAGCAGCGCGATGTAGGCCGAGCGGTTGGGGTCGTACTCGATCGCGGCGACGCGTGCCGGGACGCCGTCCTTGCGGCGCTTGAAGTCGATGCGGCGGTACAGGCGCTTGGCCCCGCCACCGCGGTGGCGCGCCGTCTTACGCCCGAACGAGTTGCGCCCGCCGCTCTTGGTGAGGCCCTCGACGAGCGACTTCTCCGGCTCGGTCTTCGTGATCTCGGCGAAGTCCGGATAGGAGACGAAGCGCCGTCCGGCGCTCGTGGGCTTGGGCTTGCGAATCGGCATCCGTATCTACCCCTCGAGGCCTTCCAACCCGGCGAACACGGGCATCGTCTCGCCCGGCCGCACCTGCACGATCGCCTTCTTCCAGGTGCGGGTGCTGCCCCGGCTGATCCCGCGACGCTTGGGCTTGGACTTGACGCTCATCGTGCGCACGTCGACGACGTGCACGTCGAACAGCGCCTCGACGGCCTGACGGATCTGGGTCTTGTGCGCGTCGGGATGCACGCGGAAGGTGTACTTGTTGGCCGCCGAGAGGACATAGCTCTTCTCCGAGACGACCGGCTTGATGAGGACCTGGGTGGGATCCATCAGGCGCTCGCCTCCTCGGCCGCGGTCGCCGGCGCGATGCCGTTCGCGCGGTCGGTGAGCGCCTGCAGCGCCCCCTCGGTGATGAGCAGCGAGGCGGCGCCGAGCAGGTCGGCCACGCCGATGTTCTCGGGCGTCAGGACCGCGACGCGGGCGATGTTGCGGAACGACAGGGCGGCGTTCGCCTCGGACTCGAGCACGACGACGAGCGTCGGGCGGATCTGCTCCCAGCTGGCGAGCAGCCCGCTCGCCAGGCGCGTGCTCGGCTCGCCGAAGGCCTCGGGCTGCAGGATCGCGATCGACTCGCGCTCGGCGTGCAGCGACAGCGCGCTGCGCAGCGCGGCGCGGCGCTCCTTGCGATTGACCTTGAAGGTGTAGTGGCGAGGCTGCGGGCCGAACACGACGCCGCCTCCCGTCCACACCGGCGAGCGGCTCGAGCCGGCGCGGGCGCGGCCGGTGCCCTTCTGACGCCACGGCTTGGCGCCGCCGCCCGAGACCATGGCTCGGGTCTTCGTGGCCGCGGTGCCCTGCCGGCGCGCGGCCTGCTCGGCGCGGACCGTCTCGTGGACGAGCGGCCCGTGGAAGCGGGCGCCGAAGGCACCCGGGTCGAGCGTGACCTTCTTGGAGGCTCCGAGGACCGGTGCGTCAGGCATCGCTGCGCACCTCCACGACCCCGTTGCGTGGTCCGGGCACCGAGCCGCGGACGAGCAGCAGGTTCTCCCCGGCGTCGACCGAGATGATCTCCAGCCCCTTCTGGGTGACGCGCTTGTTGCCCATCTGCCCCGGGCCGCGGATGCCCTTGAACACACGCGAGGGCGTGGCCGAGGCGCCGACCGATCCCGGCGCGCGCACGTTGTGCGAGCCATGCGACTTCGGTCCGCTGGCGAAGTTGTGACGCTTGATCGTGCCGGCGAAGCCCTTGCCCTTGGAGACGCCGGCGATCTTCACGCGCTGTCCGGCCTCGAACGTCTCGACGGTGACCGTGTCGCCGACCTGCCAGTCGGCGGCCTCGTCGCGGAACTCGACGAGGTGCTTGAGCGGTCCGGCGTCGGCCTTCTTGAGATGGCCGAGCTCGGGGCGCGAGAGGTGCTTCTCCTTGGTCTGTCCGAAGGCGAGCTGCACGGCGTCATAGCCGTCGCGCTCGGCGGTGCGCACCGCGGTGACGCGGCACGGCCCGGCCTGCAGGACGGTGACGCGCGCGACCTGGCCGTCCTCCTGGAAGACCTGGGTCATGCCGAGCTTCTTGGCGAGGATCGCGGGCATCAGGTGGCGAGGCGGATCTCGATGTCGACGCCGGCGGGCAGGTGGTCGAGGCGCTGGAGCGAGTCGACCGTCTTCGGGGTCGGCTGGTGGATGTCGATGAGCCGCTTGTGCGTACGGATCTCGAAGTGCTCGCGCGAGTCCTTGTCCTTGAACGGCGAGCGGATGACGCAGTACACGTTCTTCTCGGTGGGCAGCGGCACCGGTCCGGACACGGTCGCGCCGGTGCGCGTCGCCGTCTCGACGATCTCCTTGGCGGCAGACTCGATCGCCGAGGTGTCGTACGCCTTCAGGCGGATGCGGATCTTGTTCTGGGTGGCGACGGCCATGAAAAAGCTCTTCTCTGGGTGTGCTTGCGGTCGATGGGGTCTCGTGGTTGTCGGGGCGGTGGGGGGCCGCCCTCCCTGGTCTGCTCGCGCCCGGCGTGGGGCCGTAGAGAGGGCGGACTACCGTGCTGGCCAGTCCGCCCCGGCTCGTCGGCCCCGCCCTGCGGGCGGGAGGCAATTGTCGTATCGGTTTGCTGACGGGCGTCTGCGCTCGGGCGCGCACACGCGGGGGTGCTACTCGACGATCTCCGTGACCACGCCCGACCCGACCGTGCGCCCACCCTCTCGGATGGCGAAGCGCAGGCCCTGGTCCATGGCGATCGGCTGGATGAGCTCGATCTCCATCGTGACGTTGTCTCCGGGCATGACCATCTCGACGCCCTCGGGGAGGCGGGCCACACCCGTGACGTCGGTTGTGCGGAAGTAGAACTGAGGCCGGTAGCCCGTGAAGAAGGGGGTGTGACGTCCGCCCTCCTCCTTCTTGAGCACGTAGACCTCGGACTTGAACTTGGTGTGAGGGGTGATCGAGCCGGGCTTGCACAGCACCTGGCCACGCTCGATCTCCTCGCGCTTGGTGCCGCGCAGCAGGCAGCCGACGTTGTCGCCGGCGCGCCCCTCGTCGAGGATCTTGCGGAACATCTCCACGCCGGTGACGACGGTCGACGTCGTGGGGTGAATACCGACGATCTCGACGGTGTCACCGGTGTTGATGATGCCCTGCTCGACGCGGCCGGTGGCCACGGTGCCGCGGCCGGTGATCGAGAACACGTCCTCCACCGGCATCAGGAACGGCTTGTCGAGCTCGCGAACCGGCTCCGGGATGTAGGTGTCCAGCGCATCGGCCAGCTCGAGGATCTTCGCCTTGTACTCCTCGTCGCCCTCCAGCGCCTTCAGCGCCGAACCGGTGATGAAGGGGATGTCGTCGCCCGGGAAGTCGTAGGCGGACAGGAGCTCGCGCACCTCCACCTCGACGAGCTCGAGCAGCTCCTCGTCGTCGACCATGTCGGCCTTGTTGAGGAACACCACGATGTAGGGCACGCCGACCTGGCGAGCGAGCAGGATGTGCTCTCTGGTCTGGGGCATCGGACCGTCGGCCGCGGAGACGACGAGGATCGCGCCGTCCATCTGCGCCGCGCCGGTGATCATGTTCTTGACGTAGTCGGCGTGACCGGGGCAGTCCACGTGTGCGTAATGACGGTTCTCCGTCTGGTACTCGACGTGCGAAGTGGCGATGGTGATGCCACGCTCCTTCTCTTCGGGAGCGTTGTCGATCTCCTCGAAGCTGCGGGCCTCCCCGCCCATCTTCTCGGCGAGCACGGTCGTGATGGCAGCGGTAAGCGTCGTCTTGCCGTGATCGATGTGACCGATCGTTCCGACGTTGACGTGCGGCTTATCGCGCTCGAACTTCTCCTTCGCCACTTTGTGTTCGCTCCTGTGATCGACTTGTATGTTCGCCACAGACGGGCGAACCGGGGAAATCTATCTGAATGTGCCTGCTGATGAGCTGCGGGTGAAAACCTTGCGTCGATCCGATGTCGTCCCGCCGGCCGCGCTCGACGCGTGCTAGGCCGGCACCGGCTCGCCGGTGCGCTGCTCGACGATCTTCTCGGCGATGTTCGACGGCACTTCCTCGTACCCGTCGAACTGCATCGTGTACGTCGCTCGGCCCTGCGTGGCCGAGCGCAGATCGGTGGCGTAGCCGAACATGTCGCTCAGCGGAACGCGAGCGCTGATCGCCTGCGCGTTACCGCGCTGCTCGGAGCCCTGTAGCTGTCCGCGCCGTCGCGCCAGGTCGCCCATCACGTCGCCCATGTACTCCTCGGGCGTGACGACCTCGACGGCGAACACCGGCTCGAGCAGCACGGGCTTGGCCCGCTTGGCCGCCTCCTGCAGCGCGAGCGAGCCCGCCACCTTGAAGGCGATCTCCGACGAGTCCACGTCGTGGTACTTGCCGTCCGTGAGCGTGACGCGCACGTCCACCATCGGGTAGCCGGCCTTGACGCCGTTGGTGAGCGCCTCCTCGACGCCCTTCTCAACGGCCGGGATGAACTCGGAGGGGATCGACCCGCCCTTGATCTTGTTGACGAAGTCGAAGCCCTCGCCGGGTGCCGGCTCGAGGTCGATGTAGACGACGCCGTACTGACCGGAGCCGCCGCTCTGACGCACGAACTTGCCCTCGATCTTGTGCGCGGTGCCGCGCACCGTCTCGCGGTAGGACACCTGCGGGCGCCCGACGTTCGCCTCGACGTTGAACTCGCGGCGCATGCGGTCGACGAGCACCTCGAGGTGCAGCTCGCCCATGCCGGAGATCTCGGTCTGTCCGGTCTCCTCGTTGGTCTGCACCTGGAACGTCGGGTCCTCCTCGGCCAGGCGGCCGAGGGCGATCGACATCTTCTCCTGGTCGGCCTTCGTCTTGGGCTCGACGGCGACCTTGATGACCGGCTCGGGGAAGGTGATCGTCTCCAGGCGCACCGGGGCATCGGGGGCGGCGAGCGTGTCGCCGGTGGCGACCTGCTTGATGCCAACGGCGGCGGCGATGTCGCCGGAGTACACCTCGCCGACCTCCTCGCGGTCGTTCGCGTGCATCATCAGGATGCGCCCGACGCGCTCGGTGCGCCCGCTGCTGACGTTCAGGATGCGCGTGCCCGCCTCGAGCTTGCCCGAGTAGACGCGGAAGTAGGTGAGCTTGCCGACGTAGGGGTCGGCCATGATCTTGAAGGCGAGCGCCGCGAACGGCTCGCCGTCGTCGGCCTGACGCTGCACGACCTCCTCGTCCTCGCCGGACTTCGTCGGGACGACGCCGGTGACCGGCGGCACGTCCAGCGGCGAGGGCAGGTAGTCGACGACGGCGTCGAGCAGCGGCTGTACACCCTTGTTCTTGAACGACGAGCCGCACAGGACCGGCGTGAACTTCAGCCCCAGCGTCGCCGAGCGGATCGCCTGCTTGAGGCGCTCCTCCGGGATCTCGGCCTCCTCGAGCAGGAGCTCGAGCAGCCCGTCGTCGTAATGGGATACCTCCTCGAGCAGGTGCTCGCGGGCCGCGGCGGCCGCGTCGGCGAGCTCGGCGGGGATCTCGACGATCTCCTGCTCGGTGCCGAGATCGTCCCTGTAGACGATCGCCTTCATGCGCACGAGATCGATGACCCCGGCGAACTCCGACTCGGCGCCGATCGGCAGCTGGATCGGCACCGGATGCGCGCCGAGGCGATCGATCATCGTCTGCACGCCGCGCTCGAAGTCCGCACCGATGCGGTCCATCTTGTTGATGTAGGCGATGCGCGGCACGTGGTACTTGTCGGCCTGGCGCCAGACGGTCTCCGACTGCGGCTCGACGCCGGCGACGGAGTCGAACAGGGCGATCGCGCCGTCGAGCACGCGCAGCGAGCGCTCGACCTCGACGGTGAAGTCGACGTGGCCCGGCGTGTCGATGATGTTGATGCGGTGACCGTTCCACTGCGCGGTCGTGGCTGCCGAGGTGATCGTGATCCCGCGCTCCTGCTCCTGCTCCATCCAGTCCATGACGGCCGCGCCCTCGTGCACCTCACCGATCTTGTACGTGCGCCCGGTGTAGTAGAGGATGCGCTCGGTCGTCGTCGTCTTGCCGGCGTCGATGTGCGCCATGATCCCGATGTTCCGGGTGTTCTGGAGGCTGAAGGTGCGGGGCATGCGGGAGTGGGGTTCGGTGGTGGGGATCCTGATTCAGAGCAAAAAAAGAGGCCCCTCGGGCCCGCGCACGCCGATGGCTCTCGCCGGGACCGCGTGGCTATCTGCTCGAGGTGTGCATCTTTGGAGTGGCAACGCGCCCGGATCCGCGCATGAGGAACCGCGCCGCGAAGCGGACACCGACTATAGCAGAGGGTCGGCGGCGCCCAGAAGGGCCGGGCGAGGCCATTCGCCTCCGCCGCCGAGCGCCTCGAGAGGCGCTACCAGCGGTAGTGCGCGAAGGCCTTGTTGGCCTGCGCCATGCGGTAGATGTCGTCCTTGCGCTTGTACGCGCCACCCTGCTGGGACTGCGCGTCGATGAGTTCGTTGGCGAGCCGCTGGGCCATCGTCTTCTCGCGCCGGGCGCGCGCAAACTCGACGAGCCAGCGCACGGCGAGCGTGCGCGCGCGGCGCTGGGGCACCTCGACGGGAACCTGGTAGGTGGCGCCGCCGACGCGGCGCGAGCGCACCTCGAGCTGCGGCGTGAGCGTCTTGATCGACGTCTCGAGCGACTCGATCGGATCCTTGCCCGTGCGCTCGGCGAGGATCGCCAGCGCGTCGTAGACGATCCGCTCGGCGGTCGACTTCTTGCCGTCGAGCATCACCTTGTTGATGACCTGGGTCACCAGCTTGGAGCGGAGCAGGGGGTCCGGCTCGACCGGACGGATCTGGGCGGCAGCGCGGCGGGGCATCGCTACTTCTTCTTCACGCCGTACTGCGAGCGAGCCTTCTTGCGGTCGCTGACGCCGGCGGCGTCGAGCGTGCCGCGGACGACCTTGTAACGCACACCGGGAAGATCCTTGACGCGGCCACCGCGGACGAGCACGACCGAGTGCTCCTGCAGGTTGTGCCCCTCGCCCGGAATGTACGCGGTGACCTCGATCGAGCCGGAGATGCGCACGCGTGCGACCTTGCGCAGCGCGGAGTTGGGCTTCTTCGGCGTCGTCGTGTACACACGGGTGCACACCCCGCGACGCTGCGGAGCGGCGACCTTCTTCTTGCGGCCCTTGCCCGACTTCAGGCCGGGCGTGGCGAGCTTCTTCTTCGGCGCTTGGCGCCCCTTGCGGACGAGCTGGGAGGTAGTCGGCATGCGGCCGCGGATGGTAGCAGGCCCCCGTGGGCGGCCGGCCGGCCGGCCGCCCGGCCCGGCCGCGCCGCGTCAGGCGGTCGCGGCGGCGGGCGCGGCGACGCGCGTGGGCGCGGGCATCAGCGCGGAGGCGACGATGACCATCACGAAGGCGAGCGACTGCGCGACGATGCCGAGCGGGCTCGCCGACAGTGGGTCGCCGAACACGAGGATGCCCCCGGCGATGCCGGCGATGTTCGCCGCCGTGCCGGTGACGGCGATGACCGGGACGGCCTCGCCGTCCTGCAGGCCGCGTGCGGAGGCGTAGAAGGCGATGATCGAGGCGGCGATGGCGACGGCCAGCCAGGGGCTGAGCGCGAGCGCGAGCACGCCGTGCGCTCCCGCGATGCCGGTGAGCGCCTTGATCGAGGTGTCCGAGACGCCGAACAGCACGCCGGCGGCCGCGCCGAGCATGACGCCGTGGTGCTCGCGCTGGCCGCCCATGCGGGGGCCCATGATGAGCAGGCCGCCGACGCCGAAGAGCGCCGCCTCGAAGGAGATCATCGCGGCCTGCGAGAAGTGGCTGTGCGCGCCGTGCGTCGCGGGCAGGGTGAGGCCGAGCACGATGAGCGCGGCCGCGGTGAGCATGAGCCCCCACCACTGGCGCGGACCGACCGTGAAGCCGAACAGGCGCTCGGCCATGACCGCGATGAGCACGACACCGCCGGCGAGGGCCACCTGCACGACCGACATCGGCGCGACGGCGAGCGCGGCGACGTGCAGCGCCCAGCTGACGCAGGCGATGGCCATGCCGATCGAGAACCACCGAGACGAGTAGAGCGCGCGCGCCGATGCGAAGGGGTGTCGAACGTCGACGGGCGGCACCGAGCACGCCCCCTTGTGCTTGTAGAAGAAGCCGAGGTTCGCCACGAAGGCGCACAGCAGGGCGAGGAGGATGCCGAGTTCAAGCGTCATGAGTTCCTAGATCGAGACGGTGGAGCCGCCGCGCGGATGTCGACGGTGCGGAGCGGGGTTGCCCCTGTCAGCGTGCATCGACGCGAGCGGGCAACCCCTTTACCGGCTCGACCTGATACCAGCAGATTACTCGGGGGGACCTTTAGCTCAGCTAAGAATGGGGGGGTTAAGCCCCTGCTAACAACCTTGTGACGAATGTCCGGACCCGACAAGCCACTGCTGATGGTCGATATCGACGGGGTGATCTCGCTGTTCGGCTTCCCGTCGGAGCGCCGCCCGGAGGGCGCCTTCCATTCGATCGACGGCATCGTCCATTTCATTTCGGCCGAGGCCGGCCGGCACCTGCATGCGCTCGCCGGCGACTTCGAGCTCGTGTGGTGCAGCGGCTGGGAGGAGAAGGCCAACGAGTACCTCCCCCACCTGCTCGGCCTCCCGGAGGCGCTGCCGTTCCTCTCGTTCGCCCGCTCGCCCGGGCGCACGCGGGCGCACTGGAAGCTCGAGGCGATCGACGACTTCGCCGGCGGACGCTCGCTGGCCTGGATCGACGACGCGTTCAACGAGGCCTGTGACCGCTGGGCCCGCTCGCGCGCCGCGCCCACGCTCCTCGTCCGCACCGATCCGGCCGAGGGCCTGACGGCCGTCGTGGCCGAGTCACTGCGCGCCTGGTCGGCGCGTCGCGTCAGTGATGCTTCTTGGCCGGCAGCGGACGGCGCGGCGTGAGCGTCACCGGCACCGACAGCGCCCCCGGCGTCGCGCCGGGCGCGGAGGCCGTCAGGCGCACGGTCGCCTTGAGCTGCTTGGCGGCGGTCACGATGGCGAGCACGTGAGCCGACAGCGGCACGGTCGCCTCGGCCGCCTGGCCGGGAGCGATCGACAACGACGCGCTGACGAGCGCCTTGACCGTCTTCAGCGTATGCCGATGCGCCTTGGCGATCACCACCGTCGACACCGTGTAGGAGACCGGGATGGAGACCGAGCACGTCGAGCCGCGGGCCGGGCAGCTGACGCGGACGCCGGTGTCGAGGACCACCTGCCCGGGCAGGGAGCGCTCGATCGGAGCCGAGGCGACGTGCAGCGTCGGCGACGCCGCCGCGCCGGCGGAATGCGACCCGCTGCCTGAGCCACCGGAACCGCTCGAGCCGCTCGCGCCACCGGAACCGCCCGAGCCGCCCGACCCACCCGAGCCACCGGAACCGCTGCTCGAGCCAGCGGAACCACTCGAGCCCCCGGAGCCCGACGAACCGCCGGAACCGCCGGAGCTGCCGGAGCCGCCGGAGCTCGACGCGGCGAGCGTCGTGAAGGTGTCATCGCTGCCCCACGTCGAGCCGGAGGGGTTCGTGGCCACGACGCGGAAGTGATACGTCGTGTTGGGCTGCAGCCCGGTGAGCGAGGCCGCCGCGAGCTGAGGCAATGACCCCTGGCCGATGTTCTGCGCGCTGGTCGAGTTGCCGTAGCTGGAGTCGAGGCCGTACTCGAAGGTGTAGTTCGTCGACTGGCCGAGCGGGTCGACGAGCGCGCTCAGCTGCACGGCGGTCTGCGAGACGCCCGAGAAGGCCTCGGTCGACGCGCTCGGCGGCGGCGGCTCGCCCGTCGTGAAGGTCTGGTCGGCGCCCACGACGGTGTCCGGCCCGTTCGTGGCGACGACCCGGAAGTGGTACTGCGTCGCCGGCGTCAGCGACCCGATCGACATCGCCACGGCCTGGGTCGAGGTGCTCGAGCCCGCGGTCTGGCCCGACGTGGTGCTCCCGTAGGCCGTCGTGGTGCCGTACTGGAAGGAGAACGTGGTGGCGAAGCCGTTCGGGTTGACCGCGGCGTTGAGCACGACGGTCGTGGCACCGGGCGTCGCCGCGGCGCTCGTGCTCGCCGCCGGCGGCGTGAGCGTCGTGAAGGTGTGGTCGGCCTCGGTGGTCGTGCCGGTCGGGTTGGTGGCGAGGATCCGGTAGTGATAGGGCGTGTCGGAGCTCAGCAGTCCCGGGTTCTGGGTGCATGGGGGCGCCACGTTCGAGATGTCGAACGACACCGCGACCGGCGAGGAGCCCGACGTGGCGACGGTGCCGATCGGCACGCTCGTGCCGTAGGCGGTGGTGGTCCCGTACTCCAACGTCCATGTCGTCGACTGGCCCTCGGGATTTATCGTGGCGTTGATCGTCGCATCGCAGTCATCGATCGCCGAGGGCCCGGTGTCGACGATCGCCGGCGGCTGCGGTGGGGCCGCCGTCGTGAAGGTCTGGTCGGCGCCGTTGGTGGTGTCGACGCCGTTGGTGGCCACCATGCGGAAGTGGTAGGTCGTCGAGGGGATCAGGTTCGGGACCTGCACGCTCTGGGGCGTCAGGCCCGCGTTGGCCGCGACGTTCTGCGCCGTCGTCGTCTGCCCGTAGGCCACCGTCGTGCCGTACTGGAAGTAGGCCTGGGTGGCGAAGCCGTTCGGGTTGACCGAGCCCGCGAGCGTGGCGGTGGTCGTGCCCTGCGGCGAGGCGACCGTACCGGTCGTGGCCGTCGGCGGCGTGAGCGTCTCGAACGTCTGGGGCGCGCTGGTGGTCGTGGTATTGCCCGTGTTCGTGTTCGTGGCCACGACGCAGAAGGTGTACGTCGTTCCCTTCGTCAGCCCGACGATGCCCGTACTCACGGGCTCATCGAGCGAGCCGCTTCCGATGTCCTGCGGGATCGTCTGCGAGCCGCTGGTGCAGCTGCCGATCCCGTACTCGAAGTAGTACGTCGTGTCGAGGCCCTGCGGGTTGACGGTCGCCTGAAGGGTCGCCGTCGTGTCGGTGATGTTCGCCGCGCTCAGCGCACTGACCGCCGGCGGCAGGCCCGAGGCCGACGTCGTGAACGTCTGATCGGCCCCTACCACCGGGGCGTCGACGCCGTCGCTCGACACGATCGCGAAATGGTAGGTGGTGCCCGGCGCGAGGCCGTTGAGCTGAGCCGACATCGGCTGCGCGGTGGCCGACGCCGGATACGACTGCGAGCTGGTGTTCAGGTCGTAGCCGCTCACCTGGTAGTTGGCGTCGGTCGCGTACTCGAAGTAGTACGTGCCCGGTGAGCCGTTCGCGGTGACGGTTCCGTTGAGGACGGCGGCCGACGCCACGACCCCGGTCGCCGCCGTCGTGGCGTCGGTCGGGGGGATCGGCGTCGTGAACGTCTGCTCGGCGCCGTAGACGGTCCCCGAGGCGTTCTGGACCACGACGCGGTAGTAGTAGACCGTGCCGGCCGACAGCCCGGTGACCAGGTACGGCTCGTCGACGTCGCTGCCGCTCGGAGCGTCGAGCGGGGTCGCCGGTACCGTCGAGGTGTAGCTCCCCGAAGTCGTGCCGACCTCGTACTGCACGCTCGTGTCCAGTCCGCCGGTGTCGATCTGGCTGTCGACGGTCACGCTCGAGTCCGAGGCGGGCGTGGCGGCACCGTAGGACACGACGGACGGGAGCCCCGGCGTCACGGTCGCGTCCTGGCCGTAGAAGGTGCCGCTCTGGTTGACGACGACGAGTCGGTAGTGGTAGGTCTGACCGGCCGGCGGGCTCTGCCCGGCCGGCGGCAACGTGACGGCTGCCGAGGCCGGCGGCGGCGAGCTGCTCGGTGCGCTCTCGGTGGTCTGCCACCCATAGGTGGTGTCCAGGCCGTACTGGAAGTAGTAGCTCGTCGACAGGCCGCCCGGACCGACGATCCCGTTGAACGTCGCGCCGGTCGGGGTCACATCGGTCGCCGCGGCCGTGTCGGCGAAGGACTGCTGGAGCGTGAACGTCTGGTCGGCGCCATCCACGATCCCGCCCGATGTCTGCGCATCCACGCGGTAGTGGTACGTCGCGCCGGGCGAGAGGTTGGCGAGCGTCGCCTGCACGGCGACGTCGTCGGTGCCCGAGCCGACGTCGGTCCAGTTCGTCGTGGTGCCGTAGGTGGTGGTCGGGCCGTATTCGAACGCGTACGTGGTGTCGACCGACGACGGGTTGACCGTCCCGTTGACCACCTCGCCGCCGGCGGCGACCTGGGTCGCCGACCCGGTGGTGGCGGTGGCCAGGCCGACCGCGAACGTCTCGGTCGTCCCGATGGTCGTGCCGTCGCTGTTCACGCAGACGAGCGCGTACTGATACGTGCCCGGGGCCAGGTCCGAGAGCGTGGCCTGCTGGGGCACATCGCCGACCCCCGAGCCGATCGACACCGTCTGGGTCTGGAGGAGCGAGGCGCCGTCGAAGCTGACGCTCGGGGGCGATGCGAGCTGCAGCGCCGAGCTCACGCCCGAGATGACCTGCTGCAGGACGCCGTTGCCGACCCCGTACTGGAAGTAGCAGCTCGTCTGCGTCCCCCCGGGGTTGCCGGTGCCGTTGAGCGTCTGACCGGAGTTCGTCGTTCCGGCCGGCGCGGCGGCGCCGGTGGTCACGTCGGGCGCGCCGGCGGTGAAGGTCTGGTCGGGGCCGACGACCCCGTTGTAGTCGGTATTGGAGGCCACCGCCTGGACGTGGTAGCTCGAACCCGGAGTGAGCCCGGTGATCGTGAAGGTGACCGTGTACGGGACCGTGGAGTTCGCGGGGACGTCGATGGTGGTCGTCGTGGAGCCGTAGCTGAGGTCGGGTCCGTACTGGAAGACGACGCTCGTGTCGAGGCCACCGGGGTCCACGTTCACCGAGACCTGCTCGGAGTCGGGGCCGGCGACGACCGGCGCCGCGGCGGCGGTGAGCGTCGGCGCGGCGGCGCGGGCCACGCCGGGGCCGGCCAGCAGCAGCAGCCCAAGGCAGGCCGCGAGCGCGCAGAGGCCACGGACGAGCATGCGAGCATCGGTGATCCCGGGGCGCCTGACCACGAGGTGGCCATCGGCGCGCGCGGGGGCGACGGTTCAGCCGCGAGGCCCCCAATCGACGGATGGGCAGGCCCGGCCGTCGCGGACTGGCCGTTTGTTCGAGGCGGGACGCGGGGGCGGCCACATGGCCGCCCCCGGCACCCCACATTGAGACGATGCCGGCCTGCGGCCGGCTGGGGGCCCACCCGAAGCGGCCACATGGCCGCTTCGGGCACCCCTCAGAAACGATCCCGGCCTGCGGCCGGGCGGGGGCCCACCCGAGGCGGCCACATGGCCGCTTCGGGCACCCCATATCTAGTCCTCCGGCGGAGCCTCGGGTACGTCGAGCTCGGCGAGCTCCTCGACGAAGCCCGGATCGCCGCCGCCGGCGCCGATCTCCTCGAGCGAGGCGAGGTCCTGGTCGAACTCGTGCCCGTAGTCGCCGAAGCCGCCACCGTTGCCGAGACCGAGCTCGGCGGCGATCTCGTCCTGATCGAGCAGGCCGATGTCGTCGATGGCACGGGGCAGCGGCTCGGACGGCTCGATCTCGATGCGCCGGTAGCGCTTCAGACCGGTGGCCGCCGGGATGAGCTTGCCGATGATGACGTTCTCCTTGAGACCGTTCAGCCGATCGATCTTGCCCTCCAGCGCGGCGTCGGTGAGCACCTTCGTCGTCTCCTGGAAGGAGGCCGCCGATAGGAACGAGTCGGTGTTGAGCGAGGCCTTGGTGATGCCGAGGATGATGTCCTCGAACTGCGCCGTCTCGCCCTTCTCGTTCTTGACGCGATCGTTGACCTTGGCGAACTCGAAACGGTCCACGAACTGCCCCGGGAGGTAGTCGGTGTCGCCCTTCTGGTCGACGCGCACCTTCTTGAGCATCTGACGCACGATCAGCTCGATGTGCTTGTCGTTGATGTCGACGCCCTGTGACTTGTAGACCTCCTGCACCTCCTTGACGAGGTACTGCTCGGTCTCGGTGCGCCCGCGGATGGCCAGCAGCTCGTGCGGGTACAGCGACCCCTCGTTGAGCTGCGTGCCCGCGCTGATCCGCGACCCGGCGGTCACGTACAGCCGCGTCCGCCGCGGGAACGTGTGCCGGTGCTCCTCGCCGGAGTCGTCGGTGATGACGACCGTCAGCGCCTTGTCGGACTCTTCGATCGAGACCACCCCGTCCTGCTCGGCGATCTTGGCCAGGCCCTTCGGCTTGCGCGCCTCGAACAGCTCGACGACGCGCGGCAGGCCGTGCGTGATGTCCGCGCCGGCGACGCCGCCGGTGTGGAACGTCCGCATCGTCAGCTGCGTGCCCGGCTCGCCGATCGACTGCGCGGCGACGATCCCGACGGCATCGCCGATCTGGGCGATCTGGCCGGTGGCCATCGCGCGGCCGTAGCAGGCCTGGCACACCCCGCTCGTGGCCTCGCACTTCAGGACCGAGCGCACCGGGACGCGCGGGCGATTGCCCTTTTCATAGTCCTCGCGGAACGCCTCCTCGATCGGTCCGAGCTCGTGGAGCGTGATCTCGGCGCCCTGCTCGACGAGCGAGCGACCGCGCTTGGTCTTGATCTCGGTGGCCGCGATGCGCCCGGCGAGGTTGTCGTTGAGCTCCCCGCCGTCCTTGAACACATCCATCTCGATGTAGTCCTCGGTGCCGCAGTCGGCCTCGCGGATGATCACGTCCTGGGCGACGTCGACCAGACGCCGCGTCAGGTAGCCGGAGTCCGCGGTGCGCAGCGCCGTGTCGGCAAGGCCCTTGCGGGCCCCGTGCGTCGAGATGAAGTACTCGAGCACCGACAGGCCCTCCATGAAGTTGGCCTTGATCGGACGCTCGATGATCTCGCCCTTCGGGTTGGCCATGAGGCCGCGCATCCCGGCGAGCTGGCGGATCTGCTTGAACGACCCGCGCGCGCCGGAGTTGGCCATCATGAAGATCGGGTTGAGCGTCTCCAGGTTGGCCACCATCGCGTCCGCCACCTCGTCGGTGGCCGCGTTCCACTTCTCGACCACCGCCTCGTGACGCTCCTCCTGGGTGATCAGCCCCATGTCGTACTGCTCGGAGATCTCGCCGACGAGCGTGTCGTACTTGTCGAGGATCGACTGCTTCTCCGGCGGAACCACGACGTCGTTCTTGGAGATCGTGATGCCGGCCTGCGTCGCATACTTGAACCCGAGGTCCTTGAACGCGTCGAGCACCAGCGAGATCGTCGTCGCGCCGTAGGTCTGCACGAGCGCCTCGATCAGCCGCGTCGTGTCGCGCTTCTTCATCGACTGGTTGACGAACACGTACTTCGTCTCGTCGAACCCGCTGCCGATCGCCTCGGCGAGCGCGCGCTCGATGCGGTCGTTGTAGATGATGCGACCGACGGTGGTGAGCACGTGTCCGCCCTCGCGTCCGGGCGGACGGAACTCGGCGATGTCGTGCAGCGTCACCGCGCCGCCCTCGTAGGAGAGCTCGGCCTCCTGCGCGGTGCGGAACACATGCGGCCGCGGGTCGTGCGTCGCCGGGTCGATCTTCGCCAGCTCCTCAGCCTCCGGGCCGTACGTGAGGTAGTACGCCCCCAGGATCATGTCCTGCGTCGGCGTGGCCAGCGGCGCGCCGTGGGCCGGCGAGAGGATGTTGTTGGAGGACAGCATCAGGATGCGCGCCTCCGCCTGGGCCTCGGCCGACAGCGGCAGGTGGACCGCCATCTGGTCGCCGTCGAAGTCGGCGTTGAAGGCGTGGCAGACGAGCGGGTGCACCTGGATCGCCTTACCCTCGACGAGCAGCGGCTCGAAGGCCTGGATGCCGAGGCGGTGCAGGGTCGGCGCGCGGTTGAGCAGCACCGGGTGCTCGTGGATGACCTCCTCGAGCACGTCCCACACCTCACCGATCATCGAGTCGACCATCTTCTTGGCCGCCTTGATGTTCTGCGCCGACTTGCGCTCGACCAGCCGGGCCATGATGAACGGCTTGAACAGCTCGAGCGCCATGATCTTCGGGAGGCCGCACTGGTGCAGCTTCAGGTAGGGGCCGGCGACGATCACCGAGCGCCCGGAGTAGTCCACGCGCTTGCCGAGCAGGTTCTGGCGGAAGCGGCCCTGCTTGCCCTTGAGCATGTCCGACAGCGACTTCAGCGGGCGGTTGCCCGGCCCGGTGACCGGGCGGCCGCGGCGGCCGTTATCGAACAGGGCGTCGACGGCCTCCTGCAGCATGCGCTTCTCGTTATTGACGATGATCTCCGGCGCGCCGAGGTCGAGCAGCCGCTTGAGGCGGTTGTTGCGGTTGATGACGCGGCGGTAGAGGTCGTTGAGGTCGGAGGTGGCGAAGCGGCCGCCGTCGAGCTGGACCATCGGGCGCAGCTCCGGCGGGATCACCGGCACGGCGTCGAGGACCATCATCTCGGGCTTGTTGCCCGACTGGATGAAGGCGGAGACCACCTTCAGGCGCTTGACCGCGCGGGCCTGCTTCTGGCCCTTGCCGTTCTTGACCTGGTCCTCGAGCTCGACGCGCTCGGCCTCGAGGTCGACCTGCTGGAGCAGGTCGCGGATCGCCTCGGCGCCCATGCCGCCGCGGAAGTACTCGCCGAAGCCGTACGGGGAGCCGAAGCGCTCCTTGAGCTCGCGGAAGATCGTCTCGTCGTGCTCGATCTGCTTCGGGGTCATCGTCTTGAACAGCTCCCACACCTGACGCATGCGCTCGGCCGCGTCCTCGATATAGGCCTCGGTGTCGGCGATGTCGGCCTCGAAGGTCTTGCGCAGCTCCTTGAGCAGCTTCTCGCGCTCCTCCTCGGAGATCTTCGAGAGGTTGATGTCGAGCGAGTCGGCCCACAGGTGGTCGTCGTCGGAGAACCCGGTCTGCTTGGCCGTCTGCAGGTACTTCTCGCGCCGGGCCAGCGACTCGCGCAGCTCGAGGACGCGCTCCTCGCGCTCGGCGGTGTAGGAGTCCAGGACCTTGTTGACTTCCTTCTCGAGCTTCTCGACGTCCTTCTCGCGGGCCTCGTCGTCGACCCAGGTGATGATCGAGGCGGCGAAGTAGAGGACCTTCTCGAGGTCCTTCGGAGCCATGTCGAGCAGGTAGCCGATGCGGCTCGGCACGCCCTTGAAGAACCAGATGTGGCTCACCGGGGCGGCGAGGTCGACGTGGCCCATGCGCTCGCGGCGCACCTTGGACCGGGTGACCTCCACGCCGCAGCGCTCGCAGACGATGCCCTTGTAACGGACGCGCTTGTACTTGCCGCAGTAGCACTCCCAGTCCTTGGTCGGACCGAAGATGCGCTCGCAGAACAGGCCGTCCTTCTCGGGCTTCAGGGTGCGGTAGTTGATCGTCTCGGGCTTGGTGACCTCCCCGGAGCTCCAGCTGCGGATCTGCTTGGAGGAGGCGAGGGAGATCTCGATGGCGTCGAAGTTATTGATGTCGATCATGAGAGAGGGGCACTTTCGCTCGCAGGTGAATCAGGGAAAAAGGGTGGCCTCGCGCTGTGCCAGGCCGGGGTGATGGCGTGAGCCAGCCTCCGTGGAGACCGGCTCACGCGAGCGGTGCGGATTACGTCTCGGTGTCCTCGGCGAGCTCTTCGACGGACAATCCGAACCCGAGCTCCTCGTCGGCACCGAGGCCGCCGGCTTCGACGATCGCCTCGTCGTTGCCCTCGGCCTCCGGATCGCCGCCGTTGCTCGACGCCTCGGCGCCGTCCTCCTCGGCCTCGCCGCCCTCGAGCTCCTCGCCGCCGGGCATCGCCCGCACGCCGGAGAGATCGATGCCGAGCTCCTCGGCGGCGCGCAGCAGGTCGTCGTCCTCGTCGCGCATCTCGGCGCGCTGGCCCTCCTCGGAGACGACGTTGACGTCGAGCGCCAGCGACTGCATCTCCTTGAGCAGGACCTTGAAGGACTCGGGGATCGACGGCTCGGCGATGTTCTCGCCCTTGACGATCGCCTCGTAGGCCTTCACGCGCCCGACCGTGTCGTCGGACTTGATCGTGAGCATCTCCTGCAGGGTGTACGCGGCGCCGTAGGCCTCCAGCGCCCACACCTCCATCTCGCCGAAGCGCTGACCGCCGAACTGCGCCTTGCCGCCCAGCGGCTGCTGGGTGACGAGCGAGTACGGCCCGGTCGAGCGCGCGTGGATCTTGTCGTCGACGAGGTGCAGGAGCTTGAGGATGTACATGTACCCCACCGTCACCTGCTGGGCGAAGGGCTCGCCGGTGCGCCCGTTGTAGAGCGTCATCTTGCCCGACGCCTGCTCGCCGAGACGGCGGCTCTTGTCGATATCCATCCGGATGCGGCCCGTGTGCTCGTCCTGCCACTTGACCAGGGCGGTGTCGACGTCCTGCACCGTCGCGCCGTCGAACACCGGCGTGGAGATGTAGACGCGGCCCTTGCCGCCCGTGGTGTCGCCCTTGCCGTGCGCGAGCTGATACTCGGGCGAGCCGTCGTCATACCAGCCCTGCGCCGCGGCCCAGCCGAGGTGCGTCTCGAGGATCTGCCCGACGTTCATGCGGCTCGGCACGCCGAGCGGGTTGAGGATGACGTCCACCGGCGTGCCGTCCTCGAGGAACGGCATGTCCTGCGGATCGACGATCTTCGAGATCACGCCCTTGTTGCCGTGGCGCCCCGCGAGCTTGTCGCCCTCGGAGATCTTGCGCTTCTTGGCCACGAACACGCGCACGAGGTCGTTGACGCCCGGCGGCAGGTCGTCGCCGGCGTCGCGGCTGAACGTCATCACGTCGATGACCACGCCGCCCTCGCCGTGGGGCACCTTCAGCGAGGTGTCGCGCACCTCGCGCGCCTTCTCCTTGAAGATCGCGCGGATGAGCTTCTCCTCGGCCGTGAGCTCGGTCTCGCCCTTCGGCGTGACCTTGCCGACCAGCAGGTCGCCGCTCGACACCTCGGCGCCGACGCGAACGATGCCGCGGTCGTCGAGGTTGCGCAGCGACTCCTCGGAGCGGTTGGGGATGTCGCGGGTGATCTCCTCCTCGCCGAGCTTCGTCGTGCGGGCGTCGATCTCGTACTCCTCGATGTGGATCGAGGTGAGCTCGTCGTCCTGCACGAGGCGCTTGGAGAGGATGATCGCGTCCTCGAAGTTGTAGCCCTCCCAGGACATGAAGGCGACCATCAGGTTCTTGCCGAGCGCCATCTCGCCCTGGTCGGTCGAGGAGCCGTCGGCGAGCACCGCGCCCGCCTTGACGTGCTGCCCGCTCGTCACCCGCGGCTTCTGGTGGATGAGCGTGCCCTGATTGGAGCGCATGAACTTCTGCAGCTCGTACTCGTCCTTCTCTCCGTTCGAGGTCTCGACGACGATCTTGTCCGCGTCGACGTAGTCGACGCTGCCGGCCCGGCGGGTGAGCAGGACGTCGCCGGTGTCCAGCGCGGCGCGGCGCTCCATGCCGGTGCCCACGAGCGGGGCATCGGCCTTCAGCAGCGGCACCGCCTGGCGCTGCATGTTCGAGCCCATCAGGGCGCGGTTGGCGTCGTCGTGCTCGAGGAACGGGATCATCGCCGTCGCCACCGACCAGATCTGCTCGGGGGAGACGTCCATGAGGTCGACTTCCTTCGGCGGCACCGTCACGTACTGGCCGGCCTGGGTGCGGCAGAGGATCTCCTTCTCGGAGAGCTTGCCGCTCTTGGGATCGAACGGAGCGTTCGCCTGGGCGATGATCCGCTCCTCCTCCTGGGTGGCGTCGAGGTGGACGAGCTCGTCGGTGACGATGCCGTCCTTGACGACCCGGTAGGGCGTCGTCACGAAGCCGTGCTCGGAGACCTCCGCGTAGGAGGACAGCGAGCCGATGAGGCCGATGTTCGGTCCCTCGGGCGTCTCGATCGGGCACATGCGCCCGTAGTGCGTCGGGTGCACGTCGCGCACCTCGATCGGCGCGCGCTCGCGCGTCAGTCCGCCCGCACCGAGCGCGCTCAGGCGCCGGCGGTGGGTCAGTCCGGCGAGCGAGTTCGTCTGGTCCATGAACTGCGACAGCTGCGAGGAGCCGAAGAACTCCTTCAGCGCCGCCACGACCGGGCGGATGTTGATGATCGTCTGCGGCGTGATCGTGTCGGCGTCCTCGGTGGTGAGGCGCTCGCGCACGACGCGCTCCATGCGGTAGAGGCCGATCCGGAACGCCTCCTGGATGAGCTCGCCGACGGTGCGCAGGCGGCGGTTGCCGAAGTGCTCGTACTCGTCGAGGTGGTCGGCGACCGGCTCGCGGGGCATGCCGACGGCCTCCGCGGCGTAGTCCTTGATCTCGACCTCGGGCTCCTCGGGCAGGCCGAGGCGCTTGGGCAGCGAGACGAGCTCGCGCACGAGCGCGAGGATGTCGTCGTGCGTCAGCGTGCGCGTGTCGAGGTCGATGTCGAGGCCGAGACGCGAGTTGAGCTTGTAGCGACCGACGCGCGTGAGGTCGTAGCGCTTGGGGTCGAAGAACAGCTGGTTGAGCAGCGCGCGCGCGTTCTCCACGCTCGGCGGCTCGCCCGGACGCTGCTTCTTGAACAGCTCGATCAGCGCGCCCTCTTCGGTGCGCGTCGGCTCGGTGTCGGACTCGATCGTGTTGCGGATGTAGAGCGAGTTGTCGAACAGCCGCAGGATCTCCTCGTCCGTCGCGTAGCCCATGGCACGCAGCAGCACCGTGACCGGGAGCTTGCGCTTGCGGTCGATGCGGACGTAGACCTTGCCCTTCTTGTCGATCTCGAGCTCGAGCCACGAGCCGCGGGCCGGCATCAGGTTGGCGATGAAGACCTGCTTCTCGCGGTCCTTGGGCTCCATCAGGTAGGCGCCCGGCGAGCGCACGAGCTGCGTCACGACGACGCGCTCGGTGCCGTTGATGATGAAGGTGCCGCGCTCGGTCATCCACGGGAAGTCGCCCATGAACACCGACTGCTCGCGGATCTCACCGGTCTCGCGGTTGATGAACGCGACCGTGACGGTCAGCGGGCGTGCGTATGTGAGGTCCTTCTCGCGGCACTGCTCGATCGAGGCGACCGGCTCGTCGAACGTGAACTCGCCGAACTGCACGGCGAGGTTGCCGGTGTAGTCCTCGATCGGCGAGATGTCATCGATCGTCTCACGCAGCCCGCCGCTCTTCGGGTCGGTGAGCCACTCGAAGGAGCGGCGCTGGATGTCGATGAGGTTGGGAACGTCCAGGGACTTGGACAGACGCGCGAACGTGCGACGCGTCCGAAGGGCATCAGCAGCAGCCAAGGAGCGACTCCTAAGAGGGTCGGGGGTGACGGGTCCCGGCGAGGGGCGCGCTCCGCAAAGAGCGCGACCAGCAAAGATAGCACAGCAAGGCTACGCCCCCGGAAGGGCAGCCAACGCTCACGGACCCCGCCCGGGGCAAACCCGCGTATGTGGCGCGGTGCCATGCTTCTGGGCGGCTACGGCTATTCGCTGGCGAGGGCGACTTTACCGGAAAATCGGCCGTTCGGCAGATCGCGTGGACGGATGAAGACGCGGGTGTCTGCATCGGGTGGCGCAGGGATGCAGCACCCGGGCCGTCGGAATGCGCCTCGGCGCGCCATCCTCCCCCGGCGCGGCACATTCGCGCGCCGGTCCGGTTACGCGGTCGTCACCCAGCGCGACCCGCCCGGCGCATTCCACTCGCGCGGCGGTCCGGTTACGCGGCCGTCACCCAGCGCGACCCGCCCGGCGCATTCGTCACCGTCGCGTGACCCTCGGGCGCGGGGTGTGGTCAGTTAGCCGCCCTATGGCGTCAGCGAGGGAGCTCACCCCTCGGTCCGCGGGCCCCGACACCGCAGCGGGTGTCGCCGCGTGCGCCGCACGGCACGCTCGCGTGATCCGCGGGGCACGTCTGTGACCGTCGCGTCGCCCCCAACGACGAGGGCCCGCCGATCGGCGGGCCCTGGTGGCAAGGCGATGTGCGTCGCGCGAGATGCGCTACTTGACCTCGACGCTCCCGCCGGCCTCCTCGAGCTCCTGCTTGAGCTTGTCGGCCTCTTCCTTGTCGATGCCCTCCTTGACGGGCTTGGGGGCCTCATCGACGAGCGCCTTGGCCTCCTTCAGACCGAGGCCGGTCGCGGCGCGCACGACCTTGATGACCTGGATCTTCTTGTCGCCGGCGGCCGTGAGGACGACGTCGAACGCCGTCTGCTCCTCCTCCTCGCCGCCGCCGTCGGCCGCGCCGCCGCCGGCCGCGACCGCGACCGGCGCCGCGACGGCGGCCGCGGACACGCCGAACTCCTCCTCGAGCGCCTTGATGCGCTCGGCGAGCTCGAGCACCGAGATGCCCTTCAGCTCGTCAATCCACTCCTGGGTGCTGGTAGCCATCGTGTTTCTCCTTCGTCGCTTCGGCGGTGATCGGAGCTACGCCGAAGCGTCCGCCTGGTTGTCGTCGTCCGCCGGAGCGCTCTCCGGCTCAGCTGTCTCGCCCTCGGCCTCGGGTGGCGGTCTCGGCCACCGGGGCCTCCTCGGCCGCCGGGGCCTCCTCGACCGCCGGCTCAGCCTCGGCCACGAGGGCCTCCTCGGCCTCCACCGCCGGAGCCGGCTCGGCCTCGGCAACCGGGGCCTCCTCGACCGCCTCGGCCGCCGGAGCCGCCGGCGCGTCGCCGGCCGGGATCTCGCCGGACTCCTTCTTCTCCTTGACCTGTCCGAGCGCCACGGCCAGCCCGCCGATGAGCCCGCCGAGCGAGCGCACGAGGCCGTTGAGCGGCGAGGCGACGACCCCGACGAGCTGTCCGTAGAGGACGTCGCGGGAGGGCAGGCGCGAGATGCTGCGGATCTGCTCGGCATCGAGCGTCTCGCCGTTCATGAGGCCGCCCTTGAACGGCAGCAGCTGCGTCGCGCGGGCGTAGTCGGCAAGGGCCTTCGCGGCGAGCGCCGCATCCCCGCGCACGAACGTCAGCGCCGTGGGGCCGGCGAGCAGCTCCTTGAGCGCGAGGGCGCCGGCCTCGTCGGCGGCCCGCTCGGTGAGCGAGTTCTTCACCACCTTGAAGGTCGCGTCCGCGTCGCGCAGCTTCGTGCGCAGCTCGGCGGCCTGCGGCACCGAGATGCCGCGGTAGTCGACGGCGAAGATCGCCTCCGACCCCTCGATATCGGCGACCAGCAGTTCGATGGTCGCGGCCTTCTGCTCTCGGTTCATCGTGTCCTCAGCTCGTTGGTGCGTCCGCCGAGCACGGCGGGCGTCGAGAGCGAGGGAGAGCGCTCCAGATCGCTCCACCTGCTCCGGACTTACGGTCGCCGGAGGTCTCGGGCGGGCGCTGCAGGTGTGGCAGTGTAGCCGTTCGTCGGCCGCGGCCTCAGGCGGCGGCCGGCGCGGCCTCCTCGATGATGTCGCGGGTCCGGCTCGGGTCGACCTTCACGCCGGGCCCCATCGTGGAGGCGAGCGTGATCGAGTGCAGGTAGCGCCCCTTCGCCGCGGACGGCTTGGCGCGGACGAGCTCGTCGATCACGGCGGCGTAGTTCTCCAGCAGCTTGCGCTCGTCGAAGCTCGTCTTGCCGATCAGCAGGTGAACGATCGCGTTGCGATCGGTCCGGTACTCGACCTTGCCGGCCTTGGACTCCTCGACCGCCTTGGCGACGTCCATCGTCACGGTGCCGACCTTCGGGTTGGGCATCTTGCCCGACGGACCGAGGATGCGCCCGAGGCGCCCGACGACGGGCATCAGGTCCGGCGTGGCGATCGCGACGTCGAAGTCGTCGAAGCCGTCCTCGATCTGCTTGGCCAGATCGTCGGCGCCGACGACGTCGGCGCCGGCCTCCTGGGCCTCCCGCGCCTTCTCGCCCTGAGCGAAGACGGCGATGCGCACGTCCTTGCCGAGGCCGTTGGGCAGCGCGATCGTGCCGCGCAGCTGCTCGTCGGCGTGGCGGACGTTCAGCCCCGTGCGCACGTGGACCTCCACCGACTCGTCGAAGTTCGCCCGCTTCAGCGACTGCACGAGCGCGATCGCCTCGGCCGGCTGATACTCGTGGTCTCGATCGATGCGGGCCCGCGCCTCGAGATGCTTGCGACCGTGACGGCTCACGACACCACCTCCACACCCATCGAGCGGGCGGTGCCCGCGATGATCTTGCTCGCCGCGTCGATGTCGTTCGCGTTGAGGTCGTCCATCTTCTTGGCCGCGATCTCCTTCAGCTGCGCCTCGGTGATCTTGCCGACCTTCTCGCGGTGCGGCTCGCCCGAGCCCTTCGGGATGCCGAGCGCCTGGCGGATGAGCACGGCGGCGGGCGGCGTCTTCGTGACGAAGGTGAACGACCGGTCCTCGTACACGGTGATGACGACGGGGATGATGGTGCCCGCGTCCTGCTGGGTCTGCGCGTTGAACGCCTTGCAGAACTCCATGATGTTGATGCCGTGCTGACCGAGCGCGGGACCGACCGGGGGGGCCGGGCTGGCGCTGCCGCCGACGGCCTGGAGCTTGATGGTGGTGAGGACCTTCTTTGCCATGTTCGTTCTTTCCCGCTAGAGCTTCTTGACCTGGTCGTAGCCGACCTCGACCGGCGTCTCTCGACCGAAGATAGATACCAGCACCTTCAGGCGCGAGGCGTCCTCGTTGATCTCGGAGATCTCGCCCGAGAAGTCCGACAGCGGCCCGGAGACGACCTTGACGGTCTCGCCGATGCTGAATTGGGCGCGCGTGCGCGGCGCGACGGCGACGTCGCCCTTGCGCAGCAGCCGGTCGACCTCGCCCTGGGTGAGGGGCACCGGCTCGTTGGAGGCGCCGACGAATCCGGTCACGCCGGGCGTGCCCTTCACGAGGCCCCAGGAATCCTCGTTGAGCTCCATGTTGACGAGTACATAGCCGGGCATGGTGCGCTTCTCGACCGTCACCTTCTGGTTGTCCTTCATCTCCGAGACCGACTCGGTGGGGACGACGACGGTGCGCACGGCGCGCTGCTGACCGAGCGAGACGACACGGTGCTCGAGGTTCTGCTTGACCTTGTTCTCGTGACCGGAGTAAGTGTTGACGACGTACCAACGAAACATGCGATTCCTGACGGGCGTTTGAATAAGTGGATGAAAGCGGGAGGGGCGGGGCGCGGACGCGAGCTACAGAATGAAGTTCACGACCTTCTGCGCCACCCAGTCGGCCGCGCCGAGATAGACGCCGGCCACGGCCACGAAGCCGAGCACCACGGCCGTGGCCTGCGCGACCTGGCGGCGATCGGGCCACTGCACGCGCTGCAGCTCGGCCCAGCTCGCCTGCAGGAAGGCGATCGCGCGACTGAACAGCGAGCGTCGGGGCGCGGCCGGAGCACCGGCGGCCTCGCGCTTGGCCGGACGACGCTCACGTGGGGCCTCGCCGAACGCGGCGGCCGCGGCCTCCTCGCTCTCGCGCGTGAGCTCGTCCTGGTCGACGGCGAGCTCGCCGCTGTCGGCCACCTCGCCGGCGAGCTCGGCGCCGTGCGCGAGCTCGAGGTCGAACTCGTCGACGTCACCGACGTGCCGGACCGCCTCGGGGATCGAGGCAGCCGGCTGGAGCCCGCCGTCGGACGGCGGATCGTCCGGCGCCGGGCGGGGACGAGGTCGTTTGCGGTCCTTGGCCACGACACGCCTCGCGCCTAGCGCGTCTCCCGGTGGCTGGTGTGCTTACGGCACCAGCGGCAGTATTTGCGCAGCGTGATGCGATCCGGGTTGTTGCGCTTGCTCTTATTCGTCTGGTAGTTGCGACGCTTGCAGTCCTCGCACGCGAGGGTGACCGCAATTCGCACGTCTCCGCGGGCCATCTGGCTCCCCGTGATGTGATGGTGGTTAACGGCGCAGGGCGAAGAAAAACCCCGCCCAGGCGCGAGGTCAGAGGCAGTCTAGCGCGTGTCCGCCGCGCGCGGGCGACGGCGAGGCCCCCGCGGCGCGTTCGCTAGCGCCGCGCCTCCATCGCGTCGCGCAGGCGTGCGAACGCCTCGGGAAAGCGCTTGCGCAGCCGGGTCAGGTCCCAATGCGACAGCGTGACCAGGCGCATCGGCGTCTTGGCCACGACGGACGCGTTCCGCCGCTGCTTCTCCAGCAGCCCGACCTCACCGAAGAAGTCGCCGCTCGCGAGCTCATTGACGACCTCCCCGCCGCGGATCACCTCCGCGGTGCCATCCTGGATCATGAAGAACTCGTACGCGTAGTCGCCCTCGTCGACGAGATGCTTGCCCGGCGAGACCGACACCTCCGAGACGTAGGTGCTCACGAGCTCGAGGTCCTCGTCGCTGAGGGACGAGAACAACGGAATCGCCTTCAGGCCCTGTGGATCCACCGTCCCCTCCTCGCTGGGCGTCGTAAGCGGCCCTCGGGTTTTGAGCAGTCGGGTTGCCGCCGCGGCGGCGCGCCGCCCCCTATGTATCACGTCGGGACGCCGTCCCGCGCACGCCACCGCCCCGCGGCGGGTGGGTACGCTCCAGCCGACATGCGCCTGGCCACGTTCCTCCCGCCCGGATCGCAGGCGCCGCGCGCCGGCGAGGTCCGCGGCGATCACGTGGCCGCGTACCCGTTCGGGATGACCGTGCTCGACCAGCTCCTGAGCGGTAACACCATCATCGCCGCCGAGGAGGAGTGGGCGCTGTCGGACGTCCGCCTGCTCGCTCCGGTGCCGCGACCGCCGGCGATCTTCGGCATCGGCTTCAACTACCGAGCCCACGCGCAGGAGACCGGGGGCGAGTTGCCGCAGGCGCCGATCGTCTTCATGAAGACCCCGTCATCGTCGGCCCCGCCGGGCGAGCCGGTGCACTGCCCCGAGGTCGTGCGGCGACTGGACTACGAGGGCGAGCTCGCGGTCGTCATCGGTCGCGGCGGGGAGGTCGCCGGCTACGCCGTGGCCGACGACGTCAGCGCCCGCGATCTGCAGCGCCGCGAGCCGCAGTGGACGCGCGCGAAGGGAGCGGACGGCTTCTGCCCGTGGGGCCCGTGGATCACCACCGCCGACGAGGTTCCAGACCCGCACGCCCTGCGCCTGCGCACGTGGGTCAACGGCGAGCTGCGCCAGGACGCCTCGACCGCCGATCTCATCTTCGACATACCGCAGCTGGTCGCGTTCCTGGCCGAGGTCCACGCACCGCAGCCGGGGGAGCTCATCCTCACCGGCACCCCGAGCGGCGTCGGCATGGCGCTCGACCCGCCGCAGTTCCTGACCAGCGGCGACGTCGTGCGGATCGAAGTCGAGCAGCTCGGGGCGATCGAGCACTCGATCGCGTGAGCGCTGCGCTGACGCTCTACCGGGCCCCGTACTCGACCAACGTCGAGCGCGTCGCCCTCGCGCTCGCCCACAAGCGGTTGGCGGTCGAGTCCGTCGTGATCGACTACGCCGACCGCAGCGAGGTGCAGCGGGTCAGCGGCCAGCCGCTCGTTCCGGTGCTGGTCGACGGCGGACGCGCGATCAGCGACTCCAAGCGCATCCTCGAGCACCTGGAGCGGATCGCGCCCGACCCGGCGCTGTACCCGACCGCTCCGGCCGAGAGCGCGGCGATGGCGATCTTCATCGACTGGTTCGACCGCGTGTGGAAGGAACCGCCCAACCGCATCGAGGCCACTCTGGCCGGCGCCGCGCCCAACGCCGCGCTCGTGGCCGAGCTCTCAACACTGATGCAGGCGAGGCTCGCCCTTTTCCATGATCTCCTGGACGGGCGCGACTTCCTGTTCGGGGACACCCTGTCCGCGGCCGACTGCGTCGCCTTCCCGTTCCTGAGGTTCGCGCTGCGGCGCGACCCCGGGGACGACGAGCTCTTCCATCGCGTGCTCGACGAGCACCAGACGCTCACCGACGAGCACGGTCGTCTCGCGCGCTGGATCAGGCGAATCGACGCGCTGCCACGCGCCTGATAGGCCTAATGGCTCTCGAGCACGCGGTCGACGAGGCCGTACTCGACGGCCTGCTCCGCGTTGAAGAAGCGATCGCGCTCCATGTCGACATGGACCTCCTCGATCGGCTTCTCGGTATGAAGCGCGTAGATCTCGTCCACGCGCGCGCGGACCTTGAGGATCTCGCGCGCATGGATCTCGATGTCGGTCGACTGGCCCTCGAACCCGGCCGACGGCTGGTGGATGAGGATGCGGCTGTTGGGCAGGCAGGCGCGCTTGCCCTTCGCGCCGCCGGCGAGCAGCAGCGAGCCCATCGACATCGCCACCCCCACGCACATCGTCTGGATGTCGGGCCTGACGAACTGCATCGTGTCGTAGATGGCCAGGCCCGAGTAGATCGATCCGCCCGGGGAATTGATGTAGATCGAGATGTCCTTATCGGGGTCCTCGGACTCGAGGTGCAGCAGCTGCGCGACGACGAGGTTGGCGATCTGATCGTCGATCGGCGTGCCCAGGAAGATGATGCGCTCGTTGAGCAGGCGCGAGTAGATGTCGAACTCGCGCTCGCCGCGCGCGGTGCGCTCGATGACCATGGGAATGAGGGGCATGGCCTGAACCCTAGCGGGCCGCGCCGTCGGGGCCGCCCCTCCGGGCCCGCAGCCCGCGCGATCGCCGCGCCTGCGGTGGCCATAATGGCTTCGTGTTCCCGCTCAACGTGCCCAACGTGCTCACCGTCGTGCGCATCCTGCTGGTGCCGGTGCTCGTCGTGGCGCTGCTCGGTAACACGCCCGATGGCGACGTGCTCGCGGCGATCGTGTTCGCGGCGGCTTCGCTCACCGACTTCGTCGACGGCTACATCGCGCGCTCCTCGGGCTCGGTGACGAACTTCGGCAAGCTCATGGACCCGGTGGCCGACAAGCTGCTCGTGATCGCGGCGCTCGTCTCGCTCGTGTCGCTCAACCGGCTCGACGCCTGGGTGGCGATGGTCATCATCGCGCGCGAGTTCGCCGTCACCGTGCTGCGCATCGGCGCCGCCCAGCAGGGCGTGGTGATCGCCGCCAGCCTGCTCGGCAAGCTGAAGACGTGCGTGCAGATCGCGGCCATCCTCGCCCTCATCGCCTTCCCGAGCAACCCCACGTGGGTGACGCTGCTCGTCTACGCCGCGGTGGTGATCACCGTGCTCTCGGGCCTCGACTACTTCTTCGGGCTGCGCCGCCGCCTGCGCGAGGTGGCCGAGCGCCGCGACGACGTCGGCGTCGGCTCACACGGCGCCGGCGCGTAGGACGGCGCCCGGGCTAGGAGTCCAGCCAGCTGCGCAGCTCGGTGTGGCGCGAGGCGAGGCGCCCGCTGGCGATCTCCGTGCGCAGCTCGCCGAGCGTGCCGTGGCGCTCGGCCACCACGTTGTGCTGGTGGATCGTCTCGAGATTCTCCTGGCGTGCGGACACGAAGCCGTCGTCGCTGAGCCACGGGAAGGCCTCGACGACGCCGCCCACCATCTCGCGCACGCAGTCCTCGACGAAGCGCGGCCGCCGGTGCGCCTTCTCGACCACCTCGACCTCGTCGCTGCGCTTCATCAGCTCGTAGATCTCCGAGGACATCGAGCCCTCGACGATGGCGAGCAGCGCCGTCGCCTCGATCCGCTCCCCGCCGTGGGACTCCGGCAGGCCGATGCGCAGCGTGCCGAGCCCGCGCTGGTTGTGCGTGGCCACGGGAACGGCCTCGAGGATGCGGTCGATCTCCTCGGCGCTGAAGCGGTCGGCGGCCAACCGCTCGCGGGCGCGGGCGGCGACGAGCTCCTGCGCGCACGGGCACGCGGTCATCCCGGTCGCCGCCACACCGACGACGCGGCGGGTGCCGCGCTCGGAGGCCACGGCCGTGCCCAGCAGCGTGTACATCTCCTGGGTGATGATCCCCGAGACCGGGGCCGGCTTGTGCTCGGGGTAGCGGGCCGCGATCGTCACCTCGGCCCGGGTCGCGCCCTGGCGCTCACGCACGAGCTCGGCGATGTGCGTGGCCAGCGTCTCCGCGCCGAAGGCGGACTCCCCGAGCACCACCCGTCCGATCGCCTCGTTGATGACCTCCTCGAAGCGCGACATGTGCGCGCCCTTCTGCCGCGCGTCGAGGTCCACGAAGCACTCCAGGCGGGCGGAGAACAGCTCCTCGCCGATGCGGATCACCTTCTCCACGCCGGTCACGCCGACGCGCGAGAGGCCGACCGGCACCGAGGGTGCCCGCGCCTGCACGTCGGCGGCCAGGCCCGTGGAGGTCTTCGGACTCGTGGCGGCCATGTCGCTCAAGCGTAGCGAGCGCGATGCGGCGGGTCAGCCGCAGCCGTTGAGGCGCGTTTGGGGCACCAACCGTGTTTCTTGTGTGGCATTTGTGACTTGCACATCACCCGACGGGCGATTCTGGTATCACTCCCGCGTCGGCTGGTAGCCCACGTCACGACGACGACACAGAAGGGCTCAGCCTCATCGCCGTCATACGGCGCGCTCGTCGCACGAGAACTGCATGACCAGGGATATCGGGCTGCTGCCGGTGGCCATCGCCGCCGGCCAGCGTTGAGGGATGGAGCTTTGGGGGTCGGAATTGCGCGACAAGGGTGGGTCACTGATGACGGAGGATCCGTCGGTCCTTGAGGTCGACGAGATCCAGACACTGGTCACGGAGGCGCAAGAGCGCGGATTCGTCAGTGTCGAGGCGATCGCCGCTGCGGTGGAGGAGACCGACGCGACGCGCGAGCAGATCCAGGAGCTGCATGCCTTCCTGGACGAGCACGCAATCGAGCTCGTGAGCTCCGAGGAGGCCAGTACCGAGATCGACGCGTCGGCGCCCAGCGAGGCGGCCGACGACGACCGCGCCGCCGAGCCGGCGGCGGAGCCGGAGGAGAGCGCGCAGAGCGTCCGCTCGAAGATCGAGGCGCTGCGTAAGGCCGAGCTCGACCTCACGGTCGAGCCGAGCCTCGACTCGCTGCGGCTGTACCTGCGCTCGATCGGCCGCGTGCCGCTGCTGAGCGCCGAGGAGGAGGTCGCCCTGGCGCGGCGCATCGAGCGTGGCGACATGATGGCCAAGCAGCACATGGTGGAGGCCAACCTGCGCCTCGTGGTGTCGATCGCCAAGGGCTACCTCGGTCGCGGGCTGACGTTCCTCGACCTCATCCAGGAGGGCTCGCTCGGGCTCATCCGCGCGGTCGAGAAGTTCGACTACCGCCGCGGCTACAAGTTCTCGACCTACGCCACCTGGTGGATTCGCCAGGCCGTGACGCGCGCGATCGCCGATAAGGGCCGCACGATCCGCATCCCGGTGCACATGGTCGAGAAGCTCAACAAGGTGATCCACGTCGAGCGCCAGCTCATCCAGCAGCTCGGCCGCGAGCCGACGCCGGACGAGATCGCCACCGAGCTCGAGTGCACGACGCGCGAGGTGCGCGACATCCTGCGCATGGCTCAGCAGCCGGTCTCGCTGGAGAAGCCGGTCGGCGAGGAGGAGGACTCGGCGCTCGCCGATTTCGTCGAGGACGTCTCGGCCGAGTCGCCGTTCGAGATCGCCTCGGAGTCGCTGCGCAAGGAGAACGTCAACCGCGTCCTCGCCGCCCTGCCCCCGCGCGAGCGGGAGGTGATCGAGATGCGCTTCGGCCTGACCGGCGCGCGTCCGCGCACGCTCGAGGAGGTGGGCCGCGCGTTCAACATCACGCGCGAGCGCGTGCGCCAGATCGAGAACCGTACGCTCAAGAAGCTGCAGGGGCTGCCCGAGGCGCAGCGCCTGCGCGAGGCGTCCTAGCGTCGCCGTCGAAGCGAACGCGGAGGGCCGCCTCGGCCCTCCGCGCGCGACCAGCGGCTAGAATCCGGCGTCGCCGCCGCTGGCGCGCCATTGACACCAGGTGGGGTGTCCGAGTGGTTAAAGGAGACGGGCTGTAAACCCGTTGGCTCTGCCTACGCAGGTTCGAATCCTGCCCCCACCATCCTCTTGCCGTGCACACAGGATCCAGGATCTTCCAGCGCACCCACACCACGGTGACGCTGCGTGCGCCGACGCACGACGACTGCGACGAGTTCATCGCGCGCACGCGAGCGAGCGTGGTGCTGCACCACCCCTGGGTGACGCCGCCGGCCACCCGCGCCCAGTACGACTCCTACCTGCGCCGCGTCCAGCAGCCGGACTTCTGCGGCTACCTCGTCTGCGCGCGTGAGGACGGATCGATCGTCGGCTACTTCACGCTCGGGCACATCGTGCGCGACGCGCTCGAGAGCGCCTACCTGGGCTACGCCGCGTTCGCGCCGTTCGACGGCCGCGGGCACATGACCGAGGCGCTCCGCCTCGTCGTCGCCGACGCGTTCGATCGCCTGCGCCTGCATCGCGTCGAGGCGAACATCCAGCCGGGCAACGCCCGCTCGCTCGCACTCGCCCAGCGCTGCGGGTTCCAGCGCGAGGGCTTCTCCCCCGCCTACCTGAAGATCGGCGGCGTGTGGCGCGACCACGAGCGCTGGGCGATCCGGGCCGACCAGTCGCCGCGCCCGCCCGCGCGCTGAGCTGCCGCCGCGCGGAGTCAGTCCGCCTGGCAGACCCGCGCGGCCCGGGCCAGACCGTGCGCGGCGCACAGCGCGGCGAGCGCCCGGCGCGAGCCGGTCGGGTCGCGTGGCAGCTCATCGAGCGCGGCGAGCGCGGCCTGCATGTCGGCGAGCGTGACGTGCGGTCGCTCGATCGCGAAGCGCGCGAGCCAGCGCGTGGCGGCACGGTCGTAGCGCGCGTCGGCCTGCGCGCTCATGAGCAGGCAGACGTGCAGCGCGTCGACGAGGTCGACCTGTGGCAGCTCGGCGGCCGCGTCGCGGATCTGATCGAGGCGCCCGAGGCGCAGGGCGCGCTGGAAGCGCGCGTAGGCGGATCCCTTCACCGACACGAACGTATGTTCGCACATGGCCCGCCCCTTGCGCCCTGGAATCGAGGCCGTCGCCGTGGGAAGATCGAAGCACGTACCTCTGAAATAAAGGAGTTCCGACATGGAGTCCTCCGCCCCCGCGCGCGTACTGATCGTCGCGCACAAGACCGCGGCCACCGACACTCTGCTGGAGGCCGTCCGCGAGCGAGCGCACCGGGGTCCGTGCGTGTTCACCCTGCTCGTGCCCAAGACGACCCACGGCATGCACAAGGTGGTCGATGCCGACGATGTCGCCGAGAGCGAGGCACAGCAGGTCATCGGCACGGCCGTGCCCCTGCTGGAAGAGGCGGCCGGCGCGCACGTGGACGGGATCGTGGGAGACCCCGACCCGATGGCCGCCATCCACGACGCGGTCAATCTGCGCGGGTTCGATGAGGTGATCGTCTCGACGCTGAGCGCACGCGTCTCGCGCTGGCTGCGACTCGACCTGCCGAGTAAGGTGGCCGGGCTCGGCCTGCCCGTGACCACGGTCACCGCGGGCGAGGCCGTGACGCTGCACGCCTGAAGGGCCCTTCAGTCCCCGCGCTCCGGAGGCGCCGCGTCCGCCGCGGCCCGATCGATCGCGGCCGGCCGCGCTAGAGTGCTGCGACCCGCCCAGTTAGCTCAGTTGGTAGAGCACTTCCATGGTAAGGAAGGGGTCGACGGTTCGAGTCCGTCACTGGGCTTGCGCGGACCACCTGGTACCGGGCGGTTTGTCTCTACCTCGGACCAGCCAACGGGAGTCGCAGACCCCGAACACCGCGAGGTCTGCACGACGTGCCGATCGTCGGCACCGCCGCCGACGTTCAGCCGGCGCGCTCGGCCGACGCCAGCCCGCGGCGCGCCCACACCGCCATCAGCGCGATGCCGGCCGCGAACAGCCCGAATGCGAGCGCGACGTTCGTCGGCGCACCGGCGAACAGGCCGCGTGAGGCCTCGAGCGCCACCGAGGCCGGGTTGTACTTCGCCGCGGTGTGGATCCAGCCACTGAGCAGCGCGAGCGGCACGTACACGGGCGCGAGGAACAGGGCCACGAACACCGGCATCTGGATGAGCGCGCCCGCCTGCTCGGTGCGCAGGAACATCGCCACGCCGCAGCCCCACAGGGCGCAGACGAGGTTCATGCAGACCCCGAGCGCCAGCAGGCCGCCGAGGTCCACCCCGCCCCCGTCCACTCGCATCCCGGCCACGAGCGCCGCCAGCGTCACCACCGTGCCGGTGACGACCCACCGACCAAGCGCGCCGATCGCGTAGCCGGCGATGATCCCGCTGCGGCGCGGTGCGCTGAGCAGGAGCCGCCGGGCGAAGCCGGAATCGAAGTCGCGCGCAATCGCGAAGCCGGTGAACACCCCACCGAACGCCGCCGACTGCAGGAACACGAACACGAACTGAAACGCGGTGTAGCCCGGGCCGTAGTGGAAGTTCGGCACCTGCGCGATCTTCGACAGGCCACCGGCGAACGCGGCCAGGAAGAACAGCGGGAAGATGATCGACGGCAGAAGGATGGCCGGGCTGACGAACGTGTTATGCAGCGAGCGCCACGCGACCGCGCGCGCGACGAACCCGAAGCGCCTCATGTGCGCACCAGCCGGTTCTTCATCGCCGCACCGGACAGGCCCAGGCTGATGACCGCCAGCAGCAGCGCGAAGCCGAACCCGAGCGCGAGCGCACGGCCGTCCCAGCCGGTGATGATCAGGCTGCGCATCCCCTCGATCAGGTAGGAAACCGGGTTGTAGGTCGCCACCTCGCGAAACCACTGCACCTGGATGAGGTTGCGCGGCAGGCTCGACGAGCTGAGGAACACCGTCACGAACAGCAGCGGAAAGACGGCCTGCACCGCCTCGCCGCTGCCGAACCGCAGCGCGATCAACGTGCCGAGTCCCGCGAACGCGAAGGCGATGAGGATCGACAGCAGCAGCAGCACGAACGCGCCGCCGACGCCGCTCACCACGCCCACCCCGCTCGCCACGCCGATGAGCAGGTAGCACGTCGATTGCACGCAGGCCACCACCACCGGTCCGCCCAGCTGGCCGGCGATGAGCGCGGCGCCGCGGATCGGCGTCAGCGCGAGCCGGTTGAAGAAGCCCGATTCGATGTCCCGGGCCAGGTCGGTGCCCGCGGTGACCGACACGAACAGCGCTCCCTGCATGAAGGTGACCGCCAGCGCGAAGTCGCGATAGCTCACCGGTGGAAACCCGGGGATCTTGCGGGCCGCCCCGAGCGCACTGCCGTTGATCGCGAACAGGATGAGCGGGAACAGCAGCGGGAACAGCAGCAGTGCTCCCTGACGCAGCGAACGCTTGACCGATCGGCGCGCCAGCACGGCGATCTGCTCGAACAGGCCGGGCGCAGTGGGGTGCTCAGCGACCACGACGCCCCCGCCGCGCCGGCGCCCGCTCGTCCGTGCCGGCGTCGTCGGCATCGGCTGCACCCTCGAGCTTGCGCCCGGTCTTGGCCAGGAACACGTCGTCCAGCGTCGGCTGGTGCAGATGCAGCGAGGCGACGTGGAGGTCCGCCTGATCGAGCGTGCGCACGACGGCGGCCAGCTGCTCCTCGCCGCCGGGCAGTTGGACCGTGAGGCTGCCGCGCCCGTTGCGCGTGAGCGCGCCGAATCCCCCCAGCCGCTCGGCGAGCGTGTCCTGCTGGGTGACGTCGGCCGGAACGATCTCGACGCTCGGGCTGCCGATCTGCGCCTTCAGCTCGGCCGGCGTGCCCTCGGCGACGATCGTCCCACGGTCGATGATGCCGACGCGATCGGCGAGCGCGTCGGCCTCCTCGAGGTACTGGGTGGTGAGGAACACGGTCATGCCCTCGTCGTGGGCCAGCCGTGCCACCTCCTCCCACAGGGCGCTGCGGCTCTGCGGATCCAGCCCCGTCGTCGGCTCATCGAGGAACAGGATGCGCGGGTCGTGCACCAGCGCGAGCGCGAGGTCCAGGCGCCGTTTCATACCGCCCGAGTAACCGCCGACCCGGCGATCGGCAGCCTCGGTCAGGCCGACCCGCTCGAGCAGCTCGTCGGCCCGGCGCGTCCGCTGAGCCTTTGGGATCCCCTGCAGGGTCGCCTGCAGCGCCAGGTGCTCGCGACCGGTGAGGATCGCGTCGAGCGCCGCCTCCTGGAGGGCCGCGCCGATCGAGGCGCGGACCTGGGCACCCTCGCGCGCGATGTCGTACCCGCCCACGGTCGCCCGGCCCGCGGTCGGCGGCAAGAGGGTCGTGAGCATGAGCACGGTGGTCGACTTGCCGGCGCCGTTGGGACCGAGGAAGCCGTAGATCTCACCCGGGGCGACCGCGAGGTCGATGCCGTCGACCGCCCGCGGACCCTTACGGAACTCACGCACGAGCTGCTCGACCTCGATCGCTGGCTTCTGGGTGGACACGAGACGGTAGGCTAGCTCCATATTTGAGGTTGTCAACTATTGATCTGCTCAGCTATCCTCACCGGGATGACGCCCGCGGCCGCAGCGGTCAAGACTCGGCGAGCGACGGCCGCGGATGAGGCGTGGGCGCTCGTGCACCAGCTCGTGACGACCGAGCGTCGGCGCTTCCTCGCCGTCGCCACCGAGCTGGAGCTCCATCCCGCGCAGGCGGGCGCGCTGGTGCAGATGGATCCTGACGTGCCGATGCCCATGCACGAGATCGCCACCACCCTGCGCTGCGACAACTCGAACGTGACCGGCATCGTCGATCGGCTCGAGGCGCGGGGCCTGGTGGAGCGCAAGCCCTACGAGGGCGACCGGCGGGTGCGACAGGTCGTGCTCACCCCACTCGGGGTGGCGACGCGTGACCGCATCCGCGGGTGCATGAGCGCCGCGCCGGAGTCGCTGCGGCGGCTGTCGGCCGCCGACCAGCGCACGTTGCGCGATGTGCTGCGACGGGCGCTGGACGGCAGCTGACGCGCGACACGCCCGGCGCCCGCGCGCACAACCCGAAGCGACCCCCACGGTACGGCCGCGTCCCGCCGAGTAGTTCGCCGAGACGACACGGCGGCGCGACGCCGACGACGGCCGATCACCCAGAGTCGATCATGACCGTGTCAACCAGATCCGGGGTAGCCGGGAGAGGAGCACACCAAAATGTCACGCAAGGTTTTTGACGTTCTCGCGAGTGCCGTCGGCGTCGTCGCCGTCGTTGTGCTGCTGGTGGCCGGTGGGCTGCTGGCTGTGGGTTACGGCTTCGTGCATTCCAACGTCCACTCCCAGCTCGCTGAGCAGCAGATCACGTTCCCGCCGAAGGCCGCGTTCGCACACCCCAAGCCGGGAACCGAGATCACTCCGAGCATGATTCCGTCCGTGTCGCAGTACGCGGGCCAGGAGCTCCTCACCGGCGCTCAGGCGAAGACGTGGGCCGATGACTTCATCGCCGTGCATCTGTCGGAGATGCCCTACGGGGGCGTGTACTCGAAGATCAGCGCAGCTGCCCTGGCCAACCCGTCGAACACGGCGCTGAAGACGCTCGAGCAGACCTCGTTCCAGGGCACCACCCTGCGGGGCCTGCTGCTCGAGGCCTACGCCTTTGCCACCGTGGGCGAGATCATGCTCTGGGGAGCGATCGCGGCGTTCATCCTGGCCGCGATCATGGGCACACTGGTCGGACTGGGCTTCTGGCACGCCCGCCGCACAGCCCCCGACCGCCGCATGCTGGTGGGCGACGCGGTTCCCGTCACCTGACGGCACCGCGGGCCAAGCGGCGACGGCTGGTGCTCCGCGCGCACGTCGGCCCTCGGCCGACGTGCGCGCTGCCGTCTCGCGGCGGGCCGGAGCGCCGTGCGGCGCTCCGGCCCGGGCGAGTCAGGGTGTGATCGGGCTGACCCCGAGGACGACCGGAGCGATCGAGTTGCCCGGCGGGATGGTGGAGCAGTCCTGCGGTGCCGGCTGGCCGGCGAACCGGTTGTTCAACCACGGCAGCGCCTGCGCGAGCCACGCGAGCGCGCTGGCCACGTGGCCGAGTCCGGAGTACTCGTTGTACTGGACGCTCACCCCGCGTTGGCAGTACTCCGAGGCGAGCGCACGCACGTCGCCGGTGACCATCACACCGTCGCCGATACCAATCCCCGGCTGGTTGCCGACCGTGCCCTCCACGTTCGCGCTGCCGCCCTGGCCGATGAACAACGGCACCGTCGGCGTGCCGTTAGCACCCATGATCAGCTGATTGACGATGTGCACATAGATCGGGATGCTCTCCGGCGGCACGTCCTGCGGCAGCAAGAGCTGCTGCAGGGTGAGGCCCGGATACTGCAGGAGAATGTTCACGATCGAGGCAGTCTGCAACTTGTTGTACAGCTGCACACCGTAGGGGGTCAGGTACTGGACGAGATTGACGTTGAATGAACGCGCCACGCCGATGACGGCCATCGGCAGGATGCCGGCCCACGCGCTGCTCCCGTTGACGTAGTACAGGTTGTGGTCCGGGTCCACGAGCACGCCGCCCATCGCCGATCCGACGAGCAGGCGGTTGATGTCCGGCGCGTAGGTGGGAGCCATCTCGGCGGTCCACTCCGCACCGATCGCACCGCCGGAGTAGCCGAGGATGCCGATCTTCGTCGTGTTCTGCAGACCGGTCAGCGACGACGCGATCGCCGCCCGCAACGAGTCCAGTGTGTTCATCCCGTATACGGGCCCGTCGGCGAAGTCCGCGTTCTCGCCCTCGGTGTCCGCGATCACGACGACGTTACCCTCCAGCAGCTCCGGCGCCACGAGCGCCGTCTCGAAGGCCGGCAGCAGGCCGCCCAGCGACAGCCCGCCCGCGATCTCATACGACGGCTCGTCGTTGGGATTGAGCGAGTCATAGAAGGACTCATACGCGACGACGTTGGGGGCCTTCGAGCGCCACAAGGGCTCCAGGACGGACGTCACGTTCACGGTCGGCTGACCGAGCTGCCCCGTCGAGCGGTACAGCAGCTGGATCGTCTGGATCGGCAACGGAATGCCCACGACGTGGTACCACACCACGCGGGTGTTGATGACCGTGCCGGGCGCGATGCTCGACAGCGGTACGGCCCCCGTGTAGGAGTAGAACGGGTCCTGCGCCGGTGTGGGGATCGCTTGCGCGCCGGCCGGGGCCAGCAGCCCCCATGAGAGCAGGAACAGGCCGATCATCAGACCCGTGCCGCGCTTCATAACGCGGGGACGGGCGGCCAACACGCCGCCGCGCCCCTGCTCGCTCAACGAGTGGCGCCGCCGACTCCATGGTCGACGGGACGACACCACAGCAAACATAGAACCTCCCTCTCGCCGTCGCTGACGGCCCTCAGTTTCAAAACGACCTCTGCCAGATCCCCGACCGGCCTGGCTCCACCCAGGCCGAGCGCCGGTGCCTGCAATCACCCGTGGACCCGCCGACAAACGTACGCACGAGTACACAAACCGTACCATTGTGCCGGCTTTTGGGGGGAGCCCGACCGTTGACAGTCGCCTGAGGCCGAGCGGGCGGCTCCTATTCGCGATCGCCCTGACGCCGCGCCAGCAGCCGGGGCGCTCAGTGGTAGTGCAGGACGACCGTGAGCGTCTGTGTGTGAGACACGGGCCGTCCACCGTAGGCGGACTGGAAGGTGACCAGCACGCCGACGCGGATCCCCGCATTGTGACGTCGCGCGGCGCGAAGCGCGGCGCGCGCTGCGGCCCCGGGGGAGATCAGGAACGTCGCCGTCCCGCCGTCCGGGACGGCGAGGCGTGCGCTGCCGTACAGGACCCACTTCGGGACGCTGCTGTAGGCCGCCCGCGAGCTGAGGTCGCCCGGATCGTGCAGCCGCTCGACGACGGTGATCGACCCGGTGGTGGTGTTCACGTACGGCGCGTGTGGGGGGGAGAACTCGCTGGTCGGGTTCGGCCGTGCGGACTGCGGCCTCCGAGGGCCGGGCGTCCCCAGGCTCGTGCTCGTGGTGCTCGTGGTCGTGCTCGTCGGCGCGGCCGCGACCGTGACCGCGGCGCTGACGGCCGCGGCGGTGGTGGCGCCGAGGTTGCTCGCGGTGACCTTGCAGGTCAGCGCCTGCGCGAGGTCGGTGTTGGTCGTCGCGTACGCGGCGTTCGTGGCCCCGCCGATCGGCACTCCGCCGCGCAGCCACTGATAGGCGTACGTCTGCGGTGTGCTCCCGACCCAGGTGCCGGTCTGGCAGGTGAGCGTCTGCCCGACGATCGCGGCGCCGCTGATCTGCGGCGCGACGGTGTTCGCCGGCGCGACGCTGAAGGACGCCAGGCCGCCGGTCATCGACCCGCCCGCGTAGATCGTTCCGTCCGGGGCCGCCAGCAGCGCGTCGATGCTGTCGGCGTCCAGACTCGGATCCCATGTGGTCACGGCGCCGCTCGTCGCGTCCACGGCCGCGAGGGCGTTGAGTGAGGTTCCGCCCACGCTCGTGAAGTCCCCGCCGAGGTACACCACGTCGCCGCTCACCGCGAGCGCCGACACGCTGCCGTCGGCGTTCGGGTTCCAGCCGGTGTCGTAACCCTCGGTGGCGTCGACCGCGCCGACGTAGTTGCGAGCCACCGAGCCGGTGCCGCTCGAGTTCTCGATGCTCGTGAAGCCGCCGCCGAGGTAGACCGTGTCGCCGCTCACGGCCAAGGCCGAGACGCGGCCGCTCGGGCTCGGATTCCATGCGTTCACCGCGCCGGTGCCCGCGTCGACCGCCGCCGCGTAATTGCGTGTCGCCGAGCCGTTGATGGCGTTCGCGCCGAAGAAGTCACCGCCGAGGTACACCGTGTCACCGCTCACGGCGATCGCGTCGACGGCGCCGCTGGCGTTCGGGTTCCAGCCGGTGTCGTGACCCTCGGTGGCATCAACGGCGGCGGCGTGGTTGCGCGAGACCGAGCCGGTGCCGCTCGAGTTCTCGATGCTCGTAAGGCTCCCGCCGAGGTACACGGTGCTGTCGTCCAAGGCGAGCGCGTCGACGGTGCCGTTGGCGTTCGGGTTCCACGGAGTGACCGCACCGGTGCCGGCGTCGACGGCCGCCGCGTAGTCACGCGTCGCGGAGCCGTTGACGGCGTTCGCGCCCGAGAAGGCGCCACCGAGGTACACGGTGCCGTCGCCGACGGCCAGCGCGTTCACGCTCCCGCTCACGTCGGGATTCCAGGCCGTGACCGCGCCGCTGCCGACGTCGATCGCCGCCGCGTTGCTGCGCTCCTGCACGCCGGCGGAATTGAACGTGCCGCCGGCGACGATCGAACCGCCGGCAGCCGCCAGCGCGTAGACGTCGCCGTCCAGATCGGGGTTCCACGACGTCGCCGTTCCGTTCGTCGCGTCCACGGCGGCCGCGTAGTTGCGCGTGAGCGTCCCGTTCGCCGCGCCGGCGCCGTGGAAGTCTCCGCCGAGGTAGACCGTGCCACCGTCGAGGAGGAGGGCGTACACGTTCCCGTTCAGGTTCGGGTTCCAGCCGGTGTCGTACCCGTGGGTGGTGTCGACCGCGGCCGCATGGTTGCGCGTGACGGAGCCGGTGCCGCTCGAGTTCTCGACGCTCGTGAAGTCGCCACCGATGTAGACGGCGCCGCCGTTGACGGCGAGCGACATGACGCTTCCACCGTTCACGTTCGGGCTCCAGCCGGTGTCGGTGCCGGAGGTCGCGTCGACGGCGGCGAGGTAATCGCGCGTCGTCGACCCGTTGATCATCGTGAAGCCGCCGCCGAGGTAGACGGTGCCGCCGCTGACGGCGAGCGTCTGCACGGGGCTGTTGAGGTCCGGGTCGAACGACGTGACCGTTCCACTCGTGGCATCGACGGCGGCGGCGTAGTTGCGTGCGGTCGCGCCGTTGGCCTCGGTGAAGCCGCCGCCGAGGTAGACCGTGCCGCCACTCACGGCGAGGGCGAGGACCTCACCGTTGAGATTCGGGTCCCAGCCGGTGGCGGTCCCGGTGGTCGCGTCGACCGCCGCCGCGTAGTTGCGGGTCACCGATCCGTTGATCGCGGTCGGACCCGAGAAGTAGCCACCCAGATACACCGTGGCGCCGCTGACGGCGATGGCGTCGACCGTGCTGCTCGGATTCGGCTCCCAGTTCGTGTCCACCGTGCCGTCGGCGAGGACGTGCGCGGCGTTGCGCAGCGAAACCCCACCGATCGAGTCGAATGTGCCACCGACGTACTCGCCGCCGGCGCCATCGCTCGCGACCGCGTCGATGTTGCCGCCGACGTTCACCTTCGGGAACGCCGGGCTGTCGCCGCCCGTGCTCGGATCGAGGCCGACGAGCGGGCCGAGGCGCGGGCCGACGGTGCTGAAGCTCCCGCCCAGATACAGCGTGTTGCCCGAGCGCACGAGCGCGCTGACCGAGCCGTTCGTGATGTACATCGTCGCGTCGGGCGACGTGGCGGGAACGGACGAGCCGCCCGACCCGCCGAGCGCGGACGCGGCCAGCACCCCGCATCCGATGAGGACGGCGACGAAGGCGAGCAGACCGCCTCGGCGCGAGCTGCCGCCGACGATGCGGACGCGGCGTCGCGGGCCGGCGAGCGGCGATTGACGGCTGCGGTACGGCGTAGGCATCAACGGGGTCGTTGGGGTGCGTGGCGTCGGCAACCGACGCACGCGGAGGGGGATTCCCCGTATATCGGTCCGATCGGCCCGCGCTTTAAGCGCGGCCCGCCGGACGTGCGAGATCCGTCGAGGGGCTGCCCGTACCGGCGGGACGCCGCAGCGGCCACGGCGGTCGCGCCCGCGACGACGGCGGGCGCCACGATGGCGATCGAGCCCTCGCCAGGGACCGCAGCGATCGCGCCCTACCCGCGATCGGGCTCGGCCCGCAGCAGCGACTCGATCCTGTCGAGGCGGTCCGACCAGAAGCCCTCGTAGAAGCGCAGCCAGGCCGACGCGGAGGCGAGCGGCGACGCCTCCAGGCGGCACACGTGCCGGCGCCCCTGGACGGTGCGGCGGACCAGCCCGGCGCGCTCGAGCACCCGAACGTGCTTGGACGCGGCCGCGAGGGACATCGTCAGCGGCTCGGCGAGCTCGCCGACGGTCAGCTCGCCCTCGGCGAGGCGGCGCACCATGTCGCGGCGCGCGCGGTGGGCGAGCGCGTGGAACACGGCATCCATCTCCGCCAGTTGTTCAACCATACGGTTGAGTATAGGGTCGACGAGGTCCGGCGCCGGCCGCCCGATGACGCGCCGGCGGCCCCGCTCAGCCCGCGACGGCCGCGGGCACGCGCTCGCCCTCGCCGGGCGCGGCGACCTCGCGCGCCTGCACGCGCACGCGCGTGCCGTGCCGCGGCGAGAACGTCACGTTGCGCCGCATCGCGCGCTCGGCCCGCGAGCTCGCCGGCGACACGCGCAGCCCGTGCAGCATCGCCCGCAGCACGACGCGCATCTCCAGCTCGGCGAAGGCGGCCCCAAGGCAACGACGCACCCCACCGCCGAAGGGGATCCAACCGTACGTCGTCGGCGGGCGCTCGAGGAAGCGCTCGGGACGGAACGCGTACGGATCGGGATAGAGGTCCTCGCGAGTGTGCGTGAGCCAGATCGCCGGCGTCACGTCGGTGCCGGCGGGCAGGGTCACCCCGCCGACGGACAGCTCGCTGGCCAGGCGCCGCCCGGTGATCGGCACGACCGGTCGCAGCCGCAGCGACTCCTGAATGACGGCGCGCAGGTAGTCCTCCTCGTCGAGCTCCTCGACGAGGCGATCGAGCGCCGCGGGATGACGCAGCAGCAGATCGAAGGTCCACGCGAGCGCCGTCGCGGTCGTCTCGTGACCGGCCAGCAGCAGCGTGATGAGCTGGTCGCGCAGCTCGCGGTCGCTCATCGCCTCACCGTCCTCGAAGCGCGCCCCCACGAGCAGCGAGAGGATGTCCTCGCGCTCGTCGAGATCGTCGGCGGCGCGGCGCTCGGCGATCTCGGCGTACAGCAGCTCGTCGATCGCCCGCGCGGCGTCGGCGAGCTCGGGCAGCGGCGCGGAGCGCCCCGAGCTGCGAGCGAACAGGACGCGCAGCTGCACCGACATCGAGGACGTGGCGTTGACGAGCTTCGGCAGCAGCTCGGTGAGCGCGGCGCGCCGCTGCGGGTCGGTGACCCCGAACACGGTGCGCAGGATGACCTCGAGCGTGATCGCCTGCATGCGCGGGTGCAGCGCGAACGTCTCGCCGGCCGGCCACGTCGCGATGTCGGTCTCGGTGATCTCGCGCATCGTCGACTCGTAGGCGCGCAGGCGCTCGCCGTGAAACGGCGGCAGCATGAGCCGGCGACGTTGCATGTGCTCGGCGCCCTCGAGCAGCAGGACCGAGTCGGCGCCGACGATCGGGCGCAGCGTGCGCGCCCGCCCGGGCGGCAGCGTGTTCTGGCGATCGCTGTACACCGCGCGGATGACCTCGGGGTCGGACACCATCACCAGCGGCGTCTTGAAGCCGACGAACATCACGCTGAAGCTCTCGCCGAACCGCCGGCGGCAGGACTCCATGAAGGCGATCGGGCGCAGCAGCCAGCGGGCCGTCTGGAGCGCCGGCGCCTCCCGGGGCCCGGCGGGGAGCGTGCTCATCGTCATAGCGTCGCAGGTCCCGCCACCGGGCGATAGGGTGACGGACATGGAGCTGCGCCCGTTCGGCCGCACCGGCGTCAAGGTCAGCCCGCTGTGCCTCGGCGCGATGATGTTCGGCACCTGGGGCAACACCGACCACGCGGACTCGATCCGGATCATCCACCGCGCGCTCGAGGCCGGGATCAACTTCATCGACACGGCCGACGTGTACTCGCGCGGGGAGTCCGAGGAGATCGTCGGCAAGGCGCTCGAGGGCGGGCGCCGCGACCACGTCTTCCTGGCCACGAAGGTGCACGGCACGATGGGCGACGACCCGAACGAGTTCGGCAACTCGCGCCGCTGGATCATGCGCGAGGTCGACAACAGCCTGCGCCGCCTGCGCACCGACTGGATCGATCTCTACCAGATCCACCGCCCCGAGCTCGACACGGACATCGACGAGACGCTCGGTGCGCTCACCGACCTCGTGCGCGCCGGGAAGGTCCGCTACATCGGCTCCTCGACGTTCCCGGCCTCGGCGATCGTCGAGGCGCAGTGGGTCGCGCAGCGGCGCGGCCGCGAGCGCTTCGTGTGCGAGCAGCCGCCGTACTCGATCCTCGCCCGCGGCATCGAGGCCGACGTGCTGCCCACCTGCCGCCGCCACGGCATGGCCGTCATCCCCTGGAGCCCGCTCGGCGGGGGCTGGCTGTCGGGGCGCTGGCGCAAGGACGCCGGCGAGCTCAGCTCGCGCCGCTCGGCGATGCTCCCGGCGCGCTACGACCTCTCGCTCCCGGCCAACCAGCGCAAGCTCGACGCGGCGGACGCGCTCGCGCACCTCGCCGAGGAATCGGGGCTCTCCCTCATCGACCTCGCGCTCGCCTGGGTGATCCGCCACCCGGCCGTGACCGCGGCGATCATCGGGCCGCGCACGATGGAGCACCTCGATTCCCAGCTCGGCGCCGCCGACGTGCAGCTGTCCGAGGACGTGCTCGATCGCATCGACGAGATCGTGCCGCCGGGCGTGAACGTCAACCCGACCGACGCCGGCTGGGACAACCCCGCCCTCGCGCCGGCCGCGCGGCGCCGCTGAGCACCGGACGCGCTGCTTCATGGAAAAGGGGTTGCGGGCGCTCAGGTGCCTTCGAGCACGCGCGCCGGGCGCATGCGCGTGACCCGCAGAGCGGGGAAGATCCCGCCGAGCACGCCGATCGCGATGCCGATCAGCAGTCCGCGGCCGAGCACCCAGGCGCTGATCGACGGCGAGATGTAGGACCCGACGCCGAGCGCGTTCACCAGCGCCCGACCGCCGAAGACGCCGAGCAGCAAACCCACCCCCGCCCCGAGCACGCTCACCACCACGCCCTCGCCGAGGACGAGCGCCGCGACCCGCGACGGCGCCCAGCCGACCGCACCGAGCAGACCGAGCTCGGTCTGGCGCTCGGCGATCGACATCGCCATCGTGTTGGCCACGCTGAGCGCGCCGACGAGCAGCGCGATGACGGCGATGAGGAGGACCGCCTTCGAGATGAGCACGCCGTTGGCGCCGGCGCGCAGGGCCTGGTCGGGATCGGAGATCGCCTGCAGCCCGGGCGTGCTCGCGGCGACGGCGCGCGCCGTGGCGTCGGCGGCGTGGTTGGCGGCAACCTGCACGACGACGTCGGTCTCCTCCCCGGGCAGCCCGTCCAGTTGCTGGGCGGTGGTCAGGTCGAGCACGGCGCCGATGTCCTCGAACAGGATCCCGGAGTGGTAGACGCCCGCGATCCGCAGCGCGTGACCCTTGACGGTCAGCGTCTCGCCCGGTTGCAGGTGCAGCATCGAGGCGAGTCGATCGCCGATGAGCACCTGGCCGGCGGCCGGTCGCGCGCCGCTCGTCACGACGAGGCTCTGCGCGAAGAACCCGGCGGGATCGGCGCCGAAGACGATGGCCGACGGATCACCCTTCACCGAGTCGGGCATCAGCACGAGCGGCGTGGCCCGAGCGACGTCCGGCCGCGCGGCGATCTTCGCGACCAGCGACTGCGGCAGGATCGAGGCCGTCGGGTCGGAGACGTTGGCCTGGAAGACGCCGAAGTCCGAGCGACCGAGATGCACGAGCTGGCCCGCGGCGCGATCGAGCCCGTTCGTGAACGCGAGCAGCGCCACCACCATCCCGACGCCGACGGCGATGCCGAAGGCGGTGAAGGCGGTTCGCGCGCGCCGGCGCCGGAGGTTCGTGGTGATGATCGCGAGCATCGACGCGGAGCGCTCACGCGGGCTCGGTCGCGGTCGGAGCCGGCTCGACGTCGGTCGTCGCCGTACCGTGGTTGTCGACGACGCCGTCGATGACGGTGATCGTACGGTCCGCGCGCGCACCGACCGCGGCGTCGTAGCTGACGACGATGACCGTCATCCCGTACTGGTCACGCAGGCGGAAGATGAGGTCGAGCACGGTCTCGGACGTCTTCGAGTCGAGCGCGCCGGTCGGCTCGTCGGCGAGCAGCAGCCGGGGCTGGTTGGCGAGCGCGCGAGCGATCGCCACGCGCTGGCGCTCGCCGCCGGAGAGCTCGGCCGGGCAGTGGTCGGTGCGGTCGCCCAGGCCGACGTCGGCGAGCATCTCGAGCGCGCGCTCGCGGCGCTCGCGGCGCGACACGCCGGCGCCGATGAGCGGAACCTCGACGTTCGCCCGCGCGCTGAGCGCCGGCAGCAGCAGGTGGCGCTGGAACACGAAGCCCACGACCTCGCGCCGCGCGCGAGCAGGATGGCGGGTCCTCCACAGCGGCTGACCGTCGATGAGCACGCGGCCCGTATCGGGCTGCTCGAGCCCGCCGATCAGCCCGAGGAGCGTCGTCTTGCCCGATCCCGAGCGACCGGTCACCGCGACCGCCTCGCCGGCGCCGACGCGCAGCGACGCGTCCCGCAGCGCCGTGATGGTGCCGAAGCGCTTGCTCGCGTGCTCGACGAGGACCTCGGCGCCGCTCTGGAGCGTCATCGGATGATGTGTATCGCGCGGTCGAGGTTGACGGTCGAGCCGCCAGAGGTGACGACGGCCCGGAAGGGCGTGTCCTCCAAGCGGCCCGAGAAGGCGCGGTGCGGGCGCCGGGCCGGCGCGACCGACAGGGCGAGCGCCGTCGACATGACCGACCGTCGCATGGCCCCTAGCTTAGAACGGCGGGGGGGTTGCGACGCGCCCTACACGTCCGCGAACCGGTCCCAGGGCCACGGTCGCGCGCTCCCGTAGCGCTCGATCGTTGGCCCCGCGGGCGGCGGCACGCGCCCGAGCACGCCGGCGCTGACGCGCAGGCGGCGCGCCGGGAAGATGCGCGCGAACGGATCGCTGCGCACCACCCAATCGGGCGCGCCGCGCCACGCGCTGAGCGCCCCGGCGAAGTGCGACGCGTCCTCGAGCAGCGTGGTGACGAGGTCGCCGGGCGGGCCCGCGAGAACGGCGCGACGGGCCTGGGCGACGGCGAGGTCGTCGAAGAGGATCCGTCTCCCCGGCGGCGCCAGCACGAGCGAGACGACCGCGCCCTCGCCGCGAGGATCGACGATCCGAGCGTCGGCACGCAGCGCGTGCCGCACGGGACGGCCCTGGCGCATCCACACCGCGAGCACGCCGGCCGTCGCGCCGTCCTCGTCACGCACCGCCGCGGCGGCATCGGCGTCGGCGGGCATCCCGTCCACGAGCGCGAGCCAGCACCAGCTGCGCGACGCGCTCACCGGGCCGGCGCGTGCCAATCCTCGCGGATGGCGCTCGTGATCGCGCGCAGCGCCTGGCGGATCTCCTCGTTCGTCGGGCGCCCCCAGAACCAGTAGCCGTCGAAGGCCGTCTCGATGGTCAGGTCGGGGTACAGGCAGAACGAGGCCGGCACGTACGGATCGTTGACGGTGTCGGTGGTCTCGCGCAGGCGCAGCCGGGCCTGCCAGACGCGGTCGGGGTCCGACAGGAACGTCCAGCGCGCGCCCAGCCCCGCGCGAAAGGCCGCGTTCGTGGTCGGAGGATCGACGCTGATCGAGACGAAGCGGCAGTACGCCACCTCGGCCTCGTCCTGCAGCGCGACGAGGCGGCGCAGGAACGCCTGCTCCTTCGGGCACCACCAGCCGCGGAAGAAGTGCACGAACGCCGGATCCCCGGCGACGATCTCGCTCAACCGCCGTGCGTTCCCGGCCTGGTCGACGAGGTCGAGGTCGGGCAGCGCGCCCCCGGCGGCGAGCTCGGGATGATCGGGGAACGGGGTCGCCATGGCCCCATCGTCGCGCGGCGACCGGCGGCGTTACGTCGGTGACGCATACAATCGCGCGGATGGCCACAGCCGCGCCCACCGCTGACGTGATCGTCGTCGGTGGCGGTCTCGCGGGGCTCGTGGCCACGGCCGAGCTGAGCGCGCGCGGACGGCGCGTCGTGCTCGTCGACCAGGAGCCCGAGGCGTCACTCGGCGGGCAGGCGTTCTGGTCGCTCGGAGGGCTGTTCCTCGTCGACAGCCCCGAGCAGCGGCGGATGGGGATCCGCGATTCGCACGCGCTCGCCTGGCAGGACTGGCTCGGCACCGCCGGCTTCGACCGCCCCGAGGACGAGTGGCCGCGGCGATGGGCCGAGGCCTACGTCGACTTCGCGGCCGGCGAGAAGCGCGCGTGGCTGCGCGAGCACGGCATCGCCCTCGTCCCGAACGTCGGGTGGGCCGAGCGCGGCGGCTCGCTCGCGAGCGGGCACGGGAATTCGGTGCCGCGCTTCCACCTCACGTGGGGCACCGGGCCCGGCGTCGTCGAGCCGTTCGAGCGGCGCGTGCGCGAGGCGGCCGCGCGCGGCCTGGTCACGCTGCGCTTCCGCCACCGCGTCGACGAGCTCGTCTGCAGCGGCGGCGCGATCGCCGGCGTCAGCGGCACGGTGCTCGAGCCATCGGACGCCGCACGCGGACGGCCGAGCTCGCGCGTGGCCGCGGGAACGTTCGAGCTGACGGCGCCGATCGTGATCGTCACCTCGGGCGGGATCGGCGGCAACCACGAGCTCGTGCGCCGAGTCTGGCCCGAGCGACTCGGCACGCCGCCCCGGCGGATGCTCTCCGGTGTGCCCGACCACGTCGACGGCCGGATGCTGTCGATCTCCGAGGCAGCGGGGGCCTCGGTCATCAACGTCGACCGCATGTGGCACTACACCGAGGGCTTGGAGAACTGGAGCCCGATCTGGGCGGCCCACGGGATCCGCATCATCCCCGGACCCTCGTCGCTGTGGCTGGACGCCCGCGGCCGCCGTCTGCCGCCGCCGCTGTTCCCGGGCTACGACACGCTCGCGACGCTCGACCACATCATGCACAGCGGCTACGAGCACACGTGGTTCATCCTCACCCAGAAGATCATCGAGCGCGAGTTCGCGCTGTCGGGGTCCGAGCAGAACCCCGATGTGACCGCGCGTGATCTGCGCGCCGTGCTGCGCGAGCGGCTGGGCTCGGGAGCGCCGGCACCGATCGAGGCCTTCAAGCGTCACGGCGTCGACTTCGTCGTCGAGCGTACGCTTCCCGACCTGGTGCGCGGGATGAACGAGATCGTTGGCGAGCCGCTCCTCGAGCTGGAGGCCGTGGAGCGCGAGGTGCGGGCGCGTGACATGGCGATCACCGGGTCGCTCACCAAGGACGCGCAGGTGATGGCGATCCGCGAGGCGCGTCGCTACGTGCCCGACCGCCTCGCGCGCATCGCCAAGCCGCATCGGCTGCTCGACCCCGAGGCCGGCCCGCTCATCGCCGTGCGGCTGTCGATCCTCACCCGCAAGACGCTCGGCGGCCTGGCCACCGACCTGCGGGGGCGCGCCCTGCGCGCCGACGGCGCGCCGCTCGGCGGGCTCTACGCCGCCGGCGAGGTCGCCGGCTTCGGCGGCGGCGGCATGCACGGGTATCGCGCGCTCGAGGGCACCTTCCTCGGCGGCTGCCTGTTCTCCGGGCGCACGGCGGGCCGCGCGGCGGCCGAGGAGGCCGCGTGAGGCCCGCGCGCCATGGCCGGCGCGCCGCGGCGGCCGGCATCGCGGGACTGGTGCTCGCGCTCGTGCCGCTCGCCGGCGCAAGCGCGGACGGGACGACGACGGTGACGCTTCAGCTCCGCTCGGCGGTCGTGATCTTCGGTCGCGCGCTCGGCGTCGGCGGGACGATCAGCCACGACGGCAGCCCGCTCGCCGGGGTAGCGGTCGAGCTGCAGCTCGACCGCTACCCCTACCGCGGCTTCGTGGCGATCGCGAGCGCCCGCTCGTCGGCCGACGGCGCATTCGCGTTCGCAGGCGTGCGCCCGAGTCGTAACGCCCGCCTGCGGGTGATCGAGGCCGACGACCCCGCGACTGCCAGCACGGTCGCGGCGGTGACCGTCAACCCCGCCGTCGAGCTGCGCTCGCGCGTGCTCGGACGCGGCCGCACGCTGCTGAGCGCGACGGCCGTGCACACGAAGGCCTACGGGTCGGCACCGGTCGACGCCTACTGGTACGTGGCGCCGCGGGGGTCCTTTCATTTCCAGTTCATCGCCCTGAGCAGGACGCGCGAGGCGCAACCGGGCGTGACGACGATGAGCACCACGATCGACCCGCCGGCGAGCCGCTTCTCCTTCGTCGTGTGCTTCGTGCCGGCCTGGGCGCGCGCGATGGGTCCGCCGTCGGCGCAGCTGCCCTGCCGCGACCACGACTTCAACGCCGTGCCACCGGGTGAGCCGCAGCGATGAGGCCGCGCGTCGCTCTCCTCGCCGTGCTCGCGATGCTGGCCATCGGCGGGGTGGTGGGCGCGTCCGTCTCGCAGGCGTTCGAGTTCGAGGGCAGCGGGACCGGTGTGCCCCTGCCGACGTTCCCGAGCGCGTCGGCGATCGGCGCGGCCGAGGCGTACCTGGACACGCGCGCGGGGCGCACCGGCTTCGCGGTCGTCGACACGAACGGACAGCTCAGCGGCGTGCGGATGCACGAGCAATTCCACTCGGCCAGCCTCGTGAAGGCGATGCTGCTCGTCGCCTACCTGCGCATGCTCGCGGCCGAGCACCGCGGCCTGGACAGCTCGAGCACCGCGCTGCTGTATCCGATGATCCACGTGTCGGACAATGACGCCGCCTCGGCGGTGTTCGCGATCGTCGGCGGCGGCGGATTGACGGCGCTCGCGCAGGCGGCCGGCATGACCGACTTCGCGCTCGACCCGGGCGGCGCCTGGGGACTCACCGAGATCTCCGCCGCCGATCAGGCGCGCTTCTTCTACGAGCAGGACGACCTCATCCCCGCCCAGTTCGTCAGCTACGCCCGCGGACTGCTGTCGGGCATCTCCGCCGATCAGAGCTGGGGCATCCCGGCCGCCGCGCGCCCGGCGTTCACCGTGTTCTTCAAGGGCGGCTGGCTGCCCGAGACCGGTTGGACGGTCAACCAGGCCGCGCGTCTGGAGCGCCCGGGCCAGGTGTTCGCGCTGTCGATCCTCACGAGCGGCGACCCGTCGATGCTCTACGGCGAGCAGACGCTGGCCGGCGTGACGTCGCGACTCATCGGGGGGTGAGGCGCGGCCGGGGGGGGCGCTCCGGCAGACTCGCGCGACCGCGCCGTTGCACGACGGATCCACACCGTGACCCGCACGCGTCGCCCCGCAGTCGCCGCGAGCGCGCTCCGGCAGACTCGCCCGACCGCGCCGTTGCACGACGGATCCACAGCGTGACCCGCACGCGTCGCCCCGCAGTCGCCGCGAGGGCGCTTCGGCAGACTCGCGCGACCGCGCCGTTGCGCAGCGGATCCACAGCGTGACCCGCACGCGTCGCCGCGTAGTCGCCGCGAGCGTGCTCCGACCACTCGCGCGACCGCGCCGTTGCGCGGCGGACGCACAGCGTGACCCGCACGGCGCATCTGTGACCGTCGCGTCACGCTCAGGCGGGGGTGTGGTCAGTTAGGCCCCGCCGAGGGGTCATTCGGGACCACACCCCACGGCGCGCGGTCACCGCGACCCACACGCGGCACACTCGCGCGACAATCCCGTGACACCTCAGCCGCAGACGTCACCGTCGCGTCACCCAGGCCGAGCCGCTCCCGATCGGCGCGGGGCCGAGCCCGGCCGTCGCAGCCGATCGGGAGCGGCCCCCGACGACACGACGCGACGCCGCCGTCGATTTGACACCATCTGGCGAGAGTCCTCGCGGTGCCGGCCGGTGATCGGTCGGGCTCCCCCGCGGTTTCGCCACCGGCCCCGGAGTCCCATCCCATGCGCAGCACCGTCCCCGTCGCGTTCACCGCCGCGCTCACCGCGGTCCTCCCCACCGCGGTCCTCGTCACGGCCGGCGCCGACGCGGCCACGCACGTATCGTCGCGCGCCTACGCCGGTCGCGCCGTCTCGACGCGCTACGGCCGGGTGCAGGTGACGCTCAACATCAGCGGCCGGCGGATCCTCGCCCTTGGGGCGACCGCCCCGACGCAGCCCAAGCGGTCGGCGCAGCTGAACGAGCGGGCACTCGTGATCCTCAGCCGCGAGACGCTGAAGGCGCAGAGCGCCAACGTCCACGTCGTCAGCGGCGCCACGATCACCAGCCACGCCTTCGAGGCCTCGGTTGCCTCGGCGCTGCGCGCGGCGCATCTGTAGCGGCCCGACCGCGCGTCAGTGCAGCTGGGCGATGAACGTCACCATCACCATCGCGCTGATGACGACGACGAACACGCGCAGCGCCCACAGCGCGGCGCGAGCCCGCCGTCCGAGCGCCGCCGACGGCACCGGCACGGACCTGGCGGCCACGAACTGATCGAAATCTCGCGGCCGTGGGCAGCCGCGAGCGAGCCCCGAGGACTCACGGTCGCACGCCCGACCGCGGCTCAGCCGACGGCGCCGTCGGTCGCCGCGGCGCCCGTCAGCCCTGGCGCTCTCAGCCGCGTGGGCCCCGGCGCGCCGATTGGCGCTGGGCGAGCGCGCCGAAGGCGACTCCGAGCAGCATCGCCACCGCGATGACCACGATCAGCGGCGCGCGTCCGGAGAAGACGATGAAGCTGACCTCCACCGTGTTCAGGTTGAGGACCGCGAACAGCGTGACGATCACGGCGACGGCGATGAGGCCGATCGACCCCGGGCTCGCCGGCAGCCGGCTCCGGTGCCGGGCGGGTGGAGGCTCCGCAGCCATCGTGCTCCGATCGTAGCGCCCCGCCCGCGCGACCGTGCAAGACTCGGCGTGACAGCGAGATCGCTGCTCTCGTCCTTAAGGAGGCGACATGGCGGGTAAGTGGACGGCGCAGGACATCCCCGATCAGAGCGGCCGGATCGTGGTCGTGACGGGGGCGAACAGCGGGCTCGGGCTCGCGACGGCGCGCGAGCTCGCGCGCCACGGGGCGCATGTGGTGCTCGCCTGCCGCAGCGAGGCGCGCGGAGGCGCGGCGCTCGCCGAGGTGCAGTCCGCCGTGCCCGGCGCCGACGTGGAGCTCGCGTCGCTCGACCTGGGCGACCTGGCCTCCGTGCGCGCGTTCGCCGAACGCTTCACGGCCGAGCACGATGGGCTCGACGTGCTCGTCAACAACGCGGGCATCATGGCCGTGCCGCGAGCGCTGACCGCCGACGGCTTCGAGAGCCAGATCGGGACCAACCACCTCGGCCACTTCGCGCTCACGGGTCTCCTGCTCGGCGCGCTCCGCACCCGCCCACAGGCGCGTGTCGTGGTGGTGGCCAGCGGCGCCCACCGGATCGGCCGGATGAACCTCTCCGACCTCAACGGCGAGCGTCGCTACCAGCGCTGGCTGGCCTACGGGCAATCGAAGCTCGCGAACCTGTTGTTCATGTTCGAGCTGCAACGGCGCGCAGCCGCCGCCGAGCTCGACCTGCGCGCCATCGCCGCCCACCCGGGCTACGCCGCGACGAACCTCCAGACCGCCGGCAAGACATCGCTGATGGACCGCATCTACGCACCGATCGGGAACCGCTTCATCGCCCAGACCGCCGAGCAGGGGGCCTGGCCGAGCCTGTATGCGGCAACGATGCCCGACGTGCCCGGTGGCGCGTACATCGGTCCCGACGGCATCGGCGAGCTCCGTGGGCATCCGCACTACGCGGCGCCCAGCCGCGCCGCCCAGGACGAGCAGACCGCCCGACGCCTGTGGGAGCTGTCCGAGCGGCTCACGGGCGTGCGCTATGACTTCGCCGCGGCCGCCTCCGCGGCGCCGAAGGGCCGCTCGGCCACGTGAGCGGCGGCCCGGACGCCGTCGTGTTCGACCTCGACGGCGTGCTCATCGACTCCGAGCAGGCCTGGGACGCCGCGCGGCGCGGGCTCGCGGCCGAGCACGACCGACCCTGGCCACCGGACGCCACCGAGGCGATGATCGGTATGAGCGCGCCGGAGTGGTCGGGCTACATGCACGACGTCGTCGAGGTCCCGCTCGCCCCGGATCAGATCGAGGCCGCGGTCGTGGCCCGAGTGGGCGACGTCTACCGCACGCAGCTGCCGGTCATCGACGGCGCGCCCGAGGCGGTGCGAGCGGCGGCCGAGCAATGGCCCCTCGGCCTCGCCTCCTCGTCCAACCGCGAGATCATCGAGCTCGTGCTGTCGCTCATGGCGCTTCGCGAATGCTTCGCGGTCGTCGTCGCGAGCGAGGAGGTCGGGCGGGGCAAGCCGGCCCCGGACGTCTACCTAGAGGCGACGCGACAGCTGTCGGTGCCCCCGGCCCGCTGCGTCGCCATCGAGGACTCGGCGAACGGCCTGCGGTCGGCGGCCGCGGCGGGGTTGACGGTGATCGCGGTGCCCAACCGTGCCTTTCCGCCGGCGCCGGACGCCCTTGCGCTCGCCGCGACGGTGGTCGAGCACATCCGCGAGGTGACGCCGGCGCTGATCGAGCGCGCCGCCGCCTCCTAGTCCGAACCGGCGTCGCCCGCAGGCTCGGCCCGCATCCACTCGCAGGCGGCGGAGAGGTCCTCCACGCCCATCGCCGCGGCGACGTTCAGCCACATCTACTACTACTAATAAGTTGTCAAGGCAAGCCGCCGAGGAGCCGGCCGCGCGGCGCCGAATATCCTGGGAGCGCGATGAGCGTCCGCCGCACCACCACGATCCTCCTGGCCGCCTCCGGTCTCGCCGTCCTGTCCGCCTGCGGCTCGAGTTCGACGAAGACGGTGTCGGTGGCCAACACGACGCCGCTCGTCGCCCCGACGGCGGCCACCACGACCGCGACCGGAACGACTTCGAGCTCGACGAGCTCGAGCGCCGGGCAGTCGAGCGCGACGACGACGACCGCCTCCGCCTCCGCGACGGCGCGCACGCAGTCCGGGCCCGCGTTCGTGCAGACGACGGCGGCCGGCGCGAGCGGGCCGGCCGCCGTCGTGATCGCCCACGGCTATTCGCCCACCAGTCCGAGCACCTACAACCCGCAGAACACCCTCCAGGTGATCATCGCCGACAACCAGGCCACGATCGACAGCCAGGGCGGCCGGCAGAAGGCCTTCTTCTTCGTCAACGGCAGCTACATCGGAACCGACACCAGCCTGCCGAGCAACTCGATCACGCTTGTGAACGAGAGCGATACGGAGGTCACGCTCGGCTATGCGCTCGTGCATCCCGACGGATCGTCCGCCGGCGTGGCCCAGGTCCGCTACGCGCTCAATAACGGGACGCTCAGCCCGCTCGACCCGATCCCGTCGGCCAGCCCGTCGGCCGCCGTCAGTCGCCGCTGAAGCGGCGGCGCCAACGCCGCCACCACCGTTGCGAGGGCGGCTGGGCGGCCAGCCACTCGTCGCGCAGCGGCAGCTCGCCGCGCCGGCGCGATTCGAGCACGCAGGCGGTGTGGGCGTGGCGGCGGCGGCGGGTGTCGCCCTCCGGGGCGATGAGCACGTGCTCGCTCATCGACGCGAGCCGGCGACCGCAGATCGGGCAGCGGTACGTCGACGGCTTGAGGTTCTGGGCCGTGCGCACGGTCCACCAGCGCCCCGCCGGCAGCCGGCGACGAGCGCTCACGTCCGCTGCGCGCGGCGTGTTTCCTCGGTCGCCACGCGCGCGAGGTTGCGAACCAGCAGCGCGATGAGCGGCCCGTACGTGACGCGAACGAGCGGCTCGAGCGGACACGGCGCCTCGATGTCCATCGCCACCCGGCACCCGTCTGCGCGCGGCGCGACCCGATGGCGCAGCCGCAGCGGTCCCACCTGCGACGTCCAGGATCGCCGCGGCTGTTTCTCGGTCACGCGCGCCGGCACCGGCACCGCGCCGAGTAGCAGGGCCGCGCCGCGGTGCCCGGTCTGCACCTCGGGCTCGCCGAGGCCGAGGGCGCCCCGCACGGGCGGCGCCCAACGCGCCCAGCGGTCCGGGCGCGCGACGAGCGCCCACGCCGTATCGGGGTCCGCGGCGCAGTCGGCGGAGTAGGTGAGCACGCGGTCATTGTGCCCGACGGCGGCGGCGTCGACGCCTCGCCACCGGCCCGGCGAGTCGCTAGCCTCTAGGGTCATCGGTCACGGCCTCGCCGGCGGGTTGGGTCTGCCCCCGTCACGCCGCCCGCGACCGCCGACGACCCCCATGGCGCGCATCGACGACCATCCTTCATCGCCCCACCCGCGCGTGTCGAGCCGCGGCGCGGCGAGCGCCGCGGAGACGGCCATCCGCCCGCTTCGCGACGCCTCGGCGCCCGGCCCCGAGCCCGCGAACCCCGCCACGCCGCCCAACGGGCACGCCGTCGAGGCGCCGGACGGCAAGAGCGCCAGACCGTCATTCGCACTGCGACTCGACGAGCCGCTCGCCGCCGGCCTGTCGCGCGTCGCCCGCGAGCAGATCGACTCGGTCACGAGCCGGCTGGGCAATGACGCGACCGTCGGCGCCGCGGACGTGCACGAGTCGCGCAAGTCGCTCAAGCGCCTGCGCGCGCTCACGCGCCTGCTGCGCCCGGCGCTCGGGGAGGAGGCCTACGAGCGCGAGAACGGCGACCTGCGCGATGCGGCCCGCCACCTCGCGGGAGCACGCGACGCCGAGGTCATGGTGCTCACGCTCGACGCGCTCATCAGCGCCGACGCCGAGCGCGTCGGACCGGGCGCCTACGCCCCATTGCGCGCCCACCTCCAGGCCGAGCGCGAGCACACCGCCACGCACCTGCTCGCCGATGCCGGCCCGGCGCGCCGCGCGGCCGCCGATCTCGCTCCCGTGCGCGAGCGGGCGCTGCTCTGGCTGAGCGCCGACGCCGACTTCACCACGATCGAGCCCGGCCTGCGTCGCATCTACCGCGAGGGTCGTGAGCGCCGGCGCGTCGCTTGTCGCCGGGACCGCCCGGAGCCGCTGCACGAGTGGCGCAAGCGGGTGAAGGACCTGCGCTACTGCGCTGAGTTGCTCGCTCCGATCGACCCCAAGCGGCTGGCCAAGGTGCTCGCGCGCACCGACCGCCTCGGCGAGATGCTCGGCGACGAGCACGACCTGTCGGTGATCGAGGCGTTCGCGGGCGAGCACGCCGAGCTGTTCGCCAGCCGGGCCGAGCAGAAGGCGCTGCTGAAGCTCATCCGGCGCCGACGCGCCCGCCTGCGCGAGCGCGCACTGCGGCTCGGAGGCAAGCTGTACGCACCGCGTCCGCGCCGGTTCACCGCCCGGCTCGCGCGCCGGGCGACGGCCGCCGCGCCTCGGTGAGCGACGCCCTCGGACGACTCGGCGGCGAGCGGCCGGCGAGAGACGAGCGGCTCGGCCTCGTGCCCGAGCGCCCGCACGTCGAGCTGCGCGAGGATCGCGACGGCGGATCGGTCGTCGTGCTCGCCTTCCCCTACGACGCACGAATCGTCGCCGCGGTGCGCGGCATCCCCGGGCGCCGCTTCGACTGGGACAGCCGCGAGTGGAGCGCGCCGGTCAACGACTGGGTGGGCGTGCACGTCGCCGACGTGATGGCGCGCTTTCCCGAGCTGCAACCGACGGATGCGGTCCAGGCCTGGCTGGCCGGCATCGAGCGGCGCTGGGTCGGCACCGTGCAGACCACGCGCCACGACGGGCGCGGCTGGTGGGTGCTGCAGACGCGTGCCGGGCGCCTGCCGCCGGCGCTGATGGACGGCGCCGTCGACCTCGAGGGGGACGGAGCGCGCGTGCTGGTTCCGCTCACGCTGGCCGGCGCGGACGCGTTACGAGAGCAGCGCTCGGCGCGGCTGGACAGCGCCGCCGAGCGTTGCGTCACCGCGCTGCACGCCGGCGAGGAGCCGCCGCCGGCGCGGCTCGTGTTCGCGGACGGCGTCGAGGGCGAGCGCCTGCGCGTGGAGGTGCTCTGGGACCCCGACATCGGGGCCGCCTTCGAGCGGCTGCCCGGCGCGGCCGGTAGCCGCTCGGTGCCGATCGACCCGTGGGTGATCGAGTTCCTCGACGCCTTCGTCGCGCGCCACGGCGTCCAGGTACGCCCCCGCGCCGGCGAGGTGCTCGAGCGCCTGCGAGCCGAGTACGCCGAGGCGAGCGCCGCCGTTCGCGAGTCACGCGCCGCGCACGGGGATCCCATCCCCGAGGTCGCCGAGCGCCTCGGCGGCGAGCTGAGCCCGTTCCAGTGGGCGGCGGTGCATTACGCACTGCGCGCCCGGCGCACGTTCCTCGCCGACGAGCAGGGCCTCGGTAAGACCGTCGAGGCGCTCGCCGCGATCGAGGCGGCCGGCGCGTACCCGGCGATCGTCGTGTGCCCGGCCTCGCTGAAGCTCAACTGGCAACGGGAGGCCGCCACGTGGCTGCAGCACCGCTCGGTCGTCGTGCTCGAGGGGCGAATGGCGGTGCCGCCGTCGGCCGAGATCACGATCCTCAACTACGAGATCGTCGCGGCGCATCGCGAGGCGCTCGCGCGGCGCCGTCCGCGCGCGATCGTCGTCGACGAGTCGCACTACTGCAAGAACCCGCAGGCCAAGCGCACCCACGCGGTGCGCCGGCTCGCGGCCGCGGTCGGACCGGACGGCCTGCGCCTGGCGCTCACCGGCACGCCGGTGCTCAACCACGCCGACGAGCTGATCGCCCAGCTGCGCGTGATCGGCCGCCTCGAGGACTTCGGCTCGGGCGCGCGCTTCTCGCGCCAGTTCCAGGGCGAGCGCAGCGAGGAGCGGCTGCACTGGCACCTGCGCCGGCGCTGCTTCGTGCGGCGGCTGAAGTCGGAGGTGCTGCCCCAGCTGCCGGCCAAGCGCCAGGTCGTCGTGCCGATGGCGCTCACGAACACCTCGGAGTACCGCCTGGCCGAGCGTGATGTGATCGAGTGGCTGCGCGCGCAGCCACTGGACCTCTCCGAGCTGAACGCGAAGATCGCGGCAACGCTGCGCGCCGAGCGGCTCGCGCAGCTCGGCACCCTGCAGCGACTCGCCGCCCGTGGCAAGCTGCACGCGGCGCTCGGCTGGGTGGCCGACTTCCTCGTCTCCGGAGAGCCGCTCGTGCTGTTCGCGCGTCACGTCGAGGTGCAGAACGCGGTGCTCGAGCGCTTTCCCACGGCGCTGCACCTCCTCGGCCGCGACAGCACCGCCGCGCGCGATGCGGCGGTGCGCGCCTTCCAGTCCGGCGAGGGGCCGTCGCTCATCGTCTGCGCCACCCGCGTCGCGGCCCAGGGGATCACGCTCACGCGAGCCTCCAATGTCGCCTTCCTGGAGCTCGAGTGGACACCGGCCATGCACGATCAGGCGGAGGATCGCTGCCACCGCATCGGCCAGCGCGACGCGGTGACCGCGTGGTACCTGCTCGCCGCCGAGACGATCGACGAGACGATGGCCCGCCTCATCCAGCGCAAGCGCGCGATCGTCGGCGCCGTCACCGACGGACGCGAGATCGATGCCGACGGGCTCGTCGAGCAGGTCGTGCGCGAGCTGCGCGAGGGACGCCCGTTCCCGCGGCTGCGCCCGGCGCCCGACGTCGAGCGCACGTCCGGCTGAGCACGCGCCCGCGGACCTACAGCACGAGTCCGTGGCGGGTGACGTTCTCGCTGACGACGCGCGACTGGACGAACGCAAGCAGGTAGTCAGGGCCCCCCGCCTTCGCGCCGGTGCCCGACAGGCGGTTGCCGCCGAACGGCTGGCGGGCGACCATCGCGCCGGTGGTCTCCCGGTTCACGTAGAGGTTGCCGACCGGCGAGCGCTCGACGACGGCGCGCACCGTCTCGGGGTTGCGCGTGAACAGCCCGCCGGTGAGCGCGAACGGCAGCGCGTCGACGAGCTCGCAGGCCCGCATGACGTCATCGACGACCTCGAGCGCGAGCACCGGCCCGAAGATCTCCTCGCGCAGCAGCGGCGAGTCCGCCGGCAGCTCGCCGATCAGCGCCGCACGGCAGAACCAGCCCTCGTCGGGCAGCGCGGCGTCGGCGCCGGCGAGGCGCGTGCCGGTCGAGTCGCCGAGCGCGACGAAGCGGGCCACGCGATCGCGGGCCGGCTCGTCGATGACCGGGGGCACGTCGACCCCGAGCTCGCTCGCCTGCCCGAGGCGGAGCGCCGCGATCGCCCCCGCCAACCGGTGTGCCAGGCTCGACGAGATCTCGCGGTGCACGAGCACGCGCGAGGCGGCCGAGCACTTCTGCCCGGCATAGCCGAAGGCCGAGTGCACGATCGCCGGCACCGCCGCGTCGAGGTCGGCGTCGCTGTCGACGATGATGCAGTTCTTGCCCCCCATCTCGGCGACCACGCGCTTGACGTGCGACTGCCCCGGTGCCGGCTCGGCCGCCGCGCGCACGATCTCCAGGCCGACCGCGCACGACCCGGTGAACGCGATCAGGTGCACCCCGGGGTGGCGCACGAGCGCCCGTCCCGGCTCGTCGTCCCCGGGCAGCAGCGCGAGCGCCCCGGGCGGGACGCCCGCCTCGTGCAGCGCGGCCACCAGCGCACCCGCGCACGCCGGCGACTGAGCGGCGGGCTTGAGGATCACCGCGTTCCCGGCAACCAGCGCCGCCGCCGTCATCCCAGCCGGGATGGCAAAGGGGAAGTTCCACGGAGCGATGACGGCCGCAACCCCCAGGCCGACGTAGCGCATCGTGTTGCGCTCGCCCGGCGGCTGCGCGAGCTCGCCGTCGCGTTGCAGCCGCGTCGCCGCGCGGGCGTAGTACTCGAGGAAGTCGATCGCCTCGCACACGTCGGCGTCCGCCTCCGGCCAGGGCTTGGCGCACTCACGCACGGCGAGCGCGGCGAGCTCGAGGCGCCGCGCGCGCAGCGTCGCGGCGGCCGCGAGCAGCGCGCCGGCGCGTTCACCGGCCGGGCGGGCCGCCCAGCGCGGCGCGGCGGCGGCCGCCGCGGCCACCGCCGCGTCGACGTCCGCCGCCCGGGCGGCGTCGGCGAGCGCGATCACCTCGCTCGGTCGCCCGGGGTCGAGCGAGCGCAGCGCATCGCCGGCGCGTCGCTCGCCGCCGATGAGCGTCGGCACGCTGAGCGGCAGGCGCTCGTCGAGGGCGCGCCCCGCCTGCAGCAGCGCGTCGCGGACCGGCGCACGACGCAGCTCGAGCAGCGGCTCGTTCGCGAAGGGCGTCGGCGCGCTCACGGCGCGGCCAGCAGCTCGTCGACGCTCGCGCCCGAGTCGCGTGCGTGCAGGAAGGAGTCGTTGGCCAACCGTGCTAAGTCCTCATTGCCGGCCCGCCGCTGCATCCCGCCGATCGTACTCGCGCTCAAGCACGTTGCTGCGACGCCCGATGACACGGCCGTGCAGCTGGTCCTCGCAGTTCTTCTGTTCGCGATGTTGGGCGGACTGCTCTGGTCGCTGTGGTTTGTGCTGACAAATCCGCGCAGGCGAGCACGGAAGATCGCCGCGAGCCTCGCCGCGCCTGTACGCGCGCAGAGTGCGCCATTTGTGGTCCGGTACAACCGACTGGCCAGCGGCGGCACGTGCGTCCTCTTCGCGGGCGTGCTTGTGGCCGCGGTCCAGCGGACGTCTGGAGCCGCGACGTTGCTGCTCGTCCTTGCATCGTTCGTGCCGCTGACGATCCTGGCCGCCTACCACGCGCTATTCGCTAAGCCTGTACTCGTCATCACCGGCGCGGGCATCGTCATGCGGGGCCAGAATCCACTCCGCTGGGCGGACATCGAGCGGATTGTGATCAGGGATAGCCGCGGCTTCGCAGGCATCGAGCAGTACGAGCTGGTGCTGGACCTCGCGCCCAACGCACCCCGGCGTCCGGCGCGGCGGTTCGCTGGCTTCAGTAACGAGGACAAGGACAATCCGATCACCGTGCCGCTCGACCTCCTGACGCCGAGCTGGCCTGAGATCGCGCAAGCGATCCACGAACGGTCCGGCACCCTGCCCATCATCCCACGGCGCTTCATGCCGACCGCACTAGACACCTAGCCTCTCTCGGTGCCCGGGAGGTTCGCCGCAAGGGCAGCCCCGTCACGGCGGCGCGAGCAGCTCGTCGAGGTTGGCGCCCGACTCCCGGGCGTGCAAAAACGAGTCGTTGGCGGTGTTCTCGAGCATGCGCCGCACGAGGTAGGCCATCCCCTCGACGAGATCGCCGATCGGGCAGTACGTGCGCACCCGCAGGCCGCGGGCGGCGAGCGCCTGCTGCAGATCGTCGCCGAGCCCGCGCAGCACCTGCAGCTCGAGGTCGGCGTCGGTGAGGCCGAGATCGGCCACGCAGGCGAGGCCATGCGCGATCGAGCGCAGGTTGTGCGAGGCGATCGCCACGCGGACCTGCGGGTGGGCGGCCAGGAGGCGCCGCGTGAGCAGCTCGAAGTTTCGATCGCTGTCGGCGCGGCGCTCGAACACCGGCACCGCCCAACCGTGCTGTCGCGCCTCGACGACCTCGTGGTCCCAGTAGGCGCCCTTGACGAGGCGTACCGCCAGCGGCGCGGAGCGCGGGTGCTCGGCGACCCATTCGAGGATCTGATCGAGCTCCTGCGGCGAGTCGCGCAGGTAGGCCTGCAGGACGAGGCCGGCCGACGGCCCGAGGCGAAACTCGGGCTCGGCGAGCAGCGACAGGGTCAACCCGAGCACGGTCTCGCGTGAGTCGAGCGACTCCATGTCGACGTGCAGGTGGGCGCCGAGGTCGCGCGCGCGCCGCAGCAGACCGCGCAGGCGGTGCAGCGCCGAGTCGATCCCGCGCCCCGGCGCGGCGGCCCGGATGTGCGGAGTGAGCGCCGAGATCTTCACCGACAGGTTCACCCGGGGCAGCGGACCGATCGAGTCGCGCTCGAGCGCGGGCCGCGCCGGCCAACCGGCGGCGAGCGCCGCGAGCGCGTCGAGGCTCTCCAGGCAGCGGGCGGCGTAGGCGTCGGCCTCCTCCTCGCTCACCGTCGCCTCGCCGAGCAGGTCGATCGACGTGCCCACGCCGCGCGCCCACAACCCGCTCACCGTCGCGGCCGCCGCCGGTCACCGAGTCGCCGATGATGAAGCGCTCGGCCATCCGCTGTACCCCGACGCCCGCCAGCCCGGCGAGCAGCGAGCGCGTGCGCGGGCGCTCGGCCAGCCGCGTCGCCGCCCGACCGACCGATCCCGTCGACCCTCCGTCGCGCAGCAGCGCCAGCAGGTGCTCGCCGACGTCGCGCCGCCCGTGGCAGGCCGGGCGCACGTCGACGAAGCGAAAGAGCGCCGAGCGCAGCCCGTCATCCGCGGCGGCCGTACGCATGAGCGCGCGGTCGAGCGCCGCGCCGGGCGCCCGGCTCGGCCGCGGAAGCGCGGCCGCGAGCGCGCGGCCGATCTCGAGCACCTCGGACTCCTCGGGCCCGAGCCACCCGGCACTTCGCTCGCTCGCGCCGTGCGCGTGCATGCCCCACTGATAGCACCGGCGGTGGCGTCCTCGGCGACCAGCGGTCGGATACGCTGCCACCCCCGACGGAGTCGCCGGCAACGGGCCGCAATCCAGGAGGCAAATTCCATGAAGATGGTCCTCGCCTACATCCGCCACGAAGCGTTCGAGCCGATCCGCACCGAGCTCGTCGATCAGGGCTTCCCTTCGCTGTCGGTCACCGAGGTCAAGGGCTCGGGACGCCAGCGCGGCATCACCGAGCGCTACAAGGGAACCGAGCTCACCCACTACCTGCGCCCCAAGCTCAAGCTCGAGTGCGTCGTGGATGACGGCGACGTCGACACCGTCATCCACACGATCCTCAAGCACGCACGCACGGGCACGGTGGGCGACGGCAAGGTCTTCGTGATGCCCGTCGAGGCCGCCTTCCGCATCCGCACCGGCGAGGCCGGAGAGGACACGCTGCAGGCCCACGACGGGGGCGCGCCGGCCACGTAGTGACGAGCGCGACGGATCGGCGACGCACATGATCATCGGGCTCGATCACGTGCAGATCGCCGCCCCGCCCGGGTGCGAGGCCGAGGCCCGGAGCTTCTACGGCGGCCTGCTCGGCCTGTCCGAGGTGCCCAAGCCGCCGGGTGTCCGGGGCAGCGGGGGCGTCTGGTTCTCGTGCGGGGACCAGGAGCTGCACGTCGGCATCGACGACGCCTTCGCGGCGGCCGGCAAGGCCCACCCCGGCCTGCTCGTCGAGGCCGGACAGCTCGACGGCCTCGCCGCGCGCCTGCTCGCCGCCGGCGTGGAGGTGCGCTGGGACGAGCGGATCCCCGAGCGCCGGCGCTTCTACGCCTCGGATCCGTGGGGCAATCGGCTGGAGCTCACCGCCCCGGGGCGGTGAGCGGCCCGGCCGCCCGTCACGACCCGGTCTTCGGCGGGATGATCGAGGTGAACGTGTAGTCCCACCATCCGCCGTTCCACTGCGCGGTCACGCCGGCCACGTCGGGCGAGGCGAGCGCCGGCTGATCGGTGAACATGAACGGGATCGCCACGGCCTGGCCGACGAGCTCGACGTCGATGTCCGCCCAGGCCTGCGCTCGCGCGTCCGCCCCGGCGACGAGCGCGGCGGCGTCCATCTGCCGGTTGATCTCGGGATCGTTGACCTGGCCGACGTTCGTGTTGTCCTGCCGGGTGATGCTCGCGCCGTTGAACAAGGGGTCGAGCACCGTCTGCGGGTCCGCGAACGCGCGCGTCCATCCCACGTCGGGGCAGACTTCGACCTCCTGCGCCGGCACGCCGCAGTAGCGCGACAGGCCGACCGACGCGCTGACGAGCCTGACGCGGGTGGGGAAGCCGAGGCCGATGAGCGTCCGGTTGACGATCGCGGTGAACGACGCACCGGGCTGCCCGGCGGGACCGACGACGCTCACGGGCGGCCCGCGGTAGCGCCCGCTCGAGTAGCCGGCGAGCTTGAGGTACTTCTCGGCGACGTCGTCGTCGCCGGTGAGTGAGCGATTGAAGTCGAATTGGGGCCCGGCGTTACCCCCGGCCTGGTAGAAGCCGGGCGTGCCCGGATAGAGGAAGTGCGTCGCCACCTGGCCGGTGAACGGACCGCCGCCCGCCGCCACGAGCGCCTCGCGGTCGAGCGCGGCCCACAGCGCCCGCCGCAGGTTGACGTTCGCGAATGGCCCGCGCTTGTTGTTGAGCGCGATCAGGCGCACGCCGGTTCCGGGGGCGACGGTGAGCACCGGCTGCGGCTGGTTGGCGTTCGTCGTGGTGTTCGCGTTGCTCACCTCCGCATTGGCGGCCTGGACGACCGAGGCGGCCGGCGCATCGTTCTGCACCCGCGCCGAGCCGTCGATCACGGCGCGCCCGATGGCCGCCGGGTTGCCGCCGATGCGGACGTCGATCGCGTTCACGTAGGCCGGGCGGAAGTCGGTGCGCGGATCCCAGTTCGGATTGCGGACGAGCTCGGCGAAGCGTCCGGGCACGTAACCGATCCCGAGGACCTGCCCGAGCCCGTTGGCGCGGAGCATGTACGGCCCGGTCGCGACGAGGTACTGCGAGCCGTACAGCGTCGGATCGTGGGCGTCGAGCGGTCGGGCGAACTCCGGCGGAACCGGCGAGGTGATCGGCAGGACGAGCGCAGCGGCGACGATCGGCGCGGTCGGCCGGTCGAGGTGGAAGACGATCGTATAGCGATTCGGCGTCGTCACGCCGGGGAACGGGCCACCCCGCGCGCGCTGCACGCCGATGAGGTCGCCGAAGTACTCGTGGACGTACGGATTGGCCACGTCGGGGTTGAGCGCGCGGTCGAACGCGTAGGCCACGTCGGCTGCGGTGATCTCGCGGTCGACCGGCGGGCTGAAGTGGATGCCGGGCTTGAGGTGGACCGTCACCGTCATCCGATTCGCGGAGATCTGCGGCGCGCCGGCGGCAAGGTCGGGCACCGGGTCCCGCGGGTTGTTCGGCAGGTAGGCATACAGCGTCCGCTGGGTCGCCGAGACGACCTGCTCGTCGCGGCTGTCGTCGACCTGGCCGGGATCGAGGTGCGTAAACCCCGACTGGTTGAGGACCTGCAAGGTGCGCCCGAAGTGACCCGCGACGAGCGACTGGTAGATCGGGCTCTCGGTCGAGGGAAGCGCGACGGTGGCGCCCGAGCCGGCGCCCGCCCCGTTTCCGCCCGCGCCGCAGGCGCCCACGCCGAGCGCGACGATCGCGAGCGCGAGCGTCGTGCGCACGCGACGTGTCACTGTGGCGTTCATCTGGGGCGCGCTCTCGATACCGGCCGCCCGCGCGAAGCCGAGCGGCCGCGGGGGAAGGGGGCGCATCCTATTGCGCTAGCGCTCGTCGTCGCGCAGCCGCGCCCGCACCGACTCGACCTTGTCGGCGAGGGTCTGGTCGGGCCGGTCGCGCCGTTCGTCGAGCTTGAGGATGGTGTATACGCGGGGGATCCCCATGTCGAAGGGCACGGCGTGCAGGTCGCCCACGACCGAGAGGATGTCGGCCGTCTCCCCCTCGAGCGAGGTTCCCATCGCGTGCATCTCGTAGCGCACGCGGTCCTGGGCGGCCAGCCGGCGCTGGATCTCGGCGATGTAGGGACTCGCGCTCGGATCCGCTCGCCCGAGCGCGATCACCGTGAGTTCCGCGGTGGCCATCGACGCACGGTAGTCGACCGCGTCACCGCCCCGCCAGCAGGTCGGCGGCGCGCGCGATCGCCGAGGGCCGTCCGCGGCGTGACTCGAGCGAGTCGGCCGCCCGGTAGAGGCGGTAGATCGCCCGCGCGCCGAGGAAGCGCAGCGGCTCGGGCTCCCAGTCCCGGGCGACCGCGCCGACCCACGGCAGGCGGGTCAGCTCGCTGTCGCGGCCGAGCAGCAGGTCGCGCAGCGTCCGCGCGGCGAGGTTGGACGCGGCGACCCCCTCCCCGACGTATCCGCCCGCCCAGGCGACTGCGCTCGTGCGGTCCAGGCCGACCGCGGGCATCCAGTCGCGCGCGACCCCGAACACGCCGTGCCAGGCGGCGTCGACGCGGACGCCGGCGCAGACCGGGAACATCGATACGAGCCGCTCGCGCAGCTCGCGTACGGTGGCCGCCGGCACCGGGCCCTCGCGGTCGGTCAGCGAGCCGTAGCGGTAGGGCACCCCGCGACCGCCGATCGCGATGCGCCCGTCGGCGGTGCGCTGCAGGTAGACGTATACGTGCGCCTCGTCGCGCAGCGTCTCGCCGCCCCGCCAGCCGAGCGCCTCCCACGCGGCGTCGTCGAGCGGCTCGGTGACGATCATCGAGCTGTTCATCGGCAGCAGGCGGCGGCGCAGCCCCGGCAGGCGCGCGGTGTAGCCCTCGGTTGCGCGCACGATGTGGCGGGCGCGCACGGCGCCGCCGGCGGTCCGCGCGACCCCTGCCTCGATGCCGGTGACCGGGCTCTGCTCGAAGATCGTCGCGCCGGCCCGCTCGGCGGCGTCGGCCAGACCACGAATAAGGCGAGCCGGCTGCACCCGTGCGCAGTGTGGGCTGAAGACCGCCCCGCGCGCACCGGTCACCGCGACCCGAGCGCCCGCCTGGTCGGCATCGAGCACGAGTCCATCCTCGTGACCGATCGCCTCGGCGAGGTCCTTCTCGTGGCGGGCACGCAGGCGCGCGAGCTGCGGGGTCGAGCGGGCCACGGCGAGCGTGCCGCCCTTCGCGAAGTCGCATTCGATCCCCTCGCGGGCGATGGCGTCGCCGACCTCGTCGACGGTCGCCTGGATCGCGAGCGTGAGGGCACGCGCGCCGGCGCGGCCGGCGCGCTCGATCCAGCGGCGGCTCGGGCCGGCGAGCTCGCCGAGGACCCAGCCGCCGTTACGTCCCGAGGCGCCGAAGCCGGCGAACCGCGACTCGAGCACGACGACCTCGAGCTGCGGGGCGGCGCGCTTGAGCTCATACGCGGTCCACAGGCCGGTGAGGCCGGCTCCCACGACGCAGACGTCGGCCTCGCGATCGCCCGGCAGCGCGGGCCTCGGCGCGATCGCACCGAGCTCGGCGAACCAATGCGAGACGCCGGGCGGCGCGACCGTCGCGGCCGTGGGCGCGGTCATCGCCGCGGCGCCCACCGCTACATCATCGTGTCGGCCGGGGCGTACTCCGCCTCCGGGGTGACGACCGTGATCGGCTGGCCGGCGACCGTCGTCTTCTCGCTGAAGAAGCGCTTGTAGGGAATCCTCAGCACGAGCGCGAGGATGAGTCCGAGGAGGAGCAGCCCGACGCCGATCCACACCGGGATGCCGATGCCGAACAGGCCGGGGCTCGTGTCGTTGGCCGGGTTCTGGTACTGGATGACGCCCTTGACGAAAATGCCCATCAGGGCGAGGCCTCCGAGGGTCGGCAGGAGCGCCAGCGTCCAGAAGTTGTGCCAGCTCTTGAACAGCTCGTAGCGGTAGAACCACGTGCACGAGAAGCCGGTGAAACCGTAGTAGAAGGCGACGAGGAAGCCGAGACCGGTCACGCAGTCGGCGAGCACGTTCGTGCTCACCTGCACGATGAAGACGAACCAGATGACCGACAGCACACCGGCGACGATCGTCGCGAAGCCTGGCGTGAGGCGCTGCGGGTCGATCTCGCCGAACTTGGCGGGGATCGCGCCACGGCGTGCCATCGACAGCGCCGAGCGGGCGGCCGGGAGGATTGTCGTCTGCGTGGCCGCGGTGGCCGAGGTCAGCACGGCGATCACGAGCAGCTTGTCGAGCGGGGAGCCGAGCACCGACTTGCCGAGGCCACCGGCGAAGATGTCGTTCGCGTTGTTGGCGAGATAGCTGGTTCCGGCGAAGGCCTGCGCCGCGACGGCCACGAGCACGAAGATCCCCAGGAGCAGCACGGTCGACATGACGGCGGCGCGGCCGGGCGCCGAGCCCGGGTCCTCGGTCTCCTCGTTGACACTGACGCCGGAGTCCCAGCCCCAGTAGAGGAAGATGCCGAGCAGAAGCCCGAGAACGAGCGGCGTCCACCCGAGGGCGAACGGGTTCAACCAGCCGAGCGACGGGTGGATCGACGTATGCGGAGCGCTCCCGCTGTACACCTTGATGAGCGCGACGACGGAGAACAGGATCAGCGTGAAGAACTCGGCGCCGAGCAGGAACTGCTGCGTACGGGCCGAGAGCTCGATGCCGACGAAGCAGATCCAGGTGAGCACGATGATGAAGGCCACGCCGACGAGCGTCACCCACCAGTGGTTGTTCGCCGCGGCGTCCAGGCCGAATAGCTGCAGCCCGTAGCTGCCGGCGATCTGCGCCTGATTGGCGTTGACGACGATGTCGGCCATCAGGATCGCCCATCCGCCGACCCAGCCGGCCGTCGGTCCCATCGATCGCGTCATCCACGAGAACGTCGTCCCGCAGTCCGGATCGGCGCGGTTCCAGGCCTTGTAGGCGAGCGCGATGAAGAGCATCGGCACGAAAGCGACGAGGATCACCGCCGGCGCGTGCGTGCCCATCGCCGTGATCGCGACGATGAACCCGAGCGTCGCCGCGAGGCTGTACCCGGGGGCCGTCGACGCCACGCCGATGACGAGGTTGGACAGGTACGAGATCGCGCCCTTCTTGAGCTCGGGCCGGCTCGCGACGGTGGGGGTCTTGCGCGGCTCGGCAACCCCGCCCGGTCCTGCCACTGTGATGGACTCCACCTCGTCCTCCTCGGTGTTAGCGGTGACGGTCGACGGCGTACGACCGTCCCACAGCACGCGAAGATACCTCGGCGAGCACTGAGCGATCACGGCGGACGGGCGTCAAGCGGTCCTCTCTCTCGGCGGCCGCCCTCATGCGACCGCACCCGATGACCCATCGTCGGGGAGCCACCGGCGACCGGCAATGGCCTGTCTGTCACCTGTTGACCTGCCGAGTTGACGATCTGTCGGGCGCTTGGACGGCCGGTCGAACGCTGCCGGCGCGCGCCGGGCCCTTCGGTCGATCCGAGCCGCTCACCCGAGCCGCTCGCCGGGCCCGAGCGCCTGGGTGAGGCGCAGCGCGCGGACGGCGAGGTGAAGCCCGAGCACCGTGTCGGGGTCGTCGAGATCGACGCCGAGCAGGCGCTCGACCCGCTGCAGGCGCAGGTACAGCGACTGGCGCTCGAGATGCAGGACGCGCGCGGCCTCGGCCTTGCGCCGGCCACTCTCGAGGTAGACCTCGAGCGTGTGCAGGAGCTCGCGCTCGCGCTGATCGCGCTCGTCGAAGAGCACGCCGAGCTGCTCGCGCGCGAACGTCAGCAGCTCCGGCGAGGTGCGAATCGCGTACAGGAGCTCGACGACGGACCCCCGCCGGGCATCCTGCCACGGCGTCGGCGCGCCGGCTCGCGCCGCGCCGACGGCCTGCGCGACGCGCTCGATGCGCCGGCCGAGGTCTGTCCAGGTCGTCTCGCTGCATCCGAAGGCGAGCGCAACGTCATCCAGGTCGAAGCCGCGACGGTCGAGCGGGCGCCGCAGGTCGGCGGCAAGCGCGTCGAGCTGGTCGTCGGTCGGCTCCCCATCGCCGATCGAGACCGCGACGAACAGGCGCCCGGCGTGCAGGCCGAGCAGGGCCGGACGATGCGCGCCGATCGCCGAGCGCAGCGGCGGCATCATCGTCGCCCAGGCGTTCTCGGCGCTGTCGGCGATCTCGATCCAGCGCTCCGATCGCCAGGCGAGCGCCGCGGGCAGCAGACGGCCATGGCGCCGGGGGAACTCGAGCGCGCTCGCGCGGCGCGTCGCGTCGGCCTCCTGCAGACGCTGCTGCATGAGGTCGACGAGGAACGTGCCCCGCGCGCGGGCGCGCAGCTGCTCCTCGTGCTGCTCGTGCAGCAGCTCCAGTGCGACGGCCGTCGCCGCGACGTCGACGGCGATGCGGTCGTGCTCCTCGAGCGGGCGGTCGAGCTCGAGCACCATGAGGTGCCCCCACGGACGCCCGCGGACGCGCAGCTCGGCCGACAGCCATCCGCGACCGCTCGTCTCGCCGCGATCCTCGGCGAGTCGGTGCTCCTCGCGCGCCTCGAGCAGCTGCTCCTCGGTCGTCTCGTGCACCGCGAAGGCGACGAGCTGGTTGGCGAGGTTCTCGAGCACGACCGGGTTACCGACCGTGCGCGCGATCTCCTGCAGCAGATCGGGCAGCCCGCGGCGGTCGAGCACCAGTCCGGTCAGCCGCTCGCCGGTCTCCTGGCCGCCGCGCAGCAGCTCGAGCTGGCGGTCGACGAGTGCACCGTGAATCGCCTCGGTGACGTCGACGAAGCGGACCGGGCGGTGCAGCGCGACGAGTGGCAGCGACTGGGCCTCGGCCTCGGCGACGAGCGCGGCGGGCAGCACCTGGCGGTAGGACATCCCGAGCTCGATCACCAGCCCGGCGGCGCCCTCCTCGGCGAGCGCACGCACGAAGTGGCGCTGCCCCGCGGCGTCCTGTCCGGGCCCGACGCCGGTGGACAGGACGAGCTCGGCGCCGCGCAGGAGGTCGGCGGGGTCGACATCGAGCACGTGCACCCAGCGCACCGGCCGATCGAGGCTCTCCTCGCCGGCCACGACCTCGGGAAGCGCGCGGCGCAGGACCGGCAACGCGAGCGCGCCCGCGACGGTGAGCGGAGCGGATGAGCGACCGGACACATCGGGAGGCTAGCCGCAGCGTGCCGCCGCGCGTCGGGCCGCGCCATTCGTCGAGCGGCGTCGCGCGCGTCGCGTATGGTGGCTCGGCGTCGAACGGGCCGTCCGGGCCGCCTTGTCTGGAGAGGAGAGCGTCATGCACACTGCACTGGTCCTACCGACGGCCGCGGTCGTCGCCGGCCTGGCCGGCGGCGGAATCGCGGCCGCCGCATCGCCGTCGAGCGGCGTTCCGGCGCTGCCGTCGATCACGGTGAACGGGTCCGCCAGCGCGGACGTGTCCACCGACGCGAGCGCGAGCGACCTCGGCGTTGCCTACGACAGCGCGCTCGCCTCCGCCCTCAGCGCCGCGCAGGCCAAGGCCGCGTTCGTCGCCGCCAGGGAGGGCGTCGCGGTCGGCGCGCTGCAGGGCGTCACCGAGAACAGCGACGTCCCGGCGAGCGCCTGCGGGGCGGTCGTCGGGCCGATCGCGGCGGCGAGCCCCGGGATCGGCGCGCCCCGCCCCAAGAAGCCCAAGGCCAAGCCCAAGCACGCTCGCAAGCCGGCGGGCAAGAAGGCGCAGGTCGTCTCGCCGTCGTCGTGCACGATCACCGCTCAGGTGACCGTCACCTACCTCATCGCCGGGCCGGCCGCCGCGACCACGACCACCACCACCACGACGACCACGAGCGTCTCGGTCACCGCGACGGCCACGCCGCTCGTGACCACAAGCGCGACGCAGTGACGCGCGGGCCGGGCGCCATCGCGACGGATTGACGCGCCCGGGCGCGAGCGCCGAGGCGTAGGCTCACGCTGCCCGGCCGCGCCTGGCGTCAGTCCGCACCGACCGAACGAAGGAGCCCGCTATGACCGTCGCCACGAACGAACTGCTCAACTTCATCAACGGCGAGTTCGTCCCCGCCGCCGACGGTGCGACCGAGCCCGTGATCAACCCGGCGACGGGCGAGGAGTACGCGCAGGCCGCGAGCTCGACCCGCGAGGACGTCGACCGCGCGGTCGCGGCGGCCAACAGCGCGTTCTCGACCTGGGGGGTCACGCCGCCGTCCGAGCGCGCGCTCGCGCTGCTGCGCCTCGCCGACGCGATCGAGGAGCACGGCGACGAGCTCGCGGCGATCGAGTCGGCGAACGCCGGGAAGCCCGTCGAGGCGGTCAAGGAGGACGAGATCCCGGCGATCGTCGACCCGCTGCGCTTCTTCGCCGGCGCAGCGCGCTGCCTCGAGGGCAAGGCGGCGATGGAGTACCTGGAGGGCTACACCTCCTACATCCGTCGCGAGCCGGTCGGCGTCGTGGCCCAGATCGCGCCGTGGAACTACCCGCTCATGATGGCCGTGTGGAAGATCGGCCCCGCGCTGGCGGCCGGCTGCACGACGATCCTCAAGCCGGCGCCGACGACGCCGGCCTCGGCCGTCCGCCTCGCCGAGCTCGCCGCGGAGATCCTGCCGCCCGGCGTGCTGAACGTCGTCGTCGGCGGCAACGAGCCGGGCGCCGCGCTCGTCGAGCACGACGACGTCGAGATGGTCTCGCTGACCGGCTCGGTCGACACCGGCAAGTGGATCGCCGAACATGCGGCGGCCACGCTCAAGAAGGTCCATCTCGAGCTCGGCGGCAAGGCCCCGGTGATCGTGTTCGACGACGTCGACATGGAGACCGCGCTGGAGGGGATCGCCGGGTTCGGCTACTACAACGCCGGCCAGGACTGCACTGCGGCCACGCGCGTGCTCGCGGCCGACTCGGTCTACGACGACGTCGTCAGCGGCCTGGCCGAGCAGGCCGGGGCGCAGGTGATCGGCGACACGACCTCAGCCGACACGACGCTCGGGCCGCTCAACAGCGCGCGGCAGCGCGAGCGCGTCGAGGGCTTCCTCGAGCGCCGGCCCGCGCACGCCGAGGTGGTGACCGGCGGCCAGGCTCCCGACCGGCCCGGCTTCTACCTCGAGCCGACGGTCGTCGCCGGCCTGCAGCAGGCCGACGAGATGATCCAGCGCGAGATCTTCGGGCCGGTCATCACCGTGCAGCGCTTCGGCGACGAGGCGGAGGCGATCGCCTGGGCCAATGGCACGCCGTACGGCCTCGCCTCGTCGGTGTGGACGCGCGACTTCGGCCGCGCGATGCGGGTCTCGGCGGCGCTGCGCTTCGGCTGCGTGTGGATCAACAACCACGGGCTGCTCACGAGCGAGATGCCCCACGGCGGGTACAAGCAGTCCGGATACGGCAAGGACCTCTCGATGTACTCGGTCGAGGACTACACGCTCGTCAAGCACGTGATGGCGGCCTGGGAGTAGGGGCGGATTCGCCGCGCTCGGCCCGCGCGCCACGCGGTGGACCGCCCGCCCCGGCTGCGACATACTTCGGAGTGCATGGCCGCCGCCCGGTCCAACCAGCGCGAGGCCGCCTTCGCCGCCTCGTCGGTGCCCGAGAACTACGAGGCTCGCCTCGCACCGGTCATCTTCTCCGCCTGGGCGGAGAAGCTCGTGAGTGCGGTCGGCGTGCGGCCCGGCGACCAGGTGCTCGACGTTGCCAGCGGCACCGGCGTCGTCGCACGGCTGGCCGCCCGGCACGCCGGGCCGGACGGCCGCGTCGTGGCCAGCGACGTCAGCGGCCCGATGCTCGCCCATGCCGCGACGCACGGCGGCTCGCCCGTCGCGGCGCCGATCGAGTACCTCCAGGCCTCGGCGACCGACCTGACGGTCGCCGACGCGTCGTTCGACGTCGTCCTGTGCCAGCAGGGCATGCAGTTCTTCGCCGACCGGCCCGCCGCGGCGGCGGAGATGCGCCGCGTGCTGCGCCGCGGCGGGGCGGCCGGCCTGTCGGTGTGGGCCGCGGACGAGCGCCTGCACCCGTTCGACGACTACGCCGAGGCCGTCGGCGCCGCGGGTATCGAGCCGCCCTTCCCGGGCGCGTTCGAGCCGTCGACCTTCAAGATGGCCGCCGACGAGCTGCGAGGCGCTGCTCACCGACGCGGGCTTCGAGTCGGTCGCCACATCGGTCGAGGAGCACACCATCGCCTGGCCCGACGCCGAGGCCACGGCCGGCGGAATCCTCGGCACACCGTTCGGGCCGCTCGTCGCCGGTCTGGCGCCCGAGCGCCGCGCCGCGCTCGACCTGGACCTCGTCCATCGCGCCGCGGCCGGCGCCCCCGAGGGCGAGCCGCTGCGCCAGCGAACCGTCGCCGTGATCGCGCACGCGGCGGCCTGACGGCGATACCCGCCTTACGAGTCGAACCCCAGGCCGAGCCGGTCGAGCGTGCGCAGCCACACGCCGCGCCGTCCGCCACGCCGGTCCGCGCGGGCCAGCTCCCGGCGGGTGAGGTTGACGACGACCGAGCGCAGCGGCTCGGGCGGGAAGGGGACCGGACGCCGGCGCACCATCCGCAGGCGAGTGCGCTCGGTCGTCTCGCCCGCGGCCAGGTCGAGCGCGACGCGCGCGGCGAAGCGGCTTGCGCCCACGCCGAGGCCGGTGAAGCCGACGGCGTAGACCGCGCGGCCCTCCAGCGCGCGGCCGAACATCGCGCTGAAACGGCTGCAGGTGTCGATCGCCCCGCCCCAGCGGTGCGTGAAGCGCACCCCCTCGAGCTGCGGGAACGTCTGCGCGAAGTGCTCGGCCAGGAGGTTGAAGCTCTCGGGGCGCTGTTCGAGCTGCGGCCCGAAGCCGTTACCGAAGTGGTAGATCGCGTCGTAGCCGCCCCACAGGATGCGGTTGTCGCGCGTGAGGCGGTAGTAGTGGAAGCGGTTACCGCTTTCGCCGACCCCCTGGCGGTTGCGCCAGCCGAGCGAGTCCAGTTGGGCGGTGCTGAGCGGCTCGGTGACGAGCACGTAGTCGTAGACCGGCAGCACGTAGCGGCGGATGGCCCGCAGCAGCGGCGGGTACGCGCTGGTGGCGAGCACCGCGCGGTCGGCGCGCACGAGGCCGCCGGCCGTCTCGGCCTCGAGGTGATCGCCTGACGCGACGATCTGCTCGACCACCGTCGCCTCGTGGATCGCCCCGCCGAGGCCAGCGACCGCGTCGGCCAGCCCCCAGCACAGCCGCGCCGGGTCGAGCAGGTGATAGTCGTCGCGCTGCCACAGCCCTCCGAGGTAGGTCGGCGAGGCGATCTCCTCGCGCACCGAGTCGCCGTCGAGCAGCAGCGGCTCGTCGCCGAGGGCGCCGAGCGCCCGCGCCTCCTCGGCGAGGCCGGCGAGCTCGTGGCCGCGGGTGGCGACCCGCAGCTCGCCGCCGTCCTCGAGGTGGCAGTCGATGGCGTGGGCCTCGATCGTCGCGCGCATGCCGGCGATGTTCTCGCGGCCGAGGCGATGCAGCGCCGGCATCTCGTCGGGCCAGCGCGCGAGTCCGTTACCGATCCCGTGGGTGAGCGACGGCGAGCAGAAGCCGCCGTTGCGCCCCGACGCTCCGCTGGCCACGCGGTCGGCCTCGAGCAACACGACGCTCCTCCCGGGACGCTGCTCGAGCGCCTGCAGCGCGGCCCACAGCCCCGTCAGGCCGCCGCCGATGACCAGCAGGTCCGCGTCGACGCGCCCGTCGAGCGGCGCGCGCGGCGCCGGAGCGTCCGCCGCGGCCAGCCAGTACGGAGCCGGCTCGGCCTCAGCGAGCGCAGCGGTCGGGTTCATGCTCTCCGTGGATCGATGCAGCCGCGGTCACGACAGATTGATCATCACATGCTTGATCTCGGTGTACTCCTCGACGGCGTACATCGACATGTCCTTACCGTAGCCGGACTCCTTGAAGCCGCCGTGCGGCATCTCGGATCCGAACGGCAGGTGATCGTTGACCCACACGGTGCCGAAGTGCAGCGCGCGGACCGCCCGCATGGCGCGACCGACGTCACGCGTCCACACCGAGGAGGCCAGGCCGTAGCGAACGTCGTTCGCGAGCGCGATCGCCTCGTCCTCGTCGGCGGCGCGCTGCACGGTGACGACCGGGCCGAAGACCTCGTCCTGGACGATCTCGTCGTGCTGCGAGACCCCGGTGACGATGGTCGGCGCGACGAAGGAGCCCCGGGTGCCGTGGCGCTCCCCGCCGAGCACGACCTCGGCCGAGGCGCTCGCGCGGTCGATGTAGCCGAGCACGCGCTCCTGCTGGCGCGGCGAGATGACCGGGCCCATCTCAACGGTCTCGCCGGCGGCGGGGTCGCCGACGTTCAGCGACTGCACGGCGGGGACGAGCCGCTCCATGAGGGCGTCGTAGGCCCGGGCGGACACGAGGACCCGGGAGGCCGCCGTGCAGTCCTGCCCGGAGTTCAGGAAGCCGCCGAGGCGGACGCCGGCCGCGACCGCCTCCATGTCGGCGTCGTCGAAGACCACGGCGGCCGCCTTGCCTCCGAGCTCGAGATGGACGCGGGTGAGGGTCTCGGCCGCGGTGGCGGCGATGCGCTTGCCGGTCGCCACGCTGCCGGTCAGCGAGACCATGCGCACGCTCGGGTGGCGCACGAGCGGCTCGCCCACCGGCTCGCCCTCCCCGGCGATCACGTTCAGCACGCCACCGGGCAGCACGCCGGCCGCGAGCTCCCCCAGGCGCAGCGCGGTGAGCGGCGTCAGCTCGGAGGGCTTGAGCACGACGGTGTTGCCCGCCGCGAGCGCGGGCCCGATCTTCCAGATGGCCATCATGAGCGGGTAGTTCCACGGCGCGATCTGCCCGACCACGCCAAGCGGCTCGCGGCGCACCATGGAGGTGTAGCCCTCGATGTACTCGCCGGCCGGCTTGCCCTCCAGGCAGCGCGCGGCGCCGGCGAAGAAGCGCAGGTTGTCGACGCACATCGGCAGCTCGTCGCAGGCGAGACCGATCGGCTTACCGACGTTCAGCGACTCGAGACGCGCGAGCTCGTCGGCGTGCTCCTCCACCGCCGCCGCAAGCGCGAGCAGTCCGCCGGCGCGCTCACCGGGGGTCAGGTCGCGCCAGGCGCCGAAGGCGGACTCGGCGGCGCGCACCGCACGCTCGACATCGGCCTCGGTGCCACGCGGCACGCTCGCGATCACCTCACCGGTCGCCGGGTTTCGCACGTCGTCGGTGGCGCCCTCGACGGCGTTCAGGCAATCGCCGTCGATGACGTTGTGGTAGGCGCGGGCGGCTCGCGCGGCGGACTCGCCTACCGCCACCTCGACGTCACCACCTTCTTGCGCGTGTAGAAGTCGATCGCGTCGCGGCCGTTCGCGTGCAGGTCGCCCTCGAAGGAATCGCCCCACCCGGCGAACGGGAACCACGCCACCGGTGCGGCGACCCCGATGTTGACGCCGAGCATCCCCGCGCGCACCCGGTGGCGGAACTCGCGCGCCGCTCCGCCCGAGCTCGTGAAGATGACCGCCGCGTTGCCGTAGCGGCTCGCGTTCGTCCATTCGATCGCCGCGCCGAGGTCGCGCACGCGCAGCAATGCGAGCACCGGACCGAACAGCTCCTCTCGCAGCCAGCGGCTCTCCGCCTCCAGGCCGTCGAGGATCGTCGGCGCGAGCAGGGCGCCGCCGGGCCCGCCGCCGATGCGGCCGTCGAGCGCAAGCTCGGCGCCCGCCGCGAGGGCCTGGTCGATCTCGGTCTCGAGGCGCTCGCGCGCGGCCGGCGTGACGACCGGGCAGACGTCGGTCGCCGGATCGGCTCCGTCGCCGGTCTGCAGGGCGCGGGCCCGCTCGACGATCAGCTCCCGTGCTCGGCCCTGCTCGGCGGGCGTGCCGACGAGCACGGCGACCGAGCCGGCGAGGCAGCGCTGCCCCGCCGCGCCGAACGCCGAGCCGAGGACGCCGGAGACCATCAGCTCGGGATCGGCGTCCGGCAGCACGACCATCGAGTTCTTCGCGCCGCCGAGCGCCTGCACGCGCTTGCCGTGCGCGACCGCAGTGCTGGCGACGTGGCGCGCGGTCGCCGCCGACCCCACGAACGACACGGCGTCGATCTCCGGATGGGTGAGGAGCGCGTTCACGGCATCGCGGCCGCCGTGTACGAGGTTCACGACGCCGGGCGGCAACTCGGGCACGGTGGCGATGAGCTCGAACAGGCGGCGTGACGCGAGCGGGTCCTGCTCGGAGGGCTTGAGCACGAACGTGTTGCCGGTCGCCACCGCATAGGGCAGGAACCACAGCGGGATCATCACCGGGAAGTTGAACGGCGTGATGGCCGCGACGACCCCGACCGGCTGGCGCACGAGCTCGACGTCGACGCCGCGCGCAACCCCCTCGAGGTTCTCGCCCTTCTGCAGATGCGGGACGGCGCACGCTGCCTCGACCGACTCGATCCCGCGCCCGACCTCGGCATAGGCATCGTCGAGCGTCTTGCCCATGTCGGTGGTCACCAGCCGGGCGAGCTCGTCGCGGTGCGCGACGAGCACGTCGCGCAGGCGGAAGAGCGCCCGCGCGCGCTCCTGCGGCGAGACCTCCCGCCAATCGGCCTGCGCGGCCCGGGCGGCGCGTACGGCCGCGTCGACGTCGGCACCGCCGCTGAGCGGCACGCGGGCGAGCAGCTGACCGGTCGCCGGATTGTGGTCGGCGAGATGCTCGGTGGCCTCCGCGGCCACCCAGCGCCCAGCGACGAAGTTCTGCAACGCGGCGGCCTCGGTGTCGGCGGGGGCTACGGCGCTCACTGAGGACATCACTCTCCTTCGGTGCCGGTGGTCCGGGCGCGCGCCCGCGACGGCGCACTGCCCTTGCCCGCGATCATCCGCAGCCCGCCGCGAGGCCACAAGGAGCGGTCCGTCTGTGCAAGCGATGAGTACGCCGACACTCCGTCATGCGCCCGATCGGTGACGGACCGTCATGCGCGCCGGACGCGGATTTGACGGTCGACCCATTGGAGCGGTTCGCCGCCTGGTCGATGATCTTGCGTACCACGAACGAGACCGCCGGCGCGTCGCCAGGGGATCCGGGCGCCATGCGGGGCCGGCGAGCGGGAGGATGGGCAGCCATGAGTGAACGGTCACACGAGGCGCTGCAGCAGGCCGCACACGAGCATCTACTGCTGCACTTCACTCGCAACGGCGCCTTCGGACCGGGCGGGCGCGAGCTGCCGGTGCTCGAGCGGGGCGAGGGCCCGTACGTGTTCGACACGCGCGGCCGGCGCTATCTCGACGCGCTCTCGAGCCTGTTCTGCGCGCAGCTCGGCTATTCCTATGGAGTCGAGATGGCCGAGGTGGCCAGCGACCAGCTGCAGCGGCTCGCCTTCAACACGAACTGGGGCACGGCCCATCCGCCGAGCATCGAGCTCGCGCAGCGCCTCACCGGCCTCGCCCCGGCGGGGATCGAGCATGTGTTCTTCACCTCGGGGGGCTCGGAGGCCGTGGAGACGGCCTGGAAGCTCGTGCGCCAGTACCACCTCGCCCGCGGCGAGGAGCAGCGTACGCGTGCCCTCGCTCGCCGGAACGCGTACCACGGCGTGACCCTCGGCGCCCTGTCCTTCACGGGCGTTCCCGGTTTCAAGGAGCCGTTCGGCCGCCCGGCGATCGACGTCGTGCACGTCTCGAACACGAACCGATTCCGCCGCGAGATCACCGACCAGCAGCTGACGCGCGAGCTCCTCGACGAGATCGAGCAGACACTCATCGCCGAAGGACCCGAGACCTTCGCGCTGCTCATCGCCGAGCCGGTGCAGAACGCCGGCGGCTGCCTCGTCCCGCCGGAGGGCTATTGGGCCGGGCTGCGTGAGATCTGCGACCGCTACGGGATCCTGCTGATGGCCGACGAGGTCATCACCGGCTGTGGCCGGCTCGGCGCGTGGTTCGGAGTGACGCGGTTCGGAGCCACGCCGGACCTCATCTCGATCGCCAAGGGCCTCACCTCGGCCTACGCCCCGATGGGCGCCGTGCTGGTGGCCGAGCACGTCGCCGAGCCGTTCTTCGAGAACGACCGCACGCTGCTGCACGGGATCACCTTCGGCGGGCATCCGCTCGCGGCGGCGATCGCCCTGAAGAACATCGAGATCTTCGAGCGCGACCGCGTGCTCGAGAACGTGCGCGAGCGCGAGCCCTACCTGCGCTCGCGCATGAGCGAGCTCGCCCGCCTGCCGATCGTCGGCGACGTGCGCGGGTCGGGCTTCTTCTGGGCGCTCGAGCTCGTGCCCGACGGAGCCGAGGGCCGCTTCGATGCCGAGCAGCGCGAGGAGCTGCTGCGCCGCTACCTGCCGGGCAAGCTGCTCGACGCGGGGATCATCGCCCGCGGCGACGATCGCGGGGACACCGTGCTGCAGGTCGCTCCGCCGCTCATCAGTGACACCGACGTGATCGACGAGATGGTCGAGCGCCTTGCCGACGTCCTCGAGGGCGTCTCCGGCCACATGGGCATCACCGCCGCCGCGCTCACCTGAGACTCACTGACCGAGCGCCGGGTTGCGCAGCAGCCCGGGGTTGCCGAGCAGGTTCAAGCGGGCGCTGAGCGCCACCCAGCCGCCCCCGTCCAGCGACGCGCCCGGCGCGGTCGCGGCCGAGGCCGCGCTGGCCAGCGGCGTCGCGCTCGCCGAGGAGACGGAGGTCACCGGGGCGAAGGTGACGACGATGCCCGCGGGCGCGGTGCTGCGGCCGCTGGGGACGAAACCGGGCGGCAGGGCGGCCAGCCGCTCCATGGTCAGCGCCGTGATCGAGCTCGCGTCCGGCCCGCTCGTGAGCGAGACGCCGTTGACGGCGGTGATGTCGAGGGACTCGATCGGCCGGCCGTCGCCGCAGCTGGCCGAAAGCACGCGCGGGTCGAGGCCCGACGCCGCGAGGTACTCGAGCACGGCGAGCAGCCGGCGGTCGATGTAGTCGCGCGAGACCTGGACCGGAAGGCAGCTCGTCAGCGTGATGCGCCGGTCGGCGATCACGTCGCGGGCGAGGATGCCCTCCTCGAGCAGGAACATGCGCTCGCTGCCCCAGGTGGCCAGGTCGGTGGCGCCGGCGCGCGCGATGACGCTGCGCACGACGCCCGGGACGGGCACCCCGGACCCGCTGAGGACCGCCGCCCACGGATCGGAAGCCGGGTTGCCGGCCGCCGGCGTGGCCGTGGCGCCGGCACCGAGCACATCGAGTGCCGGCGACGTCCCCTTCGTCGCGTGCGGGACGCTCGGGTGCAGGACCTGGGCGCGCAGGCACCAGCTCGCCAGGAACGGCAGCGGATTCACCGGCGCCGTCGCTCCGACCGGCTGCACGGCGAACCCGAGCTCGCCCTGCCCGCCGGCGTTCGCGACCCGCCCGATCGTGGTGCCGGCCGAGACCGTCTGGCCGGCGCGCAGCGCGACCCACCCGGCCGCCGGAGCGGCGCTGGGCGCGCGCACGAGACTTGACGGCGGCGCGCTCGACAGCGGCACGTAGCCGAGCACGCTGAGCGCGTTGGTGACCGCCGGCACGGGGGCGACGGCGTCGGTCGCGCTCGTATCGATCGCGGCACGAGGGCTGGCGCCGGCGCGAGCGGAGCTGAGCGGGGGCGGCGCGGCGCTCCCGGCGACGATCGCCGACGCCTCCGCGCCCGAACCGAAGCGGGCGCTCGCGGTCGACGCCACGGCCGCGGCGCCCGTCGACGATGTGGCGCCCGCGCCGGGGCTCTTGGTGAGCGGGGGCGGCGCGGCGCTGCCGGCGACGATGGCGGTCGCCTCGGCGCTGGCCGCGAACTGCGTGCTCGCCGCGGAGGCAGTGAGCGGCGCGGCCGCGCCGGCGGAGGACACACTGACGGGGGCGGCGGGCGGCGGCGCCGTCGAGGTCGATGACGAGCTCGCGGAGCCGGCGAGGGTGCCGGCAGAGGCGAGGTGCGAGTAGGTGAACTGGTTGCCCTCGACATCGCGCACCGTCACGTAGGTGCCATACAGCGGCGAGCGCCCGACGGCGACGACGGTGCCGTCCCGCACCGAGGCGACGGTTGCGTCGCGTGCCGTGCGCAGGAGTGCCGTGTCCCCGACCGAGCCGCCGGCGATCGACGAGCTGTGTGCGCTCGGAGCCCCGGTGGCGGTCGCCGCCGACGACGTGTTCCCGGCCGCGGGGGCCGCCCCCGACGCCTCGGTCCATCCGGCCGTTGCCCCCGCGGCGCTGCTCGACGCCAGGTCCGGCGTGAGCACGCTGTTCGTGGTGACCTGCGGCGCGGCGCTGGTCGCCGACGGAGCCGGCGTGCTCCCGAGCAGCGGCGGATTCTCGATCCCGGCCTGCTCGGCGGCGCTCATCGGCACCGGCGGCACGCCGACGCTCAGCTCGGTCAGCGCGTCGATCATCGTCGCCGGGAAGCTCTCGATGAGCGTCGCCCGCAGCAGGACCGACTGCACGTACGCGATCGAGTGGTTGTAGGCGAGGATCGCCCCGCTGATGTCGGTGCTTCCCCCGTTCGCAGCCAGGTAGCTCGCGGCGGCGAAGATCGCGTCGGCCGGGTTATAGGGGTCGGCCTGCGTGAGGCCGACGCCGTCCACCCCGTAGCCGGCCCACGTGGCCGGCATGAACTGCATCCAGCCGACGGCCCCCGCAGAGGACACGGCGTCGTCGAAGCCGTAGTCGGTCTCGACCTCGTTGATCGCGGCGAGCACCTGCCAGGGGATGCCGTATTCGTCACCGGCGGCCTGGTAGAGGCTGAGCAGGAACAGCGGGATGCGGTACGAGTCGATCGCCGCCGTGGTCACGCTCGTCGACAGCGGGGCCGAGGCGCCGCGCGCGCCCGCCGCCAGCGGCGTGGGCGGCAATCCGAAGGGCGCGGTCGCTGGGCCGCTGGAGATGACGGGCGCCGTCCCGCTCACCGGCCCCGGGGCCGAGCCGCCGCCGCCCGACGCGGCCGGCGTGCCCGGCGGGGCCTGCTTCGGGGGGGCGAGCTTCTGCCCGCCGCTGTGCGGGCTGACCGCGTGACGCGAGGACGTACCGGGCGGCGTGGGCGCGCGCTTGCCGGCCCCGGTCGCGGTGACCGAGCGCGCCGGGCGACCCGAGACCGACCCGCCGGATGCTCCGGAGGCCGCGGTCGGGCCGGTCCGGGAGGCGACCGGCCCGGTGGCGCCGGTCGGTCCGGTCGCGCCACCCGGTGGCGTCGGCGAGCCGGTCGACGTGGTCGACGCGCTCGTGGACGACGCTGTGCTCGTCGAAGATGAGGCGGGCGACGCGCTCGTGGACGTCGCCGAGGCCGAGGACGCGAGCGCCGACCCGCCGCGACGCGTGTTCGCGCTCGCGCTCGTGGAGACCGAGGACGTGCTCGCCGCGGCAACGCGCGGCGCGGCCGCGGAGACCGACGGGCCGGACGGGGCGGCAAGGCTCGCCGCCGGCGCCACGAGGGCCGACGCCCCGGCGGCCAGTCCGGCGATCGCCAGTCGGGCCCGGGCCGGGCGCCGCCGGCCGCGGCGCAGGGGCTGGCGCGAGATCCCCGCCCACTCCGGAGCGGGGAGGTCGCCACCGGGCCGGCGCAGGCCGGCGCGGTCGTCGAGTGTCCAGACGACGCAGGCGACGCTCCCCGGGCGGCGCAGGGCGGTCCGGTCGGCGCGGCTGGAGAGCAGCACGTGCGCCGCCGCCGGGCGCCGCAGCGCGGCGACGTCGAGCACCGGCGCGAAGGCGGCGCTCACGGCCGCGGGCCGGAGCGGCTCGGCGACATCGACCGCCGGCCGGGCGACCGCCCGGCGGCTTTCCGGGCGGCGCAGTCCGTCGCGCTCGGGCTCGGGGCGGCGCAGGCCGCTGCGCTCCGCCGCTTCGGGGTCGGGTGGGGTGGGACCGCGCGGCGGCGGCTCGGCGCCCGGCCGTCGCAGACCGTCGCGCTCGTTCGCAGAGGGGCCCCGTGGGGCCGGCGCAGCGATGCGCGGGTTCTTCATGGCCCTAGACGAGGCTGGTGACCCGGCCGAGCTCGACCATGGACGTCAGGCCCGCCCGCACCTTGTCGAGTCCGTCCGCGCGCATGCTGCGCATCCCCTCGGACACCGCCTGAGCGGCGACGTCGTCAGAGCTTCGGCTCTCCATGGCCATGCGGCGGATGTCTTCGGACATCGGCATGACCTCGAACAGGCCGATGCGCCCGCGGTACCCGGTGCCGCCGCACTTGCCGCAGCCCTTGGGGCCGAGGACCGTGACGCCCTCCAGGCCCCACTGCTCGATGACCGCGTCGGTGAGCTCGACGGGTTCCTTGCAGTCGTCGCACAGCTTGCGGATCAGCCGCTGCGCGACGATGCAGTCGACCGCCGAGGCGATCATGAACGGCGGCACACCCATGTCGGAGAGGCGCCCGAGCGCGCTCGGCGCGTCGTTCGTGTGCAGCGTCGAGAGCACCATGTGCCCGGTGATCGCCGCCTGCACCGCGATCGTCGCGGTCTCCTGATCGCGGATCTCGCCGACCATGATGATGTCGGGGTCGGCGCGGAGCATCGTGCGCAGGCCGGTGGCGAAGGTCATCCCGACCTTCGTGTTGACGGCCATCTGCTTGACGCCGGAGATGCGCGACTCGACCGGGTCCTCGATCGTGATGATCGTGCCGTCGCCGGTGTTGACCTCGTTGAGCGCCGCGTACAGCGTCGTCGACTTGCCCGAGCCGGTCGGCCCGGTGACGAGCACGGCGCCGCGATGGCGCTTGAGCGCGGCGCGGAAGGCCTCCTCCTCCTGGGGCATCATGCCGAGGCCGGCGAGGTCCTGGACGACCGGGCCCTTGTCGAGGATGCGCATGACGATCCCCTCGCCGTCGGCGAGCGGCAGGGTGACGATGCGCAGGTCGATGCGCCGGCCGTCGACGTTGACGGCCATGCGGCCGTCCTGGGGCAGGCGCCGCTCGGCGATGTTCAGGCTGGCCATCACCTTCACGCGCGAGACGACGCGACGGGCCATCTTCGCGCTCATCGTCGCGGCCGGATGGATGACGCCGTCGACGCGGAAGAGGACGCGCATCTCGCGCTCCTCGGGATCGAAGTGGACGTCGGACGCGCCCTGCTCGACCGCCTGCCCGATGAGCGAGTGGACAAGGCGGATCGCCGGCGCCTCGGTGTCGGCATCCTCGGCCGCGAGCGGCTCGAAGGCCTCCTCGCTCTCGTCGATGTTCTCGACGGTCTCGTCGAGGCGCTGCTGGCGGGCGAGCAGCGCCCGGATGTCGTCGAGCGAGGCGACGGCCGGCTGCACCTTCAGGCCCGTCATCATCCCGATGTCGTCGATCGTCAGCAGGTTGCTCGGGTCGGCCATCGCGAGCAGCAGGCGCCGGTCGTCGAGGAACTCGATCGGCACGGCCTGGTAGCGGCGGGCGGTCTCGACCTCTACGAGCCCGACCGCGCCCATGTCGATCGGGTAGACGGTCAGGTCGACGTGGTCGAGTCCGAGGCGCTCGGCGAGCACGCGCGACAGCTGATCGTTCGTGAGGACGCCGGTCTCGACCAGCACCTGGCCGGTGCGCTTGCCCTCGACGCGGGCCTGCTCGATGGCGGCATCGACGCGAGCCTTCTCGGCGAAGCCGAGCTGGATCGCGACGTCGCCGATCATGTTCGACGAGCGGCTCCGCAGCCGCGGCCGCGTCAGGCCGGGGATGGCGGTGCTGGCGGCCTCGGGCTCGGCCGATTCCGGGGTGTCGTCGGCGGCGGGCGGAGCCGGACGAGCGCCGGAGTCCTGACCGTCACCGGCCGGCGGAGCGGGACGAACGCCGGAGCCCTGACCGTCACCGCCGGGCGGAGCCGGGCGACCGCCGGAGCCCTGACCGTCACCGCCGGGCGGAGCCGGACGAACGCCGGAGCCCTGACCGTCGCCCCCCGGCGGAGCCGGACGAACGCCGGAGCCCTGACCATCGCCCCCCGGCGGAGCCGGACGAACGCCGGAGCCCTGACCCGGGCGCGGAGGCGCGCCGGGACGAGGGCCGGAACCCGGAGGCGCGCCGGGACGAGGGCCGGAACCCTGACCCGGGGGCGCGCCGGGGCGAGCACCCGGACCGGGACGCGCACCCGGAGGCGCGCCGGGGCGAGCGCCGGGGACCGGCGCGGGGCCGGGCGGAGGAACCTGACGCATCGCGGGCGGCTGGCCGTCGCCGGAAGCGGGGCGTGGAGCGGGCGGCCGCGAACCGTCCGGGCCCGGCGGGCCCTGGCCTTCTTCGCGGATTTCGGGTACGCCGACGTCCATCGCGCAGTTGCATCGGCAAGGGCGCCGGTCGACGCCCCGCGTCCAGCGGGCAGTGGACGAACGTCCGAGCGCCGTAGACAGTTGAACGACAAATTGCGCAGGGATGACGCGGGATGCGTGGACGTACGGCCCACATTCCGCGCCGTCGGCGCGGCCGTGCCGCGGGGCGTCCAGCCCGCGCCCGCCCCGTGGGGCCCCTACTCGAAGGGGACGGAGCCCACCGGCGAGCGCGCGGCGCCGCCGCGCTCGCTCATCTCGGGAGAAGGACCGCCGGCCCGCCGCGCCAGCCCAAGCTCGGCGGCGATCAACTCGTAGGACCGTCGCCGCGCCGCATGATCGAAGGTGATCGTGACGACGATCAGCTCCTCGGCGCCGTAGGCCTCGGCGAGCTCGAGCAGGCCATCCCGGACCGTCGCCGCGGTGCCGATGATCGCCCGCCGGCCGCCACCCCCGGGCGACGGGCGCTGCCCGGCGAGGAACGCCAGGGCCTTCTCGGGCGGAGGGACGGGGATCAGCTCGCCGCGGCGCAGGAGGGCGAGGGTCATGCGGCTGCTGGCCGCCAGCCGCTCGGCCTCCGCCTCGGTGTCGGCGGCGATGGCCCAGGCGGCGACGGCCGTGCGGTGGCCGCCATGGCCCTGATGGCGCGCGAACTCCGCGCGGTAGGCCGCCGCGATCTCGGCGCCGTCGCGATTGATGAAGTCGGCGAACGCGTAGGGCAGCCCGAGTTGTCCGGCCCAGATCGCGCTCTGGGGCGAGGAGCCGAGCAACCACGGCTCCGGCCGTTCGGGGCCCGGGAGCGCCGCGGCCAGGCGCCGGAAGGGATGATCCTCCGGCAGCGTGTCGTCCAGATAGGCGAGCAGCTCGGCGAGCTTCTGGGGGAAGTCGTCGGGCGCGGCCTGGCCGCGGTCGGGCTGCAGGGCGAAGGTCGTCAGGGGGTCGGTGCCGGCCGCCCGGCCGAGGCCGAGGTCGATGCGCCCCGGGAACAGGCCGGCGAGCATCGAGAAGGACTCCGCCACCTTCAGCGGGCTGTAGTGCGGCAGCATCACGCCGCCGCTGCCGACGCGCAGGCCCGTGGTGGCGGCGGCGATCGGCCCGATGAGCACCTCCGGGCTCGCCCCGGCGAGCATCGGCCCGCCGTGGTGCTCGGCCACCCAGTAGCGGTGGTAGCCGAGCGCGTCGGCGAGACGGGCGAGGTCGATCGTGTGACGCAGCGCCTCATCGCCGGTCGAGCCCTCGGCGATCGGCGACTGGTCGAGGACGGACACGCGGATCGGAGCGCTCACCACGTCGATCGTAGTGCGACCGGTAGCGTCCCCAAGCCCGAACACCCCGCACGAGGAGCCACGATGTCCAGCGACGCGCCGACGACCAGCCTCACCGACCTGTTCTCGCTCGCCGGCAAGACCGCCCTCGTCACCGGCGGCTCACGCGGCATCGGCGAGATGATCGCGCGCGGTCTGCTCGCGGCCGGGGCCCGCGTGTGCATCTCGGCGCGCAAGGCCGAGGCCCTGCGGGAGACCGCGGAGCGCCTCGCCGAGCTCGGCGAGGTCCACGCCATCCCGGCCGACGTCTCGAGCGCCGAGGGCGCGCGCACGCTCGCCGAGGCGGTGCGGGATTGGTCGGACACGCTGCACGTGCTCGTCAATAACGCGGGCGCGACCTGGGGAGCGCCGATCGAGGACTTCCCGCCCGAGGGCTTCGACAAGGTGATCCGCACCAACGTGACCGGCGTCTTCTACCTCACCTCGTCGCTGCTCGGCGAGCTGCGCGCCGCCGCGAGCCCGTCCGATCCGGCGCGGGTCATCAACGTCGGCTCGATCGACGGACTCGCAGTACCGGTGATGGAGAACTACCCCTACAGCGCGAGCAAGGCCGCGGTGCACCAGCTCACCCGCCACCTCGCCAAGCGCCTGGCGAGCGAGCACATCACGGTCAACGCGATCGCGCCCGGCCCGTTCGAGAGCAAGATGATGGCCTTCGCGCTCGGCAACCCCGAGCTGCGCGAGCAGATCGCCGCCACCATCCCACTCGGGCGGATCGGCCGCCCCGACGACATGGCCGGCACCGCCGTCTTCCTCGCCTCTCGCGCCGGCGCGTATCTGAGTGGCGCGATCATCCCGGTCGACGGGGGCCGGACCGGCGCGGCGTGAGGCCGTGGTCAGGCGGTGAGCGCGGCCGCCATCTCGTCGAACGCCTGCACGTAGGCGTCGATCGAGTCGGCCGTGTGCGTCACCGACAGCGTCCACTCCTCCTCGCGCCCCGGCGTCATGAAGATGCCGCGGTTCATGTTCCAGGCCCACGCGAGCTCGGTGACCTCGACGTCCTGATTGGCCTTGAACGTCTCGTAGTCAACGATCCTGCTCGATGAGAAGGTGACGCAGCCCTTCGAGCCGACGCCGACGGCGTAGCCCGGCAGCCGGTGGCGCTCGATCACCGCCTCGCAGCCCGCGACGATGCGGCCGTTGAGCTCGTCGAGGCGGCGGTAGGCGTCGGGCGTGAGCACCCGCTCGAGGCTCGCCCGCGCGGCCGCCATGGCGAGCGGGTTGCCGTTATACGTGCCGACCTGGTAGACGCTGCCGTCCTCGACGACGCTCATCGCCTGCTCGGTGCCACCGATCGCGCCCGAGGGCAGGCCGCCGCCGAGCGTCTTGGCGAGGGTCACCATGTCCGGCGTGACGCCGAAGCGCTCGGTCGCGCCGCCCGCGGCGATGGCCAGGCCGGTCTTGACCTCGTCGAAGATGAGCACGACCCCGTGCCGGCGCGTGATCTCGCGCACCGCCTCCAGATAGCCGGGCTCGGGCAGGACGACCCCGAGATTCATCATCGCCGCCTCCATGATCACGCAGGCGGGGAGCCGGCCCTCGGCGGCCAGGCGCTCGATGCGGCGCTCCATCGCGCCGGCATCGTTGAACGGGACGGCGATCGTCAGGTCGCTCACCGCCCTCGGGATGCCGGCTCCGTAGGGGAGCGAGGCGAGGTTCTCGCGATCGCCGATGTCCTCGTAGGGCACGCCGATCGAGACCATCACGCCGTCGTGGTGGCCGTGATAGGAGCCGAAGATCTTCATGATCGTGTCGCGCCCGGTGAGCGCGCGCGCGATCCGGATCGCGTCCATCGTCGCCTCCGAGCCGGAGTTGACGAACCGCCAGCGCGCCAGCCCCCAACGGCGCTGCAGCTCCTCCGCGACCGCGATCGTGTCCTCGGTGACCGCGGCGAAGTGCGTGCCGAGCGCGACGCGTTCGCGCACGGCCTCGACGATCGCCGGATGGGCGTGGCCCTGGACCATCGAGCCGAAGCCATTGTGGAAGTCCCACATGCGGTTGCCGTCGACGTCGTTGACGACCGGGCCGTGGCCGTCGACGAGGTAGATCGGCCACGGGTCGCGCAGCTGGTAGGACGACGCGACGCCGCCGCTGAGCGAACGCCGGGCCCGCTCGTACATCTCCTTCGACCGCTGCGTGCGGGCGTTCAGGGTGGCGAGCTCGCGCTCGGCGAGCTCCGCGATCCGCTGGCGATCCAGCTGCACGGGACTCTCGACGGCCATCGACGGTGAGCTTACGTCGGCCACCGGGCGGTGTGCCCAGACGAAACGTGCGGCAGACGGCGCCGCGCCGTGACAGCGTGTCGCGATAATCACTGGCGTGGCCATCGCGAACGCAGGGCCGGCTCTCGGTGAGGACTCGCTGCTCTCACGCTCGTCCGAGCCGACGCGAGCCGGTGGAGGGCGCGGGCCCGGCGACGCGCTCGCCCGCGGCGTCGGCGCACTCGCGCTCGTCGCGATCGTGCTGCTCGTGCTGGCAATCGTCGTCGCGGCGGCGGAGCGCCCGAGCTTCCTGTCCCCCTTCAGCACGGTGTCGTTCCCCGCATGGATGGCCGGGCCGCTCGCCGGGCTCGTCCCCTCGCTCACGCGCGACGACGCGCACCTGCGCGCGCTCACGAGCGTCGCGATCGCCGCCATGTTCGTGGGCTACGTGCTGGCGATCGCGTTCGCGCCGCGGCTGCGGGCGCGCTGGGTGATCGCCGCGATCGTCGCCGTGCACGTGATCCTGCTCTGCGCGCCGCCCCTGTTCTCCACCGACGTCTTCAACTACCTCAACTACGGGCGCATGGGCGCCGTGCACGGCCTCAACCCGTATACGACGATCCCGGCGCTCGAGCCGCACGGCGACCCGACGTTCGCGATCAGCAACTGGCACCGGCTGCTGAGCCCGTACGGACCGCTGTTCACGCTGCTCACCTACGCGCTCGTGCCGCTCGGCGTCGCCGCCTCGTTCTGGACGATGAAGGCGATCATCGCGCTCTGCAGCCTCGCCATGCTCGCGCTCGTATGGCGCTGCGCCGAGCTGCTCGGGCGCTCGCCGCAGGCGGCGGTCGTGTTCGTCGGGCTGAATCCGCTCGTGCTCGTGTGGGGCCTGGGCGCCGATCACAACGACGCGGTGATGATGCTGCTCGTCGTGCTCTCGCTGTACCTCGCACTCCGCGCGGGCGAGGCGGGGAGCGACCGCCTCGCGGCCGCGTCGGGCGCGGCGCTCGTCGCGGCGATCGCGGTGAAGGCGTCGGCGGGCATCCTGCTGCCCGTGTTCCTGCTCGCGGGCCGGCGGCGGGCCACGCTCGCGGGCGCGCTCGCCGCCGCGGTGGTGCTCGTGGGGATCAGCACGCTCGCGTTCGGTGCGCACCTGCCCGACCTGGAGACGCAGAGCCGGCTCGTCACCCCGCTCGGCTTCGCCAACGTCCTGGGCGTCGTGCTCGGGCTCGGCGGCGAGACCGCCGGCCTGCAGGCCGTGCTCGAGGCGATCCTGGTGGCCACCGTGCTCACCGCGGCGCTCGTCACGCTGCGCGATCCGCGCCGCGCGCTCGCCGCCGCGTTCGCCTGCGTGCTCGCGCTCCTGCTGACGCTCAGCTGGTCGGCCGCCTGGTACGTGCTGTGGCTGCTGCCGTTCGCGGCGCTGCTGCCGGGCCGGTGGCCCCGCGCGGCAGCGCTCGCGCTGAGCGTGTTCCTGCTCGCCGCCTTCCTGCCGAACGAGCCGCTGGTGCACCGCCCGCTTTCGCTGCCGCTGTACTCGACCGCGCTCGGCCGGGCGCACACGAACGAGATAAACGCGCTCCTGTATTGATCGGTCGCGGGCTTCAGTCTGGCGCTCGCCTGCCGACTTTCTCAAGCATGACGACCGAGCGCTACGAGCACTACCGCGCCGCCCTGGCGATCATCGGCGACATCGGCCCCAGCAAGCTGCATGCCGGCGAGCGCGACACGCTCTGCGCCTGCGCGGAGGATCTGCTGCTGAGCGACGATCCCCGCGAGATCCGCGTGCGTCGTGAGGAGGCGCTCGCCCTGCTCGACCGGCTCGTCGTGAGCGGCCGCTGGCTCGCGAGCACCGCGCGCCTGCTCGGCGGGCACATCGCCGGCTGCGGTCCGATGCCGCTCGTCGCCGCGTAGCGGCCCGCGCGCCGAGGAGCTGCACCGCAGCGCCGGGACGCAGTTCGACCCGGAGGCCGTCGACGCGTTCTGCCGCGTTCCCAACCGGATCGACGCCCGCCACGACGTGAACGAGTCGTCTGGGTCCGAGCCCGAAGCGCGCGGCGTCGGCGCCGCTCACGCCGACACGCCGACGAGCGATTCGATCGTGGCGCGGCGCGGCGGCGACAGTACCGGCCAGTCCGGCGCGTAGTCGAACACGTCGCCCACCCGCCGGGCGCGGTAGCGCTCGCCGACGATCTCGATGTGCTCGGGCGTGACGAGCGCCGGATGCCTCACGCCGCACGAGCGCGCGAGGGCCAGGATCTCGGCGCGCAGGATCGCGATGTAGTTGGCGACCCGGTGAAACTTCACGTCGGGGTCCAGCCCGCGCATCAGCCAGCGCGACTGCGTCGCGACGCCCGCCGGGCAGCGGCCGGTGTGGCAGCGCATCGCCTGGATGCAGCCGACGGCGAGCATCGCCTCGCGACCGACGCTCACGAGGTCACAGCCGAGCGCGAACGCGAACAGGGCCGCATCGGGGAAGCCGAGTCGTCCCGCGCCCACGAAGGTGACGCCCTCGGCGAGGCCGGCCCGGGCGAAGGTCGCGTAGACCCGCGCGAAGCCGATCTTGAACGGCAGCGCGACGTGGTCGGAGAAGGCGAGCGGCGCGGCGCCGGTGCCGCCCTCGCCGCCGTCGATGGTGATGAAGTCGGGACCGCCGCCGGTGAGCGACATGCGGTCGGCGAGCTCCTCCCAGAAGCCGCTCTCACCGACGGCCGACTTGATGCCGACCGGCAGCCCGGTGGCGTCCGCGAGCGTCTCGACGAACTCGATCAGCTCGTCCACGCTCGCGAAGGCGGAGTGCGCGGGCGGGCTGATGCAGGTGGTGCCCGGCTCCACGCCGCGTACGGCGGCGATCTCGGCCGTCACCTTGGCGGCGGGCAGCAGGCCGCCGAGGCCGGGCTTGGCGCCCTGGGACAGCTTGATCTCCAGGGCTCGGACCGGCGCCTCGTGCACGTGCTCGCGCAGCTGCGGGAGGCTGAAGCGCCCGCGCCGGTCACGGCAGCCGAAGTAGCCGGTCCCGATCTGGAACACGAGCTCGCCACCGTGCCGGTGCGGCGGCGCGATCCCGCCCTCGCCGGTGTTCTGCAGGCAGCCGGCGAGCGCGGCGCCGCGATTCATCGCCTCGACGGCGGGCGCGGAGAGGGCGCCGTAGCTCATCCCCGAGATGTTCACCACCGACGGCGGGCGGAAGGCGAGTGGGCGGCCGTGGGCGCCGCCGAGCACCTTGCCGGCCGGGAGCTCGTACCCCGGCGAGCCCCCCGCCTCGCCCTCGGCCGGGGCGGAGGCCGGGAACGGTGAGTGCTTGATGATGCAGAGGCTGTCGGCCACCGACTCCATGTCCTCGTCGGTGCCGAAGCCGAACGTGTTGACCTCGCGCTGGGAGGAGGCCTCGACCCAACGGCGCTGGTTGCGCGAGAACGGCCGCTCGTCGTTGTTGGACGTGACGATGTACTGGCGCAGCTCGGGCCCGACGGCCTCGAGCACGTAGCGCAGATGCCCGATGACCGGGAAGTTGCGCAGGATCGCGTGGCGACGCTGGACGAGGTCGTAGGCCGCCAGCCCGCCGAGCGCCGCCCCGGCGACACGGCCGCCCGCGCGGCCGTAGCGCCGGCGCGCTGCGCCGCGTGCTCCCGAGCTGTCCTCGCGCCGCGCCATGGCTGAGACCGTGATCGTCCTTTCTCCGAGCTCGTGCGCCATCGGTGAAAGCACCGGCTCCGGGTGCGGGGGAATACGGCTGCCGCCGGCGACGAGCGCCGCGTAGTCTCTGCTGCCGATGCGGCAGCCGGTGGTGATCGAGCGCGCGGGGTTGGACGCGCTCGTCGACGTCCTGCGCGGCCGCGGGTACACGGTCCTCGGGCCCACCGTGAGGTCGCAGGCGATCGTCCACGCCGAGCTCGACAGTGCCGCCGACCTGCCGGTCGGCTGGACCGACGAGCAGGACGGCGGGCGCTACCGCCTCGTGCGCCGCGGCGATGACGCGCTGTTCGCCTACAACGCCGGACCGCAGTCGTTCAAGCACGCGCTGTTCCCCCCCACGCTGCGGCTGTTCAAGGCGCAGCGTGGGCCCGACGGGAGCGTCGCGATCGAGGAGCCGCCGCCCCCGCCGCGCTACGCGTTCATCGGTGTGCGCTCCTGCGACCTCCACGCGATCGCCATCCAGGACCGGGTGTTCATGGGCGATCGCCACGTCGACCGCGACTACGAGGCGCGGCGGCGGGACGCCTTCATCGTGGCGGTCAACTGCGCGAAGGCGGGCGGCACGTGCTTCTGCGTCTCGATGGGCACCGGCCCGCGGGCGCGCGAGGGCTTCGACCTCGCGCTCACGGAGCTGCTCGACGGCGATGGCCATCGCTTCCTCGTCGAGGTCGGCAGCGAGCGCGGCGCCGACGTGCTCGCCGAGCTGTCGCACCGACCGGCCGCCGAGGCGGACGAGCGTCTCGCCGACGAGGTGGTCGCCGCGACGGCGGCCTCGATGGGGCGCACGCTCGACACCGACGGCATCAAGGAGCTGCTGTACGAGAACGCCGAGCATCCGCGCTGGCAGGAGGTGTCCGAGCGCTGCCTGACCTGCGGGAACTGCACCATGGCCTGCCCGACCTGCTTCTGCTCGACGGTCGAGGATCACACCGATCTCGCCGGCGGGGAGGCGGAGCGCACGCGGCAGTGGGACTCGTGCTTCACGCTCGGCCACTCCTACATCAACGGCGGCTCGATCCACGCGTCGGGGCGGTCGCGCTACCGGCAGTGGATGACGCACAAGCTGGCCAGCTGGATCGACCAGTTCGGCAGCTCGGGCTGCGTCGGCTGCGGGCGCTGCATCACCTGGTGCCCGGTGGCGATCGACCTCACCGAGGAGGTGGCGGCGATCCGCGCCACCGATCTGCGCGACCTCGCCGTCGACGGGGCTGCCGATGCGAACGATTGAGGAGCTGCTACACGACGCGCCGGCGCTCGCGGCGCTGCGCAGCGAGCACCGCGCCGTGATCGCCGGATGCGGGCGCAACGCCGTGTTCGCCGAGGGCGAGTACCTCATGCGCGAGGGCGAGCCGGCGGATGTCTTCTACATCCTCCGCGAGGGCGAGGTCGCGCTGGAGACGTTCGTCCCCCACCGCGGAGCGGCGACGCTGCAGACGCTGGGCGACGGCGACCTGCTCGGCTGGTCGTGGCTCGTGGAGCCCTACCGGGTCGCCTTCGATGCGCGCTCGCTTCAGACGACGCACGCGATCGCCTTCGATGCGGCGTGCCTGCGCGGCAAGTGCGAGCTCGACCCGGCGCTCGGGTACGACCTGCTGCGGCTGTTCGCCGCGATCATCGTGCAGCGCCTGCAGCACACCCGCCTGCAGCTCCTCGACGTGTACGGGTCCGTTGCCGACGGCTGAGCGCGCCCACCCGCCCGGCGCAATGAGGCCGACGCCGTATCGGATGGTCGACAAGCGCCAGGAGACTCACGACACCTGGACGCTGCGCCTCGAGCCGTCGGCCGGCGTCCTGGACGCGTTCTCCCCGGGGCAGTTCGCGATGCTCTACGCGTTCGGCATCGGCGAGGCGCCGATCTCGGTGAGCGGCGACGTCGCCGCCGGGGGTCCGCTCGTGCACACCGTCCGGGCCGTCGGCGCGGTGACGCAGGCGATCTGCGCGCTCGAGCCGGGGGCCTACGTCGGGGCCCGCGGACCGTTCGGGAGCGCCTGGCCGATCGCCGGCGCCGAGGGGCGCGACGTCGTCCTCGTCGCCGGCGGGATCGGGCTCGCGCCCCTGCGGCCGCTCATCTACCACGTGCTCGCCAACCGCGAACGCTACGGCCGCCTCGTGGTGGCCTACGGCGGACGCTCGGCGGCCGAGCTGCTCTACCTCGACGAGCTCGAGCGCTGGCGCGGGCGCTTCGACGTCGACCTCGATGTCGCCGTCGACACCGGCGGCAGCGGCTGGCGCGGGCGCGTCGGCGTCGTCACCACACTCATCCCGCGCGCCGAGTTCGATGCCGCCAACGCGACGGCGTTCGTGTGCGGGCCCGAGGTGATGATGCGCTTCAGCCTCGCCACGCTGCACGACGCCGGCCTGGCGCCCGAGTCGATACAGGTATCGATGGAGCGCTCGATGCGCTGCGCGGTGGGACACTGCGGCCACTGCCAGCTGCGCGAGCGCTTCATCTGCAAGGACGGGCCGGTCTTCCGCAGCGATGTGATCGAGCCGCTGATGCGGGTGCGCGAGCTGTGACGGCGCGCCGCCCGACGCTTGCGGTGTGGAAGTTCGCCTCCTGCGACGGCTGCCAGCTGTCGATCCTCGACTGCGAGGACGAGCTGCTCGCGCTCGCCGAGGCGGTCGAGATCGCGCACTTCCTCGAGGCGTCGAGCGCCGTCGTCGAGGGTCCGTACGACGTCTCGATCGTCGAGGGGTCGATCACGACCGCCGGCGACATCGAGCGCATGCGCCAGATCCGCGCGCAGTCGCGGCGCGTGATCGCGATCGGAGCCTGCGCCACGGCCGGCGGCATCCAGGCGCTGCGCAACTTCGCCGACGTCGAGGGCTTCGTCTCGCTCGTGTATGCCTCGCCGGAGTACATCTCCACGCTCGACCGCTCGACCCCGGCGCGCGATCACATCGCGGTCGACTTCGAGCTGCAGGGGTGCCCCCCGAACAAGCGCCAGCTGCTCGAGGTGATCGGCGCCTTCGTGCAGGAGCGCCGCCCGGCGATCCCGTCGCACAGCGTGTGCGTGGAGTGCAAGCGCGCGGGCAACGTCTGCGTGATGGTCGCGCACGGCACGGCGTGCCTGGGGCCGGTCACCCATGCCGGCTGCGGCGCGCTGTGCCCGAGCTATCACCGCGGCTGCTACGGCTGCTTCGGCCCGATGGAGTCGCCCAACCCGGCGTCGCTGTCGGGCTGGCTCGGCGACCACGGCTGCGACGAGCAGGACATCGTGCGCCTGCACCGCTTCATCTACGCGGCCGCGCCCGAGTTCAGCGAGCAGACCGGAAGCGATGACCGACACGCCTGAGCGCGACGGCGAGCGCCGCTTCATCGTCGAGGCGCTCGCGCGCGTCGAGGGCGAGGGCGCGATGCACGTGACGCTGCGCGACGGCGCGGTGCAGGAGCTGCAGCTGCGCATCTACGAGCCGCCGCGGTTCTTCGAGGCCTTCCTGCGCGGCCGGCGGTTCACCGAGGTCCCGGACATCACCGCCCGCATCTGCGGGATCTGCCCGGTCGCCTACCAGGTGAGCTCGATTGCGGCGATGGAGGATGTCTGCGGCGTGGAGGTCCCGGAGGCGGTGCGCGCGCTGCGGCGGCTGTTGTACTGCGGCGAGTGGATCGAGAGCCACACGCTGCACGTGTTCATGCTGCACGCGCCGGACTTCCTTGGCTACAGCGGGGCGCTTGACATGGCCCGCGAGCACGCCGCGGTCGTCGAGGGCGCGCTCGCCTTGAAGGCCGCCGGCAACGAGCTGATGCGCGTCGTCGGCGGGCGCGAGATCCACCCCATCAACCAGCGCGTCGGGGGCTTCTACCGCGCCCCCGACCGCGCCGCGCTGCGCGGGGTGGCCGCGCAGCTCGAGCGGGCGCTCGTCTTCGCTCGCGAGGCGGTGCGCTTCGCCGCCTCGCTGCCGATCCCCGACTTCGAGCGCGACTACGAGTTCGTCGCGCTGTGCGAGCCCGACACGTATGCGATCGAGGGCGGGCGACTGGTCTCCAGCAGCGGGCTCGACCTCGCGCCCGGCGAGTACCCCGACCACTTCGTCGAGGAGCATGTCCCCCACTCGACCGCGCTTCACTCGCACCTGCGCGACGGCGGCAGCTACCTGGTGGGCCCGCTCGCGCGCTACGCGCTCAGCTCGGCCAAGCTGTCGCCGCTCGCGCGCGAGGCCGCCGCCGAGGCCGGCCTGGAGGACGTCTGCCGCAACCCCTACCGCTCGATCGTCGTGCGCACGGTGGAGATCCTCTACGCCGTCGAGGAGGCGCTGCGGCTCATCGCCGGCTACGAGCCGCCCGACCCGCCGGCGCTCGAGGCGACGCCCCGGGCCGGACGCGGGGCGGGGTGGAGCGAGGCGCCCCGCGGCCTGCTGTGGCACGGCTACGAGATCGACGGCGAGGGGACGATCCTCGACGCGCGGATCGTGCCCCCCACCTCTCAGAACCAGCGCATGATCGAACGCGACCTGCGCGACTGCGTCGAGCGCTTCGTCGCGCTGCCCGACGACGAGCTGCGCGTGCGCTGCGAGCAGACGATCCGCAACTACGACCCCTGCATCTCCTGCGCGACGCACTTCCTCACGCTCGAGCTCGATCGCGGGTGACCGGTCTCGTCACGATCGTCGGCGTCGGTAACGCGTGGCGCCGCGACGACGGCGCCGGGCTGGAGGTCGCGCGGCGCCTGTCCTTGGATCCGCCACGCGGCATGCGCATCGTGGTGCGCCACGGCGACGACGCGAGCGGGCTGCTCGAGGACTGGCGCGACGCCGACGCGGCGATCGTCGTCGACGCCGCGGCCGGCGGGATGCCGGCCGGATCGGTCCACCGCTTCGACGCCGCCGGCGAGCCGCTGCCGGCGCGGGCGGTCGGCGCTTGCGGCCACGCGGTCGGGGTGGCCGAGGCCGTGGAGCTGGGGCGCGCGCTGAACCGCCTTCCGCGCTCGCTGCTCGTCTATGCGATCGCGGGCCGGGACTTCGGGGTCGGCGAGGGGCTCACGCCGCCGGTCGAGCGGGCCGTGGCGGTCGTCGTCGCGGAGCTGCGGTGCATTGGGGCCGGCTCTGGCTCTGACGGTCGCTCGGGCGCTGGCTCCGGCCCGGGCGGTCGCTCGGTCCCTGACGGTCGCTCGGGCGCTGGCTCGCGGGGATGACGCGCCGGGCGGCCGTCAGGGCAGCGCCGGGCCGTCGAAGCGCTCGACGCGGTTATTGCCGGTGTCGGCGACGTACACCGAGCCGTGCGCGTCGATCGCGATGCCGGTCGGGTCGCTGAACTCGCCGGGATCGGGGCCGCTCACGCCCCACGCGCCGAGATAGCTCCCCGCCGGGTCGAAGACCTCGACGCGGTCGTTGCCCGTGTCGGTCACGTAGACGTCGCCGGACGGCGAGACGGCGATCCCGGTCGGCTCGAGCAGCTGGCCGGCACCGCTCCCCGCATGGCCCCACTGGCGCTCGAAGACGCCGGACGAGCTGAACTCCTGCACGCGGTCGTTGCCGCTGTCCACGACGTAGACGTCACCGCCGCCGTCGACCGCGACGCCGCTCGGCGCGCGCAGCTGGCCGGGCGCGGAGCCGGTCCCGCCCCAGCTCGCCACGCCGTCACCGCTCGGGCCGAGCTCGACGATGCGGTCGTTCCCGGTGTCGGCGACGTACGCGTCGCCCTCGGCGTCGAGCGCGACCGCGGCCGGCGCGTTGAACGCGACCCCGATCAGGTCATCCGATCCGCCGGGATCGGAGAGGAAGTTGGCGTCGGCGTCGTAGCGCACGACCCGGTTGTTGCCGGTATCGGCGACGTCGACGTCGCCGCTGGCCGGATCGATGCCGATCCCGCCGGGCAGGAACAGCTCGCCGGGCGAGCCGCCGGTGGCGACCCAGCTCGTGAGGAAGGCATCGGTGCCGGCGGCGAACACGTCGACGCGGTAGTTGGCGGTGTCGGCCACGAACAGCCGGCCGCTCGGGTCGATCGCGACGCCGCGCGGCGCGCTCAGCACGCCGAGTGAGCGACCGGGAGCGCCCCATGAGCCCACGAGCGTGCCGTCGGCGCTGTAGTGGTCGATGCGGTTGTTCGAGGTGTCGGCGACGAACACGTCGCCTTCGGCGTCGCTGGCGAGGGCGCGTGGATGCTCGATGTTGTGCGGTCCGCTCGGCGTCTGCCCCCAGGCGCTGACGAACGTGAGCGCCGCGCTCAGCGCGACGATGCGGTTGTTGTTGTTGTCGGCGACGAACACCTCGCCGGCGCCGTCGATGGCGACCCCGTAGGGATTGGCGAGCGCGCCGCCGGCACCGAGCGAGCCGCTCGACCCCTCGTAGCTGCCATCGAGGCCGAAGCGGTCGATGCGGTTGTTGTCGTCGTCGGCCACGAGCAGCTCGGAGCCGTTCGCGGCGAGGCCGTGCGGCCGCTGCAGCTGCCCCGGTCCCGAGCCCGCCGTGCCGAAGGCGATCGCGCCGCCGCCGTCGAGGTCGAAGCGCTCGATCCGGTCGTTCGCCGTGTCGGCCACGTACACGTACTGGCCGCTCACCGCGATGCCGCCGCCCGGCGGGTCGTCGGGATTATGCGACGCGCCGAACAGGAACTGCCCGAGGCCCGTGCCGGCGCTGCCCCACAGCGCGACGAGCTGGCCCGCGGCGTTGAACTTCTCGACGCGGTCGTTGGCGCTGTCAACCACGTAGACGTTCCCGTTCGCGTCGGTCGCGAGGCCCCCGACGGGTCCGAACTGCCCGGGGGCGGTCCCGTATCCGCCGAACTCGCCGAGGAACGCGCCGGCGGGGCTGAAGTGCTGAACGACGTTACTGAGCTCGTCGGCGACGTAGACGTCGCCGAGGTTGTCCACGGTCACCGCCTCGGGAAAGCGCAGCACGCCCTCGGCGCGCTGGCCGATGATCGTCGCCGCGGCGTACGGACACGAGGTCGCGCCGGGACAGCTGCTCTGAGCCGCGGCGAGCGCGGGCGGCGCGGCGATCACCGCCGGCGCCTGCGCGAGCGCGGCGAGGAGCAACGTGAGCGCCCCGGCGAGCGACAGGGAGCGTACGCCCATGCATCCAGCGTGCCGGCGCCGGAGCGCGAGGTTGTTACGAGGCGATGACCACGGGCGGCGCCTCGCGGTCGGGAGCGGGGGCGAGCTGTCGGAGGAGCGGTTCACGGTGCGAGCGGTTCGGGACGCCGGCACGTCCGGTCGAGCCCGTCACGACGGCACCCGAAGCGGGCGCTCCGTGGACCTCGTGTCGGTGGAGACGAGAATCGGCGGCGTGGTATCCCTACTCGGACGCGCTTGTCATAACCTGAGCGTGAGGGCCGAAAGACGGCCCAATCTCGGGGAGCGCCCGGGCGGGGCGCCCCGCGGCGCGGAGGTGCGGCGCGAGGCATCGAGTCGTGGAGGATCGGGTCCGCGGCTCAAGCTCATGACACCGGAACCGATCAGTGGGTGGAAACCACCGATTCGCCCGACCGTTTGCGCCTCGACCCGCTCAAGAACCTCACGCTGCGCGCCGCAGTGTTCGCCGCGGCCGCCTTCCAGGCGGCGGTGACGGTCGCCGTCGTCCTGATCGCGATCGGCGGCCCGCAGCAGACGCTCATCGTCGGCCTCGGGGCCGGTGGCATCGTCGTCGGCGGCGGCCTCGCCTGGGCGCTCGCCCACCGGCTCAGGCGCGACGCCGGCCTCGTCAATGGATGGCTCCAGGAGTCCCGCGAGCACGGGGCGGACCGCCTCACCACCGGGATGAACGCGCTCGCCGAGGGCGACCTGTCGATCACCTTCCCGATCCCACCCCAGGCCGGGGACCACGTCCTGTGCGGCGAGTTCGGCGAGATGAAGGACCACATCGCGAGATTGCGCGCCGGGCTTGTCGAGACGTTCCTCGCTTACAACGCCGCGACCGACTGGCTCCGCGGCCTCGTCGGGCAGGTGTCCGAGACCGCCGCCGGCGTCACGGCGGCGTCGAGCCAGGTGGCCAGCACCTCCGAGGAGGCAGGCCGCGCGAGCGGCGAGATCGCGGCGGCGATCGGCGACATCGCGGCGAGCACCGAGCATCAGACGCGCGTCGTCGAGACCGTCCGCGACTGCGCCGACGACGTCGCGGCAGCGGCGACGGAGAGCGCGAACGGCGTGCAGAAGGCCGTCCGCGGCGCCGACCGCGTGAGGGCCATCAGCGAAGAGGGCGTCCGCGCCTCGGCCGAGGCCGACTCGGCGATGAGCGCCGTACGCGACTCCTCGCTCGCCGTCACCTCGGCGATCGAGGAGCTGGCGGCGAACACCGCCCGCATCGGGGCGATCGTCGAGACGATCACCGGCATCGCCGGGCAGACGAACCTGCTCGCGCTCAACGCGGCGATCGAGGCCGCCCGCGCCGGAGAGCAGGGACGCGGCTTCGCGATCGTGGCCGAGGAGGTCCGCAAGCTCGCCGAGGAGTCCGGCCGCGCCGCCGAGCAGATCGCGGCCCTCGTCCAGACCATCCAGAACCAGACCGGGAACGTCGTCGGCGTCGTCCACGACGCCGGCGAGCGCACGGACACCGGCGCCGCGGTCGTCGAACGCGCCCGCGAGGCGTTCGCCTCGATCGACGAGGCGGCACACGAGATGCATCTGCGCATCGGCGAGATCGCCGAGGCGAGCGGTCGCGTGACGTCCGGCGCGGAGCGCCTGCGCGACATGATCGTCGAGGTCACGAACGTGTCCGAGCGCTCTTCGGCGTCCACCGGCGAGGTGTCCGCGTCGGCCGAGGAGTCCTCGGCCTCGGCGCAGGAGCTCGCGGCCACGGCGCAGGAGCTCAAGACGAACGCCGACCAGCTGCACCAGGTCGTCGGGCGCTTCACGATCAGCTCGTCGCGAGGGGAGTAGGAGCGGCGGATCCCGGCGACGGCGGCGACGGTCGGTTGCCGCCTGGGGCCGCGTGCCTCCTGTCCTGCCCGGCCTGCCCGGCCTGCCCGTCCTGCCTGGCCGTCTGCGCCGCCGCGGAGCGGCGCGTCGGTGACGGTTGCGCCCCGCGGGTCACGCAGCGCGTCTGGCGTGTCACGGCACTGGTGCGCGAGTGTGCCGCCGGGCCGTCGCGGTCGCGGGTGTGCGCCCAGAGGCACGCTATAGGGCGCATTCGGGACCACACCCCCTGCCCGATGGTGACGCGACGGTGACAGACGCGCGCCGCGCGTCACGCGGTTGCGTCCACCACGTGACGACCAAACCGACGCGCGACCGGGCCGCGCCCACTCCGCGTCACCGACGACTGTGTTCCTTCGCGAGTAGATTGACGTCATGGCGCCGCTCGAGGAGGGCCAGAAGGTCTGGGTGCACCAGGAGGACGGCTCGGTTCGCCCGGCCATCTACGTCGGCGAGGGCGAGCTGTCGGCCTGGTTCGGAGGGCCACCACAGGTGTACGTCGTCTATCCCGACACGAAGTCCGGCGAGGCGGTGGCGGAGACGCGCGTCACCGCGCGCGAGGACTAGCAGCGGGGCGCGCTCGGCGACGCCACCCCACGGTGGCCGGGTGCCGGGTTGGGGCACAGTAGGATGTCGCGCGGTGAGCCGGGAAGCCTGGTCGGCACCGTTTTGACCTGCGCCGATCCCTTGTCCTCCGACCCTCAGCTCCCCTGATGCGCTGGCTCGCAATCGGATCGGATTGGCGCCGCGAGGCGCTGCGCACGAACCTGTGGGTCGTCCCGATGCTCGAGGTGCTCGCGGCCGTGGCGCTGTACGCCGGCACGCACGCGCTCGACGAGGCGGCCTACCGCGGGTCGATCCACCTTCCGTCGTGGGTCATCTTCGGCACCGCGGATGCCGCGCGGCAGATCCTGACCAGCCTCGCCGCCGCGGTGATCACCGTGATCGGCGTCGTCTTCTCGATCACGATCGTGACCCTGACGCTCGCCTCGACGCAGTTCGGTCCGCGGATGCTGCGGAACTTCATCCGCGACCGGGGCACGCAGTTCACGCTCGGCACGTTCGTGGCCACCTTCGTCTACGCGACCCTCGTGCTCGTCTCGATCGGCCCGGGCACCCGCGGCAGCGACTTCGTGCCGCACATCTCGATCACCGTGTCGGTCGCGCTCGTGACGCTGTCGATGTTCGTCCTCATCTACTTCATCCATCACATCGCCACCTCGATCCAGCTGCCGCAGGTCATCGCGAGCATCGCCCGCGACCTCTCGGGCGCGATCGACGCGGAGTCCGGCGATGGCCACGACCAGCCGGAGGCCGGTCCGTCGGTGCCCGAGGTCCTGACGCGCATCTCCGAGAGCGGCGGCACCGTCCCCGCGCCGGCGAGCGGCTACCTGCAGTTCATCCGCCATCGACCGCTCGTGGCCCTGGCGGCCGAGAAGGGCGCCGTCATCCGGCTGCTGCACCGCCCCGGCCACTTCGTCGTCGCCGGCCACCCGATGGCCTCGGTGTGGCCCGCGGATGCGGCGCCCGCCGTGACGGAGGCGCTGCGGCGCGCTCATATCACCGGTCCGAACCGGACGCTCGCCCAGGACCTCGCGTTCGCGGTCGATCAGCTCGTCGAAATCGCGATCAGGGCGCTCTCGCCCGCGGTCAACGACACCTTCACCGCGCTCACCTGCATCGACTGGCTCGGCGAGGCGCTGTGCCGGATCTCGACCCGCTGGCATCCGGTGCGAGTGCACCGCGATGGCCACGGCTTCGTGCGCGTCATCACCGCACACGTCAGCTACGCCCGCCTCGTCGAGCGCGCGTTCGAGAAGATCCGCCAGGCCGGACGCGGCATGCCGGCGGTGCTCATCCGCCAGCTCGACGCGCTCACGGCGATCATGCAGGACACGGTCAGCCCGCAGCAGCGCAAGCTGCTGCTCGAACAGGCGGCGATGATCCACCGGGCAGCCGAGGAGTCGATCCCCGAGGCGTCGGACCGGACCGACGTCGAGCGCAGCTACGCCGAGGTGTTGGCCGCGGCCGTGCGGCTGGCCGGCGACGACCCCGCCGACTGAGCGCTCGGCGGGGTCGCGCCTCACCCGCGTGCGGGCCGCGCCGCTCGCCGGGGTCGCGCCGTCACCCGCGTGCGAGCCGTGCCCTCGCCGGGGTCGCGGCGTCACCCGCGCGCGAGCCGCGCACCTCGCCGGGGTCGCGGCCTCACCCGCGTGCGGGCCGTGCCGCTCGTCAGGTCGTGGTCGTTGTCGTCGCCGTCGCGGTCGTGCTTGTCGATGTCGAGGTCGTCTGCGTGCTCGTCGACGTGGTCGTCGTCGAGGACGACGGCGTGCTTGACGTGGTCGTGGTCGTGGTCATGCCACCGGGGTTGTGACCGTGCCCGCGACCTCCCGGCCCGTAGCCGCCGGGGAATCCGCCGCCCGGCCCGCCTGGCGACCCGAATCCGCCGCGGCCGCGCCCGTGGCGGCCGCGTCCGGGGCCGCCGCCCTCACCCGATCCGGTCGAGGTCGTCGTCGTGGTCGTCGTCGACGTCTGGTCGGCCGCGAGCGCGGAGAGCACGGTCTTGGCCGCCGCGAGGACCGGCGCGTCGGCGCTCTGCACCGCCGTCGCATAGGTCCGCTCGGCCGAGCGCTCGGCCTTGCGCGCCGCGCGGCGCGCCGCCGTGCAGGCCGAGCTGGCGGACGTCGTCGTCGATGTGACGGTCGTGGTCGTGCTCGTTGTGGGCGTGGCGCTCGCAGTCGACGACGTCGTCGTGCTCGTCGACGTGCTCGGCGCGGGGCAGGCCGCCGCGACGCTCGCGCGGGCCGCCTCCAGGGCGCTCCGCTCGGCGGTGAGGGCCACCTTGAGCGCGGGCTTGGCGGCCGTCTCGGCCGTGGACAGCGTCGCGCAGTCGCTGCGCAGCGCGGCCAGCTCGACGCTGGTCAGCGCCGCCAGCGGGCCCCGCGTGGGCGCGGGCGCGCCGGTCGCACCGGCCTCGCGGCACAACCGCTGGGCGCGCGTGATGGCCGAGCTCGAACCGGTCGCTGCGCGCCGCGTCGTGGCGTGACGCGTCGAGCCGTGCGCCAGCGCGACGGCGGACGCCGCGAGCGCGACCGCCGCGCCGGCCGCGGCCGTGCTGAGAGTGAGGTGCATGCTCCTTCGCGTCATCCCGATTGCCTCCTCGTCGACGTGATCGAAGCGGCCCGCGACGCGGGTCCACTGCCGATCAGGGTCAGCGCAGAAGATCAGAGCTCCGTAAGAACCGCGCGACGCGAACGCCGCTCGGTCGGCCGGTTAGGTGTGCGCAAACCTTGCCGACGGCGCCGGATCCGGGTAGATGTTGCCGCGTGACACGTCGCATCGGTTGGAGCCGGATGCTGGTCGCCACGACCGTCGCCGTCGCTGCCGCCGCGCCCGGGGGCTCACCTGCACTCGCCGCGGCAACGACGACAACAACGTCGACGACGGTAACGTCGACGACGACGACGTCCAGCGCCACATCGCTCAGCGTGACCGCCGAGCCGTCATTGCAGCCGGCGTTCGATCCGAACGTGCACAACTACGTGACGCGCTGCGAGCCAAGCGGCACCGTCGGCCTGTCCGTGACGGCGCCGGCCAGCGAACCCGTGTCGGTCGACGGCCAGCCGACCGAGACCGGCAGCTTCGTGACCAACGTGGGACTCGCCACCGGCCAGCGCTTCGCCTTCCAGACCGGGACCGGAGCGGGGGTGCAGAGCTACAACGTGCGCTGCCTGCCCCAGGACTTCCCGCAGTTCACCGCCGAGCGTCTCGGCCAGCCGCAGGCGGCCTACTTTCTCACCACTCCGACGCTCTCGATCCTCGGGCCGACGACGCCGTACGTGGCGCTGTTCGACGATAACGGCGTACCGATCTGGTGGTATCGGTCGACCGACGGCATCCCCCTCAACGCCCAGCTCCTGAACGACGGCGACCTGTCGTGGAACGTCGAGACCGACGGCGAGGGGCCGTTCGGTGAGAACTGGGGAGACCACCTCGAGGAGCACAGCTTCACCGGCGCGCTCGATGGCACGCTGCGCACCTGGTTCACGCCGACCGATTTCCACGAATCCACTCAGCTCCCCAACGGGGACTTCCTGATGACGAGCTACGTCCCGACGCCCGACGAGAACCTGACGTCGATCGGGGTCCCCTGGCCGACCACCGTCATGAACGCGAGCTTCCAGGAGATCACTCCGCAGGGCTACCCGGTGTTCTGGTGGAACTCACAGGGGCACATGCAACCCGCCGAGAGCCTTGACTGGTGGGACGCCATATTCATCTACCCCGGCACGGGGCTCGTGTGGGACTGGGACCACATCAACTCCGTGGCCGCGGATGGGAACGACTTCCTCGTCTCGTTCCGGCACACCAACGCGATCTACCTCATCCGGCGCAGCGACGGCAGCGTCGAGTGGAAGCTCGGCGGCACGCCGACGCCGCAGAGCCTGAAGATCATCGGCGACCCGGACGCGGCGACCGATTTCGGCGGCCAGCACGACGCGCGCGTGCTGCCGGACGGAACGATCTCGGTGCACGACAACGGCACCGGGCGCGGCCGCCCGCCCCGCGTCCTGCGCTTCCGCATCGACACGCAGGCGCGCACGGCCACGCTGATCCAGGAGCTCACCGACCCGGACATCACATCCTCGCCGTGCTGCGGGAGCGCCCGACTGCTGCCCGGCGGCGACTGGGTGGTCGACTGGGGCGGCACGGGGCGCGTCGAGGAGCTGACGGCGACCAGCCAGCCGGTGTATCGCATCGACTTCGCCGCGCCGATCTTCAGCTACCGCGCAGTGCCGATCCTCCCCGGGCGGCTCAACGAGTCGACGCTGATCGCCGACATGGATGAGATGTACCCGCGGGGCTGAGCCGCACGGGTACAGCGGCACGGCCCCGGGCCGCCGCCCCTCACCCCAGCGGCTTGCGCAGCGCGAAGCGCAGGTACTCCAGGTCGCCGTTGCGCAGCGACTCGTAGACCTCGCTCCCCACCACCCCCGCGAAGTTGAGGGCATGCTTGCGCACCGGCCGGGGCGCCCGCTCCCTGACAAAGGCCGCCCGACGCGGCGTGTCGAGCTCGAGCGCCCGGACGACGTTCGCCGTGATCGGCTCCTCGGCCTCGACCTGGAACCCCGCCGCGGGGAATGAGCGCCGCAGCGCCTCGACGTCCTCGCGCGCACGCAGGTCCGCGAACAGCAGGCTCCCGCCCGGACGCAGGACGCGGTAGACCTCCGCGACGAAGCGGTCGACGTCGGGATAGCAGTGTGAGGACTCGACGTTCACGACGGCGTCGAACGAGGCGTCGGCGAACGGCAGGTTCTCGGCGTCGCCGTGTACGAAGCGCAGCCGCGGGTCGGTGTGATGCGCGCTTGCGAAGTCGATCGCTCCCTCGGAGAAGTCCAGTCCGGTCAGCCGCCCGACGTCGAAGCGCCGGGCCACGAACGCAGCGCCGCCACCGCGCCCGCAGCCGACCTCGAGCACCTCGGCGCCCTCGAGCGGCGCCGCGCCGGCCACGTGCCCGTATAACGCGAGCTCGTAGACCTCGTCGGTGTCGGCGCCCCGCGTCGCGGCCGACCCCTCGAGCGCCGCGTAGCCGTAGTTCATGCACCCGGTCTCCACGTCGTTGAGCCAGCGGTTGACGATCGCGTATCCGCCCCGGATGAGCCACCGCTGCGCCGCGGGCCGCAGGCCCGGCGCCAGCGTGGCCACCGCATCGAGCAGCCGGCGAGCGGGGCCGCGCTCGGCCGTGGCCCGGTCCGTCTCGGTCACCGTCAAGCCCATCCGCATCGCTCCTCTGCTGGTCGCTTACCCGCGGCCGGTTCGGCCCGGCGGGGTGTCATGCTCGACGCCCGCCCGACCGCACCCCGGGCCCTACCCCGCCCGGCAGGCGAGCCCCGCGTACTGCAGCTTGCGCGCGAGGCGCGACACGGCATCCTGGAGGTCGGCCTGCGGTCCGACATCGCCGGCCCGGCTGGCCGTCGCCGTCGTATCGAGCGTGCGCTGCAACTGCGCCAGCGCAGTGATCGCCCCGGCGCGGTCTCCGCTGAACCACCGCACCTGCGCCTCGTGCAGCAGCCCCGCGGAGCCGACGCTCGCGGACGACGCGAGGCCGCTGGCGGCCGGCGTGAGCGCAGCGCGCACCGTCGAGAACGTGGCCGGCGGGAGCAGCGACGGGGCCGCGGCGACGTTCGACGGTGCCGACGACTGGCTGCCCGCCGACTCGGCGATCACCTCGTACTGGCTGCCGGCGGGCGCGCCGCGGTCGACGTAGTCGAGCCCGCTCGTGGTGGCGATGACGGTCGGCGATCCGTCAATCGTCATCGCCCCCTCGCCTGACGAACCATGCGGCGGCACGTCGGGCACGGCGCCGCCTGCGAGCAACAGGCGCTTCGGCCCCGGCACCTCGAACGTGCGCGCCGTCGAGCGCAGCACCTCGTAGCGAACGGCGCCCGGCGTCCGCCGCCACGACACGACGGTCCCGCAGGTCTGCACGTCGGTGAGCAGCTGCCCCGGCGGCGCCGGGGCAGCCGGGGCGCCGGCGGCGACGGCCGCGTGCGGTCCGGCGGAGGCGCCCGCGGCCGAGGAGCCGGTCGTCGATTGCTGGCCATCGCAGGTCGCCGCCCCGGGGCCCGACTGGTAGATCGTCGTGCCCTGCGAGTGGTTCGCACTGCCGATGAAGTTGCCGAACGGCGTGGCGACGAGCGTGCGGGCGCCGAAGTTGTCGATCCCGCTGCCGAACGCGTTCTCCGTCACCGGCGACCAGTAGCGCCCGTTACACGTGCCCCAGATGTCGAAGCCGAACTGGTTCTGGAGCTGGGCCGAGGCCCCGGGGGTCTGCTGCAGCGTGTAGCTCCAGTCGTTGGTGCCGATGTACAGCCCGCCGTCGAACACGTCCATGCGCCAGAAGTGCGCGTTGAACGGATTGCCGAAGCCGTTGCCCAACCCGCTGATCGGATACCGCATGACGCCGTTGATCCTGCGCGGCGTCCCCGCCACCAGATCCCACCGATCGTTCGGGGAGATCGCGATCAGCTCCGACGCCGGGAAGAGCGTGTTGTACCAGCCGCTCGCGCCGACGTAGAGCTGATTGCGGTACACGCCCATCGACACCACCGACGTGATGTTCCCGCCCATTCCGGCGCCGCCGGTGACCACCGGCGTCCACGCCGGCGTGTCGGACTCGGCGTTCGTGCGGTACACGGTGTAGCCGGTGTTGGCCGAGCTGCCGTTGCCCGCGTACAGGTGACCGTTGAACACCTGCAGCTCGAAGGTCTGGAAGCTCGGCGGGCTGATCTGCGTGAACGTCGGGCTGGCGCTGCCGGGGTTGTTGACCCGCAGGATCACGCCGTCGCCGGTGAGGCCGCTCGAGGCGGTCACGTACATGTGGCCGTCGTAGGTGGTCATCGCGCGGAAGCCGATCGGCTTCTGCACGCCGAGGAACGTGTGGATCGTCGACGGGGCGTCGAACGCCGTGAAGTTGGTGCCGTTGCTCGTGACCAGGATCCGCGGCGGCTCGCTGCCGGCCAGCTCGGGGATGTACTCGTCCGGCGTCACGTCGCCGACGTACAGCTTGCCGTTGTCGACGACCATCCCGCGGAAGCCGAGGTCGCGGGCGACGAACTTGCCCGGCGCTCGCGGGTTGGGGATGTTCTGCGGGGAGTTGAACACCATCCGCCACGCCTTCGTCTCCGGGGTGTACTGCCAGATCTGGGCCTGCAGATCGATGTCGTACTCGTTCGCGGGGCAGGTGGCCCCGGGCACGGGGGTCGTCGAGTACTGCGACGGATCCGTCGGGTTGTAGAAGACCTCGGTCGCCCCTTCGACGCACTCCTCGCTGCGGGCCGTGCCGACGTACAGCTTGCCCTTGAACCAGGCCATCGACCAGGCGTAGTCGTTATCGGCGCTGCCGAACCCGTCCTTGGCGATGACCCGGTAGGGCGGCGTTCCCGGCAGCGAGCCGGGCAGCGAGTCGGCGAACGGGCCGGGCAACGACTGCGCCGCGGCGGCGCCGAGCGCGCCCACCACCACCGCCGCGAGCGCGGCCAGCAGTGTCCGGTATATCGTCATGTCAGCTCCCTCTCCGTGATGAGCGGTACCGCAGTGGTGACGGCGCGCCTCGAATGAGCGCCCGGGTCGATCAAGCCTTCGAGCAGCTCGGCGGCGCGCTCGGGTCCGCGTGTCCGGCGAAGCTGCTCGCCGAGCTGACCGGCGCGGCGGCTCAGATTATCATCGCCCAGCAGCTGCTCGACGGCGGCTCGCAGGCGGTCCGGGCTGCAGCGGCGCTTGGTCAGCGTCAGCCCCACGCCGGCTTCGACGAGGCGGCGGGCGTTATCGGGCTGGTCCCAGGTGTTGGGGACGACGAGCTGCGGGACGCCGGCGCGGGCCGCGGCGAGCACCGTCCCGGCGCCGCCGACCGTCACGATCGCACGGCAGCGCGGGAGGAGCTCGGCGTGGTTGAGGAAGGCGCTCACGTGGATGTTCGGCGCCGGCGCGGCGAGCCCGAGCGCCGCGGCGTCGCGGTGGCCGGTCGTCAGGAGCGCCTCGAGCGGGCAGTCGGCGAGGCCGCGGGCGGCCGCATCGAGCAGGAACGGCCGGCCGGCATTCGAGGTGCCCTCGGTGACGTGCACCCACGGCCGCTCGGACGGGATCCCGGCCAGGGGCGAGCTCGCCTGCGGGTCCTGTGGTGGCTGCCAGGTGCACGGGCCGACGTAGTGGACGCTGGCCGGAAGGTCGCTGCGGCCGTAGTCGAGCTCACGCACGTTGCCGATCAGGTACAGCGGCAGACGGCCGGTGTGCGCGTTCACCGAGCAGCCGAGCGGGCCGAGGCCGTAGGCGGCGCGGATGTCGTCGAGGCGCCGGCGCAGCGGGGCGGCCATGCGGTCCACGGCGCGGTCGGCGAGCGCCTTGGCGGCCCGCGCCACGTGCGTGCGCGCCGGCGGCAGGCCGAGGTTGAAGGCGATCGGCGCGTCGGGCCCCGGGATGAGTGGGCCCATGAACGTCGCCAGCGCGGCCACAGGGATGCGGGTCTTCTCCCACAGCACGGCGATCGGCCCGAGCATGGCCGGCTCGGACACGAGCACGTCGGGCTCCCAGTGCTCGATGATCGGCTCGAGGTCGGCGACCTGCGCAGGGACCGTCCCGACCAGCCAGTCGCGGAACGCACTCGCCTGGGCGCGCAGCTGGCCCCGCCGCCCGGCGGCGCGCCGCTCGAGCTCGAGCACCGGCTCCCAGGCTGCGGCGACGTCGCGGAAGCCGAACACGGTGAACCCCTCGCGCTCGATCGTGGCCCGGCCGTCCTCGCCGGTGTACACCGCCACCTCGTGGCCGCGCTCGCGCAGCGCGTGCGCGACGGCGACGTTCGGATTGACGTGCCCGGGGAAGGGCCAGCAGCACAGCAGGAAGCGTGCGCTCATCGAACCTTCCCCGCCGCGGCCGTCCGCGACGGCGGCGCGGCCCCCGCGGGTGCGAGCTGCTCGAGCAGCGCGGCCGCGCCGGCCGGACCGGCGGCCCGACCGAGCCGCTCGGCCGCGCGCGCCGCGGCGGCCGCGAAGCGCGGATCGCCGAGCACCTGATCGACGGCGGCCCGGAGCCGCTCGGGGGTGCACGCCCGCGGACCGAGGCGGACTCCGGCGCCGGCCTCGACGATGCGCCGGGCGTTGTCGGGCTTGTCGTGCGCGGTGGGGACCACGACGAGCGGCACACCCTGCGCGAGCGCGCCGATGACCGTCGCCGCGCCACCGCCGGTCACGACCACCGAGCAGCGGGGCAACAGGGCGGCGTGACTCACCCAGCGCGCCAGATGCACGTTCGCCGCGAGCGGTCCGAGCCCGAGGTCGCTCGGGTCGCGGTGCCCCCCGGCGGTCATGATGACCTCGAACGGGCCGTGGCCGAGGCCGCTCGCCGCGGCCCGCAGCAGGTACGGGTCGCCGATGCGGACGGTGCTCTCGCTCACGTGCACCCACGGTCGCTCGGCGGGCAGCGAGGCCAGCCACGCCGCGTCCTCGGCGCTCGCCGGCGGATGCCATGCGCACGAGCCGACGTAGTGCACGCTCGGCGGCAGGTCGCGGCGGCCGTAGTCCAGCTCGGGCACGTTACCGACGAGGTACAGCGGCAGCCGCGCGGTGAACTCGTTCGGCGTCACCCCGGCCGGCGCCAGCCCGTGCTGCGCGCGCAACTCGTCCAGGCGCGCACGCATCGGCGCCCCGGCCCGCTCGGTCACCCACTGGATCCCCGCGGCGATCGCGCGCTGGCGCCGCCCGCGCGGCGGTGCCATGCCCAGGCCCCAGGGCGGGGCGTCGGGGCCGGGGATGAGCGGCCCCATGAACGTCGAGGACAACGCCACCGGGATGCCCGTCTTCTCCCACAGCACCATGATCGGGCCCCACAGCGAGAGGTCGCACACGAGCACGTCGGGGCGCCAGCGCGCGAGCAGCGGCTCGAGGTCGGCGAGCTGGTCGGGGATCGTCTCTACGAGCCAGTCGCGCAGCGCGCGCCTGACCACGCCGGGGCTCGGGCGCGAGCGCGCATCGGCGGGCTCCAGCGCCCGCATGCCGCGATATCCGCGCTGCTCGTCGAGTCGATCGAAGGTGAAGACCTCGAACCCCTCGCCCTCGAGCAGCGCCCGCGCGCTCGGGCCCGTGTAGAACGCCACCTCGTGACCGCGTCCGCGCAGCTCCTCGGCGATGGCCAGCTGGTTGTGCACGTGGCCGGTGAACGGCCAGCAGGTCACCAGGAACCTGCTCACCGGGCGACCCCGGCGGGCGTCTGGTCGGGGGCGGCCTCGACGTCGGCGCGACCGCTCGCGGCCTGGGCCGCCGCGGCGCGCGAGCGGATCCGCCGCAGGAACGGGCCCCAGTACACGCGCTCGAACAAGCCCGATGGCAGGTAGCGGCGCAGCACGATCGCCGCCGCCGCCGGTCGCCCGACGACGTAGCGCATCTTCGGCCGCTTGGCGGTCAGCGCCTCGTGGATCGCGGCGGCCACGTCCTCGGGCTTCGTACGCGAGCGCTCGACGAACGCATCGGCGACCGCCTCGCTGGCCCGGAACAGCTCGTAGTAGGCGCTCGACGGATCCTGCGCCCCGGCGGCCGTGCCGCGGTGCTCGTCCCAGCGCTCCGTCTTGATGATCCCCGGCTCGATCATGACGGCGTGCAGGCCGTCGAACGGCGCGAGCTCGAGCGCGAGCGCCTCGCCGAAGCCCTCCTGCGCGAACTTGCTCGAGCAGTAGACGCCGAGCCCGAAGGTCGAGATCCGACCGCCGACCGACGTGATCGTGACGACGCGACCGCGCCCCGCGGCCCGCATGTGCGGCAGAACGGCCTGTGTCATGGCCATCGTGCCGAACACGTTGGCCTCGAACACGGCGCGGATCTCGGCGTCCGTCACGTCCTCCATGCAGCCGCGCAGCCCGATGCCGCCGTTGTTGACGAGCGCGTAGAGGCTGCCGCATTCCTCCACCACCGTGGCCACGGCGGCATCGATCGTCTGGCGGTCGGTGAGGTCGAGCTCGAGCACGCTCAGCGTCACGCCGCGCTCGGCCGCCGCCGCCATCACGGTCGGGCGCTGCGCCGGGTTTCGCACCGTCGCGTAGACGCGGAAGCCGCGCTCGGCGAGGTACAGGGCGCTGGCCAGGCCGAGGCCCGTGCCGCTGCCGGTGATCAGCACGCTATCGCCGCTCATGAGCGGTCACCTCCAGGGTCTCGACGATGTGGCTGGCCACGAGCTCGGGCTGCTCGAGCGGCCCGAAGTGGCCCCACTCGGTCTGGGGCAGGATGATCGAGCTGGCGTTGGGCAGCCGATCGAGCAGCACGTCGTGCGTGCGCTGGAAGGCGGTGTCCTCGGCGAACATGAGCGTCACCGGCGTCTGGATCTCGGGCAGGCGGTCGAGCGTCAGGCTGCCGACCTGGTCGTAATCCGCCGCCATCGTCGTCTCGTCGAGCAGGCGCAGGTACGGTGCCGGGTTGCGCGGCAGCCCGTTCAGCGGCCCCCACTTCTTCGGGAGCTCGAGGCTCGCGCGAAGCAGGTAGGGCACGTCGGAGATCCGGTCCGGCGGGACCTCGTGGCCGGCCTTCCGCAGCATCGCAGCCCAGTTGGCCCAGCCCTCCCACTCCTCGCGGCTGCGCTCGTGCACGAGCGCCGGCAGGGCGCCCTCGATGGCCACGATGCTCTGGACGCGCTCGGGGTGGTTGCCGGCGAGGTAGAGCGCGACGTCGGCGCCGAAGCTGTGCCCGACGAGCGGGGCCTGCTCGATCTCCAGCTCGTCGAGCAGCTCGAGCAGGTCCTCGGCCATGTCGTCGCACGTGTACCCGCTCGGCGTCATGTCGCTGTAGCCGTGCCCGCGCAGGTCGTAGGTCAGCACGCGGAAGTGGTCCCACAGCAGCGGCACGATCTTCAGATGCCAGACCGCGAGGTTGCCGGTCAGCCCGTGGATGAGCACGAGATCCGGGCCCTCGCCGACCTGCTGGTAGTGGAGGCGTACTCCGTTGCTCAGTCTGACCTTCGGCATGGTTCTCCCCGTTCGCGGGTCACTCGACGTAGCCGAGCGCTTTCAGGCGGTTGACGATCGTCTGCTCCTCCTCGGCGTCGAGCTCGAGATCGAGGTCGACGGCGGCGGGCTCCCCGGCGCCCGCCGACTCGCTCGCCGCGCTGCGCGGCGGGCGCGCGCGCAGCGCCTCGGGCTCGAACGCCGACGTGGCCAGGCGCCCGGTCATGTCCTCGGGGATCGCGACGTCGAGCGCGTACAGCAGCGTCGGCGCGACGTCGAGGATCGACAGCTCGCGCAGCCGCTCGCCGGCGCGGATGCCCGGCCCGGCGGCGATGAACACCCCCTGCCACTGGTGATTGCCGCACGGCTGCGGACGCCGGCGCGTGATCTCCGCCGAGCGCAGGATCGACATCGCGGCGCCGTCCGCGAGCACGAGCGACAGGTCGGGTCCGAGCGCCTCGTGGGGGCCGGCGTAGGCCTCCTCGCGCGTGAGCACGTCGAGCACGACGGGCCGCCCGGTGACCGGGTTGACGATCTCGCGCAGCCCGGCGGCGATCTCCGCGCACAGCTCGGCGTGGCGCTGACCTGAGACGGGGCTGCCGTCGGGTCGCTTGTGCACGACGTTGATCCCCTGGCTGCTCGGCGTCGCCGCGTAGGCCGTCGTGCGCTCCCAGTCGAGCTGGAAGACGTGGCGCGTCATCTCGGCGAAGCCGACCGCGGTGGCGGCCTCGCCGTCGGCGGCGGCATCCTTGTAGGCGAGGTAGCCGGCCTGCTCGAGCCACGCGTTGACGTAGAAGAGATCCCAGGTCGGCCCGAAGCCGTGGTCGGAGGCGATGACGACGGTCGGGTCCGCGCCCGACATCGCGACGATCTGCTCGAGCTTTGAGTCCAGCCCGCGGAAGTAGTCCTCGCAGAGATCGATGATCTCCTGCTCCCACGCGTCCGGCTCGGCCGGACGGCAGGCGGCGTCGATGAAGCGCCAGCACAGATGCTGGAGCTTGTCGGTGCCGTCGAACATGATCCCGACGAGATCGGCCGGGCCGTCCTCGGTCAGGAGGTGGCGCAGGATCTCGAACCAGCGCTCCTCGCGCCGCGTGTGCAGGCGGATCCAGTCGGCGTACTCGTCCTGCGGGCAGCCGTCGATCGCCTTCGCCTCGAGCTCCATGTCGAGGGCCATCTCGCTCGGCTCGAAGCTCGGCAGCTGCTTGAGCCGGTCGAACAGGCCGGGCGGATAGCAGCCGAGGCGCAGCTGACGCCACGGCATCCAGCCGCCGGGCACGACCGAGCCGTTGACCGGGGGCGGCGGGAACATGAGCGGGAAGTTGAGTGACACGATGCGCTTGTCCGCCTCGCTGGCCAGCGACCAGATCATCGGGGTGCCGACGTCCTGGCTGGTGGCGAGGTGCAGGTACTCGCTGTCGGCGTCCTCCTTCTGGAAGAAGTCGAAGACACCGTGCTGACCGGGGCGCTTGCCGGTCATCAGCGACGTCCAGGCCGGCGGCGTGAGCGGCGGCATCACCGTCCGCAGCGGCGCCCGCACGCCGCGCTCGGTCAATCCGGCGAGGAACGGCATCACGCCGCGCTCCATGAGCGGGTCGAGCACCGTGAACGTCGCGCCGTCGAGGCCGAGGAGGACCGTGGCACCCATGTCAGTGGCCCTCCACCGTGGCGGGCTCGCGGTTGGAGCAGACGAACTCGACGAGCTCGGCGACCGTCACGTCGCGCTCCTCGGGCGGGCGCTCGCCGATCTCGGCGAGCCACTCGGTGAAGGGCAGGCGGCCGTAACGGTGCTGGATCATCGTGCCGATCACGACGATGTCGAGCGACTCGAGGCCCATGTCGGCGAGGAACTTCGTGTGCGGCGTCAGCTCGCCGTCGTACTCCCAGTCCTCGGCGAGCTCGCTCACCATGGCCAGCAGCTCGTCCTGGACCTGTGGGTCGGTGGGCGTCATCGCGGCGCTCCTTTCTCGATCAATGTCGTGGCGACGATCACGTCGTCCTCCTGCGTGCAGCGCACCGACAGCTCGGGGCCGTCGGCGTCGGAGGCGCGGACCGTCACGGCCTGCGCATCGGTGTCGACGGCGGTCACCGTCATGCCGCGCGGGCCGTGCGGGAGGCCGGTGCCGAGCGCCTTGCCGGCGGCCTCCTTGGCACAGAAGCAGCGCAGCGTCCAGGTCTCGTCGAGCCCGGCGAGCAGCGTGCGCTCGTCATCGGCGAACGCGACGTCGCTGAAGCGCTCGGGCGGCGGGCCGGCGACCTCGAGGTCGATGCCCGGCATCCCGTCGAGCGCGACGAGGGCGACCGCGTGCGCGCCGCGGTGCGAGATCGACACGGCGGGCTCGGTCGGCAGCCCTTCGAGCGCCGGGCCGCCGGCCACGGGACGGCCGCGCGCGTCGGCGGCGATGGCGATGTCGCGCAGGTCGACGTCGCGTCCGTGATGGGTGAGCAGCAGATCGGCGAGCGCCTCCTTGGCGGCCGTGCGCCCAGCCAGCCACGCCATCCGCCGAGCGGGCGGCAGGCGCAGGGCGGCGAACTCGCGGCGCTCGTCGGGGCCGAGCACGCGCTGGGCCCAGATGCGTCCCCACAGGTCGGCGTCGCCGCCGCCGGGCACCGGGATGCGCCGGCACTGCACCACGCCGCCGTCGCGAAGCTCGGCGGCGATGGGCGCCGGCCAGGGCGCGGACATCGTCGCGCTCTCCCCGCCGAGCACGAGCGGCTCGAGCGCCGACGGCAGGTCGAAGCGCTTGTCCTCCCAGCCGCTGAGGCGCATCCACGGCCGCCCGTCGGCGTCGAGCACGTCGATGTCGGCGCGCGTCAGCTGGTCGCCGACGAGCTCGATCTCGGCGACGCCGGTGAGCGACTCGCCGATGCCGCGCGGCGGACCGAAGACGTCCAGCGCGGCGAGGCGGAACGGGAACACGACCCGTCCGCGCGGCAGCTGCTCGGCCGTCCAGAAGCCGACGAGCTGACCGGCGGCGTCGAGCACGACGGGATCGAGCGCGAGCGCCGGTCGCTCGAGGACCTCCAGCCGGGCGCGCACGCCCCGCGGCCCGGTGGCGTCGATCGAGCGCACCGCCTGCCAGCTCGGGCCGTGGAACATCACCTCTCGATACAGGCTCTCGGGCTCGAGGGTCGACGGCTCACCGCCGCCCGGCGGCGCCATCGCCGGCGGCGTCGCCGGCGGTCCGGCGGCGAGCAGCACGGTGGCCTCGATCTCGGGCGGCAGATCGGCCGACGGCGACGGCTCGACGATGCGCGCCTGGACGTGCACACGCACGTGCGGGCCGTCGTCGCTCAGCCGCCGGGCGGTGATCTCGACGGTCGGCGGCTCCTCGTCCACGGCGATCCAGCGGTGGGCGCGCACGTCGCGCAGCCCGACGACGGGCAGCTCCTGGATCAGCTCGGCCGCGGCCTCGGCCATCAGCGCCAGGCTGAGCGTAAGCGGCACGACGACGAGCGCTCCGCCGAGGCGGTGGTCGTCCAGCGTCGCGTCCTCGGCGGGGTCGAAGGTGCGCAGTGCGACGAGCTCGGACTTCGTCCGCGCGACGATGGCACCGAGTGGCGACGGCGCCGAGGGCGGCGCGAGGTAGGCCTGCATCACCTCGGCGTGCGCGCTGAGGAACTGCTCCATCGTGCTGAGGTGCGCGTCGATCGCGCGGTCGGCGTCCTCGGCACCGAGCGGGCTCAGCCAGGCGAGCGCCGCCTCGGGGTCGAGCACGAGCTCGCCGATGAGCAGCTCGTCGCCGAGGCCGTCTTCGTCGTCGCCGTCCTCCGCGGCGAGCCAGCCGTTCCCGTCCGCGGCTGCGGCGGCCGGCTCGACATCGGCCGTCTCGGCCTGCTCGCCCGCCGCATCCGCCGCCGACGGGGACAGCGTCGCCGGCTCGCGATCGGCGGCCGCCGGGGCCGCCGGCCCGTCGTCCCCGCGGATGGCGGCGACCGCCTCGTCGCCAAGCCGCAGCATCGGCCACCCGCTGCTCAGCGGAATGCGCAGGACGTCCTGGGCGTCGCTGTCCGGCGGCGCGTCGAGATCGATCACCGTCGTGGCGCGCCCGGCGTGCAGCGCGCTCGCGTCGACCTCGACGCCGTGCACGAGCAGTTGCCCGACGAGATGGTTGAGCTGCGTGGTGCCCGAGCGGCGCTGCGTATCCACCGGGACGGCGCAGCAGTCCTTGCCCCGCAGGACGTCCTCGATGAACGCGCTCAGGTTCCCGCGGGCCCCGCATTCGATGAACACGCGGTCGCCCGCGGCGTGGCGCGCCTCGATCGTGCGGCGGAACTCGACCGGCGCGGTCCAGTGCTCGACGAGGAGCTCGCGGATCGCCGCCGGGTCCTCGGGATAGCGCTCGCTGGTCGTGCACGAGTACAGCGGCGTGCGGGCAGGGCGGATCTCGGTCTGCGCGAACACCTCGCGCAGCACGTCGGCGAACGGCCCGAAGCGCGGCGTGTGCACGGCTCGGTCATAGGGCAGCTGCTCGTGGATGAGCCCATCGCGCACGAGCAGCTCGCGCGCACGCTCGACGGCCTGCGGCTCACCGACGAGCACGGTCTGGTGCGGGCAGTTGTCCATGCCGATGTACAGCTCGCCCCCGGCCTCGGCCACGATCGCCTCCACCTGCTCGCGTCCGGCGGCCACCGCGAGCAACGTGGCGTCGGGCAGCTCGTCGCTCGACGCGGCGCGCGCGTAGCAGTCGTACAGGGCCCAGCTCCACGCGGCGCGCCGCTCGTCGTCGTCGAGGTCGAGCACGCCGGCGGCGGCGAGCGCCGAGTAGTCGCCGGTGCTGTGCCCGAGGCAGGCGTCGTAGCGAACGCCGAGCGCGCCGAGCAGCTCGTGCATCGCGTGGTTGGCGGCGAGCACCGAGGCGACGGCGACGTCCATGTCCATGAGCCGCCGCTCGCCGACGCGCCGCTCCTCCTCGCTGAAGGACGGCCGGGGGAAGATCCAGTCGCTCGGCACGTCGGCGCGCGGACGCTCGTGATAGATCCGATCGACGAGGTCGAAGGCCTCGCGGACCCGCGGGAAGTGCAGGCAGAGGTCGCTCAGCATCCCCGGGTATTGCGAGCCCTCGCCCGGGAACACGAGCACCACGCCGCCGTCGCGCCCGAGCGGCTCGGCGGCGAAGTACGTGCCCGACGCCGCCTTGATGCGGGTCGTGTCGGGCTGCTCGAGGCGGCCGGCGGCCTTCTCGAGCTTCGCGCACAGGTCCGGCAGCGACGTCGCCACGATGGCGAGACGCAGCGGATGCTCGACCGCGCCGAGCCGGGCGGCCAGCGTCGCCGCCACGTCGCCGAGCGTCCACGCCTCGCCGGCCGCCGTCAGCCGAGTGGCCAGCTCGCGGGCCGACCCCGCAAGCGCCGCGGCCGAGTCGCCCTCGAGCGTGCACAGCTCGCTGTCCCAGGCCGGGAGGTGCGCGGGCGCGGGCGCGGGCGCCTGCTCGAGGATCGCGTGGGCGTTGATGCCGCCGAAGCCGAACGCGTTGATGCCGGCGCGTCGCGGCGCGCTCGCCCCGTGGATCCAGGGGCGGGTGACCGTGCTGAGGTAGAACGGCGTGCGCTCCAGCCCGAGCTTGGGATTCGGCCGGCGCACGTTGATCGTCGGCGGCAGCACGCGATGGTGCAGCGAGAGCGCGAGCTTGATCATGCCGGCCACGCCCGACGCCGGGATCGTATGGCTGATCATCGACTTGACGGTCCCGAGCGCGCAGTGGGGCAGGCCGCCGTCGCGGGTGCCGAAGACCTCGGTGAGCGCCTGGATCTCGGTGACGTCGCCGACCGGCGTCGCCGTCCCGTGCGCCTCCAGCAGGCCGATCGTGGACGGGTCGACCCCGGCCTTCGCGTACGCCCGGCGCAGCGCGAGCACCTCGCCCTCGACGCGCGGGGCCATGACGCTCACGCCGCGGCCGTCGCTCGCCACGCCAACGCCGCGGATGACCGCGTAGACGCGGTCGCCGTCGCGCTCGGCCTCCTCGGCGCGCTTGAGCACGAGCATCCCGATGCCCTCGCCCAGCAGCGTGCCGTCGGCGTCCTCGTCGAACGGCGCGATGCGCTCGCGCCGCGACAGCGCGCCGAGCTGGCAGAAGATGTTGAGCACCGGCACCGGCATCCAGACCTGCGCGCCGCCGGCCACGACGAGGTCGCACGAGCCATCGCGCAGATGCGTCATCGCCTGCTGGACGGCGATCAACGACGATGCGCAGGCCGCGTCGACGGTGTACGTTGGACCCATAAGGTCGAGCCGGTTGGCGATCCGCCCGACGATGATGTTCGGCACCAGCCCGGGCACCGTCTCGGGGCTGAGCGCCGGCAGCACGCGCTGCATCTCCGAACGCAGCCGCTCGAGCTGCTCGGGCGTGTTCTCGGGGTACAGGCGCGCGACGATCTGCAGCGTCTGCTCGACGATCAGACCGCGCTGGACGGCGATCGCGTTGCCGCCGTTCAGGTAGGTCCCCTTGCCGAGCATGACCCCGGTGCGCTCGCGGATCTCCGCCGGCAGATCGAGACAGCCCGCATCGGCGAGCGCGTCGCGCGCCAGCTGCAGGGCGAGCCACTGATCGGGTTCGCCGCCGACGCCCACCGGCGGGATCCCGTGCTCGAGCGGCGCGAAGGAGACGAGCGAGCCGAGATAGCCCCCGCGCTTGCAGTAGGTCTTGTCGCGGTTCTCGAAATCGGGGTCGTAGTAGCTGGGGACGTCCCACGCCGTGGGCGGCGGGTCCGACGTCGCGTCGACGCCGCCCAGGATGTTGCGCCAGTAGGCGTCGACGTCCGGCGCGCCCGGGAACAGGCACGACATGCCGATGATCGCGACGCCCGGATCCGTCGCCGCGGCGCTCATGCCGGCACCTTCCCGAGGCGGTTCAGCGCGCGGCTGCCGGCGCCCTGCATGGCGGTGATGTCGGCCAGCAGCGTGCCGTCGGCGGCGAAGAAGCGATGGTCGGCCAGGCTGAGCGGCGCGCGGTTACCGGCCCGCATACGCAACTCGTGGCGGATCCGTGAGCCGGGCGCAGGTGGGGGCGCGTACCGGCGCAGCGAGCCGGCCTTGACCGGCAGCGGCGTGAGGTCCCAGTGCACGCGCGCCCACAGCAGCTGGACCTGCAGCGCGCAGTCGAGCACGATCGGGTCGAGGATCCAGGCCGCGTCGGCCCCGGCGCCGTGAAGTGCCTCGGCCGGATCCGACGCGATCAGCGTGGCGACCGCGCCGCGCTCGTCGAGGCCCTCGACCGCCTCCATGTTCTGGAAAAGGGGACCATGGAAGAGGTACTCGTCATAGGCCTGGCGGACCGTGATCGGGCATCGGCCGAGCTCCGTGAGAAGGGGCTCCCCCGGCGACGACGCCCCCAGCCGCTCGGCGAGCACCGCGGTGGCGCGGTAGCGCGCCCGACCGGTCTCGGCGGTGTCGATCGTCACCTCCACGATCCGCTCCCCGTGCTCGCCCGGCGACGCGGCCGAGGCGACGACGCGGACCGTCGCGCTGTCTCCCGTGATGGTGACGCCGTCCTGCAGGCGCACGTCGCGCAGCTCGACGAGCTCGAGCCCGGGGTGCGCGGTGAGCGCGGTCTCGGCCATCAGCTCCATGGCGCCGGTGAAGGGCAGCACGGCCGTGCCGTCGAGGCGGTGGTCGCCGAGCAGCCGGTCGCGCTCGGGCTCGAGCGTGCGGATGACCTCGAGCGCCGCGCCCTCGCGGCGCATCACCGTGCTCGGGCTGCGCAGGAACGACGCGCTCGCGCGCCGCTCGGGTGCAGGCGCGGTCTCGGGCCGCGCAACGGGCACGTCCTGCGCGCCGCCGATCAGCACCTCGACCTCGCCCTTGCGCCCGCGGCGCAGCTCCTCGTCGAGGCGCGCGCAGCCGACATCGAGCGGGATGAGCGCCACGCCGCGCTCGGCGAATTGGCGGGCGACCTCGGGGCTCACCATTCCGGTCCCGGCCCAGGGGCCCCAGTTGACGGCCACGACGCGCGCGTCCCAGCGGCGGTCGAGCTGCTGGGCGAGCTTGTTGAGCACCTCGCTGGCGGCCGCGTAGTCGGCCTGGCCGCGGTTCCCGAAGCGAGCCGAGACCGAGCTGAAGAGCACGAGGAAGCGCAGGCCCTCGGGACGCAGATGCTGCGCCAGCGTGAGCGCGGCACCGGCCTTGGTGGCGAGCACGCGCTCGAGCGAGGCGAGCTCCTTGTCGCGCACGAGCTTGTCCTCGATCACGCCGGCGCCGTGCACGACCGCGTCGAGGCGCCCGTGCTCGGCGTAGATCGAGTCGACGAGCGCGCCGAGGGCGCCGAGATCCTGAACGTCGCAGGCGACGTAGCTCGCGCGGGCCCCGGCGGACAGCAGGCGCGAGAGCGTGTCGCGGACCTCGCGCGCGGCGAGGCGAGCGTGCAGCTCGTCGCGCACGGCGCGCGGCGTCGGCGTCTCGCCGGCGGCGCGCCGGCGCTCGATGATCGCCTGCTGGAGCTCGCGCTCGCCGACGGCGGCACCGAGCTCGTCGTCATCGGTCGGCAGCGGGGTGCGCCCGACGAGCACCAGCGTCGGCTGGTAGCGACGGGCGAGGTCGATCGCGATCTCGGCCGTGATCCCGCGCGCGCCGCCGGTCACCAGCACGACGCAGTCGCGGTCGAGCGGCGGAGCCTCCTCGCGGTCCTCGGTCGACGTGGGCACGAGCAGCGGGGTGACGCGCTGCCCGTCGCGGTGGCCGACCTCGACGAGCCCATCGCCGGCGAGCAGCTCGTCGAGCAGCCGGTCGGCGTCCTGCTCCGGCGAGGCCGAGTCGAGGTCGACCGCCTTCACGCGCACGCCCGGCCACTCGTGCGCGAGCGACTTCATGAAACCCGGGATGACGGCGACCCGCGGGTCGAGTCCGTCCGGTGACCCGTCGACCGCGAAGGCACCGCCCATCCGCGTCGCCCCGAGCACCGCCGCCCCACCGCGCTCGGCCGCACGCTCGAGATCCTCACGCACGGCCTGCGCGAACGCGAACAGCACACCGAGGGCCGGCGGAGCCCCGTCGGCGAGCGCCCCGAGGTGCACGAGCGCGGTCACCGGCGACCCCTGGCCGCGGACGTCCTCGAGCACGGACGCCACCGCCGCCGCCTCGACCGCCGGGACCACGGCGGCGCGCTGGCCGGCCTCGCTGAGCCGCGCGGCGAGGGCCATCGCCACGCCGCCACCGTCGTCGACGATCACCACCACCCCGTCGGGGTCGAGATGGGCGTCGCGCGACACCGCCGGAGCGCCGGCGGTCTGCAGGACGAACCGGCCGATGCGCCCATCGACCGATTCATCCCCTAAAGGGACGGACTGCCCCTCCTCGGCCGCCGCCGCAGGCGGCCCGGCGCCACCCGTGCCGGCGACGAGACCCTCGAGAATGGCGATGACCTCGCGCAGCGTCCGGCTCGCCGTGAGCTGCTCGACGTCGAGCTCGACACCCTCGGGCACGTCGAGGTTCTCGAGCATCGTGCCGGCGATCTCCACCCGCTTGATCGAGTCGACCCCGAGGTCGGACTCCAGATCGGCGTCGAGATCGAGCATCTCGGCCGGGTAGCCGGTGCGCTCGCTCACCACCTCGAGCAGCCGCTCGGTGACGTCCACGGCCGGCGCGGGCGCCTCGTCCGGGGCGGTGGTGGTGGCGGCGGGCGCCGGGGTCGGCGCCGCCGCGGTCGCCGGCGCGGGGGCCGGGGCCGGGGCCGGCGGAGGGGCGACCGGCCGCGCCGCGGCCGGCTCGGCGACCGCGGGGGCGAGCGCCGGGCGGGCGGGCGATGGCGCCGTTGCGGGCAGCGCCTCCGCACCGGTCCCGCCGCGGCGCACCCCATGACGGGTGACGGGCTGGCCGAGATAGGCGAGCATCACGCTCTTCTGGGTCTCGAGGAAGTGCTGCATGACCTGGTGATGGCGCTCCATCACGTCCCCGGCCCGCTCCCCGACGATCGCGCCGGGTGCCGGCGCGGATGGGGCGGGCGCCGCCGGCGGCGGCGGCTCGCCCGCGCTCATCTGGGGAAGGTGGATCGGCCGCTCTCCTTCGTCGTGGTGACCGTTGGAGTGCGCACCGTTGGCGTGTGTCATGGGCACCTCGCTAACCGGGGGCATGGGCAGTGGTTCGATGGGCAGCAGCGGCTCGGAGGCCGGTCGTGCCCGTCCGCCGTTCACGAGCCAGGTGGCCGCCGATCGGGCGGGCCGACCGGCGACGGGCTCAAGGGTGCGCGGGTTCAGGCGCTCGGCGCGACGCCCCGCGAACAGCCGCTCGGTGGAGAGCGCCACACCCTCGACGCTCACCGCCGCGAGCGCGTGCAGGAGGGCGGCGACGCCGGGGCGGCCGGCCTGGTCGACGGCCACGGCGAGATGCTCGCGCTCACCGAGGATGCGACCGACGAGCCCGGTGAGGACGGCACGCGGGCCGACCTCGACGAACACCCGCGCCCCGGCCTCGTGCATCGCCGCGACCTCGTCGGCGAACACCACCGGCTCGACCAGGTGTCGGGCCAGCGTGGCGGCGATCGCCTCGGGGTCTTCGGGATACGCCTCGCCGGTGGTGTTCGAGAACACCGGGAACGCCGGCGGCGCGAATGCGGTCCGGCCGAGCTCGGCGGCGAGACGCTCCTGCGCGGCGGCCACGTAGGGCGAGTGGAACCCGCACGCGACGGGCAGGGAACGCGCGCTGAGGTCGTGTGCCCGGCACCAATCGAGCGCGCGCTCGATCGCGGCGGCCGACCCGGAGAGCACGGTCTGCTGCGGGCCGTTGAGGTTGGCCAGGACGAGCTCGGGGTCGGCGGCGAGCTCGGCGAGGGCCTCGGGGCCCGCGGCGACGGCCGCCATCGTGCCGGTCTCCTCGGAGGACTCCTCGCGGATGAAGCGCCCCCGGGCCTCGGAGAGGCGCAGCAGGTCGTCCTCGCCGAGGCTGCCCGCCGCCGCGAGCGCGACGAACTCCCCGTAGCTGTGCCCGGCGGCCATCCGCGGCGTCACGCCGAGCGAGCGCAGGAGGTGCAGGTAGCCGAGCTCGACGGCGCCGAGGGCGGGCTGCGCGATCTCGGTCTCGGTGAGCTCACGCTGGCGGGCGGCCCGTTCCTCGTCGGTGAACGAGGGAGGCGGGAGGATGTAGCGGCTGAGCGGTTGCGGCAGGCGCTCGCCGAGGACGGCGTCGGCGTGCTCGAGCGCGCGCCGCGCCTCGGGGAACGCGAGCGCCACCTCGCGTCCCATCCCGACGACCTGGGAGCCCTGGCCGGGGAACAGGAAGGCGACCTCGCCGGCGGCGGCGAGCGGCGCGAGCGAGAGGTGCACGCCGTCGGGCCGATGCAGCCGCTCGGTGCCGTCGCGCAGCGCATCGCGGGCGACGGCGAGCTTGGCCCGCAGGTCCTCGAGGTCCTCGGCGACGATCGCCAGCGCGGCGGGGCCCGGGGAGGCGCTCTCGGCGACGGTGAGCGCGAGGTCGGCGAGCATGGGGCTCGAGCCCGCCTCGAGCTGGGCGATCAGCCCGTCGACGGCCTCGGTGAGCTGCTCGGGCGTCTCGCGGCGCCAGAGCAGCAGCTCGGCCGGCCAGCGGTCCAGTGTCGCCTCGGTGTCGGGCGCGATCGCGTCCTCGTGCTCCTCGAGCACGACGTGGAAGTTCGTGCCGCCGAAGCCGAAGGCGCTCACCGCGGCGCGCCGCGGCGCCTCGTCATCGGCCCGGATCCACGGCCGCGCCTCGACGTTCGGATAGAACGGCGTCGAGGGAAAGTCGGTTCGCGGGTTGGGCGTCTCCACGCCGAGGGTCGGCGGCAGCACGCGGTGGTGCAGGGCGAGTGCCGTCTTGACGATGCTCGCCACCCCAGCGGTCGCCTTCGTGTGGCCGATCATCGACTTGACCGAGCCGATCGCGGTCCGCTGGCGCTCGGCGCCGGCCTCCTCGTAGACGGTCTGCAGCGCGGCGATCTCGGCGCGGTCGCCGGCCACCGTGCCGGTTCCATGCGCCTCGACGAGCCCGACGTCGGCCGGCGACACCTGCGCCTGCGCGTAGGCGCGGCGCAGCGCGAGCATCTGACCCTCCGGCCGCGGCGCCGTCAGGCTGCGGTCGCGCCCGTCGCTCGCCGCCCCGACGCCGCGGATGACGGCGTAGACGCGGTCGCCGTCGCGCTCGGCGTCGGCCAGGCGCTTGAGGACGACCGCCGCGAAGCCCTCGCTGATGGCGATGCCGTCGGCGGCGGCGTCGAACGGACGGCAGCGCCCGGCCGGCGACAGCGCCTGCGTCTTGGCGAAGCAGAGGAAGGCGAACGGGTTCTGGATCGCGTCGACGCCGCCGACGATCGCCATGTCACTCAGCCCGCTCTGCAGGTCGCGCGCGGCGAGCGTGAGCGCGGCCAGCGACGATCCGCAGGCGGCGTCGACGGTGAAGTTGGCGCCGCCGAGGTCGAGCCGATTGGCGATCCGCCCGGCGGCGACGTTCATGAGCAGTCCCGGGAAGCTGTCCTCGGTCCACACCGGCAGGCGGCCGTCGAGCTGCTCGATGAGGCGCTCGCCGTCGTCGCCGAGCAGCGCGGGCAGCGCCGAGCGCACCGTGTAGCCGACGGAGAGATCGCCGCCGCCCCCGCCGGCGCCGAACATCACCGACGTGCGCTCGCGCGGGAACGGCCGCTCGCCGTAGCCGGCGTCCTCGAGCGCGGCCTGGGCGACGAGCAGGCCGAGCAGCTGGAAGGGCTCGATCGAGCGCAGCGTGCTCGGCGGCATCCCGAAGCGCAGCGGATCGAACTCGACGTCGTCGACGAACCCGCCCCAGCGTGAGTACACGTGATCGGGCGTGGCGCGTTCGGCGTCGAAGTAGCGCCGCCAGTCCCAGCGTGTGGCCGGGACCTCGGTCACGGCGTCGACGCCGCCGACGATGTTCTCCCAGAACGTGCGGGCGTCTGCGGCGCCCGGCAGGATCGTGCCTACGCCGATGATCGCGATGTCGGCCGGCTCGGGCGCGGGCTCGGGCTCGGGCTCGGACGGCGCGAGCGCGGCGAGCCGCTCGGCGGCGCCGGCGATCACCGCCTCGTGCAGCTCGGCCATCGTCCCGACGCGATCGTGCATAGCGGCGACCTGCCCGATCATGAACAGGCCCTGGCGCCACTGCGCCTCGTCGTCGAGCTCGACGAGCTTCGGGGCCTGCGGATCGGTCGCGAAGGCGGGGTTGCGGTCGACGCCCTTGGCCGCGATGCGCAGGCGGCCGATGTTGAGCTCCTCGAGGCGATCTCGCCGCTCGGCCGGTCCGATCTCCTCGGTGAGCAGGCGCAGTCGCTCGGCCGCGAAGTCCTCGACGAACGGCGACGGGAGGCAGCGCGTCGCATGTCCGGGGCCGCTCTCGAGCAGCGCCGTGCCCTCGCCCGCGACCGCCGCGCGCTGGAAGGCGGCGGTGATCGCGCCGTCGCGCACGGCCTCCTCGGTGTACAGATAGGCGGTGCCCATGAGCACGCCGACGCGCACGCCGCGGTCGGCGAGCGGCGCAGCGATCGCGGCCACCATCGCCGCCGACAGCCCGTCGTGGATGCCGCCGGCGAACAGGACGGACACGTCCTCGCCGCCGCCGGCGGGCAAGGCCTGCAGGAGCGCACCGACCATGCTCTCCCAGAGCACGAAGCTCGTGCGCGGCCCGACGTGGCCGCCGCACTCGCGGCCCTCGAAGACGAAGCGCCGGGCGCCGTCACGCAGGTAGAGCTGCAGCAGCGCGACCGACGGCACGTGCAGATAGGTGGTCGTCCCGTCCTCCTCGAGCACGCGCGCCTGGTCGGGGCGCCCGCCGGCGATGAGCGCGAACGGTGGCCGGACGGCGCGCACGGCCTCGAGCTGCTCGGCCCGCAGCTCGGCCGGGACGAAGCCGAGGATGCCCACGCCCCACGGGCGCTCGCCGACCTCCTCGCGCGTGCGCCGCAGCAGCTCGGCCACCTCGGGGCCGCGCAGCAGCGCGAGCGCCAGGAACGGCAGGGCGCCGGCCTCAGCGACCGCGGCCGCGAACTCGGCCCGGTCGCTCACGCGGGTCATCGGGCCCTGGACGATCGGGTACTCGGTGCCGTGCGCCTCGGCGAGACCGGCATCCGTCGCCAGGGGGTTGCGCTCCCGCGCCGCCGCGAGCTGGCTCTCGACCGCCTCGCCGATCGCAGCGACGATCCCGCCGACGGTCACGAAGCGTCGTGCGAGCTCGGCAGCGAAGGCGCCGTCCTGCCCGACGGCGAGCACCGAGCCGTCGCGGTCGTCCCAGGCGGTCCGCTCGCGCAGCTCGCTGCGCCATGCGCGCTCGCCGTCGAGCTCGTCGGCGGCCGCCTCGAGCACCGCGGCGCGCCGCTCGAGCTCGCGCGGACCGGCCAGGTCCGGACGCGAGAACAGCCGGTACGGGGCGCCCAGGGCACCGCCGAGGCAGAGCGTCTCGCTGCCGTCCATCGCCGCGACGCGCGCCCGCACGGCGTGCGGCAGCGGCGACTCGCGCGCAAGCAGGACCTGGCTGTCGAGCACGGCACCGGCCGCGCCGGCCAGCGCGCACGCCGCGGCCGTGTGCAGCCCGACGCCGCCATGCGCCCACACGGGAACGTCGAGCTCGGCGCAGCAGCGCTGCAGCAGCACGAACGTGCCCTCCTCGCCGACCCAGCCGCCGGCCTCGTGGCCCTTGGCGATGACGGCGTCGGCGCCGAGCTCCTGAGCGGCACGGGCATCCTCGACGCAGAGTGCCTCGACGAGCGCGCGCAGGCCGAGGCCATGCGCGGCCGTAACGACGTCGGCGAGCGGAGCGCCCCGCCCGGAGATGACGACGGCCTCGAGCCCGGCGGGCAGCTCGTCGCGCAGCCCGCCGGGGAGCCCGGCCGCGGCGTCGACGGCGATCGCCCAGCGTCCGCGCGCGGCGCCGGCGAGGCGCGTCAGGCCGGCGGTGACCTCGTCCGCATCGGTCGCGTAGCGGAGGTCGAGCGTCCCGAGGGCGCCGGCACGGCTCGCGGCGATGGCCAGGAGCGGGTCAGGCGACCCGGCCGGCGTGAGGACGAGGAGGTCCAAGCCGGGTGGCGGGTCGCGATGCGTCGTGGTCGTGGAGTTCGAGTCAGGCATGGGCAAAGGCGCGCGATGCATCAGCACATCCCCGGCAGTTGGACCCCAGGTCCCAAAGTGTCCCCCTCGCAGATGGACATCTGGTACCTAGCGACAACGCGTGCGAGGCCGGCGGCAGCTGTCCAAACGCCGGTGACCCACACATTTTCCCGACCGCTCGGATTTCACACACCCGGTTTTTTGTGTCACACGCCCGGTCGCCAAGTCAAGACGAGCGCCATATTGCGACGCTTAGGAAGACGAGCGTCATATTCGGAATCGCTTACGGGTATGTCGCTTGAACTCGCTTGTAGAGGCGACCTACGATGCGCTTCACTTGGGCGGCGAGGACCCGTGTGATCTACCAATCGGGGTGAGGAATGCACGATCAGGCGAGTCCCTCGCGGGCTCAGACCAGGAGATCTCCTGAGATCAGCGATCTCGATCGCGGGATCGCACGCGCGGATCGTGAGCCCAGCCACCGCGACGTCGCTTCGCGGCCGCTGCACCTGCTGTGTGATCCGCTGTCGCTGCGGCCGCTGGGGCCGCGGCCGGCGGCGGTACGGGTTGGGGTCTTCGCCGGCGTCGGGACGGTCGAGGGTCGTCCGGTCGTCTGCTATGCCCACGACGGAACGCTGGCCGGTGGCTCGGTTGGCCGCACCGAGGCCGACATCATCGTCCACGCGCTCCGCACCGCCCGCGACCGCGGGGTGCCGGTCGTCGCGTTCCTGTCCTGCGCCGGCGCGCGACTGCAGGAGGGCGCCGCCGCGCTCGGCGGCTTCGGGCGCATCTTCAGCGAGAACGTCGCGCTGTCGGGGCGCGCGCCGCAGATCTCAGTCGTCACCGGCACCTCCGCGGGCGGCGGCGTGTACTCGCCGGCGCTCACCGACTTCATCGTGATGACGCGGCCGTCGGCGATGTTCCTCACCGGCCCAGGCGTCGTCCGCGAGGTCACCGGCGAGCAGGTCAGTGCCGCGGAGCTCGGCGGCACGCGGGTGCATCAGGGCACCGGCGTGTGCGACTTCGTGGTCGACGACGAGCTCGAGGGGGCCCTGACGGCGCGGCGCCTGCTCGCGTTCCTGCCCTCGCGGGTCGGCCGCGCGGTGCGGCGAGCGCCCGAGCCGCCGCTCGATGACGATCCCGGCCGCCACGTGCCGCGCGAGTCACGGCGCGTGTACGACGTGCTCGACGTCGCCCGCAGCCTGGCCGACGGCGGGGAGGTACTCGAGGTGGCGCCGCGCTGGGCGCGGAACCTGGTGACGGGGTTCGCCCGCATCGATGGCCGCGTCGTCGGCATCATCGCGAACCAGCCGCGCCACCTCGGCGGCGTGCTCGACGCGAACGCCTGCGATAAGGGCGCCCGCTTCGTCACCACGTGCGACCGCCTGCGGATCCCTCTCGTCGTGCTCGTCGACACGCCGGGCTTCATGCCCGGGACGCGTCAGGAGGGCGTGGGCATCATCCGGCGCGGCGCTCAGCTCGTGCGGGCGTTCGCCGCCGCGACCGTCCCCAAGCTGACCGTCGTCGTGCGCAAGGCGTTCGGCGGTGGGTTCATCACGATGAACTCCAAGGACCTCGGCGCGGATCTCTCGCTCGCCTGGGAGGGGGCGCAGATCGGTGTCATGGGAGCACCGGCCGCAGTGAAGATCCTTCACCGTCGCGAGCTGGCCGAGGCGCGCTCGCCGCAGGCGGCCGCGCGCCGCCTGGCCGAGGAGTACGCCGCGCGTCACATCTCGACCGAGCGCGCGCTGCGCGACGGCGTGCTCGATGCCGTCATCGCCCCCGGCGAGACTCGAGCGCGGCTGATCGCCGCGCTCGACGATGCCTGAGCCTGAGCCGGGCGTCACCCCGAATTGTCCCGCCGGCGGGACAATTCGAATCAGAGGTTCGCGCACGCGCGCGTAACAACCGGCGAGACGACGCGGGTGTGTTACACCGGCGCGAGCTCGGCGCGGACGTGCCCGCGCATGCCCTCATCCACCGGCAGGCCGGCGAGGGCCAGGATCGTCGGCGCGATGTCGTAGATCGTGAGATCGTCACGGCGCTGCGCCGGGACGCCGGGGCCGGCGATCAGGCACAGGCCGTCGCGGTCGTGGTTGGCGTCGTCGGGCCCGGTGTCGTTGTCGAACGTCCAGTGCCGCCCGTGGCCGAGGCTGCCGTTGCTGCGCCAGCCGAGATCGCCGAAGTAGACGACGAGGTCGGGCGGGATCCCGCGCTGCTCGCGCCACAGCTCGGTGGGGCGAAACGCGCGCGTTCCGATCGGTCGGCCATCGGGCCCGGGCAGGGCCTCCAGCCGGCGCGCGAGCTCGTCGCGCAGCGGCTCGTACTCGTCCGCGCTGACGATGCCCTCGGGCTCGCGCCCGGCCACGTTGAGGCACAGCCGGCAGTAGTAGCCGCCCTCACCCCAGGCCCGCGTCCGGCTCCAGTCGACGCGCGCCTCACGGAACGGGGTCGGTCCATCGGGGGGCTGCTCGAGCACGAGGTAGCCCTCCTGGACGAGCCACTCGTTGACGCAGATCGCGCCCTCCATCGGCCGCGCGCCGTGGTCGGAGACGACGAGCACGGCCGTGTCCTCGTCAAACCTACGCATCGTCTCGCCGATCTCCTCGTCGAGGTAGGCGTAGTAGCCGCGAATCGCGTCGCTGAAGCGGTGCTCGGGCTCGTACCGCGGGTGCGCCTCGTCGAAGTAGCGCCAGAAGGCGTGGTGCATCCGATCGAGGCCGATCTCGACCATCATGAAGAAGTCCCACGGGCGGGTGTCGAGCAGGTGCCGGCAGAGACGGAAGCGCTGCTCGGTCATCGAATAGATCTCGGCCAGGATCCGGTCGCGGTCATCGCTGCGGAAGTTCTGCACGTCGACGCGGTAGGAGCCGACGAGCGCCTCGACCTCGTTCCGCAGCTCCGGCGGATGCGTGTAGGGCACGCGCCGGGGGTCGGAGGTCAGGAAGCACGACACGAGCTCGCCGTTGACCGGCACCGGCGGGGACGTCTGGGGAACACCCACGACGACGACGTGCTTTCCGGCCCGCCCGAGCACATCCCAGACCCGGTCGAGGCGCACGCTGCTCGAATCGGCGACGCCCAGGGAGTGATAGCCGTGATCGGTGCGGTTGCGAAAGCCGTAGATGCCGAGCTCGCCGGGATCGTGCCCGGTCATCATGCAGCTCCACGCCGGCACCGTGATCGGCGGATCCACGCTGCGCAGCGGCCCCCATGTGCCCCGGCCCATCAGTTCGCGTAGATTCGGGAGATCGTCGGCCCAGCGGTCGAAGACGAGCCGCGGGTCGGCGCAATCCAGCCCGATGACGGCGACGCGGCGACTCATACGTGCATCATCCCAGCAACTCGCTCGCCATCGGTACAAGGGTCTTGGCGGAATGCGGTCGGGTCGGTCGACATGGCAGCGTCGTGCTACCCGGTGCCGGCGCCTCAAATCGCCCTAATGGGCCGGGCGCGAGCGGTTAGCTCGACCACGGCGCGATGCCCGCCCCACCGGGGCGGCCGGTCGCCCACAGGTGCAACGCGCCCATTTCTGGCCGCGTAGGCAGTGCAATCGGTGCTTGCGCGGTTGGGAGGCCGTTTGCTACACAATGGTGCAGGGTCATTCCCTGCCCAGCTTGCTGAGCGGGATCTTGCTGCGTCCGACATGGATAGGGGGTCGGAAATCGTGCGCCTGCACCGCTTCCAACACACGCTGCCTTGGTTACTGCTGATACCGGCCTACGCGGTCGTGTCGGGGGCGCGAGACGCCCCCGAGTCGTCTGACGCTCCGGCCGTCGACGACCGGAGCCGGAACGTCGAATGGGGACGTCCCGAGGTCGCGGCGGAGCGCCTCGCCGCCGACCCGGCCGAGCGGCCGGCCAACGGCGCACTGCCGGCCAACAACCGATCGCCGACGGCGGCCGGGATCAAGTGCCTGCGGACCTCGATGCGCTTCGACGCGTCGATGACGCTTGACAACTGGAAGCACATCGGCGCGCGGATCGGGATGCACTCCGATGCGACCTGCTGGTGGCTCGGCGACTGGCTCGCCTTCGGCAAGCGGATGTACGGCCTGCGCTATCGGGAGGGCATCGCGCTCACCGGACTGGAGTACAAGACGCTGCGCAACTACGCCGTGGTCGCGCGGGCCTTCGAGTCCTCGCGGCGCCGGCACGACCTCAGCTTCCAGCATCACGCCGAGGTGTGCGCGCTGCCCCGCGAGGAGCAGGACTTCTGGCTCGACCTCGCGGTGCAGCGTGGATGGTCGAAGTCCGAGCTGCGGCGCCGCGTGCGGGCGCGGGCCGCGCTCGCCAACCCGCCGAGCACGGCGCTTCAGTTCGCGCTCGAGCGCTCACGCCACGATCGCTGGCGCGAGGCGGCCGAGCGAAGCCAGTGCACGCTGCGGGAGTGGGTGACCGCGGTACTCGATGACGCGGCGAACACGGTGCTCGAACAGACCGAGGTCGCCGTCGGCGACATGTGACAGGCGCGGGTCGACCGCGGGGCGACGGCGGCGCCCCGCCAGCGTGACCGGCGCCGATCGGAGCGGTGTCACTCGTATTGACCCATTCGTTGTGCCCGGTTCGAGCGCATGCGAATCTTTGGCCGTGGAGGGTTAGACCGCGAGGCAAAATGGTGAAACGGCTCCCATGATCGGATCGACCTCCCACCGTGCCGGCGTGACCGGCACGCTTGTTCCGCAGGCGCACCACCTCGACGAGCTCGAGGCCGAGGCGGTTCACATCATGCGCGAGGTGGCGGCCGAGCTCGCCCGCCCGGTGCTCCTGTTCAGCGGCGGCAAGGACTCGATCGTCCTCCTGCGGCTCGCCGAGAAGGCCTTCCGCCCCGCGCCGTTCCCGTTCCCGGTCATGCACGTCGACACCGGCCACAACTTCCCGGAGGTCATCGCGTTTCGCGATCGGCGGATCGCCGAGCTCGACGAGCGGCTCGTCGTCGCGTCGGTCCAGGACTCGATCGACGCCGGACGCGTGATCGAGGAGACGGGGCCACGCGCATCACGCAACCGGCTGCAGACGACGACGCTGCTGGACGCGATCGCCGAGCACCAGTTCGACGCCGCGTTCGGCGGCGCCCGCCGCGACGAGGAGCGGGCCCGCGCGAAGGAGCGGATCTTCAGCTTCCGCGACGACTTCGGCGGCTGGGATCCGAAGACCCAGCGCCCCGAGGTCTGGAACCTGTACAACGGCCGCGTCCGCCGCGGCGAGCACGTGCGCGTGTTCCCGATCTCGAACTGGACCGAGCTCGACGTGTGGCGCTACATCGAGCGCGAGAACCTCGAGGTTCCGCCGATCTACTTCGCCCACCAGCGCGCGGTGTTCCGTCGCGACGGGATGCTCTACGCCGCGAGCGAGGCCACCGAGCGTCTCCCCGACGAGGAGGTCTTCCGGGCCAGCGTGCGCTACCGCACCGTGGGCGACATGTCGTGCACCGGCGCGGTCGCCAGCGACGCCGCGACGCTCGCGCAGGTGATGCACGAGATCGCCGCGACGCGCATCACCGAGCGCGGTCAGACGCGGGCCGACGATCTGGTCAGCGAGTCGAGCATGGAGGATCGAAAGCGGGCGGGGTACTTCTAGATGGCCGTGGCGGTTGCATCGCCCCCCCGCGAGCTGCTGCGCCTCGCCACCGCCGGGTCGGTCGACGACGGAAAGTCCACGCTCATCGGTCGCCTGCTGTACGAGTCCAAGTCGCTGATGCAGGACCAGCTCGACGCGGTCGCCGACGCGAGCCGGCGGCGGAACGGCAACTCGGCGAACGGCCACGTCGACCTCTCGCTCGTCACCGACGGCCTGCGGGCCGAGCGCGAGCAGGGCATCACGATCGATGTCGCCTATCGCCACTTCGAGACGCCGCGGCGTCGCTTCATCATTGCCGACACCCCCGGCCACGTGCTGTACACGCGCAACATGGTCACCGGCGCGTCGACCGCCGACGTGGCGATGATCCTCGTCGATGCCCGCCACGGCGCGGTCGAGCAGACCCGTCGCCACGCCTTCCTGTCGTCGCTGCTCGGCATCCCCCATCTCGTCGTGTGCGTCAACAAGATGGACCTCGTCGGCTGGGACGAGTGCGTCTTCGAGCAGATCGCCGCCGAGTTCCGTCGCTTCGCCGTGCGGCTCGGCGTCACCGACCTCGCCTTCATCCCGGTGTCGGCGCTGCACGGCGATAACGTCGTCGAGCCGTCGCCGAACATGGGCTGGTACGAGGGGCCGCCGCTGCTCTACCACCTCGAGCACGTCTACGTCGCCGCCGACACGAACCTCGTCGACGTGCGCTTCCCGGTGCAGTGGGTGATCCGCGTCGACTCCGAGAGCCGTCGCGACTACCGCGCCTACGCCGGGTCGCTCGCCGCCGGCGTGCTGCGGGCCGGCGAGGAGGTCGTCGTGCTGCCGTCGGGCGCCCGCACCGAGGTGGTGGCGATCGAGACCTACGACGGCCCGCTCGAGGAGGCCAGCCCGCCGATGGCCGTGGCCCTGCGGCTGCGCGACGAGCTCGACGTGTCGCGCGGCGACGTCATCTGCCGCCCTGGAAACCGGCCGGTCGTCGGGCGCACCCTCGACGCGCTCGTCTGCTGGATGAGCGAGCGGCCGCTCGTCGCCGGCCAGCGGGTGCTCATCAAGCACCTCACGCGCACGGCGCATGCCGAGGTCCGCGAGCTGCACTACCGCATCGACGTCGACACGCTGCACCGCGACGGCACGGCCGAGCGGCTGGAGCTGAACGACATCGGGCGCGTCGAGCTGACCACGAGCGTGCCCCTTGCCTACGACGACTACCGCGTCAACCGCGCGACCGGGTCGTTCATCCTCATCGACGAGTCGACGAACGACACGCTCGCCGCCGGCATGATCCGAGTCACCCACGCCGAGGCGGTGGAGCGCTCGGACGGCGCGCGCAGCGCGAACGTCACGTGGGACCCGGGCTGCCTGACGCGCCCCGAGCGCTGGGGCGCGGTGAACGCGTGCGGCGCGGTGCTGTGGCTGACCGGGCTGCCGGCGTCGGGCAAGTCGACGCTCGCGGCGGCCGTCGAGCGGCACCTCGTCATGTCCGGCCGTCCCGCCTACCGGCTCGACGGCGACAACCTGCGCCACGGGCTGAACGGGAACCTCGGCTTCGAGGCCGCCGACCGAGCGGAGAACGTGCGCCGCACCGCTCACGTGGCCCGCCTGCTCGCCGACGCCGGTGTGGTGGCGATCGTCAGCGTCGTCTCCCCGTACGAGTGCGACCGCGATGCGGCGCGAGAGGTCGTCTGCGAGTGGGACCTGCCGTTCTTCGAGGTCCACGTCGCGACGCCGCTGCAGGAGTGCGAGCGGCGCGATCCGAAGGGCCTGTACGCGAAGGCGCGCAGCGGCGAGCTCTGCGGGATGACCGGCATCGACGATCCCTACGAGACTCCTCGCCATCCGTGCCTCACGCTGCGGCCGCTCGAGCAGGGCTTCGACGAGCAGCTCGAGCAGCTGATCGGACTGCTATGAGGCGTCGCGCGACAGCCGGGTTCGTGGCGGCGTGCTGCGCCGTCCTGTTCGCGACCTTCGGCGCGGCGGTCGCCCCCGCCCAGGGCCTGTTCGGCGCCGATTGGCTGTCGGCCGGCCACGACCTCGCGAACAGCCGGACGCAGCCCGACGAGTTCGAGATCGGCGTCGGCAACGTCGCGCAGCTCGCGCCGAAATGGATCTTCACGACGCACGGCGACGTGAGCGCCACGCCGACGGTGCAGGGCGGGGCCGTGTACTTCCCCGACTCGGGCGGATACGTGAACGCCGTCGCCGCCGCCACCGGGTCCCTGCTGTGGCAGACGAACATCGAGAGCTACACCGGCGTCTCGGGCGGCATCGCGCGCACCAGTCCGGCCGTGGCCGGGGACGAGATCATCCTCGGCGACAACCACGTGCTCGCGCAGCAGGGCGGCGCGCACGTGTTCGCCGTGAACCGCTACACGGGGCGGCTGGTGTGGAGCACCCAGGTCGAGTCGAACCCCGCGGCGATCATCACCGGGAACCCGGTCGTGTACGGCAACGAGGTGATCGTGGGCGTGTCATCGAACGAGGAGACCGACACGCTGATCCCGTTCGATCCGTGCTGCACCTTCCGCGGCAGCGTGGTCGCACTGCGGGCCGATACCGGCCAGATCCTCTGGAAGACCTACACGGTTCCGGCGAACGCGCCCTGCACCGCCGGCAACCCCCCGTCCGGATGCGGCTACAGCGGCGGCGCGGTGTGGGATACGCCGGCGATCGACCCGGCGACCAACAGCGTGTATGTCGGAACCGGCAACAACTACACGGTCCCCGACGCGGCGGCCGCCTGCCAGGCGCTGACGGCGGCCGGCGACACGTCGGACGACAGCTGTACGGCGCCCGACGACTACTTCGACAGCGTGCTGTCGCTGAACCTGCAGACCGGGCAGATCAACTGGGGCCACAAGGTCGAGGGTTGGGACGCCTGGAACTTCGCCTGCGTGCTCGGCCAGGGCAAGAGCTGGTGCCCGTCGATCGAGGGACCCGTGTACGACTTCGGCGGCTCGGGGCCGAACCTGCTGAACGTCGGCGGGCGCACGCTCGTCGGCGTCGGTCAGAAGAGCGGGATCTACTGGGCCTTCGACGCCGCGACCGGGAACGTCGTATGGGACACGCTCGTCGGCGCCGGCGGCGGGGAGGGCGGCATCATGTGGGGCACCGCCTACGACGGCAAGCGCATCTACGTTCCGATCTCCGACGAGTACGCCGCACCGTACAAGCTCACGTCCGGGCAATCCGTCACCTACGGGTCGTGGTCCGCGCTCGACCCGGCGACCGGGCGGATCCTCTGGCAGGTGGCCGACCCGAATGGCTCGGCCGACCTCGGAGCCGCGAGCGAGGCCAACGGCGTGGTCTACGTGAGCTCCACCGCATGGTTCGGCGACAAGATGTTCGCCCTCGACGCCGCCACCGGCAAGATCCTCTGGCGCTTCGCGCCGCCCGGCTCGCAGTGGGCCGGTCCGGCGATCGTCAACGGCACCGTGTACTGGGGGTCGGGCTACCCGTCGGAGCTGCAGAGCAAGAAGTTCTACGCGTTCAGCATCGACGGGCACTGATCGGGTCCCGCCAATAGACTCGTCGGGGATTCGTCTCCAACGGGGGTGACACCGGTGCCCGAGGGACTGTCGGCGAGCGAGGTGGGCAAGGAGATCGCCGAGCACAAGGAGCGCGAGGGCGACTCCGAGCAGGCCGACCGCCGTGACCGCCTGCTGTCCATCACCGAGGCGGTGCTGCTCTCGCTGGTGGCGGTGCTCGCGGCCTTCTCCGGCTACGCGGCCGCGAAGTGGAGCACCGAGGCGTCGGTCAAGCTGGCCACGGCCTCGGCCGCCCGCACGAAGGCCAACCGCGCCGACCTCGAGGCGCTCCAGGTGCGCACGCTCGACTCGGTGTCCTTCAACGCCTGGTTCACCGCCTTCACGGCCGGTAACGCGAACGCCGAGCGCCTCGCCGTGCGCCGGCTACGCCCCGGCTACCGTCCCGCGTTCTACGCCTGGCTGGCCACCGATCCGGCGCACAACCCGAACTCGCCGCCCGGCCCCTCCTACATGCCCCAGTACAAGATCCCCCAGGAGGCCCAGGCCACCGCGCTCGACGCCACCGCCGATGCCACCTTCGCCGCGGGCTCAACGGCCGGCGCCACCGGAGACAAGTACGTGCGCGACACGGTGTTCCTGGCCACGGTCCTGTTCCTCGTCGGCATCAGCAGCCACTTCCCGCTGCGCTCCGCGCGCTACAGCCTGATCGGGGTCGGCGCCGTGATCCTCGTGTTCGCCTTGATCCAGCTGCTCGAGCTGCCGGGGCCGCCGGGCGGTCTGTGACGGGCCGGCCGAGGGGGCCGGCGGGGGGGTGACTGTGGTTGGTGTGAATAGTTCATACCTTCGTCGTACACCCCCCCGGCGGCGGCCATCTCAGGCCCCAGAAAAGAAATGACTTCATTTCTGTATTGTAGGGATGGGATGCCCACCACCGCCTCTGCTGCTCCCTCGTCCCCGAAGGGTCACCGCACTCGCGAGCGACTCCTGCGCTGTGCGCGCGACGAGGCGATCCGGACAGGCGGCGAGCTCGAGGTCGTCGCCGTCGCGCGCGCGGCGGGCGTCGTGCCGAGTGTCATCTACCGCTACTTCAGCTCGAAGGCCGCCCTCGTCAGCGCCCTGATCGAGGAGTTCTTCGCGCGGCTGCGCGACGAGGTGCTCGAGGTCGACCTCGACGACGAGGGCGACTGGGCCGCGCGCGAGCGCCGGCGCCTCGAGCTCGGCGTTCGATTCCACTACGGCGACCCGTTCGCTCCCGTGCTCTACGGGACGCTGGCCCGGGAACCCGAGGTCGCCCAGACCAACGAGCGCTGCATCGCCGCCGTCGTCGGTCAGGCGGCCACGAACATCCGACGCGCCCAGGCGCGCGGCGAGCTGGCCGCCGGCGTCGACCCCGAGCTCGCGGGCGCCGCGATGTTCGGAGCGATGCAGCGCGTCATGGTCCACGCGCTCACCCGCACTCCCCCGCCCCCCGAGCCCGAGATCGTCGGGGTGCTCTGGCGCCAGGTCGCCGCCGCCGTCCACATCTCATGAGCGTCCACTACGACACCGACGGCCCGGTGGTGGTCGTCACCATCGACCGCCCCGACGTCGCCAACGCGATCGATCGCCCGACCGCCGCCGAGCTCGTGGCCGCCTTCACGCGGTTCGACGCGGACGAGTCGCTGTCGGTCGCCGTGCTGACCGGCGCCAACGGGAAGTTCTGCGCCGGTGCGGACCTGAAGGCGATGCAGGGCGGGGATCCCGCCCGCGTGACGCGCCTCGCCCCCCATGGCGACGGTCCCGTCGGCCCGACGCGCATGCTCCTCGGCAAGCCCGTCATCGCGGCGATCGAGCACCACGCCGTCGCGGGCGGTCTCGAGCTCGCGCTGTGGTGCGACCTGCGCGTGGCCGCCGAGGACGCCGTGTTCGGCGTCTACTGCCGCCGCTGGGGCATCCCGCTCATGGACGGCGGGACCGTGCGCCTGCCGCGACTGATCGGCCACAGCAACGCGCTCGACCTCATCCTCACCGGCCGACCCGTCTGTGGCGATGAGGCACTGCGCATGGGGCTGGCCAATCGCATCGTGCCTCGCGGGCAGGCCGTTGACGCAGCGACACAGCTCGCCCGTGAGCTCGCCGCGCTGCCCCAGGCGGCGCTGCGCGGCGATCGCCTTTCCTCATATGAGCAGTGGCCCCTCGGGCTATCGGACGCCCTCGCGGTCGAGTATCGCCACGGCATGGCCACACTCGAGAGCGGCGAGATGTTCGCGGGCCTGGAGCGCTACGGCACGGGCGCGTGGCGCGCAGACGCTGCCTCGGGGCGTTAGGGTCGCGGACAACGAGCGCGATCCGAGGAGGTTGTTGTCGTGTACACACGTGTCGTCAGGTTCACCGGGGTCAGTCCGGAGCGGATAGAGGGACTCCTGGCTCGCATCGAGGAGTCGGGGGGACCACCTCCAGGCGTCTCCTCGACCGGTCTGGAGGTCCTGTTCGATCAGGCCCAGCAGACCGCAGTGGTCCTCCAGCACTTCGCCAGCGCCGAGGACATGGAGGCCGGCGCGCAGGTGTTCGCCGCGATGGACGCCTCCGAGACGCCCGGCAGTCGAGCCTCGGTGGACATGTGCGAGGTGAGGCTCGAGCGGGAGGTCTCGTAGAGCTCGCGTCTATCGTGACCGGGGTGTCGAGCGTCGAGCTTCTCTACTGGGAGGGCTGCCCCTCCTATCCCGAGGCGCTCGCCGACCTGCGGGCCGCGCTCGCCGAGCTCGGACGACCCGAGCTCGAGGTCGCGCTGACGGAGATCACCACCGAGGAGCAGGCGGCCGAGCGCGGCTTCATCGGATCGCCCACCGTCAGGGTCGACGGCGTCGACCCGGTGCCGCCGCCCGCCGGAGAGCCGACCGGCCTCTCCTGCCGCGTCTATCGCCGGCGCGACGGTCGCTACTCCCCGACGCCGGACCCGGGCGAGCTGCGCGAGGCGCTGCACCGACTGCTGTCCCCGTTCACCCTGGAGGCCTGACGATGTCACTCGCCGTGCAAACGCCGGCTCCCCCGTTCACGCTGCCCGACACGGACGGCACCCCGATCTCGCTGCGCTCCGGCGACGCCGCCGCAACCGTGGTCGTGTTCACCTGTAACCACTGTCCGTACGCGCTGGCCTGGCACGAACGCCTGCAGGCCGTCGCGCGCGACTATCTCGCCCGCGGTGTCCGCACGTTGCAGATCAACCCCAACGACGCCGCGCGCCACCCGCGCGACTCGCCGGAGGCGATGAAGGCGCGCGTCGACGCCGGGGAGTTCGCGTCCCCGTACCTGTATGACGCGACGCAGGAGGTCGCCCGCGCCTGGGGCGCCGCCACGACCCCGGACGTGTACGTGCTCGATAGCGACGGCCGCCTGGCGTATCACGGCGCTCCCGACGCCGATCACGGCGACGAATCGCTCCGGGCGGCGTGGCTGCGCGACGCCCTCGATGACCTTCTCGCCGGGCGGCCGGTGGCGCAGGCCGAGACGCGGCCGGTGGGGTGCTCGATCAAGTGGCGACGCTGAGCGTCCGCGGTCTCTCGCCCAGACGCGCGCGGGCGGCGCCACGGCCAGCGTTATGAACTCAAGAACGTCGGGTGCGTGGGCGATTACTCGTGTATGAACCGTGCCTCCCAGACCGTCGCCGTCCCGCTCGCTGACGGGCGCCGCATCAGCGTCGAGCGGTGGGACGGTCACGGCGCGCCACTCGTCCTGCTGCACGGGCTATTGGACTCCTCTCAGGGCTGGAACGGGCTGGCGCTGGCCACTCACCGTCCGTGCTACGCCGTTGACCTGCCGGGCTTCGGCGCCTCCGATGTTCCCGCCCGAGCTCGCCTGTCGGCGTACGCCGACGACGTCGTCGAAGCGATCGCCGCGCTCGACGTGCACGACTTCACGCTCGTCGGGCACTCCTTCGGCGGCGGCGTCGCCGCGGCCGTGGCCGAGCGCGCCCCCGACGATGTGGCCACGCTGGTGCTGATGGCGCCGGTCGGCTTCGGCCGGCTGGTGACGTCCGAGCTCGGGCAGCTTCCCGGCCTGCGCACGATCCTACGGCGCGGTCTGCCGATCGCGCTGGCGAATCCGCTCACCGCCGCGGGCGTGTACGCGACGATGGTCACCAACGGCCATCTGCCCGAGCGAGAGCTGCTCGCTCACCTGCGACGGAATGCCTTCTCGTGCGCTCAGGGGGCGGCGATGGCGATCGAGGCCATCGCCGAGTCCGGGCGCTCCGCGCAGGCCTTCCACCGACGCGAGGTCGGCTACCACGGACCGGTGCTGGCCCTGTGGGGTGACGGAGATCGTCTCGTTCCGCGCTCACACATGGACGGCATCAGATCGGCATTCCCGGGCGCCAAGGTGGAGGTGTGGGAGCACATGGGCCACCACCCCCAACGCGAACGCCCGGTGGACCTCGCTCGGTTCGTGGAGGCCGCGTGTGGTCGAGCGCGCCGCGAGCGGGCGCAGCGCCAGGCCGATGCACGGCGGGCCACGCTGCCCGCCTCTCAATCAGGTGGCACCAACGACGCTGGGCAGCCGCCGGTTCTGAGAGCCGCGTAGCGGCCACCTCGCAGCCGAGCTCGCAGCCCGGCGAGCGGCTCGGTAGATGTAGCTGACGGCGCTGTCGTGGCCGGCGATGACGACCGTCGGGGAGGCGGGGTGGGTCCCCGCCTATCAGCCGGCGTCCTGCCCCGGCTCGCGCGTCACGACGGTGAGCGACGCGGTCCCCCGTACGCCGAAGCCGAGCCGCTCGTAGAGCCGGATGGCGCCGGTGTTGGCGGCCAGCACGTTGAGGAACACGCGTTCCGATCGCTGCTGGATGCCGGCGACCAAGGCGCCGACGAGTCCAGAGGCCAGTCCCTGGCCGCGGTGGGCCGGCAGGGTGCAGACCGCGCTGATCTCGGTCCAGCCGTCGAAACGAAAGCGCTCGCCGGCCATCGCGATGAGCGCGCCGTCGCGGCGGATCCCTAGGTAGCGGCCAAGCTCGACGGTCCGGCTCAGAAACGGCCCCGGCTCGGTCTGGGCGACGAGCTCGAGCATCTCGGGGACGTCGCCGGCGCCGAGCACGGTCGCCTCCGGGCAATCGGCGCCGGTGACGCGCTCTCCGGTCATCTGCACGAGGTCGAAGGCGCGGACCGCCTGCCAGCCGTCGGGCAGCTCGGCACCGTCGAGGCGAAGGGCGACGTAGGTCCCCGGTGGCACGAGGGCGGCGGCGTCCCGCCAGTCCTCCACCGAGGGCTCCGCGGGTAAGGCAAGGAACGGTGCCACGTCGGGCTGATACCGGCGCGCGCGCCCACGCACCTGCGCAAACCGCGCGTGGGGCCCGGTCAGGGCCGCGTAGGCCGGGTTGTCGAGGGGGGCCTCGTCGGTCGGCGGCATGCCGTCTCTCTATCACGCCGGACGTGGCACCGGCCCGCCGAATCCGTCTCGGGGGACGGCTTGCGACCGTCGATCTGTCCAGACGCGGTCGATTCCCGCCGAGAGTTCCGGTTCCGCGCCGACTCTCATCGGATGCGCGGCCCACGTCTGCTGCCCGGCCTCCCCGGCGAGCGCCGTCTGTCGATCGGCCTTGCCGCGTTCGTGGCGGCATCGCTGCTGTGCGCGACCGCCGCTCAGGCGCAGCCCGCGAACGTCGCGAGCTCCGTGGACGGCCGTCAGGCCATCGCCTTCCTCAACGACCAGCGGGTGGCCAACCGCATCCCCGCCATCACCAGCATCAATCAGGCCCTCGCCAGCCCGTGGTGCCCAAACGAGGATGCCGGCGCGTGGCTGCCGGGCGAGATGGCCCGCGACTGGTCCTCGCTGACCGCGTGGGGCACCGACACCAGCCCGTGGGACGACGCGCCGATGCACCAGTTCTCCATGTACGACCCTCTGTTCACCGCCGCGGGCGACGTCAACGCCGGGGGTGCGTGCATGGGCCTCGGCAATCCGGTCCCGCAGCCGGTCGCCCCGACCTTCTACGCGTTCGTCTCCGACGCCGGCCCGAGCGCGGTTCCCGACCAGGAGATCGTCGAGGGCGAGGGTCCCTTCGCCCCCCAGAACGCGGTGGGGATCGCCGAGGGAACGCCCACCGGTCCGCAACCGCTGCTCTACGCCCTTGGCTTCCCCGGCGAGCAGCTCAACCCGAGCGACTCGGTGCACGCCGTCTCGTGGTCACTGCGGACCGCATCGGGCGCCGCCGTGCCCGACGTGCGGATGGCCGACGAGAAGGCCGTCGCGGCGTACGGATACCCCGGGTACATGGCGGTCGGCGGCGCGATGGTGCCCCCGCCCCTGCAGCCGGGCACCACCTACCGAGGGCGCGTCGTCTGGCAGGGCCCCACCGGCCGGACCGCGACGCAGACGTTCTCCTTCAGCACCGCGCCGGCGTCTCCGTCGGCTTCGTTCGCGGGCCCGGCGAGCTGAAGCGGCGCGCATCGCGGCCCCGGCGTAACGGTCGACAGGCGCGCGCGCTGAGTCCCGGCTGAGCGCTCGCGCGGCGGCGAGCCGCGTGGGAGAGTTCTGACCCGCGTACAGTCGGGGCGTGGCTGGGAATGGCGACACGGGTGTGGTCGCGCGCGCCGGGCAGATGCTGCTGCGCGCCGCTCGCTGGACCGGCCGCCGGCTGCGCGGACATGTGATCGTGTTCGTGGGCGGGCCCGCGCGGGCGCGCGTGATCGTCCTGTTCGGCGGGGTGCTCGCGCTCAGCAGCGCCGACGCGTCCACGATCGGCGCGGTGGCACCGCAGCTCGAGCAGTCGCTGCACATCGGCAACGCGAAAATCGGGCTGCTCAGTTCGGCGGCCCTGCTCGTCGGAGCGGTGTTCGTCATCCCGGTCGGCCTGCTCGTCGACCGGGTCAAGCGCATTCCCCTGCTGTCGCTCAGCATCGCGCTGTGGAGCGTCGCGTCACTGGCGAGCGCGTTCGCCGGCGGCTACGGGCGCCTGCTCCTCACGCGCTTGGCGCTCGGAGCGGTGACGGCGACGGCCGGCCCGGCGATCGCATCGCTCACCGGCGATTACTTCCCGGCGCGGGAGCGAGGCCGCGTCTACGGCTACATCCTCGCGGGCGAGGCCGTCGGCACCGCCGCGGGCTTCATCGTGAGCGGGACCGTGGCCTCTGTGTTCACGTGGCGGGCCGCGTTCGTGCTGCTTGCGATCCCCGGGTTCTTCCTCGCGCGCACGCTGTGGCGCACGGTGCCCGAGCCGCAGCGCGGGGGCCAGAGCCGGCTCGAGCCAGGCGCGAGCGACTTCGCGGCGGTGCGATCCGCGGCCGATCCGCCGGCGGAGGAGCAGCCCGACGAGCCCGACCGCGGCGATGACCCGGCGCCCGCCGCGGCGCGCCGGCGCGGGGTGAGGGCCGATCCCAGACGCGTCCTCAGAGAGGATCCGCAGGCCCTCGGGCTCGTGCGCGGGGTGCGCTACATCCTTTCCGTCCCGACGCAGCTGATGATCATCGTCGGCTCGTCGCTCGGGTACTTCTTCTTCGCCGGCGTGCAGACCTTCGCGCTGCTGTTCGTGCGGGGCGATTACCACGTCAGCCAGGCGACGTCGGAGCTCGGGCTCGGGCTGCTCGTCCTCGGCGCGTTGATCGGCACGCTGGTGAGCGGGCAGGTCACCGACCTGCTGCTGCGCCGCGGCTTCCTCGAGGCCCGCGTGTTCGTGCCGGCGGTCTGCTATCTCGGCGCGTTCGTGCTGTTGATCTCGGGCCTCAGCAGCAGTCACTTCACGCCCGCGGTGTGGTTCGACGTCGGCGGCATGGCGCTCATCGCCGCGGCCAATCCCCCGCTCAACGCGGCCGCGCTCGACGTCATCCCGGCCGGACTGTGGGGGCGGTCGGAAAGCACGCGCACGTTCCTGCGTTCGCTCACGCAGGCCTGCGCGCCGCTCGCGTTCGGCGGGCTGGCGGACCTGGTCGCCGGCATCGTGCCTCAGCAGAGCCCGGTCGGCACCCACCCGCCCCTCGTGTCCTCGAGCACCGCGACGGGGCTCGAGGTCACCTTCCTGGTCATGCTCGCCGCGCTCGCCGCCGCCGGCATCGTCCTGCTCGGTGCGCGGCGCACCTATCCGACCGATGTGGCCACGGCGGCCGCCTCGCAGCAGGCGACCGCGGAGGCGGTGACCTCGTGACGCGGGCTGGCAGTCGGCGATCACCGAGCGTTTCGGGGCGCCCGGAGCGGTCAGGAGGAGCCGAGCCCGTGTTGGTTGGCGTAGTTGATCGCGGCCGCGCGGTCGCGGGCGCCGGTCTTTGCGAACACGTGGTTGACGTGAGTCTTGACCGTCGTCTCGGAGACGACGAGGCGCTCGGCGATCTCGCGGTTGGTGAAGCCGGCAGCGATCAGCCCGAGCACCTGTGCCTCCCGCGCGGTCAGTCCGTCGGGCGGCTCGGTCCGGACGGGTACGTCCGGCGGTGCGGCCGCGGCGAGCAGGCGCGCCTGCAGCGGCTGCGCGAGGGTCATGTGACCGGCGGCGGCTTGGTGGAGCGCGCGGGAGATCTCCTGATGACCGGCGTCCTTGGTGAGGACGCCTCGCGCGCCGGCGCGCAGTGCTTCGAGCGCGTCGTCGTCCTCGCCGAACGTGGTGAGGATGAGCACGGCACTGGACGGGTGCTCGGCGACGATCCGGCGCGTCGCCGCAACTCCGTCGAGCACGGGCATGTGGAGGTCCATCAGCACGACGTCGGGCCGGCGTCGCGCGACGAGCTCGAGGGCCTCGGCGCCGTTGACGGCGCTCCCGACAACGCTGACGTCGGGCAGCAGGTCCAGGACCGTGGCCAGTCCCTCGCGCACGATCTGCTGATCGTCGACGACGAGCACGCGCAGGGCCGAATTCACGAGGGGACCTCCGCGTGCACCGTCCAGCCGTCCGGGCTCGGCCCCGCGGCCAGATGCCCGCCGGCGAGCTCGAGGCGTTCGCGCATACCGGCCAGACCGTACCCGCCGGTGGGGTCCGCGGGCTCGACAGCGGGCGGCGAAGCTGCTGCGTCGTTGCTGACCACCACGCTCGTGGTGGCGGACCCGTAGGTGAGGCACACGCGCACCGCCGCGCCGGGTGCGTGGCGACGAGCATTCGTCAGTGCCTCCTGGACCGTGCGCATGAGGGCGAGCGAGACCTCGGGCGGCAGCGCCCGGACGGCGCCCTCGACCACCAGCTCGCCGTGGTCGCCGTGGTCGCGGTGGGACTCCATCAGCCCCGACAGCGCCTCCGGGAGCGGTGGCGCATCGCTGCGCAGCGCCGCGACGGCGCGGCGCGCCTCCACGAGTCCCTCACGTGCCGTGCGCTGGCAGCCGCGGATCCGCTGCAACGCGCCGGCGACGTCGCCTCGCTGCTCGAGCAACAGCTCGGCCGCCTGCAGCTGAACCGTCAGACCACCGAGCGCGTGAGCGAGCACATCGTGGATGTCGCGGGCAATGCGGGTGCGCTCATCAAGCGCAGCGGCACGGCGGGTCGCCGCCTCGGTCCGGCGCGTCTGCGCGACGAGCTCCTGGGCCGCTCGGCCCTGGGCGACGTACTGGCGGCGGGTGAGCCCGATCAGACCAGCTCCGAGGAGGATCGCCGGATACCCGACCGCGGCACTTGCCCCGAGGCTCGCCCAGAGCACGCCCAATTCCAGCCCGACCAGCGAGACGGCACCGGTGGCGAGCGCGGCGAGCGCCGAGCCGTCGGCGACCGCCTGGGCGACGGCGACCCCTGGGAATACCAGCGCCGCGCTGCCGTGCTGCAGCCCCGCCAGCAGCCCGCCCGCGAAGCCCATGACGCCGAGCGCCGACGCCTGCGAGAAGGCATCTCGAGGGCGTCCGGACAGCCACACGAGCGCGGCGGCGTTCGCGACCACCGCGAGGACGACGATCAACCAGCCCGGACCGGCGTGGCGTGAGCTGAGCGCCACCAGAACGTCCACGAGCCCGAGCCCGACCAGGCGGGCGAGCTGGATCACCCGACCCGGAGCCATCGACGCGCGCGGGTGGAGATCCGGGTGGAGACGCGCGGCAGGATCCACCCGCAGATCGTCCCACGCGCCGACGAAACGGGCCGCTCGCCGATGCGACCGTGTCGTCATCAGCGGAGCCCACCGAACAAGGAGCCTCAAATGCCCACCAGCGCAGTCATCCTCACCGTCGCCATCCTCGTCGGCGTGTTCGCCTCAGACCTCGGACGCCGGGCCATCACCACGCACCGGCTCGTTCGCCCGCTGATGATCGCCGCCGGGGCCGGGGCCGCCTACCTGACCGCCTTTGCCACCAGCGGTGCCGGCCTGGCGATCGAGCTCGCCGGCGCAGGCACCGGCATCCTGCTCGGCCTGCGTCGCCGGCGGCCTGATGCGCATCGAGCGCGACGGCCAGACCGGCGAGACGTTCTCGCGCGCCGGCATCGGCTACGTCGCGATCTGGACCGCGGCGGCTGCCGGACGGCTGGCGTTCATCTACGGCTCACAGCACTGGTTCTCGGGGAGCCTCGATACCTGGATGCTCGCCCACCACGTCACCGCCGACGCCCTCACCGACGCGCTCATCCTCGTGGCCCTCGCGATGACCACGACGCGCACGCTGAGCCTCGTCGCCCGCAGCCAAGCGGGGACGAACGGGCGGCCCGGCCGCGTGACGGTCGCCGAGCCGAGCATGTGACGGTCGGGCTCCAAGACAGACCAGGCAGACCGAGCGGGCCGCTGCAGCGCAGCGGCCCGCTCGGCGCATCGGGGGTCCGGACTCGCCGCGCGTCAGGACACCGGTCGCAGCCGAATCGCGCTAAGCGGCGGTGACCGTCGAGTCGGCCTCAGTGGGGAGGTCCCTGTTCTCCGGTACGAACCTGCTCGCCGTGAACGTCGCACCCTGGGGATCGGTGATGACGGTCATCCTCACCCACGGAGCGTCGAACGGCGCCACGACGACACGACCGCCGAGCTCCGCCGCCCGCTCGGCGATCTCGTCGGCATCATCGACGGCGAACGTCACGCTCCAGTGCGGCGACACATCGGGCTGGCCGTGCGGGATCGGATTGAGGGTCGCGACCACATCCTCGAAGCCCTGTGGAGCGCCGGTCTGCGCCATGCGCTCGCGGAGCCCGGCGTCGCGTTGGGCCAGGAAGTCGCCGTAGCCCGGCAGCCGCCACATCTGGGCGCCCGGCCCGAGGCTGAGCGTCTGCCAGCCGAACACCGAGCCGTAGAAGGACTTCGCGCTGTCCGGGTCGCGGGTGTTCAGGCCATTGAAGTTCAACGAGCCGGGTTCGTTGACCACCCGCGCGCCCCTGTGTGCTCCGGCCTCCCAGACGCAGAACGCGGCCCCTTCGAGATCCGCGAACGCCGCCATGCGGCCCGCGTTCATGACGTCGAAGGGCTCCGCCAGGATGCGCCCGCCCGCAGCCTTCACCTTCGCGGCGGTCTCGTCGGCGCTCTCAACCCAGATGTACGTGTTCCACGCGACGCTCGGTGGCCCGCCCTCGGGCTGTGAGCCGACGGCGGCCACGTCGCCGCCGCGGAGGCGAGCGATGAAGTACCGGCCGGGCGAGTCCGGCGGCATTGCGTCCGCGAAATCCCATCCGAAGAGGCCGCCGTAGAAGGCGACGGCAGCCTCCGGGTCGGGCTGCCGGGTGTCGATCCAGCATGGGACGCCGGGTGGGTATCCGTCTCGTTCAGGCATCGTGCTCCCTTCTGGCTTGTTTGACATCGGGAGGCACCGTATGTGCGATTCAGGTCAGCTTCTGTCCGCATCGTCGCGAGGACGACGACCGCCGTCGGCCGCGCCCGAGGACCGGCGCGGCCGAACTCGGCGTGCGACGAGCCGTGGTGCCGTTCAGCCCGACGGGACGGTAACGACGGCCGGGTTACCGGCGCGGGCGGAGATCGAGTGCTCGCGGCTGTCACGTGAGGAGATCAGCACGGCGGCCAGGATCGCTCCGGTGACGGCGAAGCCGGCGCCGACGAGGAAGGCCTGATCGAACCCCTTGGTCAGGGCGACCGAGGTGTTGTGCACCCCCACGTGGAACAAGCTCTGCGTCTTGCTGTTCGCGATCGTGGCCAGGATCGCGAGCCCGAGCGCACCACCGACCTGCTGGGACGTGTTAATCGAGACCCGAGGCGAGCCCGGCCTCGTGCGGCTCGGTCCCGCTGACGGCGGCAATCGTCACCGGCACGAACGAGAACCCAAGCCCAGCCGCAGCCAGGAGCGACGGGCCAAGCACGTCGGCCCCGAACGAGCCGCCGCTCGCCGGCACCTGAGAGAACCAGAGCAGTCCGCCGGCGATCAGCAGGAGGCCGGCGATCAGCGGCGGCTTGAAGCCAAAGCGCGTCACGAGCTGGGAGGCGGCTCCCGCCGAGAGGATGATCCCGACGGCCAGCGGCAGGTAGGAGATCCCGGTCTTGATCGGCGAGTACTGCAGGACGTTCTGCAGATACAACGAGATGAAGAAGAACATCGAGAACAGCGACATGCCGATCAGCAGCCCGACGATGTTCGCACCGCGCAACGTTCGCAGACGGAAGATCGAGAACGGCATGAGCGGATGGCGCTGGCGAAGCTCGATGATCACGAAGGCCACCAGCAGGAGGACGGCACCGGCGAGGCGCAGCAGCGTCGCTGTCGATCCCCAGCCCACGTTGACCGTGTCCACGATCGTGTAGACGAGCAGCGACAGGCCCGCCGTGACGGTCACGGCACCCGGCAGGTCGAACGTGCTCGCTCCGTCCTCGGCGCGACTCTCGACGAGCGTCCGCGGCGCGAACGCCGCTGCGGCGAGCCCGATCGGGACATTGACGAAGAGCACCCAGCGCCAGCTGAGGCCGCTGGTGAGAATGCCACCAAGGAGGACCCCCGCCGCGCCGCCGGCGCCGGCGACCGCGCCCCAGACGCCCAACGCGCGGTTGCGCTCCGCGCCCTCGGCGAAGGTGGTGGTGATGATCGACAGCGCCGCCGGCGAGACGATCGCGGCACCCAGGCCTTGGACCGCCCGCGCCGCGAGCAGCCACGTTTCGGACTGGGCGATCCCGCCGGCGAACGACGCGAGCGAGAACACGACCAGCCCGAGCATGAACATCCGCCGGCGCCCGAGCAGGTCGGCGAGCCGGCCGCCGAGCAGCAGGAAGCCGCCGAAGGTAAGCGTGTATGCGTTCACGACCCACGAGAGGTCGGACCGCGCGAAGTGGAGGCTGTAACCGATCGAGGGCAGCGCGACGTTCACGATCGACGCGTCGATCACGACCACGAACTGCGTCACCGCGAGCAGCAGCAGCGCTAAGTTCTTCGCACGAGGCGTGTACGGCGAGGGGGGCTCGGTGGTGCTGAGGGATGCCGACTGCATGGAAGCTGACCTCCGGTTCCGTTTGCGCTCGGGACTATAGTGAACTACGATTCCGTTTGTCAAGCGAACGGATGAGAGTGCTGTGGCCCAACCATTGATCGATCCCGTGCGACCGCTGCGTGCCGACGCGCGCCGCAATCGCGAGCGGATCCTCGAGAGCGCGCGGGCCGTCTTCGCCGAGTGCGGAGCGGATGCGCAGATGGACGACGTCGCCCGGCGAGCGGGTGTCGGCGTCGGCACCGTGTACAGGCACTTCCCGACGAAGGAGGCGCTCCTGGTGGAGCTCCTGCGGGAGAAGTTCCGGCTGTTCGCGTCCCGCGCCCGCGACGCGCTCGAAGAGGACGGCGAGCCGTTCGCCGTCTTGGAGGACGTCTTGCGGCGCAATGCCGAGACCATGTCGAGCGACGCCGCCATTCGGCACGCGCTCGCAGGGGCCGACGAGGAGATCTGGAGCCAGGCGGAAGCCGAGCGGCAGGAGCTCGTCGCGCTTACCGAGGAGATGATCGCGCGCGCCCGGAAGGCGGGGACGATCCGCGCCGACGCGGATGCGAACGACATCTCGATGCTGATGTGCGGCCTGTCCTCCACGATGGGCGGCATGCCAGGCTTCGACTGGCGCAGATACCTCGAGCTCGTGATCGACGTGCTCCGGCCGCGCTGACGCGGGCCGCGATCGGATTCGCAGGTTGTCCGGGACGCTCGAGATCACCCTGCCAGCCTGACCGCAATTGAGGACACCTTCTGTCCTCAGTGCCGCGTAACGCTCGCGGTCGAAGGCAAACGCGGCGATCGCCAAGGGCGCGGCGATGCCGCGCCAGCTGCGGGCCATGACCGCGCTCTCCCGCCGCAGCGCGAGCACGACCGCGGTCTCGAGACGGCTCGCCACCGGGCCGCGCCAGATACAGTCTTCGCCTTCGTCACCGAGGACCGGGGGGCAGAGATGAGGCAGTCACGGATTCGCACCGGCGCTCTCGGATGTGCCGCCCTCGCAGCGCTGGGCGCCGCCACGGTCCTCGCCGCGTCGGGTGTCAGCGCGTCGGCCGCCACCCAGCCCTCGGTCGTGGCGGTCGAGAGCGCGGCGCCCTTGTACGGGCTGAGCGGGACCTGGGAGGGGTATGCCGCCGGTGCGCCGAACAGCGACCGGCTCGGCCTGCAGATGGACGCGAACGGGAACATCAGCGGGACCGGACAGGTCTCCGGCGAGAGCTTCTCGCTCGGTGGCAACGAGGACGCCGGGGGTCACATCACCCTGACCCTGACACAGGGTGCGGCCCAGTTTCCGCCCAACGGCTACACGTCGACCGATACCGGCACCGTGACGCAGAACGGCAACTGCTTCAGCGGCACGTGGTCGGACACCGTCGGCGGTCCCGGGCACAGCGGGACCTTCATCTGGGTGCGCAACGGCGCCATCGTCGACGGGTCGGGCACGAGCGCGTCTCCGTACGTGTGCGCGAGCCAGGCGGCGCCCACGACGCCGCTCCCGCCTCCCGTCCTCGGCAGCTCAGAGAACGTCACGCCCGTGAGCGGCCAGGTCCTCATCGAGCTGCCCGCCGGGTCGAACGCCGGCACCACCTACTCGGTGCTCGGTCCCGTGGCGGCGGCCAGCCTCACGAAGGGCACCGGCTTCATCCCGCTCACCGAGGCGCGTCAGATCCCGGTCAACTCGGTCCTCGACACCACGCGCGGCACCGTCCGCATCGTGGCCGCGACGGCGACGGCGGGGAAGGAATACACCGGCGACTACTCGGCCGGCATCTTCAAGCTGCTACAGAGTCGCACCGCGAAGGGCCTGTCTGAGCTCGACCTCATGGACACGCTCAACCGCGCGAAGGTCTGCGCCTCGGCGGGCAAGGGCTACGGGGCGTCGGCGGCCAGGAAGCTGAGCAACAAGGTGCTCGCGCTGCTCAAGGGAACCGATCACGGCCGGTTCACCACCCGCGGCGACTACAGCGCGTCGACGGTCCGGGGCACGCAGTACAGCGTCGAGAACACCTGCGCCGGCACATTGACAAAGGTGGCCCGCGGCATCGTGGCCGTCGACGACTTCCGGCGCCGCGAGACGGTCATCCTGCACGCCGGTCAGTCGTTCCTGGCGCTCGCTTCCGGGGGCGCGAGCAAGGTGGTTGGCAAGGGGTGAGATGAGCAAGCTGAGACTGAGCATCACGATGTCGCTGGATGGCTACGTCGCCGGCCCGAACCAGAGCGCGGAGAACCCGCTCGGGGTGGGCGCGATGGCGTTACACGAGTGGTTCTTCCCGCTCAGGGAGTTCAGGGAGATGCACGGCGATGAGGGAGGCGAGACGAACGCCAGCTCTGCCGTCGTTGAGGAGCGCAGAGCGAACATCGGCGCCACGATCATGGGTCGCAACATGTTCGGGCCGATTCGCGGCCCGTGGCCGGACGAGTCCTGGCGGGGGTGGTGGGGCGACGAGCCTCCGTATCACCATCCGGTGTTCGTGCTCACCCACCACCCGCGCGAGCCGCTGGAGATGAGAGGCGGCACCATCTTTCATTTCGTCAGCGATGGGATCGATTCGGCGCTCGCGCAGGCCAGCGAAGCCGCTGACGGCCAGGACATCTGGTTGGCAGGCGGCGCGTCGGTGGTCAACCAGTACCTTGCCGCGCGACTGGTGGACGAGATCGACGTCTCGATAGCGCCGGTGATCCTCGGGGGCGGCGAACGACTCTTCGCCGGACTCGAACTCGACGGCCTCAGCCTGAAGCAGATCCGGGCTGTCGATGCGCCCGGGGTCACGCACATCAAGTACGAGGTCAGCTGACCGGACTTGACGCTGTCGCGGCCCGGCAGGACGTCGAACACGCGGAGCCGGAGTTTGCGCGGCGCGTGCGGGCGCTGTTCGATGCTCACAGGCATAAGACCATCGCCACCTTGCGAGCCGACGGGTCGCCGCGGATCTCCGGGATCGAGGCGGCCTTTGTGGATGGCGAACTCGTTTTCGGCTCGATGCCGAACGCGCGCAAGGGCGCGGATCTGCGTCGGGATCCGCGGTCCGCTCTGCACAGCGCCACGGTCGACCCGGTCGAGGGCTCGGAGGCGCTGTGGCCTGGCGAGGCGAAGATCTCCGGTCGGGCGATCGCCGCCAACGCCGAAGGACCGGACGGCGACCGATTCCATGCCGACATTGCCGAGGTCGTGCACACCCGCCTCAACGAGGCGGCGACGATGCTCGTCATCGAGTGGTGGATGCCGACGCACGGGCTGCGGAGGATCGAGCGCGAGTGACTCTGGCGACGACCGACTCGTCGGCGCGAGGTGTCATGGCTCCGGCGAGATGACGCTGCTCATCCGCTTCAGCGATGCGGCAAATGGTCCGTTTGGTCATCCAGATCGCTGGGTCACCCGCCCGTGGCGCCGCGTGGCGCGTCACCAGCTGGACCCGATGGCATCGTCGCCCGAGTGGGGTTGGCCGCCGGGTGTAGATAGACCGGACGCCCCTCGCGGGGGTTGTCTGGCTGGAGAGAAGGCTCCGGCTGACCCCAGATCGGTAAGCAGGTCCGGCCATGTCAGGAACGATGGCGTTGGCGGGGCTTGATCTCCCTGCGTGAGGCTGGCTCACTGCGCCACTTCGTCGTAGATACCGCCAGCCTCCCCACCCGCGACCCAAGCGCGCTCTACGCTTTCACAATGATTCGCGCGTAATTCGCTTTCACCATCTCCCGTTCCCGGAGGACCTTGAACGTAACCTCGTAGTTGCGTTCATCGCCAACTGCGTCGCGCAGATACTGTCTCACCGCCCCCTCACGTTCGAACGGGAACGACGTTATGTAATCCGCGTAGTCCTCTGCCGCGCCGAGCGGTAGATCGATGCCCTGGGTCTGCGCGCGGCCATTCGCTCGCCTCGCGAACCTCTCTCGATCCTCGCGGCGAATATCAACCAAACTCCCCTCGCGCACGCGTGCGGTCGTCACGATGTGACCCCAAGGCGACAATGCTGCCAGCCATCTTGCCATCAGCTCCCGCTTCACGCCTATCGCCTCGAACCGCGTGATGAACGCATCCGACGTAATCAGATCGTACGGCTTCTCGCCGTTGAGCACTTCACCAAACACGTCTCCGCGTAGGTATTCGGTGCGAAGAGCCATTGGTGGCTGCCGCTCGGCCAGCCGTCTTTCAAGCCACCGACACGACGCTAAAGGCGACTCACAGATGTCTAGCACATAGAAGGTACACCGGTCTCTCACTGCGTTCGGTAGGCTTTGGGCCACCCAGTACAACATCGCGTAGTCGGCCAAACCACATACCAGCACTGACAAGGCCTGCTGCTCTGCTAACTGAGCCGTCCGACTCCAATCCCGAAACGCGGCAGCGTAAAACTCAGCGTGCCAGGCGGGCGTAGACACCAGTCCAAGTCGTCTGAGTAGCTGCCAGTGAATGTGGTACGCCGAGCAGTCCGGCTTGCCGTCAGACTCGTCGGCGCAATAGCTCACAAACTCCGCCGTTAGCGCGGTGGCTGACTCCTCCAATAGCGTCATCTCACTCGGCAGATCAGGGCAAGGCTCCGCGTCGGCCACAAGACGCTTGCGCCAGCTACGCATGGTCTCCACATGGAACTCATCGGCGTAGTAGCGCAGACGGTAAAGTCGCGGCGCCTCGTTCACTTCTGACACATACTCAACTTCACAAGCCAGCTCATCATCCCATAGGCCAAAATCCTTCGCGCGCGGGTCAGGCAGTTGGTCTACGAGAATGTAATGAATCTCGATCCCCGCGGCCGCATCTGCCCAGGCGCGCTCTCGAAACACATCCTCGTCTATCTGGCTCGTCGCGTCGACGACGTACACTCGCACGATCGCACGGCCTGCACGCACAGCGGCGCGGGTGGCAGCGAAGTAGTCAGTTCCGCTTAGGGTCCGGCCTTGGCGGCTCCACGATGCGTGTCCGGAATAATACTCAGTGACGAAGCCGCCGTGTTCGATCTGTGACAGTAGAAACGTCCCTACGTCGAGGAGGTTCTGGGCGCGCACCTCGAAGCTCTTCTGTCCCCATGCCGACACCCACTGCCGAATGCCGTGGAGCGCGTACGCTAGACAGCGTCCGTAAATGTCATTGCCGAGCCGCAAGCCGGCTGTGTGCCTCCGCAAGAACGAAAGGTCTTCCGCAATCGCGGAGCGCGCGCGCGGCACAGCTAAGGTCGTGCGCAGCGCCTCGCTGAGCGCCTCACCCGTCTCTGGATCTATCTCGAGGTACGAGAAGTACTCGACACCTCGCGTGTTGAACGGGACCGGCTCATCTTCGCGCACGATATACAGCAGCGGCTTCCCAAGACCGATGGCATAGCCGGATTCGAAGAATGCGTTGGCATTCGCTTCCCGCACGATTGTCACGACGACGTCGGCGGTTTCGATCTCGCGATATATTCGATCGATGATTTGCCTGGCGCTGTCGTAGCCCCCCTCGACGGTGGCCAGCTGAATATCTGCCTTCTTCGCTGCGTCCTTCACCCATCGGATCAGCGCCCGCAGGCGCTCGTCGTCGCCCGCGGAGCGCTGCGCGTTTGCGAAGGGCGTGCACAATACGCCCCTGAGGTGTTGAGTTGAGCTCACGATCTGGACGGGCGGCGACCGGGAAAAATGCGCACCTTAGCCGATTCACAATGGTCGGGGCGCCTCGAGCGGCCGGGTGGCCCTCCACCGACGCAATTTGCGTGCAAGCCGAACCACCGACACCGGTTTCGTGGATTTCTAGGACGCGCTGGGTCAGACTCCCCCCGCGCCGCGCTCGGTCCGTACCGCACGGGCGCGCATGGGCGTGCATCCAGTGGCAGGTGATCGTCGCGCTGCTCTCGGCGTCGCCGTCTCGGCGTCGGGTCGGTGCAGGCCGCTTCTATGACGGCATCAGCCGCGGCCCGTGAGGCCTGGTAGCGGCGGTCACTGCGGACCGCGCAGGTGGTTGCCGCCGTTCACATAGAGGAAGTTGCCGTTCAGCATCCGTGTTTGATCGGTCGCGAGCAGGATGACAGCCTCAGCGACGTCGCGGGGCGTCGGGTTGCGCGCAACGGGGTTGGCACTCGCGTTGTGAGCCCAGTCGGCCACGGCGCCAGATCGCCCACCCGCCCATAGGGGAGTCCTGACCGCACCGGGACACACGGCGTTGCACCTGGCCCCGAAGGCCGGGAGATACAGCGCCATGGCCTTGACGAACGCGTTGAGCCCCGCCGTGGCTGCGCCGTAGGCCGGATACGTCGGACTCGGCTGCTCACCTTCATAACTTGAGATTGCGATCATCGACGCACAGCCAGACTCGACGAACAGGGGCAGTGCGGCTTGTGTGCACATGAACGCACCGTCCAGCTTGACGGAGACGACTCGCCGCCAGTCCTCCAGCGTCTGGTCCGCTAGCGGCTTAGACAGTTCCTGGGCCGCGTTGTTGACGAGGAGATCCAGTCTCCCGTAACGATCGGCGACCTCTTCGAACAGACGAGCGACGCTATCCGGTTCAGTTACGTCCAGGTTCGCGACGTACGCGGTCCCATTAGCGGCACGGATGCCGTCCGCGACGCCGCGTGCGCCAGCCTCGTCCGTAAAGAACGTGACGAAGACATCGTAGCCAGCTTCGGCAAGGCCTGTAGCGATGGCAGCCCCTATTCCTTTCGATGATCCGGTGACGATCGCCACCGGCCGCGGTGTGTTCGACATGGTGTCCAGCCTTATGGCCCCGTTCTTGGCTCGCCGGGTTGCCCGGCACGATGCGTGGAAATCGGGGCAGCGTGGACTGCCCTGGTTCCAGCAACGGACAGTATCGCCCGGAGCGGCTAGCCGGTGGCCGAGGTCCGCCGACATACGGTCCGTCGACGGTGACGAGGCGCCGCAAAGGAGGCGCCGCAAAGTAGCCGCTGGCGCGCTCTCGCCGAATGCGCCGCCTGTCAAGGCCGGTCGAAATGTGGACCGGTTGCGCCGGTTGAAAAGTGGACCACCCTGCGGGGGTTGTGGTGACGCGTGGAGCGGAGCGGAGCGCGTCACCGGCGCGAGCCGGTGGGGGCCGTAGGCTGGGCGGCTATGGCTCGTGGTCGTGAGCGGTGGACGTCGAAGGGGTTGCGGCTGATGCTTCCGTTTGAGCCAGGCTGGGTTTGACGGAGGCCTCGATCGTCGGGATTCGTCCTGGCGGTGAGGAGACGCTCCGGCCATGGCCACGAACGAGGAAGTACCCGATGGAGTTGTTGGACCGCGGCGCGCGGCTGGTGTTCGAGTCGGGGCGTCCGATCGCGCATGTCGCTGCTGATCTGGGCGTGCCGGCGGAGACGCTGCGCAAGTACGTGCGCCAGGCTCGAGGTCGACGAGCGGGCGCCGCGAGGGCCTCTCGACAGCGAGGAGCGTGAGGAGATCCGCGAGTTGCGCAAGGAGAACTGCGAGCTGCGCCGCGCGAATGAGATCCTGAAGTCGGCGTCGGTGTTTTTCGCCAAGGAGCTCGACCCAGACCGACCGAAGTGAGCCGCTACATCGAGGAGCATCGCGGCCGCTTCGGGGTCGAGCCGATCTGCCGGACCTTGGGCGTGTCGGCGTCCGCCTACTACCACCGCGCTACCGGCGAGCGTTCAGCGCGCGCGGTCGAGGACGAGCGGCTGCTCGAGTCGGATCCGTGAGCTGCACGAGCGCAACTACTTCGCCTACGGCTACCGGCGGATGTGGAAGGCGCTTGTGCGCGACGGCGAGCATGTCGGGCGTGACCGCGTCCAGCGACTGATGCGCAGCCAATCGCATCCAGGGCGCCAAGCGGCGCGGCAAGCCGTGGCGCACCACGACGCCCGATCCGTCGCATCACCGGCGCCCCGATCTCGTGCAGCGCCAGTTTCGTGCCGGGCCGGCCCGAGCGCGCTGTGGCTGGCCGATTTCACCTACCTGCGCTGCTGGGAGGGGCTGGTGTTCTTCAGCTTCGTGATCGACGCGTACTCGCGTCGGATCGTCGGCTGGCAGTTCGCGTCGCACATGCGCACCGACGCTCGTCCTGGACGCGCTGCGGATGGCGCTCACCCGGCGAGCGCCGGCGCCGACGTGCAGCTGGTGCACCACTCCGATGCCGGCAGTCAATACACCAGCTTCGAGTTTCACCAGGAGCTGGCCGACCACGACGTGCTGGCGTCGATCGGATCGGTCGGCGACGCCTATGACAACGCGATGGCCGAGAGCTTCGTCGACACCTTCAAGACCGAGCTGATCGCGCGACCGCATCTGGCGAACCAGATCCCAGCTTGAGCTCGCCATCGTCGAGGGCGTCGCGTGGTTCAATACGACGCGCCTACACGAGAACCTCGGCGACATCCCGCCCTCCGAGTTCGACCAACGACACTCTGAGACGATCAGGACCGAGAAGGACCTACTCACAAACAAGGAAACCTAGAAGCCCGGTCTCCGTCGGACCCAGCCCGGTTCAGTTGCCGCGGGAGCGCCAGGCGCGTCCTCGGTTTGACGGGATCTATTAGGCTGCTGAGCGCGGGATCGACGCTCGGTTTGCTGCGGGCGGCGACGTCGAGTTTGCCGGTGAGAGCGGACCTGGACGGTGGATTGCGGCACGTTGCGAGTGACGACGCCCGGGTGGCATTGCGAGGGCGCGGTCGACGTCGCGGCCGGGTATCTATTGTGCTCGTCCGAGGGGCGTGTCGCCGATCGCATCGAGCTGGAGATGGCGTTCGTGCCCGAGGACACGCCGCGGACGGCCTGATCGGCGGACTGCATCGCGTCGAGTTCGCGATCGGCGCGTTCTGAGACGTTCTGAGGGCCTGCGCGGGCCGGACGAGGGGGATCGCTCAGACGATTTCGGCGGGTTGGGCGGTGTGGCGGGCGTCGAGGGCTTTGCCGCGCAGGCGGTAGCTGTCGCCTTTGAGCGCGAGGATTTCGGCGTGGTGGACGAGCCGGTCGATCATCGCGGCGGCGACGACGTCGTCGCCGAAGATCTCCCCCCACGCGCTGAACGGCTTGTTGCTGGTGACGATCATCGACGCGCGTTCGTAGCGCGGTGGTCGCCCTCGCCGGCGCAGCCGAAGCTGTCAGCCACCGACGCCGCTCCCGCCGGTTCACGGCGGTGGCCTGTGGCGCTCTACGCCGATGCGCAGCGGCCTTGTGCTCATCCCGGCACAACTTAGATCACGCACCCGGACGAGAACACGCCGCCGGGCGCATCGAGCTCGCGTTAGCGACTCCGGCCGGCGAGCCGGCCGTCCCTGAAACCCGCACGATGCCGATCACGAGCAAGCGCCGTTACAAATGCGCGGCGTGTGACACACTAACGCGCGATGCGCCCGATCAAAGAGTTCTGCAACCAGCCGCCCGAGTTCTGGGCGCTGGTGAAGCTCGTGTCGATGGAACTTCAATACTCCCAGCGGGGCACCGGAAAGCTCAAGCGCTACTCCGCGGAAGATATTGCCCGGCGGCTCGAGCGCAGAGGTCTCAACCCTCGCGATCGCGGGCCGATCATCCGCCGAGTTGCGGCATATTCCGAGGCGCGCGCGGACCTTCTCGAAGCCGTGGTCGAGCCGAACCTAATGGACCGTGAGGCCGCGAAGCTCCTGTTCGAAGAGGTTCGGGCGCGTGTCGACCCCCCTGTAGAACTACTCCCGCTGAACAAGCAAAAGAAAGAGAAGCGCCACTTCGCCTATCTCACGTGCATCGTAAACATGCTGACCTACGAGGGGCTGAACGCCAAGAAAGCCAGCAAGACATTCGCGCACGATCCGAGAGGGCCACTCACTTTTGCGCGCGACGGAATGCCACTACGCACACTCTTTCGCTGGATGGATGGTGCGTATCCTGACGTCAATCACCCCCACGCGACGTGGGAGATCAAGGAATATTACGGAACAAAGACGTTCGGGAGCCGAGTCGCCGACGGTGTTTACGAGACGGCGCTCGACGGTTACGAGCTAAACGATCTTCGATCTGTCGGCGTCCATGTAGAGCACTTCCTGTTCCTAGATGACTACTTTACATGGTGGAAATGCGGCCGCTCGTATCTGTGCCGAATCGTCGACATGCTGCACGCGAACTTGTTGGATGCAGCGTTCTTCGGACGTGAAGTCGTGACGGAATGGCCGGTGATCGTCGCGGGATGGTAGGCACCGTCACCAACTGAGGAGCAAACGGTCAGCGACCTGCTCTGATCCGGTGTCGCCACCCTCCATCTGGAAGCGTCGGAGCATGCACCCTCCTCGGTCGATGAGTAGCTCCCGAGAGAACAGACCGTCGGGAAGGTTCAGTTCGATCGCTTTGGCGCCCGACCGACGATAGCCATCGACTGATACCGCGACGCGCGCGCCTCGCGCGGTCGCGGCCGCAACCGCGACCCATAGGCGCTCAAGTCGAAACCGCTGCGCCCCATAAAGAATCGCCTGTCCGTGCAAGTAGGGAGGATCGCAATAGATGGTGTCACCCGGCCCCGCCAAACTCATGGTTTCCTCGAAGTCCTGATGGACGAAGCGTGTGCCCTGCAGCCGCCGACGCCAGTCGCTCATGTAGCCCATGAGCTTGGGCGCAGGCATCGCCCGGTGGGGGCCCATAGGTGTACTGAGATATCCCGAACGCGTGAAGCGCATTACCCCCCCGTAACAGGTGCGTGAGATTACGAGAAGGTCGCGTGGTGTTGGATGTTCATTGAACCGAGCCTTCGTCCTCTCGTATGCCGGCCGACCAAATTCGACGATTTCAGCCCTACGTCGGGTGTAGTAATCCACCATGTTTGTCGGGTCATCTTGAACCTCCCGTAGGAGGTCCACCAGCACTGAAAGGGCGTCGCCGGCGACGGCCCGCTCGGGCGCAAGCGTTGCGAGCACTGCGCCAGTTCCAACGAAAGGCTCGTAATAGGTGCCGAGCCGATCTGGCAAATGCCTGGCTATGGTCTCGGCGTAGCGAAATTTGTTGCCTACCCATTTCAGAAGCTGCCCTCGCGGTCGGCGTCGAGCCTCGCGGGTTGGCTCGACAACGAAAAGTACGGGCGCTTCGACAGGGTTCATGACGCGAACCCTACATCGGGCCTCGGCCACAAACCGGTGTCCAATGTCTCGGGAGTGTTCCGCGGATGTGTGGATTCGGAACCTGCGCGAAGTTGCAGCCGGGCGCCGGTGCTCGCCGGGCGCTTCATGAGGCGACCGCCACGCGAGGCGCCGGGCGGCGCGGTCGAATCACTCGGATGCGGTCCACGGCAGCCCAGCAAATTCCGCGCGCCGCCGGCGTATGGGCGAGCTGCGCCTTGGAGCCGGGCAGGCGCCTCAAGACCGACGCCGCATGCCGAGCGACTGGTCGCATCGTCGGTGACCAAGGCTCGCCAGGCCGTTCCGCTCCGCTCGCCGGTGAGCGACAGAGATCGAGATCACCGGGCCTCGTCACGAGCGGCGTGGTCCAGCCTCTTGTTGCCTAGCACCGGAGGCGGCGTCTCGGTGGCCGTCCCTCTCCTTGGATCAGCCGCGATCGTGGTTCGTCAACCAGGCGCGGCGTGACCCCACGCATCGCTAGCCCCCCCTTGGAAAGCCAAGCCGACGCCCGGACTCGAACCGGGGACCCCTTCATTACGAGTGAAGTGCTCTACCAGCTGAGCTACGTCGGCGGGTCCGTCCCTCCCACGCCCATCGGTCGAACCCGACGGCGGCTTGAGCGCCTCCGCTCAGGCCTCGCCGGACGGCCGCGCCCACGGCGCAAGCGAGACGGCGAGTTTAGCTGCCCCGACGCGACGCGCGCCCCCAGGCTGAGGCGGTCCCCGACGCGTCGCCCCCGCGCGAGCCGCGCGCCGAACCACCGCGGCGTTAGGCGGCCGGACGCTCGGTCTCCGCCTGACGAGCGGCCTTGTCCGCGTACATCCGCTCGTCGGCGAGCGCGAGCGCGGCGCGTACCGAGCCGGCCTCCGCCGGCAGCACTACGGACCCGGCCGAGCAGCCGATCTCGATGCCGGCGGTGACCTCGGTCAGCGCCCCGCAGGCCTGTTCAATGTGACTCGTGGTCTCGTCGGGTGAGCATTCCACCAGCGAGCAGAACTCATCGCCGCCCATCCGGAACGCCCAGCCGCTCGGACCGACCGCATTGGCCAGACGCCCGGAGAAGCGGGCGAGCACCTCGTCGCCGGCGAGATGCCCGAACGAGTCGTTGTAGGCCTTGAAGCCATCGAGGTCGTAGAGCGTCAGCACCAACGGTCGCGCCTCGCTCGCGGCCGGGACCCGCTCCTCGAGCGCCTCGATGAGCGCCCGGCGGTTCCCAAGGCCGGTCAGCGCGTCACGGCGCGCGTCGCGACGCGTGGCGTCCAGGAGCCGCAGCCACCGCGTGTAGAAGATCAGGAAGGCGACAAGCAGCAACGCGAGGGCCACTCCGGTCCCGACGAGAGCCTCGGTCCGCGCGCGGGATGCGCGCTGCTCATACTGCCGGCTGGCGAGCAGCATCGCCGCCTTGGCCGCGTCGGCCCGTTGGATCTCGGAGTTGCCGACGCTGCCGAGCGAGCTCAAGTTGCTGGCGGCAGCGGTCAGCAGCTTTGGATCCTGGAACACGACCTGCGCCAGCGCGTTGACGGTGCTGAAGTCGTTGCTGACCAGCACGGCTGCGGAGTCGAGAGCCGGTACCGGCCAGGTGCGCCTCAGGATGGCGATCGAGCTGGTGACGCTCGCCTCGGCCGCGTACATCTGGTGGGCCACGACCGTCACCGACTCGGTGGGGCTGGCGACCTCGAGCACCGTGTACTGCGCTACGGCGAACTGCACGCCCGTGTTGGCCAGGGTTTCATCTGCGTGCCGGTAGCCGTCGGCCCGCACTTGAAGCAGGACGACGCCGGCGAACGCGACCACCGCGAGCGCCACCGCGACGAGCGGAATGACCAGGTTGCGCTTGTGGCGGCTCATGGCGGCCTTCTACCCTGCCGCCGTAGGCGCCGGCCGAGCGTGACACGCGAGCCGGGGCCACGAGAGCGCGCACTGCGTGATGGTCATACTCCGCTCATCGGCTGGCGCTGCGCCTGCTTGAGCCGTCCGCGGCCCTGCTCAGCTGCCCGGCCATCCCGTCGGACTGGGTCGGGCGCCCCGAGCCGCATCGGCGCCGCGCGCGGCTTGGGCTCGGCGCCTCCGGCATCCCTGCGCTGGCGACGATGCCGACGGATCTCGAAATCGAGCGCCCCGACAAGGTCCCCGGGCGCCGCGCCGTCGACCGCCACGCCGGCGGCCTCAACCGGCACCGGTACCGGCCTCCAGCTCGACGATGAGGTCGGGGAGATCGGCGCCCTCAGACAGTCGGTTGCGTGCCGATGCGCCGAGCCATCACCAACCTGCCGCACACGACCGCGTAAGGAAAGCTTATCCGCGATCCTGCCCTTATTTCGCGCCGGCGAGGACCGCACGAGCCCCCTCCCACTAGCCTGACCCCACGGTGGCAACCCCCTGGGACGCCCGCACCTACGACCGCTCGAGCGAGCCTCAACAGGCATGGGCCGCGGATGTCCTCTCCCGGCTCGAGGGCATCGCGCCCGACGCGACCGTGCTCGACGTGGGCTGCGGCACCGGGCGCGTCACCGAGGCGCTGCTGGCACTCGTGCCAAAGGGCCGCGTCCTCGCCCTGGACGCCTCGGCGGACATGGTGGCGCTCGCGCACAGGCGCCTTGGCGACCGCGCAACCGTGTGGTCTCAGGACGCGCTGGAGCTCGAGCTCGACGAGCCCGTCGATGCGATCTTCTCGACCGCGACACTGCACTGGGTCCCCGATCACGATCGGCTATGGGCGACGTTGGCCCGTGCGCTGCGGCCGGACGGTGTGCTCGAGATCCAGTGCGGCGGAGAGGGCAACATCGACGGCGTCCGCGAGGTCATCGACGCGGTCGCCACCGACGTGGCTCCAGAGCTCGTCGGCTGGTCCCCCTGGGTCTTCGCCGGCCCCCGGGACACCGAGCGGCGCCTACACGAGGCCGGCTTCTCGCAGGCCCGATGTTGGCTGCAGGAACGCCCGACGTATCCGCAAGACCCTGACGCGTTCGTGCGCACTTCGATCCTGGCGGCGCATCTCGCGCGCCTGCCCGAGGAGCGCCGCGAACGGTTCGCGGCCGCCGTCGTGGCGGGAGTGCGCCTTCCGCTCGACTACGTCCGCCTCAACGCCTCGGCCGTCCGCGGGCCCACCTGAGCCGACGGCCCAGCGCGAGACCCACCTCTAGCTTCGGACCGATCCCAGCGCGTCCGCCAACTCCCGCGCCAGATCCCCCCGCTCGTCCGCATCGACCGCGACCACCTCGAGCCCCAACCACCCCGCCATCAGCCCCAGCTCCTCCGCAAGCTCCCGCGCCGTCTCCGGCGGCGCCCCAGCCTCCGCGTACGCCCCCCGCACGCGCAGCACCCCCGCCGCCCGATCCGCCTTCAGATCAACGCGCCCCACCAGCCGATCGCCGAGCAGGAACGGCAGCACGTAGTACCCATGCACGCGCTTGTCCGCCGGCACGTAGATCTCGATCCGGTACACGAAGTCGAACGCCATCTCCGTGCGCGCCCGGTCGAAGATCAGGGAGTCGAACGGGGCCAGCAGCGCCCGCGCATGCACGCGCCGCGGCCGCCGTGCGTCTCTGTGCAGATAGGCCTCCTGCGCCCAACCGGCGACGCGCACCGGCACGAGCTCGCCCTCGGCGACGAGCTGCGCCACGGCCCGCCGCGAGGGTTCCGGCCGCAGGCGGAAGTAGTCGCGCAGCGCGGGCTCGGTGGCGATGCCCAGCGCCCGCCCGGCGATCCGCACGAGCTCGCGCACCGCGTCCTCGACGGGCGGGTCCGGCGCGCCGGCGACCTCTGGCGGTAGCACGCGCTCGGGTATGTCGTAGCGGCGCTCGAACTGCGCCGTGCGCCCCGCCGAGCTGACGTCGCCCGACCAGAACAGGTACGCGACCGCGCGCTTGACGTCCGACCAGTTCCAGCCCCACTCCTTCCGTGAGGCGGGCCGGTCGAGCTCGAGCGCCCGCTCGACCTCGGCGGCGGTGAGCGGGCCTCGGGCGGCGATCTCCTCGAGCACGGCCTCGACGAGGTCGGGCCGCTCGGCCGCCACGCGCCGCACCCCACCCCACGCCTCCCGATGGGCGAGCTCCATGCGCCAGCGCAGCAACCGATGCGTGCTCGGCGCGATGAACGACGCCTCGTGCGCCCAGTACTCGACCAACCGTCGCGGGCGCCGCATGGTCGCACGTGTCAACAGCGAGACGTCGTACGGCCCAAGCCGGCTGAACAGCGTCAGCAGGTGCGCTCGCGCGAGCACGTTGACCGAGTCGATCTGCACGACCCCGAGGCGGTCGACGACGGCCAGCAGGTGGCGCATCCCCACCTCCCCGCGCGGGCGCGCGTGCAGTCCCTGCGCGACGATCATGATCCGGCGGGCCATCGCCGGCGAGATCGTCTGCGCGCGCGCCGGGGCGTCGGTGCGGACGGGGGCGGACACCCCTGCATCTTGCCGCCTCGATCCGGCGGTCCCGACCGCTGCGTCCGATTCCTGCAACACTGCGACCGCCGCGCGGGGGCGGCACCGCCACTCAGCCGTCCCGCGAACGCGCTCTCTCAAGTGCGCCTGCCACCACGCCTCAGCGTCGCCGCGCTCAGCCTCCTGCTGGTGAGCCTGCCGGCTGCCCCGGCCCGGGCGGTCGCGACCGCGAGCCTGCCGCCCGACCTGCAGCAGCTGCTCACGGCGGCGAAGGCGTTGTCGCCGCGGCAGATCGCCGTCCACGTGCGGGTCACGAACGCCGCGAAGCCGTCACACGACCTCACAGTCACGCTCGCGGCCTCCGACGCGCCGCGCGGCGGCGAGCTCGAGCTCTCCGCCGGCGGTCACCGCATCGTCAGTCGCTTCCTCGGCGGCCGGGAATACGACGCCATCCCCGGAACGAGCAGGCTCACCGACCACCGTATCTGGGTCTACCAGCCGGACCCGGGCCTCGCCAAGGACGCCAACCCGGCCGGAGAGTTCGAGCGCGAGGTGCAGACCGGCTTCGCGACGATGCTCAAGCAGGCAAGCTCGGTCACGGAGGACGGCCCCACGGTCGTCGCCGGCCGGGCGGCGACGGCCTTCTCGCTGGTGACGCCAACCAGCGAGGAACCGCTCGTCGTCGACATCGCCGCGAGCGGGCAGATCCTGCTGCTCAGCATCGTCGCTCCGATGGCCTCGGTCACCACCAGCATCTCGACCGATGTGCCGGTGACGGTCACGCGCCCGCCCGCGAAGGCCTCGATCGCGCTCAAGCGCCTATCGAAGAAGCAGCGCAGCGCGTTCACGCACGCCTCCCAGGCGTATCGGTTCACCGAAGGCCTCCTCCTTTCGGTGACCCTCGGCCTCGCCTGAAAACGCCCGTGCGGTTGACATCGCCCGCCCCCGCGCCGTAGCGTCCGCCCATCGCCGAGCTCCCCACCCTCTACGTCTGCCACGGCGACGACGGCGGCCCGCGCGTGCACCCGTGCCGCCGCGTCCAGGAGGCCCTGCGCGCGAAGGGCATCGAGTACGACAAGGTGGTCGCCGCGCACGGCAGCCCGATCCCCTTCCTGCGCAGGGGCTCGCGCGAGGATCTGCGCGAGGCCACCGGCAACACGAAGTTGCCGGCCCTCAAGCTGCCCGACGGGACGGTGCTCACCCATTCCGGCGCGATCCGACGCTGGATCGACGAGCAGCCCTGAGGACACACCCGCACCTCCGCCCCGCAGCCCAATAGGGTGGCCGCAGGATGAGCGCCAGCCAGTCCGCAGTCGCCGAGGTCCACCTCGGCCCGCACGGCGCCGATGCGCGCGACGTGATCGCCGTCGCGCGCCAGCCGACCCACGTCACGCTCACCGACGAGGCCGGCGAGGCGATGACCGCCAGCGCCGCCATCGTCGCCACCCTCGCCGACGCACCCACCCCCGCCTACGGCATCTCCACCGGCTTCGGCTCGCTCGCCTCGGTGCGCATCGCGCCCGAGCGTCGCGACGATCTGCAGCGCTCGCTCGTGCGCTCCCACGCCGCGGGCACCGGTCCGGCGATCGAGCGCGAGGTCGTGCGGGCGATGATGTTCCTGCGCGCCCGCTCGCTGGCCAGGGGCTTGTCCGGCGCTCGACCGGTCGTGGCCGAGACGATCCTTGCGCTGCTCAACGCCGACCTCACACCGGTCGTCCCCGAGCACGGCTCGGTCGGCGCGAGCGGCGATCTCGCGCCGCTCGCGCACTGCGCGCTCACGCTCATCGGCGAGGGCGAGCTGATGGTCGGCGAGGATCCCGATCCGCTGCCGGCGCGCACCGCGCTGAACGCCGCCGGGATCGAGCCGCTGCGCCTCCTGCCCAAGGAGGGCCTCGCCCTCATCAACGGCACCGACGGCATGCTGGCGATGCTCGTGCTGGCCACCGAGGACCTCGCCGCGCTGCTTCGCGTCGCCGACATCACCGCAGCGATGTCGGTCGAAGCCCTGCTCGCCACCGATCGCGCCTTCGCCGAGGATCTCCTTTCCCTCAGGCCCCAGCCCGGGCAGGCGGTGAGCGCGGCGAACCTGCGAGCACTGCTCGCCGGCTCGCCGATCGTGGCCAGCCACCGCGAGGACGATCCGCGCGTGCAGGACGCCTACTCGCTGCGCTGCGCCCCGCAGGTCAACGGCGCCGCCCGCGACGCGCTCGCCCACGCGATCACGGTCGCCGCGCACGAGCTGGCCGCGGCGATCGACAACCCGATGGTCCTGCCCGACGGGCGCGTCGAGTCGTGCGGCAACTTCCACGGCGCCCCGCTCGCCCTCGCCTGCGACTTCCTGGCCATCGCCGTCGCCGAGGTCGGCGCGATCGCCGAGCGGCGCACCGACCGCCTGCTCGACCCCGCCCGCTCGCACGGGCTGCCGCCCTTCCTGGCCAACGAGCCGGGCGTGGACTCCGGGCTGATGATCGCCCAGTACACGCAGGCCGCGCTGGTGGCGGAGAACCGCCGGCGCGCCGCGCCCGCGAGCGTCGGCTCGCTGCCCACGAGCGCGATGCAGGAGGACCACGTCTCGATGGGCTGGGGCGCCGCGCGCAAGCTGCGCACGAGCCTCGACGCCCTGCGCTGCATCCTCGCCATCGAGCTCGTGACGTCCGGCGCCGGCCTCGACCTGCGCGCGCCGCTGCCGCCGGGCCCGGGCACCGGCGCCGCGCTCGCCGCGCTGCGCACCGTCGTCGCCGCGCCCGGCACCGATCGCTTCGTCGCCCCCGACCTCGCCGCCGCCGGGCACCTCATCGCCTGCGGCGAGCTGCTCGCGCGCGTGCAGGCCGCGATCGGAGCGCTCGGCGTGAGCACCCCCTCGGGCCCGCGCCCCGTGCGCGCCCCGCGCGGGCGGGAGCTCTCCTGCCGCGGGTGGCCCCAGGAGGCGGCGCTGCGGATGCTCATGAACAACCTCGACCCTGACGTCGCCGAGGCGCCGGACGAGCTCGTCGTCTATGGCGGCACCGGGCGCGCCGCGCGCTCGTGGGCGGCCTTTGACGCGATCGTCAGAACGCTGCGCACGCTGGAGGGCGACGAGACCCTGCTCGTCCAGTCGGGCAAGCCGGTCGGCGTCTTCCGCACCCACGAGTGGGCGCCGCGCGTCCTGCTCGCCAACTCCAACCTCGTGCCCGAGTGGGCGACGTGGGACGAGTTCCGCCGCCTCGAGGCGCTCGGACTGACGATGTACGGGCAGATGACGGCCGGGTCGTGGATCTACATCGGCACGCCAGGGGATCCTCCAGGGACATACGAGTGCTTCGCCGAGATCGCGCGCCGGCGCCACGGCGGGTCGCTCGCCGGCACGATCACGCTGACCGCCGGCCTCGGGGGAATGGGCGGCGCCCAGCCGCTCGCGATCACGCTGAACGGCGGCGTGGCGCTGTGCGTCGAGGTCGACCCGCACCGCATCGAGCGGCGCCTGCAGACGCGCTACCTCGACGAGCTGGCCTCGAGCCTCGACGACGCCGTGCGCCGCTGCCTGGAGGCGAAGGCCGACGGGCGCGCGCTCAGCGTCGGCCTGTGTGCGAACGCCGCCGAGGTCGTGCCCGAGCTGCTTGCGCGCGGCCTGCCCGCCGACATCGTCACCGACCAGACGAGCGCGCACGACCCGCTCAACGGCTACGTGCCCGACCGCATGACGCTCGCGCAGGCCGCCGAGCTGCGCGCCGCCGCCCCGCGACGAGTACATCGCGCGCGCGCGCCGCGCGATGGCCGCGCACTGCGCGGCGATGGTCGGCTTCTCGCGACCGCGGCGCCGAGGTCTTCGACTACGGCAACAGCCTGCGCGCCGAGGCGCGCCTGGGCGGTTTCGAGCGTGCGTTCGGCTACCCCGGCTTCGTACCCGCCTACGTGCGACCGCTGTTCTGCGAGGGAAAGGGCCCGTTCCGCTGGGTGGCACTCTCGGGCGACCCCGCCGACATCGCCGCCACGGATAGCGCCGTCCTGCAGGAGTTCCCCGAGGACGAGCGCCTCGCGCGCTGGATCAGGGCCGCCGCCGAGCGCGTCGCCTTCCAGGGCCTGCCCGCGCGCATCTGCTGGCTCGGCTACGGCGAGCGGGCGCGTCTCGGCCTGCGCTTCAACGACATGGTCGCGAGCGGCGAGCTGTCGGCGCCGATCGTGATCGGGCGCGATCACCTCGACTCCGGCTCGGTCGCCTCGCCCTACCGCGAGACCGAGGGCATGGCCGACGGCTCGGACGCGATCGCCGACTGGCCGCTGCTGAACGCGCTCGTGAACACCGCTGCCGGCGCGTCGTGGGTGTCGATCCACCACGGCGGCGGCGTCGGCATCGGGCGCTCGATCCACGCCGGGATGGTGTGCGTGGCCGACGGCACGCCGCTCGCCGCCGAGAAGCTCGAGCGCGTGCTCACCGCCGACCCGGGCACCGGCGTCATGCGCCACGTCGACGCCGGCTACGAGGCCGCGGCGCAGGTGGCGCGCGAGCGCGGCGTGCGGATCCCGATGGGCGAGCCGTCGTGACCGTCCTGCCGATCATCAGCGTCGGGCACCCGACGTTGCGCGAGCGCGCGCACGAGCTGTCGCTTGCACAGCTGCGCTCCGAGGAGACCCAGCGCTTCATCGACGACCTCATCGAGACGATGCGCGCCGCCGGCGGCGCCGGCCTGGCCGCCAACCAGGTCGACGACCTGCGCCGCGTCGCCGTCATCGAGGTCGACGACAATCCGCGCTACCCGTACAAGCCGCCGATCCCGCTCACCGTGATCGTCAACCCCCTCATCACCCCCGTCGACGCGGAGACGTTTCCAATCAACGAGGGCTGCCTGTCCGTGCCCGACCTGCGCGGCGTCGTCGATCGCCACGTCACCGTCCGCGTCAGCTACCTCGACCGCGAGGGGCAGTCCTGCGAGGAGCTGCACCGCGGCCTCACCGCCGGCACCTTCCAGCACGAGGTCGACCACCTCGACGGCACGCTGTTCCTCGACCGCGTGCGCGATCCGGGCACGTTCACGACCTGGGAGCAGTTCGAGCGCTTCCACCGCGACGCGTTCGTGGCGCGCGCCCGCGAGCTCGTCGCGCGCGTCGGCTCATGAGCGTCCAGCCGCCCGAGCCCGTGCTGCCGCTGCGCTACTGGTGCGAGCTCGCGTGGCTCGGCGGCGAGACGGCCGAGGCGGGCGTCCTGCTGACCGTCGACGGCGGACGCTTCACGGCCGTCGAGCGCCTCCCCGAGCCGCCACCCGACGCGCTGCGCCTGCCGGGCCTGACGCTGCCGGGGATGGCGAATGCGCACTCGCACGCCTTCCAGCGCGCGCTGCGCGGTCGCACGCAGGGCGGCCGCGGCTCGTTCTGGACGTGGCGCGAGCGGATGTACGAGCTCGCCGGCGCGATCGACCCGGATCGCTATCGCGACCTCGCGCTCGCCACCTTCGCCGAGATGGCGCTCGCCGGCATCACGCTCGTCGGCGAGTTCCACTACCTCCACCGCGGTCCCGACGGCGTCCCCTACGACGACCCCAACGAGATGGGCCACGCGATCATGCACGCGGCCGCTACGGCCGGCGTGCGCCTCACGCTGCTCGACACCTGCTACCTGCACGGCGGCATCGAGGAGCCGGCCTCGCCGACGCAGCTTCGTTTCGGCGACGCCGGCGCGCAGGGCTGGCGCGAGCGCGTGGGCGACCTGCGCGGGACCGAGACCGCGCGTATCGGTGCCGCCATCCACAGCGTGCGCGCGGTCGACCCGCACAGCGCGCAGGTCGTCAGCAGCTGGGCGCTTGCGCGCGACCTCCCGCTACACGCCCACGTCTCCGAGCAGCCCGCCGAGAACGAGGTCTGCGCGGCCGCCTACGGCGCCACGCCGACCGCGGTGCTGCACGGTGAGGGCGCGCTGCAGGCCCGCTTCACCGCCGTGCACGCGACCCACCTGACCGGCGCCGACATCGAGCTGCTCGGACGCAACGGCGCGACCTGCTGCCTGTGCCCGACGACCGAGCGCGACCTCGCCGACGGCATCGGCCCGGCCCGCGAGCTGCGCGACGCCGGAGCGGCGCTCGCGCTCGGCAGCGACTCGCAGGCCGTCATCGACCCGTTCGAGGAGGCGCGCGCGCTCGAGCTCGACGAGCGCCTGGCCACCGGTCAGCGCGGTCGCCATACCCCGAGCGCGCTGCTGACGGCCGCCACCGAGGGTGGCTATCAGTGCCTCGGCTGGCCCGAGGGCGGTCGTCTCGCCGCCGGCGCGCTCGCCGACTTCACGACCGTCGCGCTCGACGGCGTGCGCCTCGCCGGCAGCGATGCCGCAACGGCGCTCCCGGCCGCGGTGTTCGCCGCGACCGGCGCCGACGTGCGTAACGTGATCGTCGGCGGGCGCGCGATCGTGCGCGAGGGTCGCCACGTGGCCTTCGAGGTCGCCGAGGAGCTGCGCGCGGCGATCGCGGCGGTCACCGGGTGAGCACCCTCGTCCTCGACAACATCGGGCTGCTGGTCACGAACGACCCCGCCCTCGGCGACGGTCCCCTCGGCGCCCGCCGCGATGTCGCGCTCGTGCTCGACACGCGGCGTGGGGTGCTCGCCGTCGAGGCCTGCGGCGCCGCCGCCGACGCGCGCCTCGACGTCGGCGGGCGCTGCGTCATCCCCGGCTTCGTCGACAGCCACACCCACCTCGTGTTCGCCGGAGACCGCGCCGAGGAGTTCGCCGCGCGCATGGCCGGCGCCCCCTACCGGGCGGGCGGGATCCTTTCCACGGTGCAGGCGACCCGCGCCGCCGGCGACGGCGAGCTGCGGGCCGCCGCCGCGGCGCGACGGCGCGAGGCGCTGCGGGCCGGGATCACCCACGTCGAGGTCAAGTCGGGCTACGCGCTCGACGTGGCGGGCGAGGCGCGCCTGTGCGCGCTCGCCGCCGAGCTCAGCGACGACGCGACGTTCCTGGGCGCGCACGTCGTCGCGCCCGAGTACGACGGTCGCGCCGACGACTACGTCGCGCTCGTCTGCGGACCGATGCTCGCCGCCTGCCGCGAGCACGTGCGCTGGATCGACGTGTTCTGCGAGGACGGCGCGTTCGACGTCGAGCAGTCGCGCGCGGTGCTCGCCGCCGGGCGCGAGGCCGGCCTCGGCCGGCGCGTGCACGCCAACCAGCTGCGCGCCGGCGGCGGCGTGCGCCTCGCCGTCGAGATGGGCGCGGCGTCGGCCGACCACTGCACCCACCTCACCGCCGAGGACCTCGACGCGCTCGCGGGCAGCGACACCGTCGCCACCTTCCTGCCGCTCACCGACTTCTCCACGCGTCAGCCCTACCCCGACGCCCGCCGCGCGATCGACGCCGGCGTGTCGGTGGCGCTGGCCACAAACGCGAATCCCGGCTCGAGCCACTCGACGGCGATCGGGCTCGCGCTCGCCCTTGCCGTCCGGGACATGGGCATGACCGTCGAGGAGGCGCTCGCGGCGGCCACGCTCGGCGGGGCGCGAGCGCTGCGCCGCGACGACGTCGGTCGCCTCTCCCCGGGCGCGCGCGCCGACGCGGTCGTGCTCGACGCGCCCTCGCCCGCGCACCTCGTCTATCGCGTCGGCGTCCCGATCGTGGCGGCGACGGTCCTCGCGCGGCGCGGTGGTCTGGCGCGACGGCGAGCGGCTGCCCCCGGCGGCGGGCGACGCGCCCGGATAGGCCGCGGGCGATCGGGCCCGGGCGCCGCACCGCCTCGCCGTGCCGTTCGTCACGCCGCCGACTCCGCGCCGGCGCGCTCGCCGGCGAAGCGGTCGTAATTGAGGCGCATCAGGGCGATGACGTCGCGGATGTCGTCGTCGCCGGCGATCCGCCGCGACGCGGGGCCGACCCTGCCCGGGAAGACCGGGTGCTCGCCGATCCGGCCCTGCTCGTGCAGCGCGCCCCACTGCTCGCGCGCGAAGAAGAAGTGCGCGGCATGGTCTCCGTGGAGGTGGCCGATCTCGTGGCGCCCGACCTTGAACCCGTACTCCCCGCGCCGGCCCGGGCCGGCGGTGACGCCCGGCCACGAGCCGACCTCCCGCCTGATCTGCTCGCTCGCCGTGTCGGTGTGAACCGCAGTCATCGCATGCTCCCTTCGGTCTCGATGGTGTCTCGCAAACACAGGATATAAGTTCAAGTAAGCTTGAATTCAGGGGGGAGGGCTGCTTTCGTATGCGGCGATGGCGCAGCTGCTCACGATCAGCGAGGTCTCACGCCGCAGCGGCGTCGCCTCGTCGGCGCTGCGCTTCTACGAGGAGCGCGGCTTGATCACCTCGGAGCGAGCCGGTGCGGGACACCGGCGCTTCGCCCGGGCCGTGCTGCGTCGCATCGCCTTCATCGTGTTCGCGCAGCGCGTCGGGCTCTCGCTCGAGGAGATCGGCGCCGAGCTGGCCCGGCTTCCGCCCGATCGCGCGCCCACCCGTCGCGACTGGGCGCGCCTGTCGAGCGCCTGGACGACGCGCATCGACGACCGCATCGCCGAGCTGGTGCGGCTGAAGGCGGGGCTCACCGAGTGCATCGGCTGCGGCTGCCTGTCGCTCGACCGCTGCGAGCTCGCTAATCCGGGCGATCGCGCCAAGCGCTTCGGGCCCGGCGCGCGCTACTGGATCGGCGATCGGCCCGAGTGACGCGCGGGCTGGACCGCGGCTCGGGCGGGCGGCGTGGCGGCGTGGCGGCCTCCGCTGCCGGGGGTGTACGACGAAGGTGTGAATAATTCATACCTTCTGCATACACCCCCGCGCGCGACGGGTCAGCACGCATCACGGCGCGGCGCCATGCAATAGATTCGACCGATGCGAGGGCCAGCGCCGCAGCCCGCCGGTTCGCCTACCGCCCGGACGGCGACAGCGCTGCGCGCTCTGCTCGCTCTCGCCGTCGCGGGGATGGCCGTCTGGGCGACTGCGGCCAGCGCGCACGGGCCGCGCACCGAGCAGGCAGAAACTCCGATCGGTGTGACGGGCGCTGTCCTCCCCTCGTGCCCGCCCGCGGTCACCGGGCCCACGGGCGTGACCACCGTCACCGGTCCGACGCAGCCGAGCATCGATTGCCAATTCTGCCCCGTGGACACGGCCTTGTACGCGAGTGCCGCGACCGGCGTCCCGCGCCTGCTGTGCATCCCGTGCCCGACTGGCCCCACCGGCGCCACCGGCCCGGCCGGGCCCAGCGGTGCCTCCGGCCCCTCGGGCGCCGCGGGGGCCCAGGCCGCTCCCTTCGGCGTCACCGACGGGACCGGCCAGATAGTCCGTGCCTGTGTGTGTCAGACAAGCACCGGCGGCGCCACGGGCGCCGCCGGGCCGCCCGGCTCGACAGTCGTCAGTAGCCCGCCCACCGCCGCCATCGCCACCGCGACCAGCGACGTCACCGACATCACGGGGCCGACCGGTCCCACGGGCAGCACGGGTCCGACCGGCGCCACGGGCTCGACCGGCCCCACCGGCCCCACGGGCGCCAGCGGCCCCACGGGCGCCAGCGGCCCCACGGGCGCCACCGGCCCGGTGTGCGACGTGCCACTTTCAGGCGTTCTGGCGGGCCACGCGCTCCCCCACCCCCGCCAATCCACCATCACCCTCAACTGGGTCGGCGACATCGCCTTCAACTCGGCCTCGGGCCTTCCCCCCGGCGGCCTGGCGCGGGCCCTCGCCCCGGTGCGTCCCACCCTGCGCAAGGCCGACCTCACGCTCGGCAACCTCGAGGGCACCCTCTCGACCGGCGGCGTCTCGAAGTGCGCACGCATCGGCGGCGGGAACTGCTTCGCCTTCCAGGCTCCGCCGAGCTATGCCGGCGGGCTGCGGGCGTCGGGCTTCACGGTCATGAACCTGGCCAACAACCACTCCTACGACTTCGGTGCGAGCGGCCAGGCCCAGACGCTCGCGGCGCTGCACCGCGCCGGCCTCGCCCACGACGGGCTCGCCGGTGAGACCACGACGCTGCGCGTGCACGGCGTCCGGGTCGCCATCATCGGCTTCGCGCCGTACTCGTGGGCGAACAACCTGCTCGACATCCCCCGGGCCGAGACGCTCGTGCGCCGCGCCAAGCGCAAGGCCGCGATCGTCATCGTCGTCATCCACGCCGGCGCCGAGGGCGGCGCGCACGACCACGTGCCGTACGGCACCGAGTACGACTTCGGCGAGAACCGTGGCAACTCGCGCGCGTTCGCGCACGCGGTGATCAACGCCGGCGCCTCGATCGTCGTCGGCTCGGGGCCCCATGTCCTGCGGGGGATCGAGCGCTACCGCCACCACATGATCGCCTACTCGCTCGGCAACTTCGCCAGCTGGCACGACCTCGGCCTCGGTGGGCTGCTCTCCGAGAGCGCCGTCCTGCACGTCACGCTGAACGTCGCCACGGGCCGCGTGCTGAGCGGGCGCCTCTTCCCGATTCGCCTCACCGGCGGCGGCCTGCCGCGGCTGGATCGCACGCACGGCGCCGACCGGCTGGTGGCCACGCTGTCGCGCGAGGACTTCGGCGCCGACCGCTACCGCATCTCCTCAAGCGGGGCCATCGCGCCGTGACGCCCCGGCGGGCTGCACACGCGGCATCGGCGCAGGCGTAGAGTCAACGGGCACGTCCCCCGGGAGGAGTCAGATGTACGAGCCGATGCTGCTGCGCGACCGCCCGTTACCCGCTCAGATCACCCTGGGCGGTGTCGTCCCCGCCGTGGCCGGCGTCATCGCCGGGATCCTCGTCGGCGTCTCCGGCGGCGCCTACTGGGCCTACTCGGTGCTGCTCGCGGTCGGCGCGGTCGTCGCCGGCTTCGAGCATCGTGACGGCTGGGGCGGGGCCGACCGCGGCCTCGTCGCCGGTGCGATCTACGGGGTGGCCCTGCTGGTGACCCACGCGATCATCGGCACCCACGCGAAGGTCTCGCTCGGCAGCTTCCCGCCGTTCCTGGTGGTGGTCACAGCGATCGTCGGCATGTGCCTGAGCGCGGCCGGCGGACGGCTTGCGCGCATGCAGCGAGAGCGCCGAGCCGCGTCGCTGTCGGCCTGATCGCGGCCGGCCCCGCGGTCTCGGGCCCCTACCCCCCGATCTCGACCGCGACCGACCCCTCGATCTCGATCGGCTCCCCGCCGCCGAGCGCGAACCGCGCCGAGGCGATCGAGCAGTTGCGCACCTGTCGCCCGCCGCCGCCGGGGCTGGCGTAGTCCCAGTGCACCGCGCTCGCCGCCGGCGAGCTCGCCACGATCTCGAGGCCGCCGCCGGGCAGCCGCGGCAGCGCGACGGTGAGCGTCTCGGCGTCGCTCTCCACGCGCAGGCCGCGCGCGTCGCGACCGAGCTTCACGCGATGCAGCGCGCCGTCCAGGCACAGGCCGCCCGCCGGCAGCCACGGAGACAGGCGCCCGCCCACGCGCACGCGAGCGAGGATGAGGTCGAGCCACCCGTCGGGGTCGCGATCGCCGAGACCGGTCGCGTGCAGCCAGATCCAGCGGTCGGCGTGGTCGACCCCCCAGTTGTGGCCGACCATGCCGCGCCAGCCGCGGAGCTCGACATGCTCGCCGGCGATCTCGAGCCGCCCGTCGAACGTGGCGGCCGGGGCGAGCGCGACGCCGTTGGACCGCGGCAGCGGGCGGTCGTAGAAACCGGGCCGGGGGAGGTAGGGCAGCGCCGGCGCGTCGGCGCGCCAGCTGACCGACCACGTGCAGTCTTCGAGCGCGCCCTCGGCGCGCCCTGGCGCGATCGTCGCGCCGTCGATTCGCGCCCAGCCGCCGGCGGGTGGAGCCCCGAGCGGGCGCGCCGAGGCGCCGCGGCGCGCAATCGGTCCGGCGGCGGCCGCGAACAGCGTGCACCAGAGCGTGCCGCGCGCCGGCTCACCGCACTCCTTGTTCGCCGTGTAGCGCAGCCAGACCGCGCGACCGCCGCCGGGCGCGACCGCCGTCAGGTAGTGGGACTCGTACAGCCGCGCGCCGAGGGGCGCCGCCGGAGCCCGGGCCCGGTCGAGCGGGCCCCTCACGCCGAGCGTCGCCGGTGGCGAAGACGCGCGTGGGCCGCAGATGGCACTGGCATCGACCCGCCCCGGGGCTACGGTCGCCTCATCGCCACGGCGAGAGGAGTCACCCGTATGGCGTGCGTCGTCACGACCCGCGCGGCCGCGCGTGGCGGAACTCCTCGCGCGTCCACACCGCGGCGAGGCGCACGATCGTCGCCGCGGCGGCCGCCATCTCGCGTACCGAGGCCCACTCGCGCACCGAGTGATACTCGTGCCCCCCGGTGAACAGGTTCGGCGTGGGCAGGCCCTTCGCGCTCAGCTGCGAGCCGTCGGTCCCGCCGCGCGCGGCGGTGCGCAGCGGCTCGATCCCCTCGTCGCGGATAGCCGCGTCGGCCGCCGCCACGACCGCCGGGAACTCGTCGAGGTAGCGGCCCATGTTCGGATACTGGTGGGCGACCTGCACGAGCAGCCGGGCGCGTGGCTCGGCCGCGACGATCTCCTCGGCGGTGCGGCGCAGCAGCGCGACGTGCTCGCCGAGCAGATCGTCCTCGAAGTCGCGCACGATCGCGCGGATCTCCGCACGTCCCGGCGTGGCGGTGACCGAGTACACGTGGATGAAGCCCTCGCGCTCGCGGGTCGCCTCGGGCGTCAGTTCGGGTGGGAGCGCGGCGATGACCTGCGCGGCCAGCCGCGTCGCGTTGACGAGCTTGCCGTAGGCGAAGCCCGGGTGCACCTCGACGCCCTCGATCGCCAGCACGACCTCCGAGGCGGTGAACGTCTCGGCCTGCAGCTCGCCGAGCTCGGAGCCGTCGATCGTGTACGCGCCGATGGCACCGAAGCGCTCGATGTCGAACAGCGATGCGCCCATGCCGATCTCCTCGTCGGGCGTGAAGCCGATGCGCAGGCGGGGTCGCGGCAGCTCGGGGTGCGCGGCGAGGTGCGCGACGGCGGCCATGATCTCGGCGACGCCGGCCTTGTCGTCGGCGCCGAGCAGCGTGTCGCCGCTCGAGCTGACGATGTCGTGCCCGACCTGCTCGAGCAGCTCCGGCATCCGCTCGGGGTCGAGCACCGTGCCGCCGCGCGGCAGCTCGATGACGCCGCCGTCGTAGTTGCGGTGCACGATCGGCTCGACGCCCGCGCCGGGCGCGTCGGGGCTGGTGTCGACGTGGGAGATGAGCCCGATCGTCGGCACGTCGCCGTCGACCGTCGGCTCGAGCGTGGCGAACACGTATCCGTGCTCGTCGAGCAGGGCGTCGGCGAGCCCGAGCTCGTGCAGCTCGGAGACGAGCAGCAGGCTCAGCTCGAGCTGGCCGGGCGTGCTCGGGCTGCGGTCACGATCGCGGTTGGACGTCGTGGCGATGCGGGCGTAGCGATCGAGGCGGGCGACGACGTCATCGGCGAGCGACTCGGCCAGGGCGGAGGTGAAGCGCGAGCGGGTCTCGCCGGCAGGGCTGGAGGCCGACATGGCCGCCAGTCTATGACGCGGCTCGTCAACCGGCGCCGACGGTCCGTTCGCCGCGCCGAGCGGCGCCGGCGATCAGGCCGAGTCGGCGGTGCCGCCGCCCGGCCGACGGGCCCGCCCGCGCGCCGGGGTGCGGCCCGGCGCCGGCCGCGGTGTGCGGGATCGGACGCTGCGCCGCGCCGGAGCCTTGGGCACCGATCGCGACAGCGCGTCCTCGATCAAGTCGAGATCGATCGCGCTGATGCCGGGCAGGACCGTCGGAGCGTCGGGCCGAGCGGTCGCTTCCGGCGGCGGAGTGTCGGGCTTGGGCGTGGCCTTACGTCGCGACATGCTTAGTGATTATCGGCACGATCGTGTGCGGTGTCCACGTTGTCCGGCCCAGGCAGACCGATGATCGATGACGCCATCACCGCACCCTCTAGGCGGCGCGGGCGCTGCTCGACGTCTCTTCAGAGCCCGCCAGGCGGCCGGGCGAGCGACTGACGAGCGCCTTCAGCGCGTTCCTGGCCGTGAGGTCCAGCCGGTGGGGGACGTCCCGGTCGATGATGGCGAGCGCCTCGTCGGCCGTGAGCGACCCTCGGTAGGGCCGGTCGGCGGTGAGGGCCTCGTACACGTCGGCGACCGCGAGCACTCGCATCGGCAGGTCGAGGGCGTCGGCGCCGAGCGCGCGGGGGTAGCCGCTGCCGTCGAGCCGCTCGTGGTGGTTGGCCGCGAGATCGGCCAACTCCCTGAAACAGGGCGCGCGCTGGAGGATGTGCAGCGAGTGCACCGGGTGGGACTGCACTTCGCGGAACTCCTCATCGGTCAGCTTGCCCGGCTTGTCGAGGATCCGATTCGAGATCGCCAGCTTGCCGATGTCGTGCAGAAGCGCGGCGCGTCGCAGGATCCGCCGCTCGTCGGCGTCGAAGCCGAGCACCTCGGCCACCCCGTCGGCGATCTCGGCCACGCGCTGAGAGTGACGGGCCGTGAACGGCGACTTGGCGTCGATCACCCGCGCGAAGGCTTGGGCGATGCGATCGAGACGGTCGTCGTCGCAGACGAGCGCGAGGTCGGGCGGCTCCCACTTGGAGACGTCCGGCGCCTCCAGCGCGCCCCAGAAGTCCCGATCACCGCAGAAGCGCAGGAAGGCATCGACGAGGGTGGGGTCGAACCATCGGCCGCGCCGTCGCTTGGCCACCGAGCGTGCCGCCTTGACGCCTCCGTCGGCGTGGAACGCCTCGACCGTCTGCGCGAGACACAGGATGCGGGCGGCGAGCGGGATCTCCTCGCCGCACAGGCCGTCGGGCACGCCTTGCCCATCCCAGCGCTCGGCGAGGCCGTGGATCGCGGAGGCGGTCTCCTCCGAGAGGAACAGCATGCGGGCGATCTCGGCACCGCGATCGCAGCGTGCCTCCATGAACCCTCGCGTGACCGGGCCCTCGCCGCGCAGACGCCACAGCGCCGCGACGCGCCGCCGCGGCCCGGCGCCGGAGGCCACCGTCCGCAGCGCCCAGAGGAACGACGCGCGGCGGTCCGTCCAGTCGACGAGCGTCATCGACGCCTTGGCCGCGCGGTCGTCGGTCGCGAGCACCGTGGCCATGGCGTTCGCGTTAGCCGAGCAACCGGCGTCCTTGAGCAGCAGCGCGTAGAACAGATCCGAGCGCTCGGCGGCGTCGAGATCGAGCTCCTCGGCCAGACGCATCCCGATCAGGCAGGTGCGGACCGCGTGGCCCGGGCGCTGTCCCCCGACCACATCGAGTGCGTAGGAAAGCGCACCTATGACGCCGGAGAGCTCGATCTGCTCCATGAGTCGAGGGATCGGCGGCGGCGGGGCAACCCTTGAGACGGCCGCAGCTCGCTCGACAAGGGTGAGCCGACCGCCGCGGTAGCTCGCGACGCGAGGCTACGACAACCCTGCGAGCTCCTCGAGCAGCGACGAGCCGTGCTTGGCGCAGAACGCCGGCCCGATCCCTCGGATGGCCAGCAGCGCCGACTCGTCGCCCGGGCGCCGGCGCAGGACCTCCTCGAGGGCCGAGTTGGTGGCGACGGTGTAGGCGGGCTTGCCCTCGGCGCGACGGAAACGCCAGGCCTTCAGCCGCTCGAACTCGTCGGCGTCCACCGGCGGACCAGCCGGGACGAGGCTCGCCTGCATGCCGGCCGTCGCGGCCCCGCGACGCTCGCGCACCCGCCCGTCGCTCACCTCCACGGCGGCGAGCGCGAGGGACGGGTCCGGATCGCAGACGTCGCAGCAGCGGCCGGTCGGCGCACCGGGGGCGTGGTCACCGAAGTGGTCCAGGAGCTGGCGGCGCCGGCAGACGTCGCTGGTCATGAAGCGCTCGATCGCGCGGTAGGCCTCCCAGCCGCGATCGCGGGCGACCCTGATCGCGGCGTGCGCCGCCCCCGCGTCCAGGTGGCCGGAGAGGGAGATCCGCATGCGCCCGCCGCCCGCCGGCTCGAGCACACACGCGCCCGCACGCTCGGCGATCGACAGCAGCACGCGCTCCTCGTCGCCCGGCGGCTCGGTCTCGAGCACCCCGCCGGTGGCGGCGCGGGCGAGGCGGTCGACGTAGCGCTGCACGTCGGCCACGCTCGTCGAGCGCTCGGTGTTGAAGCGGATCAGGCGACCGAGGTCATAGCGGGCGGCGAGCAGCAGCGCGTCCGCGGGACGTCCGTCGCGCCCGGCGCGTCCGGCCTCCTGGTAGTACGCCTCGAGACTGGTCGGTATCGCCCAGTGGGCGACGGTGCGCACGTCGGCCTTGTCGACGCCCATGCCGAAGGCGTTGGTGGCCACCACCACCTCGGCCCGTCCCTCCATGAAGTCGGTCTGGGCCCGGCGTCGAGCCTCGGCCGGCAGCCCGGCGTGGTAGACGACCGCCTTCAGCCCGCGCGCGCGCAGGAACTCGCCGACCGCCTCGCTGTCCTTGCGCGTGCCGCAGTAGACGATGGCCGGCAGACCACCGTCGCGCCGCAGGCGGTGCAGCAGCGCGCCGCGCTTGCGCGCCATCGCGCCCTTCCCCTCGACGGCGAACACGTCGAAGGCGATGTTCGGCCGGTCGAAGCCCGAACGCACCGACACGGGATCGCGCAGGCCCAGCCGCTCGGCGATCTCGCGCGCCACCCGCGGTGTGGCCGTCGCCGTGGCGGCCATCACCGGCGGGCGGCCGAGCTCGGCGATCGCGTGATCGAGGCGCAGGTAGTCGGGGCGGAAGTCGTGACCCCACTCGGTGACGCAGTGGGCCTCGTCGACCACGAACAGCGCGACGCGACGCCGCGCGAGCGCTCCCCGGAACGCCGCCGAGGCGAAGCGCTCCGGCGCCGCGAGCACGAGCTGCGCCTCGCCCGAGCGGATGTCGCGCAGCGCGCCGCGGTACTCCTGCTCCGACAGGCCGGAGGCAAGCATGGCCGCGCGCACGCCGCCCTCGCGCATGCGCCGCAGCTGATCGGCCATCAGCGCGATCAGCGGGCTGATGACGACGACGAGGCCGCGGTCGGCGAGCGCCGGCAGCTGGTAGCACAGCGACTTGCCGCCGCCGGTCGGCATGACGACGAGCGTGTCGCGGCCGTCGAGCGCCGCAGCCACCGCCTCGCGCTGCCCGGGCCGGAAGGACTCGAGCCCCAGGCGCGCGAGCAGCGCCTCGGGCGTGGGCACGGGACCGGTCGGCTCGGGGTCGACGACCGTGCGCGGCCCCGGATCGGCGCCGCCGTCCGGCCGTCCCGCCGCCGGTCGCGACCACGCCGACCCCCCGTCCGGCGGCTCCTCGTCCACCCAGGCCTCGTCCTCCGCCGGGGCCGCCGGGGGCGGCGCGGCGTCGAGCAGGCCGCGCAGCGCCGCGGCCGGCTCGGTGAGCGCCGCTCGCTGCTCGACGCCGAGACCAGCCCACCGCTCGCGCGCCTGCGCGAGCGCGCCGCGTCCGCGGGCCTGGGCGAGGCCGTCGCCGGGCGCCGCGGCCAGCTCGGCGCTCGCCTGCGCGATCGTCTGCAGCAGCTCGTCCATGCCCACCAACGTAGCCGCCGCTGCGGAGGGCACGCATCGTCCCTGCTCAGCGCCCACTCCCCACCCCGAAGGCGGCCCTACGTCGCCGCGTCCTCCGCGGTCTGGTCGTGGTGCTTGGCCTCGCGCTTGGCCTTGCGCGCGGCCTTCTGATCGGCGGTCTTCGTGCGCGCCTCGCTGTAGGACTGCGAGACGAGCGTCCGCCCGCCCGACCAGCCGAAGGCCCGCACGAGCAGCGCGATGGCCAGCAGGATGCTCCACACGGTGACCACGAGCTGCTGGGCCACCGAGTAGGCGGTCGCGTTCGAGGCGCTCGTGATGCCCTTCAGCGAGGCGACGTTGAAGGCCTGGGTGACGCCGGCGCCGCCGGGCGTCACCGCCGTCGTGTTGGCGATCGAGTTGCCCGCCACCACCCGCGCGATCGTGTGGAAGCTGACCGGGATGTTGTAGGCGGCCAGGAACACGGCGATCACGCCGAGGTAGGCCGCGTAGCTGATCAGCTCGGGAACGAGCACGCGTCCGAGGTAGGCGCGCGGATGCACGAGGATCTGGGCGCCGACCTGCGCCTGCTCCCACCACTTGCGCAGCCGCTCCCTCAGGATCCGCCCGACGAGGAACAGCAGCGCCGCCAGGCCGGCGACGAGGATCAGCGTGGCCCACGGATGAGCCGAGACGAAGCCGAACTGCAGGTCGAAGGAACCGCCGACGCTGAGGAACAGGTACACGTAGACGGCCGCTCCGATGAGCGTGTAGTAGATCTTCTGGACGGCCATGCCGGCCAGTACGCCGGCGAAGGTGGCGCCGGCGATGATCGTGGTGAACATCATCAGCATCGCGAGCGTGCCGAGGTTCGCCGGCACGACCCAGTTGAGTGCCACCGCCGCCGCATAGCACGCGAAGACCTGCACCCAGGGGATGACCGCCTTCGGATAGCCGAAGCGCAGGATCCACCACCACGCGTACGCGGTCGTGCCCGTCTGCAGCGTGATCAGCACGATCGCGACGATCAGGGTGCCGATCGGAATCGCCTTGACCGTGTTCCAGATGTGCTTGACCCAGCCGGTGAGGTCCCAGCCGAAGAGCGTCGCGGCGGCGCCGATCACGACGATGACGAGTGCGCCGATGACGAGGCGCCGGACGTGGACGTGCCGCTCCGGCGGCGTGACGACGAGCTGCGGCGTGGCCATCCGGGCGGATCTTACGGGCGGCCGGCGGCCGGCAGGAACGCGTTCGTCGCGAAGCGCGACGGGCTGATCGCCCGCGGGATGAGCCCGTGCGCGACCATCCACGCCGACAGCGCGCCCAGATGCGACGCGGACAACGTGCCGACCGGCACGCTCCCGCTCGCGTCGAACAGCGGCAGGTAGGCGTGCAGCGACGCCGTCGTGAGCGCCCGCGAGAGCCCCGGGTTGAGCGCGAGCAGCTCGTCCACGCTGCGTGCCGGATCGGCGATCGTGTCCTCATAGCCGCGCACCGTCGCGGCCAGGAACGCCCGCGCGAGCGCCGGGTCGCCGCCGAGCAGGTGCCGCGTCGTGAAGGCCTCCAGGCCGGGGTAGCGCGGACCGCCGTAGTCGTCGAGCGCGAACACGGTGATCGGGTGGCCGGCCACCTGCAGCTGCACACCGTCGTCCGGCCAGTATCCGGTGAAGGCGGCCAGGCGCCCGGAGGCGAGCGCCGTCCCGCCGTTGAAACCGACGTTGACGACGCGCACGCTCGCCGGCCGGCCGCCGGCCGCACTCACCTCGGTGTCGAGCACGGCCGCATCGGAGGGCACGCCGGTGATGCCGACGGTGCGGCCCTGCAGCTCGCGCGGGGACGTGAGGTGCTCGGAGGCGAGCGCGATCAGCCCGCCGAGCGGCCGCTGGGTGATGGCCATGATCGACTGGGCATCGCCACCGGCGGCGATGAGCTGGGCGATGTCGAGCCCGTCGGCGAGGCCGAACTGCGCACGGCCGGCGTCGATGAGCCGCAGCGTGTCGCTCGTGCTCGTCGGCTGCACGACGCGCAGCGCGATGTTCAGCCGGTTGTAGTAGCCGGCGGCGATCGCGCGGTAGATGCCGGCGTGCACGGCGTTCGGGACGAAGTCCAGGACGAGCGTCACCGTCGTGCGGTGCGCGAGCGCCGGCGCGCCGAGTGAGCCGCTCGCGGCCGCGGCCGGACTGCTCGCGGCGGCGGGCGGAGCCGGCGAGGCGCTGCCGCAGCCGGTGACGCCGACGGCGGCCAGGACGACGGCGGCCAGCAGGCCGCGCGACGCCCTCGACCCTCGCTCACGTAGGCCGCGCGACGCCGTCGACCCTCGCTCACGCAGGCCGGCGCGCCCGGCGGTGCCCCGCGGCGAGCGCGGGCGCCGTCGCCCTGGCGCGCGAGTCCTACGGGGGCGGGCCGGCGTCACTTGGTGTCGTTGTACTTCGCGGTGAGCGCGGCGTTCAACTGCGCGGCGGTGCGCGGGCCGCGCAGGGTCGCCTTGATGTGCCCGGAAGAGTCGATCACGATCGTCAGCGGGAGCGCGGACGCCGCCTTCGCCCCGTAGCGGCGGGAGACCGAGCCGTCGCCGTCACGCAGGTTCGTGAACGTCCAGCCGTGGACCTGTAGGAAGCGAAGCGCGGCCGGGCGGGTGCCGCCGTCGGCCACGCCGACGATCCGGTAGGGCGCGGCGCTGCGCGCGAAGGCCTCGACGGCCGCGGCGCTCTGGGCGCAGGCGGCGCACGACGGCGACCAGAACGTGATCAGCGCGGGATGCCCGTGCAGCGTCTTCAGCGTGACCGTAGCGCCGCTCAGCGTCTCGGTCGGCAGGGCCGGCGCCGACACCGTGTGGTCGGGGAACACGCGGTCGGCGACCCGGGCGACGGCGTGGCCGACGCCGCGCGCGGCGTGGCCGACGGCGTGGCGGATCGAGGGCGAGATCGCGTAGGCGAGGATGGCCGCCGCGATGCCGACGACGGCCGCGGCCACGGCGAGGCGCGCGCGCCGCACCTCGACGTCGTGCGGAACCGGGCGGGGGGCGAAGGGGGCGATCGGCATGCCTGCTCGCCCTCAAACGTAGCTGGCGAGGCCGCGGAACGCGGCCTCGCCGACCAAATGATCACTGCCGCACGGCCGGCTGGCGCTCACGCGCGGGCGGCCGACGCGGCCGACAGCCAGCGATGCGCGAGCTCGGCGGCCGCCTGCAGCGGCGTGACGCCGGCCTCGTCGGCGTGATCGAGCACGCGCCCGAGCACGGCCTCGATCTCCGTGCAGCGGCGCACCGCCTGCGCGGCGTCATACCCGGTCAGCTCGAGCGCGACGTTGATCAGCCCGCCAGCGTTCACGATGAAGTCGGGGGCGTAGAGGATCCCGCGCGCGGCGAGCTGCTCGGCGACGCCGTCGTGGGCGAGCTGGTTGTTCGCTGCGCCGCAGACGACACGGCAGCGCAGCGCATCGACACGCTCGTCGTCGAGCATCCCGCCGAGTGCGCACGGCGCGAGGATGTCGACCTCGGCGCCGAGCGCCTCGCCCGGCTCGAGCCAGTGCGCGCCGAGATCGCGCGCGACGACCTCGCGGCGGGGATCGATGTCCGACACGTACAGCGTCGCGCCCGCGTGAGCGAGGCGCCGCGCGAGATGGGTACCGACGCTGCCGAGGCCCACGATCGCCACCGAGCGCCCGGCGACGTCGGCGAGGCCGAACGCGTGCGCGCAGCACGCGCGCATCGCCGCTTGAACGCCCCTCGCGGTGAACTCGCCCGGGTCGCCCGAGCCGCCACCCTCGGTGGGGCGGCCGACGACGTGCCGGCAGAAGCCGGCCAGGACCGCCATGTCGCGGCTCGTCGTGCCGACGTCCTCGGCGGTGATGTAGCGCCCCTGCAGGCTGTTGACCGTGTCGGCGAAGTCGCGCAGCATCTCGTGGCGCAGCGCGCTGCTCGGCTCCAGCCCGGCGGGCACCGCGATGACGCCCTTGCCGCCGCCGAGCGCCAGCCCGGCCGCCGACGCCTTCAGCGTCATCGCCCGCGACAGGCGCAGCGCGTCGCCGACGGCATCCGGCAGCGTCGCGTAGTGCCAGATGCGACATCCCCCGAGCGCTGGCCCGAGCGCCGTCGAGTGGATCGCCACGATCGTGTGGATCCCGGTGCGGTCCCCGCGACGGATCAGCAGCTGCTCGTGCTCGCCGGCATCGAGGCCGCCGAGTAACGCGCCCGAACCTCCGGGGCCGGCGACGTGCGTGCTCATCTCATCCTTCCTTTCCCCAGCCCTGCAGGGCGTGGCGCACCGTGGCCAGGAACTGGGCCGCGAGCGCCCCGTCGAGGGCGCGGTGGTCCCAGGACAGGCAGAGGTTCGTCATCGGCCGGATCGCGATGCCGTCGCCGTGCTCGTCGGTCACGACGACGGCGCGCTTGACGATCGCCTCGAGGTCGAGGATCGCCACCTGCGGCTGGTTGATGATCGGCGTCGAGGCGAGCGTGCCGAAGCTGCCCGGGTTCGTGATCGTGAACGTGCCGCCGGCGACCTCGTCGGGCGTCAGCTCTCCGGCGCGAGCGCGGCGGGCGAGCTCGCGGATCCGCGCCGCCAGCCCCTGCACCGACAGCTCCTGGGCCCGTGCGATGACCGGCACGATCAGCCCGTCGTCGCCAAGTGACACGGCGACGCCGAGATTGACGTCGCGATGGCGCTCCAGGACGCCGTCCCGCAGCGTCGCGTTCAGACGCGGATGGGCCGCGAGCGCATCGATCGCGGCGCGAGCGACGAACGCGAGGCTCGTGACGCCGAGCCGCGCGCGCTGCGACTCGACGGCCGACATGTCGACCTCCATGATCGAGGTGCAGTGCGCCGCGGTGTGCAGCGAGCGCACCATGTGCTCGGCGATCGAGCGGCGCATGCGCGAGAGCGGCTCGCTCACCACCGCGCCGGTGTCGACGTCCTCGCGGTAGGGGCTCTCGATGTGCAGCGGCGGGGCCTGCCCGCCGCCGGCGTCGCGCCCGGCCAGGTAGGCGAGCACGTCCTGCTTGCGCACGCGCCCACCGCGACCGCTGCCGCTCACGCACGACAGGTCGATGCCCTCACGCTCGGCGATCCGGCGCACGACCGGCGAGACCGGCCCCGCCGCGGCGCGCGGCGGTAGCGGCGCCGCGGGCTCCGCGGCCGGGCCGGCCGGAGCGGGCGGCGGCACCGGCGAGCCGGGCTCCACGACCGGCTCGGCCGCCCGGCCCTCGGGCGGCGCGGCGGGCACCGGCGAGGGCAGGCGCGCGGCCACCGGCCCGCGCTCGTCGGGGTGCGCCTGCCCGGCCACCGCGTCGGTGGCGATGCGCGCGAGCACGGTGCCGACCGGCACCGTCTCGTCCTCGCGCACGAGCAGCTCGGCCACGCGCCCGCTCGCCGGCGCGGGCACGTCGGTGTCGATCTTGTCGGTCGAGATCTCGCAGATCGTCTCGTCGGCGAGCACCCAGTCGCCGGGGCGCTTGTGCCAGGCGACAAGGGTGCCCTCGGCCACGGACACGCCCATCTGGGGCATCACGACATCGACCACGATCGCGCCGTCGGCGCTCGAGGGCGCCGTCGGATCAGTAGGCGAGAAGCTCACGGCAGGCCTGCGCGATGTCGGATACCTGGGGCAGCACCGCCCGCTCGAGCGGTGGTGAGAAGGGAATCGGCACGTCGGGAGAGCCGACGCGCACCACCGGCCCGTCGAGGTGCTCGAAGCCGTGCTGGGCGATGAGCGCCGCGACCTGCGCGCCGGCGGCACACGTCGAGTTGGCCTCGTCGACGATCACCACCTTCGAGCAGCGCGCGACCGAGTCGAGGATCGCCGCCTCGTCGAGGGGCACCAGCGAGCGCAGATCGAGAACCTCGATGTGCGCGCCGTCGAGGTCCTCGGTCGCCTCGAGCGCGGACCACACCATCGCGCCGTAGGCGATGACGACGAGGTCGGCGCCCGACCGGGCCACTCGCGCGCGCATCGGCGTCTCATAGGCGCCGGGCGGCACCTCGCCGCGGATGCGGCGGTAGAGGTGCTTGTGCTCGAAGAAGCACACCGGGTTGGGGTCGCGGATGGCCGCGATCAGCAGGCCCTTGGCGTCCTCGGCGGTCGACGGCGCGAGCACCTTCAGCCCGGGGGCGTGCATGAACCAGGCCTCGGGGTTCTGGGAGTGAAAGGGTCCGCCGGAGAACCCGCCGCCCGAGGGCAGGCGCACGGTGAGCGGGACCGCGAGCCCCTGGCGGTAGTGCATCTTCCCGGCGACGTTGACGAGCTGGTCGAAGCCGCAGGAGATGAAGTCGGCGAACTGCATCTCGCACACCGGGCGCAGGCCGACGACGGCCGCGCCGATCGCCGTGCCGATGATCGCCGACTCGGCCAGCGGCGTGTCGATGACGCGCCGCTCGCCGAACTCGTCGAGCATGCCGTCGGTCACCTTGAAGGCGCCGCCGAAATGGCCGACGTCCTCGCCCATCACGAACACGCGCTCGTCGGCGCGCATCTCCTCGCGCAGGCCCTCGGAGATCGCCTGCAGGTAGGTGAGCTCAGGCATCGCCCACCGCCTTGGCGGCAAGGCCGCTCCACGGCGCCTGGCCGTCGCCGAGCGCCTCGGCCTCGCCCTCGCAGAACACGCCGTCGGTCGCCGTGGCCGGATCGGGCATCGGCATGGTCAGCGCCCGCTCGGCGGCCGCGTCGATCTCGGCCAGCACCTCGGCGCGCAGGGCGGCGCACGTCGACGCCGAGCGCGGCCACGCGGCGCTCCTGCAGCGCGATCGGATCGCGCTCGCGCCAGTGGGCCAGCAGCGCCTCGGGGACGTAGCGCATGTCGTCGTGGGCCGCATGACCGTGCATGCGCATCGTCACCGCCTCGATCAGCGTCGGGCCCTCCCCCGCCAGCGCGCGCTCGCGCGCGGCACGCGTCACCTCGAAGAGCGCCTCGACGTCATTACCATCGACGACGACGCCGGGGAAGCCGTACGCGCTCGCATGCTCGATCGGGTCGACCGCGAACTGCTGCGCCGTCGGCGTCGAGTAGGCGTACTGGTTGTTCTCGAGCACGAAGATGACCGGCAGCCGCTGCACGCCGGCCCAGTTCAGCGCCTCGTGGAAGTCGCCGCGCGAGGTGGCGCCGTCGCCGACCCAGGTGAGCGCGCAGCGCCGTTCGCCGCGCAGGCGGAAGGCCATGGCCATGCCGGTGGCGACGAGCATCATGTCGGGCAGCATCGAGACCATGCCGACGCAGCCCAGGCGCCGCTCGCCGAAGTGCACGTTGCCGTCGCGGCCGCCGGTGACCCCGTCGGCGCGGCCCATGTACTGGCCGAGGATCCGCTCGATCGCCACGCCGCGGACGAGGTGCGCGGCGAGGTCGCGGTGCAGGACGCACAGGCGGTCGGCCGGGCCGAGCGCGTACGCGGCACCGGTCGAGACGGCCTCCTGCCCGTGCCCGTCGTAGAAGGACCCGGGCACCTTGCCCTGGCGGTAGAGCGCCATCGCGCGCTCCTCGATGCCGCGCATCAGCAGCATGAACCGCAACAGCCGGGCTCGATCCGGTGGATCGAGGTGGGGCGGCGCGAGCGGGATCTCCGCGCGCTCCAGTTCGCCTGCCACGTGCGTCGCCATAGGCGTTCAGCCCTTTCTCGGTGGGCGGGATCGCCGCCCGTTCCGACTCCGGTGCCGGGCGGGATCGCCGCCGGCACACTCGATGACAACTTGCTATTCGATTGTGAGGACCGTCACGAGCCCTATCGTCAGGTTACCCCTCGGACTGGTCGTCTCGGTCCGGTTCTGGCCGAGGCTCGTAGCGCGCGCGGCGGCGCGCCGTCAGGACGGCTTGCTCGCCGGCGCGAAGCGCTCGGCCAGCGGGCGCCGCGGGCGCCCGGTCTTCGCGTCGAAGGTCGCCAGCAGGCGGGCGCGCACCTCGGCGATCTGCTCGTCGTTCAGCGTGCGCGGGTGCTCCTCCAGGAAGCCCGGAAGCATGTCGGCCTCGAGCACGCGGATGCCCTTGCGGCGTCGACCCGGGCGATCCACGCGGGCGCGGCTGTACACGAGCAGTGGCTCGGCCGACTGGCCGATGAGCGCCTCGACGCGTTCGCGCTGCAGCTGCACCTGGCGGATCAGCCGGCCGTGCAGGCGCTGGACACTGATCGGGCCCGGGTTGCTCTTCGTCTCGATCGTGAACAGGCCGCCCGGCCCGAGCACGATGTGATCGACGTTACTGTGCTGCAGCTCGGCGTCGTGGATCACCAGCCAGCCTTCGGCACGCAACTCGTCGAGGATCGAGCCGACGTACTCCTCGCCCTTCGCGCCGCGGTCGTAGCGCTCGACGACCGGCAGCACGTAGCGGGTGACCGCGAAGCACGCGCACAGCAGGGCGACCTCGGCGATCTCGAACAGCACGTGGTTGAAGCCGGAGACGCGACCGACGAGCACCGTGAACACGGCGAACATCCCGAGCGTCAGCAGCGCCCGCATCCGCATCCGCCGCACGAGCGCCCGCGTGTACTGACCGGGAGCGCGGCCGGTCGAGGGAGCGTGGCGGCGCAGCTGCGGAAAGTGCGCATTCACACCCATAGCATCGGCGCGAGCGCTGATCGCTTGACCCCGATCGGCTGCACGCGACGCGCGGCCGGGCCCCGCGGCGTAGACGAATGACCCAGTTTCCAAACGCCGTTCGCCGCGACCCTACTCATCGCTGCGGAACGAGCGTTCAGAGCAGCCGACGGGTTCTCAAGAGCCCGATTGGGGCCGCCGAATCCCATGGCAGAGCCGGTCCCCCCCACCTCCCAGATCGAGTCCCAGATCGCCCATATGAACCCTCCCGTTGACACCGCCCTTCTCCTCCGCATCCACGCCGAGCACCGCTGGCTGCAGGAGGAGCTCATGACCGTCCTCGACCAACTCGACGACGCCGCCTCGATGCGCGCCGGCGAGCTGAAGGTCGCCCTCGCCTACCTCGAGGTGACCTGGGGCGAGGAGCTGCGGCGTGCCCAGCAGACCGACGCCGCCTTCCATCGGCTCGAGTGCCAGGGTCCGGCCGAGCTCGATACCACCCCGCTCGGCCGCCAGGCCCGCACCTACTACAGCTGGCTGCGCAACTTCCGCCACACCCTCGCCGAGCGCGTCGAGCCGTACGTCGGCGGCGAGGCGCTCGGCAACCCCTCCTGACGCCCGTCTGACGCCCGCCGCGCTCGTCGCGGCGGGCTCAGGCCGCGCGCGAGCCCGGCGAGTGCTTGAAACGCCGCGCGTGCTCGGCGGCGATGTTGGCCGTCGCCTGGGCCACCTCGTCGAGGCCCGGACGATCGAGCTCGGGCGGCCGTGAGCGCAGCCATCCGGCGAGCTCGCGCCCGTGCACGAAGGTGACCTGATTGGTCTCGGCGACCCGCTGGGGGAACTCCGACCACAGCGCCACGACGGCGTGCACGGCGGGACCGCGCCCGGTGCGCGAGCGGATCTCGCGGGCCAGCGCCTGCGCGGGGTCGAGCGCCTTGCGGGCGACGTCGGTGGCGGGGCGCTCGTGCTGGCTGTCGGCGCCCTGGCGAAACCACGGAACGCCGTCCTTGACGCGCACCGAGCCCAGCGGCTTGCGGGCGATCACCAGGTACACGCCGGCGGGTCCGACGAGCACGTGCCCGGTGTGGCCTTGGCGATGGTTGTACGGGCTGACGACCGTCCATTGCTGCTCGGGGAGCCCGAGCAGCACGCGGTGCGTGCGCTCATACGCGTCGCGATCGCGCGCCTCGCGGTCGACGTCCCGCGGGGGTCTGCTGCGAAAGAGGATCCGCCGTCTCACCGCTCTCGCTCCGGTGAGACGTGGGCTGGGTTGCTGCTCACCGACATGCCTCCAGGGTGGCCGTTCCATGACAACTATCGGCAGTCGAGCGACGACCGCCAACCCCTCGTCCCGACACTCTAGTGAGAGGACGGACGATCAGACCATTATCGCTCGTGCGGCGCCGGTGGCGGGCGCCGGTCATGATGAGCGGCCGTGTCCGCCACCCCGACCTTCGATCTGCAGGCACATTCGTGCCATTCCGACGGCGAGCTCGAGCCGGCCGAGGTGGTGCGAATGGCCGCCGAGGCCGGCGTGCGGCTGCTCGCGCTCTCCGACCACGACACCACCGCCGGCGTCGACGAGGCACTGCGCGCCGGCGAGGCGCACGGCGTACGCGTCGTGACCGCGGTCGAGCTGTCCTCGGTCGATCCCGCCGGCGAGGACCTGCACATCCTCGGCTACGGCATCGACCACCGCGACGCCGCGCTGTCCGAGCGCCTGGCCGCGTTCCGGGCCGATCGCGGCCGGCGCGCCGAGCGGATGGCGGGGTCGCTGCGCGAGCTCGGCTTCGAGCTCGACGAGCGCGCGATCGACCGGCGCCGCGCGGCCGGCGCGCCGATCGGCCGCCCGCATCTCGCCCAGGCCGTCGTCGGATGCCCGGCCAACGACGAGCGCCTGGCCGCCGAGGGTCTGCAGGACCCGAGCGCGTTCCTCGTCGCCTACCTGATCGAGGGCCGCCCGGCGTTTCGCGGACGTGAGGTCCCGACGGTCGCGGAGGCGATCGCCACCGTCCATGAGGCCGGCGGCGTCGCGATCTGGGCGCACCCGTTCTGGGACGTCGAGGACCCCCACGAGGTGCTGGGGACGATCGCTCGCTTCACGCGCGAGGGCCTCGACGGGGTCGAGGCCTTCTACGTCACCCACACCGAGGAGCAGACGCTGCTGCTCGCCGACCGCTGCGAGGAGCTCGGTCTGCTCAGCACCGGGTCCTCGGACTTCCACGGACCCAACCACCCCCTCTTCTCGCGCTTCCTTGCCCACCGGCTGTACGGACGCACCCCGCGGCTGGGGCCGATCGGCGAGGCCTGACGGCGAGGTCGCGTGCGCGCGATGAGCGGTGACGCGCCGCTGGGGAAAGGTCAGCCCACGGCCCCGGCCGGCGCGAGGCGCTCCATCAACCGATACGCGAGGGCCTCGAGCGCGAGCTCCTCGCTCACGTTGAGCGCGAGGCGCTGGCGGGTGTCCTCGATGAGGGCCACGCCCCCTCGCAGGGCCGCGCCCGGTGCGGCCCTCGGCATCGGCGCGCAGCTCGTCCGCGCGGTCCACCGCGTAGACGAGCTCGTCCATGCCGTCGGCCACGCAGGCAACGTCGCGCAGCCACAGCCCGGCCAGGCGCAGCCCGAGGTCGAGCTCGCGCGTGCGCGCCCGCCGCTCGGCGCGCCGGACGCGCTCGACGGCCTCGCGCTCGTGGCGCCGGCGCTCCTTGGTCGGGATCGCCGTCAGCTCGTCGTCGACGGCCGCCTTGACGAGCTCCCCGGCGCGCTCGCCGGCGCCGCGCGCGGCCTCGAGCAGCTCCACCCACGGCCGATCGGCGATCTCGGCGTCCAGCGCGCGCCGCGCGTAGCGCTCGGCCCCGGCGCGCAGCGCGCTGCCGGAGGCGACGGCGAGATCGCCCGCGAGGCGCGCATCGCCGAGGGCCAGGCGGGCGCAGGCCTCCGCCGTGGGCGGCGCGACGCCCTGCTCGCGCAGACGGACGGCGATCTCCGCGCTCGACGGGGGGTCGAAGCGCACGCGCTGGCAGCGCGAGGCGATCGTGGCCAGCAGGTCCTCGGGGCGATCGACGAGCAGGACGAGGTGTACGAACGCCGGGGGTTCCTCGAGCGTCTTGAGCATCCGGTTGGCGGCCTGGTCGTTCATCGTCTCGGCCCGCTCGATCACGAACACGCGCCGCGCGGACTCGAACGGCGTGCGCGTGGCCGCGGCGATCACCGGCTCGTCGACGTCGGCCACGAGCATCTCCGCGGCGCCGCTCGGCGTCACCCACGTCAGGTCGGGATGCGTGCGCCGGGCCACCCGCTCGGCGACGCCGGCGGGCTCGGCCGCGCCCTCGGCCAGCAGCGCCGCCGCGAAGGCCTCGGCGACGCGGCGCTTGCCCGACCCCGGCGGGCCGTGGAACAGATACGCGTGCGACGGGCGGCCGGCCGGTCCGAGGGCGGCGGAGAGCACGGCGCGCGCGTGCGGCTGCGCGTCGAGGCCCGGCAACGGCACGGATGGACGCTCGCTCGACACGACCGCCCATGCTGGCACACACGCACGCGCGGACGGGACGCCGCGCTGCGCACCCGATCGTCGGTACGGTCCCGCTGTGGCTCGGGGACGGCTGATCACGATCGAGGGCCTCGACGGCGCCGGGAAGACGACGCTCGCGGGCACGCTCGTCGAGGCGATCGCGGCGCGCGGCGTGCCCGTCGAGCTGCTGCGCGAGCCGGGCGGGGTGGCGGCGTCCGAGCGGGTGCGCGCGCTGGTGAAGGACCCGGATCTGCGCGTCGGCGCCCGGGCCGAGGCGCTGCTCTACGCCGCCGCGCGGGCCCAGCTGGTCGAGGAGCGCATCGAGCCGCTGCTCGAGTCCGGCACCTGGGTCCTGCTCGACCGCTTCGTGGACTCCTCGCTCGCCTACCAGGGCGCGGGGCGCGGGCTCGGCATCGAGGCCGTGCGCGCGATCAACGCGTTCGCCACCGGCGACCTCGTCGCCGACCGCACGCTGCTGCTGCGTATCGACCCGCAGACCGGCCGCGACCGCCAGCGCGACCGCGCCGAGGCGCCCGACCGGCTCGAGCGCGAGCACGACGACTTCTTCGCCACGATCGCGACGGCCTACGACGTGCTCGCGGCATCCGAGCCGCGGCGGGTGCGGGTGATCGACGCCCGGGACGGGATCGAGCCGGTGCGCGCGGCGGCCCTGGAGGCGATCGGCGACCTGCTCGCCGCCGTCGGATAGGACCGCGCCGATGCCCGATCGCCTGTCCTTCGACGTCGACCGCTTCGAGCAGGTGGCCGCGACCGCGTCCACGGTGCTGCTGCGGGTCACCGGGCGCTGGCGCGCCGTGCGCCCGACGCCGATCGAGCCGCCCGAGCTGGTGCTGCGCGACGGTCCCCGGCTGCACCGCCTCAGCGCGCTTCCGAGCCCCGACCAGCGAGGTGCCGTGGCGACACCCGACGGCGGTCCTTGGCGCGCGGCGTACTCGGCGTCGGCCGTGTGGCTGTCCGGCGAGACGACGTTCGCGCTCGAGCCCGCGGACGCGCCGGCGCAGCCCCTCCCCCGTCCGCGCGTGCGCGGCGCCGACGGGCCGGACGCGGCGGCGGGCGGCGAGCGTGACCGGCCGTCGGTCGCGCGGCGGCACCGGCGCGGCACCGGCGCCCCCGACGCGGCGGTGCCCGGCGAGCGCGATCGGCGCGCGGCCGCCGAGCGTGAGCGCGAGCTCGAGGCCGAGGCGCGCGAGCGGGCCGAGCGCGCGCTGCGCGCCGAGCGTGAGCTCGAGGCCGAGGCCGAGGCGCGCGAGCGGGCCGAGCGCGCGCTGCGCGCCGAGCGTGAGCTCGAGGCCGAGGCCGAGGCGCGCGGGCGGGCCGAGCGGGCGCTGCGCGCCGAGCGTGAGCAGGCGCGTGAGGAGCTCGCCGCCCGCACCCGGCTCGAGCTCGAGCTCGCGCAGGAGCGCGACCGTCGCGCCGCGGCCGAGGAGCACCGCGACGCGCTCCAGGCCGAGCTGGCCGAGCGCGTGGGCGTCAGCGCGCGCGCCGAGCTGGACGCCGACGAGGCGCGCGAGCGTGTCGCCGCGCTCGCCGCGGAGCTCGACGCCGTCACCGACAAGCGGCGCTACGCCGAGGCCAGGCTCGTCGAGGCGCTGCGCGTCGCCGAGGACAACGACGCGCTCACGCGCGAGCGCGACAGCGCCCAGCTGTCGGCCGAAGCCGCCGAGCGTCACGCCGCCGACACCCGGGCCCGCACGACGGCGATCGAGGCCGAGCTCGCCCGCGCACGCTCGGAGATCGACGAGCTGCGCGACACCCTCGACGAGCAGGAGCGCGCCCACCAGCGCCTCGCCGCCGAGACCGCGCCGCTGCATGAGCTCACCGAGGTCCAGGCGCGAGCCCGTGAGCTCGAGCGCGAGCTCGAGCTCGCCCAGCACGCCCGCCAAGCCGCCGAGCGTTCCAGCCACACCGCCAACGCGCGGCTTGCCGAGGCGCGCGTGGCGCAGGGCTCGGTGCAGGAGCGCTCGGTCGAGCTCGAGGGCATCCTCGCGGAGCTGCGCAGTCGCCTGCACGCGGACGAGATCGAGCTCCAGGAGCTTCGCGCGCGCACCGCCGAGCAGGCCGACACCGCCGCGGAGATCACCGAGCTGCACCGCCGTCTCGCCGAGGAGCAGGCGCGAGCGACGCACCTCGAGAGCGACGGCCAGCGCGCCGAGGCCGAGCTCGCCCGGGGCGCCCAGCTGCACGAGGAGGAACGCGACGAGCTCCAGGCGAGCCTCGCCGCGGCGCAGTCCTCGCGCGACGAGCTGGCCGAGCGCGCCCGCGAGGCCGAGCAGCGCGCCGACGCCGCCGCCGAGGAGCGCGCCGCGCTCGCGCTGCGCGTCGAGGAGCTGCGTGCGGGCGCCGACGAGGCGACCGACCGCGCGGACGGGATGCGGGGCGCGCTCGAGCAGGCCCGCGAGCAGGCGGCCGAGCTGGAGGAGCGCGCGGGCCGGGCCGAGGCGCACGCGCGCAAGGTCGAGGCCGAGCTCCAGGAGAGCGAGGAGGGCCACCGGGAGCGCGACCACGAGATCAACCGGCTGCGCGAGGTCGCGCTCGTGCGCGACCTCGAGATCGAGCGCATCGAGCGCGAGCACGCCGAGACCCGGACGGCGTCGTCCGAGCTGCAGACGGCGCTCACGGCGGCGCTCGATCACGCGCGCGCCGAGTCGGCGCGCGCGCAGACGGGCGAGCAGCAGCTCGCCGAGCAGGCCGCGGAGCTGACGGACGCGAACGCTCGCGTCGTCGAGGCCACGCGCGAGCTGAAGGACGCACGCGCGCAGGCCGAGCACCTCGACGCCGAGCTTGCCGCGCTGCGCGCCGAGCGGTCCGAGGCCGTCGGCGCCCTACAGACCGACGCCGGTGAGCGCGAGCGGGCGGCCGAGGACGAGCTGCGCGCGGTGCGCACCGAGCTGAGCGAGCTCGTCGAGCGCCGCGGCGAGCTGATCGCCGAGCTCGAGCGCACGCGGGCCGAGGCGCAGCGCGTCGCGCCGCTCCAGGACGAGCTCGATCGCCTGCGCGGGGAGGTCGACAGCCAGCGCCGCGACGCAGACGAGCAGGCCGCCACGCTCAGCTCGGTGCGCGAGGAGGCCCGCCGTCTCGAGCTCGAGCTCGAACGGCGGACCGTGGAGACCGACGAGGCGACCGCCGCGCTCACGGAGCGCCTCAGCGAGGCGACGACCCGTCGCGACGCGCTGCGCGACGAGCTCACCGAGGCCGAGGCCCGAGCCGAGCGCCTCGAGCACCGGCTCGCCGACGCCCAGATCACGGTTGAGCGCGCGGCCGGCGAGCGGACCGAGCTCGCCGACGCCGAGGCGCGCGCCGCCCGCCTCGAGCACGAGCTCGAGGCGGCCCGTGTCGAGGTGCAGCGCTCGGCGCCGCTCGGCGCCGAGCTCGCCGAGGCCCGGGAGCACATCGGCCTGCTCGAGCAGCAGCTCGCCGACGCGCGCACCGAGCTCGAGCGCTCGGCTCCGGTCTACGCCGAGCTCGCCGGCACCCAGACGCGCGCCGAGCAGGCGCACGAGCAGTTGACCGCGCTCACCGCCGAGATCGAGCGGGTGCGCGACGAGCGCGATGCGGCGACGAGCGAGCTCGAGCGCGCGCGGGCCGAGACGCAGCGCGTCGCCCCGCTCCAGGACGAGCTCGATCGCCTGCGCGAGGAGCGCGACGTCGCGGCCGGCGAGCTCACGGCCGCGCGCGCGGCCCGCGATGCCGATGTCGTCGAGCTCGACGATCATCGGGCGGCCCGCGACGCCACGGCCGCGCAGCTCGAGGCGGCGGTCGCAGCCCGCGACGCCGCCGCCGCCGAGCTCGAGGAGGCCCGCGTCCGGGCGACACAGGTCGCCGCCGAACGCGACGCGCTGCGCGCGGAACGCGACGAGCTCGACCGCGCGCTCGCCGAGAGCGGTGCCGAGGCGGCCGAGCGGGCGCAGCTGCAGGCCGCCCTCGACGAGCTCCGCGACGAGGTGATCGCGGCGGGCAGCGCCCGCGAGGCGCTCGCCGAGCAGGTGCAGGAGATCGCCCGCGAGCGCGACGACGCCCTCGACCGTGCCGCGCGGGCGCTCGCCGCCGCCGAGGCGGCGGCGGCGGGCGCTCCGGAGGCCGCCCCGGTCGTCGCGCCCGCGGTCCGGCCCGAGTCCGTCACGCCGGCGGGCGAGGCGGCCGCCGCGCAGCGCGCCGCGGCCGATCGCGAGCGCGAGGCCGCTCGACGAGCCGCCGCGCGGTCCGAGCGGTCGCTCGCGGTCCCGTCCGGCGAGGTCGGACGCGCCGCCGAGCATCGTCTCGAGCTCGCCGTCGCCGGCGTCGCGCTGCTCGCAGGCCTCGCCGCCGCCGTCGCGCTCGTGGTCGGCATCCTCGGCGCCGCGATCGGCTCCTGAGTCGGCGGGGGCGCCGTTAGCATGGGCCGACCGCTGATGTCCCCGATCGCTGTCATCGTCGTCGCCCGCACGCATCCGTCGAGCGGCACCCCCGCCGGGGTGATCATCGTCGCCGTGATCGCCTTGCTGCTCGTGGTGGCGGCGCTGCTGTGGGGGATCGCGCGCTGGCTCGGGGTCGAGCCGGCCTGGTGGCAGAACGTGCGCCGCACGCTCGCCGAGGCGAGCTGGCACGCGGAGGCCGCGTGGGCGGACTTCGCGGATTGGATCCGGGTCGGGCGCTGAGGGGGGCGGGTCGGGCGGTCGGACGGCGCGGGGTTCGGCGGGGCCGGCGCGGGAGGCCGGGTCGGGCGGTCGGACGGCGCGGGGGCTCGGCGGGGCCGGCGGGGGGCGGGGTCGGGGGGGGCGGGACGGCCGGCGCGGGGGTCGGGCGGCGCCGAACGCGGCACACTCACGCGACGGTCCGGCTACGGGCGAGGCACGCGGCGTGACCCGTCGGGCGCACTTGTGACCGTCGCGTGACCCTCGGGCGGGGGGTGTGGTGAGTTAGACCCCCTATGGCGTCAGTTCGGGAGCACACCCCTGGCCGCACGGCCGCCGCGACCGACACGCGTCACACTCGCGCACCACTCCGGTTACGTGGCGGACACCAGCGTGACCTACGAGGCGCATCCGTCACCCTCGCGTTATGCCACGCCCAGCCGTGCGTCGGGGTCGCCGCACGCAACCCGAGGCCGCTCGGGCCGCATCCTCCGGTCGTTTTCGCGGCCCGCGGATCGCCGGGCGGACCGTTCGCGGCAACTAGAATGAGAGGTGCATCCGCGCCACCGTCGCCGCCCCACACGCGCCCGCGTCGCCGCCCCTTTTTACGTCCGGTCCGAGAGGGACGATCCGCGGCCCCAGAGAACAGTCAAGTGGGCGTCGCAGCACGTCGGCGCAGAGAGGGAAGGCCCAATGGAATTGACCCCACAGCCCACGACCACCGAAGACCTCACGCCCGGTACGGCGCTGCGCGTCCGGCGCTTCTTCACGTCGCCGGGCGTGCATCCGTTCGACACCGTCGAGTGGGAGCTGCGCGACGCTCGCATCGGTCACGGCGACAAGCTCGCCTTCGAGCAACTCGACGTCGAGTTCCCGTCGACGTGGTCGCAGAACGCGACCAACATCGTCGCCCAGAAGTACTTCCGCGGCCAGCTCGGCTCGCCGGCCCGCGAGAACTCGGTCAAGCAGATGGTCTCGCGCGTGGCGGGCACGATCGCCGGCTGGGGGCGCGAGCGCGGTTACTTCGCGAGCACCGAGGACGGCGACGCCTTCGAGGCCGAGCTGACGCACATCCTTCTTCACCAGATCGCGGCGTTCAATTCCCCGGTCTGGTTCAACGTCGGCTTCGAAGAGAGCCCGCAGTGTTCGGCGTGCTTCATCCTCAGCGTCGACGACACGATGGAGTCGATCCTCGGCTGGAACACCCAGGAGGGGATGATCTTCCGCGGCGGCTCGGGCTCCGGCATCAACCTGTCGAACATCCGCGGCTCGATGGAGCCGCTCGCCAAGGGCGGCACCGCCTCGGGCCCGGTCTCGTTCATGCGCGGAGCGGACGCGTGGGCGGGCACGATCAAGTCCGGCGGTAAGACGCGCCGCGCCGCGAAGATGGTCGTGCTCAACATCGACCACCCGGACATCCGCGAGTTCATCTGGTGCAAGGCCAAGGAGGAGGACAAGGCCGCGGCCCTGCGCGACGCCGGCTTTGACATGTCGATCGACGGCGAGGGCTTCACCTCGATCCAGTACCAGAACGCGAACAACTCGGTGCGCGTGACCGACGAGTTCATGCGCGCGGTGGAGAACGACGAGGACTGGCAGCTCACGGCCCGCGTCACCGGCGAGCCCACGGGCGAGACGATCCCGGCGCGCGAGCTGATGCGCGAGATCGCCGAGGCCGCCTGGCGCTGCGCCGATCCGGGCGTCCAGTACGACACGACGATCAACCAGTGGCACACCTCGCCCAACAGCGGTCGGATCAACGCCTCCAACCCGTGCTCCGAGTACATGCACGTCGACGACTCGGCCTGCAACCTCGCGTCGCTGAACCTGATGACCTTCCGCCGGGCCGACGGCAGTCTCGACGTGCCCGCCTTCGAGCACACGGTCGACGTGATGCTGCTCGCGCAGGAGATCATCGTCGGCCCGTCGAGCTATCCGACCGAGAGGATCGGCGTCAACGCACGCGCGTTCCGCCAGCTCGGCCTCGGCTACGCGAACCTCGGCGCCTACCTGATGAGTAACGGCATGCCCTACGACTCCGATGCCGGTCGCGGCACGGCGGCGGCGATCACCGCGCTGATGACCGGGCGCGCGTACCGCAAGTCGGCGGAGGTGGCCGCGGCGCTCGGGCCCTACGAGCACTACGAGGTCAACCGCGACGCGCACAACAGCGTGATGCGCATGCACCGCGACGCCTCCTATGCGATCCCCGACGCCGCCTGCGCGGACGGCGCGCTGCTCGAGGCGGCCAGGCGATCCTGGAACGAGGCGGTCGCGCTCGGCGACGAGCACGGCTATCGCAACGCCCAGGCGACGGTCCTCGCCCCGACGGGGACGATCTCGTTCCTGATGGACTGCGACACCACCGGCGTCGAGCCGGACTTCTCGCTCGTGAAGTTCAAGGAGCTCGTCGGCGGCGGGCAGATGACGATCGTCAACGGCACCGTTCCGCTCGCCCTGCAGACGCTCGGCTACGGCGAGAGCACGATCGACCAGATCCTCGCGTACATCAACGAGCACGGCACGATCGTCGACGCCCCCGGCCTCGACGCGGCCCACCTGCCGGTGTTCGACGTGGCCGTCGGCGCGCGCGCGATCTCGCACATGGGCCACCTGATGATGATGGGCGCGGTGCAGCCCTTCATCAGCGGGGCGATCTCCAAGACGGTGAACCTGCCCGAGACGGCGACGGTCGAGGACATCGCCGATGCCTACCTGCAGGCCTGGCGCCTCGGGATCAAGGCGCTGGCCATCTATCGCGACGGCTCCAAGACGGCGCAGGCGCTGCGCACCGACGCCCAGAAGCGCAAGGACGTCCCGGCCGAGGCCGACGTCGACGAGCTCGTCGAGCAGGCGGTGGCGAAGGCGATCGCCCAGGCGACCGGGCCGGCCCGGCGGCGGATGCCGCGCGAGCGCCAGTCGATCACGCACAAGTTCTCGATCGCCGGGCACGAGGGCTACATCACGGCCGGCATGTACGAGGACGGCAGCGTCGGGGAGATCTTCCTCACCGACATCGGCAAGGAGGGCTCGACGCTGCGCGGCATGATGAACTCCTTCGCCACGGCGATCTCGATCGCGCTGCAGTACGGCGTGCCGCTCGAGACGCTGGTGCGCAAGTTCAGCTACATGCGCTTCGAGCCGGAGGGGATCACCCAGAACCCGGAGATCCCGTTCGCGAAGTCGATGCCCGACTACATCATGCGCTGGCTCGCCTCGCGCTTCTGCGATGCGGACCTGCAGGAGGAGCTCGGCATCCTCACGCCCGAGGTGCGCGCGGCCAAGCTCGCCGAGGAGACGGCGATGTCGGTGTCCTCCGACACCGCCGGCCCGTCGACCGGGAACGGTAGTGCCGAGCCCACTGCGCTCGCGAACGGCGGATCGGTGGCGCCGGCCAGCGCGCTCACCGACACGCCGCCGGTGGTGCCGGCCCGCCTGCAGGGCCTCGATCTCGGACCGGCCTGCAGCCAGTGCGGCGGGATCATGCAGCGCACCGGCTCGTGCTACACGTGCCCGAGCTGCGGCAACAACACGGGTTGCGGATAGTCGCCGCCCGACGAGCCGCAGTTCGCCGTCGAGAGGGCCGCCAGGGGCGGCCCTCTCTCGGTCCGCGAGCGTCAGCCGCCGGCGGCGAGCGGTTCGGTGGCGGCGATCACCCCGGAGGCCATCACCAGACCGATGGCCGCGCGTGGATCCGCCTGGCCGTCCGCGAGCAGCTGCTCGGCCGCGGCGAGCAGCTCGTCGATCCGCTCCAGCGTCGGGCCGACGACCCCCGGATCGGGGTCGCGGCACGCCGCCCTGGCCATCGCGATGAACGGCACGGCCCGACCAAAATCCGGTGGTGGCCCCGAGCTGATGGCGGCGGCGAACGACATCATGATGTAGCCGTTGAGTCGGGCCAGCCGGCCGCTGATGGGGCGGATCTCGGGCACCCGCGGAGGCGTGGGGTCGTCGAGCGGCCGGCCCTCCAGGATGTTGATCATCGTCGCGCCGACGAGAAGCGTGCGCTCCCGCTCGTCCAGACCGGCGTAGCCGGCCATTCGCAGCGCCGTGTACAGCGCTCCGAGCGGTCGTCCGTAGGGCACGTCGGAGGCAAACACGATCCGCTCGGCCGGCACGCGAGCGAGCAGTTCGAGCTGGTCGAAGACCGAGAACGTCGACGTGTCGTAGACGACATTGGGATGGTCGCGCAACCTCGACGCGAACATCCCCTGGTCGGCGATGGCCGCGTGCGCGAGCACGAGCACGACGTCTGGATACCGCAGCGCGAGATCGGCCAGGGGGTCCATGCGAGGCATCCCGCGCCCGGCGTGAATGAGGATCGGCACGTTCGCCTCCTGGGCGACCTTCCAGATCGACTCGGCCGCGGCGTCGCCGAACCCGAAGGCCTGCGCCCGGGGATGCAGCTTGATCCCGCGGGCGCCGAGCGCGAGGCAACGTTCGGCCTCGGACACCGGGTCATCGGCCGGGTCCAGGCGGCAGTATGGATAGAGCCGGCCATCCGACTCGCGCGCCCAGCGCAGGACGCGGTCATTGGGCACCCGGTAGGCCGGAACCCGCTCGGGGTCGTGGAGCGGGAAGGTGCAGGCCCGAGCCGTCGGGCGGACCTCATCGAGGGCGGCAAGCAGCCCGGCGGGCTCGAGCGCCTGCCCGTCCTCGTCGCGGCCCAGGTGGGTGTGCGCATCCACGACGATCGCGCCGGGCGGAAGCAGCTCGTGCATCTCCGCGCTCAGCGACGCGTAGGCAGCGGACAGATCCACGCGCGCATCCTTGCAGGTGTTCGGCCCGGCGCAACCCCGACGATGGCCCCACGGGTCGACCGGTCGGGCTCGGCTAAGCTCGCCGGAATGCGGTTTCGACGAGGGAGGCGGTAGGGCCATGGACGCGGGCTTGGTGGACGGCATTCTCGAGCGCGCTGCTGCGGGCCGCTCCCTGCCCGGCATGGTCGCGATGGCCGGAGATCGCGGCGGCACGCTCTGCGAGGGCGCACACGGCCGGCTGCGCGTCGGTGGGGACGCACCCGTCCAACTCGACACCGTGTTCTGGCTGGCCTCGATGACGAAGGCCCTCGTCAGCGTCGCTGCGCTCCAGCTCATCGAGCGCGGCGAGATGGAGCTCGAGCAGCCGGTCGCCGACATCCTTCCCGAGTTCGGCCGCCTGCAGGTACTCGACGGCTTCGACGGCGATGCGCCGCGGCTGCGCGCGCCCCGCGGGCAGGCCACGATCCGCCAGCTGCTGACGCACACCTCGGGCGTCGGCTACTGGTTCTCGAACACCGACCTGCTGCGCTACCACCAGCTGACCGGGACGCCTGACCCGAGCACCGGCAAGCTCGCGAGCCTGTTCGACGTGCCGCTCGTCGCCGACCCCGGCGTGCGCTGGGAGTACGGCATGAGCACCGACTGGCTCGGGCTCGTGGTGGAGGCCGTCGCCGGCCAGGATCTCGAGGCCGTCTGCGCGGAGGGCCTCTTCGGGCCCCTCGGCATGAGCGACACGACGTTCCGCCCGTCGGCCGCGCAGGCCGCGCGGCTGCAGACGATCCACGCGCGCACGCCCGACGGCGCCCTCGTCCCGTCGCCGCTCGCCCCGACGGCGGGCGAGTACCTCGCGGCCGGGTCGGGCGCCTTCGGCACGGCCGGGGACTACCTGCGCTTCCTGCGCGCGCTGCTGCGCGACGGCGAGCTCGACGGCGAGCGCGTGCTGGAGCCGGAGACGGTGCGGCTCGCCTTCAGCGACCATCTGCGCGGCGCGCCGATCCCGGCGGTCCTGCACTCGGCGCTCCCCGAGCTGACCAACGATGTGCCCGGTTGGCCGGTGGCCCAGGGCTGGGGACTCGGGTTCCACCTCATCCTCGACGATCTCCCGGCGATGCGCCGCGCCGGAAGCGGGGACTGGGCGGGGCTGGCCAACAGCTTCTTCTGGATCGACCGCGCAACGGGCGTGGCCGCCGTGCTCATGACATCCGTGCTGCCGTTCTTCGACGCGGGCGTCGTCGACACCCTGCTCGGCTTCGAGCAGGCCGTCTACGAGCAGATCGGGCTGCCCGCGGCCGCGTAGCGGCGCCGACACGGCCGCAATCGGCCCCGCCCTGCGGCATCGGCCTTCCAGCTAGCAGTGGCGCTTCCGGCTAACGGGCCCCGGTCGCAGCGTCGATCAACGGGAGGCCGTGTCTTCCCCACGCCTGCACGACCCCAGCAGTGAGCTCCCGCACGCTGATGCGGGCGATCAGCTGCGCGCGATCCTCAACGGTCTCCCCGCCGTCGTCGCCTACTGGGACCGCGATCTGCGCAACGTGATGGCGAACGAGGCCTTCGCCGAGCTGTTCGGCTGGGAGGCCGGCGCGATGGTCGGGCGCGCCTGCCGCGAGATCCTCGGCGGCGAGCTGTACCGGCGGCACGTCGCGTTCATCCAGCGCGCCCTCGCCGGCGAAGCGCAGCAGTTCGACTGCGAGATCGTCGATGCCCAGGGTCACACGCGCTACACCCAGACCTCATACGTCCCGGACCGGGCCGACGGCGAGGTCCGCGGGTTCTTCGCGCTCATCACCGACATCTCGGCCCGGCGACGGGCCGAGGAACAGCTCGCCGATGAGAAGCGACGGATGGCGACGATCCTCGACGCGATCAGCGAGGGCGTCATCTCGCTCGACGGTGAGCACACGCTCGTGCACATGAACGCCGCGGCCGCGCAGATGACCGGCATCGACCTGCGCTCGGCGATCGGGCAGCGCATCGAGGACGTCGTGACCCTGACCGTGGAGGCCGACTCAGCGGCGCCGACGCTCGCCGAGGTGATCAGCGAGGTCGCCGCGACCGGGGTGGCGAGGTCCGTCGAGCACTGCTCGCTGCTCGTGCCCGACGACGGCGCCCCGGTTCCGATCGACTATCACGTCATCCGCGTCCCGCGCCATCGCGACGCCCAGACGCAGCTCGTGGTCACGCTGCGCGATGCCACGCGCGCGCGCCGGCGCTTCGCCGAGGTCGAGGAGCGGGCGAACCGGGACCCGCTCACGGGGCTGCTCAACCGCCAGCATCTCGCGCGGCGCGAGGACGCCGAGGCCGAGGCCGGTGCCGGCGGTCCCGTGGCCGTCGTCATGCTCGACCTCGACCGCTTCAAGCACGTCAACGACAGCGCCGGCCACGCCGCCGGCGATCACGTGCTGCGCGACATCTCTTCGCTGTTGCGTGCCCACACGCGCGGCACCGACCAGGTGGTGCGCTACGGGGGCGACGAGTTCGTCGTACTACTGGACGGCTGCACCGCGTCGTCGGCGCTGCGGGTGGCCGAACAGCTCGTTGCCGTCGTTGCCTCGCACCCCTTCGAGTACGAGGGACGTCGGTTCGACATCGGGGTGAGCGCCGGCGTGGCGGTCTGCGGCAAGGACGATTGGCTTCCGCTGCGGGAGCTCCTGCTGAGAGCCGACCACGCCTCCTACGAGGCCAAGCGCGCGGGCGGCGACCGCGTCACGCTCGCCCCCGCCGCCTGAGCGCAGCGTCGCTCAGCGCTGCACCTGGACGGCCCAGTCGACGTGCGTCGGACCGTACGGCGTCGAGATGAGAACGCGTAGCGTGAGCGGGAAGCCGACGGAGTTGGCCGGCCAGGTGAGCGTGTCACGGAAGTGGCCGACGAAGTTCGGTGACTCGTCACCGACCTTCTGGGTCGAGACCACCTGGCCGCCGTAGAGGAACTCGTAGGACACGTGGCCCGCGATCGGACGACCGGCCCGCGTGAGCGTGACCGCGATCGGCCAGTTGCCGACGTGCGGGTCATGTCCGGACGCGTGGAGGACCGCAACGAGCGCGGGCTGGGCGCTCGCCGACGTCGTCGACGTGTCGTGGCTGACGCTGGTCGCGGACGCGGCCGACGACGTGCCGTGCGAGCCCGAGCCGCAGGCGCTCAGCGCGCCGGCGGCGATGAGGGTGGCGGCGGCGGCGCGCACGGCCGCCGTCGATCGCGCTCGCGGCATGGGCCCATTGTGACGACGCCGCGTCGCCGGTGCCATCGACGTTCGACGACGCGGCCGCACCCTGCGATCATCAGTCGCGATGGCGCCGTCCAACGCCGACATCGCCCGCCGTGGATTTGAGGCCGTCAGGCAAGGCGACATCGACGCGGTGCGGGCGTTCCTCGATCCCGAGGTGCGGTGGCACGGTGGCGACCCATCCGCACCAGTCGCCTGCCAGAACCGCGACGAGGCCCTGGCGTTCATGCGCGCCGCGCGGCGACGCGGTGGCGTCGGCGAGCTCGTCGACGTGATCGAGGCCGGCGATCGCGTCGTGGTCGTCATGCGCCCGTCCGGGGCGCCGCCGGACGGCCCCGCGCAGTTGCACGCCAACCTCACCACCTTCCGCGACGGCCGGGCCGTCGAGATGGTCCACTACGAGCACCCGGCCGACGCCCTCGCCGCCGCCGGGCTCGGCGGCCGCGCGTGAGTCGCGAGCCGGCGATCACGCTGCACCTCGGTGACATCACGAGTGACCCCGAGGCAGACGCGATCGTCAACGCCGCGAATGCGGGGCTGCTCGGCGGCGGTGGCGTCGACGGCGCGATCCACCGCGCGGCCGGTCCGGGCCTGCTCGAGGAGTGCCGGGGTCACGGCGGCTGCGCGACCGGGGACGCGAAGGCGACCGGCGCCGGCCGGCTGCCGGCCCGCTGCATCATCCACGCCGTCGGTCCGGTGTGGCGCGGCGGAGGGCACGGGGAGGCCGGGTTGCTGGCCTCCTGCCACGCGCGAGCCATCGAGCTCGCCGCCGAGCAGGGCTGCCGCCGCGTGGCGCTGCCGGCGATCTCGACCGGCGTGTTCGGTTATCCGCTCGGTCCGGCCGCGGAGGTCGCGATCGCGGCCACGCGCGAGGCGATGGCCGAGCACCCGGCCGTCGCCGAGGCCCGCTTCTGGCTGTTCGACCGCGCGGCCTACGACGCGTTCGCCGCCGCGCTCGCCCTGCCGACGGCGGATGCGCAACGATGAGCCAACCCACGACAACACAGGAGACCACGATGAGCACGACCACCGAGCTGATCACGGGCGTTGACTTCGCGTCGGTGCCGGCGCACGACCTCGACGTCGCCGTCGAGTTCTACGGCACGACGCTCGGACTGCCGCTGACCGCGCATAACGCCGAGCGCGGCTTCGCCGAGTTCGAGACCGGCAACCTGACCCTGTCGATCATCGTTCCCGAGAGGATGGGGATGACGTTCAAGGCGAATCCGAACCCGCTCGCGCTGCACGTCGACGACGTCGAGCAGGCACGTCAGACGCTGCAGGAGCGCGGCGTGACGTTCGCCGCGGACACGTTCGACACGGGCGTCTGCCACATGGGCTTCTTCGCCGACCCTGACGGCAATGCGCTGATGCTCCACCACCGCTACGCGCCGCGAACGCCGCGCGCGTGAGGGCCGGGCCGGCCGACTACGCCGGCTCGAGCACGACGACCGGGATCTCCCGCGTCGTCTTCTGCTGGTACTCGTCGTAGGGCGGCCAGTGACCGACCATCGTCGACCACAACGCCGGCTTCTCGTCGGGGCCGGCGATCCGGGCCCGGGCGGGGAAGCGATCGCCGCGGACCTGCAGCTCGACCTCCGGCTGGGCCTCCAGGTTCAGGAGCCAGGCCGGCGGCGCGTCGGCGCCGCCCTTGGATCCGACCACGAGGTAGTCACCGTTGTTGCGCCCGTAGATGAGCGGCGTGGTGCGCGCCTCGCCCGAGTGTCGACCGGTCGTCGTGAGCAGCAGCGTCTGCGTCCCCTGCCAGTCGTGCCCCTCTGCGCCGTCGGTCTCGATGTAGCGGTTGACGTGCTCCTGCCCGAACAGCATCGATCCTCCTCGTCGCCGATGTCATGGTGCCGCCGCGGGCCACGACCGGCCCTTCACCAGCGGCTCTGCGCCAACATAGCGCCATGAGCGAGGACGCCGCGCTCCCACCGATCTTCGACGGGCACAACGACGCGCTCACGCGCGACGACCACGCGGCGTTCGCCACCGGGCGCGCGGGCGGGCACCTCGATCTCGCGCGCATGCGGGCCGGCGGCCTGCGTGGGGGCGTCTTCTCGGTGTTCACGCCCTCGGGCGGCGAGTCGCGCGCCGCGCTGCGGCGCGACGGCGAGGTGATCGAGTTCGTGCGCGCCGACGCGGTCTCGCGCGAGACCGCGTCGGCCCACGCGACCGAGGTCGCCGGACGGCTGCTCGCGCTCGAACGCGAAGGCCTCATCCGGGTCGCGCGTACGATCGCCGATGTCGATCGCGCCGGGCGCGGTGAGGGACCTCCGGTTGCGGTCCTGCATCTCGAGGGCGCCGAGGCGATCGACCCTCGGCTGTCGGCACTGGAGGCGTGGTACGCGCTGGGCCTGCGCTCGCTCGGGCCGGTGTGGAGCCGCAGTAACGCCTTTGCCCACGGAGTCCCGTTCATCGATCGGTGCTCGCCCGACATCGACGGCGGGCTGACCGATGCCGGCCTGAGCCTCGTCGTGCGCTGCGCCGAGCTCGGGGTGCTCGTCGACCTCAGCCACCTCAATGCCGCCGGCTTCTGGGACATGGCCCGACTCGACATCGGGCCACTGGTGGCCAGCCACTCCGGTGCCCATGCGCTGGCCCCGACGACGCGCAACCTCACCGACGACCAGCTCGACGCGGTCGCGTCGAGCGGCGGCCTCGTCGGGATCGTGTTCGCCTGCCGCTTCCTGCGTGGCGACCTCGCCGACGACCCGGACACGCCGCTGCGCGCGATCGTCGACCACGCGCGCTACGTAGCCGACCGCATCGGGGTCGATCACGTCGCGCTCGGGTCGGACTTCGACGGCGCCACCGTGCCCGCGGCGCTCGGCGACGCCGCCGGGCTGCCGGCGCTGCTCGCGGCGCTTGCCGACGACGGGTTCTCGCCCGGCGAGATCGAGGCGATCGCCTGGCGCAACTGGCGGCGCGCGCTCGCCGCGTGGTGGCGCGACTGAGCACGCGCCGCGCGTCACCGGGGCTGAGGCGGTCCCGGTGACGCTGCGCTGCGGAGCCGCGACGTGCGGCTCAGACGCGCACCACGGTGCTCGTGGCCGGAGCCACCGAGCCGCGGGGCACGAGTTGCACGATCAGCGTGCGAATGCGCGAGAAGTTGGCCAGCGTACGACGCGCCTGGCTGGACAGCGTGAGCCTCACCCAGGCGCGGCCGACGAGGTTCACGGCGGTCCGCCCGAGCAGCGTGCCGCTCGCGTTGCGCAGCACGAGCGTGCCGGTGCAGCGCGCGGTGCAGTCGAGCAGCACGAGGGCGTGGCGGACACCGAGCTGGATGTGAAGGACCGTCAGGCTCTTGCGCGCCGTCGTGCCGCCGCGGGGACTCGACGTGCCGCTTCCGCTCGAGCCCGAGCCGCCGCGATGGCCGCCGAAGCCTGAGCCGCCGCCCGAGCCGGGGTCGCCGCCCGGGCTCGAACCCGACCCGGCGCCCGCGCCGGAGCCCGCGCCGGACCCGTCGCCGGAGCCCGCGCCGGACCCGTCGCCGGAGCCCGCGCCGGACCCGTCGCCCGAACCCGAACCCGAGCCGGAGCCGCCGCCGGAGCCGGAGCCGCCGCCCGACCCGGAGCCGCCGCCCGAGCCGGAGCCGCCGCTCGGGGCCGAGCCGCCGGCCCCGGCGACAAAGGTGCCATCGGAGCCGTAGGACGTCCCGTCGGCGTTCTCGGCGACGAGCCGGAAGTGATAGGTCGTCCCGGCCGCGAGGCCGGTGAGCGCTCCGTCGGTGGCCTGCGCGCCGGCCGCGCTGCCGATGTCGACGGGCGTCGTGCTCGAGCCGTAGTCGTTGCTGAGGCCGTACTGCCACCAGACGGTCGTGTCGAGCTGGTTGGGGAACGCACCGCCCGAGAGCGTGGCGGTGCTGCCGCTCGCCGCCGATGCGTAGGCCCCGCCGATGCCCGGCGCGCCCGCCACGACGTCCCCGGAGATGCTGCCGATCCCGGTCGGGCCGTCGTATCCGACTTCGCCCTCGCACAGGTAGGCCGAGCTGCAGGAGCCGGTGCTTCCGCCGGTCGGGTCGTTCAGCGAGGAGGCTCGCGCGTAGTCCCAGGCGGCACCGCCGTCACCGGCCCCGCCGCCCACGAGCGCATAGTAGGCAGCGACCATCGGCGAGGACAGGCTCGTCCCGCCGGCGAGGAACTCGCCGTCCTGAGAGTCGTAGCCGAGCAGCCCGGTGGAGGGGTCGGCGTCGGCGGAGACGTCGGAGATCGTGCGCATCGAGCAGCCCGAGTCGCTCTGCCACGCGGGCTTTGAGATGTAGGGCGAGCAACCGCTGCCGGCGCCCGACCAGGCCGACTCACTGAAGCCGCGCGGGTCGTTCGCGGCGGCGAGGCTCGTTCCCCCGGCGGCGGTGACGCCCGGGAGCGCCGAGGGCCACTCGGTGTCGCCGTAGCCGTCATCGCCCGCGCTCGCCACGGTGGCGACGCCCGAGAACGTGAAGTCGCTCTCCAGGCCGCTCTCCCCGGAGTACTCCGATCCCCCCCAGCTGTTGGAGATCTGCTTGGCGCCAAGAGAGTTCGCCGTCGCCTCGGCGGTGAGCATGTCCGAGCCGCCGGAGCTGCTCGCCTGGACGAGGAGGATCGAGCAGTTGGGGCAGATCGCCGAGACGGCCTCCATGTCGAGCGAGGTCTCGGTGATCCAGCCGGTCTGCGAGCCCGTCGGGTCGCCCGGGTAGTTCGTGCCGCCGTGCTCGTCGACCTTGCGGAAGCAGCCGTTGGCGGTCGTGCACGCCGGGAGGCCGAACATCGAGCGGTACTGCGCGAGGTCGGACTCGGCATGGGAGTCGCCGTAGGCGTCGATGAGCGCGACCGTGTCGCCGGTGCCGGCCGACGCCGAGAGGGCGCTCAGGTCATAAGCCTGCTGCATGTAGGCCGGGCTGCCGGCCTGCGGCGCCGCGGCCCCGGGCGGCGCGCCGCCGGTGTCGGTGTGGACGGGCTGACCGGTGCTCGCATTCACGACCAGCTCGGCCAGGCAGCTCGTCTGGCCCGGGGCGGGCGGGGGACAGGCCGATTGCAGCGCGAGCGCCGGCGCCGCGAGGGCGGCCGGCGCGTGCGCGAGACACGGAAGGCTGAGCAGGAGACCGACCGCGGCCCGGCGGAGGCCCTGGGCCAGCCGGATGCGGCTGCCCCATGACGTTCGGCCCCTGCTCATGGATGTTGTGTCGGCGTATGGGCCCGCGCGGGCCCGCCTGGAGGGCGAAGATCGGCCAGGTGTCGACACGCGGCGGCCCGAGCGCGCCGATCTGGCAGCTTTCCTGCATCGGTGGAAGATTCGCGCCCATGGCCGCTGACCGCCGGTCAACCCTCAAGTCGCGCGGTCGCACCGCCGATGGGGATCGCAGGCCATGAGCCTCTCGCATTTCATCTGCCGCGATGACCAGGAGCGGGAGTGGCTGCTCGACATGCATCGGCGCCTGGAGCCGAAGGTCGCGCGCGCCACCGCCGTCATGGCCGTGATCCTGCTGGCCTGCCTGCCGTGGTTCGACCCCCTGTCGATGGTGGCGCTCAGCATCGGGGGCGCGATACTCGGCCTCGGCATCCGCCTCACCGGCCACCGCCAGCGGATGGAGCCGCTCGTCGTCGCGTGGTTTGTCGCGCAGCCCTTCTTCGCCGCGACGATCGCCATCAACGGGGGCGAGCACGGCCCGGCCATCGCCATCCTGCTCGTGCCGATGCTCGCCGCGTGCGGCGGCTTCCCGACGCGCCTGGTCACGGTCTGCTGCGCGTATGTCGCGGCGTTCATGGTCGCCCTCGGTCTCGGCATCGACGGCGGCGCGGTGATCCATTCTCCGCCGCTCCTGCTGGTGCCGCTCGGCATGCTGGTGACGCTGACGATCATCTCGAGCGCCGTGCGGCAGTCGAGCTTCGAGCACCAGACGGCGGCGGTCGTGGACCAGCTCACGGGAATGCTCAACCGGACCGCGCTGGCCAGCCGCACGCACGAGCTCGCCCATCAGTCGACGCTCACCGGCGAGCCAGTGGGCGTGATCGTGCTCGACATCGACCACTTCAAGGAGATCAACGACCGCCACGGCCACCAGAAGGGCGACGAGGTCCTGCAGGATCTCGCCTACCGCCTGCGCCACGAGCTGCGCGCGTTCGATCTCGCCTATCGCCTCGGCGGCGAGGAGTTCGTCATCCTCGTGCCCGGCGCGACGCCGCCCGACGCCGGCTCGCTCGCGCGCCAGCTGCACGCCTCCGTGCGCGCGGAGCCGCTCGCCGGTGTGCCGGCGACGATCTCGGTCGGCGTCGCCACGTCGCCGGCGGGCACGCCCTTCGACTTCGACGATGTCTTCTTCGCCGCCGATGCGGCGCTGTATGAGGCAAAGGGTGCCGGGCGCGACCAGGTCCGCGCGGCCGGCGGCGTCCCGCCACTGGCCACCGGCGTCACCGTCAGCGCGGCCTGACCGGCCGACAGGCGTCCGAGCGCCGCGCCAAGCGCTCATGCCCGTCCCGCAGCTGCCGATGAGATGAGTGCCCCTGTGCTGCCGGGGACCCAGGCCGGAAGGGACGCGCAATGCGGAGCGAGCTTCGGCGCCTCGCTGCACACGAGCCCCGGCAGCGCCAGGTGGCTACCGCTCGCCGGCCCAGCGGCACTGCTGGCGATGAGCGAGCTGTTCGAGGCCCTCTAGAGCTCGGCGGCCCGGGTGGCCGCCGTCTCGGCGTCGTCCCAGCCCTGGCGGAGCATGCCGAGCAGCGTCTCGACCGGCTGGGCGCCCGAGACCGAGAAGGCGCGGCCGACGACGAAGAACGGGACGCCCTGGGCACCGAGGCGGCCGGCCTGACGCTCGTCGTCGGCGACCTGGAGCGACAGCGCGCGTCCCTCGAGCATCGTCTCGACCTCGATCGCCTCGAAGCCGAAGTCGGTCCCGATGCGCACGAGGACCTCCGGGTCGGCGACGCAGCCGCCGCGCAGGAAGTGCTCCGCGAAGACGGCCTCGACGACCTCGGGCTGCTTGCCGTGCGCGGCGGCGAGGTGGGTGAGGCGATGGGCGTCGAAGCTGTTCACGATGCCGCCGCCCTCGGGGAGGTAGTGCAGCCCCTCGCCGGCGGCGACCGCGGTCACGCGGGCGCGCATCGCCTCGGCCTCGGCGCGACCGATCCCGTAGCGCGCGGCGAGCGTGCCGACGGGGTCGTCATCGGGCTGGCGCGGAGCGTTCGGATCGAGCTCGAAGCTGCGCCACGACACCGTCACCTCGTCGCGGTGCTCGAACTGCGCAAGCGCCGACTCGAAGCGCCGCTTGCCGATGTAGCACCACGGGCACACGACATCCGACCAGATCTCGACATGCATACGTAGGACGCATCATGACGCCCGCGGGGGCGGAGGCGCGTCTCAGTGGGAGCGACGGCCGGGATGGCGTGGCAGGCCGTCGTCGGGGATCGGCTCCCAGGGCGCGGCGAACTCGACCCACTGGCGAAACTGCGGACGGATGCCGGGGTCGCGATCGAGGCCGCCGAGACGGAGGCCGAGCGGCGCGTCTCGCTGGAGATCGCCGCTGAACACCGCCGAGCCGCAGAGCGAGCAGAACACCTTCGGCATCCCGTCGGGCGGGGCGAAGGTGCGCAGCGCATCGCCGCCGCTCAGCAGGCGGAAGTCGGTGCGCGCGACCCGCGCGTTCGCCGAGGAGCCGGTGCCCGTGCGGCGCTGGCAGCGCGTGCAGTGGCAGTAGCTGGCCGACTGGAAGGGGCCCGTGATCTCGTAGCGCACGGCGCCGCACAGGCACCCGCCGGTGAGCGGACAGCCGGGCGAGGGCGGCGCGACGGTGGACGGTTCGGGCAGGGCCATGGTCAGCCGGCGCTCGCCGTCGAGAGGTCGCGGGCAGAGCGCCGCTCGGCGTTCGCGGACAGCTCGAACCATACGCGGGCGCTGCCCTCGGCGACGCCCCAGCGGTCGGCGAGCACCTCGACGAGGCACAGACCCCAGCCACCGAGCGCGGCATCGTCGGCCGCCGCACACTCGAAGCCGCTCCCGTCGTCGGCCACCTCGCAGCGCAGCGCGCCGAGGTCCTCGGCCTCGATGCGCACGCGCACGCAGGCGCCGGCGCCATGGCGAACGCTGTTGGTGACGAGCTCGGACACGAGCAGGCAGGCGTCCTCGGCGACCCGGCAGCCGAGCGGCGCCGCGGCCGCGGCCATCACGCGTCGAGCACGGGCCGGGGCATATGCGTCGCGGGGAAGCTCCAGGGTTCTGAACATGCGCCTCACGGCCCCCGTGCGCGGGGCCATCGTCCGCGCGAAATGGTACCCGCGTCGGTCCTCTCGCAAACGCACATTCCCGCGATGGGACGCGTGCGGTGGCCGCAAAGGAGAAGAATGTGCGACAGTCGCCCGCCGGCCCCGCCTGCCGACCGGCGCTCGAGCCGACACCCGAGCAAGGAGCACAGCGATGGACTTCCAGCCCAGTGAACGTTGCCGCGAGTTCCATGAGCGCCTGGAGGCCTTCATGCGGGAGCGCATCTTCCCGGCCGAGGCGATCTACGAGGAGCAGCTGCGCGCGGCCGGCCACCCGCACGCGCAGCCGCCGGTCATGGAGGAGCTCAAGGCGCAGGCGCGCGAGCGCGGCCTGTGGAACATGTTCCATCCCAACCCGGAGTTCGGCGCCGGACTGTCCAACGTCGATTACGCCCCGCTCGCCGAGCTGCTCGGACGCAGCCACATCGCCTCGGAGGCCTGCAACTGCTCGGCCCCGGACACCGGCAACATGGAGGTCCTGTCGCTGTTCGGCACCCCCGAGCAGCAGGACCGCTGGCTGCGCCCGCTGCTCGACGGCGACATCCGCTCGGCCTTCGCCATGACCGAGCCCGACGTCGCCAGCTCGGATGCCACGAACATCGCGCTGCGGATCGAGCGCAACGACGGCGAGTACGTGCTCAACGGACGCAAGTGGTGGACCTCCGGGGCGCTGCACCCGCACTGCCGGATCATGATCGTGATGGGTAAGACGAACCCGAGCGCGCCCAAGCACCAGCAGCAGAGCATGGTGCTCGTTCCGCTCGATACCCCCGGCGTGTCGATCGCGCGGGGGCTGCCGGTGTTCGGCTACCAGGATCAGGAGGGCCACGCCGAGGTCGTCTTCGACGACGTGCGCGTGCCGGTCGAGAACCTGATCGCGGGCGAGGGCGAGGGCTTCCTCATCAGCCAGGCGCGCCTCGGCCCGGGACGGATCCATCACTGCATGCGCACGGTCGGTGCCGCCGAGCGTGCGCTCGGGCTGATGTGCGCACGAGCCCACGAGCGGGTCACGTTCGGCGCGCCCGTCGCCTCACGCGCGAACATCCAGGACTGGATCGCCGAGGCCCGGATCGAGATCGAGATGCTGCGGCTGCTCGCGCTCAAGACGGCCTGGCTGATGGACACCGTCGGCAACCGTCACGCGCGCACCGAGATCGCCGCGATCAAGGTGGCGGCGCCGAACATCGCGCTGAAGATCATCGACCGCGCGATCCAGGTGCACGGCGGGGGCGGCGTGAGTGACGACTTCCCGCTCGCGTGGATGTATGCCCATGTGCGCACGCTGCGCCTCGCCGACGGACCCGACGAGGTGCACAAGATGACGATCGCACGGCGCGAGCTGCGCAACCACTCGGCCGGCGAGGGCGACGAACGGGTGGCGCTCGCGGAGCAGACGAGCCGGGTCTGAGCGGCGCCGGTCAGCCGGCGAGGCCGCGGTCGCCGGCGGCGCCCTTCAGGCCGCGGATGAAGGCCGTGATCTGCGCCGTGTCGCGTCGGCGCGTGCGCCGCTCCAATCGCGCCCGGCGCACGCGGTGCGGGCGCGTCGGGAGTGGGTCACCTTCGGAAGGGGTCGGCGACGGGCGATCGTCACGTCGAGGGGATGGACCTGCCGGCTGCATCGTGCACCTCCGGGGTCGAGGAAGGAGCGACAGGTTCGCGCCGGGGCGTGAACGGGACCTCAGAAAGGGCGAAGAAGCGCATAAGGCCGGTGGTTAGGCGGCGGCGCAACCGTGGTAGCGACCGTGGACGGTGAACGAGCGCGCCGCCCGCCCGTGCCCGACGCGCACGGTGACCGACACCGAGAAGCGGCCGCGGCGCGGGATCGGCAGCAGCAGCCCGGCGTGGCCGACGCGCCGCGGATCGAGGTGGACGCGGTGACCGGCGACGAGCACGCGCGTGAGCACGGGCCGCCGGCCGTCGACGCGGTGCAGGCGCACCCGCAGCCCGCCCGAGCGGCGGCACGCCGCCGTCGGTGGAAGCACCACCGGGCCGACCATCACGCTGTAGGCATCACCGACGCCGCCGCGGCCCTGACCGGGGGTCGCCGCCGGCGCCGTGGCCCCGGCGGCCGACGCGGCCGCGACCAGCCCGGCGAGCACGATGGCCAGCGTCGTCACCGAGGAACCGCGCCTGCGGGCGACAGGGAAGGCCGGGACGCGCACGGATAGTGATATAGGCCCCCGCGCCACCGCTCCCTGGTCGGCGCACGGGAAATTGCAGGCGGGGCGCGGCGCCGACGCGGCCGCGCGGGGCTAGTCGAGCGCGGTGCGGCGACGATCGGCGAAGGCGGCGACCTCGGCGGGCGAGTAGCGGCGCTGGCCGCCCGGCGTCCGGCGCGCGGGCAGGTAGCCGATGTCCGACCAGTGCCGAATCGTTCGCGTCGGGACGCCGAGTCGCCGCGCGACGTCGGCCACGGTGAGGACGAGCTGTTGCTCGCCTCGGAGTTCCTTCTCCATGAGGCATATGTCGTCGGCCGCCGCGACGGCGCGCAGCAACCCGTCCCCTGATGGACGATTTGGCGAGTGGCCTCGGATCGGGCGGCGGGCCCGCCAGACGTCCGGGGCCGGGGTTCGGCGGCGCCGTTACAGGGCGCCGGTGAGCAGCGCGACCGATCCGGCGACGCCCGCGGCCGCGGCCGCGGCCTTCAGCTGCAGCCCGCGGGCGCGGGCGCGCAGCTCGGCGACGCGGCCCCGCAGCCAGGGCAGCGAATCGTCTCTGCCACACGCGTCGCGCCACCCGCGCAGCGCCCGCTGCAGGCGGCGCTCGTCGGCCACGACGGCCAGCAGCTCGACCGTCCCCCCGCCCGCCTCGATCGGACCGAGACGCACGAGATACAGCTCACCGGTGTCGCGGATCCAGGCGGCGCGGTGCAGGGGACCGTCCCCGCCGTCGCGCCACCACAGCCCGACGTCCACCTCGCGCGAGGCGATTCGTCGCTGATCGGCGAGATAGAAGGCCGATAACGACGGGTACTGCGCGTCGCGCTTCGCGGCGACGCCGGCCGGTTCAACGGGCATGCTGGCCTCCAGTCGGTTCGGGTCTGCTCGACGAGCAGGATTGTCGCCGCACCTGAGCGTCAGCTGTGGGCCGGCTAAAGATGCCAATCCGTCCCGCCGCGCCGCCGGCCGAACGTGCGTACGGCACCGGCGGCGCGGTGGGTGTCAGCGGCCCCGGGTGCGACCGCTGACACGGACCGCGTCAGTCCAGCCGCGTCAGTTGAGCCGCTTCTTCAGCGCGCTCGCGGGCGAGAACTTCGCCGCGTTGCTCGCAGCGATCTGGATCGTCGCACCGGTGGACGGATTGCGGCCCTGGCGAGCGGCGCGATGGGACACGCTGAACTTGCCGAAGCCTGCGATCGCGACCTCACCACCCTTGGCCAGCTCGTCCGAGACGGCCTCGATGACGGCGTCCACGGCCTCGCGAGCCTGACCCGCCCCCAGTGACGCGCGCTCGGCGACCTTGTCTGCGAGCTCGTTCTTGGTCATGGCACTCCCTTCTCGAGTGTCGTTGCTCGGGGCAGGCTAACGGCTGGGAAGGACGGGCAGCGCGGTCAGGGCCCGTGGTGGCGGGCGATGAGGCCCGAATTTCCGGGGTTTGAGGGGGCCACGGCCCCAGCCGGCCGCCGCTTGCGGCGGCACTACGCGCAGCCGGCCGGCACGGGCGGCGGGCTCGGCGCGACCGGCGGATGGGCCGTCACGTGGATCGGCGTCGTCATCAGGAACGCCTGCATGCCCTGCCCGTCGTCACCGACCTGACGGAATGTGAAGCGACCGCGCAGCAGCGCGATCGTGTACGTCTCGATCGGCAGGAGCTGTCCGGAATCCTGGATCATCGAGCTCGTGACGACCGTCGTTCCCGGCGGGAGCGCGCGCACCGCCGCCGCGATGCGCGCGGGGCTCTGCGTCGACAGCGACTCCTGGCACGGGTTGCTCGACCCGACGACGTTCGCGGTGTCGAGGTGAAGCAGCGCCTCCGTCTCGACGTAGGGGGTGAGCAGGACCTCCAGGTGCGCCGGCTTCGGCGCCAGGCCCGACACGAAGCTCACCACGTGGGTCGCCCCGGGCTCGACGTAGCCGTTGTTCCACAGGGCGGACAGGGAGCTCCCGAGCGATGGCGCGTCGCCGAGCACCGAGGCGAGCGCCGTATCCGGGTACTTCTGCGTGATGTCGTCCGCTTCACTGGCGATGACGAGGGCGCCGACGAACACCACCGTTCCGGTCGCGATGGCGGCGGCCACACGACTGTTGAACGTGAGGCGCACGATGCCCAGCCACACGAACAGCAACGCGACTCCGGGCGGCGAGATGTGGACGAGGTTGTTCGGGTGGGCGCGTCCGAGGTAGTACGTGTAGACGACCGTGCCGAGGACGGTGAGCCCGGCGGCGGCCTGGAAGGCGATCCGGTAGCGGCGGATGAGCGCCGGGCGGGTCAGGGCAAGCAGGACGATCACGATCGCCGAAACCGCGTACATGGCGCCGAGCGCCAGGCCCGGCGACCACGGCTGGATCGGCAGGTTGCCGAAGCCTCCCGTGGTGTACAGGCGCACGTAGTAGATGTAGGCGCCCCAGTTCGGCCACGCGCCGGCGCTCACCCTCGTCAACAGTGTGAAGGCGAGCACGCCGGCGACGCTCGCCCCGACGAGCCGGGCGCTGCGGCGCGCGGCCATCCAGAGGCGCTCGCGCACGCTCGCGTCAGCGACGAGCGCGTCCAGGCAGGCGAGCGCGCCGGCGACGGCGAGCGTGTAGGCACCGGCCTCCGCGCTCCAGACGGCCGCGACGGCGACGGTGACCAGCACCGACGCATCGAGCAGGCGCCGGTGCCGCGATGTGCGCGCCGCAGCGAGGGACAGCACCAGGACGAGCCAGGGCATCCCGAATCGCATCACCCCGGTGCTCGGAAAGTCGACGTAGTTGAGCAGCTGGCCGAAGATGTCGAGCGTGACGGCGACGGCCATTCCGACCGCCGCGATGAGCACCGACTCCGTGCTCCACCGCACGACGTAGTACAGGCCCGCGAAGAGCAGCACGGTCAGGACGGACACCAGCAGCGTTGCCGTGCCATAGCCGATCGGCACCACGAGGTAGAGCGCGGCGAGCGCGTCCATGAGCCCGACGCCGTACTGGGAGAACGTCGAGACGAGCATCGGGTGTCCGTGCAGCACGTCGAGCGCCGGACCGAGGAAGTAGTTCTGGTTGGTGGCCACCACGATGTCCGGCGGCGCGCGGAAGAGCACCACGAGCGCCATCGCCACGAGGATCCCCACGTCGAGCACGCGAGCCCACCGGCGCGAGGGGCCGGCGCGGCCTGCCAACGCCCTGGCCACGTCGAAGGCCACGATCCCGGCCGCCAGCGCCACCGCGACATCGGCGACGCTCAGCGTGGCCACGGGGACGAACGGCGCGGCCGCGAGGGCGAACAGCAGCGGGGTCAGGCTGACCGGGACCCGCTGCGACCACGTGGCCGGCATCCAGTGCGCCGCAACCGCGATGGCAGCGCGCGCCACGACGAGCATGATCACCAGGAACAGCGACGCGTTGAGCGTCGACGCGGGCGACAGGTCGAGCAGCCGCGCCAGGCAGAGCACGCCCGCCGTCGCTGCCAGCGTCGCGAACGCCGGCAGCCGCTGACCTTCCCCGGCCGCGCCGGCGCGCTGGCGGCGCCACGCCAGCACGACGATCAAAGGGACGACGACGAGGATCGCCAGGAAGTACCCGAGGCGCTCGATCGGCTTGCTCTGGTCGAACAGCACGATCACAGCGGCGGCGCTGAGCGCGAACGCCAACACGCCGTCGGCGATCGCGCCGCTCAGCAGCGCCACGAGGTCCACGTCGGCCGCGCCCGCACGTGGCGCGCGACGAGCGCTGACCACCAGGCCGGCGATGATGAGATCGCAGCCGACGATGAGCAGCACCGCCTTCTTCCAGCCGAACGCCCTCGACACCGCGACGCCCAGATCGTTGGCGACGAGCGCCAGGCCGACGGCGAGCGCACCCGCCACGAACAGGCTGGCCGCGAGCCGCGGACGCTCGCCGAGCGCGGAGCCGATGCTACGCGTCAGGCGCGCCGCGCTGCGCCGCAGCGCTCGCCCGGCAGGGGCCTGTTGTCCGGGTGGACTCACGCGCCCACGACGTTCGACGGAGCCGACGCTGTCGCGGGCCGCCGAGCGTCGCCGATGGCGGGTGGGTGTCGGGTTGACATGCGGTCGCTTCTCGGTTCGCCAGCGGCTCGAGCGCCCCTGCTACGCGCGTCACGCCGCCCGCGTCGCGCGCGATGGACCGGGGCCGGTCGCCGTCGGGCGGAGAGAATACCTGCGCGGCAGCCCCCGGCCGCGGATCACGCGGGCGCCGGGCTTGACGGCGGCCGCTCGCGCCGCCGTCAAGCGACGTCGCCGGCGCGCGGGCGGATGCTCGGCTCGATGGCAGGCGCGCGGCTCGGCGCGAGTCGACCGGCGGCGGCGACCGCCCACAGCGTGGCGAGCCAGACGGCACACGCCAGCCCGACGTGCAGCCACACGAGCTCGGTGGGAAGGTGCGTCTCGTACTGGACGAGACCGACGAAGCCCTGGGCGGCCATCAGGCAGCACAGCCACGTCATCGCGCGATGAACGAGCGGATCGAGCGGGCGGCGACCCAGCCACCACCAGAGCGCCACGGCGGCAACACCGAAGGCAAGCCCGATCTCGGCGTGTCGATGGATGACGAAGTCCATCGTCGCGCGCCCGTCGAAGGTGAGGCGGTTGATCTTCTGCCCCGGCGACCCTCCGGCGTGCGGTCCGGCGGCCGTCGCCGCGGTACCGGCGAAGATCGTCAGCGCCGACAGCGGCAGCAGTGCGCGCACGAGCCAGACCGTCGTGCGATCGGCGAACGGCGGCCGCTCCAGCGGCTCGTAGCTCGCCCGCCAGGCGAGGGCCACGGCCGCGGCGATGATGAGCATCGAGAGGGCGAAGTGCGCCATCACCCATCCGTAGTCGAGCGCCCCCCGCACCGTGAGACCCCCGAGCACGGCCTGGGCGACCACGCCGGCGGGCAGCAGCGCGGCGAGGTAGGCGAGGTCGCGGCGGTACGGGCGTCGCCGATAGGCGAGCAGCCAGGCCAGGCCGGCCGCGATCGACACCGGCCCGGTGATCAGCCGGTTGGAGAACTCGATCAGGGCGTGCGTCTGCAGCGGTGGGTAGACGCGGCTGTAGCACGCCGGCCAGTGCGGACACCCGAGGCCGGAGCCGGTCAGGCGGACCGCGGCACCGGTCAGCACGATGAGCGTCAGAGCGCCGAGGGCGACGTAGGCGACGTGCGCATACTGACGCGGAGTGAGCGTCAGCTCGCGCAGACGCGCGAGCTGACCGCGCGCCGTGCGCGGCGTTGCCGTGGGCTGAGTCATCGGCTACAGGATGCCAAGGTGCGCGCCTGCGCGCCCATGGGCTTGCCGCCCAAAACGCCGTCGCGGTCGTCCTCCCCGCGCGCGTCCTCTACGGCGCCTGGGCATGCCGCCGGACGCGCCCACCCAATCTGGTAGCGTCCCGCCGACGGCAACGGGACCCTGGCTCCCGAGGGCGGCTTCGCCGCAGTACGTGCCACACGAGCCGAGGCCCACCGGCGGAGGCAATCACCATCTCCGATCGCCCAGATACTCTCGCCGACGGCATCCGGCGCGTCGTCATCGAACAGTCCAAGCGCGCGAACGTCGGCCACATCGGCTCCGCGCTGTCGATCGCCGACATCCTGGCCGCCCTCTACGGCGGCCTGCTCCACGACGGCAGCGATCGCGCCGACGAGGATCGGGTGGTGCTGTCAAAGGGCCACGCCGCGCTCGCGCTCTACGCGGCGCTCGAGCTGTCGGGACGCCTCCCGTCCGGGTCGGTGGACACGTACTGCGCCGACGGCTCCTCGCTCGGGGTGCACCCCGAGCACGCCCTCGATGGGGTCGACTTCTGCACCGGTGCGTTGGGGCATGGTCTGTCGATGGCCGCCGGCGCGGCGCTGGCCGCGCGCCTGGAGCGGTCGTCGCGGCGGGTGTTCGTCGTGCTCAGCGACGCCGAGCTGAACGAAGGGTCGGTGTGGGAGGCGATCATGTTCGCCGCCCATCACGGGCTGTCCAATCTCATCGCGATCGTCGACCTGAACGGTCAGCAGGCGATGGGGTATACCGAGGACGTGCTCGACCTCAGCCCCCCGGCGGCGCGATGGCAGGCGTTCGACTGGGACGTGCTCGAGGTCGACGGCCACGACGTCGCGGCCATGCAGGCCGCGATCCGGGGCCTGGACACGGCGCCCGGTCGCCCGCACGTGCTCATCGCGCACACGACATTCGGCAACGGCGTGAGCTTCATGCAGAGCGTCATCGACTGGCACTACCTGCCACTGACGGACGAGCAGTACGAGCAGGCGCTGGCCGAGCTCGACGCGGTGGGCTCATGAGAGACGATTTCGTGGCCGAGCTCGCGCGCCTGGCGGCCGTCGACGAGCGGATCGTCCTGCTCACCGGCGACCTGGGCTATCTCGTGCTCGAGGAGTTCGCCGAGCGGTTTCCCGAGCGCTTCTTCAACGTCGGGGTCGCCGAGCAGAACATGGTGGGCTTGGCCACGGGCCTGGCCGAGGCCGGCTACGTGCCGTTCGCCTACTCGATCGCGACCTTCGCGACGCTGCGCCCGTACGAGTTCATCCGCAACGGTCCGATCCTCCACGACTTCCCGGTCCGGATCGTCGGGATCGGGGGCGGCTTCGACTACGGCCACAACGGGATCACCCATTTCGCGCTGGAGGACTTCGCGATCATGCGCACGCAGCCGTCGATGAGCGTGATCGCCCCGGCCGACGGACCACAGATGCGCGCCGCCGTGCAGGCGTCCCGCGACATCCGGGGACCGATCTACTTTCGCGTCGCCAAGTCCAGCGAGACCATCCCGGGCCTCGACGGACGCTTCACGCCGGGCCGTATCGAACTGCTGCGAGACGGCCGCGACGTGGCGCTCGTCGCCACCGGAACCATCGTCCGCGAGGCCATGGACGCGGCCGACCTGCTCGCCGCCGACGGGATCGCCGCGACCGTCGCCCTCGTGCCGACGCTCAATCCGGCCCCGGGCGACGATCTCATCGATGTCCTCGGTCGCGTGCCGCTGGCGATCTCGGTCGAGACGCACTACCTCAACGGCGGCCTCGGCTCCCTGCTGGCCGAGACCATCGCCGAGCACGGCATGGGCTGCCGCCTGCTCCGTGCCGGCGTCGACTCCGTGCCCGCTGGACTCTCCGGAAGCCAGCGCTTTCTCGAGACCCATTTCGGGCTCTCCGCCGATCGCCTGGCCGCGAGGGCACGCGCAGCGCTGGACATCGCCGCGGCGTGAAGCTCAGCGCGATCATCGCCTGCTACCGCGACGCCGAAGCCGTCCCGGTCATGCACGAGCGGCTCACGAAGGTCTTCGTCGGGCTCGGAGCGGACTACGAGATCATCTTCGTCAACGACGGCAGCCCGGACAACGCGCGCGAGGTCCTGTCCGCGCTCGCCGGTCGCGACCCGAAGGTCGTCGTGATCAACCATGCGCGCGCCTTTGGATCCCAGAGCGCGTTCACGAGCGGAATGCGGATCGCCACCGGTGACGCCGTTGTGCTCCTCGACGGTGACCTGCAGGATCCGCCGGAGCTGATCCCCGAATTCGTCGAGCAATGGCGCGCGGGCTACGACGTCGTATACGGCGAACGCGTGCGGCGGGAGACCACCGCCTTCATGGGTCAGGCTTACAAGGCGTTCTATCGCGTCTTCCGCCGGGTCGCCTACGTCAATGTCCCGGTGGATGCCGGCGATTTCGGACTCCTCGATCGCCGCGTCGTCGACACGCTCAACGCGCTGCCCGAGACCCACCGCTTCATCCGCGGGCTGCGCGCCTGGGTCGGCTACCGGCAGATCGGCGTGCCCTACGTTCGCCCCGAGCGCATGTTCGGGAAGACCACGAACTCGCTGCTGCGGAACGTCGGGTGGGCCCGCCGGGCGATCGTCTCGTTCTCCTATGTGCCCCTCGACATGATCGCGTGGCTGGCGCTCATCACCGTCGCCATATCGGTCATCGCGCTGACCGCGGAACTCGTGCTGAAGATCGTGGATCCGTCCTTGGCCCCGAAGGGATTCACCTCACTGATCGTCGTCATGCTGTTCATCGGCGGCATCCAGCTGCTGTGCCTGGCCATCATCGGGTCCTACGTGGCACACATCTACGAGGAGAGCAAGCACCGCCCGCCGTACGTGGTGGAGAGCATCATCAACGCGCCGGCCGGCATGCCCCAGGAGGCACGACCACCCGCGGCGGGGCGCGACACCGCACGCCTGGAGCCTGACCCCGCCCCGTCCGAGCAGGAATCACACCAACCGGAGGAAGTGACGAGGTCATCATGATCGACACCGCTGGCACCGAGGCGCCGCAGCTGAAGGCGACACGCTGCGCGATCTGCGACCGGGAGGGCAACGCGACGGAGCGTTGGCCGGCCACCTTCGAACCCGAGGCGTTCAGCGCGCGCGTATTCTCGGCGCGACGCCTGCCCGACGGGGTCCACTACCGGATGGTCACCTGCGACGCCTGCGGACTCGTGCGCTCCGACCCAGTGGCTGACGCCGAGCTGCTCGCGCGGCTGTACGAGGTGAGCACGTTCGACTACGGCGACGAGGTGGAGTCGATCCGCGCGACCTACGGCCGCGCGCTCCGCTGGCTGGAGGATCGGGCGCCACGGCACGAGTCGTTGCTGGAGATCGGCTGCGGAAACGGCTTCTTCCTGTCCCAGGCACAACGCCAGGGATGGACCGACGTCCGCGGGGTCGAGCCGAGCGCGGACGCCGTGGCCCAAGCGCCTGCGGAGGTACGCTCGGCGATCGTCCAGGACGTGATGCGCTCGGGACTGTTCGCGCCGGCGAGCTTCGACGCGGTGTGCTTGTTCCAGGTGCTCGATCACCTCAGCGACCCGCTCGACGTGCTCAGGGAATGCTTTGACATCCTCCGTCCCGGCGGCCACGTCCTGGCCCTCAACCACAACGTCTCGGCCTGGTCGGCGCGTCTGCTCGGCGAGCGCAGCCCGATCGTCGACATCGAGCACACGTACCTGTACTCGCCCGAAACGATGCGCCGCCTGTTCACCAAGGCCGGGTTCGTCGACGGGCAGGTGCGCAGCGTACGCAACACATACAGCGTGTCGTATCTCGCGCAGCTCGTCCCCTTGCCGCCGACGCTGAAGCGTCGACTGCTGCCCCGCCTCCGCGCGGGCCGCGCGGGTGGCGTCACGGTGACCGTGCCGCTGGGCAATCTCTGCCTGATCGCCCGCAAGCCCGCCTGATGGGCGGCGCGTCGCGCGCGCTCGTCACGGGCGCCGCCGGTTTCGTGGGCGCGAACCTCGTTCGTCACCTCCTGGACGCCGGGCACGACGTCGTCGCGGCGAGCCGCCCCGGCAGCGAGGCCTGGCGCCTGGCGGACCTGTCCGGGAGCGCGGACCTGCTCGAGCTCGACCTGCGCGACGCGACTGCGGTGGAGCGGGCCGTCGCCGACGCGCAACCCGATTGGATCTTCCACCTCGCCGCCCACGGCGCCTACTCCTGGCAGGACGACTTCGAGGCGATGGTTGCCGTCAACGTCGTCGCCACCGAGGCGCTTCTGGCCGCCGCGCGCGCTCACGAGGTCAGCGCCTTCGTCCATGCCGGGTCGTCGTCCGAATACGGGCTGAAGGGACACGCGCCGCGCGAGGACGAGTGGTTGCAGCCGAACAGCTACTACGCCACGACGAAGGCGGCCGCGACGCATCTGACCGCGCTGGCCGCCTCGGAGGGACTCCCGGCGTTGACGCTGCGCCTGTACTCGATCTTCGGCCCCTGGGAGGATCCGCGGCGCCTGGTGCCGGCGATCGTGCGCGAGGCCGCGCACCGACGGCTCCCGCCGCTCGTGGGCCCAGAGACGGCGCGCGACTTCGTCTACGTCGACGACTGCTGCGAGGCGTTCCTGGCGGCAGCGCGGCGTGGCGCCCCCGGCGTCCCCGGCGCGGTGCTCAACATCGGCTCCGGCCACCAGACGCGCCTGGACGAGCTCGTCGAGGTCGCTCGCGGCGCGCTGGGCGTCGAGGCGAACCCGGACTGGGGCACGATGCCACAACGAGGGTGGGATACGAACACGTGGATGTCCGATCCGCGGGCCGCCCTTGCCGTCCTCGGCTGGCAGGCAACGACGAGTCTCGCCGATGGGCTCGTGGCGACGTCACGCTGGCTGGGAGACCGCGGCGATCTGTGGCCACGCTACGGTCTGGTCGAATGACGCCACCGTCGGTGACCCGATGCGACGCCCGCCGTGAGAGCTGAATTCGCGGCCGCCCTGCGCTGCCCCTCCTGCCGGCGGGACCATACGCTTCGGCTGCGCATCTCCGCGCGCGATGCCCGCGAGGCGCGAGAAGGCACGCTGCGCTGCGAGGCGTGCGCGGCGGTGTTCGGAGTGCACCGCGGAGTGGCCGAGCTGCTCTACGAGCCGCCGGCGCATGTGGTGGCCGAGGCCGCCGGCCTCGTCCGCTTCGCCGAGCGCATGAGAGATGCCGGTTGGGATCGCGACTTCGTGCGCCGCCTGCCCGAGATCGAGCACGGCTACTGGTACGTGCAGGCGCGCTCGATGTACCAGCTGCTGACGACGGTCCCGTTCCAACCCGGTCAGACGATCCTCGATGTGGGCGCGAACACCTGCTGGGCCGCCAACCACTTCGCCGAGCGCGGGCTGCAGGCCATCGCCCTCGACATCGCGACCGTAGAGCTGCAGGGCCTCTACACGGCCGAGTTCTTCATCGGCGAGGGCAACGTGTTCTTCGAGCGGGTGCTCGGCACGATGGAGGCGATACCGCTCGCCTCCAGCAGCGTCGACTACGTGTACTGCTCGCAGGTTCTGCATCACACCGACCTCGCCGGACTACGGCGCACGCTCCAGGAGATCTTTCGGGTACTGCGTCCGGGCGGGCGACTGCTCATGGTCAACGAGACGCTGAAGACGGTGACCGATCCGCACGGCGTGCACACCGACGACGTCGATCAGTTCGAAGGCTACGAGCACGCCCATTGGGCCACGAGCTATCGCTGGGCCGCGATGCGCGCGGGGTTCTTCACGGACGTGACCGAGCCCCACTACCGTCCGTTCTTCGGCGACACCGAGCTGCGACTGCCGCCCACCACCTCGTTCGCGGCAGGGTCCGCTCGCCGTACGATCTTCGCGCTGCGCCGCCTCGCGCCCGCGAGGCGCATCTACCTGGCCTGGCTCAACCATGTCCGCGGTGGCGTCTCGATGAACATGATCGCCACCAAGCCGTCGCGCTACGTGGTGCGCCACCGGCCGCTGCCAAGCGCTGTACGCATCGTGCTGATGGCCGCCGCGGGGGTGCGCCTGCGCGCGGGGCGCTGGCGGGGGCGTAACGCTCCTCGACTGCCGCGGACACCCGAACAGGCCGCGGCGGCGATCCGTCGCGCCACCGTGTCCGCCCCCCCATCGCGACGCATCCATCGGCCCCCGCCGGCGGCGTCGGACCGCCTCGGGTCGCCGACCTCCCTCAGCCGCGACGACAGATCGTGACGGCGACGCCGCCGTAGCGGGCGGCGATCATCACGGCGCCGACGCGACGAAATCACCCTGGGGGTTCAGCCCGACCGTGATAGGGGTGACGAGGGGCCCGATCGGGCACCGCTGCGCGCCGCTGACGAACACCGCCCGCGCGGCGTTGATCGGAGGCACGATGAAGCCGTTGGCGCCCGACATCTCAGCCTCCAGGAGGGCCTGGTGTGACGCGTCGAGGTTCAGCTGGGCGCAGACGATCGTGGCCGGCGGTGTCAGCTGGGCGACCTGCGAGCGGAACGTGTTCAGGATGCTGCCATACGGTGTCGACGCGAAATACGCGCGAATGTCGGCCCCCTGCCGGAAGATGAGCGCGAGCATCACCACCGCGACGGCGAACACGCCGCTTCGGATCGGCAGCGACCGGTCGCGCAGCGCCGGACGCAGTGCGGCGACCGCCGCACTGAACGCGAGCAGCAGCGGCATCGCCACGTAGTGAATGTCGCGCTGCTGGCTCTGTACGAGCGCCGGCAGCGCAGTCGCCCCCGAAGCGCCGAGCAGGGCGAGGGGAAGGTAATCCGCGCGGCGTCGGGCGGCGAGCACCCCGCCGACGAAGGCGCCGATGAGCAACGCGAAGTAGGCGACGGTGAGTGCCGCCGTCGGGGCGAGCAGCGACCGGTAGTAACGCAGATCTGCGTGAATGAATCGCACGCCGGTCGTGGAATACGCGGCGTTGGACTTCGTCGCCGGATAGGCGACTGCGAAGAAGTACACGAGCGGGAGCACGAGGCTCCAGAACCCGACGCCGGCCACCGCCTTCGCCGGGGTGACACCGAGCTGTCGCAGCCTCGAGATCTGATGCCAGGCGCAGTAGCACGCGATGACGAGCAGGCCGACATACAAGAGGTCGCTGATGACGCCGAGCGTCCACGCCGCGCCGGTGGCGACCGACCACCACGCGCAAGCGTGTACCGAGTCGGCGCGCATACAGCGCTCGTGCGCGAGCAGCGCGAGACCGAGCGCCAGAAACCCGGCGGAGTGAACGATGTTCGACGACCACAGGGCCGTCGGGTACCAGGCGGCGGTGGCCAGGAACAGCGCGCCGATCCACCACGCCTCGACCGACCCCCAGGCCGTCCTGGAGCCCACGCGCAGCCAGATCGCGACCCCGGCGGCGAACACGAGCGTATTGAGCAACAGGAACGGCACGACCGACCCCGAGCCGAAGGCGGTCGTTCCGATCGCCCAGAAGACGTTGGCGATGTACTTGCCGGTGTTGACGTGGTCGTTCGACAGGTCGCCGAGCGTGCGCGCGTACTGCGTGACGTTGAGGAAATCATCCGCCCAGAATCCACTGCGCGACACGGCCGTTATCCACACCATCACACTGAGTGAAAGCACGGCGACCGGCAGTGCGACGAGCAGCGCGACTCGCGGATCTCGCGCCGACCGTTGCCCCTCACCTCGCATGACTCGCTCCTCGATCCGTTACTCGCCGACGGGTAACCCGCGCCTTCTGAACTCCGTTATCGCAATCGCCGCCTCTCGGCTACGACCGACGTCCCTTGCGAGGGTCCGAGCAGCGCATCCGCTCCGTGCTGCACAGGCAACAGCGCCCGCATGATACTGGTGTCGGCCACCGGCGCTGACGGTCGTCCCGGTCCGACGCGACTGGGGACCGATCAGCCGACCGCTCCGCTGGGCACCGCATAGAGTCTGGGCCTATGGACATATCCGAGATCGCGTCGAACCTGGAAAGCCACGTCAGCCGCCTCGCCAGCGCACGACAGCAGGCGGGCGAGGGAATCGAGTGGTACCGCTACGACATCCTCGCCAACCTCGTCCACCTCGATCGTCTCCTGACGGGTGAGAACCGGGACCTCGATCGCCTCGCCGGCGGCGGGCCGGTGGCCGATATCGGAGGCGCCGACGGCGATCTCGCGTTCGCGCTCGAGGCCGTCACGGAGTGGGAGATCGATCTGGTGGACACCGCCGCCACGAATCAGAACGGGCTGGAGGGCGCGCGAGCGCTGCGCGGTCAACTCGGATCCCGCGTCCAAGTCCACGACATCGATCTCGACACCCAGTTTCGTCTCCCGCGCGAGCAATACGGTCTCGTGATGCTGCTCGGCATCCTGTACCACCTGCAGAACCCCTATTTCGTACTGCGCGAGCTCAGTCGATCCTCCCGGCACTGCGTGCTGTCCACGCGCGTGGCCCGGTTCGCCGGTTCGGAGCGCACACCGATCGCCGACCTCCCGGTCGCGTATCTCGTGGGGCCGACCGAGACCAACGCGGACGCGACCAACTACTGGATGTTCTCGCCGGCGGGCCTCGAGCGGATCGTCGAGCGGGCGGGCTGGTCGATCCTCGATCGCCTGAACGTGGGCGACGTCGAGCAATCGGACCCGTCGTCGCCCGAGCACGACGAACGAATGTTCATCCTGCTGCGAAGCACGAGCCACATCGCCTGAGCTCGCCGGCGCGCCCGGCGTCGCGATCCGGCGACGGTTGCCTCGGGCCCGTCAGCCGGCCGGAGCGGCCTGCTCGCGTCGAGCGTCGTCGCCGGCGAGCAGGCGCTCGAGTCGATCGACGATGACCGCCGGCGAACACATCGAATCGACGACGGCCAGACCGGCCACGGAGAGCTGGTGCCACAGCTCGTCGTCGCGCAGCAGTCGCACGATGCGTTCCGCCATCTCGGCCGCGTCGTCGGCGATGAGCATGTGCTCGCCGTCGACGACATCGAGACCCTCGGCCCCTACGGTCGTCGTCACCACCGGCAGGCCGGCGGCGAGCGACTGGGTCACCTTCCCCTTGAGGCCGGCCCCGTAGCGCAGCGGCGCGACCATCGCGCGAGCTCCGTCGATGATCGGCTGCAGATCCTCCACCCAACCGGCGACGTCGACGAGCCCGGAGGCCAGCCGCTCCACCTCGGGCGGCGCATCGGCGCCGACGATCGTCACCGCCGCCTCCGGCAGCTCGCTCCAGACCCGCGGCATGACCTCCTCGACCAGCCACACCGCCGCGTCGACGTTCGGGTCGTGCTCGAAGCCACCGACGAAGAGCACGCCCGAACGGCGGTCCGCGGGCGGCACTTCGGTCGCGACCTCGTGGACCATCGGGAGCACGACCACCGAGGCCGAGGGCACGTCGGCCTCGACCAGCCGACGCTCGTCCTCGGTGACGACGAGCGTGACGTCCGTCGCCCGGACCATGGCGAGCTCGAGCTCGCGCAGAGCCGCCGACTTGGCCGCCAGCGCCGCGCCGGATCCGTTGACGGAGGCTCGGCGCGACTCCCGCAGCCAGTGCAGATCGACGGTGTCGTAGATCGCGACCGCCTGCGGAGCCACCTCGCGCACGGTGTCGAGCCAGCGGCTGGCCACGAGCGGCCTCGCGAGCAGCGCGGTGTGTAGGGATGGACCGATCGCCCGCAGCTCGGACCGCACGTCGATCGGGACGGTCAGGACCTCGATGCCCATCCGTCGCAGCTCGCGCGTATAGGGATCGACGGCAGTGAAGTTGTCAGGCATGAACGTCACGTGGCAGCCGAGCGACAGGAGCGCCTTCAGGATGCCGAGCATGCGCACCGAACCCGCGTCGCGGTCCCAGGTCGGCACCTTGTGGTCGACGATGAGCACGTGTCGCCCTCGGTTGCGGTCAGCCGCGCGCCGGACGTCGTGCGTGTCCGGTGGCAGATGCTCGGCCTCCAGGCGCTGGCGCCACTTCTCGACGAACTTCGGGCGGTTCTCCTCCTGATGGCGCTTGGGTCCCGCAGTCACGTCGACCCCGGCCGTTGCGCCCTCGTGGTGCACGACGATGGCCTCGGGCTCGTACATCACCCGCAGGCCGCGCTCACGCGCCGTGAAGCACAGGTCGGCGTCCTCGTAATAGAGCGGTAGGTAACGCTCGTCGTAGCCGCCGACGTCCCTGAAGAAGTCGGCGCGCACGAGCAGCGCGGCGGCCGAGCCGTAGTCCGTCTCGCGACGGTATTCGTAGGCCGAGAGGTTCGGTGGATCGCCGCGGCCGAAGTTCATCCCCGTACCGTCCCGCCAGATGATGCCGCCGGCCTCGCACAGCCGACCGTCGGGGTACACGTACCGTGGCGTCACGACGCCGATGTCCGGCGCCGATTCGGCGCACGCGAGCATGGCGCTCAGCCAGCCGGGCCGCACCTCGGTGTCGTTGTTGAAGAGCACCAGCCAACGGCCGCGAGCGGCGGCCGCACCGCGATTGACGCTGCGCAGATAGCCGATGTTCGTGTCGTTGACAAGGATCGTCGCCCCGCGTACGTGCGCGAACAGGAACTTGCTGTGCGGATCGGACGCATCGTCGACGATGATGACCTCGTAGTCGACGTCGGGAGTGTTCTCGACGATCGACCGCAGGCAGGCCTCGGTCAGATCGGCGCGCGCATGACACGGGATCACCAGCGACACGAGTGGGCGCTCGTACTCGGGGAAGCGGACGAAGCGCACGCCGTCGGGCGCGGTGACTGGCGGCGCCGGCGGCGGCGGCGGCGGCGCACTGGCAGACGATCGCATCACCACGCGACCGACGAGCCGGAGCGCGCGGCTGATCGCGCGCGCCGTGATCGTGCGCTCGCCGATGGCGCCGTAGAACCGCCGCCGCGCGCGCTGGAAGGCCTGCCAGGTCACCGAGTCCTCGGTGCGGCGCAGCGCAGCGCGCAGCGGTGCCACCTCGCCCTCCAGGGCTGCGAGCTGTTCGGTCAGCGACGCCGCCGCAGCCTGCGCTCGCTCGACGGAGACGTCCAGGTGCTCGAGCTCCGCTCGCGAGCGGAGGGTCTGGTCGCGCAGCGCCTGCGCGAGCAGAGCCCGCTCGCGATGCAGCCCCTGCAGCTGAGCGTGGGCCGCTCCCAGCTCGCTGCGCATACGCTCGTGCAGCTCGCGCTGGTGGGCGAGCAGCGCATCACGCTCGGCTCGCAGCTCGCCGAGCTCGGCCCGAGCGGCGATCGCGTCCTTCACGCCGCGCCGCTCGGCGTCGCGCATGAGCGTGAGCTCGAAGTCGGCGAGCAGCGAGGTCGCCGCCAGCTGGGGCAGCGCCACGCGCGACGCGACGGCGATCAGGTAGAACGGCGCCGGCTCGGACGCCAGGCGCCACTCCTCGCCGGACCGCTCGACGAGGAACTCCGAGTCGCCGCCGCGAGACTCGGGCGAAGCGCCGGATCCCGTGTCGTCGGTGACGTCGGGCGGCGGCCCGCCGACGCCGCCGATCCGTGAGCCCGTGACCGTGCGCTGACTCCAGCAGGACACGTGCGAAAACCGCTCCCCCAGCAGCTCGCGAAACTCGTCGAGCGTGAGCTCGTGCACGTGAAACGGATTGGAGTAACCGGGCGCGTCACTGTAAGTGCGGCGGTCCGGCGTGGACATGATGAGCAGTCCGTCGGCGGTGAGCACGCGCGCGATCTCGGCGAGCATCTCGGACTGCTCGGCGACGTGCTCGACGAGCTCGAACGCGACCACCACATCGAAGGAGTTGTCGGGCAACGCGGACAGGTCGACCGCCGTGCCGAGCCTGAACTCGAGGTTGGCCGCCTCGTAGTTGAGCCGGCTGTGCTCGACCGTGGCCTCGTCAAGCTCGATGCCCATGACGCGCGTGGCGCGGCGGGCGAGCATCGCGGCGCCGAAGCCCTCGCCGCTGCCGAGGTCGAGCACCGAGCGGCCGGCGACGATCTCGGCCGCCCAGAGGTAGCGGTGCAGATGCTCGTAGACGACCTGCACGTCCGGCGCCCACGGCACGCAGCGCTCGCCGGTCCAGTCGATGAGTCGCGGCGCCGCTGCTCGGCGCACGTAGCTCATGCGACGCCGCCACGGCGGACGGATCGACCGCCGTCGACAGCTGTGGCGTTCTGGACCCGCGACATCAACGGCCACACAGTACCGAAGGGACCCGAGACGCCGACCGCGCGGCGCCCCGCTACAGGTTCTCGGCCACGTGCGGCGCGGTGCGGTTGAACACGTAGAAACCGAGCATGAAGGTGAACGCGACGATGGCCAGTGGCACGGTCAATCGCGCCCAGCCTCCGATGGCCGCCGCGGCGCTCGGAGTGGTGTGGGTGATCATCGCGTGGCGGAACTGCTGGAAGACGACCGCAAGCGGGTTGCACATGTAGATGTGCAACAGCGTCAACCCGTAGGCGGCGATCTTCGTCACCGGGATGATCGTTGGCGAGCCGTAGAACAGCACCTGCTGGATGACATCCCAGATCGGCTGCACGTCGCGGAAGTAGACGAACAGGGCCGAGAGGAGCATCGCCACGCCGGTCGAGAAGATGACGAGCAGCACCAGGATGAGCGGCAGCTCCAGCCAGGAGAGCATCGGGCGCACCCCCTCGATGAGGGCGAACGCGAGCACCACGAGGAGGTTGAGCCCGAGGTTGAACGACGCCAGGAGCACGATCGACAGCGGGATGACGAGCCGCGGGAACTGGATCTTGCGAACGAGGTTCTCGCGGTCGACGACGCTGCGCACGGCGCCGCCGGTCGCCTCGGCGAAAAAGGTGAAGAGCACGATCGAGCCGAGCAGCTGAGCCCCGTAGAACTGGCCCTTGACGTCGATCTTCCCGATGTCGACGAAGAACACGTACAGCACGCCGAACAGCAGCAGCGGTCGCATGAGCTGCCACAGGTAACCGAGCGCGGAGCCGAAGAACCGGAGCTTCCACTCGGTTCGCGCGATGTTGTAGGTGAGGTGCCAGAATCGCGTCCAATCGTCGGTGAGCGCGCGCGGCCCGCGAATCGGACGTCCGAGCCCCTCGACCGGGATCTCTGGCGCGACGGTGGCGACCGGGGCGACATCGGTCGTCACGAGCGCACCTCGGCTGATGCGGCAGCCGGAGCCGGCCCGATCGTGACGTCGGCCGGTAGGTCGACGAGTCCGCCCTGCGGCTGCGATCCGATGACGACGAACGACGAGTCGCCCTCGAAGCGGTCCATGACGTCGAGCCCGAGCCCGCGATGCGCGAGCGTGACCACCGGGTTGTATCGACCCGGGGCGAGAACGTTGTCGAACGAGAAGCAGAACAGCACCTCCTCGCCGGCGGCGAAGCGGCCGCTGCGCTCGTGCTCCGTCGACGTGTTGACCACGACGACGGCGGTGTGATCCTCATTGAGCACGTACACGCTCGCGGCCGGGTGCTCGACGTCGACCATGAACCGGACACGCACCCCGAGAGTCAGCCGTCGGCCCTGCTGGATGGACGGTACGCGCTCGCCGCGCTCATCCTCGGCCCACACCTCGAGGACGCGGGCGTCCCCGTCGCCTCTGCGCTCGTCCGCGCCGGCGCCAGCTGCGGCGGGGCTGCGGCCGAAGTTGATCTCCAGGTAGCGGTCGGCGACCTCGCGAGGGGCGCCGAGATGCACCGGCACGCCGCGCTCGAGCAGCAGCGCGCGATCGCAGAAGCGGTTGAGCGCGCCCATGTCGTGTGTGACGAACACGATGGTTCGGCCGCGATCGCGCATGCGGGTGAACACGTCGAAGCACTTCTGCTGGAAGGCGGCATCGCCGACGGCGAGCACCTCGTCGACGAGCAGGATCTCGGCGTCGACCTGGATGGCGACCGAGAACGCCAGTCGCACGTGCATGCCGGACGAGTAGTTCTTCAGCTTGAGCTCCTCGAATTCCCGCAATTCGGCGAAGTCGATCACCTCGTCGACGCGCCTCCTCGCCTCCCGAGGCGAGAGGCCCATCATGATTCCGTTGAGCACGACGTTGTCGCGGGCCGCGAGGTCCGGATTGAACCCGACGCCGAGCTCGATGAAGGTGGACAGTCGCCCCTTCACCCAGATCCGGCCGCGATCGACGCGGTAGATCCCGGCCAGCAACTTCAGCAGTGTGCTCTTGCCGCTGCCGTTGCGTCCGGCGATGCCGAAGAACTCACCCTGACTGACGTGAAACGAGACGTCGCTGAGGGCCTGGAAGGTCTCGTTTCGAGTCCGCCTCAGCGGGTGAAGAGCCCGCTCCTTGAGCGTGTGCGTTCGCTCTTCGGGGACGCGAAACGCCTTGTCGACGGAGTCGATGACAATGAGCGGCGGCGCACCGCTGGCCAGCTCAGACATGGCTGCAAGCGTAGCGCCCGGTGCGCCGGGCTCCGCCGCCGTTGCGCACGCCGGCGGGCACCTTGCCTGCCTGCCAGTCAGTAGCGAAACGGCAGCTCGTCGGCGATCTCGGCGAGCGTCGGCGCCACCGCGTCACGCTCGGACACCACGAGCTCGTCCTTCGCCAGCGGCCACTCGATCCCGATCGCCGGGTCGTCGTAGGCGATGCCGCGCTCGACGGCCGGGTCGTAGTACGCGGTCTGCTTGTAGATCACGTCGGCGACGTCGCTCACCACACAGAAGCCATGCGCGAAGCCGATCGGCACGTACAGCTGGCGGTGGTTGTCGTCGCTCAGCTCGTGCGCCTCCCATCGGCCATAGGTCGGCGACCCATGACGCACGTCGACGATCACGTCGACGATCGTGCCCCGCGCGCAGCGGACGAGCTTGGCCACGCCCTCGCCGACGTGGAAGTGCATCCCGCGCAGCACCCCGCGCCGCGACCGCGACTGGTTGTCCTGGACGAACCCGGCGTCCGCGGGTAGGCCGAGGGCGTCGTGCCATTGGCGTCGGTAGGTCTCCACGAAGAAGCCGCGCTCATCGCCGTGTGCGCTGGGCTCGACGACGAGGGCGCCGGGAAGCGCTGTCGGGGCGGTCTGCACGGCCGGCAGCGTATCGGCCGGCGGCCGGCGAGCCCCGGCTCGCGCGTCCCCGCGCCCGGCAGCAGGCGGCGCGAGCGCGTCGCCGCGTCGGACGGACGTCGCTCAGAGGAACTCGGCGAGCGGCGCGGCGGCGGCCACGCCGGCCGTCAGCCCGAGCGCCCGCAGCAGTCGCTGCGCCACGAGCGGCCACGTGTACAGCGCGGCGCGCTCCTTCGCCGCCTCGCCGGCCCGGCGCGCCTCGCCGGCCTCGGCCAGGCGCCGCATCGCCGCGAGCAGCGCCTCGTCGTCGCCCGGATCGACGACCGCGCCGCCGCCCTCGCCGATCAGCTCACGCGCGCCTCCGACGGCGGTGACGATGCTCGGCACCCCCATCGCCCCGGCCTCGATGTAGACGATGCCGGCCGGCTCGATGCTCGAGGGCATGACCAGGCACGTCGCCGACGCGAACAGCTGCGTGAGCTCGGCCCGCTGATCGGGTCGGTCGAGCGACAGCACCCCGTGCGCGGCCACGCCCGGCGCATCGAGCGGGGGATGCCCGCCGACGACGTCGAGCGTCGCGTCAGGCCGCTCGGCGCGCAGGCGCGCGAAGGCACGCAGGACGCGCGGACCACCCTTACGCTCCCAGTCCAGCCCGACGAACAGGAAGCGCGGGCGCTGCCAGTCGCGCGGCCCCGGCGCGACGAGGTGGTTGGCGCCGACGCCGACGACGGCGACCTCGTCCGCCGCCAGGCCGTAGTCCTCGCGCGCCGAGCGGGCGGCCCACTCGCTGGAGAAGCAGCAGCGCCGTGCCCGGCCGTAGATGCCCCGGCGGCGACGCTCCGAGCTCGCCACGACGCCGCCCGACATGCGGCTGAACACCGGGTGCACGAGGCTCGCCTGGCGAAGCGTCATGTCCTCGAGGGTGACGACCGGCGCCGGCGTGGCGAGCGCGACCTCGGTGCCGAGCTGGATGACCCCGTCGGGCCGCAGGCGCGGGAGGGCGCGGTTCGCGCGCTCCCGGCGCACGCCGGCGACGATCGACGCGTACTGCGCGTCGTAGCGGTTGCGCGTCGGCAGGGCGCCGGCCACGAGCAGCGCGCGGTCGAACGCGCCCGGCAGGCGCAGGTCCAGCCCGACGACGGTCACCCCGAGCTCGCGCAGCGCCGCGCCGAGGCTCGTCGCGGTGCCCGACCAGGTGAGCGGCGACTGCGGGTCGCCGACCACGACGATCGCCACCACCGGCGCGCGGTCACCCACCAGCGTCGCCCCCGTCGTGGTCGCCGGCCCGAGCGCGGCCGAGCGCCCCTCGCCAGGCGAGCAGCGCGTCGATGAGCTCCTCGGGCAGCACGCCGAGGACCCACACGCCGACCGCGAAGATGAGCGAGCCGATCATCCACAGCACGATGCTCGGCAGCGGCAGCAGCAGGCACGGCACGGCGGCGATGGCGGTGACCAGCAGCAGACGCGGGGCGATGGCCAGGCGCGGGCGCAGCTTCGGGTGCGCCCGTGAGAGCGCGAGCAGGTACCCGGCGGCCACCGCGGCCTCGGCGACGGCCGAGGCGATCGCCGCGCCGCGGGCGCCGAGGGCCGGCACGAGCGCCGCCGACAGCACCAGGGCCAGGAGCAGCGCGATACCCGACGCGCGCAGGATCGCGCCGTGCATGCGCAGCGACAGCAGCGTCTGGCTCCAGGTGGTGGCCAGGAAGCCGGCCAACAGCGCGAGCGCCTGGATCTGGAGCACCGGCGCGGCCGGGCCGTAGCCCGGCCCGCCGAGCACGCGAATGGCCAGCGGCGCCGTGACGATGAGGCTGAGCGCGATGTAGACGCCGGCGATCAGGCTGGTGTCGGTCACCTTGCTCGTCGCGTAGCCGAGGCGCTCGTGGTCGTCGCGCGCCGCCCGCGCGAAGATCGGGAAGGCCGTGCCCGCGATCAGCCCGGTCGTCGCGCCGAGCACCTCGACGACCTTGTAGGCCGTCGAGTAGTAGCCGGTCTGGAAGCTGTTCGAGATCAGCGACACCGCGAGCAGCCCGATCCTCGGATAGAGGATGCCGACGGTCGTGGCCACCGCGTAGGGCAGCGTGTCGCGCGTCATCTGGCGCCAGTGCGCGGTGTTCAGGCGCGGCAGCAGCGACACGCGCCGGCGCAGGTACCAGCCGGCGGCGATGAGCGCCGCGCCCGAGGAGACCACGCTCACCCAGAAGAAGGAGAGCAGCTGGGCACCGACGAGCACGAGGGTGAACGTCGCGGCGCCGACCACGGCCGAGCGGATGAGGTCGAACACGGCCGAGGTGCCCCAGCGCAGGTCGGCGTTCAGCGCGATCGCGTACGTCTGCTCGGTATTGAGCAGCACGAGGCCGAGGCCGGAGATGAGCATGCCGACGACCTCGACACCCGGGTAGTGCCCGAGCACCATGAAGGCGGCGGCGATGGCCAGGCCGACGAGCGTGAGCACCGTGCGCAGTCCGAGCACGCTCGCCAGCAGCGCCTGGCGCTCCTCCGGCGGGGCGTGCACGAAGTCGCGCGTGGCCACCGCGGTGATCCCGAACTCGGTGATCCCGGCGACGATCATCACGATCGTCGAGGCGGTCACGAAGCGACCGAAGTCGACCAGGCCGAGGTGACGGGTCAGGAGCGGGACGGCGAGGCCGGCGAGCACGAGCCCGGCGTAGTAGGAGATCGTGCGGATCACGCCGCCGCGGATTGCGCGGGCTCCCGCCTCGGGACGGTCGAGGACGTCCGGTTCGCCTCCGGATTCGCCCTCGGCGCTCGGCGCCGAGCTCACAGGCCCGGGCGCCGCCCGCCCGCCGGCTGCCCCGTCGGCGCCGGCCGCGGCGGGGCCAGCGCCGCCGACCCGTCGTCGGCGCCGAAGTACAGGTACTTGGCCACGTAGAACTGGACCATGCCGGCGTAGAGACCCTGCCCGAGCGACATCCGCACGTTCTCGCGCCACGTGTAGACGCTGCGCTCGCGAACGACGTTCAGCAGGAAGACGGCCGGCACGTAGGGCAGGAAGAGCAGCGGCGACAGGCGGTTCAGCACGGCCCGCCGGGCAGGCCAGTGCGGCGGCTCGTCGATGTTGAAGCGCGGCAGCTCGGCGAGGTCGGTGAGGAACTCGCGGGCGTTGATGCGCGCCCAGCGGCGCCACTTCGTCAGCACGGTCGACAGCGCGAGGTTGTTGTAGCGCGGCCGATGCTCGAGCTGCAGCTCGACGCGGCGCACGGGCGGATCGACCCGCTCGAAGCCGTGGATGATGCCGAGCAGGTGCACGCAGGCGCGCCGGAACAGGGCCAGCTTGTACGGCCCGTCAGACGTGATGTAGCGCTCACCGTCCCACATCCGCCACAGCAGCTCGTACCCGTTCACCGCTGCGTCGTCGACGAGCGCCCGGAGCCGGTCGCGCAGGCCGTCCGAGAGGAACTCGTCAGCGTCGAGGGAGAGGATCCAGTCGCCGCGCGCCTGCTCGAAGGCGAACACGGTCGAGGCCTCGGCGTGGCCGACGAGCGGGCGCACGAAGATCCGGCAGCCGTGCTCGCCGGCGATCTGCAGCGTGGCGTCGTCGCAGTCGCCGTCGTGCACGAGGACGATCTCGTCGACCACGCCCCGCAGGCTCTGCAGGCACCGCTCGATCACCGGCTCCTCGTTGCGCACCACCAGGCAGGCCGAGATCGACGCGGGCCCGAGCCGGGCCTTCGCTTGCGGGGTCATCGCCACGCAGCGTAGAGAAGCCGCGACGCGCAGCGACGGCGCGAGGGGGCCTCGCGCATAATGCTGCGATGTCGACCCCGCCGCGCGTGAGCGTGCTCATGGCCGCCTACAACGCCGGCCCGTTCCTCGCCGAGGCGCTCGACAGCGTCCTCGCGCAGACGTTCAGCGACTACGAGATCATCGTCTCCGACGACGGCTCGAGCGACGACACCAGCGAGGTCGCGCAGGCCTACGCCCGGCGCCATCCCGAGCGCATCCAGGTCGTGCGCGGCGAGCAGAACGCCGGCAAGTCGGTCGCGCTCAATCGCGCGCTCGCCCGGCGCCGCGGCGAGCTGATCGCCTGGCTCGACGCCGACGACGTGATGCTGCCGACCAAGCTGGAGCGCCAGGTGGCGGTGCTCGCCGAGGACGCCGGCGCGGCAGGCGTCGTCCACGACGCCGAGATGTTCCAGTCCGAGACCGGCGCCGTCATCGGCCGCTTCTCCGAGGTGGCGAACGGCGCCCGGCTGCGCCCCGGCGGCGTCGAGCTGTGGTTCGACCCCACCTACCGCATGCTGCCGTCGGCCACGATGATCCGCTCGGGCCTGTGCCCGCCCGGCGGCTTCGACGAGCGACTTCGCTTCACCAACGACTGGCTGTTCGACATCGAGATCTTCCGCCAGGGTCGCTGCCGCGTCATCGACGACGTCCTCGTGCGCTATCGCCGCCACGCCGACAACTTCTCCACCCGCGCCACGAACGACGGCACCTCCTTCGAGGAGGGGATGATGGCGATGGCGCTCGTGGCGGCGCGCCACCCCGAGCTCGCGCGTCGGGCGCGCACGATGCGCACGGCGCTGCTGCTCGGGCAGGCGCGCGATCACGCGGCTCGCCGGCAGCGCGGGGAGGCGCTCCGCTACGGCCGCGCGGCGCTCACCGAGGGCGGGCCCGGGGCGGCGCTGTCGATCGGCGGCCAGCTGCTGCGCGCCCGTGCCCGCCGGAGGCACCGCTGAGCCCGCCGCTTGGCAACGCCGCGATCCGACGCTACGGTCTGGGGAAGGCGGCGCCGCTGCGCGGCGCCCGTGCGCAGCAAATACCCTGCCGCCGTGTTGATACATCAACGTCCATGACGCGCCATCTCGCGATCATCCCCGCCTACAACGAAGTCGAGGCGATCGGCGCCACCGTGCAGGAGGTGCGGCGGTCCGCGCCCGGATTCGACGTGGTGGTGATCGACGACGGCTCGGCCGACGCGACGGCGAGCGCCGCCGCCGCCGCCGGAGCGCGCGTGCTCCGTGTCCCGTTCAACCTCGGGATCGGCGGAGCGATGCAGGCCGGCTACCTGTTCGCGCTCGAGAACGGCTACGACGTCGCCGTCCAGGTCGACGGCGACGGACAGCACGATCCGCGCCACATCCACGAGCTGCTGCGGCGCCTGCGCGACGACCCCGAGCTGCACATGGTCACCGGGTCGCGCTTCCTGGCCGATGACACCGACGGCTTCCGCTCCTCGGTCACGCGCCGGATCGGCATCCGCCTGTTCGCGCGCATCGTGTCGCTCATCACCCGCCAGCCGGTCACCGATCCGACGTCGGGGTTTCGCATGACCAACCGCCGCGGCATCGAGCTGTTCGCCCGCGACTATCCGCACGACTACCCCGAGGTCGAGGCGATCCTGCTCATGCACGCCCACCGGCTGAAGAGCTGCGAGGTGCCGGTGCGGATGAGGCCCCGCACGACGGGGACCTCGGCGATCTCGCACACCCAGTCCGTCTACTACATGATCAAGGTGCTGCTGGCGATCTTCATCGGCCTGTTCCGCTCCTACTCGGTGACCGAGCCACGCGAGGCGCCGATCCGCGCGGAGCGCCCGGCATGACGGCGCTCGTCGGCATCGCCGACAGCCAGCGCCTCGCCGCGGTCGTCGTGCTCGGCGGGCTCCTGCTGGTGATCCTCGAGCTCGTGCGTCGCAAGCACCTCACCGAGCGCTACGCGCTGCTCTGGCTGTTCGCGACGATCGTCCTGCTCGTGTTCGTCGTCTGGCGCGGGTTGCTGACCACGCTCTCCTACAAGGTCGGGATCCACTACCCGCCGTCGGCGCTGTTCGCGGTCGCGCTCGGGCTCGGGCTCATCCTGCTCGTGCACTTCTCGCTCGCCATCTCCCGCCTCGCGGGGCAGAACACGATGCTCGCCCAGCGTCTGGCGATCCTGCAGCAGCGCCTCGACGAACAGGAGGCGACGCTCACCGAGGCCGGTCTGAGCGAGCCGGTGCTCACGCGCCAGCCGCCGGCCGCCGGCGATGAGGACCGCGCGGCGCTCGCGGCGACCGCCGAGAAGCTGACCCGCACCGGCTGACCCCATGAGCAAGCCGGACTCGATCGCGGTGATCGTGGTCACCCACGATTCGGCGCGCCATCTGCCCGGCCTCGCCGCGGCCCTCCTTCCCCAGCTGGGCGGCGACGACGAGCTGCTGCTCGTCGATAACGCGTCGAGCGACGACACGCTCACGGTCGCGCATTCGCTCGGCGAGCGCGTCGTCGTGCTCCCGACGGGCGCGAACCTCGGTTTCGCCGCGGGCTGCCAGGCGGGCGCGCGCGCGACGCGGGCACCGCTGCTGCTCTTCCTCAACCCCGACTGCGAGCCGCAGGGCGGCTGCCTCGACGCGCTCCGCGCCGCCGCGCGGACACAGCCCGCCTGGGGGGCGTGGCAGGCGGCCGTGATGCTCCCCGACGGACGCATCAACACGAGCGGCGGAGTCGTGCACTACATCGGCGTCGGCTGGGCGGGCAACTGCGACAAGCCGGCCGACGCGCTGCCGGGCGGCCCCACGGAGATCGCCTTCCCCTCCGGCGCCGCGATGGTCGTGCGCCGCAGCGCCTGGGAGCGCCTCGGCGGGCTCGAGCCGTGGTACTTCATGTACGCGGAGGATCTCGACCTCGGTCTGCGCCTGTGGCTCGCCGGTCTCGGGGTGGGGATCGTGCCCGGTGCGCGCGTCACCCACGGGTACGAGTTCGACAAGGGGAGGTCGAAGTGGTTCTGGCTCGAGCGCAACCGCTGGCGCACGCTGCTGAGCGTGTATCCCGCCCCGCTGCTGTGGCTGCTCGCCCCCGCGCTGCTCGCCTCCGAGCTCGCGCTGCTCGCGGTCGCCGCCCGCGACGGCTGGCTCACCGCCAAGCTGCGCGCCGAGGTCGCGGTCATCGCCGGGCTGCCGCGCACGCTGCGCCGCCGGCGCGCCGTCCAGCGCGAGCGCCGCATCGGCGCGCGCGGGTTCGCCGAGCACCTGACCGCCTCCCTCGACAGCCCGTACCTGGCGGTCGCGCCCGACGGCCTGCCCGTGCGCCTGCAGGCGGGCTACTGGGCGCTCGTCAAGCGGGTGCTCGGCGACCGCGCACGCTGATGCACGTCGGGCTCGACCTGCTGTTCCTGCTCGCCGGCGAGACCGGCGGCCGCGAGACGTACGCCCGCGAGCTGATCGCGAGCATGGGCGAGATCGCCGCCGACACGCGCTTCACCGCCTTCGTCAACCGCGAGGCCGCGGCCTCGCTCGCCGCCGACCTCGGCCCCGGCGTGACGGTGGTCCGCCTGCCGGTGACCGCGCGGCGCCCCGAGCAGTGGGCGGCCGGCGAGCTCGGGCTGCTCCCGGTCGCCGCGGCGCGCGCCGGCGTCGACGTGCTGCACTCGATGGCCAACTTCGCCCCGTTCACCGGCCGCTTCCGCCGCGTGGTGACGATCCACGACCTCCAGTACCTGGCGCTGCCCGAGCTGCTGTCGTGGCCGATGCGCCACGGCACCGACCTGTTGGTGCGCGGCGCCGCCGCCCGCGCCGCGCGCATCATCGCCGTGTCGGGTGCCGGTCGCGACGAGCTCGTCTCGCACCTCCGCGTGGATCCGGCGCGGATCGACGTCGTGCCCAACGGCGTGCGCCTGCCGCTCGGCGATGCCGGCGCCGCGGCGGCGCCGTGGCGCGCCCGGCTCGATGTCGCCGACCGTCCGGTCATCCTCGTCGTGGCCACGAACCTGCCGCACAAGAACCTCGGGCTGGCCCTGTCGGCCGTGTCGCTGCTGCCGCTCGAGCCCCGACCGCTGCTCGTCCTCGCCGGCCAGGGCACCGACGGGGACGACCTCGCCCGCCGGGCGTACGCGTTGGGCGTGGGAAAGGACATGCGCGGGCTCGGGTCGGTCGACCGTCGCTCCCTCGACGGGCTGTACGCGGTGGCCGACTGCGTGTTCGTGCCCTCGCTGCACGAGGGCTTCGGCCTGCCGGTCCTCGAGGCGATGGCCCGCTCGGTGCCGGTGACCTGCTCCGACCTCCCGGCGCTGCGTGAGGTCGGCGGCGAAGCGGCGCTGTACTTCGACCCCCGTGAGCCCTCGCAGGCCGCCGACGCGCTCGGGCGCATCCTGCGCGACGATGCGCTCGCGGCGCGCCTGCGCGAGGCCGGCCGCGAGCAGGCGGCCGGCTTCAGCTGGGCGCAATCGGCGCAGGAGACGCTCGAGACCTACCGGCGCGCGCTCGCCGGCGGCGGCTGACCGCCTCGGCGCAGGAGACGCTCGAGACCTACCGGCGCGCGCTCGCCGGCGGCGGCTGACCGCCTCGGCGCCGAGCGAGCCCGGGCCCTACCGCCCCGTCCCCGCCCGCGGATCGCGCTCGGGCGCGCCGCGCAGCCCGAGCCGGCCCGCCCTCGCGTCGCGCAGGCCCTCGCGCACCGCCTCCAGGGCCCGCCGCCGATCGGCGCGAGTGAGGGCGTGGGCCGAGAACGCGAGCGCGATGGATGCTCGGCGGATCGCGTTGCCGACGCGCCCCAGCGGGCGGTGGCGCTCGCACACGACGACGGTGTTGCGGGCGCCGTAGTACAGCGTGTGCGTCGACGCGGCCTCGCCGCCGGTGGAGGCGGAGACGCGATGCCAGGCGTGGGCGTCGGGCGCGAACACGACCTCGCGCCCGGCCTCGCGCACGCGCAGGGCCCAGTCGACGTCCTCGACGTATGCGAACAGGTCCTCGTCGAGCAGGCCGACGTCGGCGATCGCATCGCGTGAGATCGCCATCAACGCCCCGACGGCGCGACCGGTGTCCTGTACGCGCTCATAGCGGGGGCCATCGGGCCGTCCGTAGCCGCGCGGGCGCCCGGAGTAGCCGAGCAGCGTGCCGACGTGTTGACCTGCGAACCAGATCGTCTGCGGACGATCGGCGAGATACACCTTCCCGGCGAGGATGCCGGCGCGGGGGCGCGCGGCGGAGGCGCGCTCGAAGCCCTCGATCACATCCGGGGCGACCGTCGCGTCATTGTTGACCAGCATGATCCAGCGCGCTCCCTGGGTGAGCGCGTGGCGCAGGCCGAGGTTGTTGCCCCCGGCGTAGCCGAGGTTGGCCCCGGCCTCGATGAGCGTGACGTCGGGGAAGCGCTCGCGCACGGCCTGCGCCGAGCCGTCGGTCGAGCCGTTATCGACGCAGATGACCGCCGCGCGGGTACGGTCCAGACGCTGCAGCGACTCGAGGCAGCGCAGCGTGTCCTCGCGCCCGTTCCAGCTGAGGACGACCGCCTGCCACACCGGTCCCGACGCATCCGAGTTCTCCTCAGCGCGAGGCTCGGGGCCCGTCGTCGATGGTCCACGCTCCATGGCCGGACCACCGTAGCCGGTATATTCCCCGCTCCGTTTGGAGGCTGCATCCGTTGCAGCATCTGTGCCCTCGGCGGGCCGCCTGACACGCATCCGGCGGAGGCCCGGCGCACGCGTCGTCCGGGTGGCCGGGCGGCGGGCCGCGCTCGTCACCCACCTCCCTTGCCCGTGACCATCACTTGACCGGAACGTTCCTCAGCGCCTGGGTTCTGTTCCCGCTCGTGCTGCTCGGCGTGAGCATCGGCGGGGGGCTGCTCGTGCGGCGCCTCGGCGGCGGGTGGCTGCCGACCGCGCTCGTGGTTCCGGTCGGCTTCTGCCTGACGATCGCGCTGTGCGCGATCGGGACATCGATGACCTGGCTGGCGCCGGCCACGGGGTGGATCGTCGTGGCCTTCGCGCTCGCCGGCTTCGCCGTCGAGGGCCGCCGCGGAACGCTGCGGATCGGCCGTCCGAACGGGATCTGGTGGGCCGCGCTCGCCGGCTTCGGCACGTTCCTGATCTTCGCCGCGCCCGCGCTGCTCACCGGCACGACGACGATCACCGGCTACACGCGGATCGTCGACACGGGCTTTCAGATCGACTTCGCCAAGTACCTCGTCGAGGCGGGCCGCCAGTTCCCGCTCAACGACTCGTCGTACCACGACGTCATGCAGAAGATCATCCCCGAGGGCTACCCGGGCGGCGGTCAGGGGACGCTCGGCGCGATCGCGGCGCTCGTGCGCACCGACGTGCCTTGGTGCTACCAGCCGTTCATCGCCGTGGCCGGCGGGATCGGCGCGGTGGCGATCTACTCGCTGCTCGGGCGCGTCACCGAGAGCCGCCCGCTGCGGCTGATCGGAGCGGTGATCGCGATGCAGGCCAACCTCCTGTACGCCTACTCGCTCGAGGGCGGCATCAAGGAGCTGACGACCGCCGCCGCGCTGGTGACGATGATCGCGGTGATCGCCGAGCGGTTGCCCGGCGAGGTGGAGGCGCCGCCATGGACGATGCTGCCGCTCGCCGTGCCGATCTCGGCGGCGATCTCGAGCTTCAGCTTCGGCATCGCGCCGTGGGTGGGCGTCCTGTATGGCGGGCTGTTCGTCGTGACGTTGGTGCGTGGCGCCGGGCGACGCCTGCGCGTCCTGCGCGACTGGGCCGCGCTCTCGGTGCTCAGCCTCGTGATCGCGCTGCCGAGCCTGATCACCTCGATCAAGCTCGCGAGTGTCGCAGGCTCGGCGATCGGCGGCGTCATCAACCTCGGGAACGGGAACCTCGCCTACCCGGTGCCGGCCTGGCCGAGCGCCGGCATCTGGATGACGGGGGACTACCGCTACCCGCTCGTGCACCCGACGCCGACGCGCGTGCTCGACCTGCTCGTCATCGCGCTCGGCGTCCTCGGCATCGCCTACACATTGCACCGCCGGCGCTGGACCGTCGCGCTGCTCGGCATCGGCACGCCGATCGCCCTGTACTACTGGGTCGCGCATGCCGGCGTGTGGATCGGCTTCAAGTCGTTCACGATCACCGGCGTCTTCGCGCTCATCCTCGCCTTCACCGGACTGGCCGCGCTGCACGAGACCCGCTGGCGCGCGGTGCGCGCGCTCGGATGGCTCGGCGTGCTCGTCGTCAGCGGCGCCGTGCTGTACGGCAACGCGCTCACCTACCACGACGAGGCGCTCGCGCCGGCGGCCCGTTACGCCGACCTCGACGCGATCGGGCAGCGCTACGCCGGCCAGGGCCCGACGCTGTACCCGGCCTTCGACGAGCTCGCCGAGTACTTCCTGCGCCAGGAGCAGGGGTCCGACAGCCTCAACCCGGCCAACGGCGTGTACACGCTCCTGCCGGGGGTGCCGTCGCAGGGCGGCGTCGAGTTCTCGCTCGATCTGAACCAGTTCGCGCCGTCCTTCGTCCAGAGCTTCCCGCTCATCGTCGAGCCGCGCGCGCCGCTCGCGTCACGAGCGCCGAGCAACTACGACCTCGTCGAGCGCACGAAGTACTTCAACGTCTGGCGCCGCGACCGTCCCTCGAGCGACATCGTGGTGCACCTGCCGCTGTCGGGGAGCCCGACCGAGCGCACGGCGTCGTTCTGCCAGGGCCTCGCGGTCTGGGTGGATCGCGCCGGGCCCGGGGCCTCGATCGCGTTCGTCCTGCCGCCGGTCACCGCCCAGGCCCTGCCCGTGAGCGGCACCCATCCGCACTACTGGCAGGTCGTCGGCGACAACCTGCGGACCGTCGGCGCGGGCTCGGACACGATGACGTTCAGCGTGCCGTCGGGCGACGTCTACAGCCTGTGGATGCGCGGCTCGGTCGGGCGCCCGATGACGTTCACGCTCGACGGCCGACCCCTCGGCCAGCTCGCCTACGAGGAGCGGTACCCCCAGCAGTGGCTGCAGATCGGCGGCGACGTCCGTATCGCGGCCGGCACGCACACGCTGCGCGTCACGCGCGGCAACGGCAGCCTCCATCCGGGCAGCGGAGACGGGGTCGATCTCATCTCCGACCTGCTCGGACCGATCGCCGTGCGCCGCGAGGATCCCGACGCCGGTCGCGTCGAGGTCGCGCCGGCCACCGACGCGCAGCAGGTCTGCCACGCCCCGGTCGGGTACCAGTGGATCGAGGTCCTGCGCCCGGGCGCGATACCGGCGGACGCGCTCCACGTGACCAGCTGAGGTCCGCCGGTGAGCGCTCAGGTGGCCGAGGCGGCGAGCGGACGTTCCGCGCCCATCGCGAGCAGGCGCTCCCGCATCGCCCGTCCCGTCGCCTCCGGCGAGAGCAGCCGGACGACGTCGAGCTGCGCCTGCTGCGCGAGCCGGTGCGCCTGCGCCGGGTCGTCGTAGACGCCGCGCATGAGGCGCGCCGCCTGCTCGACGTCGGGCTCGGCCCATTCGCCGTCGGCCGGGTAGATCTCGCAGTCCGGACCGACCCTCACGATCTCGTAGTCCACGAGATAGCTGTTCTCGGCCGTCATGAAGTCGACGTTGCCCGAGTAGCCGGTCGCGATCACCGGCTTGCCGATCGACATCGCCTCGGCGAGGGTCAGTCCGAACCCCTCCGAGCGATGCAGCGACACGTAGCAGTCGCACGCCGCCATGAGCGCGTCGCGCTCCGGCCCGGTGAGCGAGCGATCGATGACGTGGATGTCCTCGCGCCCGTGGCAGGCCCACAGGAGCTCCTCCTCGGCCAGCGGACGCAGCGGCGCGTTGATCGTCTTGATGAGCAGGTGGGCGCCGTCCTGCGGACTGAACGCGCTGCGGAACGCCTCGACGAGTCCGACCGGGTTCTTGCGCTGCGTCGTGCTCATGTAGTCGAACACGAACAGGAACAGGAAGCCGTCCGGCACGCCCAGGCGCAGCGGCGCGCCGCGCAGGACGGGCGGCGAGACCGGCGGCGGCAGCACGGTCACCGGAACCGGCGCGACCGCACCGATGTTCTCGGCCATGAAGCGCGAGTACACCCAGATCTCGTCGATGAGCTCGAAGGCGCTCCGCCAGCGGTCGGGGATGCGGTTGACCTCCCAGCCCCAGATGCCGATCCGCGGGCCCTGGAAGTAGTCGCCGCCGAGCCGCTCCACGAACGACGGCAGCTCATCCGCGTTGACCGCGATCAGCTCATAGCCGTGTCCGCCCGCGTGAACGATGTCGTCGTGGAGGTGACGGCCGTATTCGGCGGCCAGCTCGACCGGCAGCTCGAGGTGATGCAGCGGCACGCTGGCCGTGGTCACGGGCACCCCGGCGGCGGCGAGCGCGCTCGCGTAGCCGCGGGCGGCCGAGCCGAGGCCGAGCGTGTGGCTCAGGTAGCCCGTCACCCGCACGCCGAGGGCGGTCCCGTTCGCCTCGCCGGACGCCGTCGGCGCCGCCACCTCGGACGTGGCCGGCGCGGCGCCGTTGCCCGCGATGGCGTCGCCTGCGCGAGCGGCCGGGCGGCCCCCGTCCGGGACGCGGGCCGCCGCGACGACCGGCTCAGCCGGCGCTGCGCCGTCGCCCGGCGGCAGGAACTCGTCGGGCAGCTCCATCTCGCTGCGCCCGAAGCTGCGACACCAGGCGACGTAGCCGGCGGCGTCGGCACCGTCGAGGTCGGGATACGTCCGCGGCACGTCGGGGCGCTCGCGCGCGACGCGGTGGAAGACGTAGCGGTTGACCCCGTGGCGCGCGCCGCGCGGAGCGGGACCGTGCAGCCAGGCGACGAACGCGTCCGTGCCCTCGGGCGTGAACAGATCGCCGAAGTCCTCGCCCAGCGTGTACGCCTGCGCGCTGAGCGCCCACATCGCCTCGTCGAACACGAGACCGTTGGCGAGCCGTCGGCCGACCTGCCGTCGCATCTCGTCGAGATCGCGCCAGCCGGCGTCGTCGAGCTCGGCGGCGTAGCGCGCGGTGAGACGCCGAAGCGCCGGGGATCGGCTCACCCGGGCGCGACTCGCCGTCGCCGCGAGCCGGTACGGGCGACCAGGCTCGAAGCCGGGGAGGTCGAGCAACCGTGCCGTCTCGCGTCCGTCGACGAGCACGCGGTCGTCCTCCCCGGTGAGCGCGTGCTCGTGCAGGTTCCACTGGCTGAGGTACAGCCCGGGCCCCGCGAGCGTCGCCGCGCCGAAGCGGGCCGGCGCGAGCTCGAGGAAGCGCCAGGCCCAGAAGCGGTCTTCGACGCGCCCCCCCGCGCGGCGCCCATCGAGCGATCCGAAGTGCTCGTCGAGTCGGGCGCACCACCAGCGCAGGAAGGTGTCGGCCGCGGGCGAGCCGTCGACGGCCATCAGGTTCGCGGCGATACGTCCGCTCGCGGCGAGCCGCTTGGCCGTCGGCTCCAGCCCGTCCGCCGGAAGGTCGCGTGCGCATCGAGGCGCAAGCAGCACGCCGTGCGAGCGCAGCTGCGCGTCGTACGGTTGCAGCCGGCCGAGCACCCAGGCGCTCGGCGGCAGGTGCAAGACGGGCTCGCGGTGCGCCCGAGCGTGCGCCTGCAGCAGTCGCGGAACGAGGATCGCGATCAGCTCGTCCTCGGCGTAGCGGCAGATGAGCTCGCGGATGTCGATGTCGAGCTCGTCCTCGGCGCGCCGCAGGGCGAACGGCTCGCGATCGCCGCGCGCCCCGGCGTCGTGCCCGACCAGGACGACCTGCAGCGGCCAGTCGGGCTCGTGTCGAGCGAGGGAGCGCGCGAGCACCCGGGCCTGTGGAAGGGTCGCGCGCGTGGCGAGGGAGACGACCTGCATCACCACATCCTTCCAGAGGCGACCGAGGCATCCGGGGCGACGCCCTCGGATAACATCCGCCGGCCGAGCCCGCGCTCGCTCAGACGATGAACGTCTCCACCGCCATCCGCGCCGCCGGGCATCGACTCGCGCTGAGCGGCCCCCGCCCGATCTCCGACCGTCACGTCGAGCCCTCGCTGCTCGCACCGGTCCACGGTCGTTGCTCGGACCGGCTGATCGACGTCGCGATCGCCGCCGTGACCCACGCCCGGACGGTCGACCACGCGGGGCTGGCCGCCCGCACGACCGACGAGTTCGTCGAGATCTGGCCCGGAGAGCACTACAAGCTGCTCACCGGTCTCGTGGCCACGCTGCGCCCCACCACGGTCGTGGAGATCGGCACCGCCACGGGCATGTCGTCGCTCGCCATGAGGGCGGCGCTCCCCGAGGATGGCCGGATCATCACCTACGACCTGGTCGACTGGCACGACTACCCGGGGGCCGTCCTGCGTGACGAGGACTTCGCCGACGGGCGTCTGGAGCAGCGCCTCGACGACCTGTCCACCCGGGAGGGGTGGCGAGCCAACGCCGATGTCCTCGCCTCCGCCGACTTCATCTTCGCCGACGCCGCGAAGGACGGACAGCAGGAGCGCGACTTCCTACGTGCGTTCGCGGAGGTCGGCCTCGCGCAGGGTCCGATCGTGATGTTCGACGACATCCGCGTATGGAACATGCTCGCGATCTGGCGCGACATCGAGCGGCCGAAGCTCGACCTGACCTCGTTCGGTCACTGGTCGGGCACGGGCCTCGTCGACTTCGCCTGAGCCACGGGGGCGACCGCGGCGTCGTCGGTCCCCGCCTCCTGGCAGAGACGGTGCAGCGACTGCGTCGCGATGATGATCTCCTCGCTCAGCTGCTCGAGGCGGTCGAGGCGCTCCGCGTGGCGCTTGCGCAGACCCTCGAGCTCGACGTGCTGGCGGCGCAGCGCGTCGAGCAGCGCGACGTCGACCTCGCGCTCGTAGCGCGCGAACGGACGGGTGAGGCGCAGCAGCGCGCCGCGGAACGCGCGGCGCAATCGCTGGCCGGCGCTCTGCGCCGGGAGCGGGACCGGCCCGCGCACGAGCACCGCCTCCACGCGGTCGAGCTGAGTCGTGTCGATTGCCTTGGGCATTACGCGACGGGTGCGGGTCGCCACGCGCAGCGCCGCACGGGACGTACTCTAGACTGGCCAGCCTCGATGAACGAGGCCGGCGACGCCAGCAGCGAGGACCGGGACGTCGGGTGAGCGCGCGCGAGCTCACCGAGAGGGATCGACCTCCCGTGGCCCGCGGGCAGGCGTGCGTCGTGATCGTCGCCGGCACCGACGCAACCGCCCTGGCCTCGACGATCGACGCCGTCCAGAGGCGCACCAGGCCTGAGATCCCCTGCGTGGTGACCGGCGCCGCAGCGCCCGCCGAGCTCGACAAGCACCCCGACCTCTGGCACGTCGGCGCGCCGTCGGGCAGGGACGATCTCGTATCGGTGGGCGGCGTCGCGGACGCAGGGACGTGCGCGCTCAACACCGCCCTCGACCTGCTCGCTCCCGCCGACGTCGCGCTGCTGCTCGCTCCCTGCCACGTCGCCCAAGGGTGGCTCGACCACCTCCGCGACGCCTCCCACGCCGACTCGAATCTCGCCACTGCGAGCGCGCTCACGCTGACCGGCGGCCCGCTCGCCCTCGCCGGCGAGGATGGTGCCCTCGGCCTGCTCGACGACGTCGCCGCCCGCCTGGTCGAGCAGACGCTGCGCCTGCGGCCGCGACTCGCCGGCGCCTTCGGCCCGTGCGTCTACCTGCGCCGCGACGCCCTCGAACTCGTCGGGCCGCTCGACGAGCGCCTCGCGCCGGCGCACGCCGTCGCGATCGACCTCGCGCAGCGCTGCGTTCTGCGTGGACTCGGCCACGTCGCCGCCGACGACGTCGTCGTCCGGGCACTGACGAGCACTCCCGACGCTCCGCCGGCCTGGCTGCTCGATCGCTATCCCTACCTCCGAGACTCCGACGCCGCACCGGCGTCCCCGGTCCTGCCGCGTGCGCTCGAGGCGGCGCGCGGGCCGCAGCGCCGCCTGTCGGTGACGGTCGACGGGCGCTCGCTCGGTGCCACCGTCACCGGCACCCACGTCCACATCCTCCAGCTCATCCGGGCGCTCGACGCCACCGGCGAGCTGCGGCTGCGCGTCCTGGTGAGCGAGGAGACGAGCCCGGACACGGTGCGCGAGCTGGGAGCGCTCGCAAGCGCCGAGGTGCTGTCGGTGGCCGACATCGATGCCTCGACACCGGCGACCACGATCTTCCACCGACCGCAGCAGGTCTTCCAGACCGACGATCTGTGGTTCGCGTTCCGCCTCGGCGAGCGCGTCGTCTTCAACCAGCTCGACCTCATCGCCTACCGCAACCCCGGCTACTTCGCCGACGCCGAGGCGTGGATCGACTTCCAGCGCGCGAGCCGCGAGGCGCTCGGCGCGGCCGACCGGGTCATCGTGTTCTCCGAGCACACGCGCGACGAGCTGCTCGCCGATGAGCTCGCCGAGCCCGAGCGCGTGCGGATCGTGCCTCCCGGCGTCGACCACGTCCACCCGAGCCCGGGCCACCCGCCGGACCGTCTGGCCGCCGGCGATGCGGCCGAGGCACCGTTCGTGCTCTGCCTCGGCACCGACTTCCGCCACAAGAACCGCGAGTTCGCGCTGCGCCTGTTCGCGGCGCTGCTCGAGCGCCACGCCTGGCCGGGGCGGCTCGCCTTCGCCGGCGCCCACGTCCCGCACGGCTCCTCGCGCGACGACGAGCGGGCCTACCTCGCGCGCCACGAATCCCTCGCCGAGCGGATCCTCGACCTCGGCGCGATCACCGAGGAGGAGAAGAGCTGGCTGCTCGGCAACGCCGCCGCGGTGCTGTACCCGACGACCTACGAGGGCTTCGGGCTGGTGCCGTTCGAGTGCGCGGCCTACGGCGTGCCATGCGCGTTCGCGGCGCAGAGCTCGCTCGCCGAGGTGCTGCCCGAGAGCGCGGCCGCGATCGTGCCCTGGGACGCCGACGCGAGCGCCGACCGCCTGATCGAGCTGATCGAGAATCGCGCGGCGCGCGATCGGCACGTGCGGACGATCCGCGCCGCCGCGGCGCCGGTGACGTGGAGCGCCAGCGCAGCGCAGACGCTCCAGGTGTATCGCGAGGCGGTCGTCGCCCCGGTGCGCGTCGCCGCGACGGTCAGCCAGGACACGGTCCGGCGCGAGCTCGAGCGACGCGAGCTGATCGAGGCCCATGACGCACTCGTGCGCCGGCTGGTCGGCGAGCGCGTCCACGCGCAGCAGATGTACGACGATCTGCACGCCGAGGTCGGCTTCGCGCTCGAGCTCATCGGTCCGCACGGCTCGCTGCCCGAGGACGTGCAGCGGGCGCTGCTCGCGCTCGGCCAGCGCCCGGGGCTCAGCCGGAGGCTGTACGGCGCCGCCGGAGCCGGGTTTCGCGCGAGCCGTGCGCTGACCAGGCGCCGACAGCAGTAGAACCGGCTAGCGCGCGGCGCGACGCAGCTCGGGCACGACGTCGGTCGAGGGCTCGATCGTCCGGGGCTGCGCCGCCTCGCCCAGGAACGCCTCGAGCGCATCGATGCGCCGTGGCCACGCGTAGTGGCGCGCGGTCTCGATCCCCGCGGCGCCGAGCCGCGCACGCAGCTCGGGATCGCTCAGCAGGCGTGCGAGTGCGGCGCTCACCGAGGCGGCGTCGGACTCGCAGAGCAGGCAGTTCTCGCCGTCGCGGCAGAAGTCACGGTTCCCGTGGGCGTCGGTGCAGACCACCGCCCCGCCGGTCGCCATCGCCTCGAGCGGCGGGAGCGCGAAGCCCTCGTGCGTCGAGGTGAGCACGAACACCGTCGCCTCGCTCAGCAGTCGCGCCACCTCCTCGTCGGAAGGAGCCTCGACGTAGCGCATGCCGGGCTCGGTGGCGAGCTCGGGCTCGATGCCGAACAGACACAGCCGGGCCCGCGGCTCGGGAAGCGCGCGCCAGGCGGCGACCGTCAGCGGGAGGTTCTTGAGCGGATTGGAGCGACCGAGTGAGAGGATCATGTCCTCGCGGCGGGCCAGCTCGGGGCGGGGGCGGAACATCTCGAGGTCGATCCCCGGTGGGATCAGCTCCGACTCGTGTCCGAGCTCGCGCAGGCGGTCGCCGTTCCAGCCCGAGATCGTCATGTAGCGGAACTCAGGCCGGTAGGAGTCGAGCACTGCGTGGCGCGTCAGCTCATCGTCGGGGTAGTAGCTCGTCTCGATGTCCTGCACGAAGTACACCGGGATGCCGGACAGCACGCTCGCCTGCCACACCGGCACGGCGGTGTTCCACCAGGTCGCCACCTTGATCGCCTCAAGCGGCGCGAGCGCGCGCACGAGCTCGCCGTAGTCCTCGAACGTGTGCACCGGCGCGCGCAGATCGAACCAGTCGGGCTGCTCGCCGAGGCTGTACAGCCGCGCATCGTGCCCACGGTCGATGAGACCGTTGAGGTGCTCGAAGATGTCGCGGTGCCCGCCGCCGACGCCGGTGCCCTCGGTGACGTAGACGATGCGCAGCGCTCCGGTCTCGGTGCGCACCGGGCGCTCGTCGAAGAAGGTGCCCCAGCGCGCCCAGAAGTGCCGTTGCGACGCCCGCTCGCGCTCGCCCACCTCGCTGCCGCGCGTGGCCGACTCGTAGTGGATGAGCGTCGCGTGCGGCTGGTAGAGGACGCGCAGCCCGGCCTGCCACGAGCGCAGGCACCAGTCGACGTCCTCGTAGGCCATCGGATACTCCTCGTCGAGCAGGCCCACCCGCTCGATCAGCTCGCGCCGCACGTACAGGCAGGCGCCGGTGACCGCGAGCGAGACGCTCTTGACGTTCGCCGGGCCCCACGAGGCGGGCTTGCCCCGATAGCGGTGGTCGAACCACTCGGGCGCCTGCGCGTTGCGGATCGTCCCGCCGAACTGGATCCGCCCGTCCGGGTAGAGGAGCTTCGCGCCCACGATCCCGACCGGGTCCTTCTCGTCGCTGGCCGCGTACTGCAGGCAGGCGAGCCAGTGCGGACGGGCCTCCATGTCGGAGTTGAGCACGACGACGTCGTGCTCGCCGTCGGCCGCGCGCAGCCCGCGGTTCACGTTCGCGGCGAACCCCCGGTTCTCCTCGCCGGCCACCACGGTGATGCCCTCGATCGCGCGCAGGCGAATCAGGTGCTCGTCGCCGCTCGCGTCGTCGGCGACGACGATCCGCACGAGCTCGCGGCGCGTCGTGCGGCGGATGCTGCGCACGAGCCGCTCCACGTCCTCGGCGTCGCGGTAGCTCGGGATCACCACCGTGACCGGCCGCGCATGCTCGCGGTACCAGTGGCGCGCGCGGCGCAGCTCAGGCGCCTCGCCGCGGGGCAGGAAGCGCCGCAGCGGCGTGAAGCGCAGCGGGAAGGTGAGCACCCGCACGACGAGGGCGCGCAGCCCGAGATAGCGATAGGTCAGGTAGAGGCGCCGGCCGACACGCGCGAACGGCCCGTGCGGGCGGCCCTGCAGCGCGTCGGCGCCGGCGAGGTCGGAGTCCTCGTCACTCATCGCCACATGGTGACGGGTCGCCGAGCGCTCCGTCGACCCGTGGGCGACCTATGATCGGGGCGTCCCGATGGCCGCGTGCTCGATCATCATCCCGGTTCACGATCGGGCTGCGCTCACTCGTCGCTGCCTCGACGCCCTGCTGGAGCAGGACCTCCCCGACGTCGAGATCGTCGTCGTCGACGACGCGAGCACCGATCTGACGCCGCGCCTGCTCGCCGCCTACGGCGACCGCATCACCGTGATCCGGCGCGAGACGAGCGGCGGCTTCGCCGCGGCGTGCAACCTCGGGGCCGAGCGCGCCGGCGCCGCCGCGATCCTCCTGCTCAACAACGACACCATCCCGCTGCCCGGCTGGTACGAGGCGCTGCGCGACTACGCCGCGGCGCACCCCCAGGCCGGCGTCATCGGCGCGCGGCTGCTGTACCCGGATGGCACGATCCAGCACGCCGGCATGTGCATCTCCGAGAGCCGCTGGCCGGCGCACCTCTACAGCGGCCTCCCCGGCGACCACGAGGCCGTCACGCGCTCGCGGCGCCTGCAGCTGGTCACGGGCGCCTGCTCGCTGATCCCCGGCGGGCGCTTCCGGGCGCTCGGCGGCTTCGACGAGCAGTACCGCAACGGCTACGAGGACGTCGACCTGTGCCTGCGCATGGCCGAGGCCGGCCACGAGGTCCACTACTGCGCCGACGCCGTCCTGTACCACCTCGAGTTCGGCACCCGCGGCGAGGAGGACATGTCGCTGAACGAGGCGCGCTTCGAGCGCCGCTGGCGCTCCTCGGTGACGCCCGACCAGCTGCGGATCCTCTCCGAGGACGGGATGATCGAGCTCACCCGCGAGCCGTCCGGCCTGCCGCGCCTGCGCGTCTCGCCGCTCGTCGCGCTCCCCGAGGTCGATGACCACGAGCTGCTCGAGCTGCTCGCCGCGCGGACCGAGCGCGGCCTCGAGCTCGTCCGCGAGAACCACCGCCTGCGCCACCGCGGCCTCGCCGACGACCGGCTGGTGTTCGCCTACGACACCGACGGCACCCTCGTTCCGGCGCCGGCGACCCGCGCGCCCGCGCGACCCGCCTCCGAGGAGCTGCGCGTAGCCGGCCAGCTCGCCGCGGCGGTCGCGCCCCAGGCGCTCGATGTCGACGCCGCCCAGCCCGAGCGCGTCAACGTGCTGATCGACCAGTCGGAGCCGGCGACGCTGCACACCGGCGCGTTCGCCGCCCTGCGCCTCGCCGCCCTCCTGGCGGAGCGCGGACGGCGCGTGCGGGTGCTCGCGCTCGAGAGCGCCTGGGACGCGCCCGACGCGCGGGGAGCGCGCGAGCGCTCGCTCGGCTCCGCCCCCTGGCCGGAGACGCTCGAGCTGCTGCCCGGACCGGGGCGCGACGAGCCGCTCGCCGTGCACCCCCGCGACACGTTCGTGGCCACGAGCTGGTCGACCGCGCACATCGCCGACCGCGCGGTCACCGACCTGCGCCAGCGCCGTTTCGTCTATTTCGTGGACGAGTACGCGCCGCTGCGCTATCCCGGCGGCTCGTTCGCCGCGCTCGCCCGCGCCTCCTACGACCTCGCCCACGACGCCGTGATCTCGGCCGCCCTGCTCGAGGAGCACCTCCGCGACATCGCCGGCGGCCGCCGCGAGGCGGTCGTGCTCGGGCCGGCGCCGGCCGCCGCGGCGCCCGAGGGGCTCGACAGCCTCCGCCGCGACGGTCCGCGCCGGGTGCTCTTTCACGCCGGCCCGCCGTCGGGCGATCCGCAGACGCTCACCGAGCTCGGCTTCCTCGCGCTCGAACGCGCGGTGCAGGCGGGGGCCTTCGCCGGCGACTGGCGCTTCACGGCGTTCGGCGCCGGCCGCCCGGCGGCCGAGCTGTCGGTCGGTGGTGCGCCGCTGCGGATGCTGCCGCTGCCCGCGCTCGCCCACTACCGCGAGCTGCTGCGCACGCACGACGTCGGGCTCGCCCTGCGCGCCGACCCGCATCCCGGGGGAGCGGCCCTCGACATGGCGCGCGCCGGCATGGCGGTCGCGACGACGACCTTCGCCAATAAGACGCCTGAGGCGCTGCACGCGATCTCCGCGAACCTCCTGGCGAGCGCCCCGACGGTGACCGACCTCGCCGAGGCCCTCGCCACGGCGGTGGCGCGCGTCGACGACGCCGCCGCTCGGCTCGCGGCGTCAGAGCTCGCCCCGGCCGGCGGGTCCGAGGAGGACACGCTCGCGGCCGTCGAGCGCCTGCTCGACGACGCACGCGCGCCGGCCTGAGGGCCACGAACGCCGCAGCCGCGACGGTCGAGCGCCTGCTCGACGACGCACGCGCGCCGGCCTGAGGGCCACGAACGCCGCAGCCGCGACGGTCGAGCGCCTGCTCGACGACGCACGCGCGCCGGCCTGAGGGCTACGAACGCCGGCGTCGCAGCCGCGAGCGCCAGCGGTGCGCCGCGGCGCCGAGCCGCCAGGCCCGAGTCGCCTGCATCTGCTCGATGCGCTCGCGCGCGAGCAGCTCGCCGGCGGCGAGCTCGGCCACCTCGCCCGCGAGCGCCGCCGCGCGCCGGTCGCGCTCGCCGAGCGCCTCCTGCGTCTCGCGCCAGGCCGCGTCGAGGTTCTCGTTATCGCGGCTGACGCCGGCGAGCAGCTCGTCGCGCTCGGAGATCTGGCGCGCGGCGTCCTGAAGCTGGCGCCGCAGCGCCGCCTCGCGCTCCGCGGCCTCTCGCAGCTGCGCGAGCAGGGCATCGAGGTCGGCCTCCAGGGCGCCCAGCGTCTGCTGCGTGGCCGCGAGGTCGTCGTCGCGCGGCGGCGCCGCGCTCGTCAACCGAGCGGGTCCGGCGCTCGCTGCCGATGACGACCGATCCGCCACGCGGCCAAGCATAGCCCTACCCCTCGCCCCGCCCCTCCAGCGAGCACGCGCGCCGCACCGCGCCCGGCAGGCGATCCGCGCGCGAGCCGAGCAGCGACCCGGCCACGCGCACGCCGTGCCGGCCCGCCGCGGCGCCGAGCGCCGCCCACACCTGTGGGACCGGCGTTCCCTCGGCGCGCAGTTCGCGCGCGAGGGCGCCGAGCTCGCCGCGCAGCTGCCCGGCGATCCGCCCGGGGGCGAGCGGCTCGCGCCAGCCGTAGACCTCGAGCAGCGCGCGCCACTCGTCGAAGGCGCGGCGGAACTGCTGCAGCGGCGTGTAGTCGTGCGAGTGCCAGACCGCGGCGTCGGGGACGAACACCTTCGCGTAGCCGGCGCGCAGGACGTCGAGGGCGAGCGCCTGGTCCTCGGCATAGGCGATGTTGCGGAAGGGCACCCGTTCCCACGCGGCCCGCGACAGGCAGGCGTTGGCGTCGGTGAAGTACGTGCGCCGCCCGAACAGCGCCTGCGCGGCGAGCGAGCGCTCCGGCGGCGCGAGGCGGTCGATGCGCGGCGCGCCGTCGGGCGCCAGCGAGTGAAACCAACGCTGCAGCTCGCGGGCCGTGTGCGGTGCGGCGCCGGGGCGCGGCCGGTAGGGCCCGTAGGCGAGCGCGACATCGTCGGCGAGCTCGAAAGCGCCGAGCAGACGCGCCAGCCAGCGTTCGTCGACCGGCTCGGCGTCCTGGGTGAGCAGCGCGACGTGCGCGCCGCGCGCGTGCTCGAGCAGGCGGTTGCGGGTCGGGCCGTGAGCGAACTGGGCCGGCGCGATCTCGATCACCTCGGCGCCATGGCCGCGGGCGATGGCCACCGAGTCGTCACGCGAGCCCGAGTCGCAGACGAGCAGCTCCAGGTCGCGGTCGACGATCTGGCCGCGCACCGCGGCGAGCACGCCCGCGAGCGTCCCGGCGCCGTCGCGCACCGGGATGGCCACCGTCACCAGGCCCGGGTCCATCACGCGTAGAAGTGCGTCAGCTCGAGGATCTGGGAAAGGGCATCGAAGCCGATCACCACCGCGACCAGCCCGGTGCCGACGAACGCGACCCGCCGGCGGCCAAAGGCGTGCAGCGCGCCCACCACGAGGATCGCCAGTGGCCCGATGGCCGGGAACGCGTAGCGACCGAACTCGCCGATCGCCGGGCGCGAGCCGGCGGTGTAGAACGCCGCCTCGAAGCCGGCGATCACCGTCACCGGGACGAGGATCATCAGCGCGCACTCCATCCAGTGGCGGCGCACCCAGGTCCATTCGCGTCGCGCGGCCCACGAGCGCGAGCAGCGGCGTGGCCACCATCACGACGAGGATGACGCTGTACACCCACTCGGGGAACAGCACGTCGTACCACCCGAACGCCGCCCAGCCGCGTTCGTCGAAGATGACGAACGCCGGGTAGACGTGCTTCTCGAAGTGGCGGCCGCCCATGAACGACAGGCGCGGCAGGAAGACCTGCCACAGGTAGGAGAGGTAGCCGAACGGGTCGTGGCGGGCGGCGCTGACCGCGCTGATGCTCGCGTTGCTCTCGGCCGCTCCGCCGCCGGCCGCCGGCTGGAAGGCCCCCGAGAGGCGGTTCAACAGCACCCCGACCACCACCCCCGCCGCCGCGAGCGCACCGAGGCCGCGCAGGTCGGCGCGCCGGTGATGGCGCCACAGCGCGCCGGCCAGCGCAAGGCCGGCGACGGGCCACAGCGAGTACGACGTGCCTTTCACCATCGGCAACGTCACGAGCAGCAGGCCGGTGGCGAGCCCCGTCCACAGCGTCACTCCGCGGCGCAGCATCCGCAGCAGCAGGTACGCGAGCGCGGCGCCGCCGGCGTCGACGCCGACGTCGTTGTTGACCGTCGCGGAGATGAAGCCGTACATCGGCTCGAAGGCGACGAGCAGCGCGGCGAGCACGGCGAGCACCGGGCGCCGGGGCGCGAGCTCGCGCCCCATCAGGTAGGTGAACAGGACGGCGAGCGCCCCGAGCAGCGCCGAGATGAAGCGCATCAGCGTGAGCTGCGCGAACGTCGAGTCGCCGCGCGCGAGCAGATAGCCGGGGGCGACGGCGAGGTAGTAGATCGGGCCGTGCTGCGCGGCGGTCTCATAGCCGCCGCCGTTGACCTGCGCGGGATGGCCGCTCGCCCTCGTCTGCCAGACGCGCTCGTCGGCGGCGAGCCACGGGAGCTTGCCGTCGCCGAGGGTGTGCACGGTGTCGAAGTGCTCGCCCTCGAGCGCGATCGTCTCCGCCGTCGACCAGCGGGCGAGCGGGGTCGACTGGGTGCGCGACGGCCCCTCCCCGCGCTCGACGAGCGACTGCGTGTACGCGAAGTGGTCGACCTCGTCGGGCGCGAAGAACGAGGGTGTGACGAGCGCCCAGCAGCACGCGTTGGCGGCCGCGATCACGAACAGCCACACGGCGAGGCGGCGGCCGCGACCGGCGGCGGCGAGCGCCAGGCAGCGCACCGCGAGCAGCGCGAGCAGCGGGAGCGCGGCGAAGACGATCAGCCAGTAGGTCCAGGCGCCGACCCAGCCGGCGCGGAAGAGCGCGGCGCGCGCGAAGATCGTGCCGACCTCCGACAGGTAGCTGCGCGTCGCGCCGGCGCGGGGCAGGTACCAGATCGCGATGCGCCCGCTGATCGGCACGCCGGCGACCGTCGGCGCCGGGTCCTCGCCCTCATAGGTCGGCGTGCCGCCCCAGTTGACGAGGTCGTCGGCGGTCAGGCACAGCGAGGCGGGGCTCGACGCCGGGGTGGCCGGGCGCTGGGGGATCGTGAAGATGGCGGTGCTGATGCGCGACGCGCCGACGCCCACGGGCGGGACGTCCGAGCGCACCGTGCTCCCGTCGACGTACAGGGCGAGGTGCAGGGACGGTCGCTGCACCGTGCGCGAGATGACGCGCAGCTGCAGGCGTGCGGTCGAGCCCGGCAGCTGCAGGTCGCGCACGCAGGCCGGCTCGCCGGCCGGCGTCTGGGCGACGTAGGTGAGGTCCTCGGTGGAGTCGCTGCCGGTGTCGTACGGGCGCGGCACGAGACACCAGACGAGGCACACGAGCGCCATCAGGCCGCCGACGGCGGCGGCGATCGCCCACACGCGCCGATCCCCGGCGAACACCGCGCCAGCGATTCTGTGCAGGCGCGCCCGCCGGCCGTCGCCGAGCGCCGGGGAGCGTTCGCCGTCTTCCACCTTCGTCGACATCAGCGACGCGGAGGTCCGTTGCCGGTCGGGCCCGGCACGCTCAGTTGCGGCGGAGTCCGAGGATCGAGAGCAGGAACGACGAGAAGAAGATCTGGATGCCGACCACGATGAGCGCGCCGCCGACGACCGCCGTGCGCTCCTCCGACAGCGAGCCGAAGCCGCGCGAGATCCAGGTGGCCACGATCACGGCGCCCATCACGAAGCCGACGAGGATGAAGGCGCCGCCGAGCGCGAGACCGTGCTCGAGGCGCAGGCGGCTGCGCATGCGATCGAACCACGGGTCCTTCTCGTTCATGAAGTACGTGCCATAGGCGTGCGCGCAGAGTCCGAGCGCGAGCACCTGCGTGCCGACGATCATCAGCAGCGTCCCGCCGATGAGCGTGTGCAGGCCCCACTGGCGACCGAACAGGTTCACCCCGGCCTGCACGAGCACGACGATGAGCGCCCCGAGGCCGGCGAGCAGCGTGCCCGGCACGATGAACAGGTAGTTCGGGCTGTGCACGAGCAGGAAGCGCAGGTGGCGCCAGCCGTCGCGGAAGCTCGAGAGCTTGCTCTCGCCGCCCCGCGGGTGGTACTCGATCGGGAACTCGGCGATGCGCAGGTGCTCCTTGGCCGCGCGGATGACCATCTCGGAGGCGAACTCCATGCCGGTCGTGCGCAGGTCGAGGCGCGCCAGGACGTCGCGGCGCACCGCGCGCATGCCGCAGTGCGCGTCGCTGATGCCGGTGCGGAAGAAGAGGTTGAGCAGACCGGTGAGCAGCGGGTTGCCGACGTAGCGGTGCAGCCACGGCATCGCGCCCGGCTTGATGTTGTCCATGCGATCGCCCATGACGAGCTCGGCGCCCTTGTCGAGCTCGGCGACGAAGCGGGGGATCTCGTTGAAGTCGTAGGTCAGGTCGGCGTCGGCCATCACGATGTAGTCGCCGCGCGCGGCGGCGAAGCCGGCGAGGTAGGCGCTCCCGTAGCCGCGACGCGGCTCGAGCACGACGCGCGCACCGGCCCGCTCGGCGATCTCGGCGGACCCATCCTCCGAGCCATTGTCGGAGACGATCACCTCGCCCGAGATGCCCGTGCGCTCGAGCACGTCGAGCGCGGTGCGCACGCAGGTCTCGATGTTCTGTGCCTCGTCGAGGCAGGGGATCACGACGGAGACGGTCGGCGCCGGGGGATCGGCGTGCTCGGGCGCCAGGTCGGGTGTCTGCTCTACGGCGCTCATGACAGGAGGTTCGACGCGGTCGGAACGTGGCATCGATGACAACGCGCCAACGGCGGGAAAGGAGCGCGTATCTAAAGCGATGCTACCGGACGACGCGGGGTGCTCTGGCCACGTCTGTGGCAATCTGCCTGCGCCCGTGCGCATTTGCATCGTCTATGACTGCCTGTTCCCGTACACCGTCGGCGGGGCCGAGCGCTGGTACCGCAGCCTGGCCGAGCGCCTCGTCGGCGACGGGCACGAGGTCACCTACCTCACCCGCCGTCAGTGGAAGCGCGGCACGGCGGTCGACATCGACCCGCGGGTGCGCGTCGTCGCGCTCGAGCCGCGCCTGGCGCTCTACACGGCGAGCGGGCGGCGGCGCATCGGACCGCCCCTGCTGTTCGGGATCGGCGTGCTGTGGCATCTCGCGCGCCACGGCCGTCGCTACGACGTCGTGCACATGGACTCGTTCCCGTACTTCTCGCTGCTCGCCGCCGGCGCCGCGCGCCGTCGCGGTCGCTACCGGATCGTCGTCGACTGGTTCGAGGTCTGGAGCCGACACTACTGGCGCGGCTACCTCGGGCGACTGGGCGGTCCGATCGGCTACGGCGTGCAGCGCGCCTGCGCGCGCGTGCAGCAGCGCGCGTTCTGCTTCTCGCGCCTGCACGAGCACCGCCTGCGTGGGGAGGGCCTGCGCGGGCCGGTGACGATCCTGCGTGGGCTCTACACCGGATCGCGGCAGGCGTCCCGGCCGCAGGGCGCCGACGACTGCGTCGTGTTCGCGGGCCGGCTCATCCCGGAGAAGCGCGCGGTGCTTGGCCTCGCCGCCGTGGCCGCTGCGCGTGAGGCGATCCCGCAGTTGCGCGCGACGTTCTACGGCGACGGGCCCGAGCGGACGCGGCTGCTGGCGGCGATCGCCGAGCGCGGGCTGCAGGAGACGGTGACGGCGCCGGGATTCGCGGCCGACGCGGTGGTCGAATCGGCGCTCGCGCACGCGACCTGCCTGCTGCTGCCCTCCAGCCGCGAGGGTTACGGGCTGGTCGTCGTGGAGGCCGCCGCCCGCGGCACGCCGAGCGTCGTCGTGGCCGGCGAGGACAACGCCGCGACCGAGCTCATCGAGGACGGGGTGAACGGCTTCATCGCCCGCAGCGCGGCGCCGGCCGACGTCGCCGCCGCGATCGTGCGCGTGCACGAGGCCGGGATGGCGATGCGCGAGCGCACGGCGCGCTGGTTCGAGGAGCACGCCGACGAGCTCTCGCTCGAGGCCTCGCTCGCCGAGGTGCTCGCGGTCTACCGCTCGCGCGCGGCGACCGCGCCGGCGCCCAGCGCGCCGGCGACCAAGTAGCGGGATCCTCGCCCCGATCTGCGCCGGGGATCCGTCAACATGAGCTGCGTGCCTCCCCTCGTCGCCACGCGCCGCGGCGGCCTTCTCGTCGCGGCGCTCGTCGTCCTGTTCGCGTCGATGCCCGTCGCCGGCGCGAGCGCCGCCCGGCGCGTCGTGCCCTTCGGCTTCCTTGGCACGATGGTCGACGGGGTGCTGCTCGACCCGCAGGTCTCGCTCAACGAGGAGATGACCCAGATGGTGCGCACCGGCGTGGAGTCGGTGCGCGTCGGCATCTACTGGAGCGTCACCCAGCCCTACGCGAACGCCGCCGCCGTCCCGCCCGGCCAGGCCGCCCAGTACGGGCTGGTGAACGGCATCCCCACCGATTGGCAGGCCACCGATGAGATCTACGCGGCCGCGGCGGCCCACGGCCTGCAGGTGCTGCCGGTCATCCTCCAGGCCCCGGCCTGGGCCCGCGTCGACCCGAGCCAGGCGTGGTCGCCGCCGGCCGACCCGTCCGCGTACGGCAACTTCGTCGCGCTCGTCGTCCAGCGCTACGGGCCGAACGGGACCTTCTGGCAGCAGCATCCGACGCTCACGCCCGACCCGAGCAACGAGTGGCAGATCTGGAACGAGCCGGCCGGGGGGACGCTGCCGAACGGGCCCTCGCTGTTCTGGGCGGACCCGATGCCGTTCCAGAATCCCTACATCGCGATGCTGAGCGCCGCCCGCACGGCGATCAAGGCGAACGACCCTCAGGGCGAGGTCGTGCTCGCGGGGCTGTTCGGGCGCAGCTGGATCTCGCTGCAGAGCCTGTACCAGTACGGCGCGCGTGGCCTCTTCGACGCCGTCGCGATCAACATCTTCACGCGCTACCCGCAGAACGTGATCCTCGCGCTGCGCTACACCCGCGACGTGATGAACCGCGAGGGCGATCGCGCGCTTCCGCTGATGGCCACCGAGTTCTCCTGGCCCTCGGCGCTCGGTCACGTCCCCGAGGCGACCGATCGCAACTACGGCTACGACACGACGCTCGCCGGGCAGGCCAAGGACCTCACGACCGAGCTCGGCCTGATGGCGGCCAACCGCGTCTCGCTCAACCTGCAACAGGTGTTCTGGTACACGTGGCTCACCCGCGACGCGGCCACGGACTCGTCGTTCGAGTACGCGGGGCTCCGTCACCTCGACCAGACGACGCTGCGGATCACGCCCAAGCCGGCGCAGGGCGCCTACCGCGCCGCGGCGCTCGCGCTCGAGGGCTGCGCGAAGACGACGCTGGCCACGAGCTGCGGCTGAGGCCGCGAGCGGGTCAGCCCGCGAGCGTCCGCGCGTAGGAGGCGAGGGTGCCGCGGGCCGTCTCGGCCCAGCTGAACCGCGCCGCCCGCGCACGTCCGGCCTCGCGCAGGCGCTGGGCGAGCGGGACGTCGGTGAGCAGCCGCCGCAGCGCCGCGGCGATCGCCTCGGGAGCGAGCGGATCGAAGGTGAGCGCGGCGTCGCCGGCCACCTCGGGCAGCGAACCGCGATCGCTGGTGGCCACCGGCACGCCGCGCGCCATCGCCTCGAGCACGGGAAGCCCGAAGCCCTCGTAGAGCGACGGGAACACAAAGGCGGAGGCGATCGCGTACAGGCCCTCGAGCTCCTCGTCAGCGACCCAGCCGACAAGACGCACGTCGCCGGCGACGCCGAGCGACGCCGCACGCGCGGCGACCTCGCGACCGTATGCCGTCTCGTAGCCGACGATCATGAGGACCGGGCGCTCCGCGGGCGCGAGCAGCGCGAGCGCCTCGACGAGGCGCAGCAGGTTCTTGTGCGGGCGCTGCGCCGACACGCACAGCGCGAGCGCACGGTCGCCGAGGCGGTGGCGAGCGCGCAGCTCGGGCGCGGACGAGGCCGCTGCCGACGCCGGCCGCACGCCGAGCGCGACGGTGTCGATGCGCGCCGCGTCGAGGCGGTAGCAGCGCAGGAGGTCCTCGCGGGTGGATTCCGAGTCGACGATGATCCGGTTCGAGCGGTGCGCGCCGGCCGGCACGAGCACGCGCATGCCGAGGCCGAGCCGGCCGAGGTGGGCCTCGGGCACGAGGCGGTAGTTGAGGTCGTGGATCGTCACCACGCGCCGGAAGCGCCCCCACAGCGGCGCCGTGCTGGCCAGGCTGTGGACGAGGTGACACCCGGCGCGCGCCGCGAGGCGCGGCAGCAGCTGCTGCTCGCCGCGCACCCATTCGGTCCGGCGTCGCGCGCCCACCGGCACCACGATCGCGTCGGTCAGCTCGTGCCAGGGGCCGGCGCGGGTCGCGGCCTCGCGGTTGATGAACGAGGTGAAGCGCATCCCCGGCGGTGCGGCGGCGACCATCGCCGCCATCAGCTCGCGGGCGTACACCTCCATACCGCCGGTCTCGCCGGGCACGAGAAAGACGAGGTTGAGACCGATATGCACGGGTGGATCGGGCACGGGCCAGGGAAGGCTAGTGCCCCGGGTCCGGGCAGCGATCGCGCCACTAGGATGGTGCGCCATGTCGCCCTCGATCGACGTGGTGATCGTTGCCTACAACCGCTACGACCTCACCGCGAGCTGTCTGTCGCACCTCTCGCGCCAGACCGAGACGCACCACGTCATCCTCGTCGACAACGGCTCGACCGACGACACGCGCGACCGCGTTCGCGCGCAGTGGCCCGACGCGCAGCTGGAGACCTTCGACGAAAACCGCGGCTTCGCCGAGGCGTGCAACCGCGGCGTGGCCGCCGGCCGCGGCGAGTTCATCGTCCTGCTCAACAACGACGTCGACTGCCGGCCCGACTTCCTCGAGCGCGTGATCGCGCCGCTCCTCGCCGACCCCGGCGTCGGCTCGGTCGCCTCACTGATGCTCCAGCCCGGTGAGCGCACGATCGACAGCTTCGGGATGGCGGCCGACCCGACGCTCGCGGCCTTCCCCCGCCTGCAGGGGCTGCCGGTCGAGCGCGCCGGGCGCGCCGCCCCGGTGCTCGCCGGTCCGGCCGGTACCGCCGCGGCCTATCGCCGCGCGGCCTGGGAGCAGATCGGCGGGCTCGACGAGACGATGTTCGCCTACATGGAGGACTTCGACCTCGCCCTGCGCCTGCGCAGCGCCGGGTGGCGCACGGTGGCGGCCGACGACGCGATCGGGGTCCACCTCGGCTCGGCCACGCACGGGCACCGCTCGGCGTGGCAGCGCCGCCACGGCGGCTTCGGCCGCGGCTACCTGCTGCGCCGCTACGGCCTGCTGCATGGCCGCACCGCCCTGCGCACGCTCGCGATCGAGACCACGGTCGTCGCCGGCGACTTCGCGATCTCGCGCGACTGCTCGGCGCTGCGCGGCCGCGTGGCCGGGTGGCGCGCCGCCCGCGCGCGCGAGCGCCTCCCGCCGCCGCCCGCCGAGGCGGTGGACACCGACATCGGCTTCCTCGACTCGGTCGCGCTGCGCCGCGGCGTCTATGGCCGGCGCGCGGCCTGAGATGGCGGCCTCGGCTCAGGCACCGCGCGTGCTGTTCATCAGCGCGGATCCGGTGGGAACCGAGATGGCGGGCCTCGGGATCCGCTACTGGGAGCTCGCCCGCGTCCTCGCCGGCCGCGCGGAGGTCAGCATCGCGCACGGCGGCTCGATCGGCGAGCAGGTCGACGGCGTGACGACGTTCCCGTTCCGTCCGCACGCTCCGGCGACGCTGCGGGCCCCGATCACCCAGGCCGACGTCGTCGTCGCGCACCCCCAGTGGCCGCTGGTCACGCGGTGGCTGCGTCGCGCGCGGGCCCGCGTCATCTTCGACCTGTACGACCCCGAGACGCTGGAGACCCTCGAGCTCCTCGCCGGGCGTCCGCCGCTCGCGCGTCGCCAGCTGACCGCGACGACGCTCGATCGCCTCCACGACGCCTTGCGCACAGGCCACCACTTCATGTGCGCCAGCGAGCAGCAGCGGGACCTGTGGCTCGGTGCGATGCTCGCGCTGCGCCTCATCTCCCCCGGCGCCTACGACCGCGATCCCGACCTGCGTGAGGTCATCGACCTCGTGCCGTTCGGCGTGCCCGATCGGCCCCCGCCCGACGGCGGCCCGGGGGCGCGCGAGGCGATCGCCGCGCTGCCCCCCGACGCCGAGATCGTGCTCTGGAACGGTGGGCTGTGGAGCTGGCTCGACGCCGACACCGCGATCCGCGCGGTCGCCGCGCTCGCCGAGTACCGTCCGCGCGTGCGCCTGGTCTTCATGGGCGTCACCCCCGACCACCCCGCGGCGGCGACGACTATCGCCGCGGCGATGGAGCTCGCCCGCGAGCTCGGCGTGCTCGGATCGATCGTGCACTTCCACGACCGCTGGGTGCCCTACGCCGAGCGAGCCGCGTGGCTGACCACGGCCGACTGCGCGGTGTCGACGCAGCGCGCGCACCTGGAGACCCGCTTCGCCTTCCGCACCCGTCTGCTCGACTGCTTCTGGGCCGGGCTGCCGGTCGTGTGCACGACCGGCGACGCCCTCGCCGAGCGCGTCGCCGCGGACGGACTCGGCGCCGTGGCGGCCGCGGGGGACGTCGACGGCCTGCGCGCCGCGCTCGCGGAGGTCCTCGACCGCGGCCGGTCGTCCTACGCCGAGCCGCTCGCCGCGGCCGCGGCCGCGCACACCTGGTCGCGCGCGGCCGCGCCGCTGATGCGCTGGATCGCCGAGACCGACGCCTCGCGGCCGGGCGCGGAGGGGGGATGCTGCGACGGCCCCTTGCCCAGCGCGTGCGCGAGGCGATCTACCTCGGCGGGGCGCGGTCGGTGCTCGCGCGGCGCGCGGGAGGGCGGTAGGGGCGGCGCCGTCAGGGCTGGTTGACGGGGGCCGGGTCGGCGGTGCCGCGTCGGCGGCGGCCGGTTGGCAGTGCCGGGTCGGCGGGGGCCGGGTCGGCCGTGCCGCGTCGGCCGGGGGCCGCGTCGGCGGCGGTCGGTTGGTTGGCGGTGCCGCGTCGGCGCGGGCCGGTTCGGCCGTGCCGCATCGGCGGCGGCCGCGGCGGCGGCGGTCGGATCGGCGGGGGCCGCGTCGGCGGCGGTCGGTTGGCGTCGCTGCGGCCGCGCCATGGCGAGGCCGCCGCTGTTGGCACGCTCGCGCCGCAGTCCGGGCACGTGGATGACGCGCACCGTAACCCGCCCGGCACATCTGTCACCGTCGCGTCACACGCCGGCGGGGGTGTGGTGAGTTAGGTGCCCTATCGCGTCGGTGAGGGACCACACCCTCGGGCGCCCGGCCGTGGCGACCCACCCGAGGCACACTCACGCACCAGTCCCGTCACGCGGCAGACACACAGCGTCGCGCGCGCGACGCATCTGTCACCGTCGCGTCACCCCCTGGCCCCCCGCCCCGCAGCCAGCAAGCGGCCCGCCGCCCCGCGAGCGCCACGCCCCGCTCACTCCCCCGGCGCGATCGCCGGCACGCGCCGTCCGACCGTGAGCGCCCAGCCTCCGGCCGCCACCGCCCGCCAGGCCCGCGCCTCCTCCGGGCGCGCCCGCGCGAACACCACCACCCGCGGCACGCTGACCAGCAGCGCGATGAGCCCGAGCGCCGCGCGCTGCCAGCGCGGGAAGTGGGCGTCGCCGTAGTGCAGGATGCCGTGATGGATCGAGCGGATGCGCTGCGGCTTGTTCCAGCGGCGAAACGTGCCGCCGCCGAGGTGGCGGAAGGCGGCCGCCGGCACGTAGCGGATCCGCCCGCGATCGTGCAGGCGGCGCAGGAGGTCGGAGTCCTCGAACCAGAACCAGAACCGCTCGTCGAAGCCGCCGATCGCCTCGAGATCGGCTCGTCGCACGAGCAGCGCGGCCGCCGCCGGCTGCTCGACGTCGCTCGCCTCGTCGTCGGCCACCGCGGCGCCGTGGTAGCGGCGGGTGATCGGGTTGCCCGGCCAGGCCTCCTCGATCCCGAGCAGGATCACCGCGAAGTTGGCGAGGGTCGGGAACGGCCGCGGGCGATAGCCCGGCTGGGTCTCCAGCGTGTCCGGATCGACGAGCCGCCCGCCGGCGGCCACCGCCCCGGGATCGTCCTCGAGCGCGGCGAGCAGCGTGGCGATCGCCTCCGGCGGCGTGAGGATGTCCGAGTTGAGCAGCAGCACGAACGGCGAGTCGCCGGCCGCCACTCCGCGGTTGTTGGCGGCCGCGAACCCGTGCTGGCGATCGAGCGTGACGACCGTCACGCCGTCGGCGAAGCGGGCGCGCACGTCGGCCGCCGACGTGCCCGACGCGTTGTCGACGACGACGATCCGCGCGATGCTCGCGTCGTCGAGACGCGCCACGCAGTCGAGCGTCATCTCGGCCATGTCAGCGGAGACGATGACCACGTCCACCGAGGCTCCCTCGGCCGGCGGGACGTCGCGGACGGTCGGACCAGCTTGTAGCTTGTGCCCGTCCATGACGCCATCATTACCGACTCGGAGCGATCTCGAGGCGCCACGGGTCACGGTGGCCGTGCTCTCCTACGACGGCCGCCATCTGCTCGAGACGGCGCTCCCGTCGCTCGCCGCGCAGCGCTTCCGCGACTTCGAGGTGGTCGTCGTCGATAACGGATCGCGCGATGGCACGGCCACCTGGATGGCCGAGCACTGGCCGCAGGCCTCGGTGATCGAGATCCCCGAGAACATCGGCGTGACGAGGGCGCTCAACGTCTGCGCCGCCGCCGGTGGCGGCGAGCTCATCGGCATCTTCAATAACGACCTCGAGCTCGACCCCGAGTGCCTCGGTGAGCTCGTGGCCGCGCTCGATGCGCATCCGGAGGCCGGCTGGGCCGGCGCCAAGCTGCTCGACTTCCACCAGCGCGACGTCATCGACGGCGCCGGAGACGTCTTCACGTGGGCCGCGACCGGCGGTCGTCGCGGCCACGGCGAGCGCGACCGCGGCCAGTACGACGAGCCGCGGGCGATCTTCGGCGCCTGCGGGGGCGCCGCGCTGTATCGCCGCCGCGCGCTCGAGGCGGTCGGGCCGTTCGACGACGCCTTCTTCGCCTTCTACGAGGACATCGACTGGGACGTGCGCGCGCAGCTCGCCGGGTTCAGCTGTCGCTACGTGCCGAGCGCCGTCGTCTACCACATGGGCAGCGCGACGATCGGGCGGGGCCTGACCGACTTCACGCGCTATCACCTGTGGCGCAACACGCTGTGGATCGTTGCCAAGGACCTTCCGGCCGCCGCGATCGTCCGCCACGCCCCCCAGCTGCTGCTCGGCCAGCTGACGAACCTCGCCGTCGCGTGGTGGGACCGCAAGCTCGAGATCTGGTGGCGGGTCTGGCGCGACGCTCTGAAGGGGATGCCCAGCGTGCTGCGCAAGCGGCGAGCCGTGCAGGCGAGGCGGCGCGTCACCGTCGCCACGTTCGAGCGGCTCGTCGGTCCCGACGGCGGACCGGCCGAGCGATCGACGCCGTAGGGCGCGACCGACGCCTACGCGGTCGCCACGCCGAGCTGCAGCCGCCAATACGCCACCGCATTGGCCACGCCCTCGGCCACCCCCACCGCAGGCGTGAAGCCGACCTCCTCGCGCAGTCGCCGCGCGTCGCCCACGAGCTCGGCGGGATCGCCCGGGCGCATCGGCACCGCACCCGCGCGCAGCAGCTCGTGGCGCCCGACCGCGCGCGCCACCTCCGCGACGAGCGCGCCCACGGCGATGCCCTCGCCGGACGCGATGTTCACGGCGCCGGTCACGTCGCTGTCGAGCAGCGCGACGAACGCGGCCGCGACGTCGCCGACGTAGAGGAAGTCACGCACCTGCTCGCCGGTGGTCGTTGGCGCCTCGCGCCCCTGCAGCAATGCTCGGGCCACCGAGGGCACGAGCCGCTCGGGTGCCTCGCCCGGCCCGTAGACGAAGAAGATGCGGCCCCAGGCGAGCTCGAGACCGACCTCCGCGGCCCACGCCTGCGCGACCAGCCGCGTCGCGTGCTTGGCGGTGCCGTACAGCGAGACAGGCGCCAGCGGCGTCGAGTCCTCGCGCAGCGGAGAGACCGCCCAGTCGTACTCCGCACACGTCCCGGCGAGCACCGCGCGAGAGCCGCCCGCCGCGTGGAAGGCGTCGAGCAACCGCAACGTCGCCGCCACCCAGGCAAGGTTCTCCGGAGCCCTCCAGTAGCGCCCGTGCTCGGTGTACCACGCGAGGTGCAGGAGGCGTTCCGGCCGCACGCGCGCCACGAGCTCGCGCGTCTCGTCCGCATCGAGCAGATCGGCGCGATGCCAGGTGACCCCACCGCCGGGCGGAAACGGCGCGTCGGTCATCACGGCGTGCACGTCGTGCCCCTCCGCCGTCAGCCTCTGCAGAGCGAGCACGCCGATGAACCCGCGTGCGCCCGTGAGCAGCACCCGGGTCATGCTCCCCCTCGCGGGCTGGCGTTCACGGCCGCGCCGACCAAGATCGGCGGATCTTGACCGACGCGCCGGCCGACACCGGCGTCCATCACGCCGAGCGCACGACGAGTCGCCGCCACTGCGCCGCGATCTCCTGGCGCACCTCCGCGGGCACGAGCCGCAGCGCGAACGCGGCGGCCGCGTAGATCGCGGTCGCGAGCACGAGCCTGCCGATCGTGCCGATCGGCAGGAGCAGGACCGAAGCCGCCAGCGCGGTGGCCACGGCCACGCGCGGCACGATGGCGACCGGCAGGCGCAGCTGCGGATCGGCTCGGGTGATGAGCACGCCGCCGGCCACGGCCGCGATGACCTCGATCGACGACGTGGCGATCGCCGCGCCGCGCGCCCCGTCGGCGAGCACGAGCGCACACTCGGCGGCGAGCCCGACCACCAGCACCGAGGCGTTCAGGACCAGGATCGTCCGCAGCGCCCCGAGACTGAGCAGCACCTGGCCCCACAGCGCGGTGATGAAGCTCACACCGACGGCCACGCCCTGGATGGCCAGGATCGGTCCGGCGCCCGGGTACTGCGGACCGGCGAGGATCCGGATCGCCAGGTTCGCCCCGATGACGATGCACAGACCGGCCCAGGCACCGACGAGCAGGTTCAGCTCGAACACGCGGCCGACCGCGTACCCGAGCCGCCCGCGATCGTCGCGCGCCGCACGCGTGAAGATCGGGAAGCCGACGGAGGCCGCGAGGAACGGCACCACGAGCAGCGCCTCGGCCACCCGGAAGGCGGCGCTGAAGTTGCCGAGGGCGTGCGCGCTCGCGAGCAGCGAGACGACGATCACCGCCATGCGGAAGTACAGCGTGGCCGCGGCGGCGGCCGCGGAGAACGGCAGGATCATCACCAGCATCGCGCGCCACTGCCGTCGATCGAAGGATGGACGCAGGCGCAGATCCCCGCGCACCAGCCTCGCGGTCACGATCAGGGCGACCGCGGCCGCGGGGATCGCCATCGCCAGGAAGGCGAGCATCCCGGCCCCGAGCACGACGAACACGATCACCAGCGTCACGAACGTGAGCTGGCGCAGCAGCTCGATCGTCGTCACCCAGCCCAGGCGCAGCCGGCTCTGAAGCGAAATCGACAGGCTTGCCTGCACGCACTGGAGCAGCAGTGCGCAGCCGGCGATCACGACCCCCTCGACGACCGACGCGCTGTAGCCGACGAGCAGCCCGAAGCCGACCATCACGATCACCCCGACGACGGTCACGGCGATGCGCAGGCCGAGCAGGTTCTGGGCGAACTGCGCACGCAGCGGCCCCTGACGCAGGGACATCTCGCGCACGCCGATCGCCGTCAGGCCGAGGTCCGAGACGCCGTCGACGATCGCCACCAGCGACAGCGCGAGGATGTACATGCCGAACACCACCGGCCCGAGGTGACGCAGCAGCAGCGCCGCGGAGACGGCGCTCAGCAGCCCGCCGGCGAGGTAGCCGCCGATCCGCAGGACGCCGCCGCGCATCGCGGCCGGTCCGGCCTGCGACGTGTCGAGCACGTCCTCGGTGCGATCGCCGTCGGTGGTGCCGGCGGTGCTCACGTCGGGCCTCGGCGCAACACCACGAGCGTCGCCGCGCCGCGCAGTCCGCGCGACTCCGCCGGCGCGAGCAGCTTGGTGAGCGCCGCGCCGCCGTGACGCGCGAACGCCGACAGGCCGCGCGCAGGGCGCCGCGCGAGCGCGGCCGTCCAGCCATGCTGGTTGCAGTGGCGTCCGAACGGGTCGCCGGTCAACACCTCGACCGGCTCCAGGCCGAGTGCGCGGGCCCGGTCGATGAGCGCCGTCGCCGGGATGAGCGTGAGGTGGCGCGGCGCGTCGAGGTGCGCCCAGCGCGTGCGCAACAGGCGAAATTGCAACGACTGTGGGTTGGGGATCCCGATGGCCAGCAGCCCGCCGGGCTCGAGGTGCTCCGCGGCCGCCTCGAGCATCTCGTCAGGATTCGGAAGATGCTCGAGCGAATGCCACATGGCGATGACCGAGACGGCGGGCAGGCCCGCGAGCGCCTCGACCGGCCGGTCGCTGTTGATGACCGCCACGCCGACCTCGTCGCGGAGGTACGCACAGCAGCGGGCGTCCATCTCGATCGCCGTGACGTCGAAGCCCGCCTCGCGGGCCGCCGCGGCAAACGCCCCGGCGCCCGATCCGATCTCGATCAGCGACCCCGACGACACGTAGCGGCGCAGCAGCGCCACGCGAAACGCCTCCACGCGCTGCAGGAACTCGCTCGCCCGCCAGTTCGCCTCCCCGGAGGGCGCGAAGTCGAAGTAGCCGTCGGCGTAGTAGCGGGCGAGGTCCTCGGGCGGCTCGGGCAGGAACACCGTTCCGCACGTGCTGCAGCGCCGGTAGGCAAAGCGAGCATCGCTCACCTCCCGGTTGCGATCCGTGGCGACGAACGCGGCCGACGACGCGCCGCCGCACAGCGGGCACGCGTCTGCGGCTCGACCCGCGAAGGCGGCGCGGGACTCGATGGCGTCGGGCGTCGTCACCCGAGCATACGCGCGTCGTCGCCGCCGCCGAGCCCCGCGGCGGGGACGTAGTCCGGGTAGGAACGGTCGCGCTCGGAGATCGTGCGCGCACCGCCGGCGTCGGGCCACCCGATGGCAAACGCCGGGTCATCCCAGCGCACTCCGCGCGCCGCCTCGGCCACGTAGCGGTGGCCCATCAGGTAGAGCACCTCGCAGTCGTCGGCGAGCGTCTGAAAGCCGTGCGCCATGCCCGCCGGGATGTACAGCGAGCGGCCGTTGGCGGCGGTCAGCTCCTCGGCGTGCCAGCGGCCGTGCGTCGGGGAATCGGCGCGCAGGTCGACGGCCACGTCGAAGATCGCGCCGCGCACGCAGCGCACGAGCTTGGGCTCGCCGTGCGGCTCGGCCTGGTAGTGCAGGCCACGCAGCGTTCCCCGGACGCGGTTGTGGGACAGGTTGGTCTGGGAGACCGTCGCCGCGAGGCCGTGGGCGGCGAACTCCTCGGCGTCGAACGTCCGGGCGAACGCTCCGCGCTCGTCGAGGATCGGCTCGTCCTCGAGGATCCAGCAGCCGGCGAGCGGCGACTCGCGATAGCGCATGGTCAGGCTACCCGTGCAGCGTGAGCTCCGGCGTGCGCGCGGCGAAGCGTCCGCCCCACTCGCGGATGTAGCTCAGCTGCTCCATGATCTCGTCCTTGAGGTTCCAGGGAAGGATGACCACGACGTCGGGGCGATCCTCGCGGATCGCGTCGGGCGAGCGGATCGAGATGTGGCTGCCCGGCAGGAAGTGGCCCTGCTTGTGCGGGTTCAGATCGCACGTGTACTCGAGGAAATCCTGACGGATGCCGCAGTAGTTGAGCAGCGTGTTCCCCTTCGCCGGGGCGCCGTAGCCGACGATCCGCCGGCCCTCGTTCTTGAGGTCGATGAGGAAGCGCAGGATCTGGCGCTTGTCCTCGATCACGCGCGCGCCGTAGCCGGTGTACGTCTCGACGCGCTCGAAGCCCGCGCTGCGCTCGCGCTCGCGCAGCTCCGCCGCGCGATCCGTGTCCGCCTTGTCGGCATCGTCCTCGTGGCAGCCGTAGATGCGCAGCGAGCCCCCGTGCGTCGGCAGCTCCTCGACGTCGAACAGGCGCAGCCCGTGGGCCGCGAACACGCGACTGACGGTGAGGAACGAGAAGTAGGAGAAGTGCTCGTGGTAGATCGTGTCCCACTGGTTGTCGTCGATGAGCCGCATCAGGTGCGGGAACTCCATCGTGACCACCCCGCCCGGCTTGAGCAGGACCTTCATCCCGGCCACGAAGTCGTTCAGGTCGGGGACATGGGCGAGCACGTTGTTGCCCAGGAGCAGGTCGGCCGCCGACTCGCCGGCCAGCGACGTGGCCGTATCACGGCCGAAGAACTCCACCAGCGTGGGAATCCCTTTTTGCAAAGCCACCTTTGCGACATTCGCCGCGGGCTCGATCCCGAGCACCGGTATCTGACGCTCGCGGAAGTACTGCAGCAGGTAGCCGTCGTTGGACGCGAGCTCGACGACGTGGCTGTCGGGGCCGAGGTCGAAGCGGTCGATCATCGCCTCGGTGTAGCGCCGGCAGTGCTCCAGCCAGCTCGAGGAATACGACGAGAAGTACGCGTAGTCGGAGAAGATCTCGTGCGGCGTCTCGTACTCCTCGAGCTGCACGAGGAAGCACCGGCCGCAGACGAGCGCGCGCAGCGGATAGAACGGCTCCATCGTGTTGATGCGCTCGGGCGACACGTAGGAGTTCGCCAGCGGCGACATCCCGAGGTCGGCGAACACCGCCTCGAGCGGCGCGCCGCAGAATCGACAGGCCGAGCCGCTCATCTCGCCGCGGCAGCGTACTGAAACGACTCGATCTGCCCGACGGTGACGGCGCGGACGTCCTCGCCGTCGCGCAGCGCGCGGTACCACTCGACGACCGCGTCCAGTCCGGCGGCGAGGTCCCAGACCGGGCGCCAGCCCAGGCGCGAGCGCGCGCGCGAGGAGTCGAGCTTGCAGAAAGCGCGCCTCGTGCGGGTGCGGCCCCTCGTCGCTCTCCCAGCGCACGTCGTCGTCCCAGCGCTCGTCGACGCGCTCGACGATCCACTGCACCGGGCGCGCGTCCTCGTCGGCGGGGCCGAAGTTCCAGCCGGTGGCGAAGTCCGGCGACGCGGTGAGGGCCTGCGCGAGCACGAGATAGCCGCTGAGCGGGTTGAGCACGTGCTGCCACGGACGGATCGAGTGCGGGTTGCGGATGCGCACCGGCTCGCCGGCGAGCACGGCGCGCATGATGTCGGGGACGAGGCGGTCGGTGGCCCAGTCGCCGCCGCCGATCACGTTACCGGCGCGGGCCGAGGCGACGCGCGGCCCGCCCTGCTGCGAGAAGTAGGAGCGCCGGAACGCTTCGGTGACGAGCTCGGCGCAGCCCTTCGAGCTCGAGTACGGATCGTGACCGCCCATCGGCTCGTCCTCGCGATAGCCCCACTCCCACTCTCGGTTGTCGTAGCACTTGTCCGAGGTGACGTTGACGACCGCCTGCACGCCGGCGGTCGCGCGCACCGCGTCGAGCACGTGAACGGTCCCCATCACGTTCGTCTCGTACGTCTCGCGCGGCGCCGCGAACGAGGTGCGCACGAGCGACTGCGCGGCCATGTGGATGACGACCTCCGGCCGCGCCGACTCGATCGCCCCGCGCACCGCCGCGTGGTCGCGGATGTCGAGCCGGACATCGTCGATGCCCTCCTCGACGCGCGCCGCCTCGTAGAGCGAAGGGTCCGACGGCACGTCGAGCGAGACCCCGGTCACGCTCGCCCCGAGCGCGCTCAGCCACAGCGTCAGCCAGCTGCCCTTGAAGCCGGTGTGTCCGGTGACGAGCACGCGCCGGCCGCGCCAGAACGCCGGGTCGACGGTCCCGGCGCTCACGCCCACATCTTCCACGGCGCCTGGCCGGACTCCCACAGCTGCTGCAGCTGCGTGCGGTCGCGCAGCGTGTCCATCGCCTGCCAGTAGCCGTGGTGGCGGTAGCATGCGAGCTCGCCCTCGCCCGAGAGGCGATGCACGGGGTCCTGCTCCCACACGGTGGCGTCGCCGTCGATGTAGCGACCGACCTCGGGGGAGAGCACGAAGAAGCCGCCGTTCGTCCAGCCGCCGTCCCCGCGCGGCTTCTCCTCGAACGCCGACACAAGGTCATCCGAGAGCTCCAACGCCCCGAACCGCCCCGGCGGCTGCACCGCGGTGACGGTGGCGAGCCGGCCGTGCTCGCGATGGAAGGCGAGCAGCCCGCCGATGTCGAGGTCGGCGAGGCCGTCGCCGTAGGTGAAGCAGAAGTCCTCCCCGGCCACGTAATCGAGCACGCGCTTCAGCCGCCCACCGGTCATCGTCGTCTCGCCGGTCTCCACGAGCGTCACCCGCCACGGCTCGGCCGAGGAGCGATGCACCTCCATCGCGCCGCTCGCCACGTCGAACGAGACGTCGCACGTGTGCAGGAAGTAGTTGGCGAAATACTCCTTGATCACGTAGCCCTTATAGCCCAGGCAGATCACGAAGTCGTTCACGCCGTGCGCGGAGTACAGCTTCATGATGTGCCAGAGGATCGGCTTACCGCCGATCTCGACCATCGGCTTGGGTCGCAGCACGGTCTCTTCGCTCAGACGAGAGCCCAGTCCGCCCGCGAGGATCACCGCCTTCATCGGCCCGCAGCTTAGCCGCCGCATAGGGCGCCCCCGCGCGCATCCGGCGGCCCGCGCGCGCCGCTCGCCATAATGCCGGCGGCATGATCGAGCCCCGAGCGACACCGGTCGTCGTCCTCTGCGGCGGGCGCGGCACCCGCCTGCAGGAGCACACGCGCGCGATCCCCAAGCCACTCGTGGAGATCGGGGGCCTGCCGATCCTCTGGCACGTCATCCAGCTCTACGCCGCCCAGGGCTTCGCGCGGTTCGTGCTCGCCACCGGGTACCTTGGCGCCCTCATCGAGGAGTTCGCCGCCGCGCAGACCTGGCCGCCCGGCGTCACCGTCGAGTGCGTGGAGACGGGCCTGGAGACGCCCACCGGTGGGCGCATCAAGCTCGTCGAGGAGCGCGTCGGCGACGGGCCGATCGCGGCCACCTACGCCGACGGCGTCGCCGACATCGACCTCGACGCCCTCCTGCGCTTCCACGTCGAGCACGGCGCGCTGGCCACGATGACCGTTGTGCGCCCCGAGCTGCAGTTCGGCGTGACCGACCTTGACGACGACGACCGCGTCCTCGGCTTCCGCGAGAAGCCGCGCGCCGAGCACTGGATCAATGGCGGCTTCTTCCTCTTCGAGCCCGGCGTGTTCGCCTACCTGCAGCCCGACAGCGTCCTCGAGCGGGCGCCGCTCGAGCACCTGGCGACCGACGGCCAGCTGCGGGGCTACCGCCACGAGGGATTCTGGGCCTGCATGGACACGTACAAAGACGCAGTCGCGCTCAACGACCTGTGGGCATCGGACGCGGCGCCCTGGCGTGGCGTGTCGGCGTCGGTACAGCCGTCCCGGAGCTAGCGCTCGAACACGCCGACCACGTTCGAGGCGCCGCCGAGGAAGGGGAAGTCGGCCTCGTACTCCGAGACCGCCCGGAACTGGTAGCTGGCGGGCCCGGCGAAGCGGAAGCGATACCGCGCGCTGAACCGGCCGCGCCCATTCGTGCGGATGACCTGGAACTCGATCCACGCGCTGCCGGGAGCGCGCGCCTCGAGCACGAGCTGCTTGCCGCCGAGCGGGATCGGCGCCCCGCGCAGGATCCCGCGGAACGTGATGACGCGCCCGACCCCGGTCACCCGCGGGCGCACCGAGAGCGAGATCCCGGCGTGCACGAGCAGCGTCAGGCTCGCGGTGGCGGCGGGTTGGCTGTCACCGATGTGCGCGTCGTAGGCGAACGTGAGCGTCCGCGACGACACGCTGCCCGGGACCCCCAGCGTGAAGGCACCGTGCGCGTCGGTCGTGACCGTTCCGGCCACGGTCGCGCTGGCGCCGTCGTAGCTGGCGAGCGCGCCGACGTCGACGACCGCGCCGGATATCGGCTGCCCTGTCGGGTTGGTGAGCGTGCCGACGACGCGACGTGCCTGACCCCAGTTGCTCGTCAGCCGGGCCGCGGCCGAGCGGTCCCAGCGCACGCGCAGGGACGCCGACGCCGCGGCGTTCGTGCCGTTGGGCGCCGACGTCGCCCCCGAGACGCCACCGGTGCCGCCGGGCGCCGCGCCGTTCTGGAAGAGGACCGTGCGGTCGATCACCGTTGTCGCCGCCCCGGAGGCGTCCGTCACCTGCACGAGCAGTTCGTGCATGCCGTTCGGCACCTGCGTCGTGTCGAACGTGTCGGTGACGTTCGCCGAGGCGACGCAGGGCTGTCCGTAGAGGAAGGCGTTCGTCCCGTCCGAGGGGGCCGGACTGGCCGGGACGCAGTGGCCGCCGTTGTTGTCGATCGGCACGGTCTGGACGGTCTTGCCGTCGACCTGGAAGATGGTCTGGTAGAGGCCGGGGCCGGCGTCGGCGGCGGAGAAGGTGAGGGATTCTCAGTGCCGCTGAGCGGGGATCGCGGTGACGAGCCTGCCCCCGGAACGGCTGCGACCAGCGGGAGCGGCTCTGGTCGTCGAGCGTTATGTCCGCCGCGTAGATGTCGATCTCGGCAGCTGGCGGCCGTCGGGTGACCCTGTCGTGGCAGGACAGTGTCGATCCCGATGAAGCAACGCTGCACTCGGCCGTGCGAATAGCTGAGTCGCGCCCTCAATGTTCGCAGGCGGCACGGTCACGGCATTCGTCGAGGCGAGCGGGCTGCTCGGATCTCCCAGTGAGCGAACAGTGCGACGCACTGGTCAGAATGTGCCAGGCATTCGGTCGTATGTCTGGCGGCGTCGTCGATGAACGCAATCCCGGAGGCCGGGTACCCGGCACGTTGGCCGCCTGTGCCGGATCGCCACAGTGTCGCGGCGCCTGGATCGCCGTTTGCGGCGGCGCCGTGTAGTCCAGTTCGCTCGGTCGACTGCCAACCGTGTGTGCGCGTCAGCGTCCCGGCAGCTCGGCTCGTCAGCGAGCCGCCCTGACGCAGGCATCCGATTTTCGATCGACGCCAACCCCGCTGTCGTCCCGACGCCACCCATCCGTCGGAGCCGCCACCCCCGCCGGCGTCCGGCAGCTGTACACGTGATACAGCCCGGCCTGCGCCGGCCCCGCGCAGGCGCCAATCCCGACCGCCACGACCACCCCGCCAAGGCGCATCGACGCCCCCTCCTCGCGAGGCGGACCAAACGGCGCGTCGTGCTGAGAGCGCCGAGCCGCGGTGGGCAGCGGTGACCATCTGGGCCGGCGCAATGCTACGCCGCGATGGGGGCGGTCGGCTCAGTCGGTCCGCCAGCGCACCGGCAGCGAGGCAAGGCCGTACACGCCCATGATGCTCTCGTACTCGACCTCGCCGGCGAGCTCGAGGTCGGGCATCCGCGGAGCCAGGAAGGACAGGGCCTCCTCGAGCTCGGCGCGAGCGAGGTTGGCGCCCAGGCAGTAGTGCATGCCGGCGCCGAAGGTGAGCAGACGAGCGCCGTCGCGCGGCGCCTCGATGTCGAAGCCGGCGGAGTCGTGCCGCGCCGCTCGCGATTTCCGGTGAAGGTGCAGACCATCACGATCGTCCCCTCCGGGAATGCGACGTCGCGGTACTCCACCGGCGCGAGCAGGATGCGCGCCGTGAACGGGGTGATGGGCTCGAAGCGCAGGACCTCCTCGACGGCACCCGACGCGAGCTCGGTGTCCTCGGCCAGTCGGCGCCACTGATCGGGATGCTCGGCGAACAGGCGCAGGGCGTGCGCGAGCTGGCTCTGGGTCGTGTCGACGCCGCCGACGAGCACGTTGAAGACAAGGTTGATGCACTCGACGTCCGAGAGCCGCTCGCCCTCTGACTCGGCGGCGATGAGCGCGGAGATGAGATCGTCGCTCGGGCTCGTGCGCCGGGCTCGCAGGAGCGCGGCGGCGTACTCGTAGAACTCGCCGACGGCCTGCTCGATCAGGTCGCGCTCCTCGAGCAGGCTGGCCGCGTCGAACTGGCGTTGGATCACGTTCGACCAGTGGTGGAGTCGATCGGCGTCCTGGAGCGGCGCTCCCATCACCGTGGCGATGACCTGCGAGGGATACGGGCGCGCGATCGCGCTCACGACGTCGCACGCGCCGGCCTCGGCGACGGCGCCGAGGAGCTCGCCGAGGAACCCGCGCATCGCCGGTCGGTAGCGCTGCACCGCGCGGGGCGAGAGCGCCGGGTTGACGAGATTGCGCAGGCGGCGATGATCGGCCCCGTTGATGTTCAGCAGGTTGCGCTCGATCTGCTCGTGCAGCGGCCCGTCCGAGAGCTCGAACAGCTCGGCGATCTTCAGGCCCGGGAACGTCGCGTCGCGCGAGCGCAGGAAGAACTCGGCCGCATCGTGGTCGAGGACGATGTAGCCGAACGGCCCGCGCGCGAGCCACCCCTCCGAGCGTGCCTCGGTCATGGCGGCGTGAAAGCGCTCGCCGCGCAGTGCCGGATCGGTGTAGTCGAAGCTTCCGAGCTCGAGCTCGGACGCGAGCGTCATGGTGCCGACGCTACCACCGAGCCGACCGGTCACCCTGCGCACGTTTGCCCAGCTACGACGGTTGTCCACCCAGCGGGGCCCGACCTGTTGCTGAGCGCCTTCGGCGCCGGTCTGTCCTGGAAGCATGCTCCTTCGACGCTCCATGGCCCTCGGCGCGACGATCGCCATATTCGCCGCGCTCGCCGCGGCGCCGGTGACCGCGGCCCCGCTCAGTCAGCCGACGTGGGTCACAGGTGTCGAGCTGACGCAGTACTGGCCGGTGCCGGAATGGTGGTTCGGGGGCGAGGACGTGACGGCCCCCGGGCTCCCGGGCACGTACCCGATCGACTGGCTGTACTCGGCGAACGGAGTCTCGATGCAAGGAACCGGGATCGCCGACAACGGACAGTTCGTGCACATCGACGCGCTCGGGCAGGGCGGCTGGGTCACCCTCACTGGCAGCGTCGCCGACTTCGGTGCCAATTCGCCGTACTGGCGAGCCGGCGGCTACTGGCGTAACGCCGCCGGCGGCGTCACCTTCCCGCTGCAGGCCGGAGGCTGGTCGAACGGGCCCGGCAAGGGCTACGTCGCATTGCCGGGCGTCAGCTTCGCGCCCGGGCCGGGACGCCCGCTCACCTACTGGGAGAGCGTCGCCGTAGACCCGAGTCTCATCCCGCTCGGCAGCTGGGTGTACCTGCCGGCCTACCGCTCGGGTCCGGGACACGGCTGGTTCATGGCCGAGGACACCGGCGGCGCGATCGTCGGTCGTCATATCGACGTCTACCGCCCGCCTCCGGCGAGCCCGTCCGATCCCGGCGTGACGCTGTTCGGCTCCGACGTGTACGTGCTCCCCCCGGGAACGCACCTGCCGAGCAGCACGGCGAGCACGAGCCGCGCCTCCGCGCCCGGTGCTCGCGGTCGGTAGCGGCGGCGCCCGCGAACGGACGCCGCCGACTCACGACCACTGAGACGCCTACTTGCGCGCGCCGCTGACGCTCGCCTTCAGCGTGGCCCCGGCCGAGAACTTCGGCGCCTTGGACGCCTTGATCTTCACTCGCTCGCCGGTCTGCGGGTTGACCCCCTGGCGCGCTGCGCGCTTCACGACCGAGAACTTCCCGAAGCCGGTGATCGCCACCTCGTCGCCCTTCTTCAACGTCTTCGAGACCGTGCCCACGAGCGAGTCGATAGCCCGTCCGGCGTCGGCCTTCGTGAGACCGCTGTCGGCGGCGACCGCCTCGATCAACTGGGACTTGTTCATGGGGAGATTCCTTTCGGTCACGGGTTGGCGATGGCGCAGGGTAGCGTGCCCGCCGGGCGACCGATCCGCCGTTCACCGCCGATGCACAGCGCACGTGTCCCACCGAAACGGCGGGGCGCATCGCAACCATGCGCAGCCGTCATCGAACCCCGCATTCACATGCCGCCCGATGACGATGAGGGCCACGCGGCGGGCCCCCGCTCGCTTGAGCACGTGAGCCGCCGACTGCGCGCTCGCGCCCGTTGTCCACGTGTCATCGATGAGCAGCACCGCCGCCCCCTCGACCCGGGTCAGCGCGCGAAAGCGATCGGCGACGAAGCGATGGGGCGGTGGCCGGCCGCCGGCGGAGGCGAGCGAGCGCGCGTAGCGACCGACGACGCTCGGACTCCCGCGCACGAGCGCGCGCAGGGGACCCCGGTTGCGATCGGCGCGCGCGGGCACTGTCGTGACAAGGGAGAACCGCGCCACCCCGGCCGCCGCGGCCGCGCAGGCCTCGTGCTCGCACAGGAATCGCTCCAGTACGGCCGCCAGACCGGCCGCCGACTCCCGCCGTACGACGTCGAGCGGATCGTCCTTGTACGCGCGCAGCACCCGGTTCAGCGGTCCGCCGGCGACCGACCACGAGATCGGCAGCACCACGTCCAGCAGGGCCGGCATGCGCCGGCAGCTCGAGCACATCCGCGCGTGGGCCGCCGCAGGACCTCGGCAGGCATCGCAGACGCCCAGATCGGGCGGCGGAGGGTTGACGAGCGCCGGGGCGTACGCACGACACGCGGCGTCGAGCCGTCTGGAGTCGACCACGGCTGTTCCTCCGACGACGGCGTGCACGCCGGGACACGTGGGCGGCGAGAGGTCTAGGCTGCCCCTCGGGGATGCCGAGCGAGCGACCGGAGGGACGATGAGCGACGAGACGGTGAAGTACCTGCTTGCGGAGCGCGAGATTCCGACGCATTGGATCAACCTGCTCCCCGACCTGCCCGGCGAGCCGTTGCCCCCGCTCAACCCGCAGACGATGGAGCCAGCGGGGCCGCCCGACCTCACGCCGATCTTCCCGCTCGCGCTCATCGGGCAGGAGGTCTCGCCCGAGCCCGAGATCGAGATCCCCGAGGAGGTCCGCGAGACGTACAAGCTGTGGCGCCCGACGCCGCTGTATCGAGCGCGGCGCCTCGAGCGCGACCTCGACACGCCGGCCCACATCTACTTCAAGTACGAGGGGGTCTCGCCGGCGGGCTCGCACAAGCCCAACACGGCGGTGCCGCAGGCCTACGAGAACGCGCGCGCCGGGATCAAGCGCCTGGCCACCGAAACCGGCGCCGGCCAGTGGGGGTCCTCGCTGGCCTTCGCGTGCTCGCTGTTCGGCCTGGACTGCGAGGTGTTCATGGTCGGGTCGAGCTATGACCAGAAGCCCTACCGGCGATCGCTGATGCAGACCTGGGGAGCGACCGTCCACCGCTCCCCGAGCACGCTCACCGAGTCCGGACGCGCCCAGCAGGGCCATCCGACCGGCTCGCTCGGCATCGCGATCTCCGAGGCGGTCGAGGTGGCGGCCCAGCGCGACGACACGAACTACTCACTCGGCTCGGTGCTCAACCACGTGTGCCTGCACCAGACCGTGATCGGTCAGGAGGCCATCGCGCAGCTGCAGATGGCCGGCGAGGAGCCCGACGTGGTGATCGGCTGTGTCGGTGGCGGCTCGAACTTCGCGGGGATCGCCTTCCCCTTCGTCCGCCGCGTGCTGCGCGGGCAGGCCACGACGCGCTTCATCGGCGCCGAGCCGGCCGCGTGCCCGACGTTGACGCGCGGGGTCTATCGCTATGACTTCGGCGACACGGCCGGCCTGACCCCTCTCATGCCGATGTACACGCTCGGCCACGACTTCGTTCCGCCGCCGGTCCACGCCGGCGGGCTGCGCTACCACGGCGACTCGCCGATCGTGTGCGGACTCGTCAAGGCGGGCCTCGTCGAGGCGCGCGCGTACCACCAGAACGAAACGTTCGCGGCCGCCGTGCGCTTCGCGCGCCACGAGGGCATCCTGCCGGCGCCCGAGCCGGCGCACGCAATCCGGGCGGCGATCGAGGAGGCCGAGGCGGCACGCGAGGCCGGCGAGGCGCGCGTGATCCTCTTCAACCTCTGTGGCCACGGCCATTTCGACCTGTCCGCCTACGACGCCTATCTCGCCGGCACGCTTGAGGATCCGGAGTTCTCCGAGGCGGATATGCGGGACGCGCTCGCGCGGCTGCCGGAGACGCCGGCCATCGCGTGAGCGTGGCGATCGGCGGTCTGGCACCTCGCGGCGCGGCCCGCCCGCGGGATCGGTTACTGTCCGCTCGTTCGTTGCCGCCACGACCGCGCGTATCGCGGAGGTATCCCCACATGCTGAGCCGTCCCGTTCCTCGCCACCGGTGCCGTGGCGCGCTGGTGTTCCTGTTGGCCGCGGCCGTCGTCGGCGGCGCCGGAGCCGGCACCGCGGCCGCCCAGACGCCGGCGACGGTCCTCATCTGCGAGGCGACCGGTAACCCGAGCGCCCCGTACGTCGAGATCCGCGTCAGCCAGTCCGACCTCTCCAACTACAGCAGCGGCGAGGGCGACATCATCCCGGCGCCGGCCGCCGGATGCCCGTCGGCGGCGGGAAGCGTGGCGCCGGTGGAGACGACCGGCACGACGACCGTGACGACGACCGCCGCGGTCACGACGACGACGGCGACGACCGTGACCACGACGAGCGCCGCCCACCACAAGCAGCACAAGGCCGCGGCCCAATCGGGCACCAAGGGGACCTCGTCGGGGAGTCTCGCACCGAGTAATCCGGTCGTGACAACGAGCGACACCGAGACCGCGCTCACCACGGAGCTCGCGCCGGCCGAGACCTTGAGCACCCTGCCGCGCACGGGCGGCCAGGTGCCGCTGATCCTCACCCTCGGCCTGGCGGCACTGCTCGGCGGACTCTCGCTGCGCTGGGCCCTGGTGCGCCAGCAGGCCCGCGCCGCGCGGAATCGGCGCTAGCCCCCGCCGGGGCCTCCCGCTCATTCCGCGTCAGCCCGCGCCAAAGCGTCGCAAACTCCCCCTGCCGGCCGTGAGAGCGCCCGTGCGACGGGGCCATTCGCCCGGCAGCCGCCGCTATAACGAACATCAGTGGGCCAAAAGGGTGACATCGCAGCGCGCCTCGGTCGGGCCCGACCGGGTCTGATCGGGCTCGCCGTCAGCGTGCTGCTCGGTGGCGGCGTGGCCCACGCGGCCGCCGCGCCTCCGGCCACCACGACGACCACCACGACCACCACCACGACGACACCCCCGCCCGCTCCGGCGGGCGCCGCCGATCCGGCGACGACCACGACAACGACGACGAGCTCGACGACGACCACGACGCCGATCGGTGTCCCGATCGCGCTCTCGGACATCGCCCACGACTACACGCGCTGGGCCGGGACGGCGCTCCCCGGGACGCCGATCCACTCGGGTCCGGCGTCACACGACCGCACCGTTGCCCACCTGCACCTGTTCACCGAGGACGGCCTGCCCGAGGTCTACGAGCTGATCGACGAAGAGGTCGACAAGTACGGCACGACCTGGGTGCACATCGACGTGCCGATGCGACCGAACGGCGTCACCGGCTGGGTGCCCGAGGACGACCTCACGAACTTCACGGTCGTGCGCACGCTCATCACCGTGAACCTGTCGACCAAGCGGCTGACGCTGTTCGACAAGGGCAGGGTGATCTTCCAAGCCCCGGTGGGCATCGGCAAGCCGAGCACGCCGACGCCGACGGGACGGTTCTGGGTGCGCGAGAAGTTCCCGGTCAACCCCCCGGTCCCGCTCTACGGCCCATTCGCCATCGGGACCAGCGACTACTCGACGACCGAGACCGACTGGCCCGGCGGGGGCATCATCGGCATCCACGGGACCGATCAGCCCAACCTCGTTCCCGGGGATCCGTCGCACGGGTGCGTGCGCCTGCGCAACGCCGACATCACGCGCCTGTACGGGCTCGTGCCGATCGGGACGCCGATCGTCATCATCTGAGCTCGGTGAGCACTCCCGTGCAGCGTTGCTTCGGCGGCGACGACCCGCTGTATCGCGACTACCACGACCTCGAGTGGGGCCGGCCTGTGCGCGACGAGCGCGCGCTGTACGAGCGCCTGTGCCTCGAGGCCTTCCAATCCGGCCTCTCGTGGCTCACCATCCTGCGCAAGCGCGAGGGCTTCCGCGCCGCGTTCGCCGGCTTCGTTCCCGACGCCGTCGCCGCCTTTGACGACCGCGACACCGAGCGCCTGCTCGACGACGCCGCGATCGTGCGCAACCGGGCGAAGATCGCCGCCGCGATCACGAACGCGCGGGCCACCGTCGCGCTGCGCGAGGGTGGCGGCCTGGCCGAGCTCGTCTGGTCGCACGCCCCGCCTCCGCGCGCCGCTCCGGCGAGCTTCGCCGAGGTGCCGGCGCTCACGGCCGAGTCGCGGGCGCTCGCGCGCGAGCTGAAGACGCGGGGCTTCGCCTTTGTCGGACCGACGACCGCGTACGCACTCATGCAGGCGTGCGGTCTCGTGAACGACCACCTCGCGGGCTGCGTCGTGCGCGCGGAGGTCGAGCGCGCGGCCATCCGTCCGTAGCGCCCGGGAGTCGTCCGCGCCGGGATTATCGTCCCGCGCATGAGTGCGCCCGCGTTGCGGCCGCTGAGGGTTGGCGAGATCCTCGACGCGAGCATCAAGATCTACACCTCGAACGCGCGCACCCTGATCGGCCTCGCCGCGGTGGTCGTGGTGCCGGTCCAGATCCTCACCGGCCTCGTCCTGCTCTCGATCATCCCGAACTCGAGCGACCTGCCGGGCGGTATCGCCGCGCTGGGCAGCACCCAGCCCGCCGCCGACCAGGCCGCACGCACCGGAGCCAGCCTCCTCCTCGACGTGGCCGGCCTCATCGCGGGTCTGCTCGTCTCGGCGGCCTGTGTGAAGGCGGTCAGCGACGTCTACCTCGATCAGCCGACCGGCTTTCGGGCGTCGCTGCGGTTCGCGCTGCGCCGGCTGCCCTCCCTGCTGTGGCTGACGATCGTGATGAGCCTCCTGCTCGTGATCGCGTTCTTCGCGTTCGTCGTCCCGGGTATCTACCTGTACGGAGCCTGGGCGCTGTCGACGCCGGTGCTGCTCATCGAGGGAACGAAGGGCTACAAGGCGCTGCGCCGCTCGCGCGCGCTCGTGCGCGGACGCTGGTGGCCGACCTCCGCCGCCATCGTCCTGGCCACCGTGTTCGTCGGCGTCTTCGCCGCGATCTTCCAGGGCGTCCTGCTGGCGATCGTCTTCAGCACGTCGGACTCGGTCGTCGTCGGTGTCGCGCTGGTCACCATCGCGGGGGCGATCGCCTCGGTGATCGCGCAGCCCTTCCAGGCCGCCGTGCGTACGGTGCTCTATTACGACCTGCGCGTGCGCAAGGAGGGCTATGACCTCGAGGTGCTCGCCGGGCAGCTCGGAATCGACAGCGCCGCGCTTCCCGGTCCGGCCTATCTCGGCCCCGACTCGGTCGGCCGGCCGGGCGGGCCGCCCTTCTGGCCGCCACCGCCCGGCTGGGCCCCTCCGGACGGGGGCGCGCTCGCCGGCAGCGGTCCGGCACCGCTGCCACCCCCGCCGCCACCCCCGCCGGCCACCGCGCCCGCCGACGAGCCGCCGTCACCGTTCGGTCGATGACCTCGGCGCTCACCAGCGGCCCGCTCGGGGGGGCCGTGGCGGCGCGCCGGGCCGCCCGAGACATCCTCGCCGAGTCGCGATTCCACGCCGCGCCGATCCCCCGACCGCTGCACGGCTTCCTCCATGCCATCGGCAAGCTGTGGCACCCGATCGGCCAGCGCATCGACGACACCTTCAACAGCATCGCCGGCTCGCTGCCGGGCGGACGCGCGGTCCTGTGGACGATCATCGCGGTCATCGTCCTCGCCGCGATCGCCACGCTCACCGCGCGCAGCACGGGCCGCATCCTGCACGAGGCCGGCGGCACCGCGCTTCCCCGCGGAGCGCGGGTGAGCGCCGAGACGCTCGAGCGCGAGGCGACCGAGGCCGAGCGCGACGGCCGCTGGCAGGACGCCGTCCGGCTGCGCTTTCAAGCTGGGCTGATGCGCCTCTCCGAACAGGAGCTCATCGAGGCCGCCGCCTCCACGCCGAACGCGCAACTGCGCCGGGCGCTTCACTCCGAGCGCTTCGACGGGCTCGCTCGGCGCTTCGACGAGATCGTCTACGGCGGCGACGAGGCACGCGAGCAGGACGCGCACGACGCCCGCCGTGAGTGGCCGCGGCTGCTCGGAGGTGGGCGGTGAGCGCACCGGGGGCGCTCTCCCCGGGCGCGGCAGCGATCCGCCAGCCTGCGGGGGGCGCGCGGCGACGGAGCGGGCGGCGCGCGTGGGGGCTCGCCCTGCTCGGCGTGGTCCTCGTTCTCGTCGGGCTCGAGCTGCTCGGCCGGGTCTTCGGGCCGGGGCCGCAGGGTCCCGTCTCCTCGTCCTACGCGACGAACGATCAGGGGCTCGCGGCGTGGTCGGAGCTCGCCGCGAGCGCGGGCGATCCGGTGGTCGCGCTGCGCCAACCGCTCAGTGACGCGACGCTCGACCCCGCGAGCACCCTCGTCGTGCTCGATCCGGATGCCCTGCTGCGGTCCGACGGACAGCGCCTGCTCGCGTTCGTGCGGCGCGGCGGGCGCCTGATCGCCGGGGGCCAGGATCCCGACGCGACGCTCACCGCGCTGTATCCGGCGCCCCCGGGGTGGATCGGCGCGAGCGCGCCGATCTCTCGCCCGACGCGGGCCGGCGCCGTCGCGCTGCCCGGAGTGGCCGCCGTGCAGGGCGCGGGGGCCGGCGCCTGGACGCAGACCGACGGGGACCGCGTGCTGCTCTCCGACGCCAACGGTAGGCCCGTCCTGCTGGCCCAGCGGCTGGGGGCCGGCGAGATCCTGCTGCTCGCCGATGCCTCGCCACTGCAGAACGCGTATCTGGCGAGAGCCGATAACGCGCAGCTCGCGCTCGTGCTCGCCGGCGCAGGCGCGCTCGGGCGTCGGTCGCTCGTGTTCGCCGAGTCGGTGCACGGGTACGGCACGAGTCGCGGCCTCGCCGCGCTGCCCACCGGCTTCAAGGTCGCGCTGTGGGGACTCGCGGTGGCCGGCCTGCTGTGGGTCCTCGCCCGCGGCCGGCGCCTCGGTCCGCCCGATGCGCTGCCCGAGCGCGAGGTCCCCGCGCGCGCCGCCTACGTGCACGCGTTGACGCTGCTGCTGCGGCGGGCCGGCCCCCCGGGCGAGCTTGCGCCGACTCTCCGCCGGGCCGCCGAGCGCGAGCTCGCCGCGCGACCGTCGACCGGTGCCGGCGCCTCCGCGGCCTCGCGCCGGCGCGCTCTCGCCCAGCTCGGACTCGACGAGGCCGAGGTCGAGGCGCTCGCCGCCGGCGGCGATCCCGACGTGGTCGTGCTCGGCTCCGCGCTCACCCACCTGCGGAGCCGGCGATGAAGGCGCTGCTGGATCGCGTGCTCGAGCAGGTTCGCCCGGTCGTCGTCGGGCAGGACGAGACGGTCGAGCGCCTGCTCATCGCGATGGCCTGCCACGGGCACGTGCTCCTCGAGGGTGCGCCCGGGGTGGCCAAGACGCTGCTCGCCCGCACCGTCGCCGCCACGCTCGGCGTCGACATGCGCCGGGTCCAGTTCACCCCCGACATGCTGCCCTCCGATCTGACCGGAACGATGACGCTGCGGGGCGGCGAGCTCGCCTTCCGGCGCGGCCCCGTGTTCACCAACATCCTGCTCGCCGACGAGATCAACCGCACCCCGCCCAAGACGCAGGCGGCGCTGCTCGAGGCGATGCAGGAGCGCCAGGTGACGATCGACGGTCACCCGCACGGGCTCGATGAGCCGTTCCTGGTGATCGCCACCCAGAACCCGATCGAGTACGAGGGAACGTATCCGCTGCCCGAGGCCCAGCTCGACCGATTCCTGCTGAAGATCGACGTCGGCTACCCGAGCGCCGAGGACGAGCGGGCGATGCTCGACCTGCGCCGCGAGGGCGTCGATCCCGTCAGCCTGCGCGACGTGCGCGTCGTGGCTGCGCCCGCCGACGTGCACGAGGCGGTTGCGCTCGCGCGCGACACCGAGGTCGCCACCGAGGTCGCTGACTACGTCGTGGCGCTCGTGCGGCACACGCGCGAGCTGCCGAGCGTGGCGCTCGGCGCGTCGCCGCGCGCCGCGGTCCACCTGCTCGCGGCCGCGAAGGCGGCCGCGCGGGTGCAGGGCCGCGCGTTCGTCACGCCCGACGACGTCGCCGACCTCGCCGAGCCGGTGCTCGCCCACCGGCTGGTGATGAGCCCCGAGGCCGAGCTCGAGCGCTTCGGGTCGCGCGACGCCGTGCGGGCCGCGCTCGCCGAGGTGACGGTCCCGCGCTGAGCGCCGCTGGATGACGCCGACCCCACGCAGCGCGACGTTGTGCGCCGTCGCTGCCGTCAGCGCGGTGCTGCTGCCCGCCTGGGTGGCGATCGGCGCCGGCCTCGTCGTGCTCGCGGTCACCGCGGCCGACGGCTGGACCGTGCGCGCGGCGCCGCGGCTGCGGCGAGACGTGGCGTCGGTGCTCTCGCGCGGCGTCGACTCGCCGCTGCTCGTGCAGGCGCTCGCGACCGACGAGCGGCGCGTCGCACTGCGCCAACCGCTGTCGCTCGGGCTCTCGCTGGAGGCGGAGGCCGGCGAACGCGAGTTGCGCGGGCGCCTGCGCGCGGCGCGACGCGGGCGCCATCCGCTGCCCGGGGTGGCGAGCGCGAGCCGCGGCCCGCTCGGTCTGGCGCGCTGGCACCACCGGGCCGGCGCGCCGGGCGAGGTGCTCGTGTACCCCGACCTCGTCACGGCGCGGCGGCTCGTGCTCGCGTTGCGTCACGGCCGTGCGGCGCCCGATGGCCGCCTGCGACGCGGGCCACTCGGACTCGGTACCGACTTCGAGTCGATCCGCGAGTACTCGCCTGACGACGATGTGCGCCAGGTCAACTGGCCGGCAACGGCGCGGCTCGGGCGGCCGATGAGCAACCAGTACCGCGTCGAGCAGGATCGGGACGTGCTCTGCCTCGTCGACACCGGACGCCTCACGGCCGCACCGGTCGGACACGGCACGCTGCTCGACGCTTCGCTCGATGCGGTCGCCGCCGTCGGCCTCGTCGCCGACGAGCTCGGCGACCGCTGCGGCGCGATCGCGTTCAATGCCACCGTCACGCGCACGCTGCCGCCGCAGCGGCTCGGCGGGCGTGGCGTCGTGCACGCCCTCTTCGACCTCGAGTCCGAGCCGATCGACTCCGACTTCGAGCGGGCGTTCATCCGCGTCGGGCGCGCGCGCCGAGGCCTCGTGTTCGTGTTCACCGACCTCATCGACGAGGCGGCGGCGCGCTCGCTCGTGGCCGCGACACCGATGCTCGCTCGCCGCCACGCGGTGATCGTGGCGAGCGTGAGCGACCCGGCGCTCGAGGCGGCCGCCGCGACGGCACCGCGACACCCCGACGAGATCTACGCGCTCGCCGCCGCGGTGAGCGTGCTCGAAGCGCGCGCGAGCGCGGCGCGACGGATTCGCGAGGCGGGCGCCGAGGTCGTGCAGGCCCCCGCGGCGCAGCTCCCCGAGCGCTGCGTGCAGGCCTACCTCAGGGCGAAGGCGCGGGGCCGCCTGTGACCGGCTCGGCCGTGGGGCGCGGCGGCGTCCGGCCCCGCCATAGCACGAGCCCCCAGAAGAGCCCGCCGAGGCCGAGGCCGAGGGCAAGCGCGGCGCCGAGCGGCAGTCCGCTCGGCGTGATGAAGCCCTCGGTGAGGCCGGCGAGCACCAGCCACGGCGCGGTGGCCAGCACGAGCGCCACGGCAGGACGGGCCTGGCGTCGCAACGCCTCCCCCCGCGGCAGCGTGCCGGGGTCGATGAGAGCCATCGCCAGGCGCAGGCCGGCCACCCCCGACACGGCGAAACACGACAGCTCGAGGACGCCGTGCGGCACGACGTAGCGCACGAACACCGACAGCGTGCCGGCCTGCGACGAGAGGCCGGCCAGCGTCCCCAGCAGCAGGCCGTTGTACACCAGAACGAAGAGCGTGATGGTTCCGGCGAGCAGGCCGCCGGCGAACGCCAGGAAGGCGACGCGGATGTTGTTCGTGTAGATCTCGCTCGACAGCGCGGCGCCGTTCGCGGCCCCTGTAGGCAGGTTGTGCACGTGGGGGTTGGCCGCGCCGCGGTAGGCGGCGGGCACGAGCCCCACGGCGGCGCCGGGATCGGTGCTCGCCCACAGGGCGGCCAGCCCGGTCGACGCGAACATCGCGACGAGCACGACGGCGAGCACCGCCGGGCGGGCGCGGATGGACCGCCAATAGCCGGTCAGCAGATAGGCCCGGACCGTCCGGCGCGAGGCGCGCTCGCCGTAGACGAGCTGGCGGGCCCGCAGCACGAGGCTCTCGAGCCGCTCGATGAGCGGATCGCCGGCGAAGCGCCGTCGGGCGAGTGCGAGATCGGCCGCGCTCGCGCGGTAGAGCGACCCGAGGCGCAGAACGCCCTCGGGTCCGAGCCGCTGCGGACGGTTGCCGGCCCGGTCGAGCAGGGTGGCCAGCTCCTCCCAGTCCGGAGTCCGCTCGCGCAGGAAACGGTCTAGGTTCATCGCGTGGAGCTCGAGGATCGCATCACGATCGCCACCCCCGAGGGGCTGTCGGTCCACCTGCAGCTCGCGGGCGTCGGCTCGCGCTTCATCGCCGGCGGCTTTGACCTCGGATTGCAGATCATCATCATCGTGCTCATCAGCCTGGTGATCGGCAGTGTCATCGGCGGAGCGGTCGCCGCCGCCGTCATCGCGATCAGCGTGTTCGCCGTCATCTTCTTCTACGACGTGCTGTTCGAGGTCCGGGCCGGCGGGCGCACCCCCGGCAAGCGCCTCACGCATCTGCGCGTCGTGCGCGACAACGGGGCGCCGGTCGATCTACAGGCGAGCGCCGTTCGCAACCTCATGCGCCTCGTCGATGGCCTCACGTTCCTCTACCTGCCCACGCTGTTCGGGATCCTCATCACGCGGCGCAACCAGCGCCCGGGCGACCTCGCCGGCGGCACGCTCGTCATTCGCGACGCCGCAAGGATGTCCCCCTCGGCGCCGCCGGCCGTCGCGGGCGTGCCGCCTGCGCCGGACGCGCCGCCGCCCCTGGTCATCGCGGCGCCGCTCGACGTGAGCGCCGTGACCGAGGACGAGGTCGCTGCCGTCCGGCGGTTCCTCGCGCGGCGCGAGGAGCTCGATCGCAGCGCACGTCAGCGGCTCGCCTACCGACTCGAGACGGGCCTCCGGGGAAAGGTCTCAGGCGCGCCCGAGCATGACAACCCCGAGCACTTCCTCGAGGCGCTCGTGGCGGCGAAGGCGCGCCTGTAGAGATGGACGGGTTCGGCCCCCCGAGCGCGACGGTGGCCGACACCGCGCGGGTGAGGAGCGACGGGCCGTCGGGCCCGCGAGCGGGGTTCTGGCAGCGCGTGGGGGCGGCCATCCTCGACGACGTGATCGTGGGCGTCCCGTTCGTCGTCCTCACCGCTGCGCTCGGGGTCGCGGGCTTCTGGCTCGGTCTCGCCGTGGGCGTCGCCTACTACACCGCCCTGGAGGGAACCCCGAGCGGCCAGACCGTCGGCAAGCGCGCGGTCGGCATCCGCGTCGTCAGCTTCGAGACCGGCGGTCCGATCGGGTACGGCCGGGCGCTGCTGCGCACGCTCGGCAAGTGGCTGTCGGCGATCGTCTTCGGCCTCGGCTACCTGTGGATGCTCTGGGACCGCGAGAGGCAGTGCTGGCACGACAAGTTCGCCGTCGACGTCGTCGTCCCGGTCTCGGCCTATCCCGTCTCCGAGCGCTGACCCGCGCGGGCCGCCTCGCTCGGAAGGAACGCGGGCGCCGCGGAGTCAGCAGACCCAGCACACCGGTCCACGAACGCTGGGAGCTCCACATGAAGAAGCTGGCCATTCTCATCGCGGTGCCGCTCGTCGCCGCGGTGTCGTTCGCGGTCACGAGCGCAGGCGCGGCGTCGGCCGCATCCGGCGGCGTGGTCGCCAGCGCAGGCACCGTCGTCTCGACGGCGCACACGAAGCTCGGCGCGATCCTCGTCGGGCCCAACGGGCACACGCTGTACCTCTTCGAGGGTGACCATGGCTCGACCTCGCACTGCTCCGGCGCCTGCGCCGGCGGTTGGCCGCCGCTCACCACGAGCGGCAGCCCGCGCGCCGCGGGCGGCGCCAAGGCGAGCAAGCTCGGCACGACGACCCGGGCCGGAGGCGTCAAGCAGGTGACCTATGACGGCCACCCGCTCTACTACTTCGTCGAGGACACGAAGGCCGGACAGACCAGTGGCGAGGGCGTGACGGCGTTCGGCGCGGCGTGGTACGTGCTCTCGTCGAGCGGCGCCAAGATCACCTGACACGGAGCTGCGGCGCCACTAGTTCCCCGTGGCGGCCGGGGCCGGCGACGGCCCGGCCGCCACGCCGTCGGAGCCGTCCGCGGCGGCGCGCGCGAGCAGCGCCCCGCCGAGCGAGCAGGCGGCGATCGTGCCGAGTGCGGCGGCGAAGATCGCCCCGGCCTGCGCCTCCGTGATCGCCCTGATCGGCAGTCCGAGCGCGATGACCGCGGCGGGCACGCCGATCTGCGCCGTCGCGAGCAGACCGCTCGCGCGCGGCAGGCCCACGACGCGCGCCGTCAGGACGTGGACGACGATCGTGAGGCCGCAGAGGGCCACGCCGAGCCAGATCGCGCTCGTGTCGTCGGCGAGGGCACGCAGGTTGATCTGCGCCCCCAGGAGCACGAAGAACACCGGGATGAAGAAGCCCTGGCCGAGCCCGAGCACCTCGCGGGTGAGCCGCCTGGGACCCCCGAGGGCGGCCACGACGAGCCCGGTCCCGAAGCCGGCGACGAGCAGGCTCGCACCGACTTGCTGGGCGAGCCAGCCGAGGCCGATGAAGGCCACAACGGCGATGCGCAGGTCGATCGCCCACATGCGCTCCTTGCCCTCGTGACGCACGCGCTGCGCCCAGGCGCGCCGGCGCAGCGCCCGCCCGGCGACGAGCAGGGCGAGCGTGACCCCGGCCACGATGAGCGCCCCGCCCGCGGCATGGCCGGCGCCGCTCGGCGAGAGCACGAGCGGGATCGCCACGGTGGCCAGCACGTCGCCGATCGTGATCCAGGCCATCGCGGTGAGCGCCGCCTCGCCCTCGAGGCGCAGGTCCTCGATCACCGGCAGCGCGATCGCCGCCGAGCTCGACGAGATGATGACCGCGTAGACCAGCCACGGGCCCGAGCCGATCGCGTGTGCCGCCGCCCCGGCGCCGAGGGCGAGCACGATGGTGACCGCCACGGCCCTCGCCCCGCGTCCGATGGCAGGCCGCAACCGCGCGTCCCGCAGCGGCACGTGCATGCCGACGGTGAACATGAGCGTGGCGAAGCCGATCTCGTAGATGAGCCGCAGGCTCTCCTCGTCGGGATTGATGACGCCGAGCACGCTGCTGCCGAGCACGATGCCCGCCAGCAGCTCGCCCACGACGATCGGGACCATGCCCCGCCCGGCGAACGCGAGCACCGGCCCGAGCAGCGCGCACGCGAGGACGAGGGCCAGCGGTCCGAGGCTCGTCACGGCGCCGTCAACCTCGCGCGACGCGCGACCGACCGGTCAGCGCGACGTGATCGCGAGCGCATGCAGGCGCCGCGTCATGGGCTCGGGGAGCCGTTCGAAGCGCAGGACATAGCGGTTCATGCGCTCCTGGCGAAGCACGCGCGCGGCGCCGTGCACGCGCATGTCCAGGTTGGGAAGCTCGAATCCGACCGTCTCGTCGAGCGCGAGCGGTCGGGGGCTGGTGATCCGCATCCCCCGAGGCCCGATGTCGACCGTCTGGACGGGGATCGGCGCGCCGCTGCGGCGGCGCAGGATGCCGGCCAGCGCGACGTGCGCCTGCGGGGAACGGAGCTCTGACTGGCCGATCATGCCGTAGGGATCCTCCCCTAGTCGCAGACTTCGTGCAACGCGGCCCTCCGCGGGCGGGGATCCGGCTGGTCGGCGTCGTCGCCCGCGCTACGCCAGCGCGGTCTCGGTGAAGCTGACGACCTTCGCGCCCTTCACGCACGATCCGACCGTGATGATCGCCCCGGCCCGCTTCTCGCTCTTCGCGTGACAGGCGTACCCGTTCACCTGGCTGCCGGCGCGGGCCTTCACATACGCGCGCAGCAGCCCATCGGTGCTTGTGCAGCTCACGCCGCGGGTCATCAGGTTGAGGAACACCACCCGCTTGCCGCCGCGAGGCGACGCGGAGAACACGCGACACTTCGTCACGTGGGTCCGGCTCGCGGTGCCTGGCCTGGACTTGGCGTCGGCAACGGCGGCCACGAAACCGCCGGCTAGCGCAGCCACCACCGCCAGCGCGCCGAACAGGCTCCTCGGGCTCGCCATGCCTAGCGGATGCCCGGCGTGTGGCGCAGCACACGCAACGCGCTCGTCATGACCGTGGCCCACAGTCCGGTCGGCACGCCGGGCGGGGGCGCGATCGGGAGCAGGCGCTGGATCGCGACGGTCTGGGCCTCGGTGTACTTGCGGATGCCCTCGGCTCCGTGCCGGCGCCCGAGCCCCGAGGACTTCATGCCGCCCATCGGCGCGTCCACCGAGCCCCAGGCCGCGACGTAGCCCTCGTTGACGTTCACCGTGCCCGCCTTCAGGCGCGTCGCCAGACGATGCCCGGTTCGGGTGTCGCGCGTCCAGAGGCTGAAGTTGAGCCCGTAGTCGCTGTCGTTGGCCCGCTCGATCGCCTCGTCGACCGAGGCGAAGCGGGACAGGGCGGCCACGGGACCAAACGTCTCGTTGCGGCAGAGCGTCATGTTCTCCTGCACGTCGGCGAGGATCGTGGGCTCGAAGAAGTACGGGCCGAGATCGGGTCGTGGGCGGCCACCCGTCAGCACGCGCGCGCCCTTGGCGATCGCGTCCTCGACGTGCTCGCGCACGGTGTCGAGCTGGGACTGGGAGATGAGCGAGCCCATGTCGGCGCTGTAGTCGAGCGCCGTGCCGAGCTGCATCGCCGCGGTGCGCTCGACGAGGCGCCGGGTGAACTCGTCGGCCACCGAGTCGTGGACGAGCAGTCGCTCGACCGAGATGCACAGCTGGCCGCTGTTCGAGAACAGCGCGCGCTCGGCGCCCTCGGCCGCGCGGCCGAGGTCGGCGTCCTCGAGCACGATCATCGCGTTCTTGCCCCCGAGCTCCATCGACGAGCCGATCAGGCGCCCGGCGGCCTGACGCGCCACCTCGCGGCCCGTCGCGCTGCTCCCGGTGAACATCACGTAGTCGGCGCGGTCGATGATGCGCGGGCCGAGCTGCGCGCCCGAGCCGGTCACCACCTGCACGAGCCCGTCGGGCAGACCGGCCTCGGCGAGCAGCGCGACGCCCCAGAGACCGGTGAACGGGGTCTGGCTGTCGGGCTTGAGCACGACGGCGTTGCCGGCGGCGATCGCGGGCAGCGCGTCGCCGAGCGTGAGCGAGAGCGGGTAGTTCCAGGGAGCGATGAGGCCGACCACGCCGACCGGATGGTGATGCTCGAACGCGGCGGTGAGCACGGGTATCGCGCCCTGGCGCCGGCGCGGACGCAGATGGCGCTCCGCGGTGTTCGCGTAGTAGCGCGCGACGGTCGCCGCGTCGAGCACCTCCTCGAGCGCGTGGCGGCGGGCCTTGCCGGTCTCGAGCTGGAGGAGGTCGAGGAGCTCGTCGCGACGATCGAGCACGAGGTCGTGGAAGCGCAACAGGATCGCGCGGCGCTCGGCGAAGCTCGTGGCCGCCCAGGACGCCTGGGCGGCGCGCGCGCGCTCGAACGCGAACTCGACGTCGGCCTCGGTGCCGCGAGGCACCGTCCCCAGCCGCGCCCCGGTGAAGGGCTGCTCAATCTCCATGTCCTCGTGTGGCGCGCCGGCCGTGGCGACCCGCGAAGCGAGATCGACGAGCTGGTCCTCGGTGATGCGCCGCGACGGGATCGTCGCGGATGCACGCCTCGCGGCGCGACTGGGCGTGGCCGCCTGCGGTGCGCCGTTGGCCGGCGTGACATCGAGGTCGGCTGCGGGGGTGAGCGGCGGCGAATCGGCCATCGTGAGCCTCCTGGGCGGGGAACTGCGAGCATAACGCCCCCACGGGAACCGCAGGGTTTCGCGCGCGCCGGTTAAGGTGCTGCGCGCCGATGCCGACACAGATCTGACCAGTGGAACGTCCCTGCCCACCCCAGCGCGAGGACGACCGGTGGCCGGCGGCTGGCTCGCCGGACACGCTGTCCGAGTTCGATGCCCTCGCGCTCGTCGAGCGCCTCCCGGCCGTCACGTACATCGCCGACGCGGGAATCGGCGGGCCCTGGCACTACGTCAGCCCGCAGCTGTACGCCGTCCTCGGCTTCACGCCGCAGGAGTGGCTGGCCGATCCGGAGATCTGGGCCACCCTGCTGCACCCCGACGACCGCGACGCCGTGTTCGCCCGCGAGGCCGACGCGCTCGCGGGGCAGCGCGACGCGTCGCCGTGGGAGTACCGCCTGCGCCATCGCGACGGCCGCACGGTGTGGATACGCGACGATGCCCTGCTGATGGCCGACGCGCAGGGCCGGGAGCGCTGGCACGGCGTGATGTCGGACATCACCGAGCGCAAGGGTGCCGAGACCGAGCTCGCGCGGCGCGCCGCCCAGCAGGCGGCGGTGGCCCGCCTCGGGGAGCGCGCCCTCGCCGGTGCCGATCTGACCGAGCTGATGGACGCGGCCGCGACGTACGCCGCCACGATCCTGCAGGTTCGCTACGGCGCGGTCGTCGAGCTCACGCCTGATCGCGAGTCGCTCGTCGTGCGCGGCGGGTACGGCATGTCACCGGAGGTCATCAACAACCTGCACATACCCTTCTCGAGTCGCACGCAGGTCGGCCTGACCCTCGCTGAGGGGCGTCCGGTGATCGTGAACGACTGGTCGAGGGAGAAGCGCTGCGAGCGCTCGCCGCTGATCAACCCGCCCGAAACCTTCAGCGGGTTGACCGTGGCGATCGACGGGGGCGACGGACCCTGGGGCGCGCTCGGGGCGCAGTCGCACGTCGAGCGGCACGCGTTCACCGCCTCGGATGCCGACTTCGTGCAGGCGCTCGCAAACGTCCTGGCCGACGCGATCCAGCGCCGGGCGACCGAGGACGACATCCGCCACAAGGCGCTCCACGATCCGCTCTCCGGGCTTCCGAACCGGGTCCTGTTCCTCGACCGGCTCGAGCACGCGCTTGCTCGGCGCGGCTCGACGGTCGCCGTCCTGTTCCTCGATCTCGACCACTTCAAGTTGGTCAACGACAGCATGGGCCACGCCGCCGGCGACGCACTGCTCGTCGACGTCGCGCCCCGCCTGCGCGAGGCGGTGCGCCCCGGCGACACGCTCGGGCGCTTCGGAGGGGACGAGTTCGGGATCCTGCTCGAGGACGTCGCCGGCGAGCGGGGCGCCGTCGAGGTGGCCGAGCGCATCGGTGGCGCCTTCGCGCGCCCGTTCGTCGTGGACGGCCGCGAGTACTTCGCGACGGCGAGCATCGGGATCGCCCTCGGCCAGGGCAACGACGTCGAGGGCGCGGGCCTCGTCCGTGACGCCGACGCAGCCATGTACCGTGCCAAGGAACGCGGTCGGTCTCGCTACGAGCTGTTCGACGCCGGGATGCGCGCCCGGGCACTCGAGCGCTTCTCGATCGAGAACGATCTGCGTCGCGCCCTGGAGCGCGACGAGCTGCGCCTCGCCTATCAGCCGATGCTGTCTCTGCGCGACGGGTCGATCGTCGCCGTGGAGGCGCTGCTGCGCTGGGAGCATCCGACGCGCGGGCTCGTGCCGCCGCTCGAGTTCGTGCCGCTCGCCGAGGAATCCGGGCTCATCGAGCCGATCGGGGCGTGGGTGCTCGACGAGGCCTGCCGCCAGGCGGTGCAGTGGCATGCCAGCCGCCCGGATGCCCGTCCGATCTCGGTGGCCGTGAACCTGTCGGCGCGTCAGCTCGTGCGGCGCGACATCGCCGACGTCGTCGCGAGCACGCTGCGCCGGACGGGAATCGACGCTCGCTGCCTCAGCCTCGAGATCACCGAGTCGGTGCTCATCGAGGAGCCCGACGCAGCGGCCCAGACGCTGCGCGCGCTCGGGGCGCTCGGCGTGCATCTGGCGCTCGACGACTTCGGGACCGGCTACTCCTCGCTCAGCTACCTCACCCGCCTGCCGCTCGACAGCCTCAAGCTCGACCGCGCGTTCGTCGACGGGCTCGGCACCGAGCAGCACGACAGCGCCATCGCCACGGCGGTGGTCCGGATGGCCCAGGCGCTGGCCATCGACGTCACCGCCGAGGGGGTCGAGACCGAGCGCCAGCTGAGCGAGCTGCAACTGCTCGGCTGCGCGTTTGCGCAGGGGTTCCTCTTCGCGCGCCCGGTCGCGCCGGCGGAGATCACGGCACTGCTGAGCGCCGACCTGCCCTGGTGCGGCGCGCTGACGCGCGAGAGCGCGTAGGCGCGATCAGGTCGGGCCCCGGCGGGCGGCGTTCGCCGCGTCGAGGCGGCGACGATCACGCTTGGTCGGGCGGGCGCCCCCGGGGCCGCCACCGAGCCCAGCGGCACGCCGCTCCGCAGCGGCGCGCTCGCGCTCGGCGATGCTCTCGGCGGATTCCTCGTAGAGCAGCGCCGCCACGCTCGCCGGACCGCGCCGCGCGGCGACGCCGAGCACCGTCACGCTGCGCCGGACCTCGTCGCGCGTGATCTCGACCCGATCGCCGCGAACGACCTCGCGCCCCGGCTTGACCCGCTGGCCGTTGACCTGGACGTGGCCGCCACGCGCGGCCTCCGTCGCGAGCGTGCGGCTCTTGGCCAGCCGCGCGACCCACAGCCACTTGTCCACGCGCAGGCGATCGGCCGCCTCGTCCACGCCCCCATCATCCCAGCTCGCGGGTCGGGCGCCGCACGAACGTGCGCGCTCGGGCGCCGCCCCCCGATCCTCGCGTCGAGATCAGGGCGCCTCGTCGCGCCGCGCGAGGACCACGTCCAGATCGAGGGCCACCCGATCGTTGATGACGAGCCCGCCGGCCGCGAAGGCCGAGTCCCACTCCAGGGCGAAGTCACGTCGACTGACGTCACCCCGGGCGCGGATCCGCAACTCCGAGCCCCCGTCGATCGCGGTCGCCGGCCCCTCGAGACGCAGCTGGATCACCCTCGACACGCCGCCGAGCGTCACCGTTCCCGCGACGGTCGGGGCGCTACCGGCCGGCGCGGGCGGGCAGGCCGCGTCGAGCGTGATCCGCGGGTGGCGCGCCGCGTTGAAGAAATCCTCGTCGCGCAGGCGCGCGTCGCGTCGGGAGTCGCCGGTGTCGATGCTCGACACCTCGACGCGGCCGTCGATGCAGGCCACGCCGTCGCCGTCGCAGCGGATCGTGCCCTCGACGTCGTGAAACCGCCCGTGGACCTTTGACAGCATCAGATGGCGCACGTCGAAGCCGATCTTCGAGCGCGACGCCTGAACCACCCAGGTCCCGGGGGGAACGAGCGGCACCCCGTTCGCGCGGTGCAATGTCGCCATGCGGACAGTGTCATCTGCCGTCGGCCGGCCTGCTTCCGTAGATCGCCGTCCACGCTCGCGGGTTTCTGCGGCGGTCGAGCCCGCTACGACTGCCGATCCGCCGCGTTGACGCGACCGCCCGCACCGAGCTGGCCCTGCCGGTGCAGCGAGAGCAGCGCGGACACCGCGGCGGGAGCGAACTGTCCGCCGGACAGGTGCTCGCACTCGCGCAGCGCGTCCTCGACGCTGCGCATCGGCTGGTAGGAGCAGTTCGTCGTCATGACGTCCCAGGCATCGGCGAGCGCGAGCAGCCGAGCGCCATCGGGAATCTCCTCGCCGGCCAGGCCGCGGGGGTAACCGGTGCCGTCCCAGCGTTCGTGGTGGCTGCGGATCCAACCGACCGCTTCGGGCTCGATCACCTCGGAGGCGATCTGCGCTCCGAGCTCGGCGTGAGCCATCACGAGTTCGTATTCCGCCGCAGCGAGCGGGCCGGCCTTCAGCAGGACGTCATCACTGACGCCGATCTTGCCGACGTCATGCACGAGCCCGGCGGCGAAGAGGACGTGCGTGCGAGCGCCCGTCCAGCCGAGCTCGCGAGCGAGGCGCGCGGCGAGGGAGGCGACCCGCTCTGAGTGTTCGCGCGTCGAGCTGTCCTTCGCGTCGATCGCCCGCGCCAGCGCGCGCACGCCGTTCATGAGCTGCAGGTTGGCGACCTGCCCGGCCGGGACGGCGAGCATCTCCTGCGCATCGAGCGTGTAGCGGAACGTCATGTCGCGGCCGCTGTGCTTGGCCCAGTACAGCGCGCGGTCGGCGAGGCGCACGAGGGTGTCACCGTCGGGCGCCTCGCCGAGCGAGCACACGCCGGCGGAGACAGTGATCGATCCGACCTCGTCGAATACCTGCTCGGCGATCGCGCACCGCGCGCGTTCGGCGGCCAGGAAGGCGCTGTCGCCGTCCGTCTCGCTCAGCAGCCAGGCGAACTCCTCCCCGCCGATGCGGGCCACCGTCTCGTGCCCGCGGGCGATGCCAGCCAGGCGTCGTGCGACCTCGGCCAGCACGAGGTCGCCGACCGGATGTCCGAAGGTGTCGTTGACCGCCTTGAAGTGGTCGATGTCGATCATCACGAGGCTGAGCGGCCGCTCGTCGCGCTGCGCACGAGCGACCTCGCGGGCCAGGAGATCGTGAAACGCGCGGTGGTTGGGCAGGCCGGTGATGCCATCGGTCGTCGCCTGACGCGCGAGCGTCTCCTGGGCCTCGGCGTTGCCGATCGCGATCTCCACGAGCTCGGCGAAGCTGACGAGGCGCTCGAGCAGCAGGTCGTCGATCACCGCCGGGTCGCGCCAGGCGAGCGCGATCGCACCCCATGGGGTCCCATGCACGCGGATCGGCGCGGCCGCGCCCGCGCGCTGGCCGCTCGCATGTTGCCGCGCGGCGAAGTCATCGCCGCCCGGGGCGTAGCTGACGATCGCCGGTCGCCCGGTGCGCAGCACGGTGGCGACGGCGCTGCGATCGTCGCGCCCGAGCTGCACGTCGGTGTCGAAGGGGGAGTCGGCGGGGCTCATGACGACGACCGCTGCGTGCCCGGGCTCCGCGAACCGGAACACGGCGGCCGCATCGCTGGCGAACACCTCGCGCAGGTTGTCGGCCACGAGCCGCGCGATCTCGCTGAGCGGGGCGTTGTTGGCGACGAGGGTCGCGATCGCGTGCAGCGCGCGCGCGACGTGCTCGCTACGGCGCTCGGCCGTGACGTCCGCGCACACGACCATCCCGGCGAACACCGATCCGTCGGCATCGCGAACCGGACCGGCCGACAGGTTGTACACGCGGTCGCCCATGACGTGATCCCAGGTGACGGAGCGACCGCGCAGCGCCGCGCGGTAGCGCGGCTCGAGCTCGACGACGACCTCGGGAGCGAGCACCTCCGGCATGCGACGACCCTCCAGCTGCTCGCGCGAGATCCCCCAGGCCGCGAGGGCCGCGCCGTCCGCGACCGTGTGGCGCATGTCGGGATCGAAGAGCAGCACGAACCCGCGCGGGATGTTGCGCACGAGCGCGCGGTACTGATCGGCGCTGCGCTCGAGCCGCTCGGCGCTCTGCGCGAGCGCACGTTCGGCCTCGACGCGCGCGGTGACGTCGTTGACCATCACGAAGAAGCCATCGACCTCCGCGTCGAGGATGTCCGGTATGTAGGACATCTGCGCATGACGGTCCGTGCCCTCACGGTCGACGAGCGTGCGCTCGAAATACTGCGGCTCGCCGGCAAGCACCCCTTCGATGTACCGCCGGTTGGCCTCGAAGACGGGCGCCCCGAGGAAGTCGCGCATATGCATCCCGCGCATCTGCGCCGGCGTCAACCCGAACCACTCGACGTGCGCCGCATTGGCAACGCGGTTGCACAGGTTGCGATCCCAGTGGGCCACCATGGCCGGCAAGTGGTCGATGAGCGAGAGCAGCTGATCGAACGTCGCCCGTTCGCTCGGCGCCTCCCCCAACGGACCGTCTTCGTCCGTAGGCACGCGCGGATTTTGCCAGGGTGAGCTCTGAGCGGTAAGGACGTCCGTATTAAGCCGCATTGCCGCCGCAACATCGGAGGGATCGGCGCTGCGGGCTACGCTCGCGTCATGCTCGAGATCGACACCCCTCACGGCCCCGCGCGCGCGCACCTGCATCCGGTCGACGAACCGGTGGCCGCGCTCGTGCTCGGTCACGGTGCCGGCGGTGGCGTGACGGCGCGCGATCTCGCGGCGACCTGCGATGCCGCCCGCTCGGTCGCCGTCAGCGTGGTGCTCGTGGAGCAGCCCTACCGCGTGGCCGGTCGGCGCTCGCCAAGCCCGCCACGCCAACTCGACGCCGCCTGGCTGGCGGTCGTCGCCGCGCTGGCCGGCGACGTGTTGCGCGGCCTGGGGCTCGTGACCGGCGGGCGCTCCTCCGGCGCCCGCGTCGCCTGCCGCACGGCCGGGCAGGCCGGCGCAATCGGCGTGCTGTGCCTGGCCTTTCCGCTGCACCCGCCCGGCCGCGGCGACGACCCGACCCGGAGCCGGCTGTCCGAGCTCGACACCGTCGCCGTGCCGACCCTTGTCGTGCAGGGAGAGAGCGATCCGTTCGGGATGCCGCCGCCGGGACCGCACCGCACCGTCGTCCGCGTGCCCGGCGACCACGCACTCCGCAGCACCGCGGCGGTCGGCACCGCCGTCGCCGACTGGCTGGCAGGCCTCGTCTCCCCTTGACCGGGCACCGACGGATCGACCACACTGTCGGCGGGCCCGCGCCGCGCCGGGGGTATGCGCGCGTGGCGGGCGAGGACCTGTCACCGGAGGACGGTGGGTGCCCCGACGCCGAGCCGAGATGAGGCTGATCGCGCCGATCTGTGGCGCGCTCGCCGGCGCCCTGCTGCTCGCCTCGTCCGCGGGCGCCGAGATGTTCGGCTCGCCGCTGCGGGCGCCGAACTACCCGAGCGACTGCCGCGCCGTGGACACCCCCGGGTTGCCCGCCATCACGTTCGCGGCCGCCACGTCGTGCATCTGGGCCGACGTGCCCGCCCCGACCGAGCTGAGCACGACCGCGAATGTCACGCTCGCGCCGTCGATCACCGGCACCGGCGCGGTCACCGACGCCCGCATCGAGGTCGGCAACAGCACCGGCCCGATGGAGTTCGTGGTGATGCGCTCCCTCTACGAGAACACGCTCACGCCCGGCAGGCCCGACGACGCCTGCTGCTTCCCGGTGGCCACCAGCCAGCCGTTCACCCCGGCAGCGAACTCGGTCAGCACCGTGGCGCTCGACCTGCCGATGCGCGAGGACCCGACGCCCGCGCCGGACGACATCACCACGATCGCCGACTTCGACACGCTCACGCTCGCGGTGCTGGCGCCGGATGTGCAGGTGCCGCTGTACTCAACCGGCGACACCTATCTCGGATCGCCCGCCCCGGCCGACTTCTACTGGGACACGTCGACGCCGAGCACGATCACTCCCGGTTTCACGACCGACTCCGGCGGCTGGGCGGTCGACATCAACGCCGACTTCACCGCGGCCGGCGGCAGCAACGGCACGGGCACCGGCGGCGGCGGTGCGATCCCGACGCCCACGCCGACGTCCACCCCGACCACGCCCCGGGTCATGCCCGCACCGACCCCGTCAAGCTCGGTGCCGGTGCTCGAGCTCGCCCCGCATCACCTCGCGCCGGTGAAGGCCGGCGCCGCCGAGCTCGGCCTGACCTGCACGATGGCCGCACAGTGCGCCGGCCGGCTGCTGCTGCGAAACGCGCCGCTCAGTGCACGCACGGCATCGATCGCGCGCAAACGCAAGCAGAAGGCGCGCGTCCTGACCTACGGCAGCGCGTCGTTCATGCTGCCCAGCGGGACGAGCAAGACGCTCGCCGTCCCGCTCTCGAAGGCCGGCAAGGCGCTCCTCGCTGGGAGCCACGGGCGAGCGGTCGTGTGGGCCGACGTCCAGCTCACCGGCGGTGGCGCGGCCTCGAGCACGCAGGTCACGCTGCGCCGCTGAGCGGGCGCCCGCCTACGGTGCCGGGCTCGCGCTCGCCCCCCGGCCGAGCTGGCGATCGCCCGGACGCACGAGATCCTCGCGGGTGAAGTCCGGCAGCTGGGCGAAGCCCGCTCGCAGGTGCTGCTCCCAGGTGTGCTGCAGCTTCGCGAGCACCGGAGAGTCCGCCAGGATGCGGAACTCCTCGAGCTCGAACGTGTCGTTGCGGTAGATCCCGAGGTCGTAGGGCGGCCCCACCGAGAGATTGGCGCGCGCCGTGCTCATCATGGAGCCGAGTGCGATCTTCGTGGCCGTGGCGGCGTCGACGTCGGCGGTGGCCGCCATCTCGAGCAGGAACTTGCCGTACTTGGCCTCGCCGATCTGCAGGAACGGCAGCTCATCGGAGGCCCGGATGTAATTGCCTTCGGGATAGACGAGGAGGATGTCGGGCTCGGACCCGGCGACCTGTCCTCCCAGGATGAACGTCGCCGTGCCATCGACTCCCACCAGCGCGTCGCGATGCTCACCGACAACGTCGCGGCCGACGCGACCGACGTACAGCGCCGCCTCGAAGAGGTGGCCGACCGAGGCCAGGCTCTCGTGGTCGCCCGGAGTGGTCAGGTCCCGGCGGATGCGATCGAGCACCTCCTGGGTCGTGGCCAGGTTCCCGGCCGATTCGATCACGAACAGCCGATCCGAACCCGGCGCCATGACGTGCTGCTTGCGGTACGTGCCGACGTTGTCGACGCCGGCATTGGTGCGCGTGTCGGAGAGGAACACGAGCCCTTCCTCGAGGCGCAGGGCCAGGCAGTAGGTCATGGCGGCTCCCTGGTCGACGTGGCGATCTGGCCGGGTAGCCTACCCGCGCCCCGAGGGGCACGTCCACCGCACGAAGCAGCGGTTGCCGCTGTGCCGTCAGGGCCCCTTTGCGACAATCGCCCGGGAGGATTTCCAACCACCGACGGCAACGGGAGAAAGCCCATGTCTGAGAGCCTCGCAGGGCGCGCCGAGGAGATCATCGCCGGCAAGAACTACGCGCATCTGGCCATCCCGCGGCGTGATGGCACGGTGCAGACGGTGATCGTCTGGGCGCACCCCGAAGGCGGCAATGTCACCGTCAACAGCTCGGAGGGCCGCGCTTGGCCCGCCAATCTCCGCAGGGCCGGCACGGCCACCGTCACGGTGATGGCCGACGGCAATCCCTACGAGTGGGTCTCGGTGACGGGCCGCCTCGTGGGGGACACCCACGACGGCGCGCTCGAGCACATCAACGCGCTCGCGAAGAAGTACATCGGCGCGGATGAGTACCCCTTCCTGCAGCCCGGAGAGCAGCGAATCAAGTTCGTGCTCGCGCCCGAGCGCGTGCACTACAACGCACCGCCGGACCCGGACTGAGCCGCGCCACGCGCGCCTCACCCATTCCGCGATACCTCGGTGCGACCGTCGTGCGGGAGCCCGTGGACATGCCGATCGGCCGCTTTGCCGCCGTCACCGATCCCCACGGAGCATCGTTCAGCGTGATGCAGATGTCGTCTGGCGGCTGACCGAGACGGAACGTCGTCCCGAGACCGGGTGCCACGGCAGGGCTAGTAACTGCCCGCGAGCAGTACCAGGTCGAACACGGCCAGCCCTGTGCACGCCATGGTCAGCAGGATTACGACGAGCGCGTTCGTCGCGACCGTCCGCCCTCCGGCGGTCGAGGTTGGGGTCGGCACGTCGGGGTTGACCCACGTCAGCTTCGCCGAGCCCGTCCCAGGCGAGGCGGGCAATCGACGAGTGTTCCCCACCCCGAAGTCAGACGCGCTCATAGCCACCACCCGGATACGCCGACGAGCCGTCGCCGGAGTCGGCGCCGCCGAGAGCCGCCTGGGTAAACCTGTGCACCAAGCCGGCCTGCGCGTGGCGACTCGGCCCGAGCAACTCGAGCAGCATCAGTCCCTGACGGGCGAGCACGAGCGCCACGAGCGAGAAGGCCATCAGCCAGGCCGCGCGGTCGGGCCGATGGCCGAGTCGGATCTCCACCGCCGCCACGGTGAGCGCGAGCAGCACCGGGACGAGCGGCGCGACGAACGATCCCAACGATGGCGCCCCCGGCGCCCGCGGCGCGCCCGCGACGTCGCTCGGCCGCGAACTGAATGCCGCGAGCGCGATCCCGAGATAGGCCACCACCCAGCCAGCGTCGATGATGTCCCCGCCGGTGTAGTTCGCCACCTCGGTGAGATACGTGTAGGTGCTGTCCGACAGCGCCATTGCCAGGAGCGCTCCAAGCAGACACCACAGCGACAGGCGGTGGCCGCGTGACATCCCACGGAGGGCGAGCACGATGAAGAACACGATCACCACGTCACCGAACGGGTAGGCGATCGAGACGACTCCGCTCCAGGTGGTTAAGTCGGCGCTGCGCCAGAGCGGGCCGAGAACGAGCGTCCAGCTGAGGAACATGAGTGCCGTCGCAACGACCAGGCCGTCGAACACGGCGCGCGCCTTGCGCGTGCCGCCACCAGCCGTTGCCGGGTGCACCACGAGCGCCGCGACGGCGAGCGGGATCGCCGAGAGGTAGCCGACGTCCGCCCACGAGGGCACCGGCACCGAGGTGTTGAGGATCAGCGCGTAATAGCCCCAGACGATCTCCGCCAGCGTCCACGCGCCGGTGGCGGCGGCCACCAGCGCCCAGAACAATTTCATTCGCCCGCTGTGACGGCCACGCGCATGCAGACAGAGCACGCACGCGATCGCCGCGGCGAGGGGCGTGGTGACGTCGTCGACCCAAAGCGTGACCTGGTCGCCGCCGATGCGCAGGCCCAGCCACAGGGTGACGACGCCGCTCGCGACAACGACGGCGACGACCGCACCGAGAAAGCGCCTGGTCGTGATCGCGTGCTCCATGGAGCCCAGGCATCGGCTCACCGCCAGGCGTTCCACAGCGCTTCCGGACGGACGTGTGACCCGCGCGGCCAAGTCCGCGGGTTTCTACCCACTCCTCGGCCGACTTCGCGCGGAGTTCCTCGATGGTCTCCCATAGACACCACCAACTCGAGGCCGACCGCGCGGGCGTCCGCCCCGAATGGGAGCAACGCGGGATGCTACGCAGCGCTGGCCGTCTGTCCTCGCCCGGCGCGACGTTGTGCGGTTACGCGCCCGGAGAGATTCGAACTCCCGACCTTCGGTTCCGTACTGCCCTCGAAGAGGGTGTTCTTGGCTCTACAGCGGGGCATGAGAGGCCACGGCGGTCAGTCAGATGCGGTCAGATCTGCGCGGTTCGGGACACGTTCGGGACACGCGGGTTGTTGGCCGAATGAGCCTCAATCACACCCATTGGCACGAGGCTATCCCCACAGATCGAGGTGCGGTCCCGTCGTCCACCGAATAATCTGCAGCCGTGAAGCCGCCTCCGACCTGTTGGCCGTCAGGATTGCTAGCGGCCGCTCTCGTTGTCTTCGCTCTGCGAGCGGCCCCGGCGCCAGCCCAGATGCCCCTCGTGCTGCCTCTCGGCCCTTGGCCGTCCGGCAACGTCGTCGTCTGGGGGACTGCAGGAACGGGCGTAGTCCAGGTCAGCAACCTCGACGGCGCGACGCGTGTCATCCGACTCGACGTCGTCAACCTCGTGGCTTCCGCTGCGGGCCAGGCATTCGCCGCTAACGGCCCCTCCGGCCCGGAGTACACGTTCTCCACTCGGTTTCGCTTTCACGACACTCCACCGGCCGCGTTCGGACATGGGGCGTCGATGTGCGGATGGTGGGCCGTTGGGAGTGGGGGCGCGCTCGCCGTGACAGACAAGACGATCGTTATGGCCCCTGATCCTAACTGCGAGACCCCAATCGGCAACGAACGCCCAATCGTCGCGTTTGACAGCGGCAGTACCAAATGGCGAGTCGTTCGCTGGATTCCGCAGCTGCCGATTACCGCGATCTCCGCCGACGGGCGCTGGCTCGGAGTTGGTCTCGGGGAAAGCGACGCCGTGGGTCCGACGGCGATCGAGCTCATTGATCTGCGCACGGGACGTTTGGCGCGGACGATACCCGTGTCGCCAGCGGTCGCAGGCTGGACGACGTTCGCCGTCGATCCGAACGGCGACCTCTTCATCGACTCGCCGAGCGCGCCGCCAACATCTGACACGGATACGTCGACGCTGACGCTGTACGCACGGACTGCCGGCGGGCGGAAGCTTGCGACCACGGCGATTTCGGCGTTTCAGGCGAGTCGTCCATTCGCGGTATCCGGTGGGGTGGTCGCATTCGAGAGCCCTCAGACGGACGGAAGCATCACGCTCGAGACCTTGACCGTCAGCGGCGGTACGACGCACCGGATCATCGGTTTGAGAGACGTGGCCAGCGTCGGGCTCAACGGCCGGCTACTCGCGTGGATCGTCCCGCGACAGGGCGGGCAGCTGATCTGGTCGCCGACGGCAACTGATCCCTGTGCGCATACCGTGAGTCCCCTTACCCCAGCCAGCATGGCGGTGCTGAACATCGACAGTGTTCGCGCGTTCATTCCACCTCCAGCACCGGCATCCCCTCCACAACCGGTGCCGAAGGGGTGCCCGGTCCCAGCAGCCGCAAGTTGATACGCGCCCCTCGTGCAGGGGTCGGCTCTGCCGACCCCTGAGTGCTTCATCAGCGAGCGCGGGAGGTCTGTCACCGAGCGAAGCGAGGGAAACCCCGCGAAGCGGGGTTGACAGGCCGACCAAAGCGAGCTACGTGGCCCCCGATGCCGTCGACTCAACGAAGCTACGTCCTCCCTCCTACTCGGCGGTTGCAGTGCAGTGGCGGGTGGGGGTGGCTGGCGAGACCACACCATGAAGGTAAGAGACGGCAACGGCGACGGCAATAGGCCGCCACACGATCGGCACCTGAGAGCATCTGAGCGAATCTCAGCGAACGAGGCTTAACGTTCCGCCGACGAGTTTGCAGACCGAGATCAAGTGGCACGCACCGGCCGGACGCTTCTATGTTTGTCAAGTGTCGCTATTTGCGTGAATGGCTGGCGGGGTTGGGGTGTGCTGTTCGAGTAGGCGGTAGAGGTGGCGGACGGTGTAGCGCTTGAGGCAGCGGCGGATCTCGCGGTTGGTCTTGCCTTCGGCCGAGCGGCGGGCGACGTAGGCGCGGGTCGGGGCGTCGTCGCGCATGCGGCAGAGCACGATGGTGTGTAGTGCTCGGTTGAGTTGGCGATCGCCGCCGCGGTTGAGTCGGTGGCGGACGGTCTGCCCGGAGGAAGCCGGGATGGGGGCGGCGCCGCTGAGCGATGCGAACGCGGCTTCACCGCGGAAACGACCTGGGTGCGACCACGACGCGAGGATTTGCGCGGCGGTGATCGGCCCGACTCCGGGTTCGCGCAGCAGCCACGGCGCGCTGCGTGCGACCAGCAGCTCGAGCTGGGTCTGCAGGTCGTCGGCCTCGGCCTCAAGCGTCAGGGCGCGCCGGGCGCAGCTGCGCATCGCGATCACCGTCGCGCGATGCTCAGCACTGAGCGTTGGGCTGGTCCGCAGCCGCGAGCACTTCACCAGCTGCTCGTCGGTAGACAGGCTCCGCACGCGATCGCGCAACGGCCGCGGCGCCGAGACGATCAGCGCCTTGAGCATCGAGATCGCCTTGGTTTTAGAGCGCACCGCGCTTGAGCGAGTCGCCAACAGCACTCGCATCGCTTCACGATCACCCCGCTGGCGTGGCTGGGAGAGATGTTTGCGACCGAGCATCTCGCGTGCCGCGCGGATCGCGTCAAGCTCATCGGACTTCGCCGCGCTGCGGCCGTCTGGGCGGCTCTGCCGACCCCTGAGTGCTCGACCAGCGAGCGCGGGAGGTCTGTCACCGAGCGAAGCGAGGGAAACCCCGCGTAAGCGGGGTTGACAGACCGAGCAAGCGAGCTACCGAGTTCCGCTACGGCCCTCGTCTACTGGAGCGTCTTGGCCTCCCTTCTATTCGACTCTTGCTTTGTGGCGGCGGGTTGGGGTGGTTGCGAGACCACTCGGCGACGGTAAGACACGCCGCCAGCGCCCGCAACAGGCCTCCTGGCGATTCCTAACTGAGACCATCTCAGCGAATTTCAGGAGACGACGCTTGAACACTCCGCCGACGATCTTGCCGGGAGCGAGCAGATGGCCCGCACCAGCCGGTGCGTGTTGTCTGCATGGCTGCGGACCGCGTCAGACGCGCATCGAGCGGCCCTACATCGACCGAGAGCGGCATCGCGGCCGACACGTACACTGAGCCTATGAAGGTTCGTCCCTGGCCGGACGCCTCGCCGTGGGCCGTTGAGTTGATGGAGGAGCGCTTCGCCAATACCGCGCTCAGCGCGGCCGACCTCAGGGCGCGCGCCGACGAGCTTCGCGAGGAAGCGCGGACGACCGACCTCGAGCCCTACCGAGAGGTAGCACTCGCACTGGCCGACCGCTACGAGCTTGCGGCGGCGACCCGCTCAGGCGCCGACTAGCGTCAGCGCTCGTTATCGAGCACGCGACGCAAGGCGGCGGCGACTCGACGCTGCGAGGCCATCAAGAAGTCGAGCTGCGGCTGGATCCGCTCGACCTCCGCCTGCAGAGATGCGAGCGTCGTCGCGGCGGCCGGCGGGTCGAGGAGATCCTGCTCGAACCAGCGGGCGCGAAGTCGTTGAGCCTCCCGAACGACATTGGGGACGTCGACGGCCGCGATCCGCGCGGAGCGAGCCAGCCCAGCGCGGCTGTAGTCGTCGGCGCGCCCGCGCACCACCAGGTCGCCGTGCAGCTGCCAGATCGCCTCGTGGCCGAGCCTGACGTCGCGGAGACAGCGATCGAGCTTGGCGAACAGCTCGTATGCGTCAGGCATCTCTGGGCTCCTCGCTCGACCTCGGCTCGAGCGCGAACGCCGCCTCGACGAGCTGGGCGTCCTCCGCCCGCGGCGCGTAGTGCAGGTATCGCATCGTCGTCTGCACGTCCGCGTGGCCCATCCACTCCTGCACGCGGCGGATGTCGGCCTTGGCGATCATGCGCGTACCGAACGTGTGGCGCAGGTCGTGGAAGCGCAGCGGGCGCAGGCCCGACTCGCTTCAAAGCCGCGGCGTAGCGCCGGCGCAGAGCTGACCCGTCGAGATAGCCGCCGTCCCGGCCGGGGAACACGAGCTCGTCGTCCCCGGCAAAGATCCCGCGCTGCGCGAGCGCGGCCAGCGCCTGTGCGACGGCGCTGGCCATCGGCACCGCGCGCACCTTGCCCGACTTCGGCAACGTCAGCCTCCCGCCCGCGTAGCTCGCCCGCACGCGGATGACCGAGCCGGTGAAGTCGACGTCGCGCCAGCGCAGCGCGATCAGCTCGCCGCGGCGCAGCCCGGTGAACGCCGCGGTGAGGAAGATGGCCCCGTCCTGCGCGGAGGCGGCCGCCCGCACGAGCGCCAGCACCTCCTCGGGCGAGAACACCTCGAGATCCCCGCTCACACGCTCCGGATGGCGCTCCACGGCCGCGACCGGGTTGACCGGCAACCCCCACACCTTCATCGCCCGCCCGAAGACGCCGTGCATAAGCACGATGACCTTGTTCTTCGTGCGGTTGGAGACGGCCAGCGTGGCGCGCCACGCCTCGATCTCCCCCGCCGTGATGTCTTCCAGCCGGCGCGCACCGAACGCCGGCACGAGCCGCCCGGCCACGATCGAGCGGTAGTCCACGAGCGTCGACGGCTTCACGGCCCGGTCGTGCTCGGCGTAGCGCAGGAACTCCGCGGCCGCGTCGGCGAACGTCGCGCCCGTGCGCACCAGGCCCGGCAGCGTCCCGCGGCGCGCCTGTTCCAGCACCTCGCGCAGCCACTCCTCGGCGAGCCGCCGCGTGAAGTAGCCCGCCGGCGGACGCCCGCGCTCAGACCACGCCGGTCCGATCTTCTTTTGCACCTGCCGCCCGTCAGGCAGCCGGTATTTCGCGTACCAGACCTTCCCGCGCTGGCGATCGACGCGGAAGACGTGGCCGGTGGGCGCCCGCGGCGCTCGGATACGGCGCGGGCGTCACGACGAGGGGCTCCGACGACGATCCCGGGACATGCGGGAGACATATCCGTCGACCAGCCGCCATCACCGGGACACAGAAAAGCCCCGCAACGCGGGGCTCTGAAAGCGCGCCCGGAGAGATTCGAACTCCCGACCTTCGGTTCCGTAGACCGACGCTCTATCCAGCTGAGCTACGGGCGCACCGGCCGTAGTGTAGTGAGCGTCGCCGGTTGCCCGCCTTCGGTCCGGACGCCGACCGGCCTCGGTCGAGTTCGCGGGCCGAGACCCGCGGGCGGCTGCGGCGCCCTACCCGCGCTCGGGCACGACCGCCGGTCCCGCGTCGCCGTCACCGGCCTCGATGCGGTACATCACCGCTCCGGTCGGCGTCCGAGCGAGGAGCACCAGTCGCCGCCGTGTCTGCAGAAACCGCACGAGCTGCAGGCGCACGAGCAGGTAGTGGTACTGCGCGACGCGAACGACGTCGGTGGGCGGCGGAGGGATGGGCGGGCGTCCGCCGATCGCATCGGTGTCGGTCAGCAGCAGCGTCCCGGACGGCAGCCGCGCCAGTGCGCCGCCCAGTCGCGACGCGGCGTTCGGCACGATCCCGTCCTGACTCGGCGTCGCCATCGGCAGTGCGTTCGTGCGGCCGCTGCGCACGAGGACCTCGGTCGTCAACTCCGGTGCGAGCAGTACGACGACGGGGCGGGAGTCGTAGCGGCGCATGAGCGACTCGGCGCCGCGTTCGGCCGGCGGGCCGGAGGCGATCGGCGACGACCAGACGACGGCGAGGCGCGCACCGAGCGACGCATCGGTGCCCAGCCCGTAGAGGCCGGACGGGAAGGTGGCGGTTCCGGTCAGGGCGGCGAGGGCCGAGCTTCCGAGTGCCGTGGTGGCGGCGTTATCGCTGGCGACCATGAGCAGGCCCGCCGACCCGCACAACAGCGCGATGAGCGCGGCGCGCCCCCGGGCCGGACGAGCGCGGTCAGCGAGCAGCAGATCGAGCCACAGCGCTCCAGCGGCGATGATCGTCAGGCCGAGCTTCGGCTCGACGCCCTCGAAGGAGCGATCGAGAAACCAGGTGAACTCCGCCGCGCCGAGCGCCGTCAGCGCGGCGATCACCGGAAGCGTCCGTCGCTCGCGAGCGGTGCGCTCTCCCGTCACCGAGAGGACGGCCGCCGCCGCGCCGGACGCCAGCAGGGCGAGGGCGAGCAACAGCGAGGGCGAGAACGGCGCCAGCGGGACCCAGGCGAGGTGGCTCTTGGCGTACACCTCGAGATACGACCAGTACACCGTGAGACTCGGCGCCTGGCCTGCGCGCAGCAGCGTTCCGAGCACGAGCGCGGCGAACGCCGCGAGCGCCGCGAGCGCGAACCCCCCCAGCCGGCGCAGCTGCCGGGGGTCGCGCGCCAGCGCCGCCTGGGAGAGCACGAACGCCCCCGCGGCGGCGCAGCCGTAGACGAGCACCTCGACGCTCCACACCGAGCAGATCGCGAACGCGACGAGTGAGGCGAGCGCGAGCCCGCGAGAGGCCGGCCGGCGGGCCGCGATCGCGAGGAGCACCACGAGCAGGAACGGCGGACCGAAGCGCAGCACGCCGCCGCTCGGATATGAGACGAAGGAGATCGTGTCGAACACGCTCCACATCACGGCCACGACGACGGCCACCACGGCGATTAGCTGGGAGCGCACCGTGATGCGCAAGAGCAGGTACAGCGCCGCGACCTGCAGTGCGGTGGCGACGGAGATGACGAGCTCGAGCGGCCCGTACCCGAGGCGCATGCCGGGCAGCGCGAACAACGCGGCGAGCGCGTAGACGACCCCGACGCCGTACTGGGAGAACGTGTCGACGAGCACCGTCTTGCCGTGCAACACGTCGTTGGTGGGTCCGACGTAGAAGTTGAGGTGATGCAGGACGTCTCCGAAGGGCACGGTGTAGCTGAGGTCGTTGACCACGAGCAGGAGCACGACCGGGACGAGCACGTCGATCGCCGCGCGAACCGCGCGGCGAGGGCGGGCGCGCGAGCGCGACCGCACGAGCACGAGCGCGAGCGCCGCACCGAGGAGCACCGTTCGAGCGACGACGAGGGGATCTCGATCGGCGGCCGGGAGGAACGGCAGCCCGACGAGCGCGAACGCGGCCACCGCGGCCGCGTCGGGGATCACCGGGAGCCGCCCGCGGCGCAGGCAGTCGGTGGTGTGCGCGGCGATCGCCAGGACGCCGACCGTGACGAGCACCCCCGCGCTCGGATACCACCGGACCGACGCCTGGGAGACGAGCCAGGCGAGGACCGACAGGGCACCGAGCTCGGCGGCGAGCAGCCCGGCCAACGCTCGCGCGTACGAGCGCGGGATCCTCAGTGCCACCACCACGCCGATCGCGATCGCGGCGCACACGCAGACGAAGCCCTCCGACTGCAGGTTCTTGCTGTGCCCGGCGAGGAGGAGCAGCGGCCCGATGAGCCCGGCGGTGGTTGCGGCAGCGAGCACGACGCCGAGCGCCGCGGTCGACACGGCGGACGGGTCACCCGCATCTCTCGCCTCGAGCGGCCGGGCAGCGGACGTTCGCCGTCGCAGCTCCCAGCTGGGAGTCCGCGCGACCGCACCCGGCGCTGCGCGCAGCGCCGTCAGGAAGGGCTGTCGTCGCATCGGTCAAAACATCGACCGCGCCGGGCGCTCCTGGATGGACGGATGATCGAGTGGACGGATGGCCCGCCGTGGGCGTCACCCGCCTGCGCTACTGCGTTACGCCGTCAGAGCGCCGGTACCGCAGGTAGACCACGCGCGAGCCGAACGTTCGCGTGTCGACGAGCTCGAAGGCGACCCTCTCCGTCACGGCCGGGAAGTACGGCGTGCCGCCGCCGAGCACGACCGGGCTGACGAACAGCCGGAAGTCGTCGATGAGACCGAGCTCGACCAGCGACGAGGCCAGGCCGGCGCCACCGACGGCGAGGTCGCGGCCCGGCTGCCGCTTGAGCTCCGCGACCTCGTCGGCGACGCCGTTGCTGGCCAGTCGGGCGTTACCCCCGACCTCCGCGAGCGTGTTCGAGAACACGATCTTCGGGATTCCCCTCCAGATCTGAGCGAACTCGAGCGTGTGCTCCGCGAGCGACGAGTCCTCGACGGTGTCCCAGTAGGCCATCGTCTCGTACAGCCGCCGTCCGCACAGGTGGACGCCGACCTCGCGTACCTGGTCGGTGTGGAAGCGAAACAGCTCCTCGTCGGGCGCCGACCAGTCGATCTCGCCGCCGGGCCCGGCGATGAACCCGTCCAGCGAGACCGTCATCGAGTAGATCAGCTTCCGCACGGCGAGCCTCCTCGGTTGTCGTCCCGCCCTCGAGTGACCTGCTCACCGCGGGCGGTGCGCATCGCTAATGGGCACGGAGGGGGAGGGATTCGAACCCTCGAGACGGGGGTTACCCGCCTAACGGTTTTCAAGACCGTCGCATTCAACCGCTCTGCCACCCCTCCGGGGCCGCGAATCCTAGCCGCCGCCCGCGCCCGGGCCGGCCGGCCCGCCTTCGATTGGCCGGGAGTGTCGACGCGGCGCCGCGCGGCGTTCGGCGCCGTCGACGCTCTACACTCACCCGATCTTCGGGAGAGGTGGCCGAGTGGCTGAAGGCACTCGCCTGCTAAGCGAGTATGGGGATAACACTCCATCGCGGGTTCGAATCCCGCCCTCTCCGCCATTGCTCTTATTTTCACGACTGACCCGGAAATTGGCTGGTTTTGATGTCCGGTCGCTGGACCAGCAGTTGGCTCTCGTCCGAACCCCATCGCTCTGGACACATCTCTGCGGCTGTCAGACACTGGGTGCATGGGAGAGCACGAGCCACAGGAGAGCGTCCGAGAGGCCGAGCTGGTGGAGACAAGCGCCGCCCTCCTGAGTCGGGAGGGTCTTCGGGACGGCCTCGTGCGGCTGGCCCTCTGGGGCCCGGAAGATCTGCCAGCGATCGAATCAGCCTCGACCCGGCCTGAGATCACGGGCATCACGGCGGTACCCGCCGAGTATTCGCAGGAAGCTGGGCTCCAATTCGTGACGGATCGCAAGGTGGCCATCGAGCGCGGACAGGCATTGAGTCTTGCCATTCACGATGCCCAAACGGGTCAGCCGGTTGGCGGCGCGAACCTCAGCAAGTTCGACTGGCCGGAGCGGTCGGCTCATATCGGCTACTGGGTCATTAGCGCGGCCAGGGGTCGCGGCTATGCAACGAGCGCGGTTGAGCTGCTGAAACGCTGGGGCGTCGAGCAACTTGGATTACGAGAGCTTGTCCTAATGGCGGAGCCGAGCAACACCCCGTCCCGTCGACTAGCGTCCAAGGCTGGATTTGTCGAGACCGGTCTCGTTCGCGACAAGCCATCTGGAGTGGAGCAAGAGATGGAACTCGTGCGCTATGTCTTCCGCGCTGATGATGGGCTTCAAAGCTGAGCGATTAGCGCCGGGAACGATCGGCGCGTAGGGCCCGAGCCGCCCGACCGCGCGCTTGACGGGTAGCAGGCTCCATGAGAGCCTGGACTAAGATCTCAAGAAGGACTTGAGGGTTCGCACGTTGTCCCGCGCTCCCCGTGCTGGCCCCGGCCCGGGCATATCGGACCGCCGCGTGTGCCGACACCGCACGCGGACGGACGCATGGTCGCTAGCCTCCTCGAACGCATGGCCCGACACGTCGTCCTGCTCCGCGGCATCAACATCGGCGCGCGCAACCGCATCGCGATGCCGCAGCTGCGCGAGCTGCTGACGGGCGCCGGATTCGACGACGTCCGGACCTACCTGCAGAGCGGGAACGTCGTGCTCTGCAGCCCGGCGACCGCGGAGCACGTGGCCCGCGAATGCGAGCGGCAGATCGCCGAGCACCTCGGGCTCGAGATCGCCGTGGTGACGCGCACGCGCGAGGAGATCGCCGGCGTCCTCGCCCACAATCCTCTCCGCGACGTGGCCGTGGACCCGAAGCGCTACCAGGTGAGCTTCCTCGCAGCCGAGCTCGCGCCCGAGATCGCCGACCGCCTCGCCGCGGCGGTGGTCGAGCCCGAGCGATTCGTCGTGAGCGGACGCGAGCTGTACGCATGGCATCCCGAGGGCGTCGCGCGCTCGCGATTGTGGTCGCAGCTCGCGGGACGCGGGCTGGGCGTCACCGCCACCGCGCGCAACTGGACGACGGTGGCAAGCCTGCTCGCGCTCGCCGACGCGTAGCGACCCCGCGCCCCCGACGGCGCGTCGGGCCGGGCCCGGCGGGCCACGCAAGTACGATGGCCGCTGTGCGCACCGGGCAGCGGACGATTGGACGCCTTCTTGCGGCGGCGACACCGCTCGCCGTCGCCGTCGCCGTCGCCGCGCCCGCGATGGCCGCCGCGACCGCGGGCAGCCAGACGGCGTCGCTCGGGCCGGTGAGCGCGACGCTCACATACGAGTCGGACCCGAAGGACGTCGTCGCGCCGTACTCGGACCTGCAGCTGTCGATCACCCGCGCGGGGACGACGCTCTACTCGGCGCCCGTCAACCCGAAGATCTGTCCCGTGGGCTGCGGGCCCGACCACCCCGACAGTCCGTTCCTACACGTCGTCGATCTCAACGCCGACGGGCAGACGGAGGTCGTCCTCGACCTGTTCACCGGCGGCGCGCACTGCTGCTCGCTCGACGTCGTGTACAGCATCGACCCCGTGAGCGGGAACGTGACACAGACCGACCACGTGTGGGGCGATCCCGAGGCGCCGCTCGAGGACCTCTCCCACGACGGGCGGCTGGAGTTCGTGAGCGCCGACGATCGCTTCGCCTACGAGTTCGACGCCTACGCCTTCTCGGGGCTGCCGATCCAGATCGAGCGCTTCGTCAACGGGGCGTTCGTCGATGTCACCGATGCCTATCCGGCACTCATCGCCCCCGACGCGAAGCGCTGGTACGCGATCTACCGGCAGAGCTTCGAGGCCGGCGAGGGGCTCGGCGCACTCGCCGCCTGGGCGGCCGACGAGGACCGCCTCGGCCACGCCGCTCTCGTGGCGCGCGTGCTCGCGCGCGAAAACCGCCTCGGGCACCTGCGATCCGATGGCCTCCCCTGGAAGGGCGGCCGCGCGTTCATCAAGGAGCTCCAGCGCTTCCTCGTCAAGACCGGCTACCGCTAGGGATCCGCACCGAGCGGCTCATCATGCGCCGCTGGCGCGCGTCCGACCGGGCGCCGTTCGCGGTGCTTAACGCCGACCCCGAGGTGATGCGGTTCTTCCCGGCCACGCTCTCGCGGCCGGAGAGCGACGCGCTCGTCGAGCGGATCGAGGCCGGGTTCGCCGCCGATGGCTTCGGCCTGTGGGCGCTGGAGCTCAGCGACGGCGGCGAGCTGGTCGGCTTCGCCGGACTGCAGCGCGTCGCGACGCGAATGCCGTTCGCGCCGGCCGTCGAAGTCGGCTGGCGTCTCGCCCGCCACGTGTGGGGCCGTGGGTACGCGACCGAGGCTGCGCGCGCGGGACTTGCGTTCGGGTTCGGCGAGGCGGCCCTGGACGAGGTCGTGTCGTTCACGAGCGTCACTAACGAACGCTCGCGCGCGGTGATGGAGCGCCTCGGCATGCGCCGCGACCGCGGCGAGGACTTCGAGCACCCACGACTGCCGGCCGGCAGCCCGCTCCGCCGGCACGCGCTCTATCGGCTGACCGCCGCCCAATGGCGGGCGGTGCCGTCGAGCGGAGGCGTGCCGCCCGCGATCAGCTGACGTGCAGCGACAGCGTCGTCGCGGACGCCTGACGACGCCCGTCACGGTCGACGGCGACGAGGGCCAGCGTGTAGGAGCCCTTCGGCAGGCCGGAGGCCTTGACCTCGAAGCGCCCGCCGGACAGCGACTGCACCGAGGCGGCCTCACGCACGCCGCGAGTGCACGTCGCACGCTTGCCGTTCTCGCGGCAGGCCACGCGCACGATCTCGTGCAGCGACGCGCTCACCGACAGCACGCCCGGCCCGCCGACATCGACACCGTCGACCACGATCGTGCAGCGATGCCGTGCGCAGGCCGAGCTGCGCACGCGCAGGCTCGGGAGCGCGAACGTGGCGATGCGACCCGGCGCCGCCACGGGGGACGTCGGCCCTGGGCCCGCGGCCGTTGTCGTCGTGCTCACGCCGATGTTCGTCGTCGTCGACGAACGAAGAGATGCCGCGTGTTGACGAGCGGCGACCACGCGGATGGCCCGCGGTGGCGCCGCCGCAGCGGACTCAGTCGCTGGGCGCCGACAGCCGTGCCGGCGCGCCGAAGGCGGTGAGCACTCCGGGCAGCTCGACCGATCCATCCTCGCGCTGACCGTTCTCGAGCAGCGCGATGATCGTCCGCCCGACCGCGACGGCGGTGCCATTGAGCGTGTGCAGCATCTGCACCCGCTTGTCGCGGCGCACGCGGATATCGAGGTTGCGGGCCTGGTAATCGGTCGTGTGCGAGCACGACGTGAGCTCGCGGTAGCGGCCCTGGCCGGGCAGCCACGCCTCGCAGTCGAACTTGATCGCGGCCGAGTTGCCGAGCTCGTCCACGGCGATGTTCACGACGCGGTAGGGGATCGCCAGCTCGGAGAGGATCTCCTCCTCGATCGCGAGGATGCGATCGTGCTCGGCCGCCGAGGCGTCGGGCTCAACGAAGCTGAACATCTCCACCTTGTCGAACTGGTGCACGCGGAACATGCCCCGCGTGTCGCGCCCGGCCGCCCCGGCCTCGCGACGGAAGCACGGCGAGAAGCCGGCGTAGCGGAGCGGCAGCCGCTCGGCGTCGATGATCTCGGAGTCGTGCAGCGAGGCGAGTGCCACCTCGGAGGTGCCGGCGAGATACAGGTCGTCGTCGGGCAGGCGGTAGATCTGCTCCTCGGTGTCCGGCAGCATGCCGGTGCCGTAGAGGGCGCGCTCGCGCACGAGCACCGGCGGCACGACCGGCTCGAAGCCATGGCCGCGCAGCTTCTCCAGGGCCCAGCGCACGAGCGCCAGCTCGAGCATCACGAGGTCGCCCTTGAGGTAGACGAAGCGCGAGCCGGCCAGCTTCGCCGCCGCCTCCATGTCGATGAGCGGCCCGGCGAGCTCGAGGTGGTCGCGCGGGTTGGCGACCGGGTTGACCGCCTCGCCGACCTCGCGGACGACGGTGTCCTCGGCGGCGGCGTCGGGCGAGGGCAGGTTCGGCAGGGCCATCAGCGCGGCGAGGCGCGCGTCCTCGAGCTCGCCGACCTGCGTCTCGAGATCCTTCTGCGCCGCCGCGAGCTCGCGCTGCTCGGCGATCGCCTCGCCGGCATCCTCGCCGGCGCGCTTGGCCTGGGCGATCGCCTCGGCCGCGCGGTTGCGCTGCGCCTGCAGCTCCTCCAGGCGCGGGCGCAGCTCGAGCGCGCGGCGGTCGAGCTCGATCACCTCGTCGAGACCCGCGGTCGCCCCGCGCCGGGCGAGGGCCGCCCGCACGGCATCCGGGTCGCGCCGGATGAGCTTGAGGTCGATCACGACAGCTGTTCGGGTCGGCTCACGCCCGGCTCACCCCGAGCCCCGCGTCGCCTAGGAGCCGGACCCCGTGCCCGATGCGCCGCTCGCGCCGGTGGCACCGAGCGGGGCGATCGTCACGGTCGGCTGCTGCTTGGCCTGCAGGCCCGAATACCGGGTGAGGAAGGCCGCGACCTCCTGGGCCTGACGGCCGACGACGATGTTCTCGGGCATGATCGCCCCGGAGAAGCCGCCGTTCTCGATCGCGTAGATCACCTGGTTGTACTGCTCCTTGCGCTGATTGAAGTTCGGTCCGTTCGTCTTCAGGCGGCTGGAGATGCTCGTCGCCGATCCCGAGGCACCGACGACCGACAGCGTGTGACACCCGGAGCAGTGGTCGCGGAAGATCACGGCGCCGCTGTAGAACGGGCTCGTCTGGGCCACCTGGATGCCCTGCGTGCCGCAGGCCGAGAAGGCGGTGATCGATCCGAGCACGAGCGTCGCGGCGGCGACGAGTTTTCTGCGGGCCGTCATGCGGGCCGAGATATTACGGAACAATGCCGCCGGCCATGTCAGCCCGTGCCGCCGCGGCGCGTTCGTGCGCCCTCCTCTCGGTCCTCGCCGGGCTCGTGCTCGGCGGCTGCGGGTCGACGACGACCACCGTCATCACCCATCACGAGCTGCGCCTGCGCGAGGACGAGTTCCGGATCCTGCCCCACCGCACGAGCGTCCCTCCGGGCCGGCTGAAGATCGTCGTCTCCAACGACGGCGTGCTCGCGCACAACCTCGTCCTCGAGCGAGCCGGCGCCATCATCGTGTCGATCCCGACGATCCTCCCCGGCGCGATCGGCGGGCCGGTGAAGGTGACCCTCGCGCCCGGGACGTACACGCTCGCCTCGACGCTCTCGAACCAGAGCGACCTCGGCATGATGTCCACGCTCGTGGTCCGCTCGCACTGATCGGTGCGAGCCGCGCAGGAGCGCGCGGGCCGACGACGAATACGAGCCTGACCCCGGCGCCGATCGAATTGAGGGCCGCACGACATCGCGGCCTCTCTGCTTGGCGGCAACCACGATCGGCGCCGGGCTGTCGTTCGTCCCGGGCACTCGCGTCTGCTAACAAGCAGCCATGGCGACGACCGAGGAGCAGCGCCGCTACCGGCGGGTCGTCGGACACTTCGCCACCGGCGTCGCCGTGGTCACCGCGCACGGCCCCGCCGGCCCCGGCGGCCTGACCGCAAACGCGCTGTGCTCGCTGTCGCTCGACCCCCTGCTGCTGCTCGTCTGCTTCGATCACACGGCGCGCACGCTTCCGATCATCCGCGCGTCCGGACGCTTCGCGGTGAACGTGCTCGACCACGACCAGCACGCGCTGTCCGGTCGCTTCGCCTCCAAGCGCCCGGAGCGCGAGAAGTTCGACGGCATCGCGTATCGCCTCGAGCACGGCGCGCCGATCCTGGAGGGCGCACTCGCGTGGCTCGTCTGCGACCTGCGTGAGGAGCACGCGGCCGGCGATCACACGATCGGCATCGGAGCCGTCGCGCACACCGATCACCGCACCGACGGCCACCCGCTCGTGTGGTACCGCGGCGACTACGGCACGTTCACGAGCGAGCAGCGGGCCGAGGCGCGGCTGCCGAACTGAGGCCGCTACAGGCCGTGGGCGGTCACGGCCGCCCGCGCCGCCAGCACGACCACGACGAGCGCCGACAGCGCCATGATGCCCATCTCGCGGCGCATGATCTCGAAGACGATCCGGCGCTGCTCGGCGTCGGGGAGCCCGCCCACCGCCTGCGCGTCGGGCAGGTCGCGCTGGTCGAGGATCGTCTGCGCCGAGGCGATCCGCAGCTGCTCGGCCACGAAGCCGATCGCCACCGGCAGCACCGCGTACAGGTAGAAGAGGCCATCCGACGCGACGTGGCCGGCGAAGGCCAGGACACCGACGGTCACCGCGAGCACGAGCGCCGCCACCTGCCCGACGCGCAGCAGCACCCAGAAGGCCCGGCTCGGCTCACCCCGATACCAGCGCCATCCCCCGACGAGCGCGGGCAGCGCGTTGAGGACCGCCACGGCGTAGGCGAGGTCGACCACCGCTTGATTGGTGTTCACTGGATCGGCGTCATTTCGAGCGAATTGCCACTATGTAACAGGTTGGCACAAGCCGAGCGAGCACGGTGATATAAACCGACGCGGTGCTCCGCAGTTATCTCCCCGCGATCGTGTTCCTGCTTCTCGGCGCCGCGGTCGGCAGCCTCTTCGCAGTGCTCAACACCGCCTTCGGCGTCAAGCGCTCGGTGGCGCACAAGCGTGACCCCTACGAGTCCGGCCTGCCCTCGGACATCAGGCGCGGCCTGCGCTTCGGCATCAGCTTCTACCTCGTGGCGATGCTCTTCCTGCTGTTCGACATCGAGGTGCTGTTCCTCTACCCGATCGCCATCCAGCTGCGCGCCTACGGCCCGTTCGCGCTCGGCGAGACGATCGTCTTCATCGTGCTGCTGTTCATCGCGTTCCTGTACGTGTGGAGGCGGGGTGCGCTGCAATGGAGATAAGGCGCGAACCGGTCGATCCGCGCACCCTGCGCGCCCGCACGCTCAGCTCCCACCAGCTGCTGCGCGGCAGCGAGATCGAGGGCCCGAACATCCCGGCGGAGCGCGAGGACCTCACCGACGAGGACCTCGAGCGTCACGTCGAGGAGCGCGTGCTGACGACGACGCTCGACCGGGCGGTGGCCTGGGCGCGCGGCAACTCGATCTACCCCTGCACGTTCGGCCTCGCCTGCTGCGCGATCGAGATGATGACCGTCGTCGCCTCGCGCGTGGACATCGCGCGCTTCGGCTTCGAGGCGTTCCGCGCCTCGCCGCGCCAGGCCGACCTGCTCATCCTCTCGGGGCGCGTGTCGATCAAGATGGCGCCGGTCGTGCGCCGCATCTACGACCAGATGCTCGAGCCCAAATGGGCGATCTCGATGGGCGCCTGCTGCTCCTCGATGGGCGTCTTCAACAACTACGCGCTCGTCCCGAGCGACAAGTTCATGCCGATCGACGTGCATGTCCCGGGCTGCCCGCCGCGGCCGGAGGCGCTCATGCACGGGATCCTCAAGCTCCGCGACATGGTCCATGAGGACCCCAAGCTGGGCTGGCGCGAGCGCTACGACGCGGTCGGCACCGAGGAGGTCGTCCCCGACGGGATCGCGACCGCCGCGCCGATCGGCCCGCGAGAGGACAGCGGTGCCTGACGCGACCGGGCTCGAATTGCTCGCGCAGGAGCTGCGCGAGCTGGCGCCGGACGGCATCCTGGAGACGAACTTCTTCCGTGATAAAGGAGAGCTCCGCGTCTCCCCCGGGTCGATCCGCAGGATCCTCGGCGCGCTGCGCGAGCGCGGGTACGCCTTCCTCTGCTCCGTGCACGGCGTGGACTATTACCCCGACGAGCCACGTCTGGGCGTCCACTACGAGCTGCTGAACATGCACACGGTGGACCGCCTGTCGGTGACGCTGCGGGTGCCGCTGGCTGCCCCCGAGGTCGACTCGGTGACCCCCGACGGCGACGACGGCCCCGGCTGGCCGACGGCCGACCATCAGGAGCGCGAGGTCTACGACATGTTCGGGGTCATCTTCCGCGGGCATCCCGACCTGCGGCGCATCCTCATGCCCGAGGACTACGAGGGCCACCCCCAGCGCCGCGACTTCCCGGTCGGCGGCGAGCCGGTGATCTTCACCTACAACGAGAAGCGCTTCGAGGGGGCAGGGAAGTGAGCGACACCGGGCTATCGGACTACCGCCGCCAGGAGGAGAGCATCACGCTGAGCGAGATGCCGGCCGAGGGCGCGGATCGCCACAGCGAGCTGCTGACGCTCAACTTCGGTCCGCATCACCCGGCCACGCACGGGGTCCTGCGCTTGCTGGTGACGCTCGAGGGCGAGGTGGTCCTCGACATCAAGCCGATCATCGGCTACGTCCATACCGGCATCGAGAAGACGGCCGAGCAGAAGTCCTACTGGAAGGTGATCCCCGTCGTCGAGCGGATGGACTACCTCGCGTACTTCTTCAACGCGCTCGCCTTCATCGGCGCCACCGAGACGCTGCTGCAGGTCGACGTGCCCCCGCGCGCGCAGTACCTGCGCGTCATCCACCTCGAGCTCAACCGGATCATGTCCCACCTCGTGTGGCTGGGAACGAGCGCGCTCGACCTCGGCGCGATCTCGATGTTCTGGTTCTGCTTCCGCGAGCGCGAGAAGATCCTCGACCTGTTCGAGTACTCGACCGGCCAGCGGATGCACACGCGCTACTTCCAGGTCGGCGGCGTCTTCGAGGACATCCCGACCGGCTTCGCCGAGCGGCTGCAGGAGTTCGTGAAGGACATGCCGACCCGCACGGACCAGTACGGCGACATGCTCAACAAGAACGAGATCGTCCTGCAGCGCCTGCGCGACACGGGCACGCTCGACGCGCAGACGCTGCTCTCCTACGGCGTCACCGGCCCGCTGCTGCGCGCGGCCGGGGTCCCCTGGGATCTGCGCAAGGCGGCGCCCTACTGCTCGTATGACCACTTCGACTTCAAGATCCCGGTCGGCACGTCGGGCGACAACTACGACCGCTATGCGGTCCGCCTGGCGGAGATCTACGAGTCGGTGAAGATCATCGACCAGGCCCTGCAGGGGCTGCCCGAGGGCCCGACGATCACCGAGGACCGCAAGGTCGCGCTGCCGCCGCGCCACGAGCTGGCCACCTCGATGGAGGCGCTCATCCATCACTTCAAGCTCGTCACCGAGGGGTTCCGCGTCCCGCCGGGCGAGGTCTACTACCCGATCGAGTCCCCGCGCGGCGAGCTCGGCTGCTTCGTGCGCTCCGACGGCTCCTCCAAGCCGGCGCGCGTGCACATGCGCGACCCGAGCTTCGTCAACCTGCAGGCCTTCGCCCCGATGGCCCGGGACGGGTACATCGCGGACATGATCGCCACGCTGGCCATGCTCGACCCCGTGCTCGGGGGGATCGACCGATGAGCGCACCGCTCGACGGCGTCCGGCGCTTCGCCGGCGGCTCGCGCGTCCCGGGCTGGGACGAGGCCGCCGACCTCGAGAAGGACCCGGCGAGCGTCCCCGATCCCGCGGTCGTCGCGGTGCCCGAGCCGCTGCGCGCCGAGATCGAGTCCTACATGGCCCGCTATCCCGAGCGCCAGTCGGCCGCCCTGCCCGCCCTCGCCGCCGCGCAGCGCGTGCACGGCTGGTGCTCGCCCGAGGCGATCGACCAGGTCGCCTGCGTGATGCGCGTCACGCCGGCCTACCTCGCCTCGGTGGCGACGTTCTACGACATGTTCGACACCGCGCCCGTGGGGCGCCACCGCGTGTACGTGTGCACGAACATCTCCTGCTCGCTGCGCGGCGCCGACGAGCTGTTCGCGGCCTTCATCGAGGCGGCCGGCGAGGACCCCGACTTCAACGTGCGCGCGTTCGAGTGCCTCGGCGCCTGCGACATCGCGCCGATGGCCTCGGTCGACGGCGTGTATGTCGGTCCCCTGGCGGTCGAGGACATCCCGGCGCTGCTCGACGACGCGCGCGCGGGGCGCGAGGTGCTCCCCGACAAGCAGCTCGCCCGGCGCAAGGTCGCCGACCCCCAGGCCAACTCGCGTGACTTCCCGGCGCCGTTCCCGGAGGCGGGTGTCTGAGCATGTCGACCCACCTTTTGTTCAATGACATCGACGAACCGGGGCTGAACACGCTCGAGGTCTACGAGCGGCGCGGCGGGTATCAGTCGCTGCGCCGGGCGCTGTCGATGGCGCCCGAGGCCGTGCTCGAGGAGCTGAAGGCCTCCAAGGTGCGCGGGCGCGGCGGCGCCGGATTCGCGATGGGCACGAAGGCCTCGTTCCTGCCCAAGGGCACGATGGACAAGTTCCTCGTCTGCAACGCCGACGAGTCCGAGCCGGGGACCTTCAAGGATCGCGAGATCATGCAGAAGAACCCGCACCTGCTGATCGAGGGCATCATCATCGCCGCCTACGCCGCCGGCATCACGCGCTCGTTCATCTACATCCGCGGCGAGTACGTGCTCCAGGCCGACCGCCTCGACGCGGCCCTCGACGAGGCGCGCGCGGCCGGCTACATCGGCGAGCGCATCCTCGGCTCGGACCTCACGCTGTCGCTGTGGGTGCACCGCGGCGCCGGCGCCTACATCTGCGGCGAGGAGACGGGCCTGCTCGACTCGCTGGAGGGCAAGCGCGGCAACCCGCGCCTGAAGCCCCCGTTCCCGGCCAACCAGGGCCTCTACCAGGGGCCGACGCTCATCAACAACGTCGAGACGCTCGCCACCGTGCCGTCGATCATGCGCCTCGGCGGCGAGGAGTACGCGAAGCTCGGCGTCGAGACCTCGACCGGCACCAAGCTGGTGAGCGTCTCCGGCCACGTGCAGCGCCCGGGCAACTACGAGATTGTGCTCGGCACGCCCTCGCGCGAGATCATCTACGGCCTCGCCGGAGGCCCGCCCGAGGGGCGCTCGGTGAAGTGCTGGTTCCCCGGCGGCTCGTCCTCGCCCGTGCTCACCGCCGACGACCTCGACCTGCCCTACGACTTCGACACGATGGCCAAGGCCGGCTCGATGCTCGGCTCGGGCGCGATCATCGTCGTCGACGACACGACGCCGATCCTCGACGTGGCCCTGAAGGTGGCCAAGTTCTATCGCCACGAGTCCTGCGGGAAGTGCTCGCCCTGCCGCGAGGGCACCAACTGGACCGTGGCCATGCTCGAGCGGATCGGCAGCGGCGAGGCGACGCCGATGGACATCGAGATCATGGCCTCCGTCCAGGAGCACATCATGGGCAACTGCCTGTGCGTGCTCGGCGACGCGATGGCGATGCCGATCGGCTCGATGATCGCCAAGTTCCGCGACGAGTTCGAGGCCACGATCGAGGCGGCCCGCGCCGCCAACGGCCTCGGCGCACCGGTGGACACGGGCCTGGTCGCCGCCGGAGGAGCGCACTGATGCCGCGGCCGCAGGAGCGTCTGATCACCTTCACGATCGACGGGCGCGAGGCGCAGGCGCCCGAGAACGCGATGCTCGTCGACGCCGCCAAGCACGGCGACGTCGAGATCCCGGTCTTCTGCTACGAGCCCAAGCTCGGCAAGCCGGTCGGCGCCTGCCGCATGTGCCTGGTGGAGATCGAGGGCATCCCCAAGCTGCAGGCCGGGTGCGCGACACCGGTCAAGGACGGGATGGTCGTGCACACCCAGAGCGAGCGCGTGCGCACCGCCCAGCAGGCGGTGGTCGAGTTCCTGCTCATCAACCACCCGCTCGACTGCCCGGTGTGCGACAAGGGCGGCGAGTGCCCGCTGCAGGACATCACCTTCGGCTGGGGCGGGGGCATTTCGCGCTTCATCGAGCCCAAGCGCCACTTCCGCAAGCCGCTCGAGCTGTCGCCGCTGGTCGCCATCGATCGCGAGCGCTGCATCCTCTGCTATCGCTGCGTGCGCTTCTCCCAGGAGGTCTCCGAGGACTACCAGCTCGTGCTGCTCGAGCGCGGCACGCACTCCTACGTCGCGACCTTCGACGGGCACCCATACGTCGCGCCGTTCAGCGGGAACATCATCGAGCTGTGCCCCGTCGGCGCGCTCACGTCGCGCCCGTACCGCTTCCGCGCGCGCCCGTGGGACATCGAGGGCGCCGGGTCGGTGTGCACGCTGTGCCCGGCCCAGTGCAACGTCACCTTCACCGTCCGCGACGAGCGCGTGCTGCGCGTGCTCGCCCGCGACCACGCCGGCGTCGACGACGGCTGGCTGTGCGACAAGGGCCGCTTCGCCTACCAGGCGATCCATGTCGACGAGCGCATCACCACCCCTCTGCTGCGCGACGGCGGCGAGCTGCGCCCGGTGTCCTGGGAGCGCGCACTCGACGAGGCGGCGGCCGGCCTGCGCCGGGCGCGCGGCCGCGTCGGCGCGCTCGCCGGCGGGGGCGCGAGCAACGAGGAGGGGCTGCTCCTGTCGCGGCTGCTGCGCGAGGGCCTGGACTCCGGAGATCTCGACGCCACGGGCGGCATCGCGCCGCGCGCGCTGCAGGCGCTGCTCGACCCCGGGCTCGCCGCCAGCGTCCCCGACCTCGAGTTCGCGCACACCGTGCTCGTGCTCGGCGCCGAGCCGGTCGACGACGCGCCGATCCTCGATCTGCGCATCCGCAAGGGGGTGCGCCGCAACCACGTCAAGCTGGCGGTGGCCACGGCGCGTCCGTCCTCCCTTGACGGCAATGCCGCGCTCGCGCTGCGCTATGCGCCCGGGGAGGAGCTCGCGTTCCTCGACGCGCTCGCCGCCGCGCTGTACGGGGGAGAGCTCACCCATCCCGATGCCGGGTCGATCCGTTCGCTCGCCGAGCTGCTGCGCACCGGGGGCGAGGACGTCGTCATCGTCTGGGGCGAGCGCCTGCTGCGCGACGGCGGCACCGCCGCCGCGCAGGCGCTGCTGAAGATCGCCGGCGGCTGCGGGATGCGCGACCGCGACGGCGCCGGGCTGCTCGGGATCCCGACGGCGGCCAACGGCCGCGGCCTGCTGGAGGCGGGGTTCGCCGCCGGCGTCGGCCCCGGCTTCGCCGAGGCGGCCCCCGGGCGCGGCGCACACGGGATCGCGCAGGCCGCCGCCGACGGCGAGCTCGCGGCGCTGTACCTGATGCACGTCGACCCGCTGCTGTCCCTCTCGGACCGGCCGCTGTGGGAGCGCGCGCTCGATCGCGCGAGCACCGTGATCGCCCACGCCGAGTTCCTCACCGACGCGGTGCGCGAGCACGCCACCGTGGTCTTCCCGGCCGAGACCTATGCCGAGAAGGAGGGCACCGTCACGCACCCCGACGGGCGCGTGCAGCGCCTGCGCCCGGCCATCGCCCGCGTCGGCGAGGTTCGCTCGGAGTGGAGCGTGCTCGCCGATCTCGCGCAGCGCGTCGGCCTCGATCTCGGCGTGCGCAGCGGCCCGATGGCCACGGCGCAGCTCGCGCAGGCCGTTCCCTTCTATGCCGGCATCACGCTCGAGGAGCTCGCCGGGCACGGCGTGCGCTGGCCGGAGCGCGAGGCGGCGGCGAACTGGCCCGCGGTCTCGCTCGCAGCGGCGCAGGACGCGCCGTCCGCCCCCGCCGGTGCCGGTCTCCGCCTCGGAACCTACCGCTCGGTGTGGGCGGCTCCCGAGGTGCAGGCGTCGCCCGCGCTCGCCTTCCTGCACGCACGTCAGCTGCTGGAGATCGGCCCGGCCGACGCCGGGCGCCTCGGACTGCACGAGGGCGAGGAGGTCGAGGTCGCCCTCGCCGGGCGCTTCGCCGAGGCCGAGGCCGAGGCCGAGGCGCCGGTGTCCGCGCTGGCGGGCAGCGTGCGCGCCATCGTCGCGCTGCGCGCGAGCGCCCCGGTCGGCGTCGTGTTCCTCGGCGAGGGGATCCCCGCGCAATCCGCCAACGCGCTCACCAACGGCGGCGGGCCGATCGCCGTCGAGGTGCGTCCCTACGTCGAGCCCGATCCGGTGCTCGCGGTGGTCGGCGCGCTCGAAGCGGACCTCCCCGGCGAGGACATGGTGCCCGGTGAGTACACGGAGCCCGAAGAGCAGTGAGCTCCCCGTACGCAGTCGTGGGCTACTACGAGCCGTGGTGGATCCAGATCATCAAGGCGCTCGTGATCTTCGGGGTCGTTCTCGGCATCCTGCCGATGCTGATCGTCTACGAGCGTAAGCTGCTCGGGCGCTTCCAGAACCGCTACGGACCGCAGCGCGTCGGGCCGTTCGGGCTGCTCCAGCCGATGGCCGAGATCGTCAAGTTCGCCACCAAGGAGCCGTTCAACCCGCGCACCTCGATGCCGATGCTGTTCGCGCTCGCGCCGGTCATCTCCATCTTCACGGCCACCGCCGCCCTCGCGCTCGTGCCGTTCGGGGACGTGCAGCACATCTTCGGCACGCCGGTCGGGCTGTACGGGATCGACCCCAGCGTCGGGCCGCTGTACGTGTTCGCGTTCGGCGCGATCGCCTTCTACGGGATCATGCTCGGCGGCTGGTCCTCGGGCTCGAAGTACTCGCTGCTCGGCGCGATGCGCGGCGCGGCGCAGCTCATCTCCTACGAGGTCTCGCAGGGCCTCGCCCTCGTCGGCGTGCTCATCACCGCACAGACACTGTCGCTCACCGAGATCGTGCATGCCCAGGAGGGCATGTGGTTCTTCATCCCGCAGTTCGTCGGCTTCCTCATCTTCCTCGTGGCCGGGTTCGCCGAGACCAACCGCTCGCCGTTCGACCTCGTCGAGGCCGACGGCGAGATCGTCGGCGGCTACTTCACCGAGTACGGCGGGACGCGCTTCGTCGCCTTCCTGTTCGCCGAGTACCTGAACATGATCGTCGTCGCCGGCATCGCTGTGACGATCTACTTCGGCGGCTGGCTGCTGCCGTTCGGGTGGACCGTGCCCGGCTGGGTCGACCCGATCGTCGTGCTCGTCAAGATCTTCCTGTTCATCACGCTGTTCATCTGGATCCGGGCGACGCTGCCGCGCCCGCGCTATGACCAGCTGATGAGCTTCGGGTGGAAGGTCCTGCTTCCGCTCGCCACCCTGAACACCCTCCTCACGGCGATCATCGTCGTCGCCGTGCACAGCGGACCATGAGCGACGGCACGGCGACACCCCAGGACTTCCCGATCTGGAGCCCCGGCGAGGACGTCGTCGAGGTGACGCGCGTGCCGCGCCGGGGCGCGGCGGCGAGCACGTACCGCGCGTTCGGCGAGACGATGCGCGGGATGAAGACGACGTTCGCGCGCGTCGTCGAGGGCCCGACGACGATCAGCTACCCCGAGCACAAGGTCCCGGTCTACCCGCGCTTCCGCGGACGCCACAAGCTGCACCGCTTCGAGGACACCGGCCTGGAGAAGTGCGTCGGCTGCTCGCTGTGCGCCGCCGCCTGCCCGGCCGACTGCATCCGCGTCGTCGCCGCCGAGAACACGCCCGACAATCGCGTGTCGGCCGGGGAGCGCTACGCAGCGGTGTACGAGATCAACCTCAGCCGTTGCATCTTCTGCGGCTACTGCGAGGTCGCGTGTCCATTCGACGCGATCACGATGGGCCACGACTACGAGATGTCGGACTTCAGCCGCACCGATCTCATCTTCACGAAGGAGATGCTGCTGGCCGAGCCCCTCGAGCGCACGCCCCTGCGGGCGGAAGGCGAGTAGCTTCCCGCGCCGTGTCCGCTGTCCTGTTCTTCATCGGCGCGATCGGCACGATCGCTGGCGCCGTCGGGGTGATCACCTTCCGGGACCCCTTCCTCGCCGTCCTGTCGCTCGTCGTGCACCTGCTGTTCCTCGCCGTCCTGTTCCTGCTGCTGCGCGCCGAGTTCCTGGCCGCCGCGCAGGTCGTCGTGTACGCCGGCGCGGTGATGGTGCTCTACGTGTTCGTCGTCGCCTACGTCGGCGAGGACGCCGCGCTCGCCTCGACCCGGCGCCCGCTCGGCTCCGGCCTGCGCGTCGCCTCGACGGTGTTCGGCGCGCTGCTGCTGATCGAGCTGTTCATCGCCCTGCTCGGTACCGGACTGAGCGGCATCGACACGAAGGGCTCGCCGTACATTCCCGGCTTCGGCACGCCGCGCTTCATCGGCAACCTCCTGCTCACGCGCTTCCTGCTCACGTTCGAGGTCGCCTCGTTCCTGCTGCTCGTGGCCGCCGTCGGCGCCGTCGTGCTGGCCCGGCGCCGCGGCGGCATCGCCGAGGAGCTCCACGAGGAGGAGCGGCTGCTGAGCACCCTGCCGCGCCCGGTCGGCACCGGCACGACCGCCGAGGCGGTCGGCACGCTCTCGTTCGCCGCGGCGCACGCGCCCGCCGAGCTGGCGAACGACGAGCCGCCGGCGCCGCCGGTCGAGCCCGCGGCGACGGTCGCCGCCGCCGACCGATCGGACTCGCCGTCCGGAGGTGGCTGGTGACGATCGGCTGGTATCTCGCCGTGTCGGCGATCGTGTTCACGCTCGGCGCGGTGGGCGTGATGACGCGCCGCAACCCGCTCATCGTGCTGCTGTGCCTCGAGCTGATGCTGAACGCCGGCAACCTCGCGCTCGTCGCCTTCTCGCGCATGTGGGGCGACGGCGACGGCCAGATCTTCGCGCTCGTGGTCATCACCGTCGCCGCCTGCGAGGTGTCGATCGGGCTCGGCCTGGTGGTGGCCATCTTCCGCCGCAACCTGGCGATCGACGTCGACGAGATGCACGAGCTGCAGGGGTGACGCCACGATGAACGCCTCGACCTTCGCCTGGCTGGTCCTCCTGTTCCCGCTCGTGGGCACGCTCGTGTGCGGGCTCGGTTTCCGCGTGTGGCCGGGACGAACGGCGGGCTGGATCGCCACCGCCGCGATCTTCCTCAGCTTCGTCGCCTCGGTGATCACGCTCATCAAGCTGCAGGGCCTGACGCCGGCGCACCGCCAGGTGTCCTCGTCGCTGTGGGACTACGCCGTCGTCTCCGGGCTCGACGCGCGCATGCAGATTCTCGTCGACCCGCTGTCGGTGTTCATGATCCTCACGGTCAGCGGCGTGTCGACGCTCATCCACCTGTACTCGATCTCCTACATGCAGGAGGACCGCGGGTTCAATCGCTACTTCGCGTACCTGAACTTCTTCGTCTTCTCGATGCTGCTGCTCGTGCTGGCCGGCAACTTCGTCATCCTCATCGTCGGCTGGGCGTTCGTCGGCGCAGCCTCCTACCTGCTGATCTCCTTCTGGTACCGGCGCACGACGGCCACGCGAGCCGGCATCAAGGCGTTCGTCATCAACGTCGTCGGCGACGTCGGCCTCGTGCTCGGGACGTTCTTCATCCTGCGCCACACGCACACGGTCGGCTTCCTGGGGACCTTCGCCGCGGCCCACCACGGCGCGTTCGGGCCGGGCACGAACAACGGCGACCTCGTCGCCGGCCTGCATCCTGCTCCTCGTCGGCGCGTTCGCGAAGTCCGCGCAGATCCCGCTGCACACCTGGCTCCCGGACGCGATGGAGGGCCCGACGCCGGTGAGCGCGCTCATCCATGCGGCCACGATGGTCACCGCCGGGGTCTATCTCATCGCCCGCATGCACCCCCTGTTCGAGCTCGCTCCCACGGCGCAGGACGTCGGCGCGGTCATCGGCGCGGTCACGCTGTTCGTGGCCGGCACGATCGGTCTCGCCGTCGTGGACATCAAGCGCGTGATCGCCTACTCGACGATGTCGCAGATCGGCTACATGATCATGGCGGTCAGCGTCGGCGCGTACTCGGCCGGCATGTTCCACCTGATGACGCACGCCTTCTTCAAGGCGCTGCTGTTCATGGCCGCCGGCTCGCTCATCGGCGCGATGGGCGGCGAGCAGTCGCTCGACAAGATGGGCGGCTTCCGCAAGGCGATGCCGTTCACCTACGCGGCCTTCATCATCGGCGGCCTCGCGCTGTCGGCCGTGCCACCGCTATCGGGCTTCTTCTCGAAGGACGACATCCTGCTCGTGGTGGGCGAGCGCGGCGGCTGGCACTGGGGCCTGTACGTGCTCGCCTACACCGGCGCGTTGTTCACCGGCATCTACACGTTCCGGATGATCTTCCGCGCCTTCCACGGCACGCCGGTCCGCGAGGCCGTCGAGCTCGAACACGGCCACCTCTACCACCCGGAGCATCCGTTCAACCCGGCCACCGGTGAGATCGAGGACACCGACGTCGGCTTCCCCGGCCCGGTGCACGTCATCGCCGAGCAGCAGCCCCTGATGAAGATCGCCATGAGCCTGCTCGCCCTGGGGGCGATCGTGGCCGGCTTCCTGCAGATCCCGCGAGTCACGTCGGTGATCGACAAGTTCCTCGCCCCGAGCTTCGCCGACTCGCGGCTCTACGACATACACACGAAGACGGCGAACCTCGATGTCGGTCTCATCCTCAGCACCGTGATCGGGCTGACCGGGATCTTCATCGCCTACCAGGTGTGGATCAAGCACCCCGGCAGCTCGGCGCGCATCCAGGCCCGCTTCCACGCGGTCTACGAGCTGCTCATCCACAAGTGGTACTTCGACGAGGCGATCGACATCCTCGTCGTGCGCCCGGCGGCCTGGACCGGCCGCTTCGCCCAGCAGACGTTCGAGCGGGTCGTCGTCGACGGGGCGATCGTCGGCGGCACGACCGGGCTCGTGCGCGCCGGCTCGGCGGCGGTGCGGACACTGCAGAACGGCTTCCTGCGCTACTACGTCGCGCTGCTCGTGCTCGGGGCCGCCGGCGTCGCCTTCTACTTCCTGCTGCAGACCTGATCCGAGATGCCGCCGCTTTCCATCCTGCTCTGGATCCCCGCCATCGCCGGCCTGCTCGCGAGCCTGCTCGCGAACGTCGGCGGCTCGGGTGCGCCCGCCGGCGAGGAAGTCGCGCCGGATGCGTCCGCGGACGCCTCGAGCCCACGAGGGCGGCGGACCGCCGTCGAGCGCGCCGCGGGCGGGATCGCGCTCATCGGCGCGATCGCCGCGCTCGGACTGGCGATCGGCTACATCGTCGACTACACGCCGCACACCCGCGGCCTGCAGCACGTCACCGACGTCGTCTGGATCCGCGCCCTCGGCATCCACTACAAGCTCGGGATCGACGGGCTGAACGTCTTCCTCGTCGGCCTCACCACCCTGCTGTACGCCGCCGCGGTGCTCGCCGCCACCCTGCGCCACTGGGAGCGCCCGCGGCTCTTCTACTTCCTGTTCATGCTGTCCGAGTCGGCCGTCCTCGGCGTGTTCCTCGCCCAGGACCTCGCGCTGTTCTACGTGTTCTTCGACCTCATGCTGATCCCGTTCTTCTTCCTGATCGGCGCCTGGGGCGGGCCAGGACGCGTGCAGGCGACGATCAAGCTCGTCATCTACACGCTCGTCGGCTCGCTGCTGATGCTGTCGGCCGTCGTGGCCACCGGGGTGCTCGCCTCGCAGACGAGCAACGAGCCCATCAACTTCACGCTCTCGGCGCTGCAGGCGATCCCACTCTCCAAGGGCTCACAGGAGTGGCTGTTCCTGTTCTTCGCGGCGGCGTTCCTCGTGAAGATGCCCGCCTTCCCGCTGCACGGCTGGATGCCCGACGGCTACCGCGCGATGCCGATCGAGGTGCTGATGGTCTTCTCCGGCGTGCTGAGCAAGGCGGGCGCGTACGGCTTCCTGCGCATCGCCCTGCCGCTCTTCCCCCAGGCCGCCGCGCATTTCCAGACGCTGATGCTGCTGATCGCGCTGTTCTCGATCCTCTACGGCTCGGTGATGGCCTTCACGCAGACGAACGCGCGGCTCATCGGCGGCTACTCGTCGGTCGCGCAGCTCGGCTTCATCACCCTGGGGATCTTCGCGCTGAACCCCCAGGGGGCCCAGGGCGCGCTGCTGCAGATGGTCAACCACGGCCTCGTCGTCGCGCCGCTGTTCTTCATCATCCTGCTGCTGTCCGAGCGCGCCGGCGGCTCGGAGGACATCCGCGACATGGGCGGCCTTGCGTTCCGGGCGCCGGTGCTCGCCAGCTTCTTCCTGATCGTCGCGCTGGCGACGCTGGCGATGCCCGGCTCGGCGAACTTCGTCGGCGAGTTCCTCATCCTGCTCGGCGTCTTCAACTCGAAGATCGTGATCTCGATCGTCGCCTTCAGCGGCGTGGTGATGGCGAGCGTGTATGCGCTGCGGGTCTACATCCGCACGATGCACAATCGGGTCCGCGACTCGGAGCACTCGCGGGAGCTGTCGCTCGCGGACGGCCTTGTGCTGGTGCCGATCCTGCTGGTGATCCTGTTCTTCGCCTTCTACCCGCAGCTGGCGCTGCACCGGAGCGAGCGCTCCGCCACCGCCGCGGTGCTGCCGGCGCAGGTGGCGGCACGACCGACGACGGTGACGGCGTCGCTGGCCAGCGCGCCGCTGTCGCTGCGTGTCAGCTACAGCGCCTCGACGCACAAAATCGGCCGCGTCCGATGGGCACCGGACCTCGCGACAGATGAGCAAGTCGTCTACCGCAGCGGCGGCGGAACCGTCATCGACGGGACCAGGACGATCGCGAGCAGCCGATGACCCCCATCCTCGCCACCGCCCACTACCTCCCCCACCCGGTCATCGGCTGGGGCTCGCTGTCGCCGCTCGTCGCGCTGCTCGGCGGGGCGGTCGTCGTGCTCATGTTCGGTCTGCTCTCAGACCGCGGCGCGCGCGAGCGCGGCGTGCCGGTGCTGACGCTGATCGTCCTCGCGATCACGATCGGGCTGACGATCTGGCGCTTCAAGCACCAACGCACCGCGGTCGCGGGCGCAATCCGCGTCGACGATCTCACGCTCGCGCTCAACCTCATCCTGTGCACGGCCGGCATCGCCACCGTCCTGCTGTCGTGGAACTCGGTCGCACCCCGGGAGACCGCCCACGGCGAGTACTACGCGCTGCTGCTCAGCTCGGTCGGGGGCATGTTCCTGCTCGCGGCCGCCCAGAACACCGTCGTGCTGTTCCTCGGCCTCGAGCTGCTGTCGATCCCGCTCTACGTGCTCTGCGCGGCCGAGATGCGCCGCGAGCACTCGCTCGAGTCGGGGCTGAAGTACCTCATCATCGGCTCGGCCGGCTCGGCGACGCTGCTCTACGGGCTGGCGATGCTCTACGGCGCCACCGGCGCGACGAGCTTCTCGGGGATCGAGACCGCCATCAGCACACGCGCGCTCGGCACCGATCCGCTGCTGCTCACCGGCATCGCGCTCACGATCGTCGGACTCGCGTTCAAGGCGTCGATCGCCCCGTTCCACCAGTGGACGCCCGATGTCTACGAGGGCGCGCCGACGCCGGTGACGGCCTTCATGGCGGTGGCGACGAAGGTCGCCGCCTTCGGCGCGTTCCTGCGCCTGTTCGACGTCGCGCTCATCGACACGGCACAGGTGTGGGCCCCGGCGCTCGCCGTGATCGCCACCATCACGATCATCGTCGGGAACGTCGGCGCGCTCGGCCAGTCCTCGATGAAGCGCATGCTCGCCTACTCATCCGTGGCCCAGGCCGGCTACATCCTCGCCGGGGTCGTGGCCTCGACGCAGCTCGGCATCTCGGCGGTGGCCTTCTACCTGGCCGTGTACCTGTTCATGAACCTGGCCGCGTTCGCGGTCATCATCGCGCGCGAGCGCGAGACCGACTACGGCGACCGCATCGACGCGCTCGCGGGCATCGGGCGCACGCGGCCGTTCCTCGCCTGGCCGATGACCTTCGCGATGCTCGGTCTGGCCGGAATTCCCGCCACCGCGGGCTTCATCGGCAAGTTCTATCTGATCGAGGCGGCGGTCGACAGCAGCTACACGTGGCTCGGCGTCGTGATCGTCATCGGCTCGATGATCTCGCTCGGGTACTACCTGCGCGTCATCGCGGCGATGTGGATGACCGACGCACCGCAGCCCGCGCCGGTCGCGACCGCCGTCGGAGCGATGCCGGCGATCGCCGGGGGCTCGCCCGAGCTCGACGCGCTGTCCACGGGCGACGGCCGCCGTCCCGACGGCACGCTCGAGCAGCCCGAGGTGGCCTTCGTCGCGCTGGCCGCCGGGGTGGCCACGATCGTCTTCGGGATCTTCCCGCAGCCGCTGTTCGATCTCGTCGCGCACGCGGGCGGAGCGTTCGGCGGGTTGTTCTAGCGGCGCCGGCCCCCGCGGGTGTGACGCGAGGGTGACGGGTGCGTCCGCCGCCTAACCGAACGGCCGCGCGGAGGTGATGCGCGCCCCGCCGCCCTACCCCCCGAGCCGTCCGCTCGCCTCGGCCGCCGCCTCGGCGGCCTGCAGCTGGGCCTCCACGAGATCGAGGCCGGCATCCCAGAAGCCCGGATCGGACAGGTCGATGTCGACGATCGCCGCGAGCTCCTCGGGGCTGCGCGAGCCGCCGGCGCTGAGCAGCTCGAGGTACTGCGGCACGAACTCCGGACCGCGCTCCCGGTAACGCTGATAGACCGACAGCGCGAGGAGCTGACCGTAGGCGTACGCGTAGACGTAGCCCGGGGTGTTGATGAAGTGCGGGATGTAGGACCACCACGAGCGGTAGCCCTCGGTGACCTCGACCGAGTCGCCGAACAGCTCCTCCTGGCTCACCACCCACAGCTCGCCGAAGTGCTCGACCGACAGCTCGCCCTCCTCGCGGCGACGAGTGTGGACGAGGTCCTCGAAGCGGTTCATGGCCACCTGGCGGAAGACGGTGGCGATCGCGCCCTCGATGCTCTCGGCGAGCAGGGCGAGCCGCGACGCCGGCGTCTGGTCGGCATCGATGAGCCGTCCGAAGACGATCGTCTCGGCGAACACCGAGGCCGTCTCGGCGAGCGTCAGCGGTGTGGCCTGATGGAAGATGCCCTGGCTGGCCGAGAGCGCGAAGTGCACGCCGTGGCCGAGCTCGTGGGCCATCGTGAGCACGTCCCGACGCCGCGCGGTGTAGTTGAGCAGCACGTAGGGATGGGCCGATGGCACCGCCGAGGAGCAGAACGCGCCACCGCGCTTGCCGGGACGCACCGGCGCGTCGATCCAGCGCTCGTCGAAGAAGCGCCGCGCGAGGTTTCCGAGCTCGGGCGAGAACGCCGCGTAGCAGTCGAGCACGAGCTCCCGCGCCTCCCCGTAGGTGAACGTCAACTCGTCCTGGGTGACCGCCGCGGCGCGATCGTAGTCGGCCAGTCGGGGGAGGTCGAGCAGCCTCGCCTTCAGGCGATACCACCGCCGGGCGATCTCGTAGCGGTCGCGGACCGCGCCCACGAGCGCCTGCACGGACTCGTCGCTCGCCTCGTTGGCGAGGTTGCGAGCCGACAGCCAGGTGCGATAGCCGCGCAGGCGGTCCTCGGTCGCCTTGTCGGCGAGCAGCGTGTTGAAGATGAAACCCCGCGTGCGCAACCCCGGCGCCAGCGCGGCCGTCACCGATTCGGCCGTCGCGCGGCGCACGTCGCGATCGGGCAGCACGAGCCGACTGAGTGCGGCGTCGAGCGCCACCGGCTCGGCGCCCGGCTCGCCGTCGCCGAGCGTCACCGTGATCGCGGAGGTCAGCTCCTCGAACAGCCGCGCCCACGCCGACCGTCCGCTGACCGACTTCTCGGCGACGATCTTCTCCTCGGGCTCGCTGAGCAGGTACGGGCGGTAGCGGCGAATCGTGCGCAGGTGATGGGCACAGAAGGCGAGCTCCGGGGCCCGCAGCAGCTCCTCGGCCCGATCCTCCTGCACGCCCGCCCACTCCAGCTCGAAGAACAGCAGCAGCGTCTGGATCGCCGTGCCCCGCTCCTCGACCTTCTGCAGCAGCGCGCCGCGCGCGGCGTCGGTCGTGTCGACGCTGAAGCGCAGCCCGGCGTAGGTGCCGGCGCGACCGACGAGGTCCTCGAGCGTCTCGAGCTCGTGCATCGCGCCCGCCAGCCCGTCGGCGTCGAGCTCGGCCACCCGGCCGGCGTAACGCGTCGCGAACGCCTCGGAGCGGGCATGCGCGTCGTCGAGCAGGGCGAGCACGCCCTCCGCCCCTCTCCCGTCGACGAGCGGCTCCAGGTCCCACGCGGCCTGCTCGAGGTCGGGATCCTCACGCGGGGCCGCGGTCGTCGCCATCCCCGGAGCTTATTGCAGCGGCCGTCTCGCTTCGCCGCTCACAGGAACGGATACGACGAGAGGGCGATCAGCTTGATCGGGTCGCCGCTGAAGTACAGGTACACCCCGCGACCGGCCGCCACCTGACAGCCCGGCGCCTCCGGATTGACGCCCCCCCGCGCCGGCTGGCAGCGCGCGCCGGGATAGGCCGGGCGCACGCCCGACAGCGGATCGCCGATCCCGACCCCGCGTCCGGTCGCGGCGCCGAGCCCGTAGACGGTCAGGCTCGCCACGCGCCCGGCGATGAAGGTCACCCCGACGTCGCGGTACACCCAATCGAGGTAGCTGTCGGCCGCTAGCAGCGGCGGGGCCTGCGCCGGGGTGTAGTACGGGTTGTCGTTCGTGGGCAGCGGCGCACCGAAGCGCGCGTGCAGCTGGGCGATCGTGGCGCCGAGCGGCAGGCCGGCGTAGCTGCCCGTGGCCCCGGAGATCACCCCCCGCGCCTGTCCCGGCGTCGGCGTCGAGGACGAGCCGCAGGCCGCCAGCGCAACGCACAACGCCAGACACCCCACGCGGGCTGAGGGCACACGCATCGCGGGACCGTATCGAGCGCGAGCCCGACGAGGCGCGCCGCAGCGAGCGCTAGCATCACGCTCCCCTTGGACTACCCGCACGAGAGCTTCACCGAGGCGGAGCAGACCCGCCTCGCGCCGCACTTCACGAACCTGGACCGGCCGGTGTTCGCGCTCGTGAACCTGCCCGAGACGGTCAAGGGCGCGCTCTTCGCGCGCTATTCACGCTATCCGGGCACGCTGCGCCGCCTGTTCCTCGACGAGTTCGCCGACGACCTGCCCGAGAGCCGCGGCGGCGCCTTCGACGAGGCGGAGGGCACGCGGGCCGCGCAGCTGTACGAGCGCGTGTTCGTGGGCTACGGCGACGACTCCGTCGCCCAGCTCGGCGGGGCCCACGTCGCCTGCGAGTGGGTGTCCAACGTACTCACCAAGCTGCTGCAGCGGCCGCGCCTGGGCGCGTACCTCGAGCAGTCCACGCGCTACATCGCCTATGACGCCCCGATGCCGGGCGGCGGCTACCGCTTCTATCGCGACGCCGACCTCGGACCGGCCTACGAGGCGGCGATGACCGAGCTGTTCGACACCTACGCCCGCTCGCTGCCGGCCGTCACCGCGTGGGCCGCCGACACCTTCCCGGCGGCGCCCGGCGAGTCACCCGCCGCCCATGCGCGCGCGGTCAAGGCGAAGGCGCTCGACCTGCTGCGCGGCCTGCTGCCGGCCGCCTCGCTGTCGCACATGGGCATCTTCGCGTCGGGGCAGACCTACGAGCAGCTCGTCCTGCACCTGCTCGCCCACCCGCTCCCCGAGGCGCGCGCCTGCGGGGCGCAGATCCTCGACGCCGTGAAGGCGGTGATGCCGAGCTTCGTCGCCCGCGTCGAGCGTCCCGACCGCGGCGGCGAGTGGATCAACTTCCTCCAGCAGCGCGAGCTGGCCGCCCGACGGTGGGCGGGGCGGCTCGGCCTCGACCGCGCCGCCGACGGCGACGGCGACGGCGGACCGTCGGTGCGCCTGCTGCACGTCGAGGGCGACGAGGATCGGCTGCTCGCGGCGCTCCTGTTCGAGGCCGCCGGCGTGTCGGAGCGGCGGACGCTCGACACCGTCGCCGACCTCGACACCGAGAGCAAGGCGGCCGCGCTCGCCGACCTCGTCGGCGCCCGCGCCAACCGCCGGCATCGGCCGGGTCGCGGCTTCGAGGCGCTGCGCTACCGGTTCGAGATCGTCTCCGACTACGGCGCCTTCCGCGACCTGCAGCGCCACCGCATGCTCACCGTGCAATGGCAGACGTTCGGCCCCGAGCTCGGCGCCGGGGTCCCCGAGGAGCTGCACGACGCGGGCGTCGCCGACGACTACCGTCGCGCGCTCGAGGTCTCGCGCCGCGAGTCCGAGCGCCTCGTCGACGCCGGCCTCACGCACGCGGCTCCCTACGCGCTGTGCCTCGGCTACCGGATCCGCTACCTGCTCGACCTGAACGCCCGCGAGGCGATGCAGCTGATCGAGCTGCGCTCCGGGCGCGAGGGCCACCCCGGCTACCGCGCCGTGGCCCACGAGATGCACGCCCTCATCGAGGCGGTCCATCCGTCGGTGGCCGGCGCGATGCGCCACCTGGACTCCAGTTCGGAGCCACGCCTGGAGCGGATCCTGTCCGAGATGCGCACCGACTCCCGGACGCAGCGCTGAGCTGCCGGCGCCGGCAGCCCTACGGGTCGCCCGGCAGGCTAGACGTCGCGCCTGCGCAGCACCACCGCACCGATCGCGAGCGACAGGGCGGCGTAGGCGCAGAACACCGCGAAGCCCGCCCACGGGGAGAGCGTGTTCGAATCCGGGTTGATCGTCCAGATGGCGCCGCCCGCGCTGAGCGGGAGATACGGATTGATGTCGTTCGAAAGGCTCGTCGTCAGAATGGCCTGCAGAATCGGCGGGATCACGAACACGATGGCCACCAGGGCGGAGATCCCGCCGGCGGTCGTGCGGATGATCGTGCCGAGGCCGAGCCCGAACAGGCCCATCACGGTGAGGAACAGCGCCGCGCCGAACAGCGACCGGACCACGCCGGGCGTCGACAGCGAGACCTGCAGGTGGTGCCCGGACAGGATCGACTGGCCGATGAGGAAGACGATCACGATCGCCGGGAGGGTGATCGCGAACGTCACCGCACCGAACACGAGCGCCTTGGCCCACAGCACCGGAAGGCGCTTGGGCACCGCGCACATCGACGAGCGGATCATGCCCGTCGAGTATTCGGCGGTGATCGTCAGCACTCCGAGAACGCCGACGGCGAACTGGGCGAGGTTGACGCCGGCGAGGCTCTGCGTGAGCGGATGGAAATCGTGGCGCAGGTTCGGATAGCGGGACTCCGTGATGAGGCATCCGAGGATGCCGATACCGATGAGGAAGAGGACGCCAACCCCGAGCGACCACATCGTCGAGCGCACGGAACGGAGCTTGGTCCACTCCGAGCGCATGACGCCGGAGAACCGGATGCCGGGGCGCTGCACGCCGGCGCGCTCGACGCCGGTGCTGGGGGCGACTGTGGTGGTGCTCATGCGGGGGTCACCTCGGTCTCTTGCGTGGTGGAGGCATGGAACTGCACCGCCCCCTGAGTCAGCTCCATGAAGGCCTCCTCCAGCGACGCCTGCACCGGGGTCAGCTCGTGCACGGCGATGCTCTGCGCGGCGGCGGCGTCGCCGATCTGCTCGGCGCTCAGGCCCCCGATCTCGGCGAGGGACGGCTCGATCGACTTGACGGTCACCGTCGGTGACTTGAGCGCGGCGATCAGGTCTCCCAGCCGCGGCGACCGCACGCGGACGACGTTGCTGGAGGCGCTCGCCACGAAGTCGGCAACGCTCGTGTCGGCAATCAGCTCGCCCTTGCCGATCACGACGAGGTGCTCGGCGGTGAGCGCCATCTCGCTCATGAGGTGCGACGAGACGAAGACCGTGCGGCCGTCGGCGGCCAGCCCCTTGAGCAGGTTGCGCACCCACTGGATGCCCTCGGGGTCGAGTCCGTTCACCGGCTCGTCGAGCATCACGGTGTGAGGATCGCCAAGCAGCGCCTGCGCGATCCCGAGCCGCTGGCCCATGCCGAGCGAGAAGCCCCCGACCCGGCCGCCGGCCACGTCGTGCAGGCCGACGAGGTCGATCATCTCATCGACGCGCGCGCGGCCGATGCCGTGCGTCTGACCGAGCGCGAGCAGGTGATTGCGCGCCGAACGTCCCGTGTGGACGGATCGTGCCTCCAGCAGCGCGCCGACCTCACACAGCGGTGCGCTGTGTTCGGCGTACGGCTTGCCGTTCACCAGAGTCGTGCCGGAGTCCGCGGCGTCGAGCCCGAGGATGAGGCGCATCGTCGTTGACTTCCCGGCGCCGTTGGGACCGAGGAATCCGGTCACGATGCCCGGCTTGATCTTGAAGCTGAGGTCGCGCACCGCGACGGTCGCGCCGTAGCGCTTGGTGACGTTGTTGACTTCGATCACGGCAGCGGGCCTCCGAGGAGCGGGGTCAGGCCGTGCCTGGCCGGGATTGGCTGTAGGGACATCGGTCTCCTTGTCGGCATGGGGAGCAGCCGAGCTTGAACCAAGCTAACAGCATGACGCGCAATCGGGGACGTCCCCGAAGCGAGCTCTCATGTCAGCCGGACGCGCGCTCGCGTTCCTGCTCGCGCAGCTCGATGCGCCGGATCTTGCCGGTGAGCGTCTTGGGCAGCTCGCGCACGAACTCGATCCGCCGCGGATAGGCGTACGCCGACAGGCGCTCGCGCACGAAGGCCTTGATCTGCTCGGCGAGCTCGTCGCTCGGCGCCTGGCCGGCGGCGAGCACGATGAACGCCTTCACGACGTTCCCCCGCCGTTCGTCGGGTGAGGCGACGGCGGCGGCCTCGGCGACGGCAGGATGCTCCAGGCAGGCCGACTCGACCTCGAAGGGGCCAATCCGGTAGCCGGCGGCGATGATGACGTCGTCGGCTCGCCCCTGGTACCAGAAGTAGCCGTCCCCGTCGACGCTGGCGGCGTCCTTCGTGTGGAACCAGTCGCCGCCGAACGTCTCCTCGCTCGCCTCGGGCAGGTTCCAGTAGCCGAGCGGGTAGTGCGGGTTCGAGCGGGCGCGCCAGCAGATCTCGCCGCGCTCGCCCTCGGCCACCGGCCGCTCGTCCTCGTCGAGCAGCGCCACGTCCCAGCCCGGCATCGGCCGGCCCATCGAACCCTCGCGGACCTCCATGAACGGGAAGTTGGCGCACAGCGGGTAGCCCTCGGTGAGCCCGTAGAAGTCGAGCACGGTGACGCCGTACTGCTCGCGGAACCAGCGGATCGCCTCGGGGTTGAGCGGCTCGCCGGCCGAGCACACGATGCGAAAGCGCTGCGGATACCGCGTGCCGGCGTCGGCGATGCCCATCATCGAGCGCACCGCCGTCGGGGTGGTGAACACGTTCGTCACCTCGTAGCGCGAGAGGAAGTCGAGCTGGCGATCGGGCTGGAAGCCGCCCTCGCGCTGGAGCACGTACTGCACGGCGCCGAACCGCCACGGTCCGAGCAGCGGCGAGATTCCGGCCGCCCATGCCCACTCGCCCATCCCGTGAAAGCGCTCACCGGCACGAACGTCGTGGCAATAGATGAATTCCTCGTGGGCCAGCAGGTAGCGATGCGCGTGCACGATCCCCTTCGCCAGGCCGGTCGTGCCCGAGGTGTAGTACAGCTGGGCCGGGTCGTCGGCCGCCGTGTCGACGGTCGTGAACTCCGTGCAGGCCGCCGGCAGCGTCTCCTCGTCGAGCACGAGCAGCTGATCGACAAGGCTCGCGTCGAAGCGCCCCGCGTTCGCGGCGTCGGTCACGAGCACCCGGCTCTGCGAGTCGGTCAGCCGGTGGCGAATACCGTCGTCGCCGTAGAGCACGGACATCGAGAGCAGGATCGCGCCGAGCTTCCACACCCCGAAGAACACCGCGGCCGTCTCGGGCGTCGGCGGCAGCACGACGGCCACCCGGTCCCCCCGCTGCACGCCGAGGCCGGCCAGCACGTTCGCCGCCTGGTTGGCGAGGTCCTGCAGCTCGCCCCAGGTGATCTCGCGCACGGCACCCGAGTAGTGCTCGTGGACCATGGCCAGCCGCTCGCGCGGGTGCGCGTCGCACACGTCGGCGGCGATGTTGTAGCGCTCGGGCACCTGCCAGCGGTGCTCGGCCACGACCTGCTCGTACGTCGTCTGCGCGTCGATCGACATCGCGCGACCCTCCGTCACTCGCTCCAGCTCCAGCTGGAATCTAACGCGATCGCTAGCTGTTGATGATGCGCCGGGCGCCGAACCCGCACACGGCGGCCACGATCGCGAGGACGATCGGGATGCCGGCGCCGAGCACGCCGGCCACCATCAGCACGAACGTGACGACGAAGCCCACGGCGCTCGCCCCGCCGACCATGATGAGCGTCGAGGCCCGGTCGACGCGCTGATTGCGCGACAGGTTGCTGCGCTTGCGCGGTGCGAGGTTGCTCATGCTTCGATGATACGCCGATCCGGCGGCGCTCCGGGGGGTGTTCGTCGTAAAGACCGACCCGGCCGCGGCGCCTGCGGCCGGCCCTATGCCTCCTCGGACTGCAGCTCGGCGACGCGGTCGGCGAGCTGCTCGGTGACCGCCGGGTCGCGCAGCGTCGTCACGTCGCCGAGCTCGCGGCCCTCGGCGATGTCACGCAGCAGGCGGCGCATGATCTTCCCCGAGCGGGTCTTGGGCAGGTCCTCGGCCCAGATGACGCGCTTGGGCCGCGCCAGCTTGCCGATCCGCACCGCGACCGTCTCGCGGATGTCGACCACCATCTCGTCGTCGCCCACGACCTCGGCGTTGAGCGTGACGAACGCCGTGATCGCCTGGCCGGTGTCCTCGTCGTACTGGCCGATCACCGCCGCCTCGGCCACGCTCGGGTGCGAGACGATCGCCGACTCCACCTCGGCCGTGGACATGCGATGGCCCGAGACGTTGACGACGTCGTCGATGCGCCCGATGACCCAGAGATAGCCGTCCTTGTCCCTGCGCGCCGCGTCGCCGACGAGGTAGATCTCGCGACCGAAGCGGCTGAAGTACGTCTCCACGAACCGCTCGGGCTCCTTGTAGAGCGTGCGCAGCATCGCCGGCCACGGGCGCGTGAGCACGAGCAGGCCCTGGCCCTCTGCGATCGGCTGGCCGTCGCTCTCGGAGAGGACGTCGGCGTACACCCCCGGTAACGGCGTGCCGGCCGACCCCGGCTTGGCGTACTGAACGCCGGGCAGCGTGGTGATCATGATGCAGCCGGTCTCGGTCTGCCACCACGTGTCGACGATCGGGCAGCGCTCGCGACCGATCACCTTCCAGTACCACAGCCACGCCTTCGGGTTGATCGGCTCGCCCACGGTGCCGAGCAGGCGCAGCGAGCTGAGGTCGTGGGCGTTGGGGAACTCCGCCCCCCACTTTATGCAGGCGCGGATCGCCGTCGGCGCGGTGTAGAAGATCGTCACCCCGTAGCGCTCGCACAGCTCCCACCAGATGCCCTTGTGCGGGTAGTCGGGCGCGCCCTCGTACATGACGCTGGTCGCGCCGTTGGCGAGCGGCCCGTAGACGATGTAGGAGTGCCCGGTGACCCAGCCGACGTCGGCCGAGCACCACCACACGTCCTCCTCGGGCCGCAGGTCGAACACGTTGCGATGCGTCGAGCTGACGCCGACGAGGTAGCCCCCGGTCGTGTGCAGGATTCCCTTCGGCTTGGCCGTCGATCCCGAGGTGTAGAGGATGTAAAGGGGGTCCTCGGCGTCCATCGGCTCGGGCGCGCATTCGGCGTCGGCGGCGGCCATGATCTCGTCGTAGAAGACGTCGCGGCCGTCACGCATCTCGCACGGGGTCCCCTTGCTGCGCACGACGACGATCCGCTCCAGTGTCGCGAGATCGCCCATCACCTCGTCGACGCTCTGCTTGACCGCCGCGGTCTTGCCTTTGCGCGCAGCGCCATCCACGGTGATGAGCGCCTTCGCCTCGGAGAACTCCATGCGCTCCCGAACGGACTCGGCCGAGAAGCCGCCGAACACGACGTTGTGAATCGCGCCGATGCGCGCACAGGCGAGCATCGCGACGACGACCTCCGGGATCATCGGCAGGTAGATGCCGACGACGTCACCCTTGGCGATGCCGAGATCCTTCAGTGCGTTGGCGAAGCGCTGCACGTCGCGATGCAGCTCGGCGTAGGTGAGGTCGCGCTCGGAGCCCTCCTCGCCGCGCCAGTGGTAGGCGACGCGTTCGCCGAGTCCTGCCTCGACGTGGCGATCCAGGCAGTTGTAGGAGACGTTCAGCTTGCCGCCGACGAACCACTTGTAGAACGGCGGGTCCGAATCGTCGAGCACGTGCTCCCAGCGGGTGAACCAGTGCAGGTGCTCGGCCTCGGAGACCCACCACTGCAGCGGGTCGGCCTGCGCCCGTTCGAACACCGACGGATCCGAGTATCGCGCCCGGGCGCGGAAGGCCTCGGGGGGATCGATCCGCTCGACCTCGAGCAGGTCGGCGAGCTCATGCTCGAGCTCCTCGCCGGTCGAAAGCTTCGGTTCAGTCGCCATGGCCCACCTCTCGCTCCTGAAATTTTGAACCTCACGGGACGGGACCCGTGCCTACGGTTTACTGTAAATCGCGCGCCGGGGACAGCCCCGGCCGCGCCGGGACCGGAGCGGCCCCGGCGCAGGCTTGCGACGCCTACTGGGCCGGCGCCCCGCCGCGGACGGGAACCTCTCCGCCACCCGCCGGCCGGCTGAGCGGCATCACCGGGAGCACCGTGCGCCCGAACGTGGAGTTCGTGACCGCCGCGAACGAGGCGTACCACGCCACGATGGCGGTCGCCAGCCCGACGTAGCCACCGGCCTTGATGACGCTCGTGTTCAGGCCGGCGTTCCCGATCGCCAGCAGGAAGAAGGTGATCGCCAGCAGGAAGAACACGAGGTTCACGGCCGCCGAGGTGCGGAACGACGCCACCCACATGTACGTGGTGAAGATCGCCCATGCGTACAGGTACAGCGCGATGTCGCTGTGGGCGTGCCCGGCCACGAGCAGCGGGGCGTAGAAGACGTTGATCGCCCAGAAGGACAGCCAGAACGCCCCGAACGAGGTGAACGCGACGGCCCCGAATGTGTTACCGGTGCGGAACTCCCACATGCCCGCCAGCAGCTGCGCGATACCGCCGTAGGCGAGTGCGAGCCCGAGCACGACCGGCGTGCCGACGGGACTGACGAGGTGGGAGTTGTACATGCTCAACACGAACGTCGTCATCGCGAAACCGGCGAGTCCGAGCGGGCCCGGGTCCGCCGGCGTCCAGCTCGCGCCGCCGCCCGAGCCGCTTGTCGATGCCTCCATCACAGACCTCCTCCGATCAAAGGTGAAAGGGGGGGCAGTGACGCCCACCCGCACACGGTGTCCCACTGCTCGTCACGCGCGGCAAGCCAGTGCGCGACGAGCGGTGCCCGTGGCGCCGTGAGCGGTGCGGAGCCCGCGCCGAACGCGCGCCGTCCGGGCCTGCCGCCGACGCGTGGCCCAGAGATTCCACGTGAATCGTCGCCACGGTGCCCGGCGAGGTCTATCCTCCCCAGAGGAGGGAAGGAGCTGGACATGGAAGTGGTGTTGGGCGTCGTGCTCGGTTGGGCAGTCGTTGCCTCGCTGTTCCTCGCCAACCGCTTCGCGCCGCGCTCGCTCTTCCTCGGCCAGGGGCGCGCCATGCAGTCGGCCCTGCACGAGGCGACCGCGATTCTTCCCGACCTGCGACGCGGGCTGACGCCGGCCAGTGCGCGGGCGGCGGCGCCGCACCTGCGCATCCTCACGCAGGCGATCGCGGTCGCGCTCGCGGACCGCGATGACGTGATCGCCTTCGACGGCGCCGGGATCGAGCACCACCACCCGGGCGGCAGCGGACTGCCGCCCACGCTCATCTCGGGCAGCGACTGGGTGCGCATCGATGCGAGCATCGGCTGCTCCGTGGCCGGCTGTCCGCTGCGCGCGGCGATCGTCGCGCCGCTGCGCGTCGGGGGCGAGCGGATCGGCAGCCTCATCGCCTTCTACCACAGCGCCGAGCGACTGACCGGCGAGGACGCCCAGGTGATCGGCGAGGCCGCGAGCCTCGTCTCGGCGCAGATCGAGCTCTCCGAGCTGGAGGCGCAGAGCGAGCGCCTCGCGAGCGCCGAGCTGCGGGCGCTGCGGGCGCAGATCTCCCCGCACTTCATCTACAACGCGCTGGCCGCCGTCGGGAGCTACATCCACTCGCGGCCCGACGATGCGCGCGAGCTGCTGTCGGAGTTCGCCGAGTTCACGCGGTACGCCTTCCGCGGCGAGCGGCCGGTCGTCACGCTGGCCGACGAGTTGCAGTACGTCGAGACGTACCTGCGGCTCGAGCAGGCACGCTTCGGCGACCGCCTGCAGGTGCGACTGCGAATCCCGGCGCGCGTCCGCGAAACCGCGATGCCGGTGCTGTCGCTGCAGCCGCTCGTCGAGAACGCCGTGCGCCACGGCCTGGAGGAGCGCGGCGGTGCCGGACGCGTGGAGATCGTCGCTCGCGACCTCGGCGACGACGTCGAGCTGCGGGTGAGCGACGACGGCGTCGGCATGGACCTCTCCTCGGTGCGTACGCTGCTCGCGGCGCACGACGGCTCGGCCCCCGGGGGTGGCATCGGCCTGTCCAACGTCCAGGCCCGCTTGCGGGCGATGTTCGGCGCGCCGTACGGTCTGCAGCTGCGTTCGCGCCCCGGGCGCGGGACGACCGTCGTGATGACGCTGCCCAAGCGCGCCGCCCTCGCGTGGCAGGACGACGCGCCGGCGATCGACGCCGCAGCGCCGATCCCCGCGGAGGTCGCGCGATGAGTGGCGGCCTGCGCCTGCTGGCCGTCGACGACGAGCTGCCCGCGCTCAACGACCTCGCGCGGCTGCTGCGCGCCGACCCGCACGTCGGCGAGGTGCGCTGCGCCAGCGATGGCTCGGAGGCGCTGCGCCTGCTGTCCACGGAGGCGTTCGCCGGGTTGTTCCTCGACGTGCGGATGCCCGACGTCGACGGCCTGGCCCTGGCCGGCGTGCTCCGCCGCTTCGCGACGCCGCCACCGGTCGTCTTCGTGAGCGCCCACGAGGAGGCCGCCGTCTCGGCCTTCGAGCTGCAGGCGTTCGACTACCTCATGAAGCCGGTCGGTCGCCAGCGCATCGCGCGGGCCGTGCTGCGCATCGTCGACGCGACGCCGCGCGTGTCGAGCGCTGGTGCGCCCGGCCCGGACGGGGCCGACGCTCCGGTCGCACCGGTGCTCGGCGACATCCTCCCGCTGCCCGGCGGGCGCGGCGGCCGGACGCGGCTGTTGCACCGCGCGGACGTCCTGTACCTGCAGAGCCACGGCGATTACGTCCGCGTCGTGACCGACAACGGGCGCTTTCTCGTGCGCGCTCGCCTCGGCGAGCTCGAAGAGCGCTGGGCCACACACGGCTTCGTGCGCGTGCACCGGGCCTACGTGGCGAACCTGCAGCGCGCGATCGAGGTCTGCCCGTCGCTCGACGGCAACGCCCGCCTGCGCCTGCAGGACGGCAGCGAGCTGCCGATCGCGCGCCGACAGCTTCCCGCCCTGCGGCGGCGGCTCGGCGTCTGACTCAGCGCTCGCGGCGGCGCTTGCGCTTGTTCGAGCGCGAGTGCGGCCGGGCCGTCGGCTCCGGTGCCGCCTCGACGACGGTGGCCGCGGGCGCCGCCGAGGCGCCCGGGCGACGACCGCCGAACAGGCCGCGGCGCGGCGGCTCGCTCGGGCCGCCGGCGGCCGCCTGGGCCTCCGCGCGCTTCTCCGCCGCGCTCGGCCAGGGCCGCGCCTCGCCGCTCTCCCAGGCCGGCGGATCCCCCCGGGCCAGCGCCCGAGCAGCAGGAAGCCCATGCCGACGAGCCACAGCGCGGTCAGCAGCTGCAGCGGCAACGGCAGCACGAACAGGACGGCGACGACGACGCCGACGTACCCGGCAACCTTGGGCAGAAGCCCGACGCGCATCCCGTTGATCGACGTCACGCCGACGGCGACGGCGAAGGCGAGGGCGACGATCAGGTCGAGGTAGGTGGCAACCACCGACGGCGTGTTCGTCGTCAGGGCGTGCACGACGGCCGCGTTGCTGAAGTCGTGCCCGTGCGCGAAGGCGTGCGTCTCGATTGCGTTGATGACCTCGTGGGCGACGCTCAGCAGCGCGAAGGCGACCCCGCCCACGAGCATCAGCGGACGCGCGTAGCGGAAGGACTCCGGCCGGCGGTAGCGCGTGGCGTCGATGACGAAGGTGAGCGCGACGACGGTGAACAGGACGGCGATCGCGTTGATCGTGCTCCCGGCGATCGTGCCGAACGTGTGGGAGCTGACGAAGCGGACCTCGGCGGCTCCGGGGCTGACGATCGGCGAGGCGTTCCCCTGCAGTGCCGGGCCGATCCCCTGCAGGAGGCCGACGGTCGGCACGCTCTTCAGCACGGCGGACAGGATGCTCGCGCTCAGCTCGTAGAGGACGCCGCCGGCCGCGGCGAGCACCCCGACGCGGGCGCGGCGGTGCAGCTCCCACGCGATCTGCTCGTCGTGGCTGCGCTGAGGGGCGTCGGGCATGGCCTGAGGAGTCTAGGTGAGAGCGTGCCGGCGCCGCGGGCGGACGCCCGGCCGCGCTCGCGCCGACCGGCGTTCCTCACTACAGTCCGCGGGGTGGAGATCTGCGACGTGATGACCGGATCGGTCGTGACGACGAGCCCGCGATCCTCGGTGCGCGCGGTGGCCGAGCTCATGCGCGAGCGCAACGTCGGGTCGGTCGTGCTCGTCGACGACGACGGCCGCCCGGTGGGCTTCATCACCGACCGCGACCTCGCCGTCGGCGTCCTCGCCGAGGGCCGCGACGGAGCCGATCCGGTCGAGGGCTTCGCCTCGGCCCCGGTCGTCACCGCCACGCCCGAGCTCGACCTGCGAGAGGCGGCGGCGCTCATGGTGGCGCACGGGATCCGCCGCCTGCCGGTCCTGGACGGCGGGCGCCTGTCGGGCATCGTGACGCTCGACGACCTGGCCGCGCGCGCCGGCGATCCCGAGCTCGGCCACAGCCTCACCGCCGAGATCACACGCGCGGCGCTGCCCGACTTCTACTTCCACGATCGAGGCGGCTGAGCGAGCGCCGCGGCGCTACGATGGCGGTATGGAAGGCGGCTTCGGAGACCTCTTCGGCGACCCGGAGGAGCTGCAGAAGCGGCTCGCCGCGTTCGCCGAGCAGATGCAGGGCCAGCAGCGCCTCGCCTGGGCGGATAACGCGATCAAGCTCGCCGTCGACATGACGGTGGCCGCCGTCAACCGGGTCAACCTGCAGGGCAGCGCCGAGGCGCAGGCCGAGCAGATCCGCGCGGTGATGGCGACCGTGTTCCCCGAGGCCGTGACGCTGGTGCGCGAAGCGCGCGACGGCCTTCAGTAGCCGGCGCGGCGCGACGCCCGGGCCCGCGCGCGCGCTCCCGCCGAGCTGTCCTGTGGCGTGCGCCCGGCCTTCTCGGCCTCCTGCGAGGCTCGCCCGGCTTGGACGACCTCCCGGAACGAGCGGAAGCGGAACACGAACACGACCGCGGCCAGGCCGACCCCCGCGGTGAGCACCGTGATCGCGATCTGCTGCCCGACCGAGTAGGCGGCGACGACCGGCCCGGCGGCGAACGACGAGAAGACCCGGACGAGCAGCGCCTGCTGCACGCCGGCGCCGCCCGGGGTGAACGGGACCGCACCGGCGACCGCCTGCACGCCGAAGACGAGCAGGACCTTGTGGACCGAGCCGCCGAGCCGGAAGGCGTCCAGCATGAGCCAGTACGCCGTGAAGCGGCAGGCCCATCCGAGCACCTGGTAGGCGACCACCTCGCGCAGCCAGCGGCGGCGGTCGCGCAGGATCGTGAATCCCTGGCGCACGTTGGCCCACAGCGCCTGCGCGCGCGGGGAGAGCGCGGCGAACGCGGCAAGCCCGGCGATGGCGATGAGCGTCAGCAGGAAGAGGGTGAAGCGGAAGTGCGACGCGAGCCAGGAGATGTCGAACGAGTCGAGCTTGGCGAAGCTCGGCGGCTTGGGGAACACGCCCTGACTGAAGGCGTAGGTGAGGACGAAGACGCCGACGATCGCGTCGAACACCGACTCGACGTAGAACGCGGCCGCGACCGTCGGGTAATGCGAGTTGCGCACCGAGCTCTTCGTGAGGAAGAGCTTGATGACGTCCCCGCCACGCGCCGGCACGAGGTTGTTGAAGCCGACGGCCGCCCAGTAGGCCCCCCAGATGCGCAGCCAGGAGATGCGCTCGGCGGGGTATGCCGCACGCAGCGAGTTGTAGAAGGCGCGCGTGCGCGCGGTCAGGTTGAGCGCGAAGAAGAGGAGCCCGACGACGAGCGCGCCCCAGTGCAGCTGTGCGATGTCGTTGAAGAACTTCCCGACCGAGTCGAGGAAGGACGTGAGGCTCTGGCCGATGGATGCGGAGGCGAGCACGGACAAGCTGCCTCAAGCGTATGCGGCCGGGCGACGGTCACAGCGATGGCGGCGTCAGCACGAGGGCGAGGACGCGGCTAGTCCTCGTCCTCGCCGTAGTCGTCGTCGTCCTCGTCGAGGTCGATGTCGTCGAGGTCGATCTCGTCGAGGTCGATGTCCTCCTCGTCCTGCTCGATCGGTTCGTCGTCCAAGCTCAGCCGTGGCGGCTCGTACAGCGCGTCCGCCTGGTCGCGCTCCAGCGTCTCGGGCATGCCCGTGCTCTCCTTTCGAATGTTCGGGGCGCGGCGGATGATAACCACGCCCCGGGGCACCGGCTGCACCAGCGGCCCGCGGGCTCAAGTGCGCGCATCCGCTGCCGATCACCGGCGAAGATGTCGACGAGCGCCCCGGACCCCGCGGCGGCGGCTGCCGCTTCGCCTGCCTCGCCCGCGGCCACGCCCACGAGCATCCGTCATGCCGCCCGCAGCGACGGGTCGACGACCTTCGCCGCGACCCTGAAGGCCGCGTCCGTGCCGGCCGCCGGCTCGTCCACGGCCACCGGCGGCGCCGCCGCGCCGGGCTCGAGCGCCGCCGGCTCGACCACCACCAACCGCGGGCCGTCACGCCCGACCGGCGAGCAGCTGCAACCGGTCACCGGCGCGCCGTACGCGAAGATCATGAGCGGCGTCGACGCCGGGATGTACCTCAACGAGGCCTCCGGCAACCCGCGCGAGGGCGAGGCCTTCACGCTCGAGCACCGCAACGGCCGCACGCTGCACGTCTACGGCAGCGGGACGGACGAGACGACCGAGGTCGTCCCGGTCAAGGCGCCGGCGGCCACGGCGCCGGCGGCCGCCTCGGGGACGACCGCGGCACCCTCGGGCGGGTCGAGCGCCTCGTCGGGGGCGACCACCGGGTCCTCTGGCGCGACCACCGGATCGTCGGACACCAACTCGGGGGCGTCGGACACGACCGCGGGCTCGTCGGGCACGACCTCCGGGTTGTCGGACACGTCCACCGGCTCGTCGGGCACGACGACCGGATCGTCCGGCACCACCACCGGCTCGTCGGGCACCACCACCGGATCGTCCGGCACGACGACCGATCAGTCGGGCACGACGAGCTCGGGCTCGGACGACACGTCGGGCTCGTCGGACAGCGACACCGCCGGCGCGTAGCGCCGCCCGTGCGCGGCGCTGGCCGGGCCCTTCCGCGACCGCCGATCAGGCCGTGGCGCCGGTGCGCGGCGCTGGCCCGCCGCTTCCGCGACCGCCGATCAGGCCGTGGCGCCGGTGCGCGGCGCTGGCCCGCCGCTTCCACGACCGCCGATCAGGCCGTGGCGCCTGAGATCTCGCGCAGCGCCGCGAGCACGTCGTCGTCGTGCGTCTTGGGCGACGCCTTCGGGATGACGCTCGCCACCACGCCGTCGGGGCCGATGATGAACGTCGATCGCTGCGCGCCCCAGTACGTGCGCCCGTACATCGACTTCTCCACCCACACGCCGTAGCGCTCGCAGACGGCGTGGTCGGGGTCGGCGAGCAGGGTGAAGCCGAGATCGTGCTTGTCGGCGAACTTCTTGACCGCGCTCACCGGGTCGGGCGAGACCCCGAGCACCGCCGCGCCCACGATCTCGTACTGCTGGCGGTGGTCGCGAATGCCGCAGGCCTGCGTCGTGCACCCCGGCGTATCGGCCTTGGGGTAGAAGTAGAGGACGACCGGCCGACCCCGCAGGGCGGACAGGCGCACGGTCTCGCCGTTCTGATCGGAAAGCTCGAAGTCGGGGGCCTGCTCGCCCTGCTCGATCATGTCTGGTCCTTTCGCGTCGGTGGGGATGCGGCGTCTACTTCAGCAACCGTGACAGGCGGCGGTCCTTCAGGACGCGCCCGCCGGTCTGGCAGCTCGGACAGTAGGCGATCACGTAGTCCTCGAAGTGCACGGCGGCGAGGGTCGTGCCGCAGCGCGGGCACGGCTCGCCCTCGTGGCGATGGACGCGCAGCGGCATCGGCAGCTTGTCGGGGATCGGAAGGTGGACCGTCTCCTCGTAGTGCGCGATCGCGTCGTCGAGGGTTTGGCGGATGGCCTCGCGCAGCGTGGCGCGCTCGTCCGCGTCGAGGTCGTCGCCGCGCTTGAACGGCGACAGGCGGCTCGCCCACAGGATCTCGTCGACCCAGGAGCGACCGATGCCCGCGATCACGCGCTGGTCGCGCAGCAGCGGGTGCAGCGGCCGGGCGGCGTCGAGCAGATCCTCGAGCGGCGGCGGGTCGGGCCACGCCTCCGGTCCGAGCGTGGCCAGCGCGTCGTCGCGCTCGAGCGCGTCGCGCGCGAGGAGCTTGACCCACGCCGCCTGCTTCGTGCCGAACTCGCGCAGGCGCAGCTCGCGCCCATCGTCGAGGCGCACGAGCAGGCGCGACGTGCGGTCGCGCGGGCCGGCCAGCGTGTCGAACAGCTGCAGCCGGCCGGCCGACATGAGGTGGATGAGCAGCGCGAGCTCCCCCTCGACGTCGACGATGAAGTGCTTGCCGCGCCGGCGCACGCCCTCCAGGCGCCGGCCGGCGACGGTGTCGATCGGCGGGTCGAACGTCTTGAGCGCGTTGACCCCGGGCGCCAGGACCGACCGCACGGACGCGCCGCGCAGCGCCTCGTCGAGCCGCCTCGCGGTGATCTCGACCTCGGGAAGCTCGGGCATGCCTGCATGGTAGGCAGGGCGGGCGCGGGGACCGGCCGGTCGCGGCGGGGCCCCGGGGCAGGGCACATTCGCGCTCCAGTCCGGTGACGCAGCAGACACGCGGCGTGACCCGCGGGGCGCATCTGTCACGTTCGCGTGACCCTCGGGTCGGGGGCGTGGTCGCTTCTGCCCCGCATAGTGTGCATTGGGGACCACACCCCGCGGCGCGCGGCCGGCGCGACCGAGACGCGGCACACTCGCGCCGCAGCTCCGTTACGCGGCGGACAGCCAGCGTGACGCGCACGGCGCACGTGTCGCCTTCGCGCAAAGCCGCAAAGCCCCCGGCGCGCCAGCACGCGAGCGCGCCGGGGGGCGGGCGCCCACTCGCCGAGCGCCAGCCCCCCCGCGCGCCCGCGCGGCGGCTCCCACCGCGGGCCCTAGTGCGGGAACGGAGTGATCGTCGCGCCGGTGTACAGCGTCCCGCTCGGCGAGCGCCAGCGAACGGCGAAGCTGACCGCACCGCGCGCCCTCGCGTACAGCGTCCAGTAGCCGTGCGAGTTCGTGGTGACCGACCGGGCGAGGTCGACCGAGCGGTGCGAGCCCTTATAGAGGACGAGCACCTGCACGTGCGTGGCGCCGGTGGCCGGGCGCACGAGTCCCCAGAACGAGAACCCGCCGCCCTGCCGGGTCACGACGAGGGGCAGGCGGAAGCCGTAGAAGAGCGGCTTGGGCTGGCCGCTGAGGTACTCGAGGCCGGTCTGGAAGCCGACGTAGCCTCCGCTGACGCCCGACCCGGGCGGGCCCCCGACCGGGTCGTCGCGCAGCAGGTACTGCGAGAAGGCGGCGACGCGCGGGTTGTAGTAGGCGATGCGCTCGGAGACGGCGTCGAAGATCGCCTGGTTGGCCGTCGACACGGCCAGGCCCGAGTTGTTGGGCTTCGTCTGCCACCCGAACTCCGTGAGGTAGATCGGCAATCCCGGCGGGAGCGCGCCGGCGCGCGCGGCCGCGTCGAGCGCGGCGGTGAGGCGCCCGAGCGAGCCGATCGCCACGTCGTTGGGGTCCGACCACTGGAACGTCGGGCCGGCCGGGATCGTGTACGCGTGGTGCGCCCACCCGGCGGCCGGCAGGAGCGAGCAGGTGCTCGCCTTGCGGTAATGGGTATTGAGGCACAGCGTGTCCTGCAGGAAGGTGATCGGCGCGACATCGTGGGCGCCGACCGTGTGCTCGTAGCCCGTCGGTGCGGTGTCGCCGATGAGCACGCTCGGGCGCGCGACGCCGGCGTTCTGCAGGCCCGCGTAGCCGGCCTGCCAGAGCGCCCGGTAGATGAGCGGCGACGCCGGCGTGCCGTTCGCGTTGAACTGCGGCATGAGGAAGAACGGGTGGTTCGGCTCGTTCCAGATCGCCCACAGGCGGATCTGCGAGGAGAACTCCTTGCCCACGGCGGTCATGAAGCGCTCGAAGTCGAGCGGGTCCGGGCGCGTGACGTGGTCCTTGTGCGTCGCGGTCGCCCACTTCGGCACCGGGCCGGACACGTCGAGCAGCACCGGCCAGTGCAGCTTCTGCGCGGCCGTGATCAGCGCCGCGTACTGGCCCCACGCGTAGTTGGCCGGATTCGTCAGGTCGACCTTCGGAGTGCTCGCGCTGTTCGGCGAGGGCGCGACGTCGTCCCAGTACATGACGACGCGCAGCGCGTGCACGCCGAGCGACTGCAGCGTGCTCAGGGCGGCCGGCCGCAGCTTGGCCGACAGCAGCTCGGTCGGGGCCTCCATGTACATCGCCTGACCGGTGGAGGCGACGGCGGGCGCGGGCGCGGCGGCGATCCCGGCGGCGAGCGTCAGGGCCGACGCGAGGATCCAGGCGAGACGGCGTGGGGATGCGTGCATAAGCGAAGAAAGGGGTCGGAGACAGAGCCAGTGAGCGTCACGACGCGTGCTGCGAGTCCGGGAACGACGGCGGACTCGGCGAAAGGGCGGCGCGATGACCGACACCCGTAAGACACCATACCGGCGCCGATGTTGCGCTGTTGTGCGCGGGTTGCCCGAAGTTCGCAGACAGCCAGGGCGTCCGCGGGCCCGATGGCATAGCGTTCGTGCGGTGAGCGCGATCGCCCCCGACGACATCGTCCGCGAGCGGGCCGACATCGGCCCGCAGGACCGCCCGCCGCTGCTGATCGTGCGGCCGCTGCAGGCCTTCCTGGACCGCCACGGCCTCGGATCGGGCGAGCTCGAGGCCACCCCGGTCGGCGACGGGCACTCGAACGTCACCTTCCATATCGGCCGCGACGGCGCCGACGTGATCCTGCGCCGCCCGCCGCGTCCACCGTTACCGCCGTCCGCGCACGACGTCCTCCGCGAGGCCCGCCTGCTGCGCGCGCTCGCCCCGACGCCGGCCCGCGTTCCCGAGGTACTCGCCGTGTGCGACGACGAGGAGGTGATCGGGGCCCCCTTCTACGTAATGGAACGCATCGAGGGCGAGGTGATCACGACCGAGCTGCCACCGGCGCTCGACACGCCCGCCGATCGGGCCGGCGTCGCCGACGAGCTCATCGACGCGCTCGTGGAGGTGCACGCCGTCGACTGGCAGGCCGCCGGGCTGGAGGGCTTCGGCAAGCCGACGGGCTACCTCGAGCGCCAGCTGCGGCGCTGGCTCGGGCTGTGGGAGCACAACCGCACGCGCGAGGTGCCCGAGGTCGAGCGCGTCGGGGCGTGGCTGACCGAGCACCTGCCGCAGTCCGGTCCGGCGACGATCGTGCACGGCGACTACCGCCTCGGCAACACGATGTACGCGGCGCAGGCCCCGGCTCGCCTGCAGGCGATCCTCGACTGGGAGATGGCGACGATCGGCGACCCGCTCGCCGACGTCGGCTACCTGTGCATGTTCTGGACCGAGCGCGAGGACCCCGAGGGGGGCCTGCGCGAGGCGCTGGGGCGGGTCACGCGCCTGGAGGGGTTCCCGACGCGGGCCGAGCTCGTGGCCCGCTATGAGGAGCGCTCGGGGCGCTCGATGCGCGACCTGCGCTGGTACACCGCGCTCGCGCTGTGGAAGTCGATCGTCTTCATGGAGGGCAACTACAAGCGCGCCGTGGCGGGCACGACCGACGATCCGTATCTGCGGCAGTTCGGCGATGGCGTGCTCGAGCTGGCGCGGCGCGCGGAGGAGGTGACCCGTGGCGAGGGATGAGCCCGCCGATGGCGGCGCCCCGAGCGGCCTGCTGGTGGACTGGGGCGGCGTGATGACGACGAACCTGTTCGACTCCTTCGCCGCCTTCTGCGAGGCCGAGGGGATCGACCGCGACGCGCTCGTGCAGGCCTTCCGCTCGAACCCCGACGCGCAGCAGCTGCTGTTCGCCTTCGAGGAGGGGCGCGTCGACGAGGCGACGTTCGAGCCGCAGCTCGCCGGGCTGCTCGGCATCCCGGCGAGCCAGGACAGCCTCATCGCGCGCCTGTTCGCGGGCGCGGTGCTCGACGAGCCGATGGTCGACGTCGTGCGCGCGGCGCGGGCCGCCGGGATCCGCACCGGGCTGATCTCCAACTCGTGGGGCACCGGCACCTACCCGCGTCCGCTGCTCGCCGAGCTGTTCGACGGCACGGTCATCTCCGGGGAGGTGGGCATCCGCAAGCCGGCGCCACGGATCTACGAGCTCGGCGCCGAGGCGATCGGCGTGCACCCGCGCGAGTGCGTATTCGTCGACGACCTGCCGTTCAACCTGCCGCCCGCCGTCGAGCTGGGGATGCGCACGATCCATCATCGCGAGGCGAGCGAGACGATCGCGCAGCTGCGCGAGCTGTTCGCGCCGACGCTCGCCTGAGCGGCGCGCTCAGCCGTCCGGACCGGCCGTCGCGCGCGCCTCCAGGCGCCGGCGCAGCTCCGGCCCGCGACCGGCCGCCACGGCGCGCGCGGCGCGCTCGTCGGAGAGCTCGAGCCCTCGGGCTTGGGCGTAGTCGAGCAGGTCCTGGCGTTCCTCGCCCTCGCGCGCGGTCTTCAGGAACAGCCAGGCGAACAGGCAGATCGTGAGGATGCTCCCCTCGACCATCATCACCGCCCCGGCGATGTTCTGATCGGCGATCGGGCTCACGTGCCAGTACGCCTCGCCCTTGGCGTAGTCGGGGTAGAAGACGGTTCCCGACCAGGCGAAGACGTTACCGAGGATCGCGCCGGCGAGGCGCACGGCGAGGATGTAGCCGAGCTTCTGCAGGTTGCCGAACCACGCCGGCTGCGGCAGCGGACCGAACAGGCACATCCACATGTTCGCGCCGAAGAAGATGAAGGAGGCGTGCTGGAGCGCGTGGATGCCCTGGTGACGGAGCGCCGCCTGGTAGAGGACCGGCAGGTGCCAGGTGTAGAGGTCGATCACCCACAGGGGAAGGGCGACGAGGGGGTTCGTGAGGAAGCGCAGGCGATCGATCGCCTTGATCCGCATGATCGGCGCGATCACCTGCGCAGTGAGGCCGAGTACGAGCAGCAACGCCCCGATGTCGCCCATCAGCAGGTGCTCGACCATGTGCACGGCGAGCAGGTCGTCGCTGATGCGCCCGATCGGCGACAGCAGCGCGAACAGGATCACGAACAGCCCGCCGTAGAACGACGCCTGGCGGGCACCGGGGACCGGCCGGCCCTCGCGGGCGAGGGTTCGCACTCGCTGGGCGTAGAGGACGGCGGCGATCCCGGGGGGCACCAGCTGCGCCGGAGCGAGAACCGGGGCGATGTGTGAGACCGCGAGCGGCACCATGCCGCCACGCAGCGTACGCTCCGCGCGCGCGGCGCGCGAGACTCAGCCCGCGGCGAGCAGCAGCACGCCGCCGAGCGCGGCGGCGATCCACGCGCCCTGCACGGGCAGGACCCGCTCGCGCAGCACCGCGCGCGCCATGAGGACCGTCACCACCGGGTACAGCGAGCCGGCGACGGCCACGGGCGCGAGCGCCCCGTGACGCGTCGCCACCGCGTAGAGCGCCGTCGCCGAGAGGTCGATCAGTCCGAGGCCGATGAGCAGGCGCCCGTCGCGGCGTCCGGCCGGCATGGCGCGCTGGCCGGCGAGCCACAGGCCGGCGGCAAGCGGGATCGCCGCTGTGTGCGAGAGGCCCACGAGCCACAGCGCGCCGCCGCGCGCCCCCGCGTGCGCCAACACGAAGTAGCTGCCGAAGCCGAGGGCGGCGAGGAGCGCGAGCGCGATGCTCCCGAGACGCGGGCGCCGAGCCGCGGCTGCGGCGGCGGGCGTACGGTCGGGCCCGGTGCGCGACGCACACAGGATCCCGATGATCGCGAGCGCAAGGCCCACGCCCTGGACGACCCCGACCCGATCGCCCTGCGCGAAGCCGACGATGACCGGCAGCGCCACGCCGCACGCCGCGATCGGCGCCACGACGCTCATCGTGCCGGTGGCCAGGGCGCGGTAGAAGCAGATGAGACCGGCGTTGCCGGCTGCGCCGGCGGCGACGGAGGCCAGGGCCGCGTCGAGGCCCGGCGCGGGCGGACGCACGGCGACGAGCACGAGCGAGACCAGCGCCAGCCCGAACAGCTGCATGGTGGCCACCACGGTGAGCACCGGGAGCCGGCGCGAGGTGAGGCCGGCCAGGAAGTCGGACGTACCCCAGGCGGCGGAGGCGCCTACGGAGAGTGCGATGGCGAACATGCGAGGCCATGCAGGCATGATCGACGGGCCGCCCCGGGCGGGCGCGAGACGGCGACCGATTCACGCGGCAGACCGGGTCCTGACACGAGCTCGCGCAGGCCGACGGCGGTCACCCCGGCGCCCAGCGTCGCCGCGAGCAGCGCGGCGACCACCGCAAGGCAGACGAGCGTGAGGAGCACACCGTTGAGATGGGAACGCGCGACCGGCATGGCCCCATCTACGCCGGTCGCGGCCCCGGCCCTGCCCGCCCGCGGCTCGTGCGAGGCGCGTTGCAGGCGCCTCGACGGGCCGATGCACGCGAGGCCGCCGACGCGATCGACACAATGACGCTCGCCGTCAAACTTGCCCATGCGCCGCCTCTCCATCGCCCGCTCGGTCGCCTTTGCCCTGCTCGGGATGACGATTCTGTACGCGGTGCTGGCGGGCCTCGGCGTCGCCGCCCTGTATCAGGCCCGCCAGCGCTACGAGAACCGGCTCTCGAGCGCCTACATGCTCGGGGCGAGCGCGAACCGCCTGCTCGCCGCGGCGGCGTTCGAGCAGGTCACGATGCGCCTCGACGGCGGCCGGCGCGGAGCGCCGCAGCGGCGGGCCGCCCGACGCGACTTCGCGAGCGCCCTGTCCGCCGCGGACGCCCTCGCCGCCGGCGACCCGCTCGCCGCGGCGCTGCTCGCAGGCGCGGCGCGCGACGAGCTCGCCGCGCGCCGCTCGCGCACGACGGTCGCCGAGACGCTCGCCCTCGACGCCGGCATGCGCAGCGAGGTCGACGCGCTCGTCGCGCACACGTCCGCGCGCCGGGCCGCCGCACAACTGGACGCACGCAACGCGTCGCGACGCGCGCTCGCGGCGATCATGGTGTCGGCGGTGCTCGTCGCGATCGCCGTCCTCGGGCTGCTGTGGCTCCTCGCCGCGCGGGTGCGCAGCCCGCTCGCCGGGCTCGCCGACGCGGCCCGGCGCCTCGCCGGGGGCGACCTGCAGGCGCGCGCGCGTGTCGAAGGGCCACAGGAGGTGCGCACCGTGGCCGGAGCCTTCAACGCGATGGCAGATGACCTCGCCGACGCGCTGGCGCGTCTCGACGACGAGCGCCGGCGGTTGGCGCGGATCGTCGAGGGCCTCGGGGAGGCCCTGCTGGTCGTGGACGCCGATGGCACCGTGGCGGTGGCCAACCCGCTCGCCCGCGAGCTGTTCGGAGAGCTCGCGCCCGGCGCTCGCGTCGAGGACTCCGGTGCGCTGCCCCCGGTGGCGGCGGCGCTCGGGCACGAGGTGAGCATCCAGCGGGCCGGGCGCGTCCTCGCCGCCACGGCCGCAGAGATGCCCGATGGCGACGGGTCCACGCCGAGCATCGTCTGGACGGTGCGCGACGTGAGCGAGCGAGCCCGCCTCGAGCAGGTGAAGACGGAGTTCGTGGCCACCGCGTCGCACGAGCTGCGCAGCCCGCTCACGTCGATCAAGGGCTTCGTCGAGCTGCTCGAGCGCAGCAGCAGTCTCGGGGAGCGCGAGCGCGAGTTCGTGCAGATCGTCCGGCTCAGCACCGATCGGCTCGTCGAGCTCGTCGACGACCTGCTCGACCTGGCGCGCATCGAGGCCGGCGAGGTCGAGATCTCGCCCCGTCCGCTCGATCTCGCCGAGATCGTGCAGGAGACGGTGCGCCTGATGGGCCCGCGCCTGCGCGAGAAGCGCCAGCACCTGAGCGTCGACGCCCCGCCGGAGCTGCCGCTCGTGCTCGCCGACCCGGTGCGCCTGCGCGAGATCGCGATGAACCTGCTGACGAACGCGCACACGTACACCCCCGAGGCCGGGCACGTCTCGGTCCGACTCGGCGCCGAGGGCGGCCTGCTCGCGCTGCAGATCGCCGACGACGGGCCCGGGATCGACCCGCTCGAGGTCGACCGCGTGTTCGACCGCTTCTACCGCGGCGCCGGCCAGACCCGGGGCGGCGGCACGGGCCTCGGCCTGTCGATCGTCAAGTCGCTCGTCGACGCGCACGGCGGCACGATCGAGGTGCACTCCGCGCCCGGGCGGGGCACGACGTTCACGGTGCGCCTTCCGGCCGCGCCCTCCGGCGTGGTCGACGGCAGGGAGCGCGCGGGAGCCGCAGCGCCGCGACTGCGCGTCGTCGACGACGGTCCACCCGCGGGCCGCGTCGTCGCCGCGACCGCGCGGCGCCGACGCGAGGTCGACGCGACATGACCGAGGTGGCGGCCGGGCGGATCGAGCGCCTCGAGGCGGAGATCGCGACGCTCCGCGCGCGCCTCGCCGAGCGCGAGCGCGCGATGCAGGACTCAGAACGCCAGCTCGAGCGCTACGCCGCCGACCTGCGCGAGACCTACAAGCTCGAACGCGAGCACGCGCTCGAGCTGCGGGGCTCCTACATGGCCACGGTCCGCGCCCTCTCCAATGCGGTCGAGGTGCGCGACGCCTACACCGGCAAGCACGCCGAGCGCGTCGCCGCCTACGGGCTCGAGCTCGCGCGGGCGACCGGCTCCTCGCTCGCCGTCGATCCGCAGATCGAGTTCGGCTTCCTCCTGCACGACATCGGCAAGATCGCGATCCCCGATGCGATCCTGTTCAAGCCGCAGCCGCTGAGCCCCGACGAGCGCACGCTGATGGAGCGCCATCCGCTGATCGGGTGGGAGATCCTGCGCGAGATCGAGTTCCTCGGCGTGGCCAAGCACGTCGTGCGCTCCCACCACGAGCGCTGGGACGGGACCGGCTACCCCGATCGGCTCACCGGCGACGACATCCCCTACGCCGCCCGCGTGTTCGCGGTCGCCGACACGCTCGACGCACTGACGACGACGCGCCCATATCGCGAGGCGATGCCCTTCGAGCAGGCGCGCGAGATCATCCTCCTCGGCGCCGGCTCCCAGTTCGACCCGTCGGTGGTCGAGGCGTTCAACGAGATCGGCGATGGCGAGCTGGCGAGCATCCGCGAGGCGATCTCGTGAGCGAGGCCGCCGGGCCCGATGGCGAAGGGACGGCGGCGCCATGGTCGGTGCTGATCGTCGACGACGACCCGTTCATCCGCAAGCTGATCGCCACGACGCTCGCCGGCGTCGCCGGCGTACGGCTGTACGAGGCAGGCGACGGCGCGCAGGCGCTCGCGGTCGCGGCCCAGCACGCCCCAGCGCTCGTGTTCCTCGACGTCGACATGCCCGACATGAACGGCATCGACGCCTGCCGGCGGCTGCGCGCGCTCGAGCAGACGCGCGACGCGCGGATCGTCATGCTCACGGCCGGCACCGAGCGCGAGCAGGAGGCGCGCGAGGCCGGCGCGGACCTGTTCCTGACCAAGCCCTTCAGCCCGCTCGAGCTGCTGCGGCTGGTCGACGAGCGCAGCGGCGCCCGCCCGACGAGCTGACTGACCGCGCGACGCCGCGCGGTGAGCGCTACATCACGCGGTACGAGCTGATGACCCGCTCGAGCGGGATGGCATAGCTGCGCCATTGCGCGGGCGGCGCCGCCACGACGACGACGCTCCCCGAGTGCGGGCCGGCCACGAAGCAGGCGATCTCGTGGAACGGGTCGTGGCCGAGGCCCGTCACGTAGTCGTCGATGACGCATGCGCCGGAGCCACCGGTGAAGGCGAGGTTGTCGGCCGACGCGTCGACGCGGATCTGCTCGGCGCCACCGGCACGCAGCACGCCGACACGGTAGCTCGACCAGCCGGTCACGTTCTCGGTGCCCGTCTGGGGCGTCACGTTGATGAACGCGAAGTAGGCGCCGTGCGGCCCGCGGGCCGCGAACGACAGCGCTCCACGGCTGCCGCCGAGCGGCTTCAGCCGCGGCGGATCGGCGACCGTCACCGTCCGGGCCACGGCGTCATAGGTGCGCCAGCTCGCCGGCGCCGGCCCCGGCGCGAACCACGAGAATGCGCCAGGCAACCCGCCGGGGTGGGTCGTGGTCGTGGTCGTCGTGGTGCTCGCCGCGCGCGCGGCGGCGGCTCGGGCCGGCGTGCCGGAGGGCGCCGCGGCCGCGACGCCGCCGGCGAGCACGATCGCCGCCGCGCCGGCGACGAACGCCGCACCGCCGAGCCGGGTCGCTGCTGAGATCCTCGCCGACACCGCGGCTCAGTCGCGGCCGCCGCGCCCGTACAGGAGCTTCAGGCCCTTCATCAGCCGCCGCGTCCACTTCGCGGTGTACGGGAACATGTGCAGCTCGCGCTTGAGCGCGAGCCGCGGCGTCACGACGATCGCCTGCTCGGCGGTGTACTTGCGGATCCCGCCGGCGCCGTGTCGCGAGCCGAGCCCCGAGGCCTTGCGCCCGCCCATCGGCAGCTCGAGCGCGAGGTAGTTGATGAGGGCGTCGTTGACGTTCACCGCGCCGGCGTCCACGCGCCGGGCGAGCTCCTCGCCGCGGGCGCCATCGCGCGTGATGATCGAGGCCCCGAGGCCGTAGGGCGTGTCATTGGCCAGGCGGATGGCCTCCTCGGCGTCGGCCACCTTCATGATCGGCAGCGTCGGCCCGAACGTCTCGTCGCGCATGATCGTCATCGAGTGGTCGACGTCGACGAGCACCGTCGGCTCGAACCAGTGGCCGGGGGCGGACCCGCGATGTCCGCCGACGACGGCGCGCGCGCCCTTGGCGATCGCGTCGTTGACGTGCGCCTCGACGGTGTCCACCTGGGGCGGGAAGGTCATCGAGCCGACCTCGACGGTGCCGGGGCCCCCGTCCGGACGACCCTGGCGCAGGGCGCGCACCTTCTCGGTGACGCGCTGTACGAACTCGTCGTAGACCGGCGCCTCGACGTAGACGCGCTCGACGGAGATGCAGGTCTGCCCGCAGTTCTGCATCGAGTAGTACGTCGCGAGGTTCGCGGCGCGCTCGAGATCGGCGTCGCGCAGGACGATCATCGGATCCTTGCCGCCGAGCTCGAGCGAGCAGGGGATGAGGCGACGCGCGGCCGCTTCGGCCACCTTGCGTCCGGTCCGCGTCGAGCCGGTGAACATGATCATGTCGACCTCCTCCACGACCGCCGCGCCGGTCGCCCCGCGACCGGTGGCGATCTGCAGGACGTCGGGCGGCAGCCCGCACTCGCGCATCCCGTCGGCGATCAGCAGCGAGGTGAGCGGCGTGATCTCCGACGGCTTGAGCAGCACGCCGTTGCCGGCGGCGAGGGCGGGGATGCAGTCGCCGAAGGAGTTCGTGAGCGGGTAGTTCCACGGCCCGATCACGCCGATGAGGCCGATCGGCAGGTGGCGGAGCACGAGCTTCTTGCCCTTCACGAGGATCGAGGAGGTGTGCACGCGCTCGTCGGCGAGGAACTTCTCTGCGTTCTTCGCCCAGAAGCCGAATGCGTTCGCCGCGTAGGACACCTCGGCGAGCTGAGCGTCCTCCCAGGTCTTGCCCGTCTCGGCGACGATCGTCCGCGCCACGCGGTCGGAGTTGTCGAGCAGCCACCGCTGGGCCCGGCGCAGGACGCGACCGCGGCCCTCGAAGCCGAGCGCCTCCCAGGCCGGCTGAGCCGCCCGCGCCCGGGCGGCGAGCTCGGCGACCGCCGCGGCGTCGAGGTCGGGGACCGTGGCGATGATCTCGCCGGTCGCGGGGTTCTCCACCGGGATGGCATCGCCCGCGTGGGCACCCCCGTTGGCGCTCTGGTGAACCTGCTCCTCGACGCCTGCCATGGGACCCTCCTCGTCGCGCTGCCGGATGCCCGAAGGCTAGCCGATCCGCCGTGGCGGCCGGACGTCCGTCCAGGCGGACTGCGCCGGTCTAGCCGACGAGCTCGACCGACTCGATCACGAGCGGCTCGGTCGGCGCGTCGCGCCCGTCGGTCGGCGCCGCCTCGAGCCGGTCGACGACGTCGAGCCCGCCGCTGACCTCGCCGAACACGGTGTGCTTGCCGTCGAGCCACGGCGCCGCGTCGGTGGTGACGATGAAGAACTGCGACCCGTTCGTGTTCGGCCCGGCGTTGGCCATCGCCAGCGCGCCCCGGACCACCTTGTGCTCGTTGAACTCGTCCTCGAAGGTGTAGCCCGGCCCCCCGGTGCCCGTGCCGAGCGGACAGCCGCCCTGGATCATGAAGTCCTTGATGACGCGGTGGAAGGTGAGGCCGTCGTAGAACCCGTCCGCGGCGAGCTTGCGGAAGTTCTCGACCGTCTTGGGCGCGTCCTCATCGAAGAACTCGACGGCGATGTCGCCCTCGGAGGTGTGCATGGTGGCGCTGGACATCGTTCGCTCCTCTCGGGGGTTGGTCAGCTGGCGACGCGCTCGAGCGACACCGTGCGCCCGTGCACCGATTGGCCTGCGAGCGCGTCGACCACGCGATCGGCGTCCTGCGAGGGCACGGCCAGGAAGGCGAAGCGCTCGAGCAGCTGCACGTCGCGGACGGCCTCGCCGTCGAGACCGGCGCTGCGGGTCACGGCGGCGACGATGTCGGCCACGCTCAGGCCGGCGGCGCGGCCGCCGCTCATCACGAGCTTCGTGTAGGTGTCGCCGTCGTCGCGCGAGACGTGGGGCTTGGAGTGGCGCCGCGGCGGCGCCTCCACGCGCGCCGGCGGGGCCACGGCGCCCTTCTCCCACGGGGTGATCTTCAAGCCGATGTGCCGTTCGATCGCCTCCACCTCGCGCAACTGGCGCGGCTCGACGAAGGTGATCGCGCGTCCGCTGCGTCCGACCCGGCCCGTGCGCCCGATGCGGTGGACGTAGGTGTCCGGGCTCGTCGGCACGTCGTAGTTGATGATGTGGGTGACGGTCGAGATGTCCAGGCCGCGAGCGGCCACGTCGGTGGCGACGAGGATCGGCAGGCGGCCGGACTTGAACGCGAGCATGACGCCGTCACGGGAGCCCTGGGACATGTCCCCGTGCAGGGCCTTGACGTTCATCCCTCGGTCGCGCAGCGTCCGGAACAGCTGCTCGCAGCGCACCTTCGTGCGCACGAAGACGATCGCCTGGTCGGGGCGCTCTGCGCTCAGCACCTCGACGAGCTTGTCGGGCTTGTCGCGCGTGCTCACCGGCAGCTGGAACTGCTCGACCGTGTCGATGGTCAGGGTGTCGGCCTTCACCTGCACGAGCACCGGGTCATAGAGGTAGTTGTCGGCCAGCGTGCGGATCGGCGGGGGCATGGTGGCCGAGAACAGCGCCGTCTGGCGGCCATTCGGGGTCATCGAGAGGATCTTCTCCACGTCCTCCAGGAAGCCGAGGTCGAGCATCTCATCGGCCTCGTCGAGGACGACGAACCGCGTGTCGTGCAGCACGAGCGAGCTGCGCGAGAGCAGGTCGAGCACTCGACCGACGGTGCCGACGACCACCTGCCCGCCGGCCCGCAGCTGTGCCTGCTGGGTGCGGATCGGCGCGCCGCCGAACACGGCGACCACGTCCACCTTCTTGTGGGCGCCATAGGCACGAAGGGCCTGCGTCACCTGGATGCACAGCTCGCGGGTCGGGGTGAGCACGAGCGCCTGGACCTCGTTCTCCTCCGGATCGACGTACTCCATGATCGGCAGGCCGAAGGCCGCCGTCTTGCCGGTTCCCGTCTGCGCCTGTCCGATGACGTCCCGGCCCGCGAGCAGCGACGGGATCGCCTGCTCCTGGATCGGGCTCGGGGACTCATAGCCGACATCGCGCAGGGCGGCGAGCGTGTCCTCGGTGAGGCCAAGTTCTGCAAACGTCGTCATCGACGTGGCAGATTACGGGGTGACGGGCCGGGACACGGTCACGCCTCGGCGTCGAGCACCAGCTTTCCCGTCGTTCGCCGCGATCGCAGGTCGCTCTGGGCCCGCGCCGCCTCGGCGAGCGGGTACACGCCGCCCACGACCGCGTGCAGCTCGCCTCGCGCGGCCCGCGCGAACAGATCGGTGAGCGCCGCCGCGAACAGCGCCGGGCGTTCGGCGGTGTGCATCAGATAGAAGCCGACGATCGAGCGCGAGTGACGCAGCAGCGACCCCGAGGAGATGCGGTTCGGCTCGCTCGTGGAGATCCCGCACACGACGATCCGCCCGAAGTGGGCGAGCGCGCGATAGGACCGCTCGAACACCTCGCCGCCGGCCATGTCGAAGATGACGTCGACCGGCTCACCGCCGTTCGCGTCGATGATGCGCTCGGTGAGGCCCTCGGGGTCGGGATCGATCGCGACGTCGGCGCCGAGCGACAGCGCCAGCTCGCGCCGCTCCGGCGAGGAGGCGCTGCCGATCACCCGCCCGGCACCGAGCGGATGCCCGAGCTGCACGGCGAGGGACCCGACGCCGCCGGCCGCGCTGTGCACGACGACGCTCTCGCCGGGGTCGACGCGGCCGGCGGTGCGGTACAGATGCCACGCCGTCAGGCCCTGTACGAGGATCGCCAGCGCGGTGTCGTCGTCGAGCGCTTCGGGGATGGGAAAGGTGAGCGAGGCGTCCGCGGTGGCGTACTCGGCGTAGCCGCCGGTGCCGACGAGCGCGATGACACGCTCTCCGGTGTCCTCGCGCACGCCGGCCACCTCGATCCCGGGAATGAGGGGGAGCGCCGGCTGATGCACGTAGCTGCCGGTGCGGCTGTGCGTGTCCGCGTAGTTGACCCCGACCCGGCGGACGCGGATGAGGACCTCGCCGGCGGCGGGAGTGGGGATCGGCAGCTCGACGAGCCGCAGCACCTCCGGTCCCCCGAACTCGCTGATCTGGATCGCCCGCACGGCGGCGCAGCGTATATCGTGCCGGGCCGCATGCCCATCACCGTCGTCGGATCGATCGCCTTTGACGCCGTGAAGACCCCGTTCGGGGAGCGCGAGCGGATGCTCGGCGGCGCCGCGGTGCACTTCGCGCTCGCCGCATCGTTCTTCGACGAGGTGCGCGTCGTCGGGCCGGTCGGCGACGACTTCGGCGAGGCCGAGCTCGACGTCCTGCGGGCGCGCCGGATCGAGGTCGGCGACGTCGAGCGCATCCCCGGCGGCAAGACGTTCTTCTGGCGCGGCGAGTACGGCTGGGACCTCAACTCGCGCGAGACGCTCGACACGCAGCTCGGCGTCTTCGAGGGTTTCTCGCCCAAGCTGTCGGAGACCTCGCGCTCGAGCGACGTCCTCTTCCTGGCCAACATCCAGCCCGACCTGCAGCTTGAGGTGCGCGCCCAGCTGCCGGACGCCCGCTTCGTCGCCCTGGACTCGATGAACCTGTGGATCGACATCGCCCGCGACTCGCTCGTGCGCGCCATCGAGCAGGTCGACTGCGTGATCCTCAACGACGCCGAGCTGCGCCAGCTGACCAACAAGCCGAACGTCATCGCCGCCGCGCGCGAGGTCATCGGCTGGGGTCCGCGCGCCATCGTGGCCAAGCAGGGCGAGTACGGCGCCGCGCTGGTCACCGGCGAGGGCTTCTTCGCGCTGCCGGCCTACCCGCTCGAGGAGGTCATCGACCCGACCGGCGCGGGCGACACGTTCGCGGGCGGTCTCGTCGGTTACCTCGCCCACCACCCCGACAGCGAGGTCGACCACGCGCTGCTGACGCGCGCGATGGCCTACGGCACGGCGCTCGCGTCCTTCAACGTCGAGGAGTTCGGGACCGAGCGCATCCAGCGCCTGACCGGTGACGAGGTCGGCGCGCGGGTGGAGGAGCTCGAGCGCGTCACGCGCTTTCAGAGCACGCCGCTCGCGCTGCGCGCGTAGGCCGTCGGCCCGTAGTTGCCCGAAGCGCTTGTCCGTAGTGGCCCGCGGGTATACGATCGTCCGCGCGTGGACGCGTGGACGTTCATCTGGCTGATGGTCTTCCTGAAGATCCCGATCGCCGCGCTGCTCGGGATCATCTGGTGGGCCGTGCGAGACAATCCGTCGGACCAGGTCCCGGCGGCCGACGATGACGGCGGCAGCAAGCACCTGCCGCCGCGCCCGGGCCCGCGCCACCCGCACCGCCCGCAGCTGCCGCGTCTGCCGCGCCGCGGCCCGCACGGTGGCGAGCGACTGTCGCCGCCCGTGCGCGTGCGAACGGTGAACGCACGCGCCCGCCGCGTCTGGCGGTAGGCAAGCGGCGCCACGGCCAGCACGCGTGACAGAATCGCGCGCATGAGCGACCAGGCTGCCTGCTCGGTCCTGTCGGACGGCACGATCGTGCGGCTCGTCGGCGAGGGACGGATCCGCATCGACCCCTGGGACGAGTCGCTCGTGCAACCGGCGAGCGTCGACCTGCGCCTCGGGGACTCCTTCCGCGTGTTCCACAACCACCGCGCGTCGGCGATCGATCTGCGCGACCCGCCGACCAACCTGACCGAGCAGGTGAAGGTCACCGACGGCGAGCCGTTCATCATCCATCCCGGCGAGTTCTGCCTCGGGCGCACGCTCGAGTACGTCGAGCTGCCCGACGACATCGTCGCGCGGATCGAGGGCAAGTCGAGCCTCGGACGCCTCGGGCTGATCGTCCACGCGACCGCGGGGTTCTGCGATCCGGGCTGGCACGGGACGCTGACGCTGGAGCTGAACAACCTGACGCGCGTCCCGATCAAGCTGTACCCGGGGCTGGCGATCGCGCAGCTGTCCTTCATGACGCTCGACGCACCGGCGCAGCGACCGTACGGGCATGCCGATCTCGGCAGCCACTACCAGGGTCAGGTCGAGGCAACCGAGAGCCGCTATGGCGCGCGCGCGTAGCGCTCGCGGCCAATCGCCCCCTGACGGAGCGCCGAGTGGCGCATAATCCGAGTTGAACTTGGCTCGGACCGACAGCCCCTAGGAGGCCCCATGAGCAGCGAGACGACGCAGGAACCGGCGGCCGCCAGCAACGGCGCGCCGACCGACACGCTCACGGTCACGGACAACCGGACGGGGCGCACGTACGAGATCCCGATCACCGACGAGACGATCCGGACGATGGACCTGCGCCAGATCCGGGTCAACGAGGGCGACTTCGGGCTGATGGGCTATGACCCGGCGTTCACGAACACCGCGTCGTGCCGCAGCTCGATCACCTACATCGACGGCGACGCCGGCATCCTCCAGCACCGCGGCTACTCGATCGAGCAGCTGTGTGAGCGCTCGACGTACCTCGAGGTCGCCTTCCTGCTCATCTACGGCCACCTGCCCTCGCAGGCCGAGCTCGACGAGTGGATCTTCCAGATCACGATCCACACGTTCGTGCACGAGAACGTGAAGGACTTCATGCACGGCTTCCGCTACGACGCCCATCCGATGGGCATGCTCGTGGCCTCGGTCGGCGCGCTCTCGACCTTCTACCCCGATGCGAACAAGATCCACGACGTCGACGTCCGCGCGATCCAGATCATCCGGCTGATCGCGAAGATGCCGACGCTGGTGGCCTTCGCCTTCCGTCACAACATGGGCCAGCCCTACGTGTACCCCGATAACGACCTCGACTACCCGGGCAACTTCCTCTCGATGATGTACAAGATGACCGAGCTGAAGTACCAGCCCGATCCGCGGCTGGCCCGCGCGCTCGACGTGCTGTTCATCCTCCACGCCGACCACGAGCAGAACGCGTCCACGAGCGCCGTGCGCGGTGTCGGCTCGACCCAGGTCGACCCCTACTCGGCAGTGGCCGCCGGCGTCGCCGCGCTGTACGGGCCGCTCCACGGGGGAGCCAACGAGCAGGCGCTGGCGATGCTGCGCCGTATCGGGTCGGTCGACAACATCCCCGCGTTCCTGGAGGGGGTCAAGGCCGGCAACGAGCGCCTGATGGGCTTCGGACATCGCGTGTACAAGAACTACGACCCGCGCGCGCGCATCATCCGCAAGCACCTCGACGACGTCTTCGAGGTGCGCGGACGCAATCCGCTCATCGACATCGCCTCCGAGCTCGAGAAGCGCGCGCTCGACGACGACTACTTCACCTCGCGCAAGCTGTACCCGAACGTCGACTTCTACTCCGGGCTCATCTACGAGGCGCTCGGCCTGCCGGTGTCGATGTTCCCGGCGATGTTCGCGATCGGACGGACGAGCGGCTGGATCGCCCAGTGGCTGGAGCTGGTGGAGGACCCCGAGCAGAAGATCGCGCGCCCGCGCCAGATCTACACAGGTGACCGGGACCTGGAGTACGTGCCGATCGACGATCGCGGCTGACGGCGGCCGCGGCGCGGGGCGTCGGCGGGCCGCTTCTGAGCGCCGGCCGACCGCCGGCGCTCGGCGTAACGACGCGGCCCGGGCGGGCCGCTCACCCGTCCGCCCGCCGGCGCGCGCCCGCCTGGGATGATCGGCCGGTGGCTGGTTGGACACTCACCATCCGGAATGGTCCGCGCGTCGAGCGAGCGCGGTTCGACAGCCTGCCCGCGGCGCTGCAGGCGCTGCAGATCCGCCTCGACGAGCTCGCCCCGCAGGCCCGGCGCGACGCGATCGAGGTGCTGCGCCGGCGCTATGACGCCGCGCGCCAGGTCGCCGTCCGCGGCGAGATCGCCGGTCCCCGCGGCGTCCGCGGCGGAGTCGACCTGCGCGGCGACGGCTCGAGCGAGGCCTACGTCGGCCGCTGGCGGCGCACCCTGGTCGACCTCCAGGCCGACGAGAGCGCGCTCGACGGCCTGGCGCGCGCGCTGAGCGCCCGGACCGGGTAGCGCGCACCGGTCGCCGCGAACGATAATGGCGCGGATGCCTCGATCGGTCGTCACGCTGCCCGCCGACGTGCGGGCGCCGTTCTCGGTCTTCCTCAACGGCGTCCCCCAACAGGCCGGCACCGACTACAAGGTGAGCGGACGCGAGCTGATCTTCGATCGCGAGCTCATCAAGGAGGGACGCGTCGCCACCTGGCGCTGGCTCGTCGGCGCCTTCGGCGTCGGCACGTATCGCCGCAACGACTCGGTCGACGTGCGCTACGAGGTGGGGGGCCAGCCCCGACTCGCCCAGGCCCTGCCGATCGAGCCGCGCCGCTGAGCGAGCGTGCTAGGCCGGAGCGGCGGCCGCGTCGTCGGCCTGGCGTGCGCGCAGCCACGGGCGGGTGACGCGCAGCGCCTGCAGGATCGCGCGCGTCGAGGGCGAGCGGTTGAGCGTGTAGAAGTGGATCCCCGGCGCGCCGTGCTCGAGCAGCTCGGAGCACTGCAGCGCCGCATAGGCCGAGCCGAGCTGGGCCACCGCGTCGGGATCGTCGGCCCGCTGCTCGAGGGCCTCCTGCAGGTCGGCCGGGATCCCCGCGCCGCACATGGCCGTGAAGCGCTTGATCTGGGCGACGTTCGTGATCGGCATGATCCCGGGGATGATCGGCACGTCGATGCCGATCGCCCGCGCGCGCGCGACGAATGCGAAGTAGTCGGGATTGTGGAAGAACAGCTGCGTGATGAGCACGCGCGCGCCGGCGTCGACCTTCGCCTTGAGGTGGCGCAGGTCGCTGTCGGCGTCGCGAGCCTCGGGGTGGACCTCGGGATAGGCCGCTCCGACGATGCAGAACTCGTAGTCGTCGGCCACGAGCCGCACGAGCTCGCTCGAGTAGCCGAGCCCACCCTCGGTGCGCACGAACGTGTCCTGGCCCTGCGGCGGATCGCCACGCAGCGCGAGCACGTTATCGAGCCCGGCATCGCGCATCTGACGCAGCGCGGCGTGCAGCTCGTCGGTCGTCGCTCCGACGCAGGTGAAGTGCGCCATGGCCTCCAGGCCGAGCTCGGCCCGCACGCGCGAGACGATCTCCAGGGTGCGCTCACGCGTCGATCCGCCGGCCCCCCAGGTGACCGAGACGAACGCCGGATCGAGGTCGCGCAGCTGGGCGAGCGTCTCGAACAGCCGCTCCACCCCCGCCTCGTCCTTCGGCGGGAAGAACTCGAACGAGAAGATCGGCTCGGGCCGCTCGGCGATGATGTCGTCGATGCGCATGGACGGATCCTAGGCGCCTTGACACGATCGTGTCAAGGTTGGCCGACGGCGACCGACTCCTCGGCGACCCAGCGGTCGGTCTCGCCCGGCAGGCGCCGGACGCGTCCCTCGGCCTCGAGGTGGGCGAGGTAGCAGAGCGTCTCGGACAGCCACCAGCTGACGGTCATCTCGTTGAGCCCGTCGCCGTAGACGCGCGGGAGGACCGCGAACGCCGTCAGCGGCTCGCTCGACACCGCGGCGAGCACGCGCTGCAGGCGCTCGTGGACGAGCTCGCGGTTGGCCACGATGTGCGCCTGCACGTCGGTGAACGTGCGACCGTGACCGGGCAGGCACAGTCGCGCGTCGAGCGCCTCAACGCGGTGCAGCGAGTCGAGGAACTCCCCGGCCGGATCGGGCGAGTAGCCGTAGTCGAAGTAGATCGAGACGCGCCCGAGCAGGTGATCTCCGGAGATGAGCAGGCGCCGGCCGGGCGCGAACAGGCACACGTGCGACGGCGCGTGCCCCGGGGTCTCGTGCACGGTCCAGGGGCCGAGGTCGGTGTCGATGACGACCCCCGGAAGGAGCGGGCGGTCGGGCTCGATGAGCTCGGCGATGCCGAAGCTGAGGTTCTTGCGCTCGCGCGCGTAGCGCGCGAGCGGCTCCTCGGGCACCCCGCTCTGGCGGGCGATCTCGATCCGCCGCGCGAACGCCGCCTCGGGATCGCGCGCCGCCTTCGTCATGTGCTCGTGGTTGGGATGCATCCACAGCTCGCATCCGGTGCGAGCGACGATCGTCGACGCCTGTCCGTAGTGATCGGAATGCGCGTGCGTGCATACGAGCAGGCGCACGTTCTCCAGGCGCAGGTTGCACATCTGCAGGGCACGCTCGAGGTGCGCCATCGATCCCGGCTCGTGCATCCCGGTGTCGACGAGGACGATCCCATCGCCGGCCGCGATCGCCCACGCGTTGCAGTGCGGCACGCCGGGCCACGGCAGCGGCAGCCGCAGCCGCCACAGGCCCGGCAGCACGCGCTCGCCCCGGCCCAGCTCGCGCTTGCGCGTCGCGTCGGTCACCGGCAGTGAGGGTAGCTGGCTCGCTGGCCAGCGCCCGCCGCCCGGGTCTAGACTCCCGCCTGACCAGCGGGCGAAGGAGGGCGAGATGTCCGAGACCAGCAGCACGAGCGATCAGGCGGCCGAGCAGCCGACGCGCAAGCGCTTCAAGCGCGGCGCCAAGGGCGCCGATGAGCCGGACACGCGGCCAGATCACGACACCCCGAGCGGATCATCCGCCGAGCAGATCGCCCGCGCCTACTTCGCGGCGGTCGACGCTCATGACCTCGACGCGGCCGTGGCGCTGTGGGCTCCCGGCGGGCGCGAGCACGTCCGCGGCCAGGTCGACGGCGTCGCCCCCGACGACGTCCGCGACTTCATCGGCTCGCTCCTGCGCGCCGTGCCCGACCTGCGCTTCGAGATCGTCTCGACGACGACCGAGGGCGACCGTTGCGCCGTGCAGTGGCGGATGCGCGGCGCCTTCGCGGGCGACCACGACATGCGCGGCGTGGAGCCGAACGGGGCGCCGATCCTGCTCGAGGGCGTCGACCTCGTCACGGTGCGCGACGGCCTGATCCAGTCCAACGACGCCTTCAGCGACGGGCTGACCTTCGCCGAGCAGGTCGGCCTGCTGCCGGCGCGGGGCTCGTCGATGGAGCGCGGCATGCTCGGCGCCTTCAACGCCAAGACCCGCCTCGAGCACCGCCTGGCCGGCGTCGGCGCGGAGCCGGTGGCCGACGGCGTGTGGTTCGTCCAGGGGCAGCCGGCGCGCTGCAACGTCTACCTGCTCGCCGACGGCGGCGGCGTGACGCTGTTCGACGCCGGCGCGCGCACGATGGTGCGCGCGGTGGCCAGCGCCGCGGCGCCGCTCGGCGGCGTGCGGCGGATCGTGCTCGGCCACGGCCACACCGACCACCGCGGGGTGGCGAATGCCTTCGACGTGCCGATCCTCTGCCACCCCGACGAGGTCCTCGACGCCGAGGGCAGCGGCGGCTTTCGCTACTGGGGCGAGAAGCTGCCGGGCCTGCCGCCGGCGATGCGACCGCTGCACCGGATGCTGCACCGCTACTTCTGGGACGGCGGGCCGGTGCGGATCGCCGGCACCGTGAGCGAGGGCGACGAGATCGCCGGCTTCCGCGTCGTGCACATCCCGGGACACGCGCCCGGCCTGATCGCGCTGTGGCGCGAGAGCGACCGTCTCGCGCTCGTCAGCGATGCCTTCTACACGCTCGACATGTGGGGTCGAGACGTCGAGCCGCGACTACCGCTCGCCGCCTACAACTACGACACCGAGCAGGCGCGAGCGAGCCTGCGCAAGCTGGCCGGTTTCGATCCGGCGGCGGCCTGGCCGGGCCACGCGCTGCCGGTGCTCAGCGACGTCCGCGCCAAGCTCCTGCGCGCGGCCGACGCCAGCTGACCGACGGTCGTGGCCCGCAAGCGACGCGACCGTGGCGGCGGCGCCGGACCGCCGCCGCTGAAGGCGCCGCCCTCGGACTACACCGACCCGTCCGGCAACGTGCTGACATTGCGGGGCTCGCTCACGCCGGCGACGCGCCGCGAGTACGCCGCGACCCTCTCCGGGAACCCGCTCTCCCAGGAGGACGCCTGGCATCGCGCGCTCGAGTTCCTGTTCGAGCGCCTGGCGGTGCGCTGGGTCGTGGCCGGCGCCCCGATCGAGCGCCAGCGCGAGCTGCTGCTGCGCTTCCGCGCCGCCTCGCACGAGGAGCGCGACTGGGTGCGCTCGGTCATCCGCGAGCACTGTGCCGAGCACTTCCCCGACGTGCAGGCGCCGTAGGGGCTCGTCGATCGGCGGCCGATGCGCGCCGCCGCGCGGTGCCGGGGCGAGCACAGCGCTACCTCGCCGCCCGCGGCGGCCGCTCCGGCGGGGCCGCCGGGCCTGAGTTCCGTGGTCGCCCCGTCCAAGGGTCACGCGAACGTGACGGATGCGCCGTGCGCGTCACGCGGCGCGCGCGGCAGTGTGCGGTGCGCCGGTCGCGCCGACCACGCGCCGTGGGGTGTGGTCCCGCAGCGACGCCATACGGGCCATTCGGGACCACACCCCCCGCCCGAGGGTCACGCGACGGCGACGGGTGCGTCGCGCGCGTCGCGCTGCGGGCGCGCGAGCGTGCCACGCGCCGGGATCCCGCCCCGTCAGCGTGCGAGCAGCTCGAGCCGCACGCCGTGCGTCGAGCCGGACGGCACGAACTTGGCCGTCGCCGGGCTCAGCGTGAACTCCAGCCGCTCCCCGCTCTCGCTGTCGACGCTCAGCCGGCGCCCGCCGTCGTGCACGGCGCTCACGACCGCCGCCTCCGAGCCGCCGCCGAAGTGCACGATCCGCGCGGCGCCGCCGACGCGCGGCATCGGACGAGACGGTCTGGGCACGCCCGCATCGTAGGACGCGCCGGTTCCGCGCCCGCGCCCGCTACCGTCCGGGTCATGCGTCGCACGAAGATCGTCGCCACGATCGGGCCCGCGTCCCGGGACCCGGATGTGCTGCTGGCGATGGTCCGCGCCGGCATGGACGTCGCGCGCCTGAACTACTCCCATGGCACCCTCGATGAGCACGAGGAGACGGTCCAGCTCGTGCGCGAGGCCGCCGGGCGCGGCGGGCGACCGGTGGCGATCCTGCAGGATCTGCCCGGGCCGAAGCTGCGGATCGGGCCGCTGCGTGACGGGGTCGTCGAGCTGCAGGTCGGTCAGCGGCTCGTGTTCGCCGGCGCGTCAGCCGACGACGAGCAGGCTCCGCTCGGCGACGACGAGCACATGAGCGTCTCCTGGCCGGGCATCGCCGAGTCGCTCGAGGTCGGCGCGATCTTCTACCTCGCCGATGGCTCGGTGCGCCTGCGCGTGGTCGACGTCAGTCCCTCCAGCGCCGAGATCGAGGCCGAGATCGAGGTGGGCGGAACCGTTGCCTCGCGCCAGGGGATGAACGTGCCCGGGCCGGCCGATTCGCTGCCCTCGGTGCCAGAGGAGGATCTCGCCCTCCTGCGCCACGGCGAGTCGATCGGTGTCGACCTGGTGGCGCTGTCGTTCGTGCGCCGCGCCGAGGACGTGCGCTTCGTGCGTGGCCACACGCGACTGCCGCTGATCGCCAAGATCGAGAAGCCGCAGGCGGTCGACGAGGCGGAGGAGATCCTGCGCGAGGCCGACTGCGTGATGGTCGCGCGCGGCGACCTCGGCATCGAGCTGCCGATCGAGCGGGTGCCGATGGTGCAGAAGCACCTGTTGCGCCTCGCCGGTCAGCTCGCCCGCCCGTCGATCACCGCGACGCAGATGCTCGACTCGATGGTCACCTCCAGCCGCCCGACCCGAGCCGAGGTCGCCGACGTGGCCAACGCCATCCTCGACGGGACCGACGCGGTGATGCTCTCCCAGGAGACGGCCGTCGGGGCGTACCCGGTGGGCGCCATCGCGATGATGGCCGCCGTCGCCGAGGAGGCCGAGAAGGAGGCGCCCTACGACGACTGGAACCGCTGGCGGGTGCGCCGCGACGGCCGCGATCCGGCGTATACGCTCGCGCACAGCCTCTGCGTCGCCGCCACCGAGCTCGCGCTCGACGCGCTCATCGTGCCCACCCTCTCGGGGCGCTCGGCCCGGCTGGTGTCGGCCCACCGGCCGCAGGTGCCGATCTACGCGCTCTCGCCCGGGCGCGAGACGGTGCGCCGCTGCGGGCTGATGTGGGGCGTCGAGGCCGCCTCGATCCGGCGTCACGAGACGACCGAGGCGCTCATCGCCGACGCCGCGCGCCGCGTCGTTGAGCTCGGCTGGTGTGAGACGGGCCAGCGCGTCGGCATCACCGCGGGGCTGCCGAGCGGCCGCCCCGGAACCACGAGCCTCCTGCAGATCCAGGTCCTGTAGAGCGCCCGCGGCTCAGGCGGCCGCGTCCTCGTAGAACGCGGCCTCCTGACGTCCGAGCTCGGTGAGGGGCGCGTCGCCGAGGCACCACTCGCGGAAGATCCGATACCAGTTCGCGGTCGCCTCCAGCTGTGAGAGGACGGCGAGCGTGAGCAGCTCCAGGCGCCGGCCGAACAGGTGCTCGGGCGGCAGCGACTCGTGGCGCATCTGGTCGTAGTAGGGCGAGCGCGGGTCGGACATGTGGATCGCGACCTGGGCCGCGATCTCGGGCTCGAGCGTGATGTCCTCGTCGGTCAGGTACCACCACGTGAGGTCGCGGAACTGCTCGAGCACGCGCGCGTGGTCCTGGCGGCTCGCGTCGGCGATGAATCCTCCGCGGTGCAGATGGTCGATGAGGGCATCGCCGTCCCCGTCGATGTAGAAGCGCGCCGCCTGGAGCTCGAAGTCGGCGACCGCGGGATCGATCCGCTTGTAGAGGCCGAAGTCGAGGAAGCTCACGCGGCCGTCGGGCCGCAACAGGAAGTTGCCCGGATGGGGATCGCTGGTGAACTCGTGGTGGCGGTACATCGAGCCGAAGAAGAAGCGAAAGAGGATCTCGCCCAGGCGATCGCGTTCGCCGGCGGCGCGACCGCGCAGCTCCTCGAAGCCGGCGCCCTCGACGAACTCGCTGACCAGCACGCGCTCACGTGACAGCGAGGTGATGACGTCGGGCACGTGGATGAAGGGGTGTCCGCGGTACAGCGCGGCCATGCGCCTCTGGTTCTGAGCCTCGAGCTCGTAGTCGAGCTCCTCGTCGATGCGCGCCCGGATCTCCTCGGCGGTCGCGCGCACGTCCAGACCCGGGGCCAGCCCCTTCAGCAATCGCAGGATGACCCCGAGGTTGCGCATGTCCGAACGCACGGCGCTGGCCACGCCCGGGTACTGCACCTTCACCGCGACGTCTCGCCCGTCGGGCAGCGTGGCCCGGTAGACCTGGCCGATCGAGGCCGCGGCGATGGCGTCCTCGTCGAAGTCGGCGAACACCGCCGAGACCGGCTCTTCGAGGTCCTCCTCGATCACCTTGCGCATCTGCTTGAAGGTCACCTGCGGCGCGGCGTCGCGCAGCTTGGCCAGCTCGCGCTGGAACTCCTCGCGATACTGCTCGGGCACGAGCCCGACGTCGAGGAACGACAGGACCTGTCCGAGCTTCATCGCCGCGCCCTTCATCGTTCCGAGCACGGTCACGATCTGCCGGGCCGTCTCGAGCTGTCGGCGGGCGAGCGCCTCCTCGGCGGCGTCGTCGCTGCGCGCGACGTTCGCGGCGCGCGTGCCGAACTGCTTCACCGCCTCGCGGGCCGCCAGGCGGCCCACCGTCGCCGAGCGGCCCACTCGGGACGTCGGCATCTTGTCGCGGGCCATGGTCACATCGATGGTAGGCCCTGGATCCGCCATTCCGGCAAGCGCCGGCCCACGGCCGGCCGCTCCCGTGGAGACCGCTACGCGCGCTGGACCTGCGAGCCGGGGACGATGTCGTCCCGCCCGTCGGGCCAGCGCACCCAGGCCTTGTGACCGCCGTCGTAGTCGTCACCGAGCAGGATCAGCGTCGCCGGCTCACCGAGGGCGACGCACGGCTCGGTGCCCTCGGCATCGAGCCCGCGCCAGATGCGGATGAAGCGGTTCGCGTTCCACTCCTCGGCCACCGTCGTGCTGTCGGTGTGGCCGGGACGGATGATCGTGTCCGGGGGCAACTCCATCAGCGTGCCCATGATCGAGTCCTTCAGGTCGGTGTAGGTCGTGTGCCCGGGTGCGCGCACCCCGCCGACCGAGTTGCGAAACAGCGTGTCGCCCGTGAACACCGACGCGCCACCGCCGGTGAACCCGCCCGGTCTGGTCGCGGCACCGCCGCGCGCCGGCGCGCCCGGCTCGCCGACCAGGAACGAGAGCATGCCCGCGGTGTGTCCGGGCGTGTGCAGCGGACGCACCTCCAGGCGGCCGAGCGCCAGCGTCTGGCCCGCCTCGATCGTGCCGGTCACGCCCGGCACGAGATCGCGCTCGAGCGGATGGATGAGCACCTCCAGGCCGGGCCACCGTGCGACGAGCTCGCCGAGCGCCATCACGTGATCGTGATGGTGATGGGTGAGCAGCACGTGGGTGGGACGCAGGCCCCGCGCCTCGGCCTCGGCGATGAGCGGCTCCACCGGCCCGCCGGCGTCGACGAAGAACGCGGGTCCTCCGTCGCCGTCGGCGACGAGGTAGGTGTTCGAGAGGAACTCGGGGTGCATCGAACGCTCGACGATCACGCCGGCCATCCTTGCACGAGCGGCTGTCGCAGGCCACGCCGCCCGTCCACACGGCGCCGCCCCGCTCCGGCGTACACTGCGCCAGTCGTGGCGCTCATCCACACCTGCTATCGCATCGGCGACATCGACCGTTCCGTCGCGTTCTACGAGGCGCTCGGCTTCGAGGAGATGGGCCGGATGCCGATCCGCGAGGAGGCGATCAACGTCTTCATGGGCATCCCCGGCGACGGGGCGCGGCTCGAGCTGACGTACAACTTCGGCGTCGACCGCTACGACCTCGGAACCGGCTACAACCACATCGCGATCACCGCCGGCGACCTCGACGCCACGCTCGCCCGCCTCAAGGAGCAGGGCATCGAGCCCGAGCGCCCGCCCTACACCGTCCGCGACGGCGGCAACCGCCTTTGTTTCGTCCGCGACCCCGACGGGTATCGAGTCGAGCTCATCGAGGCGGGCGCCTGAGCCTCGACCATCCACTCACCCGCCGCGGCGTCCTGCGCCTCGGCGCCGGTGCGGGAGCCGCACTGGCCCTCTGCCGCACCGGCCTGCCGGCGTGGGCCCGACCGGTGAACGCCGACATCGCGCGCCGCCGGCCGGGATCGCGCCCGTTCCCCGACCGTCCCGAGGGCGAGCACTCGATCCCCGAGATCGAGCACATCGTCGTCGTGATGATGGAGAACCACTCCTTCGACAACGTGCTCGGGATGCTCCCGCACCAGGTCCGTGGCCGCCGGAACGTCGACGGGCTGCCCGTCGGTCGCGGCGGACGGCAGCTCGCGGTCAACCGCGACAGCGCCGGCCGCCCGTACCACGCGTTCCACGCGCCGACCGTCTGCCCCGGTAACGCGGTCACACAGGCGTGGAACGCCAGCCACCTGCAATGGGACCGCGGCCGCAACGACGGCTTCGTGCGCACCTGTGGTCCGGAGGCGATGAGCTTCTTCGATCAGCGCGACCTGCCGTTCATGTACTCGCTCGCCGCGAGCTTCCCGCTCGGGGAGCGCTACTTCTGCTCGGTGCTCGCCCAGACCTATCCGAACCGGCGCTTCCTGTTCAGCGGGACGGCGAGCGGACTGATCGCCACCGACCTCGCGGCGAGCGAGGCGACCCCGGCCGCCAACGGCACGATCTTCGACCGCCTCGATCGGCTCGGCATCAGCTGGAGGACCTACTACAGCAACCTCCCCAGCCCGGCGATCATCCCCGGCACGCTGACCACGGCGCGCGCCGCGAACTTCCAGAAGATCGAGCAGTTCTACCTCGACGCCGCGGCCGGTGCGCTGCCGGCCGTCTCCTACGTCGAGCCGAACTTCAGCATCTCCTCGGAGGAGAACCCGCAGGACGTGCAGTTCGGTGAGCAGTTCCTCGAGCAGGTCGTTCGCGGGCTGCTGCACTCGCCCGACTGGGAGCGCTCGGCGCTGTTCATCAACTACGACGAGCACGGTGGCTTCTACGACCACGTCCCGCCGCCCGCCGCGGTCGCGCCCGACGCGATCGCGCCGGTGCTGACGCCCGGCGATCAGCCGGGCGGCTATGACCGCTACGGCTTTCGCGTGCCGCTGATCGCCGTCTCCCCGTACGCGCGGCGCGGATACGCCTCGCGCGTCGTACAGGATCACACCTCCACGCTCGCCTTCATCGAGCGAACGTGGAACATCGGCGCGATGACGCTCCGCGACGCGAACGCCGCCGACATGACCGATTACTTCGACTTCCACCACCGGGCGTTCCGCGAGCCGCCGCCGCTCGCCCGCGCACCGGCGATCGCACCGGGCCTCGCCGTCTGCCGGGCCCACGGCGAGAATCCTCCGACGCCGACGATGCCGGGGCCGTCGGCGAGCTGAACGGCCGGTCAGCTCGCCGGGGCGACCGTCAGCTCGGCCGCGCGCCGGCGGTCGGCTCGCCCACGCTCGGACCGACCGGCACCACAAGCGGCTGCTCGGCCGGCGCCTGGGTGGCGATCGCCTCGGCAACCTCCTCCTCGATCCCGAACGCCGAGCCATCGCAGTCGATGCGAAAGCGCTTGGGCGCGACGCGTTCGTCGGGCAGGACCGGAATGCCCCACAGCTCGTCCCATCCGAACAGCTCGTGGTTGCCCGGATTGAGCAGGATCGCCTTCGGGGTAAGCGGACAGGTCCCGGCGTGGTGGTCCAGGCCGGTGCGGATGAATGCGAGCATCTCCGCTTCGAGCGACACGCTGACCGACAATGTAGCGGTGCGCGCCCCGCGCCGCGCGCCGCTTCGGCGCCCGCTACACCACCGGCGCGGGCAGGCCGGTGCGGCGCACGATGAGCCCCACGAGCCGCTCGATCGTCGGGCAGGCCAGATCGTGGCGTGCCGCGGCGCGGAGGACCGCCCCGGGGATCGCGTCGAGCTCTGGGGGCCGGCCCTCGGCGATGTCGCGCGCCATCGAGCTGCCGAGCGTCGCGTGCGCCGCGTCGAGCTCGCCCATGACCACCGCCTCCTCGACGCTGGCGCCCTCGGCGCCGGCCACGGCGGCGCCCTCGCGCACCGCGCCGACGAGCTCGGCGCGGAGCTCCGGCGTGCCGCGGATCGGCCCCAGGAGCCGGTCGAACGCGCTCGTCGTGCAGGCGAGGGCGTTGAGGCGCACGAGCTTGGACCACAGCACCTGCGCCTCCGAATCGAGCACCTTCACCGGCACCTCGGCGGTGCTCAGCACCGATGCGAGCGCGTGCAGCGCCGGCGCCGCCGCAGGATCATCGCTCGCGAGGTCGACGCGCAGGAACGGGCTCGTGTGCACGGCGACACCGGGCTCGGGACGATCGGCCTCGATGCGGATCGACCCGGCCACGACACGGGCCGGGTCGCCGGCGTCGGCCGGGAAGCGCGCGCGCAGCACGGCAAGGTGATCGAGCCCGTTCAGCAGCGGGGCGACGAGCGGCGGCTCGCAGGCGATGCGGTCGAGAGCGTCGCTGAGACCGGTGGCCTTCGTGGCCACGATGAGCGCGTCGGGGGTGTCTTCCAGGCGCGAGACCGCGAGCGGGCGCTCGGCGAGATCGCCGAAGCGCACGCTGCTCACGCGCACGCCCCGCTCGGCGATGAGGGCGGCCGTCGACTCCCGAGCCACGACCGTCACCGACGTGCCGGCGCGCGCGAGCGCCGCGGCGAGGAAGGCTCCGACGCCGCCGACGCCGAGGATCGCCACCCGGTAGTCCGCCGCGCTCACGCGCGGTCCACGAGCACGCCGGGGTTGAGCAGCCAATGCGGATCGAGCTCCCGCTTGGCCGCGCGCAGCGCGGCGGCGAACGGCTCGGGCCGCTGGCGGTCATACCACGGCCGGTGCTCGCGCCCGACCGCATGGTGGTGGGTGATCGTCGCGCCGGCCTCGCTCAGCGCGTCCGAGACCGCGCGCTTGATGTGCGCCCACTGCGCCACCTCCTCGCCGCGCCGCGCCGGGGCGAGCACGGTGAAATACGGGGCGGGTCCGTCGGGGTAGACGTGCGTGAAGCGGCACGACACATGTGCGCCACCCGGGCCGTCGACGACGGCGGCGCCGGTCGCCTCCTCGATGCCACGCGCCGCGGCGGTCATGACGGCGTCGTGCAGGGCCGGGAAGCGCTCCCAGGTCGTCGCCGTCTCGAACGTCTCGCTCAGCACGCCCATCGCCACGAGCACGTCGCGCAGGTAGGGCGCCTGCAGGAAGGCGGCGCGCCACGAGCCCGCGGCATCGTCACCCCCTGCGGGGTGGGGGCCCGCCGAGGCGACCGTCCCGCCGTGCTCCTCACACAGCGCGACCCCGCGGCCCATCGCCTCGTCGACCGAATGGTCGTGGGACTCGAAGGCGAGCACGAGCAGCGCGGCCGAGCCGTCCCCGGCGAACGTCAGCCGGGCCTCCTCGGCGTCGATCAGCCGGCAGTTGGACGGATACAGCTGCGCCTGGGCGATCGCGCGCACGGCCTCGCTCCCGGCGGCGAACGTCGGGAAGCGCACGCTCGCCGAGGCGCGGTGCGTCGGCCGCGGCAGGACGCGCACCCAGGCCTCGGTGATGCAGCCGAGGACGCCCTCCGACCCGGCGAGCAGGCGGTCGGGGCTGACGCCCGCACCCGATCCGGGCAGTCGCCGCGACGACCACACTCCGGCGGGGGTCACCGCGCGCACCGACTCCAGGAAGTCCTCGATGTGCGTCCAGATCGTCGCGAAGTGCCCGGCGGCGCGCGTGGCGATCCAGCCGCCGAGCGTCGAGAACTCGAACGACTGCGGGTAGTGGCGCAAGGTGAGGCCGTGCTCGGCGAGCTGCGCCTCCAGCCGCGGACCGGTGGCGCCGGCCTGGATGCGCGCCGCGCGCGACACGGGGTCGACCTCGAGCACGCGGTCCATCGCGCGGAGGTCGATGCTGACGGACCCGTTGTAGCCGTCGCCGACGTCGGGCTCGACGCCGCCGACGACGCTCGTCCCGCCGCCGAACGGGATCGCGGCGATCCGCTCGGCCGCACACCACTCGAACACCGCCTCCAGGTCGGCTTCGTCGCGGGGGTGAGCCACGACGTCGGGGGGATGGGCGAAGCGCCCGTAGAAGCCGTTCACGACGTCGGCATAGGACTTCCCGAGCGCGTGAGAGGCGCGCGCGTGCGAGTCGCACGCGCAGATGTCGCGTAGCGCGGCCGGCGCCGCTACCCGCGGCGGCGCGAGCACCACCTCCCCGAGCGCCGCGGGCCGGCGCGGCGGCGAGCCGTCGCCGAGGCCGAGGTGCGTCGACAGGCCGGCGGCGGCTGCGGCCAGCTGGTCGGGCGGCGGTTGCTGATCCTCGTAGCCCCAGCCCCAGTGCTTGTGTCGGCGCTCGGCCACCGCGGCGAGTGTATGGCGCGCGAGCGCCGAGCGACCGGGCCGGCGCCGTCCCACTAGCCTTGTGGACGACCGTCATGGCCCAGAGCGAACCCGCCTCTCCCCCCAGCTGCCCGAGATCCTCGCTCGCGGCCCGTGGTCGCTCGATCGGGTTCGAGCGCGCTGGCGGGACGACACCTACGACGCGCCGCCCGAGCGCGTGGCGGCCGCCGACGCGGCGATCGCGGCGCTGCGCGAACGCAGCTCGCCGAGCCACGACGGGATCGCCGCGCGGCTCGTGTCCCATCGCGAGGTCGACGGCGGACTGGAGCTCGAGCTCCAGCCGGTGCGCTGGGCGTTACGGCTCGTCTCCGATGACGCGTCGGAGAGCATGGCCGCACTGTGCGTGACACGCTCGGCCGACGGGCGCTGGCTCGCCGGTCGTCGCGCGGCCTGGCTGTCCTCCTGGGCCGGACGCTGGGCACTCGGCGCCGGCGGCGCCGTCGACCTCGGCGAGAACCCGGCCGACACGCTCGCGCGTGAGCTGCACGAGGAGTGGAGCGTCAGGCCCGAGCGGATCGAGGGCGAGGCGCTCATCCGCCTGCCTCAGCGCCTGACGATGTTCGTCGGCCAAGCCTGGCTCGCCGAGGACGCCGAAGTCGTTCCCGACGACGAGCACGACGCCTATGCCTGGTGGCCGGCCGACATCGATCGCTGGCCCGACGAGGCCGATGTCGCGCTGCGCCGCATGGCCCGGTGGTTGACCGCATGAGCGTCGCCGGCGAGGCCGGGGTTCCGCCGCAGGCGAGCGGCGACGCGCCGCCGTGGCACGGCACGGCCTTCAAGCGCCTGAAGTGGGTCTCCTTCAGCCACTCGGTCATCTACCTGAGCCTGCTCATCTGTGCGTTCGCGCTCGCCAAGCCCGAGCCGGCGACGTTCGTGCTCGGGCTCTCCCACGGCCTCCTGTGGATCGCCATGTCGCTCACCTGCATCGTCGCCGCGCGCCTGCGGGTCGTGTCGCTGCGTCTCGCCGTGGCCGTCGCGGTGCTGGGCGGTATCGGACCCTTCTTCGGGAGCTATGAGTTCGTGCGCGAGCAGCGGCGACGCGACGGCGCCTGACGCATGAGAGTCCGTTGAGAGACTGTGTTCAGGCGCGTTGCCGCGTACCCGCCGCGCTAGAGTGAAAAGCGCGAACATGGCCGTCAGCGCAACGACACAGGTCGTCATGCCCGCAATGGGCGAATCGGTGACCGAAGGCACGATTCTCGAATGGCACAAGCAGGAGGGCGACTCGGTCGAGGCTGACGACATCCTCGTCGAGATCTCCACCGACAAGGTCGACGCCGAGGTCCCGGCGACTGCCACGGGAACGATCGTCAAGCTCTACTTCGCCGAGGGCGACACCGTCAACGTCGGCGACGTGCTCGCCGAGATCAGCACCAACGGCGGAGCACCGGCCGCCGCGAGCGGCAACGGGAGCGCCACCCAGGCGGCCTCGTCGACGGCCAACGGCATGAGCGGCAACGGCGCGGCGACGACCGAGCACCACCACCACCGACCACCGAGCCGCCGGCGGACGCCCCAGCCGCCGAAGCCACCGGGCAGATCGTCGACATCGTCACCCCGGGCGCCGGCGAGTCGGTGACGGAGGGAACGATCCTCGAATGGCACGCGAAGGTCGGCGAGTTCATCGCCCGCGACGACACGATCGTCGAGATCTCAACCGATAAGGTCGACGTCGAGCTCCCGGCTCCGGTCAGCGGCACCGTCACCGAGCTGCTCGCCGCCGAGGGCGACACCGTCACCGTCGGGCAGGTCATCGCGCGTATGGCGGCGGCCGAGCCGGGCGCCGCGCGGCCCGCCAGCGCACCGGACACCGGCGTCGCCCATGGCAGCGCCACCGAGTCCACGGCTGCGGCCGTCCCCGACGGCACCCGGGTGTCCCCGGTGGCCGCTCGAGCCGCCGCCGTCGAGGGCGTCGACCTCGCGCGCGTACAGGGCAGCGGCCCGGCCGGCCGCATCACGAAGGCCGACGTCCTCTCGGTGGCCGAGAACGGCGCGCCCGCGACCGCCGCCCCGCCCGCCGGCGCACAGCTGCTCAAGGGCGGCGCCGCGGCGCTCGCCCGCTATATGGACGAGAGCCGCTCGATCCCCACGGCCACGAGCTTCCGCACCCTGACCGTCACCGTCCTGGACGCCCGCCGCAAGGAGCTCAAGGCCTCGGGCCGCAAGGTCTCCTTCACGCACCTCATCGCCTACGCGATCGCGCGCGCCGCCGACGACCAGCCGGTCATGGCCCACCACTTCGCCGAGATCGACGGCAAGCCCCATCGCGTCGACGACGGGCAGGTCAACCTCGGACTGGCCGTCGACGTCGAGAAGAAGGACGGGTCGCGCACGCTGATGGTGCCGGTCATCCGCGACGCCGCGAGGATGCCTTTCTCCGAGTTCCTCGACGCGTATGACGCGCTCGTCGAGAAGGCGCGCACGAACACGCTCGGCGCGGACGACCTGGTGGGCGCGAACGTCACGCTCACCAACCCGGGCGGGCTCGGGACGGTCGCGTCGGTGCCCCGCCTGATGAGCGGCCAGGGCACGATCGTCGCCACGGGCTCGATCGCCTACCCGGTCGGCCTCGGCGCGATCGGCGCGATGATCGGCGCCGAGAAGGTCATGACGATGACCTCGACCTACGACCACCGCATCATCCAGGGCGCGGAGTCCGGTCGCTTCCTGGCCCGCATCGAGGACTACCTGCGGGGCGAGGACGGCTTCTACGACGGCGTCTTCGCGGCGCTCGGTGTCGAGCTCGGCCCCCAGCCCGCGCCGCCGGCGCCCGCCGCCGCCGCGGCCGCGGCCCGCGAGGCCCCGCCGGGCGGCATCGACGAGCAGTCGCGCGAGGACCTGATGGAGGCCGTCCAGGCCGCGATGTCCCTGCTCAAGGCGTTCCGCACTCACGGACATCTCGCGGCCCGGCTGGACCCGCTCGGCACCGAGCCCGAGGGCGACCCGGCGCTCGACCCCGAGCCGCTCGGCCTCACACCCGAGATCATGGCCACGATCCCCGCGCGGATCCTGCGCATGTGGGTACCCGGGGCGACGCTCCTCGATGCGTTGCCGCACCTGCGCGAGACCTACACCGGCACGATCGCCTACGAGATCGAGCACATCACGTCGCACCGCCAGCGCGTGTGGCTGCGCGAGCACATCGAGTCCGGCGCGTTCCGCACGCCGCTGACCAACGACGAGCAGAAGGCGCTGCTGCGCCGTCTCGTCGAGGTCGACGCGTTCGAGCGCTTCATGCACAAGGCGTACCTCGGTCAGAAGCAGTTCTCGATCGAGGGGCTCGACATGACCGTCCCGATGCTCGACGAGCTCATCCAGCTGTCCGCGGCGCACGGTGGCCGCGAGGTCGTCATCGGCATGGCCCACCGCGGCCGGCTCAACGTGCTCGCGCACAACCTCGGGCGCCCCTACGACACGATCTTCGCCGAGTTCGAGGGCGCCTCCACGCTCGAGGCCGTCACCACGATCCCCCAGGGCGGCACGGGCGACGTCAAGTACCACCACGGCGCCGAGGGCTCCTACGAGCTCCCCGACGGAGAGTCGATCCGCGTCAACCTCGAATCGAACCCGAGCCACCTCGAGTACGTCTCGCCGGTCGTCGTCGGCGCCACGCGCGCGGCTCAGACGACGCGACAGGGCCCCCACGCCCACCAGGACACCAATGCGGCGGTGCCGATCATCATCCACGGCGACGCCGCGTTCCCGGCCCAGGGCGTCGTCGCCGAGACGCTCAACCTGCAGGCGCTCGACGGCTACAAGGTCGGCGGCAGCGTCCACCTCATCACCAACAACCAGGTCGGCTTCACCACCGATCCCGACGACGCCCGCTCGACGCATTGGGCCTCCGATCTGGCCAAGGGCTTCGACGTGCCGATCATCCACGTCAACGCCGACGACGTGGCCGGATGCGTGAGCGCGGTGCGTCTCGCCTTCGCCTTCCGCGAGGAGTTCGGCCACGACGTGCTCATCGACCTCATCGGCTACCGCCGCTTCGGCCATAACGAGGCCGACGAGCCGGCGTACACCCAGCCCGAGATGTACGCGACGATCAAGACGAAGAAGCGCGTGGCCGAGCTGTGGGCCGAGCGTCTGATCGCCGACGGGATCGTCACCAAGGACGAGGTCGACCTCCAGGAGCAGCAGGTCTGGGACAACCTCACCAACCTGCACCAGCGCCTGAAGGAGCGGATCGCCGCCGCCACCGAGAGCGGCGACCTCGACCACGGCACCGGCGAGTACCAGCTCGACCGCACGCCGAGCCCCGACGTCAAGACCGCCGTCGCCGCCGACCGGCTGATCACGATCAACGAGGAGCTGCTGCGCACACCCGAGGGCTTCACCGTGCACCCGAAGCTCGTGAAGGTCCTCGAACGCCGCCGCGAGGCGCTCGGCGAGAACGGCGGAATCGACTGGGCCCACGCCGAGGCGCTCGCGTTCGCCTCGCTGCTCACCGAGGGCACCCCGATCCGCCTCACCGGCCAGGACACCGAGCGCGGGACCTTCAGCCAGCGCCACCTCGTGCTCCACGACGCCCGCACCGGGCAGACGGTGTGCCCGATCCAGAACCTGCCCGGCGCGCTCGCGCCCTTCGAGCTGCACAACAGTCCGCTCTCCGAGGCGGGAGCGCTCGGCTTCGAGTACGGCTACAGCCAGGAGGCGCCTGAGACGCTCGTGCTCTGGGAGGCCCAGTTCGGCGACTTCGTCAACTCGGCGCAGGTCATCATCGACCAGTTCATCGCCGCCGGCCTGGCCAAGTGGGGCCAGAGCTCACGCCTGACGCTCCTCCTGCCGCACGGCTACGAGGGCTCGGGGCCCGAGCACTCCTCGGCCCGCCTGGAGCGCTTCCTCGCCCTCGCCGCCGAGGGCAACATGCGCATCGCGAACCTGACGACGCCGGCGCAGTACTTCCACCTGCTGCGCCGCCAGGCGCGCGTCGCCAAGCAGCGACCGCTCGTGATCATGACGCCGAAGTCGCTCCTGCGCCTGCCGCAGGCGACGAACCGCCTTGCCCACCTCTCGGAGAGCCAGTTCCACCCGGTGCTCGGCGAGCCGCGCGTCGACGAGAGCAAGGTGACCCGGCTCGTCCTGTGCACCGGCAAGATCTACTACGACCTCGTCGGGCACTCCGACCGCCAGGGCAGCGAGGCCATCACGATCGGGCGCGTCGAGCTGCTGTACCCGTTCCCGGAGGGGCAGATCCTCAAGCTGATGGAGCGCTACCCGAACCTCAGCGAGGTCCTGTGGGTGCAGGAGGAGCCGCGCAACATGGGCGCGCGTGCGCACATGGCGCCGCGGCTGATGCAGATCATGCCCGACCACATCCACTTCGGGTACATCGGGCGGCCGGAGCGGGCGAGCCCGGGCGAGGGGTACCCGGCGGCGCACGTGGCCGAGCAGTCCCGGATCATCACGACGGCGCTGGATCTGAGCGTTCCGGTGTCGCAGTATCCGCGGAAGACTCCGGGCGAGCGCTGAGGTCGGCGCCGGCTCGGCTCCTGACCGTGTACGGCCCAGAAAAAGGGCCATCCACGGGTCATCGCCGTGCCGTCGCCTCTCCGGATGCCGCATGTCACTGGGCAGCGCTGGGGGAACGGCCTGCTGCGCTTTGTTCGTGAGGCTTGATGTTCTCGCTTGATGAGCTCGAGGAGGCCAGCCGGCTCGTCCGGGGGTGGGTGGGGATCACCGGGTGCTATGCGTGGCCGCTGCTCGGGTCGACCGTGGGGGCCGAAGTGTGGGTGAAGCACGAGAACCACACGCCTACGGGGGCGTTCAAGGTGCGTGGGGGGCTGGTGTATCTCGATCGGCTCGTGCGGGAGCGACCGGGGGTGGGCGGCGTCCTGTCGGCTACGCGGGGGAATCATGGGCAGAGCCTGGCCTTTGCCGCGCGGGCGTTCGATCGGTCGGCGGTGATCGTGGTGCCGGAGGGGAACAGTCCGGACAAGAACGCCGCCATGAAGGGGTTCGGGGCCGAGGTGGTCGTTCATGGGCACGACTATCAGGCGGCTCGGGAGTATTCGGTGTTGTTGGCCGTTGAGCGGGGGCTCGAGGCCGTGCCGCCGTTTCACCGCGATCTCGTGCTCGGGGTGGCGACGTATGCGCTCGAGCTGTTCAGGGCGGCCGGGGAGCTCGACGTCGTGTACGTGCCGGTGGGGATGGGGTCGGGGATCTGCGGGCTGATGGGGGTGCGCGACCTGCTCGGGCTGCCCACGGAGATCGTCGGGGTGGTGGCCGAGCGGGCGCCGGCCACCGAGCTCTCGTTCGCCGCCGGACGGCTGGTCGCGGGCGAGTCCGCGGACACGTTCGTCGACGGGGTGGCCTGTCGCATCCCCGACGAGGACGCGATCGCGGCGATCCTCGCCGGGGCGGCGCGGATCGTGGCGGTGAGCGAGGATGCCGCCGCCGAGGCGATGCGCGTGCTGTTCGCGACGACGCACAACGTCCCGGAGCCGGCCGGGGCGATCGCGCTCGCCGGGCTGCTGGCCGAGCGCGAGCGCGTGGCCGGCCGGCGCGTCGGCGTGATCCAGACCGGTGGCAACGTCGATTCGGGGATGCTCGCCGAGGTCCTCGCCGGACGGACGCCGGCCGCCGGATAGCGTTCCGCGGGTGTGGGTTCAACGCGAGATCCGCCTGCGTGAGCACCCGCGCGGGTTTCACCTCATCACCCGCGAGGTCGTCGGGGCGCTCCCGGAGATCGGCGCGCTCGGCGTCGGACTGCTGCACCTGTTCATCCGCCACACCTCGGCGTCGCTGACGCTCAACGAGAACGCGAGCCCCGACGTGCGCCGCGACTTCGCGTCGTTCTTCGACGCGACGGTGCCCGAGGACGCGTCCTACTGGACGCACACGCTCGAGGGGCCCGACGACATGCCGGCGCACATCAAGGCCTCGCTGCTCGGCCCGTCGGTCTCGATCCCGATCGCCGGCGGGCGGCTCGCACTCGGCACGTGGCAGGGGATCTACCTGTGCGAGCACCGCGAGTCCGGCGGGCCGCGCTCGCTCGTCGCCACCGCGTGGGGCGAGCCGCGCGAACCCGCCTGACGGGGCGCGGATCAGATCAAGTAGCCCCGGCGAGGCGCCGATGATGCCGGGAAGGGAGTCCAGAGACCATGCTCGACAAACCATCGCGCGCGCGAGGCGCACCGACGACCCACGGCTCGGGTCCTTCGACGCGCGACCTCTCCGTCGCGCGTCAGCCGATCTTCGATCGCCGGCTGCGCCTGATCGGCTACGAGCTCCTGTTCCGCCAACCGTTCGCGCAGGCGGCCGACGTCGTCGACGACCAGGCCGCCACCTCGGCGGTGATCGTCGACGGGTTCATGGAGGTCGGCCTGAACGATCTGGTTGGTGAGCATCGCGCCTACATCAACGTTGCGCGCGAGTTCCTGCTCAGCATCCGGCCGTTCCCGCTGCCGCCGGGCCGCGTCGTGCTCGAGCTGCTCGAGGACCAGCACGTCGACGACGCCCTGCTCGAGGTCCTCGAGGAGCTCGTCGAGGGCGGCTTCAAGATCGCCCTGGACGACTTCCGTCTCACCGAGGATTCCGAACGGCTGCTCGACTTCGCCGACATCATCAAGATCGACGTGCTCGAGCACGCCGGCGACGCGCTCGAACCGCTCGTCAAGGAGCTCTACAAGCGCCGGCCCGGCATCACGCTGCTGGCCGAGAAGGTCGAGTCGCGCGAGGAGTTCGAGCGCTGCCGCGAGCTCGGCTTCGGCGCCTTCCAGGGGTACTTCTTCGCGCGGCCGTCGCGCGTGCGCCAGCAGCGCCTGCCCTCGCGCGGCCTCTCGGCGCTCAGCGCGATGGGCGACCTCAACAACACCGAGGATTTCGACGAGCTGCACCGGATCATCACCCGCGACGCGGGCCTGAGCATGCGCCTGCTGCGCTACGCGAACTCGGCCTACCTCTACCTGCCCCGCCGCGTCGGCTCGGTGCACGAGGGCCTCGTGCTGCTCGGCGCCGTCACGGTGCGACGCTTCGCGCTGATGGTCGCCCTGGCCGGCGCCCGCGACGTCCCCAACGCGCTGCTGGTGACGGCGCTCGTGCGCGCCCGCATGTGCCAGCTGCTCACCGGCGAGAACAGTTCCGCCGGTGACACCGCGTTCACGGTCGGCCTGTTCTCGGTCGCCGACGCGCTCGTCGATGCCCCGATGGCCACCGTGCTCGAGGACCTGCCGTTCCGTCGCGAGGTGGCGACGGCGCTCCTCCATGGCAGCGGCGCGCTCGGGGCGCTGCTGACCGGGGTCGTGGCCTACGAGCGCGGCGACTTCGAGGGCGCCGCCGACCTCATCCGCCGACACCCCGAGGCGGCCGAGACGTACCGCCAGGCGGTGGCGTGGGCCGATCGGAACGTCGACGAGCTCGTCTGAGGGGTGCTCGAGGCGGCCAGCTACCGGCCGAGCGTCAGGCTCATGCGCAGCGACGTCGGATCGGTCGGATCGACCCCGATCTGGTGAAAGCCGAACGAGGCGTAGAGCCGGCGCGCCGGCTCGTTGTCCTCGAAGACGAACAGGTCGATCTGCCGCGCATCCCAGCGCCGGGCCTGCTCGAGCGCGAGCGCGATGAGCTCGCGGCCGAGCCCGCGGCCCCGCACCGACGGGGCAAGCGCCACGCGTGCGAAGCGCACGACGCCGGGCTCGGACAGCCGCACGAGCTCGATGTGCCCGCAGGTCGGGTGACGCGCCGGTGCCAGGTACGCGCTGAACGGACTGAGATTCGCGCCATCGCGCACCGCCTGCAGCTGGCGCTCGTTGAGCGGCCAGCGCAGCGACGTGCCGGCGAAGCGGCGCAGCTCGTCGGCGGTGGCGAACCAGCCGATGACCTCGCGATCGTCGCGAGGCTCGAAGGGGCGGAGCGCGAGCGGCACGGCGGCGCTGCTTATTCGCCTCGCCAGACCGGCTCGCGCTTCTCGGCGAACGCCGTCGCGCCCTCGCGGGCATCGGCGGACCGGAACACGGGATCGACGATCTCCCGCTGGCGCGCCCAGGCCTCCTCGCCCTCCCATTCCCACTGCGCCTCGAGGATCCGCTTGGAGGCGATGAGCGCCAGCGGCGCGTTGACGGCGATCTCGCCGGCGAGGTCGAGCGCCACGTCGACGGCCGAGCCGGGGTCGGCGAGGCGGTTGACGATGCCCAGCTCGTAGCCACGCTCGGCGCTGATCGGGTCGCCGGTGAGGGCGAGCTCCATCGCGGCGTGGTAGGGGATGCGTCGCGGCAGGCGCAGGAGCGCGCCGCCGGCGGCGACGAGGCTGCGCTTGACCTCGGGGATCCCCAGCCGCGCACCGCGCGCGGCCACGATCAGGTCACAGGCGAGCGCGATCTCGAAGCCGCCGGCCACGGCGAACCCCTCGATCGCCGCGATCAGCGGCTTCGACGACGCGCGCTGGGTGATGCCGGCGAAACCACGGCCGGCGACGTGCGAGCTCTCCCCAGCGACGAACGCCTTGAGGTCCATGCCGGCGCTGAACCCCTTGCCGGCGCCCGTCAGGACGGCGAGCGCGAGCTCGCGGTCACCGTCCAGCTCGTCGAGCGCGCCGGCGACGCCGGCCGCCAGCGCGGCGTTGACCGCGTTCCGGGCTGCCGGTCGGTTGAGCGTGATGAGCAGGATGTTGCCCCGGCGCTCGGTGAGGACGGCGGGCTCGATAGCGGTTTCGGACATGGAGCGTTGCACCCTTTCGTCGGAGAGCCAGAGCCTAGATGCTCGGCTGTCGGCGCGGGCACGTGCTCAGGCGGCGAACAGCGTCAGATCGGGCTCGCGCTCGCCGCGCAGGACGGCGAGATCGACCTCGACGCAGTCGAGGCCCCGTGCCTCGGCGAGGACGCGCGCCTGCGGCTTGAACTGCTGGGCCGCGAGCACGCCGCGGCAGGAGACCATCGCCGGGTCGCGGCGGATGCGCTCGAGGTAGCGCGTGAGCTGTTCGACCGCCTCGATCGTGGCGGTGCGCTTGATCTCCACCGCGATCCAGTCATCGTCGCCGTCCCGACACATGAGGTCGACCGGCCCGATGTCGGTCGGCCACTCGCGCCGCACGAGGCGGAAGCCCTCGCCGCAGACCTGCGGCCGATCGGCGAGCAGCAGTTGCAGGTCGCGCTCGACGCCGTCCTTGGCCAGCTCGGCGTCGACGTCGAGCCCGTGCTCGACGTCGCACAGAACCTCCGAGATCGACACCTCGAGGCGCTCCTCGGCGCGCTGCTTGCGCACGACGATGCGCGTCGGCCCGTCCGGACCGGGCTCCTCCTCGATCACGGTCGGCGGCGTCATCCAGTTCAGCGGCTTGTAGCCGCCGGCGTCGGCGTGGACGAGGAACGAGCCGTCGGCCTTGAACATGAGCAGGCGGATCGCCTCCGGCAGCGAGGTGGTCAGGCGGCCGGAGTATTCGACGGTGCAGCGGGCGACGAGGAGGCGCATGGGGGCAGGACGGTACGCCGCCGGCCGGACGGTCGTGGTAGTCGGAACACCGCCGTGGCATTGGAGGGGAGCGGCCCGTCGGATAGCATCACACCATGCGATGGGGGGTCGTGGTCGTCACGGCAGTGATGCTGCTGCTCGGACCGGCCACTTCGGCGACGGCGTACGTCGCCGCCGACAACCCGCCGCCTCAGTCGATCACCTGCGCGGTGGCCGCGACCGGAGCGGCCGGTGCGGCCGTGTGGAACGCCCGGACAGCTGCCCAACTGACTCCCGCGAGTGCGGTGGTCGGCGCCCCCGTCACGCTGACGGTCCCCGCGTCCTCGGCCCCGACGTTTGCGGTCGCGTCGTCAGCCGCGCTGCTTGCCACGCCCGACCTTGCCGCCGGAGTCGGTGTCCCCGCCCCGACGCCCGGGGACTACACGTTCACAACCACGTTCACCACGCCGGGCACGGTCTACTGGTCGGCTGCGCTCCCGGTGCTGCAGACGGCCGGCTGTCCCCCGTTTCCGGACACCAGCATCGCACCAATCGCGCTCACGGTGATGCCACCACCCCCGCCTCCGCCGCCGCCTCCCGTTCGCGTCGCCATCACCGTGCCGAGCGTGTTTCGGCTACCGACGCCCAGCGTGAGCTACGCGGTCGCCTGCAGTGCCAGTTGCACCGGCGACACCTACTTCGAGGCCTCGATCACCCGCAACGGTCGCGTGGTGCGTGAGTCGCACTTCGATCTCGACACGAGTCGCGTATTGCTCGCCGCGTCTGGCCAGCAGCGCTTCACGCGTCGCTACTCGGCCGCGCTCGGCAGGCTGATCCGTCGCTACGGGCCGGTCCAACTCGAGCTCTCGGCCAAGGTGACGGACGCCAACGGGAACGTGGTGCGTGCGCAGGCCGCAACTGTCGTCACTGACTGACGCGTCGATGGCGGCGGCCTCAGTGTCTCGCCGCATCGGCGAGACGCCGGCCCGAGCCCCGCATCGACACGGCGGCCGAGTGTCTGGTTGCACAGTCGAGCAAACCCCCGGGCGGGGTGACGCGACCGTGACAAATGTGCCCCTCGGATCACGCCGCGGGCGCGCGAGTGTGCCGCGCGCACGGCAGGGCGGGCACGCCCCGAGGGGGGTGGTCCCAAACCAACGCTATGCAGCGCAAAACCGACCACACCCCTCGCCTGCGGGTGACGCGACGGTGACAAGCGCGCCGCGCCGTTCACGCCACGATCGCGCGAGTGTGACGCCCGCCACCCGCGGCGGCTGCACCACCCCGGCGCAGCCGCCGGCACGCCCGCCGCTCCGCTCCGCGTCAGTGCCCGCCGAGCGAGAAGGCGTAGAACTTGGTGCTCGGGGGCCCGTCGTAGTAGCCCGAGCCCCAGTAGACGGTGCCGTCGACGATCGACGGCCCCGAGTAGATCGGGCCCGGGGCCGCGAAGCTCCACAAGGTCTTCCCGCTCGCGGCGTCGAGCGCGTACATGTTGTTGCCCTGCGTCGCCGCCGAGCCGACGTATACGACGCCGTTGGCCTCGCTCGCCGGCGCAAGGTCGGCCGCCCCGCTCGGATCGGCGACCTGCCACAGGATCCGTCCGGTGGCCGGGTCGAGCGCCGACCACGACCCGGCGTCATCGGTCTGGCCGGAGGTGAGCGTGTAGGGCACGCCGTCGGCATCGGAGATCGGTACGTAGATCCGCCGGCCGTCGAACGCCGTACCCCATTGGATCCCGCCCTCGCCACCACCCGCACCGACGAGCGTGTCCCACACGAGCGCCCCGGTCCGGGCGTCGAGCGCCCAGTACACGCCACTCTTCTGCCCGGCCCCGATGAGCGTGCGGTCGCCGGTCTGCAGGAGGTTGAGCGAGCCGCCGAAATCGTCGTCCGGTCCCTCGATCGACGGGCACCAGCTGACCGCCGCGCCGAAGACGCAGGCGAAGTTCCACACGTCCCAGCCCTCGAGCTTGTGGCCCCAGTTGATCCGGCCGGTGAACAGGTTGAGTGACACCACGCTGTCGAAGAAGTCGTCGGGCGCCGTGCAGTTCGCGTCGGACACCCCGGTGGCGACGGCCGTCTGCTCGCAGGCCGCAGCCGCGTCCGGGGTCGTGTAGTTGTTGCCGGTGGCCACGAACACGCTGCTCGTCAAGGGGTCGATCACCGGGTTTCCCCAGATCGCGCCGCCCGTGTAGCCGCAGCCGCCCGCCGGGCTCGCGGTCGTACAGGGCCCGCTGTTGGGCGGCACCATGTAGGTCTGCCAGAGGATCCTCCCGGTGCTGGCCTGCAGGGCGACGAGACTGCCTCGGAAGGTGCAGCAGTGGAACGTCGGCAAGATGGCGTCGTACTCGGAGTTGGACGAGACTCCGACGATCACCTCGTCGCCATAGACGACGGGGTTGGCGGTGATGATGGCGGCGGGGTCGCTGTCCACGACGACGTTCCACAGCGGCCGGCCCGAGGCGCGGTCCACCGCGAACACGTGGGCACCGCCCGCGCGGCCGTACCCGTCGTTGTCGCCGAGGATGAGCTCGTTCCCGTCGACCGCCGGGCTGTTGCGCGCCACGTCCCCGGAGACACCGGTGTAGGCGGAGACGGGCGACTGCCACAGCAGGGAGCCGTTGCGGGCATTGACGGCATTGAGATACCCGCCCCAGTCGGGAAAGTAGACGGCCCCGTCGGAGACGGTCGGCGTGGCGCTGACGTCGCCGTGCGTGGTGAACACCCACTTCGGCGCCAGCCGCGAGACGTCGAAGCGGTTGAGGACGAACTCGTCCGGCTGAGTGCGGCTGTCGGCCAGGTCGTGGCCGGCCGACGGCCAGTCCGCGGCGACCGCCGCCGACGCACCGACGATGGCGCCGAACGCCGCCCAGGCGAACGCGAGCACGAGGACGATGCGGGCGGCCCCGCCCAGCGCCGAACCGCGCCTCGCGGCGGTCGCGCCTGCAGTCCTTGGCGATCGCCGGTCACGATTGCGCCCGTGCAACACGACGTCAGGATCCATCCCGTCACCCCCACCCGGACGCACCCGCCCGACCCCACCTGCCGATACAGTCGGCGATTTGTAGCACCCCCGTTACACATTGGCAAGGAGCGGTCGACGGGACGGCGATGGCTCCGCGCCCATCTGCCACCGAGAGGAGCGCCACCCGGGGCGCGATCGCTCAGGCCGCCGGGGTCGACGTGGCGTCCGCCGCGGGTGCGGCCGAAGCTGCCAGGTCGGGAACGGCCTGAGGGGGTGGCGCGGCCGCGGCGGCGGCCGGCGCCACAGGCGGGCTCGCCGCCGACGGCGCGACGACGGGCCCGACGTGATCGGCTGCGGATACCACCGCGCCGGCTGGGCCGGGCATCGTCACGCTCGTCTCGGGGGTCGGCGGGGTGAGCAGCGTCTCGCGGTCGGGCGAGATCTGCTCGACGACCGTCGCGTTCTCCACGGTGGGCGTGCCGGCGGCGGGCGCGGTCAGGTCGATGTGAGCCTGCTGCGTGACGGCCGACAGCTGCTCGCGGAACTCGCGGTAGCCGTTGCCGACGCTACGGGCGACCTCCGGGAAGCGCTTGGGACCGAGAACGAGCAGCGCCACGATGGCGACAAAGGCGATGTGGAGCGGATTGACGAACGACATATGGGTCTCTTCGTCGCGCCGTGCGCGATCGGATCACTGACAAGCGTACCGCGCCGGCGCCGGCGCCCATCGGCGCGTCGCTCCGCCCGATGCGGACCGTACGCTGTGGCGGTGTCGGCTCAGGTCGCCTCTGCAGGCAAGCCGTATCCGCCCCCGCCCCGCAGCGAGCCGTTCTGGCCTCCGCAGCTCGCGATCGTGGTGGCGATCGTTCTGCAGGTGACGCTGCCGAGTCAGCTGCGTCTCGGCCCGACCGGGCTCATTCCCGGCCTCGAGGCGGCGCTCGCCATCGGGCTCGTGTTCGCGACGCCCCGCAGACTCGAGGGCCAGCACATCTGGCGCCGGCGGGTCGCGCTCTTCCTCACCTCGCTGGTGAGCGCGGCCAACGCCTCCTCGCTCGCCCTGCTCGCCCACGAGTTACTCCACAAGTCCCCCGCGAACGGCCGTCAGCTGATCACGGCGGGAACGCTCATCTGGTTGACGAACGTGATCATCTTCGGCCTGTGGTACTGGGAGCTGGATCGCGGCGGACCGGGGCGTCGCGCGGAGGGCCACGACGGACCCCCCGACTTCCTCTACCCCCAGATGGCCGACGATCGCATCGAGCCGGTCGGCTGGCGACCGCAGTTCCTGGACTACCTCTACGTGTCGCTCACCAACGCCACCGCGTTCAGCCCCACCGACACGATGCCGCTCAGCCCGCAGGCGAAGTCGACGATGGGCCTGCAGTCGCTCATCTCGATCGTGACGATCGGCCTCGTCGTCTCGCGCGCCGTGAACATCCTCAGCTGACGCCGCTAGGCGGCGGGCAGCACGCGCGGCTGGACCGCGCGCGCCCACTCGAGCAGCTCGGAGACCTCCGGATCGGCCCCGAGGTCGAGCGCCCGCTCGCAGGCGACGATGCAGTCGGTCACCCGATCACTGCGTGCGAGCGCGTGCGCGTAGCGCGCCCAGACCTCGGGCGAGTCCGGAGCGAGCCAGGTCGCCTGCTCGCACGCGGACAACTCGCCGCCGAGGTCGCCCGTCAGCTGACGGGCGAGCGCCAGGTCGAGGAGACCCTCGACCGTCGGACCGATCCGCTGCGCGCGCTCGAGCGCCTCCTGCGCGCCGGCGGCGTCCATCAGACGCAGGCGCAGCCGGCCGATCCGCTCCCACGCGCTCGCGTCGCCGGGCCCCCGGTCGGCGGCGCGCACGGCCGCCTCCTCGGCGAGCTCGAACCAGCCCTGGTCCTCATAGATGCGCGAGGCGAAGCGGTGCGGCGCCGGGCGTTCGCGGTCGACGCGCGCCCAATCGCGCACCGCGCGTCCGGCGGCGGGCAGGTTGCCGGCCTGCCAGAACGCGAGCGTCATCAGACGCAGAACGGCGAGGTTGTCGGGCTCGGCGTCGCGGGCGTACACGAGGCGCTGCGCGGCCAGCGCGTATTCGCCCTCGGCCATCGCGTGCTGGGCCGCGGTCATGAAGCGCTGCACGCGCTCGTGCCCCGGGTCGGGCTTGGAGAAGTCGACGAACTGCATGCTTCCGGCCGGAACGGTGCGCACGCCGTGCTGGAACTTGACCCGGGCCCACTGCTGCATGTCGTCGCCGCCGCCGGTGAAGTAGATCCCCGTGACCGTCCCGACGCCCCACTCCGGGTAGGAGACGCAGCGTGCGTAGCGGTGCACCACGGAGTGATCGGGCACGCGGCTCCCGAACGGATCGTGCTTGGCCTGCTCGGCCGCGTGCTCGCGGGCGCGCTGCTCGGCCTCGTAGGCGCGGCGACCCTCCTCCTCGCGGGCCTTGCGCGCGGCGGCCGCACTCGCGCGCACGGCGTTGCGGGACACCTTCCCACCCCGCGAGCCTTCGGCGAGCGACTCGAGGTTGTCGGCCGCCTCGTTGATCGCCTTGAGGTGGCGCTCGTGCTCGAACTGGCGCCCGGGCGGGGCGATGTCGGGGTGCCAGCGCTTGGCCATGCGGCGCCGCGCGAGCTGTACGTCGCGCTGATCGAACGGCGGCTCGAGCTCGAGAAGGAGCATCTGCTGCTCGACATCGAGAATCGTGGGCATGAAGCCTTCACGTTAGCGACCCGCCTCGCCCGGCCGTGTTACCGGGCGTGCGCGGGAGCGACCGGCGCAGACGTCTATCCTGCGCGGCGATGTCCTCCCAATACATCTTCACGATGTACCGCCTCTCGCGCGTGCATCCGCCCGACAAGGAAGTCCTGAAGGACATCTCGCTCTCGTTCCTGCCCGGCGCGAAGATCGGCGTGCTCGGCTACAACGGCTCGGGCAAGTCGAGCCTGCTGCGGATCATGGCCGGGCTCGACACCGAGTACCGCGGCGACGCGCAGCTCGCGCCCGGGGCCACGGTCGGCCTGCTCGAGCAGGAGCCGCAGCTCGATCCCGAGAAGGACGTCCGCGGCAACGTCGAGGACGGCGTCGCCGAGACGAAGGCGCTGCTCGACCGCTTCAACGAGCTGGCCGCCAACTACTCCGATGAGACGGCGGACGAGTTCGCGCGCCTGCAGGAGCAGATCGACGCCGCCGACGCGTGGAACCTCGACACGAACGTCGAGTACGCGATGGACGCGCTGCGCTGCCCGCCGCCCGACGCCGACGTCACGAAGCTCTCCGGCGGCGAGCGCCGCCGCGTCGCGCTCTGCCGCCTGCTCCTGCGCCAGCCCGACCTGCTGCTGCTCGACGAGCCGACCAACCACCTCGACGCCGAGTCGGTCGAGTGGCTCGAGCGCCACCTCGCCGACTACAAGGGGACGGTCGTCGCCGTCACGCACGATCGCTACTTCCTCGACAATGTCGCGGGCTGGATCCTCGAGCTCGACCGGGGCCGCGGGATCCCCTACGAGGGCAACTACTCCGGCTGGTTGGAGCAGAAGCAGGCCCGTCTCGCCCAGGAGGAGAAGTCCGAGGTCGCCCGCCAGCGCACGATCGCCGCCGAGCTCGAATGGGTGCGTGAGAATCCGAAGGGCCGGCGCAAGAAGGCGAAGGCCCGCCTCGCCAACTACGAGTCGCTGCTCGCCCAGGAGAGCGCGGTCAAGCTCGACCAGGTGCAGATCCACATCCCGGCCGGCCCGCGCCTCGGCGACGTCGTCGTCGACGCGCAGGGACTGCGCAAGGGCTTCGGCGAGCGCCTGCTGATCGAGGACCTCAACTTCTCGCTCCCCCGCGGCGGCATCGTCGGCGTGATCGGCCCCAACGGCGCCGGCAAGACGACCCTCTTTCGCATGATCACCGGCACCGAGCAGCCCGACGCCGGCACCCTGCGGATCGGCGACACCGTCGAGATGGCCTACGTCGACCAGAGCCGCGACTCCCTCGATGACGACAAGAACGTCTGGGAGGAGATCTCCGGCGGGCAGGATCAGCTGAGGGTCGGCGAGCAGTGGGTCAACTCGCGCCAGTACACGGCGTCGTTCAACTTCCGCGGCTCGGACCAGCAGAAGAAGGTCGGCAAGCTCTCGGGCGGCGAGCGCAACCGGCTGCACCTGGCCAAGCTGCTGCGCAGCGGCGGCAACCTGCTGCTGCTCGACGAGCCGACGAACGACCTCGACGTCGACACGCTGCGCGCCCTCGAGGAGGCGCTGCTCTCCTTCGGCGGCTGCGCCGTCGTGATCTCCCACGATCGCTGGTTCCTCGACCGCGTGGCGACCCACGTGCTCGCCTTCGAGGGCGACAGCCAGGTGACCTGGTTCGAGGGCAACTTCGAGGCCTACGAGGAGCACCGCCGCGAGCAACTCGGCGGCGAGGCCGACCGCCCTCACCGCATCACGTACAAGAAGCTCGTTCGCTCCGCATAGTCAGGCGCGCTGGAGCTCGGCGTCGATGAGGCGCTCCAGTTCGATGGCGCTCTCGGCGACGCCGTCCGCCGAGACGAGGTCCGCCGCGCGATAGGGGCCGCTGGTGACGGCGATGCAGCGCAGCTCGTCGGCCCGCGCGCACGCGATGTCACGCGGCGTGTCCCCGATGACGACGGTGCGCGAGCGCGGATAGCAAGCCGATCCGTCACCACCCGCCCGGCGCCGTGCGATCCCCGGGAGGTCGGTGCGATCCTCCGAGTCCGAGCCGAAGGCGCCCTGGCCGCGCGCGAACAGACCGCCGAGGCCCGCGCGCTCGAGCTTCAGGCGCGCCACCGTCTCCAGGTTGCCGGTGACGAGCGACAGGATGACGCCCGAACGGGCGGCGAGCGAGCGCAGCAGCGCGGCGATGCCCGGAACCACGTTCGCCTCGAGCGAGGGCGGACAACGGAGCGCGTACTGCTCGGCCGTGCACACCCTCAGATCGGCCAGGCCGTCGTCGATCTGCTTCGCCGGGACGCCGTGGCGCAGCAGGATGAGCCGCGCGATCTCGAGGTCGGTGCGCCCGGCCGCTTCCACGCCGGCACTCGACGCGTCGCTCACCCCGTACACCTCGCCGAGCGCGAGCAGCAGCGCTTCGGCGTGCGCCTTGGACGCGCCCACCAGCAGGGTGCCGTCGATGTCGAAGAGCAGAAGCACGTGTACATTCTCGCGCTTGGAATCGGACACCGCCTTTCGCCGTGCCACCGCCGTCACCCCCCGCGGCGACGGCAGCTATGACGTCGACATCTCGGCCGATTGGCGCGCCGGTCGAGGGCCGCACGGCGGCTACCTCGCGGCGATGATCCTGCGCGGGCTCGCGGCGACGGTCGCCGACGCGCACCGGGCGCCGCGGTCGCTGACGATCCACTACGCGCGCGCACCGCGGCCGGGCGCGGCCGTCCTGCGCACGACGACCGAACGGACCGGGCGCTCGCTGTCGACGCTGTCGGCGCGCCTGGAGCAGGACGGCAAGCTGCAGGCGCTCGCGCTCGCCGCGTTCTCGGGGCCCTGGCCGGGACGACCAGAGCTGCAGGAGCTGCAGATGCCGCCGGCCGCCCCGGCCGACCCGCGTCCGGCGGCGCCGGCCCCGGACGACGGCCGGCCGCGCTTCACGCGACACCTCGTGATGCAGCCGCGCTTCGGTCCGGTGCCGTTCACCGGCACCGAGGAGCCGATGGAGACCGGCGGCTATCTCGGGCTGCTCGAGGCCCAGCCGATCGACGCGCCGGTGCTCGCGCTCTTCTCGGACTCTTGGTGGTCACCGCCGTTCGGCCGCCTGAGCCAGCTCTCGACGAGCCCGACGATCGACCTGACGATCCACTTCCGCCAGGCCGTGATCGACATCGATCCGCAGTCGCTGTGCCTCGCGCGCTTCACGACCGGACTCGTGCACGACGGCTTCTTCGAGAACGACGCCGCCATCTGGTCGCCGGACGGGCAGCTGCTCGCGCAGGCCCGCCAGCTCGCGCTGCTGCTCCCGCGACGCTGAGGATCAGCGTTCGAAGGAGATGTCGGCGGGCAGCCGCTGCGCGAAAGCGGCGATGAGACGGGCGCAGGCCTCGACGTCGTCGAGCTGCACGACCTCGACCGGCGAGTGCATGTAGCGCAGCGGGATCGAGACGAGCGCCGTGGGGACGCCCGTACGCGAGAGGTGGATCGCGTCGGCGTCGGTGCCCGTGTTGCGCCCCGACGCCTCGATCGTGAACGGGATCGACTCGGCCGTCGCCGCCTCCTGCAGGAGCTCGCTCACGCGAGGGTGGAGGATCGAGCCGCGCGCGATGACCGCCCCCGACCCGAGCGCATGGGCGCCGGATGCCTTCGGGTCGGCGCCGGGCGTGTCGGTGGCGTGGGTGACGTCGACGACGATCGCCACGTCGGGACGCAGCGCGTTGGCCACGGTGCGCGAGCCGCCGAAGGTGATCTCCTCCTGGGCCGCGGCGACGGCGACGACCTCCCACTCGGCGCCGCCCGCCTCCGACACCAGCCGCGCGGCCTCGAGGGCGACGTACGAGCCGAGACGATTGTCGAGCGCCCGCGAGGAGACGCGCCCGGCGGCGAGCGTCACCGGCTCGACGTCGATCACCGCCACGTCGCCCGGCCGCACGAGCGAGCGTGCGTCGTCGCCGTCCGCAGCCCCGATGTCGATGTGCAGGTCGCGCACCTCCGGCGTCTGCTTGCGCTCCTCCTCCCGCAGGAGGTGCACCGCCTTACGGCCGATGACGCCGACCGTCGACCCCTCGGCGGTGGCGATGCGCACGCGTTGGCCGAGCAGGACCTGTGCGTCCCAGCCTCCGACGGTGCGAAACCACAGGAAGCCATCGTCGTCGATGTGCGTGACGATGAGCCCGATCTCGTCGATGTGCCCGACGATCGCCAGGCGCCGCTGCGACGAGCGACCGGGGACCCGTGCGGTCGAGGAGCCGAGCGTGTCGGCCTCCACCTGCTCGGCGAAGGCCGCGGCCGCCGATCGCCATGCGGCCGCCGGAGCCACCTCGTACCCGGATGGCCCCGCAGCTGCGAGTAGCTCGCCCAAGACGGGCGGAATGGCCTTGACCGTCATTGTCCCCCCTTTTACGTGTGGGGGCGATCCGTCGCCCGAGCCGCGATGTTCATCATGAGTGGGCCCCGACGGGGCCGGCCAGCAGCTGCCGCAGGACGTAGGGCAGGATGCCCCCGTGGCGGTAGTACTCCGCCTCCTGCGGCGTGTCGATCCGCACCCGCGCGCGAAACGCGATCGGCTCGGCGCCATCGCGCTCGGCGCGCACGCTCACCTCGCGTGGCGGCGGGCCACCGTCGCGCATCGAGTCGGCGACGCCGTCGACCGACAGGCGCTCCTCGCCGGTGAGCCCGAGCGCCTCGGCGCCCTCGCCGTCGAGGAACTGCAGCGGCAGGACACCCATCCCGACGAGGTTCGAGCGGTGGATCCGCTCGAAGCTGCGGGCCAGCACCGCCCCGACCCCGAGCAGCCTCGTTCCCTTCGCCGCCCAGTCGCGCGAGGACCCCGAGCCGTACTCGGTCCCGCCGATGACGACGAGCGGCACAGCGTCTCGGGCGTAGCGCATCGCGGCGTCGTAGATCGACATCTCCTCGCGCTCGCCGTCCGCGCCGAAGTGGCGCGTGACGCCGCCCTCCGGGAGCGGCTCGCCGCCGCCGATGAGGTTGCGCAGGCGGATGTTCGCGAACGTCCCGCGCATCATGACCTCGTGATTGCCCCGGCGTGAGCCATAGGAGTTGAAGTCGCGCGGTTGCACACCGTGCTCCTGCAGGTAGCGCCCGGCCGGCCCGTCGCGCTTGATCGACCCGGCCGGGGAGATGTGATCGGTGGTGACGCTGTCGCCGAGCAGCGCGAGCACGCGCGCGCCCTGCACGTCGGGCACCGGCGCCGGCGCAGCCGGCATGTTCTCGAAGTAGGGCGGCTGGCGCACGTAGGTGGACCCGGGATCCCAGGCGAAGCGATCACCGGTGGGCACGGGCAGTGAGCGCCAGCGTTCGTCGCCGTCGTAGACGTGGGCGTAACTCGAGCGGAACATGTCGGATTTCACCGCCGTGGCGATTGTGTCCGCGATCTCGTGCTCGCTGGGCCAGATGTCGCGCAGGTAGACGTCGACGCCGTCGCGATCCTGCCCCAGCGGTTCGTTGACGATGTCCGCGTCCATCGTGCCGGCGAGCGCGTAGGCGACGACGAGCGGTGGCGAGGCGAGGTAGTTCATCTTCACGTCGGGGTTGATGCGGCCCTCGAAGTTGCGGTTGCCCGAGAGCACCGACACGACCGTGAGGTCGTGCTCGTTGACGACCTTCGAGACCTCGTCGGGCAGCGGTCCGGAGTTGCCGATGCACGTCGTGCAGCCGTAGCCGACGAGGTTGAACCCGAGCTGCTCGAGCGGCTCGGTGAGCCCCGCGCGGTCGAGGTACTCGGTGACGACGAGCGACCCCGGCGCGAGCGAGGTCTTCACCCAGGGCTTCGTCTGCAGGCCGCGAGCGACGGCGTTACGCGCGAGCAGTCCCGCGCCGAGCATGACCGCCGGGTTGGACGTGTTCGTGCAGCTCGTGATCGCCGCGATGACGACGTCACCGTGCTCGAGCTCGGTCTCGGTCCCGTCGGCGAGCGTGACCGGCACGGCGCTGCGCGCGACCACCGCCTCGCCGCCGCGCGCGACGGCTGCCGCGTGGGGCACGCCGGCCGCCATGTGCGGTCCGTCGCCGTTGGCCGGCTCGGTCACCGAGGAGACGTCGCTGGCCGGGAACGAGAGCTCCGAGCCCTCGTCGACGACGTCGAGGACCTCGTCGTCCTCCTCGGCGACGTAGGCGCCGAGCGCGACCCGGAAGGCGTCCCGGGCGTCACTGAGGACGACACGGTCCTGGGGGCGCTTGGGGCCAGCGATACTCGGAACGACGTCGGCGAGGTCGAGCGTCGCGGTCTGCGAGTACGTCGGCTCGTCGGAGTGCTCGTCGTGCCACAGACCCTGCTCGCGCGCGTAGGCCTCCACGAGCGCGAGCTGCTCGTCCGAACGGCCGGTGAAGCGCAGGTACTTGAGGGTCTCGCCGTCGATCGGGAAGATCGCGCACGTCGACCCGAACTCCGGCGACATGTTGCCGATCGTCGCGCGGTCGGCGATCGGCAGGTGGGCGAGCCCGCTGCCGTAGAACTCGACGAAGCGCCCGACGACACCGATCTCGCGCAGTACCTGGGTGACCGTGAGGACGAGGTCGGTCGCCGTCGCCCCCTCGGGCAGCCGGCCGGTGAGCTCGAACCCGAGCACCTGTGGGATGAGCATCGACATCGGCTGGCCGAGCATCGCCGCCTCGGCCTCGATCCCGCCGACGCCCCACCCGAGCACGCCGAGTCCGTTGACCATGGTCGTGTGCGAGTCGGTCCCGACGAGCGTGTCCGGGTAGGCCTGACCGGTGCCGTCGTTGACGAACACGACCCTCGCGAGGTACTCGATGTTGACCTGGTGCACGATCCCGGTATCCGGCGGCACCACCGAGAAGTCGTCGAAGGCCCCCTGTCCCCAGCGCAGGAACGCGTAGCGCTCCTGGTTGCGCTCGAACTCGCGTTCGGCGTTACGGCGGAAGGCGTCGTGGGTGCCGAAGACGTCGACCTGCACCGAGTGGTCGATGACGAGCTCGGCGGGAACGAGCGGGTTGATCTTCGCCGCGTCGCCACCCATCGTCGCCATCGCATCACGCATCGCGGCGAGATCGACGACGGCGGGCACGCCCGTGAAGTCCTGCATGAGGACGCGGGCCGGGGAGAAGGCGATCTCCTTACTCGGCTCGGCGCTCGCGTCCCAGCGCGCGAGCGCCTCGATGTCCTCGGCGCTCACCGAGCCGTTGCCCTCGGTGCGCAGGAGGTTCTCGAGCAGCACCTTCAGCGAGAACGGCAGGCGCGCGACGTCGAACGACGACTGCAACGCGTCGAGACGAAAGATCTCGTGGCGCGCGCCACCGACCTCGAGGGTCCCGCGTGCGCCAAAGCTGTTCTCGGACATGAGGTCTCCCGGCGTCGGTGATTGCCGCTGCACGGATGCGGCCGCGGCCCGCGGCGCGCACCCGTGTTCACCTGCATCCTGCCAAACAGACGCCGGGGAGGCGGCGCGTCGGCCGGCGTCGCCCGTCAGGACTTGATGAGCGGTCCGGCGGCGGCGAGCACCTGCGCCTTCGTGAGCGCGTGATCGAAGCCCAGATTGGGCGTCGGCGAGTCGCCGAGCAGCAGGTTGATCGTGGCCGCGTGACGGGCCTCGATCTGCACGATCTCGCCGGCCGAGGCGAGAACGGCCTTGCTGGAGATCATCGGCGCGGCGCCGTTGTAGGCACCGACGCCGGTGTTCTCGAGCGTCGAGGCGAGCGCGAGGAACGACGCCTGGTCATGCACCGGGAAGACGAACGTCGGCATCGCGACCGGAGTGCCGCCGAGCGCCTTGACGGCGGCGGTCAGCGCGGCCACGTGCTGGGCCTCCTGATCGCCGAACTCCTGGGCGTAGTGCTTGGCCAGGCCGGTGAGACCGACCTGCTTGCCCTTCTGGCCGTAGAACGCGGCCTCGAGGTACTCGAGCGTCAACGCGAAGTTGAGGATGTCGACGTCGGTGCTGTCGGTTTGGGCGAGCGCGCTGGAGACGAACGGCGCGACCGCCGTGGTGCCGTACAGCGCCCCGGCGGCGAGCGCTCCGCGCAGCATGAAGCTTCCCCGCGTCATGCCGTGGACCTCGACGCCGGCGAGCTCGGGGTGGGCGGTGTTGTGATCGAGCATTGTGTGTGTTCCTCTCTGAAAGGGTTGGGAAAAGGAGGCTCGGCGCGCCTGCGCCGACTCAGGCCAGGAACGGCTTGACGGCGGCCAGCACCGTCGCCATGTCGGCCGGCTTGGCAAAGGCTCCGTCCGGCGTGACCGGCTTGCCGACCAGCGTGGCCAGGCTCGCCGCGTGGCGCGCCTCCACCGAGTGGATCGACAGCGCGGCCGCGAGCACGGCCTTGCTCTGGATCGAGGCGGCCTGGCCGAGGTAGGCCGCGGCACCGAGGTTCTCGACGGTGTAGGCGAGCTGCGCCACGGCAGCCGCGTTCGTGACCGGGAAGTGCCCGGTGGGCGGCGTGACCGGCGTCCCGCCGAGCTGGGTGACGGCCGCCTTGATCGCGTCGACGTGGGTCTGCTCCTGCGCGCCGAAGCTCTTCAGAAGCGCGCCGGCCTTCCCGCTGAACAGGTTCGCGGCGATCACCTTGTTGTAGAACTGCGTCTCGAGGTACTCGAGCGTGAGCGCGTAGTTGAGGATCGCGACGTCGCCGGTGGACGTCGTGGCGACGGGCGCGCTCGAGGCCGCGGCGGCGGTCGTCGCCGATGACGACGTCGACGTCGACGAGCTCGACGAGCTTCCGCAGGCGGCGAGCACGAATGCGCCGAAGCTCGCGGCGCCGGCGCCGCCGACGGCCTTCAGGAAGCGCTTGCGGTCGCTGTCGTCGCGCACGAGGCGCTCGACGATGCCCGTCGGCTGGGCGGGCGTGTCCTGCGGGGGCGCGGGAACGGATTCCTCGGGGCCAGGATTGGGCATGTCGGTTACCTCCGGTCGATGACTGCTTCGCATTTCCCCCTCCTGCGAAGCGGACCGGCGGTTGGATCAACCCATTTTGCGGCCCCCGCCGCTCAGCTGCCTAGCCGCTGCACCACGGGTTCTTCGGGACGCCCCGGCACGGGTTGGGCATCGTCGGCAGGCTCGGCAGCGGATGCATGACGACCTTCGTGATGCGCGGGTACTCCATCCCCGGCGCCGAGGCGCACGCCCCGAACAGCTGCGTGTCGCAGATCGCCTGCAGGGCGAGCGGGCTCGTCACGGCGGCGCCCGCGCCGGGCTGTCCACAGATCGCGCTCGTGGTCTGCAGGTTCGCCGGATCGGTGGTGAGCGGCCCGAGCGTGTCGGTGTTGCCGTGGAAGCAGCTGGCCGGCGTGTTCTGATTCGAGACCACGCCGATGTCGCCGTTGCTGACGTTGCCGAAGAAGCCGTTATGGGTGAACGTGTTACCGGCGATCTCGTTGCCGTAGTCGTCGTAGTAGCAGAGGATCGTCTGGCCGAAGATGACCACGTTCGGGGTGCCGCCGCGGCAGGGGATCGCCTCGGGCGGCGGCGTCTCGGTGTCCGGGTAGGGCACCAGCAGGATGCCCCAGGCGCCGTTATTGACGAAGCGGTTGCCGACCACGATGTCGTTGCGTGCGCCCGAGAGCGACATGCCGGTCCCCACCGGGCCGTAGGAGGCGGCCCCGATCGAGGGGACGTTCGGATTGTTGTTGTCGTGGACGTAGTTGTTGAAGAACACCCAGCAGGAGTGCGTCTGCTGGATGCCGGCCGGGAGCATCTTCAGGTAGCTGGCCGGCGAGGCGGTCGGGCAGGCGCCATCCTGCGGCGAGGGCGCGTCGTCGTTGTTCTGGCTGTTGGTGTCGAAGCCGTCCTGGTTGTTGTCGAACTGGGAGTCCTCGATCAGCAGGTGCCCGCCCGAGTTCGTGCCCGAGTACCCGAGCACGTTGAACTCCGCCTGGTCGTCGTCGAGGGTCACGCCGCAATCCGGGCACGCGCCGACGTAGTAGCCGGAGTCGTTCTGGTTGGAGGCGTAGTCGTGGGCGAAGAGCCCGGGGCCGCCCTTCGTGTTGGACGAGTAGATGCCGTAGCCGCCGGCCGGCGACTGCTCGCCGGCGAAGTAGGTCGAGGTCGCCGTCAGCCACGAGCCGGTGAACGACATCGCCAGCTGCTTGCCGGTCGAGCCGCCACCCGTGAACCAGATCGCGTTACCGCCGCCGAGGTCGCCGGTGAGGAAGTTGCAGGCGGTGAGGTTCTCGACCGTCACGCCTGTGGCCTTGTAGACGAGAATCCCGTTCGCCCCGCCCGGCTTGCCCGCCGCGTCCTTCGGACCGAGCGTCTGCGCGCTCGTGGCCGAGCTGCAGCGCGGGGTCCCCTTCTTCGTGCCGTCGACGACGACCGAGCCGCGGTTCAGGCCGATGAGGTGCAGGTTGTTCTTCGTGATGAGGATCGCGGCACCCGCCCGATCGTCGCCCTTCGCGCCTGAGGGCTTCTCGATCTTGCTCGTCTTGTAGTCGCCGGGGGCGATGAGGATGTAGTCGCCGGCGTGGGCCGCGCTGACGGCGGCGCTGATCGTCGTGTAACCGCCCTTCTTGCCGTGGTAGGTGCCCACGAGCAATACGCGCGGCTTCGCACTCGCGACGGCCGGACCCAGCAGGGCGACGGCCAGTGACGTCGCGACGAGTGCGGCGCACTGCAAGCCACAGCGCGCGGCGATCCCTTTCCTCATGATGTGCTCCTCTCCGACAGCGGGGCCCCAAGATACCCCCGGCGTCCGGCGGGGCGTATCCGTAGTGGCCCACACGTCAGAGCGGCGCCGCTTATGCTCGGCGTCAGTGACCGAACGCCACCAGCTGCCGACCCGGGAGACTCCCGACACCTTCCTGCGCCGGACGCGCATCGGCGCCGCCGTCGCGCTGCTGCTCGTGGCCGGCGCGGTGACGTCGGACTTCCTCGACAGCGCGTTCTGGGCCGACCACACGATGATCACCGGGATCGTGGCCAGCCTGCTGGTGATCGCGATCTCGGCCGCGATCCTCAACGAGCTGGTCGAGCGGCGTGATCGGCAACGGTGGGCGGTGCTCGCGCAGTACGTGCTCCTCGACCTCGTGCGCACGGCTCGCGCGAGCTGGACCGGGATCCTGGCGCTCGCCGGCCTCACCGAGCGCGAGCCGAGCACCTCGCTCTCGCTGCAGGACGGCAGCAGCGTCGTGGCCGACCGGGCGGCGCTGCGCGACGGCGTCGCGGCGGTGATCGCCGATCCCGAGCAGCGCCAGGCGCTGCAGCGCGCCGTGGCCACGATGGCGCACCACTGCAACGACGTCCTCGGACGCTGGGCGAGCGTGATGCTCACCGCCACCGCCTACACCGAGGTGCTCGACCACCACGTCGAGCTGTACTCGCGCATCGCCTGGGTCGACGGCCTGCTCGGCCATTACGAGCCGATCGACGACGACCGCGGCCGCCGCCGGCTCAGTCGCTCCAGCCCCGCGGTCCAGCTGCAACGAGACTTCGATGACGACTCGCTGTGCGAGATGATGGTGTCGATCGTCGTGCTCGCCGAACAGCTCGACCGCACGACGCTCGCGCTCGCGATGCAGCTCGTCCCGCTCGATTGGTGGGAGTCGCGCACGCAGGAAAGCGCGACCGCGCCGAGCCACGGCTGAAGCCCGGACTCGATGGCTCTCCTCGCCTGCTGGGTCGCCTTCCCGCTCGTCGTGCTCGCCCTCGCGAGCGGGGCGGGAACGCTCATCGCCCGCGCGGCGGCGCGAGACCTCCCCGCCGGCGTGCGCGTGCCGTGCGGGCTCGCGCTCATCATCGCCGTGATGGACCTGGCGACTCGGTCGACGGCGACGGCCACCCTCGCCGTCCCCGCGGCGATCGTCGTCGGCGGGGCCGGGCTCGTGCTCGCCACGGTCGCCAGGGTGCGCGCCGCCGACGGGTCCGTGCGGAACGTCCTCGCCGGGGCGCGACACCCCCTGCGGGGTGGGGGCCCGCCGCCGGGGGTGATCGCGGCGGCCGTCGTGTTCGCGGTCTACGCCGCGCCGGTCGTGCTGTCGGGCGAGGCGACGTGGACGGGGTACATCAAGCTCGATGACACCGCGACCTGGCTGGCCCTCGTCGACCAGGCGCTCACGCACGGGCGCACGCTCGCCGGCCTGCCGGTGTCGACCTATCGCGACGTGCTCGCCGACTACCTCGTCGTCGGCTACCCGCTCGGCGCCTTCCTGCCGCTCGGCATCGGGCACGCGCTGCTCGGGCAGGACGACGCCTGGCTGACCAATCCGTGGATGGCGACGATGGCCGCGACGCTCACGCTCGCACTTGCGCACATCGCTCGCCGCGCCCTCCCGGAGGCGCCGCGCTGGCGAGCGGCCGCGATCGCCGCCCTCGCCGGCCAGGCCGCGCTCCTGTACGGCTACTACCTGTGGGGCGGGATGAAGGAGCTCGCCGGCGCGTTCCTCATCGCCGCCTTTGCCGTCACGGCGACGCTGCCCTTCGAGGGCGAGCGGCGCCTGCGCGCGGCCGTCGCAGTGCTCGTCGTCCTGTGGGCGCTCGTGGCGGCGCTCAGCCCCGGCGGGCTCATCTGGGCGGGACCGGGGGCGCTGCTCGCGCTCGGCGCGACGCTCGCGGTGCGCCGGCGGCGCCTGCCGCACCCCTCGCCCGGCCTCGTCGTCGTGGCGCTGTGGGTGCTCGCGATCGCCGCGATTGCGCTTCTGCGCCCGAACGGCTTCGTGCGGCGCTTTCAGGCCGTGCTACAGGGCGGCCACGAGCTCGGCAATCTCGTGGCGCCGCTCAACCTCCTCCAGCTGGCCGGGATCTGGCCCGCGAAGGACTTCCGCTTCGCGCCCTCGGCGCTCACCGTCACCCACGTGCTCATCGGGCTGGCCCTCGCCGGCGCCGTCGGGGCGTTCGTGGTCGCCGTGCGCCGCTCCCGCCTCGAGCTGCTGCTGTACGCCTGCTGCGCGCTCGCCGGGGCGGCGCTCGTGTTCGCCGTCGCCTCGCCGTGGCTCGGGGGCAAGGCGCTCGCCTCGGCGTCGCCGGCGATCCCGCTCCTGGCCCTCGTCGCCGCGGCGCTGCTGCTCGACCGACCCGCTCGCCTCGACCGGGCCCTCGGCGTCGGGCTCGGAGTCGTGGTCGCGGCCGGGATCGTGTGGTCGAACGTGCTCGCCTACGACGGGGCAAGCATCGCGCCGCGCGAGCAGTACGCCGAGCTCGCCGCGATCGGACAGCGCATCGCCGGCCAGGGACCGACGCTGATGACCGAGTACTCGCCCTACGGCGCGCGCCACTTCCTGCGCGACGCCGCGCCCGAGTCGGCATCGGAGCTGCGCACGCGGCTTGACCTGCTCACGTCCGGGCAGGAGCTCGGCAAGGGCGGCACGGCCGACCTCGACCAGTTCCAGCTGAGCGGCATCCTCGCCTACCGGACGATCGTGCTGCAGCGCTCGCCGACCGCCAGTCGCCCGCCCTCGCCCTACCGGCTCACCTACGAGGACCGCTGGTGGCAGGTGTGGCAGCGCCCGCAGCTCATCGATCCGCCGGTCGTGACGCACCTTCCGCTCGGCGACGAGATCGCGCCCGGTGCGGTGCCGAGCTGCGCGAGCGTGGTCGCGCTCGCCCACGAGCCCGGCGTCGTCACGCTCGTGGCCCCGCCGGTCAGCAATCCGGTCGTCGTGGCCGTGGCCGACAGCACGCATCCGCCTGGCTGGACGACCGGCCTGTCCTACCTGTCGCTGTCGAGCCCGGGCACGGCGAGCATCCCGGTCACGGTGCCCGAGAGCGGGCGCTACTCGGTCTGGCTCGGCGGCTCGATCCAGACGCCGACGTCGATCGCCGTCGACGGACGCACGGTCGGTTCGGCCGAGCACGACGAGCAGGAGCTGGCGCAGTACGTCCCCTTCGGCGACGTCACGCTGACGGCCGGCGCCCACACCGTGCAGCTGCGCCACTCCCGCGGGCTGTTCGCACCCGGGACGGGCGGCACGCCCGATCTCGTCGGGCCGCTGGTGCTGCGCCGCGACGTCCCGAGCGCACCGCTCCTGCGCGTACCGGCGGCGCAGGCGGCGCGGCTGTGCGGGCGGACGCTCGACTGGATCGAGGGGCTCGGTGAGTAGCCGGCCGGTGCCGCGCCGCGTAACATCACCGCCTCCATGAGGGTGGACGACGCTCCCCGCTGCACGGCGCCCGGCGACTAGGCGAGCGAACGATGCTCGGCGCGTGGGTCGCCTACCCGATCGTGCTGCTCCTGCTTGCCTGCGGCGCGGGCGCGCTCGTGCAGATCGCCGCCGGGCGGCCCCTGCCCAGCGCCGTGCGCCTGCCGTGCGGTCTCGCGCTCGTCATCGCCGTGATGGACCTCATGACGCGCACGACGGCCACGGCGACGCTGGCGGTTCCGGCGGTCGTCGTGCTCGCCGTGGCCGGGCTGGCGCTCTCGGTTGCCGGGCGCTGGCGCGCGCTGGAGGGGGACGCGCGGGCCCTGGCCGGCGAGCTGCGCCCCGGTCCCGGGGCGATCGCGGCCTTCGTCGTGTTCGCCGCCTACGCCGCCCCGGTGGTCCTCTCGGGTCAGGCGACCTGGCTCGGCTACAACGAGCTCAACGACACCTCGATCTGGCTGGCCCTCGTCGACCAGGCGCTCGCGCACGGGCGCACGATCTCCGACCTCAACCCCTCGACCTACTCGGTCGTGTTGTCGGGGTACCTGACCACCGGCTATCCGCTCGGCTCGTTCCTCCCGCTCGGGATCGGCCCCGCGCTCGTCGGACAGGACATCGCGTGGCTCGTCGACCCGTGGATGGCCTTCGCGGCCTCGATGCTCGCGCTCGCCCTCTACGGCCTGGCCCGGCGCGCGCTGCCGGCGATCGCGCCCGCGCTCGCGGCCGCCGTGGCCGCGCTGGCCGCGCTGTCGAACCTGCTCTACGGCTACTACCTGTGGGGCGGCCTGAAGGAGGTCGTCGGCGCGATGCTCGTCGCCGCCGCGGCGCTGGCCGCGACGCTGCCCCTCGAGGGGGGGCGGCGCGTGCGCGCGGCGATCCCGCTGCTCATCGTCGTGTGGGCGCTGATCGCCGCGCTGAGCGCCGGCGGGCTCATCTGGATCGGACCCGGCGGCCTCGTCGCCGTCGGTCTGTACGCGCTCGGGCGGCGCGGGTTGCTCGGGCCCGCCGCGCCGGTCACCGCGGGCCCGGCGGCCGCCGCGGGCGCCGCGGGCGGGTCGCCGCCGGTCGAGCAGACGAGCACGGCCCAACCGGCCAAGGCGAAGGGCGGACCCCCGCCCTCGGCCCGCAGGCGGCCGAGCGCGCGACCGGCTCGCGGCGCGCGCGGCCGGCCGCCCGCAGGTTCCGCCACGGCGACCTCCGCGCCCACGCCGCGTCCGTCGGCCACGGCGCGGCTCACGCAGATCGGTCGCCGGCTGTCGCCGGCGCAGCGCGCGGTCGCCGCCGCGGTCGTCGTCGTGATCGCCGGGCTCTTCGTCCTGCTGCGCCACGGCGGCTTCGTCGAGACGTTCCACAGCGTCCTCACGAGCGGGTCGGCGCTCGGCGTGCTCGTCAAGCCGCTCAATCCGCTCCAGGCCGCCGGCATCTGGCCGACCGGCGACTTCCGCTACCGGCCATCCCAGCTCGCCGTCACCTACATCCTGATCGCCGTGGTCATCGTCAGCGCCGCGATCGCGTTCGTGCTCGAGCTGCGTGCCGGGCGCTGGGGCGTCGTCCTCTACGTGCTGTTCGCCCTGCTCGGGGCGACGCTCGCCGTGCTGTTCGCCTCGCCCTGGATCGCCGGCAAGGCGCTCGCCTCCGCGTCCCCGGCGCTGCCGTTCGCGGCGCTCCTCGCCGGCGCGATCCTCGCCCGCCGGCGCGCGGTCGCCGGCGCGATCCTGATCGCGCTCGTCGGCGCCGGCATCCTCTGGGGCGACCTGCTCGGCTACCACGACGCGCGCCTCGCCCCCCGCGCGCTGTTCTCCTCGCTCGCCGCGATCGCGCCGTCGATCGCCGGCCAGGGCCCGACGCTCATGACCGAGTACTCGGTCTACGGGACGCGGCACTTCCTGCGCGCCGCCGATCCGGAGGACCCCGGAGACCAGCGCAGCCGAGCGGACCCGCTCGTCAACGACCGCCTGCCCCCGGCGACGGCCTCGGTCGACCTCGACGACGTCGCGCTCGGCTCATCGGTGCAGTACCCGACGATCGTCCTGCAGCGCTCGCCGGTGAGCACGCGGCCCTCCGAGCCCTATGCCCTCATCCGCAGCAACGGCTACTGGCAGGTGTGGCAGCGCCCGCTGCTCATCACGCCGCAGCTGCGCGGCTACCTGCCGATCGGCGACACCACCTCGCCGACCACCCCGGCCGGGGTGCCGGTCTGCAGCCGCGTGCTCGCGCTCACCAAGGTTCCAGGCGTATCCGAGCTCGTCGCGGCCCCGGCGGTCAACCCGATCGTCGTGAACGCGTCGGTCGGCAGCCACCCCGCGCACTGGGCCCAGGGCTCGCTGCTGGCGATGCGCGGCTCGGGGACGGCGAACATCCCGGTGAGCGTTCCGGCGGCCGGGCGCTATGGCATCTGGCTCGGACGCACGATCCAGAACGCGACGTCGCTGTCGATCGATGGGCGCCCCGTCGCGACGGTCAGCGACCAGGCCGAGGAAGCGAACCAGTACGTGTTCTTCGGGAACGTCACGCTGGCGGCCGGCTCCCACGTCGTGACCCTGCACCACAGCAGCGATCCGCTCGCGCCGGGGAGTGGGCTGACGGACCTGGTCGGACCACTCGTGCTCGCGCCGGCCGGCCCGGCGCCGGCCCTCATCACGGTCCCGGCGTCGGCGGCGGCCACGCTGTGCGGGCGCTCGCTGTCCTGGGTCAACGCGCTCGGGTGACGACGGACGCGGCGTCAGTGGACGCCGAGGATGAGCAGCAGCTGGTTGATCGGCGACTCGACCTGCGAGGACACGCTCTGCACGTAGGCGGCCGCGCGCTGGTCCGCCTGCACGGCCTCGCGCGCGTCGGCGCCGGTCTCGTAGGCGGCCAGCGCCCCGCTGGGGATCGCGCCTCCCTGCTGGGTGGCATCGGCGTTGACGTCGAAGTTGAAGGCGCGCGTCGATCCGGGCACGGTCCGGTAGCCACTCGCCGCCCAGGCCCGCAGGTCGGCGCAGACGTTCGGGCTCGTCAACCGAGCGTAGGCGAGCACGGCGCCCGCGAACTTGCCGACGGCATGCGCGACCGACGGGTTGCTCCACAGCAGTCCCCCGACCGTCTGCACGAAGCCGAGCATCGCCGCGCGAGCCGGGCCGAGGAGCGCAACGGCGACGGCGCCGCTCACCTCGCCGCCGAGCGCCGCGGCGGCCGCACCGGTCATCGGGGCGTGGTCGAGGATCCCCGGGCACTGCCCCCCGACGGTGCCGGCGTAGCGCTCGGCGGCCGCGACGCCCGCGGCCAGCTCGGCCGAGCGGGCCTGGATCATCGCGTCGTAGGCCGCGATCAGGCGGGCCGTCGAGCTGACGTCGACCGGCGCCGCGCGCGCCGGCGCGACGCCGCACCCGAGCGCCATCGAGGCGCTCAGCAGCGCAGCGGCGAGCAGCCGCCGGAGGCACACGAGGCGAGCGGTGAGGGCAATCGGCATGAGCGTGTCCGTCCTCTGCATCGGTCGCCGAGGCCGCAACTTGACCGGCGCCACCGCCGCTGCAGGACCAGCGACACGTGGATCAGGCGACGTAGAAGATGACGCCGATGACCGTGTACAGGGCGATCAGCTGGACGCCTTCGAACCAGGTCGTCTCGCCGTCGGAGACGAGCACCGTCGCCACGATGCCGGCCGTCAGCAGCGCGGCGATCTCGTACGGGTTGAAGATCATGGCCATCGGCGCCGGACCGACGACGTAGGACGCGAGCACGAGGACCGGCGCGACGAACAGGCCGATCTGGGCGCTCGAGCCGACGGCGATCGAGACCGCGAGGCTCATCTTGTCGCGCACCGCCGCCACGACAGCGACGTAGTGCTCGGAGGCGTTGGCCGCGATCGCCACGACGAACGCGCCGATGAAGAACGGAGAGAGTCCGAGCTGGCGGGATGCCTGCTCGATCGAGGAGACGAGCACGTCGCTCATCACGACGACCGCCGCGGCGGCGGCCAGGAGCGTCAGCAGCGAGCGGCGCAGCGGCCACGGCTCCTCGGCCGCCTCTTCCCGCGCCGGGTTGAACACCTCCCGATGCGTGAGCAGGGAGAAGACGAGGCCCGCCACGTAGGTCGCGATGAGGATGCCGGCGACGGCCACCGAGGCCCCGTCGACGCCGTCCCCGAACCGCACGCGCGTGACCGACACGCCGGGGAGGCGGCCGTGGTGGGCGAGGACGATCACGGCCGGCAGGTTGAGTGCCACCACCGTGAGCAACAGCATCCCCGACTGCGTCTGCGCCAGCGTGCGGTCGAAGCGCTGGCGCGTTCGCCCCCAACCCCCGGCGAGCATCGCGGCTCCGAGGACGAGCAGCGCGTTGCCGACGACCGAGCCCACGATCGAGGCCTTGACGACCTCCTGGAGGCCGCGCCCGAGCGCGATGAGCGCGATGATCATCTCGGGAGCGTTGCCGAACGTGACGTTGACGAGGCCGCCGAGGCCGGGTCCCGAGCGGGCCGCGAGCTGCTCGGTGGCCTCGCTCATGAGCGCGGCGAGCGGGATGATGGCCAGCGCCGCGACGACGAGCACCGCCGACGCCGACACCCCGGCCGCATCGAGCGCCAGCGCGATCGGGATGAACACGCCGAGGCGGTAGACGGGCTTCATTCGGCTTGACAGGCTACGAGCTGGTCAGGCCGGCACCGGGGCGGGCCTCGGCGCCCGCCGGCGGCGTCAGCCCTCGCCCGCCGGGGGAGCGCCCGAGCGCGCCGCGGCGAGCGCCGTGGTCGGGTCGAGCGACGGATCGGCGCGTGCGAGCTCGAGCGCCCGATCGGCCAGCTCGACGGCATCGGCCCCGGACGTGTCCTCGTCGCGCAGCGCGAGCGCCAGGATGACCTCACGGAGCAGCTCGGGACGCTGCGGATCGATCTCCGGGCCGGCCGCGGGCAGGGCCCGCAGCTCGGCGAGCAACCGCGCGGCCGTCGCCCCGCCCGACAGCGAGAGCCGGCCCGGATGGCGCGACGGGATGCGGGCGGCCACCGCCCCGGTCGCCGGATCCATCAGGTTGATCGCGCTGCGCGTGCCCTCGCGTTCGAGTACGACCCGGTAGCCGGACAGCCGCAGATAGCCGACCTGCGCGGCGAGCGCCGTCCACGACGCGAGCTCGCGCTCGTCGCGCAGCCGCTGATGGTGGAGCACGATCTGGGTGCCCGGCTCGGGCACGGTCGGATCGGGATCGGCGGCGGCGAGCAGGAAGATCTGCGGCCCGAGGCGCCCCGCGCCGACGCCCCCGACCTCCGCGAGCAGCTGATAACCGGTGACCCCGAGCGCTCCGGCGATTCCCGGGGGCAGCGGATGTCCGGCGAGATATCCGGGTGGCGGCGCCATCAGTTGTTGAGCAGCCCGCCCACCAGTCCGCCGAGCGCGTTGCCGCCCGACTGCTGCTGGTTGGCTTCGTCCGGCGGATGGTAGTAGGCACTCTGCAGTCCGACGCGCCCCGGGCCCGTGAAGCGGTTGAAGATGAGCTGGCCGCTGCCGCCGAGCAGGCCGGTCTTCATGCCGACGATCTTCTGCTCCATCTGCACGCTGTGATCGCGGAACAGCCAGCCTCCGGGTTCGATGTCGATCGTCTCGCCGGCCTCGAGCTGCTTCTCGAACACGTTGCCGTAGCCGTGGACCCAGAGCACGCCCTCGTGATCGGAGGAGAGGAACTCGTCGACGAAGAAGCCGCCGCCGTAGAGCTTGTTCGCGAAGCCCTTGATGCGGCTGTAGTCGTACGCGACATGGCCGGTGGCGGCGACGAACTGGTGCTCGCGCACGATCACGCCCTGACCCGGCTGCAGGTGCAGGGCGGCGATGTGCCCCGGGGCGTCGCGGCTGAACGCGATCTCTCCCGCGGACTGCGCCTCGCACAGCAGCAGCGGCATGCCCCCGAACGCGCGCCGCTTCAGGCCCTTCTTGAGCGGGTGCAGGCCGATCTGCATCGTCGGGTACTTCCACAGGAGCACGTGATGCTCGAAGTACACCGGGACCTCGCCGCTGAGCGCCATGTGCACGACCGGCACGAGCTCGCCCTCGATGCGGTAGCTGACCCCGGGTGCCTGGCCCTCGGGGATCTGGGTGGGGAGGATCTGCGGCGGGCTCGGCATGGGCTCTCTCCTGTGCGCGGTGGGCAACGGCGCGGCCAAGTGTGCGGCGCTCGCGCCTCTGGAGCGCAGACGCTAGCGCGACCGCTAGACGCGCACCGGTGGGACTCCGGGGTGCGGTTAGGGTGCAAGGAGAAACCGCAGCCGAAGGGAGACGACCGATGCAGTCAGACGCTGTTGGCGACGATCGGGCCGCGCTGGCCGCCGAGGCCTTCATCTACGGCTTCCCGCTCGTATTCGATCTGCGGCAGGTCGACCGCTTCCTGCGCGACGGCGTCGGCGGGGTGCCGGCGACCGGCGTCAACCGCTTCGGCCACGCCACGAAGCTCGCGGGCCCCGACACGACGTTCGTGTCGGTCAACAACGACACGGTGTACTCGATCGCAAACGTCGACGTCAGCGGCGGCCCGGTCCGCCTCCATGTCCCCGACACCGGCGGCCGTTATTACGTGCTGCAGTTCGTCGACGCCTGGACGAACAACTTCGCCTACGTCGGGCACCGAGCCACCGGGACCGAGGCGGCCACGTTTCGGCTCGTCGGGCCGGCGTGGGATGGCCAGGCCGACGACGGCGCCACGGTCATCCGCCTGCCAACCTCGATCGCCACGATCGTCGGACGCTGGGCCGTCGGCGGCGAGGACGACCTGCCGAACGTCCGCGCCCTGCAGGACCAGCTCCGGCTCACGCCGAGCGCCGCCGGGCGTGGTCTGCCGCAGCCCGATCCGGCCGTCGCCGAGGACCTGCGGTTCTTCGAGCAGATGCGCGTGTGGATGCAGGCGTTCCCGCCGGCCGAGCGGGACCTCGCCTACCAGCGTCGCTTCGAGCCGCTCGGCCTGCTGGCCGTCGACTCGCCCTACGTCGACGCGAGCCCCGAGCTTGCCGCCGTCCTGCGCGACGGGCTCGCGGCGGGGCGCGAGACGATGGAGGCGGCGCTCGCCCACGCCGACGCGCCCCAGCAGAACGGCTGGAACCTCACGTTCAACGCGTTCGACTACAACCTCGACTTCTTCGAGGTCGGAGCGCTCGACGACGAGCGCTTCAAGCTCGCCGACGGGCCGCAGCGGTACCTCCGCCGAGCCCTGGCCGCGCGCGGCGGGCTGTGGGGCAACCACGCCTACGAGGCCGCCTACGCGATGACCTACGTCGATGGCGACGGCGCTCCGCTCGACGGCTCGCAGCGTTACGAGCTGCGCTTCCCCAGCCCACCTCCGTGTCGTGCCTTCTGGTCGGTGACGATGTACGACACGCCGGACTTCTTCCTCGTCGCGAACCCGATCAGTCGGTACTCGATCGGCGATCGCACGCCCGGCCTGGAGCGCGCCGACGACGGCTCGCTGACGATCGCCATGCAGCGCGATGAGCCGAGCGAGCCGCAGCGCCGGGCCAACTGGCTGCCGACTCCGGCCGGAGCGTTCCGGCCGCTCCTGCGTATCTACGAGCCGCAGGACGCGCTGTTCGACGGGGGGTACGAGCTGCCGCCGATCGCGCGCCTGGGGGACAGTCCACGTACGGGTCCTTGACCGGGACCGCGAAGCTCACCGCTCAGCTCGGAACCACCTCGCTTGCGTTCCCGCGATCCCTGGAGCGTGGACTGGTAGGCTGCCCCGGCGACGAGGGCCTGCCCTCGCTCTCGACCGGGTGCGGTCCGCCCCCGCTCAGTGTCGGCGTCAGGCCGAAGCCTATGTGCAGAGGTGCCCGTGACGGGGGCAGTCTTGCTGGCGAGAGTGGTACTGGCGGCCGTGTTCGGAGTGGCGGCTGTGGCAAAGCTGCTCGATCGCTCTGGCGCTCGACGTTCGGCGGCTGACTTCGGCGTGCCCGACCGATTCTCGGGGCTCGTCGGCATCTTGCTGCCCGTCGCGGAACTGGTCGTTGCGGTTCTGCTGGTGTCCCCGGTGGCTGCTCGCTGGAGCGGTGCGGCGGCGGCAGGCCTGCTCGCCCTGTTCGTGGCGGCGATCGCGCGGGCGCTCACGCGCGGGCGGCAACCTGACTGCCACTGCTTCGGCCAGCTCTCCTCGGCGCAGATCGGCCGCGGCACCATCGCTCGGAACCTCGTGCTCGCCGCGGTCGCGGTCTTCATCGCACTGGCAGGGCGTCAGCACGGCATCGACGACGAGTGGTCAGGGCTCAGTCACACGGGCCAGGTCGCGGTCGCAGCGGTCCTGGCTTCGATGGCCTACGCCGCCGCGCAGGTGTGGTTCACACGGCAGCTCTTGGCCCAGAACGGTCGCCTGCTACTGCGCATCGAGGCGCTCGAGCGCGCGCCGGCGCAGATCCCGACGGGCATGGTCCAAGGCCTGTCGCAGGGCGACGCCGCCCCAGCGTTCTCGCTGCCCTCGAGTGAGGGGATGGCGGTGACGCTCGGCAGTCTGTTGGGTCGCGGCCGCCCGCTGTTGCTCGTGTTCTCGCACGCCGGCTGTGGCGCGTGCGAGATGCTCATGCCGGAGGTCGTTCGCTGGCAGCACGAGCACGCCGACTCCCTGACGGTGGCGGTGATCGCGCGGGGCGACAGGGAGGGCAACGCGACCTTCCTCGATATGGGCATCGAGGAGCTCCTGCTCGAGGAGGATCGCAACGTCACGCTCGCCTATCAGGTGTCAGCGGCCCCGGCCGCCGTGGTCATCGACACCGAGGGAGCCGTCGCCAGTCCCGTCGTGCTCGGCCGCGAGGCCGTCCGCCGGCTCTGGCAGCAGCAGCTCGCGGACACGGCGGCCGCCGGCATCACGCATCGGCCCGGAGGCGACGGAGTCATCGTCGTACATCCGCCCGCCGCGATGCCCTCGCAACCGGTCGGCGTGCCACCGACGGGATCGGCGGCGGTTCTGCCGGCCCGGCCAATCCTGCTCGGACGCCCGGCCCCGGTGGTCCGCGCGACGAACGCCCTCGGCGAGACGCTCTCGTTGTCCGAGATCGCCCGAGATCGCTTCGTGGCCGCCTTCTTCTGCGCCGGCGGCGACCCCGCGAGCCGCGAGGTGGCCAACGAGCTCGCGATTCTCGGGGACGTCTTCTCGCCGGCCCTCGGCTTCGTCATCAGCATGTCGCGCAGCGATCCGCACCTGCTGGAGCTGCTCGGAAGTCGCCGTGACGTGTATCACGCCGCCGGTAAGGAGACCGCCTCCTCGTTCGGCGCTGATGAGCTTCCCGCCGCCATCCTCATCGCACCGACCGGACTCATCGCCAGCGACCTGCACGTGGGCGCGGACCGGGTGGCCCACCTCCTTGCCCACTCACTTGACCGTGCACTGATGTCACAGACGCTGGTGACGGCACCGGGCCCGCGCTCTGCGACACCGGGACCCGTCGGGACACGCGGATGACGGACCGCGAAGACACGGCATCGGCCTCGGCTCCGGCACCTCACGATCCCGGAGCACGACGCATCCTGCGGCTGTATGCGTCCGCCGCGGGCACGACCAGGAAGGACATCAGGTCAACGGTGACGGCGTTTCGTGAGTTCGCCGTCCATCGGCGCTCCGGCGTTTCAGCCGCCAGTGTTCTCCTGCGCCAGCGGGCGCATCTGCACGCGCTGCAACTCTCGGTCGCGCAGGAGGCGCCACACAGCCCGACCGGCAAGCGGGGGCAGGCGCTCGCGATCCAGTCGCTGCAAGACAGCGAAGGAGCGCTGCGATCGCTGGCAGCAGCGCTGCAGCTCACGGACGTCACTCGGGCCGACGCACAGTATCGGCGGGCCCACACGCTCGCGGCCAAGGCTCACAAGATGGCTGAGACGAGCCATACATTGTTGACCCAAGCGGCTGGCGTGTGACATGTCACATTGGCTCGACAGGCTGTCGGTAGGTGCGGCGCGGGCACGGAGCTCCGACGATGACCACTCCGCGGCGACGGCAGCCGGCGCGGTGATCGACCGGGTCGCCGTGCGGGCCTTCGACCCGCTGAGCCCGGACGTCGCGCGCGGTGGTCACAAGCAGCCAGCGCACCGCCCGTCGCTCGGGCAAGACGACGAGCACGCGTTGTCTCGCCGCCAGGTTCTGGCCATCGCGGTCGCCGGAACGCTGACCGCCGGTACTGTCGGATCGCTGTTCGTTCCGTCAAGCGCAAGCGCCGATTGTGCGTCGGCGCTTGGGAACTGCCTCACGGCGGCTGATGCCGCCTATGCATCGGCCTCCCTCGGCGTTCTCTACGTGGCGGGTTCGACCGCGGAGATCCCGCCGCTCGGGGTCGCCGTGCTGCTTCTCGGCGAGGCCGCCGCCGGGATTGCCTGGATCGCCGCGAGGAACATCTGCCAGGACAACTTCGACATGTGCAACAGCGCCGCCACGCCCCCTCCGCCGCCGCCGAAGGCCTGCCCCAGCCAGGACAACTCGTGCCCCGTGACCTCGACTTCGACGACGGAGACCTCGACGTCCTCGGCGCCCGCGCCCTGCCCGCCTGGATACGACTTCTGCCAGGGATTCTGCCTCCGGCCGGACGAGTTCATCTGCTGCGAAACCCCGGCGCTGTACTGCTCGGTGGGAGACGCGTGCTGCATGGACTCGTGTGCGCTGACGGCGGAGATGTGCCCGGACTGAGCGCGACTCCGCGATCGACTGTTCGCGGTGGTCGGGGCTCACCGCCACCCGCGCCCACTCATCGCCGGTCCTGGGCCGCGCGGCGACAGGGCATGGAATGGACCCGTCTCGTTGTGCGTCTCTAGTGGACGACGGGCCACCTGAGGCCCGTTGCGTCGGCAGGGCCGGACGCGACCCGCAATGGAGTGCCGCGCGAGGGAGGGGACCATCATGGCCAGCAACGAGAACGGTCGACCGCCCCGCCGGCGCCGACCCTCGGCAGCGATGATCGTGGCCTCGGCCGCGCTATTCGTGTCCCTCGGCGGCGGTGCCTATGCCGCGACGCAACTGGCGCCCAACAGCGTCGGCACGCCGCAGCTCCGTGGCGGGGCGGTAACCACGAGCAAGCTGGCCGACGGTGCCGTGACCGCGAGCGCGGTGCGGCTGCACTCCCTCATCGCCGCGGACTTCCGCCCGGGCCAGTTGCCGGCCGGCGCTGCCGGCGCGCGGGGCCCTGCGGGCCCGCAGGGCGCCGCCGGCCCACGCGGCGCCGACGGCGCTCCCGGCGCGAACGGCACCCCGGGAGCAACAGGTCCGCAGGGACCGGCCGGTGCCGCCGGTGCGACCGGGCCGACGGGACCGATCGGCGCGACTGGGCCGGCGGGCGCGATCGGCGCGACTGGGCCGGCGGGCGCGCCGGGGTCGGTGGGCGCGACCGGGCCGGCGGGCGTGGGCGGGGCCGGGGGCGACGGCGGAACGGCCGGCGTCGGAGGCGACGGCGGGACGGGCGGCGTCGGAGGCGACGGCGGGACGGGCGGCGTCGGAGGCAATGGTGGGACGGGCGGCGTCGGAGGCAATGGTGGGACGGGCGGCGTCGGAGGCAATGGTGGGACGGGCGGCGTCGGAGGCGACGGTGGTACGGGCGGCGTCGGAGGCGACGGCGGGATGGCCGGCGCAGGCGGAACCGCGACCGGGGGCGACGGCGGGACCGGGGGCGACGGCGGAACGGCGGGCACGGCTGCCGCGGCCGTCGAAGGCGGGAACGGGGGCAACGGCGGGACGGGCGGCGTGGGCGGGACGGCGGGATCGAGCAACATCACCATCGTCGCGAGCGACTTCACGATGGGAGCCAACACCAAGGGCGTCGTCGCCGCGGAGTGTGCGGCGGGCGAGACAGCGGTCAGCGGTGGGGCGGCGTACGTCTTCGCCGATCAGAACAACGGCGCTGACATCAGCTCGCAGCTCGTCGTGCTCGGCAGCGGCCCGGCGGTGATCTCGCAGACCGCGCTCGCCTACGCCACCAACGGCACTACGGACCCGAGGCTGTGGGCCGCGAACGCGGAAAATCTCAGCGCAAGCGACGCGACGCTGCGCGTGTTCGCCTACTGCGCGCCGTCGTGAGGCTCCGCGCGCGCTGGCAGCGCGCGAGGGCCGCTTCGTCGGTGATGAGCATGGAAAGCCGCCGATTACCAGCGGCTTCCTGAACGGGAGCGACGGGACTCGAACCCGCGACCTCCGGCGTGACAGGCCGTGAACTTTGTGCTGATTCCCGTAGTTACGGGGCCTTAGCACTGGCCGAATGCCAGTATTTGAGCCTAGATTTGGCTAGTGCGGTACTCAAAGCGGTACTCACAAAGTCGTGGTACTCGCGTGGTACTCTCTCGATTTGTGACCGTCCTGGGCCCTGTCGATCCTGCCGGTGCCCTCGTCGTCGTGGAACGCGGCGACGGTCCGGTGTTCGAGGCGAAGTGGCGCCGCGGCGGGCGGCAGGTCAAGCGGAGGCTCGGCCCGGCGTGGTTGGAGCGCGACGGCAAGGGCGGCTGGCGATCGAGGCGCGGGCGGATGCCCGAGGGCTTCCTCGACGAGAAGCGCGCGACGGTGCGGATGGCGCAGCTGGTCGCCGAGCACGACGCCGCTCGAGAGCGAGATCGAGCGCGGCGAACGCCGGCGGCGTGAGGACGGCGTGACGTTCCGCGAGCTTGCCGCGCGCTGGCTCGAGCACCTGGAGCGCGAGCGGGGGGCCAAGCCGTCCACGCTTCAGGACTACCGCTACATGCTCGGTGAGCCCGGCACGGCGCATCGGCGCGGTGGCGGGCGCAGTCGCGGCTTGGTGATGGCGACGCTCGGCGATCTGCCGGCGGCGCAGATCACCACGCGCGACGTGTCGGCGCTGCTGCTGGCGGTGCAGGACGCGGGCGTGTCGCCGCGCACGGTCAACAAGCACCGCCAGGTGCTCTCGGCGATGTTCAACTATGGCCGGCGCGAGGACACCTTCGCGCTCGCGCACAACCCGGTCACGGCGACGACCAAGCGCCGTGAGCCGCCGCCCGCGGTGCTCGACTTCTATGAGCCCGAGGAGGTCGAGCAGCTCGCGATCGCCGCCGCCACCGGTGCGCACCGCGGCCCGCAGCCCGAGGATCTCGAGCCGGGCGAGATCGAGTGGCGGGCGCGCGAGGACGCGCAGGACGCCGAGCTGTTTCGCATCGCCGCCTACACCGGGCTGCGCCTGGGCGAGCTGCTCGCGCTGCGCTGGGAGGACGTCGACATCGCCGGGCGGCGACTGGTCGTCCATCGGGCCGTGTCGGCGGGCGTCGAGGGCCCGACGAAGAGCTGGCAGGCGCGCTTCATCCCGCTCGCCGATCCTGCCGCCGACGCGCTGCAGCGGCTGGTCGCCCGCGGCCACTACACCCAGCGCGACGACTACGTGTTCTGCTCGCGGCTGGGGCGGCGGCTGGATGCCTCGGCGGTGCGGAGGCGATTCAAGCGCGCACGCGACGCAGCCGGCCTGCGCCCGCTGCGCTTCCACGCCCTGCGCCACGCCGCGGGGAGCCTCGTCGCGCGCCACGCGGACGCGCGCTTCGTCCAGGGGTTCCTCGGGCACTCGCGGATCACGACGACGGAGCGCTACATGCACGCGAAGGCGCGTCCGGAGGACGTGGACCGCGTGAATCGGGCGTTTGTTGTGCCGAGGCCGGTGGCGCCGGGCTCAGGGTGACCGTATCGCCGCGGTTCGCTCCGGCCTGAACGTGGCGGGCCTCCGCCAGCGCGTTCGGGCGGTTGCGATCGTCGGGTGCAGCGATTGCACGCGTCGAGGCGGCCGCTGAGCAAAGCCATCGTGCCATCCGGACGCGTGAGCAAAGCCGCCGCGACGCGACGCGACGCGGAGCGTTCCGCTGGATTGCTCGGTCCTTTCCACACGAAGCAGCCATGCGGCTCGATCTCTGCGGCCTGCGCCGTTCCGTGCTCGTTGTTCCCGGCCACCCGGTCTACTTGTCGTCCAGCCCCAGTCCTACGATTCCTCCGAGATGGAACCGGACGAGATCCTGAACAAAGCATGGGAGGCGGTTCAAGCCTCTGGCGTGCCCGAGTCGATCCAGGAGGCCGCGTTTCGAGAGGCGGTTGCGATCCTGCGCGACGACGTCAGTGAGGGCGCGCAACGAAAACCAACCGGCCCGCCCGCGACCCGCACACGGAACCGAGGGGAAAAGCCCGGGCCGAAAACGGCTCCGAAGCGCCGACGGTCTCAGCCGATGGACACCGCGATCCAGGTTCCGGATGCGGCAACGTTGTTCGCTGAACTGGCGCACGAGTCCGGGGTTGACGAGACCGATCTCCGCGACATCCTGAACGTTGGCGCTGACGGCACAATCAATGTCACCCCGCCAACGCGCACGCTCGGCGGCTCAAAGGCGGAGCAGGCGCGAACGGTCGTAGCCCTCGTCGCGCCTGCTCGGCTGATTGGCCTGAAGGAAGACCCCGTCAATGCGGAGGCGCTTCGCCGAGAGTGCCAACGGAAGAACTGCTTTGATTCGGGCAACTTCGGGGCAACCGTGATCGGGCGACTCGACAGCGTCAACTATGGCGGGAACAAGGCGGAGGTTGTGCTGACCTCGAAGTGGGTCGGTGAGTTCAAGGTGGCCGTGGACCGGGCGCACGGCCGCGGGCGCGAGTCCGACAAGAAGGAGTAAATACGGACTCCATCGGGCTCCGCGTCCAAGGCCTTCCCCTCGGCGAGCAGGTTCTTGTTCTCGCGCGGCTGGCAGAGGCGCGCTCTGACACAGGCGACTTCACTCCCACCTCAGTGGGAGACCTGTTTCACGAGCTTCGCCTGCCGCCGCCCGCGAAGATCTCGAATGTGATCGGCGCACTCGAAAAGAAGCGCTTCATTCGCCGAGGGAGAGAGCGCGGCCTGTGGCGGGTTACACCGCGCGGTGCCGCCGCCGTCGAAGCCCTCCTCACCGGCGTTGAGCTGGCGTCGTTGGCGACAGAAGCAGCTGTGGGCGGATCACGGCTCGGGGGCGCCCCTCACGCAGTACTCCTCCCTGAGCTGGGCGCACCGCCTTCACTCTTACCGGTACTCCACGACTTCCTGGCAAACCACCCGTTCGACAAGAACGTGTTCGGCATGACGCGCTTTCCCGATGAAGAGAGAGCGGCTCCGATCGACCCAGTAAAGCCCGCGCTCGAAGTCGCACGAGAGGTTTGTGAGCTGCACGGCCTGGAGTTCCACCTCGCATCGGACCGGGCTATGGACGACGATCTCTGGACGAACATCGCAGCGCACATGTGGGCCAGCAGATACGGGATCGCCTTCTTCGAGGACCTTGCGACACCCCAGCGCGGCGTGAACTACAACCTGACAATCGAGGTCGGCGGAATGCTGGTGACGGGTCGCCGCTGCGCCCTGTTGAAGGACAAGTCGATCGAGCGGATGCCGACCGACCTCGTCGGAAAGATCTACAAGCTGGTGGACTTGAACAAGCCCGATACGGTCGAAGGCGCCCTACACGCATGGATTCGTGATGACCTGGCTCTCGGGCCATGCGCCACGTGCAAGAAAGTCCGCTCTACCGCTTCCGCCCAGTAGGAGACGCCCGGATCGCAATCATCGCAGCGGTAGCGACTGCTGGGGTGCGGCGAAAGCCCACGCGTGGTCGATTCCTGTCGACTACGTCGCGATTGCCGCGGTAGCCGTAAGCATCGCTGGTGCAGTGCTCCTGGCCCGCGGTCTAGCTTTCCAATCCCCAAGACGCTATGCGACCGAACTGCCCGGCGCGCTCTATCCGCGCACGACCAACATCCCGGGCGACTCCGTGCGGGCGGGAGATGTTGCGGACGCCCGGGCCGGGGCGGGATTGCTTGTAGTTGGCTTCGCTGCCCAAGTTGCATCGGACGTCCGCTCCGACTGGTCTACCTGGGAGAGCATCGTCGCGGCCGCATTGGCGTGCGGCGTGATCGTGGTCGCGATCATGGCACGTGGTCGTCTCAGGAGCCGCTTCGAGCGGGAGCTCTACATCGCTCGTGTGGATCTCGAAGCCCGTGCCTGGACCAGCGGTTCCGCGGACAAGAGCCGACGAGCCTTTCAGCAGCGGTACCGCGGCTACTTCGCCGCCGCGGGTCGTGCCGAGGAGTTCGATCGATGGGTGACACTGGCGCATCACAGGCTCGGTGTGAATCCGGAGGATTGGGAGCACGACGAGCCCGAGCCATAGTCGGTCACCCCCAGGTGCGATCTGCCGGGCTTCGGCGCGGTCTGCTGCAGGGGCCGTACCCCGGTCAGCGCTCGCGCTTTGTCATGAGTTGCCGCGCTCGCGCGAGCGCGCGCTCAAGTTGCAGTCTGTCGCGCGCTTCGTCGGATTCGGGCACGTGTGCTCCGAGTGCATCGTCCGCGTCGGTGATGTGCCAGCGGGCGCGGTAATCAAGCACCAACTGGGCAGCGGCATCCCACAGCCGCGTCGCTGTGGGCCCGCTCGGCCGCTCACCCAGAACCTCGGCCAGGAACGCCGGGGGATTCGCGGCAGCGCCCGGTGCGGGCGCGACAGGCCCGCGTGCGGAGCTGGGTGATATGGCTCCCGAGTCGATGAAGTCGCGGCGCATCTGCGGCAGCGCCGCGAGGTCCTTCTCGCGCCCGGCGGCCTCCTTGGACCGGAGGATGTCGTCGGCGTCGGCGACGACGACGGTGAGTCCGTCGCCGACGTCGCGCTGGCGAGCGCCACGCAGCCAGGCGGCGTAATCCCCGATGCCGTCTGCGCGGCGAACGATCTCAAGCCTTCCGTGTCGCGTACTGAACGCCGTTCCCAGGCCGCCGGGCACACCGGCGGCGGCGCCTACGCTCGCCAGTGCCCGGTTGAGACGCTCGACGTTTGTGCCGTCGACGGAGACCGCGATGTCAAGGTCGGCCGTGGCGCCCCGCCACCCGTGCACCTGGGCGGCGACTCCGCCGACGACGACCAGCTCGACGCCGTGTCGCGTCAGCGCACGTAGCAGTAGCTCCTGCTCGGACGCCAGTGGGCTCACACGCTGCCGGCCAGTCCCGAGAGGAGCGCGCGGAGTCCCGGTACGCGGGCGCGCTCGTCCGCCCTCGCGGAGGCCTCGGCCAGGCGCAGCAGATCACGCGGGTGAGCGACCGAGATCGTTACGCCGTCGACCTGAACCGGCTGGGCAGCGCGGCGCAAGTCGGCATAGTCGCCCGACCCGGGCAGCGCGCCGGCGAGCACGACCGAGCCGCCCCCGGGCAGCGTCCATGGCCAGCGGCGGTCAGAGTCGGCGAAGCGCTCGACGCTGTCGGTCGGCTCGAGTCCGCTCTCGTCCATCTCGGCGGTAAAGGCGAGCGGGTCGCCGGCGACAACCTCCACGCGACCGTCCTGCGGACGCTGCGGGGCGCCCTGCAATGCAGCGGCAACGCCACCGGTCACCACCGTAGGGGTCCGCGCGGAAGCCAGCCAGTTCAGGGCCCGGACCGTGTGCGCGCTCTCCTCGGGGGGAGCAGCCTGGTCAGGCGCTCGGCCGGTGAGAGGGCGAGCTGATCGGTGACGAGGTCGCCGAGGCTGTCGTCGCCCGCGGCCACGCCGACGACCAGCTCCAACCCGCACGCCGCGACCAGCGCCTGCACGCTGGCCAGCGACGGTTCGCGAGCGCCCGTCTCCCAGCGGGCGATCGTCTCCCGCGGGTGACCGCTGCGAGCGGCGAGCTGCTGCTGGGTCAGGCCCGCCCGCTGGCGCGCGATCCTCACGATGTCCTGGCTCGTCACCGCAGAAGTGTAGCCGATGAGTCACTATATATGTGCCGGTCTGGCTACACCATGGCGCCGCTGCGACACGGCCGCACGGTCAGCGACTGAGCCCAGCGGGGGCGTTCGTTGCGCCCACACGCCGGCCGTCGGCGACAGATCGGCGCGCCGGCAGTCAGGCCGCGCCGTCGAAGGGCAGCGGCGGCTGTGAGGCGAAGCCAGCCGTGCCGCGTTCGCGCGCTGGCCGGCGCCGAACAGTCTCGGGCGAAGCTGGACGTGGGGCGGCGCGCACTGCGGCGGCGACCTCGTCACGGATGAACAGCCAGCGGCGGCCGAGCTTGTGCGCCGGTATGACGCCGCGACGGGCGTACTCGAGCACAGTGGACGGCGGGAGGTGGAGGAGTTCGGCGACGTCGCGACCGTCGAGCACATCGTCGCGGGTGAGCTGCGGAAGGGTGGGCTCCATGACCTTCGTGAGAAATATAGACCAAACAAACCAAACGAGCCAGTTTTGCCGCCGTTGACTGCCCGGGTGAGCTGGCAAGATGCAGCCATGGCGGATGACGACGTCGACGCGGAGGCAGCGTTCAGCGACGCGCAGGAGCGCTGGCGCCGGGCGCTTGAAGCGCATCGCTTGGCCCCGCCGGACGCCGGATTCAGCGCGCGCTTGACCGCGCTCGCCGATGCAGCCAAGGCGGAGGCCTCGGCGTGTCGCTCGGCGGACGAGGCGGGGTTTGAGTGGCCGCCGCATCGTGCGTCGTCGAGCAAGCCACCGCATGAGCTGCAGCCGGGCTCGGGACGCCGTGGCCCGGAGGAGTTGTGGCGGCGTTTTGACGGGGCGGTGGCTGAGCTCAATCGCGCCGCGACGGGCACCAGCCTGCGCGAGGTCGCGCATGCCTATGCCGGCTTGGCCGAGGCTGCGGAGATGCTCGCGGCCGTCGTTGAACGTGGAGATCGCGCGAGCGGGCTGCTACCGCGAGCCCGGGCGCGCCGCTCGGCATAGCGGCACCGACGCCTACGCCCGTCTCACTCGCGCCACGGCGCTGTCGTCCCAGATCGACCGCGCCTGATCGGGGTCGCGGCGACGTGGCAGCGTCGTGGTGGTCGGGTCCCAGAGGTCGCGGCGGGTGGCCAGCGAGGTGCTGTCGGCGCTGGCGCGGCCGAGGAGCGCGTCGACGTCTTCGCGCTTGATCCGGAACGCGCGTCCGATCCGCGCCGCCGGCAGCGTGCCGTGATCGATCCAGTTGCGGATCGTCTGAGACGTCACCTGCATTTCCTGGGCGACCTGGGGCACGGTGAGTAGCGGCGCAGACATCGACCCCAATGTAGTCCTCGAGAGGGAGCTCGGCATGCTCGTAGTGGGCAAACTAGCAAAATCATCACCATCAGGTGATACTGTGTGATGCGAAGCGGAGCGCAAGCGAGGCTGAGCGGCTGGGACTCCTTTTCCGTGCCGACGATCAGGCCGGACGCTGCCCCGAGCGGCGGACATGTCGTCGGGTCACGGCGGACGCGGCACGCGGTGGCGGCCTCAGAGCATGGCCTAGACACGTGGTGACGCTGCGTAAGAGGTGTCGAGGATTGCGCGATCGGGATCAGGACCGCTTGGTGCCGTCCCTGGCACGGTCCGCGCAGCGGACCTAAGTGCTCCATCGCCCGCAGCGAAGCCGCAGTCAAGGGTCTGCCGCGAAGCGGCCGAGCGAAGCGAGCCCTTGACGGCGGCGAGAGCGGAGGGCACGCCGTTGCCGTGGGTGGTCTGACTGATGGGTGGGTGCGCTTCGCGGCGCGCTGGCCGCTCAGGCGTGAAGTGCTGGTTCGAGGAGCTCGACCCAGGTGCGGATGAGCTCCTCGTCATCGATGCTGTTGGTCTGGCCGAGGGCGCCGTTGAGCAGCCGGGAGGAGATCAGTCCGCCGAGGCTGATGCTGGCGAGCGCTTGAGCCTTTTCGGTGCTTAGCGCTCGTTCGCTGCGGGCGATGAGCCAGTCGGCGAATCCGTCCAGGGTCGCTCCGATGAGTCGATCGGTGGCGTGCTTGAGAAGCTGGGGCCGGTTCCGCGCTTCGGTAAGGAGGATCGCGAGCAACTCGGATTCGCGGTCGAGCTCGGCGAGGATGTAGCGGGCGGTGATCGTGAGCTCGATCCGCACGTCGCCGAGGTCGGTGAACAGGTGTCGGATGTCGCGAAGGGCATCGAGCCGCTGGAGATGGCGCTCGATGCCGGCGGCGAGGACTGCCTCCTTGTTGGCGAAGTGGTGGTAGATCCCGCCCGCGCCGGGAGTCAGGCCCGCGGCGGCCTCGATCTGAATGATCGTCGTCGCTTTGAAGCCCTGCTCGCTGAACAGGCGCATCGCCTGGTCCAGGATGCGGTCGCGGGTGAGGGTGGTGGACATCGGTCCGGCTAAGTGTACACTTAGCCCCTCTCAGAATCCGATGACGTGATGGTGGCGAATGGCAAGCCTCGACAAGCAGCGGTCGGACGTTGCCCCGGACCCGAACCGAGGCTCGCAGCCGACGAGCACGCCGGTGAGCGCGCCGGCCGATGACGACACCGAGAAGCGTCCCGACGCCGAGGGCCCGCGCCGGACGACACCGGGCGATGACGGGATCCCGACCGGACGCCTGCGTCGCGGCTCGCCGGTCGCGAGCCTGGTCGCCCGCACGACGGGCGAGGCGGTCGTCAAGGCGTTGCGTCGGAAGGTCACCGGCAGCGAGGTGACGGTTGATCATGAGCGCGCAGCGGAGCGCTACGCGCAGCTGCTCGGTCGCTCCCGGGGCGCGCTGATCAAGGCCGGCCAGGCGCTGTCGTTCGTGTCGATGGCGGAGTCGGTGCCGCCGGAGGCCCGTGTCGCGTACGAGCGCGCCCTGTCGCGGTTGCGTGAGGATGCGCCACCGATGCAGGCGGTGGTGGCCCGCGAGGTGCTCGAGGCAGAACTCGGACGGCCGGTACAAGCGGCGTACGCCGAGTTTGAGTGGGAGCCGCTGGCGGCCGCGTCGATCGGGCAGGTTCATCGCGCGCGCCTGCACGACGGACGCCCGGTCGCAGTCAAGATCCAGTATCCGGGCGTCGCCGCGGCGATCGATGCCGACCTGGCCAACCACCAGCTGCTGACGACGTTCATGAGCCTGTTGATGAGCTTCGCCCCGCGGCGCATCGGCGTCGACGCCAAAGCCATCGCGAATGAGATGGCAGAGCGCATCCGGGCCGAGCTGGACTACCGCCAGGAGGCGGCCAACCAGCACGAGTTCGCCGACCTGTACCGCGGGCACCCGTTCATCCGCATCCCCGAGGTTGTGGACGAGCTCTCAAGCGACCGGGTGCTAACCCAGGATCTCGCCGAGGGACTGACCTGGGAGCAGGCAAGAAGGGCAGACGAGCCGCTGCGCGGGCAGTGGGCCCAAGCGGTGTTTCGGTTCGGGTACGGCTCGCTCAACACGTTCAGGATCGTCAACGTCGACCCGCACCCAGGCAACTACCGCTTCCACCGCGACGGCACGGTCAGCTTCCTGGACTTCGGCTGCGTGATGCGTATCGCGCCCACGACCTCCGATCAGCTCATCCGGATGCTGCGCGCGACCGTCCGGGGTGACGTCGAGGCGACCTGGAGCGCTGCCCTGGGCCTCGGCATCTGGAAGGCGTCAGACCCGGTCACGCCGCAGGAGGCATTCGACTACTGGCACGAGCCGACGGTCATGTACTGGGGCCCGCAACCCTTCCGCATCACCCCTGAGATTGTCGCCGCCGGGATCGAGCGGCATAACTCTCCCTACGGCCCGTCGACCAATGCGGTGCGCTACGTCAACTCACCCGAAGGCTTCGCGTACCTGAACCGATTGGACTTCGGCATGCTGTCGGTACTCGCCGGACTCGACGTCGCACTGGACTGGCGAGCGATGGTCAACGAGTACTACGAGAACCAGCCGCCGGCGACCGAGCGGTCAAAGCTGCACTGGGACTTCATCGCCGCCCACCACCCGTCCATCAGGTGTCATGCCTGACTGGACCGCCTGGCCGTTCACCGCCGAGGACCCCTACCCCGGATACCGCGCGGCTCGCGACCGCGCACCGGTCCAGTGGCTCCCGCAGCTGGGCACGCATATCGTGCTGTCCTACCAGCAGGCCCAACAGGCGATGACCGGCAGCGAATGGAGCTCTGATCTTCGCAATAGCCTCCAGCTGCTGGAGGCGCTTGGCGGCCCGGGACCGGCGTCAGAGCTGTTCACCCGCTCGATGCTGACCAGCGACCCGCCCACCCATACGCGGCTGCGTCACGCCGTCAACCGCTTCTTCACCCCCCACGCGACACGCCAGATCCGCCAGCGCATCGCGGCGATCGTCGACGCGGCGATCGAGCCGCTCAACGATGGCTGCACAATCGAGGTGATCGAGGACCTGGCGACACCGATCCCGCTGGCGGTGATCGCCGAGCTGTTCGACATCGGCATCGAGGGCGCCGAGGTGCTGCGCGAGCACACACCAGACCTCCTCGGGCTGCTTGAGCTCAGCCCGACCAGCGAGCTGCTGGAGACCGTCGGCACCGCCGCGCTCAGCGTGATGCTGTTCCTCGTCCCGATCGTCGCCGAGCGACAGCGCGACCCGGGCGATGACCTCATCAGCGCGCTGCTGCACCCACCCGGCGGCGAGCCGCTGGGAACCGACGAGATCATCAGCATGTGCCTGCAACTGCTCGTCGCCGGCCACTTCACGACGGCCGGACTGATCGGCAACGGAACGCTCGCTCTGCTCGAACACCGCGAAGAATTGCAGTGGCTCGCTGCGCATCCGCAGCACGTCGGCCGCGCCGTGGAGGAGCTGCTGCGCTACGACAGCCCCGCCCACATCGGTCTGCGGATCGCCCGCGAGGACACCGACCTTGGCGGCACCGCGATCCACGCCGGCGACCAGGTGCTGATCCTGCTCGGCGCCGCCAACCGAGACCCCGCCCGATTCCCCGACCCTGACACGCTCACGCTCGACCGCGACGGACCACCACACCTCGCCTTCGGCCACGGCGCGCACTTCTGCCTCGGCGCCGCCCTCGCGCGACTCGAGGGCACCGAAGCATTCGCGCGACTCGCCGAGACACTGTCCCGAACCGAACCCCGCACCTGGACCCAAACCCGCAGCGCGTCCCACACGCTCCGACAATTGACGAGCCTGCACATCGCGCCATCGTCGACCGAAGTCCCGACCAATGCGGCAACCCAAATGGACGACCGACTCGTCGCAAGCGCGGCACACCCCGTGTCTTGCGTTGCTGCGGCCTCTCGACGCAGCGACCCGGCGAATCGAAGCGCCGGCGCAGACTAGGGGTAGCTGGGGTGGCCATCGGCGACCGGACCTTGAATCCGCTCGTCCCCCGGAGCACGGCGGAGGGGGCGGCCGGTATGCGTGCTGCCGGCACATTTGAGAGCGACATCAGCGTCCGATGCCCAGATACGCTGGCTCGCGAGTTCCTGGGCGGAATCAACGTCACCAGCCTCGCCCGACGCCGCTGGACCTCGAAGCCGTTCGTACGGGCGATCAACCGCAGAGCGCCGGGTGTGTACGCCACAACGGTCGCCCGCTGCCGTCTCTACGACGATCTCGTGCGCGCGGAATGCGCAGCGGGATTGGACGAGATCGTGCTCCTCGGGGCAGGGATGGATTCGATCGCGTACCGCTTGGCGGATGACCTGGGCAACGTCCGCGTGATCGAGGTCGACCACCCCGCGAGCCAGGCGACCAAGCGCGCGAAGCTTCGAGAGATCTTCGGCCAGCTCCCCGCCCACGTCACATACGTCCCGTTTGACTTCACCGAGCCCGGCCTCGCGGACGCCCTGGCAGACGCCGGTCACGATCCGTCGGCGGCAACCTTGTTCGTCTGGACCGCGATCAGCATGTACCTGGATCGTGCCGCCGTGGCGAGCCTTCTCGCCTGGGTTGCCTCCCATGACAACCCGAGAACCTCGATCGCGTTTGACGCGATCTGGCAGGAGGCGATCGACGGCAGCACGGAATACTTCGGCGCGCGCGAACTCCGCGAACACGTAAACGCAATCGGCGAGCCACTGCGATGGGGCATCCCCGAGGGACGTGTCAACGAGACGATCTCCGCGTTCGGGCTCAAACCCAAGGCCGTGTTTGAGCCTGCCGAGATCGCTGAGCGCTACCTGACGCGCGCTGACGGAACTCAACTCGGACGACCGTACGGATTCGGCGTTGTGATCCACGCAATCCCGGCCGCCGTCGAGTAGCAGGCGACACCGGATCCCCAACCTCCGGCATTTCTGACCGGAGAATCCCGCCCCTCCCGACAAAACGGGGCCTCATGTGGTACTCGAAGGTGGTACTCGCGGGGCCAATCCGCACCCCCGACCCTGCCCCACAACGCAGAAAGCCGCCGATTACCGGCGGCTTTCTGAACGGGAGCGACGGGACTCGAACCCGCGACCTCCGGCGTGACAGGCCGGCGCTCTAACCAACTGAGCTACGCCCCCGAACGAGAGCCCAGTATGACAAGGCTCGCCCGACGCCGGTCGCCACCCCCGGGGCGAACGCCGATCGACGCTGTGCGCTGGGCGATCGCCGGCACGACCGTCCACCGTCCGCGACCCGCCCGCAGGTCCGCGAGCGAACTCGCCGATAATGACTCGGCGCGACGCCGGCCTGCACCAGATTGGCTGGCCAGCCAGCCAGCGTTGCGCTACCCTCCCGCCCATGTCGCTCGTCGGACCCCCGCCCGCCACCGCGAACCCCGTCGAGGTCATCCTCAAGGACCTTCGGCTCGAGCGTGCCGCCTCGGTGCCGTTCCCGCCCGGGGAGACCGGCTTCAGCATGGCGCGCACGAACCGGATGGTGAGCGATCCCGTTCCGATGCTCGTCGAGGCCTACCAGCGCTATGGACCGGCGTTCACGATGCGCGTCTTCCACCACAACGTGATCTTCATGATCGGGCCGGAGGCGAACCACCACATGCTCGTCTCGCACGCGAGCAACTTCAGCTGGCGCGAAGGACACTTCCGCGACCTGATTCCCTTCATGGGCGATGGACTGCTGACGATCGACGGGGACTTCCATCGCCGTTCGCGCCAGATCATGCTGCCGGCGTTCCACCACAAGCAGATCGCCAAGTCGATCGACATCATCCTCGAGGAGACCGAGCGCGCGCTGTCGCTGTGGCACATCGACGCCGGCCTGGACCTCTACGAGTGGACGCGGCGCCTCGCGCTGCGCGTCGCCATGCGCGCGATCTTCGGCCTCGACCCCGATGGCGAGGAGGCACGCCGCATCGACGCCGCTCGGCTGTTCACCGACGCGCTCGGCTTCTTCTCCAAGCCCGCCCTCCTGCGTCTCATGCGCGGCCCCAACACGCCGTACGCGAAGACGCTGCAGGCGCGGCGGTCCCTCGACCGGCTCGTGTATGCCGAGATCGAGCGCCGCCGGCGCAGCGGCGCGCGCGGACTCGACGTGCTGAGCCTCCTGCTCGACGCGCACGACGAGGACGGCAACTCGCTGAGCGACCTGCAGATCCGCGACGAGGTGATGACGCTTCTGTTCGCCGGCCACGACACGACCACGAGCACCGTCGCATTCATGTTCTACGAGCTCGCCCGCCGCCCAGAGCTCGTCGCTCCCCTCGTGGCCGAGCAGGAAAGGGTCCTCGCCGATCGTCCGCTCGCGGCCGCGGACCTGAGCGGCAGCGCGCTCCCCGAGCTGGAGATGGTGCTCGACGAGACGCTGCGCAAGTACCCCCCGGCCTGGATCGGGCCGCGCCGCTCGCTCGAGAACTTCGAGTTCGCCGGGCTGACGCTTCCCGGCGGCGTGCCGGTCAACTACTCCTCGTGGGTCAGCCACCACCTGCCCGACGTGTTCGAGGCGCCCGACGCGTTCCGGCCGTCGCGCTTTGCGGCCGAGGCCAAGGCCGCGCTGCCCAAGGGCGCCTACGTCCCCTTCGGCGGCGGCTCGCGCACCTGCATCGGGATGCGCTTCGGCCAACTGGAGATCCGCACGATCGCCTCGCTCATCCTGCGTCGCTACACGCTTGCGCTGCGCGACGAGGACTACGAGCTGCGAATCCGGCAGATGCCGACGATCGGCCCCGCCGGGGGCCTGCCGATCATCGTCCGCCCGCGCTACGGCAGCTCCTCGCGGCCGCCGATGCTCGCCGCCGCCTGACCGCGACCCACTATCTTCAGGTTGACGGCCTTCCGCGCCGTTGAGCGATGCCCCTCAGCGACCAAACCCTCATCGCCCTGTGTGCGTTGCTCGCGCTCGAGCTCGCGCTCCTGCGCCGCGGCCAGCGGCGGCTCTTCTGGACCGCGGCGCAGGCGACGCGCTCGCGCATCCTCGCCTACGCGCTCGCCGCGCCCGGCACCGCGCTGCACGAGGCGGCGCACTATCTCGCCTGCCTCGCCCTCGGCGTGCCGATCACCGGTCGTGTGCGTCTGTTCTGGCCGCAGCGCACGGCGTCGGGCGACATCGTGCTCGGCTCCGTGCCGCACGCGCGCACCGGCGCGCTGCGCCAGGCGCTCATCTCGATCGCACCGCTCGTGCTCGTGCCCGCGGCGCTCACGCTCGCCACGGCGGTGCTGCTCGCTCCGCACACGCTCGGGCAGCTGCCCGACGCGATCACGCAGATCGCCTGGTGGCGCGCGGCGCTGCTCGTCTACCTGTCGCTCTCGTGCGCGCAGGCCGCGTTCCCATCGAGCGGCGACCACATCGGCCTACTCGGCGGTGTCTGCCTCGGTGTCCTGCTCGCCGGCGCGACTGCGGCCATCCTCACGTTCGGATCCCAGAACGCGCTGCTCGAGGCGCTCGCCGCCGCCGCCGGCATCCTCGCCCTCCCGGCGGTCGCGGCGGCGGTGTCGATGCTCGCGCTCGGCCTTCTGCGTAGCTCGGCCCCGGCGCGGCTTTGATTCGCGCCCGGCAGTTGCGCCTCCGCTGCGCGCCGGCCGTCGAGATGACGTATACCTGCCGTCGACGGCCCGCCCCGACGAGGAGACGACATGCCCGCTGACCTGCCGGCGAGCGCGCGGGAGCTGCTTCGGTCCGATGCGCTCGCTCACCTCGTGACGATCAATCCCGACGGCAGTCCCCAGGTGAGCTGCGTGTGGGTCGGCCTCGACGGCGAGGAGATCGTGGCCGCGCACCTCAGCCCCGAGCAGCGCAAGCTGCACAACCTGCGTCGCGATCCCCGGGTGGCGCTCTCGATCGAGGGGCCCGGACGCAATGAGGTCGGGATGCAGGATTACCTCGTCGTTCACGGCACCGCGCGCCTCCACGAGGGCGGCGCGCCGGAGCTGCTGGCGCGGCTGGCGCAGGTCTACGTCGACCCCGACGCCGTGTTCCCGCCGATGCCCGATCCGCCGCCCGGCGTGGTGACGCACATCACGGTGCAGCGATGGCACGGGCACGGCCCCTGGAGCGAGGGCCGCTAGGTCGGGCCGAGGCGCTTCTCGCCCCAGAAGCTCGCGAACGGGTTACCGTTGTAGTCGGAAATCGGCCGGTAGCCCCGGTGCTCGTAGAGCGCCAGAGCGTGGGGCTGGCGCGGCCCGGTATCGAGGCGCACCACGTCGTAGCCGAGCTCGACTGCGGCGCCCTCGAGCGCCGCGAGGAGGCGGCTCGCCACGCCGCGCCCGCGAGCCTCGGGCACGACGTACATCCGCTTGATCTCCGCACAGGCGCTCGACAGCCGCTTCACGCCGCCGCCGCACACGACCGCGTCGCGCTCCGTGCCGACGAGGAAGACGCCTCCCGGCGGTCGGAAGTCGTCGGGGCTCGCGCTCGGCGCACCCGGCACGTCGATGCGTCCGTAGAGCGGCTCGAGCTCATCGATCATCGCCTCGATGAGACGCAACACGGTCGGCTCGTCGGCCGGAACCGACCGGAAGCTGAGCACGATCAAGGTGAATAGACGCAGGATGGCGCCAGCAGCCCCGACGGCGGGGCGCCGGCGACGCGCGGTCCGAGCTCCCACGGCGCAAAGGCCTCGTCGTCGAGCGTCGGCTGTCGCGCCTGGACCGAGTGCGGCGATCCGGTGGCCGAGATCATCACGATCCGCGTGCCCGGCGGGATGGTCACCTTGCGCCGGATGAGCACCGGTCCGCCGCTCAGCACGATCGGAGCGCTGTGCCCGTTGGGATAGGTGACGACGACGCTGCCCCGACCGCTCGCCGTCGCCTGCAGCACGGTGCTGAAGATCGCCACGCGGGTCGTGTTCGTCGGGTTGATGAGGGTCACGCCGTCGTGTCGGCAGGCGACGCGAAGCGGCGTGAGCGTCGCCGTGCGCAGCGCCGCGAGGGCGGCCGCGGTGTGCGTCGCGCGCAGGCCCTGCTCGTAGGGGCGCAGGTCGAAGAACCACAGATCGCCCGCCTCACTGACGAGCGGCTGCTCGCCGAGCATGCCCTCCAGGACCCCCAGGAGCTCCGTCGTTCGCGTCGCCGAGTACCCGTCGGGCTCGACCCACAGGCCGTCGAACCCGGCGGCGGCGGCCGCGGGGACGACGAGCTCAACCGGCTTGGCCGCGAGCTGAGCGGCCCAGTCCCCGGACCGGCCCTTGGTCGCTCCGTAGCTCCAGCGCAGCGTCGTCGAGTGCAGATACCCGCGCAGCTGCTCATAGCTCGTGGCGTAGCTCGTGACCAGCTGCTGATCGACCGTCGTCGGGTAGCCCTCCGGGTAGGGGACGTAGGGGAGCTGGAAGATCGCCGCCCCGGGCGGCATTCGCGCTTGGATCGCCTTCACGAAGGCGTCGTCGCTCCGATACTCGAACGCGTCGGCGCCGTAGTCGGGAACGAAGTAGTCGGAGGTCTGGTCGTAGACGCCGAAAGCGAGCACAGCGACGAGCGCGGCCGACCACAGCGCGACGCCACGCCGGCGTCGCCGCAGCCGCCCCCCGAGCAGGTCGAGGAGCAGGACGACGGCGAGGAGCGCAAAGAACGCGATGAAGACCGACATGCGATTCCAGCCGCGAATGTCGGGTGTGACGAAGAACTCGAGCAGGCTGGAGATGCCGCCGAGGGCGGCGACGGTGAAGGCGATCAGGACCCCGGCGCTGGCACGGCGGGCGAGTGGTCGGGCGCCGAGCGCGCCGGCCGCACCGACGAGCGCGGCGAGCGCGATGAGCGCCAGCCAGGCAAACCCCACCGTGCCGACGGTGCCGAGGCTCGCGTAGCAGGCCTCGCAGTAGCCGGGTGAGACGGCATTGTCGTACTTGGCGCTCGCGTGATTGAACAGGCCGATGCGTCCGTAGGGCGCCGGGAGCACGAGGTTGGTCAGCTTCAGGCCGTGCGCCTCATCCTGGGCCGGCGAGCGCACGATCTGCGAGTTCGCGCCGTGGCGCAACTGGTAGACGAGGCTCGGCGAGAGGTTCACGCCGACGGTGAGCGTGATCAGCAGGATCGCCATCACGCCGCCGGCCGCGACGCGGCCGCGTCCGGCCAGGAGCGCCCCGAGCACCCCACCGACGAGCATCACGACGGCGAAGGTCGCGTAGTACAGGCTGTCCGAGCCGATCACCAGGCACAGACCGACGGTGGCCAGCGTCGTCGTCGTCGCCCACCGGGCCGCGCGCCGACCCGCGGCCCGGCGCGCGAACAGACCGCGGCCGTCGAGCAGCCGCAGGAACAGGTAGCAGGACAGCGGCACCGCGTAGTAGGCCGACAGCAGCAGGTGCGACTCGCCACGGAAGAAGTGATAGGTCAGCAGCGAGAACAGCAGGGCGCCGACGGCCGCGGCCGCGCGCGACGTGCCGAGCGTACGGAACACCGCGAAGCAGGACATGCTGGCGAGCGCGAAGGTGGCGAGATAGAACAGGTTCGTGACGAGCGCGGCGTTTGCGCTGAAGCGGCCGAGCAGCCAGATGAACGCGAGGTTGAGGTTGTCGCCTCCCTGGGGGAAGTCGAGCAGTTCGCTGCCGTAGGGCGCGCCCAGGTTCGCGGTGTGCGGCCACCAGCCGCCGTCGATCACGTTCTTGACCAGCGCGAGGTAGAACTTGGTGTCGTCGATCGGCGCGTAGCGCAGCGGCAGCGCGAGGTCGGCGCGCCAGAGCTTGAGCGCCCAGGCGGCGATGGCCACGCTGGCGATGCCGACGCCGATCGCCGCCACCACCGTGCGCCACCCGTGCCAGGAGCGCACGCGCCGCGACCACTCCGAGACCTCGAAACCACCCGGCTCGGCGACGGCCACGGGGGCCTTGCCCGGGGTGGGCGGCGGCTGCGGCGGGGCGGGTCGCAGGCCGATCGCGGGCTCGGGCGGAACGTCGCTGGGCGGCGTCATGCTGCCTATTGTCGCGATCGGACGCGTCAGGTGAGCGACGGCTGCTGCGCGACGCCGTGCGTCTGCATCCAGCGGTCGAGCGCGGCCGAGCGCTCGGTGTCCTCGTAGACCTCGTAATCGACGAGCCGGCCCCACACGAGGTGGCCCCAGATGACGTAGCGGTTGTCGTAGACGCGCTCGCCTGACGGGTCGTCGAGATGATCGGTGCCGCGCACGCACAGCGTCATGCGCCACGGCGGGCCCTGCACGACGACCTCGTCGGGGAAGATCTGGATCCCCGACTCGACGAACCGCTGCAGCCAGCGCTCGAGCGCGTCGCGACCGTGCAGCTCGGCCGCCCACGAGCTGCCTCCGGGGAAGCGGAAGCGGACATCCTTCGCGTCGAGGCGAAGCAGGGGCCGGTAGTCGCCCGCGCGCAGGCGCGCCATGTTGCGGATGAGCATCTGCTTGGCCAACCAGGAACGCATGCCCGCCTCCTTGATAGATCGCTCTAGCGTTAGACTACCCGATATGAGCGCGACGGAACCCGGGATGGGCACGCGAGAGCGGATCGTCACGTCGAGCGCCGAGCTGTTCCGTCTGCAGGGCTACACCGCGACCGGGGTCAAGCAGATCGTCGAGGCCGCCTCGGCGCCGTTCGGCTCGGTCTACCACTTCTTCCCGGGCGGCAAGGAACAGCTCGGCGCCGAGGCGATTCGCTGGTCGGGCGCGATGTACGGGCAGCTGCTGCCGGCCGTGTTCGACGCCGCTCCCGATCTCGTCACCGGGGTGCGCGACTTCTTCGCCGGCGCCGCCGCGCACCTCGAGGAGACCGACTTCGCCGACGCCTGCCCGATCGCCACGGTCGCGCTCGAGGTCTCGAGCAGCAGCGAGCCGCTGCGCGAGGCGTGCGCTGAGGTCTTCGACGGCTGGATCAGTGCCGCGAGCGAGCGCTTCGCCGCCGGCGGCCTCGAACCGGCGGCGGCCAGGGAGATCGCGATCGCCCTCATCGCCGGCCTCGAGGGCGCGTTCGTCCTCGCGCGGGCGCTCCGCAGCACCGAGCCGCTACGCGCCGCCGGTGAGCTCGCCGCCGAGAGGATGCAGCGCGCCCTGGCCGATGGCCGGCCCGGCGGCTCGTGACGCCGAAACGGCCCTACGGTGCGGGCAGCTGACCGCCGTACGGTCCGGCGCCGGTCGCGCGGGCCGCACCACAGCGCGCCGCGAGGCTGAGCGCGTCGTCAAGCGTGCGGCCGGCGGAGATGGCGAATGTGAGCGCGGCCGCGAAGGCATCCCCACAGCCGTACGTGTCGACGATGGGGCCGGGCGGCGCCACGGCCTCCCAACGTCCGCCCGTACCGTCGCGGCGACGATAGGAGCCGCCGGCGGCACCCTCGGTCATGACGACGACGTCGGCCAGCGACACGTAGCGGGACGCGAACTCGCGCTCGACGGCGTCGTTGGCGCTCAGCACGAGCGCGTCGAGCGTCACGCCCGCCGCGAGCGCGTCGCCGGCCCGCGGGGTGGCGACGAGCACGCGCGCGCCGCGAGCCGCGCGCAGGGCGCCAGGATCGCCGGCGGCGAAGAAGACGCCGTCCATCGTCGCGAGGCGCTCCCAGGGCAGCCGGTCCGCGCCGGCCGGCTGCAGCCGAACGCCGACGGTGGTGATCGTGCGCTCGCCCTTCGCGTCGACGAAGGTGATCGCGCGGCGGGTCGGTCCGGCGCGCCGGACGGCGTGGACCTCGACGTCCAATCCGCGCAGCCGCACGAGCGAGCGCTCGGCGATGTCGTCGTCGCCAAGCGCCGTCACCAGGAGGGCCCGACCGGCCAGCCCGGCGAGTGTGACCGCCGCCGCCGCTCCGCCGCCGGCGGCCTCGGTCCAGTGGTCCCCGGCCGCGATCACCTCTCCGGCCACCGGCAGCCGCGGTACGCGCAGGAAGTCCACCCACTCGACGTGGCCGACGACCGCCGTGTGGATCCGCTGAGCCATTCGCAGCGAAGTCTCACAGCCGGGCAGGCGTGCCGCCGGCAGCCTCTACTGCACGCCGAACTCGCGCTGCGCATGAGCGGCGGCGGCGGAGCCCGCCGCGCCCGATGCCGACACCGCGCCCGGCTCCCGCGGGATGACCGCGATGGGCCGAATGCTCGCAGGCGACGGGCTCGCCGCGGCCACGGATTCCACGCCGAACTCGCGGCGCGCCGCAAGCGCGGGGCGCGGCCGGACCTCCCGGCGCGCGGGGGCGAAGACGTCGGCCTCCACGGCCTGCGGCCGCGGCGCCGCCGGCATGGCCTGCGCGATGGTCCGAGGCGCGCTGGCGACCGACTGGCGCGCTGCGCCCGCCGCAAGTCGGCGATGATGGACCGCCGCGAGACGCGAAGGGGCCGCGCGCGCGCGTGCGTCGTGATCGAGCACCACGCAGCCGGCGCCCAGGCCGAGAGCGATCAGGCAGCTCGCGGCGACCTTGGCGGTGACCGAACCGCCGGCGAGCAGCCAGCCCCCGCCGGTGGCGGAGGCGGAGCCGGCGGCCGCCGAGGCGGCAACCGAGGAGCCCGACCCCGCGGTCCCCGCGGCGCCGTTCCCGCCTGCCGCCGCTCCGGCGCCCGCGCGCGCGAGGGCGCCGATCGGCAGCGACAGCGGCGGCAGCACGGCGGCCAGCCGGCGCAGGGACGCGACGTACGCACGACAGGCCGGGCACTCGCGCTGGTGCACGAGCGCCAAGCGGTAGCGCTCGCCGTGCGGGTCGAGCAGGCCGAACGCGAGTCCGCGCATCAGCGAGGCCTGCTCGTCACACCAGCGCCCGCCGCGGATGACCGCGAGCAGCTCGCCGACCTTCGCCGCCACACCCGATGACCCGCTGCCGGTCCCGTCCATGAGCTTGTCCATGCGCCGGCGCGACAGGCCCATCTGGCGCGCCGCCTCGGCCCGCGAGAGGCCCTGCAGGTAACAGAGGCTCGCCGCCTCGCACTCGCGGCGCGAGAGCCGGCCGCGCAACGCCTCGAAGACCTCGCGCAGGCGATCGACGTCGTCGACGTGCTGCCCGGGGTCTGGCTGCGGCGAGGCCGTCTCCGGCCCCCGGGAGCCGAGGCTTGGCCACGGTGTGCGCGACGAGGCGCGGCTGCGTTGCTCGTCGATCGCGCGCCGTACGGTCACCGTGACCAGCCATCCGGTCGGCGTCGCGACGACCTCGCCGGCGAGCACCGTCGCATACAGGCCCTGCCAGGCCTGGGCGTAACACGACTGGAGGTCGGCGTCGTCGACGTGGACCCCGAGCGCGGCGAGCCGGCGGCGCGCCTGCGCGAGCACCTCCGGCGCACGGGCGTGGAAGTCGCGACGGAGCAGGCGATCGGCGCGGTAGCGGCGCAGCTCGGGCGGTGTCATGCCGGGAACTGCTCGATCTGGGCGACGGTCGTGGCGCGCGCGCCGCCCCCCGCCGCGTATTCACGGTGCCACTCGACGATGCGCTGCAGCGACTGCTCCAGATCCCAGCCCGGGTGCCACCCGAGGCGCTCGCGGGCCTGCGTCGAGTCGAGCGCCAGGTACGTTGCCTCAGGTGGTTGCGGGCGGTCGTCGGGCGTCCAGCGCAGGCCGCCGGGCCACAGCTCGCCGAGGCGCTCGGCGAGCTCGCGCACCGTTCGCGCGTCCTCGAGATCGGGGCCGAAGTTCCAGCCGCGGGCGAAGTCCGGGTCGCGAGCGAGCGCCTGCGCGAGCAGGAGGTAGCCGTGGAGCGGATTCAGCACGTGCTGCCACGGACGCACGGCATCGGGATTGCGAAGGCGGATCGGCTCATCGTGCTCGGCCGCCCGCACGAGGTCGGCGACGAGCCGGTCCTCGCCCCATTCGCCGCCGCCGATGACGTTCCCGGCGCGTGCCGATGCGACGTTCGGGTTGGCAGGCCCGGAGAAGTAGGACTCGCGGTAGGCCGCGGTGACGAGCTCGGCGGCGCCCTTCGAGCTCGAGTACGGGTCGCTGCCGCCCATCGGAGCCGTCTCGTCGAAGACGCGCTGCCCGGCCCCGTGCTCGGGGTTGTCGTAGCACTTGTCCGAGGTGACGACGACGACGGCCGCGACGCCGTCGCTGAGTCGCACGGCGTCGAGCAGATTGACCGTGCCCATGACGTTCACCTCGTAGGTCAGCCGCGGTGCGAGCAGCGAGCGCCGGACGAGCGGCTGCGCCGCCAGGTGGAACACCACCTCGGGCCGGCGCGTCCGCACGGCGGCGAGAACCGCTTCGGGATCGCGGATGTCGCCGATGTCCTCGGCCATGCCGGTCCGCACGGCGGCGGCATCGTAGAGCGAGGGCTCGGTCGGCGGTCCCGGCGCGAATCCGCTCAGCTCGGCGCCGAGTCGCTGCAGCCACAGCGACAGCCACGAGCCCTTGAACCCGGTGTGTCCGGTGACGAGCACGCGCCGCCCCGACCAGAAGGAAGGTTCCAGCGGCATCTCGCGGCAGCGTATCCCGTGACCGCGAGGCGAGTATCCTCTGCACTGCGGCAGCGGCTGGCGAGCGGCCGAGACGGCGACCACGTCCGGGTAATCCGCGACTCTGCCCGCACGCATACGTTATGAGGGGCGGGCCCAGCAGCCGGTCACCGGTACGCCGGAGGGCGGCTGATCGGCCTCCCGGACCCACCCCCACCTGCTCATGACAACACGCGCGACGCCTTCCACACGCCTGCCGGCCGAGCGGCGCGAATCCGCGGTGCGGGACCTCCCGTGCGCGGAGATCCTCGACGTGCCGCTCGCGCTGACCGACTACGAGCGCACGATGGACTGGATGGATGCGATGATCGCCGCCGGCCAGCGCGGCTACGTCACGGCGGCGGCCGTGCATCTGGTGATGGTGGCCCAGGAGGATCCGGCGACGCGCGCGGCGGTGCTCGGCGCGACGCTCGCGGTACCCGACGGTCAGCCGCTCGTGTGGGCGCTGCGCGCACTCGGGCACCGTGACGTGTCGCGCGTATACGGCCCCGACCTGATGGCCAGCTACTGCGCGCGCGCGGCGGCGAAGGGCACGAAGATGTACCTCTACGGCGGTCGTCACCAGGGAGCGCTCGCGCAGCTCACGCTCGAGCTGCGGCGGCGCTTCGAGGGCGTGCGGATCGTGGGGGGATACTCGCCGCCGTTCCGCCCGCTCACCGCAGAGGAGGAGCAGTGGGTGATCGATGACATCAACCGCTCGGGCGCCGACGTGGTGTGGGTCGGCACCGGACAGCCCAAGCAGGAGAACTGGATGGCCTCGATCCGCGACCGTCTCGAGGCGCCGCTGCTCGTCGGCGTGGGAGCCGCCTTCGATTTCCACGCCGGCCTCGTGCCGCAGGCGCCGCCGTGGATGCAGCGGGTCGGGCTGGAATGGACGTATCGACTCGCGCGCGAGCCGCGGCGGCTCTGGCGACGCTACGCCCGCTACAACCCTCGCTTCGTGATCGGCTTCGCGCGCCAGTACGCCCGGCACCGCCGGACGGGTCGCGAGGCCGACCATCGCGGGTGATCGGCCTCGGCCACGATGGGGCCCGAGAACCGGCACGAGGCGACGATAACCTTGCCTGCCATGACGAGTGACGTCTCAATCGTCGGTCTCGGTCGAGTCGGGCTGCCGCTCGCTCTGACCTTCGCCGACCGCGGCCTGAACGTACTCGGGATCGACAACGACCCGACGCGCCTGGAGGCGGTGCGCTGCGGCACCATGCCGTTCGCCGAGACCGGGGCCCAGGAGCTGCTCGAGCGCGTCCTCGCGAGCGGCCGGCTCGCCCTGTCGGACTCGGTCGTCGACGCCGCGTGCGCACGACACATCGTCATCACGCTCGGCACGCCGTCGTTCTCCCACATCGAGATCGACATGCGTGACATCCGCGCGGCGCTCGACGACCTCCTCCCGGTGCTCGAGGTCGGCCACGCGCTCGTGCTGCGCTCGACGATCGCGCCGGGGACGACCGAGTTCGTCGCCGGCTATCTGGCCAAGCACCGCGACCTCGACGTCGGCGTCGACGTGTACGTGGCGCACGCGCCGGAACGGATCGCCGCGGGGCGGTTCCTCGAGGAGATCGACACCCTCCCATGCATCATCGGCGGCGTCGGCGAGACCTCGGGCGAGGTCGTCGGGCGTCTGTTCGAGGTGTTCAACGCGCCGATCGTGCAGACCACTCCGACCCAGGCCGAACTGGCGAAGATCTGGACCAACATCCTGCGCTACACGCAGTTCGCGCTGCCCAACCTGCTGATGATGGACTGCGAGACCCATGGCGCGAACGTGTTCGAGGTCATCGATCTCATCAACCGGGACTACCCGCGCGGCGGTATCGCACAGCCCGGCCTCACCGCCGGCACGTGCCTGCGCAAGGACTTCGCGTTCTCGGAGGAGCGCTCCAACGCGCCGGGCATGCTGCTCGCCGTCTCCCGCGTGAACGAATCCGTTCCGCTGTTCCTCGTGGAGGGGCTCAAGCGGCGCCTCGGCCCGCTCTCGGGTCGCCGGGTCGCCGTGCTCGGGCTCGCCTTCAAGGCGGACACCGACGACGAGCGCGACTCGCTGGCGCACAAGCTCATCCGGCTGCTCGAGCGCGAGCTCGCCGACGTCGTGACCCACGATCCCCACGTCGCGACGCCGACGGCCGAGTTCGCAGACGCCCTCCAGGGCGCCGACGCGGTCGTCGTCGCCGCCAACCACAGCGAGTTCCGCGAGGTGTCGGCGCTGGCGACGATCGTCGAGCGCTCAGCGCCGGACTGTCTCGTCGTCGACCCGTGGAACTGCTGGGGCGCAGGTCAGGTGTTCGCCTACGCCTCGGAGATCGTCTCCCTCGCACGCGTGTCATGAGTCGAGTGCTCGTCGCCGGTGGCGCCGGCACGATCGGGGCCGCGGTCGTCCGGCGGCTGCTGAGCGATCCGGCCTACGAGGTGCGGGTCTCCGACCAGCGCCCGGCACCGCACTGGATGCGGGAAGGGTGCGAGGTGCACACGGGCGACCTGCGCGATCTCGCCGAGGCGCGCGCGGCGACCGCCGGGTGTACCCATGTCATCCACCTTGCCGCGATCGTCGGCGGCATCGCCAACTTCCACCGCCTGCCGCACACCCTCACCGAGGTCAACAACGCGCTCTACAACTCGGTCGTTCGAGCCGCGCTCGACCACGACGTCGAGCGTTTCACCTACGTCTCCTCCTCGATGGTCTTCGAACAAGCGGAGCTGTTCCCGACCCCCGAGGACTACCTGCCCCGGTGCCCGACCCCGGTGTCGGCCTACGGCTTCTCCAAGCTCACCGGCGAGGTGTACTGCCGCGCCGCACACGAGGAGCACGGCCTGCGGTACACGATCTGCCGTCCGTTCAACGCCTACGGGCCGGGCGAGCTGCCCGACGACGAGCCTGGGATCGCCCACGCGGTGCCCGACCTCATCCGCAAGGCGCTCAGCGGCCAGCGCCCGCTGCAGATCTTCGGCTCGGGCGAGCAGACGCGGACGCTCACCCACGTCGACGACATCGCCGACGGAATCGTCACCGCGATGGGGTCAGCCGCCGCGCTCAACGAGGACTTCAACATCTCCGCCTCGCGCGAGCTGTCGATCGCCGAGATCGCGCGCATCGTGTGGACGGCCTGCGAGCGCGATCCCGCCGAGTTCGAGCTCGAGCATCTACCGACGTTCACCGTCGACGTCCAGCGCCGCTGGCCATCGGTGCAGAAGGCGCGCGACCTGCTCGGGTGGGAGGCGCGCATCGAGGTCGAGGAGGGCATCGCCTCGACGGTCCACTGGCTGCGCACCCAGACGGACAACGGCGAGCAGACGACCCCCGAACGCCCGCACAGCGAGCCGGCGGTCGCGGGCTAGCCCGCCGTCGAGACACGTCCCCGTCCACCGCCCACCGACACCCCATGGAGGAACTGGCATGCGATTGATGACGTGCACCGCACACTGGAGTGACCATTGAGCCCGGCTCCCTCGGCGCTCATCACCGGCATCACCGGTCAGGACGGCTCGTACCTGGCGGAGCTGCTGCTCGAGAAGGGCTACGACGTCCATGGCATGGTGCGCCGCGCCTCGACGGAGAAGTTCGATCGCATCGAGCATCTGCGTGATCGCATCACGCTGCATCAGGGCGACCTGCTCGACCAGCGCTCGCTCGTGGACACCTTGCGCGCCGCGCGGCCTCAGGAGATCTACAACCTCGCCGCGATGTCGTTCGTCGCGGTGTCGTGGATCCAGCCGACGCTGACGGCCGAGTTCACCGGGACCGGCGTGACGCGCATGCTCGAGGCGATGCGCGAAGTGTGCCCCGAGTCGCGCTTCTACCAGGCGTCCTCCAGCGAGATGTTCGGGAAGGTGCGCGAGGTACCCCAGACCGAGCTGACGCCGTTCTACCCCCGTTCGCCCTACGGGGTGGCCAAGGCGTACGGGCACTTCATCACGGTCAACTACCGCGAGTCCTACGACCTGCACGCGACGAGCGGGATCCTCTTCAACCACGAGAGCCCACGGCGGGGCCTGGAGTTCGTGACCCGCAAGATCACCTGGCACGCGGCAGCGATCAAGCTTGGGCTCGCCGACAAGCTGCACCTCGGCAACCTCGGGGCCGAGCGCGACTGGGGCTACGCGAAGGACTACGTCGAGGCGATGTGGCTGATGCTCCAGCGCGACGAGCCCGAGGACTACGTCATCGCCACCGGTGTCGCCCACTCGGTCCAGACGTGCCTGGAGATCGCCTTCGACCAGGCCGGAGTGGAGATCGACGACCACGTCGTCGTCGACCCCACGCTCAAGCGACCGGCGGAGGTCGACCATCTCATCGGCGACCCCGGCAAGGCCAAGCGCGACCTCGGCTGGGCGCCGCAGACCACCTTCGAGCAGATGATCCGCCTCATGGTCGACAGCGACCTGAAGCTGCTTTCCGGCTGAACCATGGGCGTACCCCTGTTCGACACCTCGACTCCGCTGGCGCCGCTGCGCGAGCGGCTGCGTGAAGCGGTCGAGGCGGTGCTCGAGAGCGAGCGTTTCATCCTCGGACCGGAGGTCGCCGCCTTCGAGCGCGAGTTCGCCGCCTACTGTGGCGCCGAGCACGGAATCGGCGTGGCGAACGGCACCGACGCGATCACGATCGCCCTGCGCGCGATGGGTGTCGGGCCGGGCGACGAGGTCGTCGTCCCGTCGTTCACGTTCTACGCGAGCGCCGAGGCGATCCCCGCCACCGGCGCCCGGCCGGTGTTCTGCGATGTCGATCCCGACACGATGTGCGTCACCGCCGAGACGGTACGGGCGGCGCTGACGCCGGCCACGAAGGCGGTCGTGGCCGTGCACCTGTTCGGGAACGTCGCGCCGGTGCCAGAGATCGAGGCTCTTGGGGTGCCGGTCCTCGAGGACGCCGCCCAGGCGGCCGGATCACGCGGCCCGGCGGGCACCCGCCCCGGCGCGCTCGGCACGGCCGCGACGTTCTCGTTCTTCCCGTCCAAGAACCTCGGGGCGTTCGGCGACGGCGGGATGGTCACGACGTCGGACCCGGAGCTCGCCGAGCGCGTGCGCATGCTGCGCTTCCACGGCTCGCGCGACAAGGTCACCTACGAGCTCATCGGCCACAACTCCCGCCTGCACGAGATACAGGCCGCGATCCTCCGGGTGGAGCTCGAGCACCTCGAGGACTGGGCGGCGGGCCGACGGGCGGCCGGCGCGCACTACGAGGCCGCCGGCCTCGGCTCGCTCGTGGCGCTCCCGCAGCCGGTCGTGGGCACCGCGCCCGCCTGGCATCTCTACGTCGTCCGCAGCCCGCAGGTTCAGGCGCTCGAGAGCGCGCTCGCCGCCGCGGGGATCGGCCACCGCGGCTACTACCGAACCCCGGTGCACCGCCAGCCGGCGATGCGCCCGTACGCCGCGGGGGTCGAGCTGCCGGTCACCGACGAGCTCGCCGGCACGCACCTGGCGATCCCGATGAGCCCGGTGCTCACGCGCGAGCAGGCCGACGAGGTGGTCGCCGCGGTGGCCACCGTAGCCCACCTCGCCTGAGCGTCGCGCGCGACGCCTGGGGGGACGCGACGGTGACGGATGCGCCTTGGGCGTATCGCTGGGTGTCTGCCCGGTAACGGCAGCGCGACGCGAGTGTGCCGCGGGGCGGTCGCGGCGACCCCGCGGGGCGGGGTGTGCTCCCGAACCGACGCTATAGGGGGTCCAACCCACCACACCCCCGCCCGAACGTGACGCGACGGTGACAGATGTGCCTTGTGCGTCTCGCTGGGTGCCTGCCCGGTAACGGCACTGCGACACGAGTGTGCCCGGGCGGCGGTCGCGGCGACCCCGCGGGCCGGGGTGTGCTCCGAAATGCACGCTATAGGGGGCCTAACCCACCACACCCCCGCCCGAACGTGACGCGGCGGTGACAGATGCGCCGGGCGAGTCACATCGCATGTCGGCCATGTGACGGAACTGGCGCAGAAGCGTGCCGAGACTCCGCCGCAAGCCACCGCAACCCACCGCGACCCGGCCGCAAGCCACCGCAACCCACCCCGACCCCACCGCAAGCCACGCAACCGACCGCAACCCGGCCGCAAGCCACCGCAACCCACCGCGACCCGGCCGCAAGCCACCGCAACCCACCCCGACCCCACCGCAAGCCACGCAACCGACCGCAACCCCGCCACAGGCCACCGCAACCGACCGCGCCCCCCACCGCACCCACCACCGCGACCCCCGCCGCCCCCTCAGCGCCAGCGCGAGAGCAGATCGGCCTCGCCGACCTCGCCCACCACGCGCGCCGGGACGCCCATCACGACGGCCCGGGAGGGGACGTCGCGGGTGACGACCGCGCCCGCGGCCACGAACGCCTCCTCGCCGATCTCCACGCCCGGGAGGAGCACGCTCCCGCCGCCGATGCGACAGGCCCGTCGCAGCGCGGCGCCGTGCAGCGGCGTCGCCGCATCGTGGCGCGACATCGTGTTGTCGTTCGTCGTCGTGACCCCGGGGCCGACGAAGGCGTCATCCTCGATCTCGCAATAGGCGGTCAGGTAGGCGCCGGTCTGCACCTTCACGCGCGCCCCGATGTGGACGTCGTTCTCGACGGTGGCGCCGCGGCCGATGACGCTGCTGCTGCCAACGGTGCTGCGCTCGCGCACGAAGGCCTGGTCGCCGATGATCGCCCCCTCCTCGATGTGCGCGCCCGAGAAGACGACCGCCCCGCTGCACACGGTCACGCGCGCGGCCAGCACGACCGCGCCCGCCTCGCCGCGGGCCGTCGAGCGCGCGGCCAGTCGCGGTCGCTTGCCGAGCACGGCGTGATCCTCGATCAGGCATCCGGGGCCGATGCGCGCGCCCGCGTGAACGACGACGTGGGCACCGAGCTCGACGCCTTCGGCGAGCTCGACGTCCTCGCCGAGCAGCAGCCCCGGGGCGCGCGGATCAGCGCGCAGCAACCGCGCCCTCCGCGGCGGGCATCCGGCGCGAGGCGTCGAGCGAGCGCTGCAGCTCGGAGAGCACGCGTACGACGCGCAGACCGCTCTCGCCGTCGGACACGGGCGCGCGCTGCTCGCGCACGCAGTTGACGAAGTGCTCGACCTCGAGGCGCAGCGGCTCGGCGTTCGAGATGCGCGGGCTGTGGATGTCGCCCGAGCGCGTGATGTACTCGCCGTAGCTGTCCGCGCCCTCATCGAAGCCCTTGTCGTAGATGGTCACCTTGCGCTCGAGATCCATGTCGTCGAACGTGGCCATGCGCCGCGAACCGACGACGGTGAAGCGCCGCTCCTTGTGCGGGTCCAGCCAGGAGAGGTGCAGGTGTGCGGCGAGGCCGGAGGGGAAGCGCAGGAAGGCGAACACGACGTCCTCAACGCCCGGGCGCATGTAGGACTCCCCGCGCGCCGTCATCTCGTAGGGCTCCTCGCCGACCAGGTGCAGCAGCACCGAGACGTCGTGGGCGCCAAGGCTCCAGAGCGCGTTCTCGTCGGCGCGCAGCTGACCGAGATTGAGGCGGTTGGAGTAGATGTAGTGGATCTCGCCGAGCTCGCCGGAGTCGATGATCTGCTTGAGCTTGATGATGCCGGGGTGGTACTCGAGCAGGTGACCGACCATCAGCACGCGCCCCGCGCGCCGCGCCGCGGCCACCGCGCGCTCGGCGTCGGCGAGCGACTGCGCGAGCGGCTTCTCGACGAAGCAGTCCTTGCCGGCATCGAGGACCCGCTCGGCGAGGGCGCCGTGGGTCGGCACCGGCGTGGCGAGCATGACCGCGTCGAGCGCCGGGTCGGCGAGCAGCTCGTCGAGGTCGGCGGTCACGCGCGCACCGGAGTACTGGGCGGCGAAGCGCTCGCGCGCCGGAGCGCTCCCGTCGCAGCCCCAGGCGAGCTCGGCGCCGGCGAGCGCATCGACGTTCCGCGCCAGGTTGGGGCCCCAGTAGCCCAGCCCCGCGACGGCGATCCGCACCGGCTCGCTCATCGCCGTCCCGCGCGGTGAGGGGCGGCCGGCGCGCACGCTGCGTGAGCCGATGGCATCGGGCGCACAGTCTATGCGTCGGCGTAGCCGCCGCCCGCGGCGCCGCCCTGCGGGCTCGGCTCGTCGTCGTCATCGTAGCCGTGCTCGCGGAGCGCGCGCAGGTCGGCCTCGACCATCCGCTGCACGAGCGCGGCGAAGTCGACCTCGGGCGCCCAGCCGAGCACGTCGCGCGCCTTGGTCGGATCGCCGACGCTCGGCGAGCGCTCGGCCGCCCGCACGAGCTCGGGGTCGACGCGCAGGTAGCGATCCGCGTCGAGGTCGACGCAGGCGAAGGCGGCGCGCGCGAAGTCGGCGACCGTATGCGGGACCCCGCTCGCGAGGACGTAGTCGTCGGCGTGATCGTGCTGCAGCATCAGCCAGGCACCGCGGACGATGTCGCCGGCGAACGACCAGTCGCGCACGGCCCGCAGGTCGCCGAGCACGAGCTCGCTCGCGAAGCCGAGGCTCACCGCCGCCGCGGCGCGCGTGATCTTGCGCGTCACGAAGTGCGCGGGACGGCGCTCGGACTCGTGGTTGAACGTGATGCCCGAACACACGTGCAGGCCGTAATGGTCGCGCATCGCGCCAACCAGCTGGTGGGCGGCAAGTTTGGCGATCGCGTAGGGCGTGACCGGGCGACACGGCGTGTGCTCGTTCTGGGGGCTCTCGGGCGCGTCACCGAACATCGCGCCCGAGCCGGCGACGTACACCCGGGCCATCGGGGCCACATCGCGCACGGTGCTCAGCAGCGAGGCGGTCGCACCGGCGATCGCCGAGATGCTGTCGTCGGGTCGCTCCCATGAGGCCGGCACGAACGAGGGCGCGGCCAGGTGGTAGATCTCGGTCGGCCGGGCGAGCTCGACCGCGGCCCGCAGGCTCGCCGGGTGCAGCAGATCCCCGCGCAGGATGAGCAGCTCCTCGTCGAGATGACCGACGAGCCCGAGGCCCTCGGTATCGCGCACGAGGCCGATGACGTCGTAGCCCCTGGCCAGCAGCAGCTCGGCCAGGTAGGAGCCATCCTGACCGGTGATGCCGGTCACCAGCGCCCGCCCCCGGGCCGTCCCGCCGTCGTTCTCGCTCGTCGCCACGACCGTCAGTCGTTCGTCGGGGCGACCGGCGCCCGCGCCTCGCGGGTCGCCTCGAGCGTGATCCGCAGCCCCTCGCCGAGTTCCATCTGCGCCGTCCACCCTAGCCCCTCGCGGGCCCTGGTGACGTCGAGGCAGCTGCGCTGCACCTCACCGGTGCGCGGGGGGGCGTGCTCGACGCGGAACCCCTGCTCACCGGCCAAATCGCTCAGCACCGCGACGAGATCGAGCACCGATACCTCCTGCCCGGTGCCGATGTTCGCCTCCCCGCGGACGTCGGTCGCGGCGACCGCTTCCAGATTCGCGCGCACGACGTCGCCGACGTACACGTAGTCGCGCGTCTGTCGCCCGTCGCCGTAGACCGTCGCCGTCTCGCCGGCGAGCAGCTTGCCGCAGAAGATCGCCACCACCCCGGCCTCGCCGAGCGGGTCCTGCCGCGGGCCGTACACGTTCCCGTAGCGCAGGGCCACCGTCGACAGGCCGTAGAGACGCTCCTGCAGCCGCAGGTAGCGCTCGGCGCAGAACTTGCTCTGCCCGTAGGGCGCCTCGGGCCGGGGCTCGAGCGTCTCGGGGCTCGGGAGGACGTCGGTCTCACCGTAGATCGCGCCCCCGGTCGAGCTGAACACGAACCGCCGCACGCCGGCGGCGCGCGCCGCCTCCAGCAGGTTGATCGTGCCCTCGATGTTCACGCGCGCATCGAAGGCCGGGTCGGCCACCGACTTGCGCACGTCGATCTGGGCGGCGAGGTGGAAGACGGCCTCGGGCCGAAGGTGTCGCATCTGCTCGGCCACCGCGAAGGCGTCAACGATGTCGAGTTCGTGCAGCACTGCGCCGCGTTCCAGCGCGGCGTCGAGATTCGATCGGCGTCCGGTGGTGAGGTTGTCGAACACATCGACCGTGTGCCCGGCGTCGAGCAGCGCGTCGACGAGATTGGAGCCGATGAACCCGGCCCCTCCGGTGACGAGGGCGCGCATGGCCGGCCATCCTAGTCGACGGTCGTGAGCCTCCGCTCAGCGAGGCGATCCCGTCGCGTCCGTGTACGCGCGTGCAAGCGCCACGGCCACGGTGTCGGGCCCCGCGAGCTCGCGCACCCGCTCACGCCCGCGCTCGCCCGCCCGCTCGTCGCCCCACAGGCGCCCGATCGCGCTCGCGGTCGCCGCAGCGTCGCCGGGCGCCACGAGCGACTCGGCGCCGACGAGCTCGGGCAGGGCCCCGATGCGGCTGGCGACGACGGGCAGCGCCGCCGCCATCGCCTCGGCCGCGGCGAGGCCGAACGTCTCGGAGGTACGCGACGGGACGAGCGCGATCGCCGCCTCCGTGCGCAGCGCGCGCAGGCGCACATCGTCGACGCGGCCCTCGAAGCGCACATCGGCGCCGGCAGCACGCGCCTGCAGGCGCGCCCGCTCGGGCCCGTCCCCGGCGACCACGAGCGGCACGCCGGCCCGGCGGCACGCGTCGATGGCCACGTCGACCCCCTTCTCGGCGGACAGCCGCGCGACCACGATCGCATGGCCACCGCGGCCGGCGCTCGACGGCGCGTCGCCGGGTGTCACCGGGGGAGCGACGACGTGCACGCGCTCCCAGGGCAGGGGCGCTCCGAGATCGCGCAGCCGCTCGCGGGCGAACACCGAGGGCACGATGACCGCGTCGACGGCGCCGACCAGACGCCGCTGCCAGGCGCTCAGCGCCACCGCGTAGGTGAGCGACTCCCCGAGCGCACCGCGGCAGCGGCGCCGCAACCCGGGCAGCGTGTCGGCGCCGTGGCAGCGCGTGCACTCCGCGCCCTGCGTGAAGCACGTCCCCACCGCGCACACGAGCCGGTAGTTGTGCAGGTGCAACACGACGCTCGCGCCGGCGGTCCGCGCCGCCGCGAGCGCGCGCCACCCGAGCGTCGGGTGCAGGTTATGGGCGTGCACGATGCGGGCACCGCTCCCACGGACCGCGACGGCGACGTCCTGCGGGTCCAAGCCACCGCGCAGCAGGCCGGCCGCCGCCCGCCGTCGCGCCAGTCCCGCCGAATCCCGCTCGTAGAGGACCGTCTCCTCCCCGAGACGCTCCTCGACGAGCCGGCGAAGGTCGGCCACGACGCGCTCTTCGCCGCCGATCGTCCGATAGCGGTGATGCAGGAACAGGATCACGTAGGGCGCAAACCTAGACTGTGTCCGCGCGCGGGGAGGCGCGGCGGTCAGCTCGCCGCCGGGGGTCCCCCAACGAGCCCCGGCCATGAACGACATCTCGGCTTCAATCGTCATCCCCACCCGTGGGCGACCCGACTACCTGGAGGTTGCGCTGCGCTCAATCGCTCCCCAGGCCGCCGACGCCGGCGCCGAGGTGCTCGTCGTCGAGGACGACGAGCGCAGCGAACGCGCCGCGGAGCTCGCCGAGCGCTTCGGCGCGCGCCACGTCAGCCACGGCGCCGAGCGCGGGCTGAACGTCGCCCGCAACACCGGCGTGCAGCAGAGCGGCGGCGAGCTCGTCGTGTTCGTCGACGACGACGTGCGGGTCCGTCCCGGCTGGCTGGCCGCGCTGCTCGCCGCCGCCGCGGCGGAGCCCGAGATCGACGTGTTCACCGGCCCGATCATCCCGTCGCTCGAGGGCCGCGCTCCGCGCGGCTGCGGCCGGGAGGGCCCGCCGATCACGGCGCTCGATCTCGGCGATCACGACACCGAGGCCCGTTACGCGTGGGGCGCGAACATGGCCATTCGCCGCGCGGCGCTGCGGCGCGTCGGCCCGTTCGACACCAGCCTGCACGGTGCCGGCGACGAGCAGGAGTGGCAGGACCGGCTGCGAGCCGCGGGCGGCCCTCCCCCGCGCTACGTGGCCGCGGCCGCGCTCGAGCACCGCCGCAGCGGTCGCGACGCCGGGCTGCGCCGCCTCGCCGCGGCGGCCGGCGCTCGCGGACGCGCGGCCCGGCGCTTCGACAGCTGGCGGGGCGCGGCGCCCTCGCGCACGCGCGAGCTCATCACGCTCGCCGGCTGCCTCGGGCACGCGGTGCGCCGCCGCTGCCCGGCGGCGCTCGTGATGGCGGCCCACAGCGCGGGCCGCGTCGCCGAGTCCCTCCGCGAGCGGCGCTCCGGGCGGCCGGCCGCGGGCTCGCCGCCCGGGGGCGACGATCAGCGCGAGGACTTCCTGTCGGGCGCGAGCGGCACCGTCGGCGGGCGCGATGCGCTGCGTCGCGCCGCGCTCGATCGGCTGCTCGATGCCCGCGAGCTGCTGAGCGGGCGCCGCGCGGCGCTCGCTCGCGCCGCGCACGCCCGGCCGCCCGCCCGCCGCGTGCTGGTGCTCGGCGTCGTGCGCCCCGAGCACGAGCGGCGTTTCGCGGCGATCGAAGCCGAGCTGCGCCGCTCGCGCCACGATGTACACATCCACGTGACCGCCCCCGGGGCCAAGGGGAAGTTCGAGAACCTCAACGATCTGCTCGCCGCGCACGACCCCGACGCTGAGGACTGGCTGCTCGTCGTCGACGACGACATCGAGCTGCCCCGCGGCTTCCTCGACGGCTTCCTGTTCCTGGCCGAGCGCTTCGCGCTCGATCTTGCGCAGCCCGCCCACCGCCTCGCCTCGCATGCCGCATGGGAGGTGACGCGTCGGCGGCCGCGAAGCGCGGTGCGCGAGACGGCCTTCGTCGAGATCGGGCCGCTGACCGCGTTCGCATCGAGCACGTTCGCGGCGCTGCTGCCCTTCCCGCCCTTGCGCATGGGCTGGGGCCTGGACGTCCACTGGGCCGCGCTCGCGCGCGAGCATGGATGGCGCTGCGGGGTGATCGACGCGCTTCCGATCGCCCACCGCGCAGCGCCGGCCGCCGACGCCTACTCGCGCGACGCGGCGATCGCCGAGGCGCGCGGCTTCCTCGCCGAGCGCCCGTATCTCGCCGCCGCGGACGCCGGCCGAACCCTCGCGACGCATCGACGCTGGTGAAGGTCCTCGTCGTCAGCGAGTTCTATCCGCGCCGCAGCGACCCGGTGCTTGGCGTATGGGCTCACCGCCAGGCGCTCGCCGCACGCGCGGCCGGGGCGGAGATCCACGTCGTCGTGCTCCACCGGCCGCTGCCGCCGCTGGCCAGCCTGCGCGGCGGCCCGCGCGCGGCCACCGCGGCGAGCACCGCGCTCGCGCGCCAGCCCCGGCACGACACGATCGATGGGCTCCCGATCTCCTACGTGCCGTTCGTCTCGCCGGTGCGCTCGCGCTCCTACGGGTCCTGGGGCGCGTGGGCCGCGCCGACGCTCGCGCTCGCGCTGCGCCGTCTGCGCCGGCGCTTCGAATTCGAGCTCGTGCACGCGCATAACGCGATCCCGGCCGGTGACGCCGTTCGTCGCGTCCGCCCGCACGTGCCGCTCGTGGTCTCCGTGCACGGTGGCGACGTGCTCTACACGGCCCGCACGAGTCGCCGCGGCGAGGCCGCCGTCCGGCGCGGCCTCGGGTCGGCGCGCCTCGTGCTCGCCAACAGCGAGGGCATCGCCGAGCTCGCCACCCACTACGGCGCCCGCGAGACGCGCGTCGTCCATCTCGGCACCGACGTGCCGGAGCGCACCGCCGCCCGCTCGGGCACGCCGACCATCGTCACGGTGGCCCATCTCGTTGCCCGCAAGCGCCATGCCGACGTGATGCGAGCCGTCGCGGTGCTGTCGGCACGGCATCCGACGCTCCGCTACCAGATCATCGGCGACGGTCCCGAGCGCGAGGCGCTCGGCCGCCTCGCCGAGCGCCTGGGGATCGCCGACCGCGTCGCCTTCCTCGGACAGCTCGACCCCCAGGCGGCGCTCGAGGCGGCCCGCAAGGCGACGCTGTTCGTGATGCCGAGCACCGAGGAGGCGTTCGGCGTGGCCTACATCGAGGCGATGGCCGCCGGCCTGCCGGCGATCGGCTGCCGCGGCGAGCCGGGCCCGGAGGAGATCGCGGCCGCCGGCGACGGCTTCGTGCTCGTCCCGCCCGGCGACATCGAACGGCTGACGCAGCGCATCGACGAGCTGCTCTCCGATCCGCACCGGCTGCGCGAGGCCGGGCAGCGCGCGCGGGCCACCGCCCTCGCGCACTTCACCTGGGAGGGATGCGGCGCCCAGACGCTCGCCGCCTACGAGCACGCCCTGCGATGAAGCCCGTGCTGTTCGTCACCGGGCACGCGCCGCGCGATCGCATGCTCCCGTTCGCGCTCCTGCACGAGCGCGAAGGCGTCGAGTACGCACTGTTCGGCGGCCGGGCCGCGCACGGAACCGGGGACCTACGGCCGGCGACGCTGCCCTTTCCCCATCAGAGCGTGGCCCAGCGGGAGGTCTGCGCGCTCGCCGCCTCGGGACGCTATCGGGCGGTGATCGCCGGGACCGGAGGGCGCGTCGCGCTGCCCGCCGCCGCGGTCGGGGCGCGCCGCGCCGGCGTGCCGCTGCTGCTGTGGAGCTCGCTGTGGGCGCACCCGCGCAGCCCCGCGCACGCGCTCAGCTATCCGCTCCTGCGGACCCTCTACCGGCGGGCCGACGCCGTCGTCACCTACGGCCCGCACGTGAGCGCCTACGTCCGCGACCGGGGCGCGCGTAACGTCCACATCGCCCCCCAGGCGGTCGATAACGCCTACTGGGGAGCGGGCACCGACAACAGCCTGGACGGGGAGGCGGCAGACGCCTGGCCGTCCAGCGCGGCGACGAAAGTTTTGTTTGTCGGTCGGCCGGTCTGGGAAAAAGGCCTCCAGGTGCTGCTCCCGGCCTGGCGTGCCTCAGGCCTCGCAGCATCGGCCGCCGCGCTCGTCCTCGTCGGCGTGGGATCTACCCCCCCTTGGGTCCCCGCCGACGGCGCGGTGGTCATCGCGAGGGGCCGGCGCGCGGTGCGAATCCCCACGGGGGCGTCCGTGCGGGCGGTGGGACCGGTCGATCCGCAGCGACTGCGCAACTTCTACCGGGCCGCCGACGTTCTCGTGATGCCGTCGATTCCGACCCCGACCTTCCGGGAGCCGTGGGGACTGGTGGCCAACGAAGCGATGAACCAGCACACCGCCGTGATCGCGAGCGATGCCGTCGGCGCCGCCGCCGGCGGACTCGTCCGCGACGGACGCAACGGCCTCGTCGTGCCCGCCGGCCAGGCCGGACCGCTCGCCGCCGCGCTGCGCCGCCTCGCCGATGACCGCGAGTTGCGCGCGCGGCTCGCCCGTGGCGGCGAGGAGGACGTGCGCGCGTACACCCCGCAGGCCTGGGCGGCCGGCATGGCCGACGCGCTCCGTTCCGTCGGTCGCTCGCGGGAGCATTGATACCGTGCGGCCGTCGATGCGACGACGAATGCCCTTCATCGCGCTCATCGGCGCGCTGGTGTGCGCCCTCGCCCTGCCGGTGAGCGCCAGCGCCGACGCCGGCTCGGCCGTGGTGACCCAGTGCCTGAACACCGGCACGGTCAGCTCCACCTACTCGCAGGCCGCCTATAACGAGGCGCTGCGCGATCTCGGCGCCGACGCCGTCGAATACACCGACTGCGCGCAGCTCATCCGCCAGGCCCAGCTCGCCGCGGCGGCCAGGGCGGGCGGCGGCGGTGCCGCCGCCGGGCTGAGCGCCGCGCCGAGCGTCCCGGCCACCTCCTTCACCCCGAAGGAGCGCGCCGCGATCGCCGCGCTCGCCTCGCCCCGGACCGGCGGGGCGCCGGTCGCGATCGCCGGCAAGCTCGTCCATCCCGGGCTCGTGCCGGTGAGCGTCGCCTCGGCGGTGAGCGCCCTGCCGACCCCGCTTCAGGTGCTGCTGGCCATTCTCGCCGCCGCCACCGTGCTCGCCCTCGGACGCCTGGTGCGTGACCGTGTCAGTGACCGCCACCCCGACTGAGACCCGACCGCTTCCCCGCGCGACCGCGGACGCGGACGTCGCGCTCGCCGCGACCATGCCCGTCCGGTCGACCCGGACCCGACCCGACCTGTGGGGCACGCTCCTCGTCGCGCTCGTGCTCTGCCTCGTCACCTTCGTGGCGAGCGGCGGTCTGACGCTCGCCACGGCGACCGAGGTCGAGATCGGGCTGACCCTCGTCGGCGGAGTTGTGATCGCCACCGTGGTCGTCCTCCTGCGCGACCGCGGACAGTGGCGCGCGCACGGCCTGTGGGCCGCGATCGGCATGCTCGTGCTCACGGCGTTCACGGCGCTGTCCGTCGCGTGGTCGGTGTCGCCCGATGCGAGCTGGCAGGAGGCCAACCTCATCCTCGCCTACACGGTCACGTTCATCGCCGCCGCCGTCGTCGCTCGCGCGGTGCCGGCCCGCGCGGCCTCGGTGCTCGGCGGGATCGTGCTCGCCGCGATCGTCGTCTGTGGCTACGCGCTGGCCACGAAGGTGTTCCCCGCGCAACTCGATCAATCCGACGTCTACGCGCGCCTGCAGGCCCCCTACGCGTACTGGAACGCGATCGGGTTGACGGCGGCCATGGGGATCGTCGGCTTCGTGTGGCTCGGGGCCCGCCGCGACGGGCCCCCGGCGCTCGCCGCGCTCGCCTACCCGGCGACCGGGCTCTGCGTCGTGACGATGATGCTCGCGTATTCGCGCGGGGCGCTGCTCGCGCTCGCGATCGGACTGGCGCTGTGGTTCGCGACGGTGCCGCTGCGCCTGCGCGGCGCGAGCGTGGCCGTCCTCGGCGGCGGCGGCGGCCTGGTCGTCACCGCATGGGCGTTTCGCAGCGCGGCCCTGTCGGACGACCGCACGCCGCTCGTCGAGCGCGTCAGCGCGGGGCATCAGCTCGGTGTCCTGCTCCTCGCGCTCGTGCTCGTCCTGCTCGCCGCCGGCCTGGCGATCGGCTACGCCACCGGGCGCCGCGCCCCCTCGGCGCGGATCCGCCGGCGCGCCGGCGCGCTGCTCCTCGGGGCGCTCGCGCTCGTCCCGGTGCTCGTCGTGCTCGCGCTGGCGGCCAGCCATCGCGGGCTCACCGGGACGATCTCGCACGACTACCACACGCTCACGAACCTCAACCCGAGCGTCTCCAACGGCCCGGGCCGCCTCACCGCCGTCGGCAGCGTGCGCGCGCTCTACTGGGACGAGGCGCTCAAGGTCTGGAAGGCGCACCCCGCCGTCGGCGTCGGCGCCGGCGGCTACCAGACGGCGCGCCTGCACTTCGCGCACGACTCGCTCGACGTGCGCGACGCGCACGGGTACGTCGTGCAGACGCTCGCCGACCTCGGCCTCGTCGGCCTCGGGATCAGCCTCGCGCTGCTCGTGGCGTGGCTCGCGGCGGCCGCGCGCAGTGCGCGCCCCTTCGACCTGAGGTGGGTGCGCGACGGCAGGCGGGCTCGATGGTCGGCGTGGCGGCTGCGTCGCGTCAGGGCCCCGTACCCCCCCGAGCGGATCGCCCTGCTGACGATGCTCTCGATCGTCGTCGTCTTCGGGGCGCATTCGACGATCGATTGGACCTGGTTCGTCCCCGGAGATGCCTGTGTCGCACTCCTGTGCGCCGGCTGGCTGGCCGGACGCGGCCCGGTCGAGACGAGGCCGGCCGCCACGGTGATCGCGGTCGGCGACGCGCGCGATCCCAGCGGCCGCCGCGCGCGCGCGCTCGGCGCGCTCGGGCTGCCGGCGGCGGTGCGCCTGCGACGGCCGGTCGACATCGGCGTCGTGCGCGTGTTCGCCGCCATCGCCGTGCTCGCGATCGCGGCGATCGGCGCGTGGGCGCAGTGGCAGCCGCAGAGCTCGGTCGACGCCGATAACGCCGCGTTCGTCGCGCTCGCCACACGCGACCAGGCCCAGGCCCTCAGCGATGCGCAGCGCGCCGTGCAGCGAGATCCGCTCTCGGTCGAGGCGCTCGTCGATCTCGCCCAGGTGCAGCTCAACGGCGGCGATGTCGCGGGCGCGCACGTCACGCTCAACCATGCCGTCACCGTGCAGCCGGCCAATCCCGCAGGCGTGGCTCGAGCTCGCCTCCCTCGAGGAGACGGCGATGAACGACCCGCAGTCGGCGATCGTCGACCTGCGCCCGGTGATCTACCTCGACCCGACGTCGACGCAGGCGGCGAGCGAGTACGTGTACGCCCTGCGCCAGGTGCAGGCGGCGGCCGCGCTCACCGCCGCCCGGACCGCCGCCACGCGACCGGCACGGGTCGCCCCGCGACGCCGCTCGCGTGGCTAGAAGCGCGCTCGGCGCGCGCTCGCCAGCAGCGTCCGCCGCGCCCCGGGCATCCCGCCGAGCCCCGCGAAGCGGACGTCCTCGAAGCGAAGGTCCGCCAGCAGCGTGGCGAGCGTGCGCCGCGTGTAGAAGCGCAGGTGATCCGAGCGTGGATCGAAGCGGCGGTCGAACGCGCGCGGGGAGAGTCCGAGGACCAGGCGCGTCAGCGCCCCGTGGTCGGGCGTGCTGAGCAGCAGCGTTCCGCCCGATCGCAGCACGCGGCGCACCTCGGACATCCACCCGGCCGTGTCGGCGACGTGCTCGATGACCTCGCCCGCCCACACCACGTCGAACTCGGCGTCGGCGAGCGGCCACGGGGCGCCCTCGGCCTCGACGAGCCGCAGGTCGAGGCTCGGGTCGCGCTCGGCGGCCCGGCGTAACGGCTCCTGCGCGACATCGATGCCGGTCACGCTCGCGCCGCCGCCGGCGGCGAGCGCGCTCGCGAAGGCAGCCTCCCCGCAGCCGACGTCGAGCAGGCGCGTGCCCGCCGGCGCGTGGCCGCGCACGAAGCGCAGCCGGCGCTCGAAGTCCGCGGGCGTCAGGCCGCCCGGCACCTCGCTCCAGAGCTCCTCGTGGTAGGCCCGCGCCGGCATCGCGCCAAGGCTACGCGGCCCCGCCTCCGCGCGGTTCCTCCGAAATTGCGAACTTCGGAGCCACCGGGGCGGCTCGCTTCGCGCCGATCGGGGCTATACGCGGGCCACGATCCCGTCTATGTTGAGCGCGTGCATGCCATCAAGGACGAAGTGGAGCACCATGCCGGTGACCGCTGCCCGCCACCGAGGCCCCGCCCGGGCTCGGTGGAGGGCAACGCCGGCGTCGCTGCTCGCGCCGCGCGATGAAGCTCGCGTTCGACAGCCGCCCATCGCCTGACCCGCGCGGTGTCGGGCGGTACGCGAAGTGCCTGCTGGAGGCGCTGCGCGACACGGCACCGGAGGGGACCCAGATCGTCGAGACGCACCGCCCGCGGCGCGCCGACGTGTTCCATTCGCCCTGGATCGACGGCGCGCTGCTGCGCAGCCCCTGTCCGATGGTCGTCACCCTGCACGACCTCGTGGCGCTCAAGCGGCGCAGCGAGTACCTGCACACCGGCGCCCGGCTTCGCCTGCGCTACCTCGCCGCCCAGCGGGCGGTTCGGGTGATCGTCCCGACGAACGCCGTCGCGCGCGACGCGGTCGACCGGCTCGGCCTCGAGCCCGAGCGCGTCGTCGTCATCGGTAAGGCACCGGCGCCGAGCATGCGCCATCGCTGCGAGGAGGAGGTGCGATCGGTTCGCCGCCGCTACGGACTGCCGGAGCAGTACCTCCTCTGGGTCGGCGGCCTCACGCATCCCGAGCCTCGCAAGCAGATCGCCCGGCTTGTCGCGACGCCGCGCAAGCTGCCGCTCGTGCTCGTCGGTCCGGCCGCGCAATGGGCGCACGAGCTGCCCGGCGTGATCGTCACCGGGTTCGTGTCCGACGACGAGCTGGCGGCGGTCTACAGCGGTGCGCGCGCGCTCGTGCTGCCGTCGGAGGACGAGGGGTTCGGGCTGTCCACCGTGGAGGCGCTCGCCTGCGGGACGCCGGTCGTGGCCTGCGATGTTCCGGCGTTGCGAGAGGTGCTCGACGACCGCGCCACGTTCGTCGACTGTGGCGATCTGACGGGCCTCATCGACGCGGCCGAGTGCGCGCGGCGCCCCGCTCCGGGCCCGCCCGAGTGGTCCTGGGACGACGCCGCTCGTGCGACGTGGGGTGTCTATGAGTGTGCGCGCGGAACCGCCTTGCCCGGCCCCGCGCTCGGCCGGGGCCTGCGCCGTCCGGCGCCGCACTTCGACTGAAGGACGGGCGCCTCAGAACGCGCCCCGGCGGGAGAACACCGCCGGGATCGTCTTCAGCAGGATCGTGAGGTCGAGCGCGATCGACCAGCGCTCGAGATAGAGGAAGTCGAGGCGCACGAGGTCGTCGAAGTCGAGGTCGGAGCGACCCGAGACCTGCCACAGACCGGTGATGCCGGGGAGCACGAGGTAGCGCTTGCGGTGCCAGTCCTCGAGGCGCTCGTAGTCGCGCTCGGGCAGCGGCCGCGGCCCGACGAGCGACATCTCGCCGCGGAGCACGTTCACGAGCTGGGGCAGCTCGTCGAGCGAGAACCGGCGCAGCACGCGCCCGATCGGCGTCATCCGCGGGTCGTTGCGAATCTTGAATAACGCGCCGCTCGCCTCGTTGAGCGATTCGAGCTCGAGCTGGCGCTCGTGGGCGTCGACGTACATCGTGCGGAACTTCAGGCAGCTGAACGGCATCTGCCCGATTCCGGGACGGATCGAGCGGTACACGACCGGACCGCGCGAGCTGATGCGCACGGCGATCACGATCGCCAGCAGCAGCGGGCTGAGCAGGACGAGCAGGATGGTGGCGGCCACGACGTCGAACGTCCGCTTCAGCGCGAAGTCGATTCCCTCGAAGACCGGCGGCTTGAGCTCGAACAGCGGGACGGTCTCGCCGGGAAGGAACTCCGCCCGGTGGACGAGGATCTCCATCGTCGACGGCGCCACGCGCACACGCACGCCGCGCCGATGGCATTGATCGACCAGCTCGACCGCTTCGACCTGGGGGAAGTCGGGATCGGCGATGATCACCTCGTCGATCGCGTTCGCGCTGAGGGCGCGCTCGAGGCCGTCGAAGGCACCGAGCCGGCGCAGGCCGTTCTCGGCCACCGGCCCCAGCGAGATGAATCCGACCACGTTGATCGCCGTGTGCCCCTCGGACAGGGCGTGTGCGACGTCGCGGATGTGCTCGCCGGTGCCGACCAGCAGCGTGCGGCGCTCGTAGCCGGCGAGCCGCAGCAGGCCGCCGGTCGCGCGCTCGTAGAGGTAGCGCAGCGACGACACGAACAGCAGCGCGAAGATGAGCGAGCCGTAGAAGATGTAGAAGCTGGAGAACTGCTCGCCGCTCACCACCGCGAAGACGAGCGCGACGATCGTCACCTCGAACAGGCAGGCGACGATCCGCGCGAGCCCCGGCCGCTGCGCCCGATCGGCGTACAGGCTCGAGCGGGCGAACAGCAGCGCCGTCACGAGGTATGTGAACGCGAGGATGTGCTTCGTCTCGTGCCACGCGCTGTTGAGGTCGACGGTCCCGCGCACGGCGGCCTTGACGACGAGCGCGGTGAGGATCGCGGCCGACACGCCGACGAAGTCGAGCGCGAGCAGCGACACGACGCGCGCGAGGTGCCGCGCCGTGTCCCAGCGCAGCAGCAGCGACAGCGCGGGCGGGCGCTTGCTGCGCATGTCGCGCTCGGATGGCTGCATCCGCACCGCGAGCGGCGGAAGCGATCCGGTGGACGCGCGATCCGACGCGGTCTCCGAAAGCGGGGGGCCCGGGTGCTCAGCGCGCAATGCCCCTTCGGAACGAGGCTTCATCTCGCTGCTCACAACGTCCTAGCCTCGCAGATGTAGCGGAGAACCGGGATGCCCGAGCACGGACTTGCAGCCACTAACGGGAGTGCTGACCAAGCAGGACTTCCTCTCCAGCCTCGGCGATGGTGCGGGCCAGGCCCTCGCGCAGCGAGATGGTCGGCTCCCAGCTGAGCAGCTCCCGGGCGAGGGTGATGTCGGGCCGACGCTGCTGCGGATCGTCCGTCGGGAGCGCCTCGTGGAGGATCTCCGAGCGCGAGCCCGTGACCGCGATGACCGTCTCGGCGAGCTGCAGCAGCGTGAACTCGTCGGGATTGCCGACGTTGACGGGATAGTGGTAGCCGGACTCGGCGAGCGCGATCATCCCGGCGATGAGGTCGGACACGTAGCAGAACGACCGCGTCTGGCTCCCGTCGCCGAAGACGGTGAGCGGGCGTTCGTCGAGCGCCTGACGCAGGAACGTGGGGATCGCGCGGCCGTCGTGCGGCCGCATCCGCGGCCCGTAGGTGTTGAAGATGCGGATGATCGCCGTGTCGACGCCCTGCTGGCGGTGATAGGCCATCGTCAGCGCCTCGGCATAGCGCTTCGCCTCGTCGTAGACGCCGCGCGGGCCGATCGGATTCACGTGACCCCAATAGGTCTCCGGCTGGGGATGGACGTGCGGATCGCCGTAGACCTCGCTCGTCGAGGCGATCAGGAAGCGCGCGCGCTTGGCCTTGGCCAGCCCGATCGTGTGGTGCGTGCCGTATGAGCCCACCTTCAGCGTGTGCAGCGGCAGGCGCAGGTAGTCGATCGGGGAGGCGGGCGATGCGAGGTGGTAGACGAAGTCGACCGGCTCGTCGACGAAGTACGGCTCGATGATGTCGACGTTCAGATGCACGAAGCGATCCGGATCGCGGATGTGCGCGATGTTCATCAGCGAGCCGGTCTCGAGGTTGTCGACGCAGATCACGCGGTGATCGCGGGCCAGCAGCGCGTCACAAAGGTGCGAGCCGAGGAATCCTGCGCCCCCGGTGACAAGGCAGGTCGACACCCCGTGCACCCTACTGGAGGGCCAGGAAGCCCGCGCGGTCAATCAGTCGGGAGCAACTGGGTGGCCGGCCACCCAGTTGCGCTGCTCACCCTGCACTTCACGCTTCCAGATCGGGACCTGCTCCTTGATCGCGTCGATGATCGCGCGCGCGGCCGCGAACGCCTCGTCGCGATGTGGGGCCGAGACCGCGACGAGCACGGACGGCTCGCCGAGCGGCACGACGCCGATCCGATGCGTGACCGCGACCCGGCATGCCCCGTGGGCGGCGAGCGCATCGCGAGCGATCCGGGCCATGCGCTCGCGGGCCATCGCCTCGTAGGCCTCGTACTCGAGCTGGCGCACCTCGCGCGTCACGCCGGCGAACAGCACGACCGCGCCGGCCCGCGGGTCGCGCACCGCGGCGAGCGCGGCGTCGCTGGACAGCGGGGCGTCGACGATCTCAACCGCGATCTCTCCGGCGGCGATCCCGCCGCCGGAGACCGGTGGGATCAGGGCGATCTCGTCGCGGTCGCTCAGGCGCTCGTCGCGGTCGGCGTAGCGGCGGTTGACCGCGAGCACGACCGGCACGTCGCCGACGACCGCGGCGAGGGCGTCGAGAGCGTCGCCCACCCGCGCGCCCTCGGGCAGGTCGAGCTCGAGCTCGCGGGCGCCGGCGCGCTCCCGCAGGAGCGCGAACAGTGCGACGGTGACGCGCATCGCCAGCACCGTAGACGGTTGCCACGCGCCCCGCGACCCGCGCGGGCACGCGACGCAACAATCTCGACAGCCTGTTGCATCCACGCCACAGATCGTCCAACCGTTGACTCCGCCCTCGCGCGGCGGTAGGTTGCGTTCACGCCGAGGGACACGGGCGCTGGGGTCGGTATGCGTGCCATCTCGACGCGTGGCGTCCAGGGCCGGGGCGCACCCGGCGGCACACAAGGAGGAGGGCATCTCATGCGTCACCAGCGCATCCGTTCAGGCGGGCCGGCGGTCGGCGTGGCGGCGGTTCTGGCCGCGATCGTCTGCTGCGTCGGGGTGGCGACGGCCATCGCCGCGCCGACGATCGGTCCATCTGACAACTCGTTCTACACACCGCCGTCGCCGCTGCCGAGCGGTCCCCCGGGGACGCTCATCTGGTACCGGCCGACGACGGTCGACCTCGGTCCGGCGATGCCGTCGGTCCAGGCCTGGAACGTGCTCTACCTGTCGACCGACGTGAACGGCAACCCGTTCCCGGTGACCGGCACGGTGACCGTCCCGACCGCCCCGTGGACCGGGTCGGGCGAGCGTCCGGTCATCGACTACGCCTACGCGACGCAGGGCCTGGCGCAGCGGTGCGCGCCATCGTTCCTGCTCAACGCCGGCACCGAATACGACGGCGGCGCGACGCTGGCCTCGCTGCAGAAGGGCTACGCCGTCGTCTCCACCGACTACCGCGGGTACACGACGGATGGGAAGCCGACGTACATCGCCGGCAACGACGAGGGGGACTCCGTCCTGGACGCCCAGCGCGCGGCGGCCCAGATCCCCGACTCGGGCGTCGCGCTCAACGCGCCGACGTTCATCTGGGGCTACTCCCAGGGCGGCGGCGCCGCCTCGTGGGCCGGCGAGCTGCAGCCGACGTACGCGCCGGAGATCGACCTCCAGGGCGTCGCGGCCGGCGGGGTGCCGGCCGACCTCGTGGCGCTCAACAACTTCGCCAACGGCTCGGTCGACTCCGCGTTCGTGATGTACGGGATCATCGGCCTCCTCAACCAGAGCCCGGAGATCAAGCCGAGCGGGTTGCTCAACCCAGCCGGGCTCGCCTACGTGGCCAAGCTCGAAGGCGACTGCGCGCTGCAGGACATCGGCCCGCCGAACTCCGACCAGGACAACGACCAGTACCTGAACAACCCGCTCAGCGCGCTGCTGGCCAACCCGACGTTCCTGTCCATCATCCAGGCCAACGACGTCGGCACGCCGCCGATCCCGGTGCCGTACTTCCAGTACAGCGGCGAGTTCGACGAGTTCGTGCCGCTGACGGCGCAGGTGGCGCTCAAGCAGCAGGAGTGCTCGGAGGGGGTGACCGACGACTACCACCTGTACGACTCCGACCACCTGCTCACCGACCCGGCGGCCGTCCCCGACGTGCTCACCTGGATCGGCAACCTGCTCGCCGGCCAGCCGGCGCCGAGCACCTGCAACATCGACGAACCGCTGCCGGCGGGGGCGAGAACGACGCCCGAGACCGGCGACCTCGTCATCCCGCTGAACAACTGGCTCGTGGGCGGCAGCCTCAAGCTCAAGAAGCTCGGGCTGACGGTGCCGATACCGCCGGTGGGCACGATCAACGCGTCCGCCGACCTCACCTCGGGCTCGTTCAGCGGCACGACGAACCTGCCGCCCGTCACCGACACGATGAAGATCCTCGGGATCCCGATCAGCGCCACGGTCCAGCTGACCCTGACGGCTCCGCTGACCGGCACGGTGGCGCTCAACGACAGCACCGGCGTGCTGTCGATCAGCGGCAGCGGCTCGGCGAACATGACGATCAAGTCGACCTCGATCGGGCCGCTGACGATCCCGATCGGGTGTCACACCTCGTCGCCGCTGGCGCTGGCGCTGAACGTCTCGTCGGCGGTCGGCGAGCAGGTCGGGTCGACCTTCTCGACCAGCAGCACGGTGACGATCCCGTCGCTGACCGGCTGCGGGATCCTCGGACCGATCCTGTCGCTGTTCATCTCCGGGCCCAGCAACCCGATCACCCTGAACATCTCGGAGCCGCCCGCGACCCCCTTCTGAGGGGTCACGCGGGGCGCGAGCGGCGATGCGACGACCCGGGGAGACGCCTCCCCGGGTCGTTCGCGTTCGCCCGGCGGCGGGCGGCTGGGCGTTCGGGCGGCCTATGATCCCGGCGATGGCCACCACCGACCATCCCGCCCCGGGCCGCTCGGACGAGCCGAGCGACAGCCTCAGCGTCGCGCCGATCATCGGTCCCGACGATCCGCGTCGCTTCACCGACTCGGGCATCGAGATCAAGGAGCTGTACACCGAGGCGGACGTGCCGGCCGAGCTCGAGCTCGGCGAGCCGGGCGCGTTCCCCTACACCCGCGGCCCGCACCGCGAGATGTACCGCAAGCAGCTCTGGACGATGCGCCAGTACGCCGGCTACGCCTCGGCCAAGGAGTCCAACGAGCGCTACAAGTACCTGATCGCGCACGGCTCGACCGGCCTGTCGATGGCCTTCGACCTGCCGACGCAGCTCGGGCTGGACTCCGACGATCCGCGCTGCCTCGGCGAGGTGGGCCGCACCGGCGTGGCGATCGACACGATCGACGACATGCGCACGGCCTTCGACGGAATCCCGCTCGACCAGATCTCGACCTCGATGACGATCAACGCCCCTGCGAGCGTGCTGCTGTCGCTCTACCAGATCGTCGGCGAGGAGCAGGGCGCCGACGCGGCCCAGCTGCGCGGCACCACCCAGAACGACATCCTCAAGGAGTACATCGCCCGCGGCAACTACATCTACCCGCCGGCGGGCTCGATGCGCCTGACCACCGATCTGTTCGCCTACTGCAAGGCCGAGATCCCGCGCTGGAACACGATCTCGATCTCCGGGTACCACTTTCGGGAAAAGGGCTGCTCGGCCGTACAGGAGGTCGCCTTCACGCTCTCCAATGGGATCGCGTACGTACAGGCGGCCATCGACGCGGGCCTGGAGGTCGACGAGTTCGCGCCTCGCCTCGCCTTCTTCTTCAATGGCCACAACAACGTCTTCCAGGAGGTCGCCAAGTTCCGTGCGGCCCGGCGCATGTGGGCGCACATCATGCGCGAGCGCTTCGCAGCGAAGGACCCCAAGTCGATGATGCTGCGCTTCCACACCCAGACGGGCGGCGTGACGCTGACCGCGCAGCAGCCGATGAACAACATCATGCGGGTCGCCCTCCAAGGCTTCGCCGCGGTGTGCGGCGGTACGCAGTCGCTGCACACCAACGGCTACGACGAGGCGCTCGCACTGCCCTCCGAGCGCGCGGCGAAGATCGCCCTGCGCACGCAGCAGGTGATCGCCTACGAGTCCGGCGCCGCCGACACCGTCGACCCGTTCGCCGGCTCGTACTTCATCGAGTCGCTCACCGATGACATCGAGCGGCGCGCGCAGGCGCTCATCGACAAGGTCGACGGGATGGGCGGCTCGGTCAACGCGATCCCGTTCATCACCAGCGAGATCGACGAGTCGGCCTGGGGCTACCAGGAGCGCTACCGCCTCGGTCAGGACATCGTCGTCGGCGTCAACAAGTATGAGGAGGAGGCGATCGAGGTCGAGGACATCCTGCGCGTCGACCCCGAGTCCGAGCGCGAGCAGCTGCTGCGGCTCGCCGACTTCAAGGCGAACCGCGACCAGGAGCTCGTCGCGCGGCGCCTGGAGGAACTGCGCGACGCGGCCCGCGGCAGCGACAACCTGCTGCCCTCCATCCGCGAGGCCCTGCGCGACCGCTGCTCGATGGGCGAGGTCTGTGCCGCCATGCGCGACGTGTTCGGCCGCTACCAGCCGGTGACCTGACCCGTCTCGTGCCGCTCGCCGACTTCACCTTCTACAACGTCGTGCTGGCCGTGCACATCGCCGCGGTCATCGTCGGCTTCGGCGTCACCTTCGCCTACCCGATCCTGTTCGGCGTCGCCGCGCGCACGGACCCGCGGTCGCTCCCGACCCTGCATCGGGCCGTTCGCGTGCTCGACGGTCGGTTCATGTCCGCCGCGCTCGTGGTCGTCCTGCTCGCCGGCCTGTACCTCGCCGGCCACTCCCACGCGTTCAAGTACTTCTACGTGCAGTGGGGCATCGGCGCCGTCCTGGTGATCGGGGCCGTCGGCGGTGCCTACCTCGCCCCCCGCGACCGCCGGCTCATCGAGCTCTCCGACCGCGACGTCGCCGCGGCGGCGGCGGGCGAGGGCGGGGCGGTCGCCTTGAGCACCGAGTACCAGGCGCTGGTGCGTCAGGTCTCGATCGTCGGCACCCTCCTGAGCGCGCTCGTCCTCGTGACCGTGCTGTTCATGGCGACGCATCTCGGCGGGCCGTAGGGCGGCATCTCGGGCGACCGCGCCGGGGTGTGCGCGGGTTTGGTCCGCATCGCGTGCACAAGGGGGCACACCGCGCTCGCAAGGCCGGCGGCCGCGCCGAGGTGTGCGCGGGTTGGTCCGCATAGCGTGCACAAGGGACCACACCCCACCCGCAAGGCCGGCGGCCGCGCCAGGTGTGCGCGGGTTGGTCCGCATAGCGTGCACAAGGGAGCACACCCCACCCGCAAGGCCGGCGGCCGCGCCGGTGTGCGCGGGTTGGTTCGCATGGTGTGCACAAGGGAGCACACCAGGAGATGGCCGCCTCCGGCGGCCGCCCCAACGAGCCGAGACGCGGCCTCCGCGCGGCCGGCGGAGCCTTATTTCCCTCGCGCCCCGCACAGGCGCGACTCCCGAGCCGCGTCGCCCGAGAAGGACTCGCGCCGCCCCGCGCGAAACCGACGGTGGCATGCCCGAGACCCAAGCCCAACGAACGCTGGTGAAGTCGCCGCCCGAGCTGTGGGCGGAGCTGAGCGATCCCGCGGCCCTCGCGCGCCACCTCGGCGAGCTGGGCGGCGAGATCAAGATCACACGTATCGAGCCGGAGACGACGGTCGTCTGGGAGGGCGAGCGCGCGACGGGGCGAGTGGAGCTGACGCCGTCCGGCTGGGGTACGAAGGTCACCCTCACGGTCGCGACAGCGACACCCCAAGGACGCCCGCCGGACGCCAGCCAGGCCGATGACGACCGGGAGACCGTCGCGACCGCCCCGGAGGCCCTGGCGCTCGAGCCGACGGCGATGGTCGGCGCCGCCGACGATCCGCCGCCGGAGGCGACCGCGATGGCCGGCGCCGCCGACGATCCACCGCTCGAGGCGACCGCGATGGCCGGCGCCGCCGACGATCCACCGCTCGAGGCGACCGCGATGGCCGGCGCCGCCGACGATCCACCGCTCGAGGCGACCGCGATGGCCGGCGCCTCCGACGACCCGGCGCTCGAGGCGCCCCTGGCCGCGCCGGCCGTGCCCGTGGTCACCGACGCGCCGGCCGCGGACCGGACGGCGCCCCCCGAGAGCGAACGCGCGGATGGAGAGCCGGATCCACCAGCGGCGCGCGTCGGAGAACGGCCGCCGACCCTCGCGATTGCCGAAGATGATCCGGCGACCGAGGACGCCGCCGGCGCGGACCCGAGCCCAACCAGCGCGGCAGCCCCGGTGTCCGCCGCCCCGAAGCGGGGCTTCCTTGCCCGCCTGTTCGGCCGGCGTCCGCGCGTCGACGCCGCGGCCCCGACCACCGCGCTGGATCCGATGCCGGAGGAGGGAGGCCTCGCCGCGCCGGCCGTCGACCCCGACGTACCCGAGCCCCTCACATCGACCGGAGGGCCGGCCCTCGAACCGAGCGCTACGGAGAACGTGGCGCCGGCCCCCGCGGACCCGCCGCTCGCGGCCGCGGCGGACCCGCCGTCCGCACCCGTCGCAGGCGAGCCGGCGTCCGACGACGTCGAGCCCGCCACCCCCACGACCACGCCTCCGACCGCCACGACCACGCCTCCAACCGCCGCGACCACGCCTGCGACCCCCGCGACCACGCCTGCGACCCCCGCGACCACGCCTCCAACCGCCACGACCACGCCTCCACCCCCCACGTTTGCCGCCGGCGCGCCCGACACTGCGCCGACCAGCCCGGAGGCCGACCCAAGCCCCCCGAGCGCGATCCCCGACGACGCCGCCCCCGACGCGCCGACGAGCGCCGCCGCCGGCTCGGATGCGGCCGTCCCAACCGCTCCTGCGCCCGAGGCCCCGGCGCCACCGGCGCTCGATCACGAGCGCGCGAACGAGCTGCTCGGCGCGGTGCTCGACACGCTCGGCGCCGCGCATCACCGTCCGTTCTCGCGCTCGTAGCGGCCCGCGGCGCGGCGATCCCGGCCGGCCCCGGGGAGCGCACCGCCGGCCGTGCGCACGACGCTCGGGGGTAACATGCCGCCCCCATGCGTCAACGAGCGCCCGAGACCTACGAGGAACGACTCGCCCAGTTGGAGGACCTGCGCCAGGCGGCGCTGCACTCCGCGCCGGAGGCCGAGGAGAAGCAACACGCCCGCGGCAAGTACACCGCCCGCGAGCGCGTCGAGAAGCTGCTCGACCCCGGCTCGTTCCAGGAGCTCGACACGTTCGTTCGCCACCGCACGCACGATTTCGAGATGCAGAAGAACCGGCCCTGGGGCGACGCCGTCGTCACCGGCCACGGGACGATCGACGGTCGGCGGGTGTGCGTGTTCAGCCAGGACTTCACGGTGTTCGGTGGGTCCCTCGGCGAGGTCATGGGCGAGAAGATGTGCAAGATCATGGATCTCGCGGCCAAGATCGGCTGCCCGGTCATCGGCATCAACGACTCCGGCGGGGCGCGCATCCAGGAAGGCGTGGTGTCGCTCGGCGCGTACGGCGACGTCTTCGTGCGCAACGTCAAGTGCTCGGGCGTGATCCCCCAGATCAGCCTCGTGATGGGCCCCTGTGCCGGCGGCGCGGTGTACTCGCCGGCGATCACCGACTTCATCTTCATGGTGAAGGAGACCTCACACATGTTCATCACCGGGCCCGATGTGATCAAGACGGTCACCGGCGAGGAGGTCGGCTTCGAGGAGCTCGGGGGCGCCATGTCACATAACACGAAGTCGGGCGTGGCCCACTTCGCCTCCGAGGACGAGGACGCCTGCCTCGAGGACTGCCGCTACCTGCTCAGCTTCCTGCCCTCCAACAACGTCGAGACGGCGCCGCGGGTGCAGCCGAGCGACGACCCGCTGCGCATGGACCCCGAGCTCGACCACGTCGTCCCCGACAACCCGAACAAGCCGTATGACATGCGCGACGTCGTGCGGCACATCGTCGACGACGGCGAGTTCTACGAAGTGCACGAGCACCACGCCAAGAACATCATCTGCGGCTTCTCCCGGCTGAACGGCTACTCGGTCGGCATCGTCGGCAACCAGCCGAACGCGCTGGCCGGCGTGCTCGACATCGACGCCTCGGCGAAGGCGGCGCGCTTCGTACGCACCTGCGACGCGTTCAACATCCCCCTCGTGACGCTCGTCGACGTGCCCGGGTTCCTCCCGGGCACGACGCAGGAGTGGGGCGGGATCATCCGCCACGGTGCGAAGCTGCTCTACGCGTTCACCGAGGCGACGGTCCCGAAGCTGACGGTCATCACCCGCAAGGCCTACGGCGGCGCCTACGACGTCATGGCCTCCAAGCACCTGCTGGCCGACTTCAACTTCGCCTGGCCGACCGCCGAGGTCGCCGTCATGGGCCCGGAGGGCGCGGTGAACATCATCTACCGGCGCGACATCGCCGCGAGCCCGACCCCGGACGCGCGCCGCCAGAAGCTGATGGACGACTACAAGGCGCGATTCGCCAATCCGTACACGGCGGCCGAGCGCGGGTACATCGACGACGTGATCATCCCGCACGAGACGCGACCGAAGCTCATCACCGCGCTCGAGACGCTGCAGACCAAGCGGGAGCCCGGTCCGCAGCGCAAACATGGGAACATTCCCCTGTGAGCACGTTGCGCCAGCGTCCCCGTCTCGCCGTCACGGCCGCCGCCGCCGCCGGCGCGACCCTCGCCGCCGCCGCGCTCGCGCCGGTCGCACTCGCCGCCACGCTGACCACGCCGGCGACGGCGACGATCGGGGGCCACGTGAGCGTACGGGCCAGCAACCTGATCGCCGGCCGCTACCAGCTGTTCATGGCCTACACCGAGAAGCAGACCCAGGGAGGCCAGGCGATCAACTGCAGCGCGTCGATCGGCTCGGTCAAGACGGTGAGCCGCTCGGCCACCTTCAGCGGGACGATCCCGGCCAAGCTCGTCTGCCGGACCGCGGCGGGGCCGTCGCTCGGCACGGTCCCCGTCTCGGCCGGGCGCTACGACCTCGCCGTCGGTTCCCCGGTCGGCGCCGGTGCGTTCGACGGCAACAAGTCGTTCCTGCAGCACTCGGTCACGATCGTCGGCTGACGAGCTACAGCGAGACGGTTGACGCCGGCACTCGGCCGTCGCGCCAGGCCTCGAGCACCGCGGCGGCGATTGCCAGATCCTGGATGGCCAGTCCGGTGGAATCGAACAGGGTGACCGACTCCGGGCCGGGCCGTCCGGCGGCGGATCCGTCGAGCACCGCACCGAGCTCGGTCACCTGCTCGCGCCGCACCGCCCCTGCGCGCACCGCGCCGGCGAGCTCCCCGCCGTGGCTGGCCTGCTCCCACTCGTCGCAGAAGAGCGCGCACGACGCCACCGCGGAGACGGTCGCCTCCGCCTTGTCGGCGGCGTCGGCCCCGAGCATGTTCAGATGCATGCCCGGACGCAGCGAGCCGGCCTCGAGAACGATCTCCCGCCCCGGCGTCACGCAGCACACGATGTCGCAGGCAAACGCCTCGTCCAGCCTGCCAACGCGCCAGTCCAGCTCGCCCGCCAGGGCCGCGGCCGCCTCCGGGAGCGGGTCGACGCACACCCCGGGGCCGTAGCCCTCCGCGGCGAGGCAGCGCGCCACCCACGCGCCGTTCAGGCCGCAGCCGACGGTGGCGACGGTCCGCGCGTTGCCTCGCGCGAGCGCCCGCGCCGCGATCGCGGCCACGGCACCCGTCCGCAGAGCAGTCACCGACCCGGCGTCGAGGAGCATCAGCGGGCGCCCGGTGCGCGCGTCGGACAGGCAGACGATTCCCATCACGGCGGGCAGGTCGTGCTGCGCATTGCCGGGAAACGACGTGATCCACTTCAGCAGCGCGAGGTCGCTGCCGAGCGCCGGCATGGCGCGAAAGTCTCCGTACGGCGGACTGTCGAGGTAGACCTTCGGCGGCATCCGCCACTCGCCGGCGTGGTGGCGCAGGAAGGCGTCGCGTACGCGCTCGGTGGCCTCAACCGGAGAGATGGCGGCGAGCACGGCGTCGCGCCCGACGACGGGCAGCGCTTCGGTCACCGGCGCGGGCGTGATCGCATGGCCACGATCCTATGGCCACGGCGCTCGCGACTCCCCGCCGGCGGCGCGGGACGCGGCCGAGGAGCGCCCGCTCCGTCTCTGCGTCAGACTGTGGGCGATGGTCAACCGCCGCCCGAAGCTCGAGCTCGTGGCCCCAGGGGCCTCACCCGAGGAGGCGGCCGCCATCGTGGCCGCGCTCGAGCGCTTCATGCGCGAGACGACCCCGCCGCTCGCCCCGCCGCCCACGCGGCGCAACGCGTGGCTGCGGGCCGCGCGTCTGGAGGCGATCACCCGCGAGCCGCTCGGCCCGTCCCCTTGGGGCGACGGGCACCACTGGGGCTGATCGGCGCGGCCGAGCCACCGGGCTGACGCCCGCGCAGGCCCTACCATGCGGCGCAGCGGGCGGATCGGCCGCTCCCTGGAAATACCCGAAAGCCACCCGCCTTTCCTGTATATTTGTCGGTCCAGTCCTGCCCCCGGCCTACAGGAGTTCGCCACCCCCATGGAGCCTGCGTCCACTTCATCGCATCACGGACGGTCCGGAACGCTCGACAACCCCGAGGTCCACGAGGACGTGCCGGGGCACGTCATCCCGATCCTCGAGCGCGAGTTCGACGACTTCGACACCGAGGCGGCGAAGTTCCTGCGCGGCGACACGCCCGAGGACCAGTTCATCGGCTTCCGGCTCAAGCAGGGCGTCTACGGCCAGCGCCAGGCCGACGTGCAGATGATCCGGGTCAAGCTGCCCTTCGGCGGCATTTCGCCGGAGCAGATGGAGGCCTTCGGCGACGCCATCGAGAAGTACGCCCCACTGAACAAGGGCCACATCACCACGCGCCAGAACGTGCAGGTCCACCACATGCCGCTTCCCGACACCGCGAAGTTCATGCGTGACATCAGCCCGTCGGGACTGTCCTCGCGTGAGGGCTGCGGGAACACGATGCGCAACGTCACCGGCGATCCGTGGGCCGGCGTCTCCGAGGGAGAGCTGTTCGACCCCACGCCCTACGTCGGTGCCTACGTGCGCTACTTCGTGCGCAACGAGGTCTGCCAGCTGATGCCACGCAAGTTCAAGACCGCGTTCACCGCCACCGACGAGGACCGGGCGATCACCGGCATCCACGACGGCGGCTTCATCCCCCGAGTGCGCGAGATCGACGGCCAGCAGGTCCGGGGCTTCGAGATCCGCATCGGCGGCGGCACGTCGATCATGCCCCGCATCGCCCCAACGCTGTACGAGTTCGTCACCGCCGATGACGGCGAGTACCTGAAGGTCACCGAGGCCGTGCTGCGCATCTTCGACCGCCAGGACGATCTGCGCAAGAACCGCGCGCGGGCCCGCATCAAGGTGCTCGTCGACCGCATCGGCATGGACGCGTTCCGCGAGATGGTCGAGGAGGAGCTGAAGGGTGACTGGGTCAACGAGCGCGACTATTCGCTGGATCGCCTCCTGTTCGAGCACGACGAGGAGGCGCACGCCCCGGCCCCGCCGCTCGCGGCGTCCTCACCGAACGGCGACGCGCGCGAGTTCGAGGCCTTCGCGCGCACCAACGTCCGCGCGCAACGTCAGGCGGGCTTCGTGACCGTCGAGGTCATCGTGCCGCGAGGCGATCTGACGCCCGACCAGTTCCGCGGGCTGGCGGCGATCATGCGCCGGTTCTCCGGTGGCTACGCGCGCTCGACCGTGCAGCAGAACCTCGTTCTGCGCTGGGTCCGCGAGGAGTCCATCTACGGCGTGTGGCAGGCGTTGTCCGATCTCGGGCTCGGCGGCGGCGGCGCCAACGAGATCGGCGACGTCGTCTCCTGCCCGGGCACCGACAGCTGCAAGCTGGGCATCACCAGCTCGATGGGCCTCAACCTGGCCATTCGCGAGAAGCTCGCCGCGATGGCGATCGAGGACCCGCTCACCCGCAAGATCCACATCAAGATGAGCGGCTGCCCGAACGGCTGCAGCCAGCATCACATCGCCAACATCGGCTTCTACGGCGCATCGATCAAGGTCGGCGATCGGACGATCCCGGCCTACATCCCGCACGTCGGCGGCAACTACGAGGGCGGCGAGGTACGCATGGGCGCCCGACTGAAGTCGCGCCTGCCGGCCAAGCGCGTGCCCGAGGCGATCGAGCGCTGGCTACGCCACTACGAGTCCGCGCGCCTCGACGGCGAGGAGTTCAACGCGTTCGCCGATCGAGTCGGCACGAGTGAGTTCGAGGGCCTGGTCAAGGATCTCTCGATGCCGGTCGAATTCAGTCTCGAGACGATGAACACCTTCATCGACTGGAGCCGCAACGAGCCGTTCCAGGTCATCCGCGGCGAGGGCGAGTGCGCCGTCTAGGGCGGCGATTGACCATGGCCACCACCGCGACGACCGACTTCGAGCTGCGCACCGCCGAGGAGGTGCTCGCCCACATGGTCGAGCAGCATCACCCCCGGCTGGCCATGGCGTGCTCCTTCCAGAAGGAGGAGAGCGTGCTCATCGACATGCTCATGCGGATCGAGCCCAAGGCGCGGGTGTTCACGATCGACACCGGCGTCCTCTTCCCCGAGACCTACGCCGTGTGGCGCCAGATCGAGCAGCGTTACGGCCTGGCGGTCGAGGTTCACGACGCCTCGAGCCCCGACGGCGTCGCCTGGACCGCGCAGCGCTGCTGCGGGGTCCAGAAGGTCGACGCGCTCAACCGAGCGCTCGATGGCCTCGACGGCTGGATCACCGGACTGCGACGCGAGCAGGCTCCGACGCGCGCGGCGGCCGGCAAGCTCGAGTGGGACGCCAGCCGATCGGTGTGGAAGGCCAACCCGCTCGCCGACTGGACCGACCGCGACGTCTGGAACTACATCGTCAAGCACGACGTCCCCTACCACCCGCTGCACGATCAGGGCTACTCGTCGATCGGCTGCGCGCCGTGCACCCAGCCCGGCAGTGGCCGCGAGGGCCGCTGGGCCGGAAGCGAGAAGGTCGAATGCGGGTTGCACGTGGACGGCGAGCCGTCATGAGCATGACCGCACGAGCGTTGACCCACCTCGACGAGCTGGAGTCCGAGGCCATCCAGATCATGCGCGAGGTGGCGGCCGAGTTCGAGCGACCGGTGCTGCTGTTCAGTGGCGGCAAGGACTCGATCGTCCTGCTGCGCCTGGCCGAGAAGGCGTTTCGGCCCGGCCCGTTCCCGTTCCCGCTCATGCACGTCGACACGGGACACAACTTCCCCGAGGTGATCGAGTTTCGCGATCGGCGAGTCGCGGAGCTCGGGGAGCGTCTGATCGTCGCCTCGGTGCAGGAGTCGATCGACGCCGGCCGGGTGGTCGAGGAGACCGGCCCGCGCGCCTCGCGCAACCGCCTGCAGACGACCACCCTGCTCGACGCCATCGCCACGCATGACTTCGACGCCGCCTTCGGGGGCGCCCGCCGCGACGAGGAACGGGCTCGAGCCAAGGAGCGCGTGTTCTCGTTCCGCGACGACTTCGGGCAGTGGGATCCGAAGAGCCAGCGGCCCGAGCTGTGGAACCTCTACAACGGGCGCATCCGGCGCGGCGAGCACGTGCGCGTGTTCCCGCTGTCGAACTGGACCGAGCTCGACGTCTGGGAGTACATCGCCGCGGAGGGACTCGAGGTGCCGCACATCTACTTCGCGCACGAGCGGCCCGTCTTCCAGCGCGACGGCATGCTCTACGCCTGGCGCGAGGGGGCCGAGCTGCTGCCCGGCGAGGACGTGTTCAGCGCCACCGTGCGCTACCGCACGGTCGGCGACATGAGCTGCACCGGCGGCGTGCGCTCGCAGGCGGCAACGCTCGACGAGGTCGTCGGCGAGATCGCCCGGACGCGCGTCACCGAGCGAGGCGAGACCCGCGCTGACGACCGCGTGTCCGAGGCCGCGATGGAGGACCGCAAGAAGGCGGGCTACTTCTGATGGGCCCCGCGCGCCGGCGCATGCGAACCTCGCGATGACCGTCGACCTGCTGCGCTTCACGACGGCCGGCTCGGTCGACGACGGCAAGAGCACGCTCATCGGCCGGCTGCTCTACGACTCCAAGCTCGTCTACGAGGATCAGCTCGCCCACGTCGCCGAGGCGAGTAGGCGTCGTGGCGGCGACGGCACGCTCGACCTCGCGCTGCTCACCGACGGGCTGCGCGCCGAGCGCGAGCAGGGGATCACGATCGACGTCGCCTATCGCTACTTCGCCACCAACGGGAGCGCGAGCGGAGGTCCGGGCCGGCGCTTCATCATCGCTGACGTCCCCGGGCACAAGCAGTACACCCGCAACATGGTGACCGGCGCCTCGACGGCCGATCTGTCGATCGTGCTGCTCGATGCGCGCCGCGGTGCCGTCGAGCAATCGCGTCGTCACGCCTACATCAGCGCCCTGCTCGGCATCCCCCACCTCGTGGTCGCCGTGAACAAGATGGATCTCGTCGAGTGGGACGAGCAGGCGTTCCGCGAGATCGTCGCCGAGTTCCGGGCCTTCGCCGAGCGACTGCCGGTCGCCGAGCTCACGTTCATACCGATCAGCGCCCTCCACGGCGATAACGTCGTCGAGCCCTCGCCGCGCATGCCCTGGTACGACGGCCCGACGCTGCTTGCCCATCTGGAGACCGTGGAGGTCGTCTACGACCATCCGGACGAATGCGCCGCCCGCTTCCCGGTGCAGTGGGTCATCCGCCCGGGCGCCGCCGCCCCGGCCGGGGCGGGCCCCCGCCCCGAACCGGGTTCGACGAACGGGCACGGTCTAGCGCCGGGCGCAGCCACCGGCCAGGAGGACTACCGCGGCTACGCCGGCCAGATGGCCACCGGGACGCTCGCCGTCGGCGACGAGGTCGTCGTTCTGCCCGGCGGCCGGCAGACCACCGTCGCCGCGATCGACACCTACGACGGTCCGCTCGATCAGGTGATCGCGCCCCTCTCGGTGACGCTGCGCCTCGCCGACGATCTCGACGTGTCGCGAGGCGACCTCATCGCCCGCCCCTCCGACGCGCCGATGGTCGCCCGCGAGATCGACGCGACGATCTGCTGGATGGCCGACCGTCCGCTGCGGGCCGGCGACCGCGTGCTCTGCAAGCACACGACCCGGTCCGTGCCGGCGATCGTCACCGAGCTGCTGGACCGCACCGACGTCGACACCCTCGCGCGCGAGCCCGGCATCGACTCGCTCGAGCTGAACGACATCGGGCGCGTGCGGCTGCGCACGAGCACGCCGCTCGCCTTCGACCCGTACCTCGAGAATCGCGCCACCGGCAGTTTCATCCTCATCGACGAGACGTCGAACGGCACCGTCGCCGGAGGCATGATCGAGGCCGTCACGCCGCACGCCCGATGAGGGCCGGGGCGCCGCCGGCACGCGCCGATTGCCCGCGCGAGCCCGCCAACCACTAATCTGCCGGACCTCGATGTTCGAAAAGGTGATGGTGGCCAACCGCGGCGAGATCGCCGTGCGAGTGATCAGAGCGCTGCAGGAGCTGGGCGTGGCGAGCGTCGCCGTCTACTCCGAGCTCGACCGTGACGCGCTGCACGTCGCGCGTGCCGACGAGTCCTACCTGCTCGGCGGTCCGACCGCCGCCGAGAGCTATCTGAACATCGATCGCATCCTCGAGGTGGCGCACGAGTCCGGGGCCCAGGCGGTGCATCCGGGGTACGGGTTCCTGGCCGAGAACGCGACGTTCGCGCGTGCGTGTCGCGACGCCGGGATCGTGTTCATCGGTCCCTCGCCCGAGGCGATCGACGCGATGGGCTCCAAGACGCGGGCCCGCGAGCTGATGGCGGCGGCCGGCGTGCCGATCGTGCCGGGCACGACGGAGACCGTCGCCGACGCGCAGACCGCGGCGAAGATCATCGAGGCCGACATCGGCTACCCGGTGGCCATCAAGGCCGCCGGCGGCGGCGGCGGCAAGGGCTTCCGCGTCGCGCTGAGCGCCGACGAACTGGCCGATGCGTTCGAGGGCGCGTCCCGCGAGGGCGAGAAGTTCTTCTCCGATCCGACCGTCTACATCGAGCGCTATCTGCCCGACCCACGCCACGTCGAGGTCCAGGTGCTCGCCGACGGCCACGGCAACGTCGTCCATCTCGGCGAGCGCGACTGCTCGATCCAGCGCCGCCATCAGAAGCTCATCGAGGAGGCCCCGGGCCCGCTCGTCGACGACGAGCTGCGCGAGCACATCGGCAAGATCGCCACCGACGCGGCACGCGCCGTCAACTATTCCGGAGCGGGCACCATCGAGGGCCTGCTCGGCGAGCGCGACGGCCAGCGCGAGTACTTCTTCCTGGAGATGAACACCCGCGTGCAGGTCGAGCACTGCGTCACCGAGATGGTCACCGGCATCGACATCGTCAAGGAGGGGATCCGCGTCGCCGCCGGCGAGCCGCTGTCGTTCGCCCAGGAGGACGTGCAGCTGCGCGGACACGCCATCGAATGCCGCATCAATGCCGAGGACGCGGCGAAGAAGTTTGCGCCCGCGCCGGGCCGGATCACCACCTACCGCGAGCCGAGTGGCCCGGGCGTGCGCGTCGACTCCGGCGTCGGACCGGGGTCGGAGATCAGTCCGATGTACGACCCGATGGTGGCCAAGCTGATCGTGTGGGACGCCGACCGCGCGCAGGCGACCGCACGCATGCTGCGAGCCCTCGGCGAGTACGAGATCGGCGGCCTGACGACGCTGATCCCGTTCCACACCGCCCTGTTGGCCACCGAGCAGTGGGCGGCGGGCGAGACGTGCCGAGATCTGCTCGAGGACCCGAAATGGCTGAAGTCGACCGCTCCCGGTGCGCCGCCCGACCCATCGGCGGGCGAAGAGGCCGAGGCGGCGGAGACGGTCGAGCAGACCTACACCGTCGAGGTCTCCGGCAAGCGCTTCGACGTGCGGGTCATCGGACCGCCGTTCGCCGGTTCGAGTAACGGCACCGCCCCCGCCGGGACGGCGCGCAAGCCCCCGCGCCGCGAGCGCTCCGGCGGCGGCGGCGCGGCGGGCGGCGGTGATGCGCTCGTGTCACCGATGCAGGGCACCGTGCTCAAGGTCGCCGTCGAGGCGGGCACGAGCGTCGACGAAGGTGCCCTCGTCGCGGTCATCGAAGCGATGAAGATGGAGAATGAGATCACCGCGCACAAGTCCGGCACGGTCGCCGAGCTGCCGATCGTCGTCGGCGCGGCGGTCGCCTCGGGCGACACGCTCGCGGTCATCACCTCAGCCACCGAGTAGGCCCGAGGTCGTGATGAGCGATGGCCCGCGCGTGTGGCTTGCCGAGTTCGACGAGGCCGAGATCGTCGCCGATCTGCTGATCGCCTTCCGCGACCATCTCGAGGACACCCGTCCGTCGGACAACGCGATGCTCGCCGGGGTCGAGCGGCTGATGGAGGGCGTCGAGGCCGAGTTCCTGCTCGCCTCCGCCGACCAGGACTCCCCGCCGGCCGGCGTCGCCCAGTTGCGCTTCCGCTTCTCGGTATGGGAGGCGGCGCCGGATTGCTGGCTGGAGGACGTCTACGTGCGCGGGGAGGCCCGCCGGAAGGGGATGGGGGCAGCCCTCGTGCAGGCGGCGATCGGACGGGCCGGCGAGCGCGGCGCTCGCCGTATCGAGCTCGACACGAACGAGGAGAACGCGGCCGCGATCGCCCTGTACGAGCGACTCGGCTTCTCAGCGCGCAGTAAGAGCGGCGGCGGGCGGGACCTCTTCCTCGGCCTCAGGCTCCCGGAGGAGTAGCGCCCACGTTCTCGACATGCCGGCGCCGCTGGGTCGGGCTGCGAGCCCCCCGCGGCAGCGGCGTGTCGTCATCGCCGGCGAGGACGCCGCCCACGTAGCCGAGATCCTCCTCGAGGATGGCGAGCGCCCGCGCTCGGTCGAGAGCTCCTCCGTGTCCGGGCACGACGTGCTCGGATTCCTGCACGAGCGGTCGCAACCGCCTCAGCGTCGCCTCGTACTCGCCGGCCGAGCCCTCGGCGAACGTCGGGATCTCGACCGGGCTCAGGTAGTCCCCCACGACGAGGACCTTCGCCCACGGGATCGCGATCGCCATGCCGTCGACGGTGTGCCCGCACGCCGGATACAGCGCGAGCTCCCCGGTGCCGAGCTCACAGCGGCCCGGGACCGGAAGGGCCTGTACCGCGCCGAGCGAGAGCGGCCGCGGCCGCGTCACGTAGTGCTCGTCGTCGAACGCGCGCAGACCGCGCGCCGCCGCCCCCGGCTCGGCGGCGAGGCGGGCGGCCGTCGTCTCGGCGCACCCCAGCGCCGTATCGGCGAAGGCGAGGCGGCCGAGCAGGTGGTCCCAGTCGCCGTGCGTCGCGAGCAGGCCGCTGAGACGGAAGCCGGCCTGCTCCATGAGCGCCGGCAAGAGCTCGAGCTCGTCGGGATAGATCGGCGAGTCGATCACGAACGCCTCGTCGCTCCCGTCCTCCGGTCCGCGCACGATCGTGCTCGTCGTCTGCCAGACGCGGCTCGTGACGACGATCACGTCGCGATGCAGCGATACGGCTCGCATCGGAGGCCCCCGCGAAGGTCAGGCGATGCCGAGGAGCTTGGCCGCCTCGCGGAGGTTCGCCACCTCGGCGGTCGGCTTCTTCTGCCCCGCCTCGAGGGTCTCCTTCTTGCGGTTGACCCAGATCACCGGGATCCGGGCCTTGATGCAGGGGTCGACGTCGTGGTAGTGGCTCGCGGCGACGTGCACCCACCCCTTCTTGCCACCAACGCGGCGTGCGCACTCGGTGAAGTGGGCGGCGTCGGGCTTGTAGGACCGTACCTGCTGCGCCGTCACCACGAGATCGAAATCGGTCGGGATGTGGCGCCGGGTCTGGCCGAGGAGCTTGTCGTCGATGTTCGACAGGAGCCCGAGCTTGTACTTCTTGCTCAGTTTCTGCAGCTGCGGGTTGGTCTCCTTGAAGGGGAGCCAGCGCTGCACCGAGTCCGGCAGGAATCCGGACCGCGACGGCTCGAGCGGCCAGCCGAGGCGCTTGGAGATCTCCACCGCCGTGCGGCGCAGCACCTCGGCGTAGAGCTCGTATGAGCCGGCCTCGATCTCACGCTCGATCTCGTGGAAGAGGGGGATGAGCTCGTCGCGCTCGATCGTGAATCCGTCCCGCTGTGCCTCCTTGGCAAACGCCTCGTACACGCCGGTCTCCCAGTCGATGAGCGTCCCGTAGACATCGAACGTGACAAAGGTGATCTTGGAAGGCAGCGGCATTCGTATTGGGTCTCCGAGGGTCGGACCGGTCTCGAGGGAGCTTCGCGCGTACGCGCAGAGGCGGGCAAGGCGTCCCAATTATGACGTCGTCGCGCGCAAACGCCTTTCACGGCCGCCGCGATGCCGACCGCGGGGCGTGGCCGCCGCACATTCACTATTGTGCCCGCCCGCGATGGACCTTCTCGAGTACCAGGGCAAGCAGCTGTTCGCCCGCCACGGCATCCCGGTGCCGAGCGGCCGGCCGGCGAGCACGGTGGACGACGCCGTCGCGGCCGCGAACGAGATCGGCTATCCCTGCGCGGTGAAGGCCCAGGTGCAGATCGGGGGGCGCGGGAAGCTCGGCGGGATCAAGATCGCCGCGAACGAGGACGAGGCGCGCCAGCACGCGAGCGCGATCCTCGGCATGGACATCAAGGGGCTGACCGTCCACGAGCTGTGGATCGAGGCCGCTTCGCAGATCGAGGCCGAGTACTACGCGTCGATCGTCTTCGACCGCGGCGCGAAGGCGCCGCTGGTGATGCTCTCGACGAAGGGCGGCATGGACATCGAGCAGGTCGCGGAGGAGGATCCGGACGCGCTCGCCACGCTGCACGTCGACCCGCTCATCGGCTTTCAGGACTTCCACTCGCGCCGGCTCGCCTTCGAGGCCGGCGTCGACGCGGACCTCGTCCGTCCGGTCGGCGCCTTCCTGGCCAAGCTGTACGAGACCTTCGTGAGCGAGGAGGCGATGCTCGTCGAGGTCAACCCGCTCATCGTCACGCCCGAGCGCGACGTGCGCGCGCTCGACGCGAAGGTCACGCTCGATGACAACTCGCTCTTCCGCCACCCGGACAACGCCGAACTGCGCGACCTCTCCAAGGAGGACCCGCAGGAGCGCATGGCCAAGGAGCGAGACCTCATCTACGTCAAGCTCGACGGAGACATCGGCATCCTCGGCAACGGCGCCGGGCTCGTGATGTCCACGCTCGACGTCGTCGCCCAGGCCGGCGGCGCCCCCGCGAACTTCCTCGACGCCGGGGGCGGATCGAAGGCGGAGGCGATCACCGCCGCCGTCGAGGTGATCCTCTCCAACCCGAAGGTCAAGGCCGTGCTGTTCAACATCTTCGGGGGCATCACGCGCTGCGACGAGGTCGCTCGGGGCCTCATCGAGGCGTTCGACCAGATCAAGCCGACGGTGCCGTTCGTGGTGCGCCTCGACGGCACGAACGACGTCGAGGGCCGCCAGCTGCTGGCCGAGGCCAACCTGCCGAACGTGTACCCGGCCAAGACGATGAACGAAGCCGCCGAGAAGGTCGTCGCGCTGTCCAAGGGTCAGGAGGTGGCGGCGTGAGCGCCGCCACCGTTCAAGGCCGCCCGGAAGGCGGCCAGTCGTCTCAGAGGAGCCGCCCGGAGGGCGGCTCGGGGACACCTCCGAGCGTGAGCCCCGCCACCGTTCAAGGCCGCCCGGAGGGCGGCTCGGGAACCCTCCGAACGTGAGCGTAATCGTCGACACCCAGACCCGCCTCTGCGTCTCCGGCATCACCGGACGGGAGGGCACCTTCCACGCGCTCAACAACCGCCGCTACGGCACGAGCGTCGTCTCCGGCGTGACCCCCGGCAAGGGCGGTCAGGACGTCGAGGGCATCCCCGTGTTCAACACCTTCCACGACGCCGTGGCCGAGACCGAGGCGAACACGGCGATGATCTTCGTGCCCCCGCGCTTCGCGGCCGACTCCATCCTCGAGGCCGAGGACGCCGGCATCGAGACGATCATCGCGATCACCGAGGGAATCCCCGCCCACGACGAGCTGCGCGTCTACACGCACCTCAAGCGCAATCCCCGCGTGCGGCTCATCGGTCCCAACTGCCCCGGCGTCCTCTCGCCTGGCAAGGCGAGCGTCGGCATCATCCCGGCCTCGTTCTTCAAGGAGGGCAATGTCGGCGTGGTCTCGCGCTCCGGAACGCTGACCTACCAGATCGGCAACGAGCTCGCCCAGCGCGGATTCGGCAACTCCTCGATCGTGGGCATCGGCGGCGATCCGGTGCCCGGGTCGAGCTTCGTCGACATCATCGCCCTGTTCCAGCAGGACCCCGAGACGGAGCTCATCGTGATGTCCGGCGAGATCGGCGGCGACGCCGAGGAGCGGGCGGCCGAGTACATCGCCGAGTCCGTCACCAAGCCGGTCGTCGGCTACATCGCCGGCTTCACGGCACCCCCCGGCAAGACGATGGGGCACGCGGGTGCGATCGTGTCCGGCTCCCAAGGGGGGGCGGCGGCGAAGGCCGAGGCGCTCGAGGCCCGGGGCGTCCGCGTCGGGCGCACCCCCACCGAGGTGGCCGACATCGCCATCGAGATCCTCGGCGGGTAGGTCCGGCCCGCTCGCGGGGCGCGTCCGGGCGAGCGTCCGTGCCGCGAACTATCGTGGGGAAAGCCCGCACGGCCCTGCCCGACGACGATGAGCGACGAGCCCCCCCTTTCGCCTGACCTCTCCTCCACGCTGGCCGAGCTCGAGCACAAGCTGAGCGCGCTCGACAGCGACCTCTCATCCGCGCGCTCGCGTCCTGCGCCCGAGCCGCCGAGCGAGACGACGACGCGCACCCCCGAGCCCGCGCTCGCCGAGCCACCGACGCCGGCAACGGCCACCGGGGCCGCGGCCCCGCCGGACCCGGCCACCGAGCCGCAGGAGACCCACCCGGAGACGGTGGCGCCGGCCGAGCCCGCCGCGCCCGCGGCCGTCGCCGCGTCGCCCCCCGGCCCCCACGCCCGTGAGACGGCCGAGGCCCTCGCGGCGTCGCTGACCGTCCAGCTCGAGAAGATCATCGCCTCCGCGGAGCAGGAGGCCGCCGACACGCGCGGGCGGGCCGAGGCCGAGAGCACGCGACTCATCGCGGAGGCCGAGGAACGCGCGCGCGAGGAGAGCACGCGCATCCGGCGCGAGGCGCAGGAGGCCGCCGATGAGCACCTGCAGCGGTCGCGGCGCGAGATCGACGAGCTCGCCGAGGCACGGGTCGCTCGCATCCGCGCGATCGCCGACCGGCTCAGCGAGGACTCCGAGCACGTGGTGGAGCGGCTCAGCGAGGCGTCCGCGCTGCGCCGCGCGCTCGACGGCCTGCTGGCGGGGCTCACCGAGGCGTCCGAGAAGGTCCTGCGCGAGGCGCGAGGCGACGAGCGCGACACCGACTGAGGCGCCGGCCGCGCCGCCGAGGCGGGGGAGTCCGTAAGCTCCTGCCATGGCCGTCACCTCCACTTCTACGATCTCGTTCGCCCGCGGCGCGCCGTCGCTGGACATCGTCGACGTCGACGGGCTGCGCGATGCCACGGTGCGCGCCTTCACCTCCGACCCGGCCGGCATCACGGCGTACGGCACCGCCGTCGGGTATCCGAAGTTGCGGGCCTGGATCGCCGACCAGCACGCCGTCGAGCCCGAGCGCGTGTTCGTGACCAACGGCTCCATGCAGGCCGACGCATTCCTGTTCGAGGAGCTCGTGGGCCGCGGCGATCAGGTCGTCGTCGAACGCCCGACCTACGACCGCACGCTCCTGTCGCTCCGCGAGCGCGGAGCCGACGTGCACCCGGTCGAGCTCGAGCCCGACGGGCTCGACACCGATGCGCTGGCCACGCTGCTGCGCAACGGACTCGCCCCCCGCCTCGCGCACATCATCCCCAACTTCCAGAACCCGGCCGGCTACACGCTCTCGCTCGTCAAGCGCCAGTCGCTGCTTGCGCTCGCGGGCGAGCACGACTTCGTCGTGTTCGAGGACGATCCGTACGTCGCGCTGCGCTTCAGCGGCGAGCCGCTCCCGACGATGCTGTCGCTCGACGAGGAGCGCGTCGTCTATGCGTCGTCGTTCTCGAAGACGGTGTGTCCCGGCGTGCGCGTCGGCTACCTGGTCGGCCCGCCGGAGATCATCAAGCGCATCGTGCAGCGCGCGACGAACACGTACATCTCGCCGTCGATGGTCTCGCAGGCGCTCGTGTATGAGTTCTGCGCCTCGGGAGCGATCGAGCGCTCGATCGAGACGGTCAAGGCGGCGCTCGCGGAGCGTGTCTTCACGCTCGCCCAGGCGCTGCGCCGCGAGCTGCCCGACGCCCGCTTCGTCGAGCCCGAGGGCGGCTACTTCATGTGGGTGACGCTGCCCGAGGGGACCGACGTGCACGCGCTGCATGCGGCTGCGGCTGAGCGTGGAGTGGCCTTCGTGAAGGGCACGGACTTCCTGCTGGAAGGCGGCGAGAACACCCTGCGGCTCGCCTACTCCGGCGTGACGCCCGAAGAGATCGACGCCGGCATCGCCCGCCTCGCCGAGGCGTACAGCGCGCTCGGCGACGCCGCCTGAGGCGATCGCGCGGCGCCCGGGGATCGGCGCCTCCGTCCGGCCCGCGTCACCGCCTCGTCTGCCATCCTCGCTGCCGTGTCCGACCCCGCGATCGCCCTCCAGGGCGTCCACAAGCGCTTCGGCGAGATCGCCGCGGTCAACGGCCTCGACCTGACCGTGCCGTCCGGCGTGTGCTTTGGCCTGCTCGGGCCCAACGGCGCCGGTAAGTCCACGACGATGCGCATGCTCACCGCGCAGGCGATCGCCGATGAGGGTTCGATCTCCGTCCTCGGCCTCTCGCTTCCGCGCGAGTCCAAGCACGCGCGGATGCTGATGGGCGTCGTGCCGCAGCTGGACAACCTCGACGTCGAGCTCACGTCCCGCCAGGTCCTCGAGGTGTTCGCCCGCCTGTACCGCGTGCCGCGGGCCCGGCGGTCGGCCGCCGTCGATCGCGCCCTGGAGGTTGCCAACCTCACGGGACGCGCGGACACGAAGGTGAACGAGCTGTCGGGCGGCATGCGCCGGCGCCTGCTCGTCGCGCGCGGGCTCATCCACGAGCCGCAGCTCGTGCTGCTCGACGAGCCGACCGTCGGCCTGGACCCCCAGGTGCGCCAGGAGCTGTGGACGCTCATCGACGGCCTGCGCAGCGCCGGTGTGACGGTGCTGATGTCGACCCACTACATCGAGGAGGCCGAGCGCCTCGCCGATATCGTCGCGGTGATGTCCGAGGGCCGCGTCATCGCCGAAGGCACGCCGGAGACGCTCGTGCGTGCCCACGCCGGGGAGAAGGTCCTCGAGGTGTACGGTCCGCCCGAGCGCCTTCGCGAGGCGACCGAGCTGGCGGAGCGCCGCGGTTGGCCGTGCCGGCGCAGCGGGCCCGCGGTGGCGATCCTGCGGGCCGAGCAGACCGTCGACGGCGAGCTTCCCGACGGCGCCCTGCGCCCCGCGAACCTCGAGGACGCGTTCGTCGCGCTCACGGGTGAGGAGATCGAGTGAGCGCGGGCGGTGAGATCGCGCCACCGGGGACGTCGCCGGCCGGCGTCGGATCGGAGCTGCGCATCCGGCGGCTCGACCCGACGGCGCTCGCCGCGGTGATGAGCCGCGACGTCGTGCTGTTCGGCCGCTACTGGCAGTCGACGACGTTCTCCTCGATCGTGCAGCCGACGATCTACCTGCTCGCGTTCGGGCTCGGCTTCGGCAAGCTCGTCGCCCACGTCGGTCACGTCAGGTACGTGGAGTACGTGGCCACCGGTGTCGTGGCCACCGCGGTGCTGTTCTCCTCGGCCTTCCCGGGCATGTTCAACACGTTCATCCGCTGGCGCTTCCAGCGCACCTACGACGCGATGCTCGCGACGCCGATCGACGTCGAGGAGCTCATCACCGCGGAGCTGCTGTGGCTGTCGATCCGCGCCGGCGTGTACGGCCTCGCCCCGCTGCTCGTTGGTATCGCCTTCGGCCTGACGCCGACCGCCGGGATGCTGCTCGTGCCGCTGATCGGCTTCGTCACCGGCATCGGCTTCTCGGCGTTCGGCGTCGTCATCGCCGCGGTGGCGAAGACGATCGACAACTTCAGCTACATCACGAGCGCCGTGCTGACGCCGATGTTCCTCGTGGCGGGCACGTTCTTCCCGGTGTCCACGCTGCCGGCGGGGATCCGCACGATCGCCGAGTTCAACCCGCTCTACCACTGCGTCCAGCTCGTGCGCGACGCCTCCTTCGGCGACCTGCAGATCGCCGACCTGGGGCACGCCGCCTTCCTCATCGCCTTCGCGCTCATCATGTGGCGCCTGGCCGTCTGGCAGCTCGGCCGGCGACTGATCGACTGAGCGGCGCGCTCGAGCCGCTCCTCAGCGCCCGTAGCGCTGACCGATGACCAGTGCCTCGGGCAGCGCGGTACGCGGCGGCGGAGACGGGTCGGCGACCACCGAGACCGTCTCGGCGACGCTGCGCGTCAGGCGGCACTCGCGGCCGTCCCGCGCCCGCACGACGACCTCCTCGTCGTCCTGCGCCGCGAGCGTCCCGTCGAGTCCCGGCTCCAGACCGGAGGCCTTCAGGTAATGCAACAGGTCCTCGGCCTCGTTCTCGAAGCGCAGGACGCGCACCGACGCGCCCTCCTGCACGTCGGCCAGCGGCACGCCGGCGATCCGTGCTCCGGCGGCGAGCGGATGGCCGTGCGGACACGTCTTCGCGTCGCCGATCGCGGCCAGCATACGCTCCTCGAGCACCGGCGACATCGCGTGCTCCAGGCGCTCGGCCTCCTCGTGCACCTCGTCCCACGGGATGCCGAGGACGTCGGTCAGGAAGCGCTCGATGAGCCGATGGCGACGCACCACCCCCTCGGCGTGCGCCGCGCCCACCTCCGTGAAGGCGATCGTCTTGTCGCTCGCGCGGGTGATGTAGCCGTCGCGCTCCAGACGCCCGATCATCTCGTGGACCGTCGGCGCGGACAGCAGCATCGCGCGGGCGACGTTCGCTCCGGTCATGGGCAGTCCGGCCTCCTGCAGCCAGAAGAGGCTCTGCAGATACTCCTCCTCGGCGACGGTCGCGTGGTCGGGCGGCATGGCCGCTGATCCTAGCGGCGGGCGATCATCGGCCCAGCGCGCCGATCAGATGGCGGCCCTCACTGGGCGAGCTGTGCGAACGTGCACTCGCGCGGTGGCTTGTCGTCGCGCCAACGGCGGATCTTCGCCCCGTGGCGGATGCGACCCGCGCTCACGTGATCGAAGTCGATCTCGACGACGAGCTCCGGGCGCAGGGCGATCCATTCGAGGTCGCGCCCGGCCGTCCAGCGGCTCGCATCGCCCGACCCGCGCTCGCCGGTCTCGAAGGGGGCCAGTTCGCCGACCAGCCGTCGCTTCTCGGCGGCCGAGAGCCCCGAGGTGTGACCGACCACGCGCAGCTCGTCGCCGTCATAGCACCCGAGGATGAGCGCGCCAACGGTGTCGGGCTCCTTGCCCGGACGCCAGCCGACGACGACGGTGTCGATCGTGCGCACGCGCTTGATCTTCACCATGCCGCGCCGCTCCCCGGGCCGGTAGGGAGCGTCGCGCTCCTTTGCGATGACGCCCTCGGCGTCGCTCAGCCACGGCTCCGCCTCGGCGGCGGTCGCCACCAGCGCCATCAGCTCGACCGGCTCGTCGCCGATCGCCAGGCCGGCGAGCAGCGCCTGCAGCTCGGCCCGTCGCGCGTGGAATGGCCGCTCCATCCACACCTCGTCGCCGACGGCGAGGACGTCGAAGGCGACGAACGTCGCCGGCGTCTCGGCGGCCAGCCGCTGCACCCTCGACTCCGCCGGATGGATCCGCTGCTGCAGCGCGTCGAAGTCCTCGCGTCCGTCGGCGCCGCGCACCACGATCTCGCCGTCGATCACGTAGCGCCCCGGCGGGAACCGCAGCTCGGGGAAGTAGCGGCCGAGCGGCCGGCCGTTACGCGACTGCAGGAAGGCCTCGTCGCCGTCGACGAACGCGATGCAGCGGAAGCCGTCGAGCTTGATCTCGAAGCAGTAGCGGGCGTCGTCGGGAAGCGCCTTGCGCGAGAGCGCAAGGGCCGGGGCGATCGGCGGGGCGAGCGGGAGCGTCACAGCCTGACAGGATGCCCGACCGTGACCGAGCGCCGCTTCCTCGTCGCTCCCGACGCGTTCAAGGGCACGCTCTCCTCGCCGCGGGTCGCCGCAGCCGTCGGGCGCGGGCTCGAGGCCGCCGGAGTGCAGCCACCCGACCTCTGCCCGATCGCCGACGGCGGCGAGGGGACGCTCGAGGTGCTGCTCGCGGCACTCGGTGGGGACACCGGCCACGCCACCGTGAGCGATCCCCTCGGACGGCCCGTGCGAGCCGCCTTCGGCATGCTCGACGGCGGTGAGCGCGCGATCGTCGAGGTCGCCGCGGCGAGCGGCCTCGGACGCGTGGCCGCGGCCGAGCGCGACGCCGTGGCCGCGAGCACGCACGGCACGGGCGAGCTGATCGCGCGTGCGATCGCCGACGGCGCCGGCGTCGTCCTCGTCGCCGCCGGCGGGAGCGCGACGACCGATGGCGGGCAGGGAGCGATCGAGGCGATCGAGGCCTCCGGCGGCCTCGGCTCGGCGCGCCTCGTCGTCTGCTGCGACGTGCGCACGCCCTACGAGGAGGCGGCGCGGCGCTTCGGACCGCAGAAGGGCGCCGACGCCGCCGGCGTGCGGACGCTGGCCCGACGCCTGCTCCGCCTGGCCGAGCGCCTGCCGCGCGACCCTCGCGGCGTCCCGATGACCGGCGCCGCGGGTGGGCTCGCCGGCGGGCTGTGGGCCCGGTACGGCGCCACCCTGCAGCCGGGCGCCGGGTACGTGCTCGACGCGCTCGACTTCGACGACCGCCTGCGCGCCGCGAGAGCGGTGATCGTCGGGGAGGGCCGCCTCGATCGCACCACGCTCGAGGGCAAGGCGGCCGGCGAGGTCGCCACCCGGGCGCGGCAGCTCGGTGTCCCGGCGCATGCCATCGTGGGCGAGAACGCGCTCACGCCATTCGATGCCCGCATCCTCGACCTGCAGGCGATCCTCGAGGCCGGCGACGAGCCGGCGCTCGAGGCCGCCGGCGCCCGGCTCGTAGAGCTCCTGGCCACCCGCGGATAGCGGCTTCTGGACGGCGCCCGGAGCGCGCGAAATCGGTCCAGAAACGCCGCAAAACGCCCAAGTTCTCTGGGGAAAAGGCCGAACAGAGAACGATGAGGTTCTTCAACCCGCGGATCAGCCAGGACCAGTTCCTGTCGGGGTTGACGTCGGCGGCGAGCGGCATCGCGATCGCGGTGCCGATCCTGGCCTCGCTCGTCATCGCTCACACCGAGCGCTTCAACTGGCGCTACGTGTCGCTCGCGTTCGCGATGCTCGGCATCACGACGGTATACGTGGCGGTGAAGATCTTCCGGGCCCGGCGCGGTTCGATCTCGCTCAACCCGGGCCTCGCCTTCGTGCTCACGTGCCTCACCGTCCTCACGCTCATGTTCGGCGATCTCGCCACCTACCACTGGTCGGGCGAGATGTTCATCGCCTGCCTCGTGCTGCCGGTCATCTTCTTCGCGGTCATCGGCGACAACCACATGCTGTTCGCCGGCTGGCTCGTCACGGCGGCCGCGGTCGCCGTCTGCCTGCACGTCGAGCACCTCCCGACCGACGTGTTCTGGGCGCGCTTTGTCGTGTTCAGCTCGCTCGCCGGCGTCGCCGGACTGATGGTCGCGCCGATGATTCGCAAGCTGCACAACCGCTTCCGGTCGCGCGATGCACTGTCGGACCTCACGAAGGCGCTCGCCACCGCCGAGTCGATCGAGTCGGCGCTCGAGGAGTGCATCGCGCTCGTTCACACGGTCATCCCCTGCGACAGCGCCGTGCTCTATGCGCTCACGCTCGAGCCTGTGCCGGCGCTCTCGCCGCTCGCCGAGTGGAGTCACGACGACACGGCGCCGATCGAGGCGCCGCTGCCGCAGGAGCTTCCCGAACGGGTTGACTTCGCCACCGGTGCGCGCCTCGTGGGCTCACGCTGCTTCGTGCCCGCGGGCTACTCGAGCGCGGGCGAGCTCGTGCTCGTCATCGACGGGATCGACGTCAAGCAGGTCTCGGCCTTCTTCGTCGAGGAGGGCGCGAGCGGGCTGTCCTCGAGCCTGTTGCTGATGACCGCCCGCCTGGCCTATGTGAGCAACCTGCGTGAGGAGAGCCGCACCGACCCGCTCACCGGTCTGGCCAACCGTCGCGCACTCGAGGAGCGCCTCGAGCTCGTCATCGCGCAGGCGTCACGCAGCGGCGCGCCGGTCGCCGTGGCGATGATCGACCTCGACCACTTCAAGCAGTTCAACGACCTCTCCGGCCATCAGAGCGGCGACGACCTGCTGCGCCTGCTCTCCGAGGCGCTCGACCGCCGGCTCCGGGCCCAGGACCTGCTCGCGCGCTACGGAGGTGAGGAGTTCTGCGTCGTCCTGCCCGACAGCGACCTGCTCGCCGCGCGGGTCGTACTCGAGGACCTCCGGGCGATCGCGCCCACCGTCCTCGTCGGAGGGCGCGCGGCGACGATATCGGCGGGGATCGCCGAGTGGCGCCCGGGCGAGACCACGGCGATGCTGCTCGAGCGTGCCGACCAGGCGCTCTACGTCGCCAAGGAGCGGGGACGCGATCGTGTGATCGTGGCCGCGGCGCTGACGCCTCAGGGCGCCGCCGTCTGAGCGGCGGCGATCTCCTCGCCGTACTTGTCCGAGAAGAAGCCGAAGATCGGCTCGATCTCGCCGAGCAGGTCCACGTCGGGCGCGATACTCGCCGCGAACGCGTTCAGGTAGAGCAGGTTCTTGAAGAACAGGAGGAGGTCCTTCGGGACCCGGAACCCACGCGCGGCGAGCAGCCGGATGACCGCGCCGAGGCGCTCGGCGATCTCGGCCTGATTGGAGGGCTGCCCACCGTCTCGCGCGCTCACGAGCGCTCCGAGGTCGCCGGCCAGCGCGTCGAGATCTGCATCGTCCCCGAGCGCGCCGAAGCGCGCGAGAGCCCGCACCTGCGCATCGACGTCCTCGGTCCCGAGCCCGAGCATCAGCTCGATGAGCGCGTCGCGGCGCGCGCCGTCGAGCCGGCCGACGATCCCGAAATCGACGAGACCGAAGCGGCCGTCCTCATCGATCAGCACGTTGCCGGCGTGCAGGTCGCCGTGAAAGACGCCGTAGACGAGACTGCTCTCGAGCACGCCCTGCACGGCGAGCCGAAGCAGCGCGGCGCGGTCGATGCCGTCATGGAGGACGGCCGGCGCGTCGGTATAGCGCACGCCGCCCACTCGCTCCATCACGAGCACGCGCTCACGGACGAGCGTCGGCACGGGACGCGGACAGCAGACGTGCGACAGGCGGGAGTGCTCGGCGACGAGGCCGACCTCGACCATGTTCGCTGCCTCGAGGCGCAGATCGAGCTCCTGCAGGGCGATCTCGGCGAACAGTGCCACGACCCCACGGGCATTGGCCAGGCGCGCGGCCTCGGTGCGCCACTCGCCGAGCGTGGCGAGCACCGAGAGCGCGCGGACGTCGACCGCGAAGCGGCGGCGCAGGCCGGGGCGGCGCACCTTCACGACGACGTCGGTGCCGTCGGCGAGCACGGCGGCGTGCAGCTGGGCGATCGATCCGGCGGCCAGCGGCTCGTCGTCGAAGTCCGCGAAGAACCGCGACAGCGAACCGCCGAGCTCGGTGGCGACGATCGCCTGTGCGCGCCCGCGCTGCAGCGGCGGCACGTCGTCGACGCACCATTGCAGCGCGTCGACGATCTCGTCGGGGAGGAGGCCGCGGGCGCTGGAGATGAACTGCCCGAGCTTCACGTACACCGGGCCTCCCGCACGGACGAGCTGCTCGGCGCGCCGCGCGGCCACCGCCGTCCAGTCGTGGGGCGCGTCGCCGTGCACGAGCGCCTGCACGACGCTGCGAGGCAGATCGGCGCCGACGAGCGTGCCGGCCGCGCCGGCCGCCCGCCCGGCCATCTCGAAGATCCGCCCGACCCCGGCGGGATGCCCAAGCGGGTTCGTGAGCGCAGCCGCCTGGGCGGTGAGCAGGGCCCGGCGGCCGGGGGCGTCGGCGATCCATACCAGCGACTGCTCCCGCAGCCCCGGGACGCCGGCGAGCCACGCGGACTGCTCGGCGAGCTCGGCCGCGGACGGAGGGGAGGGGAAGCTGGCGGCACTCATCTTCGTGACCCGAGCAAGCGTCGCCGTCGCTGGATCATACGAGCCCGCTACGCTCGCCGCCAGGATGTCCGTCTCCGACCAGCCCGCAGGCACCGACGAGGGCGCCGCGAACGCCCCATCGGCGCCGCTCGCGGCGGCCGGCGCGCGCCCCGGGCGCATGTCGCTGCCGAACCTCGCGGCGCCTCGCGCGACGGTCATCGGCGCCGGATCGTTCGGCACGGCGCTCGCCGTGCTGCTCGCGCGCGCCGGCCTGCGCGCGACCCTGCAGGCCCGCACGGCCGCGCAGGCAACGCGGCTGGAGAGCGACCGCGAGAACGCGATCTACCTGCCCGGTGTCGAGCTGCCCGGATCGATGCGCATCGAGACCGTCGCCGCCGGCCTCGCCCGCGCCGACTATGTGTTCCTCGCCGTGCCGTCACGGGCCCTTCACGAGGTCATCGGCGGGCTCGTCGGCGGCGGCTTGAGCGAGCGGGCGGCGATCGTGAGCCTGGCCAAGGGGCTCGTGCCGCCGGACGGCATCCCGCCGACGATCCTGCTCTCGAGCTCCTTCGGCGCCGCACGGGTGGCCTGCGTGGGCGGCCCGGCGCACGCCCACGAGATGGTGAGCGCCGGTGCCGGCCTCGTCGCGGCCTCGGTCGACGAGGAGCTCGCGCGCACGGTCGCCGACGTGCTCATCCGGGCCGGCGTCGTATGCGAGCAGTCGAACGATCCGATCGGCGTCGAGCTCGCCGGCGCCGCGAAGAACGCCGCCGCGCTCGCCGCCGGGGCGACGGAGGCCCAGGGCCTCAACGCGGCCGGCGCCGCGGCGGGACACATCTTCGCCGAGGTCTGGCGCTTCGCCGCCGCGCAGGGCGCGCGGCCGGAGTCGATGATCGGCCTCGCCGGCACGGGCGACCTGGTGGCCACCGTCCTGGCCCCGCAGAGCCGCAACCGCCGCGCCGGTGAGCTGCTCGCCCACGGCGTCCCTGCGAGCGAGATCCCCGGCCGCATCGGGCAGGCCATCGAGGCACTCGAGTCGGTGCCGCTGCTCGGCCGCGCGCTGGAGGCCGCCGGGCTCGAGGCTCCGGTCACGAGCGCGCTCGGACGGCTGATCGCCGGCGAGCTGCCGCTCGAGGAGTGGGTCGCGCTCGTGCGCGCCACGGTGCCGCCACCGGCGCGCTGGCGCCGCCACGGCCGGGCCCGGCCGGGATTCTGGCGCCGCCTCTGGCGGCGGCTGCACCGTGGCCGCCGCGCAGCCCCGCGGCGGTAGGCACGCGACGGCCGCGTCAGCGCGAGGCAGCCGAGGAGCGACGCGCCATCAGCGCGGTCACGACCGCCTCGTACACACCGGCGCCGTAGCCGGCATCGGCGACGCGCACGTTCGCATGCGCGGCGAGGGCATCGCGCATCGAGGCGTCGCGCTGCAGCGCGTTGGCCACGAGCCACAGCTCGCCGACGACGGGCGCGCAGGCGAGATCCTCGCGCGAGTCCCCGATCGCGAGCGTCGAGTCGCGATCGTAGCCGCGCGCCTGTCGATGGACGGCGACGGCGCCGGCCTTGGAGACGTCGGCGGGGACGAGGTGGTAGCAGCGGACGTGGTCGAGCGCCGCGAGCGCCGGTGAGCGCCGGGTGACGACGCCGTTGTCGATGAGACGCAGGTTGGCGTGCCCGGCGGCGGTGAGCTCGCGGTCGACCTCGACCACGTCGACGAGGCCCCGGAAGAGATGCGAGACCTCGCGGTCGAGATGCCAGGGCTCGTGATATTCCAGGCGGCCCGCGTAGCGGCCGAGCAGGAACGCCGGGGCGCCGGAGTCCTCGATCTGCTGCGCGATCGTGCACGTGCCGGGCGCGAGCTCGCGGCTGAGCCAATGCGGCTCGCCGTCGAGGACGAGGCAGGCCCCGCCCTCGAACAGGTAGGAACGCTGGCCGAGCAGGCGGGCGTCCTCGGCGACCTGCGCGCCGCGGCGGCCGCTCATGATCACGACCTCGACCTCGGCGCGCAGGCAGGCCTCGACGGCGCGCACCGCAGCGAGGGAGATCGCCCCCTCGCCGTCGTGCAACAGCGACGCGCCCCTTCCGAGCAGCGTGCCGTCGAGGTCGACATAGACGCAGCGCAGCGCCGCCGCGGGCGCGCTCATCCGGCGGGTCGCGCGACGCCGCGCCACTCGGCGAGCGGTGCGCGCTCGAGGATCGGTACCGACTGCGGCCCGTCGGGTCCGAGTAACGGCCCCGGCTGCAGATCGTGCAGGCGGCCCTCGCGTACGAGGCGGCGAGCGATCACCTCCAGCACCGAGTACGACATGCTCGAGAGGGCCGTGAGCGACTGGTGCGCGTTGTGGTGCACATCGAGATCGACCTGGCCGATCGACGCGAGCCCGATCGTCTCCCACACGTCGATGAGCATCGCGATCTCAACCCCGTAGCCCGTGGTGAACGGGATCTGCTCGAGCAGCTCGCGCCGCGCGGCCACCTCGCCGGCGAGCGGTTGGCGCACCCCTGCGAGCTCGGGGAAGAACATCGCCAGCGCCGGCCGGGCCATGATGTGGTTCACCCGCCCGCCGCCGTCGGGCACCGAGACCCCTCCGTGGGTGAATGGGCGCCGGTAGAACGCCTTGCAGAATGAGATCCGCGGCTCGCAGACGACCGGCCCGATGACGCCGCTCGCGAAGTGGCCGGAGAAGTCCTGCAGGTCGGCGTCCAGGAAGCAGACGACGTCGCTGCGCAGTGCTGACAGCGCCCGCCACATCGCGTCGCCCTTGCCGCGCACCGGACCCACGTCGGTCATCAGCTCGGACTCCTGCAGCACGGTTGCCCCGGCCGCCGCGGCGATCGCGGCGGTGCCGTCGCGCGAGCCGGCGTCCACGACCACGAGCTCGTCGATCACCCCGCGCTCGCGCAGACCGGCCAGCGTCTGCACGATCGGGCCGATCGTCGCCGCGCACTCGCGCGCGGGCAGGCACACCGCGACGGTGTCGCTGCGTTCGGCGGCCACACGCTCGGGCGGATACAGCGAATGATGGAACGTGCGGGTACGCATCCAGCGCTCGACGGCGGACTCGGGCATCGCCGCTCTACTATCGCAAGCGATGGCCGCGACCGGACCCGCCGAGCCCTGGAGCGGCCTGCTGCAAGCCGGCCGTGAGGACGAGCGCCTCGTGCGCGAGGCGGTGGAGGGGCCGTCCGCCGCGCGGCTCGTCGACGTGCCCAGCGAGCTGCATCCGGCCGTGGTGGACGCGCTCGGGCGGGCCGGCATCGAGCGCCTGTACGCCCACCAGCGCGATGCGCTGTTCGAGGTCTGGGCCGGCCCGACGATCATCACGACGGGCACCGCGTCCGGGAAGTCGCTGTGCTTCAACCTGCCGACCCTCGACGTCCTGTGCCGCGACGCCAAGGCGCGCGCCCTCTACCTCTACCCGACGAAGGCGCTCGCGCAGGATCAGGCGCGCGCCCTCGCCACCTTCGGGCTCGCCCGGCAGGTGCGTCCCGCGATCTACGACGGCGACACGCCGCGCGCGGCTCGCACGCAGATCCGGCGCCGCTCCAACATCGTGCTCACCAACCCCGACATGCTCCACGTCGGCATCCTGCCCCATCACGCCGCGTGGGGCGACCTGTTCGCCAACCTGGCGATCGTCGTCATCGACGAGGCGCACACCTACCGCGGCGTGTTCGGGTCTCACGTCGCGAACGTCATCCGCCGGCTGCGTCGCATCGCAGCGGCATACGGCACCACCCCGCGCTTCGTGCTCGCGTCGGCCACCATCGCCAACCCGGTCGAGCTCGCCGAGCGCCTGACCGGGCTGAGCGGCGTCGCGCTCGTCGACCGCGACGCCTCGCCGACCCCGCGGCGCCGGATCGCGGTGTGGAATCCGCCGATCGCCGATCCGGCGCTCGGTACGCGCGAGTCGGCGCTCGGCGAGGCGGCGAGCGTCGTGTCCGAGCTCGTCCGCCACGAGGCGCGCACGATCTGCTTCATGAAGTCGCGCAAGGGCGTCGAGGTGCTCGCCCGGCTCGTGCGGGACAGGCTCGCCTCGCACAGCCCCGAGCTGGCCGAGCAGGTCGCGCCCTACCGCGCCGGCTATACCGCCGCGCAACGGCGCGAGATCGAGGAGCGTCTGAGCAGCGGCGCGCTGCGCGCCGTCATCACGACGGACGCGCTCGAGCTCGGCATCGACGTCGGCGCACTCGATGCGGCGGTCGTCACGACGTTTCCCGGCACCGTCGCGAGCCTGCGCCAGATGTGGGGGCGCGCCGGGCGACGGGGGCGCGGACTCGCCGTCTTCGTCGCCGGCGAGGACGCGCTCGACCAGTTCTTCTGCCGTCATCCCGACGACTTCCTGGCGCGGCCGGTGGAGGGGGCGATCCTCGACCACGAGAGCCCGCAGATCTATCTCTCCCAGCTGCTGTGCGCTGCGCACGAGGGTCCGCTCGCCGCCGCCGACGGCGAGTTCCTCGGCGCAGACTGGGAGCAGGGCGCGCAGCTGCTCGTGTCCGCCGGGGCGTTGCGCGCCACGAAGCCGAGCGCCGGGCGGGGGCCGACCTACGTCCTGCGCCAGGCGGCCGACTATCCCGCCGCGGGCGTCTCGCTGCGCTCGGTGTCCGCCGACAGCTTCGCGATCGTCGACGTCGTCAGTGGGGAGCTGATCGGCAGCACCGAAGCGGCGCGGGCGCACTCGACGGTGCACGAGGGCGCGCTGTACCTGCACCTCGGGCGCTCCTACGAGGTCCGCGAGCTCGATCTGGAGCGCCGGCGCGCGCTCGTCGAGCCCTCCGATGCGGACTGGTACACCCAGCCCAAGCGCGAGACCGAGACCTCGATCCAGCGCCTGCTCGAGCGCCGCGCCACGCTCGGGGTGACGCTGTCCTTCGGAGAGGTGAGCGTCACCGAGACGGTGCTCGCCTACCAGCGCCGGCGCCTCGCCGACCATTCGGTCATCGACCTGCGCGCGCTCGACCTGCCCGAGACGAGCTTCACCACGCAGGCGCTGTGGTTCGAGCTCGACGCCCAGACCCTCGCCGACACGATCCCCCTGGAGGCCCTGCTCGGCACGCTGCACGCCGCCGAGCACGCCCAGATCGCCGTGCTCCCGCTGATCGCGATGTGCGATCGCTGGGACATCGGGGGGCTGTCGACGAACCTCCATCCCCAGACCGGCCGCGCGACGATCTTCATCTACGACGGGCACCCCGGCGGGGTCGGCATCACCCGACGGGCGTTCCTGGAGTTCGAGCGACTCGTCAACGACGCCCGACGGCTGATCGCCGAGTGCCCCTGCGAACGCGGCTGCCCGTCGTGCGTGCAGTCGCCGAAGTGCGGGAACCTCAACGAGCCGCTGTCCAAGGCCGGGGCGCACACGCTGCTCGAGTGGATGCAGGCGTCCGGTGGCCGCGGCGTCGCCGACGGGCGCCGGGTCCGCGCGCAGGTCGTCGGCGCGCCGATGCGCTGAATCCGATCGACCGCGAGCGCTCGGATCGGTGAGGTCCCAGCGGCGCCGACCGCTACCCTTCCCACAGTCCGCGGACCGACGGGCGCACGCCGATGGATCGAGCACGCGATGTGCCGCCGGTCGGCGCGTCCTCCCGCTGCGCCGATCCCACCCATGACCCGCCGTTCGCCCACCCCTCCGTCGCGCCGGACCACCGGCTGATGGGCACGATCGAGGCCGATCGCGTCCTGCGTCCCCCGCTCGCGCCGCCGCCGCGTCGGCGCCGCGAGCGCGAGCGGGCACGCCGCCGCGTGCGCCGCAACCGCCGCGTCGTCGCGGGTGCGTTCGGCCTCGTGCTGCTCGCCGTCACGCTGCTGTTGTTCACGCGCCCCGCCGCGCACGGCGGCGCGCCGCCGCTGCCGGTGGTCACCGGCCCGAACGTCGGACCGTCGGCGATCGACGAGGGACCCGCTGGGCGCGTCGCGCTGCGTCGATGGGTGCTGCATCTCGATCCACATGACGCCGGGCTCGGCGAGGGCCTGCAGAGCGGCGACTTCGCCGGGCGCACCGTCGCCGTGCCGAACGTCGTGAACGCGTGGCCGGTGAGCGGCCCGGGCGTCGACGCCAACTACAACGGCTCGGTGGCCTGGTACCGCACGAGCTTCGACGTGCCGAGCGCCGGCCTCTACGCGCTGCACTTCGAGTCGGTCAACTTCCTGGCCACCGTGTGGGTCGACGGGCGGCGGCTCGGGACCCACGCCGGCGAGTACCTGCCCTTCGAGTATCGGGTGCGCCTCGGTCCCGGCGCTCACGCGGTCGTCGTGCGGGTGGACTGGCGCAACCCGGCCGCCCAGTCGGCGGCCGGCTTTCATCGCACGTGGTTCAACTTCGGCGGCATCAACCGCGAGGTGAGCGTTCGCCCGATCGGGCCCAGCGAGCTCGGCTCGCCGAACCTGCAGACCACCCTCAGGCAATCGGCCGGCGGCCAGCGGGTGGCGGACATCACTCTCGGCGTACAGGTCCGCAACGACAGCCAGGCGCGGGTCATCGCTCCCCGCGCGACGCTCTCGCACGGCGGCAGCACGATCCGCATCGACTTCCCGCCGCAGCGCCTCGCCCACGGACAGCTGGTGACGATGACGACCCGGGCCACGATCCCCGATCCGGCCCTGTGGGCCCCCGGGAGCCCGAACCTGTACGACCTCGACATCTCGATCGGCGACGAGAGCAGCTATTACGCGCGCGTCGGGCTGCGCCAGCTCACCTGGGGAGACGGACGGCTGTACCTCAACGGCCGGCGCCTCCAGCTCCACGGCGCGTCGCTCGAGGAGGACGCGCCCGGCCACGGCGACGCGCTCACGCCGGCGGACGAGGACACGATCGTCTCCGAGCTGAAGGCGATCCACGCGAACGCGACGCGCTCACAGCATCCGCTCGATCTCGGCCTGCTCGAGCGCCTCGACGCCGCCGGCATCCTCGTCTGGCAGGGCGTGGGACCGGTCGACTCGTCGGGCAACTGGACCTCGACGACCCCCGCCCTCATGCGCCTCGCGCTGCGCCGGGTGCGGATCAGCGTGCGCCAGGCGCAGCTGCACCCGTCGATCATCGCGTGGAACCTCGCCAACGAGATCGCCGCGAACGGACATCCCGGCGGCCAGGCGCAGTACATCGAGCGCTCGACCGCCTGGCTGCACGCCTACGACCCGAGCCGGCTCGTCGCCGTCGACGTGTGGGGCGAGTACCCGCCGACCGTCGCGGGCCCCCTGTACCGCAACCTCGACGCGGTCAGCCTGACCGACTACGCCGGCTGGTACGACGACCCGCTCGGCTCGACCGCGAGCGTGCGCTCGCTCATCAACGGTCGCCTCGACGGGCTCGCCAGCGTACTGCCCGGGAAGGTCCTGCTCGTGAGCGAGTTCGGGGCCGAGGGCAACGCGAGCAACCCCGATCCGACGCTCGGCAGCTACGCGCGCCAGTCGACGGTGCTCGCCGAGAACATCAGCGCCTACGAGGCCGATCCCGCTCTCAGCGGGATGCTCGTCTGGAACCTGCGCGACTTCGCCGTCGCCCCGACGTTCTCGGGCGGTCGCATCAACGAGTACGACCCGGGGATCCGGCTCGTCAAGGGCATCGACCAGAAGGGCCTCTACGGCTACGACCTGCGGCCCAAACCGGCCGCCGGCGTCGTCGCGCACGCGTACGCCGCGCTCGGGCCGTTCTGATCACCGGCGCCTACGCGGCGTTGCCTCGCGCGATCTTGCGCAGGTCGAGCGCCTCGTCGAGGATCCGCTCGTCGACGCCGGCCTCACGGGCGACCTCGCGCAGCGTGCGGCCCGATGCCGTCGCCTCCTTGACGATCTCGGTCGCCCTGTCATAACCGATGTAGGGGTTGAGCGCGGTCGCGACGGCAAGGGTCGCTTCGGCGCTGCGCTCGGCGCCGGCGCGATTGGCCTGCAGCCCGGCGACGCACTTCTCGTTCAGCACGGTCGCCGCGCTGGTCAGGAGGTGGATCGACTGCAGCAGATTGCGCGCGATGAGCGGGATGCGCACGTTGAGCTCGAACTGGCCCTGCATGCCGCCGATCGTGATCGCGGTGTCGTTGCCGATCACCTGAGCGGCGACCTGGAGCACGACCTCGGGGATGACGGGGTTGACCTTGCCGGGCATGATCGAGGAGCCCTTCTGCAGCTCGGGCAGCAGCAGCTCGCCGATCCCGGCGCGCGGCCCCGAGCCCATCAGCGCGAGGTCGTGCGCGATCTTCGTGAGCGAGACCGCGACGACCTTCAGCGCGCCGGAGAGCTCGACGAGCGCGTCGCGGTTGGCCTGCGCCTCGAAGGGGTCGGCCGGCGGGGACGCCTTGATCCTGTAGTCCTGGCGCAGGCGCTGGCGCACCTTGGCCGCGAACTTCGGATGCGTGTTCAGGCCCGTCCCGGTCGCGGTCCCACCGAGCGGGATCTGTGCGACGTGCGGCAGCGCGGCCTCGATCCGCTCGCGCCCGAGGCGGATCTGCGCGGCATAGCCGCCGAACTCCTGGCCGAGGGTGACCGGCACCGCATCCATGAGGTGCGTGCGGCCGGCCTTGACGATGTTCTCGAAGCGCTTGGCCTTGGCCGCGAGCGCCCGCTCGAGCCTGGTGAGCGCCGGAAGCAGCTCGGTCGTCGTCTCGCTCAGCGCCGCAAGGTGCACCGCGGAGGGGAACACGTCATTGGAGGACTGGCCCATGTTGACGTGATCGTTGGGGTGGACGCCCTCGCCGGCCAGGTTCGCGAGCACCTCGTTCGCGTTCATGTTCGTCGAGGTGCCCGAGCCGGTCTGGAACACGTCGATCGGAAACTGGTCGTCGTACGTCCCGGCGACGACCGCTCGCGCGGCCTTCTCGATGCGGCCGGCCCGGCGCTTGTCGAGCAGCCCGAGCTCTGCGTTGACCGCCGCCGCCGCTCCCTTGATCGCGGCGAGCCAGTGCACGACCGCGATCGGCACGCGCTCGCCGGAGATCGGGAAGTTCTCCACGGCCTTCGTCGTCTCGCCGCCCCACAATTGCTGCGCCATCTACAAGCTCCCTTGTCGTCATCGTGGCGACCGGGTCACGCGGTCGCGCGGGGGAACTCACCCTACCCGCAGAACGCGGCGAGCTCCCTCGCGACCCCCACCGGGTCGTCGTAGGCGAGCAGGAACCCGGTGCCCGACAGGACGCGAAGCTGGCCCTGGTCAAGTCGCTCGAGTGCCTCCTCGGCGAGTGCGAGCGGATGGCGCTCGTCGCGATCGGCCCAGAGCAGCAGGACCGGGAAGTGGAGGCCCGGATAGGCGTCGAGCAGGTCGCGACGGGCGGCGGTCGGCCAGCCGCGCGCGCAGCGTGCCCACGAGCGCGCGAGGCTCGAGTTGCCGCCGACATCCGCGAACGCGTGGCGGACGAGGTCCCCGGCGGCCGGGTTCTCCCTCGCACTCAGCCGCAATCCACTCTCCGGGCGTACCACCCACGTCGCCGCATGCGTCATCAGGAGGTCCAGGCCCGGCACGCGCCCGGCACGCGCGGCGAGCCGCCCGGTCCGCGCGAGCGACGGGCGGGGGCTCGGACCATGGAGGCGATTGGGCATCAGCACGAGGCGCCGAGGCGTCAGCCGCCCGCTGCTCACCGCCCGCAGCAGGATCTCGGCGCCGACGCCGTGCCCGCCGACGAGCGGATGCGGACCGAGCACCTCCGTGGCGAAACCGGCCATCACCTCGGCGAACCAGTCCGGGGAGTAGGGATGGCGGGGACGATCCTCGGAGTCACCGTGCAGCGGGAGGTCCGGGAGCACCACGCGGAACCGATCGCGGAGGTGCTCGACGAGCGGCTCGTACTCGCGATGCGACAGCCACGCCGAATGCAACAGCCCGAGCGCCGGGCCCGTCCCCGCCTCGCGGTAGGCGACCCGCGCACCGTCGCTGTGGTGATAGAGGCGCAGCTTCACACTCAGCCCATCGTAGGCGCCGCGGCGATCGCACCCCTCCGGGCTGGGCCCGTCCGCCGGCCACGCTACGTTCGCTCGCACACGATGCCCCTGCCCGTCGAGGATCCGCTCGCCCACCGCGCACTCGAGTCGCTGCTGCGGGCCGAGACCGCGGTCCGCCGGCGCCTGTCGGGCGAGCTGCGCCACGAGGGCCTGTCGGCCGCCGGCTTCTCCGTGCTCGTCGTGCTGCGCACCGCCGGCGGCGAGCTCCCGCTGCGCACGCTCCGCCGCCGTCTGCAGACCTCCAAGGCGAACGCCACCGAGATCGTCTCCACGCTGCAGTCTGCCGGCCTCGTTCGCCGCAGCCGCTCCGAGCACGACCGCCGCGCGGTGACGATCGTCCTCGCCCCCCGCGGACGCGAGATCGTCGACCGCCTCTTCCCCGAGCACGCCGAGCGAGTGCGCGACGCGTTCGCGATGCTCGACGAGGACGAGAAGCGCTCGCTCGCGCACATCTGCCGCAAGCTCGCGGCGTGAGCGCCGCGGCAATCGACTACCGGCACGGAGAGACACCGCCCGGCCGCACCTAGAATGGCGTGCCGATGGCCACGCTCGACAGCTTCGCTCCCCGACGTGAGGTGAATTCCCGCCTGGACCTGCCGGCCCTGGAGCTGCGCGTCCTCGAGCGCTGGCGCGACCGCGACGTGTTCGCCGAGTCACTGCGCGCCCGCGAGGACGCGCCGTCCTGGGTCTTCTATGAGGGGCCGCCGACGGCGAACGGGCCGCCCGGCATCCACCACGTGCTGTCACGGGTGTTCAAGGACATCTACCCGCGCTACAAGACGATGCGCGGGCACCGAGTCGAGCGTAAGGGCGGCTGGGACTGTCATGGCCTGCCGGTGGAGATCGCGGTCGAGCAGGAGCTCGGGATCGGTACGAAGGCGGAGATCGAGGCCTACGGCATCGCCGAGTTCAACGCTCGCTGTCGCGCGGCGGTGTTCACGTACCTGGAGGACTGGAATCGCCTCACCGAGCGGATCGGCTTCTGGCTCGATCTCGAACACGCCTACCGGACGCTCGACCACGACTACATCGAGTCGGTGTGGTGGGCGCTCTCGCAGATCCACCAGAAGGGGCTGCTCTACGAGGGCCACAAGGTCGTGCCCTATTGCCCGCGTTGCGGGACGGCACTGTCCTCGCACGAGGTGGCGCTCGGCTACCGCGACGTGGAGGACCCGTCGGTGTACGTGCGCCTGCCGGTGCGCGGTGGCGGCGGCGGCGCCACGCTCCCGGCGCCGCTGCGGGCGGGCGACGAACTGCTCGTGTGGACAACGACGCCGTGGACGCTCGTGTCCAACGCGGCGGTGGCCGTCGACCCCGAGCTCACGTACGTGCGCGCGCGAGACGGCGGCACCGGCGTGGTGTTCGTGCTCGCCGAGGCGCTCGTGGCGCGCGTGCTCGGCGAGGACGCCGAGGTGCTCGACCGATTCCCCGGAGCGACGCTCGAGGGTGTGGACTACGAGCCGCCGTTCGCCTACATCAGCTCGGAGGACTACGGCCCACGCGGGCACACCGTGCTGCTCGCCGACTTCGTCACCGCCGACGACGGCACCGGCCTCGTGCACACGGCCATCGCCTTCGGCGAAGACGACTTCCGCCTCGGGCAGCGCTACGGCCTGACCGTCGTCAACCCCGTGCGGCTCGACGGCACCTACGACGAGCGCATCGGTGAATACGCCGGTCGCTTCGTCAAGGACGCCGACGCCGACCTCATCGAGGATCTGCGCGGCCGCGGGCGGCTGCTGCGCGCCGAGGTCTACGAGCACTCCTATCCGCACTGCTGGCGCTGTGGCACACCGCTGCTCTACTACGCCAAGCCGTCGTGGTACATCGCCACGTCGCAGCTGCGCGATCGCCTGCTGGCCGGCAACGAGACGGTCTCCTGGTATCCGCCGCACATCAAGCACGGCCGCTTCGGCGACTGGCTGGCCAATAACGTCGACTGGGCCCTCTCGCGCGAGCGCTACTGGGGGACGCCGCTGCCGGTGTGGCGCTGCCCCGAGGGCCACGTGCACGTCGTCGGCTCCTTCGGCGAGCTGCAGGAGCGCTCGGGCGCGGAGCTGCCCGACCCGCACCGCCCCTACGTCGACGAGGTGCGCTTCCCGTGTCCGGAGTGCGAGCTGGCGATGACGCGGGTGCCGGAGGTCATCGACGTCTGGTTCGACTCGGGCTCGATGCCGTTCGCCCAACACCACGCGCCGTTCGAGAACGAGGCGCGCTTCCGCGACGCGTTCCCCGCCGACTTCATCTGCGAGGCGCTCGATCAGACCCGCGGTTGGTTCTACTCGCTGCTCGCCGTCTCGACGCTGCTGTTCGACCGGGCCCCGTACGAGAACGTCGTCTGCCTCGGCCTCATCCTCGACGGCGAGGGGCAGAAGATGTCCAAGTCGCGCGGGAACACGGTCGAGCCGTGGGAGGTGATCGACACCTACGGCGCCGACGCCCTGCGCTGGTACTTCTTCACCTCCAAGCAGCCCTGGGACGGGTACCGCTTCGCGCCCGAGGCGATCGGCGAGGGCGTGGGGGGCTTCCTGCGCCAGCTGTGGAACACCTACCACTTCTACGCCATGTACGCACGCGTGAACGCCGACGCGTTCGTCGCGGGGGACGACGCCACGGGCGCGGCCGCCGACCTCGACGCCTGGGTCCGCTCGCGCCTGACCGCCACCGCGCTCGCCGTGGCCGAGCGGCTCGACGCCTACGACGCGACCGCCGCGGGGCGCACGATCGCCGAGTTCGTCGACGATCTGTCCAACTGGTACGTGCGCCGGTCGCGCCCCCGCTTCTGGGCCGGCGAGCGCGACGCCTTCGCGACGCTGCGTGAGTGCCTGCTGACCGTGAGCCAGCTGCTCGCTCCCTTCTGCCCGTTCGTGGCCGACGAGATCTACGACAACCTCGACGCGACGCTCCCGAGCGTGCACCTGTGCGACTTCCCGAGCGCCGCGACGCTCCCCCGCGCGACGAGGCGCTCGAGGCGGCGATGGCGACGGCGCGCGAGACGGTGCGCCTCGGCCTCGCCGCGCGCGGTGCGGCGCAGATGAAGGTGCGCCAGCCGCTCACCGAGGCCGTCGTAGTGGCGGCCGGGCCCGAGCGCGAGGCGATCGAGCGCCTCGCGGAGATCGTTCGCGACGAGCTCAACGTCAAGCGCGTGCGCGTGGTCGCCGGCGACGACGAGCTCAGCCGCTACGAGATCAAGCCGAACTACCGCACGCTCGGACCCCGCTTCGGCGCCGCGATGCCGATGGCGGCCGTCGCCATCGCGGCCCTCGATCCGTCGCACGCGGCCGCGGCCGTGCGCGACGGCCGGCTGGTCGTCGTGACCGTGGACGGACGCGATCACCAGCTGACGGCCGAGGATCTGCTGCTCACGATGCAACCGCTGGAGGGCTACAGCGTCGAGCGCGAGGGCGGGCATGCGGTCGCGCTCGAGCTGACCCTCGACGAGCCCCTGCGGCGCGAGGGACAGGCGCGCGAGATCGTCCACGCGGTTCAGATCGCGCGGCGCAACGCCGGGCTCGCCGTCGAGGACAGGATCGCGCTCTGGCTCGGCGGCGACGAAACGCTGGTCTCCGTGGCCCGGGAGCACGAGCCGTACATCGTCGCCGAGACGCTCGCCGTCGAAGCCGCCTACGAGCCGGCGCGGCCCCCCCACGACGCGCACGCCGAAACGGTGACGATCGACGGCCTGCAGCTGCGCATCGCGCTCGCCCGACGCCCGCGACGGTAGCCGGGGCGGCAAAAACTTCCAAAGCAGCCGCCAATTTGCGCAGCTTCGTCCTTAAGATCGCCTCGGAATAAGCCGATGTTCTAGGAATGGACAGAAACGCTCCAGGGATGGAAGCCGCACCACAGCTGACGGCCGTCGACCTCAGCTTCGTCAGGGAGATGGGACCCGCCTTGTGGGTCGGAGGCGGTGTGATCGCGGCCGTGATCATGGCGGTGTATCCGCCGACGTACGAGATCGGGCGGATCGGCTGGGGTGTCTCCGCGGTCGCCGTCATCGTGGCCACGATGATCCCGCTCTGGCAGCGATTCCACGCCGAGGGCTTCACCCGCGAGATCCTGCTCGTGCAGGCGACGATCTCGGTCGGCCTGCTCGTCCTCGCCCAGTGGCTCGCGGGCCCGAGCGCGCCATGGCGCGAGCTGCTGCCGCTCTCGCTGATCGCCGCGGCGCTCACCCAGCCCCCTCGCCGAGCCGCCGCATTCGCCGTGCTCGTGGCGCTCGGTGCCTTCGCCCCGCTGCTCTACGGCGCCCCCAGCTTCCCGACCGCCTTCGTGCTGTGCCAGGTGCTCGTCTGGGCGGGGATCTCCGCCCTCATCGTCGCCCTCGTCGACCATCTGCACGCCCGCCGCGTCGACCTCAGCCTGGCCGAGGAGGCAGCGCGTCACGAGGCGCGCATCGACGAGCTGACCGGCCTGCTCAACCGCCGGGCCTTCGAGGAGGCGCTCGCCGAGATCGTGCCCGATGAGAAGCGTCGCGACCAGCGGGCGACGCTGCTACTCATCGATCTCGACGGCTTCAAGCTCATCAACGACCGCTACGGCCATCTCGCGGGAGACGCCTGCCTGCGCACCGTCGGCGACGCGCTACGGGCGAGCGTACGCGAGCTCGACCGCAGCTTCCGTTGGGGCGGGGACGAGTTCGCGGTGTTGCTCCTGGACTCCACCGACGAGGAGACGGCAGCGGTGGCCAGCCGGATCTCCGAGCGTGTCGCGGCGAGCGCGCCGCTGCCCGACCACAGCACTCCGACCCTCGGCTGCGGATGGGCGACGCTCAGCGCCGGCATGAACGCCGAGGACCTGCTTGGCGCCGCCGATCACGAGTTGCTGCGCAAGAAGGCCAGCGAGGCGCGCGAACGGGGCGTCCGCTCGCTGACGGGCACCCCGCGCATCACCGCGCGACCCCTCGCCGATTAGCGTCCGCTAGGCGAGGGCGGGCTCGAGCTCGGCTTCGAGCTTCTTCTTGGGGTACGCGCCGATGACCTTCTTGACCGGCTGGCCGTTGCGGAAGAGGATGAGCGTCGGAATCGAGAGCACCTCGAAGCTCGCCGCCGTGTGCTGGTTGTCATCGACGTTCAGCTTGGCGATGCGCAGATCCTCGCGCTCGCCGGCGATCTCCTCGAGCACCGGGGCGACGACCCGGCACGGCCCGCACCAGGGCGCCCAGAAGTCGACGAGCACCGGCGTGTCGGACTCGATCACCTCGGCCTGAAAGCTGCTGTCGGTCACGTCGAAGACGTTGGCTGCCATGGATTCTCCTTCGCTGGTGGCGGGGTCCGCCTTGTCACTATACAAAGTGTAGTACCCTCACTCGGTCCTGCGGCAGAGGTAGCGCGCGAGCATACGGTCGTCGCGGTAGCGGGCATCCTCGATCGCAAAGCCGGCCCGCAGGATCATCGGCTCCAGCAGCCAGGTGAAGGTGCTGTGCTCGTCGCGCACGTGCTCCTCGAGCTCGGCGCGGGTCCAGCCGGCCCCGGCCGACGCAGCGGCCGACGCGTCCATCCAGGCCTCCAGGTGCGTAGCCGCGTCGGAGGGGTCGAACCCGTAGGCGACGTCGGACAGGCGCAGCACCCCGCCGGGGCGCAGGAAGGTTGCGATCCGCGCGAGCGCCACGGCCTTCCAGAAGTCGGGCAGGTGATGCAGCGCGTAGCGGCTGTACACGGCGTCGGCCACCTCCCCGCGATGCTCGTAGGTCAGGAACCCGGCTCGGACGCACTCCACGTTGCGCCGGCCGGCGCGCTCGAGCTTCGCACGCAGGCGCTCGAGCATGACCGACGAGACGTCGACGGCGACGACGCGGCCCGCCCGCTTGGCGACCTCGAGTGTGAACTGGCCCGTGCCGGCGCCGAGATCGACGACGGTCGGCCGCTCGCCAAGATCGAGCTCGAACAGCAGGGCGGACTCGCTCGCGGCGTCCGCGTCCTCCTTATCGTCGTAGCCCGCGGCGTGAACGGGATCGAGGTTCTCCCGGCCCGCGGTGGCCAGCTCGTCCGGCACCCACGGCTCCCGACCGGTGACCATCGGGTGCGCAGCCTACATCGCTCAGTGCGCCCCGACCGTCACCGTCACCGTCCCGAAGGTCCGCGTGATCGGCGGGTGGATGCCGGTGAGCACGGCGAACAGGTGCGGCGAGACGTAGACCTCGATGAGCGCCGCGAGCACGAGCATCGGGACCGCGATCGCGACCGTGACCAGCGTGGCGGCGAGCAGCTGCTCCCACTCGCCGCGCCGGCTCGCGATGATCCAGGCCGCGAGCGGCAGGAACAGCGCCGTGAGCTCGAGGATCGCGTGCGGCAGGACGGACGCCAGCAGCAGCGCCGGGGAGACGCCCAGGAAGCCGCTCACGCCGGCGAGCTCGTGGCCGAGCACCCACGTCTGGGCGCTGAGCGAGAACGCCGTGGCGCCGACGACGAAGGCGATCGCGATACGCCCCCCATGTTCGTGCACCCAGCGTGAGAGGCCGCGATGCGCGTGGGCCTGCAGCGGCAGCGAGCTCCCGGCGATGAAGCCGGCCACGCAGGCCATCGCGTGGAGGGCGAGCACGAGCGCGTTGTGCTCGAGCAGGCCGACCACGTCGGCGGGCCCGCCGGTCACGAACGGCGGCTCGAGGGTCAGGAACTCGAGCCTGTGGTGGTCGATCGTCGATACGGTGAGAACCGCGAGCAGCATCGCGACGGCCGTCGCCAGCGACCCCGCGGCCCAGCGGCCCACGACCGGGAGCGGTCGCGACTGCCACAGGCGCAGCGTCTCCCGGGTTCTCCGCACGCCGTAGGTGAACGCGTACGCGGAGGCATCCATTCGATCGCCATCGGCTGCGGTGACGACACGGTTGAACGGCGCCGCCGGCCGCCCGGCGAATATCGGCGGTGCGTCAGCTCGTCGGGCCGGAGTTCGGCGCCGGCTCCGGCGTCGGCAGCGCCGGCGGCTGGGGCCCGAAGCGCAGCAGCGGAACGAGCCAGAACGCCTCCGCCGCGATCCGCCACGACATCTTGCTGGTGCCGTGCTCGCGATCGCGGAAGACGATCGGCACCTCCACGACGTCAAATCCGGCCCGCACGGCGCGGTAGGTGAGCTCGACCTGGAAGGCGTAGCCCTGCGAGCGCACTCCTTCGAAGTGCATCGCCTCGAGCACCTCGCGGCGGAAGCACTTGAAGCCGCCCGTGAGGTCCTTCACGTGCAGACCGAGGACCCAGCGCGCGTACGTCGACCCGCCCTGGCTGATCAAGCGGCGCAGCAGGCCCCAGTCGGTGACACCGCCCCCGGGCACGTAGCGGGAGCCGAGGGCGACGTCAGCGCCGTCACGCACCGCGTCGAGCAGGCGGGCGAGATCGGCAGGATCGTGGGAGAAGTCGGAGTCCATCTCCATCGCGTACGCCGCCCCGTGATCGAGCGCGTAGCGAAAGCCGGCGAGGTAGGCGGGACCGATGCCGCCCTTGCTCGTCCGGTGCAGCACGCGCAGCCAATCGTGCTCGGCGGCGAGGCGGTCGGCGATGTCACCGGTGCCATCCGGCGAGCCGTCATCGACGATGAGGATCCGGAACGCATCGGGCGCGGCACCAGCGAGCACCTCGCCCGCGGCGGCCACGATAGCCTCGATGTTCTCGGCCTCGTTGTAGGTCGGGAGTATGAGCCAGGCGTCGTCTGACACAGCCCACTACCCTAGCCCGTGCTCCAGTTGAGCGTGGACCCCGATCCCGTCGCCGCACCGTGACCGACCCCTCCAACGCGACGATCGCCGACGCGCTCGACGAGCTCGGCGACCTGTACGAGCTCGACGGCGCCATCGTCCATCGCGTCGTCGCGTACCGCAACGCCGCCCGCTCCGTGCGCGACGCGTCGAGCTCGGTGGCGGCCCTCGCCCGGGAGGGCCGCGCGACCGACCTCCCGGGAGTCGGCAAGACCCTGCAGGAGAAGATCCTCGCCCTCGCACAGACGGGGACGATCCCGGCGGCCGAGAAGCTGCGAGCCAAGTTCCCGGCCGGCCTCCTCGAGCTCACACGCCTGCCCGGCCTCGGCCCCAAGCGCGCGCGCCTGCTCCACGACGAGCTCGGAATCGACTCGCTGGCGGCGCTGCGCGAGGCGGCGCTCGCGCAGCGCCTGCGCACCGTGCGCGGTCTCGGCCCGCGCTTCGAGGAACAGGTGCTCAGCGCGCTCGACGCCGGTCTCGGCGAGTCGCGGGCCCCCCGCGTCCTGCTGCCCCGGGCGCTCGAGCTCGGCGAGCAGATCCTCGACGGCCTCCGCGACCGCGCGGCGCCCGCCGCCCTGCAGCTCGCCGGCTCGGTGCGCCGCCAGGCCGACAGCGTCAAGGACCTCGACATCGTCGCCGCATCCGACGAGCCCGCGGCGCTCGTCGCCGCGCTCGGCGCGCTCGAGCTCATCGAGGCCGTGAGCACGGCGCCGGGCGCCGAGACCGGCACCGCGGCGGGCGGCCGCCAGACGGCCGTACGGGGGCGCACCCACACCGGCCTGAGCCTCGATCTGCGCATCGTCGCCGCCGAGCGGTTCGGCAGCCTTTACCAGCATTTCACCGGGTCGGCGCGCCATAACGCGCGCCTGCGCGAGGATGCCGTGCGCGCGGGACTGCACGTCTCCGAGTACGGCGTGCTCGACGACGGCAGCGGCCTCACCACGGCGTGCGCGACCGAGGAGGAGGTGTACGCCCTGTGCGGCCTCGCCTATATCGAGCCCGAGCTGCGCGAGGATCGCGGCGAGCTCGCGGCCGCCGCCGACGGCGGGGCCGGCCTGCCGGTGCTGGTGCGGCTCGAGGACATCCGCGGCGACCTGCACTGCCACACGATCGCCTCCGACGGACATCAGACGATCGAGGAGATGGCGCTCGCCGCGCGCGATCTCGGCTACGAGTACCTGGCGATCACCGACCACTCGGCTTCGCACGGGTTCGGCAACGACGTCTCGCCCGACGAGCTGCGCCGCCAGATCGAGCGCGTGCGCGAGGTCGACGCTCGCCTCGAGGGCATCCGGGTGCTCGCCGGCAGCGAGGTGAACGTGCTGCCCGACGGCTCGCTCGACTACGAGGACGAGCTGCTGGCCGAGCTCGACTGGGTCGTGGCCAGCGTGCACACGTCGTTCGCCACCAGCGAGCAGGCGATGACGGAGCGGATGGTGCGCGCCGTGCGACACCCGCTCGTCGACGCCATCGGGCATCCCACGGGGCGGTTGATCGCGCGCCGCGAGCCCTATGCCGTCGACCTCGAGGCGGTGATCGCCGCCGCCGCCGACAGCTCGACGATGCTCGAGATCAACGCGAACCCGCAGCGGCGCGACCTCAAGGACAGCGCCGCACGCGCGGCCGCGGCGGCCGGCGTGCGGATCGTCATCGACTCCGACGCGCACCGCACGACGACGCTGGCGAACATGCGCTGGGGGGTGGCGACGGCGCGCCGCGCCTGGCTCGGCCCCGAGCAGGTCGCCAACACCCGCGGCTGGGCGGAGCTGCAGAGCCTGCGCAAGCCCGGGCGCTGAGCGCGCCCGCTCAGGCGCTCGCCCGCAGGCGCGGCAGGAGCTCGTGCGCGACGCACGCGTCCACGGCCGCGGGCGAGAACGGCGCGAGCAGCGCCGCCGCGCGCTCGGCGTAGTCGCCGGGCTCGTCGTCGAGGGCGAGCCGCAGGGCGCCGGCGAGATCGTCGCCGACCAGGCGCGGGTCGAGCTCGCGGGCCAGCTCCAGCGCGGCGTAGGGGCCGGGTGCCGGCGTGGTGACGAGACGACACCCGTCGGCGAGCGCCTCGAGCTGGGCGATGCCGTAGTCCTCCCGGCGGGGCGCGCACACGAACGTCCGCGAGCGGCGCAGCAGTGCGCGGTAGTCCGCGCGGGACAGGCGCCCGACGACGCGCACGCCCTCTTCGCGGACGTCGAGCTCGGCCCCGGCGAGCACGAGCTCCTCGCCCGGGCGGCGGACGCGCCCCCACGCGTCCAGCACGCGGTCGGTGCCCTTCTTATGCGGGTTCGCGACGTAGCTGATGGCCGCGATGTCGCGGCGCTCGGCCGCCGGTCCGGACGCCGTGACGGCGACCGGCACGATGACCGCACGCGACGGCCCCGCGGTCGCTCCGACCTCGCGGAGCGCGCCGGCGCTCCAGGGCACGAGCACGGTCGCCCCGCGAAGCCTTCGGCGCTCGAGCGGGCGCTGCCACAGTCCGTGGCGGCCAGGACGGTTGCCGCGAGCCGGAGCGTCGAAGCGGATCGCCCCGCGTCGCGGCCAGCAGGCCGCCGCGGTGACGCTCGAATAGACGACGACGCTATCCGGTCGGCGCGCGAGCGCCGCCTGCGCAGCCGCGCGGGCCGCGAGCGCCCACGAGAGGTCGGTGAGCGCGAAGGTGCGCAGCTCGCGAGGTGGCCGGGCCACCGCGACGGTCACTTCGGCGCCCGCCCGGCGCAGGGCGCCGGCGAGCTGCTCATCGGCCGCGCGCAGGCCGGCGGTGGCGCCGAGCGAGACGACGAGCACCGGCGGCGCGGAGCCGCTCATCCGGGTGCGCCGCCGAGACCTTCCGGCCGAAGCGCCTTGAAGCCCGGGGCGCGCTCGAGCGCCATCGGACGCAGCGGTGACGTGGGCTTGACGTAGAAGCGCGCGCCGTCGCGCTCCTCGATCGCGGCCACGGCGGCGTCCTGGCGGCGCCAGTACAGCGCGAGCACGATCGGGACGCCGGCGGCGATGCCCGGCACCTGGGGCTGCACGAAGGCGAGCGCTCCGCTGACGAGGGTCAGCACGAGCAGCGGCCACAGGCGGTTGACGAGCGTGAGGCCCGGGCGGTGGACCGGCATTGTCGTCGTCGTCTTCGCCCCGGCGAGCAGCCGCGCGATCGGCGGGGCCGCCGCGGCGCGGCGGCCGAGGATCAGCCCGACCGCGGCGGTGAGCACCCACCAGCCGATCGACACGAGCGCGGGGCGCGTCTCAGCGCGGTTGTCGGCAGCGATCACGGTGACCGCCGCGAGCGCCGTCGCGGCGCCCGCACTGAGCAGCACCGTGGACCGGAGGAAGTCGACGAAGCGCACCGCGCCGGCTCACCTGAGCAGCGCTTCGAGCAGCTCGCGTACGCCGCTCGGCCCGTCGAGCATCAGGTCGGCCTCGCGGGCAAGATCCTCCGGCGCCTCCTCAGAGCTCACCGCCGCGCAGATCGCGCTCTGCAGGCGGCCGTCCTCGACCCGCGCACGCAGCGCGCGAAAGGCATCGAGATCGGTCGAATCGTCTCCGACGTAGACCGCCGCATGGACGGGCTGGTCGTCGAGCAGGGCCGTGACGCCGGCGCCCTTGTCGAGCTCGATCGGCGGCCGCACCTCGAGCACCTTCCGTCCCCAGTGCACGTGGAAGCCCTCGTCCTCGGCGCGGCGGGCGATCTCGAGCACGGCCTCGTGCGCGGCCTCCTCGTCGGGCGCGCCGCGCCAGTGGAAGCCGGCGATCGTGTCCTTGTCCTCCCCACGCACGCGCAGCCGCTGCAGGTCGGGGGTGTCGACGGCGGCGGCGAAGCGCGCGACCCGCCCCGCCCACTCGGCGGCCCGCGGATCGACGCGCGCCCGCGTCGCACCGGGGAGCAGGACCTCCGCTCCGTGGTTGCCGACGTAGGCGATCGTCCCGATCGAGACGATCTGGCGCGCCACGGTCGCCCGGCGGCCGCTCACGCACCCGACGAGGCGGTAGCGGCGGGAGACGTCGATGAGCAGCGTGCGTGTCGCCTCCGGCACGTGCGCGTCGGCGGCGTGACGCACGATCGGCGCCAGCGTGCCGTCGATATCGAGCAACACCGCACTGGACGCGGGATCGGCGCGCACCGGATCGAGCGCCTCGACGAGCGTGGCGGCGGGAGACACGCCTTTAGTATGCCGCGCATGCCCGCGACCCGGTTGCTCAAGCTGGTCGCGATCGGAATCACCGCGGGTGCGTTCAGCGGACTGTTCGGGGTCGGTGGGGGCGTCGTGGTCGTTCCGCTGCTGCTGTGGTGGCTCGCCTACGACGAGCGCAGCGCCACGGCGACGTCGCTCGCCGCCATCGCCGTGATCGCCTCCGTCGGCGCCGCATGGCAGGGCCTGTCGTACGACAACCTGCGTGTCGGCGACGGCCTGCTCATCGGGCTGCCGGCGATCGCCGGTGTGTTCATCGGGACGTGGCTGTCCCGTCGCGTGCCCGTGCGGCTGCTCACCTACCTGTTCGCCGGCGTGCTCGTGGCGAGCGCGATCGAGCTGATCCTGCAGTGATCGCCGTCGCGCTGATCGGACTGCTCGGCGGGGTCATCGCGGGGTTGCTCGGCGTCGGCGGCGGCGTCGTGTTCGTTCCCGCGCTGGCGCTCATCGTCGGCCTCTCCCAGCAGCAGGCCGAGGCGACGTCGCTGCTCGCGATCGCTCCGGTGGCCCTTGTCGGCGCGCTCGTTCAGGACCGTCGCGGCCTGGTGCGACGCCGCGACGCGATGTGCATCGGCGTCGCCGCCGTGCCGGCCACGCTGGCCGGCGTCGCCGCCGCCAACGCTCTTCCGGGCTCGGCCCTGCGCGTCGCGTTCGCGGTGCTGCTGGTGCTCGTCGCGGCGCGGCTCGTGCTGCGCTCGCCGGGACCCCGAACGGATCGCGATCCGGCTCCTGCGCCGCATACGTAGGCGGTGGACAAGTGCCGATTGCCGGGGTTGGCGATCGACTACACTTGATTGACCAATGGGCCTTGACAATCCCCTCCACATCGCATTCCTCGTTGTCATCCTGCTGTTGGTCTTCGGCGCGAAGCGGATCCCCGAGATCGCGCGTTCGATCGGCACCGGCATGAACGAGTTCAAGGACGCGGTCAGCGGCGGGTCCAAGCCGACGATCACGCCGGCAGCCGAGCAGCCCGTGGCCCCGCCCGCGGCGGCCCCCGCCGCCCCGACGCAGGCCCCCGCTCCCGCTGCCGCTGCCGCTCCCGCTGCCGCCGCGCCGGCAAGCGCCGAGCCGCAGCCTGAGCCGCAGACCCAGGCCTGACGGCGGCCGCCCGCCTCCTCGCGCCGCGCTCCCGGCGCGGCACTACCCGTCGTGCAGGATCGGCCCGGTCTCGACGACCTCGAAGGCCGAGCCCGGCACGGTCTTCAGCTCGTCGAGGTTGTTGTTGTCCCAGCGCGGATCGGGGGCTCCGGTGATGTACCAGCTCGACCCGTTGTCGGCGACGATGAGCCCGTAGCGCTTCAGCGCGACGAGGATGATGCGCGCGGCGCCGTTGAAGTGCGAGATGTCGAAGCTCGCCTTCAGCCGCAGCCGGAGTCCCATCGGCGGTAGCGCCGGGTTCGTCGAGTTCGAGGCGAAGTGCGTCGCCGGGTGGATGAAGCCCGCCTGCGTCTGCGCGACCGTCACCCGCAGCGCGTGATCGATGGCACCGCTGCGCACGTCGTCGTAGCGGACCAGCAGCGGGAAGATCGGCAGCCCGGCGGCGTCGGCCGAGGTCCAGCCGTCGGGCCGCAGCTTTGTGCTGCGCAGATTGAAGATCGCGCCCGAGCCGGCATCCCAGCCGTCGCCGACGCGCTGCGCGTCGTAGAGCTCGAACAGCTGGCAGGTCCCGTTCTGCACCACGAGCACATGCTGATCGCCGGGCTGGCCGGCCCCCTCGACCGGCGCGTCGGGGGGTACCGGGTACGGCCCCGGATCGGACTGGTCGCCGTACGCGGTGAAGTGGATCGGCACGCGCGGCTGGTGCGGGCCGACCACGGTGTAGGGGATCCCGTACGACGGCGGCGTCCCGAAATCGGGGTGCAGATGACCGCCGGCGCCGATGCTCGCGATGTAGCGCGCCGAGTTCGGGTCGACCGGCGCGTGCGAGATGTTCTCGTTGATCGGATCGTTGGCCGGCAGCACCGGACACGTGACGGCGGCCGGAATCGCGCTCACCACGGCGGTGGGCGATCGGTGGGCGCCGGCCGCACCCACCCCGATGCTCACCGCCGCGACGGCGCCCGCGACGGCGACGGCGGCAACCAGGACGTGGCGGTCAGGGAAGGCCATGTTCGAGCGCGCCCTTGACGGTCGCGTCGAGGGCGTTCAGACGGTACAGCGCGAGCGCCTCAGCCGAGCCGAAGCGCCGGCCCGGGAGCGCCTCGGGTCCGTGATGGGCGAGCACGCAGTGAGCGAGCGCGAGCCGGCGGTCGTCGCTCAGCGTGTCCGGCGCGAAGCGCTCGAGCAGGCGCAGCCCGAGCTCGACGTGGCCGAGCAGACGCCCCTCGTCGCTCAGCTGTATGTCCGCCCCGTAGGTGAACTCGCGCGTCTTGCCGATGTCGTGGACGATCGCCGCCGTCAGCAGCAGGTCACGGTCGAGGCGCGGATGCAGTTGCGCGCACTCGAGCGTGAGCGTCGCAACGGCGACGGTGTGCTCGAGCAGCCCGCCGAGGTACGCGTGGTGGCCGCCGCGGCTGCACGGCGCGCGGCGCAGCTGCGCCCGCAGCTCGGTGTCGCCGAGCAGCCGCTCGAGCAGGGAGCGCAGGCCATCGTCGTAGACCTCGCGCACGAGATGCTCGAGGAAGCCCTCGAGCTCGTCGAGGTCGCGGTACGCGACCGGCAGGAAATCGGCCGGGTCGGCCGTGCCGTCCGGGGCGCGCGCGATCGCGGACACGTCGATCTGCAGCTCGTCGCGGAAGCGCTCGACGCGTCCTCGCACACGGACGAGGTCGCCGCGCTCGAAGCGCCCGGCGAGCACGTCGGCGTCACGGAACGCACGGCCCGCGATCGTTCCGGTGCGATCGCGCAGCTCGAGCGCGAGATACGGCGTGCCCGCGCGTGAGAGGAGACGATCCTTGCGCGCGCACGCGTACACGGCGTCGATCGGCTCCCCGGGCCGCAGCGCCGCGACGGCGCCGGCGGCGTGCGGCGGCTGGACGGATGACACGGCGGAAGGCATCACCCCATGATGTACCGTGAGTCGGATGCAGCCCCTCATCTGGGACCGTCGGCCGGATCCGCTTCGCGCCCCAGCGCTCATCGCGGCCTTCAAGGGGTGGAACGACGCCGGCGACGCGGCCTCGGCGGCGGCGAGCTTCATCGGCGCCGCCCTCGGGGCGCAGCGCTTCGCGCAGATCGATCCCGAGGAGTTCTACGACTTCCAATCAACGCGACCGCAGATCCGCCTCGTCGACGGGCGCACGCGCGAGCTCGAGTGGCCCGCCGTCGAGATCTACGAGGCCCGCGCCCCGCGCGCCCCGCGCGACCTCGTGCTCGTCCAGGGATCGGAGCCCTCGATGCGGTGGCGCACGTTCAGCGCCCTCATCGTCGACCTCGCCGAGGCGCTCGGCGTGCAGCTCATCGTCACGCTCGGAGCGCTGCTCGCGGACGTGCCCCACTCACACCCGGTGTCCATCACCGGCCACGCCTCCGATCCCGTCCTCACCGAGCGCCTCGGCCTGACCCCGTCGAGCTATGAGGGTCCGACCGGGATCGTCGGGGTGCTGCACACCGCCGCCGCCACCGCGGGCCTGCCGACCGCGAGCCTGTGGGCGAGCGTGCCCCATTACGTCGCTGCCGCGCCGAATCCGAAGGCGGCGCTCGCGCTCGTGCGACGCCTCGAGGGCCTTGTCGGCGTCTCGGTCGACGCGTCCGAGCTGGAGAGCGCGGCGGCCGACTACGAGCGCCAGGTCGGCCTGGCCGTCCAGAGCGATCCCGACATCCAGGCGTTCGTCGAGCGCCTGGAGCGAGCGGCCGAGAGCGAAGCGCTGTCGGCGGACGACCTGCCCTCGGGGGATCTGCTCGCGCGCGAGTTCCAGCGGTTTCTGCGACAGCGCGGGCCGGAGTCGTCGGCGGAGTAGCCCGGGGCCGCGCGGGGCGCTCGGGCTTCGGCGGCGCGCGCGGGCTCCCCCGAACGCACCCGCGACCCGAACCGCCGCCCCGTCCCGAGCAGAGCTACTTCTCCGCCGCCGGGCAGACGATCCGGTAGTCGCACATCGAGCAAGCCGAGTAGGACGGCGTCGGCTCGAACCCCTGGCTGAGGATGCCGTCGGCCACTTCGAGCACGGTGTCCTTGATCTGCGTCTCGTCGACGTCGGCGCGCGGCACCGGCACCTTCTCGTTGTCGAGCACGTAGTAGTACGCCTGGCGGGCCGCGTCGAGCTGCCACGCCTCGCGAGCCGCCACCGCATACAGCGACAGCTGGACGTCGTCGCGCAGCTGGCTCGGCGTCTTCGGGACGCCGGTCTTGTAGTCGATGAGCTCGTAGCCGCCATCGGGAAGGCGATCGACGCGGTCCACGCGCCCCCGCAGGTGGTGCGGACCGAGGCGGAAGGAGAACGAGCGCTCGAACCAGACCGGCTCGGCGGGTTCCACCGCGAGCCGTTCGTGGTACTGCGTGAGCGCGACCTGGGCCTTCTCGCGCAGCTGGCGCTCCTGGTCTGAGTCGCCGAAGCCGCCGCGCCGCCAGCCCGCGTCGAGCAGCTCGAAGAGGTCGTCCAGCGTTCCCTCCCGGGCACCCGCGTGGAAGCGCTCGAGCACCTGGTGGATGAGGATGCCGAAGCGCTGGTTGAGCGTCGGCTCGGACGGGATCCGGAAGACGCGCGCGAACTTGTACTTCAGCGGACACGACCGGTAGGTCTCGATGTCCGAGGCCGACAGTACGAGGCCCTCGCCGCGCTTCGGCAGGAACGGCTCGAGCGACGGTTCGTCGCGCGCCGCGATCGCCTGCGCCCGCGCCCGGTCGTCGTGCTCGGCGGCGAGCAGCGTGTCGTCGAGCGAGGACGTCTCGAAGATCTCGCGCTGCAGCGCGGTGCACGACGCGAGCACGCGCGTGTTCAGATCGGGCAGCGCCTCGGCGACGGTCTGGCCCGACGGCCGGTCGATCAGCGCGGCGAGCTTGACGAGCTCCAGATAGCGCACGACGCCGTGCGAGATGTCCAGCTCGGTGTCGAGGCGCAGCTCGCCGAGGCGGCCGCCGATGCGGGCGACGCTCTCGAGCACCTCCTCGCGCATCAGCCGCAGCGTCGAGGGCAGCGTCTCGGCCGGACCGAACAGCTCCTCCTCGTGCTCCTCCCACGTACCGGCGACCGCCCCGCGCGCCTCCTCGACGAACGGCGACGGCGGCTGGACGGCGCCGCGCTCGGAGGTGGCGGCGTACGCGAGCACGAGCCCGGTGCGCGCACGCGTCATCGCGACGTGCAGGAGCCGGCGCATCTCGGCGATGTGCGCGGCGCGCGAGTCGGGCGGAAGGCACTCGCCGAGCAGCTCGTCGGGGATCGGCTCGACGGCCTGGCGACGCGCCCCCGGCATCCGCGAGGACTGCAGGCCGACGACGAACACGTGGTCGAACTCGCGGCCGCGCGCGGCGTGCATGCTCATCACGGTGACGGTCCGCGTGCGCCCGTCGGCCACGGCCGCCGCCTCCTCCTGACGCAGGCCGGCCTCCGACACCGCGGTGATGTAGCGGGCGAACTCGCGCGGGGTCGCCTGCGGCGCGCGGCGCACGAAGGCGGCGGCCATCTCGCCGAGCCGGGCGAGATTGACGAGGCGCTCGACGATGTCGGTCTGCGCGGCGAACAGCTGCTGGCGTCGCAACCCGAGCCGATCGACGAGGCGATGCACGAAGAGGTCGGGCCGCGTCGTGTCGAGCGCGCCGAGCGCGGAGCGCTGCAGCTTGAGGAAGGCGAGGATACGCTCGCGGGCCTCGGGTGGGATCTGGGGCGATTCGGTGGCGGCGGCCATCGCCGAGACCATGTCGAGCTTGCGCCGCCGCGCGATCTGGATGACGCGCGCGAGGTCGATCGAGCGCAGCTCGATGGGCGGCCGGGCCATCGCCCGCACGACCGCGGCGGCATCGCGCGGATCGATGAGCAGCCGCAGCCAGGCGAGCACATCGCGCACCTCGGCGCGCTCATAGAACGCGCTCGCCCCGACGACGCGATAGGGCACCGCGCGTTCCTCGAGCGCGCCGGCCAGCAGGCGGCTCTCGACGCCCACCGAGCGCACGAGGATCGCGATCTGCGGCGGCGGAACGCCCCGGCGCGAGATGAGCTGCTCGATCTCCGCCGCGACGGTCTGCGCCTGCGAGCGCTCGTTCGCGCAGCGCCAGAAGCGCACCTCCCCGCCCGCCTGCCCCTGGAGCGGCAGCGCGAGGCGATCGGGGTTGCCGGCCACGACCGCGGCCGCCGCATCGAGCACCTGCTGCGGGCAGCGATGGCTCCGCTGCAGGACGACGACGGGCGCCCCCGGATGGCGCTCGCGGAAGTCGCGCAGGTTCTTGGCCGCGGCACCGCGCGAGCGCCAGATCGCCTCATCGTCGTTCCCGGCGGCCAGCAGGTCGCCGCCGTCGCCCGCGAGCAGGTTCACCAGCGTGACCAGCGCGAAGCTCGCATCCTGGTAGTCGTCGACGAGCACGTGCGAGAGACGCTCCGCCGTGCGCGCCAGGACGTCGGGCCGCTCGCGCAGCAGCGCACACGCCCGCATGAGCGTCTCGCCGGCGTCGAGGGCCCCCTGCTCGGCGAGCATTCGGTCGTGATCCTCGTAGAGCTGGGCGAACTCGCGCTCGGCCTCGCCCTCCTGTCGCGCCGCCCAGGCGCGGAAGTCGCGCGCGCCGATCAGCTCGTCCTTGAGGCGGTCGATCCGCTCGACGAGGCTGGCCATCAGGGCCGACGGTCGGCCGTGGAAGTCGTGGCGCGCGAGCGTCAGCTCGTCCACGCGATCGAGCAGCATGGCCACGCGATCTGCCTGCGTGGCCGTCGCGAAGAAGGGGTCGAGCCCGGCCTGCAGCGCCTCCTCGCGCAGCAGGCGCTCGCAGAAGTCCGGTCCCGTGTGGACGCGCAGCTCCTCGTAGCCGCCTTCGAGCGTGTCCTCGAGGCGCGCGCGCAGCGCGTCGGCCGCTCGGCGCATCTGCACGAGCACGAGCACGCTCTCCGGAGCGACGCCGCGCTGCACAAGGGAGGCGAAGCGCCCGACGATCATCTCCGTCTTGCCGCTTCCCGCCCCGCCAAGCAGCAGCATCGGCCCCTCGGCCGAGCCGAGGGCCTGGTCGTGGTCCTGGTCCTGCGGCGCAGACGACTCGGCGAGCTCGGGGGCCATCGCTCGTAGGATATGACCGCATGGCGGCTTCGGATACGGGGGCGAGCCCCGACTGGCTCGGCGTCTGTCGCCGCTCGGTCGCCGGCATCCAGGCGATGCTCGCCCAGCATCCGACGACGGGCGAGCGGGCGCGCGAGACCGGCCGCGGTGAGGGAGGCGACGAGGCGGTGTTCATCGACCGCGCCGCCGAGGAGATCATCTTCGACGAGCTGGAGGTGCTGCGCGCGCACGGCCACCGCTTCCTGGCGCTGTCGGAGGAGCGGGGGGAGGTCGATTTCGGGGACGATGCGCTGCGGGTCATCATCGACCCGATCGACGGCTCGCTGAACGCCAAGCGCGGCCTTCCCCATCACGCCGTCTCGGTCGCCGTCGCCCGCGGCGCGACGATGGCCGACGTCGTCTTCGGCTACGTCTACGACTTCGGCGCGCGCGAGGAATGGGTGGCCTGGCGCGAGGCGGGGGTTCGCCTGAACGGTGCGGCGCTCGCCGATGCGCCGCCGGAGCGGCGCACGCAGGACGGGCGCCTCGAGCTCGTCGCGGTGGAGTCGGCCAACCCGCGCTACCTCGCCGCGGCGGCCGACGGCCTGGTGGCCCGGGTGCATCGCGTGCGGGCGCTCGGCACGATGGCCGTGTCGATGTGCCAGGTCGCGGCCACGCGCGTGGACGGGATGCTCAGCCTGTGGCGGTGTCGCGCCGTCGACGTCGCGGCCGCCCAGCTCATCGTGCGCGAGAGCGGCGGGCTCGTCGCGTTCACCGGCTACGCCGATCCGCTCGCGGCTCCGCTCGATCTCGTTCCGCGCTCGCCGGTGGTGGCCGCGCGCACGGCCGCCGGCCTGGCCGAGCTCACATTGGTGTCACCATCAGGGTGATGATCGATTGGGCCATCGCCCAGCGGGTGGCGGGACTGCTCTCCGGCACCCCCGCCCCGGCCACGCTTCCGCCGGATCTCGCCGACCGTGCGCGGGACGGCGCCGCTCGCGTGAGCGCCTACACCGGGCTCGTCCCGACCGTCGAGCTGCCCCGCCCGGAGGCCGTCGATCGCGCCCAGTGGATCGCCGCCAACCACGCGAGCATGGGCCCGCTGCTGGACTCCTTCGACGATCGGCTCGGCGACGGCCTCGGACCGCTGGCCGGCCCGCTGCGCTCGGTGTCGGGCGCGATGATGGCGGTGCAGGTGGGGGCGCTGACGGGGCTGCTCTCCCAGCGGGTGCTCGGGCAGTACGACATCGTGCTGCTCGACGCCGGCGCCCCGACCCGGCTGCTGCTCCTGGCGCCCAACCTCGCGGAGGCGGCGGCGAAGCTGAACGTCGACCAGGACGCACTCGTCACCTGGGTGACGATCCACGAGGTCACGCACGCGATCCAGTTCTCGAGCGTGCCATGGCTGCGCGAGCACCTCGCCGGCCTGGTGACCGAGCTGCTCGACGGGCTGCAGGTCAACGTATCGGCCGGCTCGCTGCTGCGGCTGCCGAGCACCGCCGATCTGCGCGAGCTCATCGACCGGGTCCGCCACGGCGACCTCCTGCAGATCGTCCTCGGCCCGGAGCGCGAGCGGATCGTCGCGCGCATTCAGGTGACGATGTCGCTCGTCGAGGGTCACGCCGAGCACGTCATGGACGCGGTCGGCGCCGAGCTGCTCGGCGACGAGCTCGGCGTGCTTCGGGGTGCGCTCGACGAGCGTCGGGCGACGCGCTCGCCGGCCTGGCGAATCCTCGAGCGCCTGCTCGGACTCGAGCTGAAGATGCGCCAATACGAGGACGGGCGGCGCTTCTGCGACGCCGTCGTCGAGCGCGAGGGAATGGCGGCGCTCAACCGCGCCTGGAGCTCGCCCGAACTGCTTCCGAGCGTCGAGGAGTTGCACGATCCCGCGCTCTGGCTGCGGCGAACGCACGTTCCTGTTGTTACAAGCTCCAAGCCGTGAATATCCTGTAATCACGGCGATTTCCCCGCATCTTGCGGATTTGCTGTAACAAAGCTCCAAGTGGGGTTTACAAACAGGTGTTCGCTGCTAGTCTGAAGACGACAGCGGACGATCGAATCGATCCCTCACAGCCCTCTGAGCCCCAGAGAGAGGAGCCACGCCCCTATGGCCCCAGCCCCCAGCACGGGCGCGCCCACCGGCGCCCCGACCCGTAAGACGACCGCGACGAAGCGCACGACGGCGAAGCGCACAGCGGCGAAGCCGGCCGCCCGCCGCACGGCGGCGAAGACCCCGAGCACGTCGAACGGCCAGCGCAACCCCACCGAGATCGTCGAGCGCGCCGTCCTCATCCCCGTCGGTGCGGCGCTCATCGCCCGCGACCGCGTCGTGTCGGGCGTCAACGACGTCGTCACCACCTACACGACCCCGGCGAAGGCGCAGTCCCAGCTGAAGAAGTTCGAGCGCCGTGGCACGAGCGCGCGCAAGGGCCTCGAGCGCGAGGTGCGCAAGACGCGCACGCGCGTCGAGCGTCAGCTGCGCCAGCGCCGCCGTGGCCTCGAGCAGACGGTCACGCGCCTGGACCGCCGCCGCGGTAGCGCCGTGAAGGACCTCTCGGCGCAGGTCGAGCAGGCCTCGGCGCAGTTCGAGAACGTCGTGCAGACGCGGATCAAGTCCGGCAGCGAGCTCGCATCCAAGCTGCAGGAGCGCGTGCTCAGCCGGGTCTGATCCCGCGCAAGGCTTACCCCACCCGGGGCGGAGAGCCCGGGCTGGGACGGTCTGTCGGCCTCATATCCCGCCGACAGTAGAAGGACCCTCTCCTCCCTCCGCCAACGGGGCGACCTCGGTCGTCCCGTTGGTGTTTTCGGACGGCCCTTGCGGCGCCCGCGTGTAGATGGCGGGCGGTTTGCCAGAATGGAGCGACGATGAACAAGGACGACATCCTCAAGGCGCTCGAGATCGTGATCGACCCCGAGCTGCACCGCTCGATCGTCGAGCTCGGGATGGTGCGCTCGATCGACGTCAACGAGCTCGGCGTCGTCGACGTGACCGTGTCGCTGACGACCGCCGGCTGTCCGGTGCGCGGCCACTTCCAGACCGCGGTGAGCTCCGCCGTCTCGGCGCTGCCGGGCGTCACCGGTGTCAACGTGTCCTTCGACGTCCTCGACGATGCGCAGAAGGCGGCACTCGCCCAGCGGCTCGGCCGCAGCACCGGCCTCCCGGAGGGCACGCTCGCGCAGGTCGCCAACGTGGTGTGCATCGGCTCGGGCAAGGGCGGCGTCGGCAAGTCGACACTCACCGCGAACCTGGCCGCCGCGCTCGCCGGCGAGGGCAAGTCCGTCGGCGTCCTCGACGCCGACGTGTGGGGATACTCGATCCCGCGCATGTACGGCCTCGGCTCGACGCGCCCGGCCGTCTCGGCCGAGCGCCAGATCGTGCCGCTGGAGAGCAATGGTGTAAAGGTGATGTCGATCGGCTTCTTCCTCGAGGAGGACGCCGCGGTGGTCTGGCGCGGTCCGATGCTGCATAAGGCGCTCACCCAGTTCCTGCAGGATGTCGCGTGGGGAGCGCTCGACTACCTGCTCATCGATCTGCCGCCCGGCACCGGCGACGTCTCGATGACCCTCGCCCAGCTGCTGCCTCAGGCCCAGTTCGTGATCGTCACCACTCCGCAGCCCACCGCGCAGCGCGTCGCGCGGCGCTCGGCCGAGATGGCCCATAAGGTCTCACTCGACGTCGTCGGCGTGATCGAGAACATGTCCGCGTTCGTCACGCCGAGCGGCGAGCGCTTCCCGATCTTCGGCCAGGGCGGCGGGAGCGAGCTGGCCGACGAGCTCGACGTGCCGCTGCTCGGCCAGGTGCCGATCACGATGGCCCTGCGCGAGCACGCCGACGACGGCCTGCCGCTCGTGTTCGACGACCCGGACGACCCGGCCTCTCAGGCCATCCGCCACGCGGCGCGCGGCCTGGTCGCGCTCGCGCCGCTGGCGCTGCCCGTGCTGCCGACCGCGCCGCCGATGCCGAGCGGCCCGCCGACCGGCATCGCGCTACCGATGGTCTGAGCGCCCGGTCACCGCGACGCGCGCGGGCCCGAGCGACTCCCCTACTGCGCCGCGAAGTAGTCCGAGTTGATCTTGATGTACTTCGTCCACTCGTCGGGAAGCTGGTCCTCGGCGAAGCAGGCGTCCACGGGGCAGGCCTCAACGCAGGCATCGCAGTCGATGCACTCCTCCGGGTCGATGTACAGCATCTCGGCCGCCTCGTAGCCGGGCTCGTCCGGCGTCGGGTGGATGCAGTCGACCGGGCAGACTTCGACGCAAGAGTTGTCCTTCGTGCCGATGCAGGGCTCGGCGATCACATAGGCCATTCGTGTGTTCCTGAGAGTTCGGAGGGATTCGGGGAGGGTGCTGTGCGGGGCCCCATAGTAACGATCACGCGGCCGGGGCACGGCGGGCGACGACGCTCGGCGCCTCCCGCCCCGGGATGATCTAGGTTGGCCCCATGCTGCTGCTCACGGGAGCGACGGGCCTGGTCGGATCGGCCGTGCTGCGCCGACTGCTCGACGCCGACGAGCCGGTGCGCTGCCTCGTCCGGGACCCCCGACGCCTCGGTCATGCGCGTGTGCGCGTGCAGATCGCCCTCGGCGACCTCGCCGACCCGCTGTCGTTCCGTAACGCGTTACGCGGCGTACACACCGTCGTGCACCTCGCCGGCTCGATTCGCGACCAGCCGGCCGCGTCGATCGAGGAGCTCAACGCCGTCGCCACCTGGCGCATGGTGCAATCGGCCGAACGGGCGGGGGCCGAGCACTTCGTGTTCTTCTCGCCGCTCGGGGCGTCCACCCACCACCGCGCTCGGCTGTTCCGGGCCAAGGCGCTCGCCGAGCTGGCCGTGTCCGACGCGACGCTGCGCACGACGGTCTTCGCGCCGTCGGTCGTCTACGCGCCGGACGCCGGGTGGCTGACGCTCGTCTCCCGGCTCGCGCTGCTGCCGGTCGTCCCGATGAGCGGCCGCGGCGCCGCGCTCTACCAGCCGATCTGGGCCGAGGACGTCGCCGATTGCGTGATGGCCGTGCTCGGACGACCGGCGGCCGGCGGCGGGTCACACCTCCGCTATGAGCTCGCCGGGCCGGAGGTGCTGAGCGAGAACGAGATCGTCCGCCTCGTGCTCGAGAGCGCGGGACGGCGGCGGCCGATCGTGCACGTGCCGACGCTGGTCACCTCGCGCGCGTTCCGCGCGCTCGAGGCGACGATGGGCCCGCGGGCACCGGCAACCTGGGATGAGGCCGAGCTCCTCGAGGTGTCGCTCCTGTCCGAGCGCGGCTCGTCGGACGTGCGCGGCCTCGGCGTCGAGCCGGCGGCGATGCGCCGGATCCTCGGCGCCCTCTCCTGACCGCGCTCAGGAGACGGGCGCGCGCCGGCCGGCCCACGGTCGCGCGGCCTCGAGCTGGGCCGAGAGGGCGAGCAGCGCTCCCTCCTGCGCCGGCGCGCCGGCGAGCTGGACGGCGAGGGGAAGCCCCGCCTCGTCGTAGAGCGGCAGCGAGATCGCGGGCTGGCCGGAGACATTGAACAGCGCTGCGAACGGCGTGAACTGCCCGGCCCGCGCGAACGTGGCCAGGGGCTCGCTCGCGCTGCCATCGATCTCGCCGATCGGCACCGGCGGCTCGGCGAGCATCGGCAGCAGGATCGCGTCGTAGGGGGCGAGCGAGGTGAGCATCTCACGCGCGACGGCCTGCAGCCGCTGGCGGCCGAGGGCGGCGTCGAGCGAGCTGGTCGCCTTCGCGATCTCGTACACGAGCCAGCTGAGCGGCTCGACGTCGGCCTCGCTCGGCTCGCGTCCGGCCGCGGCGGCGGTGAGCTTGAGCGCGCCGGCGGCGAGGGCCGAGAACTCGACGGTGAAGAGCACGAGCAGGTCGTCGTACAACCACGGCGCCGCCACCTCCTCGACGGCGTGCCCGAGACTCTCCAGCAGCTCGGCCGTATCGCGTACCGCGCGCAGGCCGGGTTCGTGCACGACGGCGTCCGGCAGCGGCGGCACGGTGACGACCGCGATGCGCAGGCGCTGCGGCTCGTGCGCGGCATCCTCGGCGAAGGGCTCGACCGGCGGCGGCGCCCAGCTCGCGTCGCCGGGCTCCGGTCCGGCGAGGATGTCGAGCAGCGCGGCCGTCTCGGCGACCGTGCGCGTGAGGACGCCGTCGATGACGAGAAACGACTCGCCGTCGACCGGCGCCATCGACACCCGCCCGCGCTGGGGCTTCAGGCCGACGAGGCCGCAGCAGGCCGCCGGGATCCGCGTCGAGCCGCCGCCGTCGTTCGCGTGGGCGATCGGGACCATGCCCGAGGCGACGGCCGCCGCCGAGCCCCCGGACGAGCCGCCGGGGGTCCGCTCGGTGTCCCACGGGTTGCGCGTCGGCCCCAGCAACCGCGATTCGCTCACCGGGAGGATCCCGAACTCCGGCAGGGTGGTCGTCCCGACGATGACGAAGCCGGCATCGCGCAGGCGTCGCGTCACGTTGTGGTCGTACGTGGCGACGTTCTCGGCGAGCAGCGAGGTGGCGAGCGTCAGCCGGCGGCCGTTCACGGCGCGGTTGTTCTTGACCGCGATCGGGACGCCGGCGAACGGGCGCGGATCGCCCGGCTCGATCGCGTCTGCTGCGGCGAGCGCGCCGTCGGCGTCGACGTCGACGAAGGCGTTCAGCCGCGGGTTGAGCTCGTCGATGCGTCGGAGCGAGGCCTCCACGAGCTCGCGGGCGCTCAGGTCACCGCCGCGCACGAGCTCGGCGAGCTCGGTGACGGGCCTGAACATCAGCTCGGCGGTGGCGTGCGACATCGAAGGGCTCCTTGCTCGAACGGCGGTGGGGGTTCGGCCCACCCTACCGGCGCGCGATACTGCTGTCCCGCTGCGCCCCTCCCTCCGATTACCACAAGGACGAAAGCGAGCCCCATGAGCGAAGTCCAGTCTGGCCTGGAAGGCGTCGTCGCCTTCGCGACCGAGATCGCGGAGCCCGATCGCGCGGGCGGCGCTCTGCGCTACCGCGGAGTCGACATCGAGGAGCTCGTCGGCGCCGTCCCCTACGAGCAGGTCTGGGGCCTGCTCGTCGACGGGCACCTGAAGCCGGGCCTCCCTCCGGCCGAGCCGCACGCGCTCACCGTCCGCTCTGGCGACCACCGCGTCGACGTCCAGTCCGCGCTCGCCATGCTCGCCCCCGAGTGGGGCTTCGGGCAGCTGATCGACATCTCCGACGAGCAGGCCCGTGACGACCTGGCCCGCGCGTCGGTGATGGCGCTCTCGTTCGTCGCCCAGTCGGCCCGCGGCCCCGGGCAGCCCCCGGTGCCCCAGGCCGACGTCGACAAGGCGACCTCGATCCCCGAGCGGTTCCTCATCCGCTGGCGCGGAGAGGCCAATCCCGATCATGCGAAGGCGATCGACGCGTACTGGATCTCGGCCGCCGAGCACGGGATGAACGCGTCGACGTTCACCGCCCGCGTCGTGGCCTCGACGGGCGCCGACTGCGCGGCCGCGCTGTCGGCCGCGGTGGGGGCGCTGTCGGGACCGCTGCACGGCGGTGCCCCCTCGCGCGTGCTGAAGATGCTCGACGAGGTGCAGGAGAGCGGCGACGCGGAGGGCTGGGTGAAGGCGGCGCTCGACCGCGGCGACCGCCTGATGGGGTTCGGCCACCGCGTGTACCGCGCCGAGGACCCGCGGGCCCGCGTCCTGCGACGGACGTGCCGAGAGCTGGGCTCGCCGCGCTTCGAGGTCGCCGAGGCGCTCGAGCAGGCCGCGCTCGCCGAGCTGCAGGCGCGCAAGCCCGACCGCGTGCTCGCCACCAACGTGGAGTTCTGGTCGGCGGTCATCCTCGACCTCGCCGAGGTGCCGCCCGACCTGTTCACGCCGATGTTCACCTGCGCGCGCGTGGCCGGCTGGTCGGCCCACATCCTCGAGCAGAAGCGCGAGGGGCGCCTCATCCGTCCGACCGCGAAGTACGTCGGCGAGCCGCCGCGGCCGCTCAGCGCGGTCACCTGAGCGACCGGCCCCGGACGTGACGAGGGCCCGGCGCAGGCCGGGCCCTCGAAACGATCCGATCATTCGATCCGGGTTACATCATCCCGCTCATGTCGGGCATGCCACCGCCGGCACCCCCGCCGCCATCCTTGTCCTGAACCTCGGCAACGATCGCCTCGGTGGTGAGGATGTTCTTGGCGATCGACGCGGCGTTCTGCAGCGCCGAGCGGGTCACCATCGCGGGGTCGATGACCCCGGCGGCCACGAGATCGACGATCTCGTTCGTGGCGGCATTGAGGCCGAAGCCCTTCTTGGCCTTGCGGACGTCGTTCACGACGACCGAGCCCTCCAGGCCGGCGTTCTCCGCGATCTGGCGGAGCGGCTCCTCGAGCGCCCGGAGCACGATGCGCGCGCCGGTCTTCTCGTCGTCCTCCTCGATGTCGTCGACCTTGACCGACGCCGAGGCCTGCAGGAGCGCGACACCGCCACCGGGGACGATGCCCTCCTCGAGCGCCGCGCGGGTCGCCTGCAGGGCGTCCTCGACACGGTGCTTCTTCTCCTTCATCTCCGTCTCGGTGGCCGCGCCGACCTTCACGACGGCGACGCCGCCGGACAGCTTGGCCAGGCGCTCCTGGAGCTTCTCGCGGTCGAAGTCCGAGTCGGTGGACTCGATCTCGGCCTTGATCTGGTTGATGCGGCCCTTGATGGCGGCCGAGTCGCCGGCACCGTCGACGATCGTCGTGTTGTCCTTCGCGACGACGACGCGGCGCGCACGCCCGAGCTGGGAGACCTGGGTGTTCTCGAGCTTGAGACCCATCTCCTCGGTGATGACCTCGCCGTTGGTGAGGATCGCGATGTCCTCGAGCATCCGCTTGCGACGATCACCGAAGCCCGGCGCCTTCACGGCCACGCCGGTGAAGGTGCCACGCAGCTTGTTGACGACGAGCGTGGCGAGCGACTCGCCCTCGACGTCCTCGGCGATGATGAGCAGCGGCTTGCCGCTCTGGATGACCTGCTCGAGCACCGGCAGGATGTCCCGCACGGAGCCGATCTTCTGGTTGGCGATGAGGATGTACGGATCCTCGAGCACGGCCTCCATGCGGTCCTGGTCGGTGACCATGTAGGGCGAGATGTAGCCCTTGTCGAACTGCATGCCCTCGGTGAACTCGAGGTCCATACCGAACGTCTGGCCCTCCTCGACGTTGACCACGCCGTCCTTGCCGACCTTCTCGATCGCATCGGCGATGACGTCGCCGATCTCCTCGTCGCCGGCCGAGATCGTCGCCACGCGAGCGATCTGATCCTTGCCCGAGACCTCCTTGGACTGCGAGCCGATGTTCGTCACCACCTGGTCGACGGCGCGCTCGATGCCACGCTTGAGCGCAAGCGGGTTCGCGCCCGCGGCGACGTTCTTCAGACCCTGGCGGACGATCGCCTGGGCGAGCACGGTGGCCGTCGTCGTGCCGTCGCCGGCGACGTCGTTGGTCGCCGTAGCCACCTCGCGCACGAGCTGGGCGCCCTGGTTCTCGAAGACGTCCTCGACCTCGATCTCGCGGGCGATGGTGACACCGTCGTTCGTGATCGTGGGGGCGCCGAACTTCTTGTCCAGGACGACGTAGCGGCCCTTCGGGCCGAGCGTGACCTTGACCGCGTTGGCGACCTTGTCGACGCCGGCCTCGAGGGCGTTACGCGCCTCGGTGTTGTACTTCAGTTCCTTGTGAGCCATGTAGTTCTCCTAGGCGGAAAAGGGGTTCCGCGTTCTGGTAGCTGAGGGTGAGGCGAGCGCCTCGGGCGTTCGGGGGTGCCGGAGGCGGCCAACGTGGCCGCCGGAGGCGGGGCCCCCGTTCGACATCCGGTCAGGCCTCGACGCGCGCGAGGACGTCGGACTCGCGCAGCACGAGCAGCTCCTCGCCGTCGATCTTGATCTCGGTCCCGCCGTACTTGCTGTAGAGGACCTCGTCGCCCTCGGACACGTCGAGCGGCGTGCGCTTGCCCGTCTCGTCGTTGACCTTCCCGTCGCCGACGGCGAGCACCTTGCCCTTCTGGGGCTTCTCCTTGGCGGTGTCGGGCAGGACGATGCCACTCGCGGTGGTCTCCTCCTCCTCGATCGCCCGCACGATGAGACGGTCGCCCAGGGGCTTGAGCTTCAACGCCATACGAAAACCTCCATTGAGAGAGTTGCGATCAGCGGCCGCCATCGTCAGCTTCGGGGCCAACCGCGACACGCTCTCGTTGGCACTCTCCCATCGAGACTGCCAACGGCTCCTTCAATATATACGAGTTCGGGCGGTCGTCAAGCAATATTTGGCACTCGCAACCACAGAGTGCCAAAAGCGCTCGAATCTCAGTTCTGCGCGCCGCCGAAGCCCTTCATCGCCTCGGTCATCCCGGGCGGCTTGTCGACGATCGGCGAGAACCGCACGACGGTCACCGTGTCGTCCATCGACACCGAGCGCCCGTAGATCTGCTCGAGGAAGTGGATGAGCTCCTCGTGGCGGCGGAACTCCGGGTTGTCGTGCTTGATGTCGCGGGGCGAGAGGTCCTTGACCGTCTTGACCTCGACCTGGTCGATCACCGCGTCGAAGATCTTCTCGCGCGGCGAATACTGGTAGCCGATGGTGACGAGAACCGCCTGGTTCTTGCGGTACTTGTGCGACTTGTCACCGAGGCGGATCGTCGCCGTCTTGCGCCCGCGCTTGAGCTCGTCGGCGAAGATCGTCGAGTAGAAGTTGAGGACCTGCATCGGCGGCAGGCTATCGGTCCCGACCGATTCTGGCCAGCGCCCGCTCCACCATCGTGCGCTCGCCCTCGTAGCTGAGCGATGTCGCGGCCTCGGCGATCGGCATCCAGCGCGCCTCCTCGACCTCGTGATCGTGCTCGGCCGGATCGCCCGAGCGGTATTCGAAGAGAAAGAACACGACCGACTTCGGCGTGCGCTTCCCGTGCCGCCAGTAGCAGTAGGACACCTCGCCGAGCTCCTCGAGCGGATCCGCGACGACGCCGCCCTCCTCGCGCACCTCGCGCGTCGCCGCCTCGACCGGGGTCTCCCCCGGATCGAGGTGGCCCTTGGGGAGCCCGAGCACCGACGCGCCGTCGGCGGCGCGCCGTGTCGGCACGATCACCAGTACGTCGTCGCCGCGCACGACGACGCCTCCGGCCGAGCGCTCGAGCTCCCGCTGCGGGCCGGAGTCCGCGCGATCGGATCGCCGGGCCCTAGAAGACATAGCCCGCGAGCGCGTCGGGATCGTGCACCGTGAGGCGCCCGCGCCCCTGGGTGATGACGCCGGCCCGCTCGAGCACAGCCAGGAAGCGGCTCGCAGACTCGCGCGAGGATCCCGCGAGCTGGGCCAGGTCGGCCTGGGTGGCGGTCAGGAGCACGTCCGCGTCGGCGGCGCCCTCGGCGCGCGCCTGCTCGACGAGTTGCGTGAGCACGGCGGCGACGCGGCTCTGGACGGTCTGGAAGGACTGCCGGGCGAGCCGCTCGTTCGTCTCGCGCAGGCGACGCCCGAGCGCGATCACGAGCTTGAGCGTGATCTCGTTGTGCGTCGCCATCAGCCGGCGCATGTCCGGGCCGAGCAGCGCGATCACCGCCGTCGGGGCGATCGCCTCGACCGTCGCCGAGCGTCGCTCGTCCTCGAACAGAGCGAGCTCGCCGAAGATGTCGCCCGGGCCCGAAGTGCGCGAGCGTGATCGTGCGTCCCCCTCGGTGCACGCGCACGGCCCGCGCTCGGCCGGACCGCACGACGTAGCACGTGTCGCTCGCGTCGCCCTCGCGGAAGACGACCTGGCCGGTCTCGAAGCTCCTCGGCACCGCGAGCTCGGCCACGCGCTCGAGGTCGTCGCCGGCGAGCGTCGAGAACACCGGCACCCGGCCGAGCAGTTCCACGACCTCGGATGAGCCGGCGGTCGACACGCCCCGACGAGATATCACACCGGCGCGCTCGTGCGGTCGGCCGGGCGCCCGTCGCCACACCGATCCCGGCGTGCGTCCCGCTATCGTCAGCGCATGCCTGCGCATGTGAGATACCAGCCGCATGCGACCACCCGTCGGCGCGTGCCCACGCGCTCCGGGGTGGCGGTGCTCGCCGCCATCGTCGTCGCCGCCGCCACTGTCGACGCCGCCGCCGCGGCGCCGACCCCGACGCCCACGCCGTCCGGGGGCCACTCGGTGCTCGCCTCCCGGCTGCTGTGGGCGACGGTCGATGTCTGCAACCCACCGGACCAGAAGTACACGATCGGCGTGCGCGGCTCGATGCCCGGCGACGGAGCGACGGACGAGACGATGTTCATGCGCTTCCGCGTGCAGTACCGCGACGCGAAGAACGACCAGTGGCTGTACATCTCCGCGAACGCCGATTCGGGCTACGTGAACGTGGGATCGTCTCGCTACCACGTGCGCGAGGCCGGGCGCAGCTTCGAGTTCCTTCCCGCCCCGCACCAGCCGGCCTACCGCCTGCGCGGCGTGGTCACGTTCCTGTGGCGACGTGGCACGACGGTCGTGTACGGCACGACGCGCTACACGACCGCCGGCCATGTGAGCGCGGCCGGCGCCGATCCGAAGAACTACTCGGCGTCGACCTGCATCATCTCCTAGCCGGGCGCGGCGAAGAGCCGCGGATCGTTCGTGATGATGCCATCGACGCCGAGCGTCGCGAGCGCAGCGATGCGCTGCGCGTCGTCGACCGTCCAGGCGTACAGCTCGCCGGCGGCGGCGTGCACGGCCCGCACGAGCGTCGGGGTGACGAGCCGCCAGTGCGCCATGATCGCGTCGAAGCGCCCGCGCGCGAGCGCGTCGTGCGCGCGCGACGGCAGGCGGCGCCGGTAGGCGGCGAGCACCGCACGCGCGGGGAGCGCCGTCAGCCGCGCCGCGGTGTAGTCCCGGCGCGCGCGGGGGATCGACCAGCCGACGCGCACGGCCGGATCGGCGGCGCGCAGACGATCGAGGCTGTCCGGGTACGTCGAGCTGATGAGCGAACGCTCCCGCAGGCCGGCCGCGCGCAGCGCGTCGAGCGTTCGCAGCTCGTAGCCGGGGAGCTTGAGATCGACGTCGAACTCGAGTCCGGCGAACGCCGGGGAGGCGAGATGCTCGAGGCCCTGCTCCAACGTGGTCGGCTGTCGCGCGTGGACGCTCCGGTAGTCGTGGGCGAGCAGCAGGCGTCCACCGCCGTCCGACCGCTCGCTCAGGACGTCGAACTCGATCATGTCCACGCCCGCCGCAAGCGCCGCGTCGAAGCTCGCGCACGTGTTGCCGGGTACGAGCAGATCGGCGCCCTTGTGCCCGACGCGCCGCGGATGCCGGCCGACGGCCGCGGCGCCCGTCAGCGCTGACATCTCGGACACCAGTAGAGAGTGCGGTTGTCCTCCCATTGGCCGCGCGCGCAGACCTCGCCCCCGCAGCGAGGACAGGGCCGGCCGACGCGGCCGTAGACCGCGCGCGGCCGAGCCGGGAGGCCCTCGGTGACGGCTCGGCGCATGTGCTCGCGGGCGAAGCGCACGATCGCCAGCACGTCGGCGTCGCTGACCCGTCCGGCCGGGCGCCACGGGTCGACCCCCGCCCCGAAGCACGACTCCGCGCGCCACAGGTTGCCGATGCCGGCGACCGTGCGCTGATCGAGCAGCGCATCGCCGATCGGGCGCGTCGGGTCGTCCTCGCGCAGGCGCCGCAGCACGAGCCGCTCGTCGAGGGACTCGCCGAGGATGTCGGGTCCGAGGCCGGCCAGGCGGGCGTCCCCGCGCGCCCGCAACGCCGTCATCAGCTCCAGCACCGGCCCGTCGAACTGCACGACCTCGCCGTCGCGCGCGCGCAGCACGAGCCAGGCCCGGTGCGAATCGCGGCGCCAGCGCTCGCCGCGCGGGTGCACGTCCCACGCACCGCTCATGCGCAGGTGCGAGTGCACCACGAGGCCACCGTCGAACTCGATGAGCAGGTGCTTGCCGCGCGCCTGCACGGCGGTGACGGCGCGCCCGCCGAGCCGCTCGGGCCACCGCTGGCGGGCGAGGCGTGGATGCTCGGCGATGATCTCGTCGGGCACGGCGCCAACGAGGATCGGCGCGATGCGCCTCGCCGCGTGGTGGATCGTGTCGCCCTCGGGCATCAGGCGCTGAGCGTCAGCTTGCGCGGTCCGGCCCGGAAGCCCTCTTCGATGAGAAGCGCCTCCAGCGGCGAGCCGATGAGCGCGTCGCCGTCGACCTTCTCGAGCGCCAGACGCCCGAGCCGACCGGCGCGCGCAGCGTCGGCCAGGGCGCCGAGCGCGGCGCCCAGGACCTCGCGGTCGTCGGTGAAGGTCACCAGTCCGCGTCCGCCGCGTTCGACGTACATCGCCGGCTCGGCATCGACGACCACGACATGCGCACCGGCCACCCGCGCCGGGCGGCGCCCGCCGCGGATCGGGGCCGGCCAGGGGAGCGCCGCCCCGTAGGGCTGAGCCGGATCGGCCGCGGCGAGCACGAGCGGCGGGCGACGCTCGTCTGCGCGCTGCGCGCGCAGACGCTCGACGGCCGCGGGCAGCGCGAACTGCGCGCCGCCGAGACCTTCGATGAAGTAGCCGCGCCGGCACACGCCGAGCGTCTCGAGGTTCGCGAAGGCGTCGTAGAGCATCGAGAACCCACCCGGGATGCGCTCGGCCAGGACCTGCTCGCGGGTGACGATGCCGTGACGCTCGAGCAGCAGCTCGGCGAGCACGCGACGACGCTCGGCGCTCGCCCGGGCCCGGCCCGGGGCGTCGCCCGTCTCCGCCGCGAACAGGGGTGCGACGAGTCCCCAGCGTCCCTGCACCTGGGCCTGCGAGGCCGCGCGCGCGCCGCGCACCGCCGCCCCGAAGCGCCGTCCGGAGCGCGGACGAGCCGAGCGTTGGGCCCGCGCGAGCGTCAGGCGCGGGGCGCGCAGCGGCGCCCAGGCGTCGTTCGTGGCCTCGCCGGCCCACGCGAGGTCCCACAGCGCCTCCTGCAGCAGCTCCGGCGGCACGTCGAGCTCAGCGAGCAGGTCGCTGAAGAAGCACGGCGCTGCGGCGAGCCGAGCGCGCACGAGATCGTGTGGCGAGCCCTCGGCCGCCGGAGCGGGATCGGTGTCCCGCCCGTCCCTGTCGACAGCCGCGGCGCGAAGCGCCGGAGGCCCGATCGCCCGCGCGTCCTCCCGGAAGTACAGCGCGACCCGCCCGGAGCCCCGGCCGATCGCGCCGGCCCCGACCCACACGACCTCCCCACTGGCACAGAGCGCATCGAGCCAGGTCGGCGAGTAGGCCCCGATGCGGCGCGGCAGGACGTCGCGCTCCCAGCTCTCGACCGGGAGGGCCAGGCCCTGCAGCGGCACGAGCACCTCGCGCAGGCGATCGACGCCCGCGCCCGAGGCGGGGTGGCGGTCGATTCCGTGCCAGGCCGGCAGGAAGGTGGCGAGCGCCCGCTGCTCGGCCGGCTCGATCTCCTCGCGCAGCGCGGCCAGCGAGGCGCGGCGCAGGCGCCGCAGGACCTCTACGTCGCACCACTCGCGCTCGCTGCCGCCGGGGCGCAGCTCGCCGCGCACGAGCTCGCCATCGCGCTGGAGCGCCTCGAGGACGTCGCCGAAGTCGACGCGGTAGCGGTCCTTGAGCTCGGCCGCCGTGAACGGGCCGTGCGAGGCGCCGTAGCGCGCCACGAGCCGGCGGCGCGCGTGCGGCAGGTCGGCCAGGAAGGCGGCCGGCAGGCCCCCGGGGGGCACGACGCCGAGCGCATCGCGGTAGAGGCCGGCGTCATCCGCGGCGATCCAGCGCCGCTCGCCCGCCAGTCGCACCTCCACCGCCCGGCGTTCGGCGGCGAGCTCGGTGAGCATCGCCGCCGCGTCGAGCCCGTGCAGGACGCGGGCCTGGGCCTCGTCGACACGCAGGTCTCCGATCCGGCGCAGCACGTCGTGCAGCGCGTCTCGGCCGGTGGCCTGGGTGCGCTCGGAGCGATGCTGGAGATCGTCCTCGACGCGGGCGAGCGCGTCGGCGTCGATGAGGTCGCGCAGCTCGTCCTGGCCGAGCAGCTCGCGCAGGAGATCCCGGTCGAGCGAGAGCGCCGCCGCGCGGCGCTCGGCGTTCGGCGCGTCCCCCTCGTACATATAGGTGGCGACGTAGTCGAACAGCAGCGAGGAGGCAAACGGCGAGGCCGTCGCCGTCTCGACCTCGACGAGCGTGCGCTCGCGTCGGTGCAGCGACCCGATCAGCTCGATCAGTCCCGGCACGTCGAGCACGTCGCGCAGGCACTCACGGTACGTCTCGAGCACGATCGGGAAGTCGGCGTAGCGCTGCGCGACCTCGAGCAGGCTCTGGGCCTTCAGGCGCTGCTGCCACAGCGGCGTGCGACGCCCCGGATAGGCGCGCGGGATGAGCAGCGCGCGCGCGGCGTTCTCGCGGAAGCGGGCGCCGAACAGCGCCGAGCTCGCAAGCTCGGCGACGATCGCATCCTCGATCTCGTCGGGTTCGAGCAGCACGAGCTCGGCACCGGTCGGCAGGGCGTCGTCGTCGCCCTCCTCACCGCCGCCGAGATCGGGCAGGTGCACGATGATCCCGTCGTCGGACCAGATCGCATCGGACTCCAGGCCGAAACGCTCGCGGAGACGCGCCGACAGGGCCAGGCCCCAGGCGGCGTGGATGCGTCCCCCGAACGGCGATAGTACGCACAGGCGCCAGTCGCCGATCTCGTCGCGGAAGCGCTCGATGACGATCGTGCGATCGCTCGGCAGGACGCGCGTCGCCGCCTGCTGCTCGCGCAGGAACTCGAGCAGGTTCTTGGCCGCCAGCTCGTCGAGGTCATACTCGCGCTGCAGCGTGGCCGGGGACTCGTCGACCGCCCAGCGGGTGAACGCTCCGATCGCCTCGCCGAGCTCCTTCGGGCGGCCGACCGAGTCGCCCTTCCAGAACGGCACGGCGCCGGGCACACCGGGGGCAGGCGTGACGATGACGCGGTCACGGCCGATCTCCTCGATGCGCCAGGACGAGGCGCCGAGTAGGAACACCTGACCGGCGCGCGCCTCATAGACCATCTCCTCGTCGAGCTCGCCAACCCGCCGGCCGTCCGGGAGCGTGACGGCGTAGAGGCCGCGGTCGGGGATCGTGCCGGCGTTCGTCACCGCGAGCGCGCGGGCCCCGCGGCGGGGACGGATCGTGCCCGCCACGCGGTCCCAGACGATCCGCGGGCGCAGGTCGCCGAACTCGCGCGACGGATAGCGTCCGTCGAGCATGTCGAGCACGTTCTCGAGCAGCGTCCGCGGGAGCTCCCCGTAGGAGTGCGTGCGCGTCACGAGCGCGAACAGCTCGTCGACGCTCACCGACTCGCTCGTGGCGGCGATCGCGACGATCTGCTGGGCGAGCACGTCGAGCGCGTTCCGGGGCACCACCGTCGGCTCGATCCGCCCCTCGCGCATGAGCCGCGTGACGACGGCGCATTCGAGCAGGTCGGCGCGGAACTTGGGGAAGATCCGCCCCTTGCTCACGTCGCCCACGCCGTGGCCGGCACGGCCGATGCGCTGCAGCCCGCGGGCCACGGACTTCGGCGACTCGACCTGCAGGACGAGATCCACGGCGCCCATGTCGATGCCGAGCTCGAGCGACGAGGTGGCCACCAGGCAGGGGAGCTCACCGGCCTTGAGCAGCTCCTCGACGACGGTTCGCTCCTCGCGGGCGAGCGAGCCGTGGTGGGCGCGCGCGATCTCGCGGGCCGGCCGTCCTGCGGTCTCGTCCTCGGTCGCCGCGAGATCGTTCAGGCGCAGCGCGAGGCGCTCGGCCGATCGGCGGTTGTTCACGAACACGATCGTCGAGCGGTGCTCACGGATGAGCCCGAGCAACTCGGGGTAGATCGCCGGCCAGATCGACCGGCGCGTCGCCTCTCCGCCGCTGAGGTGGGGCAGCTGATCGCCGCCGGGCGCGGCGAACGGGTCGACGGTCGCCTCCACGGCGCGCTGATCGGGCTCGGCCATCGACTCGACCGGCACCTGGATGCGCAGGTCGAGCGGCTTGCGCACGCCGGTGTCGACGATCCGCACGCGTCGGTGGGGGCCGACCATGAAGCGCCCGACCTCCTCGAGCGGGTTCTGGGTGGCGCTCAGCCCGATGCGCTGCACGTCGCGCGGCGCGCCGGCCGCGCCCTCGCGGGCCTGCAGCTCGAGGCGCTCGAGGGTGAGCGCGAGGTGGGCGCCGCGCTTCGTCGAGGCGACCGCGTGGATCTCGTCGACGATCACGGCCTCGACGCCGCTCAGCATCTCGCGGGCCTGCGAGGTGAGGATCAGGTACAGCGACTCCGGCGTCGTGATGAGGATGTCGGGCGGGCGCCGCGCCATCGCCGCGCGTTCGCGCTGGGGCGTGTCGCCGGTGCGGATGCCGACGGTCACCTCGCGTCCGGCGCCGGCGATGCCTCGCAGCGGCGCGCGCAGGTTGCGCTCGATGTCGTAGGAGAGCGCCTTGAGCGGCGAGATGTACACGAGTCGGGTGTGCGGCGGGTCGTCGTCCGCCCGCGGCTCGGTGCTCAGTCGGTCGAGCGCCCACAGGAACGCGGCCAGCGTCTTGCCGGACCCGGTCGGCGCCGAGATGAGCACGTGCTCGCCGCTGCTGATCGCCGGCCAGGCCTGCTCCTGGGCCGCGGTCGGCGACTCGAACGCGGCCTCGAACCAGTCTCGGACGTGGGGGCTGAAGGCCGAAAGAGGCACTCGACCCAGGCTAGTGCAGTGCGCGCGCGAGCACGGCGATCAACTAGGCCCGCGGACCACCGGCAGCCCGGCGAGCTCGCGGGCGCGTCCGAGCACGTCGTCGAGCATCGTCTCGGTGAGACGCCCCGTGAACGTGTTCTGCTGGCTCGGGTGAAAGGAGCCGATGAGCGACCAGCGCCCGGCGAGCAGCTCGGCGCCGTGTCCGAAGCGCGGGCGCGGACGGGGCGCGGGCTCGCCGAGCCCGGCGCGAATGCGCAGCGCCGCGTCCCACGCGAAGGCACCGAGGCAGACGATCACGCGAACGTCGCCGAGCAGGGCGAGCTCGCGCTCGGCCCAGGCCTGACAGCGATCGCGCTCGTCCGGCGTCGGGCGATTGGCCGGCGGGGCGCAGCGCACGGCCGCCGTGACCCAGCAGTCGCGGACGACGAGTCCGTCGTGGCGATCGACCGAGCGTGGCTGGTTGGCGAATCCCGCGCGCCACAGTGCGGCGAACAGCCAGTCGCCCGAGCGGTCACCGGTGAAGATCCGGCCCGTCCGGTTGCCGCCGTGGGCCGCGGGGGCGAGCCCGAGCACGAGGACTCGCGCGCCGGGGTCGCCGAAGCCGGGCAGCGGGCGTCCCCAGTACGTCTCGTTCGCATACGCGGCCCGGCGCTCGCGGGCGACGCGCTCGCGCCAGGCGACGAGCCGCGGGCAGCGACGGCAGGCGACGACCGCCTCGCCGAGGGCGGCGAGCCCGTCCGCGCCGGCGGGCCGCGCACCGGCGCTCACGGCCGGGCCACCCGGTCGCGCCGGTGCCGGCGACAGCCGTCGCGTACCCTCTGGGGCGTGTCGTGCCCCGAACACCTACGCATCGCCGGCGTGGCGGTCCTCGCGCTCGCGCTCGCGGGCTGTGGCACCGCGGGCAGCGTTTCCACCTCCGGGCTGAGCGGCGCGCAGAAGGACATCGCGACCACGATCTCCAACTTCCAGTCCGACGCGGAGACGAACGACGCCTCCAAGCTGTGCGACGACGACCTCGCATCGAACGTGACGCAGTCGCTGTCCGTCGGGGGGCACACCTGCGCGAGCGTACTCACGAGCCAGCTGAAGGTGGTGGACTCCTACAACCTGTCGCTCATCGACCACGACATCACGGTCAAGGGCGACACCGCCACCGCCACCGTGCAGGACACCCAGAGCGGGAGGACGACGCACGTGGACACCCTCACGCTCGTCAAGCAGGGGTCGACGTGGAAGATCTCCTCGGTCGGCGGCTGACATCGCCGACCTCGCCGTCCGCCTTATCCGAGCGCGCGGCCGTATTGGCGTTCGTAGTACTCGCGGTAGGCGCCTGAGCGGATCGGCTCCCACCACCACGCGTTCTCGCGGTACCACTGGACGGTGGCGGGCAGGCCGTCGGCGAAGCGCATCTGGGGCTCCCACCCGAGCCCGCGGACCTTCGCCGAGCTGAGCGAGTAGCGACGGTCGTGCCCGAGGCGATCATCGACGAAGTCGATGAGCGACTCATCGCGCCCGGTCAGCTCGAGCACGCCGCGCACCACCTGCAGGTTGGGGCACTCGTCCGGGCCCCCGACGTTGTAGACCTCGCCGGCCGCGCCGTGCTCGAGCACGTGCGCGATCGCGCGCGCGAAGTCCTCGACGAACAGCCAGTTGCGCACGTTCATCCCATCGCCGTAGACCGGCAGGCGGTCGCCGGCGAGCGCGTTGAGCACGATCAGCGGAATGAGCTTCTCGGGGTACTGGTAGGGCCCGTAGTTGTTCGACCCGCGGCAGATCGTCGCCGGCAGGCCGTACGTGTGGTGATACCCGCTCACGAGCAGATCGGCGCCGGCCTTGGTCGCGCTGTAGGGCGAGGACGGATCCAAGGGCGAGGTCTCGGTGAACGAGCCCTCCTCGATCGAGCCGTACACCTCGTCGGTGGAGATCTGCACGTAGCGCAACGACGCGTTACGAGCCGCCTCCAACAGCACGTAGGTCCCCAGCGCGTGCGTGGTCACGAACGCGTCCGGCTGCGCGATCGAACGATCGACGTGCGTCTCGGCCGCGAAGTTGACGATCGCCTGCACGCCACCCTGCTCCTCCAGCGCCGCCGCGACCGCCTCGGGATCCTCGATCGCGCCGTGTACGAACGTCAGGCGCTCATCCTCCAGCAGGTCCTGCAGGTTCTCGCGCCGACCGGCGTAGGTCAGCTTGTCGAGCACCACGATCCGATCGTCGGACTCGCGCAGGCGCACACGCACGAAGTTCGAGCCGATGAACCCCGCACCGCCACAGACGAGCAACCTCAACGCGCACCTCCAATCGATTGCGTGCCCACGCCCACCGCACGACCACTCTCGCCAAGATACGCCGTCACGCCCTCACGCCAGCTCGGAAGCACGAGCGCATCGCCGCGCTCGGAGCCGAGCACGCTGTAGGCGGGTCGAGGCGCCGGACGGCGCTGCTCCGCGCTCGTGCTCGCCAGCACCCGCACGTCGCGGCCGGCGACCTCGAACACCCACAGGGCAAGCTCGTTCCACGTGCACGACCCGCCCGCCGCGCCGTGCAGGATCCCGCTCGCACCGCCCTCGGCGACCGCCAGCAGCGCCGTCGCGAGATGTCGCGTCCACGTCGGGCAGCCGAGCTGGTCGGTCACCACCCGCACCTCCTCGGCCCCCCCATCGGCGACCCGCAGCATCGTGTCGACGAAGTTACGCCCCCCGGCACCGAACAGCCACGCCGTCCGCACGATCGCGTGCCGGGCCGACGCCGCGAGCACCTCGAGCTCGCCGGCGAGCTTGCTCGCCCCGTAGACGCCCTGCGGATCGGTCGGATCCGACTCGACGTACGGCCGCGTGCCACGCCCGTCGAAGACATAGTCCGTGCTCACGTGCACGAGCTGCGCACCGGCGTCAGCGGCCGCACGCGCGAGCACGCCCGCACCGGTCGCGTTCGCGGCGAATGCGCCGTCGCGATCGGACTCCGCGCCGTCGACGTCCGTCCACCCGGCGCAGTTGATGACCACCTCCGGCCGCGCCTCGGCCAGCGCCCCGGCCACCGCTCGCTCATCGACGATGTCCAGCTGCGCGCGCGTGAAGCCACGAGCGTCCCCGCCCGCCCGGCGGGCCGCGTCGAGCACCGCGCCCCCGAGCATCCCACCCGAGCCCGTGACGAGCACCGCCCGGCTCACAGGATCCCGATCTCGGAGTTGTCGCCCACCATGAAGCGAAACGCCCGCGGCTGGACGTCGCCGCGACGGATGACGACGTTGCGCCCGAGCAGCGAGGACTCCATCCGACCCTCCAAGCCGACGACCGACGAGCTCGCCAACAGGATCGAGTGCTCGACCTCGGAGCGCTCGATCAGGCAACCCTCCCCGACCGCCGTGTACGGACCGACATACGCATCCACGAGCCGCGCCCCCGACCCGATCACCGCCGGACCGCGCACCGTGGAGCGCTCCAGCCGAGCACCCCGCTCGATCACCACGCGCCCCTCGACCTGCGAGTCGATGAGCTCGCCATCGCTGCGCGCGACCAGGTTCTCGAGCACGAGGCGATTGGCCTCCAGCATGTCCGCCAGACGGCCGGTGTCCTTCCACCAGCCGTTCACGACGTGCGGCTCCACCCGCCGCCCGGCGTCGACGAGGTACTGGATCGCATCGGTGATCTCCAGCTCGCCGCGCGCGCTCGGCTCGATCGCCCGCGCGGCGTCGTGGATGCACGAGGTGAACATGTACACCCCGACCAGCGCCAGATCGGTCGCCGGCTGCTCCGGCTTCTCGACGAGCCGAACGACGCGTCCCCGCTCGCCGCCAACGGCCCCCTCCAGCTCCGCGACGCCGTAGTTCTCCGGATCGTCGACGGGCGTCAACAGGATCAGCGCGTCGGGCTGCTCAGACCGGAACGCCGCCACGAGATCAGCGATCCCGCCCTGCAGCAGATTGTCGCCGAGATACATCACGAACGGGCTGTCACCGAGAAACGGCTCGGCCGTCAACACCGCGTGAGCGAGCCCATTGGGCTCGTCCTGCACCACATAGGTGATCCGCACCCCGAACCGCGAGCCATCGCCGGCGGCCGCACGGATCTCATCGCCCGTCTCCGGCGCGATGATGATCCCCACCTCCTCGATCCCGGCCGCCGCCATCGCCTCGATCCCATAGAACAACACCGGCTTGTTCGCCACCGGCACGAGCTGCTTGGCGCTCGTATGCGTGATCGGCCGCAGACGCGTCCCGCGCCCACCCGACAGGATCAAGCCCTTCAAGGCGTCCATGAGCGCGACAGCCTAACGACGAACGCCCCGAGGTCCGCCACCGACGGTCAGTACACGCCGCCGAGCTTGCGGTGATCCCACGACGCCCAGCGCCGCGGCGCGAACTGCAGCGCGACCCGCTTGGGCGCCTGCGCGTCGACCATCGCGCCCACCTCCGGCGCCAGCTCGGACAGCGGCGGCTCGCCCTTGGGCGCGCCGTAGCGGGCGAACAGCTCGCGGCCGAATGCCGCCACGAGCGCGGTGTCGCGATGCACGACGGCGTCGGTCTCCAGCATCACTCCGCGCAGCTGGTCGTAGCTCTCCCCGGCCTCGATCTGCAGGGTCGCCCGCGGATCGCGCTCCAGGTTGCGGGCCTTCTGTGAGGCGGCGTACGTCCACGCCCACAGGTCGGGCACGATGCGCGCGTCGCCCGCCGCGCGGCAGGTGAACCAGAGCGGCATCAGGTGCGGCCAGCCGCGAGGCCCGTTCGTCGCGCACGTCATCGTGCGCTCGTGCTCGAGGAAGGCGAGCACCTCCTCGTCGGTCAAGCGGATCTGCTCGCGACGGCTCAGCGCAACCCCTCCGGGTCGGGGGCCCGCCGCGGGCGTGCCGGCGCCACCTACACCCCGGCGGGCGCGACGCGCAGGCGATCGACGGCGGCGAGGACGGCCTGGCGCGCGGCGGGCGGCTCAAGCACCGCGGCATCGCCGGCCTCCTTGAGGACCTCGCGAACGAGCCACTCCGTCCCGGCGTAGCGCAGCTCGACGACGATCGCACCGTCGGTCAGCTCGGCCGTCACCTTGCGCTGCTCTCGCACCCAGCGCGCCCGCTCCGGGGAGATCCAGACGCGCGCGACACGGGAGGCCTCGACCTCCCCGGTGCGCAGCCAGCCGTCGACCTCGGCGGCCGGGTCGACCTCCGGTCGGGGCTCGAAGTGCTCGTCGGTGACGGTCGCCCGCTTGATGCGATCGAGGCGGAAGTGGCGCATGTCGTCCTTGGCCGGGTCGAAGCAGGCGACGTACCAGCCCTCGCGACCGTTCGTCAGCGCGTAGGGCTCGACGCGTCGCAGCGAGAACTCGTCCTCGTTCTCCTTGTAGTACTCGAGCTCGATGAGCCGCCGCTGGGTGATCGCGGTGCTCACGAGACGGGCGACCTCGGAGTCGTCGGCGCTCGAGTGCGCGACGTGCAGCCCCTCCTCGAGCGGATCCCCGCCGAGCGCGCTCACGATCTTCTCCCGCGCAGAGGCGAGCGAGCCCTCGGGGATGTGCTCGCCGATGAGGTCGATCGCCGCGATGAGCGCCTTCGCCTCGACCGGGAGCAGCCGAGCCGGTCGCGCGAAGTTGTCGCTGTAGGGCTCGGGATCGACCTCGATCTCGCCCTCCTCGTCGAAGATCTCGGCGTACAGGACGTAGGAGCCACCGCCGAAGTTCACGACGTTGAGGACGTTGATGTCCTCGCGCAGCTCCTGATCGGTGATCTGCAGGCGCTCGCACAGATCGGCCATCGCGAGGCGGCGGCCGGCGCGGCCGGCCTCGATGAGGATGCTGGCCAGCGTCACCAGGCGCGCGAAGCGCTCGGGCCGGATCGCGGCGTCGGTGCGCGAGCCGTCCTCGGTGCCCGCGCGCCCGCGCGAGCGCGTTCGCACCCGCGGCTCGGCCTCCGCGGTGGGCGGCCGCACGTCGGCGATGCTAGGGACGTCGGCATGGCGCTCGGCGATGAGCGCGAGCCGGCGGTCGTACTCCTCGGCGAGCTCGGAGGGACCGAGGATGCGCGCGTGCTCGCCGAGGCCGAGGACCCAGGAGACGAGCATCCGCTGGTTGGCGTAGCCGGTGTGGAACACCCGGTCGCCGCTCTGCCCGTCGGGCTCGCCGTCCGGCGGGCCCACGTCGCCGAAGCGCCCGAAGTGTCGCTCGATCTGCCAGGCGATCCGCTCGGAGATGAGGATCTCGGCGCTCGCCACCTCGTCGCCGAACTGCCACTCGGCGCGCGCGGCGTACTCGCGGGGATCGAAATCGCTCGGCCGCTTGAAGTCGTGCTCGGCCTTCGTCGCGTAGGCGACCTTGCCGCGGATGCGCGAGAGGCGAAACACCCGGACGGCGCCGCGCTCGTGGGCGTGGCCGAGCAGGTAGAACTGACCGCCCTGGAAGAGCAGGTGGTACGGGTCGACGCGGCGCGGTCCGACCTCGTCGCGCTCCATCGTGTAGTAGTCGAAGGTGATCGTCTTATTGCGGAAGATCGCCGTCTCGATCTTGGCCAGGCGCGCCGAGAGCTCGTGCCCACCGGCCGAGGCGGTGATGCCGAGCGCGACCGAACGCTGCTCGGGCGCATCGAGCGGACTCGGGCGGCCCCAGGTGATCTGCTGCAGCGCGAGGCGCAGCGGCTCCGCGTAGGCGAACTCGCCGTCGAGCAGGCTGAGCGCGGTCTGCAGCGCGGCGAGCTCCTGGGGGAGAACTCGATCGCCGGGAGATGGAAGTTCTCCGGGCGCAGCGAGTAGTTCTCCTGCTCGGCCACGCCGTCGATCGGCTTCTCGACGGTCAGGTGGATGCGCAGCGAGTCCAGCTCGGCGCGGTCGGCGTAGAAGCGCCGCGCGAACGCGTCCTCGTTCATGCCGCTGTAGCCCTCGACGTCGCGGCGGATCTCCAGCGCCGTCACCGGCCGTCGCTCGGCCATCAGGTAGGAGATCAGCGACAGCTGACGGATGAGCTTCTCGGTGTCCTTGGCCATGGGCGCCCCCGCAACGATAGAACCCGGCGGCGAGACGCGCCCACGCCCCCTCGTTCAGGCCATCGGAATTTGCGACGTTTTGCCGCCCGGCGCCGGGCGGCGTGACGGCCCGGCCTACGCCGCCTCGCGCTCGTCCGCGGGCGGCGCGGCGGGCGCGTCGTCGCGGGCCGCGAAGTACGCGCCGGCCCCGATCGCGCGGTCGAAGCCCGACCACCGGGCGCCGGCCGGAAGCTCCTTCTCGAGGCGATCGAAGCTGCCGAGCCGACCGCCGAGGTTGTCGATCATGTGGACGAGGGTGGCCTCGCGCGTGCACGGCACGACGGGACTGCCGTGCTCGAGCGAGCCGTGGTGGGAGAGGATGATGTGCAGTACGGCCTGGGCGAGTGCCGGCGGGAACCCCTCGATGTCCTCGATCTCGCGGCGGATGCGGTAATAGCCGAGCGCGATCTCGCCGTGGAGCCGTCCGAGGTCGGTGAGATCGATGTGCGGCTCCTCGCGCGTGTAGGCGTCGAGCTTGCCGATGTCGTGCAGCAGCGCCCCGGTCACCGCGACGTCGCGGTCGATGCCCGGGAAGGTGGCCGAGATCGCGCTCACCGCCTGGGCGACGCCGAGGCTGTGCTCGAGCAGCCCGTGGCGGTAGGCCTGGTGATAGTGCTTGGCCGCCGGGGCGAGGCGGTACGCCTCCCAGAGCGCCGAGGCGGGGCCGAAGACACGGGCCAGCAGCTCGCTGAGGTGCGGCTCGCGCACCGTCGCGAGCAGCTCGCGCAGGTCGCTCTCCATGTGATCGGCGGGGTGCAGCGGTCCGTCGAGCAGATCGGCGAGCGAGTAGCTGCCCTCCGCCGCCGGGCTGATGCCTCGGAGGTTGATCTGCGGCCCGAACCGCGGATGGACGGTATGGCGTCCGACCACCCGCGCCGCGCTGCCGGCGGGCAGCAACTCGGCGGCCGTGGCCACGTCGTCCCAGACCATCGCCGTGACGGCGCCCGTACGATCACCGAGAACGAGCCGCAGGTAGTCGCCGCCGTCGCGACGCTGACGGCGCTCGGCCTCGCGGACGAGCAGGATCTGGTCGATCTCCGCGCCATCGATGAACTCCCGCACCACCATGTCCGGCACGGTAGACCGCCGCGCGGACGGGACGTGGCTGCGCCTCAGGAGAGAACGCGACCGCGAAAGCTGCGCAGGCCGAGAGTCAGGAACACGGCGCAGAACGCGAGCAGCACCGGATAGATGATGTACAGGTGCATATGCGGTGCGTGCGTGAGACCGGCGCGCATCCCCTCGGTGACATAGATCAGCGGGTTGACGAGCACGAGCGTCTGCAGCCAGTGGAAGCCGTCCACCTGCACCGGAGCGAGGGCCGACCACGCGTAGTACGTGCCCCCGAGGAAGGTGAGCGGGAGCACGATGAAGCCGAACATCAGCCCGATGTTCCGCGGCTCGAAGATCGTGCCGAGCAGCAGTCCGAGCGAGCTCATCGCGATGCAGGCGAGCGGGATCAGCGTGATGACGACCCACCAGTGGATCGACAGGTGAGCCTCGACGCCCTTCGCGTGCACGAGCGCGGCGATCGGGAACACGATCAGCGCGGCGAGCAGCCCCTGCACCGCCCCGGAGAGGACCTTCGAGACGGCGACGAGCCAGATCGGGCACGGCGCCTGCACGCGGTCCTCGATCTCGCGCGTGTAGCCGAACTCCTGCGACAGCTGCAGCGCGACCGCCTGGATGCCCTGGAACATGATCGAGATCCCGACGACGCCGGCGACGAGGATGGTGGCGAACACGGACTCCTTGGCGGGGTTGCTCCCCCCGCCCCCGATCCCCTGGCCGATGCTCGGGAACACGTACAGGAACACGAACACGAGCAGGAACGGCTGGATGATCACCCGGATGACGAACTCGAGCCAGTGCTTGCGCAGCACGACGAGGTCGCGCTGCACGAGCGCGCCGAGCGCGGTGCGGCTGGACGCGAAGGCCGAACGGCCCGGAGTGACCGCGATCGTCTTGTGCGGCTCGCTGCGCGATCCGGTCACGCTCGCCATCAGTCGCGCAGCTCCTTACCGGTGAGGTTGATGAACACGGTCTCCAGGCTCGGTTCGGAGACCGAGAGATCGGCGACCTCGAAGCCTTCCCGCTCCGCCGAGGCGACGATGCTCGCCACCAGTCGGGTCGCTCCGCGCGCGTGCAGCTCGACGCCGTCGGTGACGATGCGGGTGCGCGTGATGCCCTCGACATCGCGCTCCAGGACGGCACCGAGCTCACGCGGCTCGCCGCTCGCCTTCACGAGGACGATCGTGTCGGCGTCGACGGACTGCTTGAGCGCGGCGGGCGTGTCGAGCGCGAGGATGCGTCCGTGGTCCATGATCGCCACGCGCTGGCAGAGCTGGTCGGCCTCCTCCATGTAGTGCGTGGTGAGCATGATCGTCTGCCCGTCGCCGTTGAGCTCGCCGAGCAGCTCCCACAGCCCGAGGCGCCCCTGCGGGTCGAGGCCGGCCGTCGGCTCGTCGAGGAAGAGCACGGCGGGGCGATGCATGATCGCGCGGGCCACCATCAGCCGCTGGGCCATCCCGCCCGAGAGCGCGAACACCGAGGCCTTCGCCCACTTGGTGAGCTGGAAGCGCTCGAGCAGCTCGTCGGCGGCGCTCCGGCACTCCGGCAGCGGCATCCCGAACAGCCGACCGTGGAAGAAGAGGTTCTCCCACACTGTGAGCTGCCGGTCGAGCGTGTTCTGCTGGGAGACGACGCCGATGAGCTGCTTGGCGAGCGTCGGCGAGGCGACGACGTCCACGGGGCCGACGAACGCCTGCCCGGACGTCGGGATGACGCGCGTCGTGAGCATCCCCGCCGTCGTCGTCTTGCCCGCCCCGTTGGGCCCGAGCAGCCCGAAGATCTCCCCGGCCCGCACGTCGAGGCTCAGCTCGTCGACGGCCCGGAAGTCGGTGCCCTCGTAGACCTTCGTGAGCGCGATCGTGCGGATGACCGGCGTCGGGTCGGCGTGGTCATTCGCCATCTGGGTCCGCTCGGTCGTGGCCATCCGCTCCTGCACGTTGTAGCGGGCCGGCGCGCGAGACGACGTGTACGTCGAAGGTATGAATAGTTCACACCTTCTGCATACACCCCACCCCTACGCGACGCGAGCGACCCGGCTGAGCGCCTGAAGCGCCGCGGCGAGCGACCCGTCGTCGAGCGACAGCGGCTCGTTCTGAGCGGCAGCCGCGAGGCGCGCGTGCCCCGTGCAGGCGGCGTGCAGCGGCACATACGCATCGACGCTCGCGTGCAGCCGGGCGTCGCGCTCGGCGCGCATCGGCTCCATCAACACGTCGATGTCCGCGCCGGCGTCGATGTCGGCGCCGGCCGCGCTCGCGGCGGCGAGCACGCGGGCCTCGAGCTGCCCGGGGTCGCCGTCCACGAGCGGGTCGGCGAGCAGATACAGGCAGGCGCGGTCCTCGCGCCTCGTGTGCGCGGTCCAGTGCGCGAGCAGCTCGCCGAGGCGGTCCTCGCCGCGCCAGGCCGGCGTCGCGAGCACGCGCAGCGCGTACTCCCCGCTCAGCGCGAGCGGCTCGGGGGCCGCGGGTCCGGCCGCCAGCGGCGTCCGCCCCGCGAGCGCTTCGACCCGCGCCGCGTAGCGGGCGGCGACGGCGTCCCACGACAGCGCCGCCGCGGCCCGACGGGCGGCCGAGCCGCGCCGCGCCCGCTCCGACGGGTCGGCGGCCGCGGCGAGCAGGCACTCGGCGAGGTGATCGACGTCGGGCTCGAGCACCCACGGCCGTCCGACGGTCGCGAGCGTGTCGACGCGGTCGGAGGGAAACTGCGCGCGCGACGCGCGAACGCGCCAGCCGGCCTGCGGCGGGCAGAACTCGTCGGTCGGGCCGCCCTCGGTCACGACGACCGGCAGCCCGCAGGCCATCGCCTCGAGCACCGGCATCGCGAACCCCTCACCCCGATACGGATGCACGAGCGCGTCGCAGCTGCGGTAGAGCGCCGCGAGATCATCGCCCGAGAGCTCGTCCTCGATGAGCTGCACGCGCGGGAGCTCGCCCGAGGCGGCGTAGGCGCGCATGGCGTCGCGGTCGCCGTTGCGATACACGCCGCCCACCCCGACGTCCTTCACGACGAGCGTCACGTCCTCGCGTCCGGCGAACGCGAGGCGCCAGGCGGTCAGGAGCACGTCGTGGCCCTTGCGCCAGATGAGGCCGCCGACGAACAGGAAGCGAAGGCCCGTCGCGTCGTCGGGCTCCCGCCGCGGACCCTCCGGCGAGAAGCGCTGCAGATCGACGCCGTTCGGGATCGCCACCACGCGGCGCTCGTCGAGACCGGCGCCGAGGTACATGCGCCGCACGTACTCGCTCGGGACCCACAGCTCGTCAACGTTCTCGCGCAGCGGACCGACCCAGTCGGCGGGGATCGCGCCGAACTCCCACGGCTGGATGACGGCGAGGCGCCCGCCGGCGGCCGGACGCAGGTCGGGAGGCCACTGGTGGCGGACCTCGACGTCGGCGATGTGGGGCAGTGGCGGGCTGCCCGGCACCGGCGTGCCATCGCGCTCGACGTATTGCACCGGGCCCGGCAGGCGCGAGCCGACCTCGCCGTTGATGATCGAGAGGCTGACCGCCTGGCCGTGCTCGCCGACCCAGCGCACCGCCGGCGGGGGCGGGACGTCCTCACCGGTGCGGCACGGGCGCTCACCCGCGTAGTAGGCCTCGAGCGCGTCGATGTACTGGGTAAAGGATCGCGGCGGCGCAATCCCCTCCTGGAGGCGCTCCAGCAGCCCGGGCTCGTCGGACAGGCGGTCGAGCTGGTGCGCGAGGTCGTCGACGTCGAGGCCGTCGAAGGTGAGCCCGTCGACCCCGTCCTGCACCGCCTCGGGCAGACCGCCGAGACGCGGCACGACGAGCGGCACGCGGGCGGCCCGGCACTCCGCGGCGGCCAGCGGCGCACAGTCCCACCACATCGAGGGCAGCGCGGCGACATCGACGCCTCGCAGCAGGCCGGCGATCTCGCTCGGCGCGAACGCCCCGCACAGCTCGACGACGCCTCGCCGATCGAGGGCCTGCAGCTGCTCGGCGAACGGCCGCGGGACCTCGCCGTGGATGAGGACGCGCACCCGCGCGTGCGTGCGCTGCGCCGCCTCCACGAGCAGTTGAGGGCCCTTATGCGGATAGGCCGAGCCGAGGAAGCCGACGGTCAGCTCGTCGCCCACGCGCCCGAGGGCGCGGTCGCGGCCCACCTTCTCCCAGATGTCCTGCTCCATCGGCATCGCCTGGCGGACCACGTCGATGAGCTCGGGCGGATAGCCCTCGGCGGCGAGCGTGTGGCGCATCGCGTCGGAGACCGCCAGGACCGCGGTGAGCGAGCGCGTCGCGCGCGCGCGGATCTCGCCGAGGCGCCGGCGATAGGCCTCGGTGTCGTGGCCGCCGACGCAGGCCGCGCAGTCCCCGCCGCGATCGCCCGGGCCGGCGCAGATCCGGCCGTGGCCGTCGAGGAGGTACACGCGCGGACACACGAGCCAGTAGTTGTGCGTGGAGAAGTAGGCGGGCAGCCCCCGCGCGGCGGCGTGGTCGAGCAGCGACGCGCCGAGGTTGTGCAGGTTGTGGAAGTGCACGACGTCGGGCGCGACGCGGTCGAGCAGGGCGCCGAAGGCGACACTGATCGCCGGATCGTCGAGCTCGCGCTCGGGCGCGCCGGCGTCGAACAGCGCGCTGGGGCGGTTGTGCACGCCGACGAGCGCGACGCCGTCCTCCTCCCACTCGCGCAGCTCGTAGGGGCGCCCGCTCGGGGTGCGCCCGACGGCGGCGTGGAAGACGGTGACGTCCCAGCCGCGACGCGCGAGCTCCTTCGCGGCCAGGCGCGGCACGGTCGTGCCGCCGCCGCTGTCGTTCCAGCCGAACGAGGTCATCACGAGGCGCCGGCCGCGCGGGCCCGGACGACGCGCCGGCGCGGGCGTCGGGTAGGCACGGGCGCGCTCGCGCATCCGTCGCGCGAGCTCGGGCAGCGGCAGCTGCCGCGCCTCGAAGCGCTCGGCGAGACGCAGCAGCGCCTGGCGCTCGCCCTCGGCCTCCTCGAGCACCGCCCAGTCGAGATCGGGCACGAGCTCGCGCAGCGAGTGGCGCTCGATCGCCGCCGCGAGCGCCCGCGTGACGTCGTCGACCTGGCGCGCGTATGCGGTCTCGTCGGAGGTGTTGCTCTCGTGGCGGCGCACCTTCACGACCGGCCCGCCGGGGCAGTGGCGGAAGCGGAAGCGAGGCACCGCGCGCAGCCAGAGATCGAAGTCGTTGGCGATCGGGTAGGCGTCGTCGTAGCCGCCGATCGCCTCGTAGACGCGCCGGTGCACCATCCGCGTCGGGTCGACGATGTGGTTGTGGCTGCGCAGGAAGGACTGCATGAGCGCCGCGGGCGTGAAGTCCTGGCTGTGCCACGGACCGGTCACGACGCCGCTCGCGTCGATGACCGTCGCGTCGCCGTGCACGACGCCGGTGTCGGGGAAGCGGTCGAAGATCGCCACCTCACGGCGCAGGCGGTCGGGCAGGCAGATGTCGTCGTCGCCGAGCATGGCGATCAGCTCGCCGCGCCCCTCGCGGACGAAGGTGTTGTAGGCAGCGGCGATGCCGAGGTTGCGCTCGTGGCGCACGACGCGCAGGCGCGAGTCCGCAAACGAGGCGAGCACCTCGTCGATCGCCGGGTTGCTGGAGCCGTCGACGACGACGAGCACCTCGAAGTCGTCGTGGTCCTGACCGAGGCAGCTGGCGATCGCCTCGGCAAGGTACGTGTCGCGGTTGTAGGTCGCGATTCCAAGCGTCACGCGGGGGGCTGCGCCGGTAGGGCTCATGCCGCGCCCCGGCCGTCGATCCACGCGCGCAGGTGGCCGACGGACTCGGCATCGACACGCGGCAGCTCGCCGAGCGCGCCCTGCTGCTCACGCAGCGACAGCAGCGCGCCGGCGCGGCGGACGAGCGCACCCGGCACCACCGCGTCCGGGGCGACGGTCGCCACGAGGTCGGGGCTCAGGTCGGAATCGAGCCCGGCGTGGACGACCACGCTGACGAGTTGCTGCACCATCGCCGGGGCGGCGCCGTCGAGGACCATGAGCAGGCTCGCATCGTCGTCGTCGTCGAAGGCGTCGCCGTAGGCCCGCAGCAGCTCGGGCGCTCCAATGAGCTCGTCGGCGAGCGCGAGCGTCACGAACGAGCGCAGCTTCAGCGCGGAGCGCCGGGACGGCGGCCCCCACCCGGCCGGCGGTCCGCCGTCGGCGGCGGGCGCCGCCTCCTGCGCGATCGTCGCGCGCACGCCGTCGAGCAGACGGCGCACGTCCTCGCGCCGCGGATCGTGGCCGCAGGCCCGCGCGGCGGCGCGGGCGGCGGCGAGCAGGTCGCCGCTGCGTAACGCGGCCCGGCCGAGCGCCACCGCGGCCACGGCCAGCGCGGTGTCGCGTTCGGTCACGGGGATGAGGACCGACAGCGGAAGGCCCCGCTCGCCGGCGAGGGCCACCGCGCAGTGCTCGAAGCGCTCGCAGCCCGCGAGCAGGTCGACGGGTGCGATCGCACCCGAGCGCAGGTGGGTCAGCAGCCAGCGCCGCAGCGGCAGTTCGTGCAGGCGGTCGGGCTGGACGATCGCACCGGCGGCGTCGAGGCGCAGGTTTCGCCGCGAGCCGCGGAAGCGGAGCACCGGCTCGGCCACGTAGTCGAGCTCGGCCACCTCGGCGACGCGCGAGGCGATCCACCAGTCCTCGCATCCCGGGTGCTCGGCCAGCGGCAGGAAGCGGTCGCGCAGGCTCGCGCGGACGACGAGCGTGCCGGCCGGCACGAAGTTGCCGCGCATGAGCGCGCCGAGCGGCCGCCCGCGGTGCGGGGTGATGCCCGAGGCCGCCCAATAGGACGGGCACAGCTCGACGCCGTCATCGTCGACGACGGCCATGTCGCCGAACACCAGTCCGACCTCCGGGCGCGCATGCAGGAGGGCGACCTGCCGCCGCAGCTTGTCCGGTGTCCACAGGTCCTCGGCGTACTGCAGCGCGATGAGGTCGCCGCGCGCCTGCGCGATCGCGCAGTCGATCGCCGCGATCCCGTCGCCGGAGGGGACGACGCGGCGGACGCGCTCGCCGAACCGGGCGAGCCGCTCGTCCCCGGGCGGACGCGAGCTGCCATCCACGACGACCACGTCGAGCCGCTCGCTCGGGTAGTCCTGCGCGAGCACGCTCTCGACGGAGTCGGCGAGGTGCTCGCCGAAGGGCGGCACGACGACGACCGCAGTGATCGACTCCAGCGACATCGGCCCTGTGATCGACGCGGCCGGGAGGAAGTTGAGGATGCGCCGTTCCGGGCCGAGACGCAGAGACGGGCGGCACCAGGCCGCCCGTCTCCGCTTCCGGTCCCTCGATGGATCGGCGTATATATGGCCCCGAGTAGGGAGGTACCACGGGGCGTTTGTCTCCCATCAGCGGTTACGGCGGCTGACGAGGTCCTGGTGCCTCATCGGGCGGCGCCGAGGCGCCGCCCGAGGGGCAAGGGTGGTTCAGCGCTCAGGCTTACGCGCCCTGCAGCAGCGACAGCACAGCGTCGGGCAGCTTCTGCGCCTGGCTGAGCATCGCGGTACCGGCCTGCTGGAGCACCTGCTCGCTGGTGAAGTTGGTCATGGCCGTGGCCATGTCCACATCCATGATCCGGCTGTTGGCGGAGGTGAGGTTCTCCTCGTAGGTGGAGAGGTTCGCCATCGTGTACTGCAGGCGATTCTGCACCGCGCCGAACGTCGAGTCCACACCGGACACCGCGTTGATCGCGGCATCGATCGAGCTCAGCGTCGTCGACGTGCCGAGGCTGATCGTGCCGATCGACGCGCCGAGGCTCACCGTCGAGACCGTGATGACCTCGTTGTCGTTGGCACCCACCTGGAAGGTGAGCGTCGCGCCGCTGTTCAGGACGTTGATGCCGTTGAACTGCGCCGTCGAGCCGATCTGGTTGATCTCGGACAGCAGCTGGTTGACCTCGGTCTGGATGGCCGTCTGGTCGGTGCTGTTCAGCGTGCCGTTGCCGTACTGCACGGCCAGCTCGCGGATGCGCTGCAGCATCTGCTGCACCTGATCGAGCGCGCCGGCGGCCGTCTGCACGAGCGAGACGCCGTCCTGCGCGTTGCGGTTGGCCTGGTCGACGCCGTTGATCTGACCCTGCAGGTTCTCACTGATGGTCAGACCGGCCGCATCATCAGCTGCGCTGTTGATGCGAAGACCCGACGACAGCTGCTGCGTCGTCATCTCGAGCGACGTCTCCGTCGTGTTGAGATTGTTCGCGGCATCGATCGCCGAGACGTTGGTGTTCACGTAAAGGGCCATGCGTTCATCTCCTTGATGACGTGTATTGGATGCCCTGGCCGACTCCCTGTCGGCCTGATAGCCCTGTAATCGTCTTGCCGGAGCCCGAGCTTGAGAAGCGTGTGGCCCGCTCTGGACACCCCTTGGACGCGCCGAGGGCGTCGCCCTTCGCTCGTCGGCTACGCGCTCACGTCGACGTGCGGATGCTCGTCGTCGGGCGGCGTGTCGTCCTCGTCGTCCGGCGGGGCCTCGTGCTCGGGCTCCTCACCGTCGGTGGGATCGCGTTGGCGCCGCGTCACGCCCTTGACGCGGGCCGCCGCCTGCACCGGCGGGATGTTTTCGACCGAGCTCGAAATCGGACGGATGGGATCCACGGCGGGCCTCCTCGCCTACGGTCGGTCAGTCCGCGTCGGGGCCGCTCGGATTCGCCGCCTGCGGCGCAGACGCGTCGGTGGCCACTGAGGCTTTCACAGCCGGCGGATGGAGCTGATCGTGGAGGACTCGCAGCTCGGCGACGAGCAGCACGCGCCACACCGTCACCGAGCACGCCCAGGCGACGAGGTAGCCGGCCACGCCGACGCCGAGCGCTCGCAGCATCACCTCGGCCAGCGGCACGTTGGCCGTGTAGGAGAGTCCGCCGGCGACGACGAAGCCGGCGAGCCCGCCCCAGCCCTTGGCGCGACGCACGTTCGGGCCCGCCTTCGGGTGGCGCGCCACGCTGAGGACGGGACCGTCGCCCCCCTTGCCCTTCTTGCCCTTGCCCTTGGCGTCCTTGGCGTCGCCCTTCTTGGACTTGGCCTTGGCCGCCTTGGGCTCAGCCTTGGCCATCGTCGCTCCCTCGCGGCGGCGCGTCCGTCCGGACGCGCCTGGAGGCACGCTCGAACTCGAAGATGAAGCGGATGAGCCGCTCGCGGTCGGTGGCCGTCACGTCGCTGAAGGCGATCGCCCGGTAGCCGCCGGGACCGTAGCGCACCACGTGGCCGGTTCCCTCGATCGCCGCCCCGGAGCTGTCGAGCAGCAGCCGGAAGCGCAGCCGATCGCCGATCTGCAGCGTGTCGGGACCGGCGAGCAGGACACCCCCGCCGCTCAGGTCGATCGCGAACGTCCCGAGCTCGCGCGCACTCTGCTCGAACTCGAGCACCACCGGGCGCGGCGCATGGACCCGCACGTGCTCGCGCCGCTGCTGCAGGTCGATCATGTCCTGCACCTCGAAGCGCACGAGGTCGGGGGCCTCCCATACCACCGTGCCGGCGAGCCGCACGATGCCGCGGGCCGAGGACCACTCGAGCACGGGCGGGTCGCCGCCGGCCTTCAGCGGCGTCTGCGGTGCGAGCAGGTAGACGAGGCGAAGCATGCCGTCGCCCGACTCCGCGACGCGCACCGGCATGACCTCGCCCCCGGGGAGCAGGAGCCGGCCCTGCTCCCCGTCGGGCGGAAGGCGCGCGGGCTCCTGCGGCTTGCGTCGCTGGGTCACGGCAGCAGTCGTCCCGCGATGTCCTGGGGATCGGCCGGCACGAGCGCGCCGGGGAGCTCCAGGCCGTCATGTACATACGCGAGCGGGAGCCGCGAGTCGCACGCGAGATCGACGGCGACGCCGAGCTGATCGGTCTCATCGACGTGGGTGACCACGATCCCGGTCGGCCGCACCGGCCCGAGGCGCTCGAGCAGCTGGCGCGCCGCCGCGGCGCTCAGCGTCGCCGGCAGCGTGACGAGCACGTGGTCGGGGGCGAGCGCCCCGACCTCGTCGGCGAGCGCGGACACGCTCGCCTCGTCGTTGAGCCGGACGGCCGGCGTGTCGACGATCACCAGCGCCGCGTCGCGCACCGTCGCCAACCACGCCGCTCCGGCGCCCGGCTCGGCGGCGCGGACCGCGATGCCGTGCGTGCGCAGGAGGCCGTTGAGCTCCGAGCCGCCATCCTCCGGCGCCACCGACAGGCACGAGGTCTCGAGCGTGCTCGTGCCCTGGTAGGCCGCGGCGAGCCCGGCGACGCAGCGCGTCTTGCCCGAGCCGCCGGCGCCGACGAAGGCGACCACCGAGCCGTCGCGCGGCGGCGCGGCGATACCGGCCAGCTGGCGCGCGAGCGTGCGGCGCACGGCCTCGCGAAGGTCGCCGCCGGGCACGAACGGCAGGGCGTGCGACGCCGCCTCGAGGATGAGTGCCTCGGCCGGCTCGGAGCCCATACCGCGATCGACGAGCTCCTCGGCGATCGCGCTGGCCGCCTCGCGATCGGTGGACTGGATATGCGGCTCGCGCGCCATCGCGACCGGCGCGGCGGCGGCAGTCGGCGGCACGAGCGCCTCCATGGGCTGCGGCGCGGGCGCCGCAGCCGTGACCGCTGCCGTCTCGGCGTAGATGCTCGCGGCGCCGTTCACGCGCCCGCGCGGCGCCGCCGCCGGCACCGGAACGGCGACGGTCGGGGCCGGCCGCGCCGCCGCGACACCGTTGACCGACACGCTCGCGTTGGCGGTCGGCGTTCCGGCCACCGGCCGGGACGCCGTCGACCTCGTCGGCGTGGGCATCGGCTCGAAGGCCGGCTGAGGCGGCTGTGCATCGTCGGGCACGTCGGCCGCCGCGGCGGCGAGGCGCTGCAGGAACGCCTGCGCCCCGGCCGACGGAGCAGGCTCCGGCTCGGCGCCGGGCAGCGCCGCGGCCGGCAGCGGCTCGGCGGTCGCCGGTGGCTCGCCGGTGAGCGGGGCGGCGGGGGCGCGGAACAGGTCCTCCAGCCCGTCGGCGGCATCGTCGTCGAACACGTCGACGCGCGGTGCACCGGGCATCGCCTCGACCTCCACGAAGCGCTGGGCGAAGAACCCGCCGACGCCGCCACCGACGCCCTCACGGTGGCGGAGGATCACGGCGTCCGCGCCGAGCTCGGCGCGAATCGCCGGCAGCACATCGGAGATCTTGCGACCCCGATAGACACGTACTCCACTGCGGCCCGGCTCGTCGTCGAGCGCCTCGCTCGTCGTCTGCATTGACATGCTCATGCCTGAATCACTCCGATCGTTTCGACACTGATACCTGGCGCGATCTCGTTGTATGAGCAGACCGCAAGTTGGGGGATCGCCTGGGCGACCAGGCGACGGAGATGGCGGCGCACGCGCGCCGAGCACAGCAGGACCGGGCGCGCACCACGCGCCGCGCCCTCATCGATCTGATGGCGCAGGGCGACCACGACCGCCTGGGCGCGCGAGGGCTCCATGGCGAGGAACTCGCCATCCGTGGTCTGGGTGATCGACGTGGCCACCTCCTGCTCGATCGAGGGATCGAGCGTGAATGCGCGCAGCTTCTGCTCGGCGTCGATGTGCGGTGCCACGATCGAGCGCCCGAGCGCCTGGCGCGCGTACTCGGCGAGCAGCCCGGTGTCGCGCGTGACACGGGCCTTGTCGCCGACCGACTCGACGATGGCGCCGAGATCGCGGATCGAGACGCCCTCGGACAGGAGCGACTGGAGCACGCGCTGCAGCTCGCCGAGCGACAGCACCTCCGGCACGACCTCGTCGACGACCGCCGCGTTGGACTCCTTGAGCTGGTCGAGCAGCTGGCGGACGTCCTGGCGGGTCAGCAGCTCGGAGGCGTGGCCACGGATCTGCTCCGTCAGGTGGGTGACGATGACCGACTCGCCGTCGACGACGGTGTAGCCGAGCGCCTCCGCCTCGGCGCGTTGCCCGTCGGAGATCCACGTCGCCGGCAGGCCGAACGCCGGCTCGGTCGTCGGCAGGCCGGCCACCGGGCCGATGGCGTCGCCCGGGTCCATGGCGAGCTGGTGGCCGGCCATCAGCCGGCCCCGCGCGACCTCCGAGCCGCGCACCTTGACGACGTACTCGTGGGAGTCCAGGCCGATCTCGTCGTGGATGCGCACGGCCGGGATGACCATGCCGAGCTCGGAGGCGATCTGGCGGCGGATCGCCGACACGCGTCGCACGAGGCTGCCGCCGGAGCGCTTATCGACGAGCGGGACGAGGCCGAAGCCGATCCCGAGCTCGAGCGCGTCGAGCGGCAGCTCGCCGAGAACGGCGTCCTTGGACACCGGCAGCGCGGGCTTCTCGTCGGCGGCGACCTCCGCCGGCGCCGCCTTGTCGTTGGTCGGCATCCCGCCGCGCACGGCCCAGCCGACGGCCAGGAAGCAGGCCCCGATGAACAGGAACGGCAGCTTGGGCAGTCCCGGCACCAGGGCAAAGGCGCAGATGACGCCGCCCGCCACCAACGGCGCCTTGTGCTGGCGCAGGATCTGGTTGGCGAGGTCGGAGCCGAGATCGACGTCGGAGGCCGAGCGCGTGACGATGATGCCGGTCGCCACCGAGATGAGCAGCGCGGGGATCTGGGCGGCGATGCCGTCGCCGACGGTGAGCAGCGAGTAGGTGTGGGTGGCGGTGCCGAACGGCAAGCCCTTCTGCACGACGCCGACGACGATCCCGCCGATGAGGTTGATGAGGGTGATGATCACCGCGGCCGTGGCGTCGCCGCGCACGAACTTCGAGGCGCCGTCCATCGAGCCGTAGAAGTCCGCCTCGTTGGCGATGTCGAGGCGGCGCTGGCGCGCCTCGGTATCGGTGATGAGCCCCGTGTTGAGGTCGGCGTCGATGGCCATCTGGCGGCCGGGCATCGCATCGAGGGTGAAGCGCGCGCCGACCTCGGCCACGCGTCCGGCGCCGTTCGTGACCACGACGAACTGGATGACCACGAGGATGAGGAAGATCACCAGCCCGATGACGACGTTGCCGCCGACGACGAACTGCCCGAAGGCCTGCACGACCCCGCCCGCATTGCCCTTCGTCAGGATGAGCCGCGTCACCGAGATGTTGATGGCCAGCCGGAAGAGCGTCGTCAGCAGCAAGAGGCTGGGGAAGGCGGAGAAGTCGAGCGCCTTGTTGAGGTACATCGTCACCACGACGATCGCGAGCGCGCCCGAGATGTTGAGCGTGATGAACAGGTCGATCAGCGCCGAGGGCAGCGGGATGACGAGCATGCTCACGATGAGCACGACGCCGACCGCCGCGAGCAGGTCGGAGTGGCGCAGCAGGCGGCGGATCGTCGCGTCCATCAGGCGACCCTCCGTCGTGCGGCGACGCGGTAGACGAAGGCGAGAATCCCGGCGACCGCGCCCCACAGCTCCTCGGGCACGAGGCCGCCGATCTCCACCGACCCGTGCAGCGCGCGAGCGAGCGGCGGATCGGGCACGATCGGTACGTCGTTCTCCTCGGCGATGCGCCGGATCTGGGCGGCGACGAGGTCCTGGCCCTTGGCCACCACCTCGGGGGCGACCTTCGTCCCGTCGTAGACGAGCGCGACGGCGTAGTGGGTCGGGTTGGTGACGACGACGTCCGCGTGCGGGACGGCGGACATCATGCGTTGGCGCGCCGCCTGGAGCATCCGCCGCCGGATCGCTCCCTTGATCTCCGGAGGCAGGTCGTACTGCTTGGCCTCCTCCTTGACCGCCTGCTTGGTCATCATCAGCGACTTCTCGAGCTTGCGCCGCTGCCACAGGAGGTCGGCGATCCCGATGATCAGGTAGGCCGCGATGCAGCGCTCGGCGAGCGCCGTCACCGAGCTGGAGATGAGGATGCCGAGGGCGCCGGGCGTCACCCCGACGCTCGCGGCGGGGTCCTTGATCTCCGGCACGATCACCAACGCGGCGGCCGTGCCCACGACCGCGACCTTGACGAGCGACTTGCCGAGGTTGAAGAGGGCCGTCGAGCTGAACAGCTGCTTCGCGCCGTTGATCGGGCTGAGCCGGCTGAAGCTCGGCTTCAGGCTCTGCGTCGAGGCGTGCAGTCCGGTCGTGGCCACGCTGGTGACGACCCCGGCGGCGAGGCACGCGAAGGCGATCGGCGCCACCGTGCCGAGCATCAGGCCGATGATCGCCTGCAGCTCGCCGTTCAGCCCGGCAGCCGTGGTCGCGACACCGGGATGCGCGATCCGCGCGAACGTGTCGGTCATGAAGGTGCCGGTGGCGTCGAAGATCGACGAGCCGGTGGCGATGACGGCGATGAGGCCGACGCCGAGCACGACGGCCGCGTTGAGGTCCTGGCTCTTGGCCACCGACCCCTTCTTGCGCGCTTCGCCGCGGTGCTTGGGGGTGGCCTTCTCGGTCCGGTCGTCTTTCGCCATCACATCCCCTAGGCCTGCTGAAGGGCGAGACCGACGGCGCTCTGCACCGCGCCCGTCAGCCAGCCGGCGAGGAATGGGAGCATCGCCGCGACGAGCAGCAGCGCGACGCCGACCTTCACCGGCAGCCCGACGGCGAACACGTTCAGCTGCGGCACGACCCGCGAGACGAGCCCGAAGGCGATGTCGGTGACGATCAGGGCGAGCAGGATCGGCCCCGCCACCTCGAGCGCGGCCGTGAAGATCGCGGCGAACGCCTGCACGACGCCGCCGACGAGCGTGGTCAGCCGCGGCGCCGAGGACAGCGGCACGAGCGTGAACGTGCGCGCGATCCCGCGCAGAACGTACGCGTCGCCGCCGATCGCCACGAACAGCATCGTCCCGACCATCGAGTACAGGCGGGCGATCACCGCCGACTGCGTGCCCGTGATTGGGTTGATGAGGCTCCCGTAGGAGAAGCCCGACACGGTGTCCAGGAACGAGCCGCCGATCTCCAGGGCGGCGAAGATCGTGGCCAGGATGAGGGCGAAGGCGCTGCCCACGAGCAGCTGCACGATCACCAGGCCGACGAGGCCGAGCGGATCGCTGGGCAGCTGCTGGCCCTGGGTGACCACGCCGGTGAGACCGATGGCGATCGCCACCGCGATGACGCCCTTGACCTGAGCCGGGATCTGCTGGGCCGAGAACAGCGGCGCGATCACGAACAGCGGCGAGACACGGGCGAGCACGAGGAAGAAGCCGATCACGCGGTCGCCGGTAACCGCGCGGATGAGCTCGGTGAGCGTGGCGGAGCTCATCAGTTGCCGACCATCGTCGGGATCGAGATGAACAGATCGGAGGTGTAGTTGATGATCTGCTGCAGCATCCACGGGCCGAGGATGACGATGAGCAGCGCGATCCCGATGATCTTCGGGATGAACGTCAGCGTCGCCTCCTGGATCGACGTGACCGTCTGGAAGATGCTCACGACCAGGCCGATCACGAGGCCGGCGAGCAGCATCGGCCCGCCGATCTTCAGCGCGACGGTCATGGCCTGGGAGGCGAGATTGACGACCTGGGTCTGATCCATGGCCGTCAGTAGTGGAAGCTCGCCACGAGCGAGTGGATGATCAGATCCCAGCCGTCGACGAGGACGAACAGGAGGATCTTGAAGGGCAGGGAGATGAACGTCGGCGGCAGCATGATCATGCCGACGCTCATCAGCGTCGAGCTGACCACGATGTCGATGATCAGGAACGGCAGGAAGATCAGGAAGCCGATCTGGAACGCCGTCTTGAGCTGGCTGACGATGAACGCCGGGACGAGGACGTACGTGGGCACCTGGGCGCGCGTCTGCGGCTGCGGAAGGTGCGCGAGGCTGACGAACAGCGAGATGTCCTCGTCGCGCGTCTGCGCGAACATGAACTCGCGCAGCGGCTCCTCGGCGTCCTTGATCGCCGTCGTCACGGTGATCTCGTGGTGCTGCAGCGGCTCCCAGGCCTCGGTCTTGATCGCCGAGATCGTCGGCGCCATCACGAAGATCGTCAGGAACAGGGCGATGCCGACGAGCACCTGGTTGGGCGGCTCGGCCTGCGTGCCGATCGCGGTGCGCACGAACGACAGGACGATGATGATGCGCGTGAACCCGGTGACCGTGAACAGCAGCGCCGGGATGAGCGTCAACCCGCCGACGAGGACGAGGATCTCGACCGCGTTATTGCCGGTGACGTTCACGAGCGGACGGTCCAGTTGCGCAGGGTGTCGAGCATCCCTTGCCACGAGCGGTCCGCTCCCGGCAGGTCAGCGCCGAGCGACCGCGAGAGACGGCGGGCGCCGTCCGACGTGAGCGTGTCGATGCGCTGCTCGACGTCAGCGTCCTCGCCGAGCAGGCCGGCGGCCCGCGCCTCGTCCTCGCTGTAGCGGCGCAGCGCGGTGACCTGGTGCTCGGCGACGCCGACGAGCACGAGCTCCGATCCGGCGCGCACGAGCGCCAGCGAGCGCCCGGGCCCGAGCGGAAGGCTGGCGACGCTCTCCAGCCCGCTGCCGACCACGCGGCCCTCCGAGCGCTTGACCTTGCGCAGGACCCACGTGATCGAGTAGATGAGGGCGACGACGATGACGAGCCCGACGAGCGTGCGCGTGATGCTCCCCCCGCCGCTCGCGGGGGCACCGGCGTGCGACGCCGGGCTCGAGGAGAGATTGAGCGGCGTGTTCTCGGCGCGCGCGGAACGCGGCGGGGCGTAGGCCCCGGCCACGGCACCGTGGGCCAGCGTCAGGGCAGCCGTCAGCACGGCCACGCAGGTAGGACGAGATGGCTTCATCGAGGGACGACTCCGAGGGAGAGTCACCCCGTTTATCGACCACCATCGTGGAGCCTTGAATCGCCCGAGCGCCGCTGCGGCGCCCTGAGCGACGTCACCAGGCGGCGGCGACGTCCGCGTCGACCTCGTCGATCCGCAGCGCCCACTCCCCGTCGCCGGTGATGACGAGCTGGCCCTGGGCGAAGCGCAGCCCGTTGACGTAGAGGTCGACGGGGGCGTCCGCGTCGCAGTCGAGCTCGATCACGCCGCCGACCGGCAGGTCGATCGCCTTGCGCAGGGGCAGTCGTGCGTGTCCGAGCTCCGCCCATATCGGGACCCGGGTGGCGCCCAGCGCCCCGGACAGATCGACCTCCACGAGCTCGCCGTCGCCGGCCGGTGGTCCGTGGACGTCCGTGACCGCCTCCGGTGCTGGCCCCGCGGTGGGAGCGGCCTCGTCGACGTCGTCGGTCGCGGGCTCAGGCGCGGTCTCGGCGGCTGTCGCCCCGGCCGCGGCGGGCGGCTCGTCCGCGGCGGGCGGCTCGGCGGCGGCGGGCGGCGCCGGGGCCGCGGCGGCGTCGCTCGGCGCCGCGCCATCCTGGGCCGGCAGCGCGAGCAGCGCCACGCACGGCTCGCCGTGGAGGCTCAGGGTGACCCGCAGGTGGACGGGAGCGTCCGGATCCATGGCCGGCGCCGCGTCCGCCGTGGCCACGGCGCGCGCATCGACCGCAGCGAGCTCGAACGGCGCGCCGAGCGCATCGGCGGACGCCGCACTCACGGCTGCGCTCACCTCGGCTCCCCACTCGCGCGCCGCCTCCAGATCGCCGTCCTGCAGGGGCTCGTCGTTGGCCTCGGGCGGCAGCGGATCGAGCGAACGGATCGCGAGCGCGCGGGCGCCGGCCGCGCTCGTGCACAGCGTCAGGCCGCCCGGCACGTCACCGGATCGCTCGGCGGTGACGCACACCGCGGGATAGGTGAGCCCGTCCAGCGGCGCGGCGCCGTCGGGTAGGAGCGATGCATCGGTCGTCTGCACACCGTCGTCGCAGCGCTCGTAGAGCGCGCTCCGCACGCCCTCGGTGAGGGCGACGAGGAGTCCATCGTGGAGGTTGCTCATCGCAGCCGCCGCCGGTTGACGTCCTTCGTCTCGACGCGCACGGCCCGGCGCCCGCCGTGCCGGCCCGGCCGCCCGCGGGCGACGAGTCGATCCTCGATGAAGACGGCCACCCCGTTGTCGGCCGGGACCCCGAATTCGACCAGGCTGCCGGGGCGCAGGGCGAGCACCTCCTCGACCGAGAGGGTGGCTCCCGTCACCTCGGCCCGCAGCGTGACCGAGGCGCTGCTGAGCGCACCGTTGATGGCCACCGCCGATTCGACGTCGTCGTCGGCGGCGCGGGTGTCACGTCCGCCGAGCTGATCGGCCACCGATTCGATCGCGATCCACGGAATCAGCAGCGAGAGCGATCCCTCGCTGTCGCCGAAGCGCGTCGTGATCCTGAACATGAGCGTCGGCTCGCTCACGGAGGCGATCTGGATGGCCTCGCTCTGCTGCTCGATCTCGCCGACGCTCAGCTGCAGGTGCCCGAGATCCTGCCAGGCGGCCGACAGCTGCGCGACGATCGAGTCGAACAGGCGGCGGATGAGCACCCAGTCGATCTCGCTCAGACGGCGCTCCTCCGGGGGTCGGGTGGGAGAGCCGCCGAGCAGGCAGTCGACCCCCATGAGCACGAACGAGAGGTCCCCGACGAGGAGCATGCGGGTACCCGTGGGAGCGACCTCGAGCAGCGCCGAGAGCGAGCTGCCCGCGAGCTTGCGCTGAGCCATCAGCCACGCGAGCTGGAAGCTGCCGGAGACCTCCAGTTCGAGCGGCGTGCGCAGCTCCGCCGAGAGCCGTGCCGTCGCCGTCTGGCAGAAGCTCTCGAGCGCTCGCGAGATGCGCCGCTGCTGATCGGAGCTGAACTTCGTCGGCTGCGAGAAGTCGACGGTGCGCACATGACGCGGCACCGGCGGGGACGCCGCGGCGACGGCGGTGGCGCCGGCGTCGCCGCCGGGCGCTCCGGGTGAGTCGCTCCCTGACACGCCCGTGTGATCGGTGCGTGAGGCGAAAGCTTGAAAGCCGCCGCTCAGGCGGCGACGGCGTCGACCACCGGATCGTCGCCCGGGGGCAGCGACGGGGCGCTCGCCGGCGGCGCAACGGCGGGCGCCGGCGTCGCCGGTGCGTCCGCGGCCTCGGCATCGTGGAGGACCTCGGTGATGCGCAGCCCGAATTCCTCGTCGACCACCACGACTTCGCCGCGGGCGATGCGCGTGCCGTTCACGAGCAGATCGACGGGCTCGCCCGCCGTGCGGTTGAGCGACACGATCGATCCGGGCCTCAGCTGCAACGTCTCGCCGACCGTCATCCGCGTGCGGCCGATCTCCACGGTGAGGTCGACCGGTACGTCGCTCAGCCGGCGCAGGTCGGCCTCGCCGGTCGATCCGGGGAACGCCGGCGACGACGATGCGGCCAATGGTTCGTACTGGAGCTCCTCGGTCATGGGATCCTCCCTACTGGATCGCGAGGTCGGGGAACAGCACCGACGTCACCTTCACGTCGGTCTGGCTGTCGATCGCCTGCAGGATCTCCTGCTTGATGTGCAACCGGCCCCCCTCGTTGATGAGCGTCGTGCTCGTCTGGTTGGTAACGATGTTCGTGATGATGTCGCGGATGACGGCCTCCTCGGGCAGCGTGCCCAGGACGTCACCGGCGCTGTTGGAGTTGTCGGCGGCGGCGGTCGCGCTCGCGCCGTCGCTCTGGCCCGGTGCGAGCACCAGCGCGACGTTCAGCTTCGCGTACTGCCCGTCGGCCAGGTTGCAGAGGAAGCTCTGGGGCAGCAGGTAGACGGTGCCGGCGATCTTCGGCGGCTTCACGACCGGCTTGGGCTTGGCGAACGTATAGGCGCCGCCGCCGAGCACGAACAGCACGACGAGCGGGATGAGCAGCTTCTTTTTCATGGCACCGTGGTGGGGAGGGGGTACTTGCGCTGGATGAGGATCTCGACCCGGCGGTTGAGCGCGCGGCCGATCGGAGTGGCGTTACTGGCCACGGGGTGCAGGTCGGCGAAGCCGGAGGCCTCCAGCCGCGACTCGTCCACTCCCTGGTCGATGAGGAAGCGCACGACCGATCCGGCGCGCGTCGTCGACAGCTCCCAGTTGGATGGGAACTGGGCAGTCGAGATGGGCACGTTGTCCGTGTAGCCGGTGACGAGGATCTGATGGGTTTGGTCGAGGTTGAGCAAGTGCGAAATCTCCACAAGCAGTGGCAAGCCTGCGCTCTGGAGATCGGCGCTCCCGGAGTCGAACAAGAGCCTGTCGGTGAGAATCCGGACGAGCAGGCCAGTCGGCGTGACGATCGTCTGCACGTTGGCCGAGAAGCCATGCACCTTGGCGTAGGCGTCGAGGAGCCGCTTCAGCTCGAGGAAGTTGTCCTGCTCGCGCTGGGCCGCGGCGTTGGCCGCCGCGTTGGCCGTCTGCTGCGCGGTGCTGCCCTTCGGCTGGCCGAGCGTCGGCGTCACCGGCACGATCGTCTGGATCTGCGTGTTGTTGGGCGAATGGCTGGCGCTCGACGTGGAGCCCGCCTGCGCGATCGCCCGCCCTCCGGGCAGGATCGAGCCGGAGAAGGCGGCGTGCAGGGACTGCTGAAGCGTGACGTACTTCGAGATGTTCACCGAGGAGATCGAGAACAGGACCATGAACAGCGCCATCAGCAGCGTGATCATGTCCGCGTAGGTGAGCAGCCAGCGCTCGTCGTTCTCGTGCTCGGCGCCGTGGCCGCGCCGACCTCGTGAGCGGCTCATCGCTAGGCCGCCTCAGCCAGCTCGGGCGGTTCGCTGCGGCCGGCGTCCTCTTCGCCGCCGCCGCCACGCTCGTCGGGCGGCACGAACGCGTTCAGCTTGTCGGCGACGACGCGCGGGTTCTCTCCCGCCTGCACGGCGAGGATCCCCTCGAGCGTCAGCGTTCGCAGCTCGACCTCCATCACCGACATGCTCTTCAGCCGGTTGGCCACCGGCAGGAAGACGACGTTCGCCGATCCGACGCCCATCAGCGTGGCGATGAACGCCGAGGAGATCGACGGTCCCAGCGTGGCCGGGGCGGCGAGGTTCTGCAGCACGTGCACGAGTCCCATGACCGTGCCGATGATGCCGATGGTCGGTGCGAACCCGCCTGCCTTCTCGAACGGCGCGGCGCCGAACGCGTGCCGACCGATCATGCCGTCGATCTCGGCCTCGAGCGTGGCCTGCACCAGCTCGGGATCGGTGCCGTCCACGACGAGCTGCAGGCCCTTGCGCGTGAACTCGTCGTCGACCGACTCCAGCTGGGCGTCGAGGGCGAGCAGCCCCTCGCGACGAGCCTGCTCGGCGAGCGAGACGATGAGCTGCACGCGGCCGGCAAGATCGAGCTCCAAACCTCCGAAGGCGAGCTTGTAGAGGCTCGGGATGCGCTTCATCGAATCCATGCCGACGCTGGCCAGCGTCGCCCCGCCCGTTCCGGCGCAGATGATGATGAGGGCCGGGATGTTGAGGAACGCAGCCGGGCTCGTCCCGTCCATCATGGCGCTGAACAGGATGCCGACGATTGCGACGACGATCCCGATGGCAGTGGCTGCCTTCATCGTTCTCCTTGATCGGCCGCAGCGGCCGACCTTTTAGTCGGAGCGGCTTGTAGTCGTTTGAGCGGCTATGAGAGAGGGCCGTCGCGCTCGAGCCGGCGGAGGCTCAGACGCCGCCCTCGGGCGGGACGGCGGCGAGCGCCGGCTCGCCTTCGCGAGCCCGCTGCGCGCGCAGCTCGCGTTCGCGCTGCTCGCGGCGGCGCCGGACGGCCTCGACCACGACGTCGGCGCGAGCCGCGCACACGCGCTCGGACACCCGCTCGGGCGACTCGACGACGACGATCTTCGTCCCGGTGGCCAGCGTGATCACCGTGTCCGGGTTCGCCTCGACGGTCACGATGACCTCCTGGTTGACATGAAACTCCTCGGCCTGGTGACCCAGGCGATGCAGCTTGATCATGTTCTCTCCCCTCGTCTCCAGACCCGCTGGGCGTCTCGGCGGTCCCTCGTCCGCCGAGACGCCCACCTGCGGCGGGCCCCAATTGGTCGGTCCGCGCTACTGGACCATGCCCACGACCGTCTGCAGCATCTGATCGGCGGTGGTGATGACCTTCGAGTTCGCGTCGTAGCCCTCCTGTGCGGTAATCATGTTCGTCATCTCGGTCGCCATGTCGACGTTCGACTGCTCGAGCTCGCCCGAGATCGTCTGGCCGAGCCCGTTGACGCCCGGCGTGCCGACGGTCGCGGCGCCCGAGTTCGACGTCGTCGCCCACATCGAGCCGCCCTGGCGCTGCAGGCCCTCCTGGTTGGGGAAGGTCGCCAGCGAGATGTAGCCCGCGTTGACGGTGTCACCGAACGTGGCGTCGGTGGAGTTCTCATCGGTGTAGGTCACGCTGCCGTCCTGCCCGACGGCCAGGTTCGTCGAGCCGGGCGGGACGTAGATGTAGGTGTCGGTCGCGCCCGGCGTGTAGGTGATGTTCGGGGCGGTGCCGGCGGCCACTGCGTTCTTGCCGATCACGTAGTCGCCGTCCTGCGTGGTCAAGAAGCCGGCGGCGTTGGTCGTGAAGTTGCCCGCCTTGGTGTACTGGGGCGACGCCGGGGTGTTCGCCGTCGGGTTGGCCGCCGACGGCGTGCCGGTGCCGACCCGGAACCAGCCTTCGCCCTGGATGGCCACGTCGGTCGGGTTACCGGTCGACTGCAGCGAGCCCTGCGTGATCTCCGGGCTGACCGCGTTGAGCTCGACGCCGAGGCCCACCTGCAGCGGATTGGAGCCGCCGGTCGCGCCGACGGCGCCGGCGGCGCCGCGCTGGACCTGGGTCAGCGCGTCCGCGAACGTGACCTCGGAGGACTTGTAGCCCACCGTGTTGACGTTCGCGAGGTCGTTGGCGGTCGCGTCGAGCATCGTCTGGTTGACGTCGAGGCCGCTGATTGCGGCATACATGCCTCTCATCATGGGACTGTCACTTCCTTTCGCGGCCCCCTCGGCGAGGTCCAGCCGCAGTTGTCGGTGGCCGTGGCGCTCACGCGATCACGGCACTATCGATGTTCGTGAACACGTGCTCGCGCATGTGCTCGGAACCCACCGCCGTGACGACGGTGTTATTGCGGACGGACACCACGAAGGCGGTGTTGTCCACAAAGACGACGGAGTCGCGCGACCCCTTGCTCGCGGCTCGCGAGATGCCGCCGGTGAGGCGGTCGAGGGTCGGCGAGTCCAGGTCGATGCCGCGCCGCTGCAGTCGCTCGAGCGCGTGGCGGGAGAACTGGGGCGGCGTGCCGGCGGCCGTCCGCTTCGCCAGCACATCGGCGAATGACGGCCCGCGGCTCGGCGCCGCCGCCGGCGCGCGCGACGGCGCGGCGGCGCCGGGGGCGCCTGCCCCGCTGGCTGGACTCGGCGGGATGAGCGCCGGATTGGGGACGAGATCACTCACGACACCGATGTGATGTTCGTGACCGGGATCCCGTCGACGCCGCCGACGGTGAGCGTCGCGCCGCTCGCGCCGAGGTTGACCTGCTGCACGACGCCCGTCGCGCTCGTCCCGTCCGACCCGTTGTAGGTGACGTTATGCCCGAGCAGCGAGACGTACTCGGAGTTCTCCGTGTTCGTCGCCGTGTTCGTCTGCTGCTCGACGGACGTCATCTGGGCGAGCTGGGAGACGAAGTCGGTCGGGCTACTCGGGTTGAGCGGATCCTGGTGCTGCAGCTGGTCGACCATGAGCTGGAGGAACTGGGTCTCGTTGACGTTGAGGCCCGAGTTGGTGGGCGCGATGCCGGTCGCCGCGCCGCCGGTGGTCGTGGCGGCGGTGGGCGTGGCGGCGGCCGTGGCGGGATCGATCGTGGACATGGCTCTTGGTTGTTCCTTTCTGGCCTTCGTCAGGCGAGGACGTCGATGAGCACGCCGTTCGCCAGCTGGAGGGTGGTGTCGGTGGGCGCTTCCGCGCCCGGAGCAAGATCGTCGTCGTCGCCATCGTCGCCTCGGGCGTTCCGCTCGCGACGGCTGGCCGCGGAGTCGCCCGTGCCGGCTCCGGCGTGGTCGGCCGACGTGCCGATGTCGAGGTGGGCGAGCGTGATGCCGAGCGAGGAGAGGGTGCTGCGCAACTCGCCGGCCGACTGGGCCAGCACCTGGGCGGCCGCCGGATGGTCGGCGATGACGCGTGCGGTCAGGCCGTCGCTCGTCTCGGTGAGCTCGATCCGCACGCCGCCGAGCTCAGCCGGAGAGAGCGAGATGCGGGCGGCGGAGAAGCCCTGGCGAGCGGCGGTTGCCACCGTCAACTGCACCGTGTCGACGACGTCGCCGAGCCCCACGGTGTAGCGGGGGATGCCGGCCGGGGCCGCGGCGGCCACCGGCGCGGAGGCGGTCGCGACGCTCGAGGCCGAGCCGCCGAACGCGGACGCGGTCGTGCCAGCGGGCGGGCTGCCGGCGTTATCGCCGCCTCCGCCCTGCGGATTCGCGTCGGAGCCCGTCGCGGTGCCCGCGGGCGTGCTCGCGTGCACCGCCACCGCCGCGGAGTTCGCCGGCGCGCTCGCGCCGCTGCCCGAGGCGGAACTGGTGCTCGGCGCCGTGGCGGTGGCGAGCACCGCGGCGCTGCCGGCGTGCGCGGTCCCAGCGGGGTCGCCGGGGAGCGCAGCGTTCTGGGGGGCCGAGCCGGTCGCGACGGGCACCGCCGGGCCCGTGGCTGACGGCGACGAAGCGGGTGCCGGCGCGCCGCTCGGCGGAGCCGATCCCGGCGTCTGGGACGGCGCGCCGGGGATGGCCGCCGGCGGTGTGCCCACCGTCGCGCCCACACCGGCACCGCCTGCGCTCGACGGCACGCTCGCGCCCACACCGGGACCGCCGGCGTTCGACGGCACGCTCGCACCCACACCAGAACCACCGGCGCCCGACGGGGCGCTCGCACCCGCACCAGAACCACCGGCGCCCGACGGCACGCTCGCGCCCACACCGGAACCACCGGCGCCCGACGGCACGCTCGCACCCGCACCAGAACCACCGGCGCCCGACGGCACGCTCGCACCCGCACCAGAACCACCGGCGCCCGACGGCACGCTCACGCCCACACCGGCACCACCAGCGCCCGACGGCACGCTCACGCCCACACCGGCACCACCAGCGCTCGACGGCACGCTCACGCCCACACCAGGACCACCAGCGGCTTCGGCCCCGGCGGTCGCCCCGGTGGACGGCGTCGCAGCGCCGCCCGCGACCGGGCCGGCGCCCGGGGGGGCCGTGCCGGTGCCGTCGGGCGGGGCGCCGGCTCCGAGTGAGCTCATCGGGGCGCCGGCCGAGGTGCCGGGCAGGTCGGCCGCCGGCGATGGGGCACCGGCGGCGGTCGTGCCCGGTGACGACGGTGTCGCCGACGTCGATCCGGTGCCGGGCGAGCCGGCACCGGCGCTCGGGGTCACCGAGGCGGAGACGAGCCCGGTCGAGGTCGTGCTCGCCGCGGGGACGGCCGCAGCCGGCGATCCCGTCGCGGAGCAAGGCACGGTGGACGCTCCAGCGGCCCGCGCGGCGCGGCGGACCGGCGCGGGATGGTCGGCGCCCGGATCGGCGCCGGACGGTCCGGCGCTCGCCGTGCCCGGGCCGTTGTCCTCGGTTCCGGTCTGCGACCCGCCGTCGTCCGCGCCGTGCTCGGTCGAGGCGGCGGTCTCCTCGCCGCTTGTCTCGGTCTGGCCTTCCGCAGGTGCGGTCCGGGCCACTTGGTCGTCGAGCACGCTCGCGAACAGCGAGCCGCCCGGCGGCGGACCCGGTGGAGGCGGACCGATCGCCGGTCCGCCCGTCTCGCTCGCGCCGGCCATGGCCGCGACGGTCATGCCGCACCCCCCGGCGCGCCTCGGCGGTACACATTGAGCGCGACCTCGTCGAGCTCACGGCCGCTGCGTCGCGCGACCTCCTGCTCGTGGTCGGCGCGGCGGCGCTCCTTCAGGCGCTCGAGCGCCTCGCGGGCCCGAGCCGCTTCGGTGAGCAGGTCTCGCCGCGTCGCCACCTCGGCCTCGTGGAGATCGAGGTCGCGGACGGTCGCGTCGCGAGCGCGTTCGACGCGCTCGAGGTAGGCCTGGCGCGCGATCAGGTCGACGGCGCTCGTGCCGGACACGCCGGTCTCGCGCTGGGCCAGACGCGCCTGGTCGAGTTGCTGCTCGGTCTCCTGCAGCTTCTCCTCGCATTCCTCGCGGCGGACGAGCGCGCCGGCGAGTGCCTGCTTGGCGACGTCTTCGCCGTGCTCGCGCAGGGCGCGAACGCGTTCGAGGCGGAAGCGGAAGGAGCCGGACACGACCCCTTTATCGGTTCGAGCACCCCGCGATCCAGCGCGCTGGACACGTATATGACCCGTGGTCCGGCTCATGTCGGCAAGGCAAGCGACGGGATGGCCAGCGGTGCGCCGGTCGGCGAGCCGAGTGCGATCTCGCCGGGCGCGACGGCGCCATCCGGAAGCGGCGTGTCGGGATCGACGATCGTGCCGCCCACGATCTCTCCGCCGCCGGCGTGCTCACGCAGCGCGGCGGCCAGCGCGATGAGCTGCGCGTCGGCGTCCTCGGCCGTGGTGAGGTGATCGACGGACTGCCGCAGGAAGGCGTCGATCTCGCCGCGCAGGGCCATCGCCGCGTCGACGAGCGGGGCCGTCCCCGCCTGGTAGGCGCCGATCGCGATCAGATCCTCCTTCTCGCCGTAGGCCGCGAGCGCGGAGCGCAGCGTCTGCGCAGCCTCACGGACCTCGTCGGAGACGACGTCGTTAGCCAGCCGGGAGACGCTCTGCAGCACATCGATCGCCGGGTAGTGCCCGGAGTGCGCAAGCGAGCGCGTGAGCACGACGTGGCCGTCGAGGATCGACCGCACCGCATCCGCGATCGGCTCGTTCATGTCGTCGCCGTCGACGAGCACCGTGTACAGCCCCGTGATCGAGCCGACCGGGCTCGATCCCGCCCGCTCGAGCAGCCGCGGAAGGAGCGCGAACACGCTCGGCGTGTAGCCGCGGGTGGCGGGCGGCTCGCCGATCGCCAGGCCGATCTCGCGCTGCGCCATGGCAAAGCGCGTCACCGAGTCCATCATCAGCATCACGTCGTGACCCTGGTCGCGGAAGTGCTCCGCGATCGCCGTCGCGGTGAAGGCGGCGCGGATCCGCACCAGTGCCGGCTGGTCGGACGTGGCGACGACGACCACCGAGTGGGCGAGCGCGTCGCCGAGGTCTCTCTCGATGAACTCGCGCACCTCCCGGCCACGCTCTCCGACGAGCGCGATCACGTTGACGTCCGCCGTCGTCGAGCGCGCGATCATGCCGAGCAGCGAGGACTTGCCGACACCCGAGCCGGCGAAGATGCCGAGACGCTGGCCGCGCCCGCACGGCACGAGCGAGTCGAGCGCACGCACGCCGAGCCCCACCCGCTCGCGAATCCGGGGACGCTCGAGCGGGTCGGGCGGCGAGCCGATCGTCGAGCGCGAGGCCTGGGTGATCGCGGCGGGCCGGCGGTCCATCGGCACACCGAGCCCGTCGATGACGCGGCCGAGCAGCTGCTCCCCGACGGCGACGCGGAACGCTGCGCCGGTCGCCTCGACCGTCGTGCCGGGGCCGATGCCCTGCAGCTCGCCGAGTGGCATGAGCAGCGTCTTGCCCTCGCGGAAGCCGACGACCTCGGTGGCCACCGACTCTCCCGATCGGCCGCTGCCGACGCGGCACACCTCCCCGATCTCGGCCTGGAGCCCGCTCGCTTCGATGATCAGGCCGATGAGCTCCGAGACCCGTCCGTGACGCCGGGCCAGGTCGCTGCGCATGAGCGCGGTCCGAACGCGCGAGATCGTCTCGCGCGACGGCGCGGATCCGTCCATCATGTCTCGCGGCTGAGCAGCTCGGCGACGACCTCGCGAGCCCGGGCGAGCTGCGTCGGGACCTGCGCGTCGATCTCGCCGGCCGTCGTCTGGACCACCACACCACCCCGCGCGACGCGCCGGTCGGCCTGAACGTCGCACTGGTCGATCCCGCCGAGCTCGGCCCGCACGGCGTCCATGCGCCCGGCCACGAGCTCGAGATCGGCGGGGCTGACGAGAACGGTCACACGGTGGCGGTCGATGATGCGACGCAGGGCGCCGCGTACGCCGTCGAGGATGCGCTCCGGCTCGACTTCGAGCGTGCCCGCGATGATCTGCTCGGAGAGCGAGAGCGCCAGCTCGACCGCCTCGCGCTCGAAGGTCGCGGCCATGTCGTCGCGCAGATGGTCGACCTCGGTCGCGGCGTGGCGCAGCGCGGCCAGCGCGGCGTCGATCTCGGCGTGGGCCGCGAGCAGCCCCTCGGCCCGGCCCTCGGCCTCGCCGGCGGCCCGTGCCTCGGCATGGATCTGCTCGGCGTCGGCCAGGCTGAGGCCCCTCCCGGAGCCGCCCGCGCCGGGGCGCAGTCCGACCGGCTGCAGCTGCTCGAAGGCGAACGGCGCGGCGTCAGTAGACAACGTCGCCCTCGCCACGGCTGATGGTCAGCTCGCCGGCTTCCTCGAGACGGCGGACGATCGCCACGATGCGACCCTGCGCCTCCTCGACGACCCGCTTGCGCTGCGGCGGCTGGAACTCCATCTCCTCGCGCAGCATCTGGGCGCCGCGCTCGGACATGTTCCCGAGGATGCGGTCGCGCACCTCGTCGCTGACGCCGCGCAGGGCGAGCGCGAGGTCCTTCTGGTCGGCCTCGCGCAGGACCATCTGAATCGAGCGGTCGTCGAGCTTGGCGATGTCCTCGAACACGAACAGCAGGCGACGCACCTCCTCGCCGAGCTCCTCGTCGGTGGTGGAGAGCGAGTCGAGCACGTTGCGCTCGGTCGGGCGGTCGGCCTGGTTGAGGATGTCGGCAAGCGACTTCACGCCGCCGGCCGCCGAGTACACGTGCTGCACGACGTTGGCGAGCTTCATGCGCATGACGCCCTCGACCTGCTTGACGACCTCGGGACTCGTCTCGCCCATGCGCGCGATGCGCAGGGCGATGTCGGCCTGCTCGGACTCGGGCAGGTTGGACAGCACCTGGGCCGCGAGCGTCGTGTGGAGGTTGGCGACGACGAGCGCGATCGTCTGCGGGGACTCGTTACGCAGGAAGGTGACGATCTGCTCCGGGGGCGTGCGGCGCATGAACTCGAACGGACGGCGCTCGATGACGCTCGAAAGGCGCCCGACGATCTCGAGCGCGCGGTCGGAGCCGAGCGCCCGCTCGAGCACTTCGCGCGCGTAGTCGACGCCGCCCATCAGCGAGGCCTCCTCGCCCTGGACGGTGGCGGCGAGCTCCTCGAACACGAAGGTGCTGATGTTCGAGTCGACGTTGTCGAGCTTGGCCATGTCGAGCGACAGCGACTCGATCTCGTCGTCGCGCAGGTGCTTGAACACCGCCGCGGCCTTGTCAGAGCCGAGCGAGACGAGCAGGACGGCCGCCTTGTGGCGGCCGCCTACCCGGATGCCGCCCATGCGCTGGGCCGGAAGCTTGGACGAGACGCTGCCCGGGCCGTCGTCGTCAGTGGCCAGTTCGGCCGGTGTCATCGCGCTCGTTCCTCCGTCCTCGACCTAGTCCTCGGCCATCCAGGCCCGCACCTGCATCGCCACGCGATCGGGGTCGCGTTCGACGAGGTCCTCGACCTGGCGCTTGGCCGTGTTCACGTGGGGGCGCAGCTGCTTGATCGGCGGCGGCTCCGGCCCGGCGTCACGCTCGAACTCGCTGAGCGTGCGGCGGTGCTCGAGCTCGCGCAGCCAGGTCGGCTCGGAAAGGAGGCTCTCGCGCTCGCGCCGTCGCAGCATCCGCGCCACGAGGGACAGGAACACCAGCGCACCGAGGCCGAGCACGCCGTACTTGGCGTAGCTGAGCGGGCTGGCGGCCGGCGCGGTCACCTTCGTGGCCGTCGGCCCGGCGAATTTCGTCTGTACCACCGACACCGTGTCACCCCGGGCCGGCACCATCCCGAGGGCGTTGGAGACAGCTTGCTTGAGACTGGCGATCGTCGCCGCCGGGACCGAGGTGTCGACGTAGAGGGCGGCCTTCATGCTCTGTACGGCACCCGGCGCGATCGTCGTCGAGGTGACGGTCTTGTTGACGCCGTACGTCGTGTTGGCGGTCTTGTTGGCGTAGTTGGACGCGCCGGTCGTGCCGGTCGGCGTGTAGTTCGGCACCGCGCCGGCGGTGGCGGCCGACCCGGCGCCGGCCCCCTGCAGGGTCTCGGTTGTCGTGTTCGCGGTGAGCGGCACGCCCTTGCCCGTATAGGTGAGCGACTGCAGCGTCTGCTGGTTGGCGTTCAGGTCGGCGTTGACCTGGACCATCGCCTTCTGGGGCCCGAGCGTCTGGGTCAGCATCGCGTCGATCGCCGCCGCCTGCTGCGCGTCGAACTGCTGCTGCGCCTGCTCCTTGGCCAGGAGCCCGCCGCCGGTTCCCGACGAGCTGCTGTTGGGCCACAGCAGCGCGCCGGTGTCGTCGGTGATCGTCACGTTGCTCAGCTGCAGCCCCTGGACGCTCGACGCCACCAGCTGCGCGATCCCGTGGATCTGGCCGGGGTCGAGGTTCTCGCCGCCGGACAGGAGCACCGCGGCGGTGGTCGGCGTGGAGGTGTCGGCGAACAGCTGCTGCTGCGTGCTCGGGAGCACGAGCTGCACCTGGGCGCCGTTGACACCCTGGATGTTGTCGATCGTCTCGGAAAGCTGGCCCTCGAGCGCGCGCTGGTACTCGACGTTGAACTGCGCGTCGCTCTGGCCGAGCTGGCTGCTGTCGAACAGCGAGAAGTCCGGCTGGTTGTTCGTGAGCAGGTTGGCGCTGGCCAGCGCGACCCGGGCCTGGGCGGTCTCGCTCGCCGGCACCGCGATCGCCGTGCCGTTGCCCTGGATCTCGTACGCGATCCCCTGCGTGCTGAGAGTCGAGGTGATCTTCCCGGTCTGTGCCGGGTTGAGCCCGGTGAGCAGGGTGCTGTAGCTCGGCTGTGTGGCGAAGTGCAGGATGAGGTAGACGAGCAGCACGGAGGCGAACACGGCGCCGCCGAGCACGGCCCAGCCGCGGGGCGGCAACTTGTTGATCAGGTCGCGACCGGTCATCGCTCAGCTACAGCTGGGTCGAGAAGATCGTTTGCACGTCGGAGGTGGCCTTCTGGGTCACCTGGGAGGCGAGCTCCATCGCCATCTGAGCGTTCTCCACGGCCGTGATCGCCTGGGTCGGGTCCGTGATCTGCCCGGTGGCGAGGCTCTGCTCGGCGGTGTTGGCCGACGTCTGCTGGTTCTGCACCGAGTCGAGCGCGTTGGCGAGCGCCTGCCCGAAGCCGCTCGACGACGACGACGGCGTGGCCGCGACCGTCTGCCCCGCGGCACCGAGTCCGCCGATCTGGTCGATGTTCGCCCCGCTGCCGAGCGCGCTGAGCGAGCTGACCGGCACGATCACTTGAGCACCCCGAGCATGCTGGAGAACATCGACTTGGCCGTCGACATGGCCGTGACGTCGGCCTGGTAGGAGTTGGACTCGTCGATGAGGTCGGTCATCTCGGTGACCGTGTTGACGTTCGGCATCGTCACGTAGCCCTGTGCGTTGGCGTCCGGGCTGCCGGGGTCGTATTCGAGCTGGCCGGGCGAGTTGTCGCTGACGATCCCCGCCACCTGCACTCCACCGGGGATGGCGGGAGTCGCGTTCCCGTCGCCGGCGCTCACCGGGGCGGCGCTCGTCGAGACCCATCGCGCTGGCGAGCGTCGAGCCGAAGTCCGACCCCGGGACCTGGGCGAGGACGACCTCCTGGCGCTTGTACGGACCGCCGCCCGCCGCCTGCGTCGTATCCGCGTTCGCGAGGTTCTCGGAGGTGACGTCCATGCGCAGGCGCTGCGCGCTCATCCCGCTGCCGGCGATATCGATGGCGTCGAAGAGTCCCATTACTGCGTCTCCATCGCGTACTGGGCAATCGATGCGTTCGCGGCCATCACCTGGGTGATGGCCTGGTACTCGAGCCCGTTCTCGGCGATGTCGGCCGACACCTGGTCGGTGTTGACCCCGACCCCGCCGGTCGATTGCAGCGCGGTGCTCGCCGCCGACTGGTAATTGACCTGGGAGGCGGGCGTACCCGCCTGCATCGCCGCGGTGAGCTGGTCCTCGAAGTCGACGTCGCGCGGCTGGAAGCCCGGGGTGTCGGCGTTCGCGAGGTCGCTCGTGAGGACCGTCTGGCGGTCCATCGCGCCGGTCAGCGCGGACTCGAGCACGGCCTGGGTTGATTGCACGAGGGACACGTTCGATCAAGTCCTTTCCTGGGTGTCAGCCCTCCCTGGGCCTGATCACGACCGCGTCCGTGCGAGTCGTCCTGTTCATCGGCGGGCCGCCGGCGTTCTTGAGCGATCTCAGCGAGAGGCTGAACGGAGCCCCGAGCGGCGGCGTCGAGCCGGTTCAGGCGCTCGCGTCGATGCGCGGCACGCCGACGGCGCCGACCGAGCGGCGGTACCCGCGGGCCGCTCGGCGCGCGTGTGTCACGTGCCGCAGCGCGAGCACCGTCTGCGCGCGCCCGCGCTCGAGCTCGATCGTCACCCGCGCCTGCATGAGCGCCGCTCGCTCGAGCGTGTCGCGCGCACCTGCCGGCGCGACCGGGGGCAGTGCCGCGATGATCTCGGCCCGCTCGGCGGCGATCTCGGACAGCTCGTCGTACTCGCCGCGGCCGGCGCACTCCAGCTCGCGCTCGGCGAGCGCGAGCAGTTGCTCGTAGGGATCACGCTGGCGGCGCGGCGCCATCAGCAGACCTGGTCCCAGGCGTCGCGCAGCGTGGCGAGCAGCCCGTCGACCTGGTCGACCTTCGTGGCGTTGCGCTCGACCCGCGCCTCGTTGAGGTGACGCCGGCAGAACAGGTAGATCGACAGCAGGTTCTCGGCGACCTCGCCCTGCTCGAGGTCGAGCGTCGATTGCAGGTGCGCGAGGATCGCCTCGGCCCGGCGCAGCTTGGCGTGCGAGGTGGCGACGTCCCGAGCCCGCATCGCCGCGGCCGCCTGGAACAGGAAGCGGTGCATGCCGTCGTAGAGCATCACGATGAGACGCTCCGGGGTGGCGGTGAGCACGGAGCTCTGCTGGTAGGCCTTGGGCGGTGCGGTGTATGTGTTCATCGCTGGAGAGCCGATCGGTGAGGTGGTTGCCTTCTCTCTGGTGATCGGTTGCCCGCGACCAAAGTTGAGGCGAACCGACGTCCGTTCGCACTGTCTCCGGTGCGCGCGAATCGAGGCGCCAGGCGACGCCGCGCACCGACCACGAACGCGGGCGCGCAGGGACGGCGGCGACGTCAGCTCGTCGTCGAGGAGCTCAGCGAGGAGATCTGGCCCGACAGATAGGACTCGGTCGCCTGGCTCTGCTGGATCGCCGTCTCCATCGCGGCGAACTGCGCCTGCAGCGCCGTCTGCTGATCGGTGAGCGTCTGCTCCATGTCGGTGATCTGATTGCTCATGTCCGAGGAGCTCTGGCTGTCGTTCGTGATCCGGTCCGAGAGCGTGCCACCGGGTCCGGCGTCGGCATTGACGAGCGACTGGAAGCTCGTCGCGAAGCTCGACAGGACCTGCTGCACGCCCGTGGGATTGGACTGGATCGCCGCGGCGAGCGTCGACGCGTTGACCGTCAGCGCGCCCGACAGGGAGGATTGCGTCGGCTCTCCCCCCGTCGGAGCGCCCGTGCTGATGCCAAGGTCGGCGAGGCTGGCCATGCCCGAGGGCAGCCCGGCGCCCGGGGTGTACATCAGCTCGCGCATGTTGCTGAGCAGGGACGTGAGCTCGTCGTCGCCGTACAGCGTTCCCTGCCCGGCGTCCGAAGCGCTCTGTGGGTTGCTCACCGGCGTCTGGGAGAGCTGCGTCTGGATCGCGGCGATCGTCGAGTTGTAGTCGCTGACGAACTGGTTGACCGCCGAGGTGACCGAGGACGCGCTCGCGCTCGGCGGGGCGACATCGACCGTGACCGGTCCGTCGTTGGTCAGTCCGGTCAGCGACAGCGAGACGCCGGGGATCGCGTTCGTCACCGTGTTGCTCGTCGACGTCAGCGTCGATCCGTCGTTCACGGAGAACTCCGCGTCGCGCCCCTGCACGGCGAGACTCGCCTGCTCGACGAGGGTGTCGCCCGGGTCGCTGACCTGGATGTAGTTGGAGCCGTTGTCGCCCGTCGCCCGATCGGAGAGCACGATCGTCCCGCTGTCGAGTGCGGCCGCGTACACGGTGGCGTTGGAGTCGGAGTTGATCTGGCTCGCGAACTGGGCCGCCGTCTCGCCGGCCGTGACGTTCTCGGTCACGCCGTCGATCGTCATCGAATCGGCCGACGTCGGGCTCGTGTAGGTGAATGTGCGCTGGGCCGAGCTCGCGAGTTGGCTGACGCTCACCTCGTAGCTGCCGACGGCGGCGCCGCTCGAGGTCGTCGCTGTCATCGTGCTCGGGTCGCTCGTCGTCACCGACTGCGACGAGGCGAACAGCGCCGGCGAACCGAGCGCCTGCGCGTCGTTCACGACATTCTGCAGGTCGCCTTGGATCGTCGTGAGCTGCTGCTGTTGGGCGTTGACGCCGTCCTGGCTGAGGGTGAGCTCGTTGAGCGGCACCTCGTCGACCGCCAACAGCTCGTTGATGATCGACGTCGTGTCGATGCCGGACCCGAGGCCGGTGATCGATTCCTGCGCGCCGAGCGGGTTATTGATGCCGTCCGACGAGCCCGACGTGAGCGTGCCGCTGAAGAAGGAGCTTCCCCCGACCGAGGAGGTGGACATGACCTAGGCCTGCCCCTCGAGGATCGCGAAGACGCTGCTCGGCGCGAGCAGCGGCGACGTGGCATTACCCTCCGGGTCGGTCACCTGGACCTGCACGCGACCGCCGTCGGCGGGGAGCTGCAGGCCGACGTGCTTGCCCTGGGCGGCGAGCTGGTCGAATCGGTTGGATGCGGCGCCCATGGCGTCGAGGACCTCGCTGGGGGGACTGGACGGGATCGTGTCGATCGTGGTCGAGACGGCGTTGGTCGGGTCCACCGCAGCGGCCCCTTGCACGCCGGCGGGCGGGGTCGGCGGGGCGACCGGCTGCGTCGGCGTGGTTCCTGTAATTGGCGCGATCGGGTACATGACGGTGCGATTCCTCCTTGAATTGCGAAGCGCCGGGGTGCTCGCACCTCTGCGCGTCCGTCGGGTGGCTACGGTTTCTCCTTGAAATTCCTCCCTGCGCTCCGTTATCGAACGGGCGCCCCAGAACTTGAGGCGGCGTCCCTGAACGTCCGACACCCGCCCGTTGGGGCGGCCTAAGCGGCCAGCGGCGCCGCATCGGCGAGCGTGCGGGCGATCGCGTTGCCCGGCTCCAGTCTGAGCGCCTCGCGCGCGAAGCTGGCCGCATTCTCGGGCTGCCCATGCGCGAAGGCGACCTGGGCGAGGCCGACGAGCGCGCGCGTGTCGGGCGCCTGCTTGCAGACCGCCATCCACTCCTCGGCGGCCGACTTCAGGAAGCCCTGGCGTAGGTACATGCCCGCGAGCAGCTCACGCTGCTCGCGCTGGGGCGCCTCGCTCGGGCGAAGGAGCCCGACGACGAGCAGCTCGAACACGGTGAATTCGTGGACGCGCAGGAGCGCCTCCAGCACCGTGCCGAGCAGCTCGATCGCCGGGATGGGGAGCGCGCGAGTCGGTGCGCGACCGGCAGCGAGGTCGGCCCAGCCGCTGAACAGGGCGAGCTCGGGGGCTGAAAGCACGGCGCGGGCGCGGTCGAGCGGGTGCGCCGCGCCGTCGAGATCGCCGCCCGCCAGGCGTCCGAACAGCTCGGTCCGCAGGGCCACCGCGGCAAGGGGGTCATCGTCCGGCAGCCGTGCCGCCTCGGTCGCGGCGTCGGAGTAGCGGCGCTGGTAGAGGAGCACCTCGCCGAGGCCGACGCGCGCCTGGGCGCTGTGCGGCTGGCGCTCGAGCACGCGCCGATACTGCTCCTCGGCGGCCGCGCCGGCACCGTTCTCGAACAGCGCAGTCCCGAGCATGAAGCGCACGGTCGGCGTCAGTTCGGCGGCGCGGCGCTCCACGTCGGCGGCCACGGCGTCGGGCTCGACGCCGCAGCGCAGCAGCGCCGTGGCATAGGGCAGCACGGTGCCAAAGAAGCCGGGATGCGACTCCATGCACCAGTCGAGCAGCTCACGGGCGGGCTCGGGCCGGCCGCGATTCAGTTGCAGCTCGGCGAGCGCGATGCGGGGCAGGTACGTCCCGCAACCGACCGTCGCGGTATATCGCGAGGGCGCATCGCCCATCTCGATGCAGCGCTCGAAGTACCCGATCGCCTCGTCGCCGCGGTTGAGCGCGAGCAGGGACGTGGCCTGCTCGTAGACGAGGTCGGTGAAGCCCGGGAACAGGCGCAGCCCCTCGTTCGCGCGATCGATCGCCTCCTGGGGGCGACCGCAGATCCGCAGCGCCTTCACGAGGCGCGAGACGAGCGACGGCGTGAACTCGTAGGCGCTTCCGTCGTCGGACTCGGCCTGGATGAGGCGCCACGCCGACTCGAACTCGGCGAGCGCGGCGCGAGCGTCACCGGCGGCCGCGTACTCCGAGCCGAGGTTGAAGTGCAGGAACGGCGTCGGGCGGTCGCTCTCGGCCTGCGCGGCGAGGAGCAGGTCGATGTTGCGCCGCGACTTCTCCTTCGCGTCGCGCACCGCGCCGAGATAGCCGTAGTGCTCGACGCGGATCGAGCTCTGCTCGAGCCGCTCGGGCAGCCCGGCCGGCAGGTGCTGGGCGATCTGCTCGTGCAGGCGACCCTCGAAGCGATACTGCGGGCGATTCCGGAACACGCGCAGCGCGTTGTGAGTGACGGCCGTGCCGTCACTCAGATCCCCGGTGAAGTTCGTCTCCACGAGATAGAAGGCCTCGCGCCAGATCCGCCCGGTGAGGTCGCGCAGCTTCGCCGCGTCGCCGGCCACCAGCACCTCGTCGGCGTCGAGATAGAGGATCCAGTCGCCGCTCGCGGCGTCGAAGGACGCGTTACGGGCGTCGGCGAACGACCCCGTCCATTCGCGCTCGAGCACCTGCGCCCCGAACGAGCGCGCGATCTCGATCGTGCGATCGACCGAGCCCGTGTCGACGATGATGATCTCGTCGACAGCGTCGGCGACGGCGGCGAGGCAGCGCGGCAGCATCTCCTCTTCGTCGCGAACGATCATGCACAGGCTGATGCGCAGCCCGGTGGCGGGGGCGGCCCGCCCGGCCACGACGCGCGCGCGCCGGACGAGGGCGGCGAGCGGCGCATCCAGCGGCCGCCGGCCGGAGGTGCGCTGCCGGCGGCGGCGCGAGACCTCGCTGAGGTTACGCCCCACATGGGCCAGCGAGGGATCGAGGCGCTGCGCCGCCTCGAACAGCGCCTTCGCCGCATCGAGGCTCCACAGCTCGTAGAGGGCGACGCCGGCGAGGTTGAGCAGCACGGGTTCGCACGGCTGCTCCTCGAGGCTGTCGACGGCCGAGCCGGCCACGAGCAGGAAGATCTTCGCGGCCCGAGCCGCGGGCGACCGCCCGGCGGCGGCCAGCCCCTGCTCGAGGACCGCCTTGCGAGCGCGGTAGCGCTCGTGCGCGTCCTCGTGCTCGGCCGTGCGGGCGAAGAGCTCGCGGTACCCGGTGAGGTCGCCGGCGTCGAGCAGCACACCAGCGCGCGCGGCAAGCGCGGTCGCCCCGAGCGGAGCGGCGGGAGGCAGCGTGGATCCAGTGAGTCGAAGCGCCATCGTGGGCAACCCGGAAGGAGGGTGGCCCAGTCATCGGCAGCCCCGCCGCGGACCTGAGCGCGATCTGCCGAATCGTCGCCGACCGGCCCGCTGCAGGCCGCAGCGGCGACGCCGACCTGTCGCCCGCCGCACGCCTCCCTGCACCGCGGCTGGACGGATGTACGGGCGCCGCCCGCCTCGGTTGCGTGCTCGCCGCACACCCGCCGATACCTGCCGCGGTTGCTTTCCCCCTCGAATACGGAGTAACGATCAACGTGAGCGTGAAAACCCGCGACGGACGTATCTCCGCCGAAGCTTCTCTGAAGCTCTGGCGGCAGTACAAGCAGACCGGAGACGTTCGGGTGCGAGACCGCCTCGTCCTCACCTTCGCTCCGATGGTCAAGTACATCGTCTACAAGAAGGTGCGCGAGATCCCCGCGCGCTGCGACGTCGAGGACTTCATCTCCTGCGGCCTGGAGGCGCTGATCCGCTCGATCGACCGCTTCGACCCCGACAAGGGCGCGACGCTCGAGCAGTTCGCCTGGACCCGTATCCACGGATCGGTGCTCGACGAGCTGCGTCGCCACGACTGGGCCCCGCGCTCGGTGCGCCGCTGGGAGCGCGACATCGCCCAGGCCCGCGAACGCTTCATCGGTCTGTACGGACGCCGCCCGAGCAAGGACGAGCTCGCCGACGCCCTCGGGACGACCGTCGAGGAGATGTCCCGCCGCATGGACGAGGTCGCCGTCTCCGACGTCGGCTCGCTGAACACGCTCGTGACCGGCGACGACGAGACGAAGATCGAGCGCATCGACACGCTGGCCAGCACCGACCTGCAGGCCGACCCCGAGCATGCGACGGCGGTCAGCGAGGCCAAGGAGCGCTTCCGGGCCGCGTTCGCCCGTCTGCCCGAGCGCGAGCGCCAGGTGGCCGTGCTCCTGTACGTGACGAACCTGACGCTGCGCGAGATCGGCGACGTGCTCGGCGTGTCCGAGAGCCGCGTCTGCCAGATCCACACGCAGCTCAAGCGCACGCTGCGCGAGTACCTGAACGAGGACGAGCTGCTCTTCTCCGAGGTCGCCTGACGGCAGCCCGTCAGGCGCCGCCGCGGCCGACGCCGCGGCGGGCCTTCTCGTCAAGACGGTAGGCCCAGGCCAGCGTCTCGGCCACCGCGACCCACAGCGCCTCGGGCACCTCGTGGCCGAGGTCGAGCGCCGCGAGCGCCTCCGCGAGCGCCGGATCGGACCGCACGGGCACGCCCGCCTCGCGGGCGCTGTCGATGATTCGCTGGGCGAGGAGTCCGGCCCCACTGGCCAGCACCCGCGGGGCGCGATCGCCCGGCTCGTAGCCGAGCGCGGTCGCGCGCTTGCGCCCGGGGGATCCGCCATCGGGCGAGTCGGGGCGATCAGGCATAGACGTCGAGCGGCTCCCGCCGCGGGACGATGGTCACGGTGACCGACCGATTCGTCGCCTCGGTGACCGACCCGCGCAGTTGCGCCGCCGCCGCCTGCGCCGACGCGAACGGCTGTCCCGGCGCGAGCGCGACGGTGATGCGCAACGAGTCCTCGTCGAGGTCGAGGCGCAGGTCCATCGGTCCGAGCGCCGGCGCGGCGTAGCGTAGGGAGACGCTCTGCGTCTCCGGCCCGTCCCGTTCGGCCTCGCCGTCGGACTCCGACCCATCCGCATCCTCGGGGCGCACCGTCGCCGGCGCCGATTCCGTGGCCGGCGCCTGCGCCGGCTGGTTCATCGCCAACACGACCCGGTCCTCCGTCACCTCCTTGACGGTCAGCCGCAGCTCGTCGCCCGCGCGCAGGCTCGACGGGAGCTGCGCGTCGATCTTCGCGCCGGCGATCGTGATCTGTCCGCGACCTCCGTCCTGGGCCACGACGCGCGCCATCAGCGCGCGCCCGGGAGCGATCTGCAGCTCCGGCGTCTCGAGCGCGCGCAGGAGCGCGATATCGACTGTGAGCGGTTGCATCCTCAAGGATGATCGCGCACCGCCGATCACTGAGGAACGATGGACCCAGGTCTTCAGATCGCCGCGACGGGCATGCTCGCCGAACAGGTGCGCCAGGACCAGCTCACCAACGACCTGGCGAACGCGTCCACGCCCGGCTACAAGGCCGATCAGTCCTCGCAGGCCAGCTTCGGCCAACTGCTGCTCGAGAACACCTCGACCCGTAAACAGATCGGGGTGCTCGACACCGGCGTGCAGATCGATCGCACGGTGACCGATATGACCCCCGCCGCCCTGCAGCAGACCAACGAGCCGCTCGACTTCGGCATCGGCGGGACGGGCTTCTTCGCGGTGCGCACCGCCCAGGGCGTACGCTACACGCGCGACGGCCAGTTCAGCGCCGGCGCGAGCGGCACCCTCGTCGACCAGAACGGCAACCCGGTCCTCAGTCAGGGCGGCGGCACGATCGCCGTCGGCACCTCCGGCACGGTGCCGGCGAGCGCGCTCGGCGTCTTCAACGTCCCGAACGCCGCCAAGCAGGGCGACAACCTGTTCAACGGCGCGGCCGCCGGCAAGGCGACCGGTGTCGTGCAGTCGGGGATGCTCGAGCAGTCCGGGGTCGATCCGACGCAGACGATGGTCGAGATGATCGACGCGCTGCAGTCCTACGATGCCGGCCAGAAGGCGCTGTCGACCTTCGACCAGACGATGCAGCGCAGCGCCAGCTCGGTCGGGTCGATCAGTGGCTGAGCAAGCTCAAGTTCGCCTGTTCCCCGCCGATCACGGGGCAGACGAGAAGGAGCTCACTGGCTGGACCGCACGCTGCGGAGGCCGGGCTCCCCGGACATAGGGAACGCTCATGGTTGAAGGCTTGTTTTCGGCCGCGGCAGGGATGGCCGCGCAGCAGCAGCGCCTCGACGCGATCAGCAACGACATCGCGAACGCGGACACCGACGGCTATCAGGCCGAGCGGCTCGGCTTCCAGGACCTGCTGTACAACCCGGCGGGCGGCACGAGCGGCGCCGGCGTCGCCACCGGAACCGGTACCGCGCTCACCCAGCTCGGCACGAGCCAGGTGCAGGGTCCGATGGATCAGACGGGTCGCACGCTCGACGTCGCGCTCAACGGCCCGGGCTACCTCGAGGTCCGCCGCGCCGACGGATCGACCGGGCTCACGCGCAACGGATCGCTCGCGCTGGACGCCACCGGCCAACTCACGACCGCCGACGGCTCGATCGTGCAGCCTCCGATCAAGGTGCCCGCCGGCGTCGCGGAGAGCCAGATCTCGATCGGGCCCGACGGCACGGTCAGCGGCGCCGGTCGCACGCTCGGCAAGCTCGCCATCGTCACCGTCCCCGCCCCCGCGCAGTTGACCGCCGCCGGCAACACCATGTACACCCCCTCGGCGGCCAGCGGCGCGGTGCGCGCCGCCACGGGCACGACGGTGCGCCAGGGGGCGCTCGAGGGTTCCAACGTCGACATCAACACCGAGATGGTCGCGATGATGGACGCGCAGAACAGCTACTCGCTCGATAGCGAGGCCATCAAGCTGCAGCAGCAGATGATGCAGACCGCCGACGCGGTGAAGTCGTGAGCACGCCAGACCTCCTCGCCTCCCTCGGCGGGCTCACGACGAGCAACGCCGCGCCGGCGATCAACCCCGCCACCGAGCCGGCCAACATCCGCAGCGGTGGAGCGAAGGCGCAGCAGGCCTACGCGACGGCGCTGCAGTTCGAGCAGGTGCTCGTCAACGAGCTCGCGCAGCAGCTGACGGCGAGCGCGACGGCGAGCGACAGCTCCGACGACAGCTCCGACGACGGCTCGGATGACAGCACGGACAGCACGGACTCCTCGAGCCTGCTCGGCTCCGGCCCGGCGGCCAACGAGACCGCCCAGCTGTTGCCCGGGGCGCTGACGTCGAGCATCATGAGCAACGGCGGGCTCGGCAACCTCGCCGACACGCTGGCCGCCTCGATCGATCCGGCGATCAACAACCCCACGACCTCGAAGACAACGTCGCCGGCCGCTGGGGGGGCGGAGGCATGAGCGCCGTCGCCGACCAACACCTGCTCGGCTTCATCGACGCCCGGCTCGGCGACGATCTGATCGCTCACCTCGACAATCAAGTCGCCTCGGCGCAGCGGTTGCTGCAGATCGTGCTCGAGCAGGGGGCCGCGATCCGCGAGCGCGATGTGGAGACGGTCGTCCGTCACGCCGGCGCGATGCAGGTCGAGATGCAGCGACGCGTGACGATCGAGCAGACACGCTCGCACCTGCTCGAGCGCGCCGGCGTGCGGCTCGGAGTGACCGCGGCCTCGGTGACCCTGGAGCTGCTCACGCAGCTGCTCGACGGGCCCACGGCCGACCTCGCCCGCGAGCGCAGCGCCCAGCTGCGCGGCCTGCTCGAGGAGGTCAAGCGCGAACACACGATCAACCGTGCACTGATGCAGCAGGAGCTCGCCTTCCTCGACCATCTCCTGCAGCTCATCGGCGGCGACGGCTCGGGGGCGTATCGCCCCGGCCGAGCCGCGGCCCCGGCGGGTGGCGTCAGCCGGGCGGGTCAACGCCGAGTGTTCGACCTGGAGGCCTGAGCGCCATGACCACGATTCCGGCCTTCACCGGCTACTACACGGCACTCAGTGGGCTCGAGACCTCCCAGGTCGAGATCGACACCACCGGCCAGAACATCGATAACGCGAGCACGCCGGGTTACTCGGAGGAGACGGTCAACTCCTCCGCCAGCGACCCGCTCGACGTGCAGGCCGAGGCGGGCGGCGGCGGCACCACCCAGCTCGGCTCGGGCGTGAGCGTCGACACCATCACGCGTATCCGCAACCAGTTCCTCGACGTGCAATACCGGGCTCAGAACACGTCGCTGGGCAACGCCAACGCGATGGTGACCTCGCTCACCCAGGCGCAGGTCGCGTTCAATGAGCCCACCTCGAACGGGCTCTCGGCGGCCCTGTCGAAGTTCTACAACGACTACGGCAACCTCGCCAACGACGCCTCGAGCGCCGCCGCCGGGGAGACGGTCGTCGACGACGCCACGTCGCTCGCCGGTCAGATCAACTCGCTCTACGGCCAGCTCAGCACCGTTCAGACGCAGGCCGGTACGCAGCTCTCCGACCTGACTGCCTCCAACGGGCAGCTCGCCAGCGACGCGAACCAGATCGCCCAGCTCAACGGCGAGATCAACCAGCAGCTCGGCGCCGGTCAGAGTCCGAACACGCTCGAGGACCAACGCGACAGCCTCATCGACGACATGTCCTCGCTCGGCTCGGTCTCGGTCACCGACCCCGGCAACGGGCTGTTGCAGATCAGCTTCGGCGGCAACAGCACGCCGCTCGTCAATGGGACGACGGTCAACTGGCCGCCGCCGACACCGACCGCGGCCACCGGCGGCGAGCTCGGCGCGCTGGCCAGTCTCTCCGATACGACGTCGACCGGGGCCATCAGCCCCTACCTGACGCAGCTCAACACGGTGGCGTCTGACCTCATCTCGACCGTCAACGGCATCACCGACGCCGCGACGTCGGCCACGCCCTACGCCCTCTTCACTGGTACCGGCGCCGCGGACATCGCCGTGGCGGGCGGCGTCACGGCCTCGACGGTGACCACCACCGGCGATAACTCGGTGGCCCTCGCGGTGAGCGCGATTCCCGGCAGCAGCGCGGATACGCCGGACTCGACCTACGACGCGCTCGTCGCCCAGGTGGGCAGTGACGTGCGGACCGCCACGAACACCCAGTCGAACTCCCAGGCACTCGTGAACGCGGTCGAGAGCCAGCGCGAGAGCGTGTCCGGAGTGTCCATCGATCAGGAGATGACGAACCTGCTCTCCTACCAGCAGGCCTATCAGGCCTCGGCGCGCGTGCTCAACACGATGGACTCGGTCATCAACACGCTCATCACGGGGATCTAGGCCATGGAGCGCGTCACCAATCTCATGACGTCCCAGACCGTGCTGAACAACATCAATGCGGACCTCAACCAACTCACCACGACCACCGACGAGCTGTCCTCCGGGCTGACGATCAACCAGCCGTCGGACAACCCATACGGCGCCAGCCTCGCGCTGCAGCTCAACGGCGCCATCTCCTCGCTCGGACAGTATTCGACCAACGTTCAGGACGGCACGTCCTGGACGACCACGGCGGACAGCTCCCTCTCGCAGATCAACAGCGTCATCCAGACCGTGCGCGAGCTCGTCGTGGAGGCGGCCAACGGGACCCAGACGCAGAGCGACAACGCCGGCGCCGCGGCCGAGGTCAACCAGCTCATCGACCAGGTCAAGCAGCTGGCCAACACGCAGTACGCCGGCAACTACATCTTCTCCGGCACCGCCACCCAGACCGCGCCCTACCAGACCGGCGCCAACGACACCTACCAGGGTAACGCGGGCACGATCTCCCGCCAGATCGCCCCGAGCACGTCCGTCCAGGTGAACGTCAACCTCAGCAGCCTGCTCGGCAACGGCTCGAGCTCGAACGACGGCCTGCTGCTCGACACCCTGCGCACCATCTCCTCCGACCTCACCGGCGGGACGTCGGCGAACGCCACCTCGCTGCAGACCACCGACCTGCAGAACCTCGACAGCAACCTCACCACGCTCACACAGCTCCAGGCCACCGTCGGCGCCACCAGCGATCGTCTCACCCTCGCATCCTCGCGCATCACCGCCATGACCACGAACGACCAGAGCTCGCTCGCCAATGACGAGGACGCCAACATCGCCACTGTCTCGACCCAGTACTCGAGCGAGTCGGCCAGCTACCAGGCCGCGCTCAAGGCCGGGGCCTCGATCGTGCAATCCTCCCTGCTGGACTTCCTGAGCGCCGCATGAGCCCGATCCCCCAAGGAGCCAGCATGACGGTCACGCTGCAGAGCACGCGCTTCGGCGCCATCGAGATCGATCCCGACTCGATCATCGAGTTCCCCGACGGCCTCATCGGCCTCGCCGGACACCGGTACACGTTGCTCAGCACGCAGCCCAAGAGCCCGTTCGTGTGGCTGCACTCGCTCGACGACCCGGGGCTCGCGCTGCCGGTGACCAATCCGCATCTGTTCTTCGCCGACTTCGCGCTCGTGCTCGACGACGACGTGGCCGAGCACGCGGGGATGGACGCGAGCACGAACGTCGACGTCTACGTGACGGTGCGCACCGGCGAGAATCCCGCGGACTTCGCCGCTAACCTGCGTGCTCCCATCATCGTTCGCGACGGTCGCGGCCACCAGGTGCTCAACGAGGCGCCGGGCTGCGAGTTGCGCGCCCCGCTGTTTCGCGCGGACGCCGCCGCGGCCTCGGCCGCGTAGCGTCGGCCCGTCGCGCCCAGCGGCAAGGAAGGAGAGCCGCTCATGCTGATGATCACGCGCCGGGCCGGAGAACGGGTCATCGTGGGCGGCAACATCGTGATCACGCTCGTCGAGGTGAGCGGTCAGACGGCCCGGATCGGCATCGAGGCTCCGAAGTCGATGCCGATCTTCCGTGAGGAGATCTGGGTCGAGGTGATGCGCGAGAACGAGGCGGCCGCCCAGGCCGCCTCCGCGAAGCTCCCGGACATCGTCGCGCCGCTCGCCGCGTCATCGGCGACCGAGGCATCGTCGGCCGACGCCTCGACACCGGCCGACGCGGGCTCAGCGCCGGACGGAGGCACGGGCGGCGGCGTGGACGAGGCCGCTGATGCGAAACAGGGCGAGGCCGCCGAAGGGCGTCGTGACCGCGCCGAGCGAGTTGGTGACGTAGCCGACGGCGAGTCCTGACACCGGATCGGCCCAGCCGCCCGATCCGCCAAAGCCATAGTGCCCGAAGGCGCGGGGCGGGCGCTGCGCGAACGCGAAGGCCTGGTGGTAGCCGAGCCGCCAGCGCATCGACATGCCGAGCACGTCGTCGCGTCCGCGGCTCTGAACCCGCCCGAGCTCCTCGACGGTGCCGGCCTCCAGCAGGCGTCCGCGATCGGTGCGCCCGCCGGCGGCGAGCGCGGCGTACAGCGTGGCGAGCGCGCGGGCGCTGAACAGGCCGTTCGCGGCCGGCATCTCGGTGTCGAGCACGGCCGGGTTGGGCCCGTGGAACAGCGAGTCGAATCCGGGCACGTACAGCGCGCGGGCGCTCGAGCGGCGAATGCCGAGGCGGCCGCCGATCGGCACGAGCCAGCGGCCGGCCGACACCGAGACGCGTAGGGCCGGGCCGACGAGCTCGGCGACATCGCGCCCGCCCGTGGGGGGCCGCCCGATATGCAGCCCGTCGACCCCGAGCGGCTCGGCGACCTCGCGACGGACGAGCTCGGCCATCCCGAGACCGGTGACGCGTCGCGCCAGTCCGGCCGTCAGCCAGCCGTAGCTGAGCGCGTGGTAGGCCGGGCGTCCCGTACGGTGGGCGGGTCGATCCGCGAGGCGATCCTCCACCGCGAGATGGTCGAGCAACTCCTCGGCGTCACGTGCGGCCCCGCGGACGCTGTGCAGGCCGGCCTCGTGGCGGAGCAGGTCGCGCACCGTGATCGTCGCCTTTCCGCGAGCGGCGAATTCGGGCCAGTAGTGGCTCACCGGAGCGTCGTACTCGATCAGGCCCCGCTCGGCGAGCCGGTGCATCACGGTCGACACGGCGCCCTTGCTGGTCGAGAAGCTGATCGCCAGCGTATCCGGCGTCCAGGGCCGCTCTCCGCGAGCGTCGGCGTAGCCCGCCCAGGCGTCGACGACGACACGCCCACCATGCCGAACGACGAGTGCTCCGCCGCCGCCACGCGGGAAGAGACCGGCGAAGAACGAGGCCACCGGGACGAAGGCGGGGTCGACGGTCCAGCCGGCCGGCAGCCCCGCGGTGCCCTCCGATCTTGGCCCGCTCTCTGTCGGTGATTGCTCGACCGTCCCGGTCATCCGCAGTCCCTCACATCCAGCCCGGCGGCGAACGCGAGTGCCCCCGGCCACGCAGTGTAGAGCGCGATCCGGGGGCGTTCGCGGTGAGTGGGAGAGCGCGTTCCGTGCGCCCCCCCGCCCCACCGGCCTATCCGCCCCCTCCGGCGGAACGGCTACCTGAACCGCCTAGTTACGAAACGTGAACTTGTCCTTACTCGACGTCGCGCTGATCCCGATCCGCGTCTTGACCTGGACGTCCACCGTGCTCGGGAACTCGGGCGGCGCCAGCGCGAGCACCTCCGTGCTCGAGGCCGAGAGGAAGAACGCCCAATGCGACGGGCCGCCGAAGTAGACGTCCTGCACGTTGGTGAGGTTCTTGCCCTGGATGATGACGATGCTGAACACGTTGCCGGCCGAGGGCAGGACGCCCGTCACCGTCGGGGTGTTCGTCGGTGCGTACGTGAACTGGTCGGCGCTGCTGGTCGCCGAGGTTCCGTTCGCGCCGGTCACCGTCACGTCCACCGTGCCCGTCGCCGTCACGGCCGGCGACACCGCGGTGATCGACGTCGCCGAGTTGACCACCACGCTCGTGGCCGCCGTCGAGCCGAACTCGACCGTGTCACCCGCCGCGAACCCGCTGCCGGTGATCGTCACCGACGTGCCGCCGGTCGTCACCCCGGTGCTCGGGCTGATGGCCGTGACCGCCGGAGGCGCGATGTAGGTGAACTGATCGGCGCTGCTGGTGGCCGAGGTGCCACCCGAGCTCGTCACCGTCACGTCGACGGTGCCCGAGCCGGCCGGCGAGACCACCGTGATCGACGTCGCCGAGTTCACCGTCACGCCCGAGGCCGCCGTCGACCCGAACTTGACCGTGTCGCCGGACGCGAACCCGGTGCCGGTGACCGTCACCGACGTCCCACCGGCGGCAGGACCGTTCGTCGGGCTGATCGCGGTGACCGTCGGGGCGGTCGAGTACGTGTACTGATCGGCGCCGCTCGTGGCCGACGTGCCACCGACGCCCGTCACCGTCACGTCGACGGTGCCGGCCGACTCGGCGGGTGAGACGGCCGTGATCGACGTCGCCGAGTTGACCACCACGCTCGTGGCCGGCGTCGAGCCGAAGCTCACGCTGGCGCCCGAGGCGAACCCGGTACCGGTGATGGTCACTGACGTGCCACCCGCCGTCGTACCGCTGGAGGGGCTGACCGCCGTGACCGTCGGCGCAGCGACGTAGGTGTAGTGGTCGGCGCTGCTCGTGGCCGACGTCCCCGCGACCGGGCCGGTGACGGTCACGTCGACGGTGCCCGCGGACTCCGCCGGAGCCGTCGCCGTGATCGACGTCGCCGAGCTGGCCGTCACGCCCGAGGCCGCTGTCGACCCGAACTTGACCGTGTCACCCGACGCGAACCCACTTCCGGTGATCGTCACCGACGTGCCGCCGGCCGTCGGACCGCTCGCCGGGCTGACCGCCGAGACCGTCGGAGGCGCGACGTAGGTGTACTGATCGGCGCTGCTCGCAGCCGACGTGCCGCCGGCGTTGCTCACCGTGATGTCGACGGTCCCCGCCGACCCGGCCGGCGCGACCGCCGTGATCGACGTCGCCGAGTTCACCGTCACGCTCGACGCCGCCGTCGACCCGAACTTGACCGCGTCACCCGAGGCGAACCCACTACCGGTGATCGTCACCGACGTGCCACCCGCCGTCGGGCCGCTGGTCGGGCTGACCGCTGCAACCGTCGGAGCCGTCGTGTAGGTGTACTGGTCGGCGCTGCTCGTGGCCGACGTGCCGATCGAGTTGGTCACCGTCACATCGACGGTGCCCGCCGACTCGGCCGGCGCGACCGCCGTGATCGAAACGCCTGAGTTGACCGTCACGCTCGAGGCCGCCGTGGACCCGAAGCTGACGGTGTCACCCGAGGCGAACCCGGTACCCGTGATCGTGACCGATGTGCCACCGGCCAGCGGACCGCTGTTCGGGCTGACCGCGGTGACGGTCGTGGGCGCGATGTAGGTGTACTTGTCGGCGCTGCTCGTCGCCGACGAGCCGCCGGCGTTGGCCACGGTCACGTCGACCGTGCCCGCTGCCTCGGCCGGCGCGACCGCCGTGATCGAGACGCCTGAGTTGACCGTCACGCTCGAGGCCGCGGTGGCCCCGAACTTGACCGTGTCACCCGAGGCGAACCCGGTACCGGTGATCGTCACCGACGTGCCGCCCGCCGTCGTACCGCTGGTCGGGCTGACCGCCGAGACGGTCGGGGGCGCGACGAACGTGTACTGGTCGGCGCTGCTCGTGGCCGAGGTGCCGCCGCCGTTGGTCACCGTCACGTCGACGGTACCCGAGCCGGCCGGCGATACCGCGGTGATCGAAACGCCTGAGTTGACCGTCACGCTCGCGGCCGCCGTCGACCCGAACTTGACCGTGTCACCCGAGGCGAACCCGGTACCCGTCACCGTCACCGACGTGCCACCGGCCGTCGTGCCCGCGCTCGGGCTGACCGCCGTCACCGTCGGAGGCGCGACGTACGTGTAGTCGTCGGCGCTGCTCGTTGCCGAAGAGCCACCCGCCGTGGTCACCGTCACGTTGACGGTACCCGCCGACGCGGCCGGCGCGACCGCCGTGATCGAAACGCCTGAGTTGACCGTCACGCTCGTCGCGGCGACGCTGCCGAAGCTGACGGTGGCTCCTGAAGCGAAGCCGGTGCCGGTGATGGTCACCGACGTGCCGCCCGCGGTCGAGCCGCTGGTCGGGCTGACCGCCGTGACCGTCGGCACCGCCTCGTAGGTGTATTGATCGGCCGCGCTCGTCGAGGACGTGCCGCCGGTGTTGGTCACCGTGATGTCGACTGTGCCGGCCGACCCGGCCGGCGCGACCGCCGTGATCGAGGTGGCCGAGTTGACCGTCACGCTCGACGCCGCGGTCGACCCGAACTTGACCGTGTCGCCCGAGGCGAACCCGCTGCCGGTGATCGTCACCGAAGTGCCGCCGGCCGTCGGACCCGCGGACGGGCTGACCGCCGCGACCGTGGGCGCGGTCGTGTAGGAGAACTGATCGGCGCTGCTCGTGGCCGAGGTGCCCGCCAGGTTCGTCACCGTGACGTTCACGGTGCCTGTGCCGGCCGGCGCGACCGCCGTGATCGAGGTCGCCGAGTGGACCGTCACGCTCGAGGCCGCCGTCGAGCCGAAGCTGACGGTGGCGCCCGACACGAAGTTCGTGCCGGTGATCGTCACGGACGTGTTACCGGCGAGCGGCCCGCTGTTCGGGCTGACCGCTGTGACCGTCGGCGGAGCGACGAACGTGTACTGGTCGGCGCTGCTCGTGGCCGAGGCACCACCGACGCCGGTGACCGTGATGTCCACCGTGCCAGCCGACTCGGCCGGCGCGACCGCCGTGATCGACGTCGCCGAGTTGAAGGTCACGCTCGAGGCCGCCGTGGAACCGAACTTGACCGTGTTCCCCGAGGCGAACCCGGTACCCGTGATCGTCACCGACGTCCCACCGGCGCTCGTGCCCTGGGTCGGGCTGACCGCCGTGACCGTCGGCGGAGCGACGAAGGTGTACTGGTCGGCGCTGCTCGTGGCCGAGGTACCACCGACGCCGGTGACCGTGATGTCCACCGTGCCAGCCGACTCGGCCGGCGCGACCGCCGTGATCGACGTCGCCGAGTTGAAGGTCACGCTCGAGGCCGCCGTCGAACCGAACTTGACCGTGTTCCCCGAGGCGAACCCGGTACCCGTGATCGTCACCGACGTCCCACCGGCCGTCGGGCCGGCAGTCGGGCTGACGCCCGTGACCGTCGGCGCCGGCACGTAGGTGTACTGGTCGGCGCTGCTCGTGGCCGAGGTCCCTCCGGCTCCGGTCACCGTCACGTTGACCGTCCCGGCCGACTCGGCCGGCGCGACCGCCGTGATCGACGTCGCCGAGTTGACGGTCACGCTCGAGGCCGCCGTCGAGCCGAAGCTGACCGTGTTGCCGGACACGAAGCCGGTGCCGGTGATCGTCACCGACGTGCCACCCGCGGTCGGGCCGCTGGTCGGGCTGACCACCGTCACCGTGGGCGGCGGCACGTAGGTGTAGTCGTCAGCGCTGCTCGTGGCCGAGGAGCCGCCGGCCGTCGTCACCGTCACGTTGACGGTGGCGGCGGACTCGGCCGGCGCCACCGCCGTGATCGAAACGCCTGAGTTGACCGTCACGCTGGAGGCCGTCGTGGAGCCGAAGCTGACCACGCTGCCAGATGAGAAGTTGGTGCCGGTGATCGTCACCGTCGTCCCACCGGCCGTCGGCCCGCTGGACGGGCTGACCGCCGTGACCGTCGGCGCCGGCACGTAGGCGAACTGATCCGCGCTGCTCGTCGCCGAGGTGGCGCCGGCGTTACCCACCGTGATGTCCACCGTGCCGGCCGAGCCGGCCGGGGACTTCGCGCTGATCGAGGTCGCCGAGTTCACCGTCACGCTCGAGGCCGCCGTCGACCCGAACTTGACCGTGTCACCGGAGGCGAACCCGGTACCGGTGATCGTCACCGACGTCCCACCGGCCGTCGGGCCGACGGCCGGGCTGACCGCCGTCACCGTCGGCGCGAGGTAGGTGAACTGGTCGGCGCTGCTCGTCGCCGACGTGCCACCGACGCCGGTGACCGTGATGTCCACGGCGGCGGCGCCCTCGACCGGCGAGACCGCCGTGATCGACGTCGCCGAGTTGACCGTCACGCTCGTGGCCGCGGTGGACCCGAACTTGACCGTGTTGCCCGAGGCGAACCCGGTACCGGTGATCGTCACCGACGTCCCACCGGCCGTCGATCCGCTCGTGGGGCTGACCGCCGTGACGATCGGCGGAGCGACGTAGGTGTAGTCGTCGGCGCTGCTCGTCGCCGAGCCGGCGCCGGCGTTGGCGACGGTCACGTTGACCGTACCCGCCGACTCCGCCGGGGCGACCGCCGTGATCGAGGTGGCCGAGTTCACGGTCACGCTCGTCGCGGCGACGCTGCCGAAGCTGACCGTGTCACCGGACGCGTACGAGGTGCCGGTGATCGTCACCGACGTCCCGCCCGCCGTCGGACCGCTCGTCGGGCTGACCGCCGTGACCGTCGGCGCGACGTAGGTGTAGTCGTCGGCGCTGCTCGTGGCCGACGTGCCGCCGACGCCCGTCACCGTCACGTTGACCGTGCCGGCAGCCTCGACGGGCGAGACCGCCGTGATCGAGGTGGCCGAGCTCACGGTCACGCTCGTCGCGGCGACGCTGCCGAACTTGACCGTGTTACCCGAGACGAACCCGGTGCCGGTGATCGTCACCGACGTCCCACCGGCCGTGGTCCCACTCGTGGGGCTGACCGCGGTGACCGTCGGCGGAGCGACGTAGGTGTAGTCGTCGGCGCTGCTCGTGGCCGACGTGCCACCGGCGGTCGTGACCGTCACGTTGACGGTGGCCGCCGACTCCGCCGGAGCCGTGACCGTGATCGACGTGGCGGAGTTGACCGTCACGCCGGTCGCGGCCGTCGAGCCGAACTTCACCGTCGAACCCGAGGTGAAGTTGGTGCCGGTGATCGTCACCGACGTGCCACCGGCCGTCGGACCGCTGGTCGGGCTGACCGCCGTCACCGTCGGAGCCGGCACATAGGTGTACTGGTCGGCACTGCTCGTCGCCGAGGCGCCACCGCCGTTCGTGACCGTCACGTCGACGGTGCCCGCCGACCCGGCCGGGGCCGTCGCGGTGATCGAGGTCGCCGAGGTGAAGGTCACGCTCGAGGCCGCCGTCGACCCGAACTTGACCGTCTCACCGGAGGCGAAGCCGGTGCCGGTGATGGTCACCGACGTGCCACCGGCCGTCGGACCGCTCGTCGGACTGACGGCGGTGACCGTCGGAGGCGCCACGTAGGTGTACTTGTCCGCGCTCCCGGTCGCCGACGTCCCACCGACGGTGCTCACCGTCACATCGACGGTGGCCGCCGACTCGGCCGGCGCGACCGCCGTGATCGACGTCGCCGAGGTGAAGGTCACGCTCGAGGCCGCCGTCGACCCGAACTTGACCGTGGAGGCCGCGGTGAAGGCGGTGCCGGTGATCGTCACCGACGTGCCACCGGCCGTCGGACCGCTCGTCGGGCTGATCGCGGTCACCGTCGGAGGCGCCACGTAGGTGTACTTGTCAGCCGCACTCGTCGGCGACGCACCCGCCGTCGGGTCGGTCACCGTGACGTCCACCGTCCCGGCCGTCCCGGCCGGGGCCGTGGCCGTGATCGAGGTCGCCGAGACGACGGTCACGCCCGTGGCCGCCGTCGACCCGAACTTGACCGTGTCGCCCGAGGCGAAGTTGCTGCCCGTGATCGTCACGGCGGTGCCACCGGCCGTCGGACCGCTGGCCGGGCTGATCGCCGTCACCGCCGGGGCCGGCACGTAGGTGTACTGGTCGGCGCTGCTCGTCGCCGAGGTGAGGCCGCCGCCGGTGACCGTCACGTCGACCGTGCCGGCAGACGCGGCCGGCGCGACCGCGGTAATCGAAACGCCTGAGTTGACCGTCACGCTCGAGGCCGCCGTCGACCCGAACTTGACCGCGTCGCCCGAGGCGAAGTTGGTGCCCGTGATCGTCACCGAAGTCCCGCCGGCCGTGGTGCCCTTCACCGGGCTGACGGCCGTGACCGTCGGCGGCTGCGCGTAGATGTACGCCGCGCCCTGAGCCAGGTTTGCGCCGATCTGCGCCGCACTGGCACCGACGACGAGCGTCGTGCCGTTCACGGCCAGGGAGGTTCCGAAGCCGTCACCGCCCGCGTCGGTGGTGGCGGTGACCTTCGCCGACTGGGTCGCGTTCACCCAGCCGCCCGCCGGCTCGTCGAACTCGTAGACCGCGCCCTGGCCGGTGTTCGCGCCGATCGAGGCATCGGGTGCCCCAGCGAAGACGCTGGTGCCGTTCGTGGCCACCGACGTGCCGAGGTTGTCGCCGGACACGGCGTCGGACGCCGTCAGCTCCGCGGTCTGGGTCGGCGTGCCGGTCCAGCCGCCGCTCGGCTGCGTGTACACGTACGCGGTGCCGCCCGTGCCATGGCCGGGGGCGCCAACGACCACCGTGGTGCCGGAGATGGCGACACTGGTGCCGAAGGCATCGCTGCTCCCCTCGTCCGTCGGCGTCAGCGTCGCGGTCTGCGTCTCGCTGGCCCAGCCGCTCGAGGGCTCCACGAACACATAGGAGTTACCCGCGCCGGTTCCGCCCAGCGCGGCGCCGACGACAACCGTGTTGCCCGACGCCGCGACGGCGTTACCGACACCGGTCAGTCCGCCCGCGCTCGTGGTGAGCGTTCCGTTGGCGGTCCCGTTGACCCAGCCGCCGGACGGCTTGTTGAAGATGTCGACCTCCCCCGCGAAGCTGTTCGCGGTCGGAGCGCCGGCGAACAGCGTCGTGCCGGAGAAGGCGAGCGCCGAACCGAGGACCGAGAACTCGTAGAGCTTGGCCTGCGTGAGCTCGGCCGTCTGCGTCTCGCTCGCCCAGCCACCCGTGGGCTCAGTGAAGATGTAGACCTTGCCGGCCGACTCGCCGGCCGCGGTCGTGCCGATGCTCGCGTCGGGAGCGCCGGCGGCGATGGTCGTGCCGTCGTTCGTGATCGCGACCGCCGATCCGAGCGCGTCGCCGGAGACCGCGTCGGACGCGGTGAGCTTCGCCGTCTGCGTGGAAGCGGCGGCCCAGCCGGCGGCGGGCTCGGTGAACACGTACACCGCGCCCGCGGTGTCCTGCCCGCCGACCGTCGCGCCGTTCGCGCCGATGGCGATCGTCGAGCCGCTGGCCGCCACGCCGCCCGCTTGGCCGAAGCTGTCGCTCGCGGCGCCGTCGGAGGCGGTCAGCTCGCTCACCTGGACGAGCGGATCGACGATGATCGGATACTGCGCGCCGCGCGCGTCGACGTTGAGGGAGAGCCTGTCGCCGTGCACGCTGAACGAGCTCGGCAGGGTGCGGTCGCGCGCATCGGTGGCACTCAGGTCGGTGTAGCGCAGCACGACACGACCGGCCGCGTTCACGAAGGCCACGGACCCGCCGGAAAGCACCGGGTGCAGCGAGCCCGAGACGTCGAAGGCGAACGTCAGCGGACCGCTCCCCGCGGTCGGCGCGTGCGCGACGCTGAGCTCCTGCTCGAACCCGAGCGGACCGTTGGACCACCACTGGCTCACGTCGCCGTAGGCGTAGGTGACGCGGTTGCGGGCGACGCGCATGTGCGCCGCGCCGACCGGCGCCGTGGCGTTGAGGGGGCCGAAGGCGGCGAGCGACAGTCCGACGGTGTCGCCGGAGACGCTCAGTTGCACGCCGGGCGCCGTGAAGCGGGCGGTCAGGTGCTGGCCGCCGTTACGCGCGGTCGTGGCCCCGTGTGCGGATCTGACCCAGTAGGCCGGTTCATCGGCGCCGAGCCCGCGCGAGACCGCGAGACGCTCGGGCGGGGTGAGCGAGCTCGCCGTGCGCGAGCTCGCGGCGCTGACCGGCGGAACGCGCAACCTGCTCTGCAGCGTCGCGTGCAAAGCCGCCGTCTTGCCCGATCGGGCAGCGCCGGTCGCGCGGTGCTCGGTGGCGAATACCGCCACGATCGCGAGCAGGGCAACCCCAACGATGGCTGCGGCAAGCCGCAGCGGCCCTCTAGTCAACATCCGCCACTCCCTCCGATTGACGTCCCTAGTCCTTCCAACCCATTGACCCTGCGCGGCAACGGCCCAGCTAGCAGCTCTCCTGATAAACGCGACCGTTTGCTACGCGGCGGCACCGTACCACAAGGTTCCATACGCCCGCGACTTTTTTTGCTGAACCCTTCGTTGAGCGACGGGCCGTCGCGCCGGGCCGTCGCTGGACGCTGGTACGAGCGCTTGCGCCGCGCGCTCAAGGGCCCCTCGGGGGCGAGCCAGCGGCATCGGCCCCGACGGCGCACGCGCTGAGATCGATAGTAGACCGGTCGGTATAGTGATCCCGATGCGCGACCAGCAGCCCTCGCCGGCCCGCCCGGGGCGGCCGAGCACCCGCGACCGCCTGCTCGCCGCCACCGCGGATCTCTTGCAGCGTGGGGGCTACGCCGCGACCGGATTGAGCGAGATCACCGCCCGCGCGGGCGCTCCGAAGGGCTCGTTGTACTTCCACTTCCCGGGAGGCAAGGAGCAGCTCGGGGCCGAGGCACTCGCACGCTCCGGCGCCGAGCAGGCCGAGGCCATCGATGCGGTCCTCCTCGGCGCTGCCGACGCGGCGAGCGCCATCCGAGCCGTGATCGCGCACTTCGCTGCGCGCCTGCAGTCGAGCGAGTACCAGCTCGGGTGTCCGATCGCCACCACCGCGCTCGAGCAGGCGGCGACCTCGCCGCGGCTGCGCGACGCCGCCCAAGGCGCCTACGCGCGCTGGGTCGAGCTCCTGCGCATCCGCCTCCAGGCCGACGGCCGCGAGCCGGCGACCGCCGCCGAGGAGGCGCTGTTCGTGCTGAGCGCGATCGAGGGTGCGCTGGTCCTCGCGCGCGCCGCGCGCTCGACGCGGCCGCTGCGCGTGTGCTCCCAGCAGCTGGTCGCGGGCCTCGGCGGCTGAAGCACTCGGGGCCGCCGGCCGGGGACAGCGCGCGCTTCCATTGTGAATCCGGATTCGCTACGCTCAGTGAACCGAGATTCACGTCCGGCGCGCCACCCCCGAGAGGAGCAGACCATGGCCACCGTCGCACCCCATGCGGGGCCGGGACCCGTCCCGTCACCGGTCCGCGACGTCCTCAACCAGTCGGTCCCGCTCGAGCCGTTCGACCACTACACCGCCGACGCCGCGCTCGGCGAGGCCGTCGCGCGCGGCGGCGGCGAGTGGGGCGCCGAGCGGCTGGGCCGGCTCGGGGCCCTCGCCGGCAGCCCCGAGACGCGCGAGCACGGCCGCCGCGCCGAGCGCAACGAACCGAGGCTGGTGCCCTACGACCGCTTCGGTCACCGCGTCGACGAGGTCGAGCTCGACCCGTCGTGGCACTGGCTGCTGCGGACGGCGATCGAGCACGAGCTGCATGCGCTGCCCTGGACCGATCCGCGACCGGGCGCGCATGTCGTTCGCGGCGCGCTGATGATGCTGTGGGCGAACGCGAACAGCGGCGTGCTCTGTCCGGTGTCGATGACCTACGCCGCCATTCCGGCGCTGCGCGACGGCGCCCCGGCCCTCGCCGGCGAGTGGGAGCCGCGCCTCACGTCGGCCGACTACGCCGGTGGCGCGATCGCCGGCATGGCCATGACCGAACGCCAGGGCGGCTCCGACGTGCGCGCCAACCTCACGCGCGCCACGCCGGTCGGCGGCGACGAGTACGAGCTCCACGGTCACAAGTGGTTCTGCTCGTATCCGCCCTGCGACGCCTTCCTGGTGCTCGCGCAGGCGCCCGAGGGCCTGTCCTGCTTCTTCGTGGAGCGCGGGCCGGGCATGGAGTTTCAGCGCCTGAAGGAAAAGCTCGGCACCCGCTCGCTCCCCTCGAGCGAGGTCGAGCTGCGCGGCATCCGCGGCCGGCTCGTCGGCGCCGAGGGCCGCGGCGTGAACGCGATCATCCGGATGGTCAACCACACGCGCCTGGACTGCCTGCTCGGATCGGCCGCCGGGATGCGCCGCGGCGTCGTGGAGGCGATCCACCACGCCCGCCACCGCCGCGCGTTCGGAGCGCTGCTCGTCGACCAGCCGGCCATGACCAACGTGCTCGCCGATCTGGCCGTCGAGTCCGAGGCGGCGACCGTCGCGGCCCTGCGCGTGGCCGCGAGCTACGACCGCGACGAGCCGGCGTTCCGCCGCTTCGCCACGGCGGTCATGAAGTACCACGTCTGCAAGCGCGCCACGCCGCACGCGGCCGAGTCACTCGAGTGCCTCGGGGGCAATGGCTACGTCGAGGACTCGGGCCTCCCCCTGCTCCTGCGCGACGCCCCGCTCGCCGGCATCTGGGAGGGGTCCGGGAACGTGGCCGCCCTCGATGTCCTGCGAGCAATGGGAAAGGAGTCCGACGCGCTGCCCGCCTTCCTCGCCGAATGCGACCTCGCCGCGGGCGCGGATTCCCGCCTGGACGGCCATCTCGCTTCGTTGCGGCGCCGGGTGGAGGCGATGCTCGGCGGCGGCGACGACGCTCGCTCGCCACAGGAGCGCACCGCGGAGGCGCAGCACCTCGCGCGCCGCCTGGTCGAGGATCTCGGCTTCGCGCTGCAGGGGAGCCTGCTCGTGCGACATGCGCCGGCCGCCGTCGCCGACGCGTTCTGTGCCGGGCGGCTCGGCGGCGAGGGCGGCCGCGCCTACGGGACGTTGCCCGCGGGCGTCGACGCCCGGGCCATCGTCGACCGTGCGCTCGCGCCATGACCGACGAGCTGACGACCATGACCTACGAGGTGACCGGTCGCGTGGCCCGGATCACGCTCGATCGCCCCGAGCGCGGGAACGGGCTGACGGCCGAGCTGATCGCCGAGCTCGTTCGCTGTGTCGAGGCCGCCGACCTCGATCCGGCGGTGCACGTGCTGCTGCTGTCGGGCAACGGCAAGGGCTTCTGCGGCGGCTATGACCTCGTCGCGAGCGCCGAGGGGATGTCGGGCGGCGCGGCCCCAACGGAGAGCGGGCCAGGGTCTCCGCTCGATCCGGCGGTGATCGCCGCCAACCACGACCCCGGCGCCCCGTGGGACCCGATGGTCGACTACGCGATGATGCGCCGCAACGTCGCGGCCTTCATGTCGCTCGTTGACGCCGGCAAGCCGGTCGTCTGCAAGGTGCACGGCTTCTGCGTCGCGGGCGGAACCGACCTCGCCCTGTGCTCGGATCTGCTGGTGATCGCCGCCGACGCCAAGATCGGCTACCCGCCGGCGCGCGTCTGGGGCTCGCCCACGACCGCGATGTGGGCCAACCGCATCGGAGGGCAACGGGCGAAGCGACTGCTGTTCACCGGCGACTGCCTCTCCGGCGCCGAGGCCCTCGAGTGGGGGCTCGCGATCGACGCGCCGGCGAGCGCCGAGCTGGACGCTCGCACGGAGGCGCTCGTGCAGCGCATCGCGCGCGTGCCGATCAACCAGCTGATGATGATGAAGCTGCTCGTCAACCAGTCGCTGCACGCGGATGGCCGGCACGCCGCGCAGGTGCTCGGCACCGTCTTCGACGGGATCGCCCGTCACACGCCCGAGGGCTACGCCTTCCAGCGCCGCGCGGCCCAGGAGGGCTTTCGCGAGGCGGTGCGCGAGCGCGATGAGCCGTTTGGCGATCTCGGCGCGTCGACCTTCAAGGGATGACGCGCGGGGCAGCGACCACGAGCACTCGCGACCGCCTGCTCGCCGCCGCGCAGGAGCTCACCGAGGCGGGCGGCTACGGCGCCGCCTCGGTGCTGGCCATCGCGCAGCGCGCCGGGGTGGCCGCGGGCACGCTGTACCGGCACTTCCCGTCCAAGGCGGAGCTGTTCGTCGAGCTCTTTCGCTCGGTCTGCGACCGCGAGCTCGCGGCGATGCGCTCGGCGGCCGCTCCCCAGCGAGACGCGGTGGAGCGCATCGAGGCGGTTCTGGTCACCTTCGCCGAGCGCGCGCTGCGCAACCCGCGCCTGGCCTGGGCGCTCATCGCCGAGCCCGTCGATCCGCTCGTGGACGCCGAGCGACTCGCCTACCGGCGCCAGTACGCGCAGCTGCTGGCGCGCCTGCTCGCCGACGCGGTCGCCGCCGGGGAGATCCCCCCGCAGCCGACCGAGCTGACGGCGGCCGCGCTCGTCGGCGGAGTCGGCGAGGCGCTCGTCGGCCCGCTCTCACCGCTCAGTGCCCCGGCCAGCGAGCCCGGCGAGATCCTGGCCACCCTGCGGACGTTCACGCGCCGCGCGATCGGCGCAGAGAGCGCCGATCGCGCTGAACGCTGAACTGGCTAGGGCTTCGGGCAGGCGGCGAGCGCCGTCGACTGGGCCGAAGCGGGCACGCTGCTCTTCACGATCTCCTGGCACACCTGATAGGCGGCCTGCTTGACGCCGGACTCGTCGCCGTTGGCGGCCTTCTGGCAGATCGACGTGAGCTTGCTCTTCTCGTCGGCGGTCAGGGTCGGTGCGGCTTCGATGCTCGACTTGCAGGCCGCAACGGCCTCGGCGACGCCCGGGTTGGCGGCGGCGGCGGCGCTGCCGCCGGCACTGCCGGTCGCCGCCGCCGTCGTGGCGGCGGCCGCCGGCGCGACGCTCGCGGTCGAACTAGTGCTGCTGGTGGTGCTGCTACTGCTGCTGCCACAGCCGGCGATCGATGCACCGCCAACGACGGCTACGACGAACAGCAAGGCCAGTCTGGCCACGATGGTCCTCCTCGGTAGATCCGACAAACGATCCGCCGTCGTTAGAGGCAGGGCCACTGGCGACCGTCGCGGAGAGGCGAGCCTATTGGTGCCCGGGGTCGCCAGCAGTGTCAGTCTGGTGTCGAGCTGGTGCCATCCCCCGACCGGGGCGGATCCGGCGGATGGCTCGCGGACTCGATGGTCACGTGCGCGGTCGTCCCCTTTTCATGAAGAAAGCCCCGCGCGAGGAGGGGTGCGCTGCCCGGCGATTCGTCGATCGAGGCGGCCTGACCATAGCTGCCGGCCGCGGTGCTGTCGATGTCCGAGGAGATGTCGACCGCCTTCGCCCCATCGACGACCGCCGCCCCGGCGAAATCCGCAAAGGAGTTCGCGGGCGTGGCCGGCGTGCCCGATCTGCCCGACGGCGCGATCGCGCCGGGCGGTCAGATGGCCCGCGCCGCGCGGGCGTTCGGCGATCCGTATCCGCCGATCCGCCGGCACTGGATCGTGCGCGCCACGGCCCTCGCCTACGTCCTCGCGATGGCCGTGTACCTGCCGTGGCTCGCGCAGCGGCTCAATGAACGAGTGCTGTGGCTGTCCGTGCCGTTCTTCATCGCCAACCTCATGACCGGCGCCACCACCGTCCTGAGCGCGTTCAACCACTGGTGGCGCGCCGTGCCCGAGCCACGCCCGCTCCCCCACGGCACCGAGCCGCTCGTGGGGATCGTCATCCCCTGCTGCGGCGAACCGGTGCCGATGATCCTGCGGACGATCGCCTCGGTGCTCGACCAGGACTGGCCGGTGGAGCGGATGCGCATCGTGGTGAGCGACGACGGCCACGACACGGCGCTCGCCGAGGCACTGACCGCCTGGCCGGTGACCTACCACTCGCCGCCGCCGCGCTTCTCGCCCGGCCGCGACGGGGCCGCGAAGGCCGGCAACCTCAATTCGGCCGCGATCATGCTGATCCTCGAGCACCCGCAGGTCCGCTACATCGAGACCCGCGACTGCGACGACGAGCTCGGCTCGCGGGGGTTCCTGCGCCAGGTCGTCGGGCAGCTCGAGCACGATCCGCGCCTGGCGTTCGTGCAGACGATCAAGGAGACCCAGGTCAGCGCCGGTGACCCGTTCAACAACCGCGAGTCGATGTTCTACCGCGGCCAGATGCTGTCCCGCAATGCCGCCAATTCGACCTTCCCGTGCGGCTCGGGCCTGGTCTGGCGGCGCACTGCGCTGCAGGACATCGGCTTCTTCCCGACCTGGAACCTCGTCGAGGACCTGCAGTCGGGGGTCGAGGCCCTTCGACGCGGGTGGCGCAGCTGCTATCTGCCGATCGTCGGTGCGGTCGGTCAGCACTCGCCCGAGGACGTGCCCAACGTGTACAAGCAGCGCGGGACATGGGCCATCGACACCGTGCGGCTGATGCTGTGGGGGGACCTGTCGGGCCTGAAGCTGCGCCAGCGCGCCCAGTTTTACGAGCTGCTGTTCTACTACCTGCACTCGTTCACGCTGCTCGTCTACGTCCCGAGCATCTGCCTGGCGCTGCTCGGCCACCCGCCGTTCGCCTCGAACGACTGGCAGTTCATCGTCCACATCCTGCCGCTCGCCCTCGCCACGGAGGCGTGGCTGCTGGCCATCAACCGTCCGTATAACGACCGGCGGCGTCGCCAGCGCCATCCGATCCGCGATCTGTGGCGGGTGCGCACGATCTGGAGCGGGATGGCCCCGGTGTTCATCAAGGCGTCGATCCAGGCGATCGTCGGCGGGCCGAGGCGCAAGCCGGTCTACAAGGTCACGCGCAAGCACACCGATGCGCGCTGGTACTGGAGCCACACGCTGCCGCAGACCGCCGTCCTGTTCGCGGTCATCTTCACCGGCATCTACGCGCTCCGGCACGGGACCCTGCCCCGCCCGATGCTGCTGTGCCCGTTCCTGTACTGGGGCGGGCTCTACGTGGTGGTGTTCGCCGGCTTCGTGGCTCGCAGCTGGTACGGCGTGTGGAAGCTGCCGAAGCGGATCGTTCCGACCGTCGAGCGCCGGCAGAAGCCGCGTGTGCAGAAGAGCGCGGGGCCGTTGCCGGCGCGCGCCGGCGCCGGGCTCGATCGGCTCGTCGCCGCGGCGCCGCAGCCGGCGCGCGCGCCGGACGGTTCCGGCTGAGCCGAGGCTCGAGCGCGGCGGTCACCGATCGTCGTTGCCCCGCTGGATCATCACCGACGTGGCCTTGACCGTGGCGGTGGCCGGCATGCCCTCCCTCAGGCCGAGCTCGTTGACGGCGTCGCGTGTGATCGCGGCGGTGATGCGGTGCGGGCCGGCTTCGATCTCGACGAGCGCCATCACGCCGGCGACCTCCACCGAGCGCACCGTGCCCGGGAAGCGGTTGCGCGCCGACAGGCTGCCGCCGGTGCCCTGGCGCTGCGGGCTGGGCGACAGGCGGGCAATCTCGGACTCGTCGACGAGTCGGCGGTTGCGCTCGTCGCGGATCGTCTTGATCTTGCCGGTGCGATCCCAGCGGCGTACGGTGTCGACGCTGACGCCGAGCGCCTGGGCCGCCTCTCCCATCGTCAGTCGCCGTGCCATCGTCCCGCGTCAGGATCGCAGCTTTCGCCGTCCCGCGGCAACGGCCACAGGCTGATCTGCTCGCGCGGGAGTTGCACGTGCACGTCGGCCCCGACCGGCGGCACGGCCGCGGCGCTCGTGCGCAGTGTCAGCTCGAGCGACCCGCGCAGCCGCACCGCGAGCTCGCGGGTCGCGCCGAGGTCGACGTCGTCGACGAGCGTGGCCGCGTACCCGCGGGACTCGAGGGTCACCTGCTCGGGCCGGATGCACCACGCGACGTTGGCCCCCTCGGCCAGCGCGCCGGTGGGCACGTCGATCTCGACGTCGCCGCTGCGCACGCGGTCGCGACCGACGACCCGCCCGTCGTGGGTGTTCGCGATGCCGAGCAGCCGGGCGATCTGGGGTGAGGCGGGTTCGCGGAAGACGGCGCCGCGCCCGCCGGCCTGCAGCACGCGCCCGTCGTCGAGCACCACGATCTCGTCGGCGAGCAGCGCCGCCTCCTCGGGGTCGTGGGTGACGATCACCGTGCTGAGTCCCGACTCCCGCTGCAGGCGGCGCAGCTCGCGTCGCAGCCGGTCGCGGACCGGCGCGTCCAGTCCGGTGAACGGCTCGTCGAGCAGCAGCACCTCCGGGTCGGTGGCCAGCGCGCGGGCGAGGGCCACCCGCCGCTGCTGGCCGCCGGAGAGCTCGTGGGGATAGCGCGCCTCGAGGCCCTGCAGGCCGAGGCGCTCCAGCCACCAGGCCGCAAGCCCGGGCTCGGCGCGCGTCCCGAAGGTGACCTGGCGCCAGACGTCGCGGCGCGGCAGCAGCGCCGAGTGCTGCGGCACGTAGCCGACGAGTCGGCGCTCGGGCGGCAGCGAGTCGAGCACCCGGCCGCCGAGGCGCACGTGGCCGTGGCGCGTCGGCGTCAACCCGGCCAGCAGTCGCAGCGTGAGGGTCTTGCCCGCACCGGAGGCACCGAGCAACGCGAGGCGCGGGCCGCTCGCGCGGTGCGCCACGTCGAGCGAGAATGACCCGAGTCGCTGGTTGAGCGCGAAGTCGAGCGCGGCCGAGGCGCGCGGGCTGCGCGCGCGGGCGACCGCCGGCGTACCGCGGCGGCGACGGGGCGCGGCGATCGGCAGCTGGCTGAGGCACAGCAGGACGAGCGCGGCCGCGAGCGCGGCGGCGATCGGGAGCATCGTGGCCGGCAGGCCGGTGGCGTCGAACTGGACGAACGTGAAGACCGGCAGCGAATAGGGGTGGTAGGCGAGGATGACCGTCGCCCCGAACTCGCCGAAGGAGCGCAGCCACGCGAGCAGCAGCCCGGCGGCAACCGCGGGCAGCGCGCCGGGCAGCGCGACGCGCCAGAAGCGTGATACGCGGCCGTGACCGAGGGTGGCCGCGACGTCCTCCAGCGCCGGGTCGGCGGCCGCGAACGCCGACCGCGCGGCCACGATCAGGAACGGCGCCGCGACGAAGACCTGAGCGAGGATGATCCCGACGCGGGTGTCGGTCAGGCGCCCGCCGAAGAGGCGCCCCGCGGCCGTGTAGGGGCCCACGACGTAGAGCAGCAGCAGCCCGCTCATCAGGGGCGGAATCGCGAGCGGCAGCGGTACGAGCACGGTGAGCACCCGGGCGACCGGACCCCGTCCGTGGGCGAGCAGGTAGGCGAGCGGCGTCCCCAGGATCGCGATCACCGTGGCCGACACCGTGGCCGTGAACAGCGAGGTCCACAGCGCCGCTCCGAGCCCCGGGGAGGCGGATACGCCGCCGCCGAGACGCACGACGAAGGCGGCGATCGGCGCCAGCAGATAGAGCGCGAGCAGCCCACCGAGCCACGGCAGCGGGCTGCGCGCGCGAGCGATCACGCGTCAGCCGGCGCCGACCAGGCTCCGCAGCCCCGCGGGCACGGCCGCCGCGCTGCCCGAGAACAGCGGCTTGGGCAGCGGGGTGAGCCCGTTGCGCTTCAACGTGGCCGTGCGCTCGGAGTTGAGCAGGAAGCGCACGAAGGCGGCCGCACCGGAGGGATCCGCTGCGCGATTGAGGATCGTCAGCGTGTAGAGCGCGTATTTGTACACCGGCGCGAGGCTGACGGTGGGGATGTGCGCGGAGTCGGCCTCGATGCCGTAGAAGAATCCGGCGTCGAGCTGACCGGACTGAAGCCGCCCGACGAGGCTCTCCTCGGGATACACCGAGAACGAGTTGAGCGCCGCCTTCAGCGCGGGATCGTGGAGCCTGGCGGCGGCGTTATCGACCGCCTCCACGGTGAGCACGCCCTTCGGGTCGAGGGCCGGATCGGTGCGTCCGACGAGGACCCCGGCCTGGGTGATCACCTTGTACCAGGGGACGCCGCGGCGCAGCTCGGCCGCGATCTTGCTGTTCGGGTTGTAGCCGAGCAGCAGCGGCGTCTGCGCGAAGCTCGAGTACCACGACACCCAGTTGCCATTGGCCGATCCCTGCAGCGACTGGTCGGCTGCCGCGGCCGCGCTGATGAACACGTCGCCCTGGCGCACGCCGCCCTTGATCTGCGAGGCGACCTCGGTCGAGCCGGCGCCGTAGCCCTGATAGCCGAATCCGCTCGCCTTGGCGAAGGCCGGGCCGAGATCGTTCTCCATGTAGTCCACGAGGGAGCCGGCGTACAGGACGGACACGGTCGCGCCAGCCGAATGAGCGGCGGATGTCGTCGTCGCGCTCGCGGCCGTCGCCTCGGCGATGGCGCAGCCGACCGCGACGACGGTCAACGAGGCGATCGCGACGGTGCGTACTCCTCGGACGAGGCGAGATCTGCGCGGCATGCTGGGACTCCTTGCGATCGGCCGGTGGCGACTGGTGAGCCGGCGGATCATACCTATGCGCTTCATAGGCGCGCCGCTGAGCGGCGCGCCTATGGCTGCCTAGTAGAGGAACGTGAAGCGGTCGGCGCTCGACGTCGCGCTCGTGCCGACACGGGTCTTGACCGTGACGTCGACCGTGCCGGCCGGTCCCCACGGCACGAAGGCGAGGATCGCCGAGCTCGCGAGACGCACGTAGAACGCGTGAAGCTTGCCGAAGTACACGTCCTGGACGTTGGTCAGGTTGCGCCCGAGGATCAGCACGACGCTGAACGGCCCTCCGCGATTCGGCAGCACGGCGGTCACGGACGGCGCGTTGCCCGTCACCACCGAGAGCGTCGCCGCGCTCGAGGTCGCCGTGCCGATCGAGTTGGTGAACACCGCCCTGTATTCGTAACCCGATTCGCTCGCCGTCGTGCTCGCGACGGTCAGTGTGTCCGTCGTGTTGCCCCCGTCGGTGGTGTCGGGCGACCAGGTAGAGCCGCTGTTGGTGGAGACCTGCCACTGGACCGTCGGGGAGGGATTGCCCGACGCTGCGGCCGTGAACGTCGCCGTCGAGCCCGTGTTGACCGTCGTGGCCACCGGCTGGGTGGTCACCGTCGGCGCGAACTGCACGGACAGCGTCGCCGCATGCGACGTGATCGAGCCGGCCACGTTCGTGAACGTCGCCTCGTACTGCGTCCCGTTCTCGGCCGCGACGGTGCTCGGCACGTTCAGCGTCGAAGACGTCGCACCTGGGACCGGCGAGAACGACGTCGCGGTCGGAGCCTCGGCATACCACTGCACCGTCGGCGACGGATTACCCGACGCCGCGGCCGTGAATGTCGCCGCCGAGCCTGCGCCGACCGTGGTGCCCGCCGGCTGCATCGTGATCGCCGGAGGGGTCGGGGCCACGTACAGGTAGCTCGCCGCGTTCGATGTGCCACCGGTCGAGGTGACCGTCACGCTCGCTGCGCCGGCCGCACCGGGCGGCGCCGTCACCGTCAGCGACGTCGTCGACGCGGACGTCACCGTCGCGCTCGAGGAGCCGAACGCCACCGCGTCGCCCGACGCCGTGGCAGCGAAGTTCGTACCCGTGATCGTCACCGTGTTGCCACCGATCGTCAGCCCACTCGTCGGGCTGATCGACGTGATCGTCGGCGCCGACACGTAGGTGTACTGATCGGCGCTGCTCGTCGCCGACGTCTGGCCGAAGGAGTCGGTCACCGTCACGTCAACCGACCCCGCCGCACCGGCCGGAGCCGTCACCGTCAGCGACGTACCCGACGTCAGCGCCACGCCCACCCCCCCCGCCGAGCCGAACTTGACCGTATCGCCCGACGCGAACCCGGTGCCCGTGATCGTCACCCTGTTCCCGCCGGACACCGGACCGCTCGCCGGAGCGATCGCGCTCACCGACGGCGGGGCGACGTACGTGAACCGGTCAGCGCTGCTGGTCGCCGACGTCTGGCCGAACGAGTCGGTCACCGTCACGTCAACCGACCCCGCCGCACCCGCCGGAGCCGGCACCGTCAGCGACGTACCCGACGACACCACCACACCCGTCGCCACCACCGAACCGAACCGGACCGAATCGCCCGACACGAATCCGGTACCCGTGACCGTCACCGACGGTCCACCAGCCAACGGACCACTCGCCGGAGCGATCGCGCTCACCGACGGCGGCGGCACATACGTGAACCGATCCGCGCTGGTGGCCGCCGAGGTCTGTCCGAACGAGTCGGTCACCGTCACGTCAACCGACCCCGCCGAACCCGCCGGAGCCGGCACCGTCAGCGACGTACCCGACGACACCACCACACCCGTCGCCGCCACCGAACCGAACCGGACCGAATCGCCCGACACGAACCCGGCACCCGTCACCGTCACCGAGGTCCCACCAGCCAACGGACCACTCGCCGGAGCGATCCCGCTCACCGACGGCGGGGCGACGTACGTGAACCTGTCCACGCTGCTCGTCGCCGACGTGCCGCCGACGCCGCGCACGGTGACGTCGACGCTGCCGGCCGACTGCGCCGGCGCGAGCACGGTGAGCGAGGTCGACGAGCTCACCGACACGCCGGTCGCCGCGACGCCACCGAAGCTGACGGCGTCACCGGACGCGAACCCGGTACCCGTGACCGTCACCGACGTCCCGCCGGACACCGGACCGCTCGCCGGAGCGATCGCGCTCACCGACGGCGGCGGCACATACGTGAACCGGTCAGCGCTGCTCGTCGCCGACGTCTGGCCGAACGAGTCGGTCACCGTCACGTCAACCGACCCCGCCGCACCCGCCGGAGCCGGCACCGCCAGCGACGTACCCGACGACACCACCACACCCGTCGCCACCACCGAACCGAACCGGACCGAATCGCCCGACACGAATCCGGTACCCGTGACCGTCACCGACGGTCCACCAGCCAACGGACCACTCGCCGGAGCGATCGCGCTCACCGACGGCGGCGGCACATACGTGAACCGATCCGCGCTGGTGGCCGCCGAGGTCTGTCCGAACGAGTCGGTCACCGTCACGTCAACCGACCCCGCCGAACCCGCCGGAGCCGGCACCGTCAGCGACGTACCCGACGACACCACCACACCCGTCGCCGCCACCGAACCGAACCGGACCGAATCGCCCGACACGAACCCGGCACCCGTGACCGTCACCGACGGTCCACCAGCCAACGGACCACTCGCCGGAGCGATCCCGCTCACCGACGGCGGGGCGACATACGTGTAGCCGGCGGCGTTGCTCGTACCGCCGCTCGTGGTCACCGTCACGTTGACGAGACCGGCTGACCCGGCTGGCGCGGTCACTGTGAGCGACGTCGTCGACGCCGAGCTGACCGTCGCGCTGCTCGTTCCGAACTTGACAGCGTCGTTCGCCGCCGTCGCGTTGAAGTTGGTGCCCGCGATGGTCACCGTGTTCCCGCCCGCGACCGGGCCCCTGGTCGGACTGATCGACGTGATGGTCGGGGAGGGCGTGACATACGTGTACGTCACGCCGCCCGACGTTCCGTTGGTCGTCGCGACCGTCACGTTGACCGCACCCGATGCCGAGCCGGCCGGAGCCGTCACGGTGAGCGACGTCGTCGAAGCCGCAGTCACCGTCGCCGAAGTCGAGCCGAACTTGACCGTGTCAGCGGACGCCGTGGCACTGAAGCCCGTGCCCGTGATCGTCACCGAGTTCCCGCCGGCGGTGAAACCGCTCGGCGGGGTGACCGAGGTGATCGTCGGCGCAGCGTTATAGGTGTAGGTCACCGCGTTCGACGTGCCGGCGCCGGTCGTCACCGTCACGCTGACCGAGCCCACTCCGGCCGGAGCGGTGACGGTCAGCGACGTCGTCGACGCCGCCGTGATCGTCGCCGCACTCGGTCCGAACTTGACCGTGTCGTTCGCCGCCGTGGCGGCGAAGTTGGCGCCGGCGATGGTCACGGAGTTGTCGCCGGCCGGCGGGCCGTTCGTCGGCGTGATCGAGCTGATCGCCGGGAGCGCCGCCGTCGTCGTCGTCGTGGTCGGCGCCGTGCTTGTCGTCGTTGTCGGCGCCGTGGTTGTCGTTGTTGTCGGCGCCGTGGTTGTCGTTGTCGTAGTCGGCGTCGTCGTCGTCGTGGTCGGCGTCGTCGTCGTGGTTGTTGTCGTCGGCGTCGTTGTCGTCGTTGTGGTCGGCGTCGTGGTCGTTGTCGTCGGCGTCGTCGTCGTCGTCGTGGTCGGCGTTGTCGTCGTCGTTGTCGTCGGCGTCGTCGTGGTTGTCGTCGTGGTCGTCGTTGTCGTCGTCGTCGTCGTGGTCGTCGTTGTCGTCGTTGTGGTCGTGGCGGCCTGCTCGTAGATGTAGGCGGCGCCCTGGCCGAGGTTGGTGCCGATGTTGGCCGTGCTGGCGCCGATGAGCAGGGTGGTGCCGTTCACCGCGAGCGAGGCGCCGAACGCGTCACCGCCTGCGTTGGTCGTGGCCGTGATCTTCTGCGCCTCCGTCTCGTTCGCCCAGCCACCGGCCGGCTCATCGAACTCGTACACCGCGCCCTGACCAGCGTTCCCGCTGATCGTCGCGCCCGGTGCGCCCGCGAACACCGACGAGCCGTTGGTGGCCACCGATGAGCCCAGCGCATCCGTCGACGCGCCATCGGACGCCGTCAACTCAGCCGTCTGCGCCGGCGTACCCGCCCAGCCACCACTCGGCTCGGTGTACACATACGCCGCACCATTGTTGTTATGACCCGGCGCGCCGACCGCGACCGTCGTCCCCGAGACGGCCACGCTCGTCCCGAACCCATCGCCGCTGCCCTCATCGGTCGGTGTCAGCGTCGCCGTCTGCGTCTCCGAGGCCCAACCGCCCGAGGGCTCGACGAACACGTACGCGTTACCCGCGCCGCTCCCACCGAGAGCGGCGCCCACCGCCACCGTGTTCCCGGAGGCGGCGACCGCGTTACCGACACCCGTCAATCCGCCGGCGCTCGTCGTCAACGTTCCGTTCGCCGTGCCGTTGACCCAGCCACCAGCCGGCTTGGTGAAGATGTCGACCTCACCGGCGAAGCTGTTCGCGGTTGGAGCGCCGGCGAACAAGGTCGTCCCCGAGAAGGCCAACGCGCTCCCCAGCACCGAGAACTCATAGAGCTTGGACTGCGTCAGCTCGGCCGTCTGCGTCTCCGAGGCCCAACCCCCCGGCGGCTCGGTGAAGATGTAGACCTTCCCTGCCGACGCGCCCGCCGCGCTCGTGCCGACACTCGCGTCCGGAGCACCGGCCGCGATCGTCGTGCCATCGTCGGTGATCGCCACCGCCGAGCCAAGCGCATCGCCACTGACCGCGTCAGAGGTCGTCAGCTTCGCCGTCTGCGTGGCCGTCGCCCAACCGCTCGGCGGCTCGCTGAACACGTACACCGCCCCCGCGGTCGCCACCCCATTGACCGTCGCGCCGTTCGCGCCGATGGCGACCGTCGAACCGGCGGCCGCGACACCACCGGACTGCCCGAAGCTATCGCTCGCGGCCCCATCCGACGAGGTCAGCTCGGCCAACTGAACCAACGGATCGACCGTGATCGGATACACCGCGCCCCGCGCATCGACGCTGAGCGAAACCCGATCGCCGCGCACGCTGAACCAGCTCGGCAGCGCGCGATCGCGCGCGTCCGTCGCGCTCAGGTCTCCATAGCGCAGGACCACGTGGCCCGCCGCGTTGACGAACTGCACCGACCCGCCGGACAGACGCGGATGCAGCGAGCCCGAGACGTCGAACGCGAACGTCAGCGGGCCACTTCCCGCGACCGGTGCCCGCGCGACACCCAACTCCTGCTCAAAGCCGAGCGGACCGTTCGACCACCACTCGCGCACGCCACCGTACGAATACGTGACCCGATTGCGAGCAACACTCACCCGTGCCGCGCCAACCGGCGGGGCGGCGTTGACATGGCCGAACGCGGCCAGCGACAGGGCGACGCTCCCGCCCGCGGCGCTGAAGCGCACGCCCGGCGCCTCGAACCGCGCCGACACACCCTGTCGTGGGTTATGCGCGACCGCCGCACGACCAGCGGACCTGACCCAGAAGGCCGGCTGATCGCCACCCAACCCACGCGAGACCGCCAGACGCTCAGGCACGGAAAGCGACGGTGACGGCAGGCGCACCACTCCCTGCGGATGCTCCACCCCGGCCGACAGCGGCCCCGAGTCGGGCCGCGACGCGACGATCAGCATCGCGCCCAGCAGGACGATTCCCACAGCACCCACGGCGATGCGCACTGGCCACCTCATCGACATCCCTCACCCCAGTCCGGTTTGACGTGCGCCGGGCCTCGATTCCTCCTGCCGAGGCACCAGGCTTGACCCAGGTAAACGCCCCCGTCTACCGCAAGGCAGAACCTACTACATGCTCGAGGCATCGCGCTAGGGGTGTTGCCGAGGCTCACCGGGCCTCTCGGTCGGCGCGCGGAGTGTCCCCGGCCGGGTTGCCTGGACGCTTCTCGGGCACCGGTTTCTTCGTCCAGAGCCGCCCCGTACGGCTGGGGCACGGCGCCTGTTCACCCGACGCTGGGGGAAAGGCTGTTTCCAGCCTCATCAGCCCATGGGCTCCGCGAACTCCCCCAAATCCCCGCAGGTGATCGCAGGCACCACCACGATCGACGGTCTCGAGATCCTCGACGAGCTCGGCCGCGGGGCGGAGAACGTCGTCTACCGCGCACGCCGTGGGGATCGCGATTACGCGCTCAAGCTCCATGGCCGAGCCGGCGACGGTGACATCGCCGCCGCCCGCGCCTTTCGTCGCGAGGCGGCGATCCTCTCGCAGCTTCGCCACCCGGGCCTGGTGCAGATCCACGCGGTCGGCGAGAGCGACGGCCGGCCCTACCTCGTCATGGAACTGCTCCTCGGTCGCACCCTGGCGGCGACCGCGGCCGGCGCCGCCGAGCCGCTCGTCGAGCGGCGCATCGTCGCGCTGGCGCGAGATTGCGTCGGCGCGCTGGCCGCTGCCCATCGCGCCGGTCTCGTCCATCGCGACGTCAAGCCCGAGAACATCATCATCACCGAGGACGGGCGAGCGAAGCTGATCGACTTCGGCCTCGCGACCCAGGCCGGCGTACGGCAGGGCAACGACGTCGCGGTCGGGACGCTGCTGTACAGCCCGCCGGAGCAGACCGGGATGCTCAAGCGGCCGGTCGACGGCCGCTCCGACCTCTACGCCCTCGGCGTGGTGCTGTTCGAGGCGGCCGCCGGCACACCACCGTTCCGGGCCGCCGACGTTGGCGAGATCGTGCGCCTACACGCCGTCGCCCCGCCGCCCGACCTGCGCCAGCTCGCGCCGAGACTGTCGCCGGCACTGGTGGGGATCATCGAGCGTCTGCTCGCCAAGGACCCCGACGACCGCTACCAGACCGGTGAGGGCCTGCTCGCCGACCTCGAGCGCCTCGCGGCCCACGAGAGCGACGAACCGGCCGATTTCGCCCTTGGCCTCGACGACGATCCCGCCGCCGTCGAGTACGACCTGCCGCTGGTCGGGCGCACCGGCGAGCTCGAGGAACTGCGAGCCTGCTGGCGGCAGACCAGCCGCGGCCGCGCGGGCGTTGCCCTGGTGGAGGGCGCGCCGGGACAGGGTAAGAGCCGCCTCGTGCGCGAGCTGCTCGCCGGCGTCCGCCAGGAGCGCGCGCTCGCGCTGTCGGGGAAGGTCGTCCGCGGGAACCCCGTCCCGCTCGCCTGCCTGCGCGATGCCGTCGAGGCACACGTGACCCGCATCGGCCGCCTGCCGGCCGCAGAGCGTGCCGAGGCCGAGGAGCGCGTGCGGCGCGCGGCGATCCAGGCCGCCGGCATGGCCGCCGCGTTCTCGCCCCTCCTCGGCGAGCTCGTCGGCGAGACGTCGGCCGGGACGGCCGACGGCGAACGTCAGGAGCAGTACTACGCGGCGGTGGCGACATTCCTCGCCGGCCTCGCTCGCGAGCACGGTCGTGCGGTGCTGTGGATCGATGACGTGCAGTGGCTCGACGAGGCCAGCCGGCGCGTCCTGGAGATCCTCGCGCTCGAGCTGCGTGAGACACCGCTGCTCGTCGTGGCGAGCAGCCGCGACGACGCGGACAGCGCCGCGGGCCACGAGCGCTTTGTCGACCAGATGGGCGAGACCATTCGCACGCGGGTCGCGGTCGGTCCGCTCGACGAGGCGGCGACCGCCGAGCTCGTCAACGAGCAGCTCGGCGGCGCGCTCGCCGATGGCGGCTTCGCGCGCCAGATCCACGTTCGCTCCGCGGGTAATCCGTTCGCGGCGGTCGAGTACGTCCGCGCCGTTCTGCACGCGGGCCTGATCTGCGCTTCGTGGGGGGTGGTTCGCATCGACCAGGGCGGCCTCGAGGAGATCTCGTTGCCCGACGACGTACTCGAGCTCGTCCTCGCGCGCGTCTCGGACCTCGGCGCCGACGCCCGCTGGCTCCTCACGGCGGGCGCCGCGATGGGCACCCGCTTTCGCCCCGCCGCGCTCACCGACGTGCTCGCCTACGGCGAGGACCGCGTGTCCTGCGCCGTCGCTGACGCCCTCCGCGAGCGACTGATCGAACGGGTCGACGTCGACGAGTGCGCGTACGTCCACGACCGCATCCGAGAGGCGCTGCTCGATCCGCTCAGCCCCGCGCAGCTGCAGGCGCTGCACCAGCGGATCGCCGAGACGCTCGAGGCTCGTGGCGCCGACACCCCCGACGACGTCTTCGCCATCGCCCGGCACTACGCGCTCGGTCAGCGTGAGAAGGCGCCGAAGAAGCTCTACGCGTGGAGCGTCCGCGCCGGCCAGGCCGCACTCGCGGCCTACGCGGCCCACGAGGGCGCCGAGTTCTTCGCCCGCGCCGACGAGGTCGCTCGCGGCGCCGGCATCAGCCACGACGCCGACTTCTATGAGACGTGGGGCGCCCTGCAGCTCGGTCGCGGCGACCTCGACGCCGGCCTCGAGAAGCTCGCGCTCGCTCTCGAGCGCTCCGAGGACCCGTTGCAACGCGCCCGCATCAATCGCCAGCTCGCCCGCGCCGAGAGCGCCGTGTTCAATTCCACGGAGGCGACGCGCTACGCCCTCGCCGGACTGCGAGAGCTCGGCCAGACACCGCCCACCGGCAGACTGGCGATGGTCTTTGGCACGCTCGTGGCCTCGCTGCGCTGCCTCCTGGCGCTCGTCGGACGGCGCCGGGCCCCCGAGCTCTCCGACGACGAGCGTGCGCGCCTGTGTGCCGAGGTCAGCCTGTACCACGAGCTCGAGAACGCCGCCTACATCGAGGGGCGCTCGGGCGCGATCCTCTCGACGGTGATGCGTACGTTCGTGCGGTCGCGGCGCCTCGGCTCGTCGCTCGAGGTCTCACACACGCTCACCGGGATCTCGGTCATCGCGGCGTCGTTCGGCAGTCGGCGGCTGCGGAATCGTCTGTTCGAGCGTGGGATGGCCATGGCCGAGGAGATCGGCGATCCGCAGGCCATCGCCCATGGCCGGCTGTACGAGATGCTCGGGCTGGAGGCGCTCGGTGATGCTCGCGCCGCCGGCGTCCTCGCCGAGCGGCTGCTGCCGGAGTACGGCCGTTGGCTCGACCTCTCCGACCTGCTCAACGCAGCCTCCACGGTCGCCTTCAACCTCGGGCTGCGCGGTCACGGCCTCAAGGCGCGCGACGAGTGGGTGTCGGTCCACGAGCGCATGCGCAACGTCCAGGCGGCCGGCGTGGCCGAGAACCCGTACCTGTGCCTCGGCATCATCGTGCTCGAGGCTCAGGGCGAGCGCGCCGAGGCCGCCGAGCTGTTCGCCGCCTGCAAGCGCAACGCCGACAACGCCGACCCCGAGAACCGCTTCCTGCGCCAGACCTTCCTGGCCACCCAGATGAGCTACCTGGTCGACCAGGGCGACCTCGGGCCGACGATGGACGAGGCGATCCGCGAGTGTGATGCACTCGGGCTCAACCCTTACACGGCCACCTTCTGGGCGATGCCGAACTTCATGTATGCGCCGCTCGTGCTCGTCGAGCGTGCCGTGCGCAGCGATGGCGAGACCCGGGCGGTCGCGATGAAACAGGCGCGCGCTCGCCTGAGGAAGCTGCGCTTCGCGCGTTTCCAGCCGCTCTGGCAGGGCTTCAACACGATCACCGACGCCCAGCTGCGCGGACTCGAGGGGAAGCCGAAGAAGGCGCTCGCCCTCGCCCGCAAGGCCGAGCGGCTGGCGATTCAGTGCGACGCGCCGCTCATGCACTTCGAGATCGCGCGTCTGCGAGCCCGGGTCTATGGCGATTTGGGCGACGTTGCCGAGCGCACCCGGCAGGCGAAGATCGCGCTGAGGCTGGCGATCGACATGCCGGCGGCCAGTCGAGCGCAGTGGATCACCGACGAATTTGGGGTGTCGGTCGCCGGCACCGCGTCGTCCGGCGCGACTTCGGGAACGATGACGACCGCCAGCCGCCGCACGACCGTCGGCCGCAGCTCCATGACCGTCGCTGCCGCCGGCCGGTCGCGCGCGGGCCACGCGGGGTCGCTCCAGGGCAACCGCAGCCTCGATGCGCTGCTCGCCCTGAGCCTCGCCGCGACGCACACCCAGGACCAGACCGAGCTGGCCTCGGTTGCGCTCGATCAGCTCGTCGCGCTGCTCGGCGCCGAGCGTGCGTTCCTGTTCCTGGCCGATGACGAGACCGGCCCGCTCGCGCTGAGCGCCGCGCGGGGCGCCGGCGGCGTCGAGCTCACCGAGACCACCGGCTACGCGGCGACCATCGTCGACCGGGTGCGCGAGGAGTGCGCGGCTCGCGTCATCACCGGCACCGAGGAGGGCGCGGCGCTCGGCTCGGACAGCGCCGTCCAGCACGGACTGCGCTCGATCCTCGCCGCCCCGCTCATGCTCGAGGGCCGCCTGCTCGGCGTCGTCTACCTCGACTCGCGCCTCGCACGCGGCATCTTCACCGCCGACGACGTCGAGATCCTCGCGGCGATCAGCAACCACATCGCGATCTCGTTCGAGACCGCCCGTGCCGCGCGCCTGGAGGCCACCGTCGCCGCCGAGCGCGAGCAGCGCGGCCTGGCCGAGACGCTCCGCGACTCGATGGCGGTCATCAGCGCGACGCTCGAGCCGGCGGCCGTCGTCGGCAGCCTGCTCGAGATGGCCGGCCGCTCGATCGCCTGCGACCGTGCCGCGGTGCTGATGCTCGACGGCCGCTCGTGGTCGCTGGTGGCGATCGCGGGCGACCTCGCACCCGAGCTGGCCGACGGCTACGTGCTGGCGCCGGGCTTCGACCCGCGGGCAGCGATTCTCGCCCCCGACGGCGCCGGCCGCGTCGTGGGCGACGTCGCCGGCGGCGCTGCTCCGCTGCCCGAGCTGCTGGGCGATCCCGGTGCGTGGCTCGCCGTGCCCCTGGCGGCGCGCGGCGAGCTGGCCGGCGTCCTCATCATGGCCAGCGACGAGCGCGGCGGGCTCGGCCCCGCCCAGCTCGAGCTCGCCGCGACCTTCGCCGGACAGGGGATCGTCGCCTACGAGAACGCCCGCCTGTTCGCGACCGTGCAGCGGATGGCGACCACCGACGAGCTGACCAAGGTCAGCAACCGTCGCCACTTCTTCGAACTGGGCGACAAGCAGTTCGCCACCTCGCACCGTTACGGACCGCCGCTGTCGGCGTTGATGCTCGACATCGACCACTTCAAGCAGGTCAATGACCGGTATGGACACGCCGCCGGCGATGACGTGATCCGGATCGTCGCGGAACGTCTCAGCGGCGTGATCCGCACGATGGACCTGCTCGGCCGCTACGGCGGCGAGGAGTTCGCGCTTCTGCTCCCGGAGACCGACGAGGGCGCCGAGGTGCTCGGCGAGCGCCTGCGCGAGGCGATCGAGGCCGAGCCGATCCTCACCTGCGAGGGCGAGATCGCAATCACGATCAGCGTTGGCGTGGCCATCATGGGCGACGCCGACGGCGATCTCGCCGCGATCCTCAACCGCGCCGACAGCGCGCTCTACGAGGCCAAGCGCGCTGGGCGCAACCGCGTCGCGGTCGCGGCCGGGCCGATCGGCCCGGCCGAGGCCGAAGCGGCCTGAGGCGGGCCGGCGTCCGATGGCGCGCCGGGTCGCGATCTCCGCGGCAGCTCAGGGCAGTTCCAGCAGGGCCCAGTCGAGCGTGGGGACGCGTGAGAGCTTCACTTTGTCCGGACCGACGGCGTGGGCCGCCTGTGTCGAGCGAACCCACCCGCCGAGTTCGTCCTGGAGGGCCGCCCCGACCTCCAGGCGGTTCCGATCGGTGCTGGTCACGACGATCCCGGCCCGCGAGATGAGGGCCGCGTCGTGCGGCAATCCCGCGAGCGCCGGCCGGCAGAGCCGGGCCACCGCGTCGAGATCCAGATCGGCCGTGGTGACCCCGATCGCCGTGCCCGCAGCGAACACGGGCACGGACGCGGTGACGATCCACGCGTCGGCCCCGCCGGCGTCGAAATAGGGGTCGGTGAGGACCTCGCTGCGCGCCTCGATCGGCTGCCGGAACCAGTCGGCAGTCGTGTAGTCGTAGTACTCCGGGCTGGTCAGGTCGAACTCGGGGACCAGCAGCCGCGGTCCGGGCACCCACCATTGCATCCACATCCGCCGATCGGCGATCAGGCCCGGCACTGCCGTGACCGTGACCCCGCACAGCGTGCCGGCGAAACGCAGGATGTTCGCGGTCATCATCGGGTCGAGCTCACCGAGGTCCGCGCAGACGAGTTGGACGCCGCGAGCCTCACGATCAGCGGCGAGCGAGAGGAACGCGCCCGCATGCGCCCGTGGAACGTCGAACGGCGGCCGCAGCACCGCCACGAGCTGCGTCAGCGCCCGGGCGGCGTCGCCGGCCGATGGAATTCCGGCCAGACCGGCGACCGCGAGCGCATCGGTTGCGCCCGCCACCAGGTCGGCCGTGCGGGCGAGCACATCGACCGCCTCGTGGGTGCCGCGAGCGGCCCCGGCGACCACCCGGGCCTCCGTCCGAGCCGCGCTCGCGGCGGCGCTCTGCTCCCCGCAGTGCGCGTTCAGCTCCACGACCAGTTCGGAGACCTCATCGACCTCGCCGGCGATGCGGTCGAAGGTCGCGGTCGCCTCGCGCGTCCCCTCCAGTCCGGCGCGCAGCGACTCGACGCTCTCATGAAGCTCGTGACGGGTCGTCGTCGAGCGCGCTCCCGCCGCGCTCACCTCGGAGACCTTCTGGCGGATCTGGGCCGTGTCGCGCGCGGCGGCCTGCGCGAGGCGCCCGACCTCGTCAGCGACGACCGAGAAGCCACGCCCGTGCTCACCGGCGCGCGCGGCCTCGATCGCGGCATTGAGCGCCAGCAGCTTCGTCTGTGCGGCGATCGCGTCGATCGTGTCGGCGAACCGTCCTATCTCATCGACGCGCTCAGCGAGCTCCGCCAGCTCGGCCATGCAGGCCTCGGCGACGCGCACCGCCTGCTCCAGGTTGTCGACGACGCCGCGAAGGACCCCGGCGCCGTCCCGGGCCAGGTCGCGTGCGCCGACCGCCATCGCGGCCGCGCGCTCAGCGCCCGACGCGAGTGCCTCCGAGCCCTCGGAGACAAGGTCGATCTCGGTGACGATCCGCGCGAGCAGCTCCAGCTGGCGCGCGGCGGTGGCTCTGATCACGCTCGTGCGCAGCACGAGCTCGCCAACCGCATCGGTGGCCGCAGGCGCTGTTCGCCGGTTCGCGACGGACATGCCAGTCCGTTCGACTGATCGCCGTAAAACCTTGAGCCGTCAGGCGTCCCGGCGTGGCGTCAGGGCTGGCCGCGGAGCACGAACGGCCAGGCCGCCCCGTAGGGAGTCGACGGGAAGCTCAGCTGGTTGAACCCCTCGAGCGGTCCGCCGATCAGCAGCGTCGCGCCGTTCGCCGAGAGCGCAAGGCTCTGACCAAACGCCTGGCTGTCGCCGTCTGCCCCATCGTCGCCCGCTGCGGGCGCGGTGAGTTTCGCGCCACGCTGGCGATAGCGGCCGGCGGCGCGCACAAACAGCCACGCCGCGCCGGGCTGAACGGTGCCGCTCCCGTCGTCGGGACCGATCGCGTTATTCGGCCCGTTGGCATCGTTCGGACCCCCGACGAGCGCGAGCGCTCCCGAGCGGGAGAGCGCGACCGCGGCCCCGAAGCGCGCGCCGCCGGCCTCGCCGCCGCCCGTCAGCTTGCGCCCCTGCTGGTGCCAGTGGCCGCGCGCGAGGCCGAACAACCATGCGGCGCCGCGGCCCCCGCCGTCGCCCGGACCGCCGATGAGCGCTGTCGCGCCGGTGCCCGACAGGGCCACGCTCGTTCCGAACCGCGCACGTCGGCCGGCGCCGCCATCCTGCGGGATCAGCTTCGCGACCGACGGACCGAAGCGCCCACCGTGGCGCGCGAAGATCCAGACCCCACCCGCGGAGGTGTCGCCGTCGGTTGGCCCGCCCACGAGCGCGGTCGCGCCGCTGGCGGAGAGGGAGAGGCTCGCGCCGAACGAGCTCGGGCTCGTCGCGCTCTCGCCGATGGGAGCGAGCTGCTGCGCGGAGGCCATCGTGAATACCGCGCCGCGAGCGCGCGTCAGCACCCAGGCGCTTCCCGGGCCGTCGGCACCGACCTTCGTCCCGGCCCCCGGAGCGCCGATCATCGCGGTGGCGCCGCTGGCCGACAGAGCCACGGCCGCCCCAAAGGCGGCACTCGTACCGCTCGCGGCAGCCGGCGCGGTGAGCTTTGCGCCGATCGGCACGTAGCCGTGGGCCGTCCGACCGAAGACCCACACCGCGCCGGCGCCGCCATCGTCGGCCGGACCGCCGACCAGCGCAATCCGGCCGTCGGCGGATATCGCGACGCTGGACCCGAATCCGCTCGCGCCGCCACTTTCGTCGCGGGCCGTCAGCTTCTGACGCCGCGCCCAGCGGCGCCCGCGAAGCTGGTAGACCCAGACCGCCCCCGTTCCCGGGTTCGGCAACCCTGGCGTGTAGTCGCAGAAATTGGCCCCGGTCTCGGGGTCGGTGCTGCAGCTTTGCAGCGACGCGGGGGCGGATGCGCTTCCATCGGTCGGACCGCCGATGAGCGCCGTTCTCCCGTCGGCAGTGAGCGCCGCCGAGGCGCCGAAACCGCTGCCGAGCTGGCCGCGCTCGTTGTTCGGACTGATCGCCTTCCCTTCGACGATCCGCGCGGCCGCCGGTGCCGGGGTGACCGGGGCGACGAGCGTAGCCGTGGTCGCGAGCACCGCCGCCAGCGCGCAGCGACGACGGCGCGCGCTGTCGTTCCCAACCGGTCCGTCGTCGGATGCGGTCCGCGTCATCGCTCGTCCGCGTCGCCGATGCCGGCCGTCGCATGCGTCGGGGCGCCGTCGTCAGAGAACACGACCGGCGAACGGCGGCGCGTGTCGATCCGCAGCTCGAAGACGTCGGGACGGCTGTAATGACCTACCGCATCCATGTCGAGGTGACCGCGGGCGATCTCAGCAAGGTCGACTTCGGCGTACAGGATGGTCTCGTCCTCGAACACGGGGCCGGCGAGAACCGCGCCATCGGGGGCGATGATCGCGCTCCCGCCCCGCATCAGGTAGGCGGCAGGATCCTCGCTGATCTCCTCCTGGTACCAATCCGGATAGGCGCTTGCGCGAATCGACTGACAGGCGGTCAGGACGAAGACCCGGCCCTCCAGCGCGATGTGCGTCATCGTCGAGATCCACGTCGGGCGGTCGTCGGCCGTCGGGGCGCAATAGAGCTCGACACCTTGGGCGTACATCGCCTGTCGCAGGGCCGGCATGTAGTTCTCCCAGCAGATCACGGTGCCGACGCGCCCGGCGGGGCTCTGCGCCGTGCCGATGGTGGAGCCGTCTCCGAAGCCCCAGATCAGCCGCTCGGTTCCGGTCGGCATGAGTTTGCGGTGGATCGCGGCGAGCCCGGCGACGGGATCGATCATCAGCGCCGTGCAGTAGAGCGTGGACCCGAACCGCTCGATCACGCCCACGACTGCGAAGATCGCGTGAGCGGCGGACGCGCTGATGAGGCGCGCCACCTCAGGGCCATCCAGCTGGACGGCCGAATCGAAGTACCGTTGGTACAGGTCCCGGCCCGGGCCGGTCCGGCGCCCCACGACGGCACCGAAGGCGGTGCCCTTGGGGTAGCAGCCGATGAAGGCCTCGGGGAACACCGCCAGCTGGGCGCCGCCCGTCGCACATTCCGCGATCAGGCCCTCGGCCTTGGCAACGGTCGCCGCGCAGTCGAACGGGATCGAGGCCGTTTGCACCACAGCAACACGTGTCATGGGTGCCGTCCGTTCCGTTGAGGTCAGTAGCTGAGATGCACGGCCGGCGCTTCCAGGGCGTTGACCACGAGCACGGTCGCGCCCTCCTCGTGGGGGTTGCGCAGCGCATGAGGCATGTCGGCACGGAAGTGAACCGCGTCGCCCGCGGCCAGCAAGGAGGTGCTCCCGCTCACGTCGACCTCAATCGCGCCGCTCAGGACGTACACCCACTCCTCGCCGGCGTGTGCCGCGGGCTCGCCCAGACGGCCTGGCAGGAGGCTCAGCTCGACGACCTGCAGCGAGCGCAGCGAAGGGTCCGACAGCGATTGCAGCGAGGTGTCGCCGGCGGCGATCGTGTGCCTGTCCCCGCTGCGCGAGACGTAGACCGTGTTCTGTTCCGCTGATTCACCGACAAGCGCGCCCAGCGAGACACCGAGCGCCCGCGCAAGCTGAAGCAGCAGGCGCACGGTCGGCGTGCGGCCGCCGTTCTCCAGCCGCGAGAGGTGCCCGACCGAGATCCCGGACAGTTCCGACAGCTGTGCCAGCGTCAGATTCCGCCGAAGCCGGTAACTGCGAATCAACGCGGCGATCCGCTGATCGTCGTGGCTCAGATCGGGGGTCGTCTCGAGGTCGTCCGTGGCGGTCGCCTGGGGTTCCATGGTCTCGACAACGTACACGCCAGCTGATAGTTTGCCGATCGGCAATAAACCTTGTCAAGCATGGCCATCGACCTGTATGGCCCCGAGGACGACACAGCCGACGTGAGCACCGCAACCGCAGAACAGGTCGTCGCCGACACCGTGCAGGCGGCTCAGGACGTACTCGGAACCGAGATCGAGGCGATCTTCACCCTGGGGAGCCTGGCCCACGGCGGCTTCGCTCCGCTGGTCAGCGACGTCGACGTCGCCATCATTCTCGGGTCGACGGAACCGGACACGGCCGATCAGATCGCCCGTGTGCAGAGCCGCGTCGCAGATCAGGCCAGCACCCCGCTGTCCGATCGCCTCTCGGTGTTCTGGGCCGACTGGCACGCGGTCCGCACGGGCGAGGGCGATAACAACCGGCTCGGGCCGATCGACCGCCTGGACCTGCTCGACTCCGGATGTCTGCTCCTCGGATCTGACCGGCGCGAGCCGAGCGTGCGACCTTCACATCGCGAACTCGTGGTGATGAGCGCGGATCACCTCCTCGACAAGTTCACCGAGGACTACCTGGAGCGGTTGCGAGATACACGGGCACTTGTCGCCAGCGGACCGCGCGCCGTCACGAAGGCGATCCTCTTCCCGATACGGTTCATGTACACACTGAGGACCGGCCGCATCGGACTGAATGACAACGCGGCCCGCTGGTACGCGGCCGAGGGCTTGACCGGGAGTGCGCTGGCGCTCAAAGCGCTCGAGTGGCGCAACGAGGGGATCAGCGACGCCGATCTCGCCCGCCAGATGCTCGAGGCGGATCTGACCGCCATCCACGCCGAGTGTTTCGAGGAGTACGCAGAGGAGCTCGGCGGCCTCGGTGCGCCGCGCCGCGCCGCCGCGCTGGCCGGACGGGCTGCCTGCGTACAACTCGCCACCCCGGACGCATGCTGAGAAGCCCGCTTCACTGGCAAGTCTGCGCGACCTGAAAGGAACCTCTGATGGCTGAAGAGCAACTGATCCACGGCATCATCGCGTACCCGATCACGCCCTTCAGTAGTGCGGGCATCGACGTCGACCGGCTCAATGGCCTGGTCGACACCATGGTGAATGCCGGCGTCCACGCCATCGCTCCGCTGGGAAGCACAGGCGAGTCGGCGTATCTCAGCTTCGATGAGTGGAAGACGGTCGTTGACACCACCGTTGCGGCCGTTGCCGGACGTGTGCCCGTGGTCGTCGGGTCCTCCGACCTCACCACCGCGGGAACCGTGGCCCGAGCCGAGTACGCCCAGCAGGCCGGCGCGACGGCGGTCATGGTGATCCCCGTCTCCTACTGGGCGCTCAACGAGCGTGAGATCGAGCAGCACTACACCTCGGTGAGTGATGCGATCTCAATCCCGATCATGGCCTACAACAACCCCGCGACCTCCGGGATCGACATGTCGCCGACGCTGCTGAACCACATGTTCGAGTCGATCGCGAACGTGAAGATGGTGAAGGAGTCCACCGGCGACATCCAGCGCATGCTCGACCTGAAGGAGCTCTCCGCGGGCGCGCTGCCCTTCTACAACGGAAGCAACCCGCTCGTGCTCGAGGCACTCCTCGCCGGCGCCAGCGGCTGGTGCACTGCTGCCCCGTGTCTGCGACCCGCCCCCGCCATCGCGCTGTATGAAGCCGTCGTGGCGGGCGATCCTGCGCGCGCAAGGGAGATCTACGAGGAGCTTCTGCCGCTGCTCAGCTTCATCGTCTCCAAGGGCCTGCCCCCGGCGGTCAAATCCGGGCTCGACATCCTCGGCGAGCCGGCCGGCGTTCCGCGGCCACCGCTGCTCCCGCTCGAGCCCGAGGATCGCACGCGCCTGGAGTCCATCCTCGCGCACGCGTGACCTGTGCCGATCCGTTGAGTGCTCTTCCGCCGCAGATACGTGTCGTCGCCGTCGCGATCGTTGACGGTGGCCGGCTGCTCGTGCTGCGTAAGCGCTCCGGCGGAGCGCTGATTCTGCCCGGTGGCAAGCCCAGCGCGGGCGAGTCGGAGGTCGAGACGCTCGAGCGCGAGATCTGGGAGGAGCTGCGGTGCCAGATCACCGCCCTTGAGCCGTTCGGTGAGTTCACCGCGCCCGCTGCTCACGAGGACGAGGCGGTCGTGCATTGCACGGTGTATCTGGGGCGTCTCGTGGGCACGCCAACCCCGAGCGGGGAGATCGTCGACCACCGCTGGGTGCCACTCGAGCGCACCGCCGGGCTGGCTGCGTTGCACCGGCAGCTCAACCCGGCGCTGCAGGCGCGAGCGGCCGCCGGTCGCGCCCTCAGCGCAGCGGGAGGCCGATCGGCGCGTCACTCACAACCCGAAGAAGCCTGAGCGCGCGTGTCGGCGTGGGCGGTGCTACAGCATGTTCCGTTTGAGGGGCCCGGCCTGATCGCCGCGCAGGCGCAGGCTCGTGGGCTCGCGCTCGATTACCGTCACCTGTACCGCGGGGACGCCGTCCCCAGCGTCGATGAGGTCGCCGGGCTCATCGTGATGGGCGGCCCGATGGGCGCCGACGCCGTCCGGGCGCATCCGCACCTCCGAGAGGAGGTCGAACTGCTCACCGCGGCGGTGGCCGCCGACGTGCCCGTCCTCGGCGTCTGTCTCGGGGCGCAGCTGCTCGCCCGCGCACTCGATGCTGAGATCCTCTTCGGGGCCGCGAGAGAGCTCGGTCTCGGAACCGTGGTGCTCACCCCGGCCGGAGAGCGCGACGTGGTGCTTGGGCCGGCAGGACGCGAGATCCCCGTCCTGCACTGGCACGACGACACGTTCACGTTGCCCCCAGGCGCGGAACTGCTCGCCAGCAGCGAACGGTGCGTCAACCAGGCGTTCCGGATCGGTCGTGCGTACGGCCTGCAGTTCCATATCGAGCTGGACGCCGCGCTGGCCACCGCCTTGCGCGCACACCTTGCCCAGGACGTCGCCTTGCCCGCTGAGGGCATGGCGAACGTCGCGCGTGCCGGCACCGCGCTCCTACGCCGCTTCTTCGACTGCACGGGCCGATGCTCTGCGCCGCTCGACTGCGGTCGTGGCAGGCGAACCGAGACATCTACGAGGGCTGGCGCTTGAGCTGGCTCAGGCAACCGCGCGAACGACGGCCACCCGCTCCTTGACCTCGAGCAAGAGCTCTTCGGCCACCGTGTCGTCGTGGTAGTCGGCAAGCGTCGGCGGGCGCTCGCCGCAATACACATCGGTTGAGAGCATGCCGGCGCGAAAGAGGGATCCGTCGATCTCGCCGAAGCGCCGCACGAACACGGGAGCCGTCACGACGCCTGCCTCGAGCAGCCGGAGCGCTCGGTGATATCCGTCGCAAAGGACGTACCGGCCGCAAATCTCAGCGACCGACATGAAAGAGGGGAGCACCTGCACGAGGAAGCCGAAGCCGAGAACGTTGGGCTGCACGTCTCCGCCGAATCGACCACTGATGCGAAGGTTTGGGTTGCGCGAGCTGATGATCCAGGCCTGGGCGTCCTGATCGAAGCGCGCCGCCACCTCTGCCGCCGGCTCTGCCAGCGGGAGCGTCAGGTGAGCGATGTCGGACAGATCACCCGAACCCACGTCGATGGCCGGGTCCTGTCCCGAATCCACGAAGACGGTCGGCTGTGCGGCGACGACGCGCCGCAGGTCACTGACCAGGGCCAGCTCCCACCCATCGGCGAACATCGCCCCGGCGCCCTCGGAGGCGCGCAGCTCGGCGGCGTGGGTCTCGAGCGCTGCCGGCCAGGCCTGCATCAGCCCTGACTGATCGACGTCGACCGCGCGTGCTCGAAGCGCCTCGCGCCCGCGCTCCTCGCGCATGCGATCACCTGCCCGTCCGCGTAGCCGCATCGCTTCTTCCCGGGAGAGCCAGGCGACCAGCGCCCGGGCGCGCCGGCACCCCGCTTCCAGCCCGTCGGCCTCTTCCGCCGGCGCCGGGCCGGTGACGGACAGTGTCAGATCGCTCACGGAATCCATGGTTCTGGTGGCTGCGGCCCGCGGTCGCCGGCCCTTACTGTCGTAATCGGCCGCGGCTGCGCCAACTGCGTAAGAACTGGATATGAGCTCGGGCTCAGGAAAGGACGCTGCTCCCGCGCCGACGACAGCGCGTTCTTAGCGAAGCCAAACAATCCCGTGGCAACCTTGTCGGCCGCAATGTAGGAGCGTTCACCCGCTAGTCGTGTCAAGTAACACAAGGCCTACGAGCTTGTGAACCCGATGAGTAAGTGATGGGTACGTTTTCATTCAAGAACCGGACCGCTTCGGGGACTCTGGCCAAGGTTCCCGGGATCACGCTGATCTTCTGGGCGCTGAAGCTGCTGACCACAGGCATGTGCGGTGACCACGCCCCTGTTCCGCGGGCGTCGTGGCCGTGGTGTTCCTGCTCTGGTACCGCAGCGAGGGGACGCTGTCGATCCACACCATCGACACGCGCCGTCGCGAGGGCTTCTACTCTGACCGCCACCACTCAAGCGCCGCCGTTTCGGGGGCCGCCCGGTTGACATATACCCATATCGGTATATATTTGAGGAGTGGCACGCGCAGCGACTACGACCGACGCGTTCAACGCGATTGCCGAACCTCGGCGGCGAGAGATGCTTGATCTCCTGGCCGGCGGCGAGCGGTCGGTCGGGGTGCTCGTCGAGCTGCTCGGGCTCGGTCAGCCGCAGGTCTCAAAGCACCTGCGGGTGCTCCGGGAGGTCGGCCTGGTCGACGTCCGTCCCGAGGGGCGAGAGCGGTTCTATCGACTGAACGGGCCGGCGCTGAAGCCTATCCATGACTGGGTCATGCGCTACGAGCGCGCCTGGACCGATCGGTTCGAGGCGCTGGATGTCGTGCTGGAAGACCTCAAACAAAAGGAGGAACGTGATGGCGGCGGCGACGAGTAAGGGGACGGTGACGGTGACGCTCCCGAGCGATGAGGAGATCTTGATCGAGCGGGAGTTCGACGCGCCCAAGCATTTGGTCTACACGGCCTACACGACGCCCGAGCTGGTCAAGCGGTGGTGGGCCGGACAGCGCGGCGAGGTCACCGAGTGCGAGATCGATCTGCGCGTCGGCGGCCGATGGCGCTACGTGATGGTCGCCCACGGTCAGTTCGAGGTCGCCTTCCATGGCGAGTACCGCGAGATCGTGCCGAACGAGCGGATCGTCTCAACGCAGGTCTATGAGGCAGTGCCTGACGCGCCCGGACTCGCAACCACCACGTTCAGCGAGGTGGACGGGCGCACGACGCTCGCGATCCTCGTGCGGCACACCAGCCGACAGAACCGCGATGGTCACCTGAACTCCGGGATGGAAGCCGGCACGAACGAGTCGCTTGATCTCCTCGAGCAGGTCGCCTTGTCCTTGCGATAGACAGCGCGCCGCCGACCCTCAAGTGGCCTACCCGGAAGACCAGCTCATTAGCGGGCGCATCCAAGATGGCGAGACCCGGACTCGAACCGGGGACACCACGATTTTCAGGCGCTGGCGATGACCCATCGCAAGGTGTCGATTTGCAGGCATGACGGCAGCACCGCGGGCCGTCTGGATGTCATCCGTTTGCCCGGGATTTGCTTGCGATTGAGACACGAGATGCCACTCGTGTCTCAATGGCAGGGGAACACGGAGGCGCGCTGCCTGAGGGTGATCCTCCTGCCGCCGGGCAGGGGCGCGTGCTACGCCGATTTCGGAGCGCGGGCCCTCGGCGCTCGGCTCGACGGGCGCCTGTAGGGCATGTGGCGCCGCATGAACTCGGCGAAGCGAGGGACCGTGTAGTCGATGTAGCCGTAGTCCTCGGTCGAGTAGATCAGGCCGCGATCGAGGAGTTTCTGTCGAACCGTTGAGAGTGCGGTCGTCGTGCTTCCCATCGCCTTGGCCACAGCGCCGACCTTGTACGGCCCGTCTCCTAGCTCGGCCATGGCGCGCAGGTAGCTGCGCTCCTTCGCCGTCGCTCGCTGGATGCGGACCTCGTAGATGCTGGTGTCGAGCGCCTGCTCGGCGCGCGGCGCGGCCTGCTCGACGTCGGCGAGCCGGATCGGCGAGGACGCTGCCAGGTTCCAGATGTGCTTGCCGTACTCCTGGATGAAGAAGGGATAGCCCTGCGTGAGATCGAGGGCGCGCTGAACGGCAGCGTCGTCGTATTCGGCGCCCGCTCGTTGCGCTGGCAGGACGAGGGCTGCGCGCGCGTCGACTTCGTCGAGGGCGCCGATCCGCGGGAAACGGAACAGGCGCTCAGCGTACGAGCGGGCCTCCCCTGCCAGCCCGGGAATCTGAGGCAGCCCAGCGGCAGCCAGCGTCAACGGAAGTTGCTTCTGGCTCACTCGATGTAAGGCACTGATGAGGGCGCGGAACTCCACCTCCTTGACGAATTGGATCTCGTCCAGGAAGAAGGCGATACCGACGCCCTTCTTCTCGGCTGATCGGCCAAGCTGCAGGAACAGTTCCGTGAAGTCGTCGGTGAGACGGTCCTCCTGAAGCCTCCGGAGGTCGACGGACAGCTCAAACCCGTTCGGGTCGGTGAGCTTGAAGGCGCTGAGCGTGGACAGCCCTTCGCGCACCGTCCTCGCGATCTTCGCGCTGAGCTTCAGTTCGCGCAGCAGGCGCTGCACGTCTTTGGCAAGCAGTTCGGAGAGGTTGGTTTCCTGGGTCAGCTCGCGAAATGCGGTCAGGTAGTCCGCGTCCTCGGCGTGGTCCTCGAAGGAGTTCAGGAGCACGGTCTTGCCCACGCCGCGCAGGCCAGTGATGATCTGGCTCTGCTCGGATCGGCCGTCGCGCAACCGGGCCAGGAGGACCCGGAAGTTCTCGATCTCTTCGCTGCGTCCGGCGAGTGCTCCGGGCCGCGTGCCAGCTCCAGGGGTGTAGGGATTCTTGATCGGGTCCATCGCCCGAGTCTATCCGGACTTATCGGGACTTTCGGCTAGCGATGGATAACTCGCTATAAGTTTGGATAAGCGGCGTCCTCCCGACATGCAGTTGCAGTGGGCGCTCGAGCTCAGCGACGCGGCACCGATGCCGCGGCAGCTAGCGGCCAGCAACGACCCGTCTGACGACATTCGCCTGTCAGGAAGTGGTCGAGCAATCCTGGCTCGAACCGGGGAGCCGACGACAAGTCCGGTCGCGCGGCCGCCCGCGGGTCGACGAGACGGCGTACCACCGCTGCGTCGCCATTCCGATCGCACGGGTCGGCGGGGTCTCAAGTGTCGAAGCGATCGTCAGCGACAGGCGGTTTCCG